>NZ_CM132608.1:0-3844459 GCF_053842995.1 Fusibacter sp. JL298sf-3
GATGCACATAAAAAAGTAAATTTAACATTGTCTTTTAAAGGCCCTTATGTTATAATGTCAAAGGTATGAAAACACACCCGATGACGAGTGCGTTGAAGTTGCCGAAAGGTCTCTTCGTACGATGACTGTCGGGGCGGTTAAAAACAAATTTTAGGAGGAAAAAGCATGTCAGTAGTATCAATGAAAGAATTGCTTGAAGCCGGTGTACACTTTGGTCACCAAACGAGAAGATGGAACCCGAAAATGGCTGAGTACATCTTCACAGAAAGAAACGGTATTTACATTATCGACCTTCAAAAAACAGTTGGTAAAATTGATGACGCTTACAACTTCATCAGAAGTGTAGCAGAAGAAAACGGTACTGTTTTATTTGTAGGTACAAAGAAGCAAGCTCAAGAAGCAATCGAAATGGAAGCTAAAAGAGCAGGCATCTACTATGTTAACCAAAGATGGTTAGGTGGTATGTTAACCAACTACAAGACGATTAAGAAGAGAATCGACTTGTTGTTCAAATTAGAAAAAATGGAAGAAGACGGCACATTTGAAGCGCTTCCAAAAAAAGAAGTTCTCAAATTAAGAGCCAATAAAGAAAGATTAGAGAGATTCTTAGGCGGTATTAAAGAAATGCCTAAATTGCCAAGTGCAATTTTCGTGGTAGACCCTAAGAAAGAAAGAATTGCGATTAAAGAAGCTAAGACATTAGGTATTCCAGTTGTTGCAATCGTCGATACAAACTGTGACCCGGATGAAGTTGATTACGTAATTCCTGGTAATGACGACGCAATCCGCGCGGTTAAATTAATTGCAGGCAGAATGGCAGATGCTGTAATCGAAGCGCGCCAAGGTGAGCAATTAGAGCCTGCTGCAACTGAAGAAGAAAACGCTTAAGGTCAAGTCATATAAAAGAGAGGTAAGAGTGCGCTCTTACCTTTTTTAAAACGATTTTTAAGGAGGAATTACAATGGCTATTACTGCAGCTATGGTAAAAGAGCTAAGAGAAACAACAGGCGCAGGCATGATGGACTGTAAAAAAGCGCTCGTTGAAAAAGAAGGAAACATGGAAGAAGCGGTGAAGTTCTTAAGAGAAAAAGGCATTGCTAAAGCCAACAAAAAAATGGACAGAATCGCAGCTGAAGGTATTGTTGCCTCATACATCCACGGCGGTAGAATCGGCGTTATCGTAGAGATTAACTCTGAGACAGACTTCGTCGCTAAAAACGAAGAGTTCCAAGAGTTTGCAAAAGACGTTGCAATGCAAGTTGCAGCAGCAAACCCTCAATATGTAAAAATCGAAGAAGTACCGCAAGAAGCGATTGAAAAAGAAAAAGAAGTTCTTAGAAACCAAGCGCTTAACGAAGGCAAACCTGAAAAAATCGTTGAAAAAATGGTTGAAGGTAGAATTGCAAAATACTACAAAGAAGTTTGTCTGTTAGAGCAACCGTTCATCAAAGATCCAGACAAGACTATCGATCAACTTTTAAAAGAGAAAATCGCTAAGATCGGCGAAAACATCTCTATCAGAAGATTTGCAAGATTTGAAGTCGGCGAAGGTTTAGAGAAAAAATCTGAAAACTTTGCTGAAGAGGTTGCGAAGCAATTACAAAGCTAATAAAAAGCACCAAGTGGACACGATGTCTTAGGGCGATGTGATTTCACACCATACTTGCAAACGACAACATTTTGTGTGTTAAGACACTTGAGTTCATTGCATTTTGCTTCTAAGTGTTGCGAAATGGTTTTGAGCTCAAACCTTGTTGTTTAAATAAGAGAGAACACAGCTGTGTTCTCTTTTTTAAGGAATAGAGAATCTTTCTTGAACGTTTATGAAAGTTGCTGTAAAATAGAATAAGGAATGGAGGGTTTATTTTGGATCTTAAATATAAGAGAGTCGTTCTTAAGCTTAGTGGAGAAGTCCTTGCAGGCGGAAAAGGCTTTGGTATTGACGGCGAAATGGTCAACCGCATTGCCACGCACATCAAGACGATGACAGAAAAGGGCGTGGAAGTGGCAGTTGTCATTGGCGCAGGTAATTTTTGGCGCGGCAGAAGCAGTCAAAATATGACGAGAACGACCGCCGACTACATGGGCATGATGGGAACAGTTATGAATTCCCTCGCTATGGCGGATGCGCTTAAATACAACAATGTCCCCAATGTGGTTATGAGCGCTATAGCTATGACGCAGTTGGCAGAATCTTATAATAGAGAACGTGCGGTGTCTTATTTGAGTGAAGGCAAAGTCGTGCTGTTTGCAGCCGGTACAGGCAGTCCGTTTTTCTCAACGGATACCACAGCGGCATTGAGGGCGGCGGAGATGGACGCAGAGCTCATATTGCTGGCTAAGCGCATCGACGGTGTGTACGACGCCGATCCAATGATAAATCCAGATGCTAAAAAATACGACAAACTAGATTACTCAGAAGTGCTCAATAAAAAACTTGCGGTTATGGATTTCACGGCCATTACGTTGTGTATGGACAATTTGATTCCAATCGCAGTCTTTGACTTGAATCAGCCTGAAAACATTCTTAAAGCGTGTTCAGGTGAAAATGTAGGTACTATAATCGAGGAGGCAAATTGATGAAAAATTCAGTTCACGTTCAACTAGAAGAGAAAATGAACAAGACCGTTAGCGTGCTAAAAGATGAATTGACACACATTAGAGCCGGTAGAGCCAACCCGCTTATTTTAGACAAGGTAAAAGTTGAATACTATGGCGCAGAGACGCCAATCAAACAATTGGCGAGTATTTCAGTGCCGGAACCTAGAATTCTTCAAATCCAACCTTATGACGCCACAGTGCTCACCGATATTGAGAAGGCGATTCAGATGGCCGACCTCGGTATTAACCCGGCAAACGATGGGAAAGTCATTCGTTTGGTTATCCCGATGCTCACAGAAGAACGTCGTAAAGAGCTCACTAAAACAGTAAAAAAACTTGGCGAAGATTCGAAAATCGCTTTGAGAAACGAGAGAAGAACAGCCATCGATCAGCTTAAAAAAATGGAAAAATCAAAAGAGATTACCGAAGATGAGTTGACTTCAGGAGAAAAAGATATCCAGAAGATGATTGACGAAAAGGTTGCTGAAATCGATACATTGGTTTCAACTAAAAGTGAAGAAATATTAGAAGTGTAGTAAAAGGGAATGGTTTTCGTGAATAGCAATTCGGAAAACCATTCTTAATTAGGAGAAGTTAGCCTATTGTAACGTCTATAGACTTTACCGCCCATGTCAAATGATGCAAGTTGGCGCTTGAAAAAACACGTGGCACTGAGCATTTGTTGAATAAGTCACCATATGGGGCATTTAAAGCTACTGGACGTGCAGCACACGCGTGTCGGCGACACTTTGAGGTGATGTATGTTTTTTAAAAAAAAGAAAAGTGTGCGCTTGACAGAACTGCCAAGACATGTGGCTTTTATTATGGATGGCAACGGTCGGTGGGCGAAAAAAAGGGGCCTCCCCAGACTTTTCGGACACAATGCAGGGACAGAAGCGCTGAAGAAAATCGTCATTGAGAGTCAAAAACTCGGAATACCCTATATCTCCTTTTATGCTTTTTCGACGGAAAACTGGCGTCGTCCTGCTGAAGAGGTGGAGGGGTTGATGAAAATTTTGGTCAAGTTTTTGCGCTCTGAAATCGATGAAATACATGAAAATAACGTAAAGATCAACATATTGGGTGATTATACCAAACTGCCGGCTTTTCAAGTGGGTGAAGTCGAAAAAGCACTTGAAAAGACAAAGAACAACGACGGTATGAACTTTAATATTGCCTTGAACTACGGGGGGAGAGATGAGATATTAACGGTGACAAAGGCAATTGCGGCCTCTGTTGAAGCGGGGGAAGTGGATGTAGAAGCCATTGACGAAGCGCTGTTTGAATCCCATCTCTACACAAGTGGCATGCCTGAGCCGGACTTGCTTATACGGACAAGCGGCGAACAGCGCCTTAGCAATTTTATGTTATGGCAAATGGCGTATACCGAGTTTGTCTTTGAAGACGTTTTTTGGCCGGA
This sequence comes from Fusibacter sp. JL298sf-3, assembly GCF_053842995.1. Taxonomy (NCBI): domain Bacteria; kingdom Bacillati; phylum Bacillota; class Clostridia; order Eubacteriales; family Fusibacteraceae; genus Fusibacter; species Fusibacter sp. JL298sf-3. The sequence continues at coordinate 4,022 of NZ_CM132608.1, forward strand.
CTTCACACCAGAAGTCTATCGAAAAGCACTTGAGAGGTATGGGGGACGGCATAGGCGCTTTGGTGGCGTTTAGATAGGGGAGTAGAATGAAGACACGTATCGTATCGGCTTTGGTGGCACTGCCATTGCTGTTTATTGTATTGATTAAGGGCGGCACTTATTTGCTCGTGGCAACAGTGCTGCTGAGTCTGATCGGATTGCACGAGTACCTTAAAATTTTCACAGACCAAAGAGTTGCTAAAAAGTTACCTATGGCGACGACACTTTTATGGTTCGTAGGACTTTACATGAACTGGGGAGAAGCTTATTTTACATTTCTTATTACATTCTTAGTGCTCTTCCTCATGGGAATGACTGTGTTTGACCGCCTTTCATTGACTGGTGTGGCTTTGACCTTGCTCGGCTTTTTTTACGTCGTCTTCAGTTTGGCACACATTGTTAAGATAGACCGTGTGGGTGACAACTTCTTCTTGTGGTACCCATTCATTATTGCTTTTGTTTCCGACACCTTTGCTTATTTCACGGGCAAACTCATTGGCAAAACGCCGCTTATTAAAAAGGTCAGCCCTAATAAAACCGTGGAAGGCTCTGTAGGGGGTGTTGTATTTGCAACACTTGCTAGTGGCATCTACGCTTATATTTTGAATCCGGATTTTTTAGTATATGCCGTCGTCCTCGGATGTTTCGGTAGCATCCTTTCACAGATGGGCGATTTAATGGCTTCAAAAATTAAACGCGTCTATCACATTAAAGACTTTGGCACAATTATGCCCGGCCACGGCGGTGTGCTCGATCGTTTTGACAGCATAATTGTCACCATGCCACTGGTGTACTACACCATGGTATTGTACATGACTTTTACGGCGTAACATTTTTGAACGGATGTCAAGAAGCGCGTCAGAACGTCATGGGTTGCTTGTTGTTCGTCAACAACATTTGCCCCACCTACGGTGTATCAAAGCGCGTTTCGCTGACGTCTTCACGCGTTAAACACTCGCGAGAAGACTTTTGGCTCAACGCTTGTTGTTCGTCAACAACATTTGCCCCACCTACGGTGTATCAAAGCGCGTTTCGCTGATGTCTTCACGCGTTAAACACTCGCGAGAAGACTTTCGGCTCAACGCTTGTTGTTCGTCAACAACATTTGACCCACCTACGGTGTATCAAAGCGCGTTTCGCTGACGTCTTCACGCGTTGAACACTCGCGAGAAGACTTTCGGCTCAACGCTTGTTGTTTAAAAGTTTAAGATAAAGTTACGTTATGAATAGAGAAAAGAATGGTATAATAAGAGCAAAATTGTTATGCCTCAGTTAGTTGTGTTGTTGTAAAAGTCGATATGTGACTTGTTGCAGCAGTCTTCTTGCCACTGTATTCTAAGTGGGCTGAGCGCATAGTGTTGTGCTCTTTTTATGTATTTAGGATAAATGAAATGAGAGATAAAATGAAAAAGATAGTCGTATTAGGTGCGACGGGTTCCGTCGGAACTCAAGCGCTTGAAATTATTGAAGAAAGTGCGCGCTATGAGATCTTTGGCATCACTTGTTACAATCGCATAGAGCGCGTTATTGAACTGGCAAAGCGTTACAAGCCGAAAGTGGTTGTCGTCTATGATGAAAATCAGTACGAGGCCCTCACAGAAGCCTTAAAAGGTCTGGGGATTACCGTTGCCGCCGGGCTCAACGGAATTCTGGAGTTGGTTGCACACGAGGCTGTAGACGTCGTGGTAACGGCGATTGTAGGAAATGCAGGTTTGCTTCCTACTGTTAAGGCCATTGAAGCCGGAAAGACCATAGCACTGGCAAATAAAGAGACACTGGTAACAGCGGGGCATCTGATTATGCCTATGGCACAAGCTGCAGGCGTTCCTGTGATTCCTGTAGACAGCGAGCACAGTGCCATCTTCCAATGTTTAAATGGCGAACCGCCTGAAGCAGTGGATAAAATCATTCTCACGGCGTCAGGTGGGGCGTTTAGGTCGTTTACAAAAGCCGAAATTGCCCAAAAGACTTTTCGAGAAGCATTGAAGCACCCCAATTGGTCCATGGGCGCTAAAATCACTATTGATTCGGCGACGATGATGAACAAAGGCCTCGAGTTTATAGAAGCGCGCTGGCTCTTTAATGTACCCCCTTCTCAAATAGAAGTGTTGGTACACCCACAGAGCATCGTCCATTCGATGGTTCAGTTTAAAGACAGTGCTGTGGTGGCACAACTCGGCGTACCGGATATGCGTTTGCCTATTATCTATGCCTTGGACTACCCAGAGCGGCATCCCAACAGCATTCCCAAACTGGACTTTGGGACGATGGGTGCTTTGACGTTTGAACGACCGGATTTTGAGCGCTTCCCGTGTTTGAGCTTGGCCATTCAGGCCATATCAGAAGGCGGTGCACTGCCAACGGTTCTCAACGCGGCCAATGAAGTGTTGGTCGAGGCCTACTTAAAAGAACAAATCGGTTTTTATGACATTGCAACCGGGGTAGAAAAAGCGATGACCCGTTATGAGACGAAGTCGTGGCCGTCCCTTGAAGAAATACTTGAAATCGACGCCGAAGTTAGAGCGTACACAAAAAGACAAATAAAGTAGAATAGGAGAAGCTTATGATATTGACCTTAGTGAGTTTTGTCATTATATTTTGCATCCTCGTCATTGTCCACGAGTTTGGACATTTTATAACGGCGCGGTTATACGGGGTTCGCATTCACGAATTTTCAGTGGGAATGGGACCGGTAGTTTTGAAAAAGCAAGGCCCTGAAACCTTGTACGCTTTAAGGGCTATTCCTCTTGGCGGTTACGTCAAAATGGAAGGTGAAGATGAAGAATCGACAGACGAACGCAGTTTTAGCAATAGAAAACCTTGGCAGCGTTTGATTATCTTGGCGGCTGGTGCCATTATGAACTTTGTACTGGCCTTTGTTTTGCTTCTGATTTTAGGCATTGCCATCGGCGCGCCGTCTAATACGGTAGGGGCCGTTGTTCCCGATGCACCTGCCGCTGCTTCGGGCTTGGTTGCCGGTGACAAAATCACTTCCGTGAACGAGATTCCCGTCGACAGCTGGGAGGGGTTAACAGAAGCGATACAAACTTCAAAGGGCGAGGGGCTCGTACTGGATGTGGTAAACGGCACTGAGCGTAAAGTTGTGGAGATACAGCCGGAAAAGGATGTCAACGGTCGCTATGTTATCGGTATACAGGCCAAGTACGAAAAAGATTTTGGAAAGGCATTTGAAAATGCCGGTAAACAGTTTAAAACGTTTTTTATGGGCATTTTTGAATTCTTATCCCGTTTAGGTGAAAAAGAAATTAGAGAAGGCGTTTCAGGCCCAGTGGGTATTGTAAGTGCCATTGGTCAAGCCTCTAAAATGGGCATCTTAAATTTAATCCTCGTAGCGGCGTACATTTCTGTGAACTTGGGCATCTTTAATTTGCTCCCATTTCCAGCGCTAGACGGCGGCCGCATTGTGTTTGTCTTAATAGAAATGATTAAAGGCAAGCCCATCGATAGAGAAAAAGAGGGGTATGTTCATTTTGTCGGCATCGTCCTGTTGCTGATGCTCACCGTATTCCTGACTTTTAGAGATATTCAGAGATTTTAACAGGGGGCAATTATGCGTAAAACTGTAACAGTGGGCAATGTGGCCTTAGGTGGTGGTCATCCAGTTGTCATTCAGTCTATGACCAATACAAAAACGGAGGATGTTAAGAGCACCGTTGCACAAATTTTAAGACTTGAAGAAGCGGGGTGTGAACTCGTTCGCGTCGCCGTCCCCAATATGAAAGCTGCCGAGGCCATCGGCGAAATAAAAAAACAGATACACATTCCGCTGGTAGCGGACATCCACTTCGACCATCGCTTGGCCTTAGCGGCAATTGAGCAGGGCGTCGATAAAATTAGGATCAATCCGGGTAATATCGGTAGTGAAGAAAAAGTAAAAGCGGTTGTCGACGCTGCGAAGTCAAAAGGCATTCCCATTCGAATCGGCGTCAACGGCGGTTCTTTGGAGCGCAGCATCTATGAAAAATACGGCGGGGTTACAGCTGAAGCGCTGGTTGAGAGCGCCCTTTATCATGTGCGCATCTTAGAAGCACTGGATTTTGAAGACATTGTTATTTCTATTAAATCTTCTGATGTTCGAATGACAGCAGAAGCCTACCGGATGCTTCACAAAGCGACGACGTACCCGCTTCACTTGGGCGTCACTGAAGCGGGCACTGTGTTTACGGGGACCATTAAGTCTGCCATTGGCATCGGTATCCCCCTGTACGAAGGCATTGGCGATACGATTCGCGTCTCCCTCGCCGGGGAACCCGAGCGAGAAATCGATGTGGCCAAGCGCATCCTCGAAGTGCTGGACATTCGCCAGTTCGGTGTAAAGGTTATCGCCTGCCCGACTTGCGGGCGTACACAAGTCGATCTCGTGACCATTGCAAACCTCGTCGAAGAGCGCGTTAAGCACATTGACAAGCCGCTGACAGTTGCTGTTATGGGCTGCGCGGTCAACGGGCCGGGTGAAGCCAGAGAAGCCGATATCGGCATCGCCGGCGGAAACGGGGAGTTTCTGCTCTTTGAGAAAGGCATGGTCATCAAAAAAGTAAAAGAATCAGAAGTTGTTGAGGCCCTTTTAGAGGCCATTGATAAGTACACTATAGAAAGGTGAGCGTTTTGAGTAGAATGCCCTTTGATCAATTGATCCAGAAAAATTTAAAAGTCAGCAGTTACGAAGTGCATCGAATACAGTACGAGGAAGCCTCGCGACATCTCAATATCCAACTCAGCTCAGATCAGATTATCCCGTCTGCCAATGTGACGCGCTTTAAAAACACCATTCTTAAACATCTCTCTTTTGTGAATACCTGCGACGTGCGCGTGGACTTCACCGGGGAACCCCTCGGGGTCGGCGCCTATTGGGACAGTATTTTACAAGTTGTCAGACGTAAAAACCCCGCTGTGGCCAGCATATTAAAACGCTCTGAAGTTTCTTTCCCAGAGGGGGGCATTCACATCGAGTTTGAAGACCAAGGGCTTGAAAACACCTTTCATCAATACGATACGGAATCGCTGATTAATACGATTTGCGAGAAAAATCTCAACCGGAAATACGCCATTACCACCTCGTCAAAACACGCCGATGTAGACGGTCTTAAAGCCTATGAAGAAGCTCGTGAAGAGGAAATCAAACAATTGGTTAATGAGAACACTGTAGCACAACCGGTACCTTCACCCGCTAAGTCGACGTCATCTGCCTCGGACCGTCCAAAGGGCAATGTGTTGTATAAGAACAAAATCAAGCGCGGTACGACGCCTGTTGACGATATTTGCTTAGAAGAAGAAACCTATGCCATTGAAGGCAAGCTGCTCGCCTATGAGTCGCGTGAGATTAAAGGCGGCAAGTTTATTTTAAAGCTCTTTCTCTCAGATTTGTCCAACGCCATTGCCTGTAAGGCTTTTTTAAAGAAGAAAGACTTTGAGTCCATTGAATCGGAGTTAGTTAAGGGCAACTGGTACATTGTGGAGGGCGTCAATCGATACGATGCGTTTGACAAAGAGCAGGTGCTCAACATCTTGTCGATAAACAAGGGACATGAAGAAATTCCGCGTGTGGATACCGCAGAAGAAAAGCGCGTTGAACTGCATTTACACACGAACATGAGTGAAATGGACGGGATGACGTCGGTTAAAAAAATTGTCAAACGCGCCATTGAGTGGGGGCATCCTGCTATAGCGATTACGGATCACGGTGTCTTACAGGCTTTCCCGGATGCTGCAGATGCCGCAGGGGACGACATCAAAGTCCTGTATGGCGTAGAAGGCTATCTTATTGACGACGTCACCGATATGATCGCAGATGCCGACGGGTATGCCCTCGACGAGACCTATGTGGTATTCGATATCGAGACTACCGGGTTTTCCTATTGCAACCATACGATTATTGAAATCGGTGCTGTAAAAATCCATAAAGGGGCCGTTATCGATCGCTACAGTCAGTTAATCGACCCGACGTACAACATTCCGTCTAAGATTACAGAACTCACCGGTATCACCGATGAAATGGTCAAGGGGATGCCGACACTTGACAAAGTGTTGCCTGAGTTTATGGCCTTTGTAGACGGTGTCCCCGTCGTCGCACATAACGCGACTTTCGACTGCGCGTTTATCAGACATTATTGTGGTGTTTACGAGATTCCCTTTACTTCTAAGATTCTCGACACATTGGCACTGAGCCGACTGTTGTTAACGGCCATAAAGAAACACAATCTAAAAGCGGTAACTAAGTTTTTGAAGATTCCTTTACACGATCACCATAGAGCGGTTGCCGATGCAGAAGCGACAAGTCGCGTGCTCGTCAAGTTTTTCGAAATGCTCAAGGAAGCTCAAGTAGAGACACTGGAAGGTATCAACGCGTACGCCCGATTGAACTTCCCCTATCAAATGCGCGATATGAATCACATTATTATTTTAGCCAAAACGCAAGTCGGGCTAAAGAACCTTTACGAAATGGTTTCGCATTCCAACTTGAACACGTATTATCGAAAGCCGCGTATCCCGAAGAGCCTTCTCATTGAAAAAAGAGAGGGACTTATCTACGGCAGTGCTTGCGAAGCGGGGGAGCTGTATAAGGCGATGATGAACAATCTGCCGGAAGCGCGTGTGCGTGAAATTGCAGACTTCTACGATTACCTCGAAATACAACCCCTTGAAAACAACGGATTTATGGTGGCAAACGGTCGCGTGCGCGGCTACGATGAGTTAGAGGCAATCAACAAGCGTATTCTAGCACTTGGTGACGATCTTGGGAAACTCACAGTGGCCACTTGTGACGTCCACTTCTTAGAACCGGAAGATGAAGTGTACAGGCGCGTACTCATGGCGGGGAACGGCTTTAGTGATGCAGACAATCAGGCGCCGCTTTATTTTAGAACCACCGATGAGATGCTGGCGGCATTTGACTACCTTGGCGACCGTGCAAAAGAAGTCGTTATAGACAATCCCAAGCGCGTGAGCGAATGGTGTGATGCCATTTTGCCCGTGCCAAAGGGCACATTCCCACCAGTCATCGAAGGGGCTGATGAAGAGTTCAGAACCATGTGTGTGGCGAAAGCCAAGCGTATCTACGGGGAACCCCTGCCGGAAATTGTCGAAAGTCGTTTGGAGCGAGAACTGACTTCTATCATCGGCAACGGTTACGCCGTTATGTACATCATTGCGCAAAAGCTTGTTACAAAATCGTTGGAAGACGGTTTCCTCGTCGGATCGAGAGGGTCCGTCGGGTCGTCATTTGCGGCGACAATGAGCGATATTACAGAGGTTAACCCTCTGCCGCCGCATTATATTTGCGATCACTGTAAATTCTCAGAGTTTATAACCGACGGTTCATACGGTGCCGGTGTCGATATGCCGGATAAAATTTGTCCGTCTTGTGGCAAACCACTTATCAAAGAAGGACACGACATACCGTTTGAAACCTTCCTCGGCTTCGACGGCGATAAGGAACCGGATATCGACCTTAACTTCGCCGGAATTTATCAGGCCAACGCACACAAATACTGTGAGGTGCTCTTTGGTAAAGGGAAGACGTTTAAAGCGGGCACCATTGGCACCATCGCTGAAAAGACTGCCTACGGCTACGTTAAAAAATATTTTGAAGAGCGCAACATCAATGTCCACCGCTATGAGGTCGAACGTCTGGCACAAGGACTCACCGGTGTCAAGCGAACGTCGGGGCAGCATCCCGGCGGGATTATGGTCGTGCCGCAGATAAACGACATACACGAGTTCTGTCCGATTCAATACCCGGCCAACGACGTGAACTCCGACGTCATTACGACGCACTTCGACTACCACTCCATCAGTGGCCGCCTGCTGAAACTGGATATACTGGGACACGATGTGCCGACGATTATTAAGTACCTGGAAGAGCTTACCGGCGTCAATGTATTTGATATTCGTCTAGACGATCCCGATACCATGGCAATATTTACAACCACCGAAACTCTTGGGATTCAGGATGATACGTACAGCATCGACATCGGCAGTCTCGGCATACCGGAGTTTGGAACGAAGTTTGTAAGGCAAATGCTCAAAGATACAGAACCCAAGACTTTTTCAGACCTCGTGCGCATCTCGGGGCTATCGCATGGTACAGATGTATGGCTCAACAACGCACAGGACTTGGTGCGCAACAACGTCGTAACCATTAAAGACGTTATTGCGACGCGAGACGATATTATGAACTACTTGATTTTAAAAGGCCTCGAACCGCTGACGTCGTTTAAAATTATGGAGAGCGTTCGTAAGGGCCGTGGTTTAAAGGACGGAGACATTGAAGTGATGAAGCAAAACAACGTGCCGGATTGGTACATCACGTCGTGTCAAACCATCCAGTACATGTTCCCCAAGGCACATGCCGTCGCTTATGTCATGATGTCTGTGAGAATCGCTTATTTTAAAGTGCACCACCCGCTGGCGTTTTATGCGACTTATTTTACCACTAAAGTCGATGATTTTGACGCTGATCTCATCTGTAAAGGCGCAGAGGTGATTCGCGCCAAGATGAAGGAGCTCGAACAGCTTGAAAAGCCGACGAAGAAAGAACTCGATCTATACGGTATTCTCGAGATTTCAGACGAAATGTACTCGAGGGGGCTGTCATTTATGAAAGTGAGCATAGAGCACTCGCATGCGACGCAGTTCAAAATACACGAAGGGAAGATCTTGCCGCCGTTCTTGGCGCTTCAAGGCGTCGGCGCATCTGCGGCAGAAAGTATGATGGAAGTGATTAAGGAGAATCATGAGTTCTTGTCAATCGAAGACTTCAGACGCCTGACCAAAGTATCCAAAACGGTTATCGAAGCAATGAAAGTACATGGCTGTTTTGACGATCTGCCGGAGGACAACCAGTTGTCGCTATTCTCATTTGCATAAAAGAAATGGGTATGTTATAATAAAACGGTGAATAGATGTGGCAACAAAGAGTGGGCTAAAATCCCACTCTTTGTTATTGTAAATACCTCTCGAGCGCATTGAGAGATGAAAACGATTCAACAACGATGTTATGTGTTAAAGATAAAGATTCAATTTATAGAGAAAGAAGGTGTGCACAGTTATGAAGAAGAGGAGAGTCGTTGATATTGTCGAAGACATATTAGCACCTTACGTCAAGACGCAAAGTATTGAACTCGTCGACGTGGAATTTGTCAAAGAAGGGCCCTATCGTTATTTAAGAGTAACTATTGACAAGGAAGAACCGGTGACGCTAGACGATTGTCAACTGGTCAGCCAGTATTTAAACGGGAAGCTGGACAAACTCGATCCCATTGAGGAACAGTACTTTTTAGAGGTGACTTCCCCAGGCGTAGAACGCGTTTTAAAAAAGGACTCAGACTTTGAGAAGTTTAAGGGGAAAGAAGTTCAACTTAAACTGTTTCAACCGTTTGACGGCCAAAAAATGATAACGGGCGCGTTAGAGGGATTGGTAGACGGTCATGTCGTTGTTACACATGAAACCATGGGCAGAATTGAAATACCTAAAAGCAAAGTTTCTGTGACAAAACTTGTCGTCCATTTTGATCAAGAGGAGGGAGAACTGTGAAGACAGAATTGTTACTCGCTTTAGAAGAGCTTGAAAAAGAAAAAGGTATTTCAAGTGAGATGCTGTTCGATGTCATTGAAGACGCAGTCGTAAAAGCTTATAAAAATAACTTTGGTGCCACACATAATGTTGAAGTTGAACTCAACAGAGAAACGGGTGAAATCAACGTTTACTCTGTTAGAATTGTCGCTGAAGAAGTGCTGGAGGAAGGGGTTCAAATAACGCTTGAAGACGCTAAAAAAATTGAACCTTTTTACGAGATTGGCGACATTGTAAAAGAAAAGGTGACGCCGAGAGATTTCGGTAGAATTGCGGCGCAATCGGCAAAACAAGTGGTCGTTCAGAAGATTAGAGAAGCTGAACGCGGCGTGATTTACGAGGCGTATTCCAATCGCGAATCTGAAATCGTCAACGGTGTTATTCACCGCGTTTCCAAAGGCATCGTCTACATCACATTGGGGAGAACAGAAGCGTTGATGGCGCAAAATGAACAAATTCCCAATGAACAGTATATCCAAGGTGCGCGTATTAAAACGGTTATTACAGAAGTTAAAAATTCCACAAAGGGACCACAGATATTCGTATCGAGAACACATCCAGCTCTTGTAAAGCGCTTGTTTGAGTTGGAAGTTCCCGAAATTTACGACGGTGAAGTCGAGATTAGAGGCATTTCCAGAGAGCCGGGGTCGAGAACAAAGATCTCGGTTTACGCGAGTAATCCAGACCTCGATCCGGTGGGGGCATGTGTCGGCCAAAAAGGCAGCCGCGTGCAGAACATCGTCGACGAACTCCAAGGTGAAAAAATCGATATTATCGAGTGGCATGAGAACCCGGCTATTTTGATTTCAAATGCGCTGTCGCCTTCTAAGGTGATGCGCGTTGAAGTCGATGAAGACGAAAACTCCGCCCTCGTAGTCGTTCCAGATTACCAGTTGTCACTTGCCATCGGTAAAGAAGGTCAAAATGCGCGTTTGGCTGCGAAGTTGACCGGGTGGAAAATCGATATTAAGAGTGAGAGCCAGTACATCGAGTATCTTGAAGCCGAAGAAGCTGAAGTATATGAAGAAGTTGACGTATACGAAGAAGCTGAGGTATACGAAGAAGACGAAGTGGATGGAGATGACGTGTAAATGAAAAAAATACCTATGAGGAAATGCATCGCCTGTGGCGTACAAAAGCCTAAAAAAGAACTTGTTCGCGTCGTCAAAAACAAAGAAAATGAAATCTTTGTAGATTACACGGGCAAGCAAAATGGCCGAGGCGCTTATATATGTGGCACAAAAGCTTGTTTTGATTTGGCAATTAAGAAAAACGCCTTCAATCGAGCACTTGAATGTAAAGTAGAAGACACAGTCTTTGAAGACCTCAAAGAAAGGTTAAAAGAAGATGCATAAAATTTTAACTTTGCTTGGATTTGCAAAAAAATCGGGCAGTCTCGTCTGTGGTGAAACCCTCTGTGCGGAAAACATCAAGAGACACAAGGTCTCTTTGCTTATTATCGCTGAAGACATTAATGAGACCACCCGAAATAAGATGGTACAGCTTTGCGAATCCGAACAAATAAGTTATAGAATTTTAGCTTCGAAGGAAGCGCTTTCCGAAGCAATTGGGAAGCACAACTATGGACTGTTCGGCGTGACAAACAAAAAATTTTCCAGAGCGTTGATAGAGAAAATTGACGCTCTATAATTCGGAGGTGAAGCTATGTCTAAAACCCGAATCCATGAATTGGCAAAGGCATTAAACATCAGCAGCAAAGAACTTATCGATACAGCTTCTAAAATGGGCATGGATGTGAAAAATCATCTGAGTGCCTTAGAGGACTCGGAAGTTTCTAAACTAAAAGGCAGATTTTCGCCTAAAAAGCCCGTTGATAAAAAGACAAATGGCGAAAAGAAAACACATAACAAAATTATTTACGATCGTACAAAAGAAGTAAAAGCGGAAGAACGCAACAGAAACCAGTCTAACCGCAATTACAAGAATAGGTCGCAAGGGGATCGACCACAAGGCGATCGTCAGCAGAACAACCGTTCGCAAGGCGACCGTTCTCAAAGCAATCGCCCGCAAGGGGATCGACCGCAAGGTAACCGTTCTTATAGTGATAGACCGCAGGGCGACCGATCACAAGGCAACCGACCACAAGGCAACCGTTCGCAGGGCAATCGCTCATATGGCGACAGACCTCAAGGCAATCGACCGCAAGGTAACCGCTCGTATGGTGACAAACCACAAGGCGATAGGCCTCAAGGCAACCGTTCGCAAGGGGACCGTTCCCAGGGCAACCGCTCATACGGCGACAGGCCTCAAGGCAGCAGACCGCAGGGGAATCGTTCGTATGGTGACAGATCAAAGCCTCAAGGGGATCGTCCTTACAACAACGACCGAAACAAAAGTGGTGGTTACAACAAGGACAACAAAAAAGACTTTAGAAAAGACACGCGCAACACTAAGAAAAAAGATGAATTTCCAACGATTGAGATCGCTGAAAAGACACCGAGCAAAAAGAAAATGGCCAAAAAGGAAAAAACAGTGGTCACTTTCGACAAAGACCGCTTAGAAAACAAGTCTAAAAAAGCGACGAAGATCAAGAAGGAGCAAATGACCTACAGCAACGATTCAGATAGACGCAAGAAGTTCGACTTCGGCAAAAAGAAGAAGCAAAAGAGCGGTAAGTACAAAGACAAAAGTGAAAAAGAAAAGTTGGAACGCTTAGAAGAAAAACTGACGCGAGAAACCATCTTTGTGCCGGCTGAAATGACGGTCAAAGACTTTGCAGAGGTTATTCATAAGCAACCGAATGACATTATTATGAAGCTGATGGGCATGGGCATTATGGCCACGCTCAATCAAAACATCGACTTTGATACAGCGGCACTTGTGGCACTGGAGTACAACATCACACTGGAAGTAGAAGTCATTGAAGAAGAGAACCACGTCGAGGCGTACGATCTCGAATTCGAAGACGATCCGAAAGATTTGGTGAAACGTGCCCCTGTAGTAACGGTAATGGGCCACGTCGACCACGGTAAGACATCGCTTCTCGACGCCATTCGTCACACGGGTGTGGCCGATGGCGAAGCCGGCGGTATCACGCAACACATCGGTGCGTCAGAAATCGTTCACAACAACGAAAAGATCGTCTTCTTAGATACACCGGGTCACGAGGCCTTTACATCGCTACGTGCACGCGGCGCAAAGGTAACAGATATTGCGATTCTCGTAGTGGCAGCAGACGATGGTGTTATGCCTCAGACCATTGAGGCCATTGACCACTCTAAAGCAGCTGGTGTCCCGATTATCGTCGCGATTAACAAGATGGATAAGCCGGGTGCCAACCCCGACCGCGTGAAGCAAGAACTCGCTGACAGAGGCATTGTTATTGAAGAGTGGGGCGGCGATGTCATCGCGGTACCTGTATCGGCTAAAACAGGAGAAGGTCTTGAAACCCTGCTTGAAATGGTCTTATTGGTATCCGAAATGCTTGAACTCAAAGCCAATCCGGAGCGTTTGGGTATCGGTACAGTTGTCGAAGCCAAAGTCGTTAAGGGTAGGGGAACCGTATCGACCATTATCCTCGAAAAGGGTGCCATGTCTGTGGGCGACCCAGTTGTCGCCGGTACAACCTACGGTAAAGTCAAGGCGATGTACAACGACCGAGGTAAGAAAGTCAAGAAAATCGGCCCGTCTTCAACAGTTGAAATCGACGGCTTGACGGACATCCCACAAGCAGGTGAAAAGATTTATGTAACGCCTGATGAAAAAATAGCGCGTTTAATTTCTGAGAAGCAAGCAGCGGATTACAGAGAAAAAACGCTTAACAAAAACATGCACGTTACACTTGAAGACCTGTTCTCTAAAATACAAGAAGGGGTTATTAAAGACCTTAACATTATTATTAAAGCAGATGTCCATGGTTCAGTTGAAGCCATTAAGCAGTCGCTTCTGAAACTGAGCACGGAAGAAGTACGCGTAAACATCGTTCACGCCAACGTCGGGGCCATTTCAGAATCTGATGTCATCTTGGCCTCCGCTTCAGACGCGCTCATTATCGGATTTAACGTCAGACCGTCTGGAAACGTTATGGCAACTGCTGAGCAAGAAGGGGTCAACATCCGTACGTACAGCATTATCTACGAGGCCATCAACGATGTTCAAACAGCGCTTAACGGTATGTTAGATCCTGAGTTTAAAGAGGTGGTTCTGGGTAGAATACAAGTAAGAGCAACCTTTAAAATTCCTGGCGGTGTCATCGCAGGTGGCTACGTCCTCAACGGAAAAGTGCCTCGTAACGCAAGTGTTCGCGTTATTCGAGACGGTATCGTCATTCACGAAGGCAAAATTTCGTCTCTAAAACGCTTTAAAGACGACGTTAAAGAAGTGGCGACCGGTTACGAGTGCGGCGTCGGCATCGAAGGTTTTAACGACCTCATCGAGAACGACGAAATCGAAGCATTTGTACTCGAAGAAATCAAACGAGGCTAAAGATTTATTTGAAAGAAGGTGTACTTATGTCAGCAGGACGCACTAAAAAAGTAGCTGAAGAGATAAAGAAAATTGTAAGTACCTTGATGCTGCAACAAATTAAAGATCCTAGAATTTCTAAGTTGTCGTCGATTAATTACGTCGAGGTAACCGGTGATTTTAGGTATGCAACCATTTACGTGAGTTGCTTTGATCCAAAACACAATGTGGATATGACCATTGCCGGACTCAACAGCGCAAAGGGCTTTATCAGAAAGGAACTCGGTAAAAAGCTTAAGTTACACTACACGCCGGAACCTATCTTTAAAGCGGATCACTCTGTGGAGCACGGTATGCACATCAACGATATTTTAACTTCTCTCGACATCAAGCACGATGAAGAAGAGAGCGAGGAAGAAAAAGAGGATTAAAGTATGCAATCAAACGAGAGAATAAAGGCTCTTGTCCAGTCGGTTTCAAACGCTTCCGACGGTGCGATTTGCATCTTACCGCATTGCTTTCCAGACGGCGACACTTTGGGCTCTGCCATCGCCGTCTGTGAATGGCTTAAACACCACAATAAAAAAGGGTATATCGTCTTAGAGGACGCTATACCCTCTAATTTATTGTTTTTGTTCGACGGGTTGGAAACGCCGATGACTGTGGAGGCTGCAAAGTCGAAAGAATGGGCGCTTGCCATTGCTGTGGACTGCGGTGAAACGAAGCTCTTTTACGACAGATTGGACATTTACGAACGCGCGGCTGTTAAAGTCGCCATCGACCATCACTTAACACATTCAGATTACGCCCCGCTTGCCATTGTAGACGCTTCTGCGTCATCTACCGGTGAAATCGTCGCGGGCATGTTTGAAACCTGTGGGTTCCCTTTTAACGAGACGACTGGCAAAGCACTGTATACGGCTATTGTAACGGATACGGGGAACTTTAGATATTCCAATACAAAGCCGTCTACATTTAGAATTTGTGCAAAGTTGATGGAGAGCGGTTTCGATTTTAATGCAGTCAATGTAGCGCTCTTTCAAAACAAATCATTTGAGAAAGTGACCTTGCTGAACAAAGTCTTTGAGACCCTCGAACTTCATTACGACAACCGACTGGCTTTGGTCGGTCTGGAAGCGTCATTGATGGAAAAACTCAGTTACGATACCTATGACACAGATGGCATCGTCGAATACGTGAGAGATATCGCCGGCGTTGAAGTCGTCGTTTTTATCCGGTACATTGGCGGAGGCAGCCACAAAATTTCAATGCGTTCTAAAAACGACATTGATGTCAGTGCAGTTGCACAGGCTTTCTCAGGTGGTGGGCACATGAAAGCGGCGGGCTTTAAATCGGACAACTCTTTTGAAACGATTAAGACGGCGCTGATTTCACATTTTGGAGATGTATTTAAATGATTCAATTAAATGGCGTCCTCGTTATCGATAAACCTCAAAATATGACGTCTCACGATGTCGTCGCCATTTTGAGAAAGCAGTTGAAAACGAAAAAGGTCGGGCACACGGGGACACTAGACCCAATGGCAACCGGCGTTTTGCCCATCTGCATTGGCAAGGGGACTAAAATCGTCGATTTCCTTACAGATCAAAAAAAGCGCTATGCGTGTACAATGGCACTTGGAGCAATGACCGATACGCAGGATGTGTGGGGGACGGTGCTCAAAATGGCGCCGACGGCACATATTGATGCGTCGACTTACAAAGAGGCTATCATGAGTTTTGTCGGCGATATCCTGCAAGTGCCGCCGATGTACAGCGCCCTTAAAGTCGGCGGAGAAAAACTCGTTGATTTGGCACGCAAAGGCATCGTTGTGGAAAGGCCCCCTCGGCCGCGCACCATATACGCTATAGAAAATATCACGATTTTCGGCGAACGGGCGCAGTTCGATGTGACGTGTTCAAAGGGAACCTATATACGCACTTTGTGCAACGACATTGGTGAAAAACTTGGTACACACGCCCATATGACAGCGCTCAAACGCTTGGCATCGGACCCATTTGAGCTGGAAGATGTCATAGACGTTGAAACGGTGAAAGGCATGACTTACGAAGCGCTCACGGCAAAAATAGTTCCAGTAGATAAAGCGCTTTCCTTTATGGGAACGGTTGAAGTGCCGTCAGATCCTGTGTTTGTCAAGAAGATTGCCAATGGCGTGAAAGTGAATCTTCAACCGTTTTTGAAGCGAGACGGTTTGAGCACTGAGCGGTTTTACCGCGTGTATGTCGACGGGACCTTTTACGGCATCGCCGAAAAGACGTCGTCCGGCATCTATATAAAGAAACTGATGGTGGGATAAAAATGAAACTGTATTTTGAACTCGAGGCAATTGAAAGAGATGAAAAAGGGACTTCGGTAGCTTTGGGCACTTTTGACGGCTTGCACATTGGACATATGGAGATTATCAAAGATACCATTGCCGTGGCAAAGGCCCGCGACCTCAAGTCTTTTGTCTATACCTTTTCCAACCACCCGAGAGCACTTTTGACGCCGAACAATCCCCCGGCTAAGATTATGGACATAGACGAAAAAGTTCAGATTTTCTCACATGTCGGTCTGGATTATTTGGCGCTTCTAAAGTTCGACGACTTTCAGATGACCATTGAACCGGAGCGCTTTGTCAAAGAAGTACTCGTCGATAAGCTCAATATGAAACATCTCACTGTGGGCTACGATTACCGTTTTGGCAAAGAAGCGCGTGGAAATGTCGATATGCTTTTGGCGCTGGGCGAGCAATACGGCTACAGCTGCGATATCGTCCAGCCCATTATGCGCAACGATGTACGCGTGTCTTCGACGTTAATTCGAAAGTTGCTCGAACAGGGGCGCGTGGAAGAAGCCAATTTCTACTTGGGTAGGCGACACTTTATCAAAGGCAAAGTCATCCGCGGAAAAGGCAAGGGCAAGACATTTGGTTTTCCAACAGCCAATATGCAGATTAAAGAAAATATCAGTACGTTGTGTTCTGGGGTGTATATTACTGAAACGCTGATTCAGGGAACCTTTTACCCAAGTGCGACCAATGTCGGCTACAACCCGACGGTTGAGGATACGGGACTTCACATGGAGACTTTCGTCTACGGCATCGACCGACCGCTCTATGACGAACACATTGAAGTCCACTTTATCAAGCGCTTGCGCAACGAGATGAAGTTCGAGTCTGAACAGGCTTTAATCGAAGCCATGCAAAACGATGTGGCACAGATGAAAGCGTATTTCGACTTAAAATAACCGTTTACTTTCGTAGCAGAATATGGTACTATAGTGTAGTTGATAAACGACCAATCGCTTTGTTCACCGTGACGCCAACGGTTTACTAGGCTTTTGGCTAAAATTAAAATGGAGGCGAATTAAATGATTACTAAAGAAGTAAAAACCGGCATTATTGAAAAGCACAAGACACATGCAACTGATACGGGATCAGCAGAAGTACAAATCGCAATCTTAACGCAAAGAATCAATGAGTTAAACGATCACCTTAAAATGCACAAGAAAGATCACCACTCAAGAAGAGGTCTTTTAAAGATGGTCGGTAAGAGAAGAAATCTTCTCAACTACCTCAAAGATAGAGATATCGAAAAGTACAGAGCGCTACTTGTAGAACTGAACTTAAGAAAATAATGACTGCAAGGACTTGGATTTCTCCAAGTCCTTTTATCTTGCAAACATGGCAGTTCAAGCAGGTAATATTGTAGAAAAGATGTGGATTTCGCTTTAACTTTACCTGTAACTTTAGTATAATAGTAAAGGACGTTCAAATTTATCTTCAAATCCTACTTATTTGAAGTGAGGGCTTTACAAAGCGCTGACTTGAAATAAGTAGGATAAATCTGAACGCCGCATTTTAAAAGATTTAGGAGGCACTATATGAGTGAAAAGACAATGAGCGGCGACAATCGACGCGTGTTTGAAAAAGAAATCGGCGGTAGAACGCTGAAAGTTGAGATCGGTAAATTTGCCAATCTCGTCAACGGTTCAGCGATGCTACACTATGGCGATACAACAGTACTCGTCACGGCAGCAGGCGTTAAGAAGCCAAAAGAAGGCCTGGACTTCTTCCCGTTGACAGTAGAATATGAAGAAAAACTGTATGCAGTCGGTAAAATCCCAGGTGGTTTTATCAAGAGAGAGGGTCGACCGTCAGAACGTGCGACACTTACAGCACGTTTAATCGACAGACCGATTAGACCGCTCTTTCCAGATGGCATGAAAAACGAAGTTCAAGTGGTGGCAACTGTTATGTCTGTCGACCAAGACTGTTCGCCGGATACAGTGGCGATGAACGGCGCGTCTATTGCCTTGGGAATCTCGGATATTCCGTTTAACGGTCCTGTTGCCGGTGTAACTGTTGGTTATATCGACGGCGCATACGTCATCAACCCAACTGTGGCTCAGAAAGAGCAATCGACGCTTAACCTCGTGGTTGCCGGTACAAAAGATGCCGTCGTTATGGTTGAAGCCGGCGCGGAAATCTTACCGGAAGAAGTTGTTTTAGGTGCGATTATGTACGGCCATGACGTCATCAAAGAGATTTGTGCGTTTATGGAGATGATAAACAACGAGCTGGGTAAAGAAAAGTTCGCGCTCACATTACCGGAAGTCGATGCGGCATATGTCGCTGAGATCAGAGCGTTTTTAGAAGAGAAAATGGACAAAGTCGTGCGCATCGAAGGTAAGAGCGAAAGAAACGACGCCCTTTCGGAGCTTAAAGACGCCTTAATTGAAGCGTTTATCGAAGCGCATCCAGATGACGAAGGCTTCCTCAAGGATCAATTTAAAGCCGTTGAGAAAGACGTTGTGAGAAAGATGATTATAAAAGAAGCGGTACGTCCTGACGGCAGAGGCCCGAAAGACATTAGACCGATTTCCTGCGAAGTTGATTTGCTTCCGAGAACACACGGTTCAGGACTCTTCCAACGCGGTTTAACGCAAGTTCTGACAGTGACGACACTTGGCGCTCTCGGAGAAGCACAGCGCATCGACGGTCTCGGACTGGAAGATACGAAGCGTTACATGCACCATTACAACTTCCCGCCGTTTTCTGTTGGTGAGCTCGGGTTTGCTCGCGTCAACAGACGTGCCATCGGTCACGGCGCTTTAGGCGAACGTGCTCTATTGCCGGTATTGCCGTCTGAAGAAGAGTTCCCTTATGCCATTAGATTGGTTTCGGAAGTGTTGACATGTAACGGATCGAGCTCACAGGCTTCTATCTGTGGCAGTACGTTGTCGTTGCTTCACGCCGGTGTGCCGATTAAAGATTCTGTTGCCGGTATTGCAATGGGCTTGATTCAAGAAGAAGGCGACATCTCTATTCTAAGTGATATTCAAGGGATGGAAGACGCTTTAGGCGATATGGACTTTAAAGTGGCAGGTACTAAAGAAGGCATCACTGCCCTACAGATGGATATTAAAGTCGACGGTCTCAGCAGAGAACTTCTCGAAGAAGCGCTTGAACAAGCGCGTATCGGTCGTCTCCACATCCTCGGCTGCATGAACGAAGTGATTTCAGAGCCAAATGCGGAAATGTCCCCATACGCACCGAGAGTCTTTACCCTTAAAATCGATCCTGATAAAATCAGAGACGTCATTGGACCTGGTGGTAAAGTTATCACGAGAATTACAACAGAGCACAATGTTAAAATCGATATTGAAGACGACGGTACGGTGCTGATTACAGCTGTTGACGGCGAAGGCGGCAAAGGTGCTCGTGAAGAGATCGAAAATATCGTCAAAGTGCCTGAAGTGGGTCAAATCTATACGGGTAAAGTAACGCGCATATTGAAGTTTGGTGCATTTGTAGAAATAGGCCCGGGAAAAGAAGGTATGTGTCATATTTCACAACTGGATACAAAGCGTGTCGGAAAAGTAGAAGATGTCGTCAACATCGGCGATGTCATCACAGTTAAAATCATCGAAATCGACGATCAAGGTCGCGTGAACTTGTCGAGAAAGGTTTTACTCGATAACAAGGCGTAAGACGGCGCACCCCATTGCGTCCATTTCGAATAATTATCAGTGGCAAGTGAGAGAGTACACCTGTACTGTCTCATTTGTCATATTGTAGAAAATTAAAGACGGGGTGAAAAATTGCATCATAAATACAAATTAGACAACGGTTTGACTGTTGTCCATCAGCCACTTGCGGGCTATCAGTCGTTGACAGTGGGCGTGTGGATAAAAGTTGGCGCGGCCAATGAAACCGAAGCGAACAACGGTATTTCTCATTTCATTGAACACATGTTGTTCAAGGGGACTGAAACGTATTCTGCAAAGGAAATTTCGCTGACCATTGACAAAATCGGCGGTGAAATCAACGCTTACACGGCAAGAGAGTGCACGTGCTATTATACCAAGACTTTGGGAGAACACATTGAGACAGCGTTTAAATTGCTTTCGGACATGGTGTTCTTTCCAACGTTTAAAAGCGCGCACATCGATGTTGAAAAAGTCGTTGTTGAAGATGAAATCAACATGTACGAAGACGCTGCAGAAGAACTCGTCGCCGATGTGTTACAGGCGATTACTTTCAAAGAACATGCGCTGGCCATGCCGATTCTGGGTACAAAAGAGAGTGTTAAGCGCTTCGATAGAGAGGGCATCTTGTCCTTTTATCGCACGCATTATCGTCCAGAAAACATGGTGCTTGCCGTAGCGGGTCAATACGACCCCGAGGAACTGGAAGCCCTTGCACGACATTATTTTGATGTAGAGCGCCTAGGTGACGGTCAGGTGTTTACACCGGAGGTGCCGACGTTTAACAGTGGTTGCACTTGTGTCTACAAAGAAAATGAACAAGTTCAAGTCTCGATAGACTTCCCGGGGATTCCGTTTGAGGATCCGAGGAGTTACGATATGACGTTGTTGAGCAATGTGCTGGGTGGAACCAACTCTTCGCTGCTGTTTCAATTGGTGCGAGAAGAAAAGGGACTGACCTACGGCATCTATTCAGAGCCGAGTTTTTACGATCAAATCGGTACGTTGAACATCTCTTTTGGCGCCAGCAAAGAAAATGTTATGCCTATCGTCGAGGCCATTGCCGAGACCATTGGCACACTAAAGGAAGCGCTCACAGCGGAAGTCGTGGAAAACGCCAAAAACCAGCTGAAGGGCAGTGTGATGCTCGGCCTGGAAGGCAGTGAACACGTGATGGAATGGATTGGTCGCGTCGAGATGTTTGCACATAAAGAAAAAGACTTGGAAGCGGTTATTGAAAAAATAGACGCTATAGAATTGGACAATGTAAAGAACTTGTACCATCAGCTTTTTGAAACGGGACAATGTGCCATGGCCGTTGTCGGAGAAATGTCTGAATCGGAAGTACAAGCGCTCTATGAACGAATTGTAAGAGGAGAAACACATGAAAGTTAAAATCGTAAATCAATCAAAGAACCCTTTGCCGGAGTACAAAACGTTGGGGGCGTCAGGACTGGATCTGCTCGCAGACAACGAGACGCCCATCGTCTTAAAGCCGATGGAGAGAACACTGGTGCCGACGGGACTCTTTGTTGAAATCCCCGTGGGTTATGAAGGACAAGTGAGAGCTCGAAGCGGACTTTCTATAAAAAACGGCATTACACTGGCCAATTGTGTAGGGACTATTGACAGCGACTACCGCGGCGAGCTTAAAATCCCGGTAATCAATCTCGGCGATGCTGCGTTTACCATCGCTCGTGGCGATCGTATTGCTCAGCTGATTATCGCCAAGTACGAACGGATAACATGGGATGCTGTGGAAACTGTAGAAGATACTGAAAGAGGGGCTGGGGGATTTGGTTCCACCGGTGTCTAGCGTTAGGTTCTAAATGAAAGGGGGCAGATGTGCAGAAAAAAAGCGTAAAAAAACCGACGAAAAAGACACCGCCGAAAAAAACGCCTCCGAAAAAGAAAAAGACGACAGGGGCTAAGACGCAAAAAGAGCATCTTAAAAACTACAAAATCAAGTATGAGCTTAAAATTATCGGCCTTATTGCCTTTACTTTGTTTTTAATGTTGTGTCTCTATACCAGTGCGGTAGGCGCGTTGGGGATTTGGGTAAAAGAAGTGCTCTTCGGCTTTTTCTCCTATGTCGCGTATGTGATGCCGCCAGTGGTTTTTGCCTTTGTCTTTGTACGGTTAAATCCGAATTTTAAACCTGCTGTAAAGCGGATTACCATCGGCACAACCCTTGTGCTCGTCGGCATGGTACTCGCCGCTACGTTAATTCAATACCAAGACGATTACCGTCAACTGCTGAACACGACGCCTTTTTATACATTTGAACACTTAAAGACAGTGTACCAAAGCGGTGTCGCCTATGAGGGCGGTGGCGTCTTTGGTGAAATGTTGACATACGCTTTTTTAAAAGCCGTCGGCTTTGCGGGAACGGTGCTGTTTATACTGGTGGCATTTATCGCCGGGTTTATTGTGTTTACCAAGGTTTCTCTTCAAGAGCTTTGGGAACATAAACGACAGCAGATGCTTTCTAAGCGCGCTGAAAAGGCAGCGAGCCGCGAGGAAATGGAGACGTTGTTGAAGCAGGAAAAAGAGGCAGAACGGCTGATGCTGGAATCCATGCAGGCTGAAAAAGCCCTTGAAGAAGTGAAGACAACGGTTAAGAAAAAAACAACGCCTTCTAAAGAAAATGATTCAACGCAGTTTTTAGCGAAATTGGATTTGGCCAAAAAAGCGTCTCGAAAAAAAGATGTCAAAGTTTTCGACTACGATTATTATGAAGGTAAAGAGACTGTTAAAGAAACGCCTTCTCAAGAACCTGTTGAAACACCAATAAGTAGAGACCCATTGCCATCGGAACCTGCAGTGGTAGAGCCCGCTGAGGCAGAACCTGCACCTGTTCCTCAGGAGGCTTTTGAAGAGACTGAAGCCATAAGGGCGCCTGAAACACCAGCAGTAGAAACACCGCCTCAAGAACCTGCTAAAAAAGCGCAAAAGCAAGCGGATGAAGAGGTGGTCGACGAAGCGCAAGTACAAGAAGAAATCGAGTCTGGAAGCAAGCGGGTCGTTCCGGAGTACGTGTTGCCACCGATGGGTCTTTTAGCAGACCCCAAAGGCGGTGCCGCCTCAGAAGACCGTTCTGAGTTTATGAAGATGGCGAAACGTTTGGAAGAGACCCTTCAGAACTTTAATGTGGATGCCAGTGTGGTTTCTGTCAAACAAGGGCCCTCTATTACGATGTTTGAAGTTCAGCTGAGTCCGGGGATTAAAGTGAGCAAAGTCGTCGGCCTGAGTGAAGATATTGCTTTAAACCTCGCAACCAGCCAAGTGCGTATTGCACCGATTCCGGGGAAAACTGCTATTGGAATCGAGGTGCCCAACAAGACCAAGTCCATGGTAGTGATGAAAGAAGTGCTCGAATCAGAGGCCTTTAAACAATCGTCGTCAAAGCTTTCGGTGGGCTTGGGTAAAGACATCTCGGGGAATCCGATTATCGGCGACTTAGCCAGTATGCCTCACTTGCTCATTGCAGGTGCTACCGGCTCCGGGAAATCGGTGTGCGTCAATACGATTATCAGCAGTATCCTACTAAATGCCAAGCCCGATGAGGTCAAATTTTTAATGATTGACCCTAAGGTCGTAGAACTTAGCAACTACAACGGGATACCTCATCTCATTCTCCCTGTGGTTACGGATTCAAAGAAAGCGGCCATTGCCTTAAACTGGGCGGTGAACGAGATGACCCGTCGCTACAAGCTCTTCGCCGATTCTTCGTCGAGAGATATGAAAGGGTACAACAAAAAAGCTGAAAAAACAGGTGAAGAATTGTTGCCTCAAATCGTGGTTATTATCGACGAGTTGGCCGACCTCATGATGGTGGCGCCAAATCAGGTGGAAGATGCCATCTGCAGATTGGCCCAAATGGCCCGTGCAGCGGGGATTCACTTGATTGTCGCCACGCAAAGGCCGTCTGTAGACGTCATTACGGGCCTTATTAAGGCCAATATCCCGTCGCGTATTGCATTTTCTGTTTCTTCGGCGGTGGATTCCAGGACGATTATCGATATGGGCGGCGCTGAAAAGTTGCTGGGCAAAGGGGACATGCTCTACTACCCTGTGGGTGCGTCAAAACCCAAGCGCGCACAAGGGGCGTTCATGTCGGATGAAGAAGTTGAAGGTTTGGTGACGTTTATAAAAGAACAGTCGATTGAAGTTCAGTACAGGGAAGAAATCTTGGATGAAGTGCCGAAAGGCGTTGCTGAAGGGCAAGAGGTCGACGAGTACTTAGAACAGGCCATAGAGTTTGTGGTCACTTCTGAGCAGGCGTCTGCATCTCTTTTACAGCGGCGATTTAGAGTGGGTTACAACCGAGCGGCGCGTTTGATTGAAGCAATGGAGGAACGCGGTATCGTCGGCCCACCTAGGGGGAGCAAACCAAGAGAAGTGCTTATTACAGCGGAAGCGCTAAATGAAGCGCCTGACGAAGCTGCTGTTGCTGAGGAGACGGCGGTAGAAGCGACGGTAGAGGCGACAACGGTGCAAGAAAATGAATTGGAGAGTTAGGTGAAAGAGGTAAGATGAAGAAAATTTATATTGAAACACTGGGGTGTTCTAAAAATGTTGTGGATAGTGAGCAAATGCTCGGTTTGTTGGATGATTCGTTTGCGCTTTCAGAAACGCTTGAAGAGGCTGAAATTGTCATTGTCAACACGTGTTCCTTTATCAATGATGCAAAAGAAGAGTCTATCGATACGATTTTAGAGATTTCCGAACTGAAGCATACGGGCAATCTTGAAAAACTTTTGGTTACCGGCTGTCTGTCGCAACGCTATCCGGAAACGCTTCTCGACGAAATTCCCGAAGTTGATGCCGTTGTGGGAACAGGAAGCTTTTTTAAAATTGTCGAAGTCATCGAGGCGCTTTTAAGTGGGAGTACGCAAAAAGTCTTTATGGAATCTGTGGATTTGGTCGTGCCAGAAGACATACCGCGCATCTTGACGACGCCTAAGAACTACGCGTACTTAAAGATTGCCGAAGGGTGTGACAACCGATGTACGTATTGCATTATTCCAAAATTGCGCGGCAAGTACCGTTCGCGCGAGATGGATGAAATCGTCAAAGAAGCTGAAGACCTCGTGAAGATGGGCATCAGCGAGTTGATTGTCATCGCTCAAGACACGAGCCGCTATGGCGTCGATTTGTACGGAACCTCTCAACTGGATGTCCTACTGACAAAGCTTTCGGCTGTGGAAGGCGTCAAATGGATTCGCGTTCACTACGCGTATCCCGATATTTTGGACGAACGGCTTATTGACGGCTTTTTCAAAAACGAAAAAGTGGTCAACTACTTCGATATTCCCGTTCAACACGCGAGCAATGCCGTGTTAAAGCGCATGAACAGACGGACATCCCAAGAAGACATCAGACGCGTGGTCGACCTCATCCGATCGAAAGATGCTGACGCCTGTATTCGCACGACGGTTATTGTCGGATTTCCTGGAGAGACTGAGGAAGACTTTAATGAGTTGCTCCGTTTTGTAAAAGACATTCGCTTCGATCGTCTCGGTGCATTCGGCTACTCAGACGAGGAAGACACACCGGCTGAAAAGTTGGACGGTAAGTTAGACGAAGAGGTCATTGCGGAGCGCAGGAATGCCCTTATGGCGGCGCAAATGGAAATTTCTGAAGCGCTTTCTTTGAGCAAAATCGGTAAGACTTACGAGGTAATCGTTGAAGAAGTAGCAGACAATTCCAAAGAAGAAGGCTTTATTTACGTTGGGCGGACCGCTTACGATGCGCCTGAAATTGACGGTGTGGTATATGTGCACACTACAGAAGAACTGCCGTTGAACGACTATGTTAAAGTGCGCGTAACCGATGCACTTGAATACGATTTGATTGGGGTGGTAGTCGATGAAAATGAACATTGCTAATCAGTTGACGATTTTAAGAATTCTCTTGATTCCTTTTTTCATTTACTTTTTGCTAGAGGGACAGATGGTGGTGGCGGCACCGATTTTCATCATCGCCTCTCTAACGGATTCATTAGACGGGTATTTGGCGCGCAAGTACAACTTGATTACGAATTTCGGTAAGTTTATGGACCCACTTGCCGATAAACTTCTCGTAACCAGTGCGCTCATTGGCTTTGTGCAACTTGGTAAACTCAGTGCTTGGGTCGTTATCATCATTTTGTCCAGGGAGTTTATCGTCAGTATATTCAGAGCCATCGCCGCTTCAGAAGGTATTGTTATCGCCGCGAGTTGGTGGGGAAAAGCCAAAACCATCTCTCAAATGGTGATGGTCATCTTGCTGTTAATCGACAACATCCCTTTTGCGTGGGTGAACATTCCAATGGATCAGATTTTCATCTATCTTGCAACGGCGCTAACGGTTATTTCAGGGGCGGACTACATTATTAAAAACAAGGCGGTATTGACACAAGATACGTAACCGACCGGATGAAGATACGATAAAAGTTGACTTTATGTCAACTTTTTTTGGAGGGTATTATGAAAGCAGGAATTTTAGCAATAGGAACAGAGTTACTGATGGGACAAACCGTGAATACCAATGCCTCTGAGCTCAGCAGGGCACTTGCTGAATGCGGTGTCGGCGTCTACTATCACTACACCGTGGGCGATAACGAAGAGCGGATGGCCGAACACCTAAAAGCGCTGATGCGCACATGCGATCTCGTGGTGACCACCGGCGGCCTAGGTCCGACGCAAGACGATATAACCAAAGAGGTGTTGGCAAAGGTACTGGGCGTCGAAATGGTTTTAGACGCGGCGTCACTGGCGCATGTCAAAGCGCGTTTTAAGAAGTTTAACCGAACCATGCCCAAGAGCAATATTCGACAAGCGTATTTTCCAGAAGGCGCTATTGTGCTTGAAAATGCCAAGGGGACGGCGCCGGCGTGTCTCGTAGAGGCAGAGGGATGCACAGTTGTGGTCTTGCCGGGACCGCCGAGGGAGATGCGCTATGTTTTAGAGACCCATCTCGTGCCCTACCTTAAAGCAAAGACGTCGCAGCAGATGTATTCAAAGTATTTGAGCATCTACGATATGGGGGAGTCCACTGTCGAGGAACAGCTGATGACTTATATCGAGTCTCAGACAGATCCGACTTTGGCCACTTACGCCGGTGACGGGAAGGTGTTGCTCAGGGTGACGGCTTCAAGTGGCGATTACGATGAAAATGTCGCAGCTGTCGAGGCGATGGTTGCAGGTGTTAAAGAGCGTATCGGCGCATATGTGGTCTCTGATAGCGGCGCTTCTCTTCAAGCCGTACTTATTGAAAAACTCCGCGCAAAAGGACAGACCATAGCATTTGCCGAGTCGTGTACCGGTGGGAAAATTACCGCTTCGCTCATAGAAAACAGCGGTGCCTCCGATGTGGTTCACTCCGGTGTGGTCAGCTATTCAAACGATGCTAAAATACGCTTCTTAAACGTTCCAGAAGCGCTTTTGTCTCAATGCGGTGCCGTTAGTCCGGAAGTATGCAAAGCCATGGTAGAAGGCGTTTTAAAAGCAACTGGGGCGACAGTCGGCGTTGCAGTGACGGGGATAGCGGGACCTGGAGGTGGTAGCGAAGAAAAGCCTGTGGGACTGGTATACATTGGCGTCGGTACTGCAGAGCGCATTGAAGTATCTGAGCACCGCCTCTACGGCGACCGGGTTCAAATTCAAGACCGCGTAGTGGTCAGAGCGTTAAAGCAGGTCTATGACACACTTGTTTAAAATACGAGTTGACATAAAATACCAAATAAGTTATCCTATTTTTAAGTTGAAAAACGGATGAGATATGGTATAATAAAACAGAACAAACGTTCTATAAAAGAAAGCAGGTGTATGATGACGGAAAGAAAAAAAGCGCTGGACAGCGTATTGGGACAAATTGAAAAGCAATTCGGAAAAGGCTCTATTATGAAACTCGGTGCAGAGACGAGAATGAATGTTGAAAGCATTCCAACGGGGTCAATTGATTTAGATATAGCTCTTGGCATCGGCGGTATTCCAAAAGGCAGAATCGTCGAAATTTACGGACCGGAATCTTCAGGTAAAACTACGGTAACCCTGCATATGATTGCCGAATGTCAAAAACAAGGCGGTGTTGCAGCTTTTATCGATGCTGAACACGCCCTCGACCCAGTTTACGCCAAGAGCATTGGCGTCAATATCGAAGAACTTGTCGTATCGCAACCGGATACAGGTGAACAGGCACTCGAAATTGTGGATGCCCTTGTTCGAAGCGGTGCCGTCGACATCGTCGTCGTCGACTCCGTTGCGGCGTTGGTGCCTAAAGCGGAGATTACCGGCGAGATGGGTGACTCTCACATGGGCCTTCAAGCGCGCCTCATGTCTCAGGCACTGAGAAAATTGACGGCTATTATCAATAAATCACACTGTACGGTTATCTTTATCAATCAGCTGCGTATGAAGATCGGCGTGATGTTTGGAAATCCGGAGACGACCACCGGTGGAAACGCGCTGAAATTCTACTCTTCTGTTCGATTAGACGTTAGAAGAATTGACTCTATTAAAAAAGATTCAGAAGTTATCGGCAACAGAACCCGCGTTAAAGTTGTCAAAAATAAAGTGGCGCCGCCGTTTAAGCAGGCAGAATTCGATATTATGTACGGCGAGGGGATTTCCAAAGTCGGCAGCATTCTCGACGTGGCGGTTACAGCGGATGTGGTAAAGAAATCTGGATCGTGGTACAGCTATCAAGACAACAAAATCGGGCAAGGTCGCGAAAATGCAAAAGAGTTCTTAACGCAGAATCCTGAGATGTGTGAAGAAATAGAACGTACAATTCGAGAAATACACAGTTTGAATAAAGCGGCTGAAAGCACTGAGCAAGAGGGTTAATCCGTCGTTCATAAGCCTTGACATCCCCCTGAAAAAAATATAAAATGAAGTGTATAAGTGTATGTATTTGCTAAGTGTAAGACGTTTATGGAATACTTTCGAAAATCATGCTTTATTTAACATTTTTTACAATCAATTACATTTTATAACAAAAGTGTTGATAGAGGGATTTTCTTCTCAATGGAACATGAAGTAAACCGTTGATATTAGCTTACGTTTATACTTGAAAATTAAAAGTTGAACATTGGAAACAGTGAATAAGGCAAGGGGGTGAACGACATAAACGTACCAGTTATTGTTACTGTACTCATTACTGGCGCTGCTCTTGCAGTTGGTGTAGGACTTGGTTATGTTTTCAGAAAGAAAACCGCTGAAAAAGTCATCTTAAGTGCTGAATTTAAAGCAAAGGAAATCATAGCAGAGGCTACAAAAGCTGCTGAGTCTGTAAAAAAAGAAAAAGTTTTAGAGGCGAAAGAAGAAGCGCTACAAATTAGAAAAGAAATTGACAAGGAAACAAAGGACAGACGTGCTGAAATTCAAAAGTTAGAGAGAAGAAATCTTCAGAAAGAAGAGTCGCTCGAGAGAAAGTCGAGCAACTTGGAGAATAAAGAAGAAAAGCTCTCGGCAAAACTGAGAAAAATTGAAGTACGTGAAGCCGAAGCGGAGTCGCTCTACGAAAAGCAGATTGCTGAACTCGAGCGCATCTCTGAACTCACAACAGATGAGGCAAAATCGCAGTTGCTTGCAGATGTCGAAAAGGACATTAAGCACGATGCGGTATTGCTCATAAAAGACATAGAGGGAAAAGCAAAAGAAGAGGCGACGAAAAACGCCAAAGACATCTTGGCATATGCTATTCAAAAATGTGCTGCCGACTATGTCGTTGAAAACACCGTTTCATTGGTGAATTTACCAAATGATGAGATGAAAGGTCGAATCATCGGTAGAGAAGGTCGTAACATTAGAGCGCTAGAAACGCTAACAGGCGTCGACCTCATCATCGACGATACGCCGGAGGCGGTTATTCTATCGTCATTTGATCCGGTGAGAAGAGAAATTGCACGATTAGCACTGGAAAAATTAATAATCGATGGCCGTATTCATCCAGCTCGAATTGAGGAGATGGTGGAGAAGTCTAAGAAAGAAGTCGATCAGTTGATTAAAACGGAAGGTGAGAACGCCACATTTGAAGTGGGTATTCACAACCTACATCCGGAGTTAATCAAACTCGTAGGACGCTTAAAATACCGTACAAGCTATGGTCAAAACGTCTTGAAACACTCGATTGAAGTGGCACATTTGGCGGCGTTAATGGCGGCTGAAATAGGCGCTGACGTCAAAATAGCAAGACGCGCCGGCTTGTTGCACGATATTGGAAAAGCTGTAGACCGCGACCTCGAAGGCACGCATATTGAACTCGGGATGCAAATCTTGAGAAAGTATCGCGAATCAAAGGCGGTTATACACGCCATGAGCACACACCACGGCGATTATGAGCCAGAATCAATTGAAGCCGTTCTCGTTACAGCAGCAGATGCTTTATCAGCCGCTAGACCAGGTGCAAGAAGAGAGGCGCTAGACACGTATATCAAACGCCTTGAGTCCTTAGAGGGGATTGCAAATGGCTACGATGGCGTTGAAAAATCATTTGCCATTCAAGCGGGTAGAGAAATTCGCGTCGTGGTTATTCCAGAAAAAGTCGATGACGACAGTATGGTTTTACTGGCTAGAGAAATGAGTAAAAAAATCGAGTCGGAGTTAGATTATCCTGGACAGATTAAAGTCAATATTATCAGGGAATCTAGAGTGACTGATTACGCAAAATAATGATATAGAGTTATTGACGAAAACAAGAAGAATTCATTCGTGGATTCTTCTTTTTAATTTAACAACATTAGTAATGCCGGAGGCGTTACTAATGTTGTTGTCCACTTTGATGCGATTCCATTTTAACAGGTGGCAGCGTTAAAAAATCCCCTTACTGCCTAAGCAATAAGGGGATTCGCAAACTGTGCAGAGGGGGACTCTACAAGTCTGTGTGACATTTAATCAATTCGAGTACCAGCTGTGAAGCCGCTACCAAATCTTTAATGTGTAGATGTTCCTCAAGGGTATGTGGCTTACGCTCGCCAATGCCAAAGTTAACAGCGGTGATGCCGTTGGCGTTGAGGATGTTGGTATCGCTACCGCCGCCAGAGGCTTTGGTAAACGGCTTCAAACCGGCATTTTCGCAGGCTTTAAAAGCGACTTTTACAATGTCAGCCTCTGGATCCACGTGGAATGCAGAGTACATGCGCGTTACTTCAGCTTCGACTTTGCCGCCGAAGAACGTCGCTGCTTCTTCAAAGCAAGCCACCATGTGGTCGGATTGCTTTTGAAGCTTATCGTTGTCTAGGCTTCGCGCTTCTGCTGCAATGGTCACCTCTGGCGTGACGATATTGGTTGCGCCACCGCCTTCGATTTTACCAATGTTGGCAGTGGTTTCTTCATCGATGCGAAGCAATGTCATGCGGTCGATGGCTCTTGAAGCAATCATAATAGCGCTGATGCCCTCTTCAGGACAGACGCCGGCATGTGCCGGCTTGCCGAGCACTTTAAAGTTCAACTTATCTTGCGCCGGGCCGCTGATAATAACTTCCCCAGGGTCGCCGCCGCTGTCTAGGACAAAGGCGCGCTTGGCTTGGAATTGACTGTAGTCGAGGTTTTTGGCACCGTGTAAACCGCCTTCTTCGTAAATGCTGAAGACGACTTCCAAATCGGCGTGGTCGATGTTGTTTTCTTTAATAACTCGAATGGCTTCTACGATGGCTGCGATACCTGCTTTGTCATCGCCACCGAGAATGGTTGTGCCGTCGCTGTAGATCGTACCGTCTTTAATGTGCGGTTTGATATCGACACTTGGAGAAACTGTGTCCATATGACAGCTGAATAAAATTGGTGTACCGGCTTTTGTGCCCTTGAACCTTGCAATGACGTTACCTGAGTCGCTGCCAACTTTTGAACCGGCATCGTCCATAGTGACTTCTGCACCGAGTTCTTTTAAAACCTTAGTGATGTAGTCGGCAAATTTGCGCTCGTGTTTCGTCGGGCTGGAAATTTGGACGTAGGCCATAAAGGCGTCGACCACTCTGTTTTGATTAATCATATATGCCTCCTTAACGTATTAGTGACTGTGCTACATGTATTATAACATAGATGAAAGCTTCATCTGCAACGAATGCGGATGAAGCTTTTGTAATGTCTGGATTAGTGCATAAATGCGCCTGGTCCAATTGGAAGCCCTGTTACGTACCAAACGATCATCAAAGCAATCCAACCGACTAAGAAGACGAGGGTGTACGGCAGCATCGAAGAAATCAATGTACCGATACCGGCATCTTCATCGTACTGTTGTGCAAACGTTACAATAACGGCAAAGTACGACATCAGCGGCGAAATGATATTGGTTGTGGAGTCACCGATTCTGTAGGCGAGCTGTGTGAACTCAGGTCTTAAACCGAGTTCCATCATCATTGGAATGAAAATTGGCGCCATAATGCCCCATTTAGCTGATGCAGAACCGATAAAGAGGTTGATAAAACCTGCGACAATGATAAAGCCAACCATCAACGGCAAACCTGTAAAGCCGATGGACTCAAGGAGTTCTGCACCGTTAACCGCTAAGATAATTCCGAGGTTCGTGTACGTAAAGTAAGCGATAAACTGCGCTGCTGCAAAGGCGAGTACCATGTAGCCACCCATGGAGGACATCGCCTTGCCCATGCCTTTAACGACGTCTTTGTCGTTTTTAATGGAACCGGCGAAGATACCGAAGACGATACCCGGAACTAAGAACATAATCATAATGGTTGGAACGAGACCGGCGTGAATGTAAGCGTCTAATGTCATTTGACCTTCTGCATTCATCGATCTTAAAACACCTGATTCTGGGAACGCCATAAAGCCAAATATTGCTGCAACAACGAGAAGTGACAGACCGGCAGCTTTAAGGCCACGGCTTTCTTCTTTAGTAACTTCCATAGACTGTTTCTTGGCAGCACCTTTGTATTCGCCAAGTCTTGGTTCGACAATCTTATCGGTTACAATACCACCTAAGAATGTGAGCAAGAATGTGGAAGCAATCATAAAGTACCAGTTGGCAGTAGGTGCAATGGTTACTGTAGAACCGCCAATTTTAATCGCTTCGTTGGTGATACCCGCTAAGAGGGGATCGAGTGTCCCTAGTGCTAGGTTGGCAGAGAAGCCTGCAGAAACACCGGCAAAAGCAGCCGCAAGACCTGCAATTGGGTGACGACCGAAGCCCATAAATACCAGTGCGCCTAATGGTACAAGTACAACGTAACCGGCATCTGAAGCGACATTTGACATAATACCGGCAAAGACGACGACATATGTGATAACCGATTTAGGCGTAGAAAGAACCAACTTCTTAAGTGCTGCACCGATTAAGCCTGTACTTTCGGCGACGCCGACACCGAGCATAGCGACCAACACTGTACCCAGTGGCGCAAAACCAGTGAAGTTTGTAACTGCTGAGTTAATCATGTAGCGTATGCCTTCAGCGTTTAACAGCGAGATGGCTTGTACAGACGTTTCAGCTTTTGCCTTTGCGTTGTAGAAAGTGACGTTCCAATCCAATCTTACACCCAGCTCAGAAATTAAGATAACCGCCAGAGCCAGAATGAAGAAAATGGTGACTGGATGTGGGAGCCTATTGCCCGCGCGCTCCACAAAGTTTAGAAAGCCACCAAAAATACCTCTTTTTTGATTCGTTTCTGTGTTCATTAATTACCCTCCCCGTAAATATTAGAGACTGTCGTCTCATTTTCACACGACTCTTAATTAGCGAATAAATCAAAAACCGGTGAAAAGAATTTAGAAATTTATCAAATTCTTAATTTCTATTATAACGGGAAAGCGCTCTTGTATCTTTTTTTTAACTTTTTTCTCTGTTTAAATAACGGTATTTATTTTTCGGTCGTCCGAGAGAACCGTAGACGGGAATCACCTCGATATGTTCGCGTTCCAACAGAAACTGTACATAACGGTGAACTGTCTGGTAGGCGAGGCCCACAGCTTTTGACAGACCGTCTATTGTAAACTCTTCTTCAACACTGCGCAAGTGCTTTTCTATAAGGTCTAACGTGGCAGAAGAAATCCCTTTTTCAACAAACATATTCTCTTGTCTTTTCAGCAACTCGTATTGTATTTCAGAAATTTTAAGATTGACGTTTATCCGTGCGATGAGATCCGGTGCTTTAATGGGTTTAATGGCGAAGTCCGTAGCGCCGGTTTTGATAAACTCGTCGGCGATTTCTTGACGCTCGTCTACTGTGAGCACTAGAACAGATACGTGTTTGTTCACCGACCGAATTTTCTTGAGTGTGGTTAAGCCGTTCCACCCCGGCATATGGTAATCCATTATAACGAGATCGTAATGGCGTTCTTTTAACTTCGCAAAACCTTCTTTGCCACTGGGAGCCGTTTCACCTTCCAAACCTGCAAAGCTACAAATTTCGCTGATGGTAAACAGGATGTCGCGATCGTCGTCGATTATTAATACGTTTTTATTAGGCATGTTGTTCCCCTTCGTTGTAAATTGGTAGTTTTATTTCAAAGCAGGTGCCGCCGACGGCACTCTTTTTAAGTGTCAGTTGACCCTCGTGGTCTTCTATAACTTTCTTGGCAAAGGCGAGCCCGAGGCCGGTTGTCCCCTTTGAAGAAAAGCCGATTTCAAATATTTTGTCTTGGATGCTCTCCGGTATGCCGACGCCGTTGTCCTCAATAGCCACGTTTAACGTTTGATCAGTGGTTTCTGTACGAATGACGATTTTCTTCTCAGCCTCCAAACGCTCTACCAAAATGGCGTTTTCCACAATGTTGATGAACGCTCTGACAATCCGTACTTTATTGACCCAAAGTGTCACCGGCTCTTCAGGGAGAAGCAGAGCGAAGTCCAGTTCTTTATCGTGAACGGGCAACTGTGCCCGCAAGGTCTCAAAGAGTTCTTGTATCGTGAGTTTTTGTCTAAAAGTATCGTAGAGAAAGCTCGAAATCATATCGGACATTTTGATGGTGGCGGATTCGATGCGGTCGGCATACAGCGTGATTTTTTCACCATCTTTTGAGAGGGCAAGCAATGAGGCGAGTCCCTGAATAGTTACCAATGGCGTCTTCAAATCGTGTGTCAATGCATTGACTTCTTCAAAGACGCGGTTCTCCAGTACCTTTGCGCGCATTATTTTTTCATTTTCGAACTGGCGCTTGCTGACCCTCAGATAGCGGTCAAAACTGACAAAGAGCACAACCGTCAAGAGGGAAGAGCCCAAAAGGCCTAAAAAGAAAGAGAGGCCTAGAAAATCCAATATAAAATCGTTTTCGAGATACAACGCAACGCGCTTGATACTCGTCGCTGTGTCAGTGCTTCCAAAACCGAAGCGCGCCAGTACGGAGATGACGTTGAGCCACTGAAAGGCAAAGAAGATTTGTAGGGTCAGAATAAAATTCTTTAAAACCGACTGGGTCAACGACTTGCTCCGAGTGGGGAGTGTCATAATGAGTAAGACGGCAAAATACTGTGTTAACCAATCGAACTCGAGATCGTGAAAAGTATAAAATCCAATTGCAAAAACAGCGTAAAGTGCCAAAAGTACAATGTAATGGTGGAGCTTTGAAAACGGGTGTTTAAACAAGCAATAGAGACTGACAAAGGCACACATAAAAATCAGCGTATTGACCATGGCGTTAATAACAGTCAACATGGCAGAAGCTATAATCAGCGGACCGCTGTCATGGGTGTGTACCGCGTCTCGAACCTTGACCATCATGTCGAACCAGTAGCCGTCGAGGAAGAACCCCAGTGTGAACACAAACGCTGAAAAAACCAGCAACAATCCGATAAGCAGTGTTTTTTTCTTCATTAGTGCCCCCTTTATCTAAAAATACTGGCGAGGGGCTCGCTCACATTTTTAACGTCGTCACAACGGGTGATAGGGCGGCCTGCTTCTTGAGCTAGGGTGTATAAAAATCGGTCTTCATCGCCATCGACTGTGGTGATGATGTAGTCGCTTATGGGCAATAGGGCAGACAGCATGGCGTCTGTCTCCGTACCGCGTCTGTTCTTTCCGCCTATAAAGACAGTTGTAATCGACTGACCGCCGGATTTGGCGCTCTTGATAAGGGCGCGTACGCGGTCGATTTCCTCTTCTGCTGTAAAAGTGTTGAGTTTATCGCTGGTGTGGCTGTAGCCGACGACGACAATAACCGATTGCGTTTTGGTTAGATCAGCTTCTGTGGCGGTTGGCATAAAGTAGTTGTGAATAAGCAACTCGTTGGCCATGTCTTTAACGATATAGGTGTCCATGCTTTGGCCGGCAGAGGTAATGAGCACCGTTTCTTCCCCAATGGGTTGGGGGAGTGACGGGATGGTGTCCAACATTTCAGAGGAGGCTGTTTGGGCGCTCAACACGAGAATGTAAACACTGATGATTAAAATAATGATAAAAAAGAGTCTATTGTTCATCGTCGCTCCTTAAATCGATATCGTAGAGCCAATGGTGTCCAATGGCATTGGGCCTGTAGTTCAGTACTTCGTAGTAAACGGCTGTTAAACTCATTGTGTGGGCCAGCGGTATGCCGACAGCATCTGTTTTTATGCGTTCTTGGATGTCTCTATAAAGCGCATTTCTAAAATCGTCGTTAAGTGTGTGGCGCGCTTGTAAGAGCAACTTGTCCATCTCATCATCTCTGTAAAAAAAGTAGTTGAGCGCAATTTCCCGTTTGGCGTTTTCTGAATGAAACAATGTGAAGAGAAAATTGTCGGGGTCAGTTGTATCGCCGTTCCACCCTGTGAGCACCATGGGGTGTTCGCCCGTTTTTATTTTTTCTAGAAACTCAGCCCAGGGGAATACTTTTACAGTGACGTCAATATTGGCTTTGGCCAGCTGTTTCTTTACGGCGTAGGCCGTACTTACAGGGTTGGTTAAGTAGTCTCTCGATGTGGCGCTGACCCACAGTTCGGTTTCAAAGCCGTTGGGATAACCGGCATTTTTCAATAGGCGTTTAGCTTCTGCAACGTCTACAGTTGCCAGGTCGATGCCTTCGTGATAGCCACTGGACTGCGGCGGTAAAAAAGTCGATGCGGGCTTAGACAGCGGGGTCAACGCTTCTGAGATAATGCGCTCTCTATCAATCAAGAGGTCGATAGCTCTGCGCACTTCAAGTGCATCAAATGGCTCGACTTCGTGATTGAGGCCTAGATAGGCGATGTTGGAGAGCGGTTTGTAGCGCAACAGCACCTTGTCCATAGCCTCGACTGTCGTTTTGTTGTCCCAGTGGACGCCTTCTATAATATGGACTGCCCCGTTTTCCAGTAAGTTCATTTCGTCGCTGTTGTCGTCTATAACGATGAAGTCAATGCTGGACACCTTTGCAGGTGTATTCCAATACGCTGTATTTCGCGTTAAGTGAATGCGCTTGCCCATTGACCACGACTCGAAGACAAAGGGACCTGTCCCCACAGGATGCGCCCATAGGGTATCGTTGTATGTTTTAATGGTTTCCGGACTGGCGATGCCAAACGGCGGGAGAGACAACACCCCTAGAAACGGCGCGTAAGGTTCGTTCAATGTAATCTCCAGTGTGTAATCGGAAAGGGCGACAACGCTTTTGACTATGCCGGGGAAACCACCGAAGCTGTGATTCCAGTAACTGAATTGTCCGGTGTGGTAGAGGTTGTCCTCATTCATCCAACGTTGGAAGTTAAAAGCAATCGACTCAGCTGTGAGTGCTGTGCCATCGTGAAAAGTGACATCCTTCCTAATTTTGAAGAGCCAGGTTAGGCCGTCTTCACTGCTGCGCCAAGTTTCTGCCAATCCCGGGAGGATGGTTTTGCCGTCGCCATCGAGGCGTACAAGGGTTTCAAATATATTGACTGTTACTTGGAAAGATTCAGAATCAGTAGCTATGGAGGGGTCTAATGTTAAGGCGTCGGTGTAGCGCCCCACGACGAGTGGTTTATCGAGCAATTCGGACGTCGACGTGTCTAAACGGCTGTACAGGCTGATACTGAGAAAAACGATGACAAGTATAAGGCCGGTTAAACCGGCTCTCTTGATGTTGGGGTTCATAAGCAGCTCCTAAAATAGAATTTACATTAACCATTATACCATTGTCCGTTAAAATATGTAGGCGTAGAAATGAAAAGAGTCACTTTGTAGACGTCTGCGTTTGCTGAACACTTGCAAAAAGGTTTGAGACTCAACGTTCGTTGCTGAAACAACATTCGCGGTAAGCCTTTCGGCTCAAATCTTGTTGTCAAACAACATTAGTAACGCCTCCGGCATTACTAACCGATTTTCGCTGACGCCTTTCCGCGCTGAACATTCGCGGTAAGTCTTTCTGCTCAAATCTTGTTGTCAAATCAAAAAAGAGACGCGTGTTTGCGTCTCTTTTGAAGCTGATAGCTGTTATGACTGTACGGTACATTACCCTTGGCGCATAGCGCTGAGGAACCAGATGTGTTTGTTGTAGCTGGCAATGTGATCTTCAAACATCGCAACGGCAATAGGGTCACCAGATTCATCTGCGACTTGTCGGATGTCAAGTGCGAGCTTGCGCATTTCACCGAGGTCGTCGATTAAAATGTCGAGAACTTCCTTAGCGCTGAACGCCTTTGGCTCAATTTCTTTGAGAGTTGCGTGCTCGAGATAATCCGCGATTCGGCTAAGTGGCATTTCACCTGACATTTTCAGATGCTCTGCAACGGCGTCAAACGATTCGAAAACTTCGTCATAAAGAGACTCGGTAAAGTTGTGGATAGCCACGAAATTGATGCCGACGACGTTCCAGTGCAAGTTGTGTAATTTGGCATTGAGTACAGATAGGTTGGATAGGTACGTGTTCATTGCTTGTAAATGTTTCATAAATAAGCCTCCTTTAATAAGAATAATTATTATTTTCAACGTCTAGGTGTTTACCTTTGCCCTTATTATATGCTATACTCAAAACTACAAAAAGACACAAATTTGTTACTTAACATTGCCTTGTAAAAATACAAAAGTGGGGTATGTATAACTATCTTGGAGGTCAACTGTGAAGAAAAAGACGACGACTAAAATGACGGAAGGGTTTCATATGATTCACGATATGGTTAAACTTAGATGGGTGCCGGAAATTGTCGCTTCTATCCATCAGGGGAACCATCAGTTCAACGATATTTTAAGATCGATTAACTATTTGAGCAACACGGAGCTCTCTAGAAAACTTTCGGTGCTCGTAGAAAGGAACGCCGTTTTCAAAGAGGCTTCTGAGGATCCTTTCGCCGGCTATTTTTTAACTTCATTTGGCGAAGATCTCGAGCATATTTTTCACCATTTTGAAGAAATGAGCGAAAAATATCTTGTTAAAAAAAACGCATAAAAATTAGTTGCTTAATTAAAGGTTAAGTGATATAATTAGTTCAGTACAATGGCGTGCTAGAAAAGCGAGAGCATCGAAGCTTGTGGTATCTTACGGGATAGCTGCAAGTTTTTTTTGTTGTAGGAGGCGTCAGTGGAAAAAGAAAAACAAAGAATGGTACAAGAGTATGTCCCTGGAAAACAGGTGACGTTGGCTCATTTAATAGCGAACCCGAGAAGGGATGTCTGTCAGAAACTCGGTCTTTCTGAAGAGCACACAGGTGCTATTGGCATCTTGACGATTACACCAAGTGAAGCGGCTATTATCGCCGCTGACGTGGCG
The DNA here is from genome assembly GCF_053842995.1 of Fusibacter sp. JL298sf-3. Classification (NCBI taxonomy): domain Bacteria; kingdom Bacillati; phylum Bacillota; class Clostridia; order Eubacteriales; family Fusibacteraceae; genus Fusibacter; species Fusibacter sp. JL298sf-3. The sequence goes on from NZ_CM132608.1 coordinate 43,640, forward strand.
ACGAAATCGTCAGGTGTGAGCATCGGCTTTTTAGATCGCTTCAGCGGTTCACTCGTACTCGTCGGCGATGTCGGCAGTGTAGAGGAAGCCCTCAAGTCGGTTCTGGGGATGCTCAGCGGCATATTGAATTTCACGCCTGCTGTGATTACGAGGTCCTGATGAAGGGTATTATATTCGTAGGCAAGCAGGGGGCGGGGAAAACGACCCTCATACAGGCCCTATTAAATGAAGAGCTTAAATATAAAAAGACACAAAGTGCTGAGTTTTATGGTAAAATGATTGATACACCGGGGGAATACATTGAAAATCCACGATTTTACAATGCCATCATCACACTTTCGTTTGATGCGGACCTCGTCGCACTGGTACACGATGCGTCGAGTGGGGACAATTATTTTCCGCCTGGATTTGGTACGATGTTTAACAAAAAAGTGATTGGCATAGTGACTAAAGTAGATGTAGAAAATGCCGATCCGGAGCGCTCCAAAGCTTGGCTGAAAGCGGCGGGTGCTGAAACGATATATGAGGTAAGCGCTTACGCCAATGAGGGTGTGGAGCACATTGCCGCATTAATTGCATAGCATGAAATAATGGAGGAACAATATGCGTAAGAGGATAGTCATCGCTGACGATGAACCGATTACTAGAATGGATGTTGCGGAGATGCTCGAAGAAGCGGGCTACGATGTCGTAGGCAAAGCTTCAGATGGGTTTGACGCAGTGGAAATGTGTAAAAAAAGTCGACCGGACCTCGTGATTCTCGACGTTAAGATGCCGCTCTTAGACGGTTTGATGGCGGCGAAAATCATCAGTGAAGAGAGTTTGGCCGGGGGGATTGTTCTTTTGACGGCTTACAGCGGTCAAGAGTTTGTTGAAAAGGCTAAAAATGTCGGGGTGATTTCCTATCTCGTCAAACCGGTTACAAAGCAGGCTTTGTTGCCCGCTATTGAAATCGCTATGCACAAGGGTAAAGAGATTATCGACATTAAAAAAGCGCATCAAAAAACCAATGAACGCCTAGAGGCACGCATTGTCATCGATCGCGCTAAGAGCATTCTCATGACGCGAGACGGCATGGATGAAGAAGAAGCTTACAACTACATTCGAAAAATGAGCATGGACAAACGTTGTACGATGAAAGACATCGCCAACATCATATTGATGAGCAAAGAGGCTTAACTATGATTAAGAAACTTTGCAAGGAATACACGTTTTTAAAAGACGCCGATATTAAGCAACTTGAAGAAGTGGCGTCTCAGATTCAGGTGATGGCCAACTTGACAAGGTCGGATATTTTTATCGACGTCATGACGCGAGAAAACGGTATCGCAGTCGTTGTGGCAGAAGCCAACCCCTTTTCTTATCAGTCGCACTACAAAGACACTGTTGTAGGGGAGTTTGCCTATAGGCACAATGAACCCGCGGCTATTCGAACGCTGGAGTTGGGCATGCCGACGCGTGACCTCAGAGCGATTACGCAAGAGGAACAGATGGTGCGTCAAAATGTCGTGCCGATAAAAAACGCAGACGGCAACACCATTGGGTGTCTGATTATGGAAAGTGACGTGTATGAAGCGGAACAAGAGCATGCGAAAATACAGATGCTCACAGAAACCGCAGAACATTTGTCCGAGTCGCTTATGGGCAGTATGCATGAAGAAATTTTACTTCAGCCCTATCTCAACGATGGGATTGTCATATTCGATAAATACGGGGTTTCACAAAGCCTCAACCCAATCGCTTCTCAAATGTACAGACGTCTCGGCTACCTCGACGAGCTCGTGGGCATCCCGTTTGACAACTTGGTGCTCGACGGCAAGCGCTTTGAGGAAGTGAGCAAAACGTCTAATGTCAAGATTTCAGAAGTCAGCATTGGAAATATGACTTTAAAAGTAAAATACGCCACTCTGTCGTTTAAAGACTCAGGCTTAGTAGGACTTGTAATGGTTATTAAAGACATCACAGATGAAAAAGCAATAGAGAAAGAACTGATAACCAAATCGATGGCAATGAGAGAAATTCACCATCGGGTTAAAAATAATCTTCAGACCATAGCGAGTTTGTTGCGGCTTCAGTCGAGGCGGATTTCTTCAAATGAAGCAAAACGCGCATTCTCAGAAAGCATCAACCGCGTGGTCAGTATAGCGGTCACCCACGAAATATTGGCGCAAAACGGCGTCGATGAAGTGGAGATTAAGACCATTTTAGAACGCGTTGTGTACAACGCCATGAGCGTGCCTTATGAAGACTGTCGAGTCAATCTCGAAATTACAGGAGACACGTTTGAAATCAGCTCCGACCTCGCCACGTCTATTGCGTTGGTTGTGAACGAGTTGGTTCAAAACAGTATGCAATACGCATTTGTCGGTCGTAGTGAAGGCCGCATTGAAATTAAGATTGAAAAAGGTATACAATATTCGAACGTCTTCGTCAAAGACGACGGCGTCGGGTTTGATATAACAAACACACGAGCGGGAAGCCTTGGAATGAGCATTGTCAAAAGCATTGTAGAAGACAAACTCAAGGGGTGCTTTTCACTTGAGTCCGGTCAAAAGGGCACTAAAGCCATGTTTGACTTCAGGATGAAAAAAGAATAAACCTTCGCACGAAGAGGTGCGATATGATTTTAACAAAGACGTTAAAAAAGCTCTGGAAAGGGTTTTTTTAGCGTTATTTTTTTTGAAAGGGGCATGAGAGATGGCACAATCTTTGATGAGTGTCGGCATCGATATAGGCACCAGCACCACACAACTTGTCTTTTCAAAGATTTACGTGGAGAATACAGCGTCGGCTTGGACGATCCCCACGGTGAAAATTGTCGGAAAAGAAGTTGTCTATAGAAGCGAAATCTACTTTACACCGCTTTTAAGTCCTACGGTCATCGACGCCAAGGCACTGAGAAATATCGTAGAAAAGGAATACATTAGAGGGTATATGACGCCGAGTTCCATCGATACAGGCGCCATCATTATAACCGGCGAGACCGCGCGTAAGGAGAATGCTAAAGAGGTACTGAAAATGCTCAGTGGCTTTGCAGGGGACTTCGTCGTCGCCACAGCTGGACCGGATTTGGAAGGCATTTTGGCCGGCAAAGGCTCCGGTGCTTGCGCGTATTCGAAAGAGCACAGTGCAACTGTTATGAATTTCGACATGGGTGGCGGAACGACAAATATCGCCGTGTTTAAAAACGGCAAAGTTGTCGACAGCGCGTGTTTCGACATCGGGGGACGTCTGATTAAACTTGAAAAAGACGGTACCGTCCACTACATTTCTAAAAAAGCACAAGCCCTAATTGAAACCCTTGGACTCGATATTCGCATTGGCGCAAAAGCGGCCAAACGCGACTTGGAAGTGTTTGTGGAAGCCATGGCGAAAGCGGTTGTGGAAATAGCTAATACGGGCTCTGAAGACCCAATTTACAAACTTTTAATTACCGATCACGACATGCGTATGACCCATAAAGTCGACGCCGTGTTCCTATCTGGCGGCGTGGCGGACTGTGTGGGCAACGTAGAAGCGGATTGGCTCAAATACGGCGATATCGGCATTTTACTCGGTAGTGCCATTAAAGAGGCACTGGCGGCGACAACCCATCGCGTTATCGCAGGTGAAGAGACCATTAGAGCCACAGTCGTCGGTGCGGGGAATCACACAACAGACATCAGTGGCAGCACTATCCACTACGACTTGAATCAGCTGCCGATTAAAAACATCCCCATCGTACACCTGACGACTGAAGAAGAAGCACAAACGGGGACCGAAAGACAACAAGCCATTTCGAGCCGTATCGACTGGTTGGTAGAACAATCCGATACACCGCTCGTGGCTCTTGGATTAAAAGGCGAACGCGGCTACGGCTTCGATGCCATAGCGGCATTAGCCGACGATATTATCGTCGGTATGAAAAAGATGGTCGATCAAAAATTACCTTTGATCGTGCTCATCGAAAGTGATTTTGCCAAATCACTCGGGCTCTGCTTGAGACAAAAGCTCAAGGCAGATGAACCCGTGATTTGTATAGATTCTGTCAGCGTAGACAACGGCGACTACATTGATATTGGGGTTCCAATTGCCGGAGGGCAGGTTGTACCAGTGGTGATCAAAACGCTGCTGTTCGGCTACTAAAAAGTAATGAGAGGAGTACAATATGAGACTTAAGACTTCACTATTTGGACAAGTTTACTCGTTCAACAGCGTGAAAGAAGTATTGGCAAAAGCCAATGAAGAAAAGTCTGGTGATCGTTTAGCTGGTGTAGCGGCAGAAACGGTAACAGAACGTATTGCGGCTAAAGAAGTACTTAGCCACTTAACACTTGAGGACATCTACAACAACCCTGTAGTGCCTTATGAAGAAGATGAAGTAACGCGTATCATCTACGATGACCTCAACATGAGCATCTATGGTGAAATGAAGCACTGGACCATTTCACAACTCAGAGAGTGGATTTTAGACGAAGAGACAACAGGCGACATGATAAAAAGAGCCTCTAGAGGTTTAACTTCTGAGATGGTTGCCGCTGTCACTAAGTTGATGAGCAACATGGACCTCGTACTCGGGGCACAGAAGATTGTTATTACAGCACACTGTAACACGACAATCGGTGAACCGGGCGTCCTCGCATTTAGACTTCAACCTAACCATACAACAGACAACCTCGACGGTATCATGGTGTCGTTGATGGAAGGCTTAACATATGGCGCAGGCGATGCCGTACTCGGCCTCAACCCTGTTGTCGATACAGTTGAAAGCGTCGGCAACGTCTTGAAGATGTTCGACGAGTTCAAACGCAAGTGGGAGATTCCAACTCAAACATGCGTTCTCGCACACGTTACAACACAAATGGAAGCTATCAAAAAAGGCGCGCCTTCAGATTTGATTTTCCAATCTATTGCAGGTTCTGAAAAAGGAAACGAAGCCTTTGGTTTAAGTGTTAAGACATTAGAAGAAGCACAAGAATTGATGATGAGACACGGTACAGGTACTGGTCCAAACGTCTTCTACTTTGAAACAGGACAGGGTTCTGAACTTTCAAGTGACGCGCACCACGGTGCAGACCAAGTGACAATGGAAGCGAGATGCTACGGCCTCGCAAGACACTTTAAACCGTTCCTCGTCAACACAGTTGTCGGCTTTATCGGTCCTGAGTACCTCTACGACAGTCAGCAAGTCACACGCGCCGGTCTTGAAGACCACTTCATGGGCAAACTTTCAGGTATTCCTATGGGCGTTGATGCTTGCTACACCAACCACATGAAAGCAGACCAAAACGACATTGAGAACTTAGCGGTTCTTCTTGCAACTGCCGGCTGTAACTACTTCATGGCGATCCCTGCAGGCGACGACATCATGCTGAACTACCAGTGTACAGGTTACCATGAAGCGCGTTCGCTCAGAGCGATTTCTGGTAAGAAGCCGATTAAAGAATTTGAAGCTTGGCTTGAAAAAATGGGCTTCATTAAAGACGGCAAATTAACAGAGCGTGCAGGCGATGCATCTGTATTTATGAAGTAGAGAGGAGGTGTCTAGTATGAATGAAAATCAACTGAAGTCTATAATTGAAGAAGTTTTAAAAGAGCTTGGCTCAAATGAAAAAGCCCCTGCGGCAAGTGCTGTAGCGGCAGCAGTAGAAAAAGTCAACGTGGAAGAAACTTACGATGGCAAGAGCATTACCGATTACGAGATGGAAGACTATCTTGCAGTTCCAAATCCTGAAAATCCGGATGCTTACAAAAACTACAAGAAATCGACACCGGCGCGTGTTGGTATCTGGAGAGCTGGTCCGAGATATACCACAGATGCAATGCTCAGATTTAGAGCAGACCATGCCGTCGCTCAAGACGCTGTTTTCACAGACGTACCAGACGAGTTTATCGAGTCAAAAGGTTGGCCGAAACTTCAAACGGTTATTCAAGATAAAGACGAGTATTTAACACGCCCTGACCGCGGCAGAATCTTAGATGAGGCATCTGTTGCCAAGTTGAAAGAGTTGACGCCAAAAGCGCCAAAAGTACAAGTTTATATTTCTGATGGTCTGTCTTCAACAGCTGTTGAAACCAATGCTTACGATGCGTTTAAAGCCATTGAAATGGGCCTTAAAAACCACGGCATTGAAGTCGGCGCACCTTTCTTCGTGAAGTATGGTCGCGTGCCTTGTATGGACCATGTTTCAGAAGTGACAGGCGCAGAAGTTACAGCGGTTCTCATCGGTGAAAGACCTGGTCTTGCAACAGGTGAGTCTATGAGCTGTTATATGATATACAAAGGTAAAGTCGGTAACGCAGAATCACTTAGAACCGTTATCAGTAACATTCACAAAAACGGTACGCCAGCCGTTGAAGCCGGAGCACACATCGCAGATATCATCAAACGTATTTTAGATGAAAAGAAAAGTGGCGTCGATTTAAAATTATAGGAGGCAGTCATGAGATACGATCCATTGAAGGTCAGTGTATTAAGTGTCAAATTAATACCAAATGTAGACGAAGGTATGCGCAAGCACCTAGGACTTCCAGACAGTCACCGAGCAGTCGGCATGATTACAACAGATTGTGATGACGTCGGCTACACGGCACTCGATGAAGCGACAAAAAAAGCCGATGTTAAAGTGGCTTATGCAAAGTCATTTTACGGTGGTGCAGCTAATGCCAATACCAAACTCGCCGGTGAGTTTATCGGTATTCTTTCAGGTCCGAGCCCGGCAGAAGTAAAAAGCGGTCTAAACGCAGCTATCGATTTCATTGAAAACGATGCGTGCTTCTACAGTGCAAACGACGATGATTCTATTGCGTACTATGCGCACTGTGTTTCAAGAACAGGGTCTTACCTTTCTGAAGTTGCAGGCATTAAAGAAGGCGAGGCAATCGCTTACCTGATCGCACCGCCGATTGAAGCGATGTACGCTTTAGACGCGGCGCTTAAAGCGGCTGATGTTGAACTCGTAGCGTTTTACGGCCCACCATCAGAAACCAACTTTGGCGGCGGTCTTTTAACGGGCTCTCAATCTGCTTGTAAGGCAGCTTGTGATGCGTTTGCAGACGCTGTTATTCAAGTTGCAGACAACCCAGTGAAATACTAGGTGCCGCTTATGGGGAAATCTATTGGACTTATAGAAACCCATGGCATGGTGGCAGCTTACGAAGGTGTCGATGCGGCACTTAAGGCAGCTGCAGTCACTTTAGTATCTAAAGAACTTGCCACAGGCGGTCTCGTGACCATGACCTTTGAAGGCGATGTCAGCTCGGTTAGAGCAGCAGTAGACGCAGGCGTTGCCGCTGTGAAGAGACTGAACCGTCCGGTAACGGGCCATGTTATAGCTAGGCTGGCTGATGGCTTAGAAGACATCATAAGTGGGGATTCTGTAGAAAGTGTCCCAGAGCGCGTTGAAACGCTTACGAAAACAACCGAAGCGATTGAGCCGGAAGCAGAAATAGTCGTAGAAGTCGAGGCCTCCGTTGAACCGGAGCAAACAGTAGAAGTAGATAAAATTCTAGAAAATGGTGAAGCCATTACTTTTAACGGCAAAACGTACTCGGTATTTAAAAAGGGCGGTATCGACCGATTAAAAGTCGTCCAGTTGAGACAACTGGCAAGAGAATTAAGGATAGATAGCATGGACAGAAGCAAAATTAAGTTCGCCAACAAAACAGAACTGATAAGTGCTATTAGGAAACACATGAGAGGAGGCGAATAGCGTTGACATTAGTAGATAAAGATTTGGCATCGATACAGGAAGTGAGACATCTTGTACACGACGCTAAAGTTGCACAAAAGGATTACGCTAGATTAACTCAAAACCAAATTGACGCTGTCGTAGAACAACTGTACAAAGCGGCATTTGCACACGCAGAACGGTTGGCCAAACTCGCCAATGAAGAAACCGGTTTCGGTAAGTGGCAAGATAAAATGGCTAAAAACGTTCTCGCAAGCGAAGCGCTTTGGGCATCGATGAAAGACGTTAAAACCGTTGGTATTTTAGAAGAAGATACAGTAAAAAAAGTGGTAAAAATCGGCGTGCCGATGGGCGTGGTCGCAGGTCTTATCCCGTCGACAAACCCGACATCTACCGTTATTTACAAGTCGCTGATTTCGTTAAAAGCGGGGAACAGTATTGTTTTCAGCCCACACCCATCAGCACTTAAGTGTATCACTGAGACGGTTAATGTACTGAAAGACGCGCTGGAAAATGCCGGCGTATCGAGAAACCTCATCGGTTGCATCAGCTTGCCGACAATGGAAGCAACTAGCGCACTGATGAAACACGACGACGTCAATATGATTATCGCAACAGGCGGATCCGCTATGGTAAAGGCGGCGTACAGCTCGGGAACACCTGCGCTTGGCGTCGGTCCGGGCAACGTACCGGCCTTTATCGAAAGAAGTGCCGATATCGAAGATGCTGTTGAAAAAATCTTTAGATCTAAAGGCTTTGACAACGGTACAGTCTGTGCTTCTGAACAGGCGATTGTTACAGAAGCGTGTGTAGAAGCACGTGTTAGAGAAGAAGTTGCAAAGCGCGGCGGGCACTTCCTGAGAGGCGAGGCACTTGAAAAAGTGAAGCGCGTGATGGAAAGACCAAATGGCGGCATGAACCCTGCAATTGTAGGGCGTTCAGCAGAGTATATCGCAAAGCTTGCGGGCATTGAGATACCTGCCGGAACGACACTGCTTCTCAGCGACGAGCCAGGCGTCGGCAGAAACTTCCCATTCTCAAAAGAGAAGTTGACACAGCTCATGGGCTTTTACGTTGTCAGCGATTGGGAAGAAGGCTGTCAGCTTTGCTACAAGTTGCTTGAAAACGGCGGTTTAGGTCATACGCTCTCAATCCACTCAAACAACGAAGCGATTATCAGAGAGTTTGCACTTAAAAAGCCCGTGTCTAGATTTTTAGTGAACACGCCGTCGACACACGGCGCCGTCGGATTGAGCACCGGTCTTGCACCGTCGTTCACACTCGGCTGCGGTACAGTGGGTGGCAGTGCCACAAGTGACAATGTAACGCCTCTCCACTTGATCAATACAAGATGGATGGCTTACGGTCTTGAAGAAAAGAAAACGCAACAAGCTTGTCAAAACACTTCAGAAGAAGCGGTTGACATCGAAAAAATTTGTGAAATGGTTGTAAACCAACTTAAAAATTTAAACGTATAAATTAGGAGGATTATCTTATGGCAACTTTAAATGCACTTGGAATGATTGAAACTAAAGGTTTAGTAGGCGCTATCGAAGCAGCAGACGCTATGGTTAAAGCGGCAAACGTCGTATTACTCGGTAAAGAAAAATCAGGCGGCGGTCTTGTAACTGTTCTCGTTAGAGGTGATGTAGGCGCTGTTAAAGCAGCTACTGATGCCGGTGCAGCTGCAGCTGAAAGAGTGGGCGAGCTTATTTCTGTTCACGTTATCCCACGTCCACACAACGAAGTGGAAGTTATTTTACCAAAAGGTAACGTTGCTGAGTAATCGGTAAACTGTGTAGGAAAGGCTGGGCGTCCTTTGACGCTTAGCCTCAACTCAAGATGTCACTCGATGCGTGTGCGTCGGGAGGACGGAAGAAGGAAGGCGTCATACGATGAGTTTAATTACTGAGGCGTCATTACGAGAGCAGTTTAAAAAAAATCCAGACTTCGTACCTGAGATGACGTCAAAGGACATCATCACCCCTTCGGCGCGGCAGTTTTTACGTGAGAAGGGCATTGAGATCAGCGTCGATAGAGCGCCGAAGAAAGAGGCGACACCGAAAGTTGAAGCTCAAAAGTCCGAGACAAAAGTGGTGGAAAATCACTACAAGCCGTTTGAGACGCTCGAAGGTCAGTTTAAGCCTAAATTCGTGTCGAATTACGATGGGGGCTTCTACGAAGTCAAGCCGGAGTACATGACGCATTTAAAGGGCAATCGTCTGGTTTTTAAAGACGATCAGCGTATTGTTTTTAGAGGTAAGGTCGACAGCCTACAAAGCTTGATATTAGAAATTCAATGGCAGTTAAAAGAGTCGCCTCACAAAGGCCTGATCGAAGACATCGGTGCATTACTCGATGTGTCGAGAAACTTGCTGAGAGCAGAAGTGTTAGAAGAACCTTATCAAATAGGCACCCTTTTTGGACTCGACGATGCCGCTTTGCGCGCGCATTCACACGATCCTAAAACGCACTACGGCGTCGCACATTTCTTGCCAAATGTTGAAATGGGCTATGAAGTCGTCCTCCTCAACAAATTGAGAACGGCTGTTCGCGAGCTCGAATTAACAGCAATGGCAACTTTTAGACAGGGCGCTGTTGTCACCAGAGAAGACCTCGTAAGAGTCCTCAACCGGATGAGCAGTGCAGTGTATATCTTAATGTGTAGAATTAGAGGGAATTACTATGGATAAGTCGATTATAGAAACAATAGTAGCAAAAGTACTGGAGCAGCTTAAATCGGAGAGCAGACGCTTTATGGTGGAGGCTTCAGGTAGACATGTGCACCTCAGCAAAGAAGATGCTATTGCACTCTTCGGCACAGCTGAGTTGACACCTGTGAAAGAACTGTCACAGCCCGGTCAGTACCTTTGCAAAGAAAAAGTGCGTGTCATCGGACCGAAGGGCGACTTTAAAGATGTTGCTGTACTCGGACCGGTAAGAGGCAAGACGCAAGTTGAAGTGTCGATGACTGATGCACGTGCGCTAGGCGTTAAGGCACCGGTTAGAGATTCAGGTGACACTGAAGGCGCACCAAGTGTGTGGATTCAAAGTGGTGACACGATGCTCGAAGCAAAAGCATCGACTATCGTCGCAAGACGTCACATTCATATGTCGGAAGACGACGCGGTGAAATACGGCGTGAAAAACGGCGATGAAGTCAATGTACGCGTGCACGGCTCGCGCAAGGTCACTTTTGAAGATGTACTGGTTCGCGTTAACCCACGCTATGCACTGAGCATGCACATCGATTACGATGAGGCCAATGCCGTTGGTCTGGGTAAAGATGCCTTTGGAGAAATCCTGTAAGGTGCAGCAGTAGAGCAAGACATTGTAACACTAAAGGAGGAAATCGTGAATCTAGAGATTGATGCGATTGTCAAAGAAGTGCTTTTTAGACTCGGTCATACAACCAAAACGCATGTCATACAAGGTATGACATATCCCGAGATTGACATTAAAGACTTTGGTTATACGCAGTGGATTGCATCTAGAGAGGCGCTCGAAAAAGGAATGATTTTATGGCTTCCCGGATTGACCGGTCCGCAAATGATGAGCGTGGCCGCCGGCATGCCGATAGATGAACTCAGTACGTGGTGTTTAGAGGCCCTTTTAAAGGGCGTCGAAGTGCATGTTAAAAAAGAGCGACTCGGATTTAATCCCGATGCGTGTGTGCCGTCACCACTTGTGAAAAAGCACGTCGAAGCTTTGGCGCTCCTCATGAACAGCGGCTTAAAAGTTGCTGAGGACGTCCAGCGCGGCACGGCGACAAAATATTACGACGGCAGCTTGCTCTGTGAAAAGGAAGTTTTGAACTGGAGCAGGGCGTCTGTTGAAGAAGTTGTTCTAAGTAAGCACACATTGCTAACCCCTGCTGCAATGGATGCCCTTAGAAGCGAAAAGATAAAATGGCGTAAGGAGTGATGGGATGTTTATAGGAAAAGTGATCGGAAATGTCTGGGCGACGCGAAAAGAACAGTCGCTCAATGGCCTTAAAATGTTGGTAATTAAACCCGTAAACCATCACGCCGGCGCGTCTAGACCGGAAGTTGTGGCAGCGGATGCCGTCGGCGCAGGCGTCGGCGACGTCGTGCTCGTGGCAACCGGAAGCTCTGCTCGCAGAGCACTTGATAGAAAAGACAGTTCGGTCGATGCCACTGTTGTAGGCATCGTGGACGAAGTTGAAGTCAATGCGCAATTAGACGATTAGGAGGACTCATGGCGTTTTTAGATACAGTTAAATCCTCAGGAGTTGTCGGTGCCGGCGGTGCCGGATTCCCGACACATGTCAAATTGAATGCACAGGCGGAGACTTTAATCATCAATGGTATTGAATGTGAACCCCTATTAGAGACGGACAAGTACTTGATGCGCCACGAAGCTGACGCACTGGTCAGCGGCGTTATGGCTATCGGAGAGGCCATTGGCGCAACGCGGAAAGTCATCGCCATTAAAGGTAAAAATAAAGAAGAAGTCAAGGCCGTTCAATCGGCTATAGAAAGAGCGGGCGCTGCAATCGAGGTTTTTGAAACCGGCAACTTCTACCCCGCAGGTGATGAGCAGATGCTCCTCAGAGAAGTGGCTGGCGTAACGTTGTTACCGGGACAGATCCCCCTTTCAGCGGGAATTGTCGTGACAAATGTCGCAACGGTCATCGACGTCGACAGACAAAACCCCGTGACGCATAGACTCGTAACGGTGACAGGCGCAGTTTCAAACCCTACCCTAATTCGCGTTCCTGTCGGAACACACCTCAAGGCTTGCATAGAGCTCGCCGGCGGTGCAACCGTTCCAAAATTCAAAGTGATACAAGGCGGCCCTATGATGGGAAAGCCTTGTGAAATGAGTGAAATTGAATCAAAAGTGATTACCAAGACCTCTGGTGGTTTGATTGTATTGCCTGAAGACCATGTGATTTTAACAAGACATGCGCTTTCGGTAGATCATATTATGAACCGAGCTGCCAGTGCTTGTATTCAGTGCAGAATGTGTACAGACCTCTGCCCGCGTTTTTTAAACGGACACCCACTTTACCCGCATAAAGTGATGCGTGCCGTGGCCGCAGGCGACAAAAGTGCCGATTCTTGCATGAGTGCGCTTCTGTGCTGTGAGTGTGGGGTCTGTGAACTCTACGCCTGTCCGATGGGGCTTTCGCCAAAAACCATCAACCAGCATGTAAAAGGCGCCTTTATGAAAGCCGGTGTCAAATGGCAGAACCCAGAAGGGCTGATTTGCGACGTCCATGAGATGAGAGACTATAGGAAAGTACCAACTGACCGCCTAATTAAACGTCTTAATCTTTCAGATTATGTGACGCATGGCCTGGAAACGGTCATTGCCTACGAGCCGGAAAGCGTTAAAGTGCCGTTAAAACAGCACATCGGTGCACCTGCCGTCCCCGTTGTAAAAGACGGAGATTTGGTGGAAATCGGTACGTTAATCGGCGCCATTCCGGAAGGCAGCTTAGGTGCCGCTGTTCACAGCAGCATCGCAGGCGTCGTTCGGTTAAATGGCGACAGCATAGAAATTGTGAAAGAAAGATAGTGGAGGGGTTATGATTAGAACATTAGGACTTATAGAACTGAACAGCATCGCAAAGGGCTACGATGTAGCAGACGCTATGTTAAAAGCAGCCGATGTGACACTGATAAAAGCCCACTCCATCTGTCCGGGCAAGTTCATTGCGATGGTTAGCGGCGATGTCGGTGCTGTTAAGGCTTCTGTCGAAGCAGGGCTTGAAATCGGCAGAGAGCACGTTGTAGACGAACTGGTGCTTCCGAATCTGCATCCCGGGATTATACCCGCTATCACCGGAACGACAGAGGTGACACCAGAGGATTCCCTCGGCGTACTCGAATTTTTTGCAGTGGCCAGTGCCATTGTTGCAGCGGACTACGCGGCGAAAGCAGCTGATGTCCAGCTAATTGAACTCAGACTCGGCTTCGCAGTCGGCGGCAAGGCATTTGTAACCTTAACAGGTGATGTCAGTGCCGTGACGGCGGCAATTGAAGCCGGCGCAGAGTCAGCGCTTAAAAACGGTCTATTAGTGAACAAGTCCATTATTCCTAGACCGCACAGAGCGTTGATGGATGTGATTTCCTAGAAAGGGGTGATTGCTATCGGAAAGATACTTGTAACGGTTAAAAATATCGCGTCTTACATGGAGGCGGGCTCGACGGATTTCGTCCTCAAAAAAGACATGATCCTCTCACCGGGTGCAAAAGATTATCTTAGAAATCGTAGCTACACCATATGTTACGAGGGGGACGTCAAAGTACCTCTTGAAAAGCAGATTACCAATCTTTTAATAAGAGACTATGGCTTGACCGATGCAAATCAAATCGCAACGGTAGTCAAAGCCGTCATTAAAAAGCTTAAGGGCTAAAATTTAGGAGGGGCTATATGAGTATTAATGATATTATTCTTTATATCATGGTTGTATTTATGGCGTTGGGTGCGCTTGACAAAATTATCGGTAATAAATTTGGAATGGGTGAAAAGTTTGAAGAAGGTATTATGGCAATGGGTGCACTTGCAGTGGCAATGGTGGGGGTTATCTCACTAGCACCAGTACTGGCCGATTTGTTAGCGCCGGTTGTCGTACCTGTTTACGAAGCACTTGGTGCTGACCCGTCGATGTTTGCGACGACGTTACTTGCAAATGACATGGGCGGTTACCCGTTGGCGATGGAACTTGCAAAGACACCAGAAGCAGGTCTATTTGCCGGATTAATTCTAGGCGCTATGATGGGGCCAACGATTGTCTTTACAATTCCTGTGGCACTGGGCATCATCGATAAAAACGATCACAAAGCCCTTGCTCAAGGTATCTTAGCAGGTCTTATCACGATTCCATTAGGTTGTTTTGCAGGTGGTTTAGCTGCAGGTTTCGACCTTTCTATGATCTTAGCTAATCTTGTACCAATCATCATCGTGTCATTAATTCTCGCAGTAGGTCTCGCAGTAATTCCTGAAAAAATGATCAACGGCTTCGTTTGGTTCGGTAAAGGTGTTGTCGCGGTTATCACATTTGCATTAGCGGCAATCATTATCGAAACATTGACAGGTCTTGTGATTATCCCTGGCATGGCGCCGATTTCAGAAGGTATCGAAATCGTCGGTTCTATTGCCATCGTACTGGCGGGTGCGTTCCCAATGGTACACTTCATTACAAAAGTATTCAGCAAGCCGCTTATGAAACTCGGTAAGCTTTTAGGTATGAACGACGTATCTGCAGCAGGTATGGTTGCAACGCTCGCAAACAACATTCCAATGTTCGGCTTAATGAAGGACATGGATGAAAGAGGTAAAGTTATCAACGTCGCTTTCGCTGTTAGTGCTTCGTTCATTTTAGGTGACCACTTAGGCTTTACTGCCGGTGTTGCCAAAGAGATGATTTTCCCTATGATCGTAGGTAAATTCGTCGGTGGTGTTACGGCTGTTGTCGTTGCGATTGTTTTCTTAAACCTTATCAAGAAAAAAAGCGCAAAAGCATAGGCCTTTCGTGAAAGGAGCTCGACATGCAAAATATTACGCATCAAATGATCGAAGAAATTGTTAAAAAAGTCGTTGCAGAGCAAATGGGCTCTGCAGTTGACCAAAACAGACACGTGGATCCAAGTGGCGTTATCAGTGTTAAAGCCGGCAACATCGTTGCCGAGCCTTTTGACACAGGCAAAGCAGGAGATAAAGTAGGGTTAACAGATCTGTTTTCACTAGGAGAGAGTCCTAGACTCGGCGCCGGTATGATGGAGCTGGATCACACGACTTTCGACTGGACGCTCAACTACGATGAAGTGGATTACGTCATCGAAGGAACGCTTGAAATCATTATCGACGGTAGAAAAGTTGTCGGTCATGCAGGCGACGTCATTATGATTCCGAAGGGATCGACCATTCAATTTTCTACACCTGACTTCTGTCGTTTCTTATATGTTGTATACCCTGCAAACTGGGCAGAACAAGCTTAGACTGGAGGCATAGTATGCACACTTTCGCAATGAAAACCAAGATTTTATCAGGAGACGGTAGCCTTGACTTTGTCAAATCGCTCAAGGCCGACAGTGTATGTGTCGTCACAGATGTGACGATGAGAAAAATCGGCGTCGTGGACGAAGTAACTCGCGTGCTAGAAGAGGCCGGTATCCCTTACCGTCTCTTTGACAGTGTCGAGGCAAACCCTAGCCTTGAAACAGTACAAAAGGGACTTCACCACATTATAGAAAACAAACCGGAAGCGTTAATCGCTGTGGGTGGGGGCTCTGTTATTGATGCAGCCAAAGCCATTATGTACTTCTGCATCAAGACAAAAGAGGAACTCGTCCATAAAACAGAGATTCATAAACCCCTGTTTATAGCCATACCGACGACAAGTGGTACGGGCTCTGAAGTAACTTCGTTCTCTGTTATAACGGACCATCAAACCCATACGAAAATCCCGCTTACAGATGAGTTAATGCTACCGGATGTGGCGATTTTAGACGCGCGCTTTACCCTGAGTGTGCCGCCGTTCGTCACTGCCGATACGGGCATGGACGTTATCACACACGCACTTGAAGCGTATGTGGCAACAAGTGCCAACCCGTTCTCAGATGTCTACGCAGAAAAGGCACTGGACCACGCATTTAGAAGTCTTTTAAAGGCGTTTGAATCCGGTGATGATATCGTTGCAAGACAGAGCATGCACGACGCTTCGTGTATGGCGGGCATCGCCTTTACCAACGCAGGATTGGGCATCAACCACAGTTTAGCCCATGTGATTGGCGGGCGCTTTAGAATCAGTCATGGCCGTGCCAATGCGATTCTTCTGCCACATGTTATCGCCTACAACGCCGGCGTTTTAGACGGCTGTGAAGACACTTACGGCGAGCGTTACGACGCAGTTGCAATACGACTTGGCTTAAATATGCCGACGAGAAAGGCACGTGTGCTTGCGCTTATTGAGCTGATCAAACGTTACAATGAGAAGCTTGAGATACCCTCTACATTCAAAGCATTTGGTTTAGCGGAGGAAACATATATGAACGGTCTCGAAGAAATGGCGACCATCGCCCTTTCCGACGTGTGTACCGGATCAAATCCTCGTCGAGCGACGCGTGAAGCGCTTGTTCAAATTCTAAAGAGTGCTTATTAAAAAGCTGTCTCTTTTACAGCGCGTTTAATTTATCAAACGTCACGCCACGCCATGGCGAGGTCGACCCCCATTTCTGATGAAGTGGGGGTTGTTTTATTTAACAACATTAGTAAGCAAGCGTTGAGCCCAAAGGCTTCTCGCGAATGTTCAACGCGAGAAGTCATCAGCGAAAGGCGTTTTGGTGCGCTGAAAGCGAACCAAATGTTGCCAGCAAGCAAGTATTTTCTGCGGTTTGTATGCAAGAAGGCGAACGACAGTTGACAGAGTGGCTACAACTGTATAGTGTAAGGATATGGCTTGTTAAAAATAGCGTTATGCCGGTTAAGAAGTTTTAATTTACATAGGCTGTTTTAATCTCATGACTTTTGTACTATAATAGTAGGAGTGACTATAGGATTGGAGACAAATATGAGTTTGAGTTTTGAATCATTTAATTTAAGAGCCGAGTTATTAAAGGCGATAGAAAAAATGGGGTATACGAGCCCGACAACGGTTCAGGCGGAGGCGATCCCAATTGTACTGGGCGGTCGCGATGTCATCGTTAAGTCCAAGACGGGCAGTGGCAAGACGGCTGCTTTTGGAATACCGCTGTTAAACAGGCTGACGGGGGAAAGTGGTCAAAAACCACGAGCACTTATTATTACACCTACGCGGGAACTCGCTGTACAAGTCGATGGTGAGCTCGGGAAACTGTCGCAGTGTTTGCCGTATAAAACGACGGCAGTGTACGGACAGCACAATATTAATAAAGAGTACGAGGTGCTCCAAAAAGGTGTGGACATCGTAAGCGGTACTCCGGGACGCGTTATCGACCACATCAAGACGGGGAACCTTCTAACGGAAGAAATCGAATATTTTTGCATTGATGAAGCCGATAAAATGCTGGATATGGGCTTTATCGATCAAGTGGTAACGATTATTGAAGCGTTGCCTAAAAAGCGTATGACTTTGCTGTTTTCAGCGACAATGCCTTTAGAGATTCAGCACATTTGCAAGCAGTATATGAACGCTCCTGAGACCATAGCTATCGCGTCTGAAACAGAGACTGTGGATGCCATTGAGCAAATATACCACCGCGTGGAAAGAGATGAAAAACGCACCCAGTTAAAGCGCGTTTTGTCGGCTGAAAAGCCACGCAGCTGTATGGTGTTTTGTAACACGCGCTACGCTGTGGATCGGGTATGTGAAGATTTAAAGCGAAGAGGGTATGCAGCGGCACCGCTCCACGGCGCGATTTCGCAATCGAAGCGCCTTCACACCATCAACGATTTTAAAAAAGACAAATTTTCTGTTTTGGTAGCAACTGATGTTGCGGCGCGCGGTATTCATGTAGATGACTTGGCGCTTGTAGTCAATTACGATGTTCCGGTGGAAAAAGACAGTTATGTCCACCGTATAGGCCGTACAGGTAGAGCCGGTAGTGGGGGAAAAGCCATAACTTTAGTTACTAAGGATGATTTGATGTCTCTTTACGAGATTGAAGAACATATTGGCGTTCTAATTGAAGAAGTGGCCCTACCGAAGCCAAAGGCAAAACCGAGACCTACGTCTCATCAAGTCGGCAACAAAACCGCCAAGCAACCGAAAGCGTCCGGCGACATCAAGCGACAGCCCAAACAGAAGCCTAAACACAAGCAACAGAGAGAAGCGACGCCGGCTGTTTCAAACTTTAAGCCTCAACGAGTTGTCACAGTAGATCCCTCTGCGCCTGTTGCTGAGACGAAGGCACCGGAAGTTGTTGTGGTTAAGCCGTGGTACAAGCGCCTCTTCAGCTGGATTAAAAAATAACATTATTGACTGGTGCTGAATTTTGCACCCTCATCAGTTTACAGAACACTAAAAGCAGAGCGCTCTCTGCTTTTTTCTTTTGCTCTAATATGACTTGCCTTTAAAGAGATGAAAGAGCCTATGGGGCATTGTTAATTAAATCTCACGAGACAGTACACTGGAGTCACTACCTGCAAGCTCCCACCTCAAAATATAGAAATATTGTGACATTTCAGAAAGTATGGGTACAATATTAGTGTGTCACTTGTATGTACAGAATGAGGAGGTATTGAAAAATGATCATTAAGCACCCTAAAGGAAAATATGAGCTCAAAGTAGATCAAAAGAGACGGATAGTCTACGAGAGTTTCGACGGCTTGCTCAAGCCAGAAGACATTAATCAAATGCACGACGATTACTTAAAGAAAATTTACCCGATGTTTAGAGGCAAGCAGTGGACAAAGTGCTCGGATTTGAGGAATTACCAGACGTCTCAAATTGTAGATGAATCGGACAAACACTTACACTGGTGCCACGACAACGGTATGGTGCCAGGCGCTATCTTGGTAGACAGTACCATTGTTAAATTTCAGATGAAACGCGTTTCAAAAGACAACGATTTAATGCCAACACCGTTTTCCAGTATGGAAGAGGCAGAAAACTGGCTGAAAGGACAAGGATTTTAATAAGGCTTTAAACCGACCTCTGAGGGGACTCAGGGGTTTTTTTGACTGATGAGGTGAAGAGTAATGTACGAAACCATAGAATCTGTATTCCACAAAATCGAACAGTTGGCACCCCTTGATGAAATCGCGTATCTCGCCATAGAAGGCGGCGAGCTGATTCCGGTCTATAAACGCGATACGACGGCGCTAACTAACGCAGATTGGCGGGCGTTTCACAGTGTATATCGATCTTTTATAAAGGACAGCCCCTTTCTTGAACGCATGGTTGCCACCGGCGAGCCGGCAATTATAGAAAATACCGATGCGCTGTCCCAGAAACCCATCGAGTTTCAAAAGCTCGATATTAAAAGCATCTACTTGTTTCCCGTTTATAGGGGAGAGGTGGTGGTGGGGGTGCTCGATATGGCGTATCGCTTGAGGACACATCGGCTTCCAAAGGAAGTGATAAGCGCCATTACGGCACTTGTGCAGCGCGAAGGCGCTTTACTGGAAGGAGGCGGTCATGAGAGTTTGTGATGCAATAACGGCGTACCTCAGCGCCAATGGTGTGACTTGTGCCTTTGGCTTGCCTACGGCTCAAATATCGGGGTTTAACGACGCGCTGAACGATTATCCGATAGAATATGTTGTTGTGAAAAATGAGGCAGCTGCCAGTTACAGTGCGGGGCGTTACGCAGAAGTCTCCGGTGCTTTAGGTGTCTGTATCATCGGTGGGTGCGTCGGTGTCAACAACGCCATCAACGGTATTGCCGATGCGCAGCGCAACAAGTTACCGGTGTTGGTTCTAAGCAGCGTCGTGTCCGAGGCGCTCCGTGGAAAAGGGGCCTTACAAGAGTTGGAAACGGTGCCCATTACGGCATCTATTACAAAGTGGTGTAAGACGGTAACTCCTGAAGATGATCCCGTCATGCTGTTAAAAGAGGCGCTTGTGGCAGCTTTGACACCGCCATTTGGGCCCGTCCATTTGTCGGTGCCTATAGACGTTCAAAAATCACTTTACACTGGTGCGTTGCCTGATCCTATAATACGCGAACATCTGTCTATCACAGGAGATGAGAAGGCACTGGAGGATGCTGCAAAACTGATGGCGACATCGCAGAGGGGGCTCGTCGTCGTCGGGCGAGGTGCTAAACCGTACGCCGATGCTGTGCGCCAGTTATGTGAGCATCTCGATTGGCCTTTGGTGACGACGCCCAATGCCAAAGGAACAATCGCATCAGATTACAAATACCACCTGGGGAACTACGGGTGGTGTACTGTGGAAGGCGCTTGCGACTACGTCGACACGGAGGCTATAGACACGGTGTTGGTATTGGGCTCTTCTTTGGGCCAAATGGCGACACGTGCGTACAACGAGGCGCTTGTGTCGGGACGAAAAGTCGTGCATATCGACTGGGATGAACAGGTGTTCAATCGTGTTTTTAAAGCCGATGTTGCCGTACGTTACCCATTGGAAGGCGCACTTGACAAACTTGTAGCACAGCTTCCTAAGCGCACTCAAACATTTTCTAAACCTGTGAACCAAGTGCCCTATACAGGCAACCACACGGGGTTGTCCCTCAAGCGGTTTTACGAAGTATTGAGTAATTACGTCCCCAAACGCACGTGTTTTATTCAAGATATGGGGGAACATATGAACTTTGCATTTAAGTACTTGACTTTAAAAGAGGGGATGGATTATGTAACAAGCATTCACTATGCTGCCATGGGGACGGCAATAGGCGGTGCAGTAGGGGCATACTATGCGGACAAATCCAGGCGCTATGTCGTTCTCGCCGGCGATGGCTCATTCTTTATGAACGGTTTAGAAGTGCTGACGGCTCGCGAGTACAACTGTCCCATAGTCTATATCGTCGTCAACAACAGCATGCTCGGTTTGGTGGAGCACGGCGGCGAATACGTTTACGGTAGAAGGCATAAGGGGCGAAACAGTTTTAAACGCGTCGACATTGCAAAGATGTGTGATGCCATGGGGATTTATGCGATTCAAATACGGTCGGAGGCCGACTTCTGCAAGTTAAATGACGCCTTTGATCAAGCTGGCGGCCCTGTTGTCGTCGAGGTCGTAACGGACGGTAGCGAGGTGCTGCTGGACACCGATCGATGGCAAAAACGCAAGTAAGTCTCGTTGTTCTGTCAAGCTGTGAAGGCGAGGTACTCAGCCAAAACTGAATGTTGTTGAATTAAAATTCGGCCTCTTGATTACAAGAGGCCGAATCGATTGGAATAAGGCATGAAGCCTATGATGGTGTGTTTGCCGTTTTGACTTCCATAGAAGTATTGATTTGACTTGCGTATCGACCCCATAGACCAAATGCAAGGGATAAAACCAGTGCCGGCGTAACCCATGCAAATCCGAAACTCGCCATCGGCAAGTGGTCGACAAGGTTGTAGACCGGTTGAAGGGTTGCGTTAATTGCCTCGAAATTGAGTGCTTTAACGGCATCTACTGCACCGATTAGGCCCGCACCTAGAACGGCACCCTTGTACGCCGCTGCGTGTGGCAAAAAGCGGTCGACTAAGTTAAATACAATCAGTACCATGGCGATTGGGTAAACAAGCACCAATAGAGGTACTGCAATTTCGACGATGGTATCGACACCGACGACGCTCATCACAGCACTGAACGCACAGACGAAAATAACGGTTGCCTTGTAGGGAATTTTCCCACCGGATACTTTTTCGAAGAAATTGCCGACAATAGCCGTAAGGCCGATAGAAGTGGTTAAACATGCAGCGGAAACCGCTATAGAGATAACCAACAAGCCGTTGGGACCTAAAATAGATTGTGTAATTTCCAGTATCAACGCCGTTTTTCCAATATCCTGTGCGACATTTGGGCTGATGGTCGCCCCTAAGAACAATAGGCCGCCGTATATCAGCGTCAGAATCGTACCTGACATCAGACCAGCTACTGTGGTCATTTTCATTTGCTTTTTAGGATCGTTATAGCCTTTCTCAATTAAAGCGGCTAAGATAATCCCGCCCATTACAATTGCACCTAATGTGTCCATTGTTTGGTAACCTTCTAAGAATCCGAAAGAAAAAGCGCTTTCGAGTTTGGAAACAATAGGTTGTGCAATTGGGTGGACAATGCCTGAGACAATGACAGTACCAATTACCAGCAATAAAATAGGCGTTAAGACTTTTCCGATTTTGTCTACAATCCCCGAAGGCTTGATAACAAAGAAAAGCGTAACAGAAAAATAGATGACCGATACCAACAGTGGGTTCACAGACCCGAGAGGTGCGACGCCTATTTCGTAGACAGTTGCACCTGTTCTTGGAATCGCCAACAACGGCCCAATGGCCAAAATGACAATCGTACTAAACACCAATGAAAATTTAGGACCGACTTTGTTTGCAAACTCGCTGATGGTGCCACCGGCTTTAGAGACCGCAAGTACTCCGAGCACAGGCAGACATATACCTGTAAAGAAAAAGCCGATTAAGCTGAATAGCCATTTATCCCCGCTGGCTAAACCGATTGCAGGTGGAAAAATCAAATTACCTGCACCAAAGAACATCGCAAACAATGCTGCACCAAGTACAATAGAATCCTTCATTTCTCGCTTCATAAAATACCTCCTCCTCATCGTGCTCTATATAACTGCAAAACACGTGCCAAACTAAAGTGGCAGTGGGAAATAATATTCGCACGTCTATTTTTCGTTAATAATATCACAAGACAAAAGCCCTGTATAGGGCTTTTTTTTGAATAAATTATGATGAAATCGAAACAGTTATTTCGGAAAAGTAAAAAGGTTTAGACAATTCGGAAAAGCTCTAATATCAATGGTTTTGGGTTGTTTTAACACGATAAAAAGCCTTGTCAATAGAAAAAATAGTGCATCTTATTGAAGTGGTTGTAGGATTGTATACATGTATTATCGTTAAAAACATCACAAAATATACAAAAAGTTTATAAGTTTAATCTGTTCTTTACAAATAAAAAGCGCGAAATACATTTCGCACCATTCGGAAATATATTTCGCGCTCTATTTTTTTTCGATCTCAAAAAGTTTGATTTTGTTTTGAAGTTGTCGTCGGGTAATGCCGAGAACTTCGGAAGTTTTGGTGACGTTGTACTGATTTTTTTCAAGGATAGAAGTGATGTACCGCTTTTCCAGAGCGTTTCTAAAGTCTTTGAGCGTTTGGTCGCCGGCATCGGTAGAAAGGGCATCGTTTTTTAAAAAGAGATGTTCCGCGTTGATAATGCCGTCGTCGCTGAAAACAACTAGGCGTTCCATAATGTTTTTGAGCTCCCGTACGTTGCCCTTAAAATCATATGCGGTAAGGTGTTCCCAAACTTCCTCTGTAATGGTATGGACGGGCTTGTGCATTTGTTTTGAAGCGCTGTGCACAAAGTGTTCTGCCAAGGGACGAATATCTTCCTTTCGTTCTCTTAGAGGCGGAATTTCAATTTCCACAGTATTAATGCGATAATAGAAGTCTTCTCTAAACTTGCCACTTTGAACCATCTGCTTTAAAGAGCGATTGGTGGCTGTAATCAGTCTAAAGTCCACGGGAATGTTGGTGTTGCTGCCGAGTTTTTCTATTGAACGCGTTTCTACGACGCGCAGGAGCTTTACTTGGATGGAAAGCGGCAAATCGGCAATTTCATCGAGGAAGAGCGTCCCGCCATCGGCGGCTTCGAATCGGCCGACACGCTCTTCTGTAGCACCGGTATAGGCGCCTTTTTTATGGCCGAAAAGCTCTGATTCGAGAACGCTTTCCGATAGGGCCTGACAGTTGACGGCTACAAACGGCTGTTCTGAACGCTCGCTTTCTTGGTGAATCAATCTGGCAAACACTTCTTTCCCAGAGCCCGATTCACCGATGAGCAGTATGTTGACAGGGGTTTTGGCTGCTTTAACCGCCATATTGATTGCCGCTTGATAGGCTTTGTTGAGGGTTTTAACCATTGGGCTGTAGGGCGAGTTAATGGGACTTTCGATTTTAAGAATGGCCTTGATTTCCTCAATGAGAGACTCTACGGGATTGCCTTTGACGTAGTAAGACGCCGCACCGATTTTCATCGCTTTCACAGCGTTTTCAACAGTGGCATACGCGGTCATTAACAGCACTTTCGTTCCGTAGTGATTGGCTTTAATGGCTTCCAGTAGCGCAATTCCGTCCATTTTTCCCAGCATGAGGTCCGTGAGGACTAGGTCGTAGAGGTTTCTAGAAAGCCGAACCAGCGCTTCTTCGGCGGAATGGGCGATGGTGACGGCGTACCCTTCCAGTTCCAATATTTCTTTTAAGCCCAAAGCGTAGTCTTTTTCATCTTCAACGACGAGGATTTGATGGTTCATGAGAAAGCTCCTTTTGTTCTGTAGTTAATGTCAATTTAAATTGCGTACCTTTTGTACTGGTGGCCTCTACTTTGATATGTCCACCGATTTTTTCTGCTTCATTATAGGCGATGTACAGTCCTAGCCCTGTGCCCTTTCCTTGAGGTTTTGTTGTGAAAAAGGGATCGAAGACAGTGTCTACATGCTCGGGAGCGATACCGCCCCCCGTGTCTTTCACCCTCAAAATAAGTAGGGAGGGCCCTGTTTCAGCAGAGAGGGTCAATGTGCCACCACTTGGCATGGCGTCTTTAGCGTTGTCAATAAGATTGATGAGAATATGTTTTAAAGGCTCCGCAAAAATAGGTCGCTCAAGTGTAGGATCTATGTCTAGGACGACGTCGATGTCGTTGTCCTTAAAACCCTTTTCATTGAGTTTAACGATATTAGATACAAATGCGCTGACGTTTAACGACATTTGCTCGTAGTCTGAAATTCTAGAGAAGTTCAGGAGGTTGTCGATAATTTTGTTGGCGCGCGTCGTGGCATTTTCGATTGTTTCCACAGAGTTCAGCGCTTTTTCGTCTGAGGACATGCGCTTTAACAGGTAAGCGGAGTTTCGTATAATTCCCAGTGGCGTGCGCACCTCGTGTGCGATACCCGCAGAAAGCTGTCCTATGGCCGCCATTTTACTCGACTGTCTCAACTGGCGTTCGGTTAACGTGCGTTCTGTAATGTCTTCGAACATCAACAAAATGCTTTTTCGCCTATCAATATCCGGTTCGAGTGGGTAAGCCTGTACAGTAAACAGCTTGTTGTTGAATTGAATATCGCGTATGCGGATGTCTTGTGTTTCAAAGCAGTTTTTAATTAGGCAATCGGTACATGATGACCCGAGGAGGCCCTCGACTTCATGACAGTGTTTGCCGATGACCTCTTGGCGCTTAAGTCCTATTAAGCCACAAAAAGCGTTGTTGGCTTCTACGACGTGACAGTTTTCGTCGACGAGTAAAAGAAGGTGGTTGGTCAATCCGTTAAAAGTGGTTTCCAGTACGTTGTTTGACTGCCGTAGGGCAAAGGTCTGACGGGAGACTTCTTTTTTCAATTCGATGTTCCACAAATAAAAAAATAGACTGATGGCAACGGCGATGAGAACTGTGTAGAGTACCAACTTGGTGACCGCTTGTGTCCGGTCGCCTTTTGTAATCAACGGTGACCACTTGTTATTGATGCGATTCATCGTTTGGTTGCGCTCGAGGTTGCGGATACTTTTGTTTAAAATGCTGAGTAAGATCTCGTTGCCTTTTTGAACGCCGAGAACGGCTTCACGCTCGTATAGAAAGGCATCGAGCAGTTCAAATCGGTTGGCGAGGTTTTCGTTGACGATAAAATAGTGCATCACGGACTCGTCGCCGAGGACGGCGTCAACTTCGCCTTTGGAGAGGGCTTCGATGGCTTGTTTTAGATCAATGTGTTCCCGAATCTCAACCTCTTTGTAAGTCGCTTTGACATGTTCGATAACGTAGTCGTCTTTTATAGCGGCGATGGTCACGCCTTCGAGGTCGTCGGGCGTCTGAATGCGTTTCTGTGAGCGGTTGACCAATACGGCACCGCGCTGATGGTAGATTGGGATCGTGAAATCAAAGTATTCTGAACGGGCTTTTGAAGGGTGCATATCGCAAAAGTCGATCTGGCCGTTTTTCAACGCTTCCAGCGCCTCATGCCAAATCATCGGTTTTGTTTCAATATTGGTGCCGAGCTCGAGTGACAAAGCATTGAGATAGTCAATGACGATGCCCTCGTATTGGCCGGTGGCGTCGTTGACACTTCTAAGCGGTGGTGCGTTGTAATCGGCACCGTAGGTCAGCGCCCCACGTGTTTTTAAGTAGGCGACTTCCTCGTCGGTTAGCTTTTGGTTGTCAAAATAGTAGCCGTATAGGCCGACACCATATTCTACAGTATAGTAGCTGTTAACTAGCAAGAGAACAATAAGTCCAGCCAGTGCCATCATAATCCCTTTTTTGATCATATAAAGTGCTCCTTCGCATGTGGTCATGCTTATCATATCAAAAAAAGTGTTTAATGCCTACTGATAAAAATGTGGTTGTACTATTAACACAACGGGTATGAAACAGTCAGAGTTTGGAGGTGCGTCATGATAAAAAGAAGGCTGTCCTATAGGATATCTGTTTATATACTGTTGATGTTGGCACTGGTATTTCTCTTCGTCGGTGTTCAAACATATCAGAAGTTAAAAGCGCAAATGCTGGAAAATGCACTGGATGAAACGGCACTTCAGGCTGAAAATGTCTCAATACAAGTGCGCTACATATTTGACAAGGCGTCTCTCTACGCGTATCAAATGGCGCTGAACCCCGACATCGTAGCGTATTTGAGCGATGTGTCCGAACGCTCGGACATTCGGACACACGAGAAGTACGAAGCGGTTTACGCCTACTTGATTCAGATCAAAGAAAGCAGTGAGTTGCATTATCTGGCATGGATTGCCAATGAAAAAGCCAATTTTTATCTCGACAGCAACGGCGTCGTTCCGGAAGAGGGCTACGACATCGCTAGTCGGCCTTGGTATGAAGCGGCCATGACACACGGCGGCGCTGTATTAACCAAACCTTACATCGAATGGTCGTCGAAGCGCCGAGTGATTTCATCCATCTACCCGGTAACAGTAGCCGATGCTGTAAAAGGCTTTACAGTTGTCGACCTCAAACTCGATACATTGCCGCTGATTTTAGAGGGCTCAAAGTCCAACCCGAGAGACTTGAGTTTTCTCGTAAGTCAAGATGGCGACTATCTATACCATCCCGACAATGTCAATGTGCTGACAACACGGATTAATGATCAACAAGACGATTTATCAAAATACCAGCACTTGGTTTTTTCGGATACAGGAAGCCCGGAGAGCATCGTCTACAAAGGCAAGGCGTATTACTTGATGAGTTATGGTATCGATCCTGTCGATTGGCGGTTGGTCACTCTAATCGACAAGAAAGTTCTCCACGATGAAGTGAACCAGATGATGTTGATTATCGTGACGATTATGTTGATGGCGTTTATTACCACTGGTGTTTTTATCGTTTGGCACGTGGATAGGGAAACGGCGCCATACAAGCTGTTGGTGGACTTTGCAGAGCGCATAGAGGCCGGTAATTATAAACAAAATATACCGGAAGATTATTTAAAGCGAGAGGATGAAATGGGCCTAACTTGTCAATCGTTCCAACGTGTTATCGACCGATTTTCAGAAGAGCACGAAGAAATGGAAGACAAACTCAGCGATCAGAGCAAAGAAATCGAGCGCCAGTACGCGCACATCTACGAAACTGAAAAAGCCGTATTGCTCGGGCACATTGTCGCAGGTGTGGCACACGAAATCAACACGCCACTGGGCATCGGCATTACTTTGACGTCGCATCTTGAAGAATCGACGGCAAAAAGTGCGCGTAAGCTGGCCGATGGCACCATGACGAAAAGCGATTTGGAGAAACATTTTTCTGCTTTAGACGAGTCTTTGCCACTTTTGGGGCAGAATTTAACACGTGCGGCTGATCTCGTCAAGAGCTTTAAGAAAGTTGCTGTAGATCAGTTTAGTGAATCTGAACAAACATTTGGTCTCAGGGAGGTGCTCGATAGTGTTATTCTCAGCTTGAGAGCCGAGTATAAGCGTCGGCCGATTCGCTTTGAAATCGATTGTGCCCCAGAGCTCACTGTTGTTAGTGAACCGGGGATCTTTACGCAGATATTTACCAACCTTATTATGAACGCCATCGTTCACGGCCTCGACGAAACGTCGGACGGTGTCGTGCACATTTGCTGCTTCAAAAATGATGAGCGCCTCACTGTCGTCGTGGAAGATAACGGCAAAGGGATTCCGGAAGCCATGTTGCCGCAAATTTTCGACCCGTTCTTTACAACGCGTCGTGAAAAAGGGGGAAGCGGCCTTGGAATGAGCATTGTTTTAAATCTCGTTGAACAAAAGCTTCAAGGGCAAATGCGCATTGAAAGTGAAGTCGGCGCCTACACGCGTTTTGTTATCGAAGTGCCGGTTACACCAAATTGACACTTGTTTAACAACATGGTATTATGAGAATGATTTTCACAAAATACTATTTTGATCTACAGGAGGCAACGATATGATAGCAAAACGTTTGGGCGTACTGGTGCTCGCACTTCTGCTCATCTTCGCATTTACAGCGTGTGCAAAGCAAGAGGTCGAGGACAATCCCGTTGTTGAGAACGACGTAACAGTAGGCGGCGATACTGTCGAGCCGGAAGAGACGGCGGCCACTACTATGCGCATAGGCACTCTCAAGGGACCGACGGGGATGGGAATGGTCGAAATGATGTCTGCTGCAAAAGAGGGCACTGCGCGTCACGATTATCAGTTTGAAGTCGTGGGGGCACCGGATGCGCTCGTCGGAAAAATTGTAAACGGCGAACTCGATATCGCAGCAGTACCGTCTAATATGGCACTTCTTTTGAACAACAAGACAGAAGGCGCGCTGCAACTCGCGGCAGTGAACACACTGGGCGTTCTCTATGTACTGGAGAACGGTGAAAGCATCGATAATTTTAACGCCCTCTCTGGGAAGACGCTTCACGTAAGTGGTAAAGGTGCAACGCCGGATTACATTATTCAGTACCTTTTAAAGGCCAATGGCGTGACAGATGTGACGCTTGACTACGCTTTGGAACATGCGGACCTCGCTGCAGCTATGGCATCAGGTGATGTGACACTGGGCTTGTTGCCGCAGCCTCACGTAACCACTACGTTGATGAAGAACGCCGAGGTGCGCAGCGCACTGGACATTACCGAAGAATGGGCACGTGTGCAAGGGGCGGACAACGTTCTCCCAATGGGCGTTGTGGTCGTGCAAAAGGCCTTTGTCGAAGCACATCCCGAAGCGTTTGAGCAATTTTTGGAAGACTACGAAACATCCGTTGCGTTTGTCAACGAGAATCGAGAGGAAGCAGGGGCTTTAATAGAATCATTTGGCATTCTTCCAGCTGCAAAAGTTGCTGAAAACGCAATTGAGGCGTCGAATATCGTATTTTTAAGAGCGGCGGAAGCGCGACCGGCTTTGGACGCGTTCTATCAAGTGCTCTATGACTTCAATCCTAAAGCTATTGGAGGCAAACTTGCAGAAGAAGGGTTCTATTACAAAGAAAAAGCTGAATAACGGGCATCGATTGGCCATTGCAGCGTTTTGGCTGTCAATGTGGCAGTTGGCGTATCTTCTGGTTGGACGGGACATTTTTGTCCCGTCTCCTTTCATGGTGGGGCAGTCGTTGGGAGAACTCGTGCGGGAGCCGTTGTTTTGGCAATCGGTAGGTTTTTCGATTTTAAGGGTGTTCATCGGCATCGTCCTCTCTACAGCAGCGGGACTTGTTCTAGGCGTTCTAGCCGGTCTTAAAGCGCCTGTATACCATGTGTTGAACCCTTTTGTGACGGCCATTAAAGCCACGCCGGTCATGAGTTTTATCATTGTGGCACTGGTGTGGTTCAAATCGGACAATGTGCCTGTTTTCATTTGTTTTCTCATGTGTTTTCCAATTATTTGGACCAATGTGGTGGCGGGCCTTCAAGAAGTCGATGACAAATTGTTGGAAATGGCATCAATTTATGGTGTCCAAGAGCGCCATGTCTTGCGCTGGATTTACCTGCCTTCGATGTTGCCCTATTTTAAGGCGGGATTGACGACGGCCTTAGGGCTCGGCTGGAAAGTCAGTGTGGCCGCAGAAGTCCTCAGCCATCCGCAGTATGCCATAGGCAGTCAACTTCACAGTGCAAAAGTCTACTTGGACACGCCGGCGCTTTTTGCCTATACAGCAGTAGTTATCGCGCTGAGTTTTGCGTTTGAGAAGGTGTTCAGGTGGGGGATTCAAAGGAGGCCAGTAAATGAGCGTTAATATATCACATGTCTATAAGGCATTTGAGACTCTGAAGGTACTCGATGACTTCTCAATAGCGTTTGCTGAAAAAGGGGTGCACTGTCTCTTTGGACCCTCGGGGTGCGGGAAGACAACTGCGCTAAATGTTCTTTCGGGACTGCTCGAACCGGATGGGGGGACGGTGACGCTTTCTGAGGGGGAGAAGCTCGCTTTTGTCTTTCAAGAAGAGCGCCTTCTGCCTTGGTGCACCGTCTACGATAACGTGGCTTTTGTGCTAAAGGGCCTCTCGCACGACGAGCGACACAGACGTATTACAGAAGCCCTAGAAGTTGTACAACTTGAAAAATTCCAAGGGTACTACCCTCAGTCGCTTAGCGGCGGTATGCGCCAGCGGGTGGCATTGGCGCGCGCCTTTGCCTACGGTGGTACGACACTCGTTATGGACGAACCCTTCAAGGGACTGGACCGAGGCTTGAAACTGCCCTTGATGGAACTGGTTAAGGCGTATGCTGAAACATCAGGTAGGCAAGTTATCTTTATTACACACGATGTTGAAGAGGCGCTATTGATAGCGACGGACATCTACCAACTCGCAGGGCCACCACTTCGTATTGAGGCGCATTATAAACTCGGTGAGGCAGCTGATCGCAAGCGCGCCGCGAAAGCACTAAAAATTTAGGCTTGCATTTTCAGTTGTTTTCGTATAAACTATCTTAGAGTAAGTCAGACGATCGCGTGCTTTGGCACGAGGAAAGTCCGAGCTCCATAGAGCAAGGGTGCTGGGTAATCCCCAGTGGAGGCGACTCCAAGGCAAGTGCAACAGAAATAGACCGCCTCGCAAGAGGTAAGGATGGAAAGGTGAGGTAAGAGCTCACCAGCGCAATGGCGACTTTGCGGCTCTGTAAACCCCATCTGGAGCAAGACCAAGTAGGGCTATAAAAGGGAGCTGCTCGTTCCCGCCCGGAGGTAGGTTGCTGGAGCCCATTGGTAACAATGGGCCTAGATAGATGATCGTCCAATACAGAACTCGGCTTATAGACTTACTCATTTTAACTTGTTATAAACACTCACTGTTGTGGGTGTTTTTTATTTAAACAACACGCGCACGACCTTTAGAAAAGGAGCAAACCGGTTGCTGCAACCCCTCCTGAGAACAACAGAGTGACGACACAATAGCCCATGATATCCTTTGCAGAAAGGCCGGCGATTCCGAGCGCTGCAAATACAAATGGGTCAGGTAAATATTTGCCCATCACATGGACGCACCCATTGGTGAATTTTTTAAACATAAGAAACCTCCTCTGGTGATTAGTGTGTAGAACAGTCGCTATAATTTTACTTTAAATAACCTGTTGAGAACACGGAATAATATGCTGACTTTGGATGTGTTCAATAGGTAAAAGAGATGCTGTTCTAGAGTGGAAAAGGGCGAAGCAAAGGTGTACATAGACTAAATCCTTTTTGTTTATGCGAAAGTTTGATAGTATATGAGAAGGCATACGGTAGACATTGTCTTCCAATAGGTATGTGTGCGTTCATTGCGAAGCGGTGTTTAAGAGAGCGCACGAAACCAAGCAAGATAAAAAAAGGAGAACAAATTATGATAAAAGTTATGTTTGTTTGTCACGGCAATATCTGCAGAAGTCCTATGGCGGCTTTTGTGCTGGAAGATATGACGCGTGGGCAAGCTTTTGAAATTGCTTCGTCTGCAACCAGTCGTGAGGAAATCGGTAGACCGGTACATCCAGGGACGCAAAAAAAGTTGGCAGAGATCGGCATAGTCTGTGATGGCAAGAGGGCAGTACAGTTTGCGTCTTCGGATTACGCGTATTACGACTACATTCTCTGTATGGATGATGAAAACGTTCGCAATCTCCTTAAACTGACAGGTGGTGATCCCGATGGCAAAGTACAGCGTCTGTTGGCGTATACAGAAGTGCCGCGAGATATAGCGGATCCTTGGTATACAGGTGACTTTGAAACGACGTATCGCGATATCGTCGAAGGGTGCAAAGCTTTTCTCGAGGCGGTGACTGTATGAATGAAGTCGTCATTGGAGGCATCTACAGACATTTTAAAGATGGCCTTTACAAAGTGCTCAATACGGGACGCTGTAGTGAGACAGAGGCAGAGATGGTTATCTACATGAAGTTGTATGGCGATTACAGTGTCTGGGTACGGCCGTTAGACATGTTTGTCGGAACAAGAGCAGTCGATGGGGTTGATGTAAAACGATTTGAACATGTAACACCATAACCGCTGCGGGTCGTGGTATAATAGAAGCAATAAACTGAACCAATGGAGGCGCCTGTGAAAAAAATCGACCAAGTCTACCGCACATTGTGTGAAATTGAAAATGAAAAAAATGCAGGTGTAACTGCGTTGGAAATATGCGCTTTTTTAAAAGACGATCGCTCAAATGTCAGTCGCCTATTGAACCAACTCTATAAAAAGCAGGCGGTAACCAAGTATGGCAGTCGCCCGGTTTACTACAATTCAACTGCCTTCTACGCCATGCAACAGAACGATCTCGCCGATTTTATGTCCTTCGACGAACTCTTTGGCAGCGACGGCTCGTTGAAAGAAGCGATACAAAAGGCAAAAGTGGCTCTTAAATACCCGCCATATGGGCTACACACACTGCTCCTTGGCAGAAGGGGGACGGGCAAAATAAAGTTTGCCGAAGCCATGTATCATTTTTTGAGAGCACAGGGAATTTTCGATGGGGATTCTCGATTTCAAGTAATCGACTGTTCAGAGTATAGAGACCGTATCGATGCCCTTTTAAATGAGTTGAAGCCAACCTATCAGGTTCAGACGCGCGTGGTGAGGAAACAAGATCGATTGATTTATCTAAAAGAAGTAGAAGAACTGGAAGACGCCGAACAGAGCACAGTACTCAACGCCATATCGGACAAGGCGATTTTGGCTTCGAATCAAGTGCGAACACTGGTGGTTCTCGGGGTATACGCACTGGATACTTCCCCGTATCTAAGGCACTTTCCCCATGCCATTGAGTTGCCGAAACTCGCCGATTGGTCGATGCTCGAGCGGTACAGACTTGTGGAAACCATTCTACAAAGAGAAGCGACGCGATTAAAGCAAGCCCTTTACATCGAAAAAAAGGCAATGGCCTGTTTTCTGCTCTATGAACCTGAGGGCAACGCGACCCAGATGGAGACCGATTTGCAGTGGACGGTGGCAAAAGCTTATCTCAACGGGGTGAAAGAGGGGCTCGACTACGTTCTCGTACGCTTTAGCGATCTTGCGAAACACCTTGCCATAGGCATTTTTAACGAAGAAGTATATAAAAACACCCTCGATGCCGTTTTGGCGGCAAAGTCTCCGATTATTACCATTGGTGTAGGTGCCGGCAGCGTTGCTTTTGAAAACCATTTTCTCGAGCAAGTTTTTGAAGCTGAGGTGTCGGGCGGTAGTGACAATGCCTCAGTAAACGCGGCACTTTTAGAGGCGCTGGAAGAGACCTTGCAAGTGTATGGCGCAACACCGGTTCGCGACGACAGTTCAATGACGGAAGTGCTGCAAAGCGTATTGGAGGCGGTGTCCGATTCCGGCGAGTTTGCGAAGTGGTGCCAGGGAGAGCGTCGAAATCGATTTGTTGAGACGCTGAAACAATTGCTTTATAGACGTCGCAAGGGCATCGACATCGTATACCCCAAAACAGCTTATGTTCTGCTCAATCTCACTGAAGCCGTGTCGAGGGCACAAGCGCTAGGACGGCTATTAAATACTGTAGCAGATTGGACATTAAGTGACGATGAGTTAGCGCTCTTAGCAGTCCTTTTTGTATCGGAGCCCAATGAAGTTTTAGAAGCTTCAGAAAAAGTAAATGTACTTATCGTCTGTCATGGTGTTGGAATTGGCACGGGTATGAGTGCCTACGTTAATGCAGCATTTGGAAAGACCATTGCCGTAGGCTTGGACCTCGGGGAAAATGAACCTTTTAAGCGGGCCTATACGCAAATAAAAGAACAGATTACCGTATTGGACGAAGGCATGGGGGTCTTGCTCTTAGTCGACATGGGGCGTTTGACTCAGCTGGGGCCACTCTTAAATGAAGAGACGCGTTGTCGTGTTGAAACCGTTTCAAAAGTCAGTTTGCCCATGGCGTTAAAGGCGGGGCAAATGGCCTTGGAAGGGTATAAACTACAGACAGTTGCAGAAGCGTGTAAAAGTGTATAGAAATTCTAAATTAAAAATTGACAAAATAGTCTAAAAGAAATTCAGCGCATAAATTGCGCTTTTTTCTTTACTTTTTGAGTGTAACCGTGTATTATTGAAATGAAAGTGCTTGTAAGTACTGTTGAACCGTGTAACAATTCGCGATTTTGAACACAGAAAAATAAGAAGAGTGGAGGTCGTATATGAAGGGGTTTATCGCTTGGATGGAGAAGTATTTTGTGCCGATTGCTGCAAAAGTCGGGTCTCAAAAGCATCTCGTCGCCATCAGAGACGGTTTTGTCGTGATTATGCCGTTGATTATTCTGGGGTCGTTTGGGGTTTTAATCAATTACATGCAGTTTTCATCAGATGTGGCTACGTGTCCGTATCAAAATTTTATGGCGCGTACATTTGGTGAAAATTGGCAAATGTTTGGGACGCTTTTATCGACGGCGACCTTTGGGATGTTGTCGCTGATTGTCACCGCTTCAGTAGCGTACAATTACGGCAAACGCTATGACAACGGCATTGCCTCGGCTGTGGTGGCCATTGTGTCGCTTTTCGCCGTGACCAATGTCGTCGACGGCGGGTTGCCGCTATCGTGGATGGGTGCCCGTGGACTTTTTGTCGCTATTTTCGTATCGCTTGTGTCGTCGGAAGTGTTTAATCGATTAATGGGGAACAAGCGACTGCTTATTAAAATGCCCGAAGGGGTACCGCCGGCAGTGGCCAAATCGTTTGCATCGCTTTTGCCGTCGTTTATAGTGGTTATTCTGTTTGCACTTTTAAAAGTCATCACAGTGAAGTTTGGCATTTCCGATATTCATCAGTTGATCTACGACGGGATTCAAGGACCGCTTAGCGGTTTGAGCAACACTGTTGGAGCGGCTGCATTTCTCGTCTTTTTGAACTCGTTGCTCTGGTCTTTCGGATTACATGGTGCGAATATTTTGTCACCGGTAATGGGCAGCTTATTTTTACCGGCATCTGAAGCCAATCTCGCCGCTTATCAGGCGGGGGTTACTGCACCGAATGTGGTGACGCTACAGTTCTTTGAAACTTTTGTCTACATCGGCGGTGCCGGCGCGACATTTTGTTTGGTGTTGGCGCTTCTCGCTTTCGCTAAAAAACCGGAACACAAATACATCGGCAAGTTGGCCGCTGCGCCGGGGGTGTTTAACATCAACGAACCGGTGATGTTTGGCCTGCCCATCGTGTTAAACCCCGTATTTATCATACCATTTATTGTAACGCCAATTGTCTTGACGTTTACCACGTATTTTGCCATTGCCAGTGGTCTAGTACCTAAGACCATTGCCATCGTGCCGTGGACCATGCCGCCTATTTTTTCAGGGTACTTGGCCACAGCTTCCATTAGGGGGGCGTTGCTTCAAGTGGTCAACATCGCCATAGGCGTCGTTATCTACTTGCCGTTTATTAAAATCGCGCAGCTGCAAGCGCTTCAAAAGAAGGTTGAAGGTGGGGCATCATGAGAAAGTTAGGGCTTTCCATATACCCTGAACACAGTGCTGAAGCCGATATTATAACTTATCTTGAACGCGGCGCCGCCTACGGCTTCAGTAAGTTGTTTACGTGTTTGCTCTCAGTGGCGGATCGGCAATCGGCGTTGGCTAAGTACAAGCGCATTTTTGAAAAAGCACGTACTTTGGGATACGAGATTATTGTAGACGTCAACCCCGCAGTTTTTAAAGCGCTGGGTGCCTCGTACGAAGACCTCGGTGTGTTTCATGCACTTGGCGTTCACGGTCTTCGCATAGACGAGGGCTTTGGCGGAAAAGAAGAGAGCGACATGACCTACAACCCCTACGGCCTTAAAATTGAACTCAATATGAGCTGGGGGACGCGGGTGTTGGAGCAGATTCTCTGTCATCAGCCGAACAGCGCTCAACTGGTAGGATGCCACAACTTTTACCCACACGAAGGCACCGGCCTAGGCGAAGCCTTTTTCAAAACTTGTTGCGAGCAATTTAAAACACATGGTTTGCGAACAGCCGCATTTGTAAACGCGCCATCGGCAACATTGGGGCCTTGGCCGTTGTCAGAGGGGCTGTGCACGCTAGAAGATCATAGGTTTCTGCCGATTGATGTACAGGCCAAAGCGTTGTTTCAGACACAGCTCATCGACGAAGTCATCGTGGC
Organism: Fusibacter sp. JL298sf-3; assembly: GCF_053842995.1. Taxonomy (NCBI): domain Bacteria; kingdom Bacillati; phylum Bacillota; class Clostridia; order Eubacteriales; family Fusibacteraceae; genus Fusibacter; species Fusibacter sp. JL298sf-3. Next base: position 80,439 of record NZ_CM132608.1, read on the forward strand.
CAATTGTTTTGCCAGCGACGCCGAACTCAAAGCCCTTGGAGACATCGAACGCAACAGACCGGAACTCAGGGTGCAGTTAGAAAAAGAGCTGCCGGAGGGGCTGCGTGCAGTGGCGCTCTTCGACGGACATTTTAGGCGCGGCGATTTGTCCGATCGAGTGGTGCGCGCCACAGCGTCTCGCACGTTGGCGGAACAGTACGCGCTACCCCTTTTTAACGCTTGTGAAATCACTGTTGGAGACGTGTTGGTAGACAGCGACGCCTACGGTCGCTATGCAGGCGAACTGCATATTGCCTTGAAAGATCGGCCGAACAATGGTAAAATCAGTGTCATCGGCAAAGTTGTTTCTGAAGATTTGCCTTTGGCTGCTACGATTAGACCTTGGCAGAAATTTGTATTAAAATCAATTGACGATTCTGAATAGGGTAACCCTATTGAGATAGAGGGGGCGCAAGCGTCCCTTTGACCCCTTGAATAGAGAAAAAGTGTGTTCTCCCAACGGATTTGCGGTTTATCTGCGCGCGTCGGCGCAAAGGACTTTAGCGTCAAAGTCACCGCCCGTTGGGGTGAAGACGACATCACAGTTAAGCAAAAGCGCATTCAAATGAACGCGCTTTTTCTCTTATATAAACCTAAGAAGTGATAGGGACACTGTGCTATAATAATAGAAAATCAATGAAGAGGTGGAAGATGTACTATGTGGGAATAGAAGGTGGCTTACACAAATCAGTTGCCTATTTGAGCCAAGACATCAGCAAAGTAATGCATTCCATAGAAGTTGGCCCTATGAACTACCATGTTTACGGCGTAGAAGCAACGCAACGCGAAATTGAGAAGGCCCTTCAAGTGCTTATGCTTGAAGCGGACATAGAACTAGAAGCTGTCGGCGGCATTTGTTTTGGCGGCGGCGGTGTGCACGCAGGTGCCGATCGGGTCATGTTTAAAGAAATCTTTAGGCGGCTCGGTTTCACGGGGCATTTGTACGTTTGTAACGATGCAGTGGTGCGCTTGGCATCTAGTGGCGCGTTGAAAAATAGAGCCATACTCTTGGCGGGTACAGGGTCTATTTTATACGGTTACGATGTCGACGGACAGTGTCATACCGTGGGGGGTTGGGGCATTGCCATAGGCGACCCGGGGAGTGGATACGAGATTGCCAAGAAGGGCATCGTCGCCGCCATTAATGCCGCTGAAATGAGAGGCCCTGAAACGGTTTTAAAAGCTTGGTTTTACAACCGTGTGAACGCAAGATCTATTGAAGAATTGGTCAATTATTTTACCAACTACACACTGGGACGGACCATGATATCGGCGCTGACGCCATTGGTGTTTCGTGCGGCTCGAGAAGGCGATGCCGTTGCAAAGCACATCGTAGACGAAGCAGAGGGCGAATTGCTTAAATCGATACAGGCGCTGGCCCGGAAAATGAACAGCACCTCGTTCGAGTTGGTGCTGAACGGCAGCATCTTTGTCAACAACGACGCTTTTGTCAGCGCGCTGCAAGAGAGCGTGCGCCGATGGAATCCCGATGTGAAGGTGTCGTTTCAAATGCTGAACGGCGCACTAGGGGCTCTAAAGTTGGCGCGTCCAAAAGACGTCAAATGACGAAAGGCGGTGTGAGATGAAACAATTTCCAAAGGACTTTTTATGGGGGGCGGCGGCATCGGCGCCGCAGTATGAAGGTGCCGATTTAAAAGGACAACCGGTGCATACCGTTTGGGACATGTGGCATGCGCAAGAGCCCGAACGTTTTTTCGGCGGTGTTGGCCCGAAAGCTGGAGCGGATTTTAATAGGCGTTTTAGAGAAGATATTGAGACAATGCAGGCGACGGGGTTCAACTCCTTTAGAACGTCTATTTCTTGGGCGCGTCTTATGCCGGATGGTCTAGCAGTCTGTGAAGAAGCCGTTGCTTTTTACCGAGAGGTCTTTCAGACCATGCGTTGTTATGGCATCGAACCGATTGTAGGGTTGTTTCATTTTGACACGCCGAGTTGGCTCTATGCCCGTGGCGGATGGACACATCCGGAGAGTGTGTCCATGTTTGAACGCTATGCGGCCACGTGTTTTCAGCGTTTTGGCGATGTGGTGCACCGATGGGTGACGTTTAACGAGCCTATTGTACCGGTGGAGATGGGGTATTTGAACACTTACCATCTTCCGGGAGTAAAGGATATGCGGCAAGCGGTACAAGCTGCCATCCACACGGCTTTGGCGCATAAAGCGGCTGTCAAAGCATTTCGAACGCTCTCATGTGCCGGTACCATCGGCATTGTTTTGAACTTGACGCCGACATACCCGAGGGTTGCGACACCTGAGGATGTTTACGCGGCAAAAGTCGCCGACGGCTTCTTTAACCGTTTCTTTTTAGATGTTGCGGTAAAAGGACGCGTGCCTGAAATTTGTGTGGAAGTGCTTAGACAAGAAGGCCATCTACCCGAGTGCCCAGAAGACTTGGCGGAGACGTTTGCGGGATTTCCAGTGGATTTTTTAGGCGTCAATTACTACCATCCCCGCCGCGTTGCCGCCGGTGACGGGGTGAGTGATTTTAACCGGGGATTTGCTAAATACTTTACGCCTTACCAATGGCCGGAGGCCGTTATCAACCCCTATAGAGGATGGGAAATCTATCCGAAAGGGCTTTACGATATTGCCATTGATATAAGAGATCACTATGGCAACATCCCGTGGTATGTATCTGAGAACGGCATGGGGGTTGAAGATGAAGCGCGCTTCAAATCAGGAGAGGGTGTGGTCGATACGTATCGAATCGACTTTTACAAAGCACATCTCGACCAACTTTACAACGCGATAGAAGCAGGGGCTAATTGCTTTGGCTACCACGTCTGGACTTTTGTCGACAACTGGTCGTGGCTCAACGCTTATAAAAATCGCTATGGGCTCTATGAAAAAGATTTGCAGACTTTTGAGCGCCACCCTAAGTGCAGTGCACGTTGGTTTAAGACTTTGGCGGAGAGCGGTTGTCTCGAAGACGGCGATTAAATGAGGTTTTAGAACACTTGGCTACATTTTTGTATTCAAGTGTTTTTTTATGCAATATTTTAGCGCGTCAATCGTCTATAGAGCATAAAAGCGCGCGCATTCGGTATAACTATAGGGAGGGGGGATGTCGATGACGAAAGAAAGGCTCGGGGAGTTCTTAGAAAAAAACTACAGATTTTTTCAACGCTATCTCATCGAGCGTTTTCATACACTGAGCACATACGATGCCGAAGACATCGTTCAGCAGACTATAGTGAAGTTGCTCTATAAGGATGCAGACACGCTGAGCATTCGGCATTTGTCGGCTTATATGAACACCGCTTTACACAACGGCGCTGTAGATCACTTTAAAAAGAACAGTCGCTTGGTATACGGTTTAGATGACAAAGAGGTACAGCAATTGACACCTGAGGACGATGTGTTGCGCTTAGAAAGACAACAGTTGCTTTTCAAAGCGCTAGCAGCTCTAGATGAAAAATCGCGGTACATCCTCGTTGAAACAGAATTTAAGGGGCGCAGCTACGAAGCCTTGATGGCGGAAACCGGTGAAAAACTGGGGACATTGCTTTCACGTAAGAGCAGAGCCAAGAAAAAGTTGTATGATCTATTGGAAGTGTACATGGAGGAGGGGACATATGAAAAGAAATAAACGGAGCGTTTTTCAAGCGCATTTAATTGTAAAAGTCGTCGGTATGCTCATGCTGGGTGCATTTGTCGTAGGCGCCTTCGGTTTTGTGGTCTATATGTTATGGAACGCCTTGATACCGGAAATTTTTGGACTGAAAACCATCGGCTACGGACAAAGTGTCGGGATTCTCATTCTCGCCAGAATTTTATTTGGTGGGATAGGGAGCGATTCCAGCAGCGGCAATCGTAAGTCTCGAAGTTCAAAGGCGGCTACTGCGGAGGTGTGTGACCCTAGTGAAAAGCTCTACGACAGGTGGTGGGATAAAGAAGGCGCATCGGCTTTTGAAGCCTTTTTAAAAAGCAGTCAACAGAGGCCTGAAGAGGAAGGCGCCCGGTATGAAAGAGAATCGTAAAGTCGGTACCCTCTATGGCCTATTGCTGCTGAGTGCCATTGTTTTCGGCATATTTTCATCAGTGCCTGCGCTGGAAAAACCCAACTATTTATCTGTTTTGCCTCGAAAAAAGCCACAGGTCTTTTTTGCAGTGGTTTGTCAATTTGCCATGGCGACAGTTTACGTCGCAAAAGCCGCTGTGCTCCATCCGATGATAAAGCGTTACAACAAGACGCTTGCCACAGGTATCCTCCTGCTTAGAGGCATCGCGGCCACTGTTTTGTACCTCGGTTCCATAGCACTTTTGATGTTGCTGTTTGTCAGCGAACAAGCACTTGAGCCGAATGTGCGTTTCGTCGGGGAACTCATTAGAAGAGGACGGGACTGGACCAACCACGTTGCGATGATATTGCCGTGGAGTATAAGTGCCGTGTTGCTGTACAGCTACTTCTTAAAAGCCAAGCGCATCGCCGGTGGTTTAGCTGTATGGGGCATCTTTGGAAATGTGCTGACTTTTGTATCGACTTGGCTTTTGACTTTTGGAGCGATCAACATCGTTTCGCCCACTTATTTTATCCTCAATATGCCCACGGCTTTTTTTGAGCTGACACTGGCGATTGTGCTTATTTCAAAAGGGTTTAGAGAAAAAAATCCAGAGGATAATCTCATATAATCGTCGACAAGCTTTCCGTTTAAGCATATAATTAAAGGACAGGTGTAACCGCGAGTTGAAAGGAGAGCGAGATGGCTTATATACCCAATTACAGTCAGGCCTTAGAGTTGTTGAAAACATATAACAAAGAACCTTTTCATATTTTACACGGCGAAGTCGTGGCAGGGGTGATGCGGTATTTTTCGGAAAAGCACGATCCCAAAAACGTCGAATTCTGGGAAGTCGTCGGCTTGCTTCACGATTTGGACTTTGAACTCTATCCGGAGGAACACTGTGTGAAACAAGTAGCGCTTATGCGCGAACACGACATCGACACCTCTGTCATACAGTCGACAATCAGCCATGGCTACGGTATGACCGGTTCAGAGGTCAAACCTGAAAAGATGATGGAGAAAATCTTGTTTGCTGTAGATGAACTCACGGGAATTATAGGAGCGGCGGCTCTTATGCGCCCTTCGAAGAGCGTTTCGGATATGACGGTGAAATCTGTAAAGAAGAAATTCAAAGACAAATCCTTTGCTGCAGGCTGTTCTCGTGACGTCATCATCAAAGGGGCGGAAGCACTTGATTGGGATATGGAGCGTTTGATGTCTGAGACGCTCGACGCGATGAAATCACTGTCAGACAAGTTGGCGATATAGGCGTTTCGCAGTGTTATGCGATGATTTTATCAACAGCACAAACTGTTGAGCAACATGAAAATCGGTAGGAAATACATTTTGAAGGTCTGCCATAGTGCGACCTTTTTTTCTAAGTGTAAAAAGTTTATGCGCATTAATTTTGGAGGCTTGCATGCTGTTAAATGGGATTACCCTGTACTTTTTTGCAGGGATTGTCGTCACCTTGTATTTGCTTATGTACTTAATCGCCAACGGCAAATCGATTTATTCAAATCTAATGGCTGCTCTCGCTTGCTTTATCAGTATTTATACATTTGGTTATATGATGGAGCTCCACAGCAGAACGATTGAAGATGTTATGTTTTGGAGCCGATTTGAATATCTGGCGCTGCCGTTTCTCAACGCTACATGGTTGATGCTGGCACTTGTTTATGCCGGCGTATTTGAAAAAGTGACACTAAAGACCGCCCTGTGGCTATACGCAGTGCCGGTGGTGACCTTCTTTATGAGAATGACCAATCCGGTACATCACTTGTATTACAAATCGTATGAGTTGGTAGAACGCTTTGGCCTCACGGTGCTCAAAACTGAGAAAGGCCCTTGGTATTTGGTTCAGTCGGGCTATATTTTGTTGACGACATTTGCAATTGTCGCCGTTTTCTACCGCGTGTACTACAAGAGCACGCCGGGGCATCGAAAGATGTTCCGACATCTGTTGGTAGCTAGTGTTTTACCTGTAATGGGGCTAGTTCTTCAAATCTGGAATCCCTATGGCTTGTCACTGGATTACAGCGTCTTTATTTTACCGTGGGTGGTGGCTGCGATTGCATTTGCCGTTATTAAAAACAATTTCTTAGAGATGCGTTCACTGGCGCGTGCTGAAATCTTTGAAAACAGTCCCAATGCTGTACTTGTTGAAAATAGAAACGGGCGTCTTGTCGATTACAATCTCAAAGCGGTGGCTTTTTTTAAGCTGCATGGTATTGAGTTGGCTCAGGCGCCGTTGGCAGTTCTATGTGAAGATTGCCTCGAGCTCTATCAACAGCTGAAATCTGAACAAAGCATTGTACTTTATAACCTAAAGGGGACAAATCGATACTGGGATATAAGTAAACGCTCTATTCGAGATCAGAACGACTTGTGCATTGGACGCATTTTATTAATCGACGATGTAAGCGATAAAATCAAAGTGCAAAAGAAGCTGGAGTATCAGTCAGAAACAGATGTCTTAACGGATTTGAATAACCGACGTGCCTTTATGACAAAAGGCAGTGCACAGTTGAATGCGAGGGGAGCCGGAGCGCTTATGATGCTGGATATCGACTTTTTTAAGCGGATTAACGACACCTATGGGCACCTTGAAGGGGATGCGGTTCTCAAAAAGTTGGGACAAATGCTGCGGACCTTTTATAGAGACGGACATATCGTAGGTCGATTTGGCGGAGAGGAATTTGTGGTCTTGTCGACGGGGGTTAGCAAAGCAGAGGCGGTAAAGATGGCTACCGAGTTTAAAACGTCTGTCGAACGTACGGCTTTTTTGCCAGCGGTGCCTGACGACGCCATGACGGTGAGCATCGGTGTCGCTGTTTATGAAACGGACGATACGCTTGAAATGCTCATCCAAAAAGCCGATGAGGCACTCTATGCGGCAAAGGAAACGGGGCGCAACAGGGTCGTCTCTCGTTAAACTGAACATAGATAAAGGCGCCAAAGCCGTTGAACTTTGGCGCCTTTTTTCATTTAATTAACAAGCCTTTCCCTGTAAGATATGAGGTCAAGTCTTATTTCATTAGATATTTTAAAGTGAACGGTTTGCCGCTAATGGCTTCAAACAGTTCGGGGTATGGACGTCGACCGGAAGGTTTAATGACGTTTTCATAGAGAAAGTCACCAAAGGCCTTAGGGTCTTTTTTTAGTGCGTCTTCGCCATGCTGCTCGGCAAAAACTTCTTTGAGCATGGCACAAGTCACGTCTCCCATAAAGTAGTTGTGTAAGTAGATGGGGTGGGTTGTGTGGTGAATGAGAAACGCCCATGGTGGGTTCTCACAGAAAGGTGCTTCGCCAAAGAGGTCTTTATAGAGTGACCAGTAGAGCGCTTCAATGTCGTCGTGCGACTGAAGATCGTTTAAATAGAGCTGTTGGTCGAAGAAAATCCGATGTATAGCTCTAAAACTATTTATTTTTTGCCATTCTTTGAGGTCTTTAAACGCGGCCTCTACATCGGAAGCTTCAAAGAAATCCGAGTAAAAGAGAGGATCGGTTAAAAAACCGCCGAAAAGATTGGCAATACCTTCTGAGATGATGCCACTTATGCCTAGGTTGAGCAGTATTTCTTCAGGATTGGACATAAAGGAGTGAACGGCGTGCCCCGTTTCGTGCAATAGAACGCCGTACTCGTTGTAGCGGTCTTTAACATTGGCGAGAATACGAGAGTCTTTACCGGTCTCAATGGTAAAATTATACCCCCATTCCGATTTATTGGCTCTGGAAAAGACATCGTAAGTAATGTTCATTGTGCTGATGTCGATGCCGAATTTTTCAAAGAAATTTTTGAGAACTGAGTAATAGGCGGTCATGTCTACTTTTTCTTTTAGAGGTGGGGCCAGTTTCGAAGTGATGTAGCTCTCGTCCCAAGGCATAACAGTGTCGTCGTCTAGGTACTTTTTAGCGTATGCTGTGCGCAGTGCTTTCATTTGCGGTCGCATTGCGGCGACATCGTCTTTCCAAGAGGCAAAAAGAGACGGCTCGAGTTCGTCTTCTTCCAGTTGCAGTGCAACGAAGCTTTCTTTTCCCATGCGTTTCGCCAAGTCTTTGCGAAGGGCGATGAGCTCTAAAAAACCCGCATCTACTAGGGCTTGATTGACTTGATTTTTCGCCATATACGCTGCTTTTCGTCGCTCTCTGTCGTCGTCTTTTGCAAGGATTTGCGCCAAATCAACACTGGAAATTGGCTGGCCTTCAAATTGTACGCGGTGGGTGTTGAGAACCATTGAGAGCTCGTTGGTTTTCTGTGTAATCTTCTGTTTTAAAGCGTTGATGTCGTCGCTGAGATGAAACGGCTCAAATGCCTTGTAAAGCAACTCTACGCGCCGTTTGTCTTCAGGGGATAGCGGTGCCTTAAGTTGGGCTTTGACGGTTTCAAAATACGATTTGTTTTCGATGACTTCTAGCATGGCTTTGTAAGCGTCTTCGATTCCGAGGTCGAAACCAACGGTGTACTGTACCCACGAGAGCTTGCTGTAGTGGGTTTGTCTTTCGGTAAGTTCTCGGGCTATTTTAAAGATTTGTTCCATATGAGGACCTCCTTTTTAATTCGTGTGTCTAATTATATCATACGAAAAATCGTCTGACTATATGTTTTTGCAAGAGTCAGACGATTCAGGATTACAGCATTAGATCGCGTTTTGGGTAGATGAAAAATGTTCCGGCAGCGGCGACGAGCGTTACGGCTATGGAGATGCCGAGGTACATGGAATCCAGCGACATGTTGCGGAGAATGTCGGCAGACTCGAAGTACTTAAACGGCGTTACATATTTTAGCACATCCAGTTTATCGCTGATGTTGACCACCATGCTGATAAAGTAGGTGCCGAGCACAATAGCCACTGAAACCATGCCCGATTTTTTATAGCGTTTAAGCGCCGCAGCTACGAAGAAACCAATGGAGAGAAAGAGCACTTCTATGAGGAAGAGCGCCAATGCCGTGAGCCCCATAAAGTCAAAAAAGGTGGCGTCAGGTGAATAGCGCAGTGACGCAATTATCAGCGTCCCCATTGTCACGGCTAGAAAAATCAAACAGTGCAACAGCCCTGCAACAGTTTTTCCGGCGAGTATGGTCTCACGCGATATGGGCAACGTCATAAAGAACTCCGCTGTCTTATCGCGTTCTTCCTTAGACAACAGGCTGCTGCCGAGCATAATGGCAAAAGCCCCCGCCAGAATGTAGAAATAAAGACTGGCTATGCTGACAAAGCCTTCGAGTGTCGTCAGGTTAGAGCCGTTGAGTGCAAAGGCATCCATAAGGGCTTGCGGCATCATCTCCAGGATATCCGCCATCTCCGGGTTGTTGTAGTAGGCGGAGAATTCCGACATCATCATGACGATAATCAGCACGATAACACCGCACCAAATTAAGGTGCCTTTAAGGTGTGCTTTGAGCTCTCTTATTACAATTCGCATAATTGACCACCTTTCTACAATGAGGGAATGTCTTTTTTCGTATAGCGCTCCATGGCGACGAAAAAGCTGAGGACAATGGCGAGGACGCTGATAAACGTCAAACTGAAATCCAATTTCCCCGCAGTGAGCACCGTTGCGCCGTCAAAGTGGTAGTAGGGCGTTAGGTAGCCGAGCAAATCGCCGCCGATAATGGCGCGCAATGCGTTGAGAATATACAGGCCGAAACTGAAAGCCATTGAATACGCTATAACACTTCGAACGCGCTTGACGAGCATGGAAATGGCCAGTGGCACGACGAAGAAAAACATTTGAAAAATAGCAGTACCCCCAAGTAGTATGGCGATTTTTTGAGCATCGTAGCTGTTGCCGTCGTTGAACAACTCCAGTGACAGAAAGGTAATGCCCCAAAAGGCGATATGGGTGATGAACAAACTCGTCAACCCGGCAAAGAGCTTTGATAAAAGCAAATGACTTCGACTGACGGGCTTGGACATTAGAAAGTCGGCGGTAAACTCGCGTTCTTCAATAGACAAGATGCCAAACCCGTAGTTGGATGCCTGAATGGCGAGACAAAGCTGCAAAAAGGTAAAGACAAATGCGTAATAACCGAGAACAGAGGAAAGGGGGAGTCCCGTACTCATACCAAATGCTTTTAGAAGTGCCTCGGGATAGTTTTCCAAAAGTTTATCGACGGCTTCGGTTTCATTGCTGAAAGAGGGGTAGAGTGCCATAAACAGGAGCGTGAGTAGCAACAAGACGACACACCAAATGGCAATGGACGTGCGCTTCATTTTAAGTTCTTGCTTAAATACAGTCATAGCGGTCCCCCTTACGCGTAGTAGTGCATAAAGATTTCTTCCAGTGTCGGGTCTTCAATGAGCACATCTTCTACTTTTGCTCTGCTTATCATGTGCATTAGGGCATTCATATCCCCGTTGTAATAGAATTTAATTTTCCCGTCTTCTTCAATTTTCTGAGTGACAGTGTCTTTTTCTAGCTGATTCCACTCAAAACCCGCACCAGTGAGCCTTACTTTTTTATAGTTGTTCTCACGAAGTGTTTTGATATCGTCCGTTCGAATGATTTCCCCCTCTTTGATGATGGCGACGCGGTTGCAGAGTTCCTGAACTTCAGAAAGAATATGAGAGGAAAAGAAAATGGTGGCGCCTTTTTTATTTTCCTGCTGGATAATATCGAAGAATTTTTTTTGCATCAAGGGGTCGAGACCGCTTGTGGGTTCATCGAGTACGATGAGTTTCGGTTCGTGTAAGAGCCCTTGTACGATCCCCACTTTTTTCTTGTTGCCGTAGGAAAGGTCTTCTATGCGGCGGTCGAGATCGAGCTCCATGGTGTCGGCCAACTCTCTGAGGCGCGCACGACAGTCTTTTTTATAAAAGCTCGCACTGTAGGTTAGGAGCTCGCGGACTTTCATTTTTTCGTAATAGAAAACTTCCGACGGCAAATACCCAACGTCCTTTCGGACTTCAGGGCCGTACTTTATACAATCTTTGCCGAAAACGTGACAAGAGCCGCTCGTTGGGAAAATGAGTCCCATCATCAAGCGAATTGTCGTGGATTTGCCGGCGCCGTTCGGTCCAATAAACCCGAAAATCTCGCCTTCGTTGACGGCGAGGTTGACGTTTTTAATCCCCCTCGCTTTGCCGTAGTACTTGGTCAAATTGTTAAATTCTAATATTGGTTGCATACGCACCTCCTTATATCACTTTTATTATACCCCATCAATTGCCGCGTTTAACCTATAAGAAAAAAGGTATATTGTAAATGTTATCATGCTATGAAGGAGGGAGCAACATGTTGCATATGACTTATGGAAGTGTCATAATGGCCTTGACGGAGGCATTTGACCTTTTAAATGTACTGCTGAAAAATCACCACCGGCGCGTCGCCGTCATGAGTTACCACATTGCAAGAGAGATGGGGCTGAGCGGACAGCTTCTTAAAAATACTGTGGTGGCGGCATCGCTTCACGACTTAGGGGCGCTAAAGGCATAAGAGCGCGACGAACTCATACATCTCGATATGCTGTAAATTCTCAAAAAACATCGTCGCGGGCTGTAACGAGGTGCTATACGATGCGATAGAACGCAATTATGACCACTTTTACACGGTACGCTGAAAATCAGAGCAAATAGCCAGCGCCTTTTACTACTTGGTTGCCTAATCAGTTCTCTCCAAGGGTTAATTGAATGTTAAGAATTTTTTTATAAATTTAGGGTAAACTATAGTAGATAGAATTAAAAATACAGCATGACGAAAAGGAGGCGCTATGGAACGGTGCGCTTGGGTGAACCCAGACAATCCCCTTTATGTAAAATACCACGACGAAGAGTGGGGAGTTCCGGTTAGAGACGATAGAAAGCTCTTTGAGATGTTGATACTAGAAGGCGCTCAAGCAGGTCTTTCTTTTGAGACCATTTTAAAAAAGCGAGAGACTTATCGTCGCGCTTTTGACGACTTTGATCCGTCGGTCGTCGCCTCTTACAGCGAAGAGAAAGTGGCGGCTTTGCTTCAAGACCCCGGTATTGTGCGCAATCGCCTCAAAGTGCGCTCCGCAGTGAGCAACGCCAAGGTCTTTCTCGAAATTCAGGAGGCGTATGGGTCGTTTTCGGCTTACTTGTGGGGATTTGTAGACGATACCCCCATTATTAATCACTATGAGACCATAGATGATGTGCCGGCTACTACGGCGCTTTCAGAAGCGCTGTCGAAAGATTTAAAAAAGCGCGGCATGCGCTTTGTAGGGCCCACCATTATTTATGCATATATGCAAGCAGTCGGCATGGTCGACGATCATGTCAACACATGTTTCAAAAAAGGGAGGTAACCATGCATTCATTTAAGAAATGTTTCAGCGTGTTTCTGGCGACGGCGTTAATCGCCGGCGGGTCATTGACCGCATTTGCCCAAGAGAACGGCGCTGAACAACCACTGAGAACTGTCGTAGAAGCCCTTGGCGGAAAAACGGAATGGGACGGCAAAACCAAAGAGATCACTTGTACATTTGAATCGGGAACTTACATTTGGTCTTATGAAGATCAAAAACTTTACAAAGACGGTGTTGAAATGCCGGAGTCGTACACCATTGCCCTCAGGGACAATGTCAGCTACATTTCAGAACCATTTGCGAGAGATGTCTTCAATGCCAATGTGGCATTTGTAGAATCGGGCATTGAAGCTTCCGTTATTCCGCAGTCGCTTGAAATGGCTTTGACCAATGCGGAAGAGGAGACGAAGAAAGCTCTTTTAGAATACCTCGCCTTTGAGTCCTTGTACGGCAATTTAAGCGGCCAAGTGTTGATTTCAAAAGACGATAGAGTCCTCGTCCACCGCGCGTACGGAGAGAGCAGTTTGAAGACTGGTGAAAAGGCATCGGTACTGGACACCTATGCCATCGGTTCCATGACGAAACAGATGACAGCCCTCGCTGTGATTCAGCTGGAAGAAAAGGGCATGCTCGATTTTCAAGACACGGTGGACAAGTACATTCCAAATGCACCTTATGGCGATAAAATCACTTTACATCAGTTGTTGACGCATACATCTGGTCTTTACAACTATACAGAATCCTTTGAATATGAGACAGTAGAAGATATTTACAAGGCAGCGGCGGAAAAACCGCTCTTGTTTGAACCGGGAACGAATTGGTCTTACTGCAACACGGGATACTATTTGCTGGGTAAGGTCGTAGAGAGCCTCACGGATAAGACGCTTTACGGGTATTTAAACGAGATGGTCTACGTGCCAAACGTCATGCTCGATACGTATCCAGCCTACGATGGCGACACTAAGAATATGACGACACTTGGCAGCCTTCATGGCGATGTGGAGACGTCCGAAGTACTGGATAAAATGCTCCTCAACATTGCGGAGGGTGCCGGTTACATCGCTTCGTCCACAGAAGATATCCTCAAATGGAATGAGGCGCTGTACAACGCAACATTGATTTCTGATACTTCATTGGCGGTTATGAAAGGGCAAGAGCCCGTGTCGCCGTATAACTACGGTTACGGCCTGTTTTTCGTAGAGACACCGTATGGTCTTGAAGTCGGCCATGGTGGGAATACTGTGGGATACACTTCGCTGAATACGTACTATGAAGATATGGACACACATGTTTTGATTCTCTCGAATAAAGGCTACGCAAACTTAGAGGGGATTAAAAACAACCTTATTAAAATTCTCAACGGCGAGGCTGTAGAGATGGAAAAAGATACAGTCATCGACCTTGAAGCCTCTGCATTAAAGGCATTTGAAGGCGTGTACAACATCCCGGACATCTTAAAAATCGAGATATTTGTCGAAGATGGCGTCTTGATGTTACAAGGTGAAAATCAGGGGGCAGTACCTCTAAATGCTGTTGGCGAGAAGACGTTTGTCAACAAAGACGTCGATATCAAAATTGATTTCGACCAAAGTGAAAATCCGACCTATTTTATTTTGTATCAGGCCGGCGCTGAGTTAAAAGCAGAAAAGCTTACCAAATAAAGAAAAAAACCGCGTTCTCGTGAATGCGGTTTTTTTCTTTTAAAAGCAATGAGGGGCGTTTTTAAGTCCATGTTAATTGCTTTGAAACAGGCGATTTTACGTTTGATTAAAGAGGTAATATGTAATATAATATCAACGACTAGAAGTATGGATTAGAAGTTGGGTAGTTTTATGAAAAAAGACAGATTTGGCGATAAGAACTTTATAATGAACTGCGATATGCCGTCGGACATTTTTACTGTGCGCGGCATAAAGAGTGAGTATCGAGCCCTTGCAAAGATATGGCATCCGGACATCAACGCTTCAAAGGAAGGCCTTTACATGATGTCTAAGATTAACGCGCTTTATAATGAAGGCCTTAAATTGATTGCTGAAAACAAATTTTATGAGAAAGACCGGTTGCTCAACGGTAGGCGAAAGTCGAAGCCTCCTGAGCCCGAGGCGTCGCCTGAGCCTGCGCCCAAGGTCAACAAGCGGAGCAAAAAGAAGCGCACGATAGAACTGAAGACGGCAGCGGGTAAATGTGTTCGATTTAAATACCTCAAACGGGTGCTGATTGAACTGGGGTTTATGTATGTTTCTGAACAGTATGTCATGCTCGAAATTACAAAACTGAAACGTCGGATTTTTGTCGACGCTATTGAGACGATTCGCCTTTCAAACAATGGGTTTTTGAAACTGGACATGCCGATAATTGTCGACAGTTTTGAGACTCAAACTCACGGGTATGTGGTGATAAAAAAGCAGAAAGGTGTTGAACCTATTCGCGTTCTGGAGAATTTCTCAGGGTACCTCAAGCCCTTGGCTTCCCGAAAAATATGTGAAGGCCTATTCTACGATATGACGGTGCTCAAACACATGGGACTTACTTCCAGCGGCATCGACAAAGACCTGTTGTTTATCGATGTGTGCAACGGCAAGCTCCACAACTACGGGCTTTATTTTTATCTTCACGAGTTTAACGCCTCTATTAAGCGTGCGCCAAAGGTCATTTCAGAGCAAATGCATCACATTAAGTCGAAAAGTGGCGAAGGGCTGATTATCGAGTTGGTGAAGGACAATGTCGAGCAGCTCAACGAGAGCAGTGGCGGCGTCGTGGATGATTTTTTCAACTGGATTAAGACGTTGAACTGCGAGTCCTTAGAAGTATCTCTTGCAGAGAGTCAAGTATTCAATCGCGCCATTGCGTCGGTAACCAATCACGGTTTTGATTTGGAGCATTATTATACGGCGATGTCGTCGTGAGCAAAGGAGGGCTTTTGAGTAAACCAACATTTCATTGTATCGGTTCCGCCTGTTACGACAACTGTTGTATCGGATGGGACGTCGACATAGACAAAGCGTCGTACAGACGTTATACAAAAGAAAAAAATAGTGAGATAGCGCCTATTGTAGAGCGCTATCTTTATGTTAAGGCCGCTTATTATGACCCTGAGGTGGATTACGCGGCGGTGGAACTTTTAAAAAATAAGCGCTGTCCATTTTTAAACGAAGAAAATCTTTGCCATATACAGAAAGCGCTGGGAGAACAGGCGCTTTCAAATGTCTGCAAATCCTATCCTCGAATTTACAATAAAATAGACGGGATCGCCGAGTGCGCCTTATCCCCGTCGTGTCCTGAAGCGGCGCGACTAATTCTCTATGAAGGGTACAGCGCATCGGGGAAAGGCGCGCCTTTTTACACAGTGCGTCACGACGGTCGGAAAGCCAAAGGGGCGTTAAAGGCTGTAAAAACCACGCGTCAAAAGTGTATGGACGTGATGGGACATTGCGCGTCGCTGGTAGAAGGACTCAATGCTCTCTGGACGGAAGTGACGGCTTTAGACGGCCGACGGTCGACAGGGGACATCGATTTTGAAACACTGTACACCTTAGGTGCATGGTGTACAGCGCGTTTAAAAAGTGACCGAAAACTTGCTGGGACACGCTATGAAGGTTATTTAAAAAGTGAGGCCTCTCTGGAAATGACCAATTTTATTGAGTGCCTCGAAAGCGATGCTTACACCTTTGTGTACAGACGCTATTTTGAAAACGATTTTTTTCAATCGGTGTTTCCGTTCACTGGCGGTGAAACTTATGAAGAAGCCCTTCGGTGGTGCGTGGTGCGTGCGGCAATCATGGCCTATCAGTTGGCGCAACATCGGCCAGAAGACGCTGAAGCGGTTGTGCGCTACGTTAGTGCCTTTTCGAAAGCAGTGGACCATCATCACGCGTTTAGAGCGCTCACGGTGAAAAAGAGTTGGGAGGTGATTTAATGAAATTTATACACACGTCAGATTGGCATATTGGCAAACTGGTCTGTGGCTTGCATATGACAGAAGATCAGAATGTCCTATTAGAACAGTTGGCAGAATACCTCGCTAAAACAAAGCCCGACGCACTTCTTATTTCAGGAGATATTTACGACCGAACCATCCCACCTGTAGAGGCTGTTGCCGTACTCAACCGGTTTCTTAAAGTTGCCGTCAGCGATTTAGAAATTCCGGTCGTTATGACTTCGGGCAACCACGACAGTGCTGAACGCCTTGGCTTTGGCAGCGAACTCTTAAAGTCGCAGGGACTCTATGTGGTGACCTCTCTCGCTGAGGCTTTGGAGCCGATTGAGTTAGGGCCGTCTGTAGAGGTTTTCGCCATCCCTTATGTAGAACCGCTGACAGCGCGCTATTTTTTCGACGACGAGAGCATACAGACGCAAGCGGACTGTTTTGAAGCACTTGTAAAAGTCATTCAGACGCGCTCAGACAGCTCCAAGCGTCAAATACTCATGGCCCACGGCTTATTTCTCGGCAATGTGGCACCGGAGATGTCGGATTCAGAGCGACCGCTTTCAGTAGGCGGGTTGGATTACGTCGATGCTTCTACAGTGGCCGGATTTGACTATGTGGCGCTGGGCCATCTTCACAAGGCGCAGCAAGTGGGGGCCCCACACATTCGTTACGCGGGCTCTCTAATGAAGTACTCTTTTTCCGAAGACCGTCATGAGAAAGGTCTTTTGGAAGTTACATTGCCGTCCGCCGGCGCCCCGACAGTTGAAAAAATACGTTTCACACCGCCACGGGACTTGCGTACCATTCAGGGCGACATTCGGCACTTGTTGTCTGAAGACGTGTACAAACTCGGGTGTCGCGAGGACTATTTACGCGTTGTATTAACCGATGAAGGCGCTGTATACGATCCTGTTGCACGTTTGCGTAGGGTCTACCCCAACCTTTTAAAGCTGGAGTATGCCACAAAAGTAGCAAGACCATCTACACAGCAATCCATCGCTTATAAAAAACACAGTCCCTACGAACTGTTTGAAGCCTTTTTTGAACACGTGACAGATACACCGCTATCTGACGCCCAAGAAACTTTTGCAAAATCGGTAGTCGAGGAGACGATAAAGAAGGAGCGTGTACTATGAAGCCGCTTTATTTGGAACTTTCGGCCTTCGGTCCCTACGCCAAAACAGAAAAAGTGTCGTTTGACACTTTAAATGCCGCAGGCATATTTCTTATTTCAGGGGCAACAGGTGCGGGAAAGACGACTTTGTTCGATGCCATCAGCGTGGCGCTGTACGGCCATACAAGTGGCGCCTACCGCCAACAGGAACACTTGAGAAGTCATTTTGCCGAAGCGTCGACAGCCACTTCGGTTGTTTTTCATTTTTCCCTTCGGAACAAGCGCTATGAAATTACACGTATGCCTAAGCAAATGCGTCCCAAGTCGAGGGGAGAGGGCTTTACTGAGAAACCTGCAACTGCCGAACTGCTTATCTTCGATGCGTTAGAGGCTACAGAGCCGGAGCAAGTTTTGTCTGGAGTGCAGAAAGTCGATGCGAAAATGATTGAAATTCTAGGTGTAGATGTCGATCAATTTCGACAGATTATGATGATTCCGCAAGGGGCGTTTAGAGAGATGCTCACAGCGTCGAGCAAGGAGCGCGAAGAAGTCCTGGGCAGTCTCTTCAGAACACAGCTCTACAGGCATATAAGAGAAGCTTTTGCAGAGAAGGCTAAGACCGTAGAAGAGACTATAAAGTCTATAGAACAAAAACAAGCGCTGTTGATGAGCGGCTTGTCTCCGGAACATAAAGCGTCGTTGACGTCTGAGACACTTACGGTGGAAGATCGAAATCGTTATTTAGAGCAGGTGTTAAAGCATATCGAAGCGCGTATTACAGAGTTGAATACGGCACTATCTGATGTGGACAGCGCTTACGACGTCCAATTTAAGCAACTGGAAAAGGCAAAAGAACAGCTTGAATACAGGCGTAAGTTAAAAGCGCTGGAAGAGGAGCGAAAAGTGCTTTTTGAGCGGCGCGGAACTGTAGAGGAGTTGAAAAACGCTCTAAGGCGCGCAGATGAAGCACGACCGCTCCTAGAGTTTGAGAGCGCGTCTAGACAAGCTAAAAACAAGCGCCGCGAGTTGGCGGCTTCTAAAGAGGCTTCTGAAGCTTTACTGAACACCCAACGAGAAGCTTTAAAAAAAATAGAACCCGCTTATGAGACGGCTATTTCTGAAGAAGCACAGGAGCGGATAGAACAGAGAAAAGCGTCTATTAGAACGCTTGAAGAAGCGATTGACTGCTATCAACGCGCTGTAAAACTCGGAAAACAGATGACGGATCTCTCGCGTTTGCTCGACGATGAACAGTCTAAGCTGGAAAGCCTTGAAGAAGTGATTAAAAAGAACGAACAGCAGATTGAGGCTATGTCGCAGCGCATTGAGCAGTTAGGGGATACAGGAGCTAAGACAGACCGGGTTCGGAGTGAGTTAAATCAAACAAGGGCGATTCGAGAGCGGCTGGAAGAGGTGTCGGAGCGCCTCGATGCGTTGCAACGTTTTGAAGCTGAGGCAGTCGGCTACAAAGCCGAGGTGGAGAAAATACGTGTAGTGGTTGACAGACAGTCCGCACACTATAAGACGCAACAGATGCACTATCACTTGGGTCAGGCGTACGCACTTAGTCTAGAACTAACAGAAGGCGCGTCGTGTCCGGTATGCGGGTCGACGGCACATCCTTTAAAAGCGCAGGAGCCGGAGGTGTTTGTTGAAAAACAAACGCTTGAAGCATTGGCTGAAGCCTTGGAAGTTGAACGCTCAAACCTCAGAGAGAAAGAAGCTGTTCTACAGAAAAAGGTTGCTGAAGCACAAGGGCTTTATGGTACTTTAGAAGGGCTTTTAAAGGCTGCTGGAGCAGCGCTTCCAAAGGAAAGGAAGTCCTCGTCTTATCGAGCCGTAGCCGCCGATGAAGCCATTGGTGTGGCACAGGCGTTAGACGTTTTGGAAGCTCTACTGAAAAGACATCAATCAGAAGCCGATGAAAAAGCACGTCTTTTAAAGGAGCAGAAGTCGATGCGCGAGACGGTTCGCGATACGAAAGTTCAAATTGAGGGCATGCGAAATGCACTGGCTCTGAAACGCGACGAGGTATCGGCGATGAAAGGACAGCGTGCGGCGCTACTCGACCAAGTTCCTGAAGAGTTCATGGGGGTGACTGCTGCGCAAGCGACAATACAAGGGTTGACGGCGACGGTTTTAAAAGAAGAGAACACACGACGAGAACTGACGGCATCGGTCCAGTCGACTCGAGAAAAGATTTCAGATGAGACCGGACGGTTAGAGATTTGGAAGAAACAATTGGAAACGGCAGAAAAGGACTTCAGTGAAAAGGCGCAGGTGTTTTTAGAGGCACTTGAGGCATCGGCATTTGAATCGTATGAGGCCTATAAGGACAGCAAGATGGCTGAAGAAACATATGAAGCGTATAAAACCGAAGTTGAGGGCTATGCGACACGCTGTGATCAAGTCGAGAAACGCGTAGAAGCGGTTAAGGAATGGCTGGATCCCACAGTGTCTGTAGACAGCGATGCATTGGAACAGGCGTTAAAGGCTACTCGAGAAAAACGCACGGCACTATTTGAACAGCTAAAGGGCGTAGAACAGTCAAAAAGTGAGATTGTAAGTGTACAGACACAGTTGGAAGCCCTGGATAGAGCATCGGCATCGGCATATGCCGAGTACGAAGTAATAGGCAAAGTCAGCCGTGTGGCCAAAGGGCAGAACGCACATAATTTGACTTTTGAGCGCTTTGTCCTCGGCTACTTGCTCGACGACATTGTCGCAGCGGCCAACCAGCGGCTGTCTAAAATGACTGAAGGGCGATATGAACTCTATCGAAGTGAAGTCGTCGTAGATAAGCGTGTGGGGAGTGGCCTCGACTTGGAGGTTTTCGACTTCTACACCGGACGCGGCCGTTCGGTCAAAACGCTCTCAGGTGGCGAGATGTTCAAGGCGTCGTTGTCCTTGGCGCTGGGGCTGTCCGATGTGGTACAGAGTTATTCCGGCGGCGTACAGTTGGAGACACTCTTCGTAGACGAGGGGTTTGGAACCCTCGATCAAGAGTCTTTAGATCAAGCCATCAACTGTCTCTTGGATCTGAAGCAAAACGGAAAAGTCGTGGGGATTATCTCTCATGTTGCAGAACTAAAAGCGCGCATTGATAAGAAAATCCTTATTGTCGCCGCACAGGGGGGCAGTGAAATCAAAGTACCGTAAAGTTGTAGGACGTTAAATTTTTATTTAAAATTGCTGTGTTGTGGTATAAGTAGAGTAAGGAGGGCAAATATATGGACAATTATTCTAAGAAAATTATTGAAAAGGATGGCATTTCCTACGCCTATGCCGACATGGCATCTGAGTACGGTTCTATGGCGTTGATTTTGCCTTATAGGAAACATCGCGGTAAAAAAGAGTACCTTTTAGAGCGCAATTGGTTGCCCGGCTGGGACGCTTCTGTAGACATTTGCGGCATTGCGGTGTACGGTTCTGAAACTGAACTGGAAGCGCTGCTAATAGAAAGATTAAAAGACGTCATAGGGGTTCAGGTTATCGCCGACGAACTCCAATACCTAGGTATATGCGGCGCAGATCGCCATACCAACACGGTATGTAAACTGTACGCCGTCGATATGTCGCAGTTTAAAGAGCACGATGCTTTTTTAGATGAAGAAAAAACCTCTGTGTTTTGGACCGATGCAGAGTCGATTATTGAAAGTTTGGACCCTCAGCTGCATGCGGCTTACGCTTCGCATCAGTATATTTTCTTGTAGGGCAACTGTCGACAGTCGATACAAAGAATTTTGGGCGCGGGAAACCGCGCTTTTTTCGCGCTTTTATCTGTTGATGTATGGGCTAATTCTAAAGGAAATTTAATCAAATAGTAATGCAAAAGCACTTAAAACAGTGGTATTATAGTGACTAGAGAGGTGAACTATGAAAAAAGCAATCATTCGTATACTTGTAACAACAGCATCTTTTTTACTGGCGGGAAATTGGATAGCTGGTTTTCAAGTTGTGGATTGGCAAGCGGCCTTTTTTGCCGCTTTGGTTTTAGGCGTCCTCAACGCTATATTAAAACCGATTTTAAAGGTGTTGGCGTTACCGATTACGCTATTGACGTTAGGGCTGTTTATATTTATCATCAATGGTTTCTTACTGACTCTGATAAGTGATATAGTCAGTGGTGTCCATGCAGTTGATTTCTCTACGGCGATTAGGGCGTCTCTGGTGGTTTCGGCGGGTTCATTTATTGCGAACGCATTAACAAAAGAAGATTAATAGAACTTAGGAGGCTAAGATGAAACGATATCTAGGGGTGTTGCTCGCTTTAATGCTTATCGTCGTTGGATGTTCTGGCAATAAGGTAGAGCCAAAACCGGAAGTTCCTGAAACCGGGTCGGAGGTTGAAACGGACGAGCCGACGACACCTGATAACAGCGGTGACGATGTGACGACGGATAAACCTGAAGAAGACTACTCAAAATACCCTCAGGCGACCATAACGATGCATACCGGGGAAACGATGGTACTGGCATTGATGCCTGAGAGCGCGCCAAATACGGTTAATAATTTCATCGAACTCGCCGAGAGCGGCTTTTACAACGGGTTGACTTTTCATACGGTTATCGAGGATTTTAAAATTCTAGGTGGCGACCCCCTTGGAAACGGCACCGGCGGTCCAGGCTATACGATAAAGGGTGAGTTTTCAGAAAATGGTTTTGAAAACAACTTGAGTCACAAGCGCGGGACGATTTCCATGGAACGATTAGGCGATGTGGACTCTGCCGGTTCACAGTTTTTTATCTGTCACAAAGACAGCCAGTACCTTGACGGTCAATATGCGGCGTTCGGCGTTTTAATCGATGGGGAAGAAACTTTGGATCGAATTGCGATGACACCGGTAAACAGCAACAATGTACCGAAATCTCCAGAGCAAATTAACAACATCAGTATTTTGAGAAACGGTTACGAACTCGCTACAGTTGAAAAGGTGATGAAGCAAGATACAAAAGACCTTGAATCGAAGATTGAAGCCGGCTTACCGTTTGCCATAGGCACTCAAATGATTGAAGTGGTGGAATCTTGGGGGGAATACAACAGCTACGATTATTTGTTAGGTGGCCTGTATTACATGTACGATGACAAATATACCTTGTTCTTTTCCAACGGATACACCACGGACAAAGGCGTTGAGCTGGGAGAAATCATAGGCATTGCCTTCTTTGAGGAGTCCGATTTCTTAGGCATTTCTATCGGAATGGCCTTTGAGGAAATACAATCCACACTGGGTGAGTCGAAGCAAATTGCTTCACCGGAAGAAAATGAAAACAGCGAACTCTACGGTGGTGGCTGGACGATGACTTATGAAACGGATTTGTATCAGGTGGTCTTTAGCAGTACAGGCGACGAGCAAAAAGCTGACAGCATTTACATCTTTAAAAGATAGTGGTAGAATGACAGAGCATACTTTGAGTATGCTCTTTTTTTAGACAACAAGCCTTGAGCCCAAAGCTTTCTCGCGAATGTTTAGCGCGCGAAAGGGTCAGCGAAAGGCGGTTTGATGCGCCAAAGGTGCACTTTATGTTGTGAGTACGGAAGCTTTCTTCAAAGTTTGCAGTGGAGGGATGTTGGCAAAAATCGATTGTTTTGTAAAAGATGACTCCGGCGAACGGTATTCGTTGGACTTGAATAAGTGAGGCATTAATGGCGATTTATATAAAAAATAGAAAAACAAATGAACTCTATGAAGAAAAAGTAGAAGGGGAGCGGTTTTTAAAGTGGCTTTATGACAAACCGGCAGGTGTTTTGGCCTCTGAGGCGTTGGTTAAGCGCAAATGGTTGTCGCGCTTGTACGGTAGAATGCAAGATACCAAGCGAAGCGCCAAGAAAATCGAGCCATTTGTCGAGCGACATGCTATCGATCTATCAGAATCTGAAAAAATGACTTTTGAGACGTTTAACGATTTTTTTACCCGTAGACTAAAACTTGGAACACGCCCTATAGAAGGCGATGAAAATCGTTTGATTTCTCCGGCGGATGGGAGGCTTTTGGCCTTTGAAAACATCGATGTCGATTCAGTTGTTCAAATAAAAGGAATGGTGTATCGGTTGGCTGATTTATTTGAAAGCCCTGAACGTGCGGCATTGTATCAAAAGGGGACGCATATTGTCGTGAGGCTTTCACCTGTAGATTATCACCGATTTCATTTTCCAGCGAGGGGACGCGTCAAGTCCATTTCCGAGGTAGACGGACGGTATTATTCGGTGAATCCTATTGCCTTAAAGAAGAAGTTTAAGCTTTATGTTGAAAACAAGCGCACATTGACCACTGTTGAATCCGACGTATTTGGCGACTACGAGATGGTTGAAGTCGGTGCGACATTTGTGGGGAGCATTGTACAAAATGTGACCGCAGGTGTCGCGGTGAAGAGAGGCGAAGAAAAAGGGTTTTTCAAGTTCGGCGGGTCAACAGTGATTCTTTTTTTTAGAGAGGGGCAGCTTCAAGTAGATGCCGATATTTTGCAAAATTCTTTAGAGGGATATGAGACGAAAGTACTTATGGGAGAAGGGATTGGTTTTAAAAAATAATTGAAAATGATTATCAAGTATTGACATCCTTAAAATTATTTATTAAAATATCACATGCAAATGGTTCGCATTTGCGTCAGTGGGTAAACACTGTAGTAAATAAGCATATAAGAGGAGGTCTTTATGAGTCATATACACTTGCCGGATGGCATGATTCCCTTTCCTATTTGGTTGAGCGCTTTTCTACTCACAGCCTTATTGCTGGGGGTTTCAATTCGAAAGATGCAACAGAAAGATTTACGTCGTATTTTACCGTTCACAGGAATTGCCGCAGCACTCATGTTACTCGGTATGTCCGTCCCTATCTTAATCATCCCGGTGCATTTGAGCTTGGCCGTATTTACCGGGATACTGCTTGGACCTTATATGGGGTTTGTAGTGGCTTTTGTCGTAATGACAATACTCGGTTTATTCGGTCATGGCGGTGTCACATTAATTGGGTTGAACACGCTGATTATGGGGCTCGAAATGACATTGGGATGGTTTGTATTCTATCGCTTGAAAACTCAAAAGCGTTTTGTTAAGGCTTTTGTGGCCACTGTGGTGGCGTTAACTTTCTCGATGTCTGCAATGATTACTGTCGTTGGAAGCGCTGTTGGCTTTTCTTATGTAATGCCGCACGATCACGCCCATGAGGAGGAAGTCGACCACGACCACGCCCATGAGGAGGAAGTCGACCACGACCACGCCCATGAGGACGAAGTCGACCACGATCACGCCCATGAGGACGAAGCCGACCACGACCACGCGCACGAAGATGAAGCCGACCACGACCACGCGCACGAAGATGAAGCCGACCACGATCACGCACACGAAGATGAAGCTGATCACGACCATGCACATGAAGGCGACTTCGAAAACGCTGTAGAAAATGTAACGTACTTATCGTTTTCAGGCCTTGCGGCTCTACTGGTTATTTTAGGCATCGGTTTGATTCTCGAAGCTACTGCAACAGGGTTACTCATTAATTATTTCGGGAAAATACGACCGGAGTTACTTGAAAAGGAGTAGGACATCATGCACATTGCTGAAATCGATCGTCTTTCGGTATCGACAAAAAGCAAATTTCATACATTGAGCGCGTCGTCTAAAGGCATCTTTGCATTGACGGCGCTCTCAAGCATCATCATCGCAAACACTTTTTGGGTGGTCTTAGCGATTATAGGTATTTTAATGGCGCTTATCGCGTCGAGTCGCGTGCCACTAGGGCGTGTGCTACATCTCGCCATGTACCCGGCGTTTTTCAGCCTTTTATTTGCCGTGATGTCTCTTGGAAATGGCCTTGCCGCTGCTGTGACAATCGTTGTAAAAGCTGTCGGTGCAGCACTTGCCATGCTCTTTCTCATTACGACGACACCGTATGTAGATTTGTTTGCGCTTTTTTCAAAATTTATGCCGGCTCTTTTAGTAGATGTTTTTTTTATGACCTACCGTTCTTTTTTCATCCTGCTCGAAAAGATTGAGCACCTTTTGGTCAGTGTCAAACTGCGGGGCGGCTACAAGCCGTGGCATTTGTTTTTAAATTTGAAAACCGTCGCATCATTAATGGGGACATTGATTATCCAGTCCATTGAAATGAGCGAACGCATGTATAAAATCTATGGATTACGGGGATACAACGGCAAAATGCCTACCGTATCCACTAAAAAGTTCAATCTTAAACGCGACGGCGCGCTTATCGTCTTCGGCATCATTATTTTATTAGGAGTTATATTATGGCAGAACAGCCCCTTATTAAAGTCAATTGCTTAAAACACATCTATCCGGACAAAACGGAAGTCAGTCTCTGTGGGCTGGAGTTTCTCGTGAACAAGGGCGAACGCATAACGTTGCTCGGCCCAAACGGCTCTGGCAAAACAACACTTTTGTCACACATCCTTGGGCTGTTAGAGCCTGTAGACGGTACTGTGGAAGTGATGGGTGTAGAGCCGTATAAGCACTTTAACAAGATTAGGAAACACATTGGCGTGGTTTTTCAAAATGTCGACGAACAGATTATTGGACCGCGCGTATACGACGATATCGCCTTTACACTTAGGAGCGACGGGCATCCGCAAGCGGAAATTGACCACAAGGTGATGACTGCGGCGCAGACGCTGAGGATTGAACCGCTTCTTGAGAAGATTCCCCATTATTTAAGCGGCGGCCAAAAGAAAAAAGTTGCCCTTGCTGGCGCATTGGCGGTTATGCCTGAGATCATCATCTTAGACGAACCCTTTGATGCGCTGGATCCAAAATCTAAAAAAGAGATGATTGATATCATTAATCATCTCAATCGAACACATGGTGTCACCATTATCACCACCACACACGACATCGATATCGTGCCTCAAATTGCAGATACCATCTACGTTTTAAGCGAGGGAATGATTGCCGCAAAAGGGACGCCGAAAAAGGTTTTTTCTGATTTAGAACTGCTTGAAAAAGCGCATCTCGAGCCGCCGACACTTACGCGGTTGTTTACCAATCTCAATAAAAAAGGCCTCTCACTTCAAATACCGACGACGGTAGAAGAAGCGGAGGCGCTTTTGCTAAATTTAATAGAAGAGAAGTGATGATGCAAACTCGGGGTCACATGTGATTTCGATACCGAGGTTGCGGTAAGTTTGCTCATTGGCTGCGGCGACTATCGTAGTCGAGTGCGCTTGGCAGCTTTGCAGTCTAAACAAGTTGTCCATAGCCACTTGAACAATAGGGTTGAACGCTGCGCTAATGCTCAGTGCAATAAGAACTTCTTCGCAATTTAAAGCGACATTTTGACAATTGAAATGTTGCTTTTTTAATAGAATAATTGGATCTAAAATTGCCGGAGAGAGCAGGTGGATGTTTTCGTCGATGTTGGCGTGGTGTTTTAAGGCGTTGATAAGCGCGGCTGCTGTGGCATCCATAATGGCACTGGTCTTTCCGGTGATAATGGCGCCGTCATCTAGTTCCAACGCCACGACCGGCGTCCCTTTTACTTCTGAAGCCGTCCGAGCAGGGGCGACAACTTTGCGATCCGTCGGCTTTAAATAGAGTTCTTCCATAATGAGTTTGCTGCGGTTGTAGGTGTCGAGGTCGACATACCCTTTTTTGTATTCGCAACCCGTTTTAAAATAGCGTCTTATAATTTCTTGTTTAGACGCTTCTTGTACGACGTCATCGTCGATGATGCCGAAGGCGATGCGGTTGACCCCCATGTCTGTAGGAGACTGGTACACACTGGCCTCTTTTGTTATTTTCTCTATGATGCGCTTCAGCACTGGAAATGTTTCAATGTCTCGGTTGTAGTTAACCGCAACTTCATTGTAAGTTTCCAGATGAAACGAATCGAGCATGTTCACATCTTTTAAGTCCACAGTTGCCGCTTCATAAGCGATGTTCAGTGGGTGCTTAAGCGGCATGTTCCAGACGGGGAAGGTCTCAAACTTGGAGTAGCCGATGTTGTTGCCCTTCTTGTGCTCGTGGTAGAGCTGATTCAGGCAGGTGGCGAGCTTACCGCTTCCAGGGCCGGGTGCCGTAACCACGACGATAGGTTTGGTGGTTTCGATATACGGATTTTGACCGTAGCCTTCGTCGCTGACAATCGTATCGACATCATTTGGGTAGCCCTTTGTAGAGCGGTGTGTGTAGACCTTTATCCCCTTGTGCGTCAACTTGTTGATAAAAGTCTTTGAAGACGGCTGGTCGTCAAATCGCGTGATGACGACGCTGTTTACAGATAAATCATAAGCTCTTAAGTCGTCTATCAGCTTAAAGACGTCCACGTCGTAAGAAATGCCGAAGTCACCTCTTATCTTATTGCGCTCAATATCGCCGGCGTAGACACAGATGACCACTTCGGCTTTATCTTTCAACTTGTGAAGCAATTTGATTTTAGCATTTTCATCGAAACCGGGGAGAACGCGTTTGGCGTGCATGTCAAAAAGCAATTTTCCTCCGAATTCCAAATAGAGTTTGTCATAGTGATTTACGCGTTCTAAAATGTATTTTGACTGTTCTTCCAAATACTTCTCTGCATCAAAACCCTTTTTCATATTTCCTCCAGTTCGTACTATACCTCGTAACAACAAAGCCTATTGTATCATGTTTTTGAGTGTAGAAACACTCTTGACACGATAAAAAGTTTTGCTTATGCTGAGAGTGAACCCCTTAAAATTCAAAGGTGGGCGGGGTGAAAATCAAACCGCTACAGCGGGTGATAAAAAAAGGTGAGAAAGTGCTTTTGATGGCTTTATAATGTAAGAAAAAAGCAACGATATAATTTATTATTTTATAAATGATATGACTTTAGAACGCTCCGGTTATTTTTTTAACAAAAACGCAAAAAACGCAAGATTTCTATTGCATTCTGTCGGTTTATTATGTAGAATAAGACCTGTAAGATAAATCGATGTAATACTCTTATTATTTTGATTAAAAAATTATATAAAAGCTGTATGATGAGTAAAAGAGAGCGCATTATAATGCCGCCGAAGGGACAAGTTGAAGTTTGCCAAAATTTTAATGAAATTCTCAGGCTAAAGGATTTTATTTCGGACAGAACTCTGGAGACAACAGGGAAAACGGGGGCGCGTTTTTCCTGTTTTTTTTAGCGGAGTTAGAGTGAAAGAAGAAATAAGTAGGCTGATTCAATGCCGGCTGTTGCTGGAATTGTTATTGAATAATAGGCGTTCTTTCAGACGGTTCAAATCACAAATTTGAGCGCTTCGGTCATAGGGCAAACGACGAGGCACACGCTACTGAAACGCCTGTGTTATTTCGAGAGGTTATATGTTTATAGTCACTAACAATCCAAAGGTAAAAGATTACTACGAAGCGGAAAATATCCAATTTGTAGAAGGGAGTTATTACGACGTGCTCGTGGCCATTCGCGACCTAATTCACGTCAATCACAAGCTCCTGACGCATCCGCTTTCAGGCAGCATTAAGCCGAATGAAACCCCGTATAAATCCGTTGCGGTCGAGCCGTCGAATGTATTTGATATGGAAGGGCTTCATCTTATAGAGAAGGCAATAGAAACGTACCGCAAATTACAAAAGGACAGTGCGACGCCAAACTGGACGCCGCGCATTAAAGAGGATTTCATGGTGATTGATTACGACTTAATCAAAAATGCCATTAGAAAATAACGATATAAAGGAGAGTTACCATGTCAAAAGTATACGATTTAGTCATCATCGGTGCAGGCCCTGCCGGATTATCTGCAGGTCTCTATGGTGCTAGAGCTATGATGAGCACATTGATTATCGAGAAAGACAAAACAGGCGGCCAAATAGTAACAACTGATGAAGTTGCCAATTACCCGGGTTCTATTCACGAAGCAACCGGCCCAAGTCTAGTTGCGCGCATGGCCGAACAGGTAGATGAGTTTAAGGCTGAAAGAGTTAAAGATTCAATTGTAGACTTTGATTTTACAGGTAAAATTAAAACCCTCGTCGGCGAAAAGGAAACGTACAAAGCGAAGTCGGTTATCATAGCAACCGGTGCTGTTCCTAGAAAGCTCGGCGTACCGGGAGAAAAAGAATTAACAGGTAAAGGCGTTTCTTACTGTGCAACATGCGACGGCGCATTCTTTACTGAAATGGAAGTCTTCGTCGTAGGTGGCGGCGACTCAGCAGTAGAAGAAGCTATTTTCTTAACTAAGTTTGCAGACAAAGTCACAATCGTTCATAGAAGAGACGAACTCAGAGCGGCAAAATCTATTCAAGAAAAAGCATTTGCCAACCCTAAGATCGACTTTATGTGGGACACAAAAGTCGCTGAGCTCAAAGGCGACGGCATCTTAGAATCAGCGGTATTTGAAAACGCAAAGACGGGCGAAAAAACAGAGTACTTTGCAGATGAAGACTTCGGCACTTTCGGCATGTTCGTCTTCACTGGCTACTTGCCGTCAACGACGCTTTTCAATGGTAAAATCGATATGAACGAGCAGGGGTACATCGTTACAGACGATCAGATGCGCACCAACATCGAAGGCGTATTTGCTGCAGGCGACTGTAGAGAAAAAGTATTGAGACAAGTGATTACAGCAACGGCTGACGGCGCTATTGCAGCTGTTGTCGCTGAAAAATATATTGAAGACACAGATTTTGAATAAGTTTGTCATCCGGCGTACAATGATGCGCCGGCATCACATATAATCTTAAGGAGGCACATTATGTTAGCGGTAGATAAGTCTAATTTTGAAGAAGTGGTATTAAAAAGCGAAGGCGTTGTTTTGGTAGATTTCTGGAGCGAAGGTTGTGAGCCGTGTAAAGCGCTTATGCCGGATATCGAAGCTTTAGAAGCAGCTTACGGCGATGTGACGTTCACAAAGTTGGATACTGCTAAGAACAGAAGATTAGCGATTAAAGAACGCGTTTTAGGTCTTCCTACCATAGCAGTCTACAAAGGCGGTCAAAAAGTTGACGAAGTAACAAAGGAAGATGCTACAAAAGCCAATGTAGAAGCTATGATTAAAAAATATATCTAGTAGTTAAATCTATGAGAGGAGGTGACTCTATGCGTCTTGAGATTGGAAATATCTTTATTAAGGACATCCAGTTTGGTGAGGTGACATCTGTTAAGGATGGTACATTGTTCATCAACAAAGAGGAGATGATCAAAGAAATTTCTAACGATGACCATATTAAGTCAATTGATATCGAGCTGGTGAGACCTGGCGAGAGCGTAAGAATCACACCGGTGAAAGATGTCATTGAGCCTAGAGTTAAAGTTGAAGGAAACGGGGGCTTGTTCCCGGGCTTCTTAAGTAAGGTGGATATGGTAGGCGAGGGTCGTACGCACGTATTAAAAGGTGCTGCAGTCGTCACTACTGGTAAAATTGTTGGTTTCCAAGAGGGGATTGTCGATATGACTGGCCCTGGTGCTGACTACACGCCGTTTTCAAAAACATGCAACGTCGTTGTGATTGCTGAGCCGGTAGACGGTTTAAACCAGTATGAGCACGAAGAAGCTGTCAGAATGGTGGGCTTTAAATCTGCCAAGTATTTAGGTGAAGCGGGTAAAACAGTAGAACCGGATGAAGTGAAAACTTATGAAACAAAGCCGATTCTGGAGCAAGCGAACCAATACCCTGAACTGCCTAAAGTTGCCTATGTGTACATGCTTCAAACACAAGGCCTTCTTCACGACACGTATGTTTACGGCGTCGATGCGAAGAAGATTATCCCAACTTTGATTTACCCGACAGAAGTTATGGACGGTGCTATTGTTTCAGGTAACTGTGTTTCAGCCTGTGACAAGAACCCGACTTACGTGCATCTCAACAACCCTGTAATTCACGATTTGTACGAAGCACATGGTAAAGAGATCAACTTCCTCGGTGTCATCATCACAAATGAAAACGTCTACCTGGCAGACAAAGAGCGTCATTCTAATATGACGGCGAAATTGGCTGAGTACTTGGGTGTCGACGGCGTTATCATTTCTGAAGAAGGCTTCGGAAACCCAGATACAGACCTGATCATGAACTGTAAAAAAATCTCTGCTAAAGGGATTAAAACAGTTATTTTGACAGACGAGTACGCAGGTAGAGACGGTGCTTCTCAATCGCTTGCCGATTCAGATCCGTCAGGAGATGCTTGTGTAACCGGTGGTAATGCAAACATGACAATTGTATTACCAAAACTCGACCGCATCATCGGTCACATTGATGTTGTAGACGTTATCGCAGGTGGTTTCGACGGTTCGTTAAGAGCAGACGGAAGCATTGAAGTTGAAATTCAAGCCATCACAGGTGCAACCAGTGAAGTTGGATTTAACAAAATGACTGCGAGAACTTACTAATTACAATTAAAAAACTAAAATAATAATAGGAGGCAATACGATGAGCCGTTACTCAGGAAAAAAAGTAATCATCATCGGTGACAGAGACGGTATTCCGGGTCCAGCGATCCAAGAATGTCTCGAATCGCTTGATTGCGAAGTCATCTTTTCATCAACAGAATGTTTTGTCTGAACCGCCGCAGGCGCGATGGACCTTGAAAACCAAAAGCGCGTTAAAGACGCCGTAGATAAATACGGTGCTGAAAACGTCGTGGTAATCATAGGTGCAGCGGAAGCCGAAGCTGCTGGTCTAGCAGCTGAAACAGTAACAGCAGGCGACCCTACTTTTGCAGGCCCTCTTGCTGGTGTAGCTTTAGGATTAAGCGTTTACCACTCTTGTGAACCAGAATTCAAAGACGAGGTAGATGCAACTGTATATGATGATCAAATAGGCATGATGGAAATGGTTTTAAATGTTGATGAGATTATCGAAGAAATGCAAAGCATTAGAAATGAATTTTGTAAGTTTAACGATTAATTAATTAAGGAGGGATGCACCGATGGGTAAAACTAAGGTTGTCCACTATATCAACCAGTTCTTCGCAGGCCTCGGCGGTGAAGAAAAAGCGGATATCGAGCCACATGTGCTTAATGAACTTCCTCCAATATCAGCTCAGCTGAATACAAAGTTGGGCGATGATATTGAAATCGTAGCTACAGTCGTTTGCGGGGATTCCTACTTCAACGAAAACTTGGAGAAAGCTCAAGCTGAAGTGCTGGAGTTAATCAAGGCTAATAATCCGGACTTAGTCATCGCTGGTCCTGCATTCAATGCCGGTCGTTACGGTATGGCATGCGGTAATGTAGTGAAGATGGTTCAAGAAGAGCTCGGCGTTAAGGCGTTCACTGCGATGTACGAAGAAAACCCAGGTGTAGACGTGTTTAAAAAGGACATCTACATTATCAGTACAGCGAATTCAGCTGCCGGTATGAGAAAAGCTATTCCTGCAATTTCTAAGTTTGCAGTTAAGTTCATTAACAATGAAACACTTGGTACACCTGCCGAAGAAGGCTATATAACACGCGGTGTACGCGTGAACCAATTTACTGAAGACAGAGGTTCTACGAGAGCGGTTAAGATGTTGGTTAAGAAGTTGAAAGGCGAGAGCTTTGAGACTGAGTACCCAATGGCTGTATTCGACAGAGTAGATCCAAGTCCTGCGGTAAAAGACATTACAAAAGCGAAAATCGCCATTGTAACGTCAGGCGGTATTGTACCAAAGCACAACCCAGAGCGTATAGAGTCTTCATCTGCGTCTAAATACGGGAAATACGATATTTCTAAATTAGACACAATAACTGAAGCAGATCATGAAACAGCACACGGTGGTTACGACCCTGTTTATGCAAATCAAGATCCTAATAGAGTAATTCCTGTTGACGTTCTCCGCGATATGGAGAAGGAAGGCAAAATCGGTGAATTATTCGGTTACTTCTACACAACTGTCGGTAATGGTACGTCTGTTGCAAACTCTAAGAGCTTTGCAGCTGAAATTGCTAAGGATTTGAAAGCCAACAATGTTGATGCTGTCATCCTTACCTCAACCTGAGGCACCTGTACGCGTTGCGGTGCAACGATGGTTAAAGAAATAGAAAGAGCCGGATTCCCAGTTGTACACATGTGTACAGTTGTACCGATCTCTTTAACAGTTGGCGCGAACAGAATCGTTCCGACAATTGCAATCCCATACCCACTTGGGGACCCATCTTTAGAGGCGAAAGAAGAGAAGTCAATTCGTAGAAAAATGGTTGAGAAGGCACTCGTTGCTTTCGAAACTGAAGTTGACGGACAAACAGTCTTTGAAGACTAATGACGTCGTGACCTCTTTAGAGCTTTAAAGAGGGGGAGAAAACTTCGCCGTCCGGTGAAGTCTTCGAGCAGCACGCGTTGTGTTCATAGAGTCCCGGCTGGACAGTGTGTTCAGCTGGGACCTTTATAAGATTGAAAGAAACCTTTCATAGGATGACTTTATAGAAAATAATTGCGTTCAAAACGCTCTTAGGCATGAACCCTAAGAGTTGTGGACAAATTCTTTTGGAGGTGCTTTATGACTAAGCCAGTTTTGAAAAATGCAAGTTATATTCTCGTGCACACGCCGGATATGATTGCACATAACGGAACAACAGCAGTTGTTGAAAAACAAACCAATCCACATTCAGAATACCTAGGAAAAATTAACGACGCGATTCGCCCTTATGAAGAAGTGATCACTTATGCACCGAATCAAGTCTATATCGGCAATCGTCAACCAGAGTCGTTAAATGCAATTGAAATGCCTTGGTGTGCACATCCTGTAGAAGGTGGCCGCTATGGTAAGTTCGGTGAGATTATGCCTCAAGAAGAATTTATCGGCATGTTAAAAATTGCGGATTCTTTCGACCTCGTTATGTTGACAGAAAGCTTTACCGCATCTGTTGTCGAAAAGCTTACCGCCAATGAAATGTTCTCTGAAAAAGAACTTGCAGTTTTTAAAACAGGCGAATCAAAAGAAGCGGTTATCGCGCAAATCAGCGACCACCACGCTGAGGCGCTTTACCATGCTGGTGAGCTCGTCGGTTGCGTTAAGAAGGCGCATGACGTCGACACCAACTTGACCGCACACATCATGTTTGAAAACCTCGTTGTTAAAGCTTCAGGTGTATTAGCGGTTAAGCACCTTATGAAACAAACAGAAGTCAATCCAGATGAAATCGAATACGTTATCGAGTGTTCTGAAGAAGCTTGTGGCGATATGAACCAAAGAGGTGGCGGCAACTTCGCTAAGTCGATTGCTGAAGGCTGTGGCCTCGTCAATGCAACGGGTTCCGATACAAGAGGTTTCTGTGCAGCACCGACACATGCTTTAATTAACGCCAGTGCACTTGTTAAGTCCGGCGTATTCAAGCACGTTGTCGTTGTCGGCGGCGGTGCAACAGCGAAACTCGGTATGAACGGTAAAGACCATGTGAAAAAAGGCCTTCCGATTTTAGAAGACACAGTGGGCGGTTTTGCCGTTCTCGTATCTGAAGACGATGGTGTATCGCCATACGTGAACACAGATCTCATCGGTAGACATACTGTGGGCACAGGTTCTTCACCTCAAGCGGTTATCACCTCTTTGATTACACAGCCACTGGATAAGGGCGGTCTCAAAATCACAGATGTCGACAAGTATTCTGTGGAAATGCAAAACCCTGACATTACAAAACCTGCCGGTGCAGGCGATGTCCCAGAAGCGAACTACAAGATGATTGCAGCACTTGGCGTTAAGCGTGGCGAACTCGAGCGCTCTGGCCTTAAAACCTTTGTTGAAGAACACGGTATGCCTGGCTTCGCACCGACTCAAGGCCATATTCCATCGGGTGTTCCTTACATTGGATTTGCCATTGACGCGATGAAAAACGGTGAAATAAACCGTGCGATGATCGTCGGTAAGGGCAGCTTGTTCTTAGGACGTATGACAAACCTATTTGACGGTGTCTCTTTTGTAGTGGAAGCAAACAAAGGCAAAGAGGATGCTGTTCAAGCCGGTTTCGATGAAGATAAAGTCAAATTGATGATAGCAGACGCAATGAGAAAGCTTGCTGAAAACCTATCTGAATAGAGAGGAGGCATACTATGGAACTCAACAAAATCGTTGGAAATGCCTTTTTAGAAATTGCCGATGCTATTGAGACAGGTCAATTTGGAAATACAAAAAAAGTGGCATTGACGACATTGGGCAGTGAACACGGCGAAAAAACCCTTATTGAAGGGGCTCTGTTGGCCAAGAAAATGTACCCGGATATGAAACTTGTTCTTATCGGACCTCAAAATACATCGGGGATTGAAACACTTGAAGCCAATACTGAAGAAGAAATGTACAAAATTATGGAATCGCATTTGGATTCCGGCGAAATTGGCGCATGCGTTACCATGCACTATAATTTCCCCATTGGCGTTTCCACAGTAGGACGCGTTGTGACGCCGTCAGCAGGTAGAGAACTCTTTATCGCCACGACGACGGGAACATCTGCGACCAACCGTGTAGAAGCTATGACGAAGAACGCTATCTACGGTATTATCGCTGCAAAAGCGGCGGGCATTGAAGCACCTACAGTGGGCATCTTAAATGTCGAAGGCTCTAGAACTGTTGAAAAGATTTTGAAAGAAATCGCTTCAAAAGGTTATGACATCTCTTTTGGTGAATCTCAAAGGTCAGATGGCGGCACGGTGCTCAGAGGCAACGATCTCTTACTAGGCGCTGTAGATGTAGCCGTTACAGACAGCTTAACAGGCAATATTTTAATGAAGATGTTTTCATCGTTTACAAGCGGTGGTCAATACGAGACGACGGGATTCGGTTACGGTCCTGGAATCGGCGAAGGTTACGACCGAAATGTCCTCATCTTATCGAGAGCATCTGGTGCACCGGTTATTGCAAATGCGTTGAGATACGGTCATGAAATTTCTAAAAACAAGATTAACGATATTGCCAAAGCAGAGTTTGCAAAGCTTAGCAAGATCGGTTGGACGGACATCATCGCCAAAGCCACAGAGAAATCTGCGCCAAAAGACACTGAAGACGTTAAAGCACCTGAAAAAGTCGTCGTCACAGGTTCGATTTCAGGGATCGATATTATGGATCTCGAAGATGCTGTTAAAGTCCTTTGGAGAAACGACATCTACGCCGAGAGCGGAATGGGCTGTACGGGACCGATTGTCCTCGTACCTGAACATTTAACGGCAAAATGTCAAGAGCTTCTTGCAAAAGCGGGCTTTGCTTCAATGGGTGGCGACATCTGTTAGTAAGATTCTAGGCGCATCGGCCCAGTGTGGTCGATGCGCTTTTCTATTGAACGAAGGGGCTATTCGCCTGCAATTTCCAGGGAGCATTAAACGCGATAGGCCGTATGGGGGCTCAATCGATAGATGGAAACAGTCGATTGTCAAACAATCTTTTCAAAAACCCTTGACAAAGGCCATAATCTCTTTATAATTAAATTTAATAGTGTAAGCGATAATGAGGAAGAGTAACCTACTTTAAGTTTTCAAGAGAGAAGCACGGTGCTGAAAGTGCTTTAAACACTGTATGTGAACACTAACCTCTAGCTGTGGTGGAGTAGCCTTTGTCAAAACACCGCCGGATGGGAACCGATACAGTCCCTAAGAGTGGCCTACGGGCAATTTGGGTGGAACCGCGATGAACATTCGTCCCTTTTTAGGATGGGTGTTTTTTTTATTGGTATAAAAAGTTAAGCCCTAAGACTTCGGCAAGTGTTTCGCACGAGAAGTTCTATCGGCGAAAAGCGGTTATGTCCTCGTTAAAGAGACAAAAAAACAGTTTAGACGAGCAAGGAGGTTTCAATATGATAAAAGTAACTTTAAAAGACGGTTCAGTAAGAGAAGTGGCGTCGGGCATCAGTTTGTATGAACTGGCAAAATCCATTAGCGGACGTTTGGCTAAAGAAGCCATGGCGGGCAGTGTCAACGGCAAAGTCGTGGATATTCGCACAATCCTTACTGAAGACTGTGAGGTCAATCTCTATACTTTTGACGACCAAGAGGGCAAAGACGCGTTTAGACACACCAGCGCGCATATTTTGGCACAAGCAGTAAAGCGCCTGTATCCCGAGGCAAAACTCGCCATTGGCCCTGCAATAGACCGTGGTTTTTACTACGACTTCGACGTTGAAAAACCGTTTAAGCCGGAAGATTTAGACGCCATCGAAAAAGAAATGATGGCTATCGTCAAGGAAAAGTACGAAATCACTTTTAGTGAAATGCCAAGAGAAGAAGCCTTAGCATTCTGTAGCGCTCAAGGCGAGACTTATAAAGTGGAGCTCATTGAGGATTTGCCTGAAGACGAGGCGTTGACTTTCTACAGTCAGGGAGAGTTCACAGACCTGTGTGCAGGCCCACATCTTAGATCCACTGAGTTTGTTAAGGGTGTCAAGCTCTTATCGGCTACAGGTGCCTACTGGAGAGGTGATGAAAACAACAAGATGCTCCAGAGAATCTACGGTGTGAGTTTCCCTAAGAAATCGCAGTTGGAAGCCCATCTTGAAATGCTCGAAGAAGCGAAGAAACGCGATCACAACAAAGTGGGCAGAGAACTCGAGCTCTTTACATCGGTCGATGTCATCGGTCAAGGGCTTCCGCTCTTAATGCCTAAGGGCGCTAAAATCGTTCAACTGCTTCAGCGTTTTGTAGAAGATGAAGAAGAGTCGAGAGGGTACCAGCTGACAAAGACGCCGTTAATGGCAAAAGCGGATCTTTATAAGATTTCAGGACACTGGGATCTCTACAGAGACGGTATGTTCGTCATACCTAATGGTGAGTCGGAAGACGAGGCGTTGGCACTAAGACCGATGACTTGTCCATTCCAGTTCTTCGTATACAAGGCAAAACAGAGAAGCTACCGCGATTTACCGGTGCGATTGGCAGAGACCTCTACGCTGTTTAGAAACGAGTCGTCAGGCGAAATGCATGGTTTGATTCGCGTGAGACAGTTTACCATTTCAGAGGCGCATCTCATGGTGACACCGGAGCAACTTGAAGCCGAATTCAGAGGGGTTGTTGATCTCGTCAACTTTATGATGAACACATTGGGCATCGCTGAAGACGTCAGCTACCAGTTCTCGAAGTGGGATCCAAACAACAAAGCGAAGTACGTCGGCGCGCCGGAGCAATGGGAGAAAACGCAAGAGACCATGAAGAACATCTTGGACCATCTTGAACTCGATTACAAAGAAGTCGAAGGCGAAGCTGCTTTCTACGGCCCTAAACTCGACATTCAGTTCAAGAACGTCCACGGTAAAGAAGACACCATTATAACTGTTCAAATCGACTTCTCACTTGCCGATCGTTTCGACATGTCTTACATCGATTCTGATGGTGAGAAAAAGCGTCCGATTATTATTCACAGAACATCTATTGGCTGCTACGAACGTACCCTTGCGATGTTGATTGAAAAGTATGCAGGTAAGTTTCCGACTTGGTTGGCACCGGTGCAGGTTAAAGTACTGCCGATTTCCGACCGTTTTAACGACTACGCAGCATCTGTTGAGCAAGCACTTAAGCGCATTGGCGCACGTGTAGAACTCGACGACCGCTCAGAAAAAATAGGCTACAAAATTAGGGAAGCACAGCTTGAAAAAGTCCCTTATATGCTCGTCGTCGGCGAGAAAGAAGTCGAAGGTGAACTCGTATCGGTGAGAAGCCGTTCTGAAGGCGACCTCGGTCAGTTAAAACTAGATGACTTTAAAGCGCGCCTCTTAAAAGAAGTTTCGGAAAAGGTACTCAATTACAAGTAGGTTGACAGGCTTTTTATTAAAGAGAGACATTTTGAGAAAAAACAGCCAGTACGTTTTTTGTACTGGCTGTTTTCAGCTTTCTTAAGTGAAAAACATCTTGTTTATGGTCAAATGTCTATCAGTCATGTATAATGGTTAAGGAATTTAAATATCTGTAAACGTAAAGTACTTTAAGTTTGATCGGAGGATGAGATGAAAATTAAGTACGCAGTGCTGATTTTAGCAGTAATTATCGCGGTAACAGCGTTCAGCACGAAAGAAAAGAACCACTTTACAGATGTCGTCATGGAGGACATTGAACACGATACAGCTGTTCTATTGAGCACAACGCAATCGGAAGAAGTCAGTGCCTATTTGAAAAAAATGAACAGTGAGGGCTTTATCAATCCGAAGTTTAAGTCTTTTTATGCCGAAGATGAAAGACGTCAGTACATCTTGGTGGAAACTCAGAACACGTCACTGGGGGGAACGGGGTTCGCCTATATTGTCGTAACATATGACGCAAAAAATACCGTGGCAGATGTTTTGACCTCCAGTTGGGTCCGCATTGGCGACGATAAAAAGAACTTTTAGGAGAAGCTATGAAAACAGCTGTTAAAAAAATTGAAAAGTGGTACATGCTATTGTTGATTGTAGCGATTATCGCGGTCATCTTTCTCACCACAAGTGTCTTTGAAACGCTGTTGGAGGCACAACAAGTTGATGAATTGGAAGAGATTGCGCTTATTATAGGCAACGCAATAGATACTTCAATCCATTCTGAAAATTTGATTCAATCGTTTTGGATTGATAAGCTCGAAGGGCTGTCACAAGAAATTGAGGTGTTAATTGACCCGAACACCATCACCAGTGAAGAACTAGAAACCATACGCGAAACATTTCATTTATCCGGCATTGCGCTGTTTAAGGCGACAGAGGAGACCATCGTCATAGAGAAGTCGACGACGGCTTCAGAAATCGGCTTGGAGACCAAGGAGTGGGGCTTTTGGCACGAGGCGTTTCAATCGCTCATCGACGGCCGACCGGTGACGATTGATCGCGGCGTTTCACGCGGCAAGTTCTGGGCGGGGCCGCGTTCGCTGTCACTCAGTCAAGAGGGTTTTTACTTGTTTACTTACTACGCTTTAGAAGGCACGCCCTATTTGCTGAACTTGTATGTGGACGACCAAGAGGCGTTTGGACTGTTGAAAGAAAGCGACCCCAATCGTTTAATCGACGATATCATACAAAAGTACGATTACTTGAGTGAGCTCGCCGTCGTCAATGTAGAAGCTTGGAACGATCGTTTTTTAGAAGAAAACCGCTTTAAGCTACAAGATTTCACCATACACTATGGCCAGTACAGCAGTTTTGCACCTGAAGACACCTATTACTTAAATCGCGCCAACGATGGCGAAGTGGGGGGCACAGTAAGGACAAGGCAACTCGATGGTAAGGTTAAGCTCTATAAAAAGATTGGCGATCACACAGTGGTTATCCTCTTGATGAATCAAGAGAATATTGCTGTTTTAAAAAACAGTATGATGCTGACGATATTGTTGGGTCTTTTGAGCATTATTTCCATTGGGGTTTTGCTGATTAAAGTCTACACCAACCGCTACTCGGAGTTGCTTGAAATCGAACGGCTACGCCTTGAGACGGCGGAGCGGTATAAGCAGACTGTCAAGCTCTTGCCAAGCATTGTTTTCAGGTTTGAAGTCGAGGGGACGCGTTTAAAAATCGTCCATTGTGAGGGGAAGGCCATTAGCGTACTCGGCGTTGACTCCACCCGAGCTCAGGAATGCTATATTGAAGACGTGTTACCGAAAAACTACTGCGACGCCATACAAGCACATCATCCTGACGACGCATTTGAAGAGTTTGAACTGACTCTGGAAGACAAAGTCTTCCATCACCATATGGAAAAAGTGGGCATCAACGAGTATGGCAATACAGAAATCTTGCTCTTTGCAAACGATGTCACGCGATTGAGAGCCTCTGAAGAAGAAGCGCGCTACTTAGCGTACCATGACAGTTTAACCCAGCTTCCCAACAGGCTGTACCTTAAAAGCGTCCTCGAAGAACGCATAGCGGAGGAAAAACCGTTTTCAGTAGCGTTTCTAGACATGGACGGCTTTAAAGAGGTTAACGATACAGCTGGACACGATGTGGGAGACGATCTCATTATCGAAGTGTCCAGAAGAATTTTAACCGTCCTTCAGCCCGCTGATTTTTGTGCCCGTATGGGCGGCGACGAGTTTGCGATTATTGTTGCACACGATTCAGGTGCAGAAGATGTTCGACGCACAGCTTGTTTCGAGGCCTTAAAAGAGGTGCTCTCAAAGCCTTATCGCATACGGTCTTACGCGTTCACGTTAACGGCAAGCATGGGGATTAGCGAATTTCCAAAGGACGGTCGAGCCTTTACGACCCTTCTCAAACACGCCGATATCGCGCTCTATAAAGTGAAGGACGCGGGAAAAGACGGTTATCAGTATTATCTATAAAAAAATAGACGAGGTGTCTTGACTGGGCATCTGATTATTGCTATACTTTATAGGTTGTTAAAAATTTATAAATTAATTTATGGGGAGGGAGCACGATTACGTGCTAATGAAGATTATGAATTTAAATGAAAAACAAACTGTGCAAATTAAAACGGGAGATCCCAGTGCGCTTGGTCTGTTCGGCCTTGCAATGGTAACACTGGTTGCGTCTTCTCAGAAATTGGGCCTGACAACAGGCGTGGCCTATGTCATTCCTTGGGCGTTGTTTTTAGGTGCATTTGCACAATTGTTCGCCAGTATTTTGGATTTTAGAAAAGAGAATGTTTTTGGTGGCACTGCATTTGGTGGCTACGCGTTTTTCTGGATGGGTGTTGCAACCAGCTGGTTGATGAAACTCGGATTCTTCGGTGAGAACATCGTCCAAGACATCGACGGTAAACAACTTGGCGTGGCTTTCGTAGGCTATCTTATTTTCAGCTTGTTTATGACAATCGGTGCGACTCAAACCAACAAAGCATTGTTTTTGATATTCGTGCTCATCGATTTTCTATTTATTGGTTTGGCGTTGAGTACATTTGGCATTATGCACGATGCCATGCATCAAATGGCAGCGATTTCAGAACTGTTAATCGCACTTGTATCATTCTATTTATCGGCTGCCAATGTCCTGAACCATCAGTTTAAAAAAGTGGTTCTGCCTATTGGCAAACCTTTCGGTTTGAAATAGAGAGCGCTTTGCCCTATGAGTAAATTACAAAGAACTGCCGCTAGCGCAATACGCGTTAGTAGCAGTTCTTTTTGTATGACAGTGTCTTTGAAATGTGTACGGGCATTCTGTAATGCGAACTAAAGCGCGGGGACGGCAGTGGATAAGGCCAGTCGCCGCATATTTTTTTGAAACATAAATGGCGCTTTAAGGCGTTTGACTGAGAGCTTCAGCGCCATTTTTCTTCCGAATTCTGCGTAGTCAGTACCCTCTGTAAGACTGTGATAAAGGGCATTAGCCGTTTTAAAAGCAAAGCTGAAGCCTTCAGAAGAAGTCGGGCTGATGGCGCCTGCGGCTTCGCCGATGCAGTAGCCTCTTGACGGCGTTCCTGAACCGTCTTCTTTGTTAAAAATCCAGTTGAAATCGCCTCGAGTGCGAGGTCTATATAAAAAACCCCCTTCTGTTTTAAATGGCGTTCCGAGATCGACACCAACATGTTGGCGGAGTGCACTTATTAGCGTATCAAATTGTTGGTGAATCGGTGTGCCGGTAGGCATGAGACTTCCGAAGATTAAGCCGCCGGCCTTCGGTATGGTGTAGCTGTAGTAGTCGGTAACCGATTTGTCAAAAATAGCGGTGTAACGGTTGGGAAGGCTATCGGTTTTATACCATTTTTGTACGGCGAGGTAGGGGGGCTTTTTTTCAGTAAGCTTTTGGGTAAACAGGTGCGCCCCAGACGCGACGACAAGTTGTTTCGCTTTGAGAACATCGCCTTTCCCCTTCATAGCAATATGCCAAACGCCGTTGTAGGGTTGTGCAGACAAAACTGACGTACCGGACAAGCGCGTCACTTGCTGCGGAATGAGCGCCCACAAGTAACGGTCAAAAGCTTCACGATCCATGTTGAGGTAGTGTTTGTTATAGCGTTTTTTTAAGTTGTTGTCAAAGTCTAGGGTCTCCACTTGAAAAAACTGCTTGTCGTCTAAAATATTTTGAGGAAGTGAAAGGTTGAGAGCCCCCATTTCACTTTGTGCGTCTTCAGATAGCAGACCGCCACAGGTCTTCGTGTAAAATGACGTTAGTTGATTAAATTGGCGTCTTTCAATTATAGCTACTTTTTGACATGTCTTTTCACCCAGTAGTCGCGCCAATGTGCTTCCCGACGGTCCTGCGCCGACGATACATATAT
Organism: Fusibacter sp. JL298sf-3; assembly: GCF_053842995.1. Lineage (NCBI taxonomy): Bacteria > Bacillati > Bacillota > Clostridia > Eubacteriales > Fusibacteraceae > Fusibacter > Fusibacter sp. JL298sf-3. Next base: position 123,815 of record NZ_CM132608.1, read on the forward strand.
CGAACATGTTTGTACCTCCTAAAGACAATTTAACACGAAGTATATCGAAAGTCAATAAATAAAGATTGAAATGGGATAAAATTATATTGATTTATATTTTTGAATGGGACTGTTTACTTATGGTAAATGCTTTGTTTTTATGTTAAAATAGAGGTCACTTATAAGAAAGAATACCTTGATAGAGGAGGCACCCCATGCGCGTCAGCTGTTTAAATACACGACTGGAAATTGAAAAAGATAGCCTTGAAAGCCGTGCGGTTGTCGTCATAGATGTTTTACGAGCGACGACGGTTATGGTAACGGCTTTTGAGAACGGCGCCTGCGCCGTACATCCTGTAGAAACCATAGACGAAGCACGCCAACTTAAGGCGAAGGGACTGGCGACCCTTTTATGCGGAGAACGTCATGCGGTGCCGATAGAAGGCTTTGATCTGACGAACTCCCCACTGGCCTATACGAAAAACTGTGTCGCCGGGAAGACTTTGGCCATGACGACGACAAACGGCACACAGACCATTAAAGCGTGTGAGGAGGCTTCAGAGATTTACATCGGGTCATACCACAACGCGGAAGCTTTGGCGACACAGCTCATCGCTTTGGGACGCGATGTCGTCATTGTGTGCTCGGGCACTTATAAAGAAGCGTCAACAGATGACATTGTCTGTGCCGGTAAACTCATTCACCAGTTGAAGCAAAAAACAGAAGTCTCATTGACGGATATGGCTTTTATAGCTGAACACCTGTACTTGAGTTTTGAGCCGACATTGCATGCGTCACTTGAAGTGGCGGCGAGTCATTATAAGAGGTTGATGGACAAGGGAATGGAAGAAGATGTGGCCTTTTGTTTTTCCGATTGTACCACGTCTGTTGTTCCCATTTACAGAGATGGCGTCATCAGAGTTGAGGAGGCATTACATGAAAATCGTATTGTCGCCGAGTAAAACTCAGGCTGTGGAAAAGGGGGCGCAGCGAAAAGTAATCGTTCCACTATCCAAGGCATATGGGCAGCTACATGCGGCCATTCTCGCTCTGGATAAAGCGGCACTTGGAAAAGCGTTAAAAATAAAAGGCGACATGCTCGAACGCGTTTACGACTTGTATCACAACTCACTTCCCGCCGTTCCTGCACTGTCTCTATACACCGGACCTGCATTTAAGTCCGAGGCATGGCCTTCAGGCCATCCCGAGGGTCCGGAGGTATGGGTCTTTTCGGCGCTGTACGGTATTGTCAAGGCCGATAGCTTCATTAAACCGTACCGTTTGGACATGACGGCAAAAGTGCCCGGGTTTTCATTGTACGCTTATTGGAAAAAGCCAATTGAAACGGTACTGACACCTGGCATGCAGGTACTGGACTTGGCTTCTCAGGAGTTTAGTCGCTTGATTCCGGAGCACTGCGAGGTTTTGAAAGTGACCTTTTTAACAGAGGCTAAAGATGGGCGTAGAAAAGCCGTTGGTTACCACAACAAAGTGGCCAGAGGCACCTTTGCGCGATGGGTTCTTGAAAAAGGCTGTTCTAGTTTTGAACAGCTGACCGATTTTAGTGCACTTGGCTATAAGCTGGATGCCGCCGCCTCAGAAACCAATCAATATGTATTTGTCAGACCTGCAGATTAGTGTACGATGTGGTTTACTTATCAACTTTGCATGGATAGAACTTTCAACTGGGCCTCGACGAGAGGCTATGCAAAGGTGTGCCTTACAAAAATGTCACGCTATTGTAAGGCCTTTCTAAGGTAACTGTGGCTTTCAATCGGTATAATAGCTATATAAAGAGGTGTTGTATGACAATTAAAACCGTGATGAAAAGAGTGTTTCTCAGCATCGTTATTCTGCTGTTTATCGCCGGTCTGGCCATTTCGCCAATTTTGGTGCGGGGCTTTAAAATGTATCAGAATGCGGTGGGGAACATGCCGATTGAAGACAAAATAGAGCAGATTCGTTCCAAAGAGGATTTTGTCGCGTACGATGAAATCGATGAGGATTTTTTTAAGTATTTGGTACTGGAAGAAGACCACAGATTTTACGACCACAGGGGGTTCTCAATTGTTTCAATAGGCAGGGCCTTTGTTGCCAACTTAAAAGCAGGTGCAAGGGTAGAAGGCGGCAGCAGCATTACGCAGCAACTGGCTAAAAACCTTTATTTCACTTTTGAGAAAACGTATGAACGCAAACTAGCGGAACTCATAGTGGCACTCCAGTTGGAAAATCAATTGACGAAGCACGAGATATTAGAACTTTACAGCAATGTGGTTTATTTTGGTGAGGGGTGCTACGGTATAGAAGCGGCTGCTGTTCACTATTTTGGGAAATCCGCAAAGGACTTGACCGACGAGGAAATCATTTTGCTTGTAGAAACGTTAAAAAGCCCCAATACGCGAAATCCCAATGCGCGGCAAGCGCTCTATGTGACAATAAAAATCCCAAAGACCCGTTGTGAAACGAGGTATTTGGGATTTTTATACGATGGGTTTAAAACGGCAGTGCTATTTGCCGTCTAAAAGATTGCCAAGGCCGCCGAGGATACTGCCTTCTTCGGAAGACTTCCCACCATGTGACCGCGCGTTTTCAAGGATGCGATCGGCCATTCTCGAAAACGGCAACGATTGTAGCCAAACGCGTCCTGGACCTCTTAATGTTGCAAAGAAGAGGCCTTCACCCCCAAAAAACGCCGTTTTGACGCCTTTGACCATTTCGATGTTGTAATCGACATCGCCGGTAAGTGCCACAAGGCAACCGGTGTCAACTTTTAAAACTTCTCCGTGTTCAAGGCGCTTTTCCACCACCATACCGCCGGCGTGAAGAAATGCCAAACCATCGCCTTCAAGCTTTTGCATTATAAAACCTTCGCCACCAAAGAAGCCTGTCCCGATGCGCTTTTGGAAGGCGATACCGATGGAGATACCCTTGGCTGAGCAGAGGTAGGCATCTTTTTGAGCGATGAGTTTGCCGCCCATACTGCTGAGGTCGATGGGAATGATCTTTCCCGGATACGCCGCGGCAAAGGCGACGTTTTTAAGCGCGCCGGAGGGGTTGGTAAACTGTGTCATAAAAAGACTTTCGCCGGTGAGTACCCGCTTGCCGGCGCTTTTTAACTTGCCCATAAAACCGCCACTGGTCTCGCCGCCGTCTCCAAAGATGGTGTCCATCTCCACGCCGCCGTCCATATACATCATAGCACCGGCTTCTGCAATAACGCTTTCGCCCGGATCCAGTTCTATTTCGACGAACTGCATGTCATCGCCGTACACTTTGTACGCTACATCATCTGAACGCATAGTTACCTCCATTTAATCGTGTTATAAACTGAGTATACCATTTGCCGGTCAATCGAACCTTAAGATTCTATTAAAATTTCTGAAAAGGACTTTTTTAGGTTGAAGAATCTATTATAATAGGGGAGTAGCATTAAGACGATTATTTGACATAAGACGTAGGAGCACGATACATGAACATTGAAATTTTGTTTGAAGACCCACATTTACTCGTGTGTGTTAAGCCGCCGAAGGTGCCTTCCCAAAAAGATCCGTCAGGCGACCTCGATATGTTGACCTATCTCAAAGAACATTTGAAAAAAGCCTATCCAAAGGCTACCGACCCATACATTGGTTTGATTCATCGATTGGACCGACCGGTTGGCGGGATAATGGTTTTTGGTAAGACAAAAGAAGCAACGGCTCATATCTCGAAACAAATGACGACGAAGACCTTTAAAAAGCGCTACCTTGCGGTGACGACGGGCATCCCCAAAGCGGCGTCTGGTGTTATGACGCACATGCTCTACAGGGTTGCCTCGAAAAATGTTTCAAAGGTGGTCGATCAGGAGAAAAAGGGCGCCAAGCGAGCCGTTCTCGCTTACGAAACATTGGAAACATCAGAGGCAAACGGTTGGGCGCTTTTAGACGTCGATTTGAATACCGGACGCCATCACCAGATTCGGGTTCAGCTTTCGCACGAAGGCTATGCCATTTGGGGGGATACCAAGTACAATGACGCTTACAAGCAAGTGCATAAGTGGTATCAAATTGCGTTGTGGTCTTATAGCATCGCCTTTAATCATCCTAAAACCGGCAAGCCTATGCACTTTTCGTACTATCCTAAAGCACAGGAACCATTTAATCAGTTTAACTATATAAAAGAGGTGAGGTATGAAGCTAGAAGTTAAAAATCTAACGAAGCGCTTCGGTGAAACCGAAGTGCTTCACGGCATCACTTTTGACGTTGAAAGCGGCAAAGCACTTGGCTTACTCGGCCGCAACGGCGCCGGAAAGACGACGACCATTCGCATTATTATGGGACTTTTCGAGCCGAACTCAGGGGAAGTTTTGCTCGATGGCAAGCCGTTTCAGCCAAGGAATGTTCACATCGGATACTTGCCCGAAGAACGCGGTTTGTATCCGAAAAAGAAAATTATCGATCAGTTGATTTATTTAGGTGAGCTCAGAGGCTTGTCAAAAGGTGTCGCTAAAAGGAATGCAGACAAGTGGTTAGAGCGCTTGGAAGTCGCCCAGTACAGAGATAAGAAGCTGGATACGCTTTCTAAAGGCAATCAGCAGAAAGTACAGTTGGCGTCGACTTTTTTATGCGACCCAGACATTGTCATATTGGATGAGCCTTTCAGTGGTTTGGATCCTGTAAATGCACAAGTGTTAAAAGATGTTATCAGGGAGCAGATTGAGGCCAACAAACTCGTGATATTTTCAAGTCATCAGATGAGTTATGTCGAGGAGTTCTGTGAAGACATCGCATTGGTCAATTCAGGCGACATCGTCTTGACCGGCAACTTAAAAGCCATCAAGAAAGAATATGGGAGAGACCGTTTCGTCTTAAAATCAGAGCAAATGATGCCTTCAGACGTCGCAAACTATTTGCAGGTACATCTCGGTGATTTGGTTGAAAAGACCGATGTCAAAAAACAGGAGACCGTTTTGTTGCTCAAGAACCCGGAGATGTGCCATGAGTTTTTACAGCGTCTGGGGAACTTGCGTTTTGACGTCGAGTGTTTTGCTAAATACCATCCGAGTTTAGCAGATATCTTTATCGAAAGGGTGGGTGATCATCATGAAGGGATTTAGGACGGTTTTAAAATTTGAAATCATGCACTATTTTAAAAATAAGGCCTTTGTAATTACAACGACACTGCTCGTGGTGCTTATCTTAGGAGCGCTGTCAATACCGACGATTATGGATTTGGTCAACTCCGGCGACGGTGAGGCATCCGGGGGCACTGAAGAAGTCGCGTTGTACGGCTTATACGACCCACAGGGGGCAATAAAGGCGATAGATAGACTCCAGGCAGAGTTCCCTGCAGGAGAGCTGGTCTCCGTCGACAGCGAAGACGCTTTAAATGAAAAAGTGCTCAGTGGCGAGTTTACTGCAGGCTACCACATTATAGAGCCGATGCGTTACGACTACGTCGTCGTCAACAACGAGATGTTTGATAGAGGCGGTGGGCCTTTTGAATACGCCTATCAAAAAGTATATCAATACGAGCAATTTGAAGCGAAGGGCATCTCTTATGAAGACGTTGAGGCCATCGTTTATCCGGAGATTACGTCAGGGGTTCAGGTGCTGGGAAAAGACAGCGCTCAGAATTACCTCTACACCTACATCTTGGTGTTTGGCCTGTACTTTATGATTATTATGTACGGTCAGCTGATTGCCACCTCAGTAGCGAGTGAAAAGTCCAATCGTACAATGGAACTGCTCGTCACGAGCACTAAGAGCACCCATTTGATCTTCGGAAAGGTCATTGGAGGTGCCATCGCCGGTGCTATTCAGTTCGGTTTGCTCATCGGTGCAATGAAAATCGGTTATGCACTCAACGCAAAAGCTTGGGACGGCGGGCTCGATTTCTTGCTTAACATCCCCGGTGAAACCTTGCTTCAGTTCAGTTTGTTTGGCATTTTCGGCTATTTGTTCTACGCCTTTATCTACGGCGCATTAGGGGCTCTCGTGTCCAGAACAGAAGATGTAGGTGCCAGTGCGACGCCGATTACACTCATCTTCGTGGCGGTCTTTATGGTATCGATTATGGGGATGCAAAACACCGAGAGCCTTGTGCTCAAAGTGGCGTCGTTTATTCCGTTCAGTTCCTTTATGGCGATGTTTGTAAGGATATCAATGGGCAGTGTCAGCACTGTGGCCGTTGTCTTTTCCCTAGTGCTTCTCGCCGTCTCGACGCTGTTTATCGGCTGGATTGGTGCAAAAATCTACCGCATGGGTACATTGATGTACGGCAACCCAGTTAAGATTAAAGACATATACAAAGTTATGAAAAGTCAATAGGACGCTTTAAATAGGGTGTACGATTAAAGCAGATGTCTCTTCGAGGGCATCTGTTTTTTTGAGCCGTAGTGACCGGTGCCGCTCCGTCTATAAAGGCCGAATCGATAAGTGTTTTCACTAATATTGCATATAAATTAAAAATTTATTTCGGGTTGATGTTTCTTAGGACAAACGGACAATTTACGTATACAATGATAGTGACAAAATAGAAGGGGAGGCATCTATGAAGAAAGTAATGTTATTGGTGCTGTGTCTGTTGCTCGTCATGCCGACGACAGCTCATTTTGCCGCAACACCGGCTGATGAGGACACATTTCGCGCCGTATGGGTAGCGACAGTTTTAAATCTCGACTACCCATCAAAGCCGACGACGAACTCCGTAACGCTCAAGGCGGAAGCTGATCGCATTTTGGATTACGTTGAAGAAACCGGTCTCAATGCAGTCGTCCTGCAAGTGCGTCCGTCTGGAGATGCGTTTTACAAAAGCGCCTTATACCCGTGGTCTAAGTATTTAACGGGCACCCAAGGGACTGCACCTGACCGGGAATTTGACCCATTGGCTTATTGGGTTGAAGAAGCGCATAAGCGCGGTATTGAAGTGCACGCATGGCTCAATCCGTATCGCGTCACTAAGAAAACATCGAAAGAAACAGCCCATGATTATGGCCAGTTGAGTGCTGACAATCCTGCGGTTCAAAATCCCGACTGGGCTGTGGCTCATAAAGACGGCAACTTGTATCTCGATCCGGGCAATCCCGAGGTTACTGCGTATATACTTGACGGGGTAGAAGAGATACTTGAGAACTATGCCGTCGACGGTATTCACTACGACGATTATTTTTACCCATCTAAAGATTTTGACGATGCGGCGACGTATCGCAAGTACCGCGAGTCCGGCGAAGGTCTTTCAGATTTTAGAAGGCGCAATACCGACGAACTGGTACGCCAAACCAATGAAGTCGTCAAGGCTTACAACTCAAAGAACGACGCATCGGTTGTGTTTGGCGTCAGTCCGTTTGCCATTTGGGCAAACAAGTCCTCAATGCCGGAAGGCAGTGACACCGCCGGATTAGAGAGTTATTTTTCGCATTATGCAGATACGAAAAAGTGGGTAGAGTCTCAGTGGCTCGACTACATTGCCCCGCAAATCTACTGGGAAATCGGGTTTAAAATTGCCGATTACAAAACGCTTTTGGCGTGGTGGACTGATGTGGTAGAGGGCACCGATGTGAAATTGTATGTCGGTCAAGCGCCTTACCGAATCACCTATAAGGACAAAGACAGTCCGTGGTACGGTCACGAAGAAATTATGCGTCAGCTGGACTTAAACACTCAGTACGGTACAGATGGCTCAATTTTCTTTAGATACGCTTTTATGGCACAAAATCCGTCGTTGACCCGTGCGCTTCAAGGCGCTTACGGGGTGCCGATTACAGACACATATCAGTCACTTGCGGTAACACTGCCCGTTGAAGACAAACTGTCGACGACATCAAAAGGGTACTATATCGGCGGTGTCTCCGATATGCGCGCGCCGCTTACTGTAAATGGTGAGACTGTTGTCAAGCGGTCTGGAAAGGGCTATTTCGGTTACTTTGTCCCGCTTGAAATCGGCACCAATCGCATTGTTGTTCAAAATGGCGGTACAAAAGTCGTAAAAACCATTGTTCGAAACAAGCCTTCTACAGGTGGTGGAGGAACTTCGTCGTCTAAAGACCGCGTAAAAGCGCTTAACGACCCGACGAAATACGCCGTTGTCAGCAACAATATGACAGGGGTCTACAGCGAACCATCAACGCGGAACGGCGCTGTTACTTTTGTCGACAACGGTATGAAAGACAGAATTGTCGCCTATACAAAATACTATTATCAGTTGAACTCCGGCTACTGGGTTAAGCGCGATGACGTTTCCGTTGTTGTGGACAAGGCGCATACACCGACGATAAAGTCGGCAGAGCATGGTGTAGACGGTCGGACGGAATCGCTGGTGTTTGAAACGGCATCGTCGACATTTGTCAAAGCGGCTCTTGTTGGAGATCGACTGGTCATCTCCTTTCCTAACGTTAAAAGTTTGCCGTACCTGAATCCGTCCGCTGGCTCCGATTTCTCTAAAATAGCACGTGTCGGCTCGTCATATGAGATCGACTTAGGCGACGCGGTCTATAGGGGCCATCGCATCGTAAAGACTTCGACAGGTTATGCAGTAGAGGTCTTTAAGCGCTTTGAAGCAGGTGTTGGCACCTTGCCTCTCGAAGGGGCGACGATTATGATCGATCCCGGTCACGGCGGGCGAGACACCGGTGCATTGGGGCTTTTAGGAGCGTTGCATCCCGAGAAAACAGTGGTGCTCAATACGGCGCTAATGTTTAAAAAAGCGCTTGAGGCGCAAGGTGCAGAAGTGGTCATGACACGTGACGACGATGCCTATGTCAGCTTAAAAGACCGAACGACGGCCTCTAGAGAACTGGCACCGGATTTGTTTGTTTCGATTCACGCCGACAACGCTTCAAGTACCATCGACCTCTCTAAGGTCGAAGGCTTCAGCGTATTTTACGAAAACGAACAGTCGCGTGAACTGGCACAGCGTGTACAAGATGCCACAATCGACCGCGTAGGGCGCGTCAATCGCAAAGTGAAGAAGATGAACTTCTACGTTATTCGCGGCACTTGGTCGCCGGCGCTACTCCTTGAAACCGGCTTTATGGCGCATCCGACAGAATTTGAGTGGCTTACTGAAAAAGCAGAGGCCCAGAGACTTGTAGATACTTGGACAGATGCCATTGTAGACTATTTTAGCAGTTAATTGTCAAGACCGATTTTTTCGGTCTTTTTTTTATGCCATCTAGTGAGTCCGGTGTCTTTTTTTTATAAGCGTGAGATTAAAGAAAGGAATATAGGGTAGAACATAACCAGAATCTAACATCGAAAAGCGATGTGCCAACGGTTGCACAACAGATTGTAAACATCTAGTGCAAATTTGTTAAATCTCTGTTGATTATGTTACAGATTAGTTGTATAATAGCGAATATAGAGATTTTTCAATATGTTTTGTGTGCAAACGTGTGCGCAAATGTTTTTCTCAAGCAACGACAATTAAAAGAGATGTAGGAGGAATCAAGATGAAAAAGTTTATGAGCTTGTTGCTCGTCATGCTGTTGATGTTTACGATGGTGGCGTGTGGCAGCAAAAAGGTAGAGGACGTAAGTGCGACGATTACCGTGCAAGCGGAATCCGAGTGGATGGATTACTACAAAGCGGCGGCAGAACGCGTTATCGCAAACAATCCGAACGCAACCATCAACTTCATTGAGTCTGGTGCATTTGACCACATCGATGTTATTACGTCTACAGACATCACCAACGAAGACGTAGCAGATGTATTCTCGTTTCCTGCAGACCGATTGACCGGCTTTGTGAGTAACGACGTGCTCGCTGCAATCGATGCAAAGACCATTGCAGATAGAACTGGCGGGTACTCAGATTATGACGGCGGTTTAGGCGGCCTGTTTAAAATCGAAAACGACTACTTTGCTTTCCCGATGAACATCGAGACGCTGGTAAACTTCGTCAATGTTAAAAACGCTGAGACATTAGGTCTCGATCTTGAAAATCCCATTGAGTTTACGTCAATTGATGCTGAGGCGATGCTCGTACCGGTATGGAACGCTTGGTTTGGTGTGGCGTTAACCAATACGGTTAATCTCGAACTGCTTGGAAAAGACGAAGAAGGCAACTTGTTCTCCGATTTAACAAAAGACTTTTCAGAGTTGACGGAAGAACAGCAAGCGCTCTTTACTGCGATGTTTAATTACTGGAAAGCTCATAACGAAGCCGGTACAGCCCTTTGGGACAACGCAGCGGCTTGGGGGTATATGGACGGCGAGTTCTCTACCGGCGGCAAAACGGCTATCCGCTTAGACGGCCCTTGGAGCACCGGTTCGCTGTCTGCACTTGCTGGTGAAGGGGCAGACCTCGGTTTGATGCCTATCGGCAACGTCACAGTCAATGGCGCCAACATGAGTCACTGGCAAGGCGGTTGGGGAATTGGTGTCAACGCGAGAGTTGAAGGCGACGAGCAAAAGATGCTCTTAGCAGAAGCCATGATCCAAGAAATCGTCAACCCAGAATTCGCCATCGACTTCTTTGAAATTTCAGGTAAAATCTTACCGAACGTCGATCCAAGTGTCTATGCGGAATCTACTTTAAACGATACAGACAAAGCCGTTATCGATTCGGTTATCAAATCCTATGAAGACGCGCCGGCAAGACCGCTTTTCCAAGAGTGGGATCAAGTGTGGCCGACGTGGGAAAACTCTATGCTTTCATGGGCAGCGGTACAACCGGCTGACGTAGAAGCGGCCTATGCGGAAGTGCAAGCGGCCTTTAAAGCCATGATGATGAATTATTAATCGACTCTAAACAGGGGGAAGAAGGTGTACCTTCTTCCCCTAAATTGCTGAAAGGATATTTGATGAATAAAGCGGTATCGTTGCCAAGGCGGTACGTGTTGTTGTACTTGTCTCTAGCGGCAGCTATTATTTTCACAGCCTCAATTGAAGTGCTCGCCGCTGTTAAAGACAGCGCGCGTTTTCTTCAGTGGCAGGCAGTCGGAGGCGTGTCTGGACCTGAGGCGCTGGACACTTACATCGCGTTGAATTTAGGGGCGTATTTTACAAAGGTGCTCATGCCGATTGTCTTTAGTTTTTACGTTTATTTGGCTTATAGAAAGTTTGGCGTCAACGTCTTATTCGTTTTTATTTGGAGTGTACTGGGCATTGGCAATCTCGCCTACAGCTTGACCAATGTCGCGCCGCTGAGCGGCTGGTTTTGGTGCTACTGCGTGTTGTACGCCTGCCTCGTCATAGGCATGGTTTCTCTGGTTGGGGTTATAAAAGAGTTGAGAAAATAGCAAAGGTGGGATGAAATTGAACGAAAACAGGGTGTATCTTTACGATGAAATCGGCAACCGATTTGAGCGAAAAGACGTGTATTTAAAAGAGCTTTATACACTTAAAGAAGCGGCAAAAAAAGACCCGAGTAAAAAGGCGCAGTACAGGGCGCATCTTAAGCAAAAAAAGACACATCCTTATCGCGTGTCCTTAAAAGCGTTTGAAAAAGCAGAAACCGATTTTTTGAAAACGCTTAACGGCCAACGATCGGCTTTTATGCAAAAGCTTGATCGCGTGTTGCCGAAACGGTTAAAAGCACTCAAATGGCAATACCATATGAGTGTACAGAAAACAGCTTTTTACAAAAAATATACGGAGCTGTGCTATGCTGCAGAACTGGCGTACGAACGAAGTGTCGTTATAAATGACCAACTGCCTGAAATTATCGAAAATTATGAAGCCGCTTTTAAAGCTTACCTCGAAGCAAAAGAGGCTTATCGTCATATAGATGCTCAAAAACAAGCGACGACGCAACAGGCGTACGATGCTTTTAAAGTTGCTCAAAACGAAGCCTTTGAGGTCTCTAAAGCGCATATTCTCAAGCAAAAGCGCAAGGGACAGATTTCTTCTAAAGCGCTCAAACAAGGGATTGAAGAGTTAAAGATTCAAAAAAAAGAAATGCTCAAAGTGAAATCGTATGAAATTGAGAAAAACGCGTTGCGCGAGGAAGTTCGCAACCTCAAGTACCAGTTGACGAAGGGGATAGACAAACAGTTGAAGGTGCTCAAATCCAATTGTTCTGATATCCGACGTCGCCTGCCTATAGAAACTGCTCAGCAGACGCATTGGCACGCCTATGCCGGTGTATTGATTCCAGGCGTCGGTCAACTATTGAACAAACAGTATTTTAAAGCCCTCTTCTTTTTGATAGCGACGGTTTTTATTTACGCTGTTGCGTGGCCGTATGCACTGGGTTATGGCAACTACCAAGGGGATGGTGTCATGGGGCTCTTTACGCTTGCAGAAGGCGGTTTGCGTATTGATAAGTCTTTGATTTTTATGATAGAAGGGATTATTGCGGTATTTCTAATGGTATTTGCTTTGATGCTCTACCTGTTTTCGTTTTTAGATGTTAAGCGCGTAGAGGCAAAAATGATTCAAGGCATCCGGCCGAAAGACAAGTTTGAGTTGTTGCTCTCTCTTGAAACGGAAGGCTTTCCGTATATGGTTTCTCTACCGGCGTTGATTTTGACCGTATTCGTCGTTTTGGTGCCCATTACCACAGCGATTTTACTCTCCTTTACGGGGATGAACCCACAAAACCAATCGAAGTTTCCGTGGGTTGGCTTTGACAACTACGCTTTATTAATTAAAGGTGAGGGACTTGCGGGCTCGGTCTTTTATTCAATTTTGTTGTGGACGATTATATGGACGGTTGTCGCCACGACGTTGGCGATTTTGCTCGGGTTCTTTTTGGCGCTTATGGTGAACAACAACCGTATAAAGGGCAAGACGTTTTTTAGAGCGGTATATTTATTGCCATGGGCGGTACCAGCGTTTATCACGATTATGTTCTTCTCGATTATGCTCTCTCCCGATGGGGTTTTGACTGCGCTTTTAGAGTCGATTACAGGGGCGAAAATACTGGTGAAAAACAGCACGTTGTACTCGAGAATTACATTGATACTCATTCAAGCGTGGTTGGGCAGTTCGTATGTCTTCCTGCTCTCGACGGGTGTCTTGCAAGCAATCCCTGAAGATTTGTACGAGGCGGCGCAAATCGACGGCGCCACAGCTTGGCAACGCTTAAGGCGCATTACGCTGCCGATTGTGTTGTTCCAAACGGCGCCGTTACTCGTAGGTCAGTACACGTTTAACTTTAACAACTTCTCAATTATCTTTCTATTCAACTCCGGGGGGCCGTTTAATCCGACGAAGTACGGCAACTTGGCGGGGAGTACCGACTTGTTGATCTCGTATATATTTAAGTTGACGACACAAAATCAATATCAGGCAATTGGTGCGGCGATTACCATCGTCATCTCCATGGGGCTTATGCTCTTTGCCTTTATCGGTTTTAAAAACTCGAAAGCGTTTAAAGAGGAGAGATTGTGATGTTTGGAAAGAAGAGAAAAGACAAATTGTACCTCTCCGATAAGCAGCCTCTAAGTTTTGTGGGGGCGCTTGGGGTACTCTTGACATACCTTTTGCTTATCGCTTGGGCCGTCGCCATACTCTGGCCATTGATTCAAATGGTGATTTCGGCATTTAACGGAAAGCAGCAACAGTATTTAATCGCCGGAGAGGTTTTTGAGTTCTCCACACGACACTTTAAGTACCTCTTTGAAGAAACGCTGTATTTAACTTGGGTCAAAAATACGTTGTTTATCGCCGGGGCAACAGCGGTACTGACGTTGATCGTCGTTTCGTTCACTGGGTTTGCGTATTCGAGATACCGCTTTAAAGGGCGTAAGCCGTCGCTGATGGCCATAATGCTGATTCAGACCATTCCGGCATTTGCGGGGATTACCGCTTACTTTACAATGCACTCAATAGTCAGTTCGGTGGCGCCGTGGTTTACAAGGCAAATGATGCTGATTCTCATATACTCCGGTGGTGGCATCGCGGGGAATACGTTCATTTTAAAAGGCTATTTGGATTCGATATCAACAGAACTCGACGACGCGGCGCGAATCGATGGCTGTAGCAGCATTCAGGTGTACAGACTCATTATTATGCCCATTGCAAAGCCAATGCTCGCTATTATTGCCCTCTGGTCGTTTATAGGCCCTTTTATGGACTTCCTATTGCCGAAAGTTTTGCTCACCAGCCCGGAATCGTATACACTTGCCGCAGGGTTGTTTACGCTGATAAGCGATTTTAGAACAATGAACCAGCCGGCGTTTGCCGCAGGCGGGTTGTTGACCGCAGTGCCGATTGTCGCGCTCTTTGTGGCACTTCAAAAACAGTTGGTTTCCGGCCTTGCAAAAGGGTCTGTAAAAGGATAATAGGAGGCAGAGATGAAAGTATCTTTAAACAATATCGGAAAAAAATACGAAGGGAACCAAGAGTTCACCCTCAGAAATATCAACCTCGAAATCGAAGAAAAAGATTTTTGTGTCATCTTAGGGCCTTCAGGTTGTGGTAAAACGACTTTGCTTCGCATGATTGCAGGGCTGAACTCTATTACAGAGGGCGATTTGGTTTTTGGAAACAAACGCATGAACAAAGTCCCGTCAAAAGATCGCGACATCGCGATGGTTTTTCAGTCGTATGCGCTTTACCCGCATATGACCGTGTACGACAACATGGCCTTTTCTTTGACGATGCGTAAAGAGCGCAAGAAGATCATACACGACCGCGTAATGGAAGCCGCGGCGCTTTTGCAGATTGAAAAGCACCTTTATAAAAAACCGTCTGAAATATCCGGTGGGCAAAGGCAACGTGTGGCACTAGGGCGCGCCATGGTGCGCAAGCCGGCTGTTTTCCTTATGGATGAACCGCTCTCTAACCTCGATGCAAAGTTGCGCGAGCATATGCGCGTCGAGTTGGTAAGGCTTCATAAAGCGCTGGGGACGACGAGTATTTACGTCACCCACGATCAAACGGAAGCCATGACTATGGCCACTAAGATTGTGTTGATGAACGATGGCAAGATTCAACAGGCAGGACCGCCGGAAGGGTTTTACAACAAACCTGCCAATATCTTCGTCGCCAAGTTTATCGGCTCGCCGACGATGAATATCATCGAAGGGACTTACACAGATGGGAAGTTTGTCTCCGACCACGGGCTCATTCAAATCACCCCTTGCAAAAAGGACAAAGAACATTTAAAATCTTATGAAGGTAAACCTGTTTCTGTCGGCATTCGCCCTGAGCGCTTTGAGAGTGGTGACGATTTTGAAGACGTCTTTTCGGCAACAGTGGACGTCGTGGAAATGCTCGGGAAAGAAAAGATTCTGTACGCGCGTTTGAGCAACAACTCAGAGCTCGTTATTTCAACACCGGGACACTACGAATACAGTGAAGGGGAAGTGCATTACTTTGGTTTCGACACAGAGTCGATTCATTTCTTCAGCACTGAAACAGGCGAGCGGATTAATTAAGAGTAAGGAAGTGGTGTAATGGCGACAACGATAAAAGATGTAGCAAAACTCGCCGGCGTCTCGCCCTCGACGGTTTCTAGGGTAATTTCTAACAACCCGAGGATTAGCGACGCGACGAAAAAGACGGTATACGAGGCAATGCAGACGCTGAAATACACCCCAAATGCCAGTGCGAGAAATCTGGCAAAGGCGACGACGAAAACCATTGGCTTAATCATTCCCAATAAAGACGAAAATTTGTTTAAAAATCCGTTTTTTATATTGGCTATGCGCGGCATCAGCTTGTATGCGCAAAAATGCCATTATAAGATTATGTTCAACTACAGCCCAAATCCCGAGGCCGATCTCAATTTTGTCAGGGAGTTTGTACACTCGAAATGGGTGGATGGCATCGTGTTGTTAACGGCTTATGAAAACGACCGATGTATCGACTACCTCAGTGAAAACAATTTTCCGTTTGTGGTTATTGGTCGACCTGAAAACACGTCGGATATTTTGTGGGTAGACAACGACAACTTTGAAGCGACGTATTCACTTGTGAACAGACTCGTGGAAAAGGGGTACCGAAGAATAGGTTTTCTAGGTGGTCCGAGTCGCCATGTTTTTTCCAAGGATCGATTGGAAGGGTATAAAAGAGCACTTAATATGCGGAGCTTTGGCGTCGATGACACACTGGTGGTCGAGGCGGATGATTTTACGGCTGAGCACGCTTATGAAGCGATGAAACGCTTCCCGCAGGAGGCCATGCCGGAAGTCATTGTAACTACAGATGACCTTTTGGCTTTTGGCGTACTGAAATACTGTAGGGCACATGGGCTCGACACTAAAGTGACGGGGTTTAACAACACGACGTTGTGTGAGTACCAGACGCCGCCGCTGACTTCGGTGGACATTCAGGCGGAGTCCCTTGGCTATCAGGCGGCGAAACTTCTAATTAAGAAAATAGAAGGCAAACAGTTGCTGACCAATCATCATATAGTGGGAACGACTTTGATAGAACGCTAAAAGGAGGCCGATGGGCCTCCTTATCTATTTCATGAGTTTTCCGATGGTCTTTAGCATTTCGTCGATGATTTCGTAGTCGCCGTTTTCAACACGGTGAATCATACATGTGTGCATGTGGTGTTCGAGCAATGATTTGCTCAAGCTGCTTAATGCCGATTGTGCAGCGGCAATCTGATTGAGGATGTCATCGCAATAGGCGTCCTTTTCAATCATGCCTTTAATCCCTCTGATTTGTCCTTCGATTCGACTGCATCGATTGGTCAAGTTTTTTTTCAATTGATCTCCGCGTTGCGTGCTTCGCGAGCAGTTGACGCATGTGTTTTTATCCGTGTCCATTAAAGCCTCCTGTTCTCATAAATTATTATAAAGACTCGCAAACTTTTTGTAAAGGTCTCTCGTCTTACGGATGGATGACAAATAGGATTGGAGAAGTGTGTGAAGCGTAAATTAAATGCTCTAGAAGCGTATATAATGGAAAATAAAGAAAATCATTACCGATTTGCTTACAGTTATGTTAAAGATCCTAACGACGCACTGGACGTCGTACAGGAGAGTATCTTAAAGTCAATGGAAAAAGTACATCAGTTGAGAGACGAAAAAGCTATAAAATCCTGGTTTTATCAAATTATCGCGCGTACGGCGCTGGATTTTATCAAAAAAGAACAGCGGTGCACTGCTTCTGAACTGTCTGTAATCGAATACCGTTTACCGTCTTACGAAGATCGGTATGAAGATTTGGATTTAAAAAAGGCATTGGCTTTCTTGCCTTATGAATACCGCGTGATTGTTCATCTCAGATTTTTTGAAGCGTTCAAAATAGATGAAATTGCAGGGATACTAAATCTCAATATCAATACCGTAAAGACGCGGCTTTATTCTGCGCTGAAGAAGCTGAGAATTGAGTTAGAGGAAGGGTGTTATTATGAATAAAATCGATGATTTGAGAGAGGGTATAATGGACGTGACAATTCCGGAGCGACTGGATGCGGTTGTAGAGAATGCATTGTTGGCGGGGAGGCGACGTCATAAACTTAGAAAAATCAAAATCCGTCTCGTTGGAGTGGCGGCATCGCTCGCGGTGGTCGTAGGGGCGGCGAATCTCAATCCGGTAATCAGCAATGCTTTAAGCGAACTGCCTATTATCGGCGAGTTTGTAAAAGTCATCACCTTTAGAGATTGGCATATTGAAGAGGGAACGATGGCGCTAAACTTGTCGGTACCCCATCTAGACGGCATTGGAAACAGTGCTTTAGAAGCGGAGCTCAACGACAAATATTTGAAAGAGTATGAAGTGTTGTACGAAGCGTTTGTAGAGGATATGAAAGCGTTAGAAGGTACCGGTGCACATTTGGGTATAGACGCCAACTTCTTTATCGTCACCGATACACCGCGTGTTTTTACATTGGGACGCTATTACGTCAATACCGTAGGCTCGTCGTCCACAACGATTGCCTACGATAACGTCGATCCCGAGCTCGGGATTCTGTTGAAACTGAGCGATTTCTTTACAGACGACAGCTATATTGAGGTTATCAGCGGAGAGATCCGGCGACAAATGGGGATTCAGATGGCTACGGACTCTCAAAAAGCGTATTTTACAGATGAAAATGGCAAGCTGTATTTTGAAAGAATTAAGAGCGACCAGGCGTTTTATATTACGGCTGAAGGGCGTTTGAGGATCTCCTTTAACAAATACGCTGTCGCGCCTGGTTCAATGGGCGTGGTAGAGTTTGAAATCCCTTATACTGCACTCAAAGGTCTCCTAAGAGACCAAGTGTATATACGGCCCTAAAAAAGGGCCACTCCAGTTGGCGTGGCACCTGTTTTTTTGGTGCAAACGTTTCCTCGTTTTTACTGAGATTAACAATTTATGCTATTAAACTCTATGTATTGGGGTATAAGCCATCCTAAGGGGAGGAGTTTTCCGTATGAAAATTGGTTTTAAAAACAAGGAGATGCGTTTAGGTTCGAATCTGTTGTTTTTTCTGGTGATTGTAGTAGCGGTTAATTTACTGCTTTCGCTGTTTTTTAGATACATACGCTTTGAAGAAATTAATGAACTAAAAAAACGTCAGGAAATTACAACTGAGATTACGGATTTTTTTGTTACGGACAGTTTTAAGGATGTTTACGAGTCGGTAATGGTATTAAGGGATACAGCGGAAATTCAAAATTTTATTGAGAAGAAAGGCGCTACACCGGTTCACGATATAGAAAAATTGTTCTACCGATACGCTGAAACGCATGAGAGTCTTACGCAAATTAGGTTGATTTGTCCCAATGGGTTTGAACTGGCACGTATCAATCGAAAGGGCGATGTCATAACGGTCGTGGATGAAGAGGCGTTACAGGATAAGTCGGAGCGCAATTACTTTATCACTGCTTTGGCCCTGACGCCGGATCAAATGTATATTTCGGACTTTAACTTGAATATTGAAAATGGACAAATTGTCGAGCCTTTTGAACCGACCATTCGATTTTCGGTAAAAGTGTACAATCAGTCGGGTGACTTTTCGGGGATGCTGGTTTTGAACTACGACGGCGTCGATTTCTTGAGTGTTATACAGGAACTAGAGAAGACCGGTGTGAGTTCTATAGAAATTGGCCTGCTCGATTTAAACAATTATTGGTCGCTCACGCGTTTAAACGACTCGGCGTACATCAAACTGAATATGGAGAGCGGCACGTCAGGTGTAATGCGCCATATACTCGATGAAGCACTTGAAAAAAGCTTGGAAAATGAGGCTTTTGGCTACTTTGAGAGCGAGGGTGCTTATTACTATTATCGGCGTTTAGATGAAAGTCACAATGAAAACTACATCTTTGAGGGAGATGGTTACAGGTGGTATTTTATCAGTGCCTTTCAACTGAAAAAAGACATCGTCCACGGGCACCCGATTCTCGATAACAAAGGGGGCATACGCGTTGCCCTGTCGTTTATCGCCTTGGTTCTGGCTGTTGGTTTTGCGGAATTTATGAAAAAACGCGCCGCTAAAAATCTCATGCTTTTGACGTCGACGTATATTTCAAACAATACGCACGATGGCATTGTCATCGTAAACGATAGAAAAGAAGTGGTCTTTAGCAATCGTGTTTTTGAGGATATTTTTGGGTACGATAATTTAACGCGTTCAAAGCAGGACATCCGCGAATTGTTCGACGGTAAAATTGATACCAATGAAGAGACTGGGTTGCAAGATACCCTTTGGGAAGGGAATGTTTGGAATCGCTCTAAATCGGGGTACTTAATCTGTAAACATCTATTGATTAAAGCGGTACGCGATAAGAAGAACAGAGTGGTATATTATATAGGTATTTATTCAAATCCCGTTGAAACCATCGCTCCGCGCTATGTGCTGGACAGCATAAAGCAACTGTCTGATTCCGAGATGACGATTGTGTCCAGAGGGGTTGACGATGCTGTGGCTTCTGAAAATTACTTTGTCGTCGCTGTGCAGTTAACGGGAAAGCTCAAACACGTTTTAGGTGCCAGTCAGTCGTTACAGGGGAAGTTTGTCGATGTTTGCGTCAATGAGGTTGTTACGGACCCAGTTCTAAAAATAATAGCAATGCCTCAGCCGGATTTGTTGTTGTTGGCTTCGCCGTACAGTGATACTTATATCAAGCAGGACGAAGGGCATCTTTATGAAATGTCTTTAACAGAACGGATCGTTAAAGAAATAGATTATTTGCTGAAGAAAGCGGTTATATTAATGTCGCTAACGAGTATCGATCTCGAATATATTTCGGGATTGGCCTTTAAAATGACGGGTGATACATCCAAGACAGTGGTTGAAAATTCGATGATTGCTTTGGAGGCGCTTGAAAAACTCCATACGTCTAAATATTTGATCTACGAACCGAGACACAAACAGTTTGTTCGCGAGTTGAACCTCATAAGGGGTAAATTGAAACACGCTTTCTTAGACAACGAGTTCTATGTCCTCTATCAACCGCAAATTGACTTTGAAACTGACGAGGTGTTTGGTGTCGAAGCTTTGGTACGGTGGCGCAATAAAGACATAGGCGACGTACCACCAGGACGCTTTGTCAGCGTTTTAGAAGAGACGGATGACATCCTGAAGCTGGGGAAGTTTGTTGTCAAGCGCGTGCTGACGGATTTCTCTAAGATGGCGTTAACAAAACCACTGCGCCTATCGATCAACTTGTCCGGAAAGGAATTTGTCAACGACGAAGTCGTCGAGTACCTCATGCGCTTAATAGTGGAGAACCCAATTGAAAATATCAGCTATTGCTTTGAGATAACGGAGACGACATTGGTGCGGAATCTCGAGATTGCCAATGGGGTTATTGCACGGTTAAAAGATGCGGGGATAGAGATTGCCATTGACGACTTCGGCACTGGGTACTCATCACTGGGCTATTTAAAAGCACTTAATGCAGACGAGTTTAAAATCGATCGCATGTTTATCAAGGACTATCCAGACGAAGACGACGGCAAAATATTAAAAGCCATTACGAGGATGGTTTCGGAAATCGGCGTTTCTATTATTGTGGAAGGGATTGAAACAGAGGCGCAGTATGGGTTTGTCAAAGCGCTAGGCTGTCAAGGGTACCAAGGGTATTATCGATCTAAGCCGCTTGAGTTTGAAACGTTTAAAGACATGTTAGAAGGAGGGGGTTAAGGAGAGTTGGGTAGAAAGGGCAACTGCGAAACGGTTGTGAGGTAAAGAGGATAAACCACCTGTGGACAGGGTGGTTTGTTTCTTTTGAGAAAAGTGGTTATTGCTCATCGGCATTTGATGCACTGAGAACGCAAACAACATGCGTAATGCCTTCGGCATCACGAACCGCTTTTCGCTGACGGCTTTCCGCGTTGAATAGTCGCGGTAAGCCTTTTGGCTCAAATCTTGTTGTCAAATAAAAAACGGACAGGTTTTCTTAAGAAAACTTGTCCGTTTAGCTTGGTGCCGAAGGCGGGAATCGAACCCGCACGCTCCGAAGAGCTCTGGATTTTGAGTCCAGCGCGTCTGCCAGTTCCACCACTTCGGCTTGGCACTCCCTTATATTATCATAGACTTAATACTTTGACAAGAGGTTTTATCAAAAAAGGTGCATGTATTTTGAAAATATGCGATAATGGAACTAATTCACGGGACATTACGTCTAATTACTAAACACCTATTCGGTGTAAATAGGAGAAAGGGGAGCGCTTATGGAATCTAAGCTCATTGCTGAGAGCATTAGCGGAGATGTGGCCAGTTTCGAGAAACTGATCGAGCAGTACAATCGCTATGTCTACAACATCGCGTATCGTATGATGGGCAACGAAGAAGATGCTAAGGACATGGCTCAAGAAGCGTTGATAAAAGCTTACAAACATATAAAAACGTTTAAGCAAGAATCCAACTTTTCAACATGGCTTTACAGAATTGTAATCAATGCCTGTAAAGATGAACTCAGAAAGAGACAAGCTTCTGCCATATCGCTGGATGCAGAAATTGGGGAAAACAGCAGAGTCGGCGATGTTATTGAAGATAAAAATCACAGTGTCAATCCCGTTATCGTCTACGAACAATTGGAACTCAGAAATGAAATACAAAGTGCACTGGATACATTGTCGGAAGACGCTAAAATAGTAGTTGTATTGAAAGATATCATGGGTTATTCGTATCAAGAAATCGGAGAGATACTTGAAATCCCTATAGGAACAGTGCGCTCGAGACTCAACCGAAGTCGACAGAGTTTAAAAGCGCAATTGAGTTTGCAACTGTCCGATATTTAGAAAGGGGGAACCGATATGAAGTGTACAGAATCCATGTTGCTTATGAATGCCTATATAGATGGCGAAATAAGCGAACGAGAGCTTAAGCGACTCGAAAGTCATCTCGCTTCCTGTGAAGCGTGTACTGTCGAGTTTGAAGAATTAAAATTTATGAAGAGTACGATGGAGGAGATGCCGATGAAAGCCCTTCCTGTAGGTTTTGAGGAAGAACTGCACTTTAATTTATTGCGCGTCGCCAGTTCCGATTTGGCCAATGCCGTCGTACAAGAAGAGACGGTGTGGCATAAACTAAAGCGATTTTTAACAGACCGAAGGGTTTTGGTCGGTGTTGCAACATTTGCGGTCATTGGATTTGCCTTTGTTTTTAAAGGTGGCCTACCTGTAAGCGATTTGGATATGGCTTACGAGGAAAGTGATAGGGCGCCACGGGAGATGATGAAAGAAACTTTGACCATGGGTGAGGACAAAGGTGAAGATGCCGACTATGGTGATATCACTGCCGATGCAGAAGGTGCGACTGTTGCCAATGTAGTGGCGGAAGAAGCGCCGGTGTCGACTTCGACACGAGATGCGGCGTACCTGTATAGGACAGAGCGCATGATTATTCGAAATGCCTCAATTGGCCTTGAAGTTGAAGATTACGATGGTGTCAAGTGGTCTCTAGTGGAGAAAGTCGACGAGTTAGGCGGCTATGTGGAAAACGAAGAGACGTGGCGTACGAAGTTTGATGCTTATGAGCTCAAACACGGTGAGATGCAGTTGCGTGTACCGGTAGAAAGCTACGATGTCATACTAGAACTCGTTAAGAGTCTTGGGCGTGTCGACTACGAAAATGTCAGTGCCAATGACATTACCAAGCAGTATCGAGACACGGCGGGGTTGATTGAGAACCTTAAAATCACGGAGACCCGATTGCGTGAACTCTTGAAAGAGGCGGTATCCGTAGAAGATGTCTTGACCATTGAGAACGAGTTGACGCGTATACGCAGCCAAATTAACGGTTACGAAGTTCAAATGAAGAATTGGGAAACGTTGGTGGACATGACGACAATCCACCTTCAAGTTCAAGAAGTCAAATCGCTGGAACCGCGTATCAACCCGATTGACGACAACATTTGGAAAAAAGCCACAAAAGGGCTTTATCAGACGATTAATGGCATTAAAAGCCTCTTCGAAGAGTTTATCATCGCCGTAGTCGCGTATTTTCCTATTTGGCTTCCTGTACTCATTGTCGTCGGCGGGAGTGTAGTTGTTTGGAAAAGAAAAAAAGTTAAATAGGAAACCCCGTAAAGGTGTAGGCGTTGGTCTGCACCTTTTGCATTGTGTAAAAAACTTGAGCCATCGGTACCGCCCACTCGTGAACTCGTGTAAATACGCTGTAGTTATGCTATAATTTAAAGAGAGTGAAGAGAAGGGAGAATTTAGATGGACAACAAGACAATCGTTATCGTAGACGGTAACAGTTTAATAAATAGAGCTTATTTTGCCATGCGTGAATTGAAAAACTCTAAAGGGGTTTATACAGGCGGTGTTCACGGCCTGATGTCGATGGTTCTCAATCTACAAGAACGCTTTGAGCCCAGTCATTTTTGTGTGGCATTTGATTTGAAAGGCCCCACGTTTAGACATCAAACGTATGAGGCTTATAAGGGGACGCGTAAAGGGATGCCAGACGAACTGGCAATGCAAATGCCGATTGTGAAGGAGTTGCTCGATATTCTTAAATTACCGCGCGTAGAGTTTCAAGGGTTTGAGGCGGATGATCTCATCGGTACCATCGCCTGCCGTTATCGGTCTGAAGGCTATGCGGTACACGTTATTACAGGGGACAAAGATGCGCTGCAACTGGTGGCGCACGGCGTCGACGTCTATATAACTAAAAAAGGCATTAGCCAACTGAAGCACTATACCGATGCAGACGTTTATGAAGAGTTAGGCGTTCATGCCAATCAGGTCATCGACTTTAAGGGGTTGAGTGGCGATACTTCCGACAACATTCCCGGAATTCCCGGTATTGGCCCTAAAACAGCTTCTAAATTGCTCGAAACCTTTGGGACGGTGGAACAACTGATACAGTCCAGTGATGCCATAGAAAATAAACGTCAACGGGGATTGGTGGAAACCTATGAAGAGCAGGCGCTTTTAAGCAAACGCCTTGCAACCATCTGTACGGAAGTCCCTATTGAATACACATTAGAGGATTTTCAAATTGGTGAACCCGATTACGCAGAGGTGGTGGAACGCTTTGGCTATTACGAGTTGAAAAGTTTGATGCAAAAGGTCCAAGGTGAGCAATCTGAAGCCCTTCAAACAGAAACAGTGGATTTCAAATGCGTTGAGGTGGACACTTTGGCAGCGCATTTGGCGCAGGCGTCGGAAGTCGTGGTTTCTGTTTGTGCCGACGGTAAGTGGCAAGAAGCTTTTGAGGTGCAAAGTATTGGTTTTAAAACCAAAGACGCTGTGTACCTTTTAGAAAAACCGTCGCGGGAAGCGCTTTGTACGCTAAAGCCTCACTTTGAAAACGAGGCGCTTAAGAAGTACGCTTTTGACGTCAAGCCGCTTTATTTGTATTTGATGGCCTTGGATATTGAGCTAAAAGGGGTTGTCTTCGACGGTACGATTGCATCGTACCTACTGGAACCGGATCAAAAGACGTATGCTGTAGACGACATCTTCTTAAATTACCTCTCCGGGCACATTTTATCGGAGGAACAACTGCTTGGAAAAGGGGCAAAGAAAAAAGCGTATGGCGATATTCCGAAAGAAGAACTTGCCGCTTATAACGCGTCGGTGTTGTGTGCGGTAGACGCGCTCAGAACGGTGTTAAAGGAAAAGCTGGAAGAAAAGGGCTCGTACAAGTTGTTTGAGACTGTCGAAGTGCCATTGGTGAAAGTGCTCGCAGAGGTGGAGTTCAACGGGTTTAAAGTCGATACACAGGCACTGGACGAAATCGATACTCAGCTGAAGGAGCAGATTGGCACCATCGAAAAGACCATCTACGATTTAGCTGGACGCACGTTTAATATCAACTCGCCAAAGCAACTTGGCGTCGTGCTTTTTGAAGAACTGGGGTTAACGCCAATTAAAAAGACGAAGACTGGGTATTCCACCAGCCATGATGTGTTGGAAAAGCTTATGAAAGACCACGCCATTATCGAGGAGATTATCGAGTACCGAACCTATACCAAACTGAAGTCCACTTATGTGGACGGTTTACGCGAAGTCGTGGTACCGGAGACGCACAGAATTCATACCTCGCTTAATCAGACCGTTGCCGCCACTGGGCGTTTGAGCTCAACAGAGCCTAATTTACAAAATATTCCCATTCGCTTGCCTTATGGGCGCAAGATACGTAAGTTCTTTGTCGCCGATGCAGACAGCGTGCTCGTCGCTGCCGATTATTCGCAAATTGAACTGCGCGTGTTGGCACATTTGTCAAAAGACGAGACACTGATAAACGCGTTTATGAACGATGTTGATATTCATACCTTGACGGCCTCCCAAGTATTTGGCATCGCCAAGGAAGCCGTTAACGGCGGACAGAGAAGCCATGCAAAGGAAGTCAACTTCGGTATCGTCTACGGCATGGGGGATTTTGGACTTTCTGAAAGCCTGCGCATTACGCGAAAGGAAGCTAAGAATTATATTGAGAGTTACTTTAAGACCTACCCGCGGGTACAGGCGTTTATGGATGAGGTCATCGCCGATTGTCACGAAAAAGGTTACGTGTCCACAGTGCTTGGCCGGACGCGTTCGGTACCTGATATCAACAACAAGAACTTCATGATTCGATCGGGTGCGGAGCGGGTTGCGCGCAATACGCCGATTCAAGGTTCAGCTGCGGATATTATTAAACTGGCGATGTTGAAAGTGCAGTCGGCTTTAAAAGAAGGCGGGTATAAGAGTCGAATGATTCTTCAGGTACACGATGAGTTGATTCTCAACGTTCTGGAATCGGAGAAGCCCTCTGTGGAAGCACTCCTCAAAAACTGTATGGAAGAAGCTTACCAGTTGGAAGTACCTTTAAAAGTCGATGTCAATTCGGGTAGGAGTTGGTATGATGTTAAGTAACAAAACGCTTTTTATAGGACTAACAGGATCTATCGGAACGGGTAAGAGCACCGTGACTCGCTATCTGAAGTCAAAGGGGCTGCCGGTTATCGATGCCGATGTATTGGCTAAGCGCTGTTTGGAAGTAGGCGCTGCCGGGCATGTAGAAGTTGTGGAAATATTTGGCGCCTCTTATTTGGCTGCCGATGGGACAATTGACCGCGTTAAGCTTGGGCAACGCGTCTTTTCAGATGAAAGCGCCAGGGTGAAACTGAACGCCATTGTACACCCCAAAGTGCGCGCAATGATGTGGGAAGCGTATGAAGCGCTTTCGTCGGAACACCCGGTTGTGTTTGCAGATGTGCCGTTGCTGATCGAATCGGAAATGACGTCTATCTTTGATTCGATTTGGGTGGTCTACGCCACTTACGAGCAGTCTTTGAAACGCATTATGGCGCGAGATGGGTGCTCGACGACATTAGCGGCACAAAAGCTCAACGCACAAATGTCCATAGAGGATAAAATAGCTTTTGCCAACACAGTTGTTTACAACGATACGACAACAGATGAATTGTATGAGCAAATTGATCGACTTTTAGCAGCTCTCGCATTAAACATAGATTGAATTTACTTGTCAAATTGCGTATAATGATATGGACTAACATCTCTAGGAAGGAACGTAACCAATGAAGGAGCTAAAGCATTTAAAGGACATTGACGACATAACCGTAGATGAGCAGCGCGTTATGCACAGTGCGACACATGAAGAAATCATCTCGGGACGTACGACAGATGTGTATTTCCTGAGAACTTTGGATATATTGAGTGAGCTCGAGCTCGCTGATGCACAAGTTGTCGCTGAAATATTTCCGAGAAAACCCGGGGTATTGGCGGGAATGGATGAATGTTTGAATTTGTTAAAGGGCAAAAATCTCAAAGTTTGGGCGCTTGAAGAAGGGGAAACTTTTGAAAAAAAAGATACTGTCTTGCGAATAGAGGGCGCTTATAAGGATTTTGCAATATTTGAAACGACGCTGTTGGGGATGCTCGCCAGTGCTTCGGGATGGGCAACTGCATCTCGTCGTGTGAAAGAAGCTTGCGGGGACAAGTTCTTCTTGTGCTTTGGCGCCAGACATGTGCACCCGGCAGTAGCGCCTGTAATGGAGCGGGCTGCTGTTGTAGGTGGCGCCGGTGGTGCCAGCTGTATCTTAGCGGCCAAATTAAGTGGCATTGAGCCCTCTGGAACGGTACCGCATTCTGCAATGCTCATTGGAGGCGACACGTTGCGCGTAGCGGAAGTGTACGATCGCATTGCCGACCCGGCGCACAATCGAATCGTCTTGGTGGATACGTACAAAGATGAAGTGGAAGAGGCTATTAGAGTGGCTGAAGCGTTAAATGGTAAACTCTATGGCATTCGCTTAGATACGCCAAGTGAGAGAGGTGGCGTGTCGGAAGGGCTTGTCAAGGAAATGCGTGCTAAGCTGGATTTGGCGGGATTTGAAGCGGTTAAAATATTCGTTTCAGGTGGTTTAACACCTGAGCGCATTGAATTGTTAAGTGTGGCCGGTGCTGACGCCTTTGGTGTCGGTAGCTATATTTCAGCAGCATCGCCGATTGATATGACAATGGATGTCAAAGTGGTAAATGGTAAGCCTGTAGCCAAACGCGGCAGGATACCGGGGGTTGTAGAAAATCCTAAGTTAAAACCGATTGACGTGTAAGCGGCGTTGATTTTAAACTAAAGCGTGAGCAATCACGCTTTTTTAAGTGGTCTAGGAGGAGAGCGCGTGGGCAAATTAAACTATTTGGTTTCGAGAATTTTTCGAATGAATTACAAACAGTTTTTTAGTAAAATTGATGACATGCATCGTGTGTCGGGAAAGTCTAGAGGAAGGCTTTTTTTGGATGTGGTTTGGTGCGGTGTTAGGTACTCTGCAGGGTATATGGACTACGCTTTGTTTGAGTTTTATCTTTTAGACAGCGCCAAACGCAAGACCTATCTCACACGTGGCCAGAACAACGCGTTGGTAAAGAAGATCAATCATGCGGAAGACGCGCGCGTTTTTACAAAAAAAGCCCGTTTCTTAGAAGCCTTTAGGCCTTTTATCGGTAGAGAATGGCTTGATTTTACTGCGGTGGACGCGGAACAATTTAACCGGTGGTTGGTGAACAAAGACGCTATTTTTGTAAAACCCATGAGCGGTTGCGGCGGCAGCGGCGTTGCGCTTTTAAAAGACGAGGCGCTGAGAGTACCAGACCTCTATACGCGTTTAAAAAAAGACGGTGTAGGCGTGGTGGAAACACCTCTCGTTCAGCACGACGGGATGAGCGCGTTAAACGCGTCTTCTATAAACACCCTTAGGATTGCCACAATGGTGGGCGACGACGGGCGTGTAGAAGTGTTGTATACTTTCGTTCGCATGGGGAGAGGTGCGGCGGTAGATAACTTTAACGCAGGGGGGATGACAGCCAAAGTCGATTCAATTACCGGTCAAGTGATCACCGATGCGGTGGATAAAAGTGGACAACTCTATGCGCACCATCCTGTAACAGGGGTTGCCCTTAAAGGGTTTCAAATTCCGCTTTGGCAAGAAGCTGTAGCGCTGGCGAAGACCGCGGCGCTACAGTTTCCCCGAGTACGCTATGTGGGATGGGATGTGGCGGTAACCCCATCTGGGCCGGCGCTTGTGGAAGGCAATGAATACCCTGGGCACGACCTCCCTCAAATGTCAATTTTTTTGACTGACAACGTGGGGCTGTTACCGATGTTTAAAAAGTATCTGTAGGACGTTCTGCACACCTGAGCGGTTCTCAAAAGTATAAATTTCCGGCAGAAGTGTGTGGCTGCCGGGTTTTTATGCGCTATAAACACAATAAAAAAGCCATCTACGAGAGTCGAATCTCATAAATGACTTTTATTGGTGCAGATGATGGGACTTGAACCCATACGAGCCTAAGCTCACTACCCCCTCAAGATAGCGTGTCTGCCATTCCACCACATCTGCGTGTATGTCTTGGTGCCTTGCGACTTTTTTATTATATTAGTATTAGGAATAAAAGTCAACAGTTTTTTTTAAAAAAGCCAAACTTTTTTATAACATCGCCAAGACGACGCACTTTGAGTCGTGAAAAACAACTGTCAAACGTAGGCGTTATTGAGCACGCTACTCATCTTCGTCTAGACGCCGTTCTATTTTTTCTTGTTTTCTCATGTTGGCAAGGTATACGAGTTTCAGTACGATAAAGGCCATCAGCGTAGCGCTTATAAAGGTTATTCCCGCTACTAAGAAGGTGTTGAGGCCAATGGGGAGAGGGGTGGCGTCGTTGTACTTTGCGTAGTTGAGAACCGTATTGATAACGGCAACAGTAAGACCACAGACGAGGCTGTTGGTCTTGTCCTCTTTTTTTAGTGGCGAAGAGCGTGTTACCACTTAAAAGGTTGCGAAACACAATGTAGAGTGATGAGGCGACAAACAGAACGACTTCTACTGCATATTGCGCGAAGGAAGCACTAAATAAGTATTGCTGAACCAAAACAGAAATGAGCAATCCGATCCAAACGATGTTAAAAGCGTCGCTTCCGATTTTTCTTTTTTGTGCCAATACCCGTTCATCTTGTTGTACACGTTTTTTTATAGTGATTCCTCCCAAAATAAATCGTTTAGTGTTTTACCAAGTGCCCTGCATATTGCTATGCATAAATTTAGAGTCGGGTTGTAATCGCCGGATTCTATTAAACCAATTGTCTGTCGAGTGACACCGACGGCTTTCGCCAAGTCATTTTGCTTCATATCGCATTCTATTCGAGCGATTTTCATTCGCTTATTTTTCATGTATGACCTCCTTATAGTGCATGGTATAATAAATAGATTGCATTATGTCAGATATATATTGCATTTATCTCGAAAAAAGTACAGCCTTCTCAAGAGGGCTGTTGTAAATGATAGCCTGCATATCCGGTTGCTAAATAAAAAAATCATGCTTGGGCTCAAAAGCTCAAACATGATTTCTATTGGTGCAGATGATGGGACTTGAACCCATACGAGCCTAAGCTCACTACCCCCTCAAGATAGCGTGTCTGCCATTCCACCACATCTGCAAATGTGTTCGGCGCGTCTTGCGACTTTTTTATTATATTAACATTGGCATTGAAAGTCAATAGTTTTTTTGAAAAAAGAAAGATTTATTTCTCAAGTGTGTTTTGTCAGTAGGTAAATGGGGAATAAAAACAAGAAGAGCGGCCTACAATTCAGCTAAAATTAGGAGGGATTCTATTGGGAAAAAAAGTTTTAGTCGTCGATGACGCAATGTTTATGCGGAAGATGATCAGCGACATTCTAACAAAAGCCGGATACGAAGTCGTCGCTGAAGCGAGTAATGGCGACGAAGCCTTTGCTAAATATAAAGAGCATCAACCCGATTTGGTGACGATGGACATCACCATGCCGGATGTTAACGGCATAGAGGGGGTAAAGAAAATCGTAGCGGCTTATCCGGAAGCAAAGGTCTTGATGTGCAGCGCTATGGGGCAGGAAACGATGGTTATCGAGTCGGTAAAGGCCGGTGCCAAGGGGTTTCTGGTTAAGCCTTTTGTCGCTGAAAAAGTGTTGTCAGAAGTTGAAAAATTATTAGGTTAGTGAAAAAAACCGCTTTGTTGCGATGCAATATGGCGGTTTT
Source organism: Fusibacter sp. JL298sf-3 (assembly GCF_053842995.1). Lineage (NCBI taxonomy): Bacteria > Bacillati > Bacillota > Clostridia > Eubacteriales > Fusibacteraceae > Fusibacter > Fusibacter sp. JL298sf-3. The sequence continues at coordinate 154,579 of NZ_CM132608.1, forward strand.
AACGCGTTTGAATACACGCAATAGTTCGAATAAAAAAACTTTGTCGATATTGACATGGAATTAACAGTTTGCCTGGTATGATTTGGCAAACTTTTTAACCGTTGATTATGAAAAAAATAGAAAAGTATAGGTACTTTCCTGTTCTTTTGATTACAAAAGTATTATAATATAGGGAGCATTAGACGGAGCACGCCCACTTCAGCTGTCGATGAACTGTGCGTTTTTTTCATTGCATTCACTGTTAAAAAATTAACCAGTGGAGTATTAGAATCATTGGAATTTCAATGATTGTTAATTGACCTCACTCTTTTATTGTAGTAAAATGTTAGTTGGAGTGAGTGAAATTGTATACAGTATCCTAATGCAAAACCTAAACGATGCCCGTCTGGACACGTATGTGAAAGGCTTGGCAATTTTTTAGGTGACGACAATTTCTTTTAATGGCTAAAATCTAATAAAGGGGTGAGTATATGGGACTTCTAACTTTTAATGGCGGTATTCATCCACCACATGCTAAAAAATATACAGAGCATTTGGCAATCGAAAACTACTTGAATCCTCAAGTCGTTGAGATTCCACTGAGACAGCATATTGGTGCGCCATGTGAACCCATAGTTAAGAAGGGTGACGCTGTAAAGGTAGGACAGCGCATCGGATCCAGTGAGTCGTATGTTTCGGCTCATGTACACAGTTCGGTTTCTGGTGTTGTAAAAGATGTGAGACGACAATTTACAGCATACGGTAACGACATTTGTGTCATCATTGAAAACGACGGAGAAGAGACACCACACGAGAGTGTCGTGCCGAAGCCGGACTACAAAACGTTGTCGGGCCAAGCCATCGTCGATATTATCAAAGAAGCGGGGATTATCGGTATGGGGGGTGCGGGCTTCCCAACACATGTCAAATTGTCTCCGCCAAAAGAAAAACCTATTGACACCATTGTTCTCAATGGTGCGGAATGCGAGCCGTATTTGACCTGTGACCATCGTCTAATGCTTGAAGACAGTGCTTCCATTGTACATGGGCTTCAAATACTTATGCACGCATTGGCGGTGAAAAAAGCGTTTATCGGGATTGAAAACAACAAACCAGATGCGCTTGAAAAAATGACTTCTGCCGCAAAGGGAACGGGCATCGAAGTCGTGGCACTTAAAACCAAATACCCTCAAGGGGCTGAAAAGCAGTTGATTTATGCGTGTACTAAAAAAGAAGTGCCTTCAGGCGGCCTGCCGATGGATGTCGGCGTGGTGGTCAACAATGTGGCGACTGCGGCTGCAATCAGCACGATGTTTAAAACAGGTATGCCTTTGGTGGAACGCGTGTGTACTGTCACCGGTGGGGCGATAGCTTCTCCGAAAAACATTCGATTTAAAGTCGGCACAGTTATTTCGGAACTGATTCAATTTGCCGGTGGCTATAAAACAACACCGGGTAAAATCATTTTCGGCGGTCCTATGATGGGTGTGGCACAGATTTCAGATCAACTGCCTGCGATGAAAAATACGTCGGGTATCCTCGTCTTTGACGCAGAGGAAGCTAAGATTCCGGAACCACAACTCTGTATCAAATGTGGCAAATGTGTCAGTGTGTGTCCTGCAAATCTCTTGCCTATTCAAATCAGTGCTTATGCAATAAGCCATCACTATGACAAAGCAGAATCACTCAATGCACTCGACTGTATTGAATGCGGCTCGTGTGCGTTTATTTGTCCTGCTAAGCGACCGTTACTTGAGTCAATTCGAGTTGCCAAGCGAGAGATTCTCGCACGTAGAAGAAAATAGGGGGAGCGAAAAATGGAAAATATACTCAAAGTATCCTCATCGCCTCATATACGTTCGAACGACTCGAACAAAAAGATTATGAGGGATGTAGCAATTGCGCTGACACCTGCTGCTGCGTTCGGCGTGTACAACTTCGGCTTTAGAGCGCTACTTGTTCTCGTCGTCTCTATTCTGTCTGCTGTTGCAACAGAATGGGCCTGTCAGAAACTGCGCAAGGTGCCTGTGACGATTGATGACTTCAGTGCCGTTGTAACAGGGTTGCTTCTCGGTATGAATTTGCCGGTGTCGGTGCCGATTTGGTTGCCGGTAGTGGGCAGTATTTTTGCTATTGCCATTGTGAAGCAAGCCTTTGGCGGACTTGGACACAACTTTATGAACCCGGCACTGGCAGCGCGTGCGATGCTCGTAGCTTCATGGCCGGTAGATATGACTACGTGGACGGCAGTTAAAGCTGACGCCGTTTCCACAGCGACGCCACTGGGCATTTTAAAAGAGGGTCTCGATGTACAGTTGCCTTCGTTGGGCGATGCCTTGCTCGGTACTGTCGGCGGTTGTATCGGTGAGACATCTGCTATTCTATTAATTTTAGGTGGTGTTTACCTTATTTTCAGAGGGGTTATATCGCCGAGAATTCCATTGATGTATATAGGAACGTTTGGCGTTTTGGCCTTTTTCTTTACGGGGTTTAACGCCTATGAAACAATGCTCCACCTGTTTACTGGCGGCTTGATGATCGGTGCCTTTTTCATGGCAACAGATTATGCGTCTTCTCCAATTTCTGCAAAAGGACAGTACATCTACGCCTTTGGCATTGCGCTTTTGACGGCGATTATACGTTTTCACGGTGGGTTTCCAGAGGGCGTTTCGTACTCAATTCTCATTATGAATGTCGCTGCACCGCTTATTGACCGTTATACAAAACCTAAAGTGTTTGGAGGTGCCAAGTAATGAAAGAGATTCTTAAATTAGGCTTGGTATTAGCGCTGGTTTGTATGATTGCAGCGGTAGCGCTTGCCGGAACGAATGAACTGACAAAGGACAAGATTGTGGAGCAACGCTTCTTGGCCAATGAAAAGACAAAAAAAGAAGTGTTGGCAACAGCGGAACGGTTTGAAGACCTCGCTGAAGACCAACTGTTGGCTTTGCAAGAAACACACCCTGAAGTTGTAGAAGTCTCTATTGGGAGAGATGCCGGCGGCACTGCAGTGGGCTATGTGATCAAGGCGTTATCCAATGGGTATGGCGGCGCTGTTGAGATTATCACGGGCATCGACAGTGAAGGCGTCCTATCCGGTGTACGTGTCGGCAATCACCAAGAGACACCGGGACTCGGTGCTAAGGCAAAGGAAGCGTTTTTCTACGATCAGTACACGGGTCTTTCTGCCGATGAAAAACTTGGAACGGATGCTGTAGACGCTATTGCCGGTGCAACCATTACGTCAAATGCGGTAACGCGAGGCGTCAATTTTGCTGTAGATGTCTATGGTGAAATTGTTTTAGAAGGGGGGCAATAAGCGTGAAAAAGACGAGAATTTTTTTAAACGGGTTAATAAAAGAGAATCCGGTATTTATACAGTTGCTGGGCATGTGTCCGACATTGGCGGTAACGACATCTGCCAAAGACGGTATCGGTATGGGCCTTGCGACAACTGCGGTGCTTTTATGTTCCAATTTGGTTATCGCTTTGCTTAGAAAAGTCGTACCTTCTAAAATTAGAATTCCGATTTATATCGTGGTCATTGCCAGCTTTGTAACGATGGTTGGGATGTTAATGGAAGCTTTTGTGCCGACGCTCTTTAATTCGCTCGGACTCTTTATTCCACTCATTGTCGTCAACTGTGTCATTTTAGCGCGAGCGGAATCCTTTGCTTCAAAAAACAAGGTGTCCGATGCGTTTGTAGACGGACTGGGAATGGGACTTGGCTTTACATTGGCGCTCGGTTTATTGGGTGCTGTAAGAGAGCTTTTCGGAAATGGGTCAGTTTTCGGATTGAGCCTCTTCGGTGCTGCTTACAAGCCGGCTCTCATTATGATTCTCCCGCCGGGCGCTTTCTTGGCACTTGGTCTGTTGTTGGCACTTTTCAACGCTATTGCGCTTAGAAAAAAAGCGGATGCTGAATAGGAGGAAACGTTTTGGAAAATGCGAGCTTATTTGTCATTATGGTCAGCGCCGTTCTGGTCAATAACTTTGTTCTATCGAGATTTTTAGGGATTTGTCCATTCTTAGGTGTTTCAAAGCAAGTTGAAACTGCCGTTGGCATGGGGATGGCGGTGACGTTTGTAATGACCATCGCCGGCCTTGCCACTTACTTGGTTCAAATATATATTTTGCAAAAGTTCGGTCTTGAGTTTTTACAGACGGCGGCTTTTATCTTGGTTATCGCCTCTTTGGTTCAGTTTGTTGAAATCGTTCTTCAAAAGTTGAGTCCGACGCTTTACCAAGCTCTAGGCGTGTTCTTGCCTCTAATTACGACAAACTGTGCTGTATTGGGCTTAGCGCTTTTAAATATTCAATACAAGTTTAATTTGATGCAGACAATGGTACACTCTTTCTTTGCCGCAATCGGCTTTTCGTTGGCGATTATCCTTCTGGCGGGTATCCGAGAGAAGTTAGAAACATCAGATGTTCCGGCGCCTTTTAAAGGGTTTCCTATTACACTGATTACCGCCAGCTTGATGTCAATAGCCTTTTTAGGTTTTCAAAATTTGGTTTAGTAAAGGGGAGCGACTATGGATACAAACATCATATTAAAAGCGGCGCTCAGCCTCAGTGGTTTGGGGCTTGTCTTCGGTGCTGGGTTGGCATTGGCGTCACAAAAGTTTGCAGTTGAAGTCGACCCGAGGGTGTCTGCAGTGCGAGAGGCCGTCCCCGGCGCCAACTGCGGTGCCTGTGGATTTCCGGGATGCGACGGCTTTTCGGTTGCCGTTGTCGACGGCAGAGCGCCGGTTAACGGCTGTCCTGTCGGCGGTGCTGAATGCACAGCTAAAATAGCAGAAATCATGGGTCTTTCGGCTGAAGCCGGCGTGAAGAAAGTGGCGCGCGTCAAGTGTGAAGGTCACCTTGACAATTGTCAAAATCGTTACGATTACGACGGCTTTGACAGTTGTGTGGCGGCGAATATGCTCAACGGTGGCCCCAAACAGTGTCTGTATGGGTGTATGGGGTTCGGCACCTGCGTACAGGTCTGTCCTTTTGATGCCATCTTTATCAACCACAAAGGCTTGGCTGAAGTGGATAAAGACAAATGTACTGCGTGTAACAAATGTATTGAAGCCTGTCCGAAAAAAGTGATTGAACTCGTGCCGTACGATCAATTGACCATCGTCAATTGTAACAACAAAGAGCGCGGCGGTCACGTTAAAAAGAACTGCAGTGTGGCGTGTATCGCCTGTGGGCTCTGCGAGCGCAATTGTCCGCACGACGCCATTCACGTGGTCAACTTATTGGCGGAAATCGATTACGATAAATGTACCAACTGTATGATTTGTGTAGAGAAGTGCCCGACCAAAGCAATTGAAGGCGATTTAACACTGAGAACAGTTGAACAAGCAGAAGCGTAAATGAATAGACTCTCTAATGCCTTACAGGAATGTAAGGCATTTTCTTTGACAACTAGTTGTATTTGAAGGCTTTAGATGCTAAACTAATAGATAGGTTCAAAGATAAAAAAATGTAAAATTTAGGATTTTGAATTGTAAAATTGTGGTATAATAAAGGGGTAGTTATGAGAGCGAAAAGCAATGGGCTGGTCTTATTGGTTTTATTATTGGTCGGTGCTGTCTTCGGCAGTATAATAGGTGCGGCGCTTGGCGACGTTATTCCGATACTCAACGTCGGGCGAACCATAGGGGTTAAACCCTTTGTGGTGGACCTCAGTGCCATCGTTGTGACCTTTGGTCTGTCGTTGAGTTTGAATCTCGCCAGCATTATAGGCACTATTATCGCCTTTGTGGTATACAAGAAGCTATGAGAATCATTTTAGCTTCGGCGTCTCCGCGACGCATCGAGTTACTGAACCAATTTGGCATAGCTTTCGAAACAATCCCCAGTCACATTGAAGAACAAACCGCTGTTGGCGATGCGCCTGAAAAAACAGTGATGGCCTTATCTTTCTTGAAGGCAGACGCCATTTCAAAGGCACATCCCGATGCCCTCGTTATTGCAAGCGACACGATTGTGTACGATTACGAGGCGCTGGGGAAACCCGGCGACCAAGAGGCTGCAATTGAGATGCTTCGCCGACTAAGCGGTAAGGCGCACTGCGTGTATACAGGCGTTGCTTTGTTGCACCGGGCATCCGGCAAAAAAGTCGTATTTTATGAGAAGACGACAGTTGTCTTTAATGAGCTGTCAGAGGCTGAAATCATCCGCTACGTCGATAAGGCGAAGCCTCTTGATAAGGCGGGTGCATACGGTATTCAAGGGATTGGCGCGCTTTTGGTCAATGCCATTCAAGGTGATTATTACACGGTTATGGGATTGCCGCTCTCACATTTGAATCGACAGCTCAAAGACCACTTCGGGCTTGAGCTTCTGTAAATGGAGGAGCCGTTAAATGCTAAAAAAATTACCCTTGGAAGAGCGTCCTAGAGAAAAGATGATGCACTTAGGTGCTATGGCGCTTTCCAACTCTGAACTGTTGGCGATAATTATTAGAACGGGAACGCGCAACACGTCGGCTATTGACGTTTCGAGAAAGGTACTGGGGACGCTTGAAGGCGATTTTTCAGAGTTGTCTCAAGCGACTTTGGAAGAACTTTGTGCCGTCGACGGTATTGGCGAATCTAAAGCTTGCCAAATACTTGCGGCGATTGAACTCGGTAAACGCCTCAATACCACTGCGCTAAAGCGAAAAGTGCGGTTGGCGAGTCCAAGAGATGTCATTCGATATTTTTCAGCAGAACTTTCTCAACTCCGCGTGGAAAAGTTTATTGGTGTTTTTTTGAATACGAAAAGTGAAGTGATCAATTGGGACGTGATTTCAGTCGGCACACTCAATGCCGCTATTGTCCACCCGAGAGAAGTCTATTCAAGGGCTTTAAAACGCTCTGCGGCTTCGCTTTTGGTTTTGCACAACCACCCCTCTGGGCATCCGGCACCAAGTCGAGAAGACCGTTTGATAACAGAGCGGCTGGATGAAGTGGGTAAAATTATGGGGATTCCCCTAATTGATCATATAATTATAGGGTATAACGATTATTACAGTTTTAAGGAAGAAAATCAACTTTAAGCCAAAAGCACCTCGCGGTCTTTTTGAGCTTTGTGAAAGGATAAGCTTATGAAATTTGGAATGTTTAGCAAACACTTGGGTATTGACCTGGGGACATCGAACACATTGGTTTGTGTTAAGGGGAAGGGCATCGTCGTTAGAGAGTCTTCCGTTGTTGCAATTAACGACAGGGGACAAGTTTTGGCTGTAGGTAGCGAAGCGAAAGAAATGATAGGGAAGACACCGGGACAGATTCGTGCCATAAGACCCCTTAAAGACGGCGTTATTGCGGATTTCGATATCACGCAAAAAATGATTAAATACTTTATATCAAAGGCACTTCCCAATATGGGATTGCTTTCAGGTGCCAAAGTGGTTGTCGGCATTCCATCCCAAATAACAGAAGTGGAGAAGCGCGCTGTTTTTGAGGCCTCCTATTCTGCTGGCGCGAAGGAAGCGTTTCTCATAGAAGAGCCGATGGCCGCTGCCATTGGGGCCAGTTTGCCGATTACTGAGGCGACGGGGAGCATGATTGTCGACATCGGTGGCGGGACAACTGAAATTGCCGTCATCTCTTTGAGTGGCATCGTTACGAGTCGCTCTATTCGAATAGCCGGCGACGAATTGGACGATTCGATTATCAACTACGTGCGTAAAAAATACAGTTTGATGATTGGCGAACGCACGGCAGAACGCATTAAGATGAACATCGCTTGTGCCCTTCCGCCAAAACAAGAAATGCAATACGAAATCACAGGTAGAAATTTGGTGACCGGTTTGCCGAACACCCTTGTGTTGACATCTTCGGAAGTCTATGAAGCCATTAGAGAGCCAATCCAAGCTATCGTAGAGGGCATTAAATCCACCCTTGAAAAAACGCCGCCTGAGCTCGCTTCAGATATTTACCAGTCGGGTATTGTACTCGCCGGCGGCGGTGCGCTATTGCATTATTTGGATCAGCTGATTATCAACGAGACGGGAATGCCGGTACGTACAGCTGAAGACCCACTGGATTGTGTTGCCATTGGCACGAGTAAGGCCGTTGAGAACTTTAACGACCTCAGAGAAGTCTTTATAACCTCGAAGAACCTATAAGCGTATAGAGACGGTGCCCAATGAATGAAAAATATAAAAAAGGGATTGTCATTGTTGTAAGCCTTTTGCTGTTGGTGCTCATGTTGATTTCTTTCGGCGGACGTGAACGCATATCGTCAATTGAAGGGCTTCTAGGCTCGGTGCTTATGCCGGTTCAAAAGGGGTTGACCTCAATAGGCAACTTTATCGACGAAAAGACAGAGCCGCTGCTAAATGTGTTAAAATACAAAACTGTCAACGAAAGTCTTTCCAAGGAAAACGCTTTGTTAAAGGAACAAATTGTGGATCTCACCATGAATGAAAAGGCCTTTAATGAGCTCAAAGCTCTTAAAAAAGCGTTAAATTACGTTGAAGACACACAGACGAATGAGTTTATATCTTGCGATGTCATTGCGAAAGACTATGGCAATTGGTTCAGTATGTTCACCATTAATGTCGGTGAAAAACAAGGTGTAACCAAAAATAGTGCTGTTATCAATGGCAGTGGTCTAGTGGGCCTCGTCTATGAAGTCGGTCCCAACTGGTCGAAAGTCATCTCCATTATCGACAATCAGTCGACAGTGGGGTTTGAGATGTTGCGGGCGACAAATGATTACAAAGGCGTCCTCTACGGCACGACAGACAATGAACTTATCGGCGAACTGTTTGACCCTCAGGCGGAAGTCAATGAAGGGGCGTATATTGTAACGTCCGGACTCGGTATTTATCCCAAGGGTATCCTCATTGGACAAGTCTACGAAGTCATTGAAGACCGAGATGCGTTCTTAAAGCGTATAAAAGTAAAATCCGTGGTGGATTTTAAGAAAATTGATAAAGTCATGGTGTTGCCGTATCGCGAAGAAACGGCAGAAGAAGTGGAGGTGCGCGTTGAAGACTAGGATCATCGTTTTAATTGCCTTCCTCAATTTCATACTTTCCAGCACACTGCTTCAAGTGGTGAGAATCAATGGTGCAATGCCGAATCTTTGCATCATTTTTTCTATACTTTTACTGGTTCACTACGACGAGAAATCGGCTTATGTCTTTGCGGTTTTAAGCGGTGTGTTACAAGACGTGTTTCTCGGACGACTGTTAGCGGTTAACGTCATTGCTTATATTGCTGTTGTTTACTACGCTTCATGGATTATTAAGACGCTGTTTAAAGGCAATTACCTCACGCCAATATTTATCGTCACAACAGGGACGCTCGTCTACCATTTTGTTCTCAGTGTGTTGTATTTCTTCTTTCAAATCTCTTTACCACTCGCCATTATTGCGCCACGTGTCATTACAGAAGTGGTGTACAATTGCGTCATTGGATTTGTTTTTTACGCTTTTTTGTTCAAAAAAGTCAATGGGTACAAGTTAGGAGACTACAATGCTTAAACTATTAAAAGACAGGCGCTTTCACATTCTGGTGGCGTTTATTGCCATCTTTGTTTTCCTGGGCTACAGTTTGTACGACTTGACTATTGTAAACGGCGATTACTACCATAAGCGCTCGATTTCAAACCGCGTTAAGAAAATCGAAATCGTTCCGAAACGCGGTGAAATTCTCGATAGAAACGGCGAAATTCTTGCGACTAATGAGGTCGGGTATTCCGTCAAACTCAACAGCGCTTTAATTCCCTATCAGTCATTTAACGACATCGCCATAAAATTGTACGAGTTTTTTGATGAGCGGGAAGAAGATCAGCTGGAGTTTCCCATTGTCATTGAAAACGGGCAATTTTACTACAGTTTTGACCAAAATATTAAGAAGTGGCTGACGTATAACGGGTATGAAGAAGGGGTTACAGCGCGTCAAGTGCTGGACGATATGCGCGCTGCCAACTACATCGACGAAGCACTTTCAGATTCGGAAGCGTACCGCATCCTCTACAACCAAGGCAAGTACTTGCCAATCTCCACGAGACAAATGCTTTTTCTAGAGGAAATTTACAAGAAGAACTTCTTAAAAGAGTACAGTTTAGAGATCGATGTCTCGGCGGAAGAAGCGTTTAAGAAAATTCGCAAGCGCTCGGATTTTAACATCCCCGATACATTGAGCGACGAAGATGCCTATAAAATCTTAGTGTTGCGACATGCAATAAAGGACCAGGGCTTTTACAAATACGTTCCCATTACAATAGCCAATAGTATTTCACTGGAAACAGCGGTTACGATACAAGAGCGCAACTACGAGTTCCCGGGAATCAGTGTGGATTACGAAACTGTACGCTCCTACCCGAGCGCCGATACGGCAGCGCATATATTAGGGTATTTAGGACCCATTGCCACCGAAAGCGAAATTGAAAAATACGTCAATGGACTTAAATACAACCGCAATCAAATCATCGGTAAGACGGGCATAGAGGGCGTGTATGAAACGCGCCTTCAGGGAGAGCGCGGCTACAAGTATATTGAAGCCGATGTTTACGGTCGCTATGTCGCCGATGTAGATGAAAAGGCGTATGGGCTGGAAGTGAAGACGCCTAAAGCCGGTGAAGACGTCTATTTGACCATTGACTTAAAGCTTCAAAAAGCACTTGAGGACATCCTCGAGAGGGGAACGAAGGCCATTCAGTCCGGAAGTACCTACAAAAGCCCTTGGGGCGATTACAAATACGAAGCTTATCCCAATGCGGAGACCGCGGCGGGGGTGGTTGTAGATGTCAAAACGGGGGAGGTGCTCGCTATGGCCAGCTATCCGGCGTACGATGTCAACCTCTTTGCAAAGGGCATCAGTCAGGAGAGCTGGAACAATTTAAACCCAGTGAACAAGCGGAATCCCCTTGTGGCGCGTCCACTGTATAACACGGCGACGATGATGGCCGTTCAGCCGGGGTCCGTTTACAAAATGATGACGGGGTACGCGGCACTAGAGCAAGGGCTCAATCCGGCGCAGAAACTTTATTCTGCCGGTCATGTAGAGATTGGTAATCAGCGTTTTGGCTGCTGGCTTTGGAACGATTACGGTCGCGTTCACGGTCCGACTGACCTCTACAAAGCGCTTGAAGTATCTTGTAACTATTACTTCTTCAACATCTCCACGGGGAAGGATTACTACCGAAACGGCCTTCTGAATTTTGATATGAATGCGTCTATTTTGACGGCGTCGTCTGAGCAATTCGGTTTCGATGAAAAGACGGGGCTTCAAATACCGGAAGTCAATTTTGGCCTACCGGACCCAGATCGAAAGAAACGCACTATTGAAGCGCTTTTAGGTGCACGATTGAGAACAGAACTCAAAAAATATTTTCCCGAAGAACAAGTGACAAATGAAGAATCTTTAAATGAGTTGGTTGCTACGATTGTCGGTTGGTCCGATGAGAACCCTTCTCGGGGAAAGTTGATCGATCAACTTATAGAGTTGGGCAGCAATCCCGACTATACAGTCACTGAAGACCTTGCCGACCTCATCAAGTACGACTACTTCAACTTGATGAAATGGTATGAGAGCGATACGTTAAACTTGTCGATTGGGCAGGGGGATCACGCCTATACACCGGTTCAAATCGCACGCTATGTTATGGCGATAGCCAACGGTGGTTATCTGCACGAACTGTCGTTGGTGAAGCAGGTGGGGGAAGAAAAGATTCAAAAGACGCCAGATACGACGACTTTGGATGAAGAAGGGTACCTCAAGCACATTCAACAAGGGATGTACCAAGTGACTAAAGGCACACAGTCGAGCTCGAGACGCATTTTCGAAAAGTTTCCGGTAGATGTTGCAGGTAAGACGGGGACAGCTCAGAAAGAGGGCTTGATTCCACCGCTTGATGAAGTGGCTTATCTGACGGAATACCTCGATGAGTTTGCGCCGGAACTGGATGTCGAAACGGTGGAAGCGGAGACGTTGAGAATTTTAAAAGCGCGCAGCGAGGAGTTGGCAGAACTTGAAAAGTTAAAACTCAGTGCTGAAACAGAAGAAGAGAAAGAAAAGTACCACTCAAAATTCGACTCTTTAATCAACCGCGATTACCTCAATAAGGGCTCGGCAATGCGCGCGGCAATAAAATCCCTTTCAGGCGGAACGCTCACCGACGAAATGATCAACCGTTTTCGGTTGCCATACGACAACTATTCGTGGTTTGTCGGGTACGCGCCATACGACAAACCGGAGGTGGCTGTAGTGGTAATGATTCCACAAGGTGGATCGGGCACGTATTCAGCGCCGTTGGTTCGAGATATTTTAGCGGCGTACTTCGAGCTGGAGGCGCCGAGTGAAAATAGTGAAAAATAGCCGGAAATTGCTTGAAATGCACGATTTCCAGTTGTTAAAATCGTCAAAGTACGTTACAATATTAAAAGATAATGTAATAATTCTATGAGACAATAGATTTTACTTGGATGGTGAAAAAATGTCGCTAAAAAACTCAGTTGCCTTTAAAGGCACTTCCAATGGCCTCTTTATAGAAATTGACGAAGACCTGACTTTTGAAGAAATGATAGACGTCATCAAAGGCCTACACAAACAGTCGGGACAGTTCTATAAGGGGGGGACCGTTATCGGTCTCGTTGGAAAAGCGTTGACCTATAGAGAAAAGGGCGCTCTCGAGGAAATTCTCGTGGAACAGTTTGCGTTGAAAATCGAGAGCCTTGAAGCACCGGCGGCCAAGAAGTCGTCTAGACCTAAACCGGAAAAAAAGCTTGAAAAAGAAGTCCCCGTTGAAAAAAAGCCGGTACTTCAAAAGGTGGAGAAAGCGCCAGAACCGGTACCGCCACCTGTATCAGAACCGATTGTCAAGACGCATTATGTATTCGGTACGATGCGCTCGGGCCAATCGGTGGAACACCGCGGTGATGTCGTCGTCATTGGCGATGTCAATCCGGGGGCACAAATTATAGCGGAAGGCAATATCTTTGTCATGGGGAGAGTGCTTGGATTTGTTCATGCGGGCAGTGCAGGAGACGACACAGCTTTTGTCGTAGCTAATTTGCTAAAGCCGACGCAGATACGCATCTCTAAGTTTATCTCGGTTCCTCCAAACGAGGACGTCACCACTCAGAGCGCAACACCTGAGAGAGCTTATGTCAGTGAGGGCATTATAAAAATTGAAAAAACACATTAATTGTAATGGAGATATGGAGGAACAGTATATGGGTGAAGCTATCGTTATAACATCCGGAAAAGGCGGCGTCGGCAAAACGACCACTACGGCTAATATTGGAGCTGCCTTGGCGCTTGAAGGCAAAAAAGTTTGTGTGATTGACGCCGATATCGGCCTTAGAAACCTCGATATCGTCCTGGGACTTGAAAATAGAATTGTATACGACATCGTCGACGTGGTGAGTGAAAATTGCCGCGTCAAGCAAGCGCTGATTAAAGACAAGCGCTTTGACAACTTGTATTTGTTGCCCGCTGCTCAAACGAAAGACAAAGATGCAGTGAAGCCCGATCAAATGAAAAAGCTCATTGCCACATTGAAGGAAATGCACGATTATGTGATTGTCGATTGTCCCGCCGGCATCGAGCAAGGGTTTAAAAACGCTATTGCCGGTGCAGATCGCGCCATCGTTGTGACGACGCCTGAAATTTCTGCCGTTCGCGATGCCGATCGAATTATCGGATTGCTCGAGGCTGCAGAAATCAACAACCCAAGGTTGATTGTCAACCGTTTGAGAGTCGACATGGCAAAGCGTGGAGAGATGATGAATGTCGAAGATATTGAAGACATACTTGCCGTGGATCTCATTGGCGTCGTGCCGGATGATGAAGAAATCGTCATGAGTACGAACCGTGGTGAACCGGCAGTGTTTAAAGAGAACGCGCTCTCGGGTATGGCGTTTAAAAACATTTCAAAAAGGATTATAGGAGAAGATGTACCTTTCCTTGAATTCGATGTTCAAGAGTCGTTCATGGATAAGCTAAAAAGAGCTTTTTCCTTCGGTAGATAGCAAAAGGGAGGCAACATGTTTGATTTCTTTGGATTATTAAAAAATAAGCAGAGTAGTAAGAATGTCGCGAAAGAGCGTTTGAAACTCGTTTTGGTTAATGATCGATCCAACTGTTCTCCTGAGCTTCTAGAACTCATTAAGAAGGACATCTTGTCGTCGATTTCAGAGCACGTTGATTACGATGTCGATCAGCTCGACATCAAAATCACAAAGACGAGGGACAGTTCCTCTGGAAATCCTGTCCTCGTAGCCAATATACCGATTCGTAATTTAAAGCGATAAGTAAAAAAGGCCCTTAGGGTCTTTTTTTAAGTCAGGAGGCGCTTTTGAATTTAAAGAGAATGTTTAAGCAGTTTGACTATGTGCTCTTGGGCATTATTTGCATGATTTTTGTCCTTGGGATTGTCACCATTGCCAGTGCAACAGACGCTGTTAACATCGGTGTGACGCGAGAGGTTAAAATGCAGATTGTTTCTTTTTTCCTCGGACTGAGTGTCATTTTTGTGTTACAATTTATAGATTATGAAGTGGTGGGTGAGTTTTACAAGCCTTTGTATGTGCTTGGGATTGTCTTGATTCTCATGGTCTATGTTCCGGGGCTGGGGATTGAAAAATTTAATTCAAGACGCTGGATCAATTTGATCGGCATTAATGTCCAAACCAGTGAACTCGCTAAAATCACTTATATTCTATTTTTTGCAAAGTTTCTCGAACGCATTGGCGGTGTTAAAAAATTTACGGACATCTTGAAGTGTGGTCTCGTTATGGCGCCATATTTTCTCATCGTTCTAAAGCAGCCGGATCTCGGCACATCCTTGGTCTTTGTCTTTGTCACTTTCGGAATGATGCTCGTTTCTGGGCTGAAATACCGTTACATTGCGTTGGGCTTAGCGGTACTGATGATAGCGACCCCAATCGTCTACCCGCACCTCAAGCCACACCAAAAGCTTAGAATTGAGGCGTATTTAAACCCAGATGACATGTCTTATAAAGGCAATTATCAGGTTCTTAACTCCAAAGTGACCATAGGCTCGGGACAGATGTACGGCAAAGGTGTTTTTAAAGGGGTCTACCATCGTCTGAACTATCTGCCTGTGCAGGAGAGCGATTTTATCTTTCCCGTATTTGTGGAGGAGACGGGATTTGTCGGGGGCATCGCCTTAATTGGGCTGTACCTTTTGTTTCTGATGCGGCTGATTGCCATCAGTTTTAAGGTGAAAGATGCTTTTGGCACTTACATTGTTATCGGTTTTACTTTTATGTTTGCATTTCAAATTATAGAAAACATCGCCATGACCATGGGCAAGTTGCCTGTAACAGGGATTACACTGCCGTTTTTCAGCTACGGCTCGACGGCGCTGGTGACGAGCTTGACAGTCGTCGCCATTGTAGAATCCATTCATATAAGGCGTAAAAAGGGCGCTTTTTCAAGTAATAGTTTTTAGGAGGCACAATGAATTTAGAAGCACTGCTGAGGCGCGTGGAAAAACCGACGCGTTACATCGGCGACGAAATGAACACTTTTAACAAACCTCTCACAGAAGAGCTTATCCGCTTTTGTTTTGCATTTCCGGATGTCTATGAAGTGGGAATGAGCCATCTTGGTATGCAGATTATCTATCGGTTGCTCAACGGCATTGACGACGTTTTTTGCGAACGCGTTTTTGCCCCTTGGACGGATATGGAAGCTCTTATGCGCGAACGCAAGGTGCCGCTGTTCACACTGGAGAGCAAATCGCCTGTTGGCGAAGTGGACATCCTCGGCTTTACACTCCAGTACGAGTTAAGCTATACAAACATCCTCAATATGATGGATTTGTCGGGCATACCGCTGTTGGCTGCCGAGAGAGATGAAAGGCATCCGCTCATTGTCGCAGGTGGCCCATGTGCGTACAACCCCGAGCCGCTTGCCGATATCGTCGACATGTTTTTAATCGGTGAAGGCGAAGAGCTGAATGTCGATTTTATCGACTTGTACCGAACGTACAAACGCGGTGCCATCGATAGAGAAACGCTCTTTGAAAAGGCGATGGCTATTGAAGGGGTTTACGTGCCTAAGTTCTACCGGCCGGTATATGGTGCAGCCGGTGTTATCGAAACCGTCGAGCGTCACGAAAAAGCCCCTGAAAGGGTAAAAAAGCGCATTGTTAAAGATTTTGATAAAGGCTATTGCCTCGATTCAATGATTGTACCGTTTAACGACATTGTACACGATCGGGCCATGCTCGAATTGTTTAGAGGCTGTACAAAAGGTTGCCGTTTTTGTCAGGCGGGGATGCTCTATCGGCCGATTCGAGAACGATCAGAGGAGACGCTTGTCGAGAGCATCGATAAAATTTTGAGCACGACGGGGTACGAAGAGCTGTCTCTGACATCGCTGAGTACTTTGGACTACAGCCGAATTAAGCCGCTGGTAAAGACATTGGTTGAGAAGTACGAGAAAGACAACATCGGCGTTTCGTTGCCGTCGCTTCGACTCGACAGCTTTTCAGTAGACGTTTTAAAAGAAATTCAAAAAGTGAAGAAGACGGGCTTGACATTTGCACCGGAGGCGGGAACGCAGCGACTGCGCGACGTCATCAACAAAGGTGTCACCGCCGAGAATATTCAAACGACTTTTGAAAGCATCTTCTCTTTAGGGTGGCACCGCGTCAAGCTGTACTTTATGATCGGATTGCCAACGGAGACTTTCGAAGATCTCGACGGCATCAACGACATCGGGAATCTCGCCACTTATCTGTTTAAGCAGAACAAACCCGAAAATATGAAAAAATCGGTACAGGCGACTGTGAGCACATCGTGCTTCGTGCCAAAGCCTTTTACACCGTTCCAGTGGATGCGACAAGATACCATTGAAGAGTTCAGAGAGAAAATCGCTTATCTCAGACAAAAGATTACCAATAAAAAGCTGGTTTACAATTATCACGACCCTGAAACAAGTATTTTAGAAGGCGTCTTTGCCAGAGGGGACAGGCGTCTGGGTGCCGTGTTAATTGAAGCGTATAAAAACGGTTGTCGTTTTGACGGGTGGCAAGAGTACTTTGACTTCGATCAATGGATGGCGGCTTTTGATAAACTGGGCGTCGACCCCGCTTTTTATACACACCGCCAACGTGCGTATGACGAAGTGTTGCCGTGGGATGTTATCGATCCAGGTGTTTCAAAAGCATTTTTGCAAAGAGAAAATGAAAAGGCGCGAAACGCCGAGGTGACGGAAGACTGTCGCGAGACATGTACCGGTTGCGGCGTCAATGTCAATATCGTAGGTGGTGCATGCTAATGAAGACGCTTAGAATTAAATATACCAAAACAGACTATATGAAGTACCTCGGGCACCTTGAGCTGATGAAACTGTTTGAGCGCGTTTTTAGATATGAAAAGATGCCGCTTAAGTACTCGGAGGGCTTTAACCCCATACCGAAGTTGACGTTTGCAGCACCTTTGAGTGTCGGATACGCCAGCGAAAGCGATATTATGGAGGTTCAGCTGGTAGAAGAAGTGCCCCTAGATAAAGTGCTTGGCATCAAAATGCCGCGCGGCATTGTCCTATTAGACGCGCGGTATGTGACCTGTAAGAAGTCGTTAATGGCAGGTGTCGAGTACGCGGCGTACGATATTGTTGTCAAACGCGAAGATGGCGCGCCTCTGGGGGTCGGTCGAGAGGCTTTTGAAGCGTTTGTCGGTCAAGAGGAAATCCTCTATGAGAAAAAGACGAAGAAGGGCAAAACCAAAATGGTCGACATGCGCGAACAGATGGCGACGGCATCGGTTGTCGAAGCGTCTGAGGGACGGCTGCACGTAAAGGCCGTTCTCATGTGCAGCAGCGCCGGTAGCTTGAACCCCGACCGCTTGATTCGAGCTTTTTTAAGTGACTGCAGCGTCGAAGGGGATGTCGAGATGGATGTGACGCGCAGTGGGCTCTTTTATATGAAGGACAGCAAGATGACCGATCTGTTTGCTCTAGAGGACGGAGAGCAGTCATGAGACTCTTTACACTAGACAGGTCGCCTTTTTTAACGGCGGCCTTTTTCTACGACAACACGTCTAGAACCATTGTGGATTGGGTGATTGACAATCCGAAGAAAAATCAAATACTGGACGATGTGTACTATGGTAAAGTCCTGCGCGTCGTCCCGCATTTGGGAGGGGCTTTCGTAGACATCGGTTTGAGCAAGGACGCCTTTTTAAAAACTAAGAGAAAGATTAAAGCCGGCGAGCACATCGTCACCCAAGTGGTGAAAGAGCCCTATCAACGGAAAGGGGCACAGTTGTCGGAAGACATCACTCTAGGGGGGCGGCATTGTGTCTACATGCCTTACGGGAGTGGTCTAAAGCGCTCAAGCAAACTAGAGGACACCGAAGAGGTCGAGGCACTTTGTAGTGCCCTTGAAGCTCTCCTCGATGCTGAAGACGGCGCTATTGTCCGCACAGAGGCGGGCGCTTTTCCCAAAGAAGCCGTGGCAGAGCTCAAGGAATTGAAAGAGACGTGGACGGCGCGCATCCAACGGGCGACACTTGAAAAAAAAGCGGTGTGTCTATGGTGTAGCAGCGATATTCAAAGAGTACTCGCCGATAAAATCGCTCAGTTTTCACCGGAAAAATGCGTAGTAGGTGACGGTGAGGCTGTTAAATGGCTTAAAACACTCGGCGTTGAAAGGGCAAAAATCGAATTGTCTAATTCGGGGCTCTCGAGTGCACAGGCAGTACACGTCCCCGTCGACTACCTTTTAACCGACGCGGTGTATAAAGATGACAGCGGTGTGAGTATCGTCGTAGACGAGCTGGAGGCGTTTACAATTGTAGATGTCAATTCTGAGCACTACGACGGCGGCAACGCGCCTTCGTGGAACACAAATGAAATCGCCATAAGGCTCGTAAAGCGCGTGCTTGAACAGAGGCGCATCGGCGGTGTGGTGCTTGTCGATTTGCTGACACTATCCCCACAGGATAAGGAGCGGTTTATAAAATCGGTCGTTGCGCCTACTTTCGGCAAGCGCGAAGGGTACCGCGTGATGGGGTATACAGCGCTCGGCCTGTTGGAATTGTTGCGGTATCGTCGAGAGATTTCTGTACGCGACAGCCTCAGCATCGATTTCAGAGCGCGGGATTTGTCCTACTGGAAGCTACATGAACTTTACTTTGAACTCTTGAGACTCGAACGGCACACCAACACGCGAGCGGTAACGCTGTCTGTTTGTGAACCGCTTTACGAACTGTTGAAGCAGAAGTCGTATTTTGATGCGCTTTCAATGGATGTCAAGCTCAAATTGCTCAAGCCCGTAGAGACAGCGTATAAAATTAAAACGCTTGACACGACTAGTGAATTGTGATAACATTTATCGGGTAGCCGCACAAATAAGGTTATAAATCTGTCCAGAGGACAGTACCGACGTTTGGCGAGAAAGGATAGAGGAGGTGCGATATGTACGCAATTATTAAAACAGGTGGCAAGCAATACAAAGTTGAGCAAGGCGATGAAATCTTCGTAGAAAAGTTAGCAGTAAACGAAGGTGAAAGCGTTGAATTCAGCGAAGTATTAGCTGTCTCAAACGACAACGGCTTACAAGTGGGAGCGTCTTTAGCTTCTGCGAAAGTTACAGCGTCTGTAGTTAAAAATGGTAAAGGTCCTAAGGTAATCATCTACAAGTACAAAGCAAAGAAAGATTACAGAAAGAAACAAGGCCACAGACAGCCATACACCAAAGTTAAAATCGAAAGCATTACGTTATAGAAAATGGTAAAGGTCATTTTTGAAAAAAGCGGCGAGCACTTTATCGGCCTACATGTTTCAGGACATGCGTATTCAGATGAACCCGGACGCGACTTAGTGTGTGCAGGCGTCTCGACGTTGGCACAGACATTGGTCAACGCTGTTGAGGCGTTAGGCGGTGTCTCTGAAGAAGATATCGATTGTTCCGTTGAAAGCGGCTTTTTGGAAATGCGCATAAAACCATCGGATGCAAACGATGTGATCGATATTGTTTTTAAAACGATGATAATCGGAATTGAAGGCATACAAGGTACTTTTCCAAAGTACGTTAAGCACAGAATTAAGGAGGTGCATGGAAATGTTTAAATCATTTAACTTACAGTTATTCGCTAGTAAAAAAGGGGTAGGTTCTTCTAAGAACGGCCGTGACTCACGATCGAAAAGACTTGGTGTTAAGAGAGCTGATGGACAGCCTGTTAGTGCTGGTAGCATCTTAATTCGTCAAAGAGGCACAAAAATTCACCCTGGTTCAAATGTAGGTAGAGGCGGAGACGATACTTTATTTGCATTGGTAGACGGCGTTGTAAGATTTGAACGTAAAGGCAGAGATAAAAAACAAGTGAGCGTTTACGAAGCTTAATTGCAGATTAAAATGTCCATCAAGTGCGATGGACATTTTTATTTAGAGAACAAGCGTTGAGCCTGAAGCAATTTGGAGACGCAATAGTTGTTTTGTCTTTTTTTGGATACCGTCTCCTGTCGCAACTAAAAGCGACGGCAAGACGACAGCGCCCTCAAGAGGGCGTTGCATGCGTTTGTTTAAAAAGATATAGACCTGCACAGCCCACTGAGAGGTGGGCTTTATTCGCAGATTGAGTAATCGACCCGGCACTATCGAAACTGAGTGTATGTTTTTGCTGTGAAAATGGTATAATACAGTTAGTTTAAACGCATTGTGTTCAATGGCCGGCGTCGAATAAAGGAGAGATTGAATATGTTTGTAGATAGTGCCAAAATATATATAAAAGCTGGTGACGGCGGCAACGGTCGCGTCAGTTTTAGGCGCGAGAAGTACGTTCCGGACGGTGGGCCAGATGGCGGGGATGGCGGCAAAGGCGGCAATATCGTCGCAGTAGTTAACCCCGGGATGCGCACCTTGATGGACTTTAGGTATAAGCGCAAGTACGTTGCCGATTCCGGCGAGGACGGCGGTAAGAAGAAGATGACGGGCGCATCTGCTGAGGACTTGATTATCGAGGTGCCGGAAGGGACGATTATTAGAGATCAAGAGAGTGGCAAAGTCATCGCAGATTTAAAAGAGCCAGGTCAAAAAGTAATTCTGGCAAGTGCCGGACGCGGCGGTCGCGGTAACACCCACTTTAAATCCAGCACGAGACAAGCGCCGAACTTTGCCGAGCAAGGGACCAAAGGCGTTGAGAGAACCGTGCTTCTAGAGTTAAAAATGTTGGCAGACGTCGGCCTTTTGGGCTTTCCAAACGTTGGAAAATCGACGTTTTTAGCGACGACGACCAAAGCGAAGCCTAAAATTGCCAATTACCATTTTACCACGCTTCAACCGAACTTGGGGGTGGTGGAAGCCATCAAAGGCAAGAGTTTTGTGCTTGCAGATATTCCCGGACTGATTGAAGGGGCTAAAGAGGGCGTTGGTCTAGGTCTTGAGTTTTTGCGCCATGTTGAGCGAACCAAACTCCTGATTCACGTTTTAGACGCTTCTGGCAGTGAGGGCAGGGTCCCGCTTGAGGATTTTGAGACCATAAACAACGAGGTGTTTTCATACAGCAAGCGACTTTCGACGCGAAAGCAGGTTGTCGCAGCCAATAAAATCGATTTGATAGAAGACGACGCTGAACTCAATGCATTGGTGGACACATTAGAAGAAAAGGGGTACAAAGTATTCCCAATTTCTGCTGCAACAGGTGAGGGCGTGGACGCGTTGCTCAACTACGTGACCACATTGCTGGATACGATTGAAGAGGAGCCGCTCGTAGACGAAGACGATTACTTCGTAGAGCCGATTAACAGAGAAGATCCCAATGAAGTTAAGTACTTCAAAGACGAAGACGTGTACTGTGTTGAAGGGAACTTTGTTGAGCGCGTTCTGTATTCGACAAATCTCGACGATATCGAATCTCTGAGACGCTTCCAAAATGTTTTGAAAACTCGAGGTGTTTTTGATAAACTGAGAGAAATGGGTATAGAGGATGGCGATACAGTGCGCATCTTCGATTTAGAATTTGAATTCTACGATTAGGAGTATAGAATAGATGTTGACTGGAAAACAGAGAAGTTATTTAAAAGGTCTCGCGCACAATGAGAGACCGATGTTGCAGATTGGAAAAGAAGGTATTTCAGAAGGGGTTATCACCCAGTTAGACGCCTTGCTCGAACGGCATGAACTCGTCAAAGTTCACGTGTTGGACAACAGCCTAGAGGATGCTAAAGAGGCGGCAAACGCTTTGGCGGAGCCTTTAAAGGCAGAGTTTGTACAAGCTATTGGCAGCAAGTTTACCCTCTACAGACAATCGAGAGAAAATCCGACGATTATTATCCCTGGCGGCGACAACACGCGGGTGTATAAGAATCTTAAAAAGAAGCAAGGTACGGGGAAAAAAGAAGAACGCTTGAGCAAACGTGGCGGTAAAATTTCAAAGCCGGGTAAAGGCAAGCGTATTAAGAAAGAACGTCAAACGTCGAGTAAAAGGAACGGGTAGCTATGAAGCGTATCGTTACGGCCAAGCGCATAGGGATTATGGGGGGGACTTTTGACCCCATTCACTATGGCCATCTTATGTTGGCTGAACAGATTAGGAACAGTTTTTATTTAGACGAAATCGTTTTTATCCCTGTGGGCATTCCGTCGCATAAGTCTGACGACACCGGTGCAACTAAGGCCGATAGACTCAAAATGACGAAACTTGCGATTAAGTCCAATCCGTATTTTACAGTTTCCGATATTGAAATACGACGGGACAAGCCGACCTATACCATCGATACTTTAACTGAACTCAAAAACAGCATTTACGCACACGATGCGCTGTTTTTTATCACAGGTGCCGACGCCATTCTCTATTTGGACAAATGGAAGAATTACAAAGAACTCATCCATATGGTGACGTTTATCGGCGCTTCTCGTCCGGGCGTCGACTTCGATGTACTCGATGACAAGCTGAAGGCGTTGAGACGAGACGGTGCTCAGGTTGAAATTTGTCACATTCCGGCGCTGGCGATTAGCAGTACGGATATTCGGGCGCGTATACGCAATGAGCGCAGCATCAAGTACCTATTGCCTGAAAGCGTCGAACACCATATTGAGAAGAAGGGCTTGTACAGACCCCATCATCCTCAGTATGCGGCAATGCGGCGGTATCTAAAGCGACATCTGTCCCCCCATCGATTTGAGCACTCTGTGGCAACGGCTCAAGTGGCCCGGAAGTTGGCGTATCGCCATGGAGAATGTCCGGAAAACGCCGAAATGGCGGGGCTGTCGCACGATTACGCCAAAGAGTTTGACAATCGAGAGACTTTGGCGCTCATAGACGCCTTCGGCATAGAACGCGAGCCCTGTATCGTTGAAAATCCCAATTTAGCGCATGGGGAAGTTGCAGCGGTTTTGTTGCAGCGCGACGGGTGGATTGAGGAAACCGCCATTTTAGACGCCATCCGTTGGCACACCTATGGGCACCCTGAAATGAGTGTGCTTGCAAAGATTATTTATTTGGCAGATGTCATAGAGCCTAGTCGAAACTTTGAAGGCGTGGAAACCATCAGGCATTTGGCTATGGAAAACTTAAACCAAGCGATTCTTGAGTATATACGTCAAAGTACGGCGTTTTTAGGAGAGACGCATAAACCCATGCACAAAAATGCGATGCGGCTTAAGCGTGCTCTATTAGATGAGGAGGCTGAATGAAAGCACTTAAAGATATAGTGGTGGCGCTTTTAGAAGACAAAAAAGGCAGAGACATTCGCGTCATAGATTTAAAGGGCATCAGTCCGATTGCAGATTATTTTGTCATTGTAACCGGTGGTTCTTCAACACAGATTCGCGCTCTTGTGGAGCATGTGAGCAAAGAACTGCACAAAGTGCACGGTGTAGACGTCAAACGCGAAGGCAAAGATGAAGGCGGCTGGATTCTCATTGATGCCGGTGATGTGGTGGTCCATGTTTTCAGTGAAACAATGCGCGAGTACTATGGTCTTGAAAGCGTGTGGAGTGACGCCTCTATTGAAGCTGTAGGGTAATGGGAGGACGAAATGGCTAAAAATATGCACATCAATTTAAAGCCTTTTGTTTCAGTTGCAAGGGGAATTGCCGAGACTTTTGGCGCCAACTGTGAAGTGGTCCTACACGATTTTTCGAATTTAGACGCTTCAATTGTCGCCATTTTTAACGGTCATGTTACCGGACGTACGGTTGAAACAAAGATGCGTGAGTCCATTATTGAAAAAATAAACCTGCAACAAGAAGGGAACGACGTCTACAACTACACGGGCAAAAGCACCCTTGGTCGAGAACTGAAATCGACGACGACGTTTATCCGCGACGGCGGTGATGAGATTATCGGCTGCATGTGTATTAACTTTGATATAACGGATATGATCAGTGCCCGAAACATTATGAACGACTTGTGCCGTGTGGACGAAAAGGAAGTTGAGGCCATCGGCGAAATCAACAAAATCAACGATGTGCTTTACGATATCGTGGAGAACGCCATCCACACTTTTGGCAGACCTGTAATTTACTTAACCAAAGATGAAAAAGTCTGTATTGTGAAAGACTTGGAAGACAAAGGGGTATTCCTTGTCAAAGGAGCTATCGACTATGTCGCCAACGCCTTACAAGTCTCACGTTATACAATATACAATTATCTAGACGGTATTAGAGAAGGAAAATAGGAGGTTGTTATGTTAAAACCAGTTTCAACAGACAAAGCACCAGCAGCAGTAGGTCCTTATTCTCAAGGTATGGAAGCGGGCGGCTTCATCTATGTGTCCGGTCAATTGCCAATGAATCCGGCGACAAAAGAGTTGGTGGCAGGCGATATTAAGAAGGCGACTGAGTGGTGCCTTGAAAATGCTAAGGCCATTTTAAATGCCGCAGGTGCAGACCTAGAAAACGTCGTGAAGGTGACGGTGTTTTTGCAGGATATCGGCCAATTTGCAGAAATGAATGAAGTTTATGCGCGTTATTTTGAAGCACATAAACCGGCAAGAGCTGCTTTTGAAGTTGCCAAACTGCCTTTAGGCGCCGAAATTGAAATTGAGATGATTGCCTATAAAGGATAGATGTCCCACAATGCCCTAGTCAGGGCATTTTTTATGTTGTTTAATAAAAGCCCTGAAGTTGTGAACTTCAGGGCTTAAAAAGTATTTTTGACAATAGGGCAACGCCGGAGACGTCTTAATTTCGGTTGGCGGTCTTCGGATTTTTTCTAAAGCGCTTTGTCGTGGGGGTTAAACGAATAACTGTCATTAACCCGCGCCATACAAATAGGGCTATGAAACCTCTGAAGAGGAGAAAGCGCCAAAAAGACAGTCGAAACAATAGAAACTTTTCTTTTGTATAATAGTACGTTTCTTTGCTTAGGAGAATATCCCCGACGTAGTCGTCATCGGCTACTAATTTTTTTTGTAAAATCATTTGACCTTTGAAAAAATAGTCCACGGTGCCGAGGACTTCGCCTTTGGCAACTGGCAGTTCAATATTGTTGTTCACGACAATTTTTTCTTCAACGGCTTCAGGGGTCGCCTCTAGAGGTAAGTCGACGGAAACGCCACCTTCTGCAACGGTGTTGATCATCGTCCCCTTTTTGTTCTGCATGGGAATGGTGTGGAGTACGCTCTTAGAATCGTGTACAGCGTAAGTTTTTGTGGCGTTAAACCCGTAGTTCATCATGCGCCGAGTATCTTGATACATGGCATCTGCAGTGGATTTAAGTACGACTGTTATCAAGCGCCTATTGTCTTTCACGGCTGAGCCGACAAAACAGTACTGAGCGTCTTCAGTGTAACCGCGTTTTATCCCGTCGGCGTATTCGTAAGCGGTTTGCTCGGACTGGCCGTTTATGTCAATGTTCTTGTTTGAGCCCGCCATCCCTTGAAACAAAGAGTTCGTACTGTTTAAATAGCGAATTTCAGGCTGCTTGTTTGTCGGTGCAATTTCGTATCGACGAGTGGCGACAATGTTTTTAAACGTCTGGTTTTTCATCGCGTGTTTGGCGATCATGGCGAGGTCGTATGCCGTGGTCAAATGCTCGGGGTTTGGAAGACCGTGCGGGTTGACAAAGTTGGAGTTAACCGCGCCCATTGTTTTGGCGCGTTCGTTCATCACTTTGGCAAAATTTTCAACAGAGCCCGAGTGGTATTTGGCCAGTGCCACAGCAGCGTCGTTGGCACTGGCGATCATTAAAGCGTTGAGCAAATCTTTCACAGATACGAGTTCTCCCGGGACGAGGGCAACATGGCTGCCACCTGCTCGAGTCGCTTCTGCATCGATTTCCACCATATCGGTGAGTTCCAAGTCTTCTATGGCGATGATGGCCGTGAGAATCTTCGTCGTACTCGCCGGAAACATCGGAACGTGTGCGTTTTTATTGTAGATGATTTGGCCGCTGTCCCCATTGATGAGAACCGCGGTTTCTGCCGTGAGCGCCAGATCGATGGTTTCACCGTAAACAGGAACAGACAGTATAAAAAGGATACAAATTGTAAGTGCAATAAGCCATTTATTTTTCAAGAGATCGCCTCCGAACTTTTTTTCTATAATACCCATTATAATGGATGAACCGGTTTTTTAAAAGTGACAATATATGGTATAATGGAAAAAATTACATAAAGGAGGTTTTTATGAAGAAATTATTGGGCTTGTGGCCATTTGTTTTGCTGACAGTGATTGCGTTAATGCGCTTTCAAGTGGAAGCGCCAAAACTCGTCGAAGTGCCTGTTACTGATGCAACGCCCTCTGCCTTTAAAAGCGAAGGGGGAGGCGTGGCTGAAGACGCGGTTGAGAAAAAAGAGGGCGTGAAAGTACGAGGGGAGAAAGCGGCCGTCGTTGGGGAGTCGTCAGCGGTTTCGGTAGAAAGTTCAGGGGTTTTAAAGGCAAAACATCCGGAGAAGGCGGTCTACTACGACATAGCGGCGTTTTCCCAACTGGATAGAGCGACATTGACCGCTTTTAAAGGGATCGGCGAGGTAACCGCCGACCGAATTATTTCCCACATTGAAGAAAATGGCCCCTTTAAAAGTTTTGAAGAGCTTATGGGGGTCAAGGGTATCGGGGAGAAAAAGCTGGAGCAAATTTTAGAAGGGGCACGTGTTTTCGAATAAAAAGCGCCACACCTTTGACACAAGTGGACAAAACAGGGTATAATGACTTTGATTATGTATTGTATATATTTATAGAACTTCTTTAAATAGATGAGGGAGGTTGGCGTATGACCGATGTTCGTTTGACACAGTATACGACAAGCGCTGGCTGAGGCGCCAAAATAGGTCCTGAGACCTTGGCACAAGTTTTGTGCAATTTACCGAGTTTCACCAGTGATAAACTGCTCGTGGGCTTTGATTCGTCTGATGATGCCGCTGTGTATCAACTCAACGATTCGCAGGCATTGATACAGACACTGGATTTTTTCACTCCAATTGTAGACGACCCCTACTTATTTGGGCAAATTGCGGCGGCAAATGCGCTGAGCGACGTTTACGCCATGGGCGGCGAGCCCGTACTCGCCATGAACATCGTCGGCTTTCCAAGCTGCTTGCCACCGGCTGTTTTAAGTGACATTATGCGTGGAGGTGCCGATAAAGTAAAAGAAGCGGGCGCTCTGCTCGTCGGCGGGCACTCGATTGAAGACAAAGAGCCTAAATACGGTCTCTCTGTGAGCGGCCTAGTAGCGCCTGAGCGCATTTGGGCCAACAACGCCGTTCGCGAGGGCGATGTATTAATTATGACCAAGCCGCTGGGAATCGGCGTGTTGACCACTGCTTTAAAAGAAGCGCTGTTGACACCGGCGTGTACCCAGACCGTTATTGATACCATGCGCTTCTTAAACAAATACGCCAAAGAAGCGATGGCGACTTTTGATGTAAGTGCTTGTACAGATATTACCGGATTCGGCTTATTGGGACACGCACTTGAAATGGTCAACGGCACTGAATTCGCCGTTAAAATCGACCACAGAGAGGTACCGTTTATCGAAGAGGCCAAGGCGATGGCAGAGATGGGGATTATCCCCGGAGGCGCCTATCGAAATTTTGAACACATTGAAGAGGCGGTGTGTATAGCGCCTACAGTTGAACAAGTGTACATCGATTTGTTTTGCGACCCACAGACGTCCGGCGGGTTGTTGGTTGCCGTCGCAAAGGCAGATGCCCTTCGCGCGCTCTCTGAAATGAAGGCGCACGGTGTTGAAGTCAGTGCCGTCGTCGGAGAAATTGTTAAAAAGACAGACAAGCATTTGGTTGTCGTATAAGGAGGATTCATGCTGAACCAGCTGCTCAGGCAACTCCCTAAGATGGATGCCTTGGTTGAACGTTTTAGTGAAGAGCCTATTGAGCCCGCTCTTCTCAAGAAAATCATACAGAGCGCTTTGGATGCAGAGCGTTTGGCGATTCGAGAAGGATCGCGTAAGAGCTTTGACGAAGCGCGTTTTATAAACGGGGTCGTACAAGCCATCGGCAGATACAAGACGCCGTCTTTTAAGCGGGTGGTTAATGGCACCGGGGTGGTTCTCCACACCAACCTCGGCCGCGCGGTGCTGTCAGAGGCTATGGTGGAAGCCATTAAACCGGCGCTTTGCGGATACAACACGCTGGAGTACGATGTCGTTCAGGGGCGCCGCGGGTCGCGCTATGCACATGTTGAAGATAAAATTAAGCTGATTACAGGGGCGGAGGCGGCACTTGTGGTCAACAACAACGCCGCTGCTGTTATGTTGGTGCTCAGCACACTTGCCAAGGGCAAAGAAGTCGTGGTTTCCAGAGGAGAACTCGTGGAAATAGGCGGCTCTTTTCGCGTGCCGGATGTGATGACCTCTAGCGGCTGCAAGTTGAAAGAAATCGGTACCACCAACAAGACGCATTTGAGAGATTACGAGTCGGCTATTGACGAAGAAACGGCGATGCTGATGAAAGTTCATACAAGCAACTATAAAATCGTAGGGTTTACTCAAAGTGTGGAAGCAGAAGAACTGATGCCGCTTTCTGAAAAATACGGGCTGCCGGTGTACGAGGACTTGGGCTCTGGTTTGATGGTCGATTTAGAAGGCGCAGACGAGCCCGTCGTGGCGGAAAAGGTACAAAAGGGCATCGATGTTTTATCGTTCTCCGGCGACAAGCTCTTCGGGGGTGCTCAGTGCGGTGTGATTATCGGCAAGGCCGCCTATATTGAGCCGATGAAGAAAAATCCGCTGCTGCGCGCGTTTAGAATCGATAAGATGACCCTTGCGGTCTTAGAGCACTCACTTATAGCTTATTTGAACAAAACACATGCAGTCGCTTCAATTCCAACGCTTGAACGCATTTGTATGACAGCAGAGGATGTCAAGGCTTCTGCGCAGAAGTTTATCGACGCGTACGGCGAGCGCTTTACCCAATGGGGGCTCTCTCTTTCGCTGGTCGAAATGGCTTCTGAAGTGGGGGGCGGCGCGTTACCGGATGTTGCGTTGCCGTCTTACGGCGTTGCCGTATCTGGCGTTGTTAAGACGGCGCAGGTACAAGAACGCCTTCGCAGGTGTACAGTGCCGGTCATTGCCATTTGCTCAAACGAAGTATTGATGCTGGACTTTAGAACGCTGTTTGATGGCGACGGTCCGCTTATTGTCAAGGCGTTTGAAGAGATAGTGAAAGAGGGGAAGCATGCGTAAACACATTATTGTCGGGACTTCCGGGCACATCGATCACGGTAAGACGGCGCTAATTAAGCACCTCACAGGTATTGACGCCGATCGATGGGAAGCGGAAAAGAAGCGCGGCATCACCATTGATATCGGTTTTGCTCACGTGCCGATTTCAGAAAATCGCGTCATCGGTTTTATCGACGTGCCGGGACACGAACGTTTTATTAAAAATATGTTGGCAGGTGCTATGGGGATGGACATGGTCTTGCTCATCGTCTCTGCGGAAGAGGGGTTTAAGCCGCAGACATTGGAGCATCTCCAGATTCTGAAGCACCTCGACATCGAAAAGGGCGTCGTCGTCTTTACTAAGAGCGATTTGGTCGACGAAGAGACACTGGAACTGGTAAACATGGAAGCCGACGATTATTTAAAGGGCACTTTTCTCGAGAACGCCCCTAGAGTTGCATACTCTATCTACGACGATTCAAAACGCGAAGGCTTGTTAAAACATATTGAAGAGAGTATCGACACCATGAGCGCGCCGCCGGCACATCCGTCGTCCAGATTGCCTATAGACAGGGTCTTTACGATAAAGGGGCACGGCACGGTTGTAACCGGTACTTTACTCGAGGGCAAAATTCACGTTGAGGACAAACTGTACCATTACCCATCTAACGAACAGGTTCGTGTAAAGAGCATTCAAGTGTACGGGGAGAAAGTTCCTGTGGCATATGCGGGGCAGCGCGTGGCGCTGAACTTATCGTGCGACAAATCGATGCTGAACAGAGGGGATGTGCTCACCTCGTTTGGCGGCTGGGAAGCGTCGCATATTGTGGACGTGTCGATGACCGTGGACAGCGGGCCGCTTAAACACTGGCAGCGTTTGCGCCTTTACCACGGCACCGACGAGATTCTGTGCCGCGTGGCGACGCCTCACCAGGAGAGCATTGGGGAAGGGGAAACGGCAACAGTTCAGCTCAGACTGGAAGCACCGATCCGATGTAAGGTGAACGATCGGTTTGTCGTTCGTAATTTTTCGCCGCTCTATACCATTGGAGGCGGTCATATTGTTAATCCGAAGGCAATTAAACACGCTGTTTCAGAATCGTCGGAGGGCGATTTCCTAGTAGACGATACACTTGTAAAACATTTTGAGTCCCTGTGGCATCCTTTTGCCTACGAGAACCGTTTGTTTGAACACATGCCTTTTGAAACAGCGGCTTGTGAAGCGGCTTGGGCGCGTTTATTAGAGGCGGGCCAAGTGGTGGGGATTGAAGAGCAACTCTTCGTTAGCTTTGCCTATCTGGAAAGCCTTGAGCAGACGGTTCTCGAGCTGCTAATTGATTTTCATCAGGCGAATCCTCTCAAAGTCGGTATAGAGCGAGAAACCCTTCGATCGAAACTCAACAAAATGCTTTACAAAGGCAAGCCTAAGAAACTCAGTGCTGTAGAGTTTAATGCGGTGATGGCACATTTAACCGCTTCAGGTAGAGTAGCAGTCGATGGACATTTCGTCAAAGAGCCGACGTTTGAAATCGTCCTGTCGAAAGAGGCGGAAAACATTAAACGCACATTGATTTCCGATGTTAAACAGTCCGGTGTGAAACCCGTTGCGATTAAAGAGATTGTGAGTAAAGACCCAAAGAGAAAAAAACTTATTGAAGAGGTACTTTACTATTTGATTAATCTTGAATTTCTTGTTAAAATTAATGAGGAAGTCGTTTTGCACAAAGTGCCTTATCAGGCGTGCAAAAATGCACTTATTGAGTACTTAACTTCACATCCGTCGATCACGGTAGCAGAATACAGAGATTTGATGGAGATTTCTAGAAAAGCAAGTGTCGAACTTTTAGAGCACTTTGATCGCATCCAAGTGACCAAGAGAGTTGAAAACACGCGCACTTTATTAAACCAATGATTGGAGTGGAACTATGGCTGAAAAGATTTTAGTGGTTGATGACGAACCGATACTGTTAAAAGGTTTGAGATTTAGTCTGGAACAAGAGGGGTATGAGGTGGAAACTGCCGTCGACGGAAAGGAAGCTTTTGATAAAATTTTATCAAATACTTACGATGCCGTTATCCTCGATCTCATGTTACCGGGAATGGATGGCCTTGAGGTATGTAAAAAGGTAAGAGAGAAGTCCATGGTGCCGATTTTAATGCTCACAGCAAAGGATGACGACTCGAGTAAGGTATTGGGGCTTGAATACGGTGCTGACGATTACATTACGAAGCCTTTTAACATGCTGGAGTTGAAGGCGCGCATTAAAGCTATCTTGAGACGGGTGCACGTCAGTGATCAAACGACGGCTTCCAATGTTATCAACATGGGCGAGTTCAGTGTCAATACACTTGGTAGAAAAGTGATGATCAACGGTCAGCAAGTTAATTTGACAGCGAAGGAGTTCGACCTCTTGTTGTTGCTCATTATGAACGAGGAAAAAGTATATTCACGTGAAGAACTTCTTGAAACCATTTGGGGTTATGAGTATTTTGGCGACGTCAGAACCGTAGACGTACATATCAGACGTCTCAGAGAAAAAATTGAAGCCAATTCTTCGCAGCCCGATTACATTTTAACTAAATGGGGAGTGGGTTACTATTTTAAAAATAAAAAGAAAAGAACTGTTTAAAACGATTAGGTGGAAACTTGTTTCCACCTATTTAATATTAATCACTTTTGTCATGGTGTTGACGATTATTTTTGTCAAAGATTTTTTGATTAAAAGCAATGTGGAAGAGGCCAAAAACAACTTGATTTTACACAGTGGCAATATTGCCACGCAACTGGCTCCTTTTCTCATTAACTTTGATAACCCGTCGACCAATCGGTATGTCGAGGACTTAATCAAGCAGAGCAGTTTCGAGTTTCGCGCTCGAATCATTATTACGGATACCGATAAAAAGGTGCTTATCGACTCATACGATCAGTTGACAGATGACGCTGTTAACATCGTGGAAATCGACAGAGCTATTAGCGGCTATGATATGACCAACATCTACATGTACGAGGGGCAGCATATTTTGTATGCCGCCGTGCCTATTATCGACAGAAATGTCGTCGTAGGCGCTGTGTTCATGTCGGTGGAGGCCGATGAGATTTTTGACAGTGTCAATCAAATTATAGAGAATCTTCTGTTGATTTTTTCTGCCGCCGTCTTAATTTCTTTTTTCATTAGTTTTATCTTTGCACAGATTATTTCAAAGCCGGTTGAACGGCTTACAGATTCGGTTAAAACGATTACACAAGGTAAGTACGATACCAAAGTGGAAATTATGGGTGACGACGAAATAGGAGCGCTTAGCGAGGCGTTTAACATCATGACGACGAAGCTGTCTCAAGTGGATGAAATGCGTAAGAAGTTTGTTTCCAACGTTTCACATGAACTCAGAACCCCTATGACCAGTATGAAAATCGTGTCGGACACACTTCTGTCCTCGCCGAGCTGGGACGAAGCGGTTTACAGGGAATTTATGCAGGACATCAACACCGAAATCGACCGACTCAACAAGATTATCGACAGCTTGCTTTACTTGGTGCGCATTGAAAAAGAAGACTTGGAGCTCGACTACAGCCAGACGTATATCAACTACATCTTGGAGTGGGTAATTAAAACGATTAACCCTATCGCCACATCTAAAAACGTCAAACTCGACCTCGTTGCCAATCAGAAAGTGCAAATGAATTTGGATCAGGACAAAATGCAGCAATGTCTTTTAAACATCATTGGAAATGCTGTTAAGTATACACCGGAAGGTGGCCGCGTCTGGATTGAACTGGAAGCGACAAAATCGGAGGTGCGCCTCTATATTAACGACAACGGCATCGGCATCCCTGAAAAAGACATTCCTTTTGTGTTCGACAGGTTCTATCGCGTGGATGAGGCCCGTGCGCGAAAAACCGGCGGCACTGGGTTGGGCTTATCGATTGCGCAGCAGATTGTCCAGTTGCACAATGGCACCATTAAAGTGAACAGTGAGGTGAACAAGGGGACAACCGTGTGCATCTATCTGCCGAAATAACGAGAAAGGTAGGCGTCTTGTATTTATGAAATTTCCATACCGACTCATGGCGTTGATGTTTGTCATTTCGATTATTTCACTGATAACACTGACATCGAACTCGCCGTATCCGAAAATAGACGATGAACAGTTTATCGCCCCTTCGCAGGGGGCCGTACGCGTATCGACACGCCTTTACTTCGTGTACGATAACGCACTTTATACAGAAGTTCACCGCGTTGTCGTCGAAGACGGCAATTATGAAACTGCCGTAGTAGAGGCGCTTGAAGCCGGTGCGGCAAATGAGCGTTTTAAGTCGATTTTCGACTTGAGGGTCGATGTCGCATCTGTTGAAACCATTAACAATACTTGCTATGTCAATTTGACAGGCGACGGTCTCAGCACGTTGCTCAAGCGGGAAGACAAGGCCAATCTCTATTTGTGGTCAGTGGTGAACTCTTTGACAGAACTCAAAGGTGTTTTAAAAGTTCAGTTTATGTACAACGACAAACCGCTTACTTACGCAACTTCCGGATTTGATTTTACCAATCCCGTACCTCGGGTTTCGACATACGATGTTCAAAACGAATCAGGCGCTAAAAATACAGTTCTCGAGTTTGTAGAGTATCTGCGAAGAGGACGCTTTGATTTGGCCTACAACTTGCTTTCGAGCGGCACTCAAAAGCAGATGTCTTATTTGGAGTTTATCGATTACGCGCAACTGTTGATTAAAAGTATCGATGGGTACGACCAGACGACGAGTCTAACCAAAGTGTATACGTGGGGACAGCGTATTTATTTGAGGTTTGAAAAGTACAGTAAGGAGACCGATGCCATTTTGAGAATCTATCAACGGTTTGATGTGAAAAAGGAAGGTACAGCCTACCGAATTGACATCAAAGAACTGTTCAACGACTTCGATGCACTTGAAGTTTAATATCTAACACAGTATTGTAATGTGGCTGTTATATTAGGGCAACATGAGTGTACTATAATGAGAAAAAGGAAAGTTGGAGGTTTTTATGAAGCAGTGGAAACGGGTATGTGCACTTTTGATGCTCGTTGTTCTTTTTTCTCAAAGTACCTTCGCGGCGACGCAGCACTGGGCGAAACCGCTTGAAGAGGCATTGCGTACACAAGGTGTAATCGATGAACTTCCAGGTGCTTATGGGACTCAGGTAACATATGAAGCGTTTGAAAAGATGTTTTTAAGTGTAGGACTTAGAGTCAAAGGTCCGACGTCATTTACGCCTAAGCATACAGGCAACGACCAAGTGATAACGCGAGTAGGGGCACTGGAACTTATGCTGGAGCATTTGGGGTTAGCTGCTTTGGTGGCTTACAACCAAAATGCCAAACTGGTTTACAACGATGTCGAGGCACAGAAAGGTGTCGTGTATTTGGCGTATCGATTTGGCTGGATTAGCAAAAGTCCGACGCTTATGTTTAGGCCAAACGATCCCCTGAAGGTAGAAGAGGCGCTGGCGCTTCTCTACAATGTTTTGAACAAAAATTCCGCAGGGTTTGACCGATTGCACAGTTACTACGCGATTAAGTCTTTCGATCAAGCCGGTTTGGCGGCGGATTTAACCGACTTAAGCTATGGGTGGAGTCGCTTGGAACTCGGAGAATCTGGAGACGTCGTCGTGAACATGTCCAGTCAGAATCAAAATGAGTACCGTGTTCCAATGGGGTATCAAGAGGCCATTAAGCAAACCGATCACACGGCGCTCAATCAGTACTTGATGGTATTTGTCAAGGATCAGGTTGTCGCAGAAGGGGACACCAAGCTGTCCTTAACAGAGTATCTCATCTCGACCCCCACTCTTCGAAATCAAACGGTGGAGGCCATCGTCGAGAGTGTGCGAAAGTACCGCTATCAAATGGATTTTGAAGGGGTTTTAATCGACTTTGAAACACTGCGTGGCGAAGTGAATGCCAAGCGATTCAATCAGTTTTTAATACGACTAAAGGAATCGCTGGATACTTACGATTTAAAACTCATAACGGCGGTGCATCCCGCGCGTAAGAACAATCAAGCCTATTACGACGGCTACGATTTCAAAACGATAGGAGATGTGAGTGAGTACGTGGTACTTATGGCACACGACTATTACCCTAAGCGTTTGACAGAAGACGAGATGCTTTCGGCGATTACGTTAACGCCCCTGACACCTATCAATGAGATTTTCGATGCGTTAGATATTTTGACAGATCCTAAGACCGGTGTGACGGACCCTAACAAGGTGTTGTTGCAGCTTTCGATGGATGCTATTCAGTGGAAGATTGTAGACGGCACCATTGTCAATGCGACCCCTTACAGACCGCGTTACAGCACGATTTTATCTCGGATTGAAAACGGTGCTGTACTCAACTATTCTGAGAAGCTTCAAAGTGCTCAGTTGGTTTTTGAAGACAAAATAGACAACTCGAGAAATATCATTTGGTATGAGTCGGAGAAGAGTGTGGCGGCAAAACTGCGTTTGGCTCAGAATATGGGTATTGGCGGCATCTCTGTCTGGCGACTGGGTCTCGTGCCGGATGTGGTCTCGGAAAAAGAGAAGATACAGCTGTGGGATGTGATTCTGTCTTTTAAAGAACCCGCGGCGCCCATTGACCAAACCATAAAAAGAGAATAGACTTTTTCAAAGCCCTCACCATTGGTCGAGGGTTTTTGAATACATTCTAGATAGCTGTTTTATTGACAAGTGCATACTTTGACTTCAACGCTTGTCGCTTAAAAAGAAAAAGCCCTCGGCAATCGCCGAAGGCTTTTTGTCTTATAGTATTGGCGGGGACACGTGGGAATCGAACCCACCCGGGAAGCTCCTAACCCCCCGTGCTGATTTTGAAGATCAGAAGGCACACCAGCACCCCTCTGCCCCCAGACACTATAATATAATATCATAATCTTTGTGTTTTGAAAAGCTTTATTTATGTTTCTTAAAAGACAATCTGTTTTCATTACCTTTTAGTAACCTTTTGATGTTGGCGCGGTGTTTGTAGGTGGCAAAGGCGCCTAAGAGTACAGAAAAGAGGATGTACGACCTAGGGTAGTGGAAGCCCCAGACCCAAAGGGGCAATGTCAGAGCGCTCAAAATTGAAGCGAGAGACATGTAGCGGGTCGTCAAAATCACCGTAAACTGTAAGATCAGCAACGCTAAAAAGACCTTGGGAACTAAGAAAAGCAAAACGCCGGCAGAGGTTGCGATGCCCTTGCCGCCTTTAAACTTGAGCCACACACTGTAACAATGGCCTAACACAGCGGAACCACCTGCCACAAGTGCTGCCTCCGGGGTGACGTATCTAAGGGCGATGAACACGGGGAGCACGCCTTTTAAAAAGTCGCCGATAAACGCCAGTACAGCCACCTTAAAGCCAAGTGTTCTGAGAACATTGGTCGTGCCGGTGTTTCCGCTGCCGTGCTCGCGAATGTCTATGCGACCGAAGAACTTTGGAATCAAATAAGAAAACGGAATGCTCCCAAGTAGATAAGAAGCCGCGCAGATAAGCAAATACTGCATGAATACCTCCATAAATAATAATGTGCTCTTTATTTTATCATAAAAAAACTCAGAGTTAAAATAAATCTATAAAAGTGTTATAATATCCTCATAAAAACGATATAAGTGAGGTGACACATGAAGAAAGAGACATATGTGCTGGATTCTTATGGCGAGGTTAAAATTCACGGTTACAAGTGGTTGCCTGAGTCCGCACCTAAGGCAGTGGTGTTTATCGCCCACGGCATGGCAGAAACCATTGAACGATACGACCCATTTGCCGCGTTTTTGTGTGACAATGGGTACGCCGTCTACGGGCACTCGCATAGAGGGCATGGTAAAACGGCAGGCAGTTTAGAAAACCTGGGAATATTGGGCGACATGGGGTGGATGAAGACCAAGGAAGACATTCGCCGCGCAGTGGAGATGGCGAAAACCGAAGTTCCAGACGTGCCGTGTTATGTGCTCGGTCACAGCATGGGGTCTTTCTTAGTTCGCGATTTTTTGCTGGATTATTCCAGTTTAGTGGACGGCGTCGTCTTGTCCGGAACGGGGTTTAAGCCAAAGGCCTTGCTTGTAGTAGGACAGTTGGCGAGTGGTGTCGTAATGAAGGTGAAAGGACGTCGCTATCGCTCTAAACTGATCGATAACCTTTCCTTCTTCGGCTATAACAGCCGTTTTAAGCCCGTTAGAACACAACACGACTGGTTGTCGAGAGATACCGAACAGGTAGATGCCTATGTGGCTGATCCCTACTGTGGGGAAATACACAGTGTCGGCTTTTTTCACGACTTTTCCGAGAACCTCTTGAGAATCAAGTACGCACCGGTATTTGAACATAAAAATCAAGGGCTGCGGATTTTTGTTTTGTCCGGTGACGAAGACCCTGTTGGCGACAAGGGGAAAGGCGTTCGAAAGACTGCTGACTACTATAAGTCTGAGGGCTTTGATACACAGCTCAAGCTCTATCCAGGGGGCCGCCATGAAATGCTCAACGAAATCAATAAAGACGAAGTTTATCGGGATATTTTAAACTTCTTTGAAAGTCTTCAATAGACAAAAGCCCCCAACTTTAGCGACGGGGGCACCTCTTCCACACAAGAGGTTTTGGAAAGGAGGGCGACCAGTGTCCTGTCCTGTTCACAATTAAAAAACGATTGATCTACGCCGTAACTTTGCGGCATTAAAATCTCTCGACAAAGTCCCATCGTGTCGAGAGATTTTGTCTTGCACGGGTTTAAGCCTTTCTATTAACGCCTCAACGAGACAGCACATCAGGCCGTCGAATTTTTTGGGGCGGATTATATTAGCCGTCAATTAGGTCTTCAAGTTGTTTGGCGAATTTGGACAGTGTGCCGCCGAGAGCGACTTCAGCGGCACATCCGCCCTGTGCCATGTAGGCGTTGCCACCGCCCTTGACGCCGGCCGCGGTCAACTCGGATTTGAACAGGTTACCAAGGTGTATATCCGGGGCAATCCCCTGTGACTTGCCTATTACCACATGTTGCTTTGTACCCTCCACGGCGTGTGCCAGCACGACACATGGACGTTTGTTTGTAAGCAGTTGTACTTTTGTTCTCAGCCACTGCATCGGGAGTGTTTCGTCTCTTAAAATGACAAGGGTTTCGTCTGAGGTGGCATAGACTTCACAAGCCTGTTCAATATGTGTTTGCATCAGATGATCATAGGCCTTTTGCAGGTCGTTTAACCGATGGGTCAGATGTTCAACATGAGCGCACACATCGTCCGGCGCAATGGCGTGTTCGCCGGCAAGTGTGTCGAAAATACGGGTATACTTAGACAAAAGTGCGTGTTCGTAGAGACCGAACAACAGCGTGAGACGTACACCGCTTTTATAGGCCTCTGCTTTTTTCAACAGGATGCCGCCGATTTCACGTGTATTTTGAACATGGGTGCCACCGCATGGTGAAAAATCGTAGCTTTCAATTTCGATAATCCGAATGCCGGTTTGCACTTTGGGTTGCTTCCTCAGGGGGTATTGGTTGAGGGTCGCTGGCTCTGCCCAATGACTTTTAATGTCGGCGCCGTCTACAATGGCTTGCTGGGTTTGCCGGACGAGTTCGGCGACAGCGTCTGCACTGAGTTTGACGTCAAAGTCCACCGTGGTATACGTATCGCTAATGTGGAGCCCCACGGTGTTGGCGTTGAAGTGCTTATAGGCGATAGCTGAGATTAAGTGTTGCCCGCTGTGTTGTTGCATATGACCAAAGCGCCTTTTGGCGTCAACCGTGCAATGAACCAGTGTGCCCACGGGAACGGGCGCACTGGTGTAATGGACGACTGCGCCTTCTTCCAAGTGCACAGCAGTGACGTCGACCTCGCCTATGCAACCGATGTCATAAGGTTGTCCGCCGCCTTCAGGATAAAAGTACGTTGCGTCGAGAACGATGCCACCGTCTTCTCTGATACTTTGAACGCAGGCATCAAAAGTGTATCGATATGGGTTTTCGAGATATTTTCTGTTTGTCATGTCTTGACCTCCTGTCTGTGTTATAATATAGTATATTTTATGTAATATCAAGGTAGTGCTTTAGCAGCGACAAGAAAGAGAGTAGATGAGATGAATTACGAAGCTTTTTACGAAGATGTTTTGGCCTATAGTGTGCGCAAGGGCGTTCACGACCAAGTGGCACTGGCCAGAGACATCTTTTTTCAATACACGCAAAATGAGGACGGCATCGGCTTCGACGAGTGGTATGTCTTTAGTTATCAAATGCCGGAGACGCCAATGCACCTTTACTTAGAGGCGCATCCTGAAGTGGACAGTTTCGGTGTTGAGCGTTCCTTTAGAAGTTATTTCGAAGTGAGTATCCAGCGGGGAAACGTCTTCTTCAAAGATCTTTTTACCGGAGAAGACTTTAAAGTTTCCGGTCGTTTTGAAAGTTCAGACGCCATTGTATCGGCGCGCCTCGTCGAGGTTCCCAAAGAAGGCACTTATGCAATTTTAGGAGAAGTATACGTCTTTGAAAGCCATTACAAAGACGTGGTTAAACGCCATGTTCTCGAACAGTACAACCGATTTGTAGAGGCCTACGAGCCGGTTTCCGTGCGAACATTTTTATTGAGAGAAGGGCATGTTCTCTACAGCGCTCTCAACGTCATTGAACACATCGTCAACGAAGAGGCCGGTGAAGAAGCCATGATGATGCTCTATCAAAGCAGCTATGCCTTTAAAGGCACTGCAGAAGAACTCGTCGATTTGTTGGCGGCACTGCCGTATAAAATTGTTTCCGACGAAGAGGAGATTGATGTTCTCAAGGTTTTCAATAATGAAGTGGTGTTGGCTGAGATCGAAATCGCTCTGCCTAAGGTTTATGTGTTGTGCAACAGCGAAGCTCATGGGGCACAGATGAAAAAATCGATGGAGAGCATAGAAGGGGAGCGCCTCGTTTACATGACTTCTGAGACGTTGACTATGGACGATATTATCTTACAACTTGATGACAGATGTTGACAAGTCGAAGGCAGTAGTAGTAGAATGTAACTAAGAACTAACTTTGTATATGACTTAACGAAAGGAGTAATTGATTTATTATGGAACTTGGACCCTCGGATGTTCCCGAACCGGATTATCCCAACGAGACCTTACACATGCAGGATGTGTTAAGTGATTTGCGCACTTTGCTCAATCAGCACGACAACCCTGTAAAAGAATTGCAAAAGTATTTATCAGATGTGGAAACAAAGATTAAGGATGCACATGTCAAGCAACTGGAAAGCGTCGACAAAAACGCAGTACAGGCGTTGATAGAAAAACATCCGTATTTTAAGAACCCGTCAACTTATCACATACGCTTGATTACAATAATGAAGTATCTAAAGAAGAAGGGTGTTGACATATCGATTAATGATTTTGATTTATTGGTCGATGAGATTATTCAGTCCATTGAGGGCGTTGAAAAAATCAGTTACGGTAAATATCGACGTAAAAGATTTTAGTGTTTACACTAAAATCTTTTTTTAATACCACCAATAGACCCATCAAAAGGAGAGCGGTTTTGGAGAAAAATGAGACTTCTGTTTACATTCATGAAAAAGTCTTTTACGAAAACACCCAGTGTCCCGATGGAACCGTGTATACA
Organism: Fusibacter sp. JL298sf-3; assembly: GCF_053842995.1. Classification (NCBI taxonomy): domain Bacteria; kingdom Bacillati; phylum Bacillota; class Clostridia; order Eubacteriales; family Fusibacteraceae; genus Fusibacter; species Fusibacter sp. JL298sf-3. The sequence continues at coordinate 195,705 of NZ_CM132608.1, forward strand.
CCGGATCACATCGCGCAACAGCTCGTGGATTTGGCGCTTTTGCGCTATGCGACACAACACGAGACAGAAGTGGGAACTGACGCATTTGTAAAGCGTCTTTTAAGCGCACAGATTATAGATGTGGCCTGTGGCACAGGGCAATTGATACTGGCTTTGTTACGAACGGTAAAGCAGTGGTTGACCGCGACTCAGTTAAAAACCTTTATCAGCGGACAAATTTTTGCTGTGGACATCGATCCAAGGGCGCTGGCGGTCTTAGAGGATGCGGTGCGAACGCTTTACGACGTAGATGTATCACCGCACCTCGCAATGCGCGATGTCTTGCTAGCCGAGTTGCCTTTTGAAACGCAAGTTTTTGACATCGTACTGGGTAACCCACCTTACATTGGTGAGAAGGGGCATAAGTCGCTTTTTGATGAAGTGCGGCAGACGGCAATAGGCGCTGCTTACTACGAAGCGCGTATGGACTACTTTTATTTTTTTGTATACAGAGGCCGTCATTTGCTGAAAGCAGATGGTGTGCTCTGCTATGTGACCACCAATTACTTTTTAACGGCGGATGGGGCTCGTAAATTACGCAGATTTTTAAAAGAGACGTTGTTTGTCTGCGACTATTTAGACCTTTCTGCCGTAGATGCCTTTAATGGCCGAAAGCTCCATGCCTGCGTGTATACCCTCGTCAAAGAGAAACCTAAAGCAGTGGCGTACCGTTTAAAACCGCAAGAGATTTCGCGCGAGATTCCGTACGAAGCACTTTTTGATGAAATCGATAACATTCGCTTTAATTGTAAAAGCGATATTGTTGAAAAGATGATGGCACACCGCGTCTATCGGCTAGGGGAGGTCTATCATATCGCACAGGGGATTGTATCAGGCGCCGATCGCGTAAAAGGCGCCCCGTGCTTTGTCTATACGAATGAAGAACGTCAAAGGCTATCAGGGGCGTTAAACGCATTGGTAAAGCCCTTTTATAAGAACAGCCAAATTAAACACTACTACCATGAACCGACTTCGAACTATTTTTTGTTGTACGCTGTTAAGGGGACTTGTACGGAGGCTATTGAATGCGTGTTAAGTCCTTTTAGAGCTCAATTAGAGAAACGCAGAGAAGTTCAAAAGGGGGTTCGAAAATGGCATGAACTCACATGGCCGAGAAAAGCGTCGCTTTTTACAGGTGAAAAAATTGTGGTGCCGCAGCGTGCGACAGACAATCGGTTTGCCTACTCAAATGCCCCTTTTTACGCCTCAGCAGATGTTTACTTTATTAAGTCGACGCCGCAGTCGCCGTACTCGCTGCTGGTGCTGACGGCACTCTTAAACAGCGCATATTACTACACATGGCTTTACGAAATGGGTAAACGAAAGGGGCAACTGCTTGAGCTCTATGCGACACCCCTTAAAAACATTCCCTTGCCTGCGATTTCCCCTGCGACAGCTGAGTTGCTGGAGCGTTCTGTACAGGCGATTTTGGCACATAGAACGGCGGCGGAAACTGAAAAATACCATGCGGTAATCAATCGGCTGGTCAAGAAAATATTCGAAAAATAGAAAAAAATAACTGTAAAATATTGTAAATTTCCTGAATTTTCTATATGATAGAATCGGGAGGTGACGCGATGAAACGTTTTTTACTTTTGTCGGTCTTGGTCTATACGGTACTTTGCATTGTCTTGGCCCCATTGGCCTACAAGGGACGTGTTCAAGAACTGAAACTGCGCTACAGACCGCAAACCGTTAAAAAAGCGCCCACTGTTTTAAAAGGGCGCATAGTCGGTATTCAACAAAGCAAACAGTCGTTTGATTTTAAAACGTCCGAAGGTGCCCTATACAAGATAAAGTATAAAAGCCCTGAAACAATGCGCGGCATTTTAGACGCTGGAACATTACATTTGGAGGTGCTCGTCGACGCGGGGAAGATGCCTCTAAGTGCGCCTAAGAACTTTAAGGGGTTCGATTACGATGCGTATCTGTACGGTCAAGGCTTTGACGGGCGCTACAAGTTGCTCGATATTGTTGGCGCAGAAGGGCGCCAGTGGTGTTTGTCATGCGTTCGAGTGCGTGCCAGAGTCGCCTTTGAAGCCGCTGTAAAGAGGTGGTACAGCGACGAGACGGCGGCTTTTCTCTCTGCCTTGTTTCTTGGGGACAAAAGTGACTTTGAGGCCTTTGATACGTTTAAATCTTTAGGGTTGGCACATTTGTTCGCGATTTCCGGCTTGCACTTCGGTCTGTTGTACATCGGTCTGAAAAAAGTCATTTATACAGGGCACCACTTGGTACAGTCCGGAATCGTGGTAGTGTTTTTAGCAGCTTTTCTGTTTTGGGTAGGAGACAGTTACTCGGCGCAGCGTGCTTTCGGCATAATTTTGTATTACGAGGCGGCGCGGATTTGGCACCGAAAGCCGGACTTGTTTGTGGCGTTGGGCTTTTCGTGTGGCCTCATTCTTTTGCGCGCGCCATACGCCGTCCTGTCGTCTGCCTTTCAACTCTCTTTTTACGCGTACTTTATGGTGGCGGTGGCGTTGAGGGCATTTGATTGCAAGCGCGGGCTCTTAAGCAAAATAAAAGCGGCATTGGCGCTCCAACTCTTACTTTGGCCTTCTGCGTTGTATTTTTTTAATGAAGCACAGGGACACAGCTTTGTGGTAAATTTGCTCTTTGTACCTCTTATGGGGGTTCTGTTGCCAATGGGTATACTGGCGGTGGTACTCAGTGCTTTTTCCGCGACATTTCACGTTGCGATTTTTGAGGGGTATGTAACCGCTTTTACGACATTGGCTTCCCAAGTGCCTCTGTGGCCTATTGAGGGCGTTTTTTTTCGGCATTCAGATTATTACGCTACATGGGTGGCGCTAATAGGGGTGCTTACGGCGTATGCGTTTAATTGGACGTCTTATCGCATTCGACGCGTTACTTTGATAATTCTCTGTACATGTGGCTTAGTCGTGGCAGGGGGGACCATGAGCGAATGGCTCTCCGATAGAGGGTACATTCACTTTGTCGATGTGGGGCATGGCGACTTTGTCGTGGTACAGTTTGACGATGTCGTCGTTCTCAGTGATTTAGGCGATGGCTTTTTAGATGTGGGCGATTACCTTCGTGCATCGGATGTGCACCGCGTATCGCTCGTCGTCTTATCGCATGCGCATAAGGACCACCACGGCGGCTTAGAGGGGCTCCTAGAAGCTGTTCGCGTAGACAAAGTCCTTTTGAATGCTGAAACGTACGAGCGTGTGGCACCGCTTCTAGCGGCTGCGGGAACATCTTATGAAATAGTACGCGATTCCGCCGTCTATCAATACGGCGACTTGCATCTGGAAATCTTTCCGACATTTTCTGATTCCCAGACCAACGACAACGGCTTAAACACTTTTGTGTCACTCTACGGGACTTCCGGTTATCTGCTGGGGGATTTACATAAAGAGGGGATGGCCTCTCTTGAACTGAAACCGTCTTTTCAATTTTTAAAAGTGCCGCACCACGGATCGGATACTTCCTATTCCGAATCGTTTTACACCGGTTCTACTATTGAGATAGCCATTATTTCCAGTGGATTGAGGTATGGCTTGCCGGACGAAAATGTGGTATCTTTATTAGAAAGCGTTACAAATCGAGTCTACAGCACTTACGACTCCGGTGAAATCGTTATGACGGTGACGCCGAGGGGGTACCGTATTCAAACTTACTTGAAAGCAGGAGGGTAAATGTCGTTTAAAGAATTCTACAAAATGCTCACAAATGGAGAACTACCAAAAATAACGGTTATCAAAGGCCCTGAGGTCTATCTTATAGAGCACACCATTAAGCACATACAGCAATCGTTTTTAATGCCTGAGTACCAAACGTTTAACTACACGCTTTACGAGGGCAACATCGACATGGACGCAGTGGAGATGCACAGCGAGACCATGCCTTTTTTTGACGAGCGCCGCGTGGTGGTCTTCCAGAAAACCGGTATTCTAAAAAATGCTAAACCGGAACAAGAAGAAGTGATGCTCAAACTCATAACGTCCATGCCCGATTTTCTCAATATCGTGTTTTATGAAGAAGCGTTTGATATGCGCAAGAAACTTGGGAAGACCTTAAAGAAGACAGCCCATTGGGTGGAAATCGAGAAGCTTAGCCGCCACGAACTGGGAAAGTGGATTGCTAAAAAATTTAGTGAAAGAAACCTCGAGGTTTCAAATGCGGCAATTAATTATCTCATTGATCGAATAGATTATTTGGATGAAGAAAGCGAAAAGAATTTGTACGATGTCGAAAATATTGTGAAGACGCTTGCCGATAGGGCGGCGGTTGTCAACCAAGCGGCCATTGACCAGTATGTGCCCGTCCCCATGGAGCACAATATTTTCAAGATGATGGATGCCATTAGTGAAAAAAGACTGGATGCTTCGCTAAAGATACTCAACGACTTTATCAATGCCGGGGAATCGCCAATTAAGATATTTGCACTGATTTCTTCGCAATACCGCAATATGATTAAGGTCAAACTGTTGATGGACGCGGGGTACAACAGTAAAGTGGCCGCTTCAAAGCTCGATATTCACCCGTTTGTGGCTAAGAAATCAGCTCATCATGCGGTGAAGTATAGCGAAGCGACACTTCGGCGTATTATCGACATTGTGGAAGACACGGATACGCTGTTAAAATCGTCAGGTGTTAAAGGTCAATGGCTTATAGAAAAGGCCATTGTGGATATGGCGTCAGCTACTTAGCCGGCTGCAAAAAAGACTAAAAAAAGCCCGGCAAAAGCCGGGACAAAAAAGGACGAAAGCGTACTTAACTTGTACGCTTTTTTAATATTTGATCAAATATTAAATTGACACGGTCGTCTTTTTTATCGGGGATAACCAAGTGTTAAACTATTACTCAGCCGCGTTTAACTTCTTAGTTAATCTTGAAACTTTTCTAGCAACCGCGTTATTGTGGTATAAACCTTTTGTAGCACCTTGCTTCATTTTCTTTTCGAATGTTCTTAAGTTAGCAGCAGCAAGTTCTTTATCGCCAGCTTCTAACGCCAATAAGAATTTCTTCTCTGCAGTTTTGATCGCAGATTTTCTAGATTTGTTTAAAGCAGTTTTTTTGCTAATAACGCTGATTCTCTTTTTTGCTGATTTAATGTTTGCCATATTTTTCACCTCCCCCGAAAAATTTCAACAGTCTTATTGTATCACGCTTCCTAAAATAAATCAATAAAAAGATGGTAAGTCAGAAAAATAAAATTGTGTCCCCTTAGTGCTTGTGATATAATTGATGGTAACTGTTTCGAGAAAGAGTGTCAGAGTTCTTCTCTGGCTTGTAATATAAGGAGGCACACATATGTCGAGTGAAAGGCAAAAGTACATTCGAAATTTTTCCATTATCGCACATATCGATCATGGTAAATCAACACTTGCAGACCGTTTAATTGAAAAGACGGGTTTGCTGACGCAAAGAGAGATGAAAGAACAGATACTGGACAGCATGGATCTTGAACGCGAGCGCGGCATTACGATTAAATTGCAGACGACGCGTTTGGTCTACAAGGCCAAAGACGGCCATGAATATTTACTCAACTTAATCGACACCCCAGGTCACGTCGATTTTACTTATGAAGTCTCCCGCTCATTGGCGGCATGTGAAGGGGCGATTCTCGTCGTCGATGCGACGCAAGGGGTAGAGGCGCAGACGCTTGCCAATGTGCACCTTGCCGACGAACAAGGGCTGACCATAGTGCCGGTGCTCAACAAAATTGACTTGCCAAGTGCGCGACCTGAGGAAGTTATAACTGAAATTGAAGACCTCGTAGGGGTTATCGCTGAAGATGCACCGCGTGTTTCAGCTAAAGAAGGCCTGAATATAGAAGACGTTTTGGAGAAAATTGTCGCCGATGTGCCCGCGCCTGATGCCGACGAGACGGCGCCGCTTAAGGCGTTGATCTTCGATTCTTACTACGACAGCTATAAAGGTGCGGTTGCTTTCGTTCGAATCGTCGAAGGCACTGTTAAAAAAGGTGATAAAGTCTTGATGATGGCCACCGGGAAAAAGTTTGAAGTCGTCGAAGTCGGCGTCAACGTACCGGGACCGCTGCCGGTGGATGAGCTCAGAGCCGGCGATGTCGGCTACATCACTGCGAGCATTAAGAATGTAAAGGACTGTCGCGTGGGGGATACCATTACACAGGCGCAAAAACCTACAGATGAACCGTTACCGGGCTACAAAAAGGCGACCCCAATGGTGTATTGTGGGATTTACCCTGCAGAAGGTGAAAGCTACGACGAAGTGCGCGATGCACTTGAAAAGCTTCAACTCAACGACGCCGCCTTGTCATTTGAACCCGAGACGTCTGTAGCCTTGGGCTTTGGTTTCCGATGTGGCTTCTTAGGACTTTTACACCTGGAAATCATCGAGCAACGTCTCGACCGAGAATTCAATCTCGACATCATCGCAACAGCACCAAGTGTTATTTACAGAGTTACGAAAAACGACGGTGAAGTACTTATGATTCAAAATCCGAGCAATTTGCCGCCGCTTACAGAAGTCAAGCAAATGGAAGAGCCGATTGTTAAGGCAAATATCATTGTACCCAACGAGTATGTCGGCAACATTATGGAACTGTGTCAGAACAGGCGCGGAGACATGGTGCACATGGATTATCTCGATCCGAAACGGGTCGTCTTACACTATGAGTTGCCGTTGAATGAGGTTATTTACGACTTTTTTGACGCTTTAAAATCCAAGACGCGGGGCTATGGGTCACTCGACTACGAGTTCCTCGAGTACCGGGTGTCGGATCTCGTTAAAATGGACGTCCTCTTAAACAAAGAGGTTGTCGATGCCTTCTCGATGATCGTTCATCAAACGAAAGCGGTTTCTAGAGGGCGCGTTATCTGTGAGCGTTTAAAGGAAGTCATCCCGAGACAGATGTTTGTTATTCCGATTCAAGCGGCTGTGGGCAATAAGGTAATCGCACGCGAGACCATTAGCGCTATGCGTAAAGACGTTCTTGCAAAATGCTACGGCGGCGATATCAGCCGTAAGAAAAAATTATTAGAGAAGCAAAAAGAGGGTAAAAAGAAAATGCGACAACTCGGTACCGTAGAAGTACCACAGCAGGCATTTTTATCCGTTCTCAAGTTCGATGATAATTAAAATGAAAGCCGACAGAAGTGTCGGCTTTTCTTTATAGATGATAGAACAGCTCAATGAGAACTTATACAATAAGGAGAGAGTTATGCAAGAAGTAGCGGTTTACGTCCATATCCCATTTTGTGCTTCCAAATGTCTTTACTGCGATTTTGCCTCAAACGCAGTAAACGCTTCTAAAGTTTCTCAAGAGGCCTATATTGAAGCGCTCCTCAAAGAAATCGATCTCTATGAGATGACTCTTCAAGACGTCGTTATAAAATCGGTGTTCTTTGGCGGCGGCACCCCTTCTGTTTTAGAGGCGACGGCTATAGAGCGCCTATTGAGCCGTTTAAAGCGGTATGCTGAGATTAAACCCTCGGCGGAGATCACGTTAGAGGGCAACCCGGAGAGCTTAACGCCGTTAAAGCTGTCGGCGTACAAGGCAATGGGCATCAATCGCCTCAGTATTGGCCTACAGGCCACTGACGACGATGTGCTTAAAACCATTGGCAGGGTGCACGATTACGCGACTTTTAAACGTGCTTACAGCGCTGCGAGAGCTGCCGGGTTTGAAAACATCAATGTGGACTTAATGTTCGGTCTCCCGGGGCAAACCGCTTTGCAATTTCAAAAAACATTGGAGACGGTTATCGATTTAGAGCCGGAACACATTGCGTCGTACAGTTTGAAAGTAGAAGAAGGCACGCCGCTTTTTGATATGGAGAAAGCGGGCACCTTCACCGCGATGGACGATGCAACAGAACGTGCTCTTTACCATCAAATGATAGAGGTGCTGGGGAAAAACGGCTATGCACAATACGAAATTTCAAACTTTGCCAAGTCGGGTTTTGCTTCAGAGCACAATTTGACTTATTGGCACAATGCGCCGTACTTGGGGTTTGGTGCATCGGCACATGCGAAGTTCAGCGATTGCCGCTACGCCAATTTCAGAGATGCTGAAATTTATGTTAGTGAAATTGAAAAAGGGGAAAAACCCATTTGTGAGAATCAGTTTATCGATCGAGAGGAAGAATTGTTTGAGACCATTATGCTGACGTTACGCCTTAATGAAGGGTTGGACTTCCAAGCGTACAACAAGCGGTATGGGGTGGACTTTATGGCGGCGCATAGCAAAACGGTAGAGCGGTTGGAGAAACAGGGGCTTGTATCCGTTACTGAAGAACGTCTCAAGTTGACGGCACTTGGTCGCGACTTGTCCAATCAAGTGTTTGTGGCTTTTTTGTAAACGAAATGCAAATAAACAAAAACCCCATTGACAAGTGCCCTGGGGTTGCGGTATATTATTTATAGAAATTAGCACTCATTAATTTCGAGTGCTAACAACCGCCTAACAACGAGGTGATGCTATGATTTCTGAAAGACAACTTAGAATACTCGAGGCGATTATCAGCGATTTTATCACCACGGCACAACCGGTGGGTTCTAGAACCATCTCGAAGAAGTACCCGCTGGGGATTAGCTCGGCGACGATTCGAAATGAGATGGCCGATTTAGAAGAACTTGGCTATCTGATGCAGCCACATACTTCAGCGGGACGGATTCCGTCGGACTTGGGCTATCGACTTTATGTCGACGCTATGCTCAACGAGCATACCATCGGCATTGAGGAAAAAGAAACGATACAGTCTTTGCTCTTGAGCCGAGTGATAGAAGCCAACGACATCGCCCATCAAGTCGCCAAGATTTTATCTGAATTTACGCAGATGGTCGCAGTGGTGAGCATTCCTAAGTTTAACAAATGCAAACTTGCGAACTTGAAAATGATTAAGGTGACTGATCAGCGCGTTTTACTGATTATCGTCACGGATACCGGCGTCGTTAAGAATATTCAACTCGCCATATCCAATGCAGATCAAATCGTTCTCGATAAAATAGCGGATACGCTCCTCATGTTTCTCGTTGGAGAGACCATTGAAAAAATTGATGTGAGAGCGATGATTAAAATTAAAGAGCGGATGCAGCATTACGGCAATTTCGTCGATTATTTGATTCCGATATTGAGAGACGCACTCAAATCGCTCAACGGAACGGAACTTTATGTGGACGGCCTTACAAACATCCTCTCCAAACAGACCCACAGCGATCCGGAAAAGAGCAAAAGGGTATTTGAGTACTTAAAGACTCATGAAAACCTCGAGTACATGCTCGAAGGCGTCCCTTCAAATAAATTGACCATTAAAATCGGTTCGGAGATTGGCGTCGACTTGTTGGAGGACTGTAGTGTCATCAGCTCTTCCTACAGGGTGGACGGCAAGAGCGACGGTAAGATTATGGTCATAGGACCGAAGCGAATGGACTACGGCAACGTGGTGTCCATTGTGAACTACATTAGCAACACGTTATCAGATGTTTTCTCAGGTATTAGTTTATAAGTGATTAAGGTGCGTGAGATTATGAACAAACGACAATATAAAAAAAGAAGAAAAAAAGAGGTTGAGATGGAGACGAATGAGAAGTTAGAACAAGACATCTTGGAAGAAAATGCTGCCGAAACAGAGACGACGCCTCAAGAGGAAGAAAAGTCGACAGAAAGCCCTGAAGCGGCACTGGAAGCCATGAACGACAAGTATTTGAGGCTTAACGCAGAGTTTCAAAATTACAAGCGTCGCGTAGAGAAGGAAAAATCAGATCTCGTCAAGTACGGCACAGAACGCCTTGTGGAGGATTTGCTGCCGATTATCGACAACTTTGGTCGAGCACTGGCTGTAGAGACAGCTGATGAAAAACTCGTCGAGGGCTTAGGGATGATTCAAAAGTCTCTAGAGGAGTTTATGAGCAAAAACGGCGTTAAGAAAATTGAAGCCAAAGGCGAAGCTTTTGATCCGCAAAAACACCATGCCGTGATGACCGAAGCGGTAGAGGGCTGCGACAGTGAAATCGTCGTCGACGTCCTTCAAGAAGGGTACACGTTGAACGACAAAGTCATTCGACCAAGTATGGTTAAAGTATCTTGTTAACGAGTAAAATAAAATAGAAAAGCGTAATTAAGGAGGCTTATTATTATGAGTAAAATTATCGGTATTGACTTAGGTACAACAAATTCATGCGTGTCTGTATTAGAGGGCGGCGAAGCCGTCGTTATCCCTAACGCAGAAGGGAATAGAACCACACCGTCTGTAGTTGCTTTTACAAAAGCAGGCGAGAGACTTGTCGGCGAAACGGCAAAACGTCAGGCGATTACAAACCCAGACAGAACCATTATCTCAATTAAGAGAGAGATGGGTACAGATCATAAAGAGGAAATCGACGGCAAAGTGTATTCACCACAAGAGATTTCAGCGATGATCCTTCAAAAATTAAAAGCGGATGCAGAAAGCTATTTGGGCGAAAAAGTAACAGAAGCAGTTATTACTGTACCAGCTTACTTTACGGATGCTCAAAGACAAGCGACAAAAGACGCTGGTAAAATCGCCGGACTCGAAGTTAAGAGAATTATCAATGAGCCGACAGCAGCTTCTCTTTCTTACGGCCTCGACAAGACAGACAATCAGCACAAAATCATGGTATTCGACCTCGGCGGCGGTACATTTGACGTTTCTGTCTTAGAAATTGGCGACGGCGTCTTCGAAGTATTGGCGACAAACGGCAACAACCACCTCGGTGGCGACGACTTCGACAACGTGGTTATGGATTTCCTTGCTGAAACTTTTAAATCTGAACACAATGTCGATTTGAGACAAGATAAAATGGCTCTTCAAAGACTTAAAGAAGCTGCTGAAAAAGCGAAAAAAGAACTGTCTTCTACACAGTCTACAAACATCAACTTGCCGTTTATCACTGCGACAGCTGAAGGCCCACTTCACCTCAACATCGACTTGACAAGAGCGAAGTTTGAGCAATTGACCAAACACCTTGTGGAGCAGTCTATGGAGCCTACGAGAAAAGCGCTTAAAGATGCCGGCCTAAATGCAGGTGACATCGAGCAAGTTATCCTCGTCGGCGGTTCTACGAGAATTCCAGCGGTTCAAGATGCGGTTAAGAAATTCATCGGAAAAGACCCACATAAGGGCATCAACCCTGACGAATGTGTTGCTCTTGGTGCAGCTATTCAAGGTGGCGTTCTCTCAGGTGATGTAAAAGATGTCTTGCTTCTCGACGTTACGCCGTTATCACTTGGGATTGAAACGCTCGGTGGCGTTTCAACGAAGTTAATTGAAAGAAATACAACAATTCCAACAAAGAAAAGCCAAATTTTCTCAACCGCAGCTGACAACCAAACAGCTGTTGACATCCACGTTTTACAAGGTGAGAGACAAATGGCAGCTGACAATACGACACTCGGTAGATTCCAACTGGACGGCATTCCTGCTGCTAGAAGAGGCGTGCCACAAGTTGAAGTTACATTTGACATCGACGCCAACGGTATTGTAAACGTCAGTGCAAAAGACCTCGGTACTGGTAAGTCACAACACATTACAATTACGGCGACAACAAACCTTTCAGAAGACGAAGTCGAAAAGAAAGTAAAAGAAGCAGAGCAATTTGCAGAAGAAGATAAAAAGCAAAAAGAACTCATTGAAGAACGCAACAAAGCCGATAACATGATCTATGAAATTGAGAAATCACTTGACGATTTAGGGGAACAAGCTACAGAAGCTGAAAAATCAGAAGTTGCTGCAAAGATTGAAACCCTTCGCGAGTCTATGAAGGCCGACGATGTGGAGAAAATCAAAGCGGACTTTGAAGCCCTTACAAAAACGTTCCAACCCCTTGCAGAACGTCTTTACGCACAAGCTCAAGCACAAGCGCAACAAGCTCAAGGCGGCGCTGAGGCACAAGCTGATGGCGATGATTCAGTTGACGAAGCAGACTACGAAGTGGTAGACTAATAAAAGTCACAAGGCACCTTAACGGTGCCTTGTAAGTTTCAAGACCAAAAAAGAAAGGCGGTTTTAGCGTGAGTAAAAGCGACTATTATCAGTTGCTTGGCGTAGAAAAAAATGCTGATGAAAATGAACTCAAGCGAGCGTATCGCAAGCTCGCTATGAAATATCATCCTGACAAAAACCCAGATAACCCTGAAGCAGAGGCCAAGTTTAAAGAAATCAACGAAGCATACGAAATATTAAGCGATCCGGAAAAGAGACGTTTGTACGACCAGTTCGGCCATGCCGGCGTCAATCAGAATGCCGGCGGTGGCGGTGGCTACGGTGGTTTCCAAGGATTCGGCGGCTTCGAGGACATCATTAATGAAATGTTTGGCGGCGGCTTTGGCTTTGGTGGTTCAGGCAATCGACGCAATGCGCCAAGAAAAGGGAAAGACGTCCATGTAGACGTTGCTTTGAGCTTTGAAGAAGCGGCTTTCGGAAAGAAAGTCGATATCGAATATTTGAGAACGGAAGAGTGTACCCACTGTCACGGCAAAGGCAACGAGCCGGGGACAAAGACCAATACGTGTCCAACCTGTGACGGCAAAGGTGAAGTGCGTTATGCACAGCGCTCTCTTTTCGGCGAAACCATTAACGTAAAGGTTTGTAGTACCTGTAAAGGCAAAGGGGAGACTTTTGAAAAAGCGTGTTCTGTCTGTAAGGGCAAGGGCATCGTCAAGAAGCGTAAAAAACGCGAAGTCGAGCTTCCGGCAGGTGTTTTCCACGGTGCCAACCTACAGTTGAGAGGCGAGGGCGACCTCGGACAAAATGGCGGGCCGAGAGGCGATTTAATTGTCATTATCCGAATTAAGCCCCACAAAGAGTTTAGACGTGAAGAAAACGATGTCTACTATGACCTTTGGGTGTCTTATGCAGATGCTGTACTCGGCGCCGAGGTAATGGTGCCGACACTAGACGGCAAAGTAAAGTTCACCATTCCCGAAGGGACGCCGAGTGGTAAGCAGTTTAAGCTGCGCGGCAAGGGGATCCCGGTATTAAACGGCTACGGTCGTGGCGACCAGTATGTTAAAGTGCTCGTCGACATTCCTAAGAACCTAAATAAAAAGCAGAAAGAACTGCTTGAAGCCTTTGAAGCGGAGCTTACCGGAAAAAAGAAAAGCGACATCGTGGAGCAACCGAAAAAAAGCAAGAAGAGTAAGAAAGACGATAAGAATTTTTTTGACAAAATGAAAGATGCACTCAGTTAAAATACTGCATTAAGCCTACCTCTGCGTAGGCTTTTTGCCGTTGGCAAAAAAGTGCGGACAAGATCTTAAATGAGAAGAGGAAATAAGATGAGTTGGTATGAAGTTAATGTCAATACAACAGCGGTGTGTATAGAAGCCGTCAGCAATTTGTTTACGCGACACGGTGCCGGCGGCGTTCAAATTGTCAACCCGGACGACCCCGATTTAAAGGGCAGCGCGTCGGGGACATGGGATTATTTTGAGCCGGATAATACGCAACTCGATTTTGAAGGCGTTATGGTCACCGCTTATTTGGATAGAGAACCGGAGGCTATAGAGGCGACGGTAGCTGCTCTTAAAGAAGAAATCGGGCGATTTCAAACCTATGGGCTGGACCCAGGGACGTTCTCCGTCAGCTACAAAGAAGTACACTCTGAGGACTGGGAGAACGAGTGGAAGAAATACTTTAAGCCTTTTAGGCTGGGAAGACACATGGTGGTTAAACCGTCTTGGGAGCATTTTGAAGCAGAACCCGACGATATTATTATCGAAATCGATCCGGGCAACGCTTTTGGCTCCGGTACACATGAAACGACGTCGATGTGCATTGAAACGTTAGAGCGTTTTCTCAACAAAGGCGACAGCGTTATAGACGTGGGGTGTGGCAGTGGGATTCTCAGCATTGCAGCAGGTCTGCTGGGTGCCGGTACGGTGACGGGTATCGATATCGATCCCACGGCGGTGAGAACGGCGCGGGAAAACGTTAGCCACAATGGCCTTAGTGAAAAGACGACGATTCTAGAAGGGGATTTAATCGATAAAATCAATGCTCCGGCAGACATTGTCGTCGCCAATATTATCGCAGAGATTATCGTCAACCTCGTAGACGATGTCAAAACGGTTTTAAAAGAAGGCGCTTTGTTTGTGGCTTCCGGCATTATTACAGACAAAATTGAGCTGGTAACCAATAAGTTGAAAGCATCGGGGTTTGAGGTTTTAGAAGTTATAGAAAAGGGCGAGTGGGCCGTTGTGGTTTCACGTCCCAACTTCTAGGAGGCCACATGCATAGATTTTTTTTATCAGGAGATGATCGCGTTGAGCGACCGAAAATTTGTATAGAACATCAAGAGAGTTACAAGCATCTAGTGAAGGTGCTTCGTGCCAAAGTCGGCGAAGCGGTGGAATGCGTCGGTGAGAAAGTCTTTACTTGCGAAATCGCATCGATAGAGGGGCAAACGGTGATCATGGACATACAGTCCGAGCGGGAAAGCGACCACGAGAGTGCCGTTGCCATCGACCTCTATCAATGTCTGCCGAAAGGGCCTAAGCTCGAGTGGATTGTACAGAAGAATGTAGAACTGGGTGTTCGCGATTTTTACCTCGTGGCATCGGACCGGTGTGTGGCCACTTGGAAAAACAAAGATGTAGACAAAAAACTCGAGCGTTATGAGCGCATCGCCCAAGAAGCGGCGAAGCAGTCAAAGAGAGATTATGTCTCGTCGGTCAACGGCTTGTTGCCTTTTGAGGCAGTTTTGAAAGCGGTTGAGACCTACGATTTGTTTTTGGTTCTTTATGAAAACGCTTCGGGATTTGGCCTTAAAGAGGCGCTTCGGACATTTGAAGGACAACATATTGCGGTTCTCGTCGGGCCGGAGGGTGGTTTTTCTGAGGCTGAAATTGAACGGTTACGCGAGAAAACAGCGGTGGTTACACTGGGCAAGCGTATCCTCAGAACGGAGACGGCAGGGCTTGCAGCGGTGACGTGTATTCAATACGAACTCGGTGCAATGTCTTGAGTAAAAAGCGCTTTCGAAGGGAAGCGCTTTTTGCTTGCTAAAGAGCCTGTTATTTGAACAGCTAGTTTATACGACTGTTTATGCTATAAATCCTATTTTTGCATGCATTTTGATAAAATTTCTTTCTTACTTTTCAAAACTGTATTTTACAATGAAAAAACCGACCTCCAAAATGTTAGATCTTATGTCTAACTCATTGGGGTCGGTTTAAACTAAGACCATAAAAATTAAAGTTTACTCGACATGGATATTAGTGTCGCAACAATGAAGAATAACAGGATTCCAAGGCGTAGTTCACAACTGTGGATGTACGCGATAAGGTGTTTAGAGCTGTCGTCGTTTTCCGCTGCTTTCAGCGCTTTTTCGTGGCTCTTATAGCTCTTATAGAAGAGGACGACAAAGAGTGCATAGGAGACTATTTTCATAAAGCTTGTATTCATTGATAAACGCCTCTCTTTCTAAGATTTAGTAAACGCCAAGATAGTCGATAGAATTTAGTTTATCTCCGTAAAATCAAACGGTGCCTTCATCCCAAGTACACATTTCTGTACAAATACAGTTCACAAAACAAGCGAACGCTTTTTAGTGTTGCTGAGACATTCCGTGCAGCCTCTATATATAGAACGAATTCAAAGAATCATATCTTACACAAGTTAAAAAATCTTAATATTTTATTGGGATCAAATCTAAGTTGAAGACGAAGGGGTATCAGAAATAAGGAGAAAAATTTCCCTTAACGATGGACATGGCTCTAAAGACACCAGGGAAACGTACGCCAGCAACAAAAGCCCTAGGATGAGCATACGACGTTAAAGCAGCGAGTAGTGATTGTAAATAGTGTGAAGGCAGACTTTTACGTGTCTGTGTATTACGAGGCTTACGGCAGCAAATTTGATGGTTATGCCCCCCTCATAGATTTAAGTGTTATGGGATTTTGGTAATGACAAGAAGGGTTGTGGAGAAGAATTTATAAGATGGCAATTGACTGTCTAGTATGGTAAAATAAAATTCATTTTAACGCGAAAGGAAGAAGTAAAATGGAAGAAGAAAAAGTTGACATAGCACTTTCGAGTGAAGAGTTTTACCAAAAATATGGGCGTAAAAAAATCATATCTACATTAACTCTTGGCTGCAAAACCAACCAGTACGAGACCGATGCCATTATGGCGCTGTTTTCAAAAGAAGGGTATGAAGCCGTCGCATTTGACGAGAGAGCCGATCTCTATCTCGTCAACACCTGTACCGTCACGGCTGTGGGCAATAAAAAATCGAGACAGATGATTCGACGCGCTAAGAAAATATCACCAAATGCTCTCGTTGTGGTGATGGGGTGCTATGCTCAAGTGTCCACTGAAGAAGTGGCCCAACTCGATGAGGTCGACATTATCTTGGGTACCAATGCGCGAAACCGCATACTGAGCTATATAGAGACGTATATCCGTGAAGACCAAGCGGCACCGGTAATTCATGTGGACGATATTATGCAGGTAAAAGAGTTTGAAGACATGACGCTTGGCACAGAACTTAAAAAGACCCGTGCGTTTATTAAGATACAAGAAGGCTGTAATCAGTATTGCAGTTACTGTATTATTCCCTATGCTCGCGGCCGTGTAAGAAGCCGTCAACTGGACAGCATTGTCTCAGAAATTGAGACACTTGTTGCGTCGGGGTACAAAGAATTTGTTCTCACAGGTATTCACATCGGTTCTTACGGTCTCGATTTTGGCAATGTGCAGTTAATTGACCTCTTAGAGGCTGTCGATGGCATCACAGGTGTTCACAGGGTGCGTCTAGGCTCAATTGAACCGAGGTTGATTACGGAAGACTTTGTAGCGCGTATCGCACGTCTCGAGCACTTGTGTCAGCACTTCCATCTTTCGCTTCAAAGTGGTTCAGAGGCGGTGCTGAGACGTATGAATCGCAAGTATACCCCTGAGGCGTATGAAGCAGCTGTAGAACGCCTGAGAGCGTTCTACGGTGAGCCGTCTATAACCACCGATATTATCGTCGGTTTTCCAGGGGAGACTGAAGCGGAATTTGAAGAGACTGTGGCCTATGTAAAACGCATTGGGTTTAGCGAAATTCACGTGTTCCCGTATTCCATCAGAGAGGGGACGCCTGCGGCGACGATGCCGAATCAAATCGAAGGACCGACAAAAAAGGCGCGTGTAGAACGGCTGAGCGCTGTAGGACAACAGCTGAAAATCGATTATATGACCGCCCATATCGGCCAGACGCTGGAGGTCATTTACGAAGAAGACGACGGCACATTTGCGGTGGGGCATACCCGCAACTATTTAAAGCTCTATTGGCCAAAGACCTCGGAAGTTTCAGGCGGTCTATACGCAGTGGCAATTGAACGCGTTGAAGATGACACACTATTCGGTCAACGTGTTAAATAGTCGTAGTCAGCGCGTAATAAATCTGTTATAATAAGAATGTCAATAAGAGATGAAAGGAGGTGTTGAAATGGATTGTTTATTTTGTAAAATCGTCAATGGTGAAATACCGTCAAAAATCGTTTATGAAAATGATATTTTGCTGGCGTTTGAAGACATTGATCCAAAGGCACCGCATCACGTCTTGTTGATACCAAAAAAACACATTGGTTCTTTAAACGAAGCCGATGCATCGGATCTTGCATTGCTTGGACGCATGCAGCTTGCTGTGCGAGAAGTCGCCGAGTGTTTGGGTGTCGATGCGTCCGGCTATAGGTTGGTGACCAACGTCGGAGAAGACGGTGGTCAGACTGTGGGACATTTGCATTACCACTTGTTAGGCGGAAGGTCGCTCCAATGGCCTCCGGGTTAATGGATTAAAAAAATTATTTATTTCACAACAGAGGTATTGATTTATTGTGCCAATTCATGTATAATAATTGAGTATGTTCTAGGTACATTCCTCTGTACTTTTAAAGAATCTATTAACGGAGGGAGGGAATGTGAATGTCTGGCATCAAAGTAGGAGAAAACGAAAGCATCGATAGTGCTTTAAAAAGATTCAAGAGAGAAACTTCTAAAGCTGGTGTAATGGCGGAGATTAAAAAAAGAAGACATTACGAGAAGCCTAGTGTTAAGCGTAAGAAAAAGTCTGAAGCCGCTAGAAAGAAAAAGAAGAAGCAATATTAGTGAAAGGGTGATACGGTGTCACTTAAAGCTCGTTTAATGGATGATTTGAAAATTGCCATGAAAGAGAAAGACAAAGTACGCAAGTCCGTTGTCACGATGCTTCGTTCTGCCATCAAGCAAATTGAAGTAGATCAGCGCTGTGACCTTGAGGACGATGCTATTGTCGACATCATCGCAAAGCAAATCAAACAGAAAAATAACGCCATAGAGGAATTCCAAAATGGCGGGAGACCTGATTTGGTTGAAGAAGCTCAAGAGGAAATACGAATCCTAAAAACATACTTGCCGGAACAAATGACTGAAGAAGAAGTCAAAGCAATTGTCGATAAGGCCGTTGCCGATACCGGTGCAAGTTCCATGAAAGACATGGGAAAAGTTATGGGAATCGTAACGCAAGCGACCAAAGGACGTGCAGACGGCAAAACCGTTTCTGACATCGTCAAAGCTGCACTAAATCAATAGGTGAGCATCCTATGAAAATAACGGTATGTCCAACTGGACATACCGTTTATTTTTTGATATGAAACACAAATTATGCTAAAATAAAAATATCAAAACATTGGAGGTCATATGTCAAAAAACGAAAGTTGTAAAATAGCACTAGGCGACTTTACGGCCTTGCCGATTTTGTTCGGTCCGCTTGACGAAAACACGCGTATTGTAGAAAAAGCACTCCAAGTGCGCATTACATCGCGCAATGATGAAATAAATATCACTGGGGAAAACGCCTCAGTGGCAAAAGAAGTTCTCGAATCTCTAATGCAGGCGATTGAAAACGGCGAGACGCTGGATAAACAGAAGGTCACTTACACGATTCAGACGTTTCACGAAGGGGAAGGCGCGCAACTAAAATCCTTGGGACAATCGTACATCTGTGTTACGGCGCGGGGAAAGTACATCAAACCCAAGACCCTAGGTCAGAATCAGTACATTAAAACCATTGACAAAAAAGATGTGGTTTTCGGCATTGGGCCAGCGGGGACGGGGAAAACTTTTCTCGCTGTCGCCATGGCCATTAAAGCTTTTAAAAATCACAGCGTTAGTCGAATTGTCATTACGCGCCCTGCAGTTGAAGCTGGGGAGAGTTTGGGGTTTTTACCGGGAGATCTTCAAATGAAAGTCGATCCGTACCTCAGACCGTTGTACGACGCGCTGTACGATATTTTGGGAATGGAGACATTCAACACATTTAAGGAAAAAGGCCTTATTGAAATTGCGCCGTTGGCGTATATGCGGGGCCGTACGCTGGACAATGCGTTTATCATTCTCGACGAAGCTCAAAATACGACGAAAGAACAGATGAAAATGTTCTTGACGCGCTTTGGCTTCGGTTCGAAAGTCGTTATAAACGGCGATATTACGCAAATCGACTTGCCGAAAGGCAGAAAATCAGGGCTTATTCACGCACTGGATGTATTAAACGATGTAGAAGAAATCGGTGTTGTACGCTTTTCCGGGCGAGACGTCGTCAGACACGAATTGGTGAGAAAGATTATTGAACGGTACGACCTTTACGAGAAAAAGGATAAGGGAGTGTCTCAAAATGAAAAAAAAGAAGCCCAAGACCTCTAGGGTCAAGAAAACATGGCAGGTGTTTAAGCACTCGCCGCTTTTAGTAAACGCGACAGTATCGCTGGTCGCTTTTTCTATTATTTTTGTGGTTTTAATCGGATCGATTTTTTCAGGGCGGTACCGATACGAATCCGGTCATGTAGCCAATGAAAACATTTACTTGGAAGAGGACATTGTAGACGAAGAAGCCACTAATCAGCTTTATGAAAAGCGTCGGGCAGAAGTAACGCCTGTGATGTACGTGGATTTTTCCAAACTCGTCAACTCAAAAAAGGAGCTTACCGACTTTTTTGGTAGACTTCGTGAAGTCAAAGTGACCTACAAAGACGAAGTCGACGTAATGAAGCGCATTTACGCGGGCATCGAGCGCAAAAACAGCTACAAGTTTACTGAATCCGAGCTGATGGAGTTGGCCGGTTACAGTACAGAGCGATTGAAAACCATCGAGAACTACGCCGTTGACATTACGTCTCAAAAGATGATTTCGGGGATTACTAGAGCCCAGATTGAAGAGAGTTACCAAGACATTGAGCAGTACATGCAGTTGCAAGAACTGCCTGAAAACGACAAGTTGTTTGTCCTCAAATTTATCAAAGGGGCTTTAACTGAAAACCTGCTCATTGATGAAGAGAAGACGGCGGCTAAGGTCGACGAAGCGCTTGAAAAAGTAGAGCCCGTAAAACTCAAGGCGGGTACGCTAATCGTCAGCGAAGGACAGGCGATTACAGACAAAACATACGCTCTTTTGAAGGAGAGCGGCATGCTTATCGAGTCCTCTAAAACCTATTGGTCGACAAACTTTATTTTGCTGGCTTATCTGCTCGGCCTTTGGTTGGTATTGCACTTTTTCCTTTGGGGATTCGATCCGTCGACACTAAGGCAAACAAAACGCTACGGCATCTTGATGAGTTTGTTTATCTTCGCTTTTTTAACATCGGGATTTTTTTATAATTTATCGCCATACGCCATGCCGGTGACGACCTTTATTATGCTTGTGAGCATTATGCTCTCACCAGTTGTCGCATTTGGCTCCGGCACCATGCTTCTAATTTTAATACAGGCGTGGAACGGGCTCGATGTCTCCTTGACGTTGGCCTATTTGGTCACCTTGTTTTTTGGGGCTATTTTAATGCGCAACATCAAACAGAGGACGCAAATCATGGCCTGTGGCCTTATGAGCGCCTTAGTTTTGGCCTTGTTTTCACTGATGCATACCTTTGTGCTCGAAGGCAGTTTTAGCATCGAAGGGCAACAGTTGCTTTACGCGCTGTCCAACGGGGTTATCAGCGCCGTGCTCACCATAGGGATCATGCCGTTTTACGAAGTGTTTTTCGGCGTGTTGACACCGTTTAAACTGCTCGAACTGTCCAATCCCAATAAACCGCTTTTGAAGCGCCTGCTCATAGAAGCGCCGGGGACTTATCATCACAGCATTTTGGTGGGGAACTTGGCGGAGACAGCGGCACATGATATACACGCCAACAGCTTGCTCACACGTGTGGCCGCTTTTTATCACGATGTTGGAAAACTGGATCGACCATTTTATTTTAAAGAAAATCAAATTTCAGGTGACAACCCTCACGACAAGTTGCCACCGCAAGTAAGTGCCAATATCATACGGGAACACATGACTCACGGCGTCATGCTGTGTGAAAAGAACAAGCTCCCCAAGGAGATTGTCGATGTTATTAAGGCGCATCACGGCACATCGTTAATTAAGTACTTTTATTACGAAGAGCAAAAGAACAACCCCGATGTGGACATTTCGAAGTTTGTCTATCCGGGGCCGAAACCCAAATCCAAGGAGGCGGTAATTCTCATGCTGGCGGACTCCACTGAAGCCGCGGTTAGGACGCTGGAGAATCCGACTCGTGAAAAACTGAGTGATTTAATCGACAAGATTGTCGCTCAGAAAATTGAAGAAAAGCAGTTTACAGAAGCAGTGATTTCACTTAAAGAAATAGAGGTTGTGAAAAGTGCGTTTATTCATGTGCTCAACGGAATTTTTCACGAGCGCATCGTCTATCCTGAAATCGACCTGAAGAACATTTCCAAAGCGTCTTTTGACGAAGCAAAGGAGAACCAATGATAGAACTCGATATTCTTAACGAACAGGGCATTGTTTTGCCCACAGAACTCGTTGAGCAACTTAAAAGAGCTGTAGAAACTGTATTGGAAAACGAAGCGATTGCCGCTGAGTGCGAGCTCAGCCTAACACTGACGGACAACGCACACATTCGTGAACTCAATGCCGAATACCGCGGCAAAGACGTACCGACAGATGTGCTTTCTTTTCCTCAATACGATTGTCTGGTGGATGAAAGACCTGAAGACCCATACCTCTATATTGGAGACATTGTCATATCGGTTGAACAAGCGACGGAACAAGCTGAGAGGTATGACCACTCGTTTGAACGGGAAATGACGTATTTAACCGTACACAGCGTCTATCATCTCCTCGGCTACGACCATATTGAGCCGTCAGACAAAGTGATTATGCGTGAAAAAGAAAAGTCAACTCTCAAACAACTTGGGGTATTTAAGCAATAGGCCCCTCAAGGAGGCTTTATGAAAATGCGGAGATTATGCGCGGCACTGTGTTTGTCGGCTCTCGCTTTCGTCAACGGGTGTGCGCGGCAAGACGCGGCGTCGACCCGCGTCCAAAAAGTGTACACGCTGGAAACGGCAACAGTCCAACAACTATTGAACGAGTGGCATAAAAATTACCGCGCGGCTTTTGAAGGGTTTACGCCGGCTGATATCGTCACTGGTGAGGCCCTAAACCCATTAACCGGTTTAGGCGTCTCTGGAGAAGTTTTAGAGAGGCGTCCCCTAGTGGTGCAACTGGATAATTTCTATTCAGCTAGACCCCAGGCGGACCTCGGTAAAGCGGACATCGTCTACGAGATTTTGGCAGAGGGTCAAATCACACGGTATATGGCGGTATTTTACAGCACGTACCCGACTCGCGTCGGACCGATACGCAGTACAAGACCCTATTTTGTCTTAAAAGCACTTGAGTACGACCCCTATTACGTACACGTAGGGGGCTCTATGGCGGCGCTGTCAGATGTGAAGACTTATGGAATGGCCGATATAGATGCCCTTTGGAGCAACGCCTTCTATAGAGCATCTCATAAAAAAATGCCGCACAACATGTACAGCGACGCAACAGACCTGTTAACAGCCGCTAAAAGCAGACAGTATGATACGAAAGGGGACTTTACCTATCTGGCGTTTAACAGCGCCTTTACGCCTATAGACGGTATAACCGCAGAAGAGATTGTGTTTAGATACAAAAAACCGACTCAGGGAGACCCCGTGGGGTATGCCACTTCGTATAAATATGACAAAGAGACACGCCTTTATAAAAGGTATACTAATGGAGAGGCACATGTCGATGAAAACGACCAAAAACAGCTGACCTGTACCAACATTTTGGTGCAGTACACAGACACCAAAGTAATTGACAACGAAGGCCGACTTTCTATGACGCTTATAAGCAGCGGGAGTGGCCGCTATTATACCGGCGGTTCAGCTATCGACGTTACGTGGGCAAAAAAAGACGCGCGTAGCAAAACACAGTTCTATCAGTTGGACGGCACACCGTTAAAACTCAACCCAGGTAAAACATGGTATCAAATTATGCCTGTGGGCACACAAGAAGAAATTAAATGAGGTGAAAAAGATGACCTATAAAGAACTTGTACAAAAAGCGTATGACGCAATGACGTTTGCGTATACGCCTTATTCCAACTTTAATGTCGGCGCGGCACTGCTCACGGCAACAGGCAAAGTGTACACCGGATGCAACATCGAAATCGCATCTTACGGTGCGACAAACTGTGCTGAAAGAACGGCGTTATACAAAGCCATCTCCGAAGGAGAAAAAGACTTTAAAGCCATTGCGGTGGTTTCTTCGAGCAAAGACTATACTTTTCCCTGTGGCATTTGCCGTCAAGTAATTGTCGAGTTTGGAAAAGACATCGACATCGTCGTCGCGAGAGACGACGCTTATGAAGTATACAAAATTGACGATTTATTGCCGCATTCGTTTACGGGCATCGACATCAAATAAGGAGGCATCATGGAATTTAGATCGGGATTTGTGACCATTATCGGTCGCCCAAATGTGGGGAAGTCAACGTTACTCAACCAAATAGTAGGTGAAAAAATCGCTATTATGTCGTCGAAGCCGCAGACAACGCGTCACAAGATAACTGCAATGTACAACGATGAGACGTCTCAAATTGTCTTTGTGGATACGCCTGGAATGCATCGACCCAAAAACAAACTGGGCGATTACATGGTGAACAGTGCTAAAAGCGCTGTAAAAGATGTGGATGTCGTTGTGGTGATGATGGACCATTCGGAAAAAATCGGCCCCGGCGACCAGTATATTTTAGATTTTATTAAGGAAGCAGGCGTCAAGGTGATCTTGGTTATAAACAAAGTCGATTTGCTCTCGCCTGAGGCTTTTAAAGCGGTATACGACACGTATGAAGCATTTGATTTTATTGAAGAGATCGTCGGTCTTTCCGCAATTCAGGGAAAAGGGGTGGCGGACTTAATTAAAACGATTAAACGCAGACTTCCCGAAGGGCCTAAGTTTTTCCCTGACGACCACTTGACCGATCAGACGGAGCGCGTTATCGTCGGCGAAATGATTCGCGAGAAGATTTTAACGTACATTGAGCAAGAGATTCCCCACGGCGTGGCAGTGGAAGTTCAAAAAATGAAAAAACGCCCCAATCAGGGCCTGTACGACATCGAAGCTGAAATCATTTGTGAGAAAAAGACCCACAAGGGCATTATCATTGGCAAAGAAGGTCGCAAGCTCAAGGGCATCGGAAAAAGTGCGCGTCAAGACATTGAGCGCTTTTTAGGTGAGAAAGTCAATTTACAGCTTTGGGTAAAGGTGCGCGAGGGGTGGCGAGACAACGCCAACCAATTGAAGCAGTTTGGGTACAAAGAGTAGATGTTTTTCAAAACCGACGCCATTGTTTTAAAGGCGAACAGGAGCTACAACAACGACGTGTTCCTCACGCTTTTTACGGAATCGGGAGGTAAGATGTCCGTGGTAACAACTTATCAAAAAAAAGGCCAGACGCCGCCAATGCGGCCTTTTTTAACAGGGGAGTTCGTTATCAATACGAAGAACAAGACGCCGCGCCTCGTTTCCAGTGATGTGAGCGACAGCCACTTTAAGCTAATGGACGATTTAGACAAACTCAGTTACGGCAACTATTTGCTCGAACTGTGTAGGCTTACCACTTTTGAACACGTCGTGGACAAGGGGCATTATCAGCTGATAACGGCCCTTGTGGCGGCGCTGGACAGCGTTTCAGTGGCACAGTTACCGCTGATTCGCCTTATGTATCTCGTGAAGGTGGCGGCATTGTCCGGCCATGCCCCCAACCTTTCGCCGGCGTGCACTGTTTGCGGCACAGAGGAAGAGGTGCTCTATTTTGACCTCGTACAAGGCCAACTGTTTTGTTCTGAGCACGCTCACAAAGCCTCGGCGACCCGCGTTAAGAAAAACTGGCTAAGCCTTATTGCTTTTATACAGACACAGCCTGTCGAGGTGCTCTTAAAAACTAAGATTCATCCCGGTTATATGCCGCCGTTGATTCAACTCTACGAACATTTCGTGATGCATCATTTTCAAATTCATGCGATTCATTCCAAGACGTTTATCGACACTTTGTTGTAACAGTTACCCGTAAAGCCAGTGGTGCTCTACGGGTATTTTAACAGAAATAGACCACCGGGTTCTCTTTTTTCCAATCGCCTCACGCACGTCGCCCTTGAACCTCAAATAAAACAACTGTTTATTTAAAATAAAGGGGCGTTTTATCTACATGAAACTGTCAGTTTTCGTAACTTAATGGGTATGAATATTTTATGAAGACTTCAAAAAATACTTAAAGGGGGCAGTGTATGAAAATTAAGATGAGCTTTAGGACAAAGCTGATACTGACGTTCGTACTCGTAATTGCTGTACCGATAGCCGTTTTAGGGGGCGTCGTGTACAAGCTTACATACGATGGTTATTACGACAATCTGAAGAGTACCAGCGAACAGGTATCTGCTCAAATCAACACGGGGATTAAAAACTACATGAATATCTACGGGCAGGCAACCGAATTGCTCAGTAAAGATCCCAATGTCGAAAATGCAAAAAGTGATGTGTCGAGCAGAGAGTGGCTCTACAAATCTTTTGAGGCGTTTATCGAACAGTACGATGTGGTTAGAAACGTCTACGTGGGTTACGACGATCTCAGTTTTTATATTCACCCCACCGTCGATTTGCCGTCGGACTACGATCCGACTATTCGCCCTTGGTACATAAAGGCGTCAGAAGAAAATAGACAAATCTGGACAGATCCTTATGAGGATGCCACTGAGGGAAATCCACTGGTCATTTCCGCAGCGAGTCCGGTTTATAATGGAAGCAACTTCCAAGGTGTAGTGGCCATTGACCTCGACATCAGTGAAATCAGTCGCGTGGCCAACGGCGTTACCATTGGTGAAAACGGCTACATCGTTTTGTTTGACAGCAACAACGTGACGTTTACACATCCGAACCCCGACAACGTAGGTAAAGACATCCCCATTCCCGAACTCAAAGCGTTTGTGGAGAACAATGCAAGCGGCGTCTTTGAGTACACTTATGAAGGCGAAAAGCGCATTGCATTGCTCAGTACCATAGAGGGGCTGGACTGGAAAATACTCGCAACAGTAGATGAGAACGAAATCTTTGCGCAGACGCGGAGTTTGCTGTTTAACATCTTACTCATCGGCGTCGTCCTCATCTTAATTGCAGTGGCCATCGCCGTGGTCTTTTCCAATGCGATGCTGAAAAACATCAAAAATGTCAGTACGGCAATTACCCATATGAGTGAAGGCGATTTGAGCCAAACGGTACACGTTCATACAAAAGATGAGTTTGGCAAACTGGCGGATGATCTCAACCATATGATTGCATCGATTTCTGGTCTGATTGGGAACGTCCATCACGCGACGCAAAATGTCTTGAGTTCTTCAAACGATTTGGTCGGGCTTTCAGACCGCGCCAGTATTGCGGCGAGAGAAGTTTCGGGTGCTGTTGAAGAAGTGGCGACAGGGGCGACGCGACAAGCCCAAGATAGTGAAAACAGCAGCCGAGTCGCCAAAGAAATGGGTCAGAACATCAAGACGCTGACGGACAGTGTGTTCAACATGATTGGCATGACTAAAAAGGCCACTGAAATCAATTCCAGCAGTCAGGCAGCGGTAATGACGCTAAAGGAAAAGAACACTGAAAACAACGATGCCACTGAAAAGACTGAAGAAGCAATTTTGGACCTGGAAAGACAGTCTCTAACCATTGGCGATTTTGTACAGACCATTAGCACCATTGCCGAGCAGACGAACTTACTGGCGCTCAATGCCTCAATTGAAGCGGCCCGTGCCGGCGAACACGGCAGAGGATTTGCCGTGGTTGCAGATGAAATTCGAAAGCTCGCCGAAGAATCCAGCAAAGCGGCAGATGAGATTAAGAACATCGTGTTGACCATTCAAAAGGGCAGCAAAAACACAGTGACTATTATGCAAGAAGTCAAGTCGCGTTCACACGAACAAAACGATGCCGTTGAGCGCGTTGAAAACGCATTCTCAGACATCTTTAATGCCATTAACGGCATCCAAAATGTCATCGATACCGTTTCAGGAGACATCGAAGTTCTCGATGTCAGTAAAGTGGAAATTCTCGACAGCATAACGAGCATCGCCAGCGTATCGGAAGAAGCTGCTGCCGCTTCTGAAGAAGTGAGCGCCTCTATGGAAGAGCAGACAGCTGTCGTCGAGCAAGTCGCCATTGCCGCAGATCAGCTTAAAGGTCTAGCCGATGAGCTGGAAGCCAACATCAATAAGTTTAAAATTTAAAACGGTCTGTTATAAATTTTAAAATAATGATATAATGGCTGTAGTAAACAAATGAAAGGGTGATGCTATGACTATTACACTTGAAATGGTGGATGCCGTAATTAAACGGACAAATGTCGGTTATAAAGCGGCGCAAGAGGCACTTGAGCAAACGGGCGGCGATATTCTAGCGGCAATTATTGAACTCGAGTCCAAGCAAACGACAGGTGCGGAAAAGGGACATTACCATTTGGGACATCAGATTTCCGAATGGCTGAAGTATTTGATTAACGAGGGATTGATTCGTCAGTTGACCATTGTTAAAAACGATAAGATCGTTTTGGATATCCCCATTATGGCAGGGGCTATTGCAGGTGTGCTCTTTACCAAATCCACCATGGCGGCAATTATTGCGGCGGTGGCCACAGGGTGTGACCTCAACGTCGTGAAAAAGGATGGAGAGGTGATTAACTTGAACTCTCTGACGATTGAGACTTTTGAGTCTCTTAAAGCCTTTTTTAAATGTGAGGGAAAAGAAGTAGAACCATCTTTACAGACAGATGAACCTGTGGTACAATCTTAAGCATTACTTGGGGCATAATTCAGCCCTTTAACTGAATAACGAATGGCGATGAAGAAGAAAAGTAATTTGTCGAGCTGCTTAAAGAGAGTCGGTGGTGGTGAAAACCGATAGCGGTGATAAGTGAAGGCACTTTGGAGCGATATTGTTTAAAGAGGGTCCTTTGGACCAATTAGGGTGGAACCGCGGAATAACCTTTCGTCCCTGCTTCGGCAGAGATGAAAGGTTTTTTTATTGAATCGACAAACGTTTAGTTGTGGGCGCAACACATGTTGTCGAATTAAAAAAGTCGAATCAAAAAAGAGTGCGCTGTAAAACTTGTCGCGCAAAAGCTATTTAAAGTAGGGGAGGACATTATGAGTCAAGTTACTATGGAAAAAATCGTTTCACTTGCAAAATCCAGGGGCTTTGTTTTTCCGGGGTCAGATATTTACGGGGGTTTGGCAAATACTTGGGACTACGGTCCGCTAGGGGTGGAGCTTAAAAACAACGTAAAAGCAGCTTGGTGGAAAAAATTTGTGCAGAGCAACCCGTACAATGTGGGCATCGACAGTGCCATTCTTATGAACCCTGAAGTTTGGGTAGCATCGGGACACGTCGGTGGCTTTAACGACCCACTTATGGACTGTAAATCGTGTAAGACGCGTTACAGAGCAGATCAATTAATCGAAGAACATATGACGGCAAATGGTGGAGAACCGGAAGCTATTGACGCCTGGCCAAATGAGAAAATGGAAAATTATATCTCAGAAAACGGCATTGTCTGTGCCAGCTGCGGCAGCAACGACTTTACTAAAATTCGACAGTTTAACCTCATGTTCAAAACTTTTCAAGGGGTTGTAGAAGACTCGTCAACGGAAATCTTCTTAAGACCGGAGACGGCTCAAGGTATATTCGTCAACTTTAAGACCATTCAAAGAGCGTCGAGAAAAAAGGTGCCGTTTGGCATCGGGCAAATTGGTAAATCTTTTAGAAATGAAATTACACCGGGGAACTTCACTTTTAGAACGCGTGAGTTCGAGCAGATGGAACTTGAGTTTTTCTGTAAACCTGGCGAAGACCTAGAGTGGTTCAAATACTGGAAGGCATTTTGTATGAACTGGCTCCTAAAGCTTGGCATGACAGAAGATAAAGTGAAGTTTAGAGACCATGACGAAGAAGAACTTTCACACTATTCCAATGCGACAACGGATATTGAATACCGCTTCCCATTTGGTTGGGGAGAACTTTGGGGGATTGCAGACCGTACGGACTTCGACCTCAAGGCCCATATGAACCAATCTAAGTCGGACTTAAGCTATCAAGACCCGGTGACAAATGAGAAATATGTACCATATTGTATTGAACCGTCACTTGGTGCGGACCGCGTTACACTTGCCTTCCTCGTGGATGCGTATGAAGAAGAAGTTTTGGAAGACGGTAGCTCGAGAACAGTGATGAAGTTCCACCCGGCACTTGCACCGTTTAAGGCTGCGATATTCCCGCTTTCAAAAAAGCTCAACGACGAAGCGACAAAGGTTTATGAGTTGTTGGCAGAGCACTTTAACATCGATTACGACGATGCCGGCAGTATCGGCAAACGCTACAGAAGGCATGATGAAATCGGAACCCCGTTCTGCATCACTTACGATTTTGAATCTGGTGAAGATCAAAGTGTTACTATAAGACATCGCGATACGATGGCACAAGAACGTATTAAAATCGAAGACCTCGTAGAATATATTAGAGAGCGATTAAGATTTTAAGAATTGGATATAAATGAAACAAGTATAGGAGGGACCATATGGAGCAGGAATATCAAATCATCATCATGTCCGATTCTCTCGGTGAGACGGCTTCACATGTTGCCAGAGCAGCCATGAATCAATTTACGGGAAAAGAATACGTCGTGAAGAAGTACAATTATGTGCGCGACATAGAAGCTGTTGAAGAAATCGTTTCAAAAGCTTCAAAGCAGCCTTCGATTGTTCTGTTTACCACCGTAATAGACGAATTGACCAGGGGCATTATCGAGACATGTGCCCGATATGACGTGCGCTGTCATGACATTTTAACACCGGTGTTGGATCAGTTTTCAGACTTTTTTAAAGACGTCCCTGCACAGAAGCCCGGTACGATGTACAAACTGGACGATGATTATTTTGATCGCGTCGCAGCGATAGAGTTTGCTGTAAAATATGACGACGGCAAGGATTTAAAAGGCCTTAAACACGCCGACGTGGTGTTGCTCGGTATCTCTAGGACTTCTAAGACGCCGCTTAGCATGTATTTGTCGCACAAGAACATTCGCGTGGCCAACGTGCCCTTGGTTCCGGAAATTCCCGTGGCCAAAGAAATCTATCAAGTGCCTAAAAACAAGCTGATTGGTTTGACAAACTCTCCTGAGAAGTTAAATGAAATTCGCGTTGAGCGCCTAAAGGCTCTCGGCTTGTCGGCGAACGTCGAGTACGCCAACTACAGCAGAATACTAGAGGAATTGGATTACGCAGATAAAGTATACAAACAGCTAGGCTGTCCGATTATTAACGTGGCCAACAAAGCCATTGAAGAGACGGCAAGTATTATCATGGAAATCACTGGACTCAACATGAAACTCAAGTAGACAACGAGGTAATGACCCACAGCGCATTTGCTGTGGGTTTTTGAGCATATCGCGTAAGCGAAGTTCTCGTGTACTGTATCGTTCACCATTAAAAACGGCTATTCTACAGTCGGATACGAATGATTCGGCATTTTAATGAACGCTCAACGAGGCGGTACACTAATAAAGCAGTTATTGATTACAAAAGGTGAGGTATGCGTTATGAGAAAATTTGTTTATGCCTTTGAAGAAGGCAGCAAAGAGATGAAAGGGTTACTTGGAGGGAAAGGAGCGAACTTGGCTGAAATGAAGAAAATCGGTCTCCCCGTTCCCAACGGATTTACAATTACCACTGAGGCGTGCAACGCTTATTACGATGCACAGAAAGTTATTTCAGATGAGGTTATCGCGCAGATTAATGAGGCCCTGGCCAAGTTAGAAGCAAAAACGGGCAAGAAGTTAGGCGATCCTCAAAACCCACTCCTTGTTTCTGTAAGATCTGGTGCCTTTGTTTCTATGCCGGGAATGATGGACACGGTCCTCAATCTAGGGCTCAATGAGCAAACTGTAGAAGGCCTCGCACTCTTAACGGAGAACAGGCGTTTCGCCATGGACTGTTACAGACGATTTATTCAAATGTTTGGCGATGTGGTGTTGGAGATTCCGAAATACAAATTCGATAAAGTATTTGACACGAAGAAAACGGAAATGGGCATTACAGAAGATACGGCACTTACTGAAGCCGATTTAGAGGCGATTATCGTCGGCTATAAAAAGCTCGTTAAACGGGAGAAGGGGTTCGGGTTCCCGGAAGAGCCGACGCATCAATTGGAGATGGCTATTGAGGCGGTATTCGGTTCTTGGAACAACGACCGCGCCATTGTCTACAGAAATCTTCATGAGATTCCGCACGACCTCGGAACGGCAGTTAATATTCAGGAAATGGTATTCGGCAACATGGGTGAAAGTTCCGGTACAGGGGTGGCTTTCACACGGAACCCTTCTAACGGCGACAACGTGCTTTTTGGCGAGTTCCTAATGAACGCACAAGGTGAAGACGTCGTCGCCGGCATCCGCACGCCGCATACCATTGCCGAACTCGAAAAAATACAACCGGAAGTTTTCAAAGCGTTTAACGACGTCTGTAAAACACTTGAGAACCATTACAAAGACATGCAGGACATTGAGTTTACTGTGGAGCGCGGAACGTTGTATCTCCTTCAAACGCGCTCTGCAAAGCGGACGGCATTTGCCAGTGTCAAGGTAGCTGTCGACATGGTTGAAGAAGGGCTGATTACACGTGAAGAAGCGTTGATGCGCATAGAACCTGCAAAACTCGACGAACTGCTCCACCCGATGTTCGAACCTCACGCCCTAGCTGTAGCAGTTCATATTGCCAAGGGCCTTCCGGCGTCACCAGGTGCGGCGTTCGGTAAAATTTATTTTCATTCAGAAGATGTTATTAAGGCGAAAAACCGCGGAGAAACCTGTATTTTAGTGCGTACAGAGACGTCTCCAGAAGACATTGAAGGCATGGTGCACGCAAACGGTATTCTCACTTCAAGAGGTGGGATGACTTCTCATGCCGCTGTCGTGGCGCGTGGAATGGGCAAGTGCTGTGTCGCAGGCTGTAGCGCATTAACTGTAGACGAAGACGAACGCGTCCTTCACACGCCGAACGGCACATACGACGAGGGCGATTTTATCAGTCTCGACGGGATTACCGGCAATGTGTATCAAGGCAAGATCGATACAACTGATGTGGCGTTTAGCGACGCATTTAACACGGTGCTTTCGTGGGCAGATGAAGCGCGTAACTTGGGGGTACGGGCCAATGCCGATACACCTAAAGATGCGAAAAAAGCTCTGGAATTTGGCGCATCCGGTATCGGTCTTTGCAGAACGGAACACATGTTCTTTGACGCTGAAAGAATTATCGATGTGAGACGAATGATTTTATCTGAAACTACAGAAGAACGCTTAACGGCGTTGCAATCGCTTCTCGTACACCAGCAAAAGGACTTTGAAGCCATCTTTGAAGTCATGGGGGCACATCCTGTTACAGTGCGTTTGCTCGACCCGCCGTTACACGAGTTCTTACCGGTGGAGGAAAACGATATACTCGCACTTTCCAAACACCTTGACAAGTCGGCAGACACCATTCGCCAAACCGTCAAGACATTGGCCGAGTTCAATCCGATGTTAGGGCACAGAGGCTGTCGCCTTTCAATTACATTCCCTGAGATTTACAACATGCAGATTAAAGCCATAGCTCGTGCCGCAATTCTCGTCTCTGAGAGAAGCGGTGTTAAAATTGAACCGGAGATTATGGTGCCGCTCGTCGGACATTTAAAAGAGTTTGAACTGGTTAAAGAGCAGATTCTTAAAACATTGCAAGACGTTATGCAGGAAATGGGCGCATCGCTTGACTACAAAATCGGCACGATGATTGAGGTGCCGAGAGCAACGCTTATTTCCGATGAGATTGCGGAAAACGCCGAGTTCTTTTCATATGGCACCAATGATTTGACACAGATGACACTGGGCTTTTCAAGAGACGATGCCGGAAAGTTTATTGGCGCATATGTGCAAAAAGGCATTTTTGAGAAAGACCCTTTTGCCAGCCTCGATCAGAGAGGGGTCGGTCAGTTGGTTAAAATGAGCGTTGAAAAGGCGCGTCAAACGCGTCCAGAGATTAAATTGGGTATTTGCGGAGAACATGGTGGGGATCCGAAGTCGATTGAATTTTTCAATGCTGTAGGCATCGACTACATTTCGTGTTCGCCTTTTAGAGTGCCTATTGCACGTTTGGCGGCGGCACAAGCGGCGATTCGCAACCGAGACCAAAGTAAATAGATTGATTATATAAGGTGTATTTCTACTGAAGCGTTGAAAATAAAGGGTTTAGAGCTAATTAGTTAAATTAATGTATGGGGTGTAATCTTAGTGCAAATTGAGATTACACCTTATTTTTAGTTGGAAACTCGATAAGAATTTTAAAACAGAGTCGAAAATGGGCTGTTATGGAACACTTATTGAAAATCAAATGAGTGCAGGTGGATTGGCATTGACTGCTGTAGTTTTTGTTGGTGGGAAAATACTTTTTGGCAATCAATGCGATTGCTGAAGCCACTTTCAAAGTATTTAAAACAGAGTTTTCAAATCGGTATATATTCAAGTCGCTAGATGAACTTAGCATCGAATTGGCAAATTATATAAATTGGTATAATAACATAAAAATCCACTCAACACTAGGCTATCTGACGCCTGTAGAATTAAAAAAATACCCTTGAGAAAATAGTTTAATAAAGCGTTGACAATCCAAAATTACGTTTGATTACTTAAGACATTATCACATGTGAATCATAAACATTTGGAATACATCTAAACTGATTGTTGACAAATTATTTGTAGTTTAGTAGTATTAGTTTAAATCAATATTGAAAAGTTATCTAGGGTTCCGTAGCACATGCTAGTCTGGTCCAAGAGATAACGCACTGAATTGTGTACACGGAAGGATAAAAGCCTGGGAGATATATTATTATATATTTCTTGGGCTTTTTTGTATTCATAAAGAGTAATAGTATATCTCCTCAGCTAGAAAGGAGTATATGATACATTGGTTTTACTTATTATTAGCGGGTATATCTGATATTATGGGCTGTTGGTATTAAATACACACATGGATTCACGAAATTGTCACCAAGTATTTTGACAATTGCATTTATATTGTTAAGCGTCGATTTTCTCACTTTGTCATCTGAAAAAATATCGTTAAGCACTGCTTATGCTATTTGGACAGCTGTTGGAACAATCGGGACGGTTTTATTAAGTGTTAAATTGTTCAAAGAAGTAATCTCACTGTACAAGATGATCAGTATGTTTTTTATAGTAATTGGTGTAATAGGTTTGAAACTAAGTAATTACAAGGAGGCATAATTATGAGAAAATTTATTATTGAGGATTCGTTTTGGGAGTTGTTTCCACAAGCTAAAATAGGAGTAATAGTTGCTAAGAATATTAACAATGTTTACAATAGCAAGCAATTATACTTAGATATGTTGACTGATGCTCAGAATCAAGCATTAAATCATTTAGAGTTGGAAACATTGAGTGATAACAAAGTAATTAAAGTATGGAGAGAAGCATTTCAAAAATTTCCAACCAAAAAAGGTGCACGTTCTTCAATTGAAGCTTTGTTAAAAAGAGTTAGCAAAGGTAACCTAGTTGGTAATATAAATCCTTTAGTAGATATTTATAACTCCTGTTCAATGTTATTTGCGCTCCCAAACGGTGGTGAGGATATAGACAAGTTTGAGGGAGACATAAGATTAACATTTGCGGATGGTACTGAGGAATTTGTTACTCTAGGCAACGAAAAAAGCGAATCACCTTTAAATAATGAATTAGTTTACAAAGATGATGCAGGAGCTATTTGTAGATGTTGGAATTGGAGAGAAGCAGTACGAACAATGCTAACAGAAGAAACACTAGCGTTGCATAAACTCAACTACAAATCTAGAGCAAATCCATATTACGCTTTATAAGGATAAAAATGTAACCCTGTCGATTCTACTAATGAAAAAAAGCTGACTCTAAGCAGACAGTCTCGTTGCACAGTGATGGGAGCCATATATGGATAGATTAATCTAAAAAGGATTGAGCCTCATAATCTTTCGTTTGAAACTTTCAAAAGTACTGTAAAGACTTGCTCTTATAGCAACCCTGATCTTGTTTAGTGGTGCGTCTGTTCTCAGGTTTTGCTTAAACAGAGCGAGTAGACAGTAGAGAATGAGCGAAAGGTAAATTTGGTT
Organism: Fusibacter sp. JL298sf-3; assembly: GCF_053842995.1. NCBI lineage: Bacteria > Bacillati > Bacillota > Clostridia > Eubacteriales > Fusibacteraceae > Fusibacter > Fusibacter sp. JL298sf-3. Next base: position 231,264 of record NZ_CM132608.1, read on the forward strand.
TACCGCGCCCACTTCATCAGTCGCAAAGAAATGCTTGACTTTAGAATGCTGTTTAAGCCATTTGAAAAAGAGTTCAATTTTCCACCTGAGTTTATAGATATTACAGACGTCTTCAAAACAGAGCCCTGTGTCGGTTTCAAGGTCAGGGACGTTTGTCAAAAAGTGATAAATAGTTCCGTCATCATCTGCTTGCTGAATATAGTGGTATTCATGCCTAGTCTTTTTGCTGCCTGAACCCACAGGGCCTTTTGAGGCGTAAAGAACGCCCTTTGGATTATCATAGCGCGTATTCGCCCATGTCACAGAGTTGCTCTTCATGCGAACGACAAAACAACCACCAGCTTCGTGGATTTGATCTAGGCGATCGTAATCCACATAGCCTCTGTCATAAACATTGATGACGCCTGGTGTAAAATCCGTCACGCTGAGCATTTCACTCACATCATGTTCTTTTGCGCCAGTGACAGTGGCTTTACTTGGATAAAGTGCGTTTTCACCATAATAGCGAAGGCCGAGATGTAATTTGACACCCGCTTTTGTTTTTCGGTATTTCGCCCACGCCATGCCCGTTAATGCTTTTGTGATAACGCTGGCATCAACAATATTCAGTGCCAATGTATCTTCATTTAACTGGGCGCTCTCAAACTGCCCGTGAAGCTGTGACACCAGATGCGTGAAGATGTTCTGGAGCACAGATGTATCGAGAGCTGACAGTCGTCTATAGAGCTGAGAAGGGCTTATAGAATCTAGTTTAAGATACCTCTGATAATTGTCATCAAACAGCAGATCCGTTGAGATGGCTCTGAGGCCATCATGTTCTTTCAGGTTTGCGGTGACAAAGAGTTTGATTAGGTTTTGAGTCGTTAACTTCTTGGCATAAGCATCACAGTTATTCGTTTTGATGATATTTTTAACTTTTTTTGAATTTAGGGGTTCAAGTACTTTACCAATGGTCTTAAATTTCATATAATATAGATGTTGTGTTCCTTGTATTAGATTTGTGCGAGACCATCTATGTGTGCTCCATGAATCTAGTATAAGGACTTTTTTATTGATTTTAAACCCCTTAATAGACATTATTGTTATTTATTGTTCTTTTGCTATTGATTAAGCCTGAATTATTCATGAACCCATGATATCACCAAAAATCGAGCGGATTTAAGTTTTTGCGCTTCATAATGCTTATCATAGAAGACGTCTTCCTGTTTATCACCTAAAAATGGGCAGACTTATCCTGTGGACAATACTTTTCTCGATTTTCAGATTTCAAAGTTCATCAGTTACGTTTATTCCAACTGTGGAAGTCGACGGATGTTCTCAAGAATTTCATAGAACTCATTCTTGTATGGACAACTGCTACACAGTTTGAAATGAATATATCTTGCTGCTTTAACAACCTTTGATGCGATTTTGAGCAGCTTCAATCGAATAGTATCTATCAACATTTTCTTCATGTTTTCAGGTAATACCAATCGTTTAAAGTAATTAAATAGGTTGTATGCTAGGACATGGAGCAGTAGATGATTTGCATTAACGACTTTGTCCTTACTTGGTGTTGATGCAAAGTTGAAGCCACTTTTACCTTCTTTGATAAAGTTTTCCATGGTGCCTCGATTTCGATAGAACTTAATGAGTTCTTCAGGACTGAGATCCATGTTGGTCACAATAAAGGCATACTGATTGGTTAGCTGATTGTACGGTTTCTCGACCTTGACGATAACCCGTCTAGGATAGTCCCATTTACCGGCTTGGTACAAGAACTCATCATAACGGACCACATAATCAATCATGTTATCCTTTGTAGCTTCGGTTATTTCATCATCCAAATGTTTTGCGTGAGCATACAGTATTTTGTTTGCTTTCAAGCGTATGGCATAGGATACACCATTGCTTTCACACTGTTTGTACAAGTCTGGTGTTGCAAAACCACTGTCTCCACGGAGGAACAGATGGACATCAGGATACTTTGTAAAGTATTCATCAAGTAAGGGCTGCATGAACTCGCAGACGCCTGTAGAACTATAGGCGGTACCATCTCTAAGCTCTGCTTTGAGAAGATCTCCAGTGAGTCCGTCATAGCAGAGTAAGGGGTGATATCCATGAGCTTGATAGTGGTAATTAAAGCCTTCGCCTTCCTGCTTGCCGTACGTGTTAAGTAGGGTTGAATCAAGATCAAGCAGAACTTGTTCTGGCATTTTAGTCCTGTAGGCCGATGACCTCATATGACGGATGATATCTTCAAACTGTTTGACTGTATCCCCATCCATACGGTTCCAGAACCTCGACAGTGTGGGTTGTGAGGCAAGAGCCTGTTTACCCAGAATACTTTTAAAGACAGGTTCATTGGTCAGTTCGTCTGCATCATTGTCATTAAAGTATCCAGCAAGGATTTGATAAATTAGCTGGGATAGATTTTGATGGTCTTTGTGTTTACGGAAGCTATCATTTTTGTCCGTTACAAACTGGCTGATGTGTTTATTGAAGCCAAACTTATGGGCGAATTCTTTTATGAGAAGCAGCCCCGAATCGGAGGATAAATCGCCTCCATTGAAATTTATTTTGATTTTACTATTGCTTTCGAGCTGAAGTGAACTTACACTAGACATGAAGAGTTTCTCCTTTGTTTTGGTGTTTGTGTGGTAACTACATTTTAACAAAGTTGGAGCTCTTCTTCTATTTATTTAGGTTTCACTTGATAAGTGAAAAGCAAAAGTAATCTAAAATACAGTAACTATGCGGTTTTGGGGAGTATTTCGTGAACCGTCATGAATAATTCAGGTTAAGTTTTATGCAACGCTAGTGCAGAAGAAACAAAAAATGCTTTTTTATGTATAGAATCAGTTGATTTAGATAGAGATGAGAGTTTTAATTCTGCTCTTAAATATTTACATGAAAGTGTTACTAAAAATATCGGTGGCGAATGCTTAACATTTGTATTAGATATCAACAATAGAAGTATTGAGTTTTAAGAAAGGGTTAAATGATGTACATGTTTAAATATAAAGAAGCTTATAAAGAGGAAGATAAAAGAATATTGGAAGTAAATATTCTTCCAGAAAAATGTTGTAACTTTGATTGTATATTTTGTCCTATTGGTAGGTCTAATAATAAGACTGATTTAGTGAAAGATTATAAAGACGTTGATGCTAATATTGCAGACTTAAAGCATAAAATCGAATCTTCATCTGCTGATCTAGTCTTTATTAATTCATCTGGTGAAGCACTTTTTCATTCAGGTATAGACAGAATAATTGATTCAATTAAATCACAGGGAAAATTAGTAAGGCTTTTATCTAATGGATATATACTTAACGATGAAAGTTTAAAAAAAATTGCTAGTAAATGTGATGAAGTTATTGGTGAAATAAAAGTCATTAGTGAATTAGACTTTCAAAAACTACAACGTCCTTTAAATGGATACACTTTAGAAGATCATATATTTAATATGGTTACGTTTAGAAATTTTTATAAAGGCAAATTTATATTAGAAATGACTATTATTAAGGGATATAATGATACAAACGATGCAGTAGAAAAGATGGAAAGAATAATAAGAATGATTAAACCAGATGAAATTATAGTAGTAACAATGGATGGAGTGTTTGAGAAGAAGTTGGGTGTTACAGATGATGTTTTAGAAAGTATAAAAAGTAAATTGATTAACGTAATTTAGAATCAGTTATATCATACAAAATAAATAATTAAGATTACAAATCTTCTAAAAGGTGCTTTGTTTAATTCAAAGCATCTTTTTTAATTAGAATAGAGTCGAAAGATATTGGTTAGCATTGAAGTGTATTTTGATAAAAGCTTCAAGAAGGGGGACTAAACGATAATTTTTAAGGGATGTTAAGTGAGGCTAGGTAATTACAAGTTTGAAAACTTATTCAGATGATTTTATAACATCTATAAACTCAGATAGAGACTGTAAAATTTCAGCTATATACAGATAGATGAACTTTTTAGACCGTTAAACATACATTTCATAGAATAAGAATGAAACAAAGTGAAAGGAGTTATTAAAAAAGTTTGAGAAAACTTAAAAAAATCCGACTATACGGTACAAAAGTGGTATATATACTAATAGTATATAGAAATTTATTTTCAGGAGACAACTCAGTAAGACGAGGAGTAAAGTAATGATTAGTGGTAGATTTAAATTCAAGGAAAACTCACGAGTAGCTGTTTTTATCGCAGGATTAGTTTTTGTATTGCTTATGTCTATTAGTTTTGTGTTCATTCACAACTTTTCCATGAGAGTCAGAGAAGATGAAGAAAACAAAGTAGCTATTTCCTATTATAGCTTAAATGAGGAAATCAGGGATTTTAAGAACCAGAACGTCAGTTTGTTATCTGGATTTGCAGCATACATACAGTTAAAAGAGACGACTGATGAGGCGGAAATCTACGAGTATTTAGGTTTTCTTTTGAGAGATCATCTAGATGATATTAGAAATATCGGCGTTCTAGTTGACACGACGATAAAATTGATACAAGGTGGCACGGCTTTCATCGTTCGCATGCCGCTTTTGAGGGACAATGCTTATTGGGGAATGGTGAGCATCGTTTTAAAAGCGGAAAATGCGTTTGAGTTTGTCGACAAACACGCCGATAATTACGAGGTAGATTATCTGATTACCTCAGCAGATGAACCCGATGAGGTCATATATGGCAATAGCCGGGTGCTAGGCATGTCGCCGCTCAAATTCAGAACAGAAGATTCAATTGGCGGTTGGGATGTCTACGCTGTTCCCATGAAGGGGTGGGATAACAGAGTTGTACAAGTGGTACTGATTCTTTTGCTTTGCCTAGTAATAAGCCTACTGGTTTCCTTGAGCATTCTTTCTTGGATGAGGAAATACAGTGCAGTGTTAAAAGACAAAGTCGATTTAGAGAGCAAATACATTCTGGATAGGTTTACAAAGATTTATACTAGGGAGTATTTTAACCTTCGATTAAAAGAAGAAGTTGGTAGCAGCTTAAGGCACAGTCACCCCATTTCTATGGTCTATTTTGATTTAGACCATTTTAAAAATGTTAACGACGTCTATGGGCATTCGGCAGGAGACGATGTTTTGCTCGAGGTGGTTGCAAGGGTCAAAACACTTATTAGAATCGAGGATATCTTTGCAAGATGGGGTGGCGATGAGTTTATTTTATTGCTTCCTAATACGGATCTCGAAGGAGCAGAGTATGTAGCAGAAAGAGTTCGAGCGGGGATTGAGTCCTTAGAGATGAATCGTTCTTATGGCGTCACAGCAAGTGTCGGTTGCTCTGAGTGGAAGGCGAAAGAATATATAGAATCGTGGTTTATTAGAACGGATGATGCGCTGTACACCTCTAAAAACACCGGGAAGAACAAGGTGACGGTCAGCAATCACCACACAGCCAAAAACATACTGTCAAAGATGGATTGGGACGAACGCTCAAATTCCGGCTGTAAGACAATTGATGACGAACACAAGGCCATATTAGAGCGCTGTAACACAATTGTAGAAAGCGCGTTGGAACAATCTTCATTTGATGAAACCATAAGAAATGTGGAAATCCTACTCCTCGAATTGGAGCAACATTTTAAAGATGAAATAAAGACGCTTCAAAAAGTGGGGTATCCGGATGTTGAAAATCATCAAAGAATTCACGACGCACTGTTGAAGAAGACAAATGCGCTTTTTCAAAAAACCATTCAAAGAGAGGTCACAGCGGTTGAGTTCTTTTCATTTCTTCTGATAACAGTGGTTGAAGGCCATTTTCAAGAAGAAGATGTCAAGTATTTTTCTTATATTGCAGAACATGAAGAGGTGAAGTAGTCGTGTCCATCGGATACAAGCGAATCTAGATGCTAGAAATCAAGCTTCTAGTAAGTAACAGGGTGGATTTCTATAGAGTGCGCGAGAGCACGTCCAAAAAAAGGGCGTGCTCTTTAAGTTAAACGATGCGGTTGTATTCAGCCCGTTGCCTGATGGAAAATGGCTGACGGCATTAATGTTAAGTTTATATTACGGCACTACAAATAAAAGGGTTTTAGAGGGGCAATGTCTAATAGTAAGTACATCGAAAAGGAGGCGAACGATGGTTAGTATAAGAGAACGTTACGAACAACTTGAAAAACAAATCTTATCTCCCAGCGCCCAGTTCTCTTCAGAGAGCAAAGGGCGACGCTTAGATGAAGAACCTTGTGAAATCAGAACCGATTTTCAGAGAGACCGCGATCGAATTCTTCACTCGAAAGCTTTTAGAAGGCTGAAACACAAAACCCAAGTGTTTTTGTCACCGGAGGGCGACCATTATCGGACGCGCCTGACCCATACACTAGAAGTGTCTCAAATTGCACGGACTATAGCTAGAGCGCTTAGACTCAACGAAGATCTTACTGAAGCCATTGCCATGGGACATGACCTCGGTCACACACCTTTTGGACATTGTGGGGAAGAGGCTCTCGACCGAGTCCATCCTTTAGGGTTTGTTCACAACGACCAGAGTCTCCGGGTAGTGGATTTTATTGAGCGCAAGCATCATCACCCGTATGGCCTCAATCTGACGGAAGAAGTGCGCGATGGTATCATTCACCACAGCGGAGAGGTTCTGCCAAAGACCTTAGAGGGGCAAGTGGTTAAGTACTGTGACAGAATCGCTTACCTAAATCACGATATAGACGATGCGGTTAGGGCACATGTCCTAGATGAATCGAGTTTACCAAAATCGATTATAGAGGAACTGGGTGAGACCCATAGCAAGCGCATTGATACTATGATTGTCGATGTCATTCAGAACAGTCTGGACCGGTCGTCCATTCAAATGAGCAAAGCGCGTTACGAGGCCTTTTTAGAGTTGCGGGCGTTTATGTTCAAAAACGTTTATCTCAACGAACAGGCCAAAGGGGAGGAGAAGCGCGCGGCTTCCATCGTCGAAACGCTTTACCACTACTATCTGGAGCACCCTGATGAAATGCCGACTGATCGGTACTCAGACTATCAAAACGGCGAGGATATTGATGCGGTGAAAGACTACATTGCCGGTATGTCCGACCGCTATGCGGTGAATTTATACAAAAAAATTTTTATACCAAGGTTTTGGTATTACTAGGTTTTCCTTTTTTGGATAGACACCACCGATTAGTGATACAGTGTACAGGGCTACAAGATATTGCGTGTGGGCAGGTGTACAGGGTATATATGGTATAAGACGTGTAAACATTAAAAAAAATTAAAAATAAAGGATTTTGATAAAAGATGTCGAATAATAACCAGATGTGACAAAGAGTAAGGAGTAGACATGAACAAAGGCAATATCTTTGATTATATAAATGAACAAGTCGATATCGTCGATGTGATATCCAGTTACATCTCTTTAAATCGCGCTGGGAAGAATTACAAAGCGCTTTGTCCGTTTCACAATGAGAAGACACCTTCTTTTATTGTGTCGGAAGAAAAGCAGCTTTTTCACTGTTTTGGTTGTGGCGCGGCGGGCAATACCGTCGGGTTTATTATGCAGTATGAAAATCTAGACGCTATAGATGCCGTGGAATTTCTCGCCAATCGCTACAACGTCGATATCTCAGAGTTTAAAAAGAACGGTCAGGGGAAAAATTATAGACAACAGGCACATTACTATGATATACTTAGGGATGCTGCGATTTTCTTTTATAAGAATCTCAGAAAGCACCCTGACGCACTCAGTTATCTGGAGCGTCGAGGGATTGATTACGACTTGATAAAGAAGTTCGGCATTGGTTTTTCAAGTGATGCGTGGGCGACGCTGATAAAAACCCTTTCTGGGAAGTACAGCCCCGATGCGCTTGAAAGTGTCGGACTCGTCATACACAATAAGGAAAAAGATCGTTATTATGATCGTTTTAGAAACCGGGTTATGTTTCCAATCATCAATCCGCAGGGACGCATCATCGGTTTCGGCGGCAGGGTAATGGACGATGCACTCCCCAAATACCTGAACTCACCTGAGTCAGAAGTCTTTAACAAGAGCCGTACGCTGTACGGACTCAACATCGCCAAGAATTACAAAAGTGACAAGCGACAGTTGATTGTCACCGAGGGCTATATGGACGTCATCGCACTACATGCTAGCGGGTTTGGCAACGCGGTGGCGACGCTTGGAACTGCGCTGACAAAAGAGCATGCCCGCCTAGTCAAACGCTATGCCGACGAGGTCATTTTATGCTATGACTCCGATAGTGCCGGACAAAATGCGGCCTTAAAAGGGCTCGATGTCTTAGAGGGCGTTATTGAGCACGTGAAAGTCATTAAACTTGGCGAAGGGCTCGATCCAGACGATTTTATTAAAAAACACGGCCGAGAGGCCTTTCAAGAGAAAATTGACGAGGCGGTTTCCGGAACGACTTTTCGAATTGACCGTTTAATGGGACATTACAATTTGTCAGACGATGCGTCAAAAATTGAATTTTTGTCAAAGGCGGCGGCAATTGTTAGGAAGCTCGAAAACGGATTTGAGAAGAACTTGCACATTGAACGACTGGGGACACTGCTCGGCGTCAACACCGACTTAATTGCACGAGAAGTCCTCGAAGATCAGTACCGTGAGAAAGCACATTACGGTTTCCATTCAAAAACTGCACAAATCCCCAAAGTCGGCAGTGACAGAAGGGTTCATTTGGAAGAACAGTTGCTGGTTTATTGGGTGCAGCTTTCAGATCAACTTACTGAGGAACAGCGCAACTTTATTGAGACGTTTTCGTATTCGCAGGGGACGGTGCCTATTTACGACAGTTTAATGCGGCACTGGACTGAGTACGGTGGCTTTAATAAAGAACGCTTTATTGAAGAAGCGGATATTACCGCCTCTACCCAGCTGGTCAATTGGCTGGAAAAGCATGCCGTGACTTACGATGCTTTTGATTTTGAACTCATTGTGTACAACTTGACTATTATGGCGCTCGACGATGACATCGAACACCTGAAACTTGCACTTAAAGAGAGTAATGATAAAGCGGCTGTGCAGAAGCGTATTCATGAAAAAATACTTGCAAAGCAACAGCTGACAATGAAAATGCCTAGGCGCAAATTAAATAATTGAAAGGAGGCCATTCAATTGAGCAATAGATTGAATGCCAAGAACGAAGAACTGGTAAAGAGTTTAATTAAAAAAGGAAAGAAAAAGGGGACTTTATCGTACCGAGAGATTCAAGATAAACTTTCGGATCTTGAAATCGACAAAGACCAGATTGAAGAAATCTACAACGCCTTCGCCGCCATGGGCATCAGCATTGTTTCAGATGATGAGTCAGACGAGACCGATGACGATGAGGAGGATATCGACGATATCAACATCGACGACGTCGACGATATTGAAGATCTTAAAAACATGGGGCGCATCTCCGTTATTGAAAAGCTCGATGACGACGACGATGGCGACAATGAAGAAGACGACAAAATACTGGACATCACCGTGCCCAAAGGCATTAACATCGACGATCCCGTACGTATGTATTTAAAGGAAATCGGAGAAGTTGCACTCTTGTCCGGCGAGGAAGAAATTGAACTGGCCAAGCGTATGGCAGAAGGGGATGAACTGGCAAAGCAGAAGTTGTGTGAGGCCAATCTGAGACTGGTCGTCAGTATTGCTAAAAAATACGTAGGGCGCGGTATGTTGTTTTTAGACCTTATTCAAGAGGGCAATCTCGGATTGATTAAAGCCGTCGAGAAGTTTGACTGGACAAAAGGCTTCAAATTCTCAACCTATGCCACATGGTGGATTCGCCAGGCGATTACGAGAGCCATTGCCGACCAAGCGCGTACCATTAGGATTCCGGTGCATATGGTTGAAACCATCAACAAGCTTATTCGCGTACAGCGCCAGTTGCTTCAAGAACTGGGGCGAGAGCCTTTCCCAGAGGAGATTGCTAAGGAAATGGATATGACCGTAGAAAAGGTGCGTGAGATTTTAAAAATCGCTCAGGAGCCCGTTTCATTAGAGACCCCAATTGGCGAAGAAGAAGATTCGCATCTCGGCGATTTTATTCCCGATAACGATGCACCGGCTCCGGCTGATGCTGCGGCTTTCTCTATGCTTAAAGAACAGTTGATTGAAGTTCTTGAAACGTTGACACCACGTGAACAAAAGGTGCTCAAGTTAAGATTCGGCCTTGAAGACGGTCGCGCGAGAACGCTCGAAGAGGTTGGCAAGGAGTTCGATGTAACCAGAGAACGTATACGTCAAATCGAAGCAAAAGCGCTTAGAAAACTCAAACACCCGAGCAGAAGCAAAAAACTCAAAGATTATCTCGAATAAAAACAAAGCCAGTTTACACAATGTGTGGCTGGCTTTTTAAGCAAACAAGCAACAAAATTTGAGCCGAAAGGCTCTCCGCGAATGTTTAACGCGGAGGGCTGCAAGCGAAAATTGTTTTGATGCACCGAGGGGAATCAAATGTTGCCAGTGACAAAATTTGAGCCGAAAGGCTCTCCGCGAATGTTTAACGCGGAGGGCTGCAAGCGAAAATTGTTTTGATGCACCGAGGGGAATCAAATGTTGCCAGCAACAAAATTTGAGCCGAAAGGCTCTCCGCGAATGTTTAGCGCGGAGGGGTGCAAGCGAAAATTGTTTTGATGCACCGAGGGGAATCAAATGTTGCCAGCAACAAAATTTGAGCCGAAAAGCTCTCCGCGAATGTTTAGCGCGGAGGGGTGCAAGCGAAAATTGTTTTGATGCACCGAGGGGAATCAAATGTTGCCAGCAACAAAATTTGAGCCGAAAGGCTCTCCGCGAATGTTTAACGCGGAGGGCTGCAAAGCAATAGGGAGCAACGAGGAGCAGAAATACATGAAAACACATCCGATTTCTAAACGTCTTAAAAAAATTGCCTCTGTGGTAAAGAAGGGGACCACATTAGCAGATATCGGCACAGACCACGGTTATCTGCCACATTTCTTAATGGAGCGGCAGTTGATTGATGCAGCGATTATGTGCGATGTCAACCAAGGGCCACTTGACAATGCGCGAAAAACCTTTGCCGATTGGCCTGTTCCCGGTCGCGTAGCATTTAGACTGGGGTCTGGTCTTGAACCCGTTGAAAACGCCGAAGTGGGGACTGTCGTTATCGCCGGTATGGGCGGTGGCCTTGTCAAACGTCTCCTTTCTAATGACATAGATAAAACACAGTCGTTTAAAACGTTGATTTTACAGCCGCAGACAGAACAGGAAGACTTGAGAGACTATGTTCTAAACGAACTTAGAAGACCTATCGCCTACGACGTTTATGTCGAAGACGCTGACAAACAGTACGAGCTGTTTGTCGTATCCGATGAAGCCGTCGACACCGTAGAGACCTATGCCGTATCAGGTGACTTGGAGTTTGGCTATAAAATACGTACAATCGACAGCGCGGCGTACAGCGCTTTTTTAGCGCATAAAAAGCGCAAGTACACATTGATTCAAGAGCGTTTACCTTTCAAAGAAGAAACGCTTGAAAAACGCACTGTGTGTACAGAAAAATTGAAAACCATCGAGAAACTAGAGGAGGTATTGCGCCATGCTGACAACTGTTGAAAAAATCGTGCGGTTAATGGATCAAATTGCACCGTTTGAAACACAAGACGACTGGGACAACTCCGGACTCTTGGTAGGTAATAGAGATAAAGAGGCGCTTCGAGTATTGCTGGCGTTAGATGTCACAGAAGAGGTTGTGGCGGAGGCCATTGCTGAAGGCTACGACACACTCTTGGTACATCACCCTTTGATTTTTAAAGGGCTCAAACAAATAACACAAGATACGAGACTAGGAAAACTGCTTTACAAGTTGATTCAAAACGATATCGCCGTTATTGCGGCGCATACCAATGTAGACAAATCGCTTTTGTACGGTACTAACAGCTATTTAGCCGAGTGCTATGGCATAGAGAATCCCACTGTATTAAACGAAGTGGGGTATGGCCTGTACGGCACTTTGCCGGAAGCGCTCTCCCTCGACGCCTTCGTTGAAAAGACCAAAGCCATCTTTGATACGACAACTGTCAAGGCCAGCAATTTTACAAGTTCAAAGGTCATTAAGACCGTTGCACTCTGTAGCGGGGCCGCGTCGGATTTTATAGGCGATGCCGTTCGCGTCGGCGCAGATGTCTACGTTACAGGTGATCTCAAATACCACGAGTACCAAACGGCTATCGGGACGCGCACGATGCTCGTCGACGTAGGTCACTATGAAAGCGAAAAAATTTACTTAAATGCATTATTAGGGCATTTAAAAACGCTGGCAGAGGCACAAGCTTACGACCTTCTTTTTGCTGTATCCCAACGAGAAACTGCATTAATTCACACTTTATAAGCTTTGTTATGACAAAGCTTTTTTTATGTTTAAAAAACAAAAAATAGAAAAAAGTTTGTTTCTCGACGTGCGCCGAGGGTATATAAAGAATATTATATTGCCAAGCTCGCAGTAAGGAGGAATTAGATATGGAAGTACTTAAAGTAGCAACGCGCTCAAACCCAAATTCAGTTGCTGGTGCTCTCGCTGGTATAATAAGAGAAAAAGGCATGTGTGAAATTCAGGCCGTCGGTGCAGGTGCTCTAAATCAGTCTGTTAAGGCCATTGCCATTGCTAGAGGCTTTATGGCGCCGAGCGGTATTGACCTTGCTTTTGTTCCTGCCTTTTCTGAAATCGAAATTAATGGTGAACCAAGAACCGCAATAAAACTCATTATTCAGAAGTATAATCTTTAGTAGGAGGTCGTAGAATGGAAGTATTAAAAGTTTCATCAAAATCAAATCCAAACTCCGTTGCAGGTGCTTTGGCAGGGGTTATTAGAGAACATGGCGGTGCAGAAATACAGGCAGTAGGCGCCGGTGCCATTAACCAATCGGTTAAAGCCATTGCCATCGCGAGAGGGTTTGTATCGCCGTCGGGAATTGATCTCATTTGTATTCCGGCGTTTTCCGATATCCTTATCGATGGTGAAGAAAGAACCGCTATAAAACTTATTGTACAACCTAAATAATGTATAGAATCCAAAAAGAGCGTATTGCTCTTTTTTTTTATGCACTCTTTATGACTTACAAAGTTGCAAGTTTGTGGGGTCACTAAGTTTAGGCGTTTAACCTTGACAGGATGACAAATAGAAAGTACACTAACTATATTCAAACTAATTGTATAAATTGAGTAAGAGGAGAAAATATTGTGTTGGCATATTTAATTATGAAGACATCGAGAAACTTAAAATGTAAACTCGACAGAGAACTTAGAAAGCATGACGTTACGTCCTCTCAATTCTCTGTTATGAATCAAATTGAAACAATGGGCAATCAGTCAGCAGCTCATGAAATTGCAAACATTCTAGGATATGATAGACCGACTATATCGGCGATAGTTCAAAGGCTGGTTAAAGCTAAAATCGTTATTAAAGCCGACAATCCACAGGATAAAAGAACACAGTATTTATCCCTTTCACAACATGGATTAAACGTTCTCTACCAGATTCGTCACATAGCAGATGAAGTTAGTAATGATGTTTTTACAACTATTGATGCAGATGCCCAAAATGCTTTAATTCAAGCACTAGAGAAAATAAACATAGCTTTGGAGGATAACTAATGACAGATGTATTTATTACAGGATACTCAGGTAATGTTGGAAGCGCTGTTGCGAATTACTTTGAAACTAAAGGATTAAGTTTTGTTGCCGGAGTTCGTAACCCTTCTATGTATGAGAACTTAACTGGTAACGTATCATTTAGAAGATTTGATATAGAAAATAGAACAACCTTTGCTTCTGCTTTAGAAGGTATCAACAAAATATTCTTAATTAGACCACCTCAACTTACAAACGTCGACGGCGTCTTTAAACCATTTATTGATTACTGTAAAAGTATTAATATAAAGCATATCGTTTTTCTTTCACTACTCGGCGTAGAAAAAAATCCATTTCCACCACACCACAAGATTGAAAAGCTAATAAAAAACGTTGGTATACCTTATACATTCATTCGACCAAGCTTCTTTATGCAAAATCTGATTGATCCACACTCAAAGGAGATTCGTGAAAACAATGAAATCTATATACCTTCAGGTAAAGCGAAAATTTCATTTATCGACACTGATGATATAGGGGAAATTGTAGGAAGAGTATTACAAGAAGAAGCCCACTTTTTTAAAAGCTATACGATAACCGGCTATGAAGCAATCGATTACTTTTATGTTGCAAAAGTGATGAGCAAAGTCCTTAAAAGAAATATAGTTTATGCCAATCCCGGTCTTCTTAAGTTTAGGAAAACAGTTATTCGTAGGGGGACAAAAAAAGAATTTGCCAATGTAATGACGGTTCTTTACTTAACTACAAAGTTAGGGATGGCTAAACGTGTTACTTGTACAGCTGAGCAAATCCTTGGTAGAAAACCCCGAAGTATAGAAGATTTTATTACTAAGAACCAATCGATTTGGAAATAGCAAATTGGCTGTGAGTCGACGGGGTTATTTCTCTGTTGATTACGCTTTCGAATGCCGAGTTCACGTAAGCCAATGCCAAATTCACGTGATTGCTGTTCTCTATTTTTTAAACAATCGCATGGTGTAGGTTGTCAACGGGAACATCTTATATTATAATAAGACGTAAGGTGTATAATTTGATTAAATAATTAAAAAATGTTCGTACTTTGAACGATTAAATCATATTTTGGAGGTCATCATGCACAACTTTTACAACAACCCATTGATTGAACGCTATTCAAGCGAGGCCATGCTGCGCGTCTTTTCACCGAACAACAAGTTTACAAACTGGCGGAAGTTATGGATTGCACTGGCAGAGGCGGAAAAAGAACTTGGTCTGAACATTACAGAGGCGCAGATTGAAGAAATGAGAGCTCATGTCGACGCCATAGACTATGAAAAAGCGGCAGCTTACGAAAAGAAATTTAGACACGACGTCATGGCGCATGTACACACGTTTGGCGACCAATGTCCTTCGGCAAAAGGCATTATTCACTTAGGCGCCACAAGTGCTTATGTCGGCGACAACACAGATTTAATCGTCATGCGTGAAGGCTTGTGCCTCGTTCGCGAGAAATTGGCCGTACTCATTGATAAACTTGCCACTTTTGCAGAAGAAACAAAGAACATCCCGTGTCTGGGCTTTACACATTTTCAACCGGCGCAGTTGACAACAGTAGGCAAGCGCGCCGGTCTCTGGCTGTACGATTTCGTCCTCGATATGGCCGACATCGACGTGCTCATCGATCAGTTTAAGATGCGTGGGGTCAAAGGTACAACCGGTACACAGGCGTCGTTTTTGAACCTCTTTGAAGGGGATTGTGAGAAAGTTGAGCAGCTCGACAAGCGTGTGGCTGAAAAACTCGGGTTTGACGATACGTTAACGGTTACCGGTCAAACCTATAGCCGTAAAATCGATGCCAAAGTGCTCAACGTGCTCAGTGGCATCGCCTTATCTCTTCACAAAATGACCAACGATATTCGCCTGCTGCAGTCGATGAAAGAGCTGGAAGAGCCATTTGAAAAGAGTCAAATCGGTTCATCTGCAATGGCCTATAAGCGCAACCCAATGCGTAGCGAGAGAATCGCAGCGCTTTCTAAATACGTGATGTCTTTGACGTCTAGCCCTGCGATGGTTGCCGCAACACAGTGGTTTGAGCGCACGCTAGATGACAGCGCCAACAAGCGATTGGCAACGGCAGAGGGCTTTCTAGCGCTGGATGCGGCGCTGGATATAGCGAACAATGTTACCAGCGGTCTCGTCGTATATGAAAAAGTAATTCAAAAGCACGTAGAGGCTGAATTGCCATTTATGGCCACTGAGAACATCATTATGGAGGCTGTTAAAAAGGGCGGCGATCGACAAGCGCTTCATGAAGCCATTCGCGTCCATTCTATGGAGGCAGGTAAGCGTGTAAAACTAGAAGGCTTAGACAACGACTTGTTAGAGCGTATTGCAGGCGATTCTATTTTCGGTTTGGATAGAACGGCAATCGATAAGCTTTTAAACGCCTCTGATTATATCGGTAGAAGTGCCGAGCAAGTGGAAGTGCTCATCGAAAAAGAAGTGGCGCCAATTCGCGAGCGTTTTAAGAGTGCTCTCGGTCAATCGGTAACGCTTAAAGTCTAGTGTTTCAATGAGGTCTCAACAAAGACAGTAGACGAATCTATTGTGGACAATTAACAAATTGTTTGAGCACAACCGCTACTTGTGTTATACTGAATGAAGTCGTAAAAGTGTTTCCTTGGCACCCACTTTAAAAATCAAGGGCTTTAGTTCCGTGTGTATTAAAGTCCCTAACGATTTAAAAACGTTGGGGACTTTTTAGGTGCACTAACTCAGTGAACAGTGACAGTTCGTAACCATCCTGTCATTAAACAAAACTAGGAGGAAGAAGATGAAGAATTCGAACAAGTATTTGGTACAAGCGGGGCTGATTGCGACGCTGTACGTCGTTTTGGTTATGGCGTTTAGTTTCAGCAGTTTTGGCCCAATCCAATTTAGAATTGCTGAAGCGCTGACAATTTTACCGTTTTTTACGCCGGCGGCAGTTCCGGGACTTTTTGTGGGCTGTTTATTGGCCAATTTAATCGGTGGCGCGATTATCTGGGACACGATTTTCGGCAGTTTGGCGACGTTGCTGGCGGCGTATTTGTCCTATAGACTCAGAGACCACAAATGGCTCGTTCCCGTGCCGCCGGTACTGGTGAACACCGTGGTGGTAGGTGTGCTGCTCAAATACGCCTATGGCATACCGGATGGTTTGCCGGCGCTTATGGGCGGTGTGTTCCTAGGACAAATGGTTTCAGCTTATGGCTTTGGGTTGATTTTACTAAATGCGCTGTCGCCAATTCGGGCACATGTGTTCGGTGAAATAGAAGAGCAAGTCGTCTATAAATAGAGCTTTTACGAAAACACACTGTGAAGGTGTGTTTTTTTGTGCATAAAAACAGGCTGTAAGTGTTGATTTTACTTGAATTTAGATGAAGAGAGTGGTATAATAAAAACGTATCAACTATTCCTTAAATGTGTATTTTCGGAATAGTTCAATAAAATCAATAGGAGGTCGATATGGCACGTCAAAAATCGGATAAGCCTTTAAAAATTCATAATAAAAGCGACATCCCCGACAATATTCTCATTAAACGCAATACCACCATCGAAAAATGTCTCACACTCGAGTCCGAATTGCCTCAGTTTTTATACGATTATTTTATCTACTTAAAAAATGCCGTTGAAGTGACCACGCGATTGGCGTATCTTCAGGATATCTTGTTTTTCTGTAAATACTTATGTACGGAGACGCATCTCACAGCATCTGAAGTCCCCCGACACATAAAATTGGAAGAATTTACAGCACTACAAGCGCGCGACATCAATCGCTTTATTGGCGAATACTGCACGCGGTATATTCTTGAAACGGAAAATGCCAGTTATATTATGGAAAATCACAATCGATCACTGGCGCGAAAACGTTCGTCTTTAAGCATCCTGTTTAAGTTTTTGTACCGCGAAGAACTTATGGAAAAGAATATATCCGAAGGGTTTAACCCCATCAGATTGCCCAAGCCGCAGCCGGATGCCATTAAAAAGCTTGAAATCGAAGAAGTCACACGCCTTCTCCACATCGTCGATACCGGCGAAGGCCTTACTAAAAAAGCGCGAGCGTATTGGCAAAAGACTAAGTATCGAGACAAGGCGATTTTGGTACTCTTTATTACCTATGGTCTACGAATCAGCGAACTTCAGCAACTCAACTTAAGCTCTATCAACGAGATGCGTCAGTCTTTTAAAATCTACCGAAAGCGTGGCAAGGAGGTCGACATGCCCCTTAACCACTCTGCTGCTAAAGTGATTCGAGAGTACGTGACTCTAGAACGCCCTTCGACGGATCTAGACGACTCCCCTCTCTTTTTATCGCTACAGGGGAAGCGCTTAACAGAGCGCGCTATTCGCGATTTGGTGAAGAAATACACGGCTCTCGCCATGAACACGTCGATTCAAAAAGGCTACAGTCCTCACAAATTACGTGCCACAGCGGCCTCCTCTCTCATTGAATACGGTTTTTCGATATACGACGTACAAAATTTATTGGACCACGACAATGTCACCACCACGCAGCTCTATGCAGCACACCGTAAACATGTTAAACGCGACGTCGTCAGCAATTATGAGCTCATCGACGAAGACCCCCAGGACGACTAAAAAGCCCTCCTCTTCTTTAATGATGATTGAAAAGAGGGGGCTTGGGGAGACGCACATGCGCCGGTATAGCCTATGGGTTTAATGGTATCTGGAGTTGCTGGCCACTGTAGATATCTGCAGAAGACAACGCGTTATAAGTTTTGATGTCGTATATATACGCCCTGATGTCCCGGTCGCCTTCAAGATGTGTTTTAGCGATGCTCCAAAGGGTATCCCCTTCCATAACCGTAATGGTTTTATACGCTTCAAAAGATGAAGCCGATGTTAAGATGTTTCCCGTTATATATGAAAAAATTAAGCTGAGGACAATAAGGGTTAAAACCGATGCAATAATAAAACGGGTTTGACTGACGATGACGAGTTTCTTCTTTCTTTTTTTGTAAGTAGAATGCACAGTATACGCCTCCTTTCAAACCAAATGTACAGAACGTGTGTTCCTTTATTCTCATTATACACGAACGCACGTTCTTTGTAAAGTCAAAAAAGAACTTATGTTTGATTTTTTTTGTGGATTATGTTATACTATCAAAAAGAATTAAGGAGGCAAAATATGTCACAAAAGCTGTCCAAAAAACAACAAATGATATTAGATTTCTTGAAAAAAGAAGTTTCAGATAAAGGCTATCCCCCTTCAGTACGTGAGATTTGCATGGCAGTTGATTTAAAGTCCACTTCCACAGTTCACACCCACTTGACAAAATTAGAAGAAAAGGGCTTTATTAGACGAGACCCTACAAAGCCCCGCGCCATAGAGATATTAGATGGTGAGCGCGACGAAAAAGTCATTCCGTTTCCCGTCGATCACAAAGGAATTAGGAGCATCCCCATCGTCGGCGAAATTACCGCAGGTGCGCCAATACTCGCTGTAGAATCCTATGAAGAATCGTTTCCGCTACCACAGGACTATGTAGAAGACGGCGATTATTTTATGCTTAAAATTAAAGGCGAGAGCATGATTGAGGCCGGAATTTTTGACAAAGACCTTGTGTTGGTTCGAAAGCAGAACTACGCACAGTCAGGCGAAATCGTCGTCGCCCTACTCGATGACAGTGCGACGGTCAAGACGTTTTACAAAGAGGCCAATATGATTCGTTTGCAGCCGGAAAACGCTTCAATGACCCCGATTTACGCTTCTGACGTAGCCATATTAGGAATCGTCAAAGGCGTGTTTAGAAAATTTTGATGTGATGAACTGTCGATGTGTATCGGCAGTTTTTTTATGCTTTTTTTTGTTAAGTATTAAAGATTCGTGAATCTGTTGTTTTTCCTTTTTGAGATTCGGGTATACGAACAGTATTAAATAAGTGATTGGAGGCGACTATGAACTATATCGATCGTGTACTTTCTGAACTCAAACTTAAAAATGGCTGCGAACCTGAATTTCTACAAGCTGCTGAAGAAGTGTTGGACTCTATTCGGCCTGTAATTGAAAACAATCCCGAGTACGAAGAAGAAAGCGTCCTAGAGAGACTGCTTGAACCTGAAAGACAGATTGTCTTTAGAGTGCCCTGGATAAACGATCAAGGGAAGACCATTGTCAACAGAGGTTACCGCATACAGTACAACGGCGCCATCGGTCCTTACAAGGGTGGGTTGCGTTTTCACCCTTCTGTGTACATTGGCATTATCAAATTCTTGGGGTTTGAGCAAATCTTTAAAAACGCACTCACCGGCCTCCCTATCGGCGGCGGCAAAGGCGGCTCTGATTTCGACCCAAAAGGCAAATCAAAAGGCGAAGTTATGCGATTTTGCCAAAGTTTTATGACAGAGCTCTACCGACATATCGGCCCGGACCTCGACGTGCCTGCTGGCGACATCGGTGTCGGCGGTCGTGAGATCGGTTACTTATACGGTCAATACAGGCGTATAAAAGGCGTCTTTGAAAACGGCGTTTTAACGGGGAAAGGCCTCGACTACGGCGGTTCACTTGTGAGAAAAGAGGCAACGGGCTATGGGCTAATGTATTTTGTCGACGAAATGTTGCGCTACAACAAGACTGCGATTAAAGACAAGACCTTGCTCATCTCCGGCTCCGGTAATGTCGCCATTTACGCCTGCGAGAAAGCCAAAGAGTTTGGTGGCCACGTCATAGCGATGACCGACTCGTCGGGCTGCCTCATCGATCGCAACGGCATCGATCTCGAAGCGGTTAAATTTTTAAAAGAAGAAAAACGCGAGCGTTTGTCCGCTTATCTGAGCATCCATCCGGAGGCGGAGTTTGTGCCGGATACCAAACACATTTGGACTCTTAAGGCCGACATTGCCCTACCGTGTGCCACCCAAAACGATATTACATTGGTGGACGCAGAAAAATTGGTGGCAAATGGCGTCTTAGCTGTTGGAGAAGGTGCCAATATGCCGTGTACCAACGAAGCGGTTAAGTATTTTATAGAAAAAGGCGTTTTATTGGCACCTGCTAAAGCGGCCAATGCCGGCGGCGTCGCTACCTCTGCTCTTGAAATGAGCCAAAACAGTTCAAAATACGCGTGGTCGTTTGAAGAAGTCGACGAAAAGCTCAAAACAATTATGAAAAACATTCACCTCAATTGTGCCAAGGCTTCCGATGCACACGGGCTCGGATACAATCTCGTCGCGGGCGCCAATATTGCGGGCTTTATTAAAGTAGCCAACACCATGATTGCACAGGGAAATTATTAATGACTTAACATTTAAAAGCCGTACACTTTAAACGTGTACGGCTTTTTGTGCTATAGACGAGCTACCCCTGACGCCACGGCGGCGTCGTAAACAGCTTTGGCAACCGAAGTGCCGATGCTCTTGTCCAGAGCGCTTGGGATAACATACGTTTCTTTAAGTTGATCTGAAGTGACGAGGTCTGCAATGGCGTATACTGCCGCTATCTTCATAGCCTCGTTGATATCACTTGCTCGGGCATCAAGTGCCCCTCTGAAAATTCCCGGGAAGGCCAAGACGTTGTTGATTTGGTTGTCGAAATCAGAACGTCCTGTACCGACGATGCGCGCACCAGATTCAAGGGCAAGGTGCGGTAAAATTTCAGGATCTGGATTGGCCATAGCAAATACAATGGCGTCGCGGTTCATGGTCTTAATCATTTCCTGCGTCAGTACGTCTTTTGCAGAGACGCCAATAAAGACATCTGCGCCGCTAACGGCTTCTTTTAGGCCACCTTTTAAGCAGTTTGAATTGGTCATCTCGGCAATTTCATCTTTAACCCAGTTGTTTGAAGACACGTCTTTTGAAAGAATCCCTTTGCTGTCGCAGCAGATAATTTGTTGAACCCCTAAATCGATGAGCATTCTCACAATGGCATTCCCCGCTGCACCGGCACCGTTGACGACGACGCGAATTGTATCGAGTGTCTTGTCCACTAGTTTAAGGGCATTGATTAAAGCGGCACAAGTTACAATTGCCGTACCGTGTTGATCGTCGTGAAAAACGGGGATATCGAGTTTTGCTTTAAGTGCACGTTCTATTTCTACACAGCGCGGCGACGCAATATCTTCTAGGTTGATGCCGCCAAATACAGGGGCAATCAGTTCCACTGTGCGGACGATTTCGTCGACGGCCTGCGTGCTCACGCAGATTGGAAAGGCGTCGACATCGGCAAAGCCTTTAAAGAGAATCGCCTTCCCCTCCATAACGGGGATTGAAGCTTCTGCCCCGATGTTTCCGAGCCCTAGAACTGCCGAGCCGTCTGAAACCACGGCGACGAGATTGCCCTTAGCGGTATATTTGTAAACGTCGTCAGGATTGGCCGCAATTTCTCTACACGGCTGAGCAACCCCCGGCGTGTACGCCGTCGATAAGTCTTCTCGGGTTTTTAACCCAACTTTGCTGACCACTTCAATTTTTCCTTTGTGTGCTTCGTGTAATGCCAATGCTTTTTCGTTGTAATTCATACTGCCTCCTTAGAAATAAAGATGATCTCCTGTGGTCTGCCGTCCGCTCTGTAGCAGGCGGTACACCACATTACAGCAATTTTTCTTTTATCAATTGATCGAGCGCTTTAATAACGCCAAATTTTGAGTGTTCGTAGGTGAGTCCGCCTTGAAAATACGCCACATAAGGCGCGCGAATCGGCGCATCTGCGCTGAGTTCTATGGACGAGCCCTGTACGAAGGCACCTGCGGCCATAATAACGTCGCTGGTATACCCCGGCATAGCCCAAGGTTCCGGAGTGACAAAGCTGTCCACCGGTGCGGCGTATTGAATGCCGCGACAAAAGGCGACGACTTTCTCAGCATCTAGGAACTCAATGGCCTGAATGATGTCGCTGCGTGTTTGATCAACCGTTGGGTTGACGCTGTAGCCAAGCTTTGAAAAGACATCGGCACAAAGCATCGCGCCGCGCACAGCACCTGAAACAACCTTGGGTGCCATAAACAACCCTTGAAGAATCGGACGCGTTTGGCCAAAGGTGAGGCCACACTCTTTTCCAATCCCCGGACTCGTCATACGCGCGGCCACTTTTTCAATGAGACTGGCTTTACCTACAATATAACCGCCGCTTAAAGCGAGGCCGCCCCCCGGATTTTTAATGAGACTGCCGGCCATGATGTCTGCGCCGACTTCTGTGGGTTCCAGATGCTCTAAAAATTCACCGTAACAGTTGTCGACCATAACGATGCAGTTAGGGTGCTGTGCTTTAATATGCGCAATAACCGCCCCGATCTCGTCGATAGAAAGTCCCCTGCGCCAGCTGTATCCCGCTGAGCGTTGAATGTACACCACATCGGGTTGCGTCTTTAGTTGGGCGGTAATGGCGTCGTAATCGAAGGCGCCGTTCTCGAGCAAAGACACATCGTCGTAAGCGACGCCGATGTCCATTAGTGAAAAGCCTTCAGAAGGCTCGAGGCCGATGACTTTCAGCAGCGTATCGTAAGGCTTGCCCGTAATGCTGAGCATTCTTTTGCCAGGCCCTAAAATCCCTGTTAACATCAGTGTCAGTGCGTGCGTTCCCGAAACGATAATCGGACGGACAATGGCATCTTCTGTCTTAAAAACGGTCTTATAAATGGCCTCTACGGCGTCGCGCCCCGCATCGTCATAGCCGTAACCGGTATTCCAGCTAAAGTGTCTGTCGGATAAGTGGTTTGCCTGCATGGCACTTAACACTTTGAGTTGATTGTATTCTGCGACATCGTCGAGCGCTTTGGCACGGTTTTCAATGGCTTTTTCAGACGTCTCAACGCAGGTGATGGCGCGCTGGGAAACGCCCAGTTCTCTATAGTAATCGTATTTGGTTCGCATGTTGTCTGTCTCCTATTTTAAGGCGTTGGTGGCCTCTATAACACGTGGAATGACTTGTTTCTTTCTCGAAACACAGTTGTCG
The DNA here is from genome assembly GCF_053842995.1 of Fusibacter sp. JL298sf-3. Taxonomy (NCBI): domain Bacteria; kingdom Bacillati; phylum Bacillota; class Clostridia; order Eubacteriales; family Fusibacteraceae; genus Fusibacter; species Fusibacter sp. JL298sf-3. The sequence goes on from NZ_CM132608.1 coordinate 254,735, forward strand.
ATAAAGACCCCCTGCGCCATTTTCGTTTTAAAGGCGTGGGATAAAATCAGTGTGTGATCAGTTGCGTAGAGCATATAGGAGCCCTCTTTGATAATATCTGTGACGAGCATCAACGTTATAAAGTGTTCCTTTTGCTTGTGGTACGATTGAATGTAATCGATGTAGCGGTCTTTGTCCTGTAAAATCTCCTCGTAATTTAAAGTGAAGACCTGTGAAATACCGATGGTATAGCCGTCCACAGAAAACAGTTTAAAATCGTTGTGGAAGACTTCCGGAACAGTCTTGCCTTCAAGTGAAGTGCCATTTTTAAACATTTCCATTGCAAAGGCCTCAGTTGAAATACCCGTGTGGGCACTGAGCGCTTGCACCGCATCGCTGTCTAAGTCTGTTGTCGTCGGCGATTTTAAATAGAGGGTATCTGAAATAATGCCCGCCATCATTAAGCCTGCAATTTCACGGGGCATTGCTATACCGGTTTCTTTGTACATCTGATAGACGATGGTGTTGGTACTCCCCACCGGCATATTTCTAAAAGAAATCGGCAGTGTCGTACAGATGTCCCCCAATTTATGATGGTCGATAATTTCGAGAATTTCCGCTTGTTGCAGGCCGTCTGCCGATTGACCATATTCGTTGTGGTCGACGAGGACCACCTTCTTTTTACTTGGATTCAGAAAATGCGTCCTGCCGATAATGCCGAGATATCGACCGTCATCTGATACAATGGGAAATTTAGAGTGCTTAGACGTTTGAACGATTTCTTTACAGTTGTCCATATACGCAGACTCTTTAAACTTTGTCAGACGTTTGGATTTCATAATCGTGCTGATAAAGTTGGTCTGATTGATTATTTTCGACGTGTCGTAAGTGTCAAAAGGCGTCACCAAGATATTGACGCGAGAAACAGCGGCGCGTTCTTTGAGCACTTGTGGAATGTTTTGTCCGCCAGTGATGATAATCAGCTGGACATTGCGCTCAATGGCGTAATTGATAATTTCAAAACGGTCTCCCGTTATGACCACTGTTTTGTTGTTAAACACTTCGTTTTCAATAATGGTGTCTTTGTGGAACGCCGTAATAACGACAGTGCCTTTAACCGATGGGTTCGCATAGTGGATGATTTCCCCGTTGAGGTCATTCTTCAGGTTTTCAAATGTGGTATCCAGTGTTCTAGAATCGCCGTTAACCGCATTCATGGCGATGTCTTTCATGGTTACAATACCGAGGAGCTTTTGGGCGTCATCTACAATGGGCAATGTTCGGATTTTATTGGCGTTCATGTGATGATAGGCCATTAAAATGGATTGTTCCGGCTTGAGCGGTACGATTTCGTCGTAATTCAGATCTTTCATTTGAATTTTGACGTCTTCAATAAGCGCCGGTGAAGGCACTTTGAAGTAGTCCAAAACGTACTGACTTTCTTTTGGAATTTCGCCGAGGACAAAGGGCTTCGACTTCTTTCCGAGTTGGGTTCTTAAATGGGACAGCGCAATTGCCGATGTCACACTGTCTGTGTCTGGGTTTTTATGTCCGAAAACCATCGTCATATCGTTCATAATACGTTAATTCAGTCCTCCTTTTGACATGGAAAAACACCAGATGGCGTTACCATCTGGTGTATGCGCTGCAATGGCTTATTGTGTCACGGCGTCGAGGACGAGCGTGATCATTTCGCCGAAAGTTCTTTCTCTTTCGTCGGCAGTGGTCTCCTCTTTGGTCACCAGCGAGTCGCTGACAGTCAATACACAAAGTGCTTGAACATCGTGTTTTGCTGCGAGGGTGTAGAGTTCTGCAGCTTCCATTTCAACAGCGAGGATGTTGTAATCGACGAATTTTTCATTGCGATACGTATCGTAGTCGTCATAGAAGCTGTCTTCTGACAAAATATTGCCGACGTGTACATTTAAGTTTTGAGCTTTCGCTGTCATATAAGTTTTATGCAACAGCTCGAAGTCTGAAATCGCGGCAAAGTTACACGTTCCGAAACGTCTGTTGTTCATGTTTGAAGTGGTGCTGGCCCCTTGCGCCAAGATGATGTCTCTTATGTGGACATGTGGCTTCATGGCACCACAAGAACCGACGCGAATCATTTTTTTGACGCCGTAGAAGCGAATCAATTCATTGGCATATATAGAAAGCGAAGGCATGCCCATACCAGTACCTTGAACCGAGACGCGAACGCCGTTGTAAGTGCCGGTAAAACCGTACATGCCCCGTACTTGATTGTAGCACGTTGCATTTTCTAAAAAGTTTTCTGCAATGTACTTCGCTCTCATCGGGTCGCCTGGAAGCAATACGATTTCTGCGATATCGCCTTGTTGTGCATTAATATGTGTACTCATTATAACCTCCAAATTCTGTGCGCGTTGCGCTAAGTCCTATTATAACAAAAAACCATGTGATGCACCATGTCTTATTCTAAATTTTCAAAGGCGGTGTTCAGCATAAGTTTGATTCGATTGAGTTGATTGACTTCGCTGGCACCAGGGTCGTAGTCGATGGCGACAATGTTGGACTTAGGATGCGTTTTTTTCAGTGACTTTATCATGCCTTTACCCGTAATATGGTTAGGCAAACACGCAAACGGCTGCATACAGACGATGTTGTCCACGCCGCTGTGCATAAGCTCTACCATCTCGGCTGTGAGGAACCATCCCTCACCCGTCTGGTTACAAAGAGAGAGGTGTTCTTTAGCGAGATCTCCGAGGTCGTGTATCGGTTTTGGCGCTTCAAACCGCTTGCTTTTCGCCAGTGCCTTGGTCATTGGAGACCGGTATTGTTCCAGCAGTTTGATGAGGACTTCGCTAGTGATTCGGTTTTTAAAAGACCCCGAGAGTTCTTTGTGTTTGACAATAGCGTTGTAGGCGCAGTAGCTGAAAAAGTCGAGTAAATCCGGCATTACAGCTTCTCCCCCCTCGCCTTCTATAACATCGACGATGTTGTTGTTGGCAGTGGGATGGAATTTGACGAGTATCTCACCCACGAGACCGACTTTCGGTTTTTTAACAGCCTTAAGCGGTAGGGTGTCAAACGCCTCGACAATTTGTTTGACATTGTTTTTAAACGCTTTTCGACCTTCGAATTCAATGTCGTGTTTACACTTCTCCGTCCATCGCTCGTAAAGGGCGTTTGCGGCACCCGGCTCGGCTTCGTACGGACGCGTTTTGTAGAGCACCCGCATAAACAAGTCGCCGTAGATCATCGCTTGAATGAGTCGTTCCAGCATCGGGAGCTTGACTTCAAATCCGGGGTGGGACTCGAGGCCTTGCGCACTTAAGCTGATGACGGGCACTTGTTTGATGCCTGAATCGCTCAAAGCCTTTCGGATAAAGGCGATGTAGTTGGTAGCACGGCATCCCCCGCCGGTTTGGGTGATGATTAAAGCGGTTTTATCGAGGTCGTATTCACCTGAGTTAATGGCTTTCATCATTTGCCCGACCACGAGAATGGATGGGTAGCAGGCGTCGTTATTGACGTATTTGAGCCCCTCGTCCACCGCTTTTTTATCTATAGATGGGAGGACTTTGATGTTGTACCCTTCTCGGCGCATAGCCGGTTCTAAAAATTGGAAGTGAATCGGCGACATCTGAGGCACTAAAATGGTGTGTGTCTTGCGCATTTCTTTTGTGAAAAGAACTTTTTTCGGCATTTCGTAAATGTCGTAGACCCGATGTTTTCTTTCACGCTGTTCAATAGCTGCAATGAGTGAGCGCACGCGGATACGCACGGCACCGAGGTTGTTGATTTCATCTATTTTAATCAATGTGTAGAGTTTGTGATGTTCTTTTAAAATCGACTGCACTTCGTCTGCTGTAACGGCATCGAGGCCACAGCCGAAACTCGTCAACTGTATGAGCTCCAGATCTTTTGACTCGGCGACGTAGGCGGCAGCATTGTAGAGCCGTGTGTGGTACATCCACTGGTCGACGGCGTTAAGTGGTCTTCTAACGGGTTTTAAATGCGCAATGGCATCTTCCGAAAGTACGACGAACCCAAAGGACTGGATAAGCTCCGGTATCCCGTGGTTGATTTCCGGATCGACGTGGTATGGGCGACCGGATAGGACAATGCCTTTTTTCTGATGCATTTTCATGTACTCGAGGGCGCGTTCCCCTTCTCTTCGAATGGCGGCCTTGTACGTGGACAATGCTTCGTAGCCAGCTTCCACAGCTGCGTCGACAGATTTCTTATCGAGCCCCCACGCTTTAAAGTACGCAGCGGCACGCTTTTTCATGTGCGGTGCTGAATCCAGTGGGAAAAACGGGTGGTGGTAATGGGTGTCCACCATTTTAAACGTCTCCACATTGGCGTTAATCGTTTCAGGGTACGAAGTAACCACCGGACAGTTGTAGTGGTTGTCAGCATTTTGATCCTCTTTAAGGTTGTAAGGGATGCTCGGGTAAAAAATATGATCCACTTCTTTTGCAATGAGGTCTTCTATGTGACCGTGCACCAATTTTGCCGGGTAGCAGACGCTTTCCGACGGAATACTTTCAATGCCCATTTCATAAATTTGCTTTGTCGAATGCGCCGAGAGCACCACTTGGTAGTTGAGCGTTCTGAAAAACGCTTCCCAAAACGGAAAATCCTCATAGAGGTTCAACACTCTAGGAATTCCAACTCGACCGCGTGGGGCTTCCAGTGTCTGTATCTTAAAGACTGTATCGTTTTTAAAGGCGTATAAATTCGGAATGTCGTGGTCCAACGTGTCGATACCCAGCCCTTTTTCACAGCGGTTGCCGGTGATGTACCGTTTGCCGTCTGAAAATTGGTTGATGGTCAAATGACAGAGATTGCTACAGCGACGACACCGTGCAGTGGACAGCTTCACAGAGAAATTGTCGAGTGCCTCAAGGTCGAGGAGTGTGGAGGTATGGGATTCAGTCCGGCGCTCTTTTGCAATGAGGGCACAGCCAAAAGCGCCCATTAGCCCGGCGATATTCGGTCGAACCACTTCTCTTTCAGAGATGCGTTCAAATGCTCTTAAAACGGCATCGTTGTGGAACGTACCACCTTGTACGACGATTTTACCGCCTAGATCGTCTTTAGAACGCATGCGAATTACTTTGAACAGAGCGTTTTTTATAACGGACACGGCGATCCCGGCAGAGATGTCGGCAACAGTGGCCCCTTCCTTTTGCGCCTGCTTGACGCGAGAGTTCATAAAAACGGTACATCGGGTTCCGAGGTCGACGGGTTTTTTGGAGAAAAGGCCAACTTTGGCGAAATCGGCGACGTCCATTCCCATGGCCTTGGCAAAGGTTTCAACAAAAGAGCCACAGCCTGAAGAACACGCTTCATTGAGCATAATGGATTCCAAAATACCGTCTTTTAAGCGCAGACACTTCATATCCTGCCCGCCGATATCTAAGATAAAATCGACGCCCTTTAGGAAGAAATCAGCGGCTTTGCTGTGTGCAACGGTCTCTATTTCTCCGAAATCGACGTCTAGAGCCGCTTTTAATAGGTATTCACCGTATCCGGTGACTGCCGATGAGGCGACGTAAGCGTCTTTCGGACAGACGCTGTAAAACTGCTTGAGTCCTTTGATAACGGATTCAAGCGGATTCCCCTCGTTGGACTGATAATGGGAAAAGACCACTTCATTCGATGCATTAATAGCGACGAGCTTTGTCGTGGTAGACCCGGCATCTATGCCGATGTAAAGCGGTCCCGATGCTGTTTCAATGGGGGCAGACTTTACAGCGTTTTTATCGTGTCGGGCTCTAAAGGCCTCGTAGTCAGCTTCTGATTCAAAGAGCGGTTTTAAGGCTTCTTTGCTGTCTTTTACTTCACAATAGACACTTGGCATTTTTTCGTATAGGCATTTGAACTCAATATCCCCACAACTTTCGGAAGAAAGTGCTGCGCCAAGTGCTACAAAGTATTCGGTGTGATTGAGTTTAATCTCATCCCGTTCCTCAAGTTTTAAGGTTTCTTTAAAACGCGTTTTAAGTTCAGGCATAAACGTCAACGGGCCACCGAGAAATGCTACTTTTCCTCGAATAGGTTTGCCACATGCGAGGCCGCCGATGGTTTGATTGACAACCGCCTGCAGGACACTTGCCGCAATGTCTTCTTTGGCAGCCCCTTCGTTAATCAGTGGCTGTACATCGGTTTTGGCAAAGACGCCGCATCTGGAAGCTATCGGGTAAATGTTTCGATGCGACGATGCCAACGTATTCAGCCCGCTGGCATCGGTCTTGAGCAATGAGGACATCTGATCTATAAAGGCGCCCGTGCCCCCTGCACAAGTACCGTTCATGCGCTGTTCGACAGAGTGACCAAAATACATAATTTTCGCATCTTCTCCGCCGAGTTCTATCGCCACATCGGTGTCGGGAGCGTAGCGCTTAATCGCTTTTGTACAGGCACTTACTTCTTGAATAAAGCCGGTGCCCAGTTCTTCTGCAAGTCCCAGCCCTGCAGAACCTGTAATCATCAATTTCAGCGTAAAACTAGAGAAAACCTCTTGCATGTCACTTAAGAGGTCTATCACCGTTTTTTTTATGTCTGAAAAATGTCTGCGGTAATCTTTAAATACAATTTCTTTATTTTCATCTAAGACGACGATTTTTACAGTTGTAGAGCCGACGTCTAATCCAACGTTTACTACGGATTTCATCTTTCACCTCAATTTGTTTAAAGACCGGCGTTTGCCATTTTTTCTTCTACGCGTTCTGCGAGAATAGTCAACGCATTTTGATTGGGGTCGACTTCGTTAGGCAAGCTGATCAAAGCATTGGTAATAAGTGTGTTTTTTAAGCCCAATTCTTGAATAAAATTGCTTGAAAAGGTATCGAGCGCCTGCTCTGCCTCTTCTTTAAAGGCAAAGGCGCGCTTCGGCATGACCAAGACAAGCGCGTTAGAACCGCGTTCAAAGACTTCATCTCCTTCATGTAAATACGCCTCGATTTTGGTGAGAAAAACTCTGAGAACTTTGGCATCTTTGGCGTCGGTATCTGTATAAACCGCCCTATCTTTATGAGTAAAGACGACGAGCCCGATACACATTTCGTAGTGCTCGCGAATCGCCTTTTTAACGGCGGTATAAATAGCGGATTCCAACTGCTTAGGCGATGTTTCAGGCAGGCGTTTGGCCGCCTCTGCCGCCAAGATGTGTTCGGCCAACTTGTTTTTCAAGTAGTCCAAATCGTAGGGTTTTAAAATATAATCAGCGGCGCCTCTCTTAATGGCCTCCACAAAAGAATAACGGGTATTCATGCTTGTGAGGATGACGAAAAGCGTCTCTGTATGTAGTCGGTGCATTTTTTCGAGCAAGTCAAAGCCATCCTCTGCACCGAGATTTAAATCTGTTACAACCAAGTCATAGGGAGGGTCTGCCGCGTTCATTCGATTGACGGTTTCGTGAACAGTCGTCGCTTGATGCACTTCTACGTCAAACTCTGACAACAATTTTTTTATTCTGTATGAAGTCGATATGTTGACGTCTACAACCAATAGATAGGTCATAACTCCCTCCCATTTCTTATTTTTTGAGTTTTAACTGTCGACGCACTTTGGGCCTTATAACTTTGAGATTTTGGCGTTCAAAACTGCTGTACCCTTTTTCATCGAGCTTTTGTTCCACGTCGTCTTCAATTAGCGTTTTAGCAAGCACGCAAACAGGTACCCCTAGGAACATGCCGAGGAGACCAAATGCAGCGCCACCTGCTGTGACGGCAATGACAATCCAAAAGGCGCTGACGCCTACGGAGTCACTTAAAATCATCGGTCCGATAACCCAACCGTCCAACTGTTGGATGATTAAGATAATGATCAGTATCCAAAAGACATTCCACGGTTCTGTCGGCGTCGCGACAAAAGTAATAATCGCAGAAGGCACAGCGCCGATAAACGGACCAAAGTAAGGAATCATATTGGTGATGCCGATGATAACGGCAATGAGCATGTTGTATTCGAATCCGGCGACTTTTAAAATTACAAAAGATAAGACGCCGATGATAAAGCTGTCGAGCAGTTTCCCGACAAAGAAGTTCTTAAAAATATCATCTGCTAAGTTGCCGATGTAGTAAATGCGTTCAGCGGTTTCGTCTTTAAAGTAAGCAAAGACCGTTCGCTTAATCCGCGCGAGCAAATCTCGCTTTTCCGCCAACATGTAGATGGCGATAATCAGAGAGACCATAAAGCTGATGACGCCTGTTGTCACGCGCTGTAATTCGCCGACGATGACGAGGAGCGCCGTCCCGGTGAAGTTGGTCACCTTTTGAATAAAAGGATTGAGAGCGTCCATGAGCATCTGCTGAATCTCTGTCAAATAGGGATTGTCAAAAGACAGCTTGTCCAGCACAGTCATATCGATGCGTATGTTACTCACGGTTGTAATAAGCGATGCCGTGGCATCGACAATCTTCGGAACGATAATGAGGCCTATCAAGGCAATGGTCATGGCAAAGAGTATCAGTGTAATGGCGATACTGACACCGCGTTTCAGTTTAAATCGATTCTCAAGTGCTTTAACGACGTAGTCGAGCATATAGGCGACGACAAGTGCGTAGAGAATCGGCGTTATGCCGTTCATAAGAACTGACCAGACATTTGAACGCGTTACCAGCACAAAGACGATTGCGACGATAAATGAGGCCTTTATCAGCCATTTGAGATTGAGTGCCTTCAAATAAAAGTCCTCCTTAATTTTTCACTATACTTTATTATACACCAAAAGAATACCCCTTAATAGCTTTTTTAAGAGTTGTTTATTAAGTGTTTATATTCTTATCAACTTTGATGTGGTAATAAATGCATTAATGTGGCGATTTAATAGATGAGAAAAGTGCCCTGTGTATTAAGTGCTAAAAAAAGCTTTTGATTCAAAAAAACATGAACCAAAAGCTTAGTAATACGTAGTGCTAAACTTTAAAATTAGTAGTCGCTGTCTGACTTGCCGCCGTTTGCAATAGCAACCGAGGCTGAAGCCCCAATACGCGTCGCGCCGGCTTCAATCATTAGGCGCGCGGTTTCAGAATCTCTTACCCCACCGGAAGCTTTGACTTCAAGTGCCTCTCCAACGGTGTCTTTCATCAACTTGACGTCGGCTGCTGTAGCACCGCCGGTACTAAAGCCCGTTGACGTTTTGACAAACTGCGCTCCGGCTTCCTTAGAAAGTCTACAGGCTCTCACCTTCTCCTCTTCGGTTAAAAGGCAAGTCTCAATAATGACTTTAAGAATTGCGTGCCCCTTAATGGCGTCGACGACAGCTCGAATGTCTTCCAAAACAAACGCATCTTTCTTGTCTTTTAAAGCGCCGACATTGATGACCATGTCGATTTCGTTTGCACCGTCTTCTACGGCTTGCTTCGCTTCAAGTGCTTTTAATGCCGTTGTGTTTTGTCCAAGGGGAAAACCGATGACAGATGTTACTTTTACATCGGAACCCTTTAGCGCTTCTGCGACGGTTTTCACATAATAAGGGTTGACGCAAACAGAGTAAAAATGATGTGTTTTGGCTTCTGTACAAACCTTGAGGACATCGGCTTCCGTTACGTCAGGTTTTAAAATCGTATGGTCGATATACTGTGCTAAATTCATAGACTCACCTCTTTCGTTTAATCACCTCAATCATAACCAATACATACCCAAGCGTCAAATAAAAACGCGTCTTTTTATAAAGAAGTTACAACGACTTCTCGTATACTGACGGTTTTAATGTCGCAATATAAGGCAAATTTCGGTACTTTTCAGCGTAGTCTATGCCGTAACCGACAATGAACTCATCGGGGATTTTAAAGCCCTTGTAATCGATGTCGAGGTCTGCGATGCGACGCTCCGGTTTGTCGAGCAACGTGCAGATTGCCACGCTGTTAGGCTTTCGGGTCAAGAAGTTTTTAATCAGATACTTGAGTGTGAGACCGGTGTCGATAATATCTTCTACGATGAGGATGTTCCTGCCCTCTATGCTGAAGTCTAAATCTTTCATAATCTTTACAACACCTGAGCTCTCGGTGGAATGCCCATAGCTTGAAGCTGCGATAAAGTCGATTTGAATCGGTTCGTCAATAGCGCGCATCAAGTCGCACATAAACACATTGGCCCCTTTTAGGACGCCAATCATCAACAGGTCTTTGCCTTTATAATCACGGGTGATTTGATCCGCGAGCTCTTTTACTTTCGCCGAGATCACGTCTTCCGAATACAAGATTTCTTTTATATCGTTTTGCATGTGTCTACTCCTTTAACTCTTATAATACGTGTCACTATCATAATACCATAAAAATTAGAGGATAAAAACGAATTCTTTTGTCCCGAGTTTGACGACGTTACCACTGGCTAAGGTGAACGAATTTTCTATCTTTTCACCGTCGACAAATGTACCGTTTTTTGAACCGAGATCTTTAATGTAGTAAGCGTTCCCCAGCTTGCCTATTACGGCGTGTTCTTTGCTGATTTCGGGGTCGTTTAGACAGATGTTGCAATGTGTTCCCCTGCCGATGCTGTTGATTTCAAAATGTAGGGTGTGCACGATGCGGCGGTCTTTTTTATCGATTAAGCAGCCGCTGAGCGGCATGAACACCGTTGCTGTCGCCGTTTGGTAGACGGGCTTTTTCTCAGGCGTCGGCGACGTCTTGTTAAATTTATTTAACAACCTATCGATAAAGCGGTTTTTTTCGTCGGTAGGTGCCACCTGAGCAGTAGGTGCTGTTTGTAAAGAAGTTACAAGGGTGTTGAGGTCGAAATGTGCTTTTTTCAGTAACCCCATATCGAAATCGTTTAAGTTCAAGTTGGATTCAATGAGCACGCTTCTGGTAAAATCAAGGAGTGCATCTTCTGATTCCAGCGTCTGTGAAGGCGCGTAACAGAATTTAAATGACGACACGTCGGGATCGAAAAAGACATGTGTCATCTTGAACACAATTTGTCGTTGACGCAACATAAATTTTTCAACCGTTTTTTGGACGTGAAGGATGTCTTTCAGCAAGACGAGAAGATGCTTTCTCTCAAAAAAACCCATAGACAGCAGGCTCTCTACGGACTTGTACGCAGTCGTCGGCTGGTAGACGAGTGTGTAAGCTGCGTTTTTTTCGTCAAAGAGAAATTGAATCGGCAAAAGCTCGGGAATGTGAGCATGTGTTAAGATGTCTTTCTCGAGCTTTTCCATATGAACCTGCATTATTTCTGCCTTTACCATACCATCGACATGATATTTTTAATATTGGTTTCATCCTTGATGCCATCTGTTAGACTTTTGAAAAAATCAAAGACGAAATCCTTCAGAAGAAAGGCCAAGCCTATGAGCACTGCGATAATAATAACAACTTCCAGTGTGCCCATCCCCTCTTCGTTTTCCATTAATGGTTTTAAAAACTGTTTCATTTATTGCTTCCTCCTCTTTTATAATGTCAACATCACAGGCGAAACTGCAATGATGATAACGCTGATAAGCGACAGTGATAGCAAAAATGTCAACTGTACGCTGATTTTTTCCGATTTTTGTTTAAAGGCTTCAAAACGCTCGTTGAGCATGTCTTCTGCAGCTTTTTCAAGGGTTGCCATAAGGTGCACGCTCCCCGTTTTCTTGCTTTGACTAATGAGCCGAGCCACGCGTGAGACCGTTTCGCTGTTGAGATGCCGTGTGTAATAGATGAGCCCTAGTGTCGGATTGGCGCGAATGGCGAGCTCGTGCCGGTAGGCCTCGGGCATATCGAGATTTTCGGCGGCCAATACAAGCGCCTGATCGACAGTTAATCCAGAATTGACATTGAGTACGAAAGACTGAATATAACTGGGGAGCTTGAGTTCAAATGGCGAAAGTACACGCCGCTTTAGTCCCGCTTGTATCAGCTTTTCGTCGATAGCGGCATTGCCTTTTTCCAGCGCGGTTTTTAGATTTTTGAACATGTGAACATCCTGCTTAAATGTCGACAGAAATTGAGACGATTTTTTGCCCAATCCATTTCATGGCGACGACGATGGCAAAGGCGACGAGCATAATACCACGCCCTGTAAGCGTTGTGTACAGCGGTACCAAGTAGCTTTCAGAACTCATATTGATAAAGGCGATAATACCAATCGGCGCAAGGCAAAGAATGGACTGTTCCAGCTTCTTTTGAAAGAGAATGGACTTGATTTCTCGTCTGATCTTGTTCTTGGCGTGCAATTGGTTGAGAATAATGCCGACGACAATGCTGACCGAGGCCCCTGTTCGTTTGGATTGACCGAGCATCTCTACCAGTATTCGCGCTTCTTCTATAGGAAACGCTTCTTTTATAACCGCGTAAACCGGCGCGTCGTCACCGCTGAAGTGCACCTCTTTTTTCATGCGCTGGATATAGGGCGCCAACCGCTTCGGAAAATTTTCCGATTCCAATTTTAGCAATGCGTTGTTGAAGTTCAGGCCTACTGAAAGGTTTGCGTGCAACTGGTTGAGCCAATCGGTAAACTCAAAGAAATGTGTGCTGTACATGGCCTTGTCGTATAGAGGGCTCCAGCGAAAGAGTGCCATAATAGCGCCGGCTACTATGGGAATGCCGATAAAGTCGTTAAAGAAAAAATAGTAGCCCAACGTATAGAAGGCCATGTCAACGGTGAGTTTTTGATAATCTTTCAAGGTATCGCCTCATTTTCTGTTTATTTTGCATCCGCGCTCGTATTTCAGTGGCGGAGACCTCTGGCATCTCGGCGTCATAAAGTGGGGTCAGACAATAGGTATCCGATTGCTTGGCGACTTCGCCCACATAGGAAACTTGACGTTTGCCTAAAGGCGTCCGCTCAATGTAGACGACAATGTCCACGGCAGAGATAATTTGTCTGCGAATAAGCGCCGGATCCATATCTGAGTGACTGCTGGCGATGACTTCTAGACGGACGAGCATATCGAGGGCTGAATTGCTGTGTCCCGTGGAGACCGAGCCGTCGTGACCGGTGTTCATAGCCTGTAGCATATCGAGCGCTTCGTCGCCGCGCACTTCCCCGACGATTATTCTGTCAGGACGCATACGCAGGGCATTTTTTATAAGTGCCGACATGGTCACTGGCGATTGTGAATTCCCCTGCCGCGTTTCAAGGGCAACTGAGTTGGGAATGTGGTCAATCTTTATTTCCGATGCGTCTTCGATGACGATGACACGCTCTTCCGAAGGAATATGACGACTCATGCAATTTAAGAAGGTCGTTTTCCCAGACCCCGTTCCCCCTGCTACAAATATATTGTAGCGCGCCTTAAAGACGTCTTCGAAGAAGTCGCAGAGTGCCGGCGTCAACATCCCACTTTCGACGAGGTCTTCAGGGGCATTAAATGCACAGAGAAATTTTCGGATGGTGACAATAGGCCCTTTAACGGCAACGGGGTCTAAGATGACGTTGACGCGAGAACCGTCTTTTAGACGGGCATCCATCGTCGGCTTGCTAAAGTTGACCTCCCGACCGACCTCCGTCGCAACTTTTTGAATCCAAGCATCGAGATGCTCTTTTTCTGAAAAGGCGATGTTGCTTTGTGAAAGACGCCCTTTTTTTTCTACAAAGATTGGCGCGAGACCGTTAATCATGATTTCACTGATGTCGGGATCGTCTAAAAGCGGCTGGACAATATCGTATTTTAGGATGGCATCTTCCAGCCTTTGTACATACGCCAGTTTTTCGACCACTGTAATGTCTGTTTGATTTTCTAGAACGGTTTTGATGCGTTCTTTTACAGCGGCTGTTTCCAAAGTTTCCAGTTGGTCGATGACCAATCGCTTGTAGTGTTCCAATTGACTAAACGATTCTATTGCCATAGGTGCCCTGCCTCTCTATAATTTTCAAGCCACTGTACCTTGCCGATCCATTCGATGACCTCTAGTTTGAGGGCGGGTTTTAAAGTTTTTAAAGCGCTGAGCAGTCGGTTGCCTTCGGCTTTTTCAGTCAAGTAGAAAATTTTGTGAACTTTCTCTAGACATTTGTAAGCCAGTTCATTTTTTAGTGGTGCGTCCAATAGAAAGACAGGTTTGTGTCTGGCGACGTCGTCGATTAAGAAGAGCACCCACGACACCGGCGGCATCATAAGATCCTGCAAAGTGGTGAAAGCGTTTACACGACCGCGGATTTGTCTTGACAACTGTGATTTTTCAATTGCTGAACTGTTGATGTACTGGAACATGTCGATGCTCTCTGCATCACCTAAATTGAGGTCTAAGACGGCGCAGTCTTCGTGGTGCGTCGCCAGCTCGTCGACAAATTGCAACAACTGCTCATAGGGGACATCACCGGTGACCAGTGCAATCGGTGTCGCCGACCCCATTATTTTTTCGACGATGGCTTCGACACTTTGATATTTGTACACGTTATTTGGACATACCGCTTCTATACTGCCACTGAACACGTAATGCCGCTGTTGCTTTAAGAAGTCTTCAGCGACTTGCCCTATGGTGGCCTCGTCAATTAAGAGTACATCCCCCGGTTTAAAAAAATAATCCTGATAGTGATGGATGTATAGGTTTTCTTTTAAGTGATGCTGAGCGCGGTTGTAAAAACGCTCCATGTAGTGTGAATGCAGAAAAACAAACACTATAACCTCCTAAAATATGTCATGTTACTATCTATATGATAAACCATAAAATGGAATATATCAATAGTTAATTCTATATTTTGGAATTTTATTTTATGTGGTATGTTTTGCACAATTAAATGGTTTTTACTGAAGACGCTTCGCGTCGAAAATTCGAAGGAAGTCTTGGGGTTCACGTCTTGTTGTTTAAGTAAAAACGGCTCTAACAACATTTGACACGCTTTTAGCGTAGAAAAACGTCTTTCGCTGATGTGTTCTCGCGTTGAACATTCGCGAGAACACTTTAGGCTCAACGTTTGTTGTTAATGAAAAAAAACGCCGGTCACAATCGACCGGCGTTTCCGCATAACATTATTTTTTATTTTTCTTTTTAGGCTGGCTGTACGGGAATTTCTTCAAATATATTTTCTCGTTGCGCGTCCACAGCACGATACCGTAAACGACACCGAAGATAATGAAGATGGCTACAGAGGTAATCAGTTGATAAATCAACCCGTCTGTAGGTGCCTTGGTCAACCAGTTGAGCAAGGACAGAAGCAACCAGTAGAGCACAAAAGTCACTCCGCCCCACGTTAAAACGCCAAATTTAAAGACGAAGGCCCACTTGCCCCCTTCTCGGCGCGTATGCCAATTTTCTAGGACGTTTTTTTCATACTCTTTTTTTCGTTCTTCTCTTTTACTTGAATTAAACATGTGTAGCTCCTCGTGTCCTATATCATCGAGATTCAATTAAAATAGAGTGCGTATCCGTGTCCAGCAAAAATATCGATGACAATGCGGGACTTTGTTGAGAGATTTTAACGCCGCAATGATGCGCTTTTTTTAACTGTGCACGAGACAAGACACTAGACTGGATGTGTTCCGTCTTCTTTATTAGTTAACTCGGGGTCGAGTTTGTATTTCTCAGCTTCTCTGTACTTGAAATAGTCCATAGCGACTTGCGGGAAGAGCGTGTACGAAAGTACGTCTTCCTCTTCTTCGAGGAATTCTTTCATCTTGTTGCGTTCCTCTTGAAGTTGCGGCTTAATAATATCGGCCGGTCTGCAAGTGATAACTTCTTGGTCGCCAATGATTTTCTTGATGATTTCATCGCTAATCGGAACGGTTGGCTTGCCGTACATCCCTTTTACATACTCTTTAATTTCTTTAGGAACCATCTTATAGCGTTCGCCCATAATGACATTGAGTACGGCTTGAGTACCGACCATTTGGCTCGTCGGTGTCACCAGTGGTGGGTAACCGAGGTCTTCTCTTACGCGCGGTACTTCTTTGAGCACGTCCTCGTATTTGTCCATTGCATTTTGTGCTTTGAGCTGAGAAACGAGGTTGGAAAGCATGCCACCAGGTACTTGGTAAACCAAAGTATTGATGTCGACGCCGAGCATCTTCGGATTCAGAAGCCCTGTATCCAACGCTTTTTGGCGAATCGGCGCAAAGTATTGCGTGATTTTGTCCAGTGACTTGAGATCCATTCCCGTGTCGTACTCTGTTCCCGCAAGTGCAGCGACGAACGGTTCTGTTGCAGGTTGCGATGTCCCCAGCGCAAATGGTGAAATCGCCGTATCGAGAATATCGATGCCGGCTTCCACGGCTTTGAGATAGGACATACTCGCCAAACCACTTGTGTAGTGCGAATGCAGTTCAAGTGGCACGTCCACTTTTGCCTTAATGGCTCTGACGAGTTTCTCAGTTTCATAAGGTGTCAAAAGTCCCGACATATCTTTGATACAGATAGAATCAGCCCCCATAGAAGCCATCCCCTGTGCCAGCTCAACATAAGTGTCGATGGTGTGAATTGGACTGATGGTGTAAGAAATAGCAGCCTGTGCGTGTCCACCTTCTTTTTTACAGGTAACAAGGGCTTTTTCGATGTTGCGCAAGTCGTTGAGCGCGTCGAAAATTCGGATGATGTCGATGCCGTTGCCTATAGAGCGCTTGACAAATTCCTCTACAACATCGTCGGCATAGTGCTTGTAGCCGAGAATGTTTTGTCCTCTTAAGAGCATTTGAAGTTTTGTGTTCTTAACGTGTTTTCTAATGGTTCTGAGTCTTTCCCATGGGTTTTCACTTAAATATCTTAACGATGCATCAAAGGTCGCACCTCCCCAGCATTCGAGCGCATGGTACCCGACACTGTCCAAACTCTCTAAGATGGGGACCATCTCTTTCGTGGTCAGTCTCGTTGCGATGAGCGACTGATGAGCATCTCTTAAAATCGTTTCCGTTATTTTAATTTTAGCCATTTGGTTCCTCCTCGTGTTATTCATGAAAAGTGTAACATTTGGCTAAATGACTGTACAGTTTTTTTTAAAAGTGTTACTATTATAATGGCTAAATAATTTAATACTTTAGCCGGTTTACTTTATTAATTATGGGGAGCTGTCACATGGACATTACGGACTTAAGGATTTTGAAAATTTTACAGAATGAGGGTCGAATTTCGATGAAGGAACTCGGTCTTAGAGTGAATTTGACGTCACCGGCGGTATCCGAGCGGGTTAAGCGATTGGAGGAAAATGGTGTTATCGAGGGCTACACAGCCATTGTAAACCCTAAAAAACTCAATTTGTATGTAGAGGCCATTGTACAAGTGAGTATGAAAGTCAGCGAGCACGCGCGTTTTAAAAAATTTGCCAACGTCGAGCCCACCATTATAGAGTGCCATCACGTTACTGGTGAAGAATGTATGACGGTCCGAGTCGTCTGTCAAAACACCCATGAGCTCGAAGAAATTTTAGATAAAATTCAAGCCATTGGAAACACCAAGACGTCGATTATTCTTTCGAGTCCACTTAAACGCAAAGCGGTTTTACCGACGACGGATTTTGAACTTTAGCACCTACAGCCCTTTCCGCAATTTGACGGAAGGGCTTTTTTAATGCGAGGGATTTAAACACAGTAGACAAAAAAATAAAAAAAAATCCTCTAGATAGAAACCAGAGGAAATAGGGGGGAAATATATTATACTTAAAAAAGCTTTAAGTATGGTATTTTTTATATACCCCTCTTTTTTGAGTTTACACAGATTTCATCACTCAATTTCAAAATGATACCCTGTAAACGCGTATTTGACATTGGCTTGAAGCGTCGTCTTCAGTCGCATGTACCCATCGATGCCCGTACAGTGATTGGTGTAGAGATTTTGAATGCCGAAAATTGAAAAGCGCTGTAAATGACTGTCGAGTTCGTGTAAAATATCCCCGTTAAAGTGCATGCCGCCGCAAACGGCGTAAATCTTCTTGCCCGTCTTTTGATAGGCCGTTTTTAAAACGTTGAGGATGCCCTTGGGTGAACAGCCTGTAAAGAGGACTTGTTTGTTTCGGTATCTCAGCA
The DNA here is from genome assembly GCF_053842995.1 of Fusibacter sp. JL298sf-3. NCBI lineage: Bacteria > Bacillati > Bacillota > Clostridia > Eubacteriales > Fusibacteraceae > Fusibacter > Fusibacter sp. JL298sf-3. The sequence continues at coordinate 272,568 of NZ_CM132608.1, forward strand.
CCATAAAGAGCTCGGAAGAGGCTTTCTGGGGATCTGTCTCACGCTTTAAGTAATCGTCTTCTCCTGAGCCATAAACATAGATATCGGTAATCAAATGAATCTTATCGTCTAAAATCAAGTCTTTTTTCAAATAGACGAACTTGTTGTTGTACCTTGAGAAGCGCTTTTGTACGCCCTGAGCCTCTGTGGCAAACGGACAGGCCTTTAAATAAATCACCGCTGTGTCGTTGACCTTTAGAAAGGCTTCTAGCCCTTCGAGATGCTCGTGGATGTGGCTGATGACCACATAGTCCACATCGGAGAGCTCCACACCGAGCACACCGGCATTGTGTAAAAGGGCTTCGCTTCGCCCCGTTCCGAACAAAATACGCTTCTGATTGAATTGAATTAAAAAAGACAAACCGTGCTCTGCAATAAGGCCTTCTCCATATACCACATTATCAACTAATGTTAAAATTTCCATCTTCACCTCGTGTTTGTCTGACTTTTTCAAAAAATGCTTACGCGAGTTCAATGGCGATGACTGTCCACGAGACCTGATCGCCGCCTTCAAGGGTGTATTTTAGAAGGGCATAGCCCGCACTATGACCGTCTTCAAAGTACCCGAGAACCCACTGGGTATTGATTAATTTAAATTCTTGTGGAAACCAGCGCATAGTACCGCCGAGCGACCCGTCGTAAGGGATTTCAAGAGACGCCTCGAGAACGCTTTCATAAAACGCGTCGAGCGACTCAAAACCGGCATCGGTTATGCGCTTCACAGCGTACTCTGAAGGGACAACGGCTCGTTCCTTAAGGGCATCGAGCTCTTTTTGGAGCGTTTCAATAGTCTTTTTCCCCGAAGCCACTTCTTTTAAGAGGGCTTCGATTTCAGCCTCTTTTGCCTCAAGTGTTGACAGGTCTGTTTCAGAAGCGTTTTTCAACGCGGTGTTTTCCGTTTTTAATCGATTGAGACTTTGGGTCTGGCTGACGACACCAATTAAAAGCAATACCACTAAAGCACTTAAAGCAAGGGTTGTTACCTTAAAGCGATTTGCTTTCATAGCGAACCTCCTCCCCTATACAATACGGTGAATGGTTTTCAACAAATCTTTGACGACCTCGCCCCCGACGATAAGTCCGGCGACAGAAGGGACAAAAGCAATACTTCCAGGGACCTGACGTCTCGTACTGCAATTTCTCTGAACGTCTTTTGGACAAATACAGTTGGTTTTACAACTCGAGTCCGGCGTCTCAATAGGCTTCATTGCCGGTTCTTTAGAATAAACGACTTTCAACCCTTTGATGCCTCTGTTCTTCAACTCTCTTCTCATAACGCGTGCAAGTGGACAAACCGATGTTTTGTAGATGTCAGTAACTTCAAACTGAGTCGGATCGAGCTTGTTGCCGGCGCCCATGCTACTGATAATGGGCACGCCGTGTTCAGCGGCCTTCTCCACTAAAAGCAGCTTTGAAGAAACGGTATCGATGGCGTCGACGATGTAGTCGAGGTCTTCATAAGGAATCTCATCTGCCGTTTCTGCACCAAAGAAGCAACGGTTGGCATGAACCACGGCATCCGGGTTAATATCTAGAATGCGCTCTTTCATAACGTCGACTTTGACGCGTCCCACGGTTCGACGTGTGGCAATGAGCTGACGGTTGATGTTGGTGAGGCAGACTTTGTCATCGTCGTAGAGGTAGAAAGTCCCGACACCTGTTCGCGCAAGCGCCTCTACTGTAAAAGAGCCGACGCCCCCGACGCCGAATACGGCGACTTTTTTGTGTTTCAAATGGTTTATACCCATTTCTCCAATCAGTAACTCAGCTCTAGAAAACGCATTTAACATATATTTCTTCTCCTTAAAATTTCCTATTAATCATTTGTGGTTTTGATGCTATCACACATTATAACACATGTAAAATACAAGATTCTAGAGACTTGAGAAAATTTCTCACTATTTCGATTAGCATTTGAATAAAATCCACCTACAGGTGGCGAGTTCGTATTTGAGGACAAATACTTTTTCATAAGCGCCGTCGTAACAGAGGCATTTGTAGACCCACATGGCATTTCCGGCGAGCTTTTCAAACGAGCGCTCGACAATCTTTGAAATTTTGAGAACTTGACCTTCTGATGCCGTCTCAAAAATGCGAAATCGGATGGGGGTGATTTGGCCGTCGGCATCGAACCAGGAGATGACTTCAATCGACTTGTTGACCACTTTCATAGCACACTTCCCATCATAATAAACTCGTCTTCTCCGACGCCGCCGGAGACGGCCGGCACACCGCTGTTCAACAAACAGCCTCGTACGAGAACGTCCTTGCTGTATTTTGTTCTAAGGGCGTCTAGTGTGGCGTCCAACTTTAAGCGCTTGTCTCGTTTGGCGCCTTCAAAGAGGTCGTATTGTACAAAGTCATCGCGTGTCAGTGCGCTAGTGGCGACGCCGAGGTGTCGCAGCGGCGTGCCGTCCCAGAGAGCTTTCAATAGCATTCTGGCTTCATTAAAGAGCGTCAGTGTGCTCTCAATAGGGTGTTTGACTTTAATCTGTTTGGAGCGGGTCTCAAACAGGTGATTTTTTACATGAACCTGAACGACTTGAGCTCGTATCCCCTTTTCTCTGAGGCGTGCGCCTACGGACTCGCACAAACTCAGAAGCACCAACTCTGCTTCTTCAACCCTATCGACGTCATAGCCAGTCGTCGTGGAATTGCCAATGCTTTTCTCGGGAATGTGACCGTTTTTTTGTACGGGAGAAAGGTCTATGCCGTTGGCGTATTGCCATATGAGAACCCCATGTGACTTCAATTTGGATTTTAGATAAGCCGGTTCCAACGCGGCCAAATCGCCTATAGTGAGTACCCCCATCTGTTTGAGTTTTTTAAATGTCGCACGCCCTACCATAAAAAGGTCACTTACGGGAAGAGGCCATAGCTTCTGAGGCACTTCTTCCGGATAAAGGGTACTGACGCCGTTGGGCTTTTTCAGCTCGCTGGCCATTTTGGCGAGCAGCTTGTTGGTGGATACGCCGATGCTCACTGTAAACCCCAGTTCTCTGTAAATCGTTTGCTGAATTTTATAGGCTGTGGCCACCGGTTCTCCGAAAAGTGCCTGAGCCTCTGTGTAGTCGACAAAGCACTCGTCGATGCTGTAGCGTTCAATCTCCGGAGAAAAGCGCTTAATAACATCGACCATTGCTTCAGAGCTCTTGACGTAAAGCCCATAGGTCGGAGGCACAACTGTTAAAATCGGACATTTTTTAAAAGCCTCCATTAGCGACTCGCCTGTTTGAATCCCGTATTTTTTGGCCGATAAGCTCTTGGCGAGCACAATGCCATGACGCCTTTCAGGATTGCCCCCTACTACTGCCGGGATGTCCCTTAAATCTCTTTTTTCACCGCGTTGCAATCGATGAACGGCTTCCCAAGATAGGTAAGCGCTGTTCACATCGATATGAAAAATAACACGTTTCATGTTCCCACCTTCTTACTCACAATAATAAATCGAACGCTTGTTCTATTTATTATTATACAGAACAAACGTTCGAAAGTAAAGGTGCCAAAGGGGGATGAACTTACTTTTTATTTATGCGCATTAACTATAAGGGCAATCCCGGGTAAATTTCTTCTTCAACAGCATTTTCTACTGCAAAAGGGTACCATTCAAAAAGTGCTTCCAAATCCATATTGTTAATATTTTCACTAAAATCTTTGAAATAAAAAAGGTTTTCCATGTCAAATTCCTCTTCTTTTAACGGGTTTTCCATTAAAAAATGCGATGTCCAGTGATTACAATCGTTACTTTTAATCATAATCGTCATCTCCTCTCACTATAAAAGGCTTTAAAAAGATAAATTTCGTTAAAATATTATCATATACATGTATACATTTTAGCACAAATGGTGTCTTGTGTCAAAGGGGGACGGTTCTTTTGTGCCAGATTTCACTAATATTTTACATATCATGCCTCTTGATTGAACTGAAATCAGCGGTTCTTTAGGTGAACGCTCTTTCTCCCCCGCCTCTGCAAATGAGAATATAGGGTATGGGCATTTAAAGACGTCCTACGACAAACCAACATAAAAAAACCCGCTATTACCTACAATAGCGAGTTTTAAAATGGTAAATTATAGGGTTTTACGGCACAAAAGAACCGTCCCCCTTTAAAGTGACCAGCACAATCTCCGGTCGATTAAACACCCTAAATGGAAAAGCACTGTTGCCGAGACCGCGGCTGACCACCATGGCCGTTTCACCGGACTGGTGAACACCCGCTGTGTATTGAGGGAGCAAGCCTTGGTTTGGCGCATATAAGCCGCCTACAAATGGCAGGCGAATTTGTCCACCGTGAGCGTGTCCGGAAAAGACTACCGCTGCGCCGGATTCCACGTAGAGGGGGAAGCGCTCCGGGCGGTGAGAAATGACGAGACTGTAGGGCGACGTAATGAGCGCATCCAGTGTCCTCGCCATATCCCCACCGAACATTGGATCGTCTACCCCGATGATGTCGAGACCATTTGAAAGCGTCGCTTTTTCGTTGCGCAACACGTGAACGCCCAGCGCTTGAAAGGCCGCTTCCATTTCGGGATAAGCGCTTACGCGTTCTTCGTGATTTCCCGTGGCGTAATACACCGGTGCAATCGCCACGAGTGCTTTCATGGCCTCAATGGCCACTTCGATGTCCGTGCGCCGGCTGTCGACCACATCACCGGACACCACAATGATATCCGGCGTCAATTCGGCCACCTGTCGAGACAGTCGGTCGCCAAACGACTTGTTGTGCAAGTCGGATAGATGGACGATTTTAAAACCGTCAAAAGTCTGTGGAAGCCCCTTAGGACTCAGAGTGACTTCGTTAACGGTGAGTGCGTTGTTTTGCCAGTATAAAAAAGCGCTCAGGGCAATGAGGCCCACGAGCGCAATCTGCCACCATTTCATCTTTTAACCTCCGTTATTCTAAACCGTATCGCCGAATGACATCCAGCTCTTCTGCCGTCAAGCAACCGGCTTCATACAACTGTAAAAACTCTTCAGAAACACTTTTGTGGAAAAACAGCAAATCATCTGTATTAACAGTGACTTTTAGCCCTGCGTCGAAAAGTTTTCGGATAGGATGATTCTCTATAGAAGCCACCGCTCCGAGAACGACATTGGAAGTCGGACAGAGGTTCAGGCGGACGCCGTCTGCCTTGAGACGTGCCATCCCCTTAGGATCCGCGTGAAGGGCGATGCCATGCTGTAAGACATCGGGTTTTAAAAAGTCGTAGACGGCTAGTGTCGTCTCAGCATCAGAAAATTCTCCAATGTGTATTTTCGTCTTGAGCCCCAGCGCCTTGGCGCGAAGCAGACACCGCTGCGTAAGCGCCGGTTGGTAGTAGCGCTCTTCGCCGTAAAAATCGATGGATTCAAAGACGCCGCTGTCGAGACACGGCCATAGAAAGTGCGCCACCATGTTTTCAGAGAAGCCTTTAAAGACGCCGACTTCGGGTTTGAAAGTCAAACGGTCTTGAAACCGGCGCTTGCACTTTTGAATATAGCTGAAGAAAGCTTCGGGTGCCTCGGAATAGTAAGAGAGCCACCCGCAGTCAATACTGGGTTCAATAACAGTCACGCCGTCAGTTACCGCATGGGCAAGTGTCGCCTCGAGTAAAAACTCAAAGCCTTCTCGCGACGCCACATATTTTGCCGTCGTAGCCATATAGGCATCCATTTCGGCGATGCCCGCCATCTTCTTAGGCGGAGGCGGAAGCGGATGACCGACCCATTGCTCAAAGGTTTCAAAGCGCATGCCGAGGCCGGCGTGGTTGTGAAGGTCGGCTTTGGGAACGGTTTGAAGCGCTTTTAAATCTTTGCTTTTTAAAGCGTCTATAAATTTTTCAGAATCGGTCACAAAGACCTCCTATGCTTTCTTTGCCGTTATGACGAGCGGCAATTTCTCTGAGTCAAACGCCGATGCGTCAAAACCACTAAAGACCTCAATCGATTCAAAGCCTATCTGCTTCATCGCCACCAAAAGTGGTTTTTGAAGCAGTGGGAAGAGCTGCGTCGAACTTTCGAGGGTTTCCGAAGTGTCCTTTAAAGTCAATGTAGAAGCAAAGGTTATTCGGTCGCCTACGTATTGGTATCGGCGTTCAAATCGAACGCATGCGTTGTCGATAAGGGGGAGTGCCTCTAGGCGTTCGTTTAAAATTTTATCGTAATTTAAAAGTTGCAAGACCAATGTCCCACCGTGTGAAAGCACTTTGTAAAAAGCGGCTAAGGTCTTTGAAATGGCTTCAAAGTCTTCAAGGTGAACCAGCGTGTTACCGATACAATAGACGCCGTCAAAAGATTCTGCGGGAAAAACGGCGCCGACGGCGGTCATATCGAGTTCGATGATATGTATCGCCTCATAAGCCGCAGTCACTGTCTTAGCCACCTGAATTAAATCACTGCTCAAATCGATGCCTGTAATCTGATAGCCGTTTGCCGTATCCGCCAGCGCCGCCGCTACACGGCCATCTGCACAGCCGATGTCCAGCAGCTTGCTCTTGGGTTTAAAGCAGTTGCTGAGAAAGGCCTTCTTTTGACCGACGGGGAAAACGTGGTGGTAAACTGGCGCGAGATTTTTATAAAACATTTGGCACCTCCAATGTTGTTTTAATTTTCAGTATATTCTTCTATATTATCATTATTTTGACGAAAAGACAATTTTATTAATAGATTGACATAGTCGCTTGCAGCAGTTGGCCCCTCAATTGGAAAAGGATGCATACCGTAGCATGCATCCTTTTTGGTGCTTAACCTTTACAGCGCTTGTACATAGGTGTCAATAGCGGTTTTCAGGTAATTGGCACAGCCTGCCTCCGCCTTGTCATAATAGGCCTTAAAGCGGTCGTCGGCGATATACATTTCACCGAGACCCTTGTGCGCCTGCGCATCGTAGTGCCCCCAGGCCATTTCAATCCATCGACGGTGCATTTCACCGATTTTACGCCGTGTCTCGAAGGCGTTGTCCTCCATTGCCACGGCCTCGGCGAGCGCCTCTAAAATAGAGGCACCTAGAACTTGCATCTCGTGGAATGTCTCTTCTGACATGCCTTTAAAAGCATTTACAGACGCATTGACTGCAGCCTCCCCGTATTTCGCTCTGATTTCCTCACCGTACTGCACCTCGTTTTCCGAGAGCATCTTTTCCTTTAATCCTTTGAATTTATCGCCATCTTTCATGGTACGACCTCCTCTTTTAGCTTCAATGGAGCGCTCGACAGTATCGATTAAAACGTCGAGCCGCTTTTTTTCTTCAAGGAGGGCCGTTCTGTGTGCTTCCAGTGCAGAGACGGCATCGAAATCCCCGTCGTCTAAAATCGACTGAATGGCCTTTAAAGAAAATCCCATGCGCTTGTAAAGTCGTATCTGCTGCAGCCGCTCTACTTCGGCCTCGCCATAGAACCTGTAGCCCGAATCATCGATTTTACAGGGGTTTAAAAGTCCGACGCTGTGGTAGTAACGCAACGTTCGGGGACTGACCCCCGCAAGTTTTGAAAGACCGTCTACTTTGTACATCAGAACACCTCCTAAAAAAAGCATACACCATGACGCAGCGTCAAGGTCAACCCCTTTTTAGGCACCTTTTATCAACAATTGAAAAAAAGTTTCAAATGTTTTGTAAATCTCTTCAGGGGTCTGGGGGGCGTCGCCCGGATAGAAACAAATGCCGAAGGCGTTTTCTTTGCTCTTCTCAACGCCGTTTTTAAAAGTGGCACCGGACATGCCGTCTCGGTAATAATCTTTTTCGCAGTCTTTGGCACCGTAGACTTCCACTGCGCATGTTTGCGACAGTGTTTCAATATCGAGTCTAAGCGCTGTTTCTTTGCGAATGAAGAACTCGTAAAAGCGCCCGTCTAAGTTAAATCCAATGTCGCCTTTGCCCACAACGGTGAGAATCGGAATCGGATACCCCTGCACTTCATAAGCGTCGCCAATTTTGATGGTGTTGTTGCTGATAAACTGCAGTTTGCTGTCAATGCCCCTGTCGTCCAGATACGCCTGTGTTTCACAAGCGTTTAAATACAATTGATTCAGTGTTTCGTGTATTTGAATATAGTCCATGTAATCGCCTCCTCTTTAGGATTATACCGCGTTTAACCGCAGGATTCAATGTGCGCTTTTAAAGGGCAGTACCGTGGTCAGCGTCTTAAAGACCACCGCCGTTATCACGGCATTGGCAACAGCTGTAGGCAATACGACGCCTATGACAAGTGCCTTAAACGGCGCGGGCAACCCCGCCATGGCACTGGCAGTTACCAGAAAAATAACGCCGCTGGAAAGGGTGCCGATAAAGCCGACAGCCCCCATAACCGGCAACTTTTGCACCTGTTTGCCAAAAACTTTCAGCACGGCAAAAACAATGAATGCCGTCGCCAGCTTGTCGACGATGTTGGGCACTTGCCCGCCGGGAAACGTCGTGGTCATCGCTGTTAAAAGTCCGCCGAGCGCACCGGTGAGAACCGTATTTTTAACAGTGGGATTTAGGTAGAGTGCCAAAAACATAAACGTCAATAGCAAATCGAACTTCATGCCGAAAATACCGGGGACAACTGTGTGAAGCGTCAGTCCCATGGCGAGTAAAAGTGCCGTTGTCATCATTTCTTTAATTTTCATTTTCATCGTCTCCTTTTTAAATGGTTTATAAGTACGCCAGTCCGGTTCAGTTCACAACATCTCGTCCCCTCCTCTCTTCTTTTCTCTTCTTTTTGCACCGCAGAGTTGCACTAAAAAAACCGCTTACTCCTATAAAGGAGCAAACGGTTCGGTTCGCGGTACCATCCTTTTTAAAGCCCTTGGGCTCTATCTCTCTCGGGTACATTCATACCCATCCCCTGTAACGTGAGGACACGGCTGCGGCTACTTAGATTCACCTCGCATCTCATGGGCCCATTCACCTCCTGACATTCTGTCCCGTTTCACCACCCCGGCACTCTCTGTGAGAACATCTGAGAGACTACTCTCCCCAATCAACGATTTAAAAATGATTATACACGTTTTTTCAAAACATGCAAGAGAAAAATAAAATAAAAGGGACGGCACTTGAAGTTTTACAACAAAAGGCGTAGACTATTTAGGGCTTCTAATAAAAAAGGAGAAAGACAAATGGAACGCTGGAAAATCAATTTATACACACTATGGCTCTCACAAGTCATCTCATTGACGAGCTTTGGATTTGGCCTCCCCTTCATCCCGTTCTTTATACAAGAACTCGGTGTAACCGATCCCGAATCGATTCGCATATACACGGGGATTCTAAGTGCCGCCCCGGCGCTAACTATGGCCTTTATGTCGCCGGTCTGGGGCATGCTCTCCGACCGATTCGGGCAAAAACTCATGATTCAACGCGCCATGCTGGCGGCGGTCTTTATCATTGGCGGCATGGGGTTTGCACAAAGCGTGGCCATGTTGATCATCCTGCGGTTTTTACAGGGTTTTTTTACCGGTACCGTCACAGCCTCGTCTGCTTTTGTCGCGGTTAACACCCCGAACCATAAGCTCTCGTATGCGCTGGGAGTGCTTTCCTCGTCGACGTTTATAGGGTATTCGATGGGGCCGCTCCTAGGGGGTGCTGTCGCCGAAAACTTCGGTTATCGCATGAGTTTTTACATTGGCGCCGTCCTCATGCTCGTGGGCTTTCTACTGGTGACTTTCATCGTCAAACCCATTCATTTGCCAGATAGAGAACAAGCTGTACGCGTCAAGGTCAAGCGCAAGTGGTCCGAGCTGTTGTCCGTCAGCATTTTAATGCTCCTCTTAATGCTCTTTTTACAGCGGTTGACGCGTTCGCTCTTTTCACCGTTTGTACCGCTCTACATTCAAGAAATCACCGGAACGATTGAAGGTGCAGCTTCAAAGACCGGGTACATCAACGGCGCAGTGGGACTGGTTTCAGCGCTGTCCGCCTTTATCATCAGCCATCTGAGCAATCGGTATGACAAAGTCAAGATGATTCAGCTAATGCTCGCCATTGGTGTGGGGATTGTACTGGCCATTAACCTGAGCCATTCGTTCTGGGTATTTTTGATTTTGTACATGGGTCTCTTCCTCGTCATTGGAGGCGTAGAACCGCTCTTAACAGCGACGACCTCTGAAATGACGCCGGCGGAAAAACGCGGAACGCTCTTTGGTGTGCAAGGCTTGGTGGGCAGTCTCGGTTGGCTGGTTTCACCTGCAATCGGCACTTATGTGTCGGTTCAATATGGGATTAAAGAAATCTTTTGGGTGCTCATTGTGGTGCTTTTGCTCAACTTGAGCGTAACGTTCGCCATTACCAAGCGAACTTAAAGGGACGGTTCTTTTGTGCCGGATTCCACTATAATTTACCATTTTAAGCAGTGGTGCGCGCCTAGGACTGCTGAAAATCCACGTTTTTCAAACGGCGTCTATAGGCGTCTACTTGTGAACTTTTAGCCTATCCCCCTCTGGGAAGGCGCGCGGTCACAGCGCATAAAAAACCTCGCTATTCCAATGAATAGCGAGGTTTTTATATGGAAAATTCATTGATTTTGGCACAAAAGAACCGTCCCTTTAAAACCACTCGCGATAGGCGTTCATCGCGTAATTGTCTGTCATGCCGGAAATGTGATCGAGAATAGAGCGCAGCAAAGCATCAAATTTATAAGCGTATGCCTCGTCGGGGTCCTCAGACGCTCGATAGTTTTTAATGCGGTCCAGTTCCTTTGAAATCACCGACAAATCGCTGTCTCTAAAGTCGATGACATCCCCATTTAGACGTTTGATTTCTTTAAAAAGCCGCCTGAGGGAACTGTCCGGTAACAGTCTCGGGTTCTTTAAATAAGCATCGAAAAGCGTCTCGATGATTCGCGCACTCAAGTCGTCGAAGTTCGCAACTTCTCGGCTGTTGATGACCTTCTTAGAAATCTCTTTTTCGAGGTATTGGACGATAAACTGGACGTCGACACTGAAATCCACCAGCAACGTTTTGATGCGCCCCTTCTCGGCATACAAGCGGTCTGTAACATCGTAAGCCGCAATGCGTTCTTGGGTGGAGCGGACAATGTCTCGAATTAAAAAGCCTATAATTGAGGACACCAACTCCGCGCGAATGACGTTGTGTTTATCGACAAAAAAGCGTTCTTCTTCAGCGGCCTTGGCGTTGGCCTTTTCCACAAGTGCTTTTAGGGGAGATAATTTTTTAATATTGCACAGTTCTTCAAAAGATTTGTACGTCAAGAGCTTCGAGGCAAACGCATCGTCTAAGTCGTGACCGCGCTGAGCGATTTCATCGGCAATGCGCACAATTTGGCCTTCCAGCGTCGTCGGGTATTTGTACGTCAGATAGAGATGCTCCGGTGCCCCACCTACTAAAAAATGTTCCATATCGACACAGTGGTGGTCGCACTGCCCTTCAGGACATTTTTTTCCTTTTGGACAAGTACCGGTATGTTTTAAAACCCCTTCCATCACTTGATAAGACAAATTAAGGCCGTCGTAAGCCGTGTATTTTTCTTCTAAGTAACTGAGGACGCGCACCCCTTGTAAATTGTGTTTAAATCGGCGATTGGCGCGCATGGCTTCTGGAAGGCGCTCGACTTCTCGATTTAAGAGCCTTTGCAACGTGCGTTCTCCTTGGTGTCCAAACGGCGTGTGCCCAATATCGTGAGCGAGGGCAATAGCTTCAGTAAGGTCTTCATTGGCCCCTAGTTCTCGCGCGATGCCACGTGCAATTTGGGAGACTTCTAGCGTATGGGTCATACGCGTTCGAAAGTGGTCGCCCTTGGTTGCCGTAAAAATCTGAGCCTTGTCTACAAGGCGTCTGAAGGCCTTTGAGTGCAAAACGCGCTCTCTGTCCCGTTGGAATTCTGAGCGGTTGCTTGGGGACAGTTCAAAGGCCCTGACACAGTGTCTATTCTTCTGAGACAAAGGCCCTTCGGGATCGAGGCGATGCGCTTCGTCTGGCGCTTGATGAAAAGGCACTTGGGGCAACGGTGGCTGTCTAAGTGAATCCAGCAGTTTCTGATAGAGCATTTTGGCCGTCTCAGTAATAAGGTACGACCCTTTTTCAAAATCGTCTTTTAAATCAATTCCCGCACTGGAAGTAAAATTGTCGATAATGAGTTTGGACATCGTATGCTCTTTCAACGTGCATATGAGAAATTTTCTATTGCCCTCGAGGCCAAAAGTCCCCTCGGCAATATGCAGGGCACAGGCGTCGTAGACAGCCCCTTTTTTTTCAAACACAATAAAGACGACGTGAACGGCACAACCGATTTCGAAGTCGGCAACAGCGGGTTGATCGTTATCGGCAATAAAATACTTAAACGCGTCTGGGTATTTCTTTAAATTCTGCTCAACAGCGTTGTCCTTTAAAATTTTGACAATAACAAACGGGTGGTCTTTGCGCATGTCCCCTCCTCACTTTGTATTAAAGGTAAAATCGAATTTCAGCCATCTCGCCTATTTTCTCAAACCCCAGCTTGTTGTACATCTCTTTGGCACTGTCGATCTCATCTGTCACGAGATAGAGCGTGTGCGCTCCTTTTTCAACAGCCCGTGCCATTAAGGTTTTCAGTAGAGCTGTACCGTATCCCTTGTGTTGATGTGCCTCTAGAATACAAAAATCTTCGAGTTTTGCCACGCCGTTGTGAAGAAAGAGATCGCACCTTCCGACGAGGGTGCCTTCTGAATAGCACAGATAGGCTTCTAATGCTTCAGAGGCTAAATAAACAGGGCTTTTACCATAGCAGCGTCTTACGCAAAAATCTCTCCCCACAGTTTTGACATCCGCATCGATATCGACGGTCAAGACGTCGTCAAATGCCTCAACCGATTCGACTTTGACGACTTCGCAAGCCGTCGGGGCGTTTATCCCCTCTATTTTTCGAGGGTCGAACTCATAGAAACCTATAGCTGTCAACCTCGATGGGTACTTAATGTAAGATAAGATAGCCGGCCGTACAGAACTATTGGCGAGGATATTGCAGAAAGAGGCTCGCTCTTTTAAGCTATAGGCAATCGCTTCTTCAGTTAAACTTCTAATCTTCAAATCTTTTTCCTGCTTTTTAATATACGTCAAATTGTGGCTGTACATATCTGGAATAGCGGCGTTTCGGAACCGCAGCGTATTTTCATCTTCATAGACCTCGGAAAAACACTTGATATAAGCAATTTCACAAGCGATAATTTCATTGTTTAAAATCATGGCACTCTCCTTATTAGCATTTCATTCGTTCACTATCCAGTATACCGCGTACAGCCTTCTATGACCACCACTTTTTAGGTCAATAAACCAATTTTTCTGAATCTCCAGTAAAATTAACCGCGTTTATCAGGGCTTGATGCAGAAAAAAACATATTCTAGTTTACATAAATGGTAAAATATATAGGATTTTGGCACAAAAGAACCGTCCCCAAAAGAAAAATCGACATGGGGTAGCCATGTCGATTTTTCTTAGTTGTCGATAAACACGCTCTTTAAATGTGCTCTTAAATCGTCTCTAAGCACATTGAGTGTTTCTTCGTAGTTTTCGTCGTTGTTCTTAGGCGATCTATCGTTGACAAAGCGACCGAGGTTATCAGTTCCCCAGAAACCTGCAGTATCGTCGTCAAATACTTTAAACGCGTTCATGTACGCGTCCCATGCCGCATCGTCGATGCCCACGCCGTCGCCGATGTAGCCTCTACCGCCGCCGAGGAAGCCAGCGTTCATAATGGTGAAGATGCCCTTGTCTGAAAGCATGCCTTCTAAGCCGTTTTCGGTATCTTGGTAAGCGAATTTCTTAGCAAAAACCGTTTCCATGTACCCTTTTGCCATTGCCGTCGGCGTGTCGTGCCAGTTCGGATAACAGAAGATGATGTAGTCGGCTTTGGTAACAAAGTCTTGCTCGACTTTTACAGCGTCGCTTGGCTCGCCTGTACCGTCTTTGGCGTAATAGAAGTTCTCCATTTCGAGGACTGGGTTAAAGCCCATCGCGTAGAGGTCGCGCTTTTCAACTTCGATGCCGTTTTCTTCAAAATACGCCATTGCCGTATTGGCGAGATCGTAGTTGACACTGTAGCCTCTCGGATCGGCGATGACAAAGAGTGCTTTCTTAGCGTCGCCTTCGGTGAAGCCCTTTGGCTCGTAAGAAGCCACAAGAGCCTCCGGCACAATACTTGCAGAAGTCGTCCCATCCACTGATGCAGAGGTCACGGCGTCTTCTTCAGTCGCTTCAGGCGCCTCTTCTTCATTTTCAGGGGCTTCTTTTTCAACAACCGGCGTTTGGTTGACAGCCGCTTCTTTTTCTTCTACCGGTGCTTCTTTTTGACAACCGGTTACACCTATGATTAACATACCCGCAATTAACAGTCTTACATAATGCTTCATAATTTCCTCCACTTTAGAGGCATCAACTGTCAACGGTAAGAGTCGATTAAACGCTGAGCAAAGTAATCCAGTTCTTCTTTTAGAGTTTCGTTCTTTCGTTTGACCATCGCACAGTGAATTGCAAGAGGCGGTCCACTAAACGGAACGCGTGCAAATGGACTGTCGATTTTGTATTTGCACTGCCAATCGATTTCAACCGCATAAGACGACAAGTGTGTGAGGGCGTCGTTGTAAATTTGGTTGCTGTTTGCAAAAATCGTCTTGGTTGCCTCGGGAATACCGAGTGTGTGCATCTCTTGGTCAAAGCTGAACATCCCCCTGTACAAATACGACTTTTTGACGAGGTGCAACGACGCGAGGTCGGCTTTTTTGAGAAGCTTTTTTCGAGACAGCGGGTTGTCACAGCTGATGTGAATCTTGGCTGTGCCTGTAAAGAGTGTCCTGTACTCTAAACCGTGTGCCTCTACGTATTGGCTGAGTTTGTTCTGCTGAGCGTCGCTAAACAGAATAATGCCGATATCGCAGTCTTTTGAAACCACTTTTTCAATTGCCTCTTCAGTGCCGCATTCGTGAAGTAAGAACTCGTAATTGCTCTGATCGTATTTGGAACACACTTCAAAAAAGCGGTAGTTGATGATCTCTGATCCGAAACTCGCCACTTTGATTTTGTTTTGATTGACCTTAAAAGAAACCTTCTTCTCAAGCACCCAAAATTGTTCGAGCAACGCCTTGGCATCGTGGTAAATGTCTCTGCCGAAAGCGGTTAGCTTAACCCCCTTGTTGGTGCGTTCAAAAATCTTCTTACCCAGTTCATGCTCTAATTTATTAATCTGTTTGCTTAAATTAGGTTGGGAAATAAATAGATTTTTAGAAGCTTGTGAGATGCTGCCGGCTTCTACAATCTCTACCACGTAGCTTATCTGATTAAAATCCATTGTTTCCTCACTTTTGATAAAAATTTGTCAAAATTACGGGTGTGCACGCCCTAATACCCATTATATATAATAAAAGACAACAATCAAGGCTTTGGATATGCGTATTTTTTAGTGCTGATAGACTTTTTTTTATATTTGACACCGCGTGACGGCACGCATAAGTACGAAACCGTTTTCGTCGTCGTCGTTGTAAATAGGCAGTGTCGAGCGCCCCCAGCAATAGCCCCATTTCTCGGGTTCAAACTGCGCCATGGCGTCATAAGTAGCCGCCACAGCGGAACCGTGTGCATGCGGTGCATACGGCGGACATCTGAAAACGATGTATTCCGAGCCTTCAAAAGCGAAAGTCTCGCAGAGTGACGGTAAAGTGCCTTCGTAATCCGCCGGGAGCTCTTTGCCGTAAAAAGACAGTACCGGACGCCCTTGGGCATTGATCATGTACCCTCCGCCGTTTCGCATGTCCCCCGGCAAGTTGTCCACAATGTCCATAAGCCCATCGGCTTCACATTGATCGTAAAAACTTTCACTTAGTGTCCGGTCGACTAAAGCCGCCCAAATGTGTGCGGGCTTATAGATTTTGAACACCTCTACACGCATCGGCTCCACTGCCCCCTCTTGGTGGGCTTCATGAGCTGAGCGATGGATAAAGTCGTCGAGCAGCCACTTGCGCGATGCAACCGGATACACGGCACCACTTTTTAAAAAGGCACCTGGTGCGACCCCGAAATGTTTCTTAAAAGCGCGTGTAAAGGCCTCTTGCGAGTCGTATCCAAGGGCGACGGCGGTTTCTAAAATCGTCTTTTGGCCACTGCCGAGCCAAACCAGTCCTTTTGCCATACGCCTTAGGCGAAGATAAGCCATTACAGACATTCCCGTATAGGTTGAAAAGCGCCTGTACAATGTGGACAGCGGCAACCCACTGGCTTTGGCCACTTGTTCTGCTGTTACAGCGTCAAACAAATGCGCTTCTATGTAGTCGATGGCGGTTTGAATAGGTTTTAATTCGTTCATTTTAATACCTCCTAATTTCAGTATATACAATGACGTGACGTTGGTTTTGATCAAACTTCTCATTTAAATAATTTTTAGGAGCCTGTAGATACGTTGTTTTACAGAAGCGGGCAACGGCATCGCCAAGGCTTCTGTCAGCAGCTCTCGACGGCGTACGCCGTTTTTCTTAAAGTGGTTTTCTAATCCAGCGACTTTTTCATGGCGTCCCGGAATGAGTTGGTACAGGACATACCAGTCTTCCAGTGGGGTCAGCGGACAACTGACGCCGTCGATAGTGCCCCAATCGTCTTCTGCTGTGCGCGGCCAAGGGTAGCTGTAAACACCTTCTGAATGCTTGATTTTAAACCCCGCCATGAGGTCGATTTCGCCTTCGGGCGTAGTGTACTCAGCAAAAAAATCGGTGCGGTAGATGCCGCTCACACGCTTTGGGGCGATTTGACCGAGTGTTTGTAGACACCGGTGGGCACATTCCGCCTGTGAGAGGTCGACGAAAAGATCGATGTCCTGAGCGGTATCGACGATGCCGTGGTAAAGCAACACGAGGGAGCCACCAAGCGCCCATCGGATACCGTTGGCGTCTAAAGTTGTTTTAACTTTTTGTAAAAGGGACACGAGTGACCTCCTTCTTGCGTTCTTCTAAGTTCACTAAAGCGCCTCTGAGAGAGCAGCAAACCGCCTTTCGCTGACGCCTTCACGCGCTAAACATTCGCGAGAAGGCTTTCGGCTCAAGGCTTGTTGTCAAAAAAACCGACTCCTGCGTGAGAGTCGGTTATGGTGCGTTTTTTTATTTGAGTACGGATTCGGATATGAGTTTATCGAATTTGCGAATGTCGACGCCTTTTTTGAGATTGACTTTAATATGCCCTGCTCTCGTCCAGAGCTCTACTTCTGAGTTGACATCGAGTCTGCCCGCATTTTCTGTTGACCACATGTTGATGGCGCTGTAGGGCAATGAATAAATTTCTACTTTTTTCCCCGTGAGTCCCTGTGCGTCTCTGACAATTAGACGTTTGTTGGTGAAGATGGCGACGTCTCTAAAGGTTTTATACGCTGCGACGCCTTCTTCCCCTGGAACAAACAACTCCTGTACATCGTTTGGCACTGGACATTCTGAAACCAGTGTCCACGTTAGCATCGGTGTCGTTACTGACATAAGCCCTCCTATTATCTGAATTTTGAGTACATTTTATTATACCATAGGCTTATTCAAACCAACAGAGGCTCGCAATTTTTAATTTGCCATCGACGTTAACCACTTGAAGGCCGTTCATCCCCTCACCTGAAATTTCCGTGCCACCGTTGGTGTAGACTTTGCGGTATCGGCTTTTCACATGGGCAATCGGTCCGATACAGTCAAAGACAAAGCCTTTTGACGCTTCGGAAAAACCGCCGGCTTTAAGCAACGGATGCGTTTGAAAAATTTCTTGCAGCTCCTCAACATGGGCTTCAATAGACTTGACGCGTGCCACAGTTCCGGCTTGGGTGTACTCCACTAACTTGGCGCCTGAGAGGAAAATCGGCAAAAGGGCGTCAAAATGCGGTTCCTCTCCCGGTGGGAAAGAAATCGCTTCATATAGCGTGTCGAGCAGTGTTTGAATGTCGGCTTGTGTAATGTGCATGGGAACTCCTTCTAGTCTTCAAATAAGGTCTTCAATATGGTTTCAGGGTTGTTTAAAAAACGCTTGGTAACCTGAAAGTGTTCAGTTTCTGTATAAATCGGACAGGTGTAGTCGTGGTCGATGTCGTATATAACCGCCTCGGGATAAGCTAAAAGTATCGGCGAGTGCGTGGCGATGATAAACTGGGCACCGGCCTCAGTGAGAACGTGTATCTGTCTCAAAAGCGCCAATAAGCGATTAGGTGAAAGCGCCGCCTCGGGCTCGTCTAAAATGTAGATGCCGTTACCTGTAAATCGATTTAGCATCAGCGATAGAAACGACTCGCCGTGGGATTGCTTGTGCAGCGAAACGCCACCATAGGCATCGATTATAGGTGGACCGCCGCCACCTTTGTCCAGTGCATCTATATGAGAGGCCACATTGTAAAAGCTTTCGGCCCTCAAAAAAAAGCTGGTCTTCGGCCGTCTGACCCCCTTGGTTATGCGCAGGTGGCGGTGCAGTGGCGAATGGGTGTCTTCAGTGGAAAAGTTGAAGTTTTTGGTGCCGCCTTCGGGATTGAAACCGTACTGTACGGCAATGGCTTCGAGCAATGTCGATTTGCCGCTGCCGTTTTCGCCGATAAAAAACGTCACTTTAGGGTGAAATACCAGAGGTTTAAACGTTTTGACGGCTTTGAGCTCGTATGGGTAGCCGCGCATCTGGGCAACTTGTTCATCTATATGCACTTCTCTTATAAACGTATCAAAATGAGCCATAATACCCCCTTAGTCGCCTTTAGTATACCACAACTTAAAGCGGATGAGAAAAGGTTAACGCATGATTATCTGGATCTTTAACGGTTAACGTACGCGTTCTATCATTTTGCTTTAGCACATACGGGTGCTTTGTACAACTGAGTCGCGTTACAAGTGTCTCGACAGCTTGAGCTGTTGTTTTGAAGTCAATGCCTGCTCAGAATGCTGTGGAAGGCCTTCTATAAGTGTCACCGATAGATTCCCCAGCGTAAATGCCCTGCGACCAGCTGCTTTAGGCGCGTCGAAAATACCGCTGTAAAAGGCGGCAGCGCGGCTGATATCGCCGGTGGCAAGTGATACCGCACACAATTGAAGTTCTAAGGGCAGTGCCTTTTCTTCAGAGGGGTTGAGCCGACTTTGCCAGTCTCCATTGGCCACTGTAAAACACATACCGCGCTTGAGCCCATTCCAAGAGAACAGACCGACGTGAACAAAAATTGCTGCAAGTTGGCTCGTCGCCTGTGCGTCCAGCACATCGCGTCTAAGCGTTTTGAAGACAAAGTGCCCTAGCCTGTTGCGCTTATTGTCCATATGTAGTTTTTCAACGTTGTTGGCCAATGGCACAGGGCCTTTTTCTTCAACAAAGGCCATCACTTTTTCAATTTCTTCAGCTGTAAATTCTGTGATGTGTTCAGTCCCATCTGAAAAACCCCTTCGAATGGTCAGAGGTTCGTTAGATAGAAAACGCCACTGGAACAGCTTGTTCTTTTTACCGAGTGTTCTGAGTTCGTGCCACATGTTTGCAGACCTCCTGTCTTTTAAACAAGTGGTTGTACAATGCCATTATATCATTAAAGAAATCACATGTAACCTATATAAAAGCCTTGCCGGTGTTTGGGTATTAATGAGTTTGCGCTGAGCAATTTTTAAACGGCCTCCTAAGGAGGCCGCAACTGGGCGCTTTCGCGTTAAACAGCGGAGAGTTTGCGGCCCTTGCCGTGAGGGATGCAAAGTGGCGTCCCAAACAGTGGATCGCTAGTGACGACGCAGGACATACCGAAGACGGATTTGACCATGTCTTCGGTGACCACTTCTTCTGGAGGACCCTGAGCGTAAACCCCTTTGTCTTTGACAGCTACGATGTTGTGGGCGTATCGACAGGCCAGATTGAGGTCGTGTAAAACCATAACCACTGTGCGCGAACCCTTTTCATTGAGTTCGAAGAGCAAGTCCAGCACTTCGATTTGATGGGTCAAATCGAGGTACGTGGTGGGTTCGTCTAGAAGGAGGACGTCTGTTTTTTGTGCGAGGCTCATGGCAATCCAAGCGCGTTGCCTTTGGCCACCTGAGAGCGCGAGGACATTTCGATGGGCAAATGCGGTCATGCCTGTAGCTTCAAGAACCTCTTCCACAATGGCGTCGTCGGCTTTCGACCACGGTTTTAAAAAGCTTTGATGCGGGTAGCGGCCTTGTTTGACCAACTGCTTAACAGTAAGGCCCTCCGGTGCCGTGGGGCCTTGGGGCAAAATAGCCAGTTGTTTGGCCACCTCTTTGGTAGAAGATTTGTGCATGGCCAACCCGTTGAGATGAATTTCCCCGCTTCTCGGTTTTAAAAGGCGTGCCAAAGCGCGTAACAGCGTCGACTTGCCGCAGCCGTTGGCGCCGACCAAAATCGTGATTTTCCCCTTGGGAATGGCGATGTCTAGGGCGTCGATGACGACAGCCTCGCCGTAGCCCAAGGTTAACTTTTGTGTTTCAAGTGCTTTGTTCATACGCTCACCTCACTATGAATTGCGCCCTTTGTAGAGCAGGTAGATAAAAAACGGCGCCCCAATGGCGGATACAAAGACGCCGGCGGGTAAATCTAGGGGCAAAAACAGGGTACGGGCAACGATGTCCGCCGACATGACAAGGGTCCCCCCAATAAGCGCAGCAATAGGCGCCAAATGTTTAAACGATCGACCGACGAGTTGGCGGCCTAGATGTGGGGCGATTAACCCGACGAAGCCGATGCCGCCTGCAAAAGCCACGCCGATGCCCGCTAAAGCGACGCTGACGGCGATAAGGAGCAGGCGGTCGCTCTCCACACGGGCGCCGACACCGCGCGCCAAATCGTCTCCGAGTTCCTGAATGTCTATGCGTCTGGCGCATAAAAACGCAATGGGCAGAAAAACAGCCAGCCAAGGGACGAGACTTCGGACATGCGACCAGTTGGCGCCGTAGACGCTCCCCGTCAGCCAAATATACGCGTCGCTGGTGGAATACGTGGGACTGATGACGATGAGCATCGTCACCAAGGCCCCCATACCGGCGTTTAAACCGATGCCAATGAGAACGAGACGTATTGGTGATACCCCTTTTTTAAAGGCGAGTAAATAAATGAGCAAAGTGGCCACGACGGCACCTGCTATGGCTGCCAGTGGTAAAAAACGCCTATCGGCAGCTGCAAAAAAAGTCAAATACAGCACTGCGGCGACTTTAGCACCTCCTGTTATACCGATGATGTCCGGTGAAGCCAGCGGGTTGCGAATCAGCGACTGTAAAATCGCACCTGCCACTGAAAGAGCGGCCCCGACAAAAAACGCCACCAAAAGTCGAGGCAGCCTCAAGGTGCTGATGACGAAGCTGTTTTCGCCGCCAAAGAGCGCTTTAAGCACCTCTGTCGGCGAAAGAATACTACTGCCCACCGACAGGCCTAGGATAAAGACAAAGGCGGTGAGGAGGCAGACGCCTAAATACGTTTTGAGAGTGGCTTTCACGACAACGCCCCCTTTCTCACTCTATAGATGAAGAAAGGTACCCCAATAGCCGCAGTCATAACGCCTATAGGCATTTCTTCAGGGACGATGACCACACGTGCCGCCACGTCGGCGAGCAACAAGATCAACCCGCCGAAAACAGCACAGTACGGGAGTATCCAGCGGTAGTCCAGTCCCACTAGGCTGCGCACCATATGCGGGACGACAAGTCCGATAAACCCTATGGATCCGGCAATGGCCACTGAGCCGCCTGCAAGACAGACGATGACAGCGCCCATGACGAGTTTAAGTAAAAAAACGCGTTGACCGAGTCCTTTTGCAACGTCTTCTCCAGACGTCAAAACATTTACAGCACGTGCCAATAAAAAAGCGATGACGCCGGCGACGAACATGTACGGGAGTAAGGGCAGGACAGTTTCCAGTCGCCTACCGGACACAGAGCCCCCTAGCCAAAACAGCACGCCTTCAAGACTTTGTTCGTCGATGACCAATAGCGCTTGGGTGAAGGCTGAAAAAAGGGCGGTAATAGCGGCGCCTGCCAAGACAATTCTAATGGGCGACAAACTGTCTTTGCCCAGTGCGCCGAGAAACAGCACCATGACGGCAGCGACTGCACCGCCTAAAAAAGCGAGAAAGACCAACGTCTCTAGCTGGTTGACAGAGAAAAAAACGGTGCCGAGCACCACGGCGAACAGCGCGCCGGCATTGATGCCGAACAAGCTGGGCGATGCCAGTGGGTTGCGTGTTAGCGCCTGCATCAAAGCGCCTGAAATCGCCAAGGAGGCGCCTACGACCAGTGCGATAACTGCTCGGGAAAGACGTGTGCTAACGACGATGATATGTGCTGTATTTGAAGGGTCAAAATCGGTAAAAGCTTCTATAACTGTTCGGGGCGGTATGGGCACTTGGCCAATGGCCAAGCTTGCCAAGAAGACGCCGAAAAGCAAGGCGCAGGCCATCAATAAGCCGCCCCATTTCATGTATTGAGTATGAGTCATTTAAACGCTCCATAAGGTTAAATTAAAAAGGGGGCACGAGCCCCCTCTTTTGAATTACTTCTCGAGTTCAAAGCGCTCGTACATCTGGTCGAGCATTCTGTTTGCGGCAATAATACCGCCACCCATGTTCCAGTCGACTTCGTCTACTTCGTAGACGCGGTCTTCTTTTACCGCTTTGAGGTTTGCCCATAGCGGATGAGATGTCCAAGTCTTGTAGGTCTCTTGAATGGCCTCTGCATCGTTGTTGTGCCCATCAGACATAAAATAGAAGAACACAGAAGCGTCCATAGATGGGATACTTTCAAGGGTCGTGAGCTTGAGCACGACATTGCCCTCTTCAGCGGCCTTCTTTTGAACTTCCGGTCTTACGAAACCCAGTTCCGTTAAAATATCACCTGCAAAGCCGGTGACGTAGATACGCGCATGGTCGGTACGGAAGTTGAGAACGGAAACTTCTACTGGCCACGCCTCACCGAGTTTTTCGCTTATCTTCTGATTGAAATCTCCGACGCGATTCGACCAATCACTTAGCAAAGTTGCCGCCTCGGCTTCTTTGTCCAGTGCTTCGCCCATAAGGGTTACAGTATCCTTAAATTTAAACACCGTTTCATGTGTCACAGTCGGTGCGATTTGCGATAACTGGTCGTAAATTTTTTCGTGTCGAATCTTCGAAGCAATGATTAAATCGGGTTTAAGTTTTGCGATTTCTTCGAGGTTGGGTTGTGTCTCAAGCCCGACAATGGTCGCCTCTGTAAGGGCATCTTTGAGATAGTTGTACATCGGTTGCTGCACCCACGACTCAACGACGCCGACGGGTTTTATCCCTAGGGCAACTGCGGCGTCTGTCGCGCCTTGATACAAGGTGACAACGCGCACCGGCGTCCCCTCAATGCTGGTTTCTCCCATGGCGTGTTTAACAACGCGCGCCTCTGTCTTCGGTTCGTCTGTATGTTCTTCTACAGGCTTTTGCTCTGCAGATTTTGCGCAACCGGTAATGACAACTGTTAAGGTCAGTGCCCAAAACAACCATTTTAAATGTTTCATAATGTCCCCCTATTAGGTTTATTTGTTCGATAATGATAACTATTATCACACTTTGATTACTTTAAAGGAAATGAGGGGATTTGTCAAGACATCTGTCTATAGTGTGCTAAATTTTATGGCTTGGGCTGTTTCTCGCTGAGGTCTTCGCGAGATGGCTTTCGGCCTTCCCCTTGTTGTCTACAACCTTTAAAGCGCCTCCCGGTGGAAGGCGCTTTAAAGAGCTATTAGTATCTGGTGAGTCCAAGCATTTGATTCACAATTTCAGCTTTACAGAAGGCGCTTACCAAATTTGACGAACCGACGTGGATGCCGGCGGTCTCCATATAGCCGGTTTGAGGATCGCCGGTGAAAATAAGGCCACCGCTGTCACCAGGTGCCGAGGCGTACTGAGCTGCCGTAAGGTTGACATGGTATGTGCCGGAAACGACGCCACCAAAATTGGTTGAAGTCACTCTACCGACACTTGGTCCATTTATCCCCGTCTTAACAACCGGCATCCCCACCGGTGGGTTGATTAAGTTGGTGGAGAGCTGGCCGCCGGTATTGTTAATGGTATTAGTTGGTTCGTATCCCGGATTGGTAATGGCACAAAAAGCGGCGTCAATTTGACCGCGGTTTCTAGTTACACGTGTTTGAGCGACGACGGTATTGTTGTAGCTGACGTCCTTGCCGACAGTACGTGCAACATGACCTGCGGTAACAAAACCGATTTCACCATTGCGCATGGCTCTGTACCCCATTGAACCGGTGCCGTCTGCCTTAATTCTGTTGCCGGGATTGATGTCTGTATGCGCCTCTAGAGGCGTGGTCATTTTTCTTAATTCAACACCGGGGTCGTTCACAATTTGCTTTTTAAATTCTCGAACTTTATCTGGTGAGAACTTTCTAAGCTCAACCACGACTTTGCTCTTGGCATCATCTAAAAAGACTTTGTCGATGTTTTTAATTGCAGATCCACCTAAGCCGTTGAGTATTTGGCCGTTGATGTTTTCGATAAGCCCTTGTAAGTGCTTTAAACTGTAAGGCGCCGATTGGTAAGTGACTTGATCGTTGCCTATGATGCGTTCGACGGTTTGTTTAACACCGGCATCGGCATAGTGGTTCGCTTCGACGAGCACGACCAATTGTCCGGCGTTGTCGATATAGGCGCCGCCAAAGTAGTCGGGATAGTCCGTCGATTTAGGCTGACCGTCCGATTTAAAGGATTTGATTAATTTTTCATAAGAGTTGCTTGCAGATACGGCTTTTTTCATAAAAGCAGTTCCGCCGAAAGGTTCAAACAAAGTGTTAAAAGAGTCGCTTGTGGCCGCATTGACGGGAACTGCACCAAAGCTCAATGAGAGCACTAGACCGGTAGAAAGTAAAAAACCTAGTAGACGTTTGAATTTCATAAATGCCTCCTTTATAAAAGTATTTGTTACAGTGCTTAATATTAGGGCCCTAATGGAAGAACTGTCTTTTTTACTGGAGATACTCTTTGCTCAAGGTCTGATTTTCATCGAGGATGATTTTTAATTTTTTGCGGCCTCTAGCCAACTTTGATTTAACTGTTGACAAATTGGTGCCGGTTTCGGTAGCGATTTCACGCACGGATTTTTGTTGGTAATAATATTTGACAAAGCAGAGGCGCTCTGTCTTTTCGAGTTTGTACAACGCATTGACGAGTTTGCGTGAGGTCTCATGCTCTATTACCCCGTTAAATGTGTCGTCATAGGAGACGTCTTGAAGTGGGTATACGCTTACAAGCGACCTACCGCTCAATTCTCTCAGCTTATTTTTAGACTTGTTGCGTGCAATAGCACCAATATATGATTTTAAACAATTGAGACGATTGGGATCTATGGTATGCGCTTTGTACCAAATGGCTATAAAAACGTCTGAGAGAACTTCTTCTTTGTCTTCTATAGAGAGCGTATTTCGAGAAACGCTTTGAATAATGCTGCCAACGTAACCTTCATAAGTTTCTATAAGATGGTGTAAGGCTTTTTCATCTCTATACTTAAGGCGTATCACGAGGTCCATTTCTTTTTTACAATACATCTATACATCAACTCCTAGTAAGTGTTTGAGATTCACAGCGACTATAAATCTGTTGTACATACAATACACCATGGGTCACCGCGCGGTTTCACTTTATACCCTTTTTGTAAATGAAATGTAATATAACAGTTTTAAAAGCATCAATATGACATATATTGTTGATATAAACCCACAAATGTGTGGGCGAATAACTGACCTACGTCGGGTGGTTAATTTGAACGCCGTGAACCGGAACACTTGACAGACTCGAAAAATGTACCGCTGTTTGTCTGCTCCCCCTTCGCTAGCGGCACTTACGACATGATGTATGTAAGAGTATTTGTCGATTAAAAAAATTTTCTAATTAAATTTCGTTTGAAGTGTAAGATTTCGGCGAGTTATTCGTTCTTATAAATGGAGGGAGAGTTGAGGCGAAAAAGCGGATTCAAGTTTCTTTGAAACCTGTCAATTAATTTTAACCCTGAATTATTCATGAACCCATGATATCACCAAAAATCGAGCGGATTTAAGTTTTTGCGCTTCATAATGCTTATCATAGAAGACGTCTTCCTGTTTATCACCTAAAAATGGGCAGACTTATCCTGTGGACAATACTTTTCTCGATTTTCAGATTTCAAAGTTCATCAGTTACGTTTATTCCAACTGTGGAAGTCGACGGATGTTCTCAAGAATTTCATAGAACTCATTCTTGTATGGACAACTGCTACACAGTTTGAAATGAATATATCTTGCTGCTTTAACAACCTTTGATGCGATTTTGAGCAGCTTCAATCGAATAGTATCTATCAACATTTTCTTCATGTTTTCAGGTAATACCAATCGTTTAAAGTAATTAAATAGGTTGTATGCTAGGACATGGAGCAGTAGATGATTTGCATTAACGACTTTGTCCTTACTTGGTGTTGATGCAAAGTTGAAGCCACTTTTACCTTCTTTGATAAAGTTTTCCATGGTGCCTCGATTTCGATAGAACTTAATGAGTTCTTCAGGACTGAGATCCATGTTGGTCACAATAAAGGCATACTGATTGGTTAGCTGATTGTACGGTTTCTCGACCTTGACGATAACCCGTCTAGGATAGTCCCATTTACCGGCTTGGTACAAGAACTCATCATAACGGACCACATAATCAATCATGTTATCCTTTGTAGCTTCGGTTATTTCATCATCCAAATGTTTTGCGTGAGCATACAGTATTTTGTTTGCTTTCAAGCGTATGGCATAGGATACACCATTGCTTTCACACTGTTTGTACAAGTCTGGTGTTGCAAAACCACTGTCTCCACGGAGGAACAGATGGACATCAGGATACTTTGTAAAGTATTCATCAAGTAAGGGCTGCATGAACTCGCAGACGCCTGTAGAACTATAGGCGGTACCATCTCTAAGCTCTGCTTTGAGAAGATCTCCAGTGAGTCCGTCATAGCAGAGTAAGGGGTGATATCCATGAGCTTGATAGTGGTAATTAAAGCCTTCGCCTTCCTGCTTGCCGTACGTGTTAAGTAGGGTTGAATCAAGATCAAGCAGAACTTGTTCTGGCATTTTAGTCCTGTAGGCCGATGACCTCATATGACGGATGATATCTTCAAACTGTTTGACTGTATCCCCATCCATACGGTTCCAGAACCTCGACAGTGTGGGTTGTGAGGCAAGAGCCTGTTTACCCAGAATACTTTTAAAGACAGGTTCATTGGTCAGTTCGTCTGCATCATTGTCATTAAAGTATCCAGCAAGGATTTGATAAATTAGCTGGGATAGATTTTGATGGTCTTTGTGTTTACGGAAGCTATCATTTTTGTCCGTTACAAACTGGCTGATGTGTTTATTGAAGCCAAACTTATGGGCGAATTCTTTTATGAGAAGCAGCCCCGAATCGGAGGATAAATCGCCTCCATTGAAATTTATTTTGATTTTACTATTGCTTTCGAGCTGAAGTGAACTTACACTAGACATGAAGAGTTTCTCCTTTGTTTTGGTGTTTGTGTGGTAACTACATTTTAACAAAGTTGGAGCTCTTCTTCTATTTATTTAGGTTTCACTTGATAAGTGAAAAGCAAAAGTAATCTAAAATACAGTAACTATGCGGTTTTGGGGAGTATTTCGTGAACCGTCATGAATAATTCAGCCTGAATTATTCATGAACCCATGATATCACCAAAAATCGAGCGGATTTAAGTTTTTGCGCTTCATAATGCTTATCATAGAAGACGTCTTCCTGTTTATCACCTAAAAATGGGCAGACTTATCCTGTGGACAATACTTTTCTCGATTTTCAGATTTCAAAGTTCATCAGTTACGTTTATTCCAACTGTGGAAGTCGACGGATGTTCTCAAGAATTTCATAGAACTCATTCTTGTATGGACAACTGCTACACAGTTTGAAATGAATATATCTTGCTGCTTTAACAACCTTTGATGCGATTTTGAGCAGCTTCAATCGAATGGTATCTATCAACATTTTCTTCATGCTTTTAGGTAATACCAATCGTTTAAAGTAATTAAATAGGTTGTATGCTAGGACATGGAGCAGTAGATGATTCGCATTAACGACTTTGTCCTTACTTGGCGTTGATGCAAAGTTGAAGCCACTTTTACCTTCTTTGATGAAGTTTTCCATGGTGCCTCGATGTCGATAGAACTTAATTAGTTCTTCAGGACTGAGATCCATGTTGGTCACAATAAAGGCATACTGATTGGTTAGCTGATTGTACGGTTTCTCGACCTTGACGATAACCCGTCTAGGATAGTCCCATTTACCGGCTTGGTACAAGAACTCATCATAACGGACCACATAATCAATCATGTTATCCTTTGTAGCTTCGGTTATTTCATCATCCAAATGTTTTGCGTGAGCATACAGTATTTTGTTTGCTTTCAAACGTATGGCATAGGATACACCATTGCTTTCACACTGTTTGTACAAGTCTGGTGTTGCAAAACCACTGTCTCCACGGAGGAACAGATGGACATCAGGGTACTTCGTAAAGTATTCATCTAATAAAGGTTGCATGAATTCGCAGACGCCTGTAGAACTATAGGCGGTACCATCTCGAAGCTCTGCTTTGAGAAGATCTCCAGTGAGTCCGTCATAGCAGAGTAAGGGGTGATATCCATGAGCTTGATAGTGGTAATTAAAGCCTTCGCCTTCCTGCTTGCCGTACGTGTTAAGTAGGGTTGAATCAAGATCAAGCAGAACTTGTTCTGGCATTTTAGTCCTGTAGGCCGATGATCTCATATGACGGATGATATCTTCAAACTGTTTGACTGTATCTCCATCCATACGGTTCCAGAACCTCGACAGTGTGGGTTGTGAGGCAAGAGCCTGTTTACCCAGAATACTTTTAAAGACAGGTTCATTGGTCAGTTCGTCTGCATCATTGTCATTAAAGTATCCAGCAAGGATTTGATAAATTAGCTGGGATAGATTTTGATGGTCTTTGTGTTTACGGAAGCTATCATTTTTGTCCGTTACAAACTGGCTGATGTGTTTATTGAAGCCAAACTTATGGGCGAATTCTTTTATGAGAAGCAGCCCCGAATCGGAGGATAAATCGCCTCCATTGAAATTTATTTTGATTTTACTATTGCTTTCGAGCTGAAGTGAACTTACACTAGACATGAAGAGTTTCTCCTTTGTTAGTTTGTGAGTGTGGTAACTTCATTTTAACAAAGTTGGAGCTCTTCTTCTATTTATTTAGGTTTCACTTGATAAGTGAAAAGCAAAAGTAGTCTAAAACACAGTAACTATGCGGTTTTGGGGAGTGTTTCGTGAACCGTCATGAATAATTCAGGTTAACTGTTGTAAATTTATTATTCAAGGAGGCATAGGATGAAGAATATGTTAAAAATTCTAGTTGCAGGCTGTTTAACCGTAGCGATATTTATTTCTGCAACTCAGTACTGGATGTAACAATGGATAGCACATCGAAAAACAAGATTTATGCCCTAATAATCACCGCCATCGTTTTTCTTGGGCTTTATCTTGTATCCACAACCTTTCTACAAGAACTCTATCTGTTTGAGTGGACGGCAGACAACCATTACCTCTATGTATGGGTGATTGCAGTTGTATTGATATTGGTTAATAAAATCCGGACTTCTTTCGCGCTTACTCTGGGAAACTTCATAGGGACATTGATTGGTCAGTTTTTAGGAGACTGGATGAGATACGAGAGCATGAAAAAAATTATTCCTGGGATGGATGCTGGAATTGAAGCTCAATTACGCTTGCATTACGGTGTCCCCATTTGGCTCCTAACAATGACTATTTTCTTGATACTCAACAAAGTATTAACTCGGTTATTGAGAAAAAGTCCATGAATAGATGAGTGCATATTGAGATAGAAAAGGTGCTGTTGCAGTCTTAATTCTTAGATGACAACAGCACCTTCTGTTTTTAAATGCACTTCTATAGATGGGGGCTAAAATGGTTAAAGTCCACGGTCTTTTGAAGAATAAACGACCTATTCTTTTGTTACGTTTTTACTTCCTCGCAAACCTACTGGCTTAAGCATAGGCGATGGTAGTTTGGCTCTTGAACACTTCCGCAATAAAAAAGAAAAGAACCCTTGTTCGTCAAAGGTATCTTTTCTATTGTCTTTACTTTATCGAAGCGGGACGTAAGAGCTTAAAAATACCCTACCGAACGCATGGATCCGTTGCCACTTCTCGGATTTTACTTTTTAAAAAGACTGTTTAGTCGACTCTGAAGTGACGCGCGTCGCCTTTCAGTTGCTTCTGAATCGACGGCTATTGACAGCACGTCGCCTTCTTTAACACCAGCGGGTAATTCTACAGCTGGAAGGTTGATAAAACTGCCGTCACCACATTCGATAACGGCGTAAGACCCTTCAAAGCGATCGACAATTAACATAGAAGCTCCTTTCTAGGGATTGCATCGACTGCAGGCTTTGTAGCCCTCTGCCTCTGCAGCGGCTTTGGAGTCGAGCAAAATTTGATTGTGAGATGCCGGCAACGACGTACAGCTGTCCAAATGATAGACTTTAGAGTTCTTGTTGCCGATATACACGTGTGCCGTTTTTGTCGGCTCTTTTTTAGCTTGTACAGTGCCTTTGACGGTTCGGACTTCAAGGGCTTCGCCGTCACTATCGATAATCACGGTGCCGTTGAGGTCGTTTCGATACACATCGATACCTGCCAGGCGCTCGGTTATCTCTTTGTGTGGGTGTCCGTAGCGGTTGTCTTCACCGAGCTGGATAACCGCGATGTCCGGCGAAACCGCCTTGAGGAAATCAGGGGTTGTGGACGAATGGCTCCCGTGATGCCCTACTTTTAGAACCTCTGCATCTAGATCCAAGCCCTTCTCAATCATCTCAGTCTCTGAAGCGGCTTCGGCATCTCCTGTTAAGATGAAATCCTGTGTGCCGTAAGTGACTTTTATGACGACGGAAAAATTGTTGAGGTCGTCGTACGCGTCTCCGTTAGGGGCTAAAACAACAAACGATGCGTCACCTAATGGATACGTGTCCCCCACTTTAGGCGCCACGACTTCAAGTGTCTTCTGCTCAATCACGTCTAGGAGTCTTTCAAAGGTCTTTGTGGTCTGTGCAACAGGTGGCATAATGACAGTACCGGCGTCGTAAGTGCTTAGTACCGCGCTCATACCGCCAATATGATCTGCATGGGGATGTGTTGCGACGACGTAATCGAGCGTTGTGACCCCGTTTTTAGCGAGGTAATCGACTACTTCGTCCGCCGCATCTCTGTCGCCGGCGTCCACGAGCATACGATGACTCCCCTGCTCAATCAAGATGCTGTCGCCTTGTCCAACATCGATAAAGTGCATGCTGAAGGTTGTATCGCCAACAGTTTTTACGGTTTTTACCGTGTTGTCCAATGGCTTGTCAGCGGCCTCAATTTGTTCACAACCCGCTACAACCAGAAGTAGACAAATGACCCACATAAGTGTTTTAAAACGTTTCATAACCAACCCTTTCTGTCTTTCTATTATAGTCATTGTTATTATAACATACAAACGTATGTTCTTGTGTTACAAATCGATGTCGATAAAGTCCGCTGCCGTCTTTTCCAATTGATTGAGGTCGTGAATATACCGCTGAGCAGTTTGCATGTGTTCCCAGCCGTAAGACGCCATGCACATTTTTATATCGGCACCGCCGTTAATGGCCATTGAGGCCGATGTATGTCTGAGCCAGTGTGTCGATATGGACTTTTGTATCCCCGCTTTAAAGGCTGTTGCCTTGAGCATCTTGCGTACGTAGCGGTCTGAAAGCGGTTGGTGGTAACGGTTGGTAAACAAATACGAGGTGTCGGCGGCATTGAGTTCAATGGGCAGGTCTTCTGCAATGCGGTGGGTTTTAATGAGCTGCCAAACGGCGGGGGTGATTTTGACCACGCCCTTTTTATTGCGCTTTCTAATGACTTCAAGGCCGATATGGCCGCTGAGATCTCTAAAAAAGTCACACCATCGAATGCCGACGAGTTCACCGGCTCTGAGACCTGTGGCAAGTAGGAGAACGCCGATGAGGTGGTTGCGCCGGTGAGGTTTTAGAGCGTCGAGCAATTGTGACACTTCCTCTTTTGTCAAATACCGATGTTGCGTCGTCACCTGCACCTTAGGGCGAATCACCGCCTCCATGGGATTGACTTCTAAGTAGCGAATTTTGACACCGAACTTAAACAGCGACGATACAATGTTCAGTTTACGCGCCACAGTGGCATCGGCGTACGTGGGCACATGCGCTTTTAGGCCCTCGCGGTAAGCGAGACATCTTTTAAACGTCACTTGCGACAACAGCGTACTTGGGTAACCTATAAAGTTGAAAAAGCGTTCCAGCTCCATTTTGTAATTGCGGTAGGTATTCTCCGAACGCTGGCGCTTATTTTCTAAAAACAGCACCACCAGTTCTTCGTCCCCTTTTATATCGTTAGACAACGGCGCCACCGCGCGGTTGATTTTTTCAGGTAACATATAAAATCTCCTTTTTCAATTTGGTTCCGAAAATCTAAAATTATCGGAACCATTTTACTTTATCATAAAACTGCGCTTTTTTCCAGTCAAATGCGATTAAATCATAGATAATACATATGTAATATGATATAATATATATGTGTTATAAAAGAACTTGCATTAAACAACCGTTGTTCAGGAGGTTAAAAAAATGGACCAAAATCATACGACACCGACGACACAATCTTTAAGAATAGCGCCAATAGACAAAGAGTTGTTCGTAGAAATATCCAAACAATTGGGTATCCCCCATCACGAGAGCTTTTCAAAAATGGTGGGGCTCTATAAGGACATGTACGCGCTGGAGGACAAAGCGCCTGAGCGCTTGGCACAAGTTAGAGAACTTCAAGGGCTCTTCGAGCGCCTTCTGGGGATTTACGAAGAAGTGTTTACCGGTAACGAGCAGCTGAACAAACAGATGGTCGAACAACATGCCAAGGCGTTGCAGTTAAAGGATCAGGTGCTTGAGAAGAATCGGCGTGATATGGAAGACGTCAGCTCTCAGAAAGCGACGTTAGAAGAAACGCTGAAATCGAAAGAATCAGAGATTGAAAACTTAAAAAAGCAACTGAACACCGCTCGTGAATCCCTTGAAAAAAATGACCAGTTAAAAGCGTACAAAGATGCTTTGGTCGAATCGCTTCAAAGCGAGCTGGCGTTAAAGGCACAGCATCTACAAAGACTCGAGGAAGAGGAAAAAAAGCGCTCTGCTTTTTTAGATGCCAAAAAAATGACGCTGGAACAATTGGTTACCGCCTACGAAGGGGCGATCGACGACAAGCAACACCTTTCGGATACGGTTGAAGTACTCAAATACGATTTGAAAAATCAAAACGACACCATCAAAAAACTTAAAGAACATGCGTTGCAGTTAGAGCTTCAAAACAAACACACAACCACCGTTTCCGAATCGAAAGACGAAGCTCTGGAAGCCCTAAAAGCCAAACATGCAATCGATTTAGAACAAGTGAAAGCCGAATACAAAAACTTATATGAGTCACAAATTACTCTTTTAAAAGAAACCTTTTTTCAGTTTAGAGCGGCGACACCTGAAGTGAATGAAGAGGTCGCTCATAAAAAAAACACACCTTAAATGGTGTGTTTTTTTTATGTTAAGCTGGATCGTGCAACATTTTTTCAAAGCGCTCTGCCCATTCGATGACTTCAGAGTCCTCGCGACGGTCTACCGGAACATCTGCTTTTATACCGAAAAGCCATCTGATAAATCGCGGCAAGCCCTTCTCCCCACTCACACCTTTAAACATGCCCAACAATACAGGATGGACTGCGGCACTGGCGGCGTCTAAACTCTTTTCAATACGTGTGTTCACTATTTTTCGACCTGCGCCAATTAAGTAAGACATAAAAAACAAGGCGGTCGTTTTTTCCCGTAACACCTCCTGATGGTCTTGCACATAAGCTTGAGCGGTTGGGTGCCACTGCATGCCGTTTATCGGCGCACCGATTACAACAGCGTCATAGGTCTCCAGTTTGACCGCTTCGGCAATAGGCGCAACCGTGACCTCGTGGTTTTCCCGCTTTAAGACTTCAGCCATAATTTCGGCGGCAAGCTGTGTCGTTTGGGTACGGGTGACATAAAGTATCAATATCCGTTTCATAAAAGTCCTCTTTCTCGTCTCTCATGTATCCTTCATTTCTTTACCCGTTTTTCACCGACTTTAAAACAGGACTATTTTATCATATCTTTTGAGGCCATGTGTTTTAGTAGCAATTGTTACATACATAGAGGACACTTCGCGGTAAACTGATTACAGATAATAACTTACAACGATTTAAGGAGGCCATACAAATGATTCAAAAAGAAATGACTATTGGAGAACTCGTACGCAAGCACCCGGAAGCCATTGCAACTTTGCAAAGCTTCGGTATGGGGTGTGTCGGCTGCCCGTCAGCACAAGCGGAGACTATTGAAGAGGCGGCACTGGTACACGGTCTCAAATTGGATGCGCTGATGGAAGCGCTGAATAAGAGCTTATAAGGAGGACGACATGAGTGCATTCTTAGGCCCGGTTCACCACTGGCTTTACAATAAACTAATATGGCAGGAAAATTTACTTCAGACGCTTTACCGCACATTTCCTGAGGCATTAGAAGACGTGGAATCACAAGCGGCAACACAGTATGGAAAAGCGACTTTCGAACCCCTTGAAAGCG
Source organism: Fusibacter sp. JL298sf-3 (assembly GCF_053842995.1). Classification (NCBI taxonomy): domain Bacteria; kingdom Bacillati; phylum Bacillota; class Clostridia; order Eubacteriales; family Fusibacteraceae; genus Fusibacter; species Fusibacter sp. JL298sf-3. The sequence continues at coordinate 307,212 of NZ_CM132608.1, forward strand.
TTATCGATACCGGCAATATTCACGGATGGCTTCAGACGCGTATCGATAGCCATGAGCACCGAATGGCTTTTGCTATTATGAAAGCGCTGGACAACCGCGTGGACCTTGAAGACATTAAGGCGCTTTTTACAGAAGATGGCTTAAAGGCGGGGAAACAAGTTGAAAAACCCGTAACGCCGGAAGCACTTTACAACACGATGAACAACTTCCTTCTCGACGGAATGCCGTGCGATCGCGTGAACATCCCTATTACAAATACCTCAAATGAAGTCATTTGGGAAAGACGCCTCTGTCTTCATGCACCTATTTGGGAGGCTGTCGGTATTGATCCCCAGATTTTTTATACTTTGCGCTCGGCGTGGCTTAATGCCTACACCGGCGAAGCGTATAGGTTTGCTGAAATATCAAAAGGCAAATTTGCATTTGTAAAGGAGGCTTAAGTGAAAAGCATCGAACTGATGAAGGACGAACATCGCATGATTAAGCGCATGCTCACCGTGATGAAACAGGCAGCCCTTCGTCTCTACACTGAGAAAACGGTTTCGACCGATGATTTCAAAGAAATGATCGATTTTGTCAGACAATTTGCCGACGCCCACCACCACGGGAAAGAAGAAGATTATTTTTTCAACGAAATGGTTGCAGAACTCGGTGCACCAGCTGAAAAACTCGTTACACACGGCATGCTTGTCGAACACGACCTCGGGCGGCTTTACATGTCGACTCTCGAGGCAGCTTTAAGCCAGTATGATTCAGGCCAAGAGGCAGCGGCCATCGACATCATCGGCAATGTCGTCGCCTACACAGATTTGCTTACTCGCCATATAGAAAAAGAAGACGATGTGGTATTCAGTTTTGCCGACCGAGGGTTTAAAGAAGAGACACGCAGTAGAATTGAATCGGCTTTTGAAACTTATGAAGCGGCACATGCAGAGGTTAGAGAACGGTATACGGCTCTGTTGGAAAAACTTGAAACACGTTACCTATAAAAAACAAGCGACGGCTCAAAAAGGCACGTCGCTTGTTTTGTACTCAATCCAATAAAGTTTAAGCTGTTTCAGCATCTGAAGCTTTGAAAGCTTCAATAGCGGCTTTTAAACTATCGTGATGCCCTTTCAACGCTTCAAAAGTCCAAGTATCTGAATCGCTGTTCAGATAGAGTGTTGCCGAAGAGACTGCTGCGGTCAAAGCCAAAACTTCCGCTTCACCGGCGTTGTGTGTGCTGACCAAAAGAGCGTTGCCTTCATAAATCAATGTGCGAATAGAAGCTTCAATACCGTCGTACAAAGCGTCGACATACACTTTTGAAGCATCTAAAAGCGTGTTAAACGCGCCTGTCGTTAATACTTCCCCGTTTACTGTGTATTTGGCGTAATCGAGTATCAAGTTGTTTAACTCTGTGCTCGGCGACGTCTCGGCATGTGCTTTAAGGAGAACTTCAATACCTTTTAAAGTGTTGACAGCAGGTTCTCCTAAGATAACCGCATTTTTGAAAGTCATCACTGCTTTTTCAAGCGCTTCTTGAGCTGCGAGGATAACCACGTAATCGTCTTTTTCTGAGTTAACCAGTACAGCCTTTGCAGCGATAATGGCATCTGAAAGTTTTTGGTTGCTACCTGCGAGGATTTCCCCGGCATCGGTGCCTTCGACGTAGCGGTAGGCCACTTGCGTGTCGCTAACTTTTACATACAGCACTGTTTTTGCCGCCTCAATAGTTGCATTTAATTGTTCACGAGCGTCTTTAAAATCTTCGGCTTTTGTAAAAAACGCGTCGTAGCGTTCTTTAGTTAAAGGAACCGTGGACGTTCCATCGACAAAAGGTTTCATTTCGTCAATTAAAGCTTTGTACTTCGGATAGTCTGCATATTGGTCATAAGGAGGTTCAAAGTAAAGTGCGCCGTAAGCCAACAATTCATTGTAAAGCGCTTTGACGAGCAATAGTTTGTCTTCACCATAGATAAGCTGATTTTCTAATGTCAAAATAGCTGTTTTAAGTTTTAAAGTCATCGCTTCAACGACTTCAACGCCTTCTTTTGCGTAATTGTCGTAAAAGGCCTCTACTTCTGCAAGGAGAACTTTAAAATTTTTAAGTGCTTCTCCTGCATACGCAGACGCTTCTGCGGCATCGTAATTTTCATGCGCTTGATCAATAAGCTTCTTCAGCATTTCTAATGCCTCTTCTTCAGAAACCGGCGGCTTCTCATCTTCTCCTAAACGTTTGGCTAACCCGTAAGGAAATTTCCCCTCTTCATAGAGCTTGGCAAGCCCCGGAGGTAAGTCGTCACGTTTCGATAAGCCTGGCGGTAACTTCATCCAAGCCTCTTCACCGATTTCGACCATGTATTTGAGTTCTTCTTTGGCGGCTTCCTCAAACGAGAACGTTTCGTCGTCTGACTCAGATACGTCATTCTTCTTTTCCTGCTTGTTTGCAAAATCAGGCTTGCCTTTGTTTTCTTTTGGGGCTGCGTATAGAATATTTGCTGTTGAACCAATGACGAGTACACCGGCCAACATGACCGCTAGTATTTTTTTCATTTAATAGCTCCTCTCTAAACTTTAATTAAGGTTTACCAGGGGCGTCTGTTTTTTCAGGTTTTCCAGTCTCCGCCGGCTTTCCCGTATTCTCAGGTTTCCCTGTGTTCTCAGGTTTCCCCGTGTTTTCAGGCTTCCCCGTGTTTTCAGGCTTCCCCGTGTTCTCAGGTTTACCCGTATTCTCAGGTTTCCCCGTGTTTTCAGGTTTACCCGTGTTTTCAGGCTTCCCTGTGTTCTCAGGTTTCCCCGTGTCCTCAGGCTTCCCCGTATTCTCAGGTTTCCCTGTGTTTTCAGGTTTACCCGTGTTTTCAGGTTTACCTGTGTTCTCAGGTTTCCCCGTGTCCTCAGGCTTCCCCGTATTCTCAGGTTTACCCGTGTTCTCAGGTTTACCCGTATTCTCAGGTTTACCCGTGTTCTCAGGTTTACCCGTATTCTCAGGTTTACCCGTGTCTTCAGGTTTACCCGTGTTATCAGGTTTCCCTGTGTTTTCAGGTTTACCCGTGTCCTCAGGTTTACCCGTATTTTCAGGCTTCCCTGTAGCCTTCGGTTGATCGTCTTTCTGCATTGCCCTTTGTTCTTGGGCTGACTTTAATTTGTCGCTGTAATCGATTAGATTTTGAGCCCCTTTGTAATGGTCCATAGGTTCGTCTAGGGCGTCAGTGACCAAATGGTAATCAACGGTCTCAGATGACGTCGCCAGTTTTTCTTCCAAACTTTTAGCCATCGCTGTATTCTTAGAGGTCGTCACAATGTAAACCGGCGTGTCTGTCGATAGATACCCCGCATCGTCAATGGTATCGATTAGCGTCGCAACAGCGCGTTTTGCCGATTGATGATTCAACGAAACCGTTTGCAAAAGCGTGTCGCCATCGGCATTTACACCCTCGACGCCAATGACCCGTTCAAATCGGTTGAGGGTCATCTGGACACTTGGGTTGACTTCGAGCATCACCTCGTAGTATGGCGTCATATAGGCCAGCGTACCTGTGGCAAAGAACGCCACCAAAAGTGCTGCTACCGCAATAAGCGGTTTAAAACTAAGCGGTTTAACGGTGAGCTCTTCACCCACCTGATACTGATTATTTTTCATTTTGACAACTGTACCGTCGTCTCTTAAAGCAGCGATATACTTGCCCCTTACCTCCACTACAACAGCCTTCATAGTACCCCCTCCTTTCTGTAATCATTTAGGTATTCCGAGAGATAAGGAAAATCACCGGACAGTATAACGGTTGCTGCTATTATATATCTACGATGCCGTTCAAGAATTTTTCGGGGTACCTGTGTATTTTTTTCTATAACCGCAAGGGGCAGTTGATGCGATGCCTCCATTTCTTTAATCAGCAAAGGGGTTTTCAGTAAATATTGGACAGCCTTTCGACAAGCGTTCTTCGTCTTTCGTGCCTTTGGTGAGACTTTGGCAAGCCCCATAAAGTCAAAGCCGTAAGCGTTCAGGGTTTGGGAGACGGCTTCAATCTCCTCTTTAACGGTTCTGCTGTTGGGAGGTGAAGGCATTTCAGGCAATACGTCTGTCGGCATTTCAGGGGAAAATTTTCCTTGTGACCTAAAATAGTCAATGAGGCGGTTTTTTACCACGAGGTTTGCATAGGGATAAAAAGCACCTTTTTCAATGGCATAACTGGCAATACACTCTGAAAATGCAATAAGGACAATGGACCATTCGTCATCGCTCTTAGTGATAAAACGCCCTGTTGTCTTGGACGCCAAACGAATTAAATACCCTTCGTGTCTGTGTATAAACTGCTCTGTTTCTTTTTCGGATGTTCTGATACGAACCACTTCTCTGTCAATTTCTCTCATTTTCGAGTCGCCTCCATTATATATAACATATACACCGTTTTTGAAATTGTAAAGCTTATTCCGCAAAAAAAAGAGGACTTTCGTCCACTTTATACACGCCAATCGGCAAGTGCGTCGCTGTAACGCTTATTGGAATCAAGACCGAAAAAGCTAAAAATTTCACGGCGGATGGCGGTGTTGTCAGGATGCCTCAAATCGTTCCGACGCCTGTATTTTTCCCAGTACGGCGCATTGCTACCGGCGTCTATACAAGCGCTGAGTTCTGAGGTGCCTTCGATATCAAGGTGAAAGCCGATAGCTTCGTTTCGGTACGAGCCGTGTTCAAGATACGGCTCCAGTAGCGAGGCGTCCTGTGTTTCACAAAAGATTTCACCCCATTGTAAATAAACAGTGCCGCGATCCTTGGCGCTAATGCTTCTGCCAAATGAAATAGGAAAATCGTATGCCTCAGGTTTCAGAGGCAGATGCCCCATAATTTCAAAATCGCCATAGAGCAAGTTGTTGTCGGCGATGTGTTGCGCAGGCATTGCGCTGAGTCGATCCAGCGACTCAATGGTCGCACGACCGTCGTCGATGATGTGGTAGATTTTCACCGTCACCGGTTGCATAGGCAGATTTGCAAGACCGTAGTGTTTGTGTGCCTTGAAATCCGGGCTTTTTCTCAAACGTCCAATGTCGAGAAGCACCCTGCCATAACCGTAAGTGCGCCTACCGGTTTTAAATCTGAAAAAATCCCCCGCTTTAAAACGATGTCGTTTGCGTTTGGCGGATTTGAAGCGCTCAACCGTTTTTAAATCTGTCGCCGTCGTCTGGGCGACATAATTGGCTACCCATGCCATAAGTGCCTCGTAACTCGATACCCTTTCTTTATCAAAGAGCCCGACGCCGTAAAGCGCTCGCTGTGTCGTATAGTTACCGATGACGATGCGCTCATCGCGTGTGTACGAGAAGTAAACACCCTGAGGCTTACAACGGCTCAAAGTAGCCGGCGTTAATTTTTGGTGCTTGCCCTTCGCCGTTTTAGGCAATAACGTGTGTCGCCCTTCTGTTTTGAGCTCTAAGAGCTCTTCCCGATAACTGTCGTCAGTGACAGACAATCGCCTTTTTACCGTATCGCCGTCGAAATACAAAAAAAGATGCGCGTTGAGTGCAACGCGCTCCCAGTCTTCTGGAATCGGCGGAAGACCGAAGAAAGGTCGTGCGAAGTTGCTCAACTCAAACGCCGGGACGTAGGCTTCCTCGTCCAGCGTCTCGACTTTAGACAGTTCGACAGCAGTTGCCCGTACGCTTTTTTTAGAAAAGGGGCTATCTGCTTTTACCGCATGCAATTTTAAAAGCGACAGCGTGTGTGTCGGAAAAGCAGGCCATTTTTTAAGTCGCATTGACGACAGGTGAAGCACTTTTAGGTTCGGTAGAGAAGCAATTACCTCTAGCCCCTTCGTGTATTTGACAATAGAAAGGCTTTCAAGCAAGGTCAGTGAAGCGAGTACAGCAAGGTCTGGTCTGGTGGACTTCCCCCGCCCTATTGTCAAGTTCTTAAGCGCCTGCATCGACTTGAGCCCCTCAAAAGTCGTTAGAGAATCGACAGTGAGCATCAGCGATTCAAGTGACGGCAGCACAGGCCAGTTGACGATATCAGATGCTTCTATGGTTAGGACCCTCAGGTGTTCTAAAGCTGTCAACTTAGACAAATCGAGGGGGTGACGTCCCGCATACAGGCGAAAGGTTATTTGAGAAAATCGAGACAGCAACATTGTATCTGCAGCTTTAAGTGTTTCAATGGAAACTTCGGGAAACGCGTCGGCACGAACCTGTAAAATGACGCTATTGCCATCGATACCACTTTCTTCAATTTCCTTAAGAGCTTTATGAAAAAAAGCCGTGTCGGCATAAGTGATTTCTAGTCGCATAGTGACTACCTCCTCCTCTTTTATCGGCAGTATGCACGCACTTCTTTACCCGCTGTTTAGGGCATTTGACGCATCAAAAAGGTGTCTCGCGTTAAACATTCGCGAGAAACCTTTCGGCTCAAAGCTTGTTGTCTACAACATTTGATATATCAAAACGCTTTTCGCTGACGGTGTCTCGCGTTAAACATTCGCGAGAAACCTTTCGGCTCAAAGCTTGTTGTCTACAACATTTGATGTATCAAAACGCTTTTCGCTGACGGTTTCTCGCGTTAAAAATTCGCGAGAAACCTTTTGGCTCAAAGCTTGTTGTCTACAACATTTGATGTATCAAAACGCTTTTCGCTGACGGTGTCTCGCGTTAAACATTCGCGAGAAACCTTTTGGCTCAAAGCTTGTTGTCTACAACATTTGATGTATCAAAACGCTTTTCGCTGACGGTGTCTCGCGTTAAACATTCGCGAGAAACCTTTCGGCTCAAAGCTTGTTGTCTAGAACGAGAAAAAACCACCATCGGTGGTTTTTAATCTATAAGCCCATAGCGACGACGGCGGCAAAAGCACCGTAGGCAATGGCAATTCCCGCGAACACGTCGCTGGGATAATGAACGCCTAAAATCATTCTCGAACAGGCGACGCCTGCTGCCAAAGTGATGAAAAGGCCTCCCAAAGGCGGGTAATACTGAACAAAGGCAAAAGCAATAGCAAAAGCCGTTGCCGTATGTCCCGACGGAAAAGAATTCTGACATTTAGGCGGCAGTATGGGAACCGCCTCTTTGCATACGAGATATGGGCGGGTTCGCTTAACCAATCGTTTTACGCTTTGCACGGCAGCCTGCGTCAGAACGACAGTGCCGACGAGTCCCCAGTGCTTAGTAGCAGCAGCCCACACACAGAGTCCAAGTGCAAAGGGCGTTGAACCGAGCTGTGTCGTCAACATCATCAACCATTTAATCGACTGGTGCGTCGCACTTTGATTCAACTTCAAGTACAAGTACCGATCGCTTTTTTTGAAATATTCAAGCATGTTTGCCTCCAAAAATAACTTCCTTAACAGCGTAACATGCTAAAATTGCAATCGATTTAAATTCAGGTTAAAATTCTATAAAATCCGACTGACCCCTAGTAAGATATACAAATGCGCTGGATAGAAGACATAAAAAAACCATTTGCTCGAGCGGCCTTTTTTGCCGTTGTACGCTAAAATCAACGGGAGTGCAAGCCACATGAGCCACTGATAATTTATGATAAACAGGTTTTCAAAAGTCAGACCTGCACTAGCGTAGAGGGCAAACAGTCCAAAAGAAAAAACGCTGTAGAAAACACCGATTTTCCATTTGGAACACCTCACAAAGTAAAATCCAACACCTAAAAGTATAAAAATTGGGCCGCCCTCGACCATAAGGGGTGTGGGAACAAATGTGAACAACACTTTAAAGAACTGAAAATAGCCGAGCGCCATAGCTTTTAGCAAGAGAATACTTAAGCCAAAAGGCAATCCAGCGAGAACTGAGTAGCCGGCACAAGCCCACCAAGATTTTGCTCTTATGGACTTCACGAGGCCTTCGATGACGTGGATAAAGAAGCCCACTAAAAACAGCGTCGCAAAGATGTTGTTGATGACCATCGCCCCTTCGGGATGCGGAAAATAGCTGTTGACAACGCTGTTCATTACCGCCATAATCACAGATGCTGCGTAGAGCCTGAACAGGTATCTAAAGCGGCTCCGCGTATACGCCATGCCATTTGCCGTCATAAAGATGAAGATCGGCGCCGAAAGACGCCCGATAATGCCGAACCAATAGGGAATACCGACTTGAGCAGCGAGCATATAGTGGACGTGATCGAAAACCATACAGATAAGCGCGAACATTTTTAACTGGTAATTGGTGAATCCTTTTTTTAACATAAAAAACCTCTCCTAATATAACCGTATTATTGAACACCATTGATTATACAGGAGAGGGTCTTATTAAAAAATCGAAAGGGCTTACACCTTTCTTACATTTTTGTACGGTTAAGCGCCTGAGCGCGTGCCTTTGGAAAAATACAAATTGAGGAGACGGCAGTTGAAGCCATCTTTATCCGTATGTTTGATGGTGTAACCGTTGCCATACAAATTCTTGCGTTTGGCCTCGCCAAAGTAGAAATCAAAGACCATTTGGTGCAAGGTCTTCTTGTAGGCATTTGAGTAGGGAAACTTGTATTTGGCTCTGCCGGAATCCGTTTTGGGAACTCTCAAACGGGCCTCTTTCAAAAGCTCCAAAAATTCATCGGAGTAATCGACAAAGGCGGGCTTTTCGATGCCGTCTATGTGAATTTCAATTGTCGTCTTTGTCACATATAGTGTCACTTTCTCCAATTGGATAACGTCTCTTTCGATGTCTTTCATGCTGGTCAAAACCCCTCTATTTTTATTGTAAAACAAGAATTTTAGTATAATAAAATATAAGGCGCCTGTCAAGTTGAAAGCTTTTTGAAAAAGCCGTCGAGCACGTCGAGTGTGCGGTCGATATCTGTCTCGTCGAGAACCAGTGGCGGCTGAAAAGCCAACACATTTCGGTCGAGGCCATTTTTGCCGATGATTATCCCCGCGTCTAAGGCAAACTCCAAAGCGGCATCGGTTACGGCGGCATCTTTGAGCTCGGCGCCTAACATCAGCCCAATGCCTCGGACGTCGGCAATCCAACTAGGGTACCGCGTCATCAAGGCCTCAAGGCCTGTTTTGAGGCGATTGCCCAATACCGCTGCACGTTGGTTGAGGTCTTGTGTCTCAACATACTTCAGAACAGCCAACGCCATCTTTGCACACACAGGATTGGCCCCTAGTGTCGATGCCGAAGGTCGGTTGAACTGAGCGGCTATGCGCTCAGTGGTACAAGCGGCAGAAATAGGTAAGCCGTTGCCTAAGGCTTTAGCCACTGTGAGGATGTCCGGTACGACGTCAAAGTGCTCTATTGCAAACCATTTGCCTGTTCGCGCAAAGCCCGTTTGTACTTCGTCTACAATCAGTAAAATGTCGTGGGCATTTAAAAGTTCCGACAGCTTCTTAAAATAGGTGGCGTGTGGCACCTGTATGCCGCCGTTGCCCTGTATCGGCTCGACAATCAAGCCGGCGATACGGTCTGCACCGACGGTTTTTATCAGCGCTTCAATTGAGGCAAGAGATGCCTCACCAGCCGTTTCAGGGTCACACGACGCAGAAGCATAGGCCTTTGCCAAGTGAATTGACGACATGAGATGCGGGTCGGAACGCCACATGGGGATTCCCGTGGCACTCATCGTCTGGTACGTTCTACCGTGTAGGCCGCCTTCCAAAGCGATAAAGTCGCTTTTACCGGTGTAGAGCTTTGCCATTTGCATGGCCGTCTCGTTGGCTTCAGACCCCGTACAAGTAAAAAACGACCGGTCGAGCGCACCGGGAAGGACGTGGCTAAGCGCTTCTGCCAACTCGACAATGGGTTGGGTCAAATAGATGATGCTCGTGTGTTGAAGCGTCTTTAGTTGTTCAATTGCCGCTTCTGTGACAGCCGGGTTGCTGTGACCGCAGTTCATTACCGAAACCCCTGCAAAGAGATCGAGGTACTGTCGGCCCTCCGTATCGTAGAGGTACTGCATTTCCCCGCGTACAAACTGCGGTGGCTCGTTGTAAAACTGCACGCAATTCGGCGGACACAGATAGCGCTTTTTCATATTGATTATTTTTTCAGGTCCATAATAGCCCATTGACGCCTCCTAATCAAAATTCAGTGCGAAGTACGACGGTTCCCCTTCGAGTTCCACCAGCGCTTTATAGGCGTCTTTGCTGTCGCACGCGCCGTTTAAAACCGACTGGTACAACTCAAGACAAGCTTTTAGGCGCTCTGGGGGATAAGTCGCCCCCTCCACGCGCCAATAGCGCACTCTAGCGCCTAAGCTCTCGATTAGAGGCATTAGGCAAAGCGGTTTCGTCGTCGTAAAATGGTTTTTTCCGAAGCAGTCTCGATAGACCGGGTGCCTTCTGCCGTCGTCGTCGACGAGATAGAGAACCGCCTTACTGTCTGCGCCAATAGGTTCAAAAACCGTTAAATTTTCAAACAAGTCTTGATCCATGTACATTACTGTGGGCTTGCCGTGTGCGATGAGTTCGAGAGCCGGGACGCTATCCGTCAGCGCTTTTAAGGCATCGGCGCCAAGTTCCAACGACGCCGCCACCGTTTCGATGCCTGAAGCTTGAAGACATTTAACAGCCGTTCCGTTGTAGGCATTGAGCGTGTAGTCGCCGACGCATTTGAGCCCCAATGCCTTAAAGGGCTCTGCGGAGCCCATATGTGTGACGAGCACCCCGTCGAGGCCCATGTGATCCGTGCCGAAATAATGCACGTAATGATTCACCTGCGCATCGGTCATCATCGTCGGCAACGCATAGAAGACTTCTGTGGCGCCCTTTTTTCGTGTAAGTTGTCGGATGGCCTCTCGTGTAAACGGCGTGGCGCCTCCAATGGGTTCACCGGAAAGGTAGAGCCTAGAAACACCGCAGGACAACGCCACTTTTGCCTGCTCTACATCGTTGACGCGTACAGTGAGTGCCGCGTTGGGGCTTCCCGAGCCGAATACGGCGTTGAGCGTCGCCGTGCGCACGGGGCTAATGGCCATTTCCTCAACGGGATTGCTAAACGGTTTTCCCGTGCTGTAAAACTTCCCGGTGCCCTCATAGCGCTCGTTGATGTAGGACAATCCCGGTTCGCCAAAGGCGCGCGCCGTCGAGAAATCCCTCTTTCGGTTTTCAAAAAGCGTCTCAGCATCTTGACGCCGATTGTAGCAAATAGGGTCTTCAATGTAGCGGTCGATGGCATCTGAATAGCTTTGAATCAAAGGGATAAGGTAAGCGGAATCGCGCATCCGCCCTTCAATTTTAAAAGAAACCACTCCGGCGTCAATGAGTTCCGGAATGTGCTCGTACAAATACATATCTTTTACAGCCATGGGGTACGTGGTATCGACGGTTTCCAGCGCATGGTCGATGGTGTAATGCCAGCGACAGGGTTTCATACATTTGCCGCGGTTGCTGCTCTTGCCGAACAGCAGTCCCGAATAATGGCACTGGGAACCGTGTACCGCACACATATCGCCGTGTACAAAGTACTCGAGCTCCATATCCGATTGCGCATCAAAAGATTTGACCGTATTTAATGACACATCTCTAGAAACAACGACGCGTGAGACACCTTTCGCTCTTAGAAATCGGATCATGTCGAGGTTGTGCACATTCATCATCACTGAAGCGTGCAGCGGTAGCGAAAGCTCCAGAGCCTGTACCCGCTCGACGACAGCCAGATCTTGGACAATTAATGCATCGGGACCGATACCTTCCAACACCTTAAGGTAGTCGTCCAGTGCCCCACAGTCCCCTTCGTCGAGCAGATTGTTCACAGTGATGTAGACGCGTTTGCCGTTTTCATGTGCTAAAGATACCGCCGTACGCATTTCATCATTTGTAAAGTTAAAATCTTTTCGGTGAAGACGCATATTAAAGTTTTTACCGCCAAAGTAAAACGCATCGGCACCGGAATTCAGCAACGCCTTAAATATTTCAAAATTGCCGCAAGGTACCAACAATTCAACTTCTCTTTTGTTAAAATAGCGCATAATGCCTCCTTATGCTCTCTGCCATCTCGTCAGCGCGCGCTCCAGAAGATCGATGCTCATAAAGAGCACAAATCCGAGAGCCGCCAGCAAAAATATGCCGCCGAACATGGCGTTGTAGTTCATTCGATTCCACATGTCCTGTATATAGTAGCCGAGCCCTGCCGTCGTACCGAAGTTCTCCGCAAAAAAGAGAATGGACAGAGACGTTCCAACGGAAAGCCTGAGCGCCGTCAGTAAATCCGGCAAAATACACATCACCGTCACGTGATAAAAACGCTGCAACCTGGACGCCCCCAAACTGATTAGCGGCAAGTAATAGGTATCGGGAATGGCCGCAACGGCATCTCTTACAGCGACGATAACCTGAAAGACCGTTATCAGCACAATCAGCGTCACTTTTGACGCATCGCCGAGGCCGAAAAGAATCATAATCACCGGCAACAGCGCTGTTTTGGGAATGGGGTATGTGAAGTAAATCAGAGGGTTCAACAGCTTGTTGACCCGCTGAAACGATCCCATGGAAAGGCCGATGGCAGTGCCCACGACGAGCGAAAGACCAATGCCTTTAAAAAGCCTTAGGCAACTCGCCCACAGATGGCGGCCGCCCCCGCCGGCGAAGACGTCGTCGAGCGTTAAAAAGACCGCTAAAGGTCCCGGCAGTGCGGGGCTGTTGACACACCATGCCCCCACTTGCCACAAAAGCATAAACAGGACAAAGCCTTTTAAGAGCGTCACCGCGTATGAGGTTTTATTGCCCACGAGCCACCTCCTCCATCAGCTGGACTTTAATCGCTTTATACAATGCCGAATACGTCTGAGCTTCTCTGAAGTCCTCGCGACCGAAAAGCGGATTTTCCATAAGGGCGCGCACCCCTCCCGGCGCGTGACGCATAACGACGATTTTATGTCCTAAGTAAAGCGCTTCCTCTATGCTGTGAGTGACGATAAGCGTTGCACACTTCACCTGACGCCAAGTCTTTAAGAAGAGTTGCTGCGCTTCTTCGCGCATAATAGCGTCCAGTGCTGAAAACGGTTCGTCCATCAGCAGAAGTTCCGGCTGTAGAAAGAGGGCGCGCGCTATGGCGACGCGCTGTCTTTGGCCACCACTCAGTGTCCTCGGATAGCGCTTTTTCATTTTGTCGAGATCCAAAGATGCCAAAATAGCATCCAGTCGCCGATCGTCGACTTCTGAGACCGGTCGCTTTTTAATCCGGTAGGGCAACACACAATTCTTGTAAACGGTTTTCCACGGCATCAGCCCGTAGCCTTGAGGCATAAAGCCGATGGTTTGACGCTTTACATCGAGCGGTTTACCCTCGATGGCAACAGTACCGCTATGCGCCTTTAAAATCCCCCCCAAGACGCTGAGCAACGTCGACTTTCCGCAGCCTGAGGGGCCTATAATACATAGGATTTCTCCTTTTTCAACAGATAAATCGACGTCTTTTAAAGCCGCTACCCCATTGGGGTAAGTAACGCCGAGTTTTTTAATTTCAACCACCTAAGCACCTCGTTCTGAATCTTATGACAGCAGCGTTGTCAACTGAGTCATTATGAGAAGTGACGCGACATTTGACACACCTCGGTGTATCAAAACGAATCAAAGGTGGGTATCCCCACCTTGTGATTGTCGTATTGAGTTTACTAACCGTTGTTAGTCGATTACGCCGACATCGCTAAGCACGTCGTCGAGGTTCAACTCGGTTGTGAGGAGCCCTTTGTCCGTTGCCCAAGCAAAGACTTTTTCAACAAGTTCTCTTTCAGGCAATTGATTCTTTCTAAACGTCGGAACCGCCGTTTGACCTTTCATTGACTCCGGATAGCCAACCGCTGCGATAACACTGTCTTCGTAGTCGGCAATCGGATTTTCGTTGAGGTAGTCGACGCCTTTGTTGTAACCTCGGTAAAACGCTTTTAAAGCCTCGGGATTGTCACTGACCACATCGCCTAAAAAAGCTGTTACGGAGATGTACCCGCCTTTTTCGGAAGTGACACTTTCTATCACTTTTCCACCTGCTGCCACAGCCGCATCAGAGAAGGGATTCGGCATCAAAGACGCGTCGACTTCTCCGGCGTTGAGCATCTCGAGCCTTGTAGGGAGTGGCGGAATCACAACTTTTTCAATATCGGCAGGTGTTTTACCATTGGCTTCAAGCAGCTGGTCGATGGTGTACTCAATCACGGTATTTTCAGAAATCGCGACTTTTTCACCACTGAAATCCGCAATGGTCTCGACTGGTGATGTCTCGCCGACGACGAGCTCGAACTCACCGTCTGTTGCACCGGTAACCACCATATTGACACCGGCGTTTTGGTAGATGGCAATGGCAACCAAATCCCCGATGATACCGTCAAGCGCTCCTGCTTGGAGTGCGGCATCTCTATCTTTAAAGGACTTAAACACCTGTAGATCCACTGTTAAGCCTTCTTCTTCAAAATAACCGTTTTCGTTAGCGATAAAAATCGGCAACATGTCTACGGCGCTCATCACGCCGAGTCGAAGTGTCATCTCTTCTGTTTTTTCCGCTTCTTTAGCGCCACAAGCTGCTACTGTCAACAGCAACACGAGTACCAATCCTAAACTGATCCATTTTTTCATTTCTCTCTCTAGTCCTTCCATTTTTCAAATTCATTATTTTCAATTCCCATATGGTCGAGCAATTTCCCCACCATAAAGTGTACCGCTTCTTCCAGCGTTTGAGGTTTGTGATAAAAACCGGGCATAGCCGGCACAATAGACACACCGCATTTCGATAGCTTCAATAGATTTTCGAGGTGTATCGTACTCAGTGGCGTCTCTCGCGGCACGAGAATTAAACGCCGCTTTTCCTTTATAGCCACGTCACAGACGCGCGTCAAAAGATTCTGAGACAGACCGTTTGCAACGGCGCCGAGCGTTCCCATGGAACACGGACAGACCACGACGGCATCGTATGGGTTTGAACCGCTTGCAACACCTGCAAACAAATTGTCGTTGTCTTCGACGACAAATTTGGGATACTGTGCTTTTAAATCTGCCGAATAGGCATCAAACGCCCTATCCAGTTCGTATTCGAAAACTTTGCGCCCCATAGCCGTTGGAATGAGGTGAACAGTATGTCCGAGTTTCAAAAGTGTTTCTGTCAGTACCTTGGCATAAATGCTGCCGCTGGCACCGGTAAGGCCAATAATAATTTTCAATTTATCCTCCATAAGTTAGAGCCACAGGATGTCCATTAAGCCACCGGCGAGGAACACCATGCTGATAACTTGGTTGACACTGTAAGATGCCAGTTTGACCAACGTCAAATTGGTTTCCGAGACCATTTTGTGCTGAAGCACGAACAATCCGGCGACAATGCCGATGGCGACAAAGTAAACCGCCCCCAGCGCATTTGCCAGAAAGCCTACAGCAACGAGACAGGACATCGCTACGACGTGGAACCCCTTGGCTATGGCCAGGCCACCTTTTACCCCGAATCGAGCCGGTATCGAGTGAAGCCCGTTGGCTGTATCAAATGCGTAGTCTTGTGCACCGTAGAGAATATCAAATCCCGCCACCCAAAACGTATTGGCAACGCCAAAAAGTATCGGCAATACGCTGAGACGCCCTGTTACGGCGAGCCACGCCCCTACAGGTGCCATAGCTGAAGTCGCGCCGAGAACCACATGACACAGCCAGGTAAAACGCTTTGTATAAGAATAGCCTATCATAAACACATAGGCGATAGGCGACAGAGCCAAGCACAGGGGATTGAGTTTGTAAGCGCCGAAAGCCATGATTAAAAAGCACACCGCTGTAAACACCACCACTTCCTTTGGCGCGATGGCGCCTCTGGGGATTTGCCTGTCAGCCGTTCTCGGGTTTTTGGCGTCGATTTTCGCATCGATTACGCGGTTGATCGCGTTTGCACCGGTTCGTGCACTTAAAAAGCACACGAGTATCCAGAAGACTTTTTCAAACTGGATAGAACCACTGGAAGCGAGAAGCATGGCAATCAATGCAAAAGACAATGAAAATATCGTATGTGAAAACATGACGAGCACGCCATAATCGTGTACTTTTTTCGCCGCCTTAGTCAATACCATACTGCGCCCACCGTTCTGCAACTTTCGATTTGACGGCATCGCTCATCTCGATATCCTCCGGCCACGGACGTTCATGCCCTTCACTCGGCCATTTTTTCGTCGCGTCAATGCCGACGCGGCTCCCGAAATGTGGCATCGGAGCGGCATGATCCAGTGCATCGAGCGGCCCTTTAGAAATTTCAATATCGCGTTCTCCATCGATATTGTTAAAAACTTTCCACATCACCGTCGAAATATCATGCGGATTTACGTCTGCGTCGACGACGATAACCATCTTCGTATACATCATCTGCCCCATCCCCCACACGGCATTCATAATCTTACGCGCGTGTCCGGGATACTTCTTTTGAATAGCGATAATGACACAGGAATGGAACACCCCTTCAAGCGGAAAATTGATGTCGACGATTTCCGGGTTCATCATTTTTAAAAGCGGCAAAAAGATGCGCTCAGTCGCTTTGCCCATATAACAGTCTTCCATAGGCGGCTTGCCTACCACAGTCGCCGGATACACCGCGTTCTTTCGATGGGTGATGCATGTGACGTGAAACACCGGGTAATAGTCGGCCAAAGAGTAGTACCCCGTATGGTCGCCAAAAGGGCCTTCCCATCTCAGAGGTTCTTCTACATCGACATACCCCTCGATAACCATTTCAGCCTCTGCAGGTACATAAATGTCGTTCGTGATGGATTTGACCATCTTGACGGGCATCTTCCTGAGAAATCCTGCGAACATCATCTCGTCAATCATTTTCGGCAGTGGCGCCGTAGCGGCATACGTAATGGCGGGATCGCATCCAAGCGCCACAGACACCGGCATGCGACCGCCAATTTTCTTGTAGCTTTCGTAAATTTCCTTGCCGTCTTTGTGCAGATGCCAATGCATCCCCGTCGTCTCTTTATCAAAAATCTGCATTCTGTACATGCCGACGTTTTGAATCTGTGTTTCCGGGTCTTTCGTAAAGACCAACGGCAAGGTTACAAAGCGGCCGCCGTCTTTTGGCCAGCAATGCAACACAGGCAGTTTCTCCAGATCCGGTCGGTCGATGACAACGTCTTGGCAAGCGCCTTTTGTCGGTAGCTTAACCGGAAAAACTGTCGCCAAACGACTGAGTTTCGGCAAAGACTTGATTTTATTCATGAGTCCTATATAACTCGACATATCCATAAACTCTTCAATCACAGTCCCTACAGCGTCCATATCTTCCACGCCCAGCGCCAGTGCCATACGCCTTTCACTGCCCATGGCATTGGTCAGTACGGGAAACTCAGATCCCTTGACGTTTTCAAAGAGCAAAGCGGGACCGCCGGCTTTGGACACGCGGTCGGTAATCTCGGTAATTTCAAGGTGTGCGTCAACTTCAGCCGTTACGCGCTTTAACTCACCAAGCGCCTCGAGCTTTTTGATAAACTCACCTAAATTTTTGTAAGCCATTATGCCTCCTTGTTCGTTAAGGCCTTAACATTTGAAACGATTCTTTAGACACCCTCACCCCATCTATTGTATAATAGAATGTGATTTAAAAAAAGGTATTTTAATGAACAAAACGACATTTAATAAGGAGTCTTAGTTATGAACACATACACACATCACTTTTCTTTCGGAATTCTAACTTTAACAGCCGTTCAGCCGGGGCGCGATGTACAACTGGTCATCAGTGGTGGCGATACGCCACACATAGGCGCCGTGGCACTGGGCACGCCGAGACCGAGTCTGGCAGATGCATCTCAAAAATCGAGCAGTGCCAGCGTCCTATGTGTCAGCGGGCATAAAGAGGATCTGTTGGCACGCCGCGTCGCTTTAACCGTTTCAAAAGAATTGGATGCAACTGTCTGCGTCAGCGTCGGTATTCATCTCAATGCGCCGACCCCCGGGGATTTTGAAGCCGTTTCGAATGCTGTAGACACATTGGTTGACCAGTACCTCCGAAACCGTGTTGAAACAGATTAGTCCGATACCACAGTGAACATACTTTTTATCGACGGCGGCAACGCATTCAATAAACGCTTGGCCTCGTCAATGGTCTCAAAACGATTGAGTTCTATGACGTAAAGGCCTTCTTCTACGCGATAGACCCGTCGATGGCCGTAGTCGATCAGCTGTTCTTCCAGACGTCCCAGTGGCTCGCCCATTGCCATAGGCACACTCACTACGCGATACGCCTCTTGAACTGTTTCTCCCGGTGCCTTAGAAACGGTCAAGGCCAACTGTGCAGGGGACTCTCTTTCTACGACCTCAAAGACAATCGGTTCATCAAATTGTACCACCAGCGTAATCATCGAGTCGTCTAAGGTGGTTACAGGGAATATATCGGCGATTAAGGGGCTTTTATCGGCAATGGCCTTTGCAGGGGTTGCATCGAACTTTCTAACGCCGCTGAGCTTGAACGTCAACATCCACGGGTTTGTATCCGCATGGATTTCATAGTGTCCCGTCTGCCCTTCACCTTCAAAAGTAAAAGCCAGCGTTTCGTCCGAATCGGTTCTTTCCCAATGAAAATCATCTAGTGAGAGGCCGTCGGTAATGACACCGCCTTCTACAGCGACGTCGTTAAAAATCAACGCTTTTACAAATGAACCCACCAGTGGGAGTGACGTGGCCTTTTCCGCAAACGCCGGCGACAAGTTCAGTGCCGTGGTCAAACCGCCGACAAAAATCAGTACAGAGGCGGCAACAGCAAGCCTTTGCCGATTTCTTCGACGCCTCGCTAGTCGACCGGTTGCTACGCCTGCGCGAATAGCTTGCGAAATTTCAGTTGGGACGGGTATGTTTTGGTACATCGCCTTTAACGCCTCCATTCTCTCATCATTCATCGCTAAGCACCTCCTCAAGCTCTATACGCATTTTCTTTAGGGTTCTATACAGGAGTGATTTCACTGAATTGAGCGGCATTTCAAGAATCTCTGCAATTTCTTTTAGCTTTAAATCTTCAAAATACTTTAAGATGACAACCGCCTTTTCACGGTCGTTGAGCCCTTCTATGGCTTGAAGCAAGAGCATCTTATCGTCGACCTCTCCTTGAATGTCCTCGGCACGCTGTGCTTTTTCTAATTGGTAGACGATGGCGTCGTTCTCTAGCGGAATTGATTTTTTACGCTTTTTAATAAAATCGATACTGGTATTTATGGCAATACGCGTTAACCACGTCTCGCGGTACGCTTCATTTCTAAGTTGACCATAGTGACTGTACGCCTTACATACAGTCTCTTGTACGACGTCCAATGCGTCGTCTTTATTTTTAACATAGCTGTAGGCAATCCGGTAGAGCGTCTCTTGTCTCCGCTCAATCAGCGCCAAAAAATCAGCGTCTCTCTTTTCTTTCTTGTAAAACATTTCTCTGTAAGCCTCCTCGCTTAGTTTGAGTTGTGCTCACTTAATAGACTGTAGAGGGCTCAGAAAAGTTGCAAGCCTATTAAAAGTTATTTGACGCGCTTGCGCTTAAACAAAAGCGGCTTGAACCGCAGATGCACTGCAGTTCAAGCCGCTATTTTGAGTTCCGTTGAGCTTAACGCTCAAACCACCTCTTTGTTTTCACTATACCACGCTCCTTTCTTTAAAAGATTAACCGGTTGTGTTAATTATCCCCCATGCCGGCACATTTTTAAAGGGAAAGAACCGTTATAGCGGTTTTTTGGCATAGACAATTTTTTTGATTGCCGAGAGACTTAAATGATGTTTTTCAGAGAGGGTACTGATGGTCGCACCTTCATGAAAAGCAGCGCGTATCTGGGCATTTCGACTTTCTAAGCTTTGTCTAATCCCGCTTTTTTCACCCCAACGCGCCTTAGCCGTCGTTTTGGGAAAATAGAGCAAACCGCCGTTGACGTACTCAGCAACTGCCGACATTAGGTGAGCAGGCAGTACGTCTTGTGCATTTTGATATTTCATTTTTTAATGCCTCCAATTGGATAAATGTTAAAGTGTCCAATTGCTCACCTCCTCTTTTCTAGAATTGACCTAAAGGTCTAACAGTAGTATAGCAGATTTTCCCTGATTTGTCTTACATCAGCTTATAGATTTCTCTAATGGCCCTCGGCACTTTATTGTATTCTCTTATACTTGTAGAAAGCGAACAAACTATCGATTATACTTTGTACAGTATCGTTTGCAGAGCGCTATTTTTCACGCGCTCTGCAAACGATTCAAAGCGCTCAGCGCATTAACTAACTTTTATGGGAGGGTATCATGAAAAATTCTACCAAAATGATGGTGTTCGGCGCTATCTGTGTCACTCTAAACATCGTCTTTGGTCTCGTCGTCAGCTTCTTAAACATACCGTTGATCTTTATGGATACGATGGGGACTATCCTGTGCGGTGCTTTGTTCGGTCCTGTAGCAGGTGGTATCGTCGGGGCGGTAACCAACATTTTAACTGCGGTTGTGAACAATCCGGTTGAAATGCCGTTTGCCCTAGTCAATATGACCATCGGTATCGTCGTCGGGCTCATTTCTAAAAAGAAGGGCTTCTCTTTGGTCACGGCTGTGGTCACCGGCGTTTTACTCGCCATTATTGCACCCCTTATTGGAACGCCAATCGTGGTATGGCTCTACGGTGGCGTCACGGGCAAATCCACCGACTTTCTCGTAGGATGGTTGTTGGCTTCCGGACATAAAATTTTTACAGCGGCATTTTTACCGAGAATTTGGGGAAATCTCATCGATAAAATAGCCAGTTGTCTCCTGGCATATGTCGTGATTAAAAACTTACCAAACCAGTTGAAATACGGGACTTACGCTTATGAAAAGAACTCGTAAAATCGTCTTGGTCAGCCATTGTGTGCTTAACCAAAACGCAGTGGTAAAACCGCTTGCACGTGCTAAAGGGCCTTTTGAAAAAGTGGTTTCTGAAATCGTGCGTCGCGGCATCGGCATCGTCCAACTCCCCTGCCCCGAGACACTTTACGGGGGGCTCGACCGCCAGCCAATGTCTTACGACGCGTACAATCAGCCGTCATACCGCACACTTTGTCAGCTGCTTGCAAAACGCGAGGCCGACCTTGTTGAATCTTTGATAAAAGACGGTGTAAGCGTCGTCGGCATTATCGGCATCGACCAAAGCCCTACTTGCAGCCAAACGGGCAAAATCGGTCACTTTATGGAAGCGATTCACTCGATACCCAGCTTTAACGCACTGTCGCGACTCGATATCCCTGAGGCGTTTGGAACTTCTGAAGCGGCTGATGCTGTTTTTTATGAAAAACTTGCCGATTGGCTGGATCGATAGCCGCTTTTGGCGTTTTCCGATACGGTACTCAAAACCCCCTCGCTTTCACAAAAGAAGCGAGGGGGTTTTGAGTTGGACAACAGGCGTTGAGCCCAAAGCCAATTGTATGCTGGTTTTCTAAAGTGACTGTTCAGCGTAGGCCTTTGCTATACGCGCGCCGATTTTAGCGTTGTTGTAGACCAGTTCTAAATTGGCTGTAAGGCTCTTTCCCCCTGTAATGGCTTTTACTTTAGAGAGCAGGAATGGCGTGCTTTTCTTTCCTTTAATCCCTTGAGATTTAGCTTCAACAAGGGCGTTTTCAATAGCCGCTGTAATTAAGTCGTAGTCCAGCGCATGTGCTTCCGGAATAGGATTGGCAATAACCATACCGCCTTTTAGACCCATTCCCCATTTGGCATGAAGGGCTTTTGCAGTGTCTTCTGGAGAGGATACCTTGTAATCGACGTCAAAGCCGCTTTTTCGGGTGTAGAACGCCGGGAATTCGTCGACGCCGTAGCCGAGAACCGGTACACCGTTTGTTTCGAGATATTCTAGTGTCAAACCGATATCGAGAATTGACTTTGCCCCTGCACAGACCACCGCTACATCTGTCTGAGCCAGCTCTTGAAGATCTGCTGAAATATCCATAGTTGTTTCCGCTTCTCGGTGTACACCGCCGATACCACCGGTGACAAACACTTTAATACCCGCCATTTGAGCTACGATCATCGTCGACGCCACAGTTGTTGCGCCGTCGAGTTTTTGAGAGACGATAAACGGCAGATCTCGTCTCGAAGCTTTTATAATGCCGGGGGTTTGAGCCATGTACAAAAGTTCTTCTTCTGTAAGGCCCGCTTTGAGGCGCCCGCCGATAATGCCGATAGTCGCCGGAATTGCGCCGTTCTCTCTAATAATGCGCTCTACTTTTTGTGCCATCTCAAAGTTTTCAGGATACGGCATCCCGTGAGAAATAATTGTTGACTCCAGCGCCACAACGGGTTTGCCAGATTTTAGTGCCTCTGCCACTTCTGTATTGATATCTAAAAATTGATTCATTTTACCATCTCCTCCACTAATGTCTTCACTTTTAATGCGCTGACTTGAGCGCTGATTGTCCGTTCACTTGTCAAGGCCAAATAGGCCATGGCTTGAGCAACTTCAACAGTTTTCTCAATAGGGTACCCTTCTAAATCGCTGTAGACGACCCCAGCCATAAAGGCATCCCCTGCACCGGTGGCATTTACCACCTGGCAAGGTATTGGCTTAGCCCAACCGCGCTTTTCAGAATTTCCATAAAAAACCCCTTCTTCTCCCATGGATATAAACACTTGTCGGACGCCTTTTTCTAGAAGGGCATCCATTGCTGCATTTAGCGATGCCTCATCTTTAATTGAAATGCCCGACAGAATTTCAGCTTCTAGTCGATTGGGTTTGATACAGTACAGGTGCGGCAATACCGCTTTGAGCTTTTCGGCTTTTGTCGCCGAAACCGTATCAGCGTAAAGCCGATGTCCGCTGTAATTTCCCGCAATGTAGTGAATGGTTTCCTCTGAAAGATTTGCGTCAATAACGATTGCAGATGACGGTTGAATAATCGGACGTTTTCTTTGGATCTCCGCCGGGGTCAAAAGCGTATTAATCCCGCTATCCACCAGTGCCACCATCATGTCACCTGTTTCATCCAAAATCGACAGGTAAATCGCCGAGCCGTAGTCGTCAGAAGCTATGGCATGGCTCATATCAATCCCTACAGACATATTCTCTTCCATGATTTTTTTCCCGTAGAGATCGTTTGAAAGCGCTGTAATAAGCTTGATGTGCACGCCCAATCGAGCGAGGTTATCGGCGATGTTTCTGCCGACGCCACCTACGGAGAGGGTGATGCCGCCCGGGTTGGAATCCCTGAGCTTTAAGGCGCTGTCCGGTGCGCCGGTTAAGTCCATATTGGAGCCGCCGATAACAACCACGTGCTCGCCTTCACCGATGATGTAACCTTTTCCTAAAATAACCCCTTTTTTCATCAAATTTGAAATCTGTACCGCAACGGACGAGCGCTGAATGCCCAGTCTTTCAGCGAGTTCTTGTTGAGAAATATAAGGGTTCTCGCGAATCAAATTTAAAATTTCCTGTTCCCTGTTCGTCAATAGACCACCTCGCAACTTATGTTTATGTTTAAACTTATGTTTATTTTAAGGCGAATTTCTCATTTTGTCAACCCTTGTTCAGAATTTTTTTGTCAAACAATGGCATAAAAAAACCACCGAATGCGTCAGTGGTTTAGGTTGAAAAAGCAGTTATTCTATTTTTTACATAGGCCAAACCAGAGGACTTCCCCCCACAGGACCATTCCCAAGGACTTTGCCAGAGCAACTGATGCCGTGTTGTCTGTGGCGATGTGCACGTAGGGGACAAATCCGGCTGCACGCGCCTTTGAAATAAGCGCAGTCGAGACTTTTAGAGCAAGCCCCTTTCCACGATGCCCCTTCAAGGTGTACATAACACCCATGGAGCCGTCTTCCCTTATCAGCGCCCAGGAAATCGGCATACCGTTCTCATCGCGTATGACACTCGATGGGTTTTCAGCGATACACCGCCTCAAATAAGCGTCACTGCCGGGTTCTTTATACGTGTAGTACCTATCGACATGTGCCACATCAGCTTCTGTTAGACTGTCCGTATCAGGTGCCGCAGGTGTATCGGCATCTTCCGGTAAAACCATCAAGTAACAAGGCTCCTCCCATTTTAACGCATACTGGCCCAGCGTCTTTAAAACGGTTTGTGCCGTTTCGTGGGGAAGACCGCAAAAATCAGGTGTTTCACCGAAATCAAAGCCTTTGAGATGCGCGCTGAGCACGGCTTCTGTACAGCCGTAAGGCGCATACCAACCGTCGTGCTCGAATACAAAGCCCTCGTCTGCATTTAAACTGTAAAACGTGTGCGCCACGCAATCCCTTAGCCTGCCGATGACATTGATATTTTCAAAAAAAGCCGCCTCTAACAGCGCCGTTGGCGCGGTATCCAGTTTCTTCATAGTTACCTCCTCAAATTCTACAACGTACACATGGCGTTGAGGCTGTATCGTATATGTCCTGAACCGTTGACGAAAGTATACGCCCCCGCATTCATTCCCAATTGTTGTGCAACCACCGCTTCCAAACTTTCTGTCTGAACTTCAGTGAAAATCACAGAAGCCTTGAGGTGCTTAAAACCGTATAGCATTAGATGTCTCGCTATTTGGACGCCAAAGGCAGAATTTTTGAAGTTTTGCGCCATGGCAAACGTCAACTTTAGAACACCGCTGTCGCCATGAGGGCTCAAGCTGCCGATGCCCACAAAGCGATGCCCCTTCTGCGTGTAGGCGACAATCGTATAACATTCACTGTTGCGCAGCAGCGCATCAATCTTTTCTTCAGTGGTGCCGGAAATCGGGAGCGTATCCAGATGTGGAGACGAACACTCAGCAGCGTAAAACGCGCGTAACGCTTTTCGATGTCTTGTACTCAGTTTTTCAAAACGGCAGAGTATCATAAAAACCCCCTCCTTTCCTTAGCGTTTTAAGCTCCCCTATTTACCGTATAGGCGAGCAAATGTCCCAGTGCATTTGAAAAGCCCAGCGATTTATACATGTCCACATCGATTTCAGAACTCCCCACTAAAACCGTATCGATGCCCGCTGATTTACAGCATTCAAAAACATATTCAATGAGCTTTCGCGCGACGCCCTTCCCCCTGTACTTTTTGGAGACAAAGAAATCTTCAAAGAGCGCACTTTTGGTAAAGTTAAAAGTTGAGAAAAAGCTTGCAATAGAACACATTGCTATCAATTGTCCTTCGTGAGAAACGACGTAAAAATCTATTTTTTTATTGAGAATGGCATCTTGCAAATCTAAAAATTGCTCTTTTGAAAACGCCGGCTCCCCAATGGACCATTTGTACGCTTGCATCAGTTCTTCTAAATGGTGAAAATCGTCACTTACCAGCTTTCTAATTGTCATAGTCGCCTCCATATGCTTTCAAATCCGAAATGTAACGCAAAGTAACCGCTGCCGTCCAAGTAAAGCCACTGTCCACTAGACCTTCACCCGAAAAAGGGTCGAAGTTTTCCGCCATACCGCCGACGGCGACCGCTTTTAGAAATCGCTCTTTTAAACGCTTTGAAATTGCGGGGCTCACTGTATCAAGTGCCGAAGTAATCAAGTAAGAACTTGGCGCCCACACGGGTCCAAGCCAGTAGCCGTTTTTTCTATACAGTGGACTGTGAGGCGCTTCAGTCGCCAGACCAAATGGGGTTTCAAATTGAACCAAATCGGCGAGCATCGCATCGACCACCTCTTTCGGCAAACGCTCCGCAATGAGAAGCGGCATCAAGCGCTGAAGACTTTCGCCAGCTGTTACCACCGTGTTCTCTGGCTGTTTAAGAGGTTTAAACTGACCTTCAGGCGTCCAAAGATATATCAACATTTTATCGATGAGCGCAAGGGCTTCTCGCTCGTAGGCATCGGCTCGATCCTCTTGATTCAACCGCTTAAAAGAGCGACTTAAAAAAAGACACTGTCTGACGAGAAATGCCGCTAGATCCGGCGAAACCACCGGAATACCTTCTGAAAAGTGGCTTCCGTTGTCCCACCCGGAATCGTTACCATGGGTATAAAAAGGCAGTCCGAAAGCACTCATCCGGTGATTGAGCCAAAACTGCGTCTGTCGTTCCGCCATTAGTACGATTCTTTTAAGGCGTTTGGTTGCTCCAAAGAAGTCCGGCGATAAAAGCAGCAACTGATCGTAGGCCCATCCGAGTAAAGGAGGCTTAGTACAGGCGAAACTGATCGTTTTGTCGTTTGCGTAGTCGGGCAAAATGCCACTGTCATCTTGAAGTGTTTCAAAGATAAGCAACTGCTCATACGCCAGTTGGGCGGCGCCTGGGGCGAGGCCCAAAGCCGTAAAATAATGGTCCCAAGACCAAATGTTGTTCATCCAATTTTTAGACATATAAACGGCGGGGTACTTTAAATGACCTTCAGGCTGAACGCCATTGCGCCATAAAGTGTGCAACGCCCAGGACGCCTGCTGATAATACGGTGTCTCCGTGTCAAATTGTGAAGAAAACGCCGCGTACTGTTGCGCTTGTTGGGTGACAAACGTTTCAAACGACTTACTGCAGTCCGGTCTTTTTCGCGAAACTGTCCGGTAGCTTTCGAGGGCGACCTCCGCCCCTGCCTCTGAACTGCCGATAACTGTTAATTTGATGCCTTCTTTATTTTTAAGCCCTTTTGTCAAGAGGCTGTCAATAGGATGAATGCCAATTTTAATGGCTTGTTGGTAATGTGTTGCTTCGGCAAAGTCTTCAAAAAAGGCGATATCATCGTAAGGACCTGCCAAAAATTTCAAGACTAAGGCCTCGTTGTATGTACGTATTCTCAATATATTCTCGTCTTCAAAAGTCATTGCGAGAATAACCTTTCCGCCGGTGCAAACGTTTAAGCACTGAGGAGAACAGAGGTATTCTATATCGGCGTTCTCCGGTAGCACGACGGAAAACACCGCCCCATACGCAGAGTCGCCCCCTCGTAAATCTCGAATATAGAGATCTGAGAGACCTTTTGGAGAAACGGCCCAATAGCTGCCCATGGTGCTAAAAGGTAAAAAGTCGTAACGCATACACCCCCCTTTATCACGGCAGAAATGCCAGCACTCTGGCAGGTGCGCCGTCGGCATTTTCATACTTCAACGGCGCCGCAACCAGAGTAAATCGGTTGACAGGCAGCTCTGTGAGCCCTGCCAAATTTTCTATAATGAGTTTTCCCTTAGACAACAAAAGATGGTGGTTAACAAAGTCCCTGCTCTCAATGGGGTCGACTGAAATGGCATCTATTCCAATGCCTTTAAGCGCTTGATCAGACAGCCATGTGGCGGCTGCACGACTGAGCACAGGAAAGCCTTTTAAGTAGGCCTCAGAGCCGTAAGAGCGCCCCCAACCGGTGTCGAGGATGAGAAAATCGACAGCTGCTATTGCCTCTTCGTGACGCTTGAGCAGTTCGAGGCTTATTTCAGCACCACACTGTGAAACATTTAATAGATAAGCTTCTCCGACAAACTGTGATGCGTCCAGAGCATCGAGTGTCGTCCCCGCCTGTATACAGTGATAAGGGGCGTCCATATGCGTGCCCATATGCGATTGGATGGACAGTTCCGTCATTTTAAAGTTTTCGGAGATTACGCGCTTGAACTGAGGGGCCGCCGTTCCGGGATAAAGCGACAGGGCGGTGTTCAGTGTGTGGGTTAAATCGTAAACAGTCATACTACCTCCACTCTACTTTAAGCATATATTTTTATACAATCTATGGCGTCATCCCTTCTTTGATGGTAAAATGTTGTTAAAAAGAAGTCAAGTGAAGTCAAAGGGAGACCCAGCATGATTAAAAACTACGCAGAATTGTTTGTCTTAGAAGCTTATAACACCATTATACAATCCGACAAGGGGTATTGTACATGTGAAAAGTGTAAAAATGATGCCTTGGCGATTGCTCTAAATAACCTTCCTTGTATGTATGCCACCTGTGAAACAGGTGCCATGTATCAAAAAATGAGGGAGTTGGATCCCCAGTTTAGAGTCACTATTTTAGGTGTGCTAACAAAAGCCATGCAGATTGTCAAAAGAAATCCGCGGCATTAGGTGCTTCGTAAATAGACCCTTGCATTGTGTAGAGATCAAACAATCGGTCGATGAAAAAGTAAGGCACAAAGGCACCGTTTTTGACCAGTGTCATCAGCGTTTTTTTGTCAACCCATTGCAGCTCAGTGACTTCTTCAGGTTGCGGGGTAAACGCCGACAAAGGGGCATCGTACGACACCATGTAATAGTCGTCTATAGAGTTGGCCCCAGAAACCGTCAACCGAGGCGCTGTTTTCGACAAATCGATTTTAATCCCCACTTCTTCAAGTGTCTCCCGTTCTGCCGCACTTCGGCTGTCATCGCCTGCCACTGCCGAGCCGCCGACGGAGATGTCCCACAACCCGGGCCAGCCCTTTTTATCGGGATGCCTTTTTTGTATGAGGAGCTCCCCTTTCTTATTGAACAAGCACACGTGCACCACGAGGTGATAACATCCCACAGGCACAGGTTCTCCTCTGACCATCGTTTCTTCCAGACGACATCTATTCCTATCGTATAAATCCCAAATTTCCATTCAAAAACCTTTCTTTATGTCAATTCTAGAACATACCATTCTGCTGCTCGATAACTGCGGCATGCTATTTGCATCACGCATTAGTTCTGTACAATACACGCCTCAAGCATCGCCTTGTGATTGTAATAATCCCCCAAAGTAAAATAGAGGGCCTTTAAAAAGTTCAATCGGTTTCGATTCACAAAAAGCTGCGCCTTTTCACTACCGACCGCTCGATGTGCCGTACAAATTTCCGCCACCCACGCCTCAAAATCTGCTTCTGTTAAAGTGCCTTTTTCAACCAGTAGCTTGACAACACGTGCCATTCTCATGTCTTCATTGTGACAGTAGACCGTGTCCGCGTCAAGCATTTTATCGACAACTGTAGTGAGCACAGCGCGTTGCAGTTCGGGACGCACGTTGTAGGTGACGAGGCAGGCTTTAATCCAGTCTGAGACATGTGCAATGGCATGCGCCCACCCTTTGCCCTCGACATACCCTCGCGTATCCTTCTCCGCTTTTAAATACTTCAACGCTGTGGTCAGATGATGCTCAATTTCATCAGCAGTCAAAAAACTGTTTTCGTTGTGATACCCGACGATGGTGGCTAAATGCAATGCGCTGAAAGACCGCTTGAAAACAGCATCTCCCTGCCCCTTTTCAATATCGTAGAACAAATAGTCCGTAGACAGCAGTTCGTGGGCGATTGTTCTGAGATCGTCAAATGCCAGCTTGCCCTCAAATACGGTGTCACAAAGCTGCTCGTAAATCAGTTCATCTCTCAGAGTGCTGTCTAGAGAACCGACGTGTGGCAGCGCTCTATTAACCCATTGCAAGGCGTCAGCTCCATCTCTTTCATCTAGGGGCAGCGTGGTTAGCGCCTCTTTAAGCGCACTTTCTTGAGCACTAACGCCCAAGTGTGAGATTTTGTCTTTCATAAAGTCAAAAAAGACCAAATTGCCGCCAAAAGCTTCCTTGATGTCGTCCAAAATCGTCACCATCTGTTGTACGCCCAGCGGGAGATGATTTGGCGACGAGAGGTTAACCGCTTCTTCAAATCGTCGGCTCAAGGCGTTTTCCAAGTAACAATTGAGACGTTTACACCCCAGTTTAGCGTATTCAGGGTGGTAAAGATGCCTTAAAAGAACAGACAAATCGCCGCTGAGATGACTGGCCAACCGCGAGGCCCAAACCAAATCGCCACGTAGATACGCCGTTTCAAACTCAAGCAAGGTAAAAGTTGCCGCATCGAAGAGGCGCGTCATTTCAGAAGTGCTCAAATCGAGCGGCTTGGCTATGTAGTTTTCAAGGTAATTCTCCGGATCGTACAGCACTTTAATCGCATCAGTCTGCGTTAGCGTCTCCGGCGTCTGTACATATAAGTCTAAATGCAGACCGTCTTCATAGACACAGACGATTTGGGGGCCGACAAAATTGGCTTCTGACCAATAGACCATCGGTTTATACGCCTTTAGCACTTCTAGACGCAAGGCCAAAAAAGCGTCTACGTGTTCAGGCAAAATGAGACAATAGAGGTCGACATCTGAGTACATATCGGCTTCGTCACGCGCCAAAGACCCCTTGAGGTAAATTGCTGAAACCAGATGCGTTTCAATAAGTCGATTTTTAATGATCTCTATAGCGTCAAACTGCTTCATAAAATGTGCCTCCTAATATTATAGATGTAATTAAAGTATAATAGATTTTCTCCCGAAAGAAAACCATAACCCCCTCATTCTTTCGATAAAAACACTCAAAAAAAGCAAAAGACCCTCTGAGGGTCTTTCAAAAGCCACTAGAAAATGGATACAATCAAAGTTAAGACGATAAAAGCCAAAAGAACAAAGCCGAGAAGGTTGTATCTGATTACTTTTCCTTTTGTAAAAACCCGCTTTCTTAATTCCTGCAAAAGCGCGTCTGTTCCCATGTAGTCTGTGTTGTGTTTGCAATGATGACAGCTTGAATAAAGATCACCAAAGTCTCTTATTAAACGCTTAATAAGACCATTTAAATTCTAACAACATACCTATATTATATTAAATTGTATCAATTATCAATTTATTCTTTACATTAAAATAAACATTAAAAAAAAGTTGTCACCTCTGCACTTCTCGTGCAAAAGGCAACAACCGTTTTCTGAGGCGTCGTTCCTACTCTTCCTCTTCTTCAAATTGTGCATTAAATGCCTCAGAAACTTTCTCATAAGTTTCGTCGCTGACAATTTCACTTAACTCAATCGACCCGTCGTCGTAATCTTTAAACTCATACAGCATCGCAATTTCTTCTTCCGGATGAAGAAGTGCAATGTACTCACTGCTCTCGACTTCGAAGATGTTGATAATTGGACACTCTAAAGTGTCGCCATTTTCTAATTCAAGCGTCACCGTGTGCACGTGATGCTCGTGGTCGTGATCGCAGCCGCAGCTGTGGTCGCCACAGCAGTGGCCGTCTTTATGATGTTCAGACATGTGTTCACCTCGCTTAGTATTTGCGCGCTATCGCGCTTGCATCATTATACCCTTTATGCGTTGGCTTGTCGATACGTTTTCGAGGTAAACATCTAAAAGGGCGTTGGTTTCCTCGATTTCTATAAAGCGCCGGACTCGTTTTCCATTGTTACCGGCTGACGTCGCGTCTTGATGACAAATGTGGTCAAAGCGAGTAAGGCCGCTAAAATGCCCACCGGCAATCCAATGGACTCACTTAATCCAAACCCTTCGCCCGCCACCAATATATAAGAAGTTATGACAGCCGTCATAAAAGTGGCCGGTACGGTGGCAATCCAGTGAAACTTACCGCATTTTGTCAGATATACGGCGGAAGTCCACAGCATAATTGTTGCAAGCGTCTGATTCGACCATGCAAAATAACGCCATATAATCGTGAAATCGATAAAGCAGAGTGCAATGCCTATTGCAAACAATGGAACGGCTATTAAAAAGCGCGCTTTTATTTTGTCTTGCTTCACCTTGAAGGCATCTGCTATAGCGAGGCGTGCACTTCTGAAAGCCGTGTCGCCCGACGTTATCGGCGCCGCAACCACACCTAGGACAGCGAGTACACCGCCGATAGTTCCCATAAGAGTGGTGGAGATTTCATTGACGACGACAGCTGCCGTTCCCGCCCCTGCGAGACCGGTTGTACCGCCGTAAAAGCTCATTGCAGCAGCCGCCCATATGAGTGCGATTACCCCTTCTGCAATCATCGCACCGTAAAACACCCGACGCCCTTCTCGTTCATGTTTCATACACCGCGCCATAATTGGCGATTGCGTCGCGTGAAAACCGCTGATTGCGCCACAGGCGATGGTGATAAATAAAAATGGGAAGATGGATTTGCCATCGGGATGCAAATTAGACAACGTAATTTCCGGAATGGTATACCCTTTTGCAAAGATGCCCACCATTATGCCTACGCCCATAATAAGAAGTGCAGCTCCGAAAATCGGGTAGACTTTACCGATGACTTTATCAATGGGCAATACCGTCGCCAGTAAGTAGTACGCAATAATGGCGCCTAGGAAGACAAATCGATTAATCCCCGTCATGCTTTCCAACAACCCTGCAGGGCCGTTGATGAAAACGACGCCAACTAAAATTAACAAAACGACTGAAAAAAGGCGCATAGCATTTTTAGCGCCGATACCGAGGTAGCGACCTACGATTTCAGCCACCGTTTCGCCATCGTGCCGCACAGAGAGCATCCCCGCAAAGTAATCGTGTACCGCCCCTGCGAAAATAGACCCGAGGACAATCCACAAGAACGCCACCGGCCCCCAGAGCGCACCGGCAATTGCTCCAAAAATCGGCCCTAGGCCTGCAATGTTTAAGAATTGAATTAAAAAGACCTTTTTCCAGTCCATTTCCACATAATCGACTCCGTCGTTAATGCGTTTAGCAGGTGTCACTTTTGAGTCGTCAGCACCGAATATCTTCTCTACAATTTTACCGTAGACAAAATACCCCGCAACCAGTGCCACTAAAGATAAAATAAAAGATACCATAAGAACCCCCTCCTTATTTGATGGCCTCATGGTATCATTATTTTATAGCATCCTGTGGCATTCAACTGCCAAATAACAAATTTTGATGCTGAGATGTTATATATCAGGGGTTAACCGCAACGCTTCAACCTCACGCCACCGTACCAAAGAGCGGCCTAAATCCCGAGTCTTTTTTTGAATGTTTTCAGTTGGCTCCTGCTAACGGGGATCTCCTCATGTCTTCCGTCGACTTTCACAACAAACGTGTTGTTAAAATAGGGGCTCACCTCTCGTATTTTGGATAAGTTGACGATGAAGGCGCGATGCGTTCTAAAAAACAATTCTGATGGCAGTTTCTCTTCAAGACTTGCCAGTGTCTCGTTGAGTTCGTAAGTTTCTTCGACTGTAAAAACAGTTAAAATACCACCTTCCATATGCACGTAGAGAATCTCTTCAACATCGACCATTAAAATGCGTTCGCCCTTCCAAATAGGCAGCTTCCCCATTGTTTCCCCTTGATGAGGTTCTGTACTGTCACCATAGAGCCCTTTTATTTTTCGGATGACTTTGTAAACGCGGTCTTTGTCATAGGGTTTCAGGATATAGTCTACCGCGTCCATTTCAAAAGCCGCCAAAGCGTGATGGTCATAAGCAGTTGCAAAAACCACCTGCGTGTTTAAATGGTGCCGTCTAATTTCCCGCGCAAAGGTCAAACCGTCAATTTCAGGCATGTCAATGTCCAAGAAGACAATATCCGGTTCCTCCCTCTTGATATACGCAAGCGCAAGAGGTGCGCTGTCAAACTTTTGAACCACTTCACAGGAGCTGCAATCGCTTAGTATATAGTCGAGCTCATCAAGCGCCGGCTTCTCGTCATCTACCAACACGACTTTTATCCACATGTTCCCCTCCGTTTTTAGGTATTTTAAAAGTAATTTTAGTGCCCACAGACCGTTCACTGACAATGTGAAGCTCTGTGTCGTAAAGCGCCTTTAGGCGCTGAGAGACATTGCCGAGGCCAACGCCGCCTTTGGCCATTAAATAAGGCAAGGTCGACGGGTCAAAGCCAATGCCGTCGTCACTTACAGCACAGTAGAGCGCACCGTCCCTGTTTTGGATTTTAAGTTTCACCGTACCGGGGCCTTGCTTGTTGCGAATCCCGTGTTTTACTGCATTTTCTACCAAGGGCTGTAACAACAACGGTGGTATATGCCACTGAAGCGTCGCGTCTATATCGTATTCTACAGACAGCTTATCGGGAAAACGGGCTTTTTCAATGTTGAGATAGGCCTCAATAAACCGAATTTCTTCCTCCAGTGAAATGCGTTCGTCCAGATTCTTAAAGCGACTGCGTAAGAAGACACTGAGTTCTCGCATCAGCTCCCGCGCCCGCTCTGCATCGGTACGCGTTATGGAGATAATGGCGTTTAACGCATTAAAAAGGAAATGCGGTTTTATTTGGGCGCGCAAAGCATTGAGCTCGGCTTTTTCTCTCAGCAGTTTTTGCGTTTCGAGACTGGCGAGCTCCAATTGCGTAGAAAAGAGTGCTCCAAGGCCTTTAGCCAATTCAATGTCCGACTTGGTCATACCGTTGACCGTGCATCGATAGATCTTTAAAGTTCCGACAACGCGCTCATTCATTTTTAAAGGCGCAACGACAACCGATTTTAAAGAACAGCTGTCGACTTTACAGCCGATGCCCTTTGCATCCGAGGCAGCAGCCAATTGTCCTTGAGACAATACGTCGTGCGTAATGTCTGTAAAAATTTGTCCCCCTGTTCGATGGTGGTCTGCTCCGGCGCCAAGGTGTACGAGGACGCCCTCTGTATCTGTAATAGCAATGGCATCAAAATCCGTAATGGCATAAATAATTTCTGCTGTTGCAAAAGCGGTATCTTTGACGAGTCCTCTTTTTAAGTACGGCAGTGTTTGATTGGCAATTTTAAGGGCCATTTCGGCTTTTGTAGCGGCGATGTTTTCGTGCTCAAGCACAATCTGTTCCACAAAGAGCACGAACATTCCGATGCCCAGTGCATTTAGAAAAGTCATGGGAATAAAAATAATTTGAACCAATTGTAGCGCTTCTTCAAAGGGCTTGGCAATGGCTAAAATGATGAGCATCTGCAAAGATTCAATAGCGACGCCAACGGCAAATCCATACGCCCATCGATGTTTTCTTACATCCAGTGCTTTCTTGCTCAGTCCGCCGATGATACCGCCTATAATAGTCGAAATACCACAGGCCAAAGCGGTCAACTCGCCGCCACTTGTAAAAAAGATTCGATGCACGCCGGCGATGAGACCTGAGATGCTTCCGACCACTGGTCCACCAATAAATCCCGAAAGGACGATGGGAATCGTCCTAGAGTTAGCGATACCGCCTTCCACAGGTGTCCCCAGCACTGTCATAACAATGCCGAGACCTCCCCAGAGCACGGCAAAAAAAATATGCTCTGCCAACGTGCTCTTTGCCTTTAAAATATAGTTTTTAAACAAGGCGGTCTTGCTCATGAAAAATGCAAACATCACAATGAGCCCCAGACGTTCAACCAACCCGAGTGACAACTGAAAAATCATGAATTCTCCCCTCTTTCTGATACAGTGTTCCCCCTCATTATAGAGAGGAATCTCCAATAAAACAAGGCCTAACCCCATTCGTTCTTAAGAAAATTGAAAATTCTGCCGATATTATAAAAAGAAGCAGTTGTTGGAAGGAACCTAAACCCGATAATCCAAGGAGGGATTTTATGAACAGTATCAATGGTTTACCGCCAAAACCGCCAATTGCACCTCAAAACAAAACACCGAACACACTACAGAAGAAACCGCAAAAGACGGCGACGCCTCAACCCGCTGTCGTCTACGAGAAGTCGACAGGTGTGGTCTACGACAGCGAAAAAATTGAGGCCCTAAAACAGCGCGTCGAAAACAAACTCAGTAGCCTGCGCAATACCGTAAAAACTTTGATTGAAGAACAAGGACTCAATTACCGCGATGTCGTGCAAACCCTTGAAAACGGCGAAACTGTCACTGTTGAAATAGACGAAACCACTCGCCAAAATGCCGCAGCTGAGATTGCTGAAGACGGCTTTTGGGGCGTATCGGCCACTGCCAATCGTATTGTGGATTTTGCAAAAACCATTTCTGGAGACAACCCTGAAAAGCTTTCGCTCTTAAAAAATGCCATACAAGAAGGCTTTGAAGCTGCAAAACAGGCCTTCGGCGGCGAGCTCCCCGATATCTCTCAACAGACCTATGACGCGGTTATGACCGGTCTAGACGAATGGGCAACTGAAAAAGAAGCCTAAAGTCATACTTCGTCTCTAAGATAAAAAAATGCCCCTTATGCAGAGCCTCTCCAAGGCGTTCTGAATAAGGGGCGTTTTTTACTTAAATGCGTTGAGCACTGCAGCGACAACCGCTTGAGATGCGGCATATCCCACTGCATCTACAGAAGCGTCTTTGTCACCATACGACAGGGCGAATACCGTGTCCCCATCCAAACTCGTATGGACGGGACGAATGGTT
Source organism: Fusibacter sp. JL298sf-3 (assembly GCF_053842995.1). Classification (NCBI taxonomy): domain Bacteria; kingdom Bacillati; phylum Bacillota; class Clostridia; order Eubacteriales; family Fusibacteraceae; genus Fusibacter; species Fusibacter sp. JL298sf-3. Next base: position 343,044 of record NZ_CM132608.1, read on the forward strand.
TGGGCGTACCCATTGTGCGCCATTTGTGCGACCTTATTGGCCTCTGTTTTGCTGAGCTTCGCATTGGTAAAGACGACGCCTATGGTGGTGTTGCCGCCTGGGACCCCCCCGGTGTTGCCGCCTTCTAGAATCTTTTTAGAAGCGTCTAAAAAACGTCCGCTTGCAGGATCTTTAGCACCTCCGACAATTTCTTGAGTATCGGGATTGTACACATCTCCCACGGCGTTCACCGCCACCACTGCCCCGATGACGACGCCACCTCTAATAGATAGATTAGCGATGCCGATGCCTCCTGGAACTGCGTACTCGAGCCCTAAGAGTTTTCCGACACTAGCTCCGGTCCCAGCGCCTACGCGTCCGGTCTGAGCAGCGACGGATGTGGCGCATTCACAAGCGCAGTAACCCATTTCGGCATCAGGTCTAATTCCGGCGTCCCCTACTGCGAGGTCAAACAACACAGCTGCCGGTACAATAGGAACTTTTGCGACGCCAACGTCAAACCCATACCCTTTTTCCTCCAAATAGCGCATAACCCCACCGGCGGCATCTAGCCCGTAGGCACTGCCGCCGGAAAGGAGAACAGCGTGGACTCGATCAACTGTACAAAGCGGGTTGAGCAACGCCGTCTCACGTGTCCCCGGCGCACTGCCCCTTACGTCGACGCCACAGACGGCGCCTTCTTCACATAAAACAACTGTACAGCCCGTTTGTGCCCCTTCGTTTTGTGCGTGACCGATACGAATGCCTTCAACTGCCAAATCAATTTTCATTGGAACCTCCTATTGATTAAAAGAACGTTGCCACCAAATAATTTCAGCTTCTAACGCCTGTACATGTAACATGTTCAGGCCGTTTAGAGCCGGTATCCCACGAGACTTTGCCGCCTCGATTAAAGGCGTTTCTTCAGGTGTGTAGATGAGGTCGAAAACCGCAGCTACGCCGTCGAGCAATTCTGATTTTATGGGAAGTCGATCGGGGGCGTTTTGAGACCCCACTGGTGTTGTATTCACTAGGAGCGCCCCGACAAGTTGACTGGACTTTAGCGCGTCGTAGGTATACGCGCCGCAGCCATTTGTTCTGCTGACCAAATTGACCGTCTTCACCCCCATCGATTTTAAAACGTATTGCGCCATCTTTCCGGCACCACCTGTCCCAAAGATATAGGCTGTCTGAGGCAGTTTTGAACCCAACTGGCGCACCGTGGCTTCAAACCCCAAACAGTCTGTGTTGTAACCGATGCTCTGCCCGCCATCGATTTTGATGGTGTTTACAGCTCCAATAGCTGCTGCGCGTTCGTCAACAGCGTCTAGAAACTCCAATACCCACGTTTTATAAGGGATGGTCACGTTTAGGCCGTCGTAATCTTCCAACAGTTTTTTAAACCGTTGTTCATTCATCGCCTCTTGGGGGATATCGATGAGCTCGTATGTGGCATCTAAACCATTTTTCTGATAAAAGGCGCTATGCCATGCCGGTGAAAAACTGTAGCCGATATGAGCGCCAAGCAATCCAAACCGCTTCATTTTGCCTTTCACATCCCTTCTATATCCACGAGCCATATCATATGATCCGTGCCTTCGTCCCAGTAGTTTGGGACGACCATATAAGGATCACCAAACTTTCCCTGCCATTTTTTCTGAGCGGCTTTATAGCCGCTGTCAAACGACACCTTTCGCACCCCACTCTCCTTTAGCTGAGATACAAGTGCTTCAATCAATGCTTTTGACACGCCTTTTCTCTGAAAAAGTGGGTGCACGTACATCGAGCCCAATTCTCCCTCAGAATGAAAATCTGCCCCGACAAAACGCCGCGTCATATCGCCCACGGGACCAAATGCGATGGCTCCGATGACGGAACCGTCCTCCTCGGCCACAAGGTAACGCCATTTGGCGTCTTCCTCTGCCAAGTGTCTGCTCACCGCGGTTAACTTAATTGACAACTCTTTTTGAATTTCGGCAGATATTTCCGGTGCTTCTACAGCATAACCTTCCTTAGAAAAGGCATCTGTAATGGTGTATTCAAATAATGTTGCCAAGGCGGCAACATCTGTTTTTTTTACGCTTCTTATCATGTCTCTCTCCTCCGTTAACCCTATTATAGCATTTGATAGAACTGATTGAAATTTTTTTATTAGAACAGTTTGCCCGCATTAACCGCCTCGCATAAGGCACCGCGATGCACAGGGCTCTTCGAGTTCTTATAAGTTTTAAATGTATAAGTTGCCAATCTCATAGTAATTATATTTTGACTACTTCTTTTGAAGCGTAAATGGTATAATAAAGGCAGTGTATCGGGACTATTGCACCAGTGAACTGTGCAGTTGAGTTTTAGTAAAGACGTTGAATCGTTCTTATTACGGCAAGATAAACACAGTTACGTGATGGCATCATTGAGCTTTTTAGTTGTAAACGAGATGGCACACTAAGACGACTGTCCTATTTTCGAGCCTTCCCTACGTCAATCAAATTGTTTAGTTCGCACCAAAAAGGGCATATTTATACAAAACACCCTCGATACATGAAAATATAATGGAGGTCACTATGTCAATACGCAATACCCTAAGGTCTATTGTCGTGCTCTTACTGATTTTTTCATTGAGTAGTACTGCAGTCATATTTTATCAACTGGATAAAATGCAGTTAGACGGTAAAGTCATTAACTACGCAGGCGTCGTTCGCGGCGGCACCCAGCGCCTTGTCAAGCTGGAGCTTGCGGCAAGTCCGAACGACGCTCTCCTCTCTAAGCTTGAAGGCATCATCAATGGTCTGCTAAATGGAGACGCTTCTCTTGGACTGGAAAAAGCAACAGATAAAGCTTTTATTGAAAAAATGACTGTTGTAAAAAACGATTTTATAAAACTTAAAGCAACCATTTCCGAGGCGCGTAAGTCGGGAACATACGAGACGCTCGTGGCAGATAGCGAAGCCTTTTTTGAACGGACAAATGACGCTGTAGCCGCTGCAGAGGCCTTTTCTAAAGACAAAGTCACTGCTTTGAAATTGGCGCAGACAGTGCTAATGATTTTAAACATCGCATTACTCGTCGTCATATGGCTCTTGAGCACTAAGCGTATTTCCGGCCCTCTTAAAGCACTTGTAACCCTTATCGAAAACTTAGACATCAATCAAAAGATACCGGATAAGTTTACAAGCAGAAAAGACGAAGTGGGCGAACTCGCCGTCGCTTTTCAGGGCGTTATCGACGATATTAAAGATTTGATGGACGGTCTTGTGCGCACGTCTGAGCAGCTGGCACAGTCCAGCGACACACTTAAAAACATCAGCGTTGAATCCTCAGAGGCCTCCATGGCCATCGCCCTTCGCGTAGAGCAAATTGCCGCAGCGGCGGTCAGTCAGGCGTCTGATCTGGAAAGCGGTTTAAATGAAATGAATACCTTGGGAACCCTTGTAGAGGATAACAGCATTCGCGTCCAGTCGCTTAATGACGCCGCTGAACAAGTGGCAGTTTTAAAAGACGAAGGCAAAGCGCTCTTGAAGGCGCTCGTCGAGAAAACGCAAAACAACCAAAACACGTCGCGTGACGTCGAAGAAACCATCATCACCACCAATGCCAGTGTCCAGAGCATTGTCGAAGCGAGTTTGATGATTAAACAGATTTCCGATCAAACGAACCTTCTCGCGCTCAATGCCGCTATTGAAGCTGCGCGTGCTGGCGAACACGGTCGTGGCTTCGCTGTCGTCGCCGAAGAAATTCGAAAGCTGGCTGAGAGCTCCAGTCAATTCACAACTGAAATTGAAAATATTACAGAAGAGTTGTCTGTAAAAACGCACGAAGCGGTTCGAAAAATATCTGAAATGGACGCCGTTGTGAACGAGCAATCGGAAAGCGTCGCCTTGACAGAGACCAAGTTTAACGGCATTTCAGAGGCTATTGAAAAAATCAATGCCCTCATAGGCAGCATCGATACGTCGACGGCTTACATTTCTGAAAAGAACGTCTCTATACTCGACAAGATTCAAAATCTCTCTGCAATGTCGCAACAAAGTGCCGCCAACACAGAGGATGTTTCGGCAACTGTAGAAGAGCAAACAGCTTCAATGGATCAGATTGCAGAAGCCAGCCAAGTACTCGCTGAACTCTCCGGAGATCTTAGCGATAAAATGCACGTATTTAAAAAATAAGTTTCAGCACCTGCGCCCTCTTGCGGTATGTACATCTATTTGTACACGCCACAAGAGGGTTCTTTTTTGGAATGGTTAATGAATTATTGTATTTTATATGCATGATTCTTAGTTTTGGGGTATATAAGAACCAATATGAAATAAGGAGGGGTTATTCATTGGAAAAGAAAAAACAAGTAAGTATCAGTTCACTCTTTAACGCAACTTTTGCTTTAACGGCTATTTTATTCGTAGGACTCGCCGTGTTGGGCTTTATGATTTTCAGCAACCAATCGAAGTTGCTGGAGAGTCAGACTATTCGATACGAGTCCTACTTACTCGCCGACGAACTCAGGCAGAGTTCTGACGACCTAACGCGTCTCGCCAGAACCTACGTCGTCACAGCAGACGAAAAATACGAAATGTATTACTTAGACATTCTTAAAATCAGAAACGGTGAAGTCAACCGCCCGATGAATTACGAACGCATCTACTGGGACTTAATGACAGTCTCCGGCGAAAAACCGTTTCCCGACAGCGATTCCAAGGTCGCCTTACACGACCTGATGGTCGAAGCGGGCTTTACAGACGCCGAGCTCGCAGAACTAGAAAAAGCACAAGCCAACTCAGACGGGCTCGTCAACACAGAAGTTATCGCCATGAACGCCGTCAAGGGGATTTTATCTGACGAGGCCAAAGATATGATGAAAGTCGGCGAATCCGATCAGACATTTGCCATACGCATTATGCACGACGACCAGTACCACGCGTACAAAGCGGAAATTATGAAGCCGATTAACGTCTTCTTGGGCATGCTCGACGAACGGACACTATCAAATGTTGAGAAGTACAGCACCCGTCAGTCCGTACTGCTCATTTCACTGACCGCTTTTCTCGTCACCCTGCTCTCCATCATCGTCGTCCTATTTATAATCGAATTCCGTCGAATCCAAAAACCACTACATACCATCCCAACCATTATTGAAAATGTTTCAACAGGCGATTTAAATCAGCACCTTGAAGAACTGAACAACGACGAATTCGGAAGAATTTCTGCGGCATTTAACAATATGATCGCCAGTGTACGCGGCATCATCGGCACCATTAAAGAGACTTCCGGCAGGGTCAATATTACCGCTACCAATGTGGCAGACTACACCGATCAGGTTCACAAGTCCAGCGACGAAATTGCACAGGCAATTACTGAAATTGCCGAAGGCACCAACGATCTTTCAATTAGGGCGGCCAGCTCTCTTGAAACCACCAATAAACTTTCTGAAAGTGTCGACTTTATCAGCAGTAAAATCCATGAGATCAACATTAACACACAGAAAATGAAGGAAGAAAACGACCGCGGTATCTTGTCGATGGCTTCGCTGAACGAACGCTTTAAAGAAAACACCGATTCGACTCTTAAAGTCGCCGACGGCATTAAGAAACTCGCAGAAAAATCGGGGCAAATTGGCTCTATTGTCATCTCTATTAACGGCATTGCAGAGCAAACCAACCTCCTCGCCCTCAATGCGGCGATTGAAGCGGCGCGTGCCGGTGAAGCCGGCAAGGGGTTTGCAGTGGTTGCTGAAGAAGTTCGGAAACTCGCGGTGCAGTCGACAGATGCCACCAATGAGATTCAAAATATCATTAACGACATCACCAATATTATCGACAGCACTGAAAACGATATGCAAGATGCGTCTAGAAGTATCAAAAATGCGAACAACTCTTTGGCAGAAACAAAATCCGTGTACGAAAAAGTCGTACACGCTACGGCCAATACCATAGACGATATCAGTGAAGTCAACGACAATCTCGAAACACTGAATGTCGTTAAGTCATCGACTTACGAAGCCGTTTCCAGAATGTCTTCTGTGACAGAGTCCTCAGCGGCTTCTACAGAAGAAATAACCGCTTCTATTCAAGAACAGTCTGCAATTATATCGAGCATCTATCAGATGATGACCGAACTAACTGAACAGATTCAGTCGCTTGAAGAAGAAACGCAAAAGTTTACAATGTAAAACACATAAGTGCCCCTTTCACTACGAGAGGGGTTTTTCTTATTTGTAAAAATACCATAAAATGTGTCAAAATCTTTTACAAGGCGTCTTACCACTGGTATAGTAGTAGTATCAGTTTTTTGGAGGAACACGATTAATGCCTTATATTTTAGTACTTGGAACATCCATCGTCGATATCACCGGATTTTCCACCGTTCATTACAGACCTAACAACTCTAACCCCGGATGTGTTAAAGTTTCCCTCGGCGGCGTCTGCAGGAATATAGCGGAAACGACAGCGCGCCTTGACATCCCGACAAAATTCATCTCAATTATCGGGGACGATGATCACGGTAAGAACATCGTCGATCACGCAACACGCGTCGGTTGCGACATGTCAGACTCCCTCTTCTTAGAAGGGGCAACCACACCGACTTACATGGCCATACTCAATGAAAAAGGCGAAATGGTATCGGCCGTCGTCGACATGTGGAGCGCCTGTCAAATGGACATCGACTTTATTGACACAAAAGCTTCAGTTTTCGAGGAAGCAGCTTATACCGTACTAGACGCCGACCACCCCGAACTTTTAGGGTATATTCTCAAAACATACCGAGGCAAGACACGGTTTATTTTGGACCCGATTTCTGCGGTTAAAGCAGAGAGCGTCCGGCATCTGCTCCCTCTGTTTCATACGATTAAACCCAATCGATACGAAGCCGAAGCCCTACTCGGGTTCTCTTTGGACACACCAGACGATTTACTCAGAGCCGCAGACGCTTTTTTGAGTCTCGGCATTGTAAATGTCTTTATATCACTCGATGCTGACGGCATTTTTTATGCCAATGCACGAGAAAGAGGCATCCTAAAAGCAGAAGACGTCGATGTAGTCAATGTAACCGGTGCCGGCGATGCTTTTGTCGCAGGGCTTGCCTATGGCTATATGCAAGAGTTGTCACTCTTACAAACGGTGCAATTCGCAATAAGTGTCAGCTTGCTCACCATTTCCCACGCAGACACCATTCACCCCGACATGAGCTACAAGCACGTTAAAATCTTAGAAGAAAGGACGCGGTGGCATCACCGCGCCCTCTAGACAAAAAAGAGAGGCATTATGACAACTAGAGAAGCACACAAACACTTAACTTTTGATCCCACAGAACGACGTACCATTGAATTGGCCCTCGAAGCATTAATTCAAAAGATGGATACGCATACACTGTTTCAGAACGGCAACTTAACTTTACAGGTTTCTGATGCATTTAGCAGACCGCCTAAACTCCATGAAGCAATCCTCTCCCCTCTTTTGGGACATCTACACCAAGAAGTAGAAAGCGCACCAGATGGGGGCTATACGTCAGTTAACGGCATTTTCGCACTCTTTACACACGCTATGGCCGATGTGAGTCTCTCACCGGTTGTCGAGCGTACAATCGATGCCTTGATTCGCTACAGTCGCCACGTCAACGACTCTGGAAAAATGTGGGTCGACAACAGCTCTGTATTCGGGGTCGATATAATGTATGCCTTCGCGTACCACCGTCCCGAAGCGCTCTATAAGTTTGCCCTTTACGCCATTCCCTACTGGGATATGGAACACGCCGATTACATTACCGATTATTTTCACACCCTTCGCAACCGATTGCGGGATATTGGCGATACCCACTCGCTTTTAAAGGCCATTGTACACGCAGACAATCATGAGATTCGCCTGTGCCTACTCAACCTCACTGAGGACTTGGAATGGCCCCCTTTCGACTTTGTCGAAACCTTTAGAGCATCGGAGGCCGCCTACACGACTTTTAAAAATCTGCTCATAGAGCGGTTTAAAGAGTACCCTTTTCTACACTATACAGCGCGTACGCGCACCGAATACCCTATACATGCCCTGTACAGTGATTTTGCACAGCTGCACAGACGCACATCGAATCCTAAAACAGATGACATCGACTTTTACGACGATGAAGCGAATCTGGGCATGCACTTTGTAGTCGACACCTTTGACAACGAAGCAGAGAATATGTACCATCTGCTAGATGACCTCTACGGTTCCGTAGTCTCCCCCTCTGCAGAGGATTCGGAAAGCGCGCCGGAAGACGAGGAGCTAAGGTACAGCGACTGGAAAGCGTTTTTCCTAAAAGTGTTCGACGAAGGCGAAGCCGTTTGGGAGTACATCCTAACGGGTAAAAACCCGGAACTGCTCGAACGCTTACAACCGTTTGACTTAATGTCCCGTGTCAGGGGATCGGGGCTTAGTGTCGAAAAACACTTCAATTATTTTTACAGCGAAATCGAGCCTCTTTCCTATTGCTTAATAGATATTTTCTTGGACTTCTTCTCTTATTTTGAAGCGCCTGAAATGTCAAATCCCCAGTTGAAAATGGCTGTCAATGGTGTGTCCACAGATGAAAACGTCTGCGTTCTGCGAACAATGGACGTCCTGAATACAACCTTTGAAGGCGTTTTTTCCAACTGGATTTACAAAGATTTTTTAGATACGGAGCGGCTATCGCCCCCCGCTTTTAGAGCGCGATACGATTTATTCACAGACCACTACACAAGAGATGTCAACGCACTGCTCCAGACGTCTATGGACGACATGTTTCCTGTGGATTTGAGGCTTCTCAAGCGCCTGTACGCGTTTATGGCACTAGACAGCGCCCAGTCGCGGCCAATTTTAAAATCAAAGTGGACACCCACAGCGGCGGCTTTGATACTCTCCGCATTTGTCTACGAACGCGATGTAGCTCTTGGAAAATCAGATACAGAACTCGCAGATTTGGTGAAATCAAATTGGCTATCGGTAGTCAGTGAAGCTATAGGTGCTGAAACGCATGGTATAGACGAGGCATTAGAAGCTTTTGAATCGTACGTCAAAGGCCCCTCAAAACCGCCTAAGGCGCTGATCATGAAGTTAATGACACAGGGCCCGGATGCACTAACACCAGAAGAAAACGCCACACTTAAAGCATCGAGGCCAAGCGGGCTTTCTCTCGAAGCCGTCGTCGACGGTTTCGGAAAAGCCTCTCAGACGCTTATAAGTGCTGTTGAAGACCTGCTGTCGCCTTTGTTCAGTCTATACAAGTGGGCCGATCACGAATGGACTTCAGAACTCACCCGTTTCTTTAAGTTTTGCTTTGCCTGCGCACCTTTTCAAACAATTTTAGCCATAAAAGCGCCCTATGTCGACAGTTACGACGATGTTGTGGACGCTGTAAACACCGAGTACGATGTCGATGACGCGCTAAAGAAATTGTTCAAAGTGCCCCATTTGATAAAAGCTGCAGAACTTCATTTGGCTTTTGAAAACGGAAACTATACCCCTTATGTGGAAGCCTACGCAGATGACGAACCCGGTTTTATGGGTATGCCCTCAAGGCGTGCACAAATCGAATCGGCACTTGAGTATATTGAAGGACGGAAAGTCGACCGCTTTAAAGACTTGGTGGGCTTAAGACCTGTGGAAGATTTAACGGTGACATCGGACTTTGAAAAAGCACTGGATAAAGCTGTTGCCCATGCCCTCGTCCGTGAACGCGACTATCTGGAGTCTTTAGAAAGTGTCGCGCATCTCGATTACAACACTTTTCGAGCGCATTACGCCCTCGAGCTTCTCGCAGCCGACATCGAATGGACTTTCAGCAGCAAAGCACTAGAGAAACTGAATAAAAGATACGAACGCCCAACCCCTTTTGTCTTCCTGAGAAGTTCCGATGGAACACTGCGCCTCGTCAGTGGCCGAAAACATTTTAAATTTTTAGTGACACATGTCGATGATTCAGTTCGGTCTTTTTGGCAACATCAATCGGATTTTTACATTGTGGATGTTGAAGCGACATCAAACGCTGACATCCATTGGCTCCAACTGAATCAAAATGAAAGAACGCGTCTAATTCGGGACAGCTTCGCACATTACATTCAGACTGGAGAAAGTGACGCTTTTATGGGGCTAACGCATCTGTTGCCACACTGGAGGTCGCACCTTCTCGACCCATACTACGTGCACACAACTGATGAAAAACGCCTTAGATTTGTCAGTGCGCACTATTGGCTGGGAGCTGATAAGCTTACTGATCTAGAGTATATCGACCCGCTGGGCGCCGAGCAGTTAATGCGAGACCTCGTCCGGCTCAAGCTGCCCAAGTCTGTGTCCATAGCCTGTGCTGTCAAATCACGAGACAGCGACTGTTTTCAAATACTCTTTGAGTCCGGTGATTACACTGCCGCCGTTATGGACTTACCCACAAGTGAGCAATTGCTTGTAATTGAAATGGCAGATGAAACGTCAGAGTGGCGCCATCTATTGAGAGCGCTAGCCACGTCCTCTGTGCTCAGAGTTCAAAAGGCCGCCAAAAAGGCGCTGGCCACCTAAATGACTTTAATAAAGCCCGTCTTTTAGCCCTTATAAAAAGGGGCAAAAGACGGGCTTTTGTTATGTTTATCTCAGTGTTAAAATTCCCATGAGGACAATTAATCCCAAGGTTAGTTTTCTGAAAAGCACCTCAGGCATTCGATTCCCCAAAGAAATTCCTACTAACGTCCCGACGACCATGAAAGGCGCGGTCTTTAACACTTCTTTGATTACCGCAGAAGTCAAGACACCACTTGCGAGAAACATCGGCACGGTAACGCAGTTCAACGCCAAAAAAAAGACGGCGAGCGACTTTCTAAAACGGGCTTTCTCAGTGCCTTCATTGCTGAGCATAAGAATGACCGGTGGCCCGCTAAGCGATGTCGCACCATTTAAAAAACCACTTACGAGCCCCGTCATGGCATACGCCAATTTTTTTCTTCGTATGGGCAACTTGTAGTCAAAGTACATTGCCACAGCGGCAGTGGTGACGAGTATGCCCACGCCGCGTTTTAACCAAGTTTCGTCGAGAAATTTCAGTGCAAAAATTCCCAAGGGAATAGCGATAACGCCAAAGCCAATTAGCAACCCCAGTTGATTTTTGTCAACGGGGCCCCGTACTTTCGTCACAACTAAAACATTTAAAAGGATGCTGTAGACGACAAGCATTGGAACAACCACTGACAAAGGCATCACCTGTGACAGCAAGGGAACAGCAACAAGGGAAAATCCAAAGCCCGCCATGCCTTGTACCATCGCCGAAAAGGCAATTACAAGGCCGGATATTATAAAAATCATGCAATAGCCTCACTTAAAATTTGATATACTAATAAGGTCACTTCTAGTCCTAAGAAAAGAAAAGGGGTTTTTCGTGAACTTAGAACAGTACAAATCAGACCCTTGTGGCAGCAGCAGTTTGCCCTACCACAAAGCATTATTATTCGATACGTCACATGTCGTTTACGCGACAGAAAAGCCATCAAACGGCACCGCTTACTTTAGACTAATTCACCACTTGGAAACGCTCGAAGTCGCGTCATTGCCAGAAGGGTATGAGTTGCGCCCTTTCGATGCGGCCGATGACGCTTTGAAAAGACGTCTGGTGAATTTTATAAATAGCTGCTATGAAAATATTTCAATCAAGCCCTCTCAAGTGGAAGAGATGTGCCGTTCCAAGCGATTCGATTCCGCCCTATGGCTGATTGTCGAGACGCCTTGCGGCGCTATCGCAGCAGCGGGAATCTCTGAGGTGGATTTTCATGTCCCAGAAGGTATGCTCGAGTGGATTCAAGTCGGCGCTAAACACAGAGGTCGCGGCCTCGGTCGGTATATCGTCTGCGAAACGCTAAAGCGGCTGCGGAACCAAGTTGATTTTGTCACCGTTTCAGGAGAATGTAACAACGTCACTTCACCTGAGCGCCTTTATAGAGCTTGTGGTTTTACCGGGAAAGCCCTCTGGGTTATCCCTTAAATCAGCTCGATGGCATCGTTTTCGGCGGCGATGGCAATGAGATCGCGCCAAATGATGTCTTCTGTCACTCGTGCCTGTCGCGGTTCACAAAGGTAACGCATGTAAAAATAGAACGCCCCCTCCTTCACTTTCAAATAGACAATAGGAGTGAGGTTGTTGTACTGAATCTGATACCGCTTACTCGCTAGGGCCACTTTTTCTTTGGCTTCGACAGATTGATGCAACGCGTATTTGTCTAAAATGCCTTTGAGCACCTCCGTGGCGGCGTCTGGCGACACATACATGGGCATTTTGACTTCAATTTCATGCCAGATGTACTCAAACCCTTTGTTGGCGTTGCTCATAGGGTGTAAGAAAATACAGTTGTTAGGCACGTGAACCACGCGCCCAGTGCTCTGCTCCCCTTCTGCTTTAGAAGAGACTTCCATAATGATGAAATGGAAAAGCCTAATGTCGATAACGTCACCACATGTGTCTAAAAAGCGAATGCGATCACCGACTTCAAACGACTTTTGTGTCACGATAATCAGCCACGCCGCGATGTTAGTAAAAATTTCTCTAAGGGCAATGGCGATCCCGGCGGAAATAAACCCGACGTAAGTGGTCAAGTCCAGTCGCGATCCAGACCAAATCACTATCAACATAAAAATATAAAACAAAGACAATAAGTATAGAAAACGCTTTCGCGTCGTATAATAAACCGCATTGTCTTTAATGGTTCGAAACAACACCGACGTCAACACTTTTAAAATCAGCAAATGAATCATTAAAAATGCCACTGAAAACAAAAGCTTTACCGCATTTGGATTGTTTTTTAAATATGTGAAAATCGCCTCCATAGCCCTCTCCTCTACACCCTCTCCAAAATAGGTGTGACATCGTAAACAGGAACTTCGTACGGGTGGACAGAACGTATAACAGTTGTCGCCGTCGTCAGTTCGGAGACCGCGCATCTGAAGACAAACACGACTTCTTCACCACTGCATAAAGTGCCGACGGTGCCGTCATACGGATTGGCGCCTTCTAGGGGGCGCCAAAACCCTTTCACCGGTGTTGTGCTACAAACCATGTCGTAACAACCGACTTTCAATAGCCCCGCATCGTTTAGCGCCTCCCGAAGCGCATCGACATGGGACTCAGGTATATAGACTTCCAGTTTACATCGATTGACTGTCATATAATTTCTCCTCGTCTATAGCCGCTTTGATGCGGCCGATAATCTCCGGATGGTACTGTTCCACTTGCTTTAAAACACTGTCTCCCAATAGGCGGTGAAAATAAACGGCGCCTTCCACGAGATCGGTTTTATCACGTTTAACGTGACCGATTGTCTCGGGGTACCGTACAATTATCAAATGGCCTCGCCGTTCAAAAACTCGCAACAACTCATAAGCATCGGAGACTGTCAGCTCTTCTAAAACAGCTACCGGCTCAGAACTGACCCATTCTGCATCCCAAGGGGTACAACCGCTATGAAAAGAAGCTGCATCTAGTTTGTATACAGCACCGGCTACACCTTTGTAGCGGTAGTTGAGCGCTCCCTCAAACCGCTCACAGATGTAAGGCAAACCCGTTTCCATGTCAATTCCTATAGCACATGTGAAATCTCCACCCTTGCCACTTAGAAACAGTGCCGATAAAGCCGCCGAAGGGGTGGCATACACATAGGCGTTGCCGTGCGTGCTCTTGGCCGGTATCAGAGTCTTTAGAAAGCACTGGTTTGAGGCATGATACATAAAAGCTTCTGAACGTGTTAAATTCTCTATTTTTTTCATTTTTCCGCCCTCCAAAACACACTTTATTATACCACAAATACCGCTGCTATTTCACGCCTCTACGAGGACTGAAAGTAAGTGTCTAACAGAACGCACATATTCAATCATCCACGGTGCGCAATTACGTGCACGTGGGTTCAGAAATGTAGATAATTTTATTACGACGATCTACCTTCTGGACGGCAAGCTCCCGCTTAAAAACTAGCAAGAAGCCTAAAGTGCTACCCACACAGATCAGCGAAGCATAAAAAAGAGGGATCTTGTCATCGTTTCAGATTAGCTTGCTCTTTTTTATGATTTCTTTATTATGTAGGTATTGATTATAGATGTTTTGTGATGACAATTTCTCCTCTGTTAGAAGCTTGAACATAACCTAACTCCTTATAAAGATTAATTGCAGGTGTATTTTCAATATCTGTTGCTAAGAAGCTTTTTATTGCACCTTTATTTACGCCCCACTCAATTCCGTATTTTGCCAAACTCCTACCGATTCCTCTTCGTTGGAATTTGGGATTTACAGCAAGTTCACGTAACCATGCAACTTTACCACTATTGCTATCGTATACAGACATCATGCAGATTCCAATAACTTCATCATCCTCGATAGCTGCAAATACCTCATTAGACTCACCTTCAAGCCACTCTTTTATTGAAATCTCTTCTTCTCCTTCAAATCCTCTTGAAAGCCCGCTGCAAGTTTGGGTTACTTCAGAAGCGACACTTATCTCTTCTTTATTAAGTGATCTTATGAATGAAGTGTCTGATATACTCCAATTGTGTTTATTTAAATCTTTTATCCAGAAATCAACAAACTCACAACATACTTTGTAATCATGGTTTTCTAATGCGTTAACAAATTCAGGTGGGATGAATTTGAGTTTTATTTTTTCTCCTCTAAACTCATCTGATATTAAGTGTAAACCTTCTAATAAATCTGTGATGCTCTCACATGCCCAATATACCATTAGTTCTGTATCTTCTCTTTCTAGGATTATAGAATAGTTGCTGTCCTCATATATCCTTATTGGATCATTTGGTGCTACGTAATGAAGGCTGTGAAACTTATGCTTTCTTGCTCTTTCTAAATTTTTTTCCATATGAACTCTCCTGTCTTGTATATCCTTAAAAAATAAAGTACAATGATGCCAAACATCAATTCATGTAAAGTATGATATTAAGAGACTTATTTACATTAAAAGTGTAGTATAATTATACTTTTGTGTCAATGGTTATTTTTTGCTATTTTTGTGGTAGGAAATTGGAGGATCCAAATGAACAATTCATCTGTTGGGGAAAAAATAAGAGAACTTAGAAAAAGCAAAGGCTTTACACTTGCTCAAGTAGCTGGAGAGGCGTATACAAAGGGTTATATTAGTCAGGTAGAACTTGGAAGGGTAAATCCATCATTTAAGCTGCTATCACATATTGCAAATAAACTTGGTATTGAAGTAGAGCAGATAGTAAGTACTGAAAGAAATCTTGATTATCAGCTAGCTTTGATAGAGTATAAATATGCGAGTAAGAAATACGATGACGTTCTAGATATATGTAAGGATGTTGATGGTACTATTGATAATCCTACAATATCGAAGATAAAATTGTTTCAAGTGAAAGCGCTTCATTATATGGGGCATTATGAGGAATGCATCGATTTGGCGACAAAGATATCAGAAGCAGAACATAGTTGGAATAGCAATCATCGATTAGAGGCATATTCTTTCATCGCGGGTTCTCTTTTTGACAAAAAGCAGTATTCTGATGTTATTAAATTATATGATTTTGTGATAGAGTTTGCAGCTAAACGTCAGTTGAACCATTCTAAGTTATTGGCAAACATGTACTTAAATAAGGCCACTGCCTATCAGAACTTAGGGGATTACACTAGCGCAATAGCCATATATGATGAGGCAGTAACATTCGCAAGGGATCATGAATGCATGGAAACTATTGTTGATGCATATCTTCGATTAGGTTTTTGTCATTATAAGTGTGCTCATTATGAAATAGCAAAAAAGAATATTTTTAACAGTTTAAGAATTAACAAAGCATTGGATATTGAACGCCCTCAAGCCGAAGCTCTTATTGTATTGAGCTACATCATGTATAGCGAGAAGAACTATAAAGGGGCAATAGCACTGTCAGAAAAGGCATTGTTCCTGTTCAAGAAAAGTGAGAGTGCTCAGGGCATAGTAGAATGCTTGTTAGCACAAGCGAAGGCTTATATGGAGATAAATCAAAGTGAATCCGGTATGAAAGTATTGCATGAATGTGTAATAAATATCGAACGAAAAGGTTATGAATTAATAGAACGAGAACAGCTAAAACAAGTTGCAAGTACTTGCGCACAATTTGGATTACATCAAGAGGCAAGTAGAATTTTCTCAAGACTCGTTTAAGAGTCAATGTAAGCATTGCTATTTGCACATGCTTTCTAACGCACATACTCAAACTTCTCCCCCTCTGCTAAAATCATCTTAGAAATGAGGTGAATCCCAATAAAAGGTGAAGCTAATAAAGCGAAGTGGCCTGGAAAAGAGTCCGTAAATCTATCCTTCTTGTTGTCTAAAAAGCGACCGTGTTTTGAGCCGGTCGCTTGATTTGTGTTTCAGGTTATTTGTTGTTTTTAAGAGCGCTCTTTATGGTCTCTACGGCTGATTCTACTGAGGATGTATCGCCGAATATGGCAATCATAATCATGTTTTGCGGACAGCTTCCTCTGACGTCGAGCACTTTGACACCAACTGCTTTTTCTGCGATGTCTATGGCGCAAATCATATCGATCATGCGACCTTGTACCAGACCTATGGCATCTGTGTTTTCTACAGAGGTCATTGCTCCGGGTGCCGTGCGCTTTGCGATAACGTCCAAAGTGCCCGCCGTTGGAGATTTAATTATTTTAAAGTCCATGTGCCCCTCCTATTCTATAACATCCTGTGTACAGCTTAGAGCAATTCCCAAAGGTGTAACAAACATTGGGTTGTTGGGTTTGTGCGTCGTTATAGCCGTTTTCTTTTCGATGATGCCTTCAATACCTGCTAGACAACAAGTTCCGCCGACGAGAAAAAGTTCTTCAACGTGATGCCCGACAATATGCTGATTGACGATGGAAGCGACTTTCTCCACAACGGGTTTGAGGACAGGCAGCAGCTCTTTGTGATGTTTCGGGTCGCGTTTGTACACTTCGGCTTCCTTTACCGGCAGCTTGTAAGCGCCTGCCACAACAAGTGAAAAGTGTGTACCACCTGTGGGTTCGTCGGCAATGTACACGACTTTACCGTCTTTTAAAATTGAAATTCCCGTTGTACCGCCACCGATATCCACGACAGCGCCGTTTTGAATGTTCAAAACGTTGTTTGCAGCCGTGGGCTCGTCTAAAAGACAAGTGAGCTCAAAGCCCGCCGCTTGTACGACATTTTTAACTGCGCCGGAATCGACATTCTCTGTCCCAGGGGGTATCGCTGCAGCAGCGTATGTGAGTTCGGTTCCCAGTTTGGCTTCAATCTCTTCTTTTAACGCCCTGACAATGCGCACAGCGCCGATGTAGTCGACGACCATACCATCTCGCACGACATCTGCGTATCGGTAGGCACCGGCCACCGGCTCGTAATCTTCATTGAGTACCGCCAATACCACACAAGCAGTTCCGAGGTCCACGCCGGTATAGTACACAGCAGACTTTTCCAAAATAGGTTGTTCCACAACGGACTCAAACGTATTTATCAACTGATTACAGCTTTCGTAATTTGGTTTTTTCTTTGACATTTTTACCTCCAAGTAAAGTGCAAATCACATAGGTCAATTGGAGACTACTTCTAATGTATTGTCTCGTTGAGATTTAATTAAAAATGCCAGATAATCTGTATCCGTGCAAGGCAAACTATCGACGATAATGCAGGACATTGTCGAGAGATTTTAACGCTGCAATGATGTAGAGTAGATGAGCAGTTTTTTAATTGTGAACGATACAAGACACTAGGCTTGCGTTTAACAGTCAGTTCCCTAAGCCAACTGTTTACTCTTCCCCGCAGTCGAGTCGCAATGGCGTCGCCTGTTAGCAAAGCAGCCCTCTCCGCCTTCCCTATTGTGCGTGTTCAGACTTTGTCTTTTGCTTTCAAATAGTAAGCAGAATGAACAATCGAATGGTCTGTACAGTTCTTGTGTCGGCAGACTCTACATCGACACAAGCGCCGTCAAAAAACAAAGCCTTAATAAATTTTAACTTATAGTGGCCCCCTATTTCAACCGGTTTTTTTGAACCCATGCGATTTTTTGGCGCCCGTATGCATTTTATCATCTTTATTTCCAAAAGTCATAGAAAAGAATATCGTTCAATGTTAAACTGTTGGTACTTGTATTTTTACATAGAGATAACGCGACAACTCTTTTTATCACATCAATAGAAATCTAAGGAGGGATTGTGTATGGCAGTTGCCCTTATCGTCGACGAAGCAATGGAAAACCTACTGCGCCCTTCAGGGAGTATACACAAGGAAAAACACTATTGTCTCAAAATCAGTACTGCCTATATTAAGCGCCACTTTAAGGAGAAACTCTCTCTTGAAAAGGTGGCGGCACAGGTCTATATGACCCCAAAGTCTTTCAGTCACTTTTTCATAAGAGAAATGGGGTTTCCGTTTACCGAATACATTGTCAAATTACGTGTTGAACACGCTTGCCGACTACTTGAGACGACGCGGTATCCGGCGTATAAAATTTCTGCCGAGTGCGGTTACGCTGATCCGGCCTATTTTAATCGTGTCTTTTCAGCACAGATGAAAATGACGCCTCATACTTATCGCAAGAAAATGTTTACAAGGACAAATGGCTAGTGGCAGATACAAAAAACATGGAACGGCTTTGCGTGACTGTTCCATGTTTTTTATGTTGTGTTTATCGCACGATTTGTATATTTTGTGTTGCAAGCTGTTCGATTATTTTTTCTGCAACAGCATTGCATTCAGCTTTGTTGCATTTGAAGACCTCTTTACCGAATTGGTTCGTAAAAACCCTATGAATTTCTTCTGCTAAAGTATCACGTGTCACCTTATTGGCTCTAATAAATTCTTTTAACAGAGCCACTTCGTTCTCGTACTCGTCTGCCGGCGCATGTGGGAACATGTCAATTGGATCCCATTTGTCAATTTGTGTCTGTATCATATAAAAACTCGCTTTCTTGTGGGCAGTGTTCATTGCGTTTCACTCTAACAACTGTCACCTTTAATCGCTATTAAACTTTCTCATCGTTCATGCTACCCACCGTGTAATAAACGTCTCATTTCTGTAGGCTTCATCGCAAAAACTTGCTTAAAGGCCTTGTAGAAATGAATTTTACTGTTGTATCCCACAGCCTTTGCTATGTTTTCAATGGTCATACTGTCTTCAGTAAGGAGTTCAAGAGATTTCTGCAACCTTAGTGTTCTAACATATTTGTGAATGCTCATCCCCACCACCTCATTAAAAGATTTCTGTAAAGTGTTTTTGTTAATATTTACGGCCGCTGCCAAATCGGTAATAATGGGAGGGTCGATGAAATTTTTCGTTAAAATTGTTAAAGCCTGTCTTACGGCAACATATGTTTTGGTATTCATTTTACTTAAGCGCAACTCTTTTTGGCTGTAGTCCCAAAGAATTAAAAAGGCTTCTAAAAGCTTGGTCTCAATGTATTTACGAAACAAAGGGTCACTGATGTTTGTGTATCTAACTTGCCTAAGAATAGTCGCAATACTGGGAATAGAAATCGGTCTGAGGTTAATTGTCCTTGCTAGTTCGTCCCATTCTTCTTCGCTAAGACTAATGCCATGATTCATTAAAAATTCATTTGAAATCACAATCGTAAGGGCTCTAATTTGCTCACCTTGAAAATAGGTCTTATACCATGGGATATTTATATTATTGACATAAAAAAACGTTCCGTAATTTGTTTGTTCAACAGTGTTGTCTTCTTGATAGTACTGGATGTTGTTTTCTTCTACAAATGTCATTTGAACACTTAGCGTATCGCTGTATGTTAAAACAGTGTGTGTCTTATCATAGCAAACATTTAAGTCGTTAAAGGCGTAGGTTATGTTGTCTCCCCAACACTCAAAGGTTCCTTTACCCACCCCTGGCTTGAGGTCGTATCTGTAACCTTTTGAGGTAACCGTTTTTTGATAACCACATGCCTCCAATTGCGCTATCATACTTTGATAAGAGTCGAATATTTTCATGTTTTTTTCCTTTCGAGTATCTTTTAGTATCAAATCAAAACACAAAAAATTTTCTACCATCAAGATAAATATAGACTATTCTGCATTATTTTCTGTTAATAATGTAAATTTAGTATCTATTATACCAATTTCACAGCTTTGACTCAAGAGCAATTGCTTGCTAAGCTTAGTTATAGCTAACTGTTGCTGATACTATCAAAAGGATTAAAAGTCTATTGAAAAAGGAGAGAATAAAATGCGTAAAGTTAAAGAATTAAGCAATTCTATAAAAATTGGGTACAGTGTCTATGGAGAAGGACAAAATGTTGTTTTTTTGCTCCACGGTTTGATTGGCAGTTCTCTAATCACTGACGAATGGCAGCGAAAAATTAGTGAAAGTAACGTTCGACTAATCGCACTAGAAAGAATCGGTTATGGGCTGTCTTCGCAAAATATGTTAAGTGAAGTGAAAGATTGGGTTATTATTTTTAAGGAGCTGGTTGAAAAATTAGGTGTTCAAGAAGCCGATGTAATCGGTATTTCCGCTGGAGCACCTTATGCTTATGCTCTTGCATACGCCGTTCCAGATATTATAAGAAAGGTCTATGTGCTTAGTGGCGTTCCAGCTGTATACAAAGATGATGTTTTAAAATTATATGGTGATGAAGGGGAGACCGCTTATAAAAATTTCCTTACGATGCCCTTTGATGCTGTTCAAGAATATTACATGAACTTCATGGATCGCTATAAGGCCATTGCAGAAGGGGATGAACTATCGATGACTGTTTTAAACGAGACTTTAAATCAAAAGTGCTTTGGTATGGCGCTAGAGAGTGTCTTACAAATAACACCTTGGAATATTCCATTTCATGAAATCAAACAAGAAATCACCTATTATCATGCATCTAATGACGCTATGGTCCCTTATGAAGCGGTCTTAAAAATGCCCCCTATGTTTAATCGTGCAACGTTTGTAGATGTTCAGATTGATGCGAACGATCAAGATGCCCATATGTCTTGTGCTGATAAGGCGTTTGAAAGCATACTGAGTTCAAATTATAAATGATGAGGAAAACCGGTGTAAAAAGCCAAAAGTGACTTTCAGTCCCCCAAAGCTCAACATCGTTTTTGGGGGACTTTTTTTAGGAGATTTATTAAATGAATTTTGCAATCAGTTCAGTCGTATCCACCATTAACTTTACTTTAGTGTGGAACATTTGATTTTTATGCCCGATTAAGCTACACTAAGTTATCGACTATAATTAAGCGATCCACCATTTATCACATCATACTAAACTACTAGCATGTATAGGAAGGAGATCAAATGAAAAAAGGGCTATTAATAATCATAGGCGTAATACTCATTATGAGTGTAACGGGCTGTACGAAGACAAATTCCAATATTGAAGATTACCTCCAAACGGGTACAGAAATCGACAGTCATTCCAAAAGCGTTATGCCCATTCTAGAAAATTTAGAAGACTACAACACCCTCGAATATCTGCACACGCGTAAATCAAGTCTTATATTTGAGTCCAACTCTTTTGTACTGGTTGTTCAATATGACGACGAAACTTATTTGCAGGAAAAAGAAAAACTCGCTAAAGAATACCTATTTTTAGATCATGTTGTCAAATCAAACTTTGATGCAACCAAATATGTCATCCCAGAAAATCAATTTTCAATAAATACCTATGTGTTTAACGTTGTAGACGAAGACAAAAGTGCTGTGACTGATTACCCAAAATCTTTTGGAATCATAGGTACATCCGATGACAAGAAAAGCATTGCCTATCTCTACTTTTATGACCCAGATCTAGACAGTATTGCTGATGAAAATGAGGAAAATCCTATGAAAGATTTTGTCAGTCAGTTTTTCAAATACGCCTTTTAAAAAAGTCGAAACTAACAGGCGCATGTGTTTGGATTACAACCAGTGACAATCTCCACAAGAAAGCGCAAACCTCAAAGCATAGTACGATTGCTGTTTGCGCTTTTTTATGCAGAGTTAAATTGTCGTCGTTATTTTAAACGCTCCTGTTACCCCTCATTTAGCGTCTAAACGAGTTACAGTAAGGCGTCAATCAAGCAACCTTTATCATGGGTGCATAGAACACCTGTTCACCATCACATTTTTTATATTCAATCGAATATATGTGAAATCGTGACTAGGGTAATGCCAAATAGCGGCTCCTCTAGAAGGTAAATAGTATTCTCCAATCGTATCAAACGACGTCATGGGGGTTGACCATAAAGTACTATTTTGAATAGAGTCTGCGTGGACATCTATTCTATCTTCCGATTCAAAGTTGACGAGCATACAGTCTTCATTAAAATGCAACACGGCAGCAACCTCATGTCCGTGCTTTATAAGAATCCCTTTCACCCGCCTCTTATCAATTACCTCCCATCTAATCGTTTCTTCCAGTAAAGCCGCCGGTGCCATAATGCAGAGATCATTAAAATAAGTAACCGTTTCGGCTCGTTGTAGTTGACATCCAGAATAAGCTACAATCTTAATTAAATCTAAAATTTTAATTTGCATTACAGCATCACTTGAACTATAGTGATGAAATCCGTTAATTGGAAGTCCGTTGTACGTCATCGTCATATAGAACAATCGGACGCCTGACTCTACTGAGGTATACTGCTCTGCATTTAGGGCGTAGTAATTGCCATCTTGCTTAAATTGTATTTCACCAGTCATCTTCACGTGAAAAGTCCTCACTCTTGGTTTGCCTATAACACCAACTTTTTTTAAGTACTTTTGAACTTGCTCAGGCAGTTGACAAAGATCTTCTTCAGTAATGAGTACATTATCAACTGAACTAAACATTTTTTGAGCTTCAGTTTTAAAAAGTCTTTTCATACCAAAGTGCTCCCTTATTAATACAATTGATAGGCTTAGAGTAAAAACAATGACAAGGCCAAAAGTAATCACTTAGACACCTCCTGTATACCCGTTAAATTAAAATGTAGTTTTTTAATAAATTTTAAAAACAAGTTGAGTTCTTCAATGCTAAACCCCTTAAAAAGACCACTCATTTCTTGTCGGTCAGCAAGTTCGCGTCGTAGCCAGTAATTCTTAGCTTTTTCTGAGAGCAGTAACAATTTTCTTCTTTTATCAGTTTCATCGGTTCGAATGCAAAGAAATCCGTTTTGTTCAAGTTTTAGGGCCAACTGTTTCACATTTTGATAAGAGGTGCCACTCTTTTCTGCAGCCTCTTTGAGGGTAGGCCCTTTTTCCCCAAAAGTGTCTATCACAATCATTAAAAACATTTGCTTTGCAGTTAAACCATCTGAACTCAACAAATGATCCAAATACAGTTGTAAACTGTTGGATGTTTTAAAAAAATTACCGAATATTTTTTTTTCGTAGTCGTTTCGTTTCATAAACTACCTCTCATTTATAACTTAGAATCGTGGGACGTCGCTCAATCTATTTGCTGTTGCTTTTAGAAGACCTATACATCAATTTAGATGATTTTGAACAAGGATAAATGCATTTGTTCTAAAAGTCATTTGAGTCTATTCATTTACGATGTTTTTTTTTCACAAACAACAGCACTAAAGTTTAAGTCAATTGCATGTCCGAATTAACATAAATATATAATATATTATGCATTATGTCAACCGCTCAAAGAATCCCATCCACAGTTTTCAACGACGTCGTTCAGGCTTTTCCCGCATCTGTCTCACCTGTCGTCAATTCTCGTTTAGCGATCTCTCAGGCTTGGTCAGCACCGCTGACGCGGTTAAATGTCACTTGAGCAGGTCTATTCGTAGCGTCATAGGCGTAGGTGTAGACACCCCGGTTTATGTTGCAAACGCCTTCTCGTTAAGAACTCATATAAGTGCTAAATAACGTTGCTTCATTTTGTCTTTGATAAAAAAAAGACCACAAGCGCATCATACGCAAGCAGTCTTATGCTGTTAAACTCTGATAAATAACTAGTCGGTCAAATCAGCCACTTGAAAAGACACAACTTTCTCTACGTCGTCGGTTTGAAGGGTAACCTGCATGCCCACCTTTCCCGCATTAAATGTTATGGCATCGAGAGCGCTAAACTGCCGGTCAAAAAACGTCGGATACGCTTTTTTCATGCCGATTGGAGAGCACCCGCCTTTGACATAGCCGGTGGCCTTTGTCAATTGTGTTAACGGTAGCATCGCCACCGATTTTTCGCCAGTGACTTTTGCCGCTTTTTTTAAGTTCAAGGTCTTGTCCACGGGGATTACAAAAACATACAGCGCATGAGACTTGCCCTCGGCTACCAGCGTCTTAAAAATCGCATCGTAAGAAAAGCCGAGGAGATCTGCGACGTGAACGCCATCTGAAAAACCTTCTTTAACCTCGTATTCTGAAATCGTGTAGGGCACATTTGCCGCATCACACCGCCTAAGTGCATTGGTTTTAGTCGACATACAAACACCTATCAAATTCTATCGCCGCAACTTTTACAAAAGCGCGCATCTTCATCGTTTAATTCTTTACAATTGGGACATCTCACTTTGACCACCGTTCCGCCGGCAGATGGGCGGCCGATTTCCGTCTCATCTAAGGCGTCTTGTAACACGCCGCCGGCCATAGACGACCACGGTGACAAATCTTCACGCGCTTTTTCAGGATCTAAAACCACACCTGACCCCGCTACACCTCTGGCACCCAGTCTCATTAGAAAGGATCCAATCCATATGAGCACGATACCTATTACCGGTCGTAACATAAAGCTCTCGGGATTAATAGTACTGCTCATAAAAGTGAAAAAATTGGAAAGAAATATCAAGACGCCGAGTATGGAAAGCCCCATACCCGTATAATAAAGTGCTTTTCTGCTTTCTGAAATTTGTTTTTTGGCCATTGGACGCCTCCTTTTTTAACTGTATTTTATCATATTTACAGATTAGAGCAAAGGCAAATCCCAGTCCTCGTCCCACAGACTCGCTTGTACTTCTCCAATGTGCGCCTTTCTTAAAAAGAACATACACAATCTGGATTGTCCGATACCGCCGCCGATAGTGAACGGCAGTTCACCAGCTGCAAGCATCTTATGGTAAGGTCTCTCCAGTTTATGACTTTCACCTGTTTTTTTAAGTTGCTCAAGTAAAGTTTGGGCATCGACGCGAATCCCCATTGAAGACAGCTCTATTGCTTGGTCGATGATGTCGCTGTAGACGATGATATCGCCGTTTAAAGACCAATCGTCGTAGTCGGGCGCTCTGCTGTCATGTCGCTCTCCACAGGACAAGAGGTCGCCAATACGCATTATAAACACCGCGCCGAAAGCCTTTGCTGCGAGGTACTCGCGCATCTTTGGCGTCTCGTCCGGGTACTGTCTATACAGTTCTTCTGAATCAATAAAGGCAATGGATTCAGGCAAAGTCGGTTTTAAATCACCGTATACCCACGAGATGGCTTTCTCGGTCTGTTTAATGACGCCGTATATCGCCTCGACAGTTGCCTTGAGAGTCGCTTCTGTTCGGTCGCCTTCATGGATGGTCTTTTCCCAATCCCACTGGTCGACGTAAACGGAATGCAGTGCGTCGAGTGTTTCGTCCCGGCGAATGGCGTTCATATCCGTGTACAAGCCTTCGCCCGGTTGAAAGCCGTAACGCTTAAGCGCCAAACGCTTCCACTTGGCGAGAGACTGTACAATCTGCACTTCTGTACCGAGATGCGGTATATCGAAGCTTACCGCGCGCTCCACGCCGTTTAAATCATCATTTAAACCGGATTCAGGTCTGACGAATAGCGGTGCCGACACACGTGTGAGTTCTAGGGTCTCAGCCAATTGTTTTTCAAAATGGTCTTTTACCAATTTTATAGCTTTTTCAGTATGTCTAATGTCCAATAGGGGTTGATACGTCTTGGGGATTTTCATATGCGCCTCCTTACAAAATAAAGTGATTACAATCCGACACGTGATCAAGGCGTCGAAATGCAAGTTGGCGATTAAGGCCGTGCCTGTGCTCAGAGTGGCTACCAATACCTTTAAAAAGTCTTTTACCCGCTTAACAAATAGGTGAAACGTTCTCTGTCCAAATAAAAAAACCTCTCGTCCCGGTTCAAAAGAACCGGGGACGAAAGGTTATTCGCGGTGCCACCCCATTTACTGCACAAAGCGCAGTCTCTTAATCAGTACGGATTGTGTATCGATACTGTTCTTCTCATAACGGTGAAGTTCCGTCCAAGCCTACTTGCTAACGCTTTCGGTTGGCAGCTCAGAGAGGTTCTTCCGATTTAACCGTGTTGCTGATCTCCCACCGCCATCAGCTCGCTAGAAACAGTTTGTCAAAACGTACTCTTCTCATCAACGCCTTTAATTCTTATCAGTATAATGAGGTTTTAGACATTTGTCAACTAATATTTAAACTTGGATACATTTTGATGCATTTTTTCAGCGAGAACCGCCAAAGCATCGCTAGCTTCGGCAATTTCGTCAAATGAATTGACCTGACTGGTTAATACAGCAGAAGCCTCTTCTGTACTCGCCGCATTTTCTTCTGACACCGCCGCCATATTTTCCATAATGCCCATAAGCGCATTTTTCTTATCGCGCATCACTGTACCGGCGCTGTTAATATCGTCGAGTCCCGACTTCATATTGACGATGGCGTCGGAGATGCCCTTAAACTTGTCGTTGGTATCGCTGACACTGCGCGCTTGATGGTGTACGATTTCACTTACCTCGCCCATGCTGCTGACTGCTAAATCTGTTTCCCCTGTGAGCTGTGCGATAACTTTAGAGATTTCTTCAGCAAAGCGATTCGATTCTTCAGCGAGTTTTCGTATTTCATCGGCGACAACTGCAAAGCCCTTGCCGAACTCGCCTGCTCTGGCGGCTTCAATTGCCGCGTTAAGGGCCAATAAATTGGTTTGACTGGCAATGGCGCTAATCATATCACTTGCTTTTTCAATGGTCACAACATGCGCCTTGGTATTGATAATAATGGCCTTAATTTCGTCGGTGGATTCAGAAGAAGCCACCGTGTCCTCTGTCAATTGATCCAGTATATTAAAGCCTTCCACTTTAAGGGTTTCAACTTTCTCCGTCAAGGTATTGAGCACTTCGATTAAGGTGTACTCATTTTCAATCAAGTCACTGAGCTTATCTAGTGATTGAACACCGTTTTCAGTATCTTTTGCCTGATCAGTCGCCCCATTAGCAATCTCTTCTATCGTCTTGTTTACTTCCGTACTGGAACGCAACACTTGTTGAGTGGTTGCCATCATCTCTTCAGATGAAGCGGCCACTTGTCGCGCGTTGTCTTCAATCTCAGAAGCCAGAATAATGATGTTCTCACGCATCTTACCTACAGCGCGCACCATAATACCGATTTCATCGTTTCGCTTTAAGCTCTTTTCAATTTGAGTGTTTTCTACCGCTTTAAAATCGTATCCCGCAAAGCGTTCAATCATTTCAGAGACAGCGGAAATAGGCTTGGTGACGCTGTTGACAATGTAAACAATAATACCGGCCAGTACAGCCATCCCAGCCAATGAAACCAAAATTGCAACATTACGAATAAAATTGACATCTTTCATTACTTCTTTTTCTTTTACCACTGTGACGAAAGACCAAGGCGTTGTCGTTCTACCAATTTGTATTGGCGTGTGTGTGTACACATTCATCTCGCCGTCTAAATCTTCTTGGCGATACGTCAACGTCTCCCCGGCTTGAATTTCGGCAATTAACCCTTCGTGATTTACATAATTTTCAATCGGTTGACCGACTCGGGTGCCGTCTCGATGTGCGACAACCTGTCCGCTGTTGGAGATAAGTGCACCATAGCCACTGTCATAGAGCTGAATTTGAGCCGTAATCGTTTGCAGCGATTCCAAAGAAATATCAGCCCCAACAACGCCTATATTCTTACCGTCAACAACAATTGGCACAGCCAAAGTCGTCATCAAGACCTGCTCGCCTTCAATTTCGTAGTAGAACGGATCCATAATGGTCTCTCGATTGGTCTCTCTGGCAACCAGGTTCCAATCGCCCACACCGGCCACATTGTAGTCCACTAAAACATCCAACAGTATGTCGTCGCCGCTCCGGTACCAATAGGGAATGAAAGTACCATCTTCGTCTAGCGCACCCCCACTTAGGCGCTTGTCACTTTGTGCATTGAGCTGATTCGGGTCGATAACCACCCAGGCACCTAACATATTTTCATTATCAGATAAAACGCTTTTTAAGGTGGCGTTAACCAGCGACGCATCGAGTTCACCCGTTGCCACACCGCCTTCAATGCCCCTAGCCACTGTACGCATACTCAGGTTGACCGCTTCAACTTCATTTTTTACTTCTTCACCATACCGATGAGACTCGCTTACGGCATTTAATGCCACTTGATTGGAGAACAAACTAAATGTATTTAGTGTGAGAATGCCGATGACCACGATGAAAATAACCCCAATGCCCCCGAGCAAAGCCGTTAACACCTTTGACTTTAACGATTTCATAATTCACCCTCTCTTCTTTCTAAATGTTGCTTCTTTCCTACCCCGATTCAAAGACAACACAACATTTTTAAGTGAGAATATATTATATTGTTAACTCGTATACAAAACAGTTTTTTATAAAAGACATCACACAACAAAAGGCACTAATCAAAGGCAATGCGCTGTACGACTGTTCCGTCTAAGCCTTTGACGACAAATTCCTCGTTGTCCAGTAGAGCATAGCTGTGTGCCGTACCGTTTTTAGGAAGGGATACGGAACCTGGATTTAGATAATAGATGTCGTCAACCGTCTCAGTCATTGGCACATGGTAATGCCCATGGACAAAGAGATCGCCTGCCGAGAGCCGTGGCATGTGGTCTCGGTGATACAAATGACCATGGGTGAAAAAGACTTTCCTAGAACTGAAAACGAGGATATGGTAGTCGCCCATTATCTCAAAGTCCAACACCATTTGGTCAACTTCACTGTCGCAGTTTCCCCGCACAGCAACAATGCGATCCTTATAGGCATTCAGACGCTCTGCGACACGCTTGGGATTATAGTCTTTGGGGAGTGGGTTGCGAGGCCCATGGTAGAGGCAATCGCCCAGTACCATTATCCTATCGCATTGCTCCTCATGGAAGCGCTCAAGCGCCTTTTCAAGATAGTAAAGTGAACCGTGTATATCTGATAAAACAAACCATTTCATAATTGCCTCTTTCTTTCATCGTACGCATAAAAAGGCAGCCCGGTATCGAGCTGCCCTATAGTTTATAACACGTCGTCAAGTAGTATTTTAAACCAAACCGTAAAAACTTCCGGTTTCTCAGTACGCCATTTCTTTAAAGCCTTCGGCGCAATCCATAAAACCGCATCGATTTCTTCTGGATTAAACGGCAACACGCCATCATAAACACCTGTAAACACAGTATCGACTTCGTATTCCGTCAATCCATTATCAAAAGACGCTTTATAAGTAATTTTGTCTAGGGGTTTTAGCAAGACGTTCTCAATCCCCAGTTCTTCGTAAAGACGCCTTTCCGCCGCGGCGATAAGCGACGCATCGCTCTCTCGCTGATGGCTACAACAGGCATTGGTCCACAGACTGGGAGAATGGTACTTCGTATGTGCTCTCTGCTGAATCAGCATCTCTCCGCAACTGTTGTAAAGGACGATTGAAAAGGCGCGATGCAAAAGCCCCTCTTCATGTACACGCATTTTTTCTTCATACCCTACAATGATGTCGTTTTCATCTACAAGTGCAATTCTTTCCATAACATGTCCTTTCCGTATCCCATACGCTATTTTAACATTTAAAACAGACTCTTGTCTACGGTTAGTAATAAGTTACACTTTCACACTTGACTGCAACTGCCAATAGCATAAACACTGTTACGGCAATGGCAATAACGATGTTTTTAAGCAATTTAGGTCTTCGGATAAAGTTCAAAATGCGCCTCCTTTAATCATTAATACACTTCAGAAGTACTGACAAAAGACGTCCCTTCGACGACGCTTCCATTCTTGTACACATTGCCATAGCTCTTCATTCGATAGCTGTAGCCGCGAGAAACACTGTAGCTTTCAGATAATGTCACAAACCCGCCACTTTTGCGGCTGCTGAACGTCTTGACATTTACCCACGAGCCATTTTGATACCGCTGGAGGTATACTGTAATTTTCCCTTCCTCCACACCATGTGCGTCTAAGGTACTCGACATAACGGCTTCTCCACTAGAATTGATGTAAAAATCATTGTTGAAGACGATGATATTCGAGAACCTCGGTCGAATAACATCAAAGGGAAAAGACGGCTCGGTTTCTTGGTAGGGTACGCCTTCTGCAAAAGTCGGCATCATACAAACCATCAATGCGAGTGCTGCTACTAATTTTATTTTTCTCATTTATACATCTCCTTTTGTCTTTGACGACGTGGTTATAACCCAATCACTCTTTAGTACACGCCTCTGGCAATTTTGAGGCTTTCTTGAAGTGGCAACTTTGTAGACAACTGATAAGCAAATTGTTCGTCAAACCAGATAACAATGGTATAATCTTCTTTTTCCACTGCGATGCCCTCATTCCCCTTTATGTCAATAGTAAGGATTTCAGTATCCTCTGCATCTACGGTAAAGTGGAGCGGCAACGTCTTGTACATGAACTTTATTTGATCCTTGTCGCTATTTTCAAAGACGAGGTAATGCATGTCTTCCACATCAAAGGCATCGGTTTCTCGGTACCCCTCCGGCAGATAAGAAAGGTCAAAGGACACCGGTTCTGTCATGACGACGCGCCCCTCTACAGCATCTCCAATAATTCTGCCCTCGGCATGTGTGTCGTACTCCGATATAAACAAATTAAAGAGTTTCTCTCTAAAAGATTCCGATGCAATGGAAAGAGAAGTGGCCACGACACTTAAGGTCATAAAAACCATTGCAACTTTCTTTAAATAATAATACCCCTTCCTCGAATATTTTTTCCTTTTCTGAAACGTTTCAAACCATCTGTTGAGTCTCTCTGGGTACAGCACATCACCCTCTTGTGCCTGTAACTTTAGAGCCTCTTCGACCAAGGCGTCGGCATGCGCCTCGCCAATACAGCGCCAAACCGCCTCGTTCTGTTTTTCTCTTTGCTTATTTTTCAATCTTCTCATCACTTATCTCACCTTCTATTAATTTCTTGAGCGCCTCACACGCGCGACCGAGCCTTACACTGATATTGTTTTCGGTAAGGTCTAGACACTTTGCTATTTCTGGAATAGACAGGTCGTGATAGTAGCGCAAAGTCAGCACATCGGCATAGGGTGGGTGTAAACGATTGAGTTTTTCCGCCATTTCTCTGGCGTTTTCCATTTCAATCATCACCTCTTCAACAAGCGTTTCCCCCTGTTCTCGAGCACCTTCTTCTTCGATAAACTGAAGCTTTTTATTTTTCCTGCAGATGTCGTAGCAAAGGTTCCTTGTTATAATAACGAGGTAGGACACTGTTTTCTTACAGTTTACGTCCGAAATTTTTTCAATATTTTTTGAAAGGCGCAAAATAACGTTCTGAACAACGTCTTCTGCTTCGTGATAATCCTTTAAAATTGTATACGCTGTCAAGTAAAGCATCTTATGATGCGTTCGGTACACACGCTCTAAAATATCTCTTTCCGCATCATCTTCTATAATAAGTAAAAAAGGCAACATGAGCACTTCCTCCTCGTTGCCTATTTTACCATACTTTTCACATTTTCGTCATCTATTATCATATTTGTTTAACCATTGTGTAAACACCACTTACGCCAATAAGTCTCGACAAACGAGCAGACAGTTTTTTGTGATGCCTGACCTCAAACCCCAGACGCTCGTACAACTTCTTCGCCTTTGGATTTTCGTCGATGACTTCGAGCTTAATCTCTGTAAAATCTTGTGAAGCCGCATAAGTAACTAGGTTTTCAAACAAGGCGCTACCAACGCCTTTTCCACGATGATCGACATCGACGACAATGCCGTCCATCAACAACTGTCGAGGGTGGTCGGCTTTTTTCTTATAGAGACCTTCGGCAAAAAAACCGACAAGCAGCCCCCTGAACACACCTAAAATACCAATTAAATCCCTCAGTTGAATATTAATAAGGGCTGATTTATCACTGTAAAAGCCCGCCACCCCCAGCAGTTGCCCGGCCTCGTCAACAGCGTAAAACGCGTGTCGTCCGTCCATGCCCTTGCAAAGCAGCGCTTTAAACGTTTCCTTCGGCCCGAGAATTTTAACCACTTTCCGTTGAAAGGCCTCGCTGTACAGCGTCGATGCGTTTTCAATCAGTGCGTTGGGAATCCCCTTTTTCACTAACATTTTTTTCTACCTCCTTTAGCCACTCCGTCAGCGTCTCAACGACGCCGTCGGCATATGCTCGACGGCCTTGAAACTGCCAATAGAGAACTGTTTTTAACGCCCAATCTTCCGAGAGCTGTGTGTTGTAAAGTGCACTCTTCAATAAACTGTGTGTCGCCTCGGGTACAAGTACCACGCGCCCATTGGGCTTTAAATACCGTTTGTACACAGCAGCACTTTCACCGGCGTCGACATTAAGATCGTCTTCTCCAAACAGTGCCAACATAGGGACGGAGACTTTTTTTAAATCGTCTGTGACATCGCTGTCTATGTTCTTTTTTACAAACTCAAAGCGATTGCGCGCCATTGGTTTGGCGTCCTGTGTTTTCTCGACATATACCGCGTAATGCGTCTCTTTATTTAACAAGTGATTTATCTCGTAGGCGTTCTGGCGAAGCCCCTCGGCAACGGCTGCATCGTCAGCGCCTTCTGTCACCAGGCGTGTCCGCGTGTAGTACGCACTTTGGCGACGCCAATTTACAGCACCGCCGATGACCACGTGCCCATCAAATACAGCCTTTGAACGCCCCAGTTTCGGAATCACCCACCCCGCTTGAGAAAAGCCGATCGTCATCAACGGCTGATTGACGCCAAAGTACTTTTGAACAGCTTTACCCGCCGCTTCTACCTCTTCTGCGCGGTCTGCCATAGATTGGCTTAACCAGTTGCCTTCACTTTCGCCGACACCGGGTTTGTCCCAAGTAAACACGCCGATGCCTGCATCTGACAGCGCATGCATCAAGGGCAAATAACCACCCCCTAAAAATCTATCCGCGGCACCATCCCCATGAACCAACAGGACTACTGGTCCATCACTTGGAGGCCAAAGGGTTCCTTTGAGAGTCCCTTGCGCTGTCTTAAAAGAAAGCGTGACGGCCCCTGTCTTATCTTTTTTAAAGTCAGGTGACTGCAAGAGAAAGAACCCTGTTGCCATAACGACAATAAGCACAACAACTGCACACAGAACTTTTTTCATAAGGACCTCCTAACACTTAATGTTCCAATGAGCCCCTCTTCAATTTGCATAGACGCCTTTGCCTCTATAACGAAGAGCACTTCCTGACCGCTTGGATTTAAAAAGTGTTTAAGTTTTTCACCAACCTGTGTTTCCTCTGAAAAAGCAAACGACAGCATCTCATAGCTCCCTTCTTCGAGCAGAACGGCGCCTTCGCAACTCCCTTCTACCAAACACCCGATTTTTTGTACATCTGGGGTAAATAGATACGCCACATCACGACTCAGAGCATGGGCTTTAAACGGTGACTTTTGAAAGGCGTCGTACAGCTTTTTTAAAGAGATATGTGCTTCTAGGGGCGCTCTGAGCACTTCGTAGAAATAGCGTCGCTCAAAACGTCTTGTTACAGCGACCTCCAGCGGCACAGCTAAGGCGTTCTGAAACTCATCGAGCCGCTTTTTTAAAGCCTCTAGCCGCTCAATTTCAGCAACGGCGTTATCGTAGGAAGCTTTTAAGATTGCACTGTAATGAGAGCGTGAAAACGCCTTAAACAGGGCTTTTATCCGCTCAATAGATACGCCGCTTTCTCGAAGCATCACAAGAGCTTCAAGTTGCAATACAGCGTCGTAGTCAAAGTTTTTGTAGCCGTTTTCAGTCGTCTTGTACGACAAAAGGCCAATTTTGCAGTAGTACCGCACCGTATGAGGAGAAACCCCTACCAACGATGCCATTTCACCTACAGTTAAAGCGTTGCGCATAAACACCTCCTATACACTTAGTATAAACCTTAGAGTGACTCTAATGTCAACCCTCAGTTGCGCACAAATCTTTTAACGTAAAAAAGCGTCCTCAATAAAGAGAGACGCTTTTTCGCATAGTCTGCTTCGAAAAACAGAGGTAGAAGTTTCGGCAGTTGATTTAACTGTTAAATAGTATTAAAGATGATGTCGCGAGTAAAAATAAAATCTGAATTGCAAATAGCGATATACCGATGATGAAAGAGACAAATCCTGCTCGATTCCAAGTTCTTTGAATCGCCAAAAATGTCTCTAAATCGTCGGCTTCACGATTGTTCCACGCCCATTCGTTTCCCTTGAAGCCACAGACGAAAATCCAAGCGATGTTGAATATCGGCACCAAGCACAACAGCGGTAAGTAAGAACGATTCCCAATCCCCCAAAAGATATTGAACATAAATGCGCCCCAATTCCACTTTTTAACTTCCTGAGGCACGCCGTCATGTGTGTAATCTGCCATATAACCTCCCAATGATTTGTACCAAAACTTCTAATACCATTATACCACCAAATTACAATTTGTCCAAATTAGATTGTTATCTCTATTTATTCAAGTAATTCCCAACCTCTTCATATGTCGGCATAGCCATTTGTGCGCCTTCTCGCGTAACCGCCAAAGCGGATACACGTGTGGCAAGTTTCATTGCAGCTTCCATAGATAAGCCACTGGACAAACCGTATGTCAAAGCGCCGATGTAAGCATCTCCTGCGCCGGTGGTATCCACTGCCTCGACAGCTTCTCCCATCTGGACAACCTCTCTCTCGGCATCGATGTAGACACTGCCCTCGGCACCCAATGTCACTATCAAGGCGCCTAGTCCCAGAATTTCAAGCGCGCTGTAAACCGCTTGACAGCCTGCTGTATCTTTTGGATACACGTCTGTTAGCAGCGCTGCTTCCGATTGATTAACCACCAGTAAATCAATTGTCGCATAAGCCTCTTGCGGAATTTTTTTCGCAGGTGCAGGGTTGAAAATTGTCATTATACCAGCCTGTTTTGCCTGTTTCAAGGCTTCAAGCGTGGTCTCAAACTCCGTTTCGAGTTGCGCGACAAAATAACGGGGCTTTTTCTCAGCCGTCTCCAAATAACTTTTTAAGTCGTCTGCTGTAACCGTATTGTTCGCACCGCCGTATACAATAATTCTATTTTCGGCACCTGTCCTCGTAATCATAGCGACACCTGTGGGATGGGTCTCAACGGTTTTTAAGGCAGTGACGTCGACGCCAAAACCGTCTAAATGCGTCCGCACTTCTGCACCGTGAGCATCGGCACCAACGCTCCCGATTAAGGTTACAGCGCCACCCAGCTTTGCAGCGGCAACAGCTTGATTGGCGCCCTTTCCGCCGAAGTTCTTAAAGAAATGCGACCCCGCTACAGTCTCACCGTGCTCAGGCGCCCGATCACATACCATGACGAGATCCGTGTTAACGCTTCCAAATACCAAAATTTTATCCATAACAACTCCTTTACAGGTAAAAGCTAAAACGTTTTATCAATTTGATAATACCAAGACTTAGCGGGCTTGTCAATTCATTCGTCATCACTTCCACTCACTTGTAAAGTCGGTTTTAAACACAGACGGCTAACACCCATCTGTTCCTTCGTCACCATACGCTGATGTAGCCTGCTAAACGCGTGATGCCCGAGCATGGAGCTGTTCTGCGCCACAGAGTCGAGTTTTCCGCCCAACAGTTTTACGAAATACACATAATCATACCCCATGATTCCGATTTTAGAGATTTGAATGTCCTCGAGGTATGAGAGTACGCCATAGGCCATTAAGTCGTTAAAGGCGAAAATGGCCTCCGGCTTTTCTAAGCCCGACATCAATGTGGCCGCTGCTTTTCGCCCGCTTTCAAAATGATAGTCTCCCGTTTGAATCCATTCGTCAGGTACCTTGATGCCGTTGTCATTAAGGGCCTTTAAATACCCTTCTAGACGAGCGTCGGCACTCATAGTGCCGCGGGGGCCGGTGATACAGGCGATGCGTTTATAGCCTTTTTGAATCAAATGCTCCGTGGCCATGTACCCACCTAAGACGTTGTCAAAATACACCGCATCGAGCGCAGCAGATTCAATATACCGATCGACCATAACTACCGGGATGGGGAGCGCTTCTAAAAAAGATTTGAGCTGCTCTTGTGATTCGGCTTCGTAGCTTTCGTTGGCCATGGTAAGCAGTAAGCCATCCACCTGTCTGTCGACGAGTAACTTTAATACTTTCATCTGGAGGGTGTGGCTGTCATCTGTGTTCATAAGGAGTACCATGTACCCCTTCTGTCTCGCGGCGTCTTCAACAGCTTTAGCCAAACTTGAAAAATAAGCATTTTCAATATCTGGAATTATTAACCCAATGGTTTTGGTTTCCTTTGTCACGAGACTTTTTGCAACCAAATTCGGCGTATACCCCATACTTTCCGCAATGGCTTTAATGCGCCGACGCGTTTCATCCGCCACTCGAATCGGCTTATCGTTTAACACTTGAGAAACCGTTGTAATCGATACCTGCGCCTCTTTTGCAATGTCTTTTATGCTAACCTTCTTCTGCACCTCAGCCTCACTTTTCATCTGTGTAATAAACCGCTGCTCCTAAATTGGTCTTCACGTATTTTGAATGATAGACCCCCTCTTCTGTATACCCCACGTGATAAATGCGATTGTCCGAATCGCCTAAAAATCCCGGGCCAAACGGCGCCCATTCAATCTCAATCGACTCGTACCCTTTATGTATGAAGTGTCGCCGGATACGTTTTTTATCTCTAGATATGGACAGGACTAAGTATACACCGGCGAAGCCAATTGCCACGCCGAACGCAAGTAGATAAATAAACATACATACCTCCATACGCTTCTTTTTCTATTATTGTAACACAAAATAGATTCTCGTGTATATGCAGCGGGTATCTATAAAAAAAAGCTGTGAAAGGAGCGCTGTTATGATTCCAAATGTATGGTATGCCGTTCTCGATGCAAAAGAGATTAAACCCGGTAAGCTCTTAGGTGTGACACGACTTGGAGAAAAACTCGTCTTTTGGCGCGATGCGCACGGGCGCGTCAACTGTCTCCGAGATAGGTGTTGCCACAGAGGCGCTGCTCTCAGTAAGGGCAAGTGTCTCGGCGATACGGTGGCCTGTCCGTTTCACGGCTTTCGTTACGATGCTACCGGACGCGTGGTAGAAATCCCTGCCAATGGCAAAGACGCATCGGTATCGCCGCTGTATCAAGTAGAGCCCTTTCAAGTAACCGAAGCGTATGGCTTTATATGGCTGTGGTACGGCAACTATCAGCCACTTGATGCGCTTCCAGAGATTCCTTTTTTTGAAAGCCTTCGTCACGACTTTGTGTACAGCGGTTTTTCTGAAACTTGGCCCGTCCACTACACACGTGCTATTGAAAATCAACTTGACGTCGTCCACTTGCCCTTTGTACACAAGACCACTATTGGGCGAGGGAATGCCACCTTGGTAAACGGTCCCGTCATCAAATGGCACGAAGACCGCATGACATTTTACGTGGCCAACGCCAAAGACGAGGGGCAATCCCCCTTAAAAGCCTCAGAGATTACGGACTACGAGAAGTATTTTCACCTTCAGCTACAAATGCCTAACCTTTGGCAAAACTGTATTTCTGATAAGGTGCGCATTGTCGCAGCATTTGCACCAATCGACGACACCAACACGCGCATTTACCTCAGGTTCTACCAACGATTTGCAAAAGCGCCGATTCTGCGGCAAATTGTCGGTTGGGGTGCCGGCATAAGCAATCGCATTATTCTGCATCAAGACAGACGTGTTGTTCTCACGCAGCGTCCGGTTAAAACGGCACTTAAAATGAATGAGCACTTGATTCAGGGCGATATGCCCATTATCGAGTACCGTAAAAAGCGCGCCGCCATGAAACGCCCTATGGTATAATAAGCCCATAGGAGGTAACGCTTATGATACACTACCAAAATACATTAGAAAATATAACAGAGGCTATGCTAGAGGGGTTCTTTGACGGATGGCCGAATCCGCCGAGTGCAGCGACATTCTTAAAACTCTTGAAGGGCAGCAGTGCCCTCTGGCTTGCACGAGACGGTGCTAAAGTCGTCGGTTTTATTACCGCCGTTTCAGACGGTGTGCTCAGCGCCTACATTCCCCTGCTCGAAGTCCTTCCCGACTACAAAGGCCACGGCATCGGAAGTGCTCTTACCCGCAAAATGCTGGACAGCCTTTCTCACCTCTATATGATTGATTTGCTTTGCGACGACGATGTCGCCCCTTTTTACGAACGCTTAGACATGCGTCGTGCAGGCGGGATGTGCATAAGAAATTACCACCGTCAAAGTGGCGATGCGCTCATTTAACGAACAACGTCCTCGTAGCACTTAAACGCTTTTTCGGCGACATGCCATTTTCGAAAGCGCTACAAAAACCACAATCAGTTCCAAACGCCCTAAGAACATCCCAACGATTTGTACCCACAATACACCCAGTGGCGCATCAGCAGAGGTGACTCCAACGGATAATCCGACGGTTCCCAGTGTCGAAGCGTACTCGAACAACGCCGCTTTTAAAGAGTACCCATGTGCCACCATAACGGCGCTCCCCAATACAAATACAGCGCAGTAGAGTGCCACAAAGGCAAAGACGTCATTTACCTCTCGATCCTTGAGGTAAACACGCCCTTCGGGCTTTGAAACCGCTATTTCACATGGCGGTTTTTCTGTGCCTTTTATATGTTGCCACACCGCTTTAGCGACGATGCCAATGCGCAGTTGTTTAATGCCGCCTGCCGTCGATCCCGTACCGCCCCCAATGAGCATGAGCACCAGCATAAGCCCCCATAAGAGTTCCGGCCAAGCCGCATACGACACCGTCGAAAATCCTGTCGTCGTCAAAGCAGAGACCAGTTCGAAGAAGCTGACGCGCACTGTTTTACTCAACGTGTCGTAAAAACCGCCTAAACTGTACACTGCGATGGGAACGGCCGCCGTCAATACAACCGCCATGACGCGGACTTCCGTCAGATTTAAAAACTGACGCCCCCGCTTGCGAATCAATAGAAAGTGTGCTGCAAAATGCGTTGTTCCCGCCAACATCAGTACAATGGTCGTCCATTCAATCCAAGCACTGCTGTAGGCGCCGATACTTTCCGATTTTGTGGAAAAACCACCTGTTGATAGTGCGGCAATAGCGTGATTAATCGTATCGAATAGCGGCATTCCCAACGCGGTATACACCGCGCTCCCCAAAGCAATCCATACAGTATAGATGGTGAGAATAACCTTCGCTGAACGGAAGACATTTGGCAGGAGCAACTCGCGTCTTCCTTCAGCGCTGTAGAAGCTTTTACCAGTCGGTCCTATAACGGTTGCCAGTGCCACGACAGCAATCCCCGCGCCACCAAAATATTGCATCAAGCTGCGCCACATCAGAAACATCTCAGAAGTCGCTTCTATATCGACAACTGACAAGCCTGTCGTCGTCCACCCACTCACCGCTTCAAATATCGCTTGTGTCATATTGAGTTGTCCGGCGAACACAAAGGGCAACGCCGACAGTAGACACGTAACTGCCCAACCACAGACGACAATTGTACCACTTTCACTATAGGTCATTGCCGATACGGGTTTTTGTCTTCGAAAAGCAAACAATACGAGCCCGCCAATTAAAGCGATCAACAGAGACGCTCCTATAAAAGCGTACGCCTCTTTCCGCGTGTGGGGGTAGAAACCCCCCACACCTAAAGGCAACCACAGCAGAGCGGCGTTAAAGAGACAAACACGCCCCATGTAGTTCCAAAATCGAATGCGTCGATCTTTCTTAACGTTCATTTTACGCCTCCTTCCTTATGACCTTCAATGCTTTTTCTTTCGAGTCAGAGGCACAAATCATGGTTAATCTGTCACCTGCACGCACTCTGTAATCGCCATCGGGAACGAGGACCTCAGACCCGTTTACCACACAACCGATTAAAGCGTCTTTAGGCAATTTAATTGAATGTAACGCCCTCCCTGTCATTGCGTGTTTAGCAGTCATTTCGACTTCCACTACGGTGACGGCACCACCGCCTAGAGAAAATGCATTTTTGACTTCCTTCGCAACCACCGTCTGACCTATCAGACCTGAAATAAGCGCAGAAGTACTCACAACGGCTTCGACACCAAATGCTTCAAAAAGAGGCATGTGTTCTGGATTGTTACACGTGACAATGGTACGCTCAATCCCATACAATTCTCTACAGTACTGAGCGATGAACAAGTTATCCGATTCCCTATCCGACAACGCTATCACTGCGTCGGCATCTTCTATCCCCGCGGCTTCTAGCGTGTGAGGGATAGAGCCATCCCCCACGATTGCCGTCACCTTGCAGCACCTCGACAGTTCGATACACAGCTCTTGATTTTCATGTATGACCGTGACCGTGTGCCTACCGGTTGCAAATCCTCTCGCTAAATAATAGACTTCTCTACCACCGTTAATTATAAAAATGTGCATCTGTCCTCACTCCTTTCTGTAGCGCCAATCATCGCATCAGCTGTCAAGCTCGTCGCCGATACCACTTCAATCTTCAATTTCTTACAAAGTACTTGCTTTGCCGGGTCTTTCAAGCGAATCAGTACGTCAATTGCACCGTGTTGTTCTCGTATCATTTGTGCAATCATAAGGTTGACATTATCGTCATCTGTTACGACAAATACCCTATTGGCCAAGTGGATGTCTAGGGTTTTAAGAACCTCATACTCTCTGGCATCACCCACAATAGAAAAGCCCCCAAAAGGCTTAGGCAAACGACTCAGCGCTACATTGTCTTTATCAACGACGGCAACGCCCAATGCCTTGACCTCTTCACAGCGTTCGGCCAAATGCGCTCCCAATCTTCCGCATCCAATAATTACAGTGTATGGAGAATTATGCTTCATGGTGATTACCTCCTAAGTCCATATCTTTTCTATAGCGCGCCGTCAATGTTGTACGAGCGAGGTTGTTATCCGCGGGCCGATAGGTCGGATCAAGTGCCAATGCCGCACGGTAATGGGCTTGGGCCTCAATAAGATTATCAGTGAGTTCATAGAGCACCCCTAGCAAGTTTTGCGGTTCCGGTGAATCCACAGCCAGTTTCTGGGCTTCTTTGATGTAGTACTCTGCCTCACTCAGTTGCTTCGCTATCAAACACTGCCGCGCCAATTTGGCACACTCGGCGTAATCCAGCGATGGTTTTTCCAAAAATACTTTTGTTGTTCCTTCGTCGTCAACCACTAAAATTTTCATACACAGTCCTCCCTAAACTATAAATTTTCCTTCTGAAATCGCTCTGCATACGCAACATGCACTCTTTCTTTTGGCCTGCTTTGTCGCTTGACGACAACGTCTCTCTTTTTCCATTAATCACTCGTTGAAAAAGATTTTAGTTGCAATTTTGCCGTCAAAAAAAGACTGTGGATACCCACAGTCTTAAACCGCTTTTCGCCGGCGACTTCTCATGCTAATTACTAGTGAGAAATTTTTGAGCTCAAAGCTTGTGTCTAAAAACGCCAAAGGCCAAGCAGGCCTTCAGTAGGATCTCCTTCAACGCTTACGAGGTTAGCTGACGGGCTCGGACAGAAAGAGTTGTCCTATTTCATATAGAAAATTCGCCCCAATAAATTGGTTCCCCCGCTTCATAAGAATTCAGCGACGTGATGAAATTAAAACTCATTATACGT
This sequence comes from Fusibacter sp. JL298sf-3, assembly GCF_053842995.1. Lineage (NCBI taxonomy): Bacteria > Bacillati > Bacillota > Clostridia > Eubacteriales > Fusibacteraceae > Fusibacter > Fusibacter sp. JL298sf-3. The sequence goes on from NZ_CM132608.1 coordinate 384,704, forward strand.
CAAAGACAGCGCAAGTCAATGGCCTTTTTCTTTTTTAATCGCTCTTTAAGACTTCCTTAACAACTATTCTTTCAAAATAAAAGTGCAAGGCGACTTTTGGGGACGGTTCTTTTGTGCCGTTTTTGCTATTTTGTAGCCCCGAAGAGCCGACAAAAGCACACTTTTAGGCGAATCCTCCCACTGACGGCAACCGCTATTTGCATGTAAAAGAGACACGCACTTCTACGCTCCGAAGGATCTGAGTCACGACATGCCAAAACATAGTTTTACCGGCTTTAAAGGCATTTGGATGCTGTATAATATGTAAATATTTAGTAGATTCAGGCACAAAAGAACCGTCCCCAAAAGATTAAAAAAAAAAGACAGATGCACGCCTTCGCATCTGTCTTTTTTTCATTAAATTATTTGCGCTCGATTAACAAGCTGGTTCCCATACCGCCACCGATACACAAAGTGGCCAGCCCCTTCTTTGCGTCTCGTCGAACCATCTCGTGGATTAAAGTGGTCAATATACGCGCGCCACTTGCACCAATGGGATGACCCAAGGCGATGGCACCGCCGTTGACATTGACCTTTTCAGCGGGAAACTCCAGGGCGTCGGAAACGGCGAGCGCTTGAGCCGCAAACGCTTCATTTGCTTCAATCAGCTCGAGATCGTCAACCGTCCACCCGGACTTTTCAAGCGCTTTTTGAGTCGCCGGTACAGGCCCATAACCCATAATCGACGGGTCGACACCTGCTGTAGCGTGCTCGACAATTTCCGCAAGAATCGGAGCCCCCACAGCTTTGGCTTTCTCTTCACTCATCAAAACGAGCATTGCCGCGCCGTCATTAATGCCCGAAGCATTCCCAGCGGTTACAGTGCCGTCTTTTTTGAACGCCGGTCTCAGTTTCTCCAGTTGAGACAACTCGAGTCCTTTTCGAATGTATTCGTCGTGTTCAACCAGCGTCACCGCACCCTTTCGCCCTTTGACAGGCACTGGTACAATCTCTGCCTTAAACAGGCCTTCAGCTTGTGCCTTTTCTGCTTTATGCTGACTTTCCAGAGCAAAAGCATCTTGTCGCGCCCTGTCAAGGGCGTGTTTCTCAGCCAAGTTCTCCGCCGTTATCCCCATGTGATAGCCGCCGAAAGCATCTGTCAAGCCGTCGACAATCATGTGGTCGTTTAGCGTCACCGGGCCCATCTTACTGCCGAAGCGCTGGCTGTCGCTGAGATATGGCGCCATTGACATATTTTCAGTTCCGCCGCAAAGCAACACCTCTGCCTCGCCACTTTTAATCAGCTGATAAGCGAGGCTCACAGCACGGAGGCCGGAGCCGCAGAGAATGTTAAGTGCCATAGCAGGGCGCTCAACTGGAATACCTGCACCCACAGCCACTTGTCTCGCCGTATTTTGACCGAGCCCCGCACTGAGGACGTTGCCGATATAGACTTCTTCCACCATCTCGGGGGTTATTTTCGCGCGCTCAATAGCCGCTTTTGCCGCAACGACCCCGAGTTCTACAGCGCCCACTTTTACAAATTGGCCGCCAAAAGCACCAATAGGGGTTCTAACTGCCGAAGCGATGACGACTTTTCTCATAGTCTAAGCCCTCCGTTAACCGATAGCGTGTGTCCTGTTACAAACGACGCCTCATCGCTGGCGAGGAACAGCACTGCATTGGCAATTTCTTCAGGCTCACCTAAACGCCCGAGCATGGTCTTGGCTTTAATCGGATCGAGAACTTTATCCGGTACAGTCTTCATCATATCGGTGTTCACATACCCCGGTGCTACCGCATTGACCCTTACCGCCGCGCCTTTTCTAGCGAACTCTTTGGCCCATGTCTTCGCCATGCCGATAACCCCTGCTTTGGTCGCCGCGTAATTGGTTTGCCCGACATTGCCGTACTCGCCGACTACAGAAGCGATGTTTACAATAGAGCCACTGCCCTGTGTCATCATCTGAGGGCCGACCAGCTGAGTCAAATTAAAGACACCTTTTAAGTTGATGTCGATAACGAGGTCCCACATGTCCTCTGTCATCTTATTAATTAACGCATCTCTTGTAATCCCCGCATTGTTGACGAGGATGTCAATAGAACCGTACGTTTGAATGGTCTCTGCAACAAAAGACTCTAAAAAACTTCTGTCGAGTACGTTGCCCTCTACACCGACAATGTTTTCTTGTACATAAGGTAGTGGCGACAAATCGAGGCAAATAACCTTAGCGCCTTCTTCCGCAAGTCTGAAGGCTATAGATTTGCCAATTCCCTGTGCACCGCCTGTAACAATCGCTACTTTGTCTTTTACTCTCATCGCTTATTCCTCTCTCTTTCTTCTATTTAGGAGGCATTACCGTAGCAACGCCTTTTAAAACAACTGTATCCTCTTGATTGGTACAGATGGTTTCTAACTTGAGCTTGTTTTTTTCCACATCGCGTTCGATGACAGTGACTTTGGCTTCAAGCGTGTCGCCAAAGTAAACCGGTGCCGTGAACTTCAGTTCTTGACCCAGATAGATCGTCCCCGGACCCGGGAGTTGTACCCCTAAAACAGCGGAGACGAGTCCCGCTGTGAGCATGCCATGTGCAATTCTGCCCTTAAAACGCGATTGCGACGCCTCTACGGCGTTAATGTGAGCGGGGTTGATATCCCCTGTAATCCCGGCGTACAAATAGACGTCGGTTTCTGTAATCGTCTTTTGAAAAGTGGCGCTGTCGCCAACTTGAATTTGTTCGATGGTTTTGCCTTTCATCTCTTCACCTCTCTACCATAGTTTAAGTTCGGCCGCCTTTTCTTCGAGTTCAGCTCTGAAATCCGGATGTGCTATTTTAATTAAGCGCTTAACGCGCTCGCGTATACTGGTGCCTCTCAGTTCCGCGACGCCGTATTCAGTGACCACAAAGTCGACGTCGTTGCGAGAAAGCGACACCGCCGCCCCTTCAGTGAGCGTCGGCACAATCTTCGATTTTCGCACGCGTTCCCCTGAAACCGGGTCTTTCACCTCCGCAGTGGAATAGAGTGCAATAAAAGACTTGCCGTTTTTAGCGCGTTGCGCACCGATTGCCGTATCGGCCTGTCCACCGGTTCCACTGATTTGGCGTACACCTATGGATTCAGAACAGCATTGTCCTGTGAGGTCGATTTCAACAGAAGTATTGATGGACACCATTCGGTCGTTCTGACCGATAACGTACGGGTCGTTGACATAGCGGCCTCTTAAAATTTCTACGCCGACGTTGTCATCGATAAAATCGTAAAGACGCTTGGTGCCCAGTGCAAACGCACAGACCATTTTTTCTTTGTGCAGTGTTTTGTATTGACCGGAAAGTGCCCCAGCGTGATAAAGGTCAATCATCCCCTCGGTGAACATCTCCGTGTGAATACCCAAATCGCGTTTGTCTTCTAGCGCTTTGGCCACGGCATTTGGAATGCCGCCGATACCGAGTTGTATCGTCGAGCCGTCTTCGATGCGCTCTGCAATATAGGCGCCGATTAAAGCGTCTTTTTCTCCAGTCGGCGCAGTAGGCAACTCCGGCAAGGCGTAATCGGTGTTGACGAAGTAGTCGACCTGAGAAACGTGGACTTGTGTGTCGCCAAAAGTCCTCGGCACATTGGGGTTGATTTCTAAAATAACGGTCTGAGCCCTTTTCAAAATATCTTTTTCATACACATTGCTGATGCCTAGCGAAACGTACCCGTGTGCATCCACTGGGCTACAGTTCCCGATGTACACTTCGGGCACGTGGTAAGCCATCCGCTTAGCCGCTGAGAGATGGAGATGATTAGGGATAAACGTTACGGTGCCGTCCTTGTGGCATTTACGCATGGCGCCACTGTAGAACCAGCCTTCCATTAAAAACGACGTCTTGTAATGGGGATTGGTGAAGAATTCATAGGCGCCCATTGGCAAGCAAGTAATGACCGACACATCTTTTAGGCGATCTGCTTGCGTGTGTAAATCTGACAATATGGCTTTGGGCTCTGCTGCAGCAAGGCCAAAAACCACATGGTCTCCAGACTGAATGCGCCCAATGGCATCTTCTACAGATATCGTTTTGTTCTGAACGGTTTTAAGCATCGCGCTTACCCCCTTTCCCCCAGCGTATTACATTGGCAGCCCATGCGTAGCCTATGCCGGCTGCGATCATGGCCACAATCGACCCGTCTTTTAACTTTCCTTGTTGAGCAGCAAGGTGAATCGACAAAATTTGGTCCACTTGACCTATGTGACCGTAGTCGCTCAAGTAGATACTCTGTGTTTCTGAAAGCCCTAAGAGTTCCAACATTAATTTATGCATAGAGTACTTAAAATGCAGTACTGCCAAGTAATCGAGTTCATCTTTAGACACACCGGACTTTTCAAAAGCCTTGTCGATACAGTGCATCCAGTTTTTCATCGACACGTCGTTTAGACGGTCTTTCATATGTTTCGGCGCCATCAGTCTAAGGGACTTATACGCCTCGTCTAGATTGTCTTTCGTAATGGGGTTTGCCGTGCCGCCGATTTCCACGCCGGCATCGCGCGCCATACTGCCGTCGGACATAATATGCGATTCCAAAAGAAGGTTTTCATCGTGATCGGCTTTCAAAATAAGTGCTCCGGCTCCGGCGCCCAAGTTGAACATCATGCTCATATTGGGGTCGGTATAGTCGACAAAGTCGCCGTTTCGGTAGCCGCCGCAGATGAGAATCGTGTCGATGCTTTCATCTGCCACCAACATGTCCTTGGCAATTTTCATCGCAGATACCGTGGTACAACAGCGGTTTTGTACGTCGATGCCCCAAGCGTTTAACGCACCGATTTTTTCTTGAATGTAAATTGCGGAAGTGGTGAGCGGATACTCTTTCCATTCTTCACCCATACACAACACCACGTCTATAGTCATCGGATCCACCCCAGTTGCTTCGAGACAGTTGAGCGCCGCCTTGACGGCCATTTCCTGAGTGCCGTCCTCTGTACCCGGCAGGGGCTTTTCTCGTATACCAAGTTTTTCAACAACAGCTTCTTCAGTCCAGTGACCTGCTGTCGCTTCTGAAATCGCCTTTGCTGTCATGCGTTGTTCCGGTAAATAAATGCCCGTTCCAACGATGCCCACACGTCTTTTTTCCATGTCATGCCTCCATCAGTTTGATTAAGTTCCTTTGCCCTATAGAAACGCAAAATCGATGCCAAGTTTTTTACGCTGTTTTCCCACATTTCAGGGCTTTGAGCTGTCCAAAAAAAAGACACTGTACACTTATCCTACAAAGAAAGTGTACAGTGTTCAGTACGCTAAAGAGCATGGCGACCATCAATCGACGAAAAAACGCCTAGGCGGTTGCTCACCCCTAGGCGCTATAGACAAACAGGTTACGGCGTCTATCCGTGTAACAACGCCTGTAAATTGTATTTTTCAATTTTTTCATAGAGACTTGTGCGGCTGATTCCGAGGAGTTTTGCCGCTTTGAGTTTGTTGTTTTGAACCGCTTTCAAGCAATTGAGTATCGTACTTTTTTCAACTTCTTCAACAGCGTCTTTCAAACTTGTAATAACGGGCTTAACAGCCGTTTTTTCAACGATTTCAATGGGCTTCTGTACGATGAGATAATGCGGCAAGTGCTGAATTTCAATGGTCTCGCCGTCGGTGAGATTAATGGCGCGTTCGATGATGTTTTCGAGTTCTCTAATGTTGCCGGGCCAGTTGTAGGCCTTAAAGCACTCGAGGGCTTCCACGGTGATGTTGCTGACAAATCGCCCAAGTTGCTTGGAGAGTTTGTCCATAAGCTTAAACGTCAAGCGCTCAATATCGTCTTTCCTAGAGCGCAACGGGGGAACTTCTATGTTAATAACATTGAGTCTGTAATAAAGATCTTCCCTAAATGAGTGGTCGTTCACAGCTTTTTTTAAGTCTTTGTTGGTAGCGGCGATAATGCGACAATCCACTGGAATGGTCTTGGTTCCCCCAATGCGTTCAATTTCTTTTTCCTGAAGGACCCTCAGTATTTTAACCTGCATTTCAAGCGGCATATCGCCGATCTCATCTAAGAAAATCGTCCCGCCTGAGGCGAGTTCAAACTTCCCTATTTTCCCCTGTTTCTTCGCCCCTGTAAAAGCGCCCTCTTCGTACCCGAAGAGCTCTGATTCCAAAAGGTCTTTGGGGATGGCAGCACAATTAATTTTTACAAATGGACCATCGGCATTGGGGCTATCGTTGTGTATAGCATGGGCAAACAATTCTTTTCCCGTACCGCTTTCTCCGATAATCAGGACATTGGAAGACGTTTTTGCCGATCGCGCCGCCATGCGCTTGACCTCTTGCATCGCAGTGGAGTTGCCGACGATGGTCTCCCAAGAGTACTTGGCACCTCTGATGTTCTTAAGCTCATCTTTGTACATGGACAACTTGCCTTCTAAAAGTTTGTTCTTTTCAAGCACTTCCTTCAAAGCCTTTAAGTTGTCAAAGACCACCATGCCGAAGCCATACACCACTTCACCTCTGTCGTCGAGCACCGGGATACGGTGTACAATCCCCGTTTGACCGTTGGAAAATTTGTGTTTGTACGCTATTTCCGGTTGTTTGCTTTTAATGACATAGGGAAAACGCGTGTTGGGATCGATTTCTTTTACACATCGACCGATAATCGCCTCTCTCGGAAGTTCGAGATAATGCGCAAATGCCTCGTTGATCATCACCACTTCTGAACGCTTGTTGACGATAATAAACGGCACAGAAATTGGGTCGAAAATTTGATGCAGCCGGGTTATAAACGTATCGTCGCTTAAAGCGTCTTTTTGACCTTCGTAAAAACTCATACCATCCCCCCTTTATAAAGAGAGGCAATTGTATGAAAAGGTGCTTCATGCAATTGCCTAATGTTTTGCAGTCATTTATGCGCAGTGGCGCATAAATATTAGTCTATCTAAATTATATAGTGCTTTTAACAAAACCACAACATCTTAATGTCATTTCTTTTAAAAAGGCCTTTAGACGATGTTGAAGTCTGCGCCACCTGCTTCCAAAAAACCGAGCACTGCAGCGGTAAAAGCATGGGGTTGTTCGTACATGGAAGCGTGTCCGCAATCCGGTAGTACCAAATAAGTCGCCTTCGGGATGGCCTCGTAAAGCGCTTTTTGAAAAGCAACCGGCGTGATGATGTCTTCTTCAGCCCCTATGACGAGAACAGGCATTTTAAAATTTGAAAGTGCCGCTCTTGCATCGTGCGTCTCGGCACTTTCTACCAGACGGATGAATCCTTCGTACCACTTGGCGTCAAAAGCCTCGGCAAAGAGCGCTTCGCGTTCTCGAAGCCACGTCTTGTTGGCTTCGTAAAACCCCCAAGAGTAAATCGGTGGGATAGTCGCTTTAAAGAACCGCTTGCCGTCATGTGTTCTGGCAGCATCTACCCAGTTGTCGCCGATGGCCTTTAGTTGATCGTTGGTGTACGCGGTGGTGTTGGCCAGTATCAGTCGGTCAATTCGGGTGCTGTGATGTTCAGCCAAATGCATGGCGACTTCGCCCCCATAAGAAATGCCCAGTACTGAAGTCCTCTCAATTGCCAGTGCGTCCAATACAGAAACGACGGCTTCCACCTGAATGGCCTGCGTGTAAGAGTCGTTCAAATAAGCCGACTGACCTTGGTCGAAAAAGTCCATTAGTACGACGCGTAACCGCTTTTCCAAAAAGGGGATAAACGGTAACCAGCTCTTGGTGCTCATCATAATACCGTTGAGAACGAGCAGGGTTTTATCACCTGAACCGTAGACCTCGTAATGTACGGCGTTGCCGTTTACTACTGCTTTAGACATATTACCCTTCCCTTATGATTTCCAGTACTTTTGAAAGTTGATCGACCATTGGGTCGTGACCACAGTTTGGCAAAACGTGCAAAGTTCCGCGATCACCCAGTGCTTCATGGATGCCTTCTGCCATGGCCATCGGCACGACGATGTCGTCTGCACCTTGAACAATGCTCACCGGACATTTGATTTTGTCGATGTCGCCACTGCCCTCAGTGTAGCCGTTATGCGTGTGCGAAATGTTAAAACGCGTCAACGCGTAGTCGATGTCGACGAGATTCCGCTGGAGCAACATCTCATCTAACATGCGGTCGTAAGTGGCTGCATCCGGCTTGTTGCCCGCATTGAATATCGCCATGTCCCACAACGACCTGTAAAAACTCTTATCGCCTCTTTCGATGGCGTCGAGTACCGGTGCTACCTGTACAGGGTCTTTGGCAATTTCCTCTTTCTCGGTTAAGAGTTCCGTCACAATCGGCTGACCGTTGGCGTCTTTCTTAAAGAGCGGGTAGCCGGTGATGCCGACGCTGTCGAGTAGAATCAAGCGCTTGACCAGTTCCGGGTTGTCTGCTGCAAAGTGCATGATAATGCCGCCGCCTGTAGACCACCCCAAGAGCTCAATGTCTTTTAGTCTCAGCGTGTCTACGAAGATTTCTAAGTCTTCACTCAGCGTTTTTAAGGAATCAAAACGCCCTTCATACGATGAGTGTCCGAACCCTCGTAAATCCAATGCGTAAATTTTAAACTCTTCTTCAAGTGCAGTCATGACGTCTCCGAAGAAAAACGACGACGACATATTACCGTGGACGAGTAACAGCGTACGCGCTCCTCGGCCGCCTTCGCGGTAGGCGATGATTTCGTCGCCTACCTGCATTTTTTTCAGTTCAAAGTTTTCCATACGTAACGCCTCACTTTCCTAATCTACTTGTTGAGGATAGAATCGATGCTTTGAAGCGCTTTAAACTCTACCCAAGCACCACTTGGATTTTCCATATCGACTTTAGAAAGGTTCATCTCTTGCGTACCGACGCGTTGGCCGCCACCAAAGTCTATTATACCACCAAATGGGTTTTCAATCGGTGCCGATTCAAGGGCGTCCATGTAGTTTTCCCAAGTAATTTCGCCGTCGACGCGCTTGAGGCCTTCTACAAAGAAATGTGCTGCGATCCAGCCCGTCATGGCAAAGACGTTGTCTGCGTACTCCGGTGTGTACTGTGCAAATGTTTCAAGTGCCTTGGCGCGGTCGCCTTCAAACGATACCCAGCCGTTGCCGTAGACATCGAACTGACCTGCTACTTCGCCTACAAAGGCCTCGGCAATAGTCGGTGAAACGTTGACATACGTTGTGATGACATCAACACCTACATTTTGTGCAGCGAGCTCTTTGATAATGGTTGGAATGGTCGCTTGGATTGCGGCACCGATAATAAAGTCGACCTCTTCTGACTTAATGCTTGTAACTGCTGAAGAAACGTCTGTCGCTCCCGGAGCAACCTGTTGTTTCACAATGTCGACACCGAGTTCTTCCGCCATTTGCTCTGCACCCCAGAGGATGTCTCTACCGGCGTCGTCGTTGGTGTAGATGACACCGATTTTTTTAGCGCCGAAGTCACCTACACCACGGGCTACCATAATTTGTCCCTCTGTTCTGTAAATCGGTTGAACAGGGAAGATGTTTCGACCATCTTCAGCCGCATTTTCAGAGTAGAGTTGACCGATACCCGTTGCGAAATACACTGACGGAATACCGTAAGATTTTAAATCTTCAAGTGTCGCCGCAACAACCGGCGTTCCAAAGTGACCCACGATGGCAAAGACTTTTTCGTCTTCAACAAAGCTCGAAAGCGCCGCTTTTCCTTTTACCGGGTCGAACTCGTCATCAACGTGCTTAAAGACGAGATTGCGACCTTGAATACCACCTTCTTCATTAATCATGTTAAAATACGCTTCAATACCTGCATTAAATGGTACCCCTACTGGCGCAAATGCACCTGAAGTCGCCGCGCTGTTGGCCACGATAATCTCTGTATCGCTTATCCCCTGTGCCCAGTCGCCGGCACTTTCACCTTCAGCACCGCATCCTACCACTGTAAAGAGCAGTGTCGCTACCATCAATAACGCTAGAATTCGTTTCATTTCAAGCCTCCTAATTGGGTTCTTTTTTTATATACAAACGGCTGTCGCCGTTTATACCGGTTAATGGGACGCGCCGAGGTAGGCCTCGATAAGCGTCGGGTCGTCTTTTAAATCACTGGCCTTGCCATGCATCTTAATGCGTCCCACTTCAAGAACATAAGCGTAATCCGCTATTTGAAGTGTTTGAGCCGCATTTTGCTCGACGATGACAACAGTCGTACCAGAAGCTTTGATCTCTTTAACAATGTTCAAAATGTCTTTTACAATAAGTGGCGCCAGCCCGAGAGAGGGTTCGTCGAGAAGCAACACCTTTGGACTGCTCATCAGCGCTCTACCAATGGCCAACATCTGCTGTTCGCCACCTGAGAGCGTAGACGCCATCTGCGTTTTCCGTTCTTTCAGTACCGGAAAATAGCGATAGACTTCTTCCAGATTTTTAGCGACCTTCTTTTTGTCAGATACGGTAAACGCACCGATTTTTAAATTCTCTTCCACAGTAAAGCTTTTGAAGACTTGGCGGCCTTCAGGGGACTGTGCTATGCCGAGTCCGGCTATTTTCTCCGGCGGGCATGCGGTGATGTCTTCGCCATAAAACTTTATCTTGCCTGAAGCCGCTGACACGAGACCAGATAATGCCTTTAGGGTCGATGTCTTGCCGGCACCGTTGGCACCGAGCAAGGCCACGATTTGTCCTTCACCAACGCAGATGTCAATGCCCTTGAGCGCTTCAACAGCCCCATAGGAGATGCACAGTTGCTCCACCGATAAAGCGGTTTTATTTGTGGCCATCTTCAGTCACCTCCATTCCTAAATACGCCTCTTGCACAGCTGCGTTCTTTTTAATTTCGTCCGGTGTCCCTTCTGCAAGCTTTTTTCCAAACGAAATCGCGCAAATTCTGTCACAGACGTCCATCACGAGGCGCATGTCGTGCTCGACCAGTAGAATTGAGCAGTTGTAGGTGTCGCGTATCATACGGATTCTCGCAGCGAGCTCCAACGTCTCTGTATCGTTCAGCCCAGCTGCCGGCTCGTCTAAGATAATGAGTTTGGGGTTTCCTATTAATGTTCGAGCCAGCTCGACTTTCTTTAAAATACCGTATGGCTGTCCTGCCACAAGGGCCTCAGCGCGGTCTTCAATACCAAGTGATGTGAGGATTTCCATAGCCTTTGCCCGCATTGCACGCTCTTCCCTTACCGCAGAAGGTAATTTAAACGCCTGTGCAGCTATAGTGGCCTTAATGTCGGCATGTGCGCCGATGAGCACGTTATCGACGATGCTCAACTCGTGTATGAGTTCGACGTTTTGAAATGTTCTCACAAGGCCTTGCCTGATGATATCGTGTACTTTGTACGACATTAAGTTAATTTGCTCGTCTTGTCTATTTCTAAAATAGACGACGCCGCTGTCTGCTTTATAGAACTGCGTAATACAGTTGAAGGCAGTGGTCTTTCCGGCGCCGTTGGGGCCAATCAGACCGTATATTTCGTTTTCGTTAATAGAAAACGATAAGTTGTCGACAGCTTTTAAGCCGCCAAAGGCAATAGAAAGCCCTTGGATATCTAAAATTTTTGAACGTTTCACGATTGGTCGCCCCCTTTGGTCCATTTTTTAATTTTGGCTTTGATGTCGTGGCCCGCGTGAATCAAACCGCTCGGGTAGAAAATAATCACCAGTATAATTAGGAGCCCGTTGAGCACATAAGACAGCTGATCGAGATACGGTATTTGCTTTAAAAACAAATCCGGCACGGCGAAGACAATAAATGCCCCCAGTAAAGTACCATATATAGACCGTAGACCGCCGATGACAATCATCGCGAGGAAATTTAAGGACAGCTGAAGATTCCAAGTCGTCGGATACGCGTACTTGATAAAGTGAACGTAAAGGACACCGGCGACACTGGCGTAAATTGTCGCTAGCGCGAAAGCGATGAGGCGGTGCTTTAACAAGCTGACGCCCATGGCCTGTGACGCCGCTTCACTGCCCCGCATGGCGTTGAGCGCACGGCCGAGTTTCCCCTTCATCATGTTGTACGTTAAGATCATAATGACAATCATCGTAAAGACGATAAAGTAATACATCGTGGTGCGGTTAAGTTCTAAAAAACCGAATAATGTAGGGTATTCAGCGGTCTTACCGCTAAAGCCATTGGTAAAGAAATCGAACTCTTCAAAAGTCTTTCTTAAAATTTCTCCCACTGCTAAAGTGGCAATGGCGAGGTATATGCCCTCTATGCGCAAAGAGACGAGGCCTACGAGAACGCCGATGACAGTTGAAAGCACTATTGCGCCAATAAAAGCCACTTCAAAAGGCAGGTTCAAGTTCATCGTCAGATACGCAGACGTATACGCCGCAAGCCCCATAAAGCCTGCTGTCCCCAGTGAAATCAAGCCTGAAAAACCCAACAAAATATTGAGGCCCAAGGCCGCGATGGCAAAGATAAATGTGCCGCCGAGTGTAGTAATCATACCAACTTTAATGATTCCAAGCGATGCCAAGGTCGGCACAAGTGCCAGCAAAATGCCCAGAAGAATAAATTGACTGTACGGATTTTTAAGTTTCATGTGGTCACCTAAACTTTCTTTACGATTTTTTTGCCGATGAGCCCATACGGTCTAAAGACCAGGAAACCGAGAATCAGCAAATACAGAATTTGGCCGCCCCATACTGAAGACACATAAAAGAGCAACAGGTTGCGAACGATACCGATAATATAAGCCGCAAGTACCGGACCGTAGAAAGTTTGAAAACCGCCTAAAACAACTGCGACAAGTGCGTTAACTTGTATTTCGTCCATAAGGTTGAGACTGACCGATGTCATCGGCGCCGCCATAACCCCTGAGATAACGCCGAGCACCCCTGCAACGGCCCAAGCACCTAGAGTGACTTTACTCGTCGGCACCCCCATAAGTCGCGCTGTGTGTTCATTTGACGCAGTGGCTCTAACGGCGAGACCCACTTTTGTCTTTTGAAGCGTATAGAAAAGCGCTGCCATAACAACCATACCAAAGGCGATGTTGAACAGGCCGTTGTACGAAATGCTCGCCCCAAACAGCGAGATGTTATTAGAGTTAATGAGCCTCGGTAAGTTCAACGGATCGACACCGAAAAACAATGGGGTTATCCCGAGGATAATCATAACCAGCCCCAGTGTGATGATTTGCTTCGCCACCGGTGCAACTTTTTTCGTACGTCTAATGACCACGAAGTCAATTAGAAAGCCGATGAGTATGGCGCTGACGATACCGCCAAATATGGCAAGTGGCAGCGGCAAATTTAAACTTCTAAAAAGAAATGTCACCACAAAGGTGTTGAACATCGCGACGACCCCTTGGGAAAAGTTCGTGATGTTAGAGGTACGCATGACAATGATAATCCCCAATGACGCCAATGCGTAAATGCTCCCCGTTTCTAAGCTACGGAGTATAACTTGTAAAAATGTGCTCACAAGGACACCTCAACTTTCATAGAATAATGGAGAAACGCCGTATGTTGCCTACCCTACTGTCACCACCTCTCTTTGTCGACGCTTCTATCAAAATATCGTTTTGATGGCAATGTTATACGCAATAACGATGCCAAATGTTAAATTTCTATAAACAAGCGTGTTCACAATGGCGTTTGGTGTATTCATATGCATACAATAAGTTGTAAGATTTTTCGGATTTGTTCATTTTGTTGACACATTCTTGTTCACTTCTTGAACACGTGTTAAGCAACTTTTTATAAATTTTAAAGCACTTGTAAACACAATTATGGTAAACTGTCTATAATAGGGAATATCAATTTATTGGAGGCGAACATTATGATGAGGAAAGAATTAAAGCAAAGCGCAAAAGACTTTTTGCGCCGTCGCTACTGGTTGGCTTTTGCAGTCAGTTTAATACTGACGATAATCGGTGCAGATTCAAGAGCACCTGAGTTCAATTTTGACATTGGGAACAACACCCCAGTGATCAATCGATACGTTTCACAACCGTCAAACGATTGGATTGACGAAGGACTCTCCGGCAACTTAAATGAAGAAGCATTATTTAGAAGTATTTCTCCGGGCAAGTACAGTGCCGTTATCGCCCTGGTAACGACCTCAATCATCATCATGCTCTTGATTGCCTTGGCACTAGGCGTATTTGTCTTTAATCCACTGATTGTTGGCGGCCGAAGATTTTACGTCAACGGCATCGACAACGAACAAGAACGCTTTGGCGATTTAGGCTATGTCTTTGGTTCTGGAAATTATCTCAACGTCGTTAAGACACTATTTTTGAGGAGCGTGTTTATCATTGCCTGGACGTTGTTGCTGATTATTCCGGGGATTATCAAGTCCTACGCTTACCGCTTTGTGCCGTATATTATGGCTCAAAATCCAGAGATGTCAGCGATGCGCGCTATTGAACTGAGCAAAGAAATGACTGACGGCGAAAAATGGGATATGTTCGTCCTCGACCTGTCGTTTATCGGCTGGTACCTTTTGGGCGCACTTCTCCTCGGCATCGGTACCCTCTTTGTTCACCCATACTACGATGCCACTCAAGCGCAACTCTATACGAGCTTGAGAAATTCTGCCCTTTCTAGAAAACTCTGTACCCATTCAGAGCTCAACATGGAAGTGGCTGCCTTCGACGATTCAGAAGACGATTGGTATGCTTTCGAATAAGCGCCCACAATTTAACCACATTAAAAGGAGACCCAATGGGTCTCCTTTTAATGTGGCATCAAGATTGAACAAAAAACTTTCTGCGAAGCGCATGACAAAAGGTGTTGAGAATCTCTTACTCTTTTTTAAACACTTTTTCTCCAGCGTCATCACTTTGTAAAACCAATTGTCCCTTGTCGTCTATTTCAAATTCTATCACGTCATCGTCGGCGACAACAAGGGTAATGGTGTCTTCCTCTACTGTAAACGTTCCGGTAGGTCTGTAACTTACAACCATCGCCGGCGCGTACTCGTAGGTCATGTCGTCATTGAGTTGCACCCACGCGTAATCCGGTGACGCTTCTGTTTTGTAAACATACCGCCCGTAAATCTCATTTTTACCGCATGCGGTAAGCAACAAGACCAACAATAGACAAAAGATGGTACACACTTTACTGTTCATGTAACCTTGCCTCCTTTTCTATTCCCATTGGTTGAGGACCGACATTTTTCGGCCAATAGATAATGTATTTTACTGAGCTGTCGTAAGTAACCGTACCTGCATAGGAAACATTTTTGTAAGAGTGCTCATTGGTCCATATTTTATAATCGGGACTGCTGTACTTATAAGTCAGCACATTGGTACCACCTGGCTTGTGCTGCCACTTATCACCTGTTAACCGCATAAAGTGATAATCTTCATTGCCTTTTCGAATACAAATTCCCGTTTCAAAATTTGCGAGGTTGGTCGGCTTCCGATCGGTGTAATAGGCCCAATAGCCTTGAGTCTCTAAATCGTCTACCACGAGATCCGCCATTTTATCTATAGAAAGTGCCATGCTGAAGTTTTGATTGCTGTAATGACCCGGATTGACAAAATTAGAGAAGTTAAAAGTGGCATACCCATAACAGTTGTAATTCTTATAGCTGTCCTTCCACGTGCCGTAAACGGTGCTGTCTTTTAATGTGTAGGCCGATGCCGCACGCATACGCGTATTGAGCAAACCATCTTTTGCCATGGCTTCTCGAACGGTCTGAGCGTATCCCCTTAAAGCGGTGTAATTGTATGGGTAGACATCGTTAGGGTACACATACGATTCCGCCATAATACGTTCTGTTAACTGACCAATATCTTCAATATACGCGAGTTCTTCCGGAATTTCAATACCGTGTGAAGCGATAAACGCGTCGCCATCGCTTGTTGCTGCGTAATGAGGTGCAGAACAGAGCACCAGTGCCACCAAGAGCGTAAAAGCAAAAATCTTTTTAAACTGCATAACAAACCTCCTATTCACAAATGTTTTTTTAACGACACTATAATAACGTTTCAACACGGGCTTTTCTTACAGGTTTTGTATTACAATTCAATGACATTTTTTCTCATTTTCTTTTTTGTAGCTGGTCTCGGTGTCAACAAGCGGAATTTTGGTATACTAAACTTATCCGTTATCTAAGGTATGTAGAGGAGGCCTCAATGAAACACGAATGGAGAAAACATGAAAAACTTTTTTACGGTGCTAAGACAACCCCCGAATGCGTCGATATCCCTTCCTTTAAGTTCTTTACCATCAGCGGTACCGGACGTCCTGATGCCCCGGAGTTCGCTGAAAAAGTCGAAGCACTCTACGCCCTGTCCTATGCGATTCGCATGATGCCTAAAACCGGAGTTGTACCTGAAGGCTACTTTGAGTACACCGTTTACCCCCTTGAAGGCATCTGGGATTTAACAGAAAGAGGTCGCAAGTTCGAGACACTCAAAAAAGAAGAACTCGTTTACACGCTTATGATTCGACAGCCGTTTTTTGTCACTGAGACACTCTTTCAAAGTGCGCAGGAAAAAACTTTTCAAAAGAAGAAAAACCCCGCTATAAAAAAAATCGCCTTCGAGACGATTGCTGAAGGGTTGTGTGTTCAGGCACTGCACAAAGGGCCCTTTGAATCAGAGCGCGAGACTTTTGAAAAAATGCGCGCTTTTGTCGATGCCGAACAGTTGTGCATTCGGACTTTGGCTCATCGAGAAATTTACTTATCCGACTTTAGAAAAACAGCCCCTGAAAATCTTAAGACTGTACTCAGATGGCGCGTTGCACCACTTTCATCTGTCTAGCCCTTTCCTACAGTAAGCAACCCATCTGCTTACTGTAACAAGAGTTGAGCCAAAAAACTTACCGCGAATATTCAACGCGGAAAGCTTTCAGCGAAAATCGGTTAGGGATGCCGAGGGCACTACTAATGTTCATTCAACAGCTAATTTTCTCCCCCCACTATTTTACAACATATTTTTAGTTGAACTCTATGGCCAAATATGCTACACTTTCAATAAATAACAGTTGTAATTTATTGAAAGTTGAAAAGAGGCCCCTATGCAAACAAAAAAAGAAACCGTAGAAGAAGCGCTGTTAAAAGCTGCTGAAGCGGAATTTTACGAGAAAGGCTTTGAAAAGGCATCTCTCAGAACAATTGTGAAAGCCGCAGGCACCACAACTGGCAACTTCTACAATTACTTTAAAGACAAACAAAGTATCTTCAATGCCCTAGTCGCAGAGGTCGCTCTACAGCTCGAGCAGTTGCTGGACCACCATGAGGACCATGGGCGCCCCGATGAACTGTGGCAAGTACAGGATATCACCATTTGGAGAAATACACTCAAACCATTTTTTGCTGCGTTAATGCCCGTCTTTGACAAGCGCGTGGTTTTATTGCTCGAATGCAGTGACGGCACCCCTTACGCAGGGACGAAAGCCACTGTAACGCGCTTACTGGCCGAACACTTTGAATCTCACATCCAACGGTTTGCACCGGAATACCCTATGCCCGAAATGGGCGCGATTTTAGCGGCACTCACCCTCGACGGTATTGTGGCCATTATAAAAACGCATGCCGAAACTTCAAAATGTACCGACCTCATCGTCGAACACATCCTATTTGTCGCTTTAGGCACGATGGGACTTCTATCTGAGAAAGGAGATGCGTCATGTTAACCGTTAAATCCCTGAGTTTTCAATACCCCAAAAGCAAAACTGAAGCCGTTAAAGCGGTAGACTTCGCCATAGAAAGTGGTGAGATATTCGGTTTTCTTGGGCCGAGCGGTGCCGGAAAAACCACTACCCAAAAGCTGTTAATCGGTCTGTTGAGAGGCTATAGCGGTTCTATTCAAATTCTGGGAAAAGAACGTGCCGAATGGCGGAACGATTTCTACGAGCACGTCGGCGTGGCATTTGACTTCCCCAATCTTTACACCAAATTGTCTGCACGTGAAAATTTGAAGCTGATTGCATCGTATTACAGCGGTCCGACAGCTTCTATCGACGACTTACTCGATCAAGTCGGCCTTTTAAAAGACGCCGATCAAAAAGTCGAAGGGTACTCCAAAGGCATGAAAATGCGCCTCAACTTCATTAGGGCGTTGCTGCACAAGCCGAAACTGCTCTTTTTAGATGAGCCGACTTCCGGCCTCGACCCCGTCAATGCCAAAATTGTCAAAGACATGATTGCCGACTTAAAATCGGAGGGCAAAACGGTTTTCATTACCACACACAACATGACCGTCGCCGAACAACTTTGCGACCGCGTGGCATTTATCCACAATGGCGCCATCAGCACTATCGACAGTCCGCTCACTCTAAAAAAACTGCACGGCAGTCCCGTCGTCGACGTGACTTATCTCGAGGAAGGTTTAGAGGAAACGGCAGAATTTCCACTGGAGACGCTTGGGACAAACGCGGCATTTGTCAAACTCATTCAAAGCAAGCCCATTGTACGCATCCACAGTGGTGAAACGACACTGGAAGACATTTTTATCAAACTCACTGGGAGGGCCCTCCAATGAAAGCTTTTTTAAACGCGCTTAAAAGCGACAGTCGGTTTCAACTAAAACAAGGCTTTTATACCATCTATGCCGTAGTAGCCGTCTTGTACATCATCATTTTGAGATGGCTACCTCTCAGTTGGCGCCTCGAAGTGATGCCGTTTGTTCTCTTTACAGATCCCAGCGTCCTCGGACTGTTTTTTATCGGCGGTATCCTGCTCCTCGAAAAGCAACAAGGCATCGTCGACCTCGTACACGTCACGCCGCTCAAGACTTCGCATTACCTTTATGCAAAACTTTTGAGCCTCGCGACTCTAGGGCTGTTTGTCAGCCTAGTTATTACTGCGGCCGTCGGCGCTTCTGTCGCCTATATCCCTTTGGTTCTCGGTATCGTTACGACCTCGATTCTGTTTACGGCCCTCGGCGTTTTTATTGTGACGCGCGCCACGTCTCTCAACGCTTTTTTTATGTACATGATTCCGGTGACTCTCGTCGCCATGACGCCTTGTTTTCTAATCTACTCGCCTTACGACAGCTTTTGGCTGAATCTGTTGCCCAGTGTTGCAGGGTTTAGGCTCGTCTACGGTGCCTTCCACGGTATTCAGTGGGGGGAAAGCCTCTTTTGTACGCTGTGGTTGGTGGGCATCGACCTGTTGCTCGTCCAGAAAATGGTTCGCGTTTACCTGACCAAAATGGTCTATGGAGAATAGGAGGTTCTTATGTCTATACGTTTAAAAAGCGAAGTCAAACAATTGCTACGCGAACCGATTATGGTTCTGTTTTGCCTTTTACCTCTGCTGACGCCGCTGGCATTTAAAGGGTTAATGCACCCTTATCTCGCACACTATTACCCCTTCGCCGTCGAGCACTACACGCCTTATTTTCATTACATGGCATTTGTTTTGGCACCGGGACTTCTTGGGGTTGTCGTCGGATTTAGAATGCTTGACGATCGCGACGGTCACATCTTCGAACTGATGCGTGTTACCCCACTCGGCGCTTCGGGGTATCTCTACTTGCGCCTCGTGTTTACGGCAGTGCTCACCGGTTCGTATGCCCTCTATACTTACGTGCTCTTTCGTCCGTCTTACCTTCTCCCAACCGCTTTAATCGGCCTTGTCATTCTACTCGCCCTATACGGTGCCGTTCTCGGCTTGTTGCTCTTCGCTTTGGCGCCGGACAAAGTCAAGGGGTTGACTTATGCAAAAGGCTTGAACCTGCTGCTGTTGTTTGGATTTGTCGACTTGCTGGATCTAGGGGGGCTCACATGGCTGGCGCGGCTTACCCCGACCTACTGGACATGGCGCTATATCGATGCGCCATCAATAACCGGACTTGCCATAGCTGTCGTCGTTCACGGCATTTGGCTTTCAGGCTGTCTTCTTCAGTTTAAAAAAAGCAACCACACAGCGCTTTAAGCTACGTGGTCGCTTTTTTACTTAAATCTTAAACTGATCAATCATTTGATTTAAATCACTTACAGCACCTGAAAGTGTTTCACATTGTGCCGTAATCACCATTGCAGATGATGCATTTTCCTCCATTGAGGCGGTAACCTCTTCTGCCCCAGCGGCATTGCCTTCGGCTACAGATGCCAACCGCTCAATGCGATGGACAAGTGCATTTTTGTGCTCAGTCATTTCTTGAGTTGACCGGACAATCCGCTCTTTAATCACCTTGACAGCATCTGTCGCATTGGATATCGCTTCAAAGCGCTCATCTGTGTTTTTAACCCCTTCAGCTTGTTTTGCAACGACGCTACGCGCTCTTTCCATCTCCTCTATGGCTTCTTTGGAATCGGACTTTAACTCTGAAATTATCTTTTTGATTTCGTCAGCCAGCTTTATAGAATCTTCGGCCAACTTTCGAATTTCTTCTGCGACAACTGCAAATCCCCGGCCTGCTTCTCCCGCTCTTGCCGCTTCAATAGCGGCGTTTAAGGCCAAAAGATTGGTCTGATCTGAGATGTTTTGTATCATACCGCTCACCGCTTCTATTTTCTCTGCGTTTTCTCCGTTTTTATGGATAATGTCAAAAACAGAGCCGGCTACAGCTTCGTTTTCTTTGGTAGATGTCAAAAGTGCCGACAAGAGCTCCAGTCCTTTGTACTTCTCGGTTTCGATGCTCTCAGTCGCTTTGTCGAGCTGATCGACAAGTTTAAAATTTTCTTCGACGACGGTATTCATCACGGCAACACTCTGCGCCGCCGCTTCAGAATCCGACGCTTGCTCGGTTATCCCAGAAGCAATATCCTCCATGGCCTTAGAAATGTCTTCAGTAGCGTGAGCCGACTGTTCCGAAGCCGTAACCAAATTTTGAGTTGAGGCGGCAATCTCTCCCGTGCTGGATTGTAGCTGCATCATTAAAGACGCGAGGTTGCTGCGCATCTTCGAAAGTCCTGCCGCCATTTTCCCAATTTCATCTCGACGCGAATCGTCACTTCTGTGAAAAGCTCTAACGGTAAAGTCGTAAGACGCCATCCAACCGATTTCCTCTGTGACTTCTTTAATTGGCTGAGCAATTTTCGTACTGGCGTAAAAGACTACGCCCACGCCTATCAAAAGAGAGACGATGAAAAAGATGGCTAGAACTTTAAACAGCGCTTTTATATTGGCCAACGCTTCTTTTTCAGACATTTCTACTGCTAAAATCCAGCTGCCTTCTCCCACCGGTGTAAACGCTACCAGTCGATGAACATCTTCGTACTCGTACTCCCCTGTAAATAGACCCTCGTTTTCAATAGCCCCTTTTAAAACCTTTGCCAAAGACGCAAACTCACCATTGGCGCCCGGATTTTTAATAGCGTTGTACTGCTGACGAACCAACTCCATATCGCGGTCGCCAATGACCGTCCCCTCGTCGTTAATAAGAAAAGCCGTTCCGGTTTCTTTATACGCTATCGCCGAAACTACTTCACTTAAAAAATCTCCACTTTCAACCCCGTAAAAGACGCCGATAACTTGATTGTTTTCATATACCGGTGTTGCAAAAACCACAACGGGTTCCCCAGTTGTCTTACTAAACAACACGTCGGATACATTGGATTCTCCTTTAACTGCCTTTTTAAAGTAACTCCGATCGGCAATATCTGCTGTCGGCTGTCCCTTGCGAAGTTCTATAGCACTTCCGTCTGTTTCTGCAAATCCGAAAGTGACAAATCCCGCCCGTTCAGCTTCTGCTTCCAAAAATCGCACTTTCTCCTCTAAAGACATGCCGCTTTCAAGTGCCATCAACTGCGCTATGCCGTCGACGTATTCGAGTTTGCCAAAGCCGATGGCCCGTATATACTCCGATTCTGAATAGGCGATAGCACTCAATGTCGAATAGGCGCTATCGGTCATATCTTCACTTACAATTTTAAGTACGGCTGCCCCCACGGCGATTAAAACTAGGCATATAATCAATGTGAACACCGCCGTCAATCTCATTTTTATTGATTTCATAACGCCCCCCTAAAGCACATCTGAAAATTTATTGAGACACGCTCGACACGCGTCGGGATGCCCCAACTGTTCGGGTTCAATGCCCATTTTAATCTGAGAGGTCAAATATTCGGTTAAAGATCGTGTGTTCAACTGAATCTTATGCGTTGCGATTAAGGCCACACCTTTGTGCTCGTGAATAACAAACCCGTTTTCAAGTGCGTGCTCGATAACCTCTTCCCATTTACTATCGAACGCTTCTTGCTGTTGCGTCATCTTTTTCATCTATGGCCGTCCTCCCTTTAATTAATAATAGTCTGCCGTCGCCTGCGGATAATGTGTTTTAACGTCTTCAATAGCCACGGGTCTGGAGAAAAAACACCCTTGAAAATATTCGAAACCGATTTTTTTTAGTGTCATATACTGCAGCGCATTTCCCACGCCTTCCACAATGACTTTCACCCCGTGAAAACTGCAAGTTTTTAAAATAACCTCTAATATTTTTTGACTTTTTCTATTGTCTTGGACATCCACGACAATGGTTCGGTCAATTTTTAAAAAATCTAAATTGAGTTCAGCCAACATTACGATATTGGCCGAACCGGCACCGAAGTCATCTAGGCCCACGCGAATGTCTAGTGCCCTCAGTTCTTTTACCACCTTGCTTAAAGATGTTACGTGCTCTACAGGTACATTGCGTTCAGTGATTTCAATCTCTATAAACGGTCTCAGATCACTATCCAGCAAAGCGTTGACGATTTTCTTTAAGAAATCTTCACGCAACAATGTCGTATGACACATATTAATCGCAATTGGCACTATGGGAGCCCCCGCTTCTTTCCAAAGGCTCAACTGCTCTACTGCTTTGTAGAAAACAAAAAAATCAATTAGGTGAGAAAGTTTGTTCTTCTCAAGCACTTTAATAAAGTCTATAGCGCTGTCGCATTTGTTGGGCGCGCCCCCATCTACTCGAATCAAAGCTTCAAGTCCCGAAACCGCACCTGTAGCACCAAATACCTTGGGCTGATAGACGATGTAGACGTCACCGGTCTCAATACGCCTTAGAATCTCGCCGTAACTCAATAGGACATTTCGCTGTGTCAGACGGTACGTCTGCTTCACTGTAATACAGCTTTTGCCGTTATTTTTAGACTGGTATAGACGCTCGTCAGCAAGACCGATTAAACGCTTTGGCGTCAGTACATCGCACTCGGATGCCATTACACCACCAATGCTGAACGACAGCTGATTTAACACCTCTATTTCTGAAACGACAGCGCTGGCAGTGGTCAAGTACTCTTCTAAGCGCTTTAAAAAAGTATGACATGTGATGTCGTAAAAAACGACGATGAACTCATCGCCGCCGTAGCGCACCACATAGTCCCCGCCTGTACTCCGAAGCCCGTTTTTTAAATGATTGACTACGCCGACCAATACCTCGTCTCCCACCGGATGTCCCCAGTTGTCGTTAATCGACTTGAAGTTATCGATATCCACTATGGCAAGTGCCATATCCGTTCCCAGTTGTGCTGTTTTCTTCAGCGCTATGGGCAACTGCTCATTCAGGTACTTTCTGTTATACGCCCCTGTCAACTCATCGGTATACAGTTTTGCTGTCGCCAACTCGAACTTGTGAAAAAAACTGTGCACGGTTTCGTTGTTCGTCTTAAAAAAGTTTCTATCCTCGAGTTTTACAGCGTTCTCAAGCACCAGTTCGCACCCTTCCACATTCACATAGCGAAGCACCACAAAGTAAACATCTTTTCCTAAAAACTCAAATTTGGTATACCGATTTTGTTCCACTAGCGCGCGGGCGGAAAGGCAATTCTCGCAAGCATCGGATTTTTGCCATACGTGAAAACAAGAATAGCCTGTTCGGCTGATGCCACAGGTCTCAAGTTCACAGACCTTCCGTTCAATTGGATCAACCAGTCGTACGCTGTCGAACATTTTTCGTGCGTAATAAATTTCTTTTTCAATTTCCTCTCGCGTCATACACGTCCTCGTCATGGTGTCTCACCTAACCATCTGTTTGTCTCAGTACTATAACACATTTCCCCGCCTGCGCCTTCCATTCGTCATCATCAACCGGTTTATCGGCTTATTCTGCATCTACTCCCCCCACTTCTAAATAAAACGGCATAACGGCCTCTTCAGCTAACGGTTTCGCAAAGTAATACCCCTGAAAGATGCTTACGCCCAACTTTTTGAGGGTCGCCACTTCCGCAGCAGTCTCCGTCCCCTCGACTACCACTTCCAAACCACAAGAAGTAGCTAAAGCGACTATGCTCTTGACGATTTGCTGTCGATGTAAATCGCCGTCAATCCCTTGAATAAGCATGCGGTCAATCTTCAGAACGTCAAAAAAATCCTTGAGAACATAGCTCAGTGAAGCGTGTCCCATGCCAAAATCGTCTATTGCCACGCGAATTCCCCTTTGTTTGAGACGATGGATATGCCCATAGAAGACAGCATCTGTACTAACCAATGTATTTTCAGTGAGTTCGATTTCCAGATAGTGATGGTCTATTGACAGGTGCTCTATCATTTCGACCACACCCTCTGAATAGTCGACATCCTTGCTCAATACATGCGGGTCAATATTGACGGCAATAGGCAGCTTGACACCGTATGCAGTACGCCATTGATGCCATGTGCGCGCATTTTCTTCCGCTACCACAGACATAAACAGCACCTCCAGCTCAAATCGATTGACAATCTCCATCACGAGCATTGGCGAGATGGGCCCGGCTTTTGGATGTAACCAGCGTACCAAAGCCTCCACACCCACGACGCCAACCCCACTTTTAACTTTGGGCTGGTAAAGAAAATACACGGCCCCAGTTCTGTTCTTCAACGCGTGTTCCAAATCGGACTTTAAATACACCAATGTGCGATAAATGGCGCTGTACTCGTACTGGTCGACTTTACGCTTATCTGTTTTAAGCCATGTCTCAACCACGTCGACTTTTTCCGCCAGTCGCTTGTTGTTGTTCACCACCTCGCGCTTGACAAAATAACCATAGACGCTATAGGAAATCCAAAGGTTAGCGCCTTGCAGAACTACACCCCAAACCGACTCCGTTAAATAATACCCCGAAAAGAAAATCGGGGTGACCCAACTGATGTTCTCGTTGACCACCTGTATGGCACCTATGGCGATAAAGAAGTACGTCGTCAGTGTTAAAGCAATCGGCACAAATATGAAGGGCAGAAGATAATTCAAATTTAAAATAACCGGTATGCCAAACAGCAACAGTTCGTTGATGTTAAAAATGGACTGCAAGAGGCCCATCCAATAAATACGCGCCGTCTTACCTTCGTTTCGATGTCTGAAAAAAGCCAAGACAAGTCCGAGTGTTGCACCGCTGCCTCCGAGATAGACGAATGTGTCGATCATCTTTTTACTCATGTTCAGCATATCCAGCGCGCCCCCGTAATGGTCCATGACTATGCGCCCGCCGTGTAGGCCCACAAACCATAAAAACTGAACGGAGAGAGGCAGAGTTATCAAGCTGTGTTTGCCATTGTACAACCAGTCGAATTGGCGCCACAAGTCAATTCGTACAGTGTCTATTCCCGATAGAAACAGCACTTTTATCACCAAGACGAGGGCCATTAGCACCGCTATCGGCAAAATGGCATCATACGCGTCTTGTACAAAGGGATTCAAGAAAGGATTTTCCCATTTCGACAAGCGTTTCTTTAAGGCGTACAAGCCGATATAACATTTTACGCCGATGGCGCTTAAGACAATGGCGAGAAAAACACTTGAAAACGCCGGTTCGAGCTTCGGGATAAGCGCTGTTTCTCCTGCGCCTATTAAAAAAGCCATCGATAAATTCGATAGGACAAAAAAAATGGGTGGAATATCGCATTTTCTTATAAACGCCAATTTTTCACCGTAAAAATACGTCACGAGTATAAAAACATAAATCGGTATTGCCAACAAAGTGACACTTTCTATGCCGTGAAGCATTTTATAAACGGCCTGCGTCTCATGAAGACCAAAATACGTTCGACCTACATTGTCCACCGCTACTGCTGTCGCACCGATTAAAAGTGCAGGCATCAGACACCACATTGCCGATCTCACAGATTGAAAAATCGGCCACTCACTGTAATTCTTATGCATAAACGCCCCCCACGACTCACCCACCAAAACTCTTTTTATTTTACAACATTTTATCTTAATTGATAAAACGTCGTCCTATTTGACGTGTTTTTCGTGATAGACGACACCTAGGGTTCAAGGCTTGTTGTCAAACAACATTTGATGCGCTTTCAGCTTTTCAAATCGCCTTTCGCTGACGTGTTCTCGCGTTGAACATTCGCGAGAAAGCTTTTGGCTCAAGGCTTGTTGTCAAACAACATTTGACCCACTTCCAGCGTTTCAAATCGCCTTTCGCTGACGCTTTCTCGCGCTGAACATTCGCGAGAACGCTTTAGGCTCAAGGCTTGTTGTCAAACAAATTGCCGCAGTGTTGTCACTGCGGCAAACGGTTTACGCTTTCGAATAAGGTTTGTATAATTTTACGACAAAAGTCTCTTTGCTTTCGATTTGAACGAAGCCACCATAGGCCTGTATGATTTCCTCCACAATTTTTAGACCTAGACCATGCCCCTTCGCCTTTTTCCGCGACAACAGCTTTCGGTTTTTCGCCTCGACAATGCCATCAAAAGCATTTTCAACGACGACGACACTCCAACCGGCACTGTTCTTGGAACGAATTCGAATAAAGCGGCAGGCCCTTTCAGGTACCTTTAGGTTGGCCTCAATGGCGTTGGTCAACAGGTTGTTGTAGATGCGTATGGCATCGATGTCCTTGATGCCGCAGGTGGTTTGTTTCATCAGAAGTTGAGCCTCAAACCTGATACCGTGACGCTCACATGTACGATGCGTCTCCTGAAGCATGGCATCCAATAAGATATTGTTAGAGTAGCGATGAATGCTGAGATCGTGTGCCGCAACCACTTCTTCGAACTCCGAAATGAGATGTAATTTACGAGGGTACTCCTCCGTAGAGACCGCTTGGTGAAGTGCTTGAATAAGACCGGTATAGTCGTGCCTAAGTTTTTGATAGTGCTCCAGCTCTTTTTGAAAGGCGGTGTAATGAGCTTTCTGTGATTGAAGCTGTGTCTCCAGTGCCTCAATGACGTCAAACGTATGTACCGGTGTTACTGAACGCTTGTAAAATGAAAGACTGGAAAACAAATTGCTGAACAAGATCATGGCGTAGACGATCAAATAAACCAATGGGTGTAAATCGATAAAGTAAACACTTCTGACGAGTAATTGTAGCAGTGTCAAAATAAAAACACTGACGTTTACAGACATGAGCTCACGCGACTTGTAGTTAAAGGTCACCGCCCCCCTATTGGGCAAAAGGAACCGAACGATTCCAATGAAGAACAACATGCAAAGAAGGCGTGAAACTGAAGATGTAATGGAAAAGAGCATTCGGTCTACGACGACTTCATCCAGCGGAATCCCAACCATAAAAGAGACGAGCGAAGTCGTCGCGCCTATAAATGCCAACTGATAGAAGTTGTTCATTAAGCTCAAGTACAGTGCCTGTATAGGCGTCGCCTTGAAAATCCAGAGTACTTCTAAAAACACCAAAAGCAGATAGAGAAAATAGATCTTCGATTGATGAATGTAAAAAATACGCTGTACGATAATCCCCAAGAGATTGATTGTAACTGCCGTCGCCACTTTAACCGCCGTATAAGTTCTAGCTTCTAAAAAGTGGTCGATGTACCAAAAGACCACTAGACAGTGCAGGCCGATCATAGTCAGTCCTATGACGGTTGCGTAGCTGTATGACGTCCCCATAACCCCTCCCTCATTAATAGACGTCTATACATTGACGCTCTAAAAAATTGCCATAATTTTCTCTAAAACTGTTTTTGTACTTTCGACTAATCGGTACGTGTGCTTGATTTTGTAAGATGATTTCATCTGCACTCACCGACTGAATAGTTTTCATATTGACAATAAAAGAGCGATGGGTCCGCACAAACTGCGTACCGCTCAACTTGCTTTCAAGTTCGTCCATCGTCAAATAAAATTGTACTGGATCCTGTACCGATTGGTGTCCATTGGCGTGAACAATCCGCCTTTTAATTTCAAAATAAGCGATGTCGTTGAGGTAGAGTCGAATATTCTTTTTAGACGTTTGGATCACCAGATATTGAAGTGCTGTTGTACGCACTTTTTCCCTTACTTTAATAAAGGTTTCGCGAAACTTTTCACTGGCGAGCTGCTCTTTTAATATATACTGAAACGGTTGCGTTTCAAAGACGTCAAAAACGTGTGTACGGGAGTTTGTCAAGTAGATAATCTCTCCTTTGTAGCCGAGCAACCGAATCTCTTCAGCCAGATGGATGCCGTTCATCGAAAGCAAATCAATGTCTAAATAGGCAACTGTCGCATTTGTCAACCAGTCGCTGCTGTTGAACAACATGTTTTCCCCGGACTGATATGTGACAACGTTCACATCGTCTCCGATTGAAGCTGCAATAGATTCCAAACGTTTCCTGCAGCTCTGCAAAAACGCTTTTTCATCATCACAGATTATAATGTCCATTCGGCACCTCCTTATTTTTTTAGTACGTTCATTATACAAAAGTCATTTTTTTTAAACAACCCCTGTTGTCGTATTTTTTTTAACAATTTGATATTTCGGTATATATTACAACCAAAAAAAGGACGCACCGACAACCTGCGCGCCCCTCTTTCCACTTCTTATTTTAGAACATCTTTCAAGACCAACGTCTTGGTTAAACTCATTTCCTCCAGTGTGCTAGAAACACCTTCCGTCCCAAGACCACTGTGTTTGTAGCCTCCAAAGGGCATTTCAAAAGATCTGAAAAAGCTCGACCCATTGATTACCGCTACCCCCGCTTGAAAACCATGTGCCACCCTAAATGCACGGCTCATATCCCTCGTAAAAACACAACTGCTAAGACCATACACTGAAGTGTTTGCTATAGCAAGAGCTTCCTCTTCCGTTTTAAATGAAATAATGGGAATCACCGGCCCAAAAATCTCCATATCTCTCGCTACAGCACTCTCAGGTGAAACGGAATCTATCACAGTCGGCATATAGAAAGCGCCTTTTCGAAGCCCTCCACACACCAAGCGTCCACCGGCTTCGACAACCGCCTGTACTTGCGCTGCCACCGCTATCGCCGCTTCTTCTGTTATCAGGCACCCGACATCGGTTGAATCGTCCATGGGATCGCCCACTGTCAGCTGTTCCAAACGGTCTACAAGGCGTTTTATAAAAGGCACTTTTACCGACTCGTGAACGATAAATCGCTTACTCGCACAGCAAATTTGTCCTGTGTTGTATAGACGTCCACTGATAGCTGCCTCTACAGCCAAATCGAGTTCTGCATCTTCAAAGACGAGAAAAGCGTCGTTGCCACCGAGCTCCAAAGCGACGTGTGCCAAGTGCCCAGCTGCTCTTTTTGCTACGTCTTTCCCCACTTCAGTGCTGCCTGTAAAGGAGACGAATGTCACAGCTTCATGAGCGACTACAAGAGGCCCGACGATTGCACCATCACCCGTTAAACATTGAATGGCCCCTCTAGGGACACCGGACTCGGCAAGTAATTCCGTCAACCTGAGAACAGTTAAAGGATTCTTTGACGACGGTAGCACAACCGCGGCATTGCCCATAATCAGTGCAGGTGCAACCTTTTGGTCAAAGAGATCACACGGAAAGTTAAACGGAATAATACACGCGACAACACCTACCGGTTCTCTTACGGTGACTTGCATCGTCTGTTCCTGGCCGGGCTCAGTGCCACTAGGTATACTCATGTCGTACAAATGCTTTGCGCGTTCTACAAAAGCGTTAAAGGCTATGCGAATGTTGCCGATTTCAGCTTGAGCCTCTCTTATGGGTTTCCCTGTTTCTCTTGACAAAAGTTCTGAAAGTGCCGTATGTTCTGATTCAACTGCTTGAACAAATCGGGTAAGGACATTTGCCCTTTGATACAGCGGCACAGAGGCCCACGCCACCTGTCCGCGCTTGGCCCAGTCCATGGCAATTTCTACATCTTGAGCCGAGGCTTTTGGCACCGTATCAATACACGCCCCAGTCGCAGGGTTTAATACTTTGAGTGTTTGTCCATCAGAAGCGGCAACGCGCTGTCCACCAATTATCATGTTCATCTTCTTCCTCCTATTCTTCAAAACTGGTAAAAGACAGCATCAAGCCGCCACAAGTGTTTAGTCCGTCTTTTTCATAACCGTATTCGCCAAAAGTGAAGGTCACAATAAACGGCGTATCTCCGGCAACCGATTGAATATGTTTCTCTACTTCCGGCAGTCTGTCGCCAATGCCGACTTTTCTGCCGCCGCAGTGAACCAGATGATAGGCCCCAATTGCACTGGGGGAACGCTCTTCAAGTGTTATCATACTTGAAGAAACAGCGTCTATAAGCTCGTCGACAGTGGCTTCCACCTTAATAACAGTTGTGTGCTCAGAGACGTCGTTGCCTATCAACATAGAAAAATCGTCGTGTCCCAACATGGGGTGTCTTATAGCGACGAGATCCCCTAGTCGATCTTTTACACCGATGGGGTGAAGGATGGTTTCTATCAGCAATTGGCCTTTCAATAACTCCGCGACATCTTTTTGCATCCAGCGTGCATAGGTCACCAGTGCTTTTTCACCATTGATTTCACAAAGCTCTCGTCTCGACTTAGCTTTTGTTATAATCCCGCATTTGTCCGTTTCTCTGTAAGCGCCGGTAAACACATTGGTCATTTTTTTCTCGGAGTAAAAAAAAGCCACAGCGACCCCTTCAGAGACGCTTTCACATCCGGCAAAGACTTGCCACTCACCACAAATCTTTCTGTCGGCAGCACTTCCTCCAAAAAATGGAACGCGACCTATGACTTCCGTAATCCCCTTGAGATACAACTCTTCATCGCCAGGTGTCGCCGACATGTAAAAGTAATCCGGAGCCGTTTTTTTTCCCGCTGATACCAAAGCGCGTTTAGCCACTTCTACACCGGCAATCTGCGCGTCCAATCCTTTTTCCACACAGGCCACACCGGTGGTTAAAGAATCATCTGACAAGCCCATTATGCCGATAAAGCCGTCGTCCCCCATAGCCATCCCCTCCTGCGTTATGACGCCTTCGAAAGAGGTCCCACCGACCACCTGCGCGCCGGGAGCCGCTTCTGCTATCGATTTGAGCAGCACTTTGTGATCGAATGCGGAACAGGTGTAGACAAAGAGCAATTTAAGCGGAAGATTCTTCTCGAGAATTTTGCCCATTGCTTCTCGAACCGCCAACCGCTCGTCTGTCACTACACTAGAACCGGTTACAGCTTTTAACATAACTACCTCCTATTACATCCGACGCTCTCACTGCATTCAGTTTAAAAAAAAGCCTCTCATTTGTCTATCCCACCTTTACCATATGACAAACCTACTGTTCCACAATACGGAATCTCAACTGTTTTCTCATCGTTAAAAATCGTTTAAAATAATTTGTCGTTTTACAACAGCATTCATACAGAAAGGATGACAGTATGTACCAACAATCAGCCGCACACCGTACATTAAATCTCATTAAGGGCAAATGGAAACTTTCAGTTTTGATGTTAATCGGACGCGAAGGTCCCAAGCGTTTTGGCGAACTCTTAAATTGTTTTCCCGGCGTCTCCCACAAATCACTTGCCCAACAGCTCAGCGCCCTTACCAACGATCAACTTCTCATACGAACGGCTTACACCTGCGTGCCGCCAAAAGTGGTCTACACTTTATCGGATCGGGGAATGAGTTTGCTGGAGGTCATCTACGAAATGGAACGTTGGGGGCATCAACATGGCGATGCTTAAATTTACCATATAGCAATATGTATTCGTTACATTTTTTCTGTTATTTGTCTCATTCTGTTATAAACAGAGCCCTTTTGTGCTAAACTTCACAACAAAGCTTTTGATACGGTTGCAACCACACTTTCACTCAACAAAAAGAGGAGGATTTACCATGAAACAAAAAAATCTTTTGGCTCTGATACTCGTCTTTGCCATAACAGTACCGTTACTTACCGCTGTGCCCTCGCTGGCAGCCGTACAAAGTGACTTGTATGAAAAAGCACCGCTTATCTTACCGTTTTCATCAGATGAAGGCCTTATTAAAAGTGTTGTGACAGATAAAACATTTATTAAAAATCACGCTGAGCTCGCCGATGCAATGGGTTACGTATACACTTCAGGCTCAGACGATTACCTCCCGGGAGAAGGCGCTTATACGGTCAACTACCTTGGCGACGGGCGCTATGGGGTAAAATTCAACTACGACAAATCCGACCGCTACGCTCAAGGCAAGTGGGCAGACCAAAGATTCGAAATGATCTTCTCCAACTTTAAAGTGAACATCGACGGCAACACGTTGTCATTTGGAGAGCCGAGAATTACCAAGCTCGAACCGTCTGCAGTTTTCGTCGACATTGTCGAAAATCAAGACCCGGAGGCAACTGTGACCAAACATCCTAAATTCGTCTACACAACAGAATCGACGTGGGAGCGCACAGACGAATACACTTTTGGTCAAAGTCTCGGTATTGAAAATAAGTACGCCTTTAACGCGGGCTTTATGGGCACAGAAACGACCTTCTCGCTCAATCTCGATTTCACTCAAGGGTGGTCGACAAGCAAGGGAAGCTCTGAGAGCAAACAGTACGAGGAGGTCTTAGACGTAGAGCTTAAACCGCTTCACAAAAGTGTAGTCAAGTTTTTGGCTACGAAAGAAGAAGCTGATCTCCCTTATTCTGCCGATGTCTATGTGACCTACGACGTCACTTTCAAAGGTCTTTTGGGAGAAGAGAACCTTCACAACGCTCCGCCTGAGACCATTAACACCGACGAAGACTACTTTGCTGCACGTCAGCCGATTAGCGATGTGGTCGTCGAGACTACCTTCGGTGGCAACGGAAAGTCCGCAGCACAGGACTTACTCGACCAGTACCTATACGGACATGTTCAAGGATTCAGCGATTGGAACTTCAGCGCATATGAGGGCTATGGCTACCACGTAACCGTCCTCGACGCGCTCTCAAATATTATCAAAAAGAGATACGGCGGCGTCGCCACAGGTACTTTTAAGGCGCTTTCAAAAGTAACAATTCAAGGCATCGTCGAGCCGCAAGTTCCCACTTCATCGCGAGTTAAGCGTTCTTCAGAGCCATTTGGAGAGCTTACTGACGCTGTACAAGGTCTTTCCAACTTACACGATATCATCGTCACTGTCGACTAAACGCTATGTTAACAAGATATCCAGGACATAGAACAGCACTTGATAGGTTCTTGCGTATCAAACCGTTTGGTTAAGCCGTTGTTTTATCAACTCAAACAGGCATCCCCTTTTTATGAGAGGGGATGCCTGTTTTTTTCAGTTGAAGGTCTTTAATTTAAAAGTGCTGCAGCAATTGCCTTTCCAAACGCTTCGGCACCGTCGGGACCATCCGCTGTTATGATGTCTTTGTAGGGGACGACAGGGGCTTCTTGGTAAACGACCTCATGGGCCATCAATTGATGAATCATTATGTCCACCGGATAGCAAGTGCCCTTCCGCCCCGCTAACAAACCGGTTTGCGCTATGACGACAGCACCTGCACAGATACCGGCGACGAGTTTTTGAGAAGCGTAGGCGTCCCGTACAAACTTCAACAGATGCTCATCGTCCCAAAGGTGCTCAATGGTGCCGGTGCCGCCAATAATCGCAACGCAGTCGAAAGCGTTAACGGCAACTGTCTCGTAACAGACTGCCGCCTCGGCAGAACCACCGTAGTCCCCGTCGACAGTGGCAACCGTCGTACTCGCTACGGTGACTTCTATGTCCGCCGCTTCGAGAACAGCTTGGGGTTTAAACAGCTCGTCTTCATTAAATTTAGTCGGCGGGATAATCAGTAAAACTTTTTTCTTCATTTACTCACACTCCTTTTCAAATGATGTCATCATGCTAACACGAATGTAAAAAGTTGCAAATATCGCACTTTTTTGTGCGTTAGTAACCACGAGATTATAATAAAGCGCGCTCAAATAATTGTTTACAAAAAAGTTTAAAAAAAAATGTCCCTTTTTGTACTTCTAAAAACATGATACTTGTATAGGGGCTTTTATCGGTGGTACGAATAGAACTTGCAGAGTAGAAAGGAATTAGAATATGATCGTTAAAATGAACATGATACAGATGGCGGCTGTCTCCGTTTTGGTACTGCAATTGGGCAAATGGATTAGAAACAAAGTGGTTTTTTTGGACACATATTGTGTTCCCGCTCCGGTGGTTGGGGGATTACTTTTTTCTTTGCTGGCACTAGCCGCTAAAAACTTCTTTTTTTTAGAACTTCAAATGGACACGATGCTACAAGACTTTTTTATGATTGCTTTTTTTTCAACGGTCGGGTATATGGCCTCTATTAAAAAACTTAAAAGTAGCGGCA
Source organism: Fusibacter sp. JL298sf-3 (assembly GCF_053842995.1). Taxonomy (NCBI): domain Bacteria; kingdom Bacillati; phylum Bacillota; class Clostridia; order Eubacteriales; family Fusibacteraceae; genus Fusibacter; species Fusibacter sp. JL298sf-3. The sequence goes on from NZ_CM132608.1 coordinate 418,941, forward strand.
AAGAAGTGCTCTTTTTTTTGCTGGTCACCAGTCTTCTCGTGGTCTTTCAAAATTTAGTCGGTGTCTTTCTCGCCAATGTGTTTGACTTAAACCCACTAATGGGGTTGGCGACGGGGTCTATACCGATGACCGGTGGACATGGGACTTCCGCTTCTATGGCAAAAGTCTTTGAACAGTACAATCAACCGAGTGCATCGACGATTGCAATAGCTGCGGCCACTTTTGGCTTAGTTGCCGGTAGCGGTATGGGGGGGCCATTGGCTTCCCGCCTGATTCGTAAACACCATTTGCGACAGTGCACAGTGGAAGCTCAGCCCATTAAACACAATGAAGTGAGTCACCTAACGCCAGTTACTGCTCCCCGCCTCTTATCCGGCATGTCCGCCATATTAATCGCCATGGGGCTCGGCACCCTTATAGAGGGTGTGCTCAGTAAAACCCATATGAGTTTTCCGCCGTACCTCAGCGCTATGGTGGCAGCGGCACTGCTACGCAATATCTCAGATGCGCTACACGGTATCGAACTCAAGCACAATGAAATCGAAATGCTGGGAAATACTTTCCTGTCTTTATTTCTATCCATGGCCTTAATGGGGTTGAAACTTTGGGAGCTCGCCGATTTGGCTCTGCCGTTTGTCGTTATGCTCATAGGACAATCCGTGCTCATGGCCGCGTTTGCTTACTTTATTACGTTTAATGTTATGGGGCGGGATTACGATGCCGCCGTTATGGCTGCGGGACATTGTGGCTTTGGTATGGGGGCAACCCCCAACGCCATTGCCAATATGGAAGTGGTCACCTCCAAATACGGCTTCAGCTACAAAGCGTTCTTTATTATCCCCTTAGTCGGTAGTCTATTTATCGACTTTATCAACGTGACCGTCATTTCAATTTTTATCAACCTTTTTAATTGAACGACACACTGTGTAGAATAAGCAAAATGCTGTTTAGTACCTTTTGACGTTTTGGTGGACATAACAAATGACGCATAGTTAAAAAATAACACCGATAAAAGTACCATAAAGCAACAAGGCACCGTTTGCCCACCGAAGGCGGTGCAACTTTTGAAGACACCTGAAATGTAACCCATCCCTTGAATCAGAAAGAGGTATTTCAATGCCAGTATACAAAGACCGAGCTCGAGAAACTTGGTATGCAAAATTTAATTACAGCGACAGCACGGGATCCGTTAAGCAAAAATTAAAGCGGGGGTTCCATACGCCAACTGAAGCAACAGAATTTGAGCATGACTTTCTTACAAAAACACAGACGGCACCTACTATGCGTTTTTCGCACCTAGTGGCACTCTACATGAAAGATTGCAAACTCAGGCTGAAGCCGACCACTTATTTAAGTAAAGAATACGCCATTGATTCAAAAATAATGCCCTTCTTCGAGGCAATGCCCCTAGAGAAAATCACCCCCGATGCTATTAAAAAGTGGCAAAGCAGCCTGCTTCTCAGTGAAAAAAACTACGCTCAAACCTACCTCAAATTTCTCAACAATCAGTTGTCTGCCATTTTTAATTACGCAATGAAACACTATGAGTTGGCCGCAAATCCTGTGAAAATCTGCGGTTCCATAGGCAAACAAAATGCCGGGAGTATTGACTACTGGACTTTTGAATCGTTTAACGCGTTTATCAACTGTTCAGACAAACCCATGTACACGACACTCTATGAGATTTTGTATTGGACCGGTATGCGTATTGGCGAGTGCTTGGCACTTACATTAAGTGATTTGGACTTTGATAAAAAGACCGTTACTGTCAGCAAGAATTACGCAAGGCATCAAAAACAAGACTTAATTTTGGAATCGAGTACAGCTAAAAACAAGAGAACCATCGCTATCCCCGAGTTCCTCTGTACCCATATAAAACAGTATTTAGCCACGCGCTCTGACATCAAAGCACCTGAGAGAATTTTTACGATTATCAGAAAAACGGTGGACAAACACTTTTCTAAAACGCTTAAAGAAACGCATTTAAAAAGAATTCGATTACACGATCTCAGGCATTCACACGCCTATCTATTAATTGAACAAGGTTTTTCCCCAGCGCTCATTTCTGAGAGGCTCGGACACGAAAATATTCAAACGACACTACAGACTTACGGCCATTTGTACGATGTCGAACAGGCGAGCATCGCGGAAAAATTAGACAAACTCTACAGCGCTGTTAGAACCCTAGAACACTAGTGTCCTGTCTCGTTGAGATTTAATTAAAAATACCAGATAATCTGTATCCATGCAAGGCAAACTATCGACGACAATGCGGGATAGTGTCGAGAAATTTTAACGCCGCAATGATGCAGAGTAGATGAGCAGTTTTTTTAATTGTGAACGATACAGGACACAAGGACGGTAACCATTCAAAAACAATCTGTACGCAGTCACTGGCATACAGATTGTTTTTTGAGTTATAGAATCGTCTCTGTCGACACCGGAAAGCCCATCTCCTGCGAAAGCTTTTCCGCTATTGACTTCACGTAAGCGGCTACAGCGTCTATCCGTTCGTTTGTCAAGGTGTCGGTAGAACCACTGGCGCTGATTGCAGCGATGATTTCACCGCGATAGTCGTAAATCGGTGCGCTGATACAACGCAGTTCTCTATCGTATTCACCATTGTCTATCGCCCACCCTCTCTGCCGCACCCCGACCAACTCAGATTTTAGAGCGGCTATCGAGGTCGTTGTGGCTTCGGTGAAGGCTTCGAAGTTACAATTGGAAAGGGCGGCCTCTAATGCTTCTGCCGAAAATCTCGACAACAGACATTTCCCCAGTGAAGAACAGTAGGCCGGCACTCTAAACCCAATTTGAGAATAGAGCTTTATCCCAGAGAACATGTCCATTTTTTCCACATAAACCACCTCGTCGCCATCTAAAACACCGAGATGTGCCGTCAAATTGAGCTTAGAAGAAATCGCTCTCAAATAGGGACGCGCTTCTGTTTGCAGTTCTAAACTGTTGATGTAATAGCTGACGACTTCTATGAGTTTTAGCCCCACCTTGTACCGATTGTCTTCAGTTTTATCGAGGTAACCTCTGTCGTACAGCGTACCACAAAGCCTGTGCACCGTACTTTTCGACAGTTCGGTCTGTGCACTGAGTTCTGTAATGCCCATTCCGGAACGCTCGGTGCAAATTTGTTCTAAAAGGTCCAAAGCGCGTTCGATAGACTGTACATTTTGTGAGTTCTTTGACATAGCCGCTCCTTTATTTTTTTAGAATAGTATAACATACGCTTATTGTCCCAACGCATCGTACCACGCTTCATAAGCGCTTTCAAGTGCTGCTTCAACGCGCTCTTTGTCGGCGTGCAACGCCCCCAAACGCTCGTAATCATCTCCACAACCTGTCATTTCACTCTCAAGTCTTCGCAAAGTGTCTTCGAGTTCAGTCACTTTGGATTCAAGTGATGCTGTCGTCGGCGCTTTGACAGGCGGTTTCTGAGGCGCCTTTTTCTTAGGTTCAGGAGGCGCTTCTGTCACTTTAGGACGAGAGGCTTCTCTATAAGTGTCGTAATTACCGTCGTATGAAACCAACTCACCACGCTGTATGGCAACGACCCGCTGGGCAATGGTGTTGATAAAGTAGCGGTCGTGAGAGACAAACACCAAGGTCCCTTCAAAAGCGTCAAGTGCCGCTTCCAGTGTTTCTATAGCTTCTATATCGAGGTGGTTGGTCGGCTCGTCCAAAACCAGCACGTTGACATCTTCATAAAGAATCTTCGACAGTTTAAGGCGGATGCGCTCACCACCGGAGAGACCGGCCAACGGCGCAAAAACCCGTTCACCGAAGAACATGTATCGCGCCAAGTATTCACGCGCCTTCCCTTCGGCAATATCCAGGCCCTCTCGAAACGCTTCCAGTACAGAGAGGGTCTCGTTTGGAAACTCAATTTCCTGCGGCAGATAAGCGCTTTTGACATTGGCGCCAAAAACTGCTTTCCCCGCATCTGGGGTCTCCATTCCCAGGAGCATTCTGAGCAGTGTGCTCTTGCCGCTGCCGTTGGCACCTACCAGCGCAACGCGCTCTCGGTAGTAAATTTTAAGATTGGCCTGTTTAAAAAGAGATGTGGTCCCATACTGTTTTGAAAGCGCTTCTACGACGACGGTTTCTTCTCCGGTACGAGAGTGTACTTCCAAATCCAGACGCATTTGCGCCCCTTTGAGGGTAGGGTTTTTAAGGGCTTCTGTCTTGTCGAGCATCTTCTGAATACTGGCGGCGCGTTTGAAAAACTTGTTGTTATCTGCGCGTATTGCCCAGTCGCGCAGCTGCTTAACCTGCGCTTCCATTTGCTTCACTTCCTTCTTCTGATTGAGGTAGTCGGCATATTGAGCGCGTATGGCTTCTTCTTTCTGATGCTTATATGCGCTGAAGTTGCCCTTGTACGTCTTAGCGGCCTTGTCTTCAATCTCCACGATTTTGTTAACCGTTTTATCGAGGAAATAGCGGTCATGGGAAACGATAATTACAATTCCGGGGTAATCTGAGAGGAAAGCTTCAAGCCACTCGATGGCCTCTGTGTCCAAGTGGTTGGTCGGCTCGTCTAACAGCATAATGTCCGGTTTGTCCAACAAGAGCTTGCCGAGGACGGTTTTGGTCTTTTCGCCGCCGCTCAGTTGTCGAAAAGGCTTTTTCAAAAAAGAGTCGTCAAAACCGAGGCCTGTGACGATTTTCGCCAGCTTTTCTTGTGCTTCGTAGCCCCCTGCCGCTTCATACGCCAAGGTGACAGCGCTGTAGCGGTTCAACAGGCGCGACAATGCGTCGCCTTCTACCGCCTGCATATCTCGCTCGATTTGTCGCATCTCGCTCTCGAGTTCAAAGCACTTTTTAAAACTCTCTTTGAGCACATCGTACACCGTATGTGTCTCGGGGTAGCTCGGTATCTGGTCGAGATAGGAAATCGTCGCCTCTTTAGGTCTTCCTATGTAGCCCTTGTCGTACCCTCTGCTCCAAGAACCGATGTAGATGTTAAGTGGAATAAGCCCTGCAATTAACTTGAGCACGGTACTTTTGCCGCAGCCGTTTTCCCCGATTATGCCGACGCGCTCCCCTTCGTAAGCGCTAAAGCTCAAATCTTCAAAGAGCAAATGTGTGCCCATGTATTTCATAATGTGGTGTAAAGAAAGTTCAAACATTGAGTTCCTGCCTTTCAAAAATGACACTTCATTAGCACTTAGCAACTCTGCGCTTTTATCTGAGCCCTATGCCTTGAGCTGAACATAAAAAAACCGTAGAAAGCAGTTGACTCCTACGGTTTTGCGTACGCAAAATACACGTCTATAACGACGAAAACCCTCTGAGCACCTGCTAAATTGCCTTATTATGAAGTGTACGCTAAATAAACCTAATCTATAGGTTTCAAACAACATCTTTCATAAACTTTTGATGGTCATCAAAATTAGCAATTAGCTGGTGTCATAACAGTTCTCCTTTTATTCTGATTAATTTGAGAATAGCAAATCTTTAACGATTTGTAAAGTCCTCTCGGAACTTTGTCATTGTTCTGTAACACGACCTCGGCTTGAGTGGCATCGATTTCTGACTGTAATGCAAAAAGAGCCGCCTGTAAAGCAGCTCTTTTCTCAGCAAAATCGTCCTGCGCTGTTTACCCCATCGTCTTTTTCGCAAAGGCGAGAACGGTTCCGTCTGCGTCCATAACGTAAGCCACCGTATCGCCCCAATTTCGAGGTTGAGGCGGGCTCAGCGCTTTAGCACCCAGAGATAAGCTCTTATGATAAGTCGCTTCCACATCGGCTACAGTGAGATAGAGCTCACTTCTTACAAGCGGGTGTTCTGAAATCGGTTCGTCGAACGCGTCGCCGATAAGCGCACGAATTCCTCGCCAGGGCATCAGACCAAAGACAAAGCCATCGGCAAGTTGAAACTCCGTCATCCCCGGAACATCCAGTATCGGTTTCAACTCCAAAAGAGCTTCGTAAAAGGCGCTGGCTTTTGCCTGATCCGCTACATAGACAATCATCATTGCATGGGTCATCTAACCACCTCTTTCTCATCGTTCCCCCAAACAGGTACTTTTATCATACCACAGTTTAAAGCGAAAAGCGCGTGCGCTCCGTGATGACCCAGTCACTACCGGCACGATCTCGTGTGAACCCTAACGCGCGCAGAGACTCTTCAGAAAAGGCATCCGATTGAATGGTCAGTTGGTAGTGCACCTCATAGTGCCGGCGGTCGTCTTCCAAATAGGTGTCAAAACTTTTTGCAGCAAGACGCACCCCTTCTAAATCGGCATCTAGAAGTCCGACAATAAAACCGTCGCCAAGTTCACCTTTCGTAATAATCGTAATATGTACACAAAATAAGTCGTCGTATTGTATCGCTTGTTTGATGCGGTAGTAGGTGTTTTCAGTGGCAATTCCCTGGCCTGCAAGCGCCACATTCATTATTCCCGACTGTGCCTCGCGTTCACCAAACGCTTCGAGGTAGCCGATAACTTCGTCCCCTTTAATGGGCTCAGCCACTGCCGGAACCTCTCTTTGCACCTCCCTCGCACAGCCTGCTAAAATCAACACAGATAACATTGTTGCCACTGCAAACCGACCGCTTTTTGTTTTCACACGCCCCACCTTTCTCACACCAATCGTAAACTATTTATTTAAGTGCACTTATTTTATCATATTTATTATAATAATTGGGCACCATTGGGACGTTCTAATTTTTATAATTTTGAAACAATTTAAAAAACGCCTTTTGCGCGGTACACATGACATAGCACTGTACCGCGCAAAGGCGTGCCGGCTATGAAACGATGTGGCTATAACCGCAATTCGTACAAGGCCTTAAGATGCATTTTTTCTTGTAGGATTACCGCGTCGATGGCGTCCGCGCCCCTCTCTCCAATAATGAGTTTCATCTCATTTAAAAACAGCAAGGTGTCTTTTTCCAGCTGAACCGCACAGGCTAGGCCACTTGCATAGTCTTCAACAGCACCTGCTTCTTTTAAAAAAGTCATCGTCTGTGTGAGAAGCGCTTTCACATAGGCGCTGTAGCTCGGTTCTAAAGCGGCGTTTTCGCCAAACGCGACATACTGGGTCTTTAACGTCCTATAAAGTTTTTGGTGATCTGCTTCCTGTTCCGCTAAGTGGACAAAGAGTTGACGCGCCGTCTCATCATCCGTCCACTTTTGCATTTTAACGTAATGCGCCTGACCGACGCCTTCCAGTTCAATCATCACATCGAATAAGTCTTCCAAGCAAAACGTTTCTCTCATGGTCTACTCCTTTACCCCATTTTCAAAAATTGACTGTCCTGTTTGTAGCGATAGCCGGCCCATTGTATATCCTCAGCAATTTGAATCTCCGCATTGAGGGAAACCCCCTCGAGAACTTCAGCCTTAAAAACTTGATACCCCACGCGGTCGACGATGTACCCGATGTGCTCTTTTGCCAACGAGCGGTCGATGTACCGATCGACAAAGGCATAGGTGTTTTTAATAACTTGTACGACGACATCTTCAGAAGCCCACTTCATAAAAGGCAAAGCAATTCTCGGGTTTTTCTTTCCCGTCCTGCCCATGATGACCATGCGGTAATAAGGGGTTTCACTGCGGGTCCAAGCGCCCGTTGGACATTTGAGGATACACTCGCCGCATCCAATGCATTTTTCAACATCTCGTTCGATATTAAAAGCCTTGACTTCTAAGGCGCCGGTGACTTTCTTTCGGCAATTCTTTACACAGGCCTCGCAACTGATACAGCGCGACACATCGTACTGGGGCTCCGTGGTGCAAATAATCCCGAAGTCCTGCATATGTGCCTTAATGCAATCGTTCGGGCAACCTGTTACCGCTATTTTAAAGTGAAAATCGTGTGGGAAACAGGTGCGTTCGAGACGCTTTGCAATTCTCGTGGTGTTGTCGTTGGCATATGGGCAAACTTTGTCGCCGATACACGCGGAGATATTGCGTGTCCCGGCTGCAGGATAGCCGTTTTCAGTCACTGCCACTTCAAGGTGAAGCGCATGAATCAGCGGCTGCACGAGCAAATTGATTTCGTCCATTTTATCGAAGTCAATGTGGGGCACCTCAAATCCTTGACGCGCTGTCAAATGTACAGTGCCGTCTCCATAGCGTTCTGCAATAGATTGTATCAGCGTAAAGTACTTGGCTTCCAAATGGCCGCCCGGTACGCGAATTCTGAGGGCGGTTTTATTCCGCGTCTTCGTAATTCTATAAGCGTTTTTCGTCACTACTTTTCTGTTGATGCTCATGACACCCTCCTAGTCGATTAATGTCTTTGCTTTGACATAGTTGAAAACTGGGCCCTCGAGACATACATAGGTCTCGTCGATTTTGCAGTGGCCGCATTTGCCGATGCCACAACTCATCTTGCGCTCAAAAGACACCCAGATGTTTTCTTCTTTAAAGCCCGCTTTAATCAACGCTAAGGTCGTAAACTTCATCATAATCGGCGGTCCGACGACGACAGCGATCTTTTCTTCAACGCGCGTCAAATCCAGCTTGTCCAAATGGGTCGTAATCAAACCGGTTTCTCCGCGCCACAACGCGTTTGCGCTGTCCACTGTCACAGTTACCGGTACAGTCTTTGACCACCGCTCCAAATCTTCTGTAAACAGACGGTCTTCCGGGCTTTTAAAACCCACGAGAACTTCTAGCGTACTCCCCGCTTCAACCAGTTGGTCGATGGTCTTTCGCACCGGGGCGAGTCCCGTACCCCCTGCGATAAAAGCGACGTCTTTTCCCTTAAAGTGTGTGAGATCAAATCCGTTGCCGTAGGGCCCACGCATGTAAAGGTCGTCGCCCACTTCAAGCTGAAAAACTTCGTCTGTCAGCCGGCCGACTTTTCTGATGGTCATTTCTAAGGCCTCGTCGTCAAAGTGACAGATGGAAATCGGCGCCTCACCGACGCCGGGGATAGAGATTTCCATAAATTGTCCCCCGACGACAGGGCCCTTGTACGCCACTTTAAAAGTGAAGTCAATGGCCGTTTCTTTTCTAATATCAAGCAACCGGTAAGGTTGCGGCAAGTATGGATTAGTCATGTGTCCGTTCCTCCTTTACAACATCGCTCAGTTTTTGAATGCATTTGGAAAATGAAATGTATTCCGGACACACCGCATCGCATCTGCCGCAACCGACACACATATGCGTGCCGAAGCGTTTGTGAAAATCGTTGATTTTGTGCAGGGTCTTAAACCGCATTTTCTCTCCGTTTTTATTTCTGAAACTGTGGCCGCCTGCCATGTCGGTGAAGCCTTCCACATGACAGCTCGCCCATACGCGGCGCCGCTCGCCTACCCGTTTGTCATCGCTAAGGGCCACATCTTGCATGGTAAAGCACGCACAGGTGATGCAAGAGGTGTTGCATCTGCCACAGGCGATACAGCGACTGGTGTACTCAGTCCACAGCGGGTTGTCAAAATGTGCGTTTGTCACCTGATCCACTGCCGGAATTTCTATCTGAATTTTATTTTGTTCAATAAATTGTGGCTCAAACGCACTGTGCGCACAGTGGTTTAAAACGGCGTTTTCAAGCGCGGGGTCGACGATTTTAAGATGAACGCCCTCCGCGTCGAAACGCACAGCTGCATCGTAGTCGTCCGTGCGATGGCTGTTCATGGAAACGCAAAAACAGGTGTCAAAGCCTTCAGTACATTCCAGCAGAATGAACTTGACTTTTTTACGACGTCTTTCATAATAATAGTCCGTCGTATGGCCGTTTTTCAGAAAAATCGTATCGAGTTTGCGAATCCCATTGATGTCACACGGCCTTAAAAAGATGACACTCGGCTTGTCGTCTATTGCCGGCACCTCTGTTTTGCCTTCTAAAAAGTAGAAGAGGGTTTCTCGAATGGGGTACAGGGTTTCTTTTGGCGAAAAATAAGATTTTTCATCGTTGACCAAGTCCTGTAGACGGTTCACCACGCCGTAGCCGATGACATCGGTTTCGGCAAACTTGCCCTTGTCGCGCCTACGAACGGGGCCGTAGACATTAAATGAAGCCGACAGCGTTTTCAAGTAGTCGTCGAACAACGCCTCGGATAGTTTATAGCTCATAAGTGTCCTCCTTCTCGCATGTCCCAAAATCTAAGTGTTCCAATAAGCATTTCTGTATGGTGGGGTAGCTGAGCAGTGCGCGCTCATAACAAGTAACCGCCTTTACTTGAAGCGCCAACTGTCTATAAAGCGACCCAGCGCCTATCGCGTAATCCTTTTGTACGTGATGTCCGTTTACAGTAAACAGTGGAAAGAGCACCGCACACGTCTCCCGCGTCCAGTCTCCAACATCCGATTTAAGGGTATGCAGATGCACATTGGCATGTCTTTCGGCATAGACATTTAAAAAAGCTGCCATCTCTTGTGCCTCAGACGCCGTCGTACCGTGTGCGGCAAAGATTACCGGACAGTTGACTGGGCCGACAATGTCGTAAACAGCCGCCGCAAGTGCCTCCCTCAATGCCTCGTACGCCAGGATGGGTCGTCCAAGGGTGACTTTGCTCCCGTAAAGCGCCTTGAGCCGCATCACTTCTTGGTAGTCGATGCCATTCATGAGGTGAAGCGGGACAATGTGCACGGTGTCATAAGCCGCGGTGTTTTCAGAAAGGACTTCAGACAACCGCGGAACCCTAACAGGTGCCTTACGTATGGCGCGCTCTGAGTTAAAGGCCAATTTCACGTCAGCCTTTAGCGCGCCTTGACAAAGTGCTGTAAAGGTTTCGAGTTCCTCTATTGCCTGTTCAACCGAACTCCCAATGTGATTGATGATGACTAGCGCTCTTTTCATCGGTTAAGCCTTCCCCATGTAATAATACCCGACGCCCAGCATCAAACTGCCGCCGACGAAGTTCCCCAAGGTCACCGGTATGAGATTTGCCGCCATCCCGACCAAAGAAACCGTTTCCGGGTGCGGTATGAGCAACCCGATGACAAAGATCGTCATGTTGGCGATGCTGTGCTCATAGCCTGACGTAATAAACGCAAAGAGACACCAAAAAATCATAATCAACTTACCGGATTCACTTTTCATTTTTACCGCACAGAGCACCGCCAAACAGACCAACAGATTACATAAAATCCCTTTGAAGAAGAGCGGGACAAACGCGGCGTTCATCTTGGCCTCTGACAGTTTTAAAACAAAAGCACTTGTAGCCGACCCCTCAATATCGGTCATCACAAACAACCCGCCGACGATTAAAGCCCCTATAAAATTGCCCACGTAGCTGAGGCCCCATACTTTTAAAGCGGCTTTCAGCGAAACCGTTTTGTCGAGAACCCCGACAGTCATTATGAGGTTGTTCCCTGTGAAAAGCTCTGATCCCGCCATAATAACGAGACTCAAAGCGATGCCAAAGGAAACGCCCATCAAGAGTTTGGTTACGCCTAGTTCCGCCGCTGTGCCAATGCCCCCAATGACCATAATGAGTATAATGCCAAGCCCCACATAAGTACCTGCCCACGATGAAGCCATCAGGTACTTGAGAATCGATGACTCTGCAAAGGCGCTTTTTTTAACCGCCGCCTCTGACAATGCCCGTTTTGTTTCGTTAAACATTTAACCCTCCTTTATACAGTTTTTGCATTGTCAGTAGTCTAGCACGGTTTGCGGTGTTTGACTGTGATATTTATCACACGTCCTAAGTGTTTACCGGCAACTGGTGCCCCTATGGGCGTTCTCCACCTGTGGGCGTCATTAAAAAAACCGGTAGATTAGAGGTGTTTCTCCAATCTACCGGCCAAAGGCGGTTAGCTATTTCATTTTTCTATAGTAGGTCAGCAAATCGGCTTCTTTTACATACAAAAAGCCGTCTTCCCATTTTAAAGCCCCCAGTTCTTTTAAGACTTTCATCGCACGTGAAATCGATTCGCGCGTCGTCCCGAGCATATAGGACAAATACGTCGCCGAGAGTTTCATATCGATGCGTTGCCACACACCTGAAGAGGTGCCATGGTCTCGTGAGAGCTTCCACAATTTAGCCGCCAACTTTTTGTCAATGCCAATGGGCACCGTGTTTTTCAGTTGCCGGTACAGCCGTCTTTGCTTGCGTCCCAAAGAATTCATAATGTTCATCGTCAGTTCGAAGTCCTCGCGCATCAGGTGCCGCATGCCCTCTTTGGGGAAGGCCGCAACGACGGCATCTTCAAAGATTTCGCAGTCCACAGTGACCGGCAAGTCGTCAAATACGACTTCGTTGAGCAAGTCGCCGGCGCCTAAGATATAAAAAACCCGCTTGGCACCGTTGCTCGAAATCCGGTACAAGGCCACTTTGCCTTTTAGCACCGCGTAAAAATGCTGTATATGGTCGCTTTCGTGAAAGAGCATCGCTCCCTGAGGCAGCCTTTTCAGTACAGCCATTTCACAAATGCGCGTCCGGCTGTCTTCTTCTAAATTCTTAAACGCATTCACGACACGTAACTCGTTCCATTCCATAGACCACCTCGCTCATTCCCTTTGCACTTATTATAGCGCATCCCCTTATAAGGTGGCAAAGACTTTCTGAGCCGCAAGAGTCACTTGAACACTTTAACTAGCGCATGTCTTCTACCGCTCTATCCAGCAAATCAAGTGGCAACGGCCCGTGGCTTAAAAGCGCTTTGTGAAAAGCCTTGAGGTCAAAATCGGCTCCTTGTTCGGCTTTCAAAGCCTCTCTTAACGCTACAATTTGGATTTCGCCAATTTTATAAGCGAGCGCTTGACCGGGCCATTTTTTGTAACGGTCGACTTCTGCCTCCGGATGGATGTCAAAGGTCTGCTCTTTAATGTACGCAATTGCGCGTTCATCAGACCAACCGAAATAGTTTATGCCCACATCTGCAACGAGTCGTCCTGAACGCAAGAGTTCAAAGAGCAAACTGCCCACTTCGCCCCGTTCCGTTTTAATGAGGCCCTCTTCTCGCGCCAGTTTTTCGGCGCTTCTTCAGCAAAGACGGCGTCGGTCTGCCCGGCGAACACTTCTAAAACAGCGTTGAGTTCTTTCAAGCTGTCAGCCAAAAATCGAACTCTGGTGTACTGCTTTAAATCGATAAAGTAAGGCAAATAGCCCTCTTCGTCTAATTGCGTAGTGAGCCAGTTGTACAGGTCCGCGGAAAACGCCTCAGAAGTTTCACAAGTCTCCATGTAAGCCTTCCACGAGGCCTCACCGGTGGAAGGCGGCCCCTCAAACCCTCTACGCGTTTCAAACACATAAGGTGCTACAATTCCGCCGAAGGCCACACTGTTTTCTCGTTGCCCTCTCAAAGCGTAGTCCACCATGAAGTTAAACAGCGCTTCATCAAACGGGTCGATACCTTCAAGACGTTCCAATTGCTGTTTTAATGCAGCATAGTCGCTCTGAGACTTCGTCAGGCTCTCTTCTGAAAGCACCGGAACTACAGCGTAAAGCTGTGGGTTTTCTTGGGTATAGCCCGTTCCCTCCTGCGCGCCGTAAATGTAGTCGAGATAAATGGTATTCTTGAGCTCATAAAGCGCCTCTAAACTGTCTGCCTCTGCAAAGTCGTATGCAATGTCCACGTAAGTTATCGGCTTAGAATCCGCCGCATATGTGGGTGGGGGCTTCTGTTCGTCCCTATGCAAAAAGCACTCTCAATTGAGAGTGCTTTGAAGAGCGTAATTAGCGCTACAATAGAAATAAGACTTCCTTTAAGATCTTAGACCGTGTCCTTCTTTTCCAAATACTTGAGCGCTTTTGTCATTTGCTGATTGATAATAGTGACTCTGGACTGCAGTTTTTCTTGTTCCTCACGGATTTGCTTCAACTTATTGAGCACTGTAAAAGCCAGCAAATACAAAATGATGCCATTGAGTGCAACCAGTAGAATCATGTGTTCCCCCTCGTATTAGGTTGTCTGTATAGCGATTAGATCAGGGCGTTTGAAAATCGAAAGTTCCTTTTCACTTTTAACTTTTTCCAGACACGTGTCCAACAACTTGAACAGTTCCTGTGACAGTGCCTTCGCCTCGTCCAATGAAGCTTTAGCACCTCTGCTGTCACCTGCTCTTACAGCGTGTTTCGCACGATCTCCAAGGCCGTGAAAAGTTCTGTGTAGTGCATCGACTTTGCCCCAAGGCTCTTCGATTACAGTACCCCTTAAATCCAATGCGTTGTAAAAATGCCCAAAGGCACATTTGTCCGGGTTGATTTGAAGCGGCGCTTCTGTTTGAGCATCGACCATTTCCTCGAGTTTCTTGAGCCAGTGCTTATGCGCCGTTTTTGCAGCGAGAATCCCGTCAATTAACTCCGAGTTTGAAATGCGATGCGCACTTGTGTTGATGGCCTGCATCTGCGTCTTTAAAATCTTAGCCAACTGATTGTCGATTTCGGCTATTTTCTGCGACTGCTGATAGCTCTCTTCAGCACTGTTCACAATCGTATACGTCATTTCACTGAGACGCTCGGCGTCACGGCTCGACGACTCCATCGCCCTGTTGATTTCATCTGCAGCAATGCTGATGCTGTTCATCTCACCGGTAATCTCACTGATGTTGTCGACGGTGTTGTTCAGTAGCGTCACGTTTTCGACGATGGTGCTCGTAATGCCTTCGACCATATGACTCATTTCCGTCGTCGATGTAATGGTGTCTTCTACACTGACACTGCCATCACCTGTGGCGGTCTTCACTTCTACTAAAAACCCTCGCATGCTTTCTAAATGTTCTTTTGTGTCTTCAGAGAGCTTTCTGATTTCAGAAGCGACCACAGCAAAGCCCTTGCCGTGTTCGCCGGCCCTTGCCGCCTCAATAGAAGCATTTAGTGCGAGCAAGTTCGTTTGATTGGCAATAAGAGACACCCCTTCCACAATAGCGTCAATCTTTGAAGTGAGTTCAAAGAGTTGCTGCATCTTGTCGTTCATGTCTTCCGCTTTTTGCATAACCGTTTCTCTCAACACGTTGATGGCCTCTATGTCGCGTATACTGGCATCGTTTTTCTCAACGAGGCTCTGTGCGTCGCTAGACAGCGTATTGAGTGTTTCTGAAGTCGTTTGAATCGTGTCGCGCACAGTGTTCATGCTGGCCGTCGTTTCTTCCACTATGGCGAGATTGGATTCGCTTAAATCAGTCAGTTCTCTTGAAAATGTCGTCAATGTCGAAGCCGAATGTTCAATCTCCACATCGAAGTTGCTCAAAGCCGTGACAGCAGAGAGCAACTCTTTAGACGATGCATTCATCTTCTCCTCGCTATTGAACAGCTTCTTGAAGTAATCGAAGAATCGAGCATGAACGTGGTAATCCAGTTTCGGCTCTACCGCTTCCCTCCCATCGAACTTACTTTCCACGTATTCAAAAATTCCGTGGGTTTCTTTACAAGTCTTGTGTTTGTGTTTAAACATCTTTCAGACCTCCATACCTTTCCGTAATATTTCCCCTCGCCTTTAAGCATACACGAATTCTACGCGTTATGAAAGTAAATTTGACATTTTGATTCTGTAAATATAGGAATAATGCGTAATATAACTTTTTTTCAGCTATCTGGTACAATTATGCGCAGTGCATTGCCATATCTGGTAAACTGTACATACGGTGTTTGAGCGGTGTGTTTCAACCTTTCTCATGTATAAACCAATGATTCTACTCACTAAAAAAAATCAATAAGAAGACCATAACACACCGCTTTTTCACTGTAAACACCCCGTTTTCGAGGGTTGTTTTTTATGCAAAAGAAGGGTTGCCGCATCCAAAAGATGCAACAACCCTTCTTTATGTTAGAGTGTTTTCAACCGCGTTTTAAAATATTTTGTACCGTCTATTGGCAAAGAGTTCTGTACCGTGTAAGTTCTTCTTCAGACCCCCTGACAAAGTGCCCAGGTTTAACTTCTTCAAACCGCACGTCCTTTCCGTCATACGCGTGTATCGATGGATCGTACTTGATGAGCTTACGCTTTTTTTCGTATGCCGGATTGGGATGCGGAACTGCCGATAACAACGACTGGGTATACGGATGAAGAGGGTGCTCACAAATCTCATTAGCCGGTCCCATCTCAACAAGCTGCCCGTAGTACATGACACCTATGCGGTCCGAAAAATACTTGACGACGGATAAATCATGAGCGACGAACAAGATGGTCAAACCCATTTGCTTTTGGATGTGGTTCATCAAGTTGAGCACCTGCGCCTGTACGGAAACGTCTAGAGCCGAAACCGGTTCATCCGCTATAACGAGATCCGGATTTGTAATCAGCGCACGTGCCACACCAATGCGCTGACGCTGTCCTCCGGAAAATTCATGTGGGTAGCGCGAGGCGTGCTCACGCGTCAATCCCACCACGTCCAGCATTTTGTAAACACGGTCCATCAGTTCTTTTTCAGAATGACAAAGGTTGTTGATCCTGAGACCTTCACCGATAATTTCTTGTACGGTCATCCTCGGGTTGAGCGACGCTATCGGGTCTTGAAAAATCATCTCTATTCCCGCCGTCGCTTTGCGCCTCTCTCTATCGCCCATTTTTTTGGCGATGTTACATCCTCTAAAAAGTACTTCACCTGCCGTCGGTTCGTAAAGTCTGATAATCGCACGTCCGGTAGTCGTCTTGCCACAGCCGGATTCGCCGACGAGTCCAAAGGTTTCCCCCTTGTAAATGCTGAAGCTCACATCGTCTACCGCCTTAACTAAGAGCTTTTTTCGACCGTGCCCACTAGAAAAGTGTTGTTTAAGGCCCTTGACTTCAAGCACTTTTTCACTGTAGTCAATATCGCTGCCCTTTAATGCGGCCATGTTATTGGTCAGTCGACTTTCTGAATAATCCTTCGACTGTACTCTAGGCGCATCAGGATGCAAGAGCCAAGTGGCGGCAAAGTGCGTTTTGCTCACTTGGTACCTCGGTGGTGGCAATTGAAAGTCCACATTGAGGGCAAATTGATTGCGCGCTGCAAAGGCGTCCCCCTTCGGCGGACAGAGCATGTTCGGCGGCGTTCCCGGAATCGCGTAGAGTTCACGGTTGCCGTCAGTACTCAAATCCGGCATAGAGGCGAGAAGTGCCATGGCATAAGGCGTTCTCGGGTCGTCGAAGATTTCTTCCACAGAACCTTCTTCTATTATTTTACCCGCGTACATAACCGCCACTCGGTCGGCGACGTTGGCCACAACGCCGAGGTCATGCGTGATAAAGACGACGGCAATGTCGCGTTTTCGCCGCATGTCCTTAATCAGTTCGAGAATCTTAGACTGGACTGTGACATCGAGTGCCGTGGTCGGTTCGTCACAAATGAGCACCTTGGGGTCACACGCCAGGGCGATAGCGATGACAATGCGCTGGCGCATCCCCCCTGAAAATTGAAATGGGTATTGATTATAGCGCTTTTCGGCTTCTTTAATCCCGACATCTGCCATAATTTGAATGGCCTTTTCCGTAGCCGCTTTCTGTGACATTTTTCTTTTTAGCCGCAGAGATTCCGTAATCTGCTTGCCGATTTTCATAACGGGGTTTAATGAGGACATCGGGTCTTGAAAGATCATAGCGATTTCAGAGCCGCGTATGGTGCTCATCTCGTTTTCACTCAGCTTTAACAAATTTTTGCCCTCGTAAAGCACTTCACCGCTTTCAATGTGGGCGTTTTTGGACAAAATGCCCATAACGGTTCGCGCCGTAACCGACTTACCGGAACCGGATTCGCCGACTATGGCGAGGCATTCGCCGGTCTTCAGTTGAAACGATATGTCTCGAACCGCTTGTACTCTCCCGCCGTATGTGCTGAAGGTCACGCTCAGGTTTTTGACTTCAAGAATGTTTGGTTTCACAAGCACACCTCCTATTCTATGCCGCGTAGCGTCGGGTCGAAGGCGTCTCTCAAGCCGTTACCCAATAAGTTAAAGGACACCATAAGTACAGAAATCAAAAGCGCGGGAAACAGTGTCAAATGCGGATGGTCGATAAGTACTTTTTGGCCTTCTGCCAAAAGAACCCCTATAGACGGCTCCGGCGCTTGCATACCGAGACCGAGGTATGCGAGAAAAGACTCGGCAAAAATGGCACTTGGCACGGCGAGTGCGGCCATGGTAATGAGTACCCCAAGTGCGTTGGGCAGTATATGCCTGAAGATGAGCACGCGGTCGCGCGCACCTAGTGTTCTCGAAGCGAGGACGTACTCCATGCGCTTGTACTTGTAAAACTGCGCGCGGATCATCTGCGACATGCCCATCCATCCCTTTAGACAGAGTGCAAGTGCAATGGGCAAAATCCCCGTTCCATAATACAAGATAAAAAGAATCATAATAACGATAGTCGGAACGCCGGAAAGGACTTCAATAAACCGCTGCATGGCAAGGTCCACTGCGCCGCCGTAATACCCTTCTATAGACCCGTAGACGACGCCGATTAGCAGGTTGACCGTCACTGCAATCACCGAAATCAATAGAGAAACTCTCGCACCGCGCCAGACCCGCGTCCACTGGTCTCTGCCAAGCGAGTCGGTTCCAAAGTAAAAATACTTGTCCTTCACCCCTCTATGGATATACTCGTCGAACCTAATATCCGCCATCTTAGTGCCGCTGAGTTCGTATTCGTCTACAATCTCCACCATAGAATCGGCGTATTTTTCTTCTATACTCGTGTAGCGCACGCGTTTAACCTTAGTGCCGTCAAACATGCCGATTTTCTCAAACAAGGGAATCCGTGCCGGCAAATAAGCGAGCCTCGTGTCTTGTTCTTTAAACGTATAAGGCGTCATTAGGGGGCCGACCAATGCCATAAACACCACGAGTGCAATGACTACCAGCGCAAGTACAGACGCTTTATTTTTAATGAAGCGCAACATGGCGTCTTTAAAAAAACCGATGGCTTCTGTTTCAAACGCCTCATCCTTTAGCGCTTCGTCCAAGTTGTGTGCGTAGTCAAAGGGGGCTTTTATCTGCTGCAACGCTTTGTTGACATCTTCCATTATCTCTTCCCTCCCATTCGAATTCTCGGATCGATAATGCCGTACGACAAGTCGACCAACAACGTGGAGAACAAGCCGATAACTGAGTAAAAGAGCAAGACGGCTATTGCCACCGGATGGTCCTTGGCGTTAATGGCCGAAATCATCACTGGCCCCATGCCGGGGATGCCGAAGATTTGCTCAATAATTAACGAACCGCCGAGTATCCCCATAAACATGGGAATAATCATATTCGCTAGTGGGATAAAAGAGTTTCTTATGGCGTGCCGAAAGACGGCAGACACCTGTCTCAAGCCTTTTGCCTTGGCGAGCAGCATGTATTCTGAGTTCAGATTTTCAGAAACTTCTGAGCGGACATAGCGCGTCAAACTGGCAATACCGCCAAAAGAAAGCGCCAATATCGGTAAAATCATCGAGTGAAATTTGGCCCACGTCAATGTCTTCTCAGTGGACAGTAAAATCGGAAACCAGCCGAGCTTAAAGGCCAAATTGTACTGTAACAACGATGCAAAGACAAAAGACGGCACCGATATAAAGATAATGACGACAACATTAATCAAGTGGTCGTAGAAGGTGTTCTTCTTAAGCGCCGCCGTTATACCAAATAGCGTGGCAAACGGTATAATCAAAATCAAAGAAAATATATTCAGCTGCAAAGTGATGGGAATTTTACTCTTAATCACTTCGAAAACCGGCACTTTAGGCTGTATTGCCAAACTGACGCCGAAGTCCAGTCGCAGTAAATCTTTTAAAAAGTAGCCGTATTGAACAATCATCGGCTCGTTGACATGGTATTTTGCTTCGATTACAGCGCGTACATCCTCGGGCATTGTGCGCGATTTGATAAAAGACCCGGGCATCATTCTGATGGTGATAAAAGCCACCGACACAATGAGAAATAACGTCACGACAAGCAAAACCAGTCTCTGTAACGTATACCTAACCATAACTTTCCCCTCTCTAATGTTTGTTTTTTCTGTCTATTGAATAAAGCCACACATTCGTATGCGATTTTGTGTGCCCTAGGTGGTTTTTGACAACGCAGATGCCCCCTAGTGATTTACGCCGATACTTTAGTCATCGCAATAAAACTTTGAGGGCAACGCTCGTTGTCTTAAAAGAGTGTTCTTCTCTTTGAGAAGAACACTCACACCTGTTATTCCAGTGGGTCTAGCTCAGATTGGTAAATACCGAATCCCGCACCGGGCACGTATTTTCCACCTGTAATAAGGTGTACGCGATCTGAGAACAGAAAAGGGGTTTGAGGTTCGTACATCGGTACAAAAGGAACGGCTTCAAACAAAATTTCTTCCATTCTGGCAAGTGCCGCCAACCGCTCCTCAGGCTTAAAAATTAAGTCGCCTTTAACGGTGCGATCGAAGAGTGTATCAAATTCCTCACTCTTGTGCTGGTCGATTTTCGAAGGGTAATTTGCCGTATAGACATTCATACCCGACCACGGGTTGAATCGGCTACCCACCCAGCTACCAAATGCCATTTCATAGTTGCCGTTTTCCATGTTTTCATAGGAGGTCTGCCAAGGCACCGCCTTTAACACCACGTCGATCTTATCTTCTCCAAACAATTCTTCGTACTCTTGTTCAAGGAGTTCTGCAATCCGCTTAAGGTTATCTGAGGAATCAAAATAAGCGATTTCTACAGTTACTTTACCATGTGCTGAGTACACTTCTTCCATATAAGATTTCGCCAGTTCTGTATTGTATCCGTTGTTTTCCGGCATGACGGCTTTGGCTTCTTCCGTGTCTCTATAAAAAGTACCGGCGACTGGATCGGAGATTTTAGCAGAAGACACAATGTACCCCGCAGGAATGCCCGTCTTTATAATGTCGTATGCTATAGTATCTCTGTTCATGCCGTAGTACATGGCTTTACGGAAATTGACATCTCTCAAAAACGCTTTGTCTTCATGGGCCATGTTGATGAACATCGACCATACAGCAGTGGATGTGGAGAACACGAGCCTAGGGTCTTCACCGTACTTGTCGTAGTCGGGACCACTAATGCTTACAAAATCCGTATCGCCGTTTTCAAAGAGCTGCATACGCGCGGTTCTATCTTCGACAACGCGCTCGTCGATATATTCCGGAACATTGTATGCAGCCATTGGCGACTCCTGAACTTTCTTATAGCGCCTGTACTGGTCGCGCGTCCACTCGATGAGCTCGTAAGCGCCACAAGAAGCTGTTGTCTCAAATGAAGTCCCGTAAGTGTTTTCCGTACGGTCTTCGTTAAAGTTGGCTTCGTAAATCTCAGGATGCACAGGTGATAAAACGCCGCCACCTGCGAAGTTCAGTTTCATATCGATTTCAGCAATGGGATACGCCAGTGTAAGTTGCAAGGTATTTTTGTCCAGTGCTTTAATACCGACGTTTTCAAAATTGGTTTCTTCGCCGCTGAAATAAGCTTCTGCGCCGACGACGGTCATGTCGTCAAAGAACACTTGCGCTCTGTAATTAGCGAGCTTCGGATCGAGCAACATTTTGTACGAGTACAAATACGTTTCGGCGTCAATAGGCGTTCCATCCGTCCACTTTAAGCCGTCTTTGATTTTAAACGTCCAAGTGACGCGGTCTTCTGCCATAACGGGGACATCTTCGGCATGGTTCCCTATAATGGCATAGTTCTCTGTTTCTTCGTCGTAAATCGCCTCTAAAAGAGACCCGTAAATCAAAGACATGGTGTCGCTCTCGGCTGTTGTTTCGTAGACGTGCTGATTTAGCGTCGTTATTTTTCCGCCGGTGATACGCATCACCATCTTTTCAGGATCGACCGCCACAGGCGTCTCGTCTTTCTTATCTTCACCTGAACTGTCACTGTTTTCATCGACCTTTGTTACCTCTTTGTCATCGGCTTCATTGCCGCCGCAACCGGTGAGAGCAGTACCCACCAACACAAATACCAGTAATAACGCAAGCAACTTCTTCACTTATAAAACCCCCTTCATAATTTTTATAAAAAACGGCTATCACCACGTCCAAAACCAAAATCGGTCTTGTATTTTCTTTTATATTTTGATATATTTGGATTCATCAAACTACAAAGGAGTATAGGACATGTTTGCGATGCCAGTTTTTTCGATAGGTCTTGCCGGGATATACTTTATTTTAGATACCGGTTCCCCAGTGTTTTACAGACTCTCAAATGCCGCTTTTATTGTGTGCCTGATTAATCTAGCCGTTGCCGCGTGGTATTTTCTAACGGCGCACGGCGCTTTTCGTTCCATTCGCTACTTCGGGTACAAACTGAACTTGATGAGGCTCCACTTTTTAAAACTTGAGCGACACGGCGTGTCAACAGAAGTCGAAGACTACCACACGTTTATCCAAAGGCGCTACACAAAGAGCAAACCCTACGGGTTTTATGCAGCAATTGGTGCAATCAGTGGCTCTTTGGCACTGTTCTTTGCTTGGATGCATTAAGAAGTGTTCTGTTAGGTGATTTTCTCTATATAAACCAAAAGCTTACGCTTTTAAAAAGGAACAATTATCCTATTAGATATGTTATTTTATGTATATTGGTCATTATACACGACTTGATTTTTTCAGTCAAGGAATATGACGTAATTTTCTAAATATTATAATTTGTCGTATTTTACCACTCAATTACGACAATTCAACTTCAAACAGAATTAATTATTAATGCACTTTCTTTAATATCTAAATTTTATCTATTTTAACATTATCATGCATAGCAATGTTCCCTGCTTTGTGTAGCAGCTAGGGGCAAATAAAAAATCCGAAGCCACGATGTGTGCTTCGGATTTTTTATTTAAAGCGCTTTAACTGCTTTAATCAGCTCTTGCATTTCATCTTTTGACAGTGTGACACCTTTTCCCATTTTACCTTCATCATGCTGCCAATCGCGTATGTCGTATTTCGCCGGCCTATCGTTCCAACTGACCTTATTGAGCTCTTTTGTCCAGCCCTTAGCATTTTCAGATAGAACTGCTAAATGCTCTTCTATTTCGTATTTTATCGTCGCCATCTAGTCCTCCCTATTTAGTCAAGTGTTTTTCCTTGGAATTTCAAGGAATTCACAAATTAATATCTCAGTAGAATGAGCCGCAATCATGGATATTTCTCGGTATCAAGTACGAAAATAGTGGTTTAGGGTACACGAAGTAAAACGTCGTATTTTTTCGCTTTACATGGCCTTGTGTATACCCATCCCTCTATGACAGCGCACCTCCCGTATCTACCAGGATCATCTTACACTTCTGCAAGTGTCCTAACTTCCTTCGTTCCGCCTATCCATAACCAGGGTGTCAGCTTAGCTCCTCGTCAGGGTCTTTGCCCTCTGGAAAATATTCCTGCCGACTACTGGCTCATTCTTTGTTTTTGATTACTGACTGGCTTCCTGCAACAGCACTCTTTCAGTGGACGTTTTCCTGCTACAGTCTGCGTTTTTTCTTTTCGGGTACTTCCTGTTTTTCAGCTTCCACAAGTTCTTTATCGTAGCTGGCTTCAAGAATCAAACCTGTTTCGATTGCTTGATTCTTGAGGCCAGCTGCGATTCTACCGTGAAGCTTATTTGTTACTTTATGATGCTTCTAAATATTCTGCCGGTCTTCGGATGTCACTAAGCATTTTTGAGCCGTTATAACGCACACCCTTTGTCAGGATAGCCCAGAATATACGAAGGACTTTACAAGCCACTGCTACCACCGACTGCATCTTCTTTAGCGGATTATTCTTCCGCATCCTGTAGTAAGCATGGATTTCCTTAAAATCATCGTTCTTTCCGATGACCGATATAGCTGCTTCATATAAAACATATCGCAATCGTTTACGGCCCCTATAGCTTATGTGGCTCTCGCCCTTATGTTTTCCCGAGCTCGTACTTACAATCGCATAACCGGCCAATTTCTGTAGCTGCTTGGGGTTATCAAAACGTCCAATGTCACCCACCTCCGCTATGAAGCCACTGACGGTCTTCATTCCTATGCCTTTAATCTCCAACAACTTATCAATATCGGGAATCTCTGATAGCTTTTCTTCTATCTTTCTCATCAATTCATCCATTCGATGCCTATAAACTTCATAGTCATTTAGCAATAGTCTGATCTCCAGTCGTGCGCACTCTTTCGCCTCACGGTTTCCGATGCTGTTAGCTGCGGCCGTCATCAAGGTCATTGCCCTCTTTAGGCCAGCGCCTCTCAGCTTTGCGTCTCTCCAAATCTTATTTACACCGTCCACGCCCAGCCTTACTATGTCTGTTGGCAGCGGTGCTTCTTTGATAATCATCATTCCGCTGACAGCATCTAGATTCCTGTAAACGTCTTTTATCTCCGGAAAATAGATACTGTACCATCTGGCCATGCGGTTCTTGATTCTTGTGAGTTCTTCCTGTACCCGAAACCTCAGGTTGGAAAGTCCTCTTAGCTCTGCATAAACGCCTGTTGGTATATACGGATAGGAAAATCTACCTTCATTGACCAGCGTTGCTATTGTTTTAGGATCCTTGCGATCACTCTTGTTTGGAGTGTTATCATCAAGTTCTTTGGATTTCTTCACATGATGAGGATTCACAAGAACCGGTCTCATTCCGTTGTCCTGCAGGAATGACCCTAGGTTGAACCAATAATGCCCTGTTGGTTCCATTACAGGGATCACAACTTCTTTTCCCGATTTTTCCGCAATATCTTCCATCCATGCTTTGAACAGCCTAAAGCCCATTTCTGTGTTGCTAAACTCTAATGCACTTTTTGAATACTCGTAATTTCTCCAATCAAATGCTCGAGCGAAATGCGTTTCACTGTAAGCGTCAATGCCAACGATTAATGTTTTTACAGTGATTGATTCAATTTTTGCGTTTTGTGTGTTAAAATTCATTTTAGAATACCTCTCTGTTCAATAAGATTTTTTTTACTAACCGACAAAGTCAGTAATCTTATTTTACTCTGAGGTATTTTTTTCTCAACCTTCTTTCTTGAAGTTCCCTATATTTAAATCATACAGGAAGCTCCTCTAAGAATTATCATTTTTCATCATCCGTTTTTAAGACATCTTCCAATGTGGTACGCACAGTGGTTTCACTCTGGCGATACGCCGCCTGCGCCGACGCGCTTGCGTCTTCAATAATCTCAAGCAACTCCCTTGCCGAGATTAAATCCGATCCCGCCCCTCGTATAATAATTTGTTGCAAGCCATCTGACGTCACAACTGTTATACGGTATTTGTCTTTGTTCTGATAAGCGTATTTTTCAATGTATTGGTCCGCAGTCTGCGCTTCTGCGGTATAGACCACACGTATGTTGTGGTAATCGGTCATTTCCTCACGGCGTCCTTTGACTTTGTAGGCATCGAAAACCACAATGAGCTCGCATTGCCGAAGCCCTTGGTAGTTGCTCAAGATATCCAACAGTTTACCTTTTGCCGCCTCCATGTGCGATTCCGCCATCGCTTTAAGCTCGGGCCACGCAAATAGAACGTTGTAGCCGTCGACGAGCATAATTTCTTTTAAATGTCGGTTAGGGCGATAAGGACGCCCCTCAGAAGTGCTGTAAGTGACTTTGGGACGCTTTTTTAACCACACTTCTTTTCTCCCTTGATTGGCGTAGGAAGCGCGACTTAAAATGTTGTCGATTTCCTCGAGACTGATACTTTCTCTCTGCGTTTCTCGAGGGATGTCTTCTACGTCTTCTAGAGCCCCTGGGCGCTCAGGAGGCAAATGGGCCTCAAGGTGCATATGCGCTTTGACTTCGTCCCACGGCACCGTAAAGCTCGATCCCTTTGTACAAAAAACAGATCCTGTCGGGTTGTCGGTGTCGCGTTCTGAATCGTAACCTGACGCCTCGATAACAGCTTCCGTATTGTGGCAAGGGGCGTAGCCTTTCGGGGTCATAAACAGTTGGCCGATGCCTTTGGTATACGCCACAAACGACCGCTGATAGTTGCGCATAGTGGCCACCGGCGCACTGCCGGTCAGTGTGGTTGAACCGCCCGTCGCCTGCGTCACTTCGCAGGTGCCATGCATTCTTTCAATGTCCGACATGGCACGTCCCACAAGAGTTTCTTGCAAGGTCATTTGAAAATCGTAATAAGGTTCTAGAAGCACGTTCTTCGCTTCTTTGAGCCCTTGACGCAACGCTCTAAAAGTCGCCTCTCTAAAGTCGCCGCCCTCTGTATGGCGGTTGTGACCGCGTCCGGCGACCAGCGCAATGCGCATGTCGGTAATATCGGCCCCTGTGAGCACCCCAATGTGTGCGCGCTCTTCCAGATGCGACAGCACTAGGCGTTGCCAATTTTTGCTGAGGACGTCTTCACTGCAACGCGTTTCAAAGACGAGACCGCTGCCCCGCTCCCCAGGCTCCAGCAACAAATGGACCTCTGCGTAATGACGGAGCGGTTCAAAATGGCCCACCCCTTCAACAGTATTGGCGATGGTCTCCTTGTAGACAATATGTCCCGCATCGAAGTCAATAGACGTGTCAAAGCGTTCTAACACTATACTTTGAAGAATTTCAGTTTGCACTTCCCCCATAATCTGAACGAGGATTTCGCCGTATTTCTCAACCCATACAAATCGGTACGTCGGTTCCTCTTCCTCAAGCTGTTTGAGTTTTGGCAAAAGCACCTTGGGGTCGTCGCCATCGGACAAAAGTATTCGATAGGAGAGCACCGGTTCTAAAATCGGCTTTTCAGAAGCCTTTGAGATGCCAAGTCCCTCTCCAGGTCTCGAGGTCACAGGCCCAGTCACTGCGCAGACAGTTCCTGCTTCAACGTGTGAGACGGCGCTGTATTTCTCGCCTGAATAAAGGCGTATCTGATTGACCTTCTCCTCCCAGTGATGGCCTTTTAAAACGTCTTTCACTGCGAGCTCGCCACCGACAATCTTCATATGCGTCAGTCGCATCCCCTGATCATCTCGTGTCACTTTAAATATTTTAGCGCCGAACTCAGTCCCGTACGCCGGTGCGACGGTATAGGTATCAAGCCCCTCGAGAAAGGCTTCTACCCCTTCTACTTTTAAAGCGGAACCGAAGTAGCACGGAAATAGCGTGCGCTTCTGGATCGCCTTTGAAAGCGCCGACTTTGAAAGTGCTCCCGCCGATAAATAGGTGTTCATCGTCTCTTCACTGGTAAGGGCCACTTCCTCGAAGAACGCCGCACTTGGCTCTGTGTCAAAAGCCATGCATCGCTCGTCCAACTGAAGGCGTAAGTGGCGCATCACATCTTCGCGATTGGCGCCGGGTTGATCCATTTTGTTGACAAAAATAAATGTTGGGATGCCATAGCGCTTCAAAAGTTGCCATAGGGTCTTCGTATGCCCTTGGACACCATCAGTAGCACTGACGACCAAAACCGCGTAGTCCAGCACCTGTAATG
Source organism: Fusibacter sp. JL298sf-3 (assembly GCF_053842995.1). Taxonomy (NCBI): domain Bacteria; kingdom Bacillati; phylum Bacillota; class Clostridia; order Eubacteriales; family Fusibacteraceae; genus Fusibacter; species Fusibacter sp. JL298sf-3. Next base: position 446,143 of record NZ_CM132608.1, read on the forward strand.
TGCGCTCCATTTCTGCAGAAAAATCGACGTGTCCCGGTGTATCCAACAAAGTGACGCGCTTTTCACCTAAGTCAAAGAGCGCTTGTTTTGAAAAGATGGTGACGCCTCGCGCCTTTTCCAGTGCGTAGGTGTCTAAAAAAGCGTCTTGGTTGTCGACGCGTCCGAGTTTCTTTATTTGACCGGTTAAATAGAGCATGCTTTCAGACAGCGTCGTCTTACCAGCGTCGACGTGTGCCATAATGCCCAGTACTATTTTTTTCATGTGTCTATCAGTCCTTTGGTTTTCTTTATAACTACCATCATAACAGGTTCAGGCCGATATGACAATTGGCATTAAAGAGAGGAGGCGAAGGTCAATCGCCTTTCCGCGTACGATAGACCACTAATCAAAATACAAAACCCACTTGTTTCCATATTTTCTTTATGATACAATTGTGTTGCTATAAACAATTATAAAGGAGCTCTATTATGAAAAAGAAGAAAATTTCTGCCGCTTTGACGACCGTGTTGCTCTCTACAGCACTACTAACACCCAGCTTTTCTACCACAGATATCAACTATGCTGAGTCTCTAAAAACCTTGGGCCTTTTAAAAGGCAGCGACAAAGGTTTCGAGTTGGAACGCACGCCGAATCGCGCTGAAATATCGGCAATGCTCATTAATTTAACAGGCGCAACTGAGGAACTCCCAAAAGAAAACTACCTGCATCCATTTAACGATGTTCCCAAATGGGCCGATGCTATCGTCGGTTACATGTATGAAAAGGGGATAACTTCAGGTATAAGTGCTGATTCTTTTGGTGCCAATCAGCCTGCGACAGCTCTCGACTACATGACTTTTGTGTTAAAAGCACTGGGGTATGACAACAGTGATTTTGACTACAGAGCTTCTGTTGATTTTGCAACTGAAATCGGTCTCGTAGACGAAGCAACAGCGACGGCTCTAAAGACGAACACTTTTCAACGCAAAGATATGATTTTAATTTCCTTCATGGCCTTAGAAACCCCTCTAAAAAACACCCCTGATAAGACCCTGAAGTCGCATTTAATAGGCATAGGTGCCATTGCGTCGGACACACCTCCCGGCAGCCTATCGGGTTATTCGGCAACTTATACCGTCGACCTCGGCGATGTTACGATGTCGCATATTTTAGAAGATACCTTATTCGACATCACCATCGAGCAAAAACCATTGTTTCACCTTATCAACTGCCAATACAAAACCGGCGCATTCACCGAATGGGCAGGTGAACCGCTAGTGGTCGATATAAAAACCTTTGAAAACGGTCAGCAGTTGGCACATAGACACAACATCATCGACAAGTACCAGCCTCAATCGGCAATGCAGTCGAAATTTGGTTTTTCAAGTAAAGCCGATAAAACGATGACACTCACAATAGAAGCCATGCACATTGACCGCTATTACGAAGAAAACGCATCGTCAATTGCTAAAGATACCCCTATTACCACCCTCGACGTCGACGACGTTCAATCTCTTGAAGAAAAATTAAAAACTGTACCGTTTTTCTTCCTCGATAACCATGTGTCAGCTGCCAATATTTATGTTTCAGAAAATAAAGAAATGGGCACCAAGCTGATACAGGCTTCTTACTTGAGAAAATTGCATAATTTATAACCGTTGATTTAACAAGTTTTTAAAGAAACAAAAAGGAAACTTCACCCCAAACGTCGAATTATATAAGTGGCAGCAAACACAATCCAAACGAAGGAGGAAGTTTCCACTTATGTATATTCGACAAACATGTCTATTTTCCTTTGAAGAAATTATGAACTTTCAGCAAGAAACGAAATTGGAATTAATTCTTGCTCAGATCAACATCTCACCTTTGGTTGCGGCATTATCTAAACAGAGTCATTTGAGAGGTCCAAAAGGTTACAGAGTCGCACCGATGATTTACGCATTAATTGCTAAGCAAATTCTGAGAATTTCGACCACCAGCGAGTTGGTGAGACAGTTGAAAGAGAACCCAGTGTTACGTTATAACTGTGGTTTTGAGGTGTTATCCAAAGTACCATCAGAAGCCACTTTCAGCAGATTCGCAGATAAGCTGTCAGAATCAGATGCGTTGCTGAAACTATTCGGTGATTTAGTTGTTCATGCTAAAGAATTAGGAATTGTTGATGGTAGTCATATTTCAATAGACTCTACTAAGGTAGATGCTTTCGAAGCCTCAAAACCAAAGAAAGATATTGTAGATGACGGCACCAACCCAAACTGGGGAATGAAGCGCGATACTCACGGTAATAACATTCGTTGGTTTGGATGGAAACTTCATATCCTGAGCGATTCATACAGTGAATTACCACTTTCAGTTATGGTAACACCAGCGAATGTTCATGATGGAACAATTGCAGTTCCACTGATTGAAGAGTTTCTAAAGCAGTATAGAGATCTGTTTAGACCATTGTTCTATGCGATGGACTCTGGATATGATTATAATTCTGTCTATGATGCAGTAATAAATCACTTTGAAGCTACTCCAATCATAGCCTACAACCCAAGAGGCAGTCACGCCGCCCCAGAAGGGTTAGATGATGAGTTTCATCCAGTCTGTTCTGGTGGTTACAAACTCGTTTATTGGGGGATTGACGGCGATTACATGAAATTTAGATGTCCACAAGTACTGGGGAAATGTAACTGTCCACATGGGAGTGCATGGTGTTCATCAAGCAATTATGGTTATACGCTCAAGATAAATCGTAAAGAAAATCCAAGACAAATCGGATATCCGTTAAGATCATCTGATCAATGGAAGACTCTATACAACAAGCGAACTTCTGTTGAACGTTGCAACGGTCGACTAAAGACGATTTTAAATTTGAATTCAATCCGGTCTAAAGGTATCAAGAAAGCAACTGTTCATGCGTTGTTAAATTGCATTGCGTTGGTTGCAGGAACCATCGCTTCAAAAGTTAAAGTAAACAGAAATGAGGAACTCTTAGTAGCATAATGAACAACAAAAGATTGAAATTTGAAAGCATGGCAGGGGCTGTTACTTAGGATTAAGCCTTTTTCTCAAATTATCGAGTTAATTATGCAAGAGTCTCACTTATTAGAGTCGTTACAAAATAAAATAGCCCTCTTCGAGACGCGCACTTTTCCGGCTTTAGAGTTCTATGCGCACGACACCTCATATATTTCGTCGGGATCCAATGAAAACATCGCCAAAATAATCAAGCCTTCAGCGTATAGCAATCCAATGTTTGTACTGTTAGATGAAAACCGTCACCCAGTAGAGTTCCTTATACTCATCGACTAAAAAAAGCGCACCAAAAAAGCAGGACTGCTCATAAGAGGCGCCTGCTTTTTTTATGTTCATACAATTTATTTAAGTTTCTGTCCACCGTAATGCGTCTTCCATTTATCAAACAACGGATTTTCCCACATCTCCCCTTCAAAGGGTTCGTAAGAAACGACGATGGCTTTAAATGTCTCTACTGAACACGTTGTGCTCAATGAAAAACCGGAACTTTCTCCATAGAGTTAAATCGTTAATAGATGCTTGATTTAACCATTTGAAGCAAGGGCTATTATGACTACCCCAAACGGTACGACTGCGCATTTGAAAACAATGCGTCCTCGTGTGTAGACACGATGACAAGCGTTCCCGACTCAGCTAGATGCTCGAGTAAAATGGCGACACTTCTTTTTAAACCGGGAAAAACATGTGCCGTCGGTTCATCCAAAAGGTAAAGAGATGCCTTTTTAGAGACACAGGCCAACAGATTAATCAGTTGCTTTTCTCCCCCTGACAAGACATCAAACGGTTTGTCCCATACCTCATGCAAATCAAAGAAAGGGGTTTTAAACACGTTTTTGTATGCCTCTTGTGTCAGAAGTTCTTCGAGAACGCTTTCCAAGACCACGGTGGACATGTATTCGCGTACAGTCAATCCAATGTCCGTAGACTGCTGCAACATGATAGAAACACAGTTCTTTCTAAAGTAATTTGTATCAATAGCCTCTAAGGGCAATCCATTAATCGAAAGCTCACCTTCTAATTGTCTATTACCGTATACACCTGTCAGCAGCATAAACAAAGTGGATTTTCCCACACCGTTTTCTCCCAAGAGGATGTACAGGTTGTTTGATTCAAATGTGCCGGTAAGACCTGCTCGATACAGAGTGCGCTCTGCACCTCGGTATCTGTAGTTGAGACTGTTGAACTCTATGGCCTCCACCGAATCTATTACCCCTTCGCCATCGATGTCTTCTTGGATGTGAAGCACATCGTTTAATCGCACAAGAGAAGCCTTGTATTTTTGGTAGCCGGCACCCACGGTTAACAATTCTTCGGTTGTGCCCAGCAGCATGGCAAAGTATTGTATGACGTAGGTAAAGACACCGAGGGTCATGTGACCGTTTAATACCGCTAACCCACCTATTGCAAACCCCAGAAACTGAAAGGTGGCGTTGGTGCCTATTTTTACTGAGGAAAGAACGTAATTTAGAAGAACGTTCTTGCGAATACACGCCATTAAGACGGACTCTTTTACTCGAAGTCCTTTTTGGGCTTCTTCTTCTCTCTTTCGCGCTTTGATCTCAGTGTAGTTTCTATAGCAGGTATTTCGAACTGAAAAACAGGCGTCCCCCGCCTCTATGGTTTCTTTTGATGCGGCATACAGTTTTTCTTTGAACAGCCAATAGATGAAGAGATATACCGGTATAAACACGGCCAGCGACAAGAGAATATAGGCGTTGACACTAAACAAAATGGCTGATGCGACGAACATCAGCAAAAGGTTGCTGGCCAATGTGCTGACGGTGATGTAAAAAAACTCTATGATTACAGCACTGTCTTGTAAGATTCTCGAATGCAGGTAGGTGCCTTCATATGCAATTACCTGCTCTGTGTTGCTCTTAAAGAGTCGCCCTAATATTTTTTGATTCAGTTTCAGGATTGACGCTTCTTTTTTTACCCAGCTCAAGCGCGTTGCAAAGTAGCGTACGATTAGTTGAACTGCGGTAAGGGCGATTAACCAAGCCAACCCGCGGTAGAAGGCTCTCATGCTCTTCGAGTAAACAAAGACGTCGACCAACTCGCCCTGTATCAAGGGAATGGCCAGTACGATCAGGGTCAGTAGCATGTTGAGCACGACCAAGCTGAGGATGTAGCCTATTTGGGCAATGAGTTCTTTTTTTAAAAAACGGTTCATAAGTTGTATGCCTTTCATTATGTATTTTGTCTATTCTAACATTTCATAACAGTTATTTCAACATTGTGGTGTTTTAACCATAAAAAAACGACTGCCGCGATAGTTGGATTTTGGGGGTCTAACCTTTTTGGGGGGGGGTTCATACGTGGGGGTAACTGGGGATTCTCAGTATTTATTCATCTAAGTTTAAATGCCCTTTTAAGATGTTAAGCGACTTGTAGATACTAAAATTTCAAGCCGGGCTAACAAGTGTGGCCTTTATAGTTGTTTTGGTATTGGTTTCGCTAGGCACTGGGAGCTGCTCATAAAAAAGCGGTAGAAAGACATCTATGTCTAACTACCGCCTCATTCGCGATAGTTGGATTTTGGGGGTCTAACTTTTAATTTTTTTCTTACTTAATTTCTAAATTGAAACCTTCAATTTCATCTACTGCTTCTTCTAAGAGCTGAATAAACTCACTTGCATCATTACCGAGTTTATTTTTGAATAAATCAACCCTTTGAATTTCAACAACAAGTGGTAAATCAACCCATGCAGTCAAGCCGTCCCATAATGCATTAAGATTCTCTCCGTAATAGTCTGGAAGCTCTAGCTTGTCTTTTAAAAATTTATGAAGCCGTTCTATACTTTCAAAATTATCTCCATGTAAAATCACTTTATCCAATGTTATCAACTCTTATTCTATCTTAGTAAATATTTTATAGTGGCCTGTACTCTTGTAAACAAGTCCACCATTCGAATACAACAACCTATCCGAACTTCTGTAACTAGAATCATATTTTATATCCGCTTTATACCAGATACGCCCGTCAGAGGTCTGTAAAGGATTTTCCTTTGTTCTTAAAAATATCTCCGAAAATGCTTTTTCCGGGTGTAACGTCATCCAGATTACCTAATTTAGAATTCCCCCCAAGAGCTTCTGCCTCTAAAGTCATCTGGAAATTTACCATTATATTACGACACATCGAGATACATCATCAAATTTCTTAAGGATTTTACTCGTCCTCTCAGATGTAAAACTGCAGTCAGTTCAATAGTCATTATACAATAAAGTTGATGATGAAGTATCTAAAAACAGACTACTCCATCACCAACTTTCAAATATGTCTCACAATATACTTACTAAGATTAGATGTCTAACTCCTCTTCAGTATACCATTCACTATTCACTTCACTGAAGTCTTGCCAAGATTCTTTTAGTCCATTTTTATGTGTGAAATTATCTAAGTAGACGAACTTATTACAATTTAAATCCTCGATAGTTTCCCACACAATCTCACACTCATCACAAACATAAACATGTCTGTTTAGTTTCTTAATGAACACTCTTATCACATGACCATATGCACCTGGCAAACATTCTCTGCAGAAAATTGTTTTCCCTGACATTTTAAACTTTTCCATAAACATTCTCCTACGGTTTGACTTTAGAAGCTAGTATCGGATAAGCAGATATTATTTCATTTGTACCAGATTTAGTAACAACTCTGATATATGTTTCTCCTGCTGTACCTACAACATCCCCATCCATAAAAATTTCAAACACATCGTTGGATAGGCTATACTTAACTGGACAGATTTCTGGGCCTGTCAAGCATTCTGTGTAAATTTGAATTAGAACTTAAGGTGTTGAGTGATACGATCCTCAAAAATGAGAACCAATTCATTGAGCACTTTGGGCCAATTATGAACAGGTCTGGACCATGTCTTTTGAATATCGTTAATGCGTAAAAAGAGTAGCTTAAAGAGCGACGTTTCGTTTGGAAATGCCCCTTTTCTATTCGTTACTTTTCTGAGTTGATTGTGATAACTTTCTATGGTGTTCGTTGTATAAATCAGCTTTCTTATGTTTTCTGGGTAGGTAAAAAGGTTCTCTATCGATGACCAGTTTTTCTCCCAAACGGCAACTGCTGCACCATTTTTTGCCCAGTTTTCTTTAAACGCTTCAAAGAGAACCTCAGCTTCATCAAGACTTACAGCCCGATAAACGGATTTTATATCCTTGGTAAATTTAACCCAGTCTTTACGTGGAATATAACGCGTAGCATTACGCATAAGGTGAACTATACAGCGCTGTAGGTTAACATTTGGATAGATAACTTGAATCGCGTCTTCAAGACCTGATAGGCCATCTAGCGACACAAATAAGATATCTTTAACACCACGACGTTTGATTTCTTCGAGGATTTGTAACCATTCACGGCTGTTTTCACCTTCAGATAGCCAAAAACCTAGAACTTCTTTTCTGCCTTCTACATCAATGCCAATGATGTTATAAAGCGCTTTTTGGCCAGCACCTTGTTCTGTTTTGACAGGGACATACATGGCATCTACGAAGACAAAGGGGTAAAAGGGTTTAAGCGCTCTAGACCTAAACTCAGTAATCAGAGGAATGATTTTATCAGTAATTTTCGACACCGTTTCATGGCTCATTTTAAAGCCATAGATTTCATCGATTGTTGCTTCAATATCACGCTGAGACTGGCCTCTGCCATACATAGAGAGTACTTTCTCTTCAATGCCAACGACATCCTTTTGACCCTTCTCAACAATTTTGGGCTCAAAACTAGACTCTCGATCGCGTGGAACGTTAAGCTCGACATCACCAAGCTGGCTTAGGACTTTCTTTCGAGTTTTTCCATTACGTCTGTTCGTTGTTTCAGCAGCGCCATGTTCATTTTTATAATAACCTAGGTGTTCATCTAACTCTGCCTCAAGCATGTTTTCTAGGGTTTCTGCAAACATATCTTTAAGTGCTTCTTGAACGTCTAGGGCAGTTTTGATTTCGTAGTTTTCAATGAGGTGTTCCATGAGTTGTTTCGATGCTGGGTTCTTTTTTCTTTTTGCCATTGTTTATAAGCCTCCATCTGGTCTTAGTTGATTATAACAAATCATACTTTACACAGACAATCTTACACGCCCAGCACATGCAGTGGGCTTTTTCCGTGTAAATGAATAGGAACCCATGATTCAGCTGTAATTGTAATTTGATGGGATATATTACTCTTTATATCGCAAATTTTTCAGCTTTATGCAGTCTATTCCTACTTAGTTTTTTTGAATTCTGTGACAACTATTACATCTGGTTGGATGGTGTAGAAATGCAGTCAGTTCAATTACAATTATACTATGAAAAAGTGATGGAACGACAGTTTAGTCAAATCCATCACTTTCTTTGATTTTATCTAGAATATTTCTTGTATTCAGTAACCCAAATATCAATTAATTCTTTTAGTTCCAATGTTTCAATTTGACAATTGTTATTTGATTCATCTGGGTTCAATGTATCAATAACTTTAGTCATCTTCTTTTTAATTTCTATACAGCAAATATTTCCACAAATCTCTTCAAACTCTGATTCCATGCTTAGTACTAATTTAATTTTTTCCATTACCCAGTCATAGCTATCTGTACCGTCTTCGATATCTGCAAATAGAAATGTTTCAATTAGTTTTATTGGTTCTTCTAATCGAATCACCAAACTCTCATCACCATTTCCTAACTTTACCTTTTCAAAATAATTTTCATATTTAATACAACCACCTCCAACTATAATTTGGGAAACGCAAAAATAATTTTCCCAGCACTATCAATATACATTCTAATTTTCATGCCACTAGCAAGTGTACCTTCAAATGTATTCCCAGTAACTAAAACCTTATTTGAGAAAGCTTCATTAATTGAGTCAACAACTTGTTGCGGGGTCCAATTCTTAGGGAACATTGTTGAGTATCCACCATTAGTCACCTTTGCAACTCCATCAACCTCTACTTTTGCCTTATAAACTCCAAACTGATTTTGTGCACTTTCTGTTCCAGGAATCACCTTTCCTTTTGAACCAGGAAGCCCTTCATAGTGGAAGCCGACAGCTTTGCCACTACTATTTAACTCACCTGCTAAAATATGTTCAAGTCATCCATTTTTGAAGTTATCAGCATCGGCTATTTTTGCTAGTTCATCAACAAGATTACTCATCCCCTTAGATGTATAACTGCAGTCAGTTTAGTATATAGAAGAAGGTGGAGAATTCTCTCCACCTTAAGTCTCCTTAATAACTAGTCAACCTCTTCAATATCTTTCAACTCTGACCATAGTGGCTGTAATCCTCTTTTTTCCATTACATCTCTAAAACTTCCACATTTATCTGGGTCAAAATCTTCTGTAAACCAAATGGTGTCACATTCGTCACATATGAATATCTCTGTGTCATCTTTTATTATCTTTGCTCTTTGGATAGCTCCTTGTCCCAAGCAAAATGGACATATCTTCATAATTTCCTCCTATTTAGCCTTTGGGAAAGCTGATATAATCTTAGATGTTCCTTCTTCAATAACAATAGCCATCACATCTTCCCCATTCGTTCCAATTACTTTACCCATCGGAATTTCAAGAAGTCGATTTCCATTACTTTGTAGAACAGACTTTGTCGCTTTACTTCTCAATGCCCAAGCTTCATCGATTACACCGAGTACTTTATCTTTTCCCATATTAAACACAGTGTGTAGTGGTTTCTTTGGATTAGGAGTCAAATGTTCTAGAACATGTAACACTCTATTCCCCTGAGTAGAACCCATTCCATATTCTAGTCCATTAGTAGATATCCAACCAGTAACTTCACCAGCAGCATTTTTCTTTACTGTTAATTGACCAAGTTGCACAAACTCGTCAACCTTAGAAACAAGATTACTCGTCCCCTTACCTGCAACCAAAACAGCAGACAACTTCAACTGAACCGTCTCTATAACACTCTGTGCATAGCTATTAAGTTTTGCTCCAATATCATTAACAGTTTGTGATACGCTATTGAATAAAGCAGCAGCCCCCTTTAACCAAGTACCTTCTAGATAGGCACTAGCACCGTCTAAAAAACCAGTTAGAGATGATATAAAATTGCTTCCAAACGATTTTAAATCGTCTAAAAATCCGGTGATTCCACCACTTGACTTAACAATAGCCTTCACAACACCAGAATCTGCTGCAAGTTCCGCTGCAAAATAAATTTCTTTTAGTACTGTCTTTGCTATATTGCCAAAGCCCCCACCAACAAGTGCAATGACATTTATCATCACATTAATAGCATTGTCAATAGTATCTTACACCAATTGAATAAGAAGGCAGTTGCATTGTTGAAATTACCAACGATCCTATTATAGCAACTATCAGTCGAAGGACCTTAAGTTCTCCAGATAATTTAATTATAGCAGCTTTGTCATTGAGGTCAACGCCGCCATAAGTTTTTGGTTGTATTTCAATTGTATAACCGCAGTTTTAACATTTTGCTACTTCATTCATATCCATGCACCCTTTCCCCGTCAAACCTTGTTGCATAAAAAAAAATGCGCCTAAGCGCATTTCTTTAAAGGTTAATTTTCATCTATTCAACAGCCCGCGCATAGGGCGCCGGCCACTTGTAGTCCGCCACCTTAAGGGCATGCGCCGCACGGTGTGGGAAATATGGGTCTCTGAGCAATGCTCGACCCAAATAAATTAAGTCGGCTTCCCCACGGGCAAGCACGGACTCGGCGTGTTCAGGTGTAGTGATCAATCCACCTGCAATCGTCGGCAAACCGGTACACGCTTTAACCACTGACGCCATTGGGACTTGATACCCCGGAAATGTCGGAACGGGCTCAGGTGTCGCACCACCGGAGCTGACGTGTACCACGTCTACGCCAAGTGCCTTTACCTTTGCAACCATAGCGCCGATGTCTTCAGGGCAATTGCCGCCTTCCGCATAGTCTTCTGCGGAAACTCTTAAAAGAATCGGTTTCTCAGCCGGCCACTTGGTCTTTACGGCGTTTAATACATCTTTTAAAAACCTCAAACGGTTCTCTTCAGAACCGCCATAGAGATCTGTGCGCTTGTTCATCACAGGCGACAGAAACTGGTGAATCAAATAGCCGTGCGCGCCGTGGATTTCGATGGCGTCGTAACCAGCTGCTTCAGCACGCTCTGCGGCACTTGCAAAAGCGGCAACCGTTTCATCTATCAGCGCCTGCGACATGGCCGTGGGAACCGCATAGCGCTCGCTGAAACGCTCTGCCGACGCGCTGATAGGCGTCACCCCTTCGACACCGCATTTGGCACCGGCGTGTCCAAGCTGCACAGCAACTTTGCCCCCCATTTGATGAACACTGGATACAAGCTGTCGATGCGCTTCAACCTGAGCTTCTGTATAAAGACCTAAATCGGCACTTGAAATACGGCCTCTACTCTCCACGCCGGTAGCTTCCACAACAATCAGCCCAACGCCACCAACAGCGCGAGACGCGTAGTGCTGTACGTGAAATGCCGTTGCGATACCGTCCTCTTCTGCACAGAAAAGACACATTGGCGCCATTACCAAACGATTTTTAAGCATTAAATTTTTAACTTGAAACGGTTCAAATAGTTTTGCCATGGTGTACATCCTTTCACATTTTAATTCGTTAACCGAAATATATCATAAATTGGGCTATTTGTACAGGTTCAAATGCATGGCAGATTTAACAGCCGCCACTGTCTCAGCACCAATGGCCTGCGCTTTAGCCGACCCCTCGGCGATAATAGAGACGACGTCATCCACTCTATTTTCGTAGTGCGAACGCCGTATGCGGATGGGCTCGAGCAACGTGTTGAGCACCTCAGTCAATCGACCCTTACAGGCGACACAGCCCAAGGTTGCCCCACTGCATCTCGCCGATATATCAGGGGCCTCAAGTGGATTAAAGACGTTGTGATAAGTGGCAACCACACAGCGCTCAGGGTGGCCTTTGTCTTTCAGTGAAATCCGCGAAGGGTCCGTTACCGCCGATCGCACTTTAGTGGCCACAACATCTGCCGCATCGGATAAATAGATGGCGTTGCCAAGGCTTTTGCCCATTTTGCTGTTGCCATCGAGCCCCGGAAGCCGGGGCACATCACTCAGCAAAGCTTCTGGCCTTTTAAGTACGTCCCCATAAAGGCTGTTGAACTTCCTTACGATGCGGTGCGTCTGTTCGATATGCGGCAACTGATCTTCGCCGACCGGCACCAAATCTGCGTGAACACAGGTTATATCCGCCGCTTGACTAACGGGATAACCTAAAAACCCATAGGTCAGCTCCTTGGTGCCGTACTGTGCCATCTCCGACTTAATCGTCGGGTTGTGACGCAATGTGTTCACAGTTGTAATCATTGAGTAAAATACCGTGAGTTCGGCAATTGCCGCCACATGTGACTGCTGAACCAAAGTCACCTTCTCGGGATCTAAACCCACCGACAAGTTGTCGAGAGCGACGTCGAGAACACTTTCCCGTATCAGAGCCGGCGACTCAAAATGCGTGGTCATCGCTTGGACATCGGCAAGTAGGACATACGTATCGTATGTGTCCTGAAGTGCAACGCGGTTTTTTAAACTCCCGACATAGTGTCCCAAATGAAGTTTGCCGGTGGTGCGTTCGCCTGTTAAAATTCTTTTTTGCATAAAAAATACCTCCCTAATTACTGTGAGGCATGTGCACCATTAAGTGTGGTTTTATAAAGCTCGGCGTTCAGCACCCAAAAGCACTCAAAGTGCCTTGATACAAGCGATGAACCACGAAAAATACAAAAAGCTCCTATCCATTACAGGATAGAAGCCACCTTAATTGTCTATTTGTCACATACCATCATATGCTCTCATCATAACGGTTAGAGTTTCCGTCAACGCCTACTGAATTCGGGTTGCCCTCATGAGCCCACTTCAACTTTTCTCCCAATGCCGTCTCTCACCAACAACGGCTCTCTTTAAATCTTCAAAAAGTCTACTCTTCTCAATCAACGGTTTCACTGAAGCCTATTGTACACGATGTACAGGGGCAAGTCAAGCTGCTACAGAACATCGCTTTCTTTAAGAATCTTCAAGTCCACGCCTTTTGCCTTGACGTACAGTGCCTTTTGAATTTTCGTCCCAAAAGAACCGCACACCCATCGACTGCTTCCAAGAGCGCCTACGACGAGATAGTCCACCTTTCTCGACACTTGTGCCACACAAACACCGCCTTTAGAAGTAATAAAAGCCGTGACATCGCCCTTGGAACCGAAACTGAAATTGCCGGTCAAACAAAACCACTTGCCCTCAAATATCAGAGGGCCTTCCAAGGCGTCAATATAGTCGCAGGTTTCAGTGGAAAGGCTGATATTAAGCGCACTGCGACGTACATAGCGGTCGTTGATTTTAGGGTGAAACAGTTTGACGTCTTCAGCTGTGAAGCCGAACAACTGGTAGAGGCGTATAAAAATACCGTAACAGCCCCAAGTATCCGCCATGGCGTTGTGATGGTTCTCAAGCGGTATCCCAAAGGTTTCGCAGATGCCGTCTAAACTGTACCGCGGCAACTCCAAGCGCTGATTGCACATTTCCCACGTACAGGCATAGCGCAGTTCGGGAATCTCGATTTCATAATAATACAACACTTTTGTGAGAACCGTTAAATCGAAACGCGCATTGTGGGCGACGATGACGGCGTCTGTAAAATAAGGTGCCACTTCAGGCCAAAGCGCTTTAAAAGTCGGCGCATCCTTCACCGCTTCCGCGGTGACACCGTGGAGATCCACATTAAACGGATCGAAATACGCCTCAGGATCTACGTAATACTCGTGCTCGAACACCACTTCACCGTCGACCATGTGCACGATTCCAAAAGAACAAATGCGGTCGTTCAGTTTGTTGGGGGTCTCTAAATCAAAAAAAGTAAACTTGTCGTTCAAAACTGCCCCCCTCTACTCAAAGCATTGAAACTCAATGCGGTTTCCCGAAGGGTCTAGAGCGTAAAACTGATAGATGCCGAATTCGGGTTTAAACATCGGCTCTGAAGTTGCAGAAGCCCCCAGTGAAGCCGATTTAGATACTAGGGCACTATATACGGCATCAACCGCGGTCCTATCCTTTAAAACAAAACACACGAGGCCCGCCGAGCCCGCTTCTTTATAGTGTTCGCAAAAGCCTATGAGCCCGGACGGACTTTTATAAATTCGGCAACGCCCTTGATCAACAGCTAAGGGCAATCCGAGAAATGTATTGTAAAATGCGTGTACGGCCTCTAAATTCAGGCCCTTTAAAAATGTAATCGTCGATTCAATCTCAAAAGCCATAAAACATCCCTTCTTTAACGTCGTGTTATAACTATTGTAACACGAGCGTCACAAGAAAGGCTACCTGAAATCGGAAGTTTCAAGTTTGATGTGGTTGTAAGGGCGAAGAAATAAAATCGGTATCAGGCAAATCCCCACAATCGCCGGTAAGAGCCACTGGGTGGGTAGAGAAGTCAGCGGCAACAGCAGAATGTTGAGCGCTAGAACACCTGCGACACATAGAGCAGTGGCCCTAAGTGGCGGCTTGGTTAAATAGAGCACTACGACTGCCGTTGCAAGTGTCATTACTGCAGACGATGCCAGTAGCAGGAGCATCAACAGTTTAAAATAAAAGCCTGCAGTAGGTGACGCACCAATCCATTGCAGATGTGTCATGCTTCTTAAAGACAGGGCTACCGCGGGAACATAGGCGACGATGCTGCCCACTAGAACCACCAGCCATTGATAGCGGCCGATTTCTTTTAAAGTACGTTTTCTAGGTGCTGAAAAAACAATGGCGTATTTGTAGTTGATTAAAGGCATGGCAATACCGTGTATTACCGCGACGACAAGCGAGAGTATAGCGAAAATCAGGGCGACCACTTGGTAGGCGGTGTTGGGGTTCGCCCAGTGTTGAACGGGAATTTGAATAGCGAGGTTCCCTAGTGTCACTAAGCCAAATATTAAGTAGAGCATCTGAAGCTCTTTAAAAATGCGTTTAATCCACATACGTCCCTCCTATTCGCTTGCTGTACAGGATGAGGTCGTCTAAGGAAAGCTGGGAAATTACTGCGCCACGCGCCTCCAACTGACGACGCTCCGTTTCGTTTAACACATCGTAAATGGCGCATACAGACTGCTGTCCGAACTGTGATGTATGAAGTCGTCTTTTGTTATCTAATAGCGATGCCACCAGATCTGTAGGCATCTTAATCTCAAACGCGCGTCTGCGCACATCGTCATAAGTGGCGTCGATGACGAGCTTGCCTTCAGACAAAATCAAAACATGGTCAAGCAGCGGTGACAACTCGTTGGCATGATGCGTCGTTAAGATAAACGTGCGGTTGTCTCGCATATAATCGTCAATCAGTCTTTCGAAAATAAGTTTTCGCGTACCGACGTCTACAGAGACAAATGTTTCGTCGAGTACCGTTACAGGTGACCGGCTCGCCAGTGCCAAAGCGGTGCACACAAGACCGCGCTCCCCCTTTGACAACCGACTGTATCGCTTTTTAACCGGAATTTGAAAGGTGTTGACCAGCTTCGCTTCGTAGTCGACGTCGTACGACGGATAATAAGGGCGCGCCACTTTAAACAGTTGCTTTACCGTAATATCTACTTTTTCAAAGTCCCTATCGGTAACCATACAGATATGCCCATCGCTCTGATCCACAACGACCTCCCCAGACGTGGGAAACAATCGACCGGAAAGCAATTTTAAAAGCGTTGTTTTACCGGCGCCGTTCTCGCCGAACAACCCGATTATCTGACCGCAAGCCATCGTCGTCGAAACGGCATCTAAGGCAGACACGCCGCCTTTATAAACCTTTGTAATCTCTTTAAACTCTAGAGCCATTATAAAACACCTCCTTTGTACTTCTCGTCTATCAATCCCATCAAAGCTTCTCGTGTAATGCCTAGTTTCTTAGCGGTTAAAATCGCCTGTTCTAATTGTACATCGAAAAAATACCGCTTGCGTTCTTCCACGATTAGAGCTTTGGCATTTTCTGAAACAAACATCCCAATCCCCCTCTTTTTGTAGACCATTCCTTCTTCAATAAGAAGGTTGAGCCCCTTCAACGCCGTCGCTGGATTGACTTCGAGTTGCGCCGCCAAGACATTCGTCGAATAAACGCGT
The DNA here is from genome assembly GCF_053842995.1 of Fusibacter sp. JL298sf-3. Classification (NCBI taxonomy): domain Bacteria; kingdom Bacillati; phylum Bacillota; class Clostridia; order Eubacteriales; family Fusibacteraceae; genus Fusibacter; species Fusibacter sp. JL298sf-3. The sequence goes on from NZ_CM132608.1 coordinate 462,251, forward strand.
TCGTCTGTACAGAGTGCATCTGAAAGAATTTCCTCTTTAATGGCTTCGGCAATTTGAACATAAATCGGCGTCGGCAAAGTATAGTCGATAAACAATTTTACCTCCTTCGTTAGCTGGTTAATCAGTTATGTAACTAACCTATGAAGTAAGTATACGCCCCTTCTATGCACTTGTCAAGAAAATTTACGTTAGCCCCCTCTCCCAGCGCATCAAACTGTTTTGCGCTGACGTCTAAGACTAACGCTTACCGTCAAAAAAAAACGCAGAGCTCAGCTCTGCATTTTCCCCTAAAGTTTCAACTTGTAATAAAGCGTCTGACACAAGCGGTTGTCCAAGTTTTCAAGGCGCTTCTCCCTTGTGTAAATGTACTCAAAGCCAAGCTTTTCTATGACCCGCTTGGAGTTGGCGTTAAAATCAAAGTGAGCGCACCAAAGATGTTCAACCCCTTGTGCTTTCAAAGAAGCCATACACGCCTTTGCCGCCTCCACCATAATGCCTCGACCCCAATAATCGGGGTTGAGTACGTAGCCCAGTTCATAGTCCAGACCACCTGAAGCCTCGTCTATCTTGCGCTGATGCAAGCCGATACTGCCGATGACTTCGCCGGTTTCACACCACTCAATGGCGTAGACATCGCCGTTATCGATAAACATCTTTACAATGTCTTTGCTCTCTGAAAGGCTTTTGTGCGGGCGCCATCCCGCTTGAGGCCCGACGCGTTCGTCTTTTGCATAGGCGTACAGCGCCGGTACATCCTCATAAGTCCATGCCCTTAGTCGAAGGCGATCTGTTTTAAGTGGCTCCATTAAATCCCCTCCAACTTCGATGTGACCGACGCTATCTTCTGCGCCATTGAACCCATTCTATCCCGCCTGTCATCTATTTTAATACTCGTCGACACGCGCTTGGCACCATTTTCAAACGGCACTTCGTGCATTTGTGCCACAAGTGCCATAATGGCTTGTAGGTCGCCCTCTAAAATCGTTCCCATAGGGGTTAATTGATGCGCAATCCCCTCTGCCGCTAAAACCACTTTATGGACATCTGCCACATACCGACTTAAACTCGTCTCTCCCGTTCCCAATGGGACAACGGTGACCTCTACCAATGCCATATCTTACCTCCTCATTCACTCCCTAAGCGGGAAAGCGCTTTCACGTCCCGTCTGTCACTTCTAAAACCGTCCAAAGTACAAGCCTATCAGCTGCGCTCACTTGAACTTTATTTTAATACAGTATAATCTTTTCGCTTTAAATGTTCAATATTCTCATAGCATTTTAACCTTTTGATGTTACAATAAGCAAAATGATTTTACACAAGGCGGACTTTATGAAACCAACTCTGAAAACACTCTGGGGCTACGGCGCCGGCAATTTTGGCTACGGCCTAATCTTTCAAATTATTGCGACCTATTTTGTCTTTTACGCGACAGCAGTTTTGGGACTCTCAGGCGCACTGGTGGGAACCATCGTCGGCCTCGGCGTCATCTGGGACGCGGTGTCCGACCCCATTATGGGGTATATATCCGATGGCACACAAAATAAACGCTTCGGTCGCCGGCACCTTTATCTCTGGGTGGGCGGCATCGTCATTGCGCTGTCGAACTTGCTCGTATGGAACTTACACTTCGGATTGCCCCACTGGCTTCAAGTGGGGCTAATGGTTCTCGCCCTCATGTTTGTCAAGACGGGGATGACCATCTATGGCACGCCGTATACCGCGCTTGGGGCAGAACTCAGCGATGACCACGAACAGCGCCTTAAACTGCAATCTGTGAAGATGGTTTTCTTTATGCTCGGCATCGCCTTTGCTGCGGCAGGCTGCATGCTCCTGTTTTTCAGACCCACTGCCGCTTACCCGGTGGGACAACTCAATCCTTTGAGTTACCGGTATATGAGTGTCGTCACCACCGCACTGATGCTCTGCTCCATGCTGGCGGTTATCCAGACCACCAAGCACGCTATACCGGCACTTTCCGCTGCAGCGGCAAAACAGCCCCCCAAAAGGTTCGGCGATTTTTTTCACGCCATGAAAAGCGCCTTTGCACATGGCGATCTCAGGGCCATTGTCTTCGGCTACCTCTTTACCAACTTGGCCAGTGCCTTACTCAGCACTATTGGGCTACACGTCTACACGTATACGTTTAGAATGGGAAACACTGAAATTGCTTTAATTGCCGGTGCACAACTCTTTGTGGCCATTGTGTCGCAGCCGTTTTGGATTAAACTCAACCACCACTGGGACAAAGCCAAAGCCATTCGCCTCGGACTGGCGCTTTCCATTGCAGCCTTTGTATATTTCCTTTTATGCGTTGCAATGCGCACCATAACGGCAGAGCATCTATGGGTTCTATTGCCCTTTATGCTCCTAGGTGGCATCGGCTCAGGCGGTCTCGTCACCTTGCCTCAGGCCATGGTGGCAGACACTGTCGACGCCAACGCTTTAAAAACGGGACGCCGTGAAGAAGGTGTCTACTATGGGACGATGACACTCACGTATAAACTCAGCCAATCCATTGCCATTTTCCTCATCGGTTACTTGCTCGACTGGATCGGTTTCAACGCCGACTTGGCGGTGCAGACGCCGTTTACATTGACGGCGCTGGGAGTTGTTATGGGCGCCGGCAGCCTACTCGCCCTAGTGGCGGCATTTGTCAGCTACCGACACTATCGATTGAACAGGCAGAAAATGGCAGCCATTCACTTGGCAATTCAACAAGCAGGAAGTATTTAAATATTCTGTTTTATTCTCTAATCATTTATGATACAATAACATCAGTTTAAAAAAGAAAGAAAAGGCGGTGACTCCATGACACAATTTACAGAACCTAAGCACGGTTTTAAGTGCTTGAGCAACACCTACATCGACGAAGTCGGCAGTCGATGCTATCTCTTGGAACACGAAAAATCCGGCGCCAAACTCATGTACCTTGAAAACGACGACGACAACAAAGTTTTCTCAGCGACCTTTAAGACGCCGCCGAGTGACCACACCGGCGTTCCACATATTGTCGAGCACTGTGTGCTCTCAGGGTCTCGTAAGTACCACACCAAAGAACCTTTTATGGACATGGTCAAAGGGTCGATGAACACATTTATCAACGCGATGACCTTCTCAGATAAGACCATGTACCCGGTGGCCAGTAAAAACGACAAGGATTTTATGAACCTAATGGACGTCTATCTAGACGCGGTGTTCTTCCCTAAAATTTATGAGATCGAAGAAATCTTTATGCAGGAAGGCTGGCGCTACGATATTCAAAATCCAGAAGATCCCATCACCTATAAGGGTGTTGTATACAATGAAATGAAGGGCGCTTACTCAGACCCCGAGAGAGAGCTCGACCACTTGATGGAACAGACATTGCTGAAAGGAACGCCGTATGCCAATGAGTCCGGCGGTCATCCGAACCATATCACGGCGTTGACTTACGAAGACTTCCTCGCCTTCCACAAGACGCATTACCACCCGTCTAACGGTTACCTCTACCTCTACGGCAACCTCGACATCGACGCCGCCCTTAAACATATTGACGGCGAGTACCTGTCGCAGTTTGATAAAAAAGTGTGCACACTGGAAATGGACACCTTGCCGAAAGACAATCCGAAATCGGCTAACGGCTATTACCCCATCGGCGATGACGACGCCACGGAGGGCAAAGCTTATAGCGCACTTTCGTACATTATTGGTAAAGCAACAGACCCAGCTATCCACCTAACGGCAACCGTGCTGCTCGAAGCTTTGGTAAACTCATCGGCATCGCCGTTAAAAAAGGCCTTGCTGGAAGCCGATATCGCTCAAGACATCAGCGGCAGCACCGGCGGCGGTTTATACAAGCGCTTTGAAATCAAGTTAAAGCACTGCCAACCGAAAAGCCTCAAAACCTTCAGAAACATCGTCGTCAAAACACTGAAACAAGTGAGCGATGACGGTATCGATCCTGCACTGCTCTCTTCTGCTATCAACAAGCTCACTTATGCGCTTAAAGAAGCAGACGGCTTCCACACAAAAGGCATTATCTACCACATGTATTCTATGGACAGCTGGCTTTATACCGATGATGCCACGGCGCTGTTGCGCTACAACGAAGCCCTTCAAACCATGCAAGATGGTATTGAAAGTGGCTATTTTGAGAACTTCGTTCGAGAAGTGCTGTTAACTCAAGAGCCGACAGTCTGCATCATCGAACCACGCAAGGGCTTGTTAAAAGAAAAGACGATGGCCGATGAAGCGGCACTTAAAGCCTACAAAGATGCGTTGACCCCTGAGGCACTTGAACAGCTGGTGGCGAAAAATCGCGCGCTAAAAGAAAAACAGCTGTCACCGGACACCAAAGCCGCTTTGGACACCATTCCAAAGCTGTCTAGAACAGACATTGCGGCAGACGGCGAACGCATTGAAGCCACAACTGTTAAAACTGAGCCCTACACCTTACTGCACACAGACAGTTTCACAGGCGGCATTCAGTATGTCGACGTGGCGTTCGACATCGGGCATCTCACCAACGAGGAATTGCCTTATGTTTCACTGGTGGCATCGCTTCTCGGCAAGTTGAGTACCGAAACTTACGACTACGCCGCCCTTTCAAATGCCATCTATCAGTACACCGGCGGCATTTCATTTAACCTACTTCCGTTTAAGCACCATACGGACCGAGCCCTGAACAGTGTCAAACTGATCTGTCGTACGAAAACGACACCGGATCAACTTGAAAGCGCTTTTAACCTTATTCGGGACATTGTTTTAAAGACACAGTTCGGCGACAAAAAACGGCTCAAAGAAGAACTCAGCGCTTTAAAGGCCGCCTTACAGTCCGATTTAATCGACTACGGCAACCGCTACGCTTCCGGAAGAGTTGCAGCCTATTTAGGCGGTACCGGAGCTATAGCCGACGCCACTGACGGCATTGGGTTCTATCAGTTCATCGCCTCACTACTCGCACAGTACGACGAAAAATACAGTGCTTTAGTCGGCCAACTGGATAACATCTATGCCAAACTGTTTAAGCAAAACGGCGCCATCGTCTCCTATACCGGCGAGGCCTCTGAGCTACCAACAGTGGAAAGATGCGCCGACGCTTTTGTAAAGCACTTCGGCACTGCCACTGAGGCAGCTGTAGACTTCACTTGCGCACTTGGACTTCTCAACGAAGGGCTTAAAACAGCTTCCAGCGTCCAATATGTCGCACAAGGCTTTGACAGAGCGGCCTATGGCCACGGCCATACCGGTGCACAGCATGTACTCGTCACATGGCTCAACGGTGATTTTCTACACAATCGCGTTCGCGCCAAAGGCGGGGCTTACGGCTGTTACGCACAAGTCTCTCCAACTGGGTATTTCGGCATTGCTTCTTATAGAGACCCCAATCTTAAAGAGACATACGCGGTATACGATGAAATCGCCGAGGCTCTAGCCACCACAGAGTTCTCCGACGAAGATGTGCAGAAGCTGATTGTCGGCACTATGAGTAAAATTGACGGCGCGCGCACGCCGAGACAAAAGGGGTATCTCGGATTGACCCGATTTATCACCGGCGAAACCTATGACGCCGCGCAGCGCATCAGAAAGGAAATTATCGAAACGACACCTGCTGACTTAAAAAATTGCGCCGAACTTATGGCCGACTTTTCAAAGGCAAATACACGCTGTACACTTGGCAATAGCGATAAAATATCAGAATCTGAAAACTGTTTTAAAACATGTGTCACTCTTGACTCATAAACTACAAAAGCCCCGAACTTCAGGACATCTCGTCCTCGAAGCTCGGGGCTTTTTATGTTGACAATTAGCTTTGTTCTCGCAACTCACCAACCGTAGACCGTTTCGTCTTAAGCAAGTGATTAGGCAAACATGAGCAAACTCAATGCCATAACCGCCATTCCCGCAATTAATCCGAAAATAGCTACATGGTGTTCACCGTATTTTTCTGCCGTCGGCAGGAGTTCGTCTAGTGAAATGTAGACCATAATCCCCGCTACTAAAGCGAAGACGATGCCAAATGTACTCTCTGTAAAGAAGCGCATCAGCAAGAAATAGCCGAGCAACGCACCGACGGGCTCTGAAAGACCTGATAAAAACGAATACATAAAGGCCTTTTTCTTATCTCCTGTTGCATAATAAATCGGCACAGACACTGCAATGCCCTCGGGAATGTTGTGTATGGCAATGGCCACGGCAATACTGAGACCAAGAGCAGGGTCTTGAATAGCCCCTGTAAAAGTGGCCAACCCTTCCGGAAAGTTGTGAATCGCGATGGCAAGTGCAGAAAATAGGCCCATACGCAAGAGCGCATGGTCTTTGTTCATCTCGGTAACATCTCGGACTTCGTGCGGGTTCTCGGCATTGGGCACAAACTTATCGATGAGCCCAATGAGCAAAATGCCCGCAAAAAAAGCGATGGTCGTCACCCAGTAGCCTTTTGTCGGTCCGTAGACAACCGCAAGAGAATCCTTTGCCTTTGCAAAAATTTCAATCATGGAGACGTAAATCATCACCCCGGCGGAAAATCCCAGAGCTGCTGAAAGAAATTTCTTATTGGTTTGCTTCGTATAAAACGCTAAAGCACTCCCTATACCCGTTGAAAGTCCAGCAAATAATGTGAGTCCAAATGCAAATAGAATTGTATTAATTGATACGTCCATAAAAATCCCCCCATGTTTTTTATTTTGCTGACAATTGACCCGCCTGATCAAGTGCCATCAGTTCATCACAGCCACCGATAAACTTTTCGTCAATAAAGATGTACGGTACTGTGGACTGACCGGTTAACGTCTCATAGGCCTCCCATTTGGCCTTGTCGTTTGTCACATCTATAATCTCACTTTGGAAGCCCTTCTCATTTAAAAGCTTAAGCGCTCTCTGGCAATAAGGGCAATAGGTTGCTAAAACAATTTTTGATTTTTTCATAATAGTTCTCCTTTCAATGTTATAATACCCGATACGTCTTTCTTGAAACAATACTTTAAGTTTCCTTAGAATTTAATTAGAATAAAAAGTTCAACCCATTTATATGTTAAAATACAATGGTGTCATCACGAAGTATTATATCAAGAGGTGAGTTATGTTTCAATTATTTTGGGAACCGTTTAATACGGGACCACAGTTTTATCCGTTTTCATTTGAACACCTTCTCAGCGTACTGCTCATTGGATTGGCTGTCTACTCGCTGTTTGCCTTTAAAGGCTTCTATCGGCGCCACGACTGCGCCGTCAGATGGTCAATAGCGGTACTCATGGGCACGCAACAACTGTTTTTGTACGCCTGGTACATCACCAGCGGCAGCTTTACTTTAGGCGATTCACTGCCCCTTTACACGTGTCGACTGGCCATCTTACTCTGCATCGTTATGATGCTTCGACCAAAACAGTGGCTGATAGACATTACGTATTTCTGGGGAATGGTGGGCGGTATTATTGCCTTAATTACCCCCGATACCTCGACCTTTACAGTGCCGCATTTTATGTTCCTCCAGTACTTTATCGGCCACGGTCTGTTGCTCTTCTCTATTTTTTACATGCTGGTCATCAAGCAAAGTCGGATTACGATGCAGTCGCTACTGAGAACCACCAAAGTGTCACTAGCCTATGTGGCCGTTATTATTCCTATTAACTTTTTACTAGACGGCAACTACTCGTATCTCAATGGGAAACCTGTTACGCCCACTTTGTTGGACGCGCTTCCGGCCTACCCCATTTATGTGCCGATACTGGTCATTATTATGTTGTCTCTCTTTGCACTGGCCTATGTGCCCTTTTACTACAAAGCGTCTAAGAACCCTTCATACGCTAAGTCTACAATTTAAAGTTCCCTCATCGCCATCTGAAGCTTTTCTCAGGTGGCGATTTTCATATGCCAACGGTTGATATGCTTACAGCGTATCAAAACGCCTTGCACTGATCGAAACGCTTTCGGCTCAAAGCTTGTTTGCTGACAACATTTGATACGCTTGCAGCGTATCAAAACGCCTTGCACTGATGTGTTCCCGCGTTGAACATTCGCGAGAACACTTTTGGTGCAAGGCTTGTTGTCTAAAAAAAGAGCCGATGGTTATTGTCGACCATCGACTCTCTTGTTATCTGTTGTTTATTTAACCAAGCTCTTTTTGTAAGCTTCGGCTTCCGGCTCTGAACAGTAGACAAAGTGTCCCGGTTCAATTTCGCGCATTGCCGGCTCGTGCTCGCTGTAGTCGTGAACACTTGGATCGTAGATCATACGCTTTCTCGTACGCTCGATATTCGGGTCCGGCGTCGGCACTGCAGAGAGCAATGATTTCGTATAGGGGTGAAGCGGGTTTTTATAAAGCTTGTCCGCTTCGGCCAACTCAACCATTTTACCGAAGTGCATAACGCCGATTCTATCTGAGAAGTATTTGACAACTGAAAGGTCATGGGCGATAAACATAACCGTTAAGCCCAGTTTCTTTCTGAGGTCGTTTAAGAGATTGAGTACCTGTGCCTGAATCGACACGTCCAGCGCGGAAATCGGCTCATCGGCGATGACCAGGTCCGGTTTGGTAATCAACGCTCTGGCGATGCCGATACGCTGTCTCTGACCACCTGAAAACTCATGTGGGTAACGCGTCGCATGCTCTTTTGTTAAACCTACAGTCTCGAGAATGTCGTATATCAGCGGCATCATTTCTGCGTCGTTTTTAACCATTTTATTGATTTTCAGACCTTCACCGATAATCTCTTTAACCGTCATTCTCGGATTGAGAGAGGATATCGGATCTTGAAAAATCATTTGGATACCGCTGGTAACCTCTTTAATTTCTTGTTTCGACAGTTTGCCGTTGATTTTTTTGCCGTTAAACAGAACTTCGCCGTCTGTCGGATTGTAAAGTCTGATAATTGAACGGCCTGTAGTCGTCTTACCGCAGCCCGACTCGCCAACGAGACCGAAGGTCTCGCCTTTGAATACTTGGAAGCTCACGTCGTCTACAGCCTTGACAACAGTCTTGTTTTTACCGACGCCATTGGTGAAGTACTGCTTAAGGTGTTTTACCTCGAGTACAGGAATTTTAGTCTTAGCCATTGTTTGCCACCATCCTTTCTTTTTGCTTTTCGATACGCTTTTTCAAGATGGCCGGCATTTCAACCTTCGGCGCGTCTGGATGCAACAACCACGTCGCGGCGTAGTGCGTATCCGTCACTTTAAAGAAAGGCGGTTGCTCTTCGAAGTCGATTTTCATCGCGTACTTGTTACGCGCTGCAAAGGCATCGCCCTTCGGTGGGAACAGCATGTTTGGCGGCGTTCCCGGTATCGCCATAAGTTCTTCGTCAGAATCCGTTTCTAAATCTGGCATCGAGGCCAACAGCGCCCATGTGTACGGGTGTTTTGGGTCGTAGAAGATTTCATCAACTGTGCCGTACTCGACGATTTTGCCGGCGTACATAACAGCGACGCGATCGGCGACATTGGCTACAACACCGAGGTCGTGTGTGATAAAGATAACCGATAGGTCCTTTTCACTTTGCATGTCTTTAATCAGCTCGATAATCTGCGCCTGAATCGTAACGTCTAGCGCTGTTGTCGGCTCGTCACAGATGAGAAGCTCCGGATCGCATGCCAAAGCCGTGGCGATAACAATACGCTGACGCATACCGCCTGAAAACTGGAAGGGGTACTGATTGTAACGCACTTCCGGTTGCGGGATTCCTACAGCGGTCATAAGTTTAAGCGCTTTTTCTTTGGCTTCTGCTTTAGAGATTTTGTGCTTAATGATAAGCGCCTCTGTAATCTGCTTCCCAATTTTCATAACAGGGTCCAGCGATGACATTGGGTCCTGGAAAATCATCGAAATCTTGTTACCGCGGATGCGGTTGAATTCTTTATCTGAAAACTTTGTAAGGTCATTGCCATCGTATATAATCGAACCGTTGTCGATGTTGGCATTTTGGGAGAGAATTCCCATAATCGTCTTGTTGGTTACCGACTTACCGGAACCCGACTCGCCGACAATAGCAATGGTTTCGCCTCTGTAAAGGTCGAAGCTCAGCCCACGTACAGCGCGTACTTTGCCGGAGTACGTGTTGAAGCTGATTTCCAAATCTTTAACTTCTAATATTTTTTCTTTTGCGTTCACTTTTACACCCCCGCTACTATTGTCCTCTTAAAGTTGGGTCAAATGCGTCTCTTAAACCATTACCAAACATGTTGAACGATAACATCAGAATTGAAATGACAATCGATGGGAACAACACGAGGTGTGGTGTCGAGAGCAATACTTTTTGACCTTCTGCCAGCAAGTTACCAATGGTCGGTTCCGGCGCTGCAATTCCCAGTCCTAAGTAAGACAATGTCGCTTCGAGGAAAATAGCACTTGGAACAGCCAATGTGGCTTGTGTAATAATCGGACCGATGGCGTTCGGTAAAATGTGTCTGAAGATGAGGGTTCTGTCCTTAGCGCCCATGGTACGAGAAGCGAGGACGTATTCTTGCCCCTTGTACTTGTAGAACTGGGCACGAATCATACGGCTCATGCCAATCCATCCGGTAAAGACAAACGCTATGATAAATGAGCTAATGCCGTCACCGAGGAACATCATTGCTAAGATAACGACAATCATCGTCGGAATAGAACCGATAATCTCGATAAAACGCTGCATCAGCATATCGACCCAGCCGCCGTAGTAACCGGAAACTGAACCGTAGACCACGCCGATAAACACGTTAATAAGCACTGCTGAGAAGGCGATAACCAAAGATACACGCGCCCCTCTCCAAAGTCTCGTCCACTGGTCTCTACCGAGAGCATCGGTGCCGAACCAGAAATAGACGTCTTCTGCACCGTGTAACTTGTACATGTCGATCTTAACGTCGACCATAGGAATTGGCTTGTTTCTATAGTAAGTGTCGTATTCTTTTACCACTTCGATAATGGCATCACCGTAGTTGGCTTCAAGTGTCGCTTTCTTGGCGCTAATCACTTTTGAACCGTCTAAGATACCCATGTTCTCAATGCCCGGTACTCTAGGAGGCAACAAGGTCCACCCCTCTTGGAGATGCTGGTCTTTAAAGCCATACGCGTTAAAGCTCGGGCCAAAAATAGCCAGAAGGATCATACAGGCGATAAAAATACCTGCAATGATGGCGCCTTTGTTGCGTACAAAGCGAAGCATTGCGTCTTTGAAGAAGCCTATGGGCTTTGATTGAAACTTTTCGTCTTTTAACGCCGTACCGTATTGAACCATTTCAAAATCGGAGGGCTGTAATTTCTTAATATTGCTGTTATCAACCATTACTTCTTACCTCCTATTCTGATTCTTGGGTCAATGATGCCGTAAGAAAGGTCTACCACTAGAATTGAAGTCAAACTGATAATACCGTAGAAAAACATAACGGCAATTGTAACAGGGTGGTCTAGAGCGTTAAGCGATTTTACCATAATTTGGCCCATACCCGGCACGCCGAAAATATTTTCAATAACCATTGAACCACCTAAGAGTCCAAAGAACATCGGTACAATGATATTGGCCAATGGAATGAAAGAGTTCTTAATTGCATGGCGTACAGTTGCCTGAACTTGCGTCAAGCCTTTTGTTTTGGCGAGCAACATGTAGTCAGAATTTAACGCCTCGCAAAGTTCTGAACGCATGTAACGGGTGATAACTGCGATACCACTAAATGCAAGTGCCATCATAGGTAAAATCATAGAAACGAATTTTTCCCAATTGAGGTGTTCAATTGAAGCCAAACGCATTGGCAATAAGCCCCACTTGAATCCAACAAAATACTGGAGTAAAGCACCAAATACAAATGGTGGGATAGAAATAAAGAAAATAACCATTAAGTTGATTAAGTGATCGGCAATGCCGTTTTTCTTTAGTGCTGCTGTTATCCCGAAGAACATACCCAGCGGTATGGTTAACAATAACGCAAAAATATTCAACTGTAATGTAATTGGAATTTTATCCTTAATAATATCGAAAACCGGCACACGTGGCTGTAGTTTAGCGGAAGAGCCAAAATCAAAATGAGAGGCGTCTTTAATAAAGTACATGTACTGTACCGTCAGCGGTTTGTCTAAATGCATTTTTGCTTCAATAGCAGCTTTTGTTTCCTGTGGAATCATAGGATCGTTGATAACACTTCCCGGCATTAAACGCAGTGTGAAAAACAAAAGGCTAATAAGAAGGAACAAGGTGATTGCTATGGCAACCAGTCTCTGTCCTATATACTTCAACATAATGTGTCCCCCTTCTAATTTTCCTAGTAGTGATGATACAGCGGCCCGAAGGCCACTGTATCTTAAGAAATCTACTAGTCGATGATGTCAGCTTGTAAGATAGCAAATCCTACATCCGGTAAATAAGCGCCGTTTGTTTTAAGGTAAATGCGCTCTTGGTGCAATACTGCGTTGTCGTTTTGGAAAATAGGAATCATCGGTACTTCTTCAAGTAATAATTTTTCCATTTCCACTAGTGCTTCTAAACGACCTTCTGCATCAAATAGGAGATCACCTTTTGTTGTTCTTTCGTAAAGTGCATCAAACTCTTCGTTTCTAAAAGCTTCTGCTTTCTCAGGGAAATCAGATGTCCAAACTTTCATGCTTGACCAAGGGTTAAACGCGTTTTGGCTTCTTGCGCCAATACCGAGTTCAAAGTCGCCAGCATAGTAAGCGTCGTAAGCAGCCATTGCCGGCATTGCTCTTAACACAACTTCTAATCTGTCTGAACCAAATGCTTTTTCGTATTCTTCTTTAGCCACTTCACCGATACGCTTCATTGTGTCAGCGCCTTCGAAGTAAGTGATTTCTAATGTGATTTTTTTGTTGCCATTCTTCTCGTACGCTTTGTCGAAGTACTCTTTAGCAACTTCTACGTCAAAACCGTCGTTCGCCGCTACAATTGCTTGGGCTTCTGGTGTTTTTCTGTACTTCTCGCCGCTGTCAGGGTCGCCGACTTGGCAAATAGAAGAGATGAAGTATGGTGTCGATGGGAATGTTTTAAAGATTCCTTTACCCATTAACTCTCTGTTTGTTGCGTAGAAAAGTGCTTTTCTGAAGTCTTTGTCTTGTAACACTGGGTTCTTTTCAGAAGCACCATTGATGTAGAAGCCCCAGATGGTGTTGCGCTCTTGGAAAGAAAGTCTTGGGTCTTCTGCAAATCTTGTGTAGTCTTCACCAGATACAGAAACTGAATCGATATCGCCAGCTTCAAACATTTGAACTTTTGTAGCATTTTCAAGAACAACTAAGCTCTCAATTGTATCCGGCACATAGATGTCCGCCATTTGGTGGCCTTCAACTTTTTCAAAAGTTCTGCTTTGGTCTTTGATCCATTGTGTCAACTTGTAAGCACCATTTGAGTTGATTTTATCAAGCGTTGTGCCATAAGTGGTTTCGCCTCTGTCGTCGCTCATGTTCGCTTCGTACAACTCTTTGTCAAGCGCTGTTAAAGAAGAGCTGGAAAGCATTGTGTATACATCGATTTCCGGCATTGGTGTCGTCAAAGTCATTTCGATTGTGTACTCGTCTACCACTTTGATACCAACATCTTCCCATGCAGCCTCGCCTGTGAAGTATTCTTTAGCGTTAAGTACCGGTACATTGTCGAAAAGTAAGAAAGCAGAGTAGTTTGCTAAGTTTTGGTCTAAGAGCATCTTCCAAGAGTACTCGAAGTCGTAAGCGTTGTACGCCTTACCGTCGACAAATTGAAGATTGTCTCTGAACTTTAAAGTCCACTTGAGGTTGTCTTCAGTTGACGGCAATTCAGCCAATTGATCTGGGTAGAATTCTACACCGTCGCCAGCTTCATTAGCGATTAATGTAAGTGGTGCACTGTAGATGTAAGAAATCAAAACATTTGTTTCAGTGTTGCTGCTTGCATGTGGGTTAAATGTGTCTGCCGACGTTGTCGCAAGTCTTAAAACTTTAGGACCTGTTGACGCCGTGTCGTCAGTACCTTCACCCTCATCTGTCGCACCGTCGCCCGGTACTTCAGTCGATGGCTTCTCACCGTCTGGTGATGTTGCAGCATCTTTGTTGCCACAGCCTGCAAATAATGACACAACCAATGTCATTAAAAGCATCATTACTAATACTCTTTTAGTGTTTTTCATAGTAACTTCTCCCCTTTTAGTTTTTCCGCGAACGTCACAACTCTTGCAACGCCTGTCTCCCGCGGATTAATGATAATATTAGCATCTTTTTAATAGGAAATCAATTTACATTTTTTTATTACAATACGATGACAACAATTGATGTTACCATAACGTAATAGTTCGCATTTTTTTTGCCTTCTTTTCAAAAGTCAAATGTTACAAATAAAATGAATCGGCACATAGCATTTGAATTCTCAAAATATTGTAATTACAATGGAACTGTCATAGATTTGTTTAAAATGTGAATAAATTATTAACGACTAATCAAATTTGTATTAACATTTCTTCTTAAAGTAAAATGAAGTAACGGGAATGATAAGATTCATTTTAATTTTTTTTAACACGTCAAAATACAGTCCTTCTCTTACAGTTCAGTAATATTTCTGAATTTTTCTTGTCGCTGAATTGCAAAATAGTTTATAATAAGAACATCATCAGTACAAGGAGGACATCTTTTGAAACGCATCGTTTTAACCACAGCGTACATCATCGGACTCATCGCCCTTTTGCTCGTCGGCTTCTTTCACAGTCCAGAGTCGGCGATTCAACTCAGGATCATTAACGCGACATTTATCAGCGGTTTTTACAGTTTGGCCGTGGCGCTCGGCATCCATGTGCACAACTTGGCTTTCTTTAAATTTGTAAGCTACGGCGCCTACTCACTTAACAAAATGCGCGACCGTTTCGACGACTCTGAAAAAATGGAAATGCATGAGTTTGTGGCAGAACGCTACGGTGAAAAAAAATCAAACGCCCTTTTCTATCTTATTGCGTTTGTTCTAATCGCTATCGCCGTTATCATGACATCTGTTTACTACATGTAAAAAACGCCTTGAAAGTCTCTAAAAACTTTCAAGGCGTTTTTTTCCTTCCTTTATATAGGGCCACTAATTAAAAGGCGCTATAACGCGATGGCATCTGCAAGACCTTCTAAGTAGGTCCCTTCAAATGATTCTATGTCACCACTGTCACAAGCTTTCGCAAACTTAGGTTCAATAGGCAGTTTGGCCAGTACCTTCAGCCCGTAAGTGTCGGCGACGGCTTCTATATGGCTCTCCCCATAAATCAAGTGCTTTTCATCGCATTTGTCACATTTAAAATACGACATATTCTCTACGAGACCGAGGATCGGCACATCCATCATTTGTGCCATTTTTACGGCTTTAGTGACGATCATGCTCACCAGTTCCTGAGGCGATGTGACAATGACAATCCCGTCTAAAGGCAGAGACTGAAACACAGTAAGGGCCACATCCCCCGTGCCAGGCGGCATATCGACGAAGAGGTAATCAATCTCCCCCCATACGACATCTGTCCAAAACTGCTTTACAGCACCGGCTATCATAGGGCCACGCCATACCACGGGATCGGATTCATTGGCGAGCAACAGGTTCAAACTCATTAACGGAATGTCCGTTCGGCTTTTAACCGGTATAATACCGACTTCTGTCGAAACGGCCTTTTCTTTTATCCCAAAGGCCTTTGGAATAGAAGGCCCCGTAATATCGGCGTCCATAATGGCGCTCTTATACCCACGGCGGTTCATTGTGACGGCGGCCATTGACGTTATTAGCGATTTACCGACACCGCCTTTGCCACTGATGACACCGATGACTTTTTTTATTTTACTGAGGTCGTGAAGACGCTCTGTGCAGGTTTCACTGCAGCTGTTACAATTGTGATCGCATTGACTTGGCATGACAAGCTCCTTTTTTCTTTTTTTGGCAACCCCCGCATCCTCCGATGCTCTCATCCAGTGAGCACAGCCGGTAATCGCCGCCGTTTATATGCAAATGACGTCCTTCGATTAACGCTTCGGCAAGTTTTCGGCGCGCGTCGGTATACATACGCTGCACAGTGGTCCGTGCCACGCCCATACGCTCTGCACACGCCTCTTGGTTTAAGCCCTCGTAGTCCATGAGTCTGATGACTTCATACTCTTCTACGAGCATCTCTACTTGATCTGGCCCGCCCTTTTCAGAGCAAGTTGGTCCAAAATAAAGTGCCCCCGGAAGCGCACAAACACGTCGCCATTTTTTCGGTCTTGGCATTTGTACCCCTTTCTATGTTCATAAAAAATGGTGTTGCCTACGGGTATAGTATACGCTTTTATGAACATATGTCAATATTGTTTTGAGAAAAAAGGCTCTCCGAAGAGAGCCCCAAATTATAATTACAATGAAAAAAGCATTTATTCTAAATGCTCTACAAGGATATAAAAAAATCGTATCCTTGTCAATTCATTTTGAGAGATGTATCGTTTATTTAACGATTATACTAAATTTTTGTCCAAATATTTCGTTAACTTCCCGAGGCAATTGACGTAGCTACCGAACTCGTTGTCGTACCAACCGAAAATTTTCGCATGGGTCACCGGTAGATTGGCGTCGTGTGTCACCTCGATACCCAACCGCTGAAGTACGTTTGCATCGACAGGTAAAAAGCCGGTACGCGTGTGGTTCTCACGTCCTTCAATAACCACAGCCGCTTGTTTGCCCATGAGGTCAGAAGATACATTTTGGTTGTCGCTAAACACGAGAAGGCCCTTTTGTTCACCTTCAGATGCCTTGCGGTAGAGGTCGTTGATAAACGCCTTGCCGATAATCGGTTCACCGCTCTCATTGAGCGTCGTGTGGAAAGTCAAGTTAAGCGATATTAAAGAAACCGTATTGGTCGGTACGCGAATAGAGTCCGCCATAAAGCCAATGTCCTTAATTTGCGGCATAACCTTTTCCAGGGCAATGGCGGCACCTGTACTCGTCGGAATAATGTTGTTAAAGAGGGAACGGCCTTTTCTAAGGTCGCCTGAGCCCGATTTAGGCGCACCGTCTAAAATACTTTGATTGTTGGTCGCCGCGTGAACTGTGGTCATAGAAGCGGTAACGATTCGCGAAGTCTCCTCAGTTTCGAGAAGCGGCTTCATCATATGTGCAAGCCCTGTTGTCGTACAGCTCGCCGCCGAGAGGATGTGGTGCTTCTCAGGGTCGTAAGTATTGTGGTTGATGCCATACACGAACAAACCGCTGTCCTCAGGCATCTTCTGAGAAGAATCTTTGATTTTAAAAGGCGCGCTTAAAATAACTTTTTCCGCACCGGCTTCTAGGTGACCTCTTAAACTCCCCTTAGGATGATCGGCAGGCACTGTCGGGTCTAAGAACACCCCGGTACAATCGACGACGATGCGCACGCCTTCACGATGCCACTCAATGTCTTTTGGATTTCGCGCCTTAGTCAACAGCTTAATCGGCATGCCGTCGATTTCAAAGATAGCCGCTTCTGCGTCGATTACTTTGGCGTCGATGTCTTTACCGGAAACGCCGTATAAAAAGCGTTCGAGCGCACCGTAAGTGGTGTCTGTGGTCAAGTAGTGCAGACAATCTTCCAGCGACTTGCCAATAGAACGTCCTGCATTAATGACGATGCCGTCGAAATGCTTTAAGCTCAAGTGGTTCCAAAGCGTTAACTTTCCAATACGACCAATGCCGTTAATCCCCAACAACCGTTTGTTTTTTAAGTTCGTGTTCATTTTGATCTCCTTTATCCCCTTTTTTACTATGAGTTCAACCACTTTATGTGGCAACTGTTTCAATGCTGTGATGTCCCATGTAGACATTGCCCAAATGGCCGTCCATAGCCACTGCGTCTCCTGTCCTCAGTACGTGGTTTGCTGCGGAGACCGTTTTGGTCACCTCGTCAATTTGCAGCCCCTTTGTCTCTACAATACACGATTTCCCCAATCCCGCCGCCGTCACTGCCGCATGTGATGTAATGCCGCCTTTGGTGGTTATCAAGCCTTCTGACTCAAAAATCAGCGGAATGTCGTCGGGGACTGTGGCCGTTCTAAAGAGAATGACATTGGCCTCAGGGGTTTTCGACTTAATCGCTTGGATATCTGCTGCGTCAAACGCCACAAATCCGTTAATGAGGCCGTTCCCTGCACCGATGCCCTTACCGAGCTTGGTGAGTTTGTCGTCGGCGACGCCAAAGCGCTTACCGACGTGCTTGCTTTTGATTTTTTGGTTGCGCGTCTGTAAAATATACAAATCGTCGCCGTCATCCGACGTAAAGGTAAACTCAATTTCTTGGTGAACATAGCCCTCTTCGTGGATGAGTTTTTGTGCATATTGTTTCAGTTTCGCATAGAGTGCCGGAAAAGCCTCCTCCATAGAAGAGCCGCTGGCACGTCCTTGACTCTTTGAGACGGGACGGGTATTAACCAGACCGGAGACGACGTCTTCCCCTTGACTTTGGAGTACGTAGTCGCCAAACAACTCGATGTCGGACAAGTCGTCCATCGGGTTGTTCGTAAAGACGACACCGGTGCCCGACGAGGCGTTCTGATTGCCCAGCACCATCTTTTGAACGAGCACCGCGGTGCCCCACTCTTCTGCAATTTCCATATACTTGCGGTAGGTTTTAGCGCTTTCAGAAAACCACGACTCTATAACCGATTTAATAATGATCTCCAGTTGAGCCACGGGATCGGATTCAAAATACACCCCGTGAGTTTTTAAAGCCGATTTATAGGCCCCTGCAATTTCAGCCATTTGTGCCCCTGTAAAATCCGATTTGTAGCGGACGTTAAAGCGCGCCTTAAAGGCCTCCATCATTTGATCAAAGACGTCGCGGTGCATGCCAAACGCCATACCGTAGCTTTGCAGCAAACGTCTGTAACAGTCGTAGGCCATCCACTTGTTTTGCGTTTTCTCGCCGAACTTCTCAGCAATGGCATCGTTCATGCCCACGTTTAAAAACGTCATCATGGCACCGGGCAGTGAAATCGAAGACCCGGAGCGCACCGATAACAGGAGCGGGTTTTCTGTATCGCCGTACCGTTTGCCAGTGGCCGCTTCCAGCTTTTGCATTTCCACCGCAATGCGCGCCTTCAACTCATTTCGAATATGCGGATGCTCCCAAATACAGCGCCTGTGCCTAAACACTTCTGTCGTGAGCACGAATCCTTCGGGAACGTTAAGCTGCATCGCCTTTAATCGCTTTAGGAAAAATGCCTTGGCGCCGATAAAAACCGTATTGTCCACGGCGGTGTTGGCCTCTGTCAAAGATGTAATCGTCTGATCGGCGCTGTATGTCATCATATTCTGTAAACACGCCCGTGAATAAAGCGCCGCCATTTCATGCAATGTGCTTAGAATCTTCGAGACATACTGATCCAAATCCTGTATAAAAAACGCGGTGTACAAGTGGTCTCTTAAAAAACCTTCGGTGACTTTTTGCTTCTCTGTATCGGTGTCATAGCCCATCTGAGGCAGTATCAACTTCAGTGGTCGCTCGTAAACATCGATAAAATACTCTTGTATAATCTGCTTAATGTCTCGACTGATGAACTCAAAGATGTTCATAAATTGATCGAGACTGAAACTCTTCGACGTCAAACTGAACTTGAGCATGGACATGCGTGAGTTAAATCCCTCGTTGTTGATCCCGTCCAGTGCCAAGCCCTCTTTAAAATAGGTCAACACATCGTATACGCGGTCCAGTGTCTTTCCGGTGACAAAATCGAGATTTTGTGCTTCGACCCAAGCGCGCATCATTTTGGAGGCGTAGACTTCCAGACGGTAAATCATCCCCAAAGCCTCAAACTTTGGCTCCACGTATTGACCGTACATCGACGGTATCCCCACTGCCAGATGACGTTTGTAATAGATGTTTTCAAACCCTTCTGTCTTTTCGCTGTCTACGACGATAACTTTAAGGCGCTGCATCCATTCAAACAGCTTGTCTAATGCCGCTCGATAATTTTCTGATGCCACGGCATCTACAAACGTTTTTATCTCACCTTCTGTAAAGAGCGGATTGCCTCTGAGTAAGTTCACCACGTGCTCCGAGGCCATAGCATACTTCTCTCTGAGCAAGTCATGTACTTTAAACAACAGCAAAACGCGTTTTTTAATGACCGCCTCTGCATCGATGCGGGCAAGGCAGGCTTCGATATCTGTTTGCGACTGGTAAAACAGCTCGGCAAATGGGGTCTCCATTTCCGTCACAAGCGCTTGCACGCACTGTCGACTCGCCGACGACCACTGGGTATCCGATGCCAGCCACTGTGCGACATCGGCCGGTATTTTATCTTCCAGTACCGCATGGTCTCCACTGTACCAAAAAGTTAGGACGGCTTCTGTAAGCGCGATATGCGTGTTGTTGCTCTCAGTATGAATTTGTTTGCGCAGAAAGTGTATTAAACGGTCTTGACGCATGCTGAGTTCGTCGACAGCTGTTGAAACATCGCGCAGCTCGCCCTCGGCGCCGATGTCTCTAAAGTAAACGGGGAACAACTTCGCCAGCTGTTTAATTTCCCGATACACCGGTACGATGTCGCTGTTGAGCAGTTGAGTGACGTCGCGTTGAAACAAGTCGGTATCGGCGATGAATACGCCGCCGAGTTTCAGATTGACGATAAGTGCCGCTACGAGATTTCTCGAAACCGACGGGTTGTAACCGATGAGCTCCAACCAAGTTCTAATGTTTTTAATATGGTTGGGATTGACCTCAATTTGCCAGTTTTCATTTAGTGTCGGTGCACCCGGCTGATGGAATCCCGATTCTATCAGCTTAAAGACAAAATAACGCAGATTGTTTTCGTTGCCCGTGTGAATAATTTCTTTCCCTAGGGTCAACATACAGTCCAGTACCGTGGAAGGGTTGCGCTCTTCCAGCGCAGTGAATTCCTGCATCATTGCATCGATAAATGCCTGAGTATCCGACTCTGAAATCTCTTTAAAAACGTGCCGCATGTTCCTATTGATATCGTAGAGCAAGTGATTGCTCAAATGTGCCATATACCCGGTATGCAACAGCAAACTTAGATAATAAATCGTTTCCAGCGGCGACTCAAACGCCTCAGTAAACGATCTGAAATAATTGGCGATGTCGTTGTAACTCATAAGTTCTTCGACGTCGCGCCACGAACTGCTCGATTCTATAGCCGCCTTCAAGCGCCGATAAAAGTGCACCGAACCGTCTTCCAATTGCGCTTCTGTAATGACGTTGAGTACCTCGCGTTTCTCTTTGTACCAAGTCATTAAGTCGAGATGTTCTGCCCACGCGTCAACACAGGCAGAGAGCACAGACTTTGTCAACTGTATTACACGGCTTTCAAACCCTTCTACATAAGCGGCCTTTGCCAAATAGGTTTTAAAATACCGAGAATTTTTAATGTAAAGTGCCGGATAAAGCGTCCAGTAGTACTCCAAAAGCTCTAACGAGCGGTCGATAACTGAAATCGGGAAGGTTTCGAGTTTGACGAGACGATCGATAAACTTGACCAAACACATCAACCACTTGTCCCGATAACCTTCTTCCGCTGCCAACTCTGTAAAGAGGTCTACAACGACTATAAGCGCACGTTCAGCATCTTCAAGGCCGTTGTAGAACCACAAGTCCGATAAGCAGATGGTATGGAGCATGTCCAGGACATCGCTCGTGTTCCGCATTGCGTGGTTCAACTCTCTTAAAAATGCATCGGTGCGCTTATGAATACCCCATTTTTCTTTTGAAAGTTCTAAAAACCACTGCTGTTCCTCCGGAATAACAATGGTTTTTACTTTTGTCTGTTCTAAGTTGGCTTCTAACGCCTTCGATTTAAAACTTCCACCCATGACAGCCTCCTCAAAGCGGGATAATTTTCTTCCCTGCCTTGAGTATAACATAAACTTTCTAGAATAAAAGGGTTAAATTTGTGAAGATTTATTAAGAACTACAGCTGGACATCTTGCAAACACAGCGGGCTTATTTTAGCCCTATCATCAGTGAGCTTAAGTGCACGCGCATAGAGGTCGGCTGTCTCCAGTGCTGTAAAAATCGGCTTTTTCATAAGCGTCATTTTTTGTCTGATTTGGAAGCCTATTTTTTGAGCATCGTGTCCCTTTGTCGGCATATTCAGCGCCACGTCTATACCGGCAATCATCTCCGCTGTAAACAGCGTCGAAGCCACACCATGAGCTTTTAAGTACGCATGTGTCTGCAGTGTCGCTACGAAATCAAATCCCAGTGCCTCAAAGGTCGATATGACCTTTAGCGCTTCTGGTGTTTTGCTGTGGCTGTTGAGGGCAACCAGCAAGCGTCCGCCGCGTTTCATTGGGTACCCTGCGCCTAAAAAACCCTTGTAAACAGCGGTATCCAAATCCCTATCCAGTCCAAGTGCCTCGCCTGTGGACTTCATTTCAGGGCTCAGGAAGCTGTCGCCACCGACCAACTTTTCGTTTGAAAAGACGGGGACTTTTACCGCCACAAGTGCTTTATCCGGCAATACCCCAACGCCGTACGGCAAATCTGCCAATTTTTTGCCGAGAATGGTGCTCACTGCAATGTCCACCATAGGCGTTCGAGTCACTTTACTGATAATCGGCACTGTACGCGATGCCCTCGGGTTGACTTCTATCACATACAGAGCACCGTCTTTTAAAACGTACTGTATATTAATAAGACCCAAAGTGTTAACCCCTACGGCGATGGTCTTTGTCATCTCGTAGAGCGCCTTTTTAACCGCTGCACTTAGAGTGCGTGTCGGGTAGACGCAGACGCTGTCACCAGAGTGGACGCCGGCCTTCTCTACATGCTCCATAATCCCGGGAATTAACACATCTTCGCCGTCGCAAATGGCGTCTACTTCAATCTCAGTTCCCTCGATATAGGCGTCAATTAAAACGTCTCCTTCAAAAGCGGTTGCCTCAAAATACTGCTTCAGTGCCGGCGCCCCATCGACGACTTTCATCGACTGGCCGCCGATAACGTAACTCGGACGCACCACCACGGGGTAGCCTATGGTCTCAGCTGCTTCAAGTGCCGCTTCAAGGGTCCGAACCGCCGTGCCTTCAGGTGCTTTTATGCCCTTTTCTTCTAAAAAGACCCTAAAGCGTTCTCGGTTTTCAGTTAAATCGATGGCATCTTGTTGGGTGCCTAGGATTTTGTAGCCGGCTTTTTCAATGCTGTTCGCCAAGTTAATCGCGGTTTGCCCACCGAACTGAACAAAGACCCCTTCCGGTTTTTCCAGTTCGAGTACCGCCTCGACGTATTTGGGATCCAGTGCCTCAAAGTAGAGTTTGTCGGCACTGTCGAAGTCCGTACTGACCGTTTCAGGGTTGTTGTTGATCATTAGGGCTTCAATCCCTTCTTTTTTTAGCGCTTTTAGCGCGTGAACACACGAGTAGTCAAACTCTATGCCCTGACCGATTCGAATAGGTCCCGAGCCGATGACCACTATTTTTTTCCGCTCTGAAACAACCGATTCGTTTTCTTCCCCTAGACTCGAATAATAGTAAGGCGTCTGTGCTTCGTACTCGCCACTGCACGTATCGACCATTTTGTAGACGCGTTTTTCCTTCGGTATCGCTTGTACACCGCCGGTGAGCTCGTTAATATCTCTTTCGGTAAAGCCCATCTTTAGAGCTGTTTCTATGCTTGTTCCCCGCTTCAACTGCTCTTCTACAGACAGCCATTCTTCAAAGCGCTTTAAAAACCACCTGTCGATTTGCGTCATCTCGTAGAGGCGTTCAATCCCCCACGACCGCCTCAGCCCTTCAATGACCGCAAAGAGCCTATCGTCGTCGCAGCTTCTAATTTTGCAGTCGAGGGCGTCGTCTGAAAGACATTCTAGCTGGGGCGCACGTAAGCTGTAGAGCGCCGTTTCTGTCGACAGCAAGGCTTTCATAAAGGCGTGGAGGAAATTCCGGTCGATGGCCATCACTTCCCCAGTGGCTTTCATCTGAGTGGTCAATTGACGACTAGAGGTCTTAAACTTCTCAAAGGGAAACTTGGGGTATTTCACAACGACGTAGTCTAGTGCAGGCTCTGAACACGCGCTGGACTCTCGAGTCACGTAATTTTTAAGCTCGTGAAGACGGTAACCCAAGGCGATTTTAGACGCGATTTTTGCAATGGGGTACCCGGCTGCTTTTGAAGCCAGTGCACTGGAACGGCTCACCCTCGGGTTGACTTCTATGACGATGTAGTCTTTGTGATTCGGGTGAAGGCCGAACTGAATGTTACACCCGCCCTCAATGCCTAGCGCGTCGATAATTTTAAGCGAGGCATCCCTTAGGAGCTGATAGGCGTGGTCCGGTAGTGTCTGAGAAGGTGCGACTACCACGGAATCCCCCGTGTGGACACCCACGGGATCGATGTTCTCCATATTGCATACAATCATGCTGTTGCCGTCAGCATCGCGCATAACTTCGTATTCAATTTCCTTCCACCCTGCGATGCTCTGCTCAATCAAAATTTGTCCAATTGGGCTGCTGTCGATTCCCGACTTGCAAATGCGCACGTAGTCGGCGTCGTTTTCAGCGATGCCACCCCCTGTGCCCCCAAGCGTGTACGCCGGCCGTATAATGAGCGGGAGGCCGACAGCGGCTTTAAACTGTTCACAGGCTTCGAAAGTCGACGCAATCAGACTTTTGGGAATCGGTTCTTCGATACGATGCATCAACGCTCTAAACGCCTCTCGGTCTTCAGCGTTTTTAATGGTAGCGGCCTTCATGCCGAGGAGTTGCGTTCCCAAACGTTCCAAATGCCCCTCAGCCTCAAGTGACATGGCCAGGTTGAGCGCCGTTTGTCCCCCGAAGCCGGCCAAAATACCGCAGGGCTTTTCACGCTCTATAATTTTCACGAGGCTTTCTACTGTAAGCGGTTCAATGTAGACGCGGTCTGCGGTCTCCTCGTCCGTCATAATCGTCGCCGGGTTGCTGTTGACGAGAACGGTCTCAATCCCCTCTTCCCTAATAGCAGCGCATGCTTGAGTACCCGAGTAGTCAAACTCCGCCGCCTGCCCGATAACAATAGGACCAGAACCGATAATCAATACTTTTTTTATAGAAGTGTCTAATGGCATGAAGCGCCTCCTTTTTCACACAATTGTATAAAGTCGTCAAACAGTTGCTTTGAGTCATTGGGCCCCGGTGCCCCCTCTGGATGGTATTGAACAGAGAAGAGCGGCTTTTCTTTGTGGCGAATGCCTTCCACCGTACCGTCGTTTAAGTTGACATGAGTCACCTCGAGAAGTGTTTTCAGTGTTTCTGGGATGCGTACCGCGTACCCGTGGTTCTGGCTCGTTATTACAGTACGTTTGCGTCTGAGGTCTAAGACGCCGTGGTTGGCGCCGCGATGCCCGAAGTGGAGTTTATACGTCTCAGCACCTAGTGCAGATGCCAGCAGCTGATGTCCCATGCAAATCCCGAAAATCGGGTACCGTTCACTCAGTCTTTGAATCGTCTCCACTGCTTCTTCGGCACAGGCGGGATCCCCAGGACCGTTACTTAAAAAGATGCCGTCCGGTTCAAGGGCAACAATTTCGTCATACGTCATGTCGTAAGGACAGACATAAACATCGCAGCCGCGATCCGTTAAAGCGTTTAGTAAGTTCGACTTGATGCCGAAATCCATAACAGCCACTCGAGCACCGGCACCTTCAATACGGTACAATTGCTTCGTTCCGGCACTCTTCATCGCCAATCTGTTGCCAAGAGGCTTCTCAAAATAGGCCGCTACTTCAGAAAGCGTCAACGTCTCTGTTGTCAAGAGGCATTTCATAGCGCCATTCTTTCGAATATGTCGTGCCATTTGCCTAGTGTCTACACCGTCGATGGCCACGACGCCATGTCGCTTTAAGTAGTCCGTGAACGCCGGTTCGTGTGCGCCGCATCCCACGATGAGCCCAGCACCTTTTACGCTTTCCGACTGCGCCACTGCAGGTTCGACACCGTAATTGCCAATGAGTGGGTATGTCAACAGCACCACTTGACCGGTATAAGAGGGATCTGTAAGTATTTCTTCATAACCTGTCATGGAGGTGTTAAACACCAACTCACCTAATCGCGTCCCATTACTGCCGATTGCGCTGCCAGTAAATACGCTGCCATCTTCCAAATACAAAAATCCCTTCATCATGTCGCCTCCGCATTAATAATCGTTTTTGTGTATAAAAAAAACCTCTTGTCGAGAGACAAAAGGTTTTGCGCGCATTAAAACATCGACGTGCTACTTGTAAACACGTCTCTGGTAGAACTTCTACCGACCTTTTTAGTATCTCGTACTATTTTAAAGGAAACTATTTACTTATCAGTTGATGCATAATCATACATCTCGCCTAGTATACAACAGAACGACGCAACATGCAAGTCTTTTTTGGATTTAAGAAAAGTTCTATGATTCACATGTGATAATGTCTTAAGTAATCAAACGTGATTTTGTCCCAAAAGATATAATGCTATAATAATACCTCAATGAATGAAAGCATCGAGGTAAATTAAATGACAAAGGTAGAATTACGTATGAATGAAAATCTAAAATATGAAATCATTAAAAAGCTCGTCGATACGAATGGCAATAAAAAAACAGCTTCACTTAAGCTAGGCTGTAGTATTAGAACGGTTAATCGATTAATCCAGGGCTATCGGTCAGAAGGGAAAGACTTCTTTGTCCATGGAAACCGTGGAAAGAAACCCGTTCACGCCCTGTCTAGCGAAACTAAAACGTTGATTTTAGGACTTTACAGGACCAAGTATCCCGATGCGAATTTCGCTCATTTTACTGAAATCCTAGCAGAGCAAGAACACCTTTTTCTTTCTCCAACTACTGTAAAAAATATCCTTATGGAACAAGATGTTTTATCTCCCAAGGCTCACAGGTCAACAAAGAAAGCCCTTCGTAAAAAATTAGAAGCCCAAAAGAAAAAGACTACTTCTAAAAGGGACATGGCGATTATTCAGCACAAGATTGTTGAACTCGATGAAAGCCACCCTAGAAGACCTAGATCCGCCTACTTTGGGGAAATGCTTCAGATGGACGCTTCAGTCCACATCTGGTTTGGTGGCGTCAAAACCCACTTACACGCTGCTATAGACGATGCCACAGGGCGAATCGTGGGGGCTTACTTCGACCACCAAGAAACACTTAAAGGCTATTACAATGTCTTTCATCAAATTTTAACAACCTATGGTATTCCACACATGTTTTACACGGACAGAAGAACTGTTTTTGAATACAAACAAAAAAAGGCCCCCTCACTTGAAAAGGACACCTTCACTCAGTTTTCTTACGCTTGCCATCAACTGGGGGTAGATATAAAAGTAACAAGCGTTCCACAGGCCAAAGGACGCGTAGAACGCTTATTCCAAACACTACAATCACGACTGCCGATCGACTTAAGAAACGCAGGCGTATCAAGCGTAGAGCATGCCAACGAATTTCTGAACTCCTACATAAAGAAATTCAATGACAAGTTTGCTCTGCCTTTTGATAATAACAAATCTGTGTTTGAAACGCAACCGTCTGATGAAAAAATCAATCTAACGCTTGCGGTAATTGCTGAGCGCAAAATTGATACAGGCCATTGCATTAAATTTGAAAATCAATATTTTAAACTCATGGACGACAGAGGCCTCCCTATTTATTACCACAAAGGCACTCCGGCTGTCATTATTAAGGCTTTTAACGGCTGTTTGATGGCCTCTGTAAACGAGAACGTTTATGAACTCGAACTTATCCCTTCTCATCTAAGGAAATCTAAGAACTTTGATTTTCAGGACGAATTCGAGGCTCTGCCTAAAAAACGCAATATCCCTTCCATGATACATCCATGGCGGAAGAGCGCCATCAAGAAATTTATCAAAACACACTATGCTCAACACAATTATACTTTTGAGGACATCATTAACACTCAAGAAAACTTTTTCTCCGCTAATTAACAAAGCACCAGCTTTTTACTGGTGCTCATGTTTCATTTATTTTGGGACATTTTCAAAAGTGATTGACAGTCTTTTTTGGATTTAAGAAAAGTTCACATAGTCAAGCTGTCGATTTTATGATACGCTTAGATAAAAACGGAGGTTCGATATGAAAACGCTCTATTACAACGGGGAAATCTATCTCGATCACCGCAATTTTACCGATTTTCTACTCGTGGAAAACGGACAAATACAGGATCCCGACGGTCAGTGCGCCGAGTACTGGCTATCTCTTTGCGACAACGCCGTCGATTTAAAAGGCCGCACAGTTGTTCCCGGATTCAACGACGCACATTTGCACCTCGCTTCAGTGGGTGAGCTAATGGAAGCATTAACACTCAATGACGCCGATTCTATAGAAACCGTTGTCGCCCTCGGTCGCAAGTACCTTACAGAACATCCGACCTCGACGCTAATCGGCAGGGGCTGGAACGAGGACCTCTTTACGTCCGGCGACCTCAGACCGCTGACGCGTTGGGACCTCGACCGCATCAGCTTAGACGTTCCCATCGTCTTTACCCGCGTATGCGGCCATGTGGCCGTCTGCAACACTGCGGCACTTGTAGAGCTGGGGATTGACGCACACACACGCGTCGAGGAAGGCGAGATTCTCAAGACGCCTACAGGCGAGCTCAACGGCAGATTTACAGAAAACGCCCTCACGCTGTTCAAACCTTTTTTTGAGAACAAGACTGTAGCGGATCGAAAGCGTGCCCTGTTAAAAGCCATGGCTTACGCCAATGAAAACGGCATAACAGCGGTTCAATCAAACGATATCATGGCACCTGAACACACCGTTTACTTCGATATACTGAAAGCCCTTAAAGCTGAAAAGAGACTTACACTGCGCTACACACATCAGTTTAATTTTCAGCAATTAAGCGACTTTGAGCACTATTTGCGCACCGAGCAAAGCAGCACTTCTTACGACGAACGCTGGCTTTCAAAGGGGGCATTGAAACTCTACAAAGACGGCTCTCTCGGCGGACGCACCGCCTTGCTGCGTGCCCCCTATGCCGACGCTCCGGAAACCCGTGGTGTCGATGCGTTGGAAGACGCGCGCTTTGAACGCCTTTGCCGTTTGGCGCACGAAAACGGCATCCAAATAATCACCCATGCCATTGGTGACGGCGCCGTGGAGAAATGCATCGATGTCTACGCCAAACTCAACGGTGGCACAAAGAACCCTTTGCGCCATGGTATCGTGCACTGTCAGATTACCGATGACGCTTTGCTCAAGCGCATTCACACGCACCATATCACGGTGTTCTTTCAGCCTATTTTTATCGACTACGACCACCGCATCGTCTCAAAACGCGTGGGCGAAGCCCTAGCTTCTACCTCTTATGCCTGTGGGCATATGGCGCGCAACGGTACAGCCATCGCCTTTTCCACCGATGCACCGGTAGAAGATCTGAATCCGTTTAGGAATCTCTACTGTGCTGTTACACGCAAGGGCCTTAAACCGACAGATTGTACGGTCTATCGACCTGAAGAATGTCTCTCCGTGTCAGAGGCTGTAGATGCCTACACCCTTGGCAGCGCTGTCGTCGACGGCAAAGACACTTGGCTCGGAAGACTTTACCCAGGCTACGCCGCCGACTTTGCGGTGTTGAGTCACCCCATTTTTACCGCATCCCCTGAAGTGCTAAAAACCACGCAAGCACTTTTAACTGTTGTAGACGGCCGTGAAGTCTATCGGTCCGACACGTGGTAACAATAAGGAGAACCTATGAAATTTCAAGATTTAGGCGTCACAGACGCACTTGCAGGACACCTTCAAAACAACGGTGTCAAGCACCCAACACCCATCCAATTCAATTGTTATGCCCCTATTGTAAAGGGCGAGGACATTCTCGTCACAGCGCCGACGGGCTCCGGAAAGACACTGGCGTTTCTCTTGCCGCTGCTCAAGCGTATCGATGCCGATGTCCACGCACTGCAAGTGCTCATCGTCTGCCCCACTAGAGAGTTGGTAAGACAGGTAAACGACGTGGCCAAAACCTACAGCACAGTGGCATGTGCAGCCCTCTACGGCGGCACAGATACCCAGCGGCAGTTTAAAAAAATGGCGTCCGGCGCACAACTTGTCGTCGCAACCCCCGGACGCCTACTGGATTATTTGAAACAAACACCTACGGCACTGGACCGCCTTCGCGCCTTGGTGCTCGATGAGGCAGACGAAATGTTGTTGCTCGGCTTTAGAAATGAAATGGCGGCACTTTTGGACCGCGTGCCAAGCAGCACTCAAAAATTGTTTTTTTCTGCTACTGCCGACGCCAAAGTCAAAAAGCTCGCCTATCGATACGCCGACGCGTTAAACGTCGTTGCACACACAGAAGACGCACAGCCTAAAATCGACCACCAGTTCGTCCAGTGTAGCGACCGCTGGAAAAAAGAAGCGCTCTATGAGACACTAAAGGCGCAGCACCCGTTTCTCAGCATTATCTTTTGCCGAACGATTCGACGTGCAGAAGCGCTCTATGACGATATGCGTTCAATGGGATACGAAGTCTTGTGTCTGCATGGTGATCTCTCTCAAAACCACCGCCAGAGAACGCTGGAAGCTTTTAAATCGCTCAAATACCCTTACCTCGTCGCTACCGATTTAACCGGTAGAGGGATTGACATCGACGGATTGACACACATCTACAATTACGACTTTCCGGACACTGCTGAAAAGTATACCCACCGCACCGGACGCACTGGTAGAATGGGCAAATCCGGCATCGCCGTAAGCTTTGTCACGCCGAAGGATATGCCGTGTTACGACGTGGTCTCAAAGGAAGTCGACGGCGTGATGACGCAGTACACGCGCCCATAACAAGAACTTAAATCCCTAAAAATCCTGCTAAAAGAAGCGCTCTGCTTACTTTTGCAGGATTTTTTTTATGGCGACTTACAGCTGCTTCGACGTCTTGGCGTAGGCGCCGTATGTGACAGATGCCGCAAATACGGCCACAAAGAGGTATAACAGCGCATACGGCACCCCCATTTGTACGGTTGCCCCTTCAAATACACCCAAGAAAGGCACCTGTATACCGCGCTTCAATAAACCGTGGAGCAAAAGCGCCAATACAAAACTCACCGCTACAAGCATTTCACTTTGAATAACATAGGGTGCCGCGATAAAGCTGTCAGAGGCGCCGAGCCACTTAAGGGTCTCAATCTCTTTTAGATGTGTTACCACCAATTCCCTTACCAGATAAAAAACGATGACAAACGTCGCCGTGAACAAAACGATGAGGACGGCGATAAGAACGGTTAAAAGCGTCTTAATACCGTCGCCGAGGACAGTGAGTACCTCTTTGTTGTCTTGTACATAGGTGACGTGTTCAAGTGCCTCTACAGTTTGTGCCACTTCCCGATGCGCTTCTAGTTGAAGTTCTACCCTGAAATAGGGTTCAAACGGGTTGTCATCGTACAGCTCTAAAATAGAAGCCTGTTCCCCAAGAGCTTGTGCCATCTCACTATAGGCGGTATCGGCATCCACCAAATCGACACTTCTCACACCGTCTACAGCCGACAGTGCCTCTGTTAACGCCTTAAGCGAATGGGGGTTGAGGTCCGATGTAAAAAACACACTGATTTCCGCCGCCCCTTTTAAGCGCTCAGTCTGCGGTACAAGTTGCACCGCCGTTTCAAGTGCCGTCACACTAATGGTAAACATAAGCGTCAACGCTAAAATACTAAGCAGATAGCTGCGACTTCTCTTTCTGCTACTCGCTATTAGCGATTGTCTCAAATACGTGCTGCGATTTCTCATAGTTCTTCTAACCGCCCCTCTCTCATGTGCAGGTGTCGGCCTTGCGGCAATTGTTTCAACAAATGGGTAGTATGTGTCGTAATCACGACGGTTTGGTCAGGTGACTTTAAAGAAGTCATCAACTTCAGCACTCCTACGGCGTTGGTTTCATCGAGGTTGCCCGTCGGTTCATCGGCTATAATCAGCCTCGGCGAACGCATCAAGGCACGTGCAATGGCAACCCGTTGTTTTTCACCATAAGAAAGCGTATCCATTGTAGAATGCCGCTTATCGGTTAAGCCGACAGCTTCTAAAAGGCGCGTCAACGCCAATATATCTTCAGACGTCATTCGACGTGCGACTTCGACTGACAGCGCGATGTTCTCTTCAACTGTGAGCGCCTCTAGTAACCGGAAGTCTTGAAAAACAATTCCGATCCTTTGACGGTAGCGCTCAACCTCGCGGGCAGACAGTTGTTTAAGCGGACAGCCCTCTACCGAGAGTTCACCTGTATCTTGGACAATACGGCGTTCTAGTAACTTGAGCACAGTTGTTTTGCCACTGCCGCTGGCACCTGTGAGGTACACGATTTCCCCGCTGTTCACTTTCAAATCAATCGCCTCTATACCACCGGTTCCGTTTGGATACCGATAGCTGACGCTTTCAAATTTTATCATTGGGCACTCCTAAAACAGTTTGATTTTAATTTTCAGTTCAATTTGACCGTCGCGATGCGCCAATGCCTGTATTTCACTTTGCCCAAGCATCTCATCGAGATCAAATCGAATTTGCACTTCCTTGAGCAGGTGGTCACAAGTGACTTTCGAAAGCAAGCGCTCTTTGTAATACCCATGTGTCGCTTCAAAGACGATAACCCGCGGCGCTTCCAGAACAAACCGCCCTTCAAGTGCCGTTTCATAGCCTTCAAAAACGACCTGAACGGCGTCCTCTTGAAAGTCGAAACGCACATCTGAGACGCGCGACTGACCGGCGAGCGCTTCGTTAAAACGCGCCTCAATCAAAGTGGCAAACAGGGTGCCGCCTTCAATGTTCAAATCGAAAATCGATTCCGGCAGCACTTGATTTTCAATTAGCAAATTAAAGCTCGCCACTTTCTCTTTAAAAAGTGGCGGGATACTCTGCCACGACGCCCATAACGCTTCAATATAAGCGGTGGTCTCCGGCATGTCTTTGTAGCGGTAGACAAGTGCATCTAGCGCCGCTTTTCGTTCAGTCAATCGACGCGCTTCAACGACATGTTGTACCTTTAGGGCTTCAAGTGTCGATGCCGTCGATTTTAGAGCGGCTGTTGACGCTTCCAAAGCCATCTGTGTCTCTTGTATTTCATTAAAAAGTGTCTCAACAGCTTTTGCCATCACACTGTGATAATTGAGACGCTTTATAAAATCCGATAGATTTTCTGCTGTATAAATGGCTTCCACCACCGTATAGGGGCCCTGCTTTTGTCTACGGTTGAGTAAGAGCGCATACGCTTCAAGTGCTTCCTCGCGCTCACTCTTATACTTCTCAATTTGAGAAGTGACCTCAAGCAGTTCGTTTTCTGTGCGCTCGACGCGCTGAGAAATTGATTCTATCTCGGACTTCAACAGCGCCGTTTCTTGTTCTAGCACGAACCATTCGTCTAAAGCCTCAGCTTCACGATCGGTTACTGCCCAGTCAATTGGTGCAAAAGCCCATATCAAGAACAAAAAACACAATAGATGCTTTTTCATAGATTCCCCGCCTCATAAGTTTATAAGAGTATTATAACACATCTCTCAACTCGCTGCTCTTTGCAATTAAATAGCGGCACAAGCCCGGTGAGAACCGAACCTATGCCGCTTAGACACAGACTGCTATTTAGTAAAAGCCTCTGAATATCAGATACATAATCCCGCAAAGGACAAGAAGTACTGGGCCAAAGACCATCAGTGCCGAGATGACGATTGCCAAAATGTCTTCCTTTGTATACTTAAACACTTCGTCATGAGAGACTTTCCCATCATCCCACTCCGTTTCTGTTTTCTCTTTTTGAAAGTCGAGCATACGCTGAACTTTCTTCTTATAGGTCAACATGGCAACCTCCCTTATCTCTACTGATTCAACTTATGGTGACAAGCGACGTAATGGCCTTCTGTCACTTCCTCTAGAAGTGGCAACACCTTCTTACAGATGTCCGTTGCATAACGACAGCGCGTATGGAACTTACACCCTTTCGGCGGCTTTATCGGACTCGGGATATCCCCTTCGAGGACATACGTCTCTTTCTTCTCCTCTGTATCTGTCGTCGGAATCGCTAAAAGAAGCGCCTCTGTGTACGGATGCATCGGTTTGTCGTAAAGCGCTTTTGTCGGCGCGAGTTCGACGATGTTTCCAAGGTACATAACGCCTACCCGGTCGCTGATGTACTTGATAACACTCAAGTCATGCGAAATAAACAAGTACGTTAAGTTCTCTTGCTCCTTTAAGTCTAAAAGCAAGTTG
This sequence comes from Fusibacter sp. JL298sf-3, assembly GCF_053842995.1. Classification (NCBI taxonomy): domain Bacteria; kingdom Bacillati; phylum Bacillota; class Clostridia; order Eubacteriales; family Fusibacteraceae; genus Fusibacter; species Fusibacter sp. JL298sf-3. Next base: position 496,322 of record NZ_CM132608.1, read on the forward strand.
ATGACCTGAGACTGTATCGAAACGTCAAGAGCCGATACCGCCTCGTCACAGACAATGAACTTCGGTTTTAACGCAACTGAACGCGCTATACCGATACGCTGTCTCTGACCACCTGAAAACTGATGCGGGTATCTGTGCACAAAGTATTTGGCAAGGCCGCACTTCTCCATAGTCTCAAGAACATAATCCTGTCTGTTGGCATCGCGCTTTTTAAACATCTTGTGCGCGTACAGCCCCTCTGAAATAATCTGACCCACTGTCATTCTCGGGTTCAGCGATGAATACGGATCCTGGAAAATCAACTGAAGGTCTTTTCTAATGAGTTTCATTTCATCAACCGTTAGCTTCGCAAGGTCTACCCCTTTGTCGCGGTATGACTCGAGCTTTTCAAACTCCGGATGCGATGCATAAGGCTTGAGCATCTGCTGAATTTGACCTTCAATGGTCTTCAGCTGATCTTCATACGTCTTTAACGTCTTCTGGTTCGCTTCTATAGTATTCTTCAAGCCAACAACTGTACCTTCGATGTCTGCCGCACTGACGCCTTTTGCTTTCAGCACCGATCTCTTCGCCTCAATTCGAGCCGTCTCCGCCTGTATTTTGTTTCGGACTTTACGGGCTTGAATCGCCGTTTCATTTTCTTTTAAGAAGATTTCTGACACAGGGCCAAGGTCGTCGGCGAGCATAAATGCGCCAATCAGCTGTACCATGTTCATGTAGAGCGTCTTCGCCTTTTTCTCAGCCTCTCTCAGCTCTTCAAGCGCCTTGTACTGCTCTTCTTCTTCTTTTGCCGCCTCGTACTCGGCGCGCGCCTTAGTCTCTTTTTCTCTTGCATCTTCTAAATCTTTGCGCAGCCCTTTCAGGTTTTTAAGCGTCTTTGACACATACGCCGGCGCTATCTCGTCAAGACCTCTCCCATAGTAAATGGTGCGGCCATCAGTTTGCGTATAAATCTGGAGCAATGTACGGCCAAGTGTCGACTTCCCACACCCGGACTCACCTACCAACCCCAGCGTCTCCCCTTCGTAAATGTCCAGCGTCACATCGTCATTGGCGCGAACATACAGCTGCTCCGCTCTCATGGAGCTCTTTTTAATCGGGAAATACTGCTTGAGATTCTCTACTCGGATTAAGACCTTTTTTCCGTTTTTCATTTTAGCCATTAGATCTCACTCCTTTCACAGGATAGAAACAGCGAATTTCATGTCCTGGTTCCACTTCTTTAAATGCCGGTTCTTCGTGTTCACATTTGTCTGTCGCGTACTTACAGCGCGGCGCAAACTTACAGCCCTTCGGCAAGTCGAGAGGATGCGGCACCGAGCCGGGAATCGCCTCAAGTCTAGCGTCTGCAGGGGTGTCCAGTCTCGGAATTGAAACCATAAGGCCCTCTGTGTAAGGGTGTGAGTACTGACTGATATTTCCAAAGATTTCACGAGCAGTGGCCTTCTCAACCACTTGCCCACAGTACATAACTGCAACGTCATCGGCCATTTCGTTAATAACGCCGAGGTCGTGGGTGATAAACAGAATCGAGGTGCCAATGGTCGTCTTGAGTTCATTCATCAGTTTTAGAATCTGTGCCTGAATCGTAACGTCCAGCGCCGTTGTCGGCTCGTCGGCAATGAGGAGCTTCGGACGACACGCCAGTGCCATGGCAATCATCACACGTTGTCTCATCCCACCTGAAAGTTGATGCGGGTACTGTTTGGCAACCGCTTCAGGGTTTGGAATCTTAACTAGGGCCAACATCTCAACCACTTTTTCTCGCGCCTGTTTTTTCTTCATCTTCTGGTGAATGATAAACGGCTCTGAAAGCTGTCTTTCAATAGTGAATACCGGATTTAGAGACGTCATCGGCTCCTGGAAAATAACCGAGATGTCGTTCCCTCTGATCTTTGTCATATCTTTAATTGAAACGTCTGCAAGGTTCATGCCGTTAAAGTGGATTTCGCCTTTGGCGATGCGGCCGTTTCCGTCGAGCAACTTGAGTACACTCATTGCAGAAACACTCTTGCCGCTACCGCTCTCGCCGACGATGCCCAACGTCTTACCCGATTCTACCGAGTACGTTACGCCGTTTACCGCTTTAACCGTCCCTTTTTTCGTCTCAAAATATGTGTGTAGATTTTTAATTTCTAGTAATGCCATAGTCATATCCCCCTATCGTTCTTGAGATTTTGGGTCGATTGCATCACGTAAACTCTCACCGATTAGGTTGATACAGATGACGCAAATTGAAAGTGCAATGGAAGCAAATACCCATCTCCACCAGTAATTTTGAATGACGATACTGTTTCTCGCGCCATTGAGCATATTGCCCCACGTCGGTTGCGGTGCCTGTACACCGAATCCGAGGAACGAAAGGCTCGACTCTGTGAGCATACTGGAACTAAATGATAGAGTTGCTGAAACGATAATAATTGAAATTACATTTGGAATAATGTGTCTGAATACAATGTTAAACTGATTGATACCGATGACTTTTGCCGCTGTAACGTACTCTTGTTCACGAACAGAGAGCACCTGTGCACGAATCAATCGTTGGAGACCCGGCCACGTTAAGAGACCGAGGATAATCATAATCATAAAAATCTTTTGGTTACTGTCCATCCTATTGCCGATAAGTGCTGATAAAATCATGGCAAATGGTAAGAACGGTAACGACGCCACCATCTCTGAAATACGCTGGAAGAAAATATCGATTCTCCCGCCGAAGAAACCTGAGATACCGCCGATAATAATGGCAATCAACGTCGAGATAACAACTGCGACACCACCGATGGTCATGGTCATGCGGCCACCGTTTAAGAGTCTCGTGAAGATGTCTCTACCGAGTTCGTCGGTACCACACAGATAGCCTTTAAGGCCCCATGTCTCAAGGGCGCCGTTTGCATCAACTGCGTAGTTTTGATAAAAACCGACGAAGTAACTCTGAACAGTGCCTTCGTTGACACTTGAAGGAATCGATGCCTGTTTGAAGTTGTCGGCACCCCAAGCAGCTAATTTGCCGTTTTCAAGGAGCACCACGTAGTGGTTTCTGCCGCCTTCAATGTCCACGGGTTTACTTTCAAACTCAGGAATCTTTGCTTCACCTTGTGATTCTGTAGAGTTACCCCAGACAAACACTTCACCGTTTTCATTTACCGCTGCCAGCGTCGCTGATGTTCCCGAGATGTCTACGACTTTACCCATTTCTGGAATTCGTCCAAAAGTCCCATCTATTTGAGACCCTAAAAACACGACTTCTCGGTCGTAAGTGAGACCGATAAAACTCTCACCAGACATGGCCACTTTGTCGATTTGACCTTGGTATTGGTGAAATTCGTAGTAATCGTTTGTTCTGGAGTTACCGAAGAAGAATGTTTTGCCGTCTTCTGTTAAGACCACTGAACTTTGGTAACCTGCGTAAACGTCTTTGATGTTGTTGAGCTGTGCAACCTCTGGCGGAATGCCCGATTGTTTTTGTCTGTCATTTCCCCAAGTAAAGAGTTTGCCTTCCGCATTTATAGCAAGCACGTGGTCGTGACCAACGGCAATCTTCTCTACTTTTCCCATATCCTTTGGTACATCTTTAATATCGATGGTATTGGTGATTTTGCTTTTACCCCAAACGAAGATTTCACCGTCGTTTGAAAGCCCTACTGAAAACGTCGGGCCTATGCCGATTTGCTTGATGTTGCCATCGAGCTCTTTAGGCACTTTCATCATATCAAATCCCGGCGGCACGTTTATTTGGCTGGACTCAGAGTACGCCAAATCAATTGGAACAACTTTAGGACCGATGACTACGGTTAAAAACACCAGTAAAAAGATACCGAGCGCCGTCATACCGACGCGGTTTGCCGCAAACGTTTTAATTACAGTAGTTAACGGACTCTGGATTTGTTCTTCTTCGTATATGGACAACGCCTTTTTCGACTTAAACAACCGTGCTATTAAAGGGCGTCGCGTATGGGCGTTATCATTCTTTTGATCTACTTTTTTTGATTTGTTGCTCATTCGTTTTTCCCCCTCTATTTATTGACGCGTACTCTAGGATCTACCAAGCCGTAGCTCAAGTCGATAATCAAGTTGGTTAACAGTGCGATGATAACGTAGAAAAGTTGAAGTGCAATGGTGACATTATAATCTTGGTTAACCAGCGATTCGTACAGGAACTTACCCATACCATTGATATTGAACATCGTCTCGAGAATTAGAGCGCCTGAGAAGAGGGTCATCATATAAGCAATTAAAAGTGTAATGACACTGAGTAAAGCATTGCGCCAAGCGTGTGACAATACGACGACGCGTTCTTTAAGACCTTTTGCACGTGCGGTTCTAATACACTCCATTGAGAGCGCATCGCCCATAGCGGCGCGGACGTAACGCGTCATACCGCCTAGAGAGGCAAATGTTAACGCTGCAATTGGCAACACCAAGTGTTTGAGCATATCGATGAAAGCTTCCCACTCTGTTCCTTGGAAGTTTGGCGTCTTCATACCGCTGACCGGGAACCAACCGAGTTTAACGGCAAAAACATAAATAAATAAGAGCGCAAAGATAAACGATGGTATACTGTACCCGACAATGGTGACAACCTGTACCACCTTATCGAAAGTCGAATTCTTTTTAATGGCACAGACGATGCCAAGCGGTACTGTTATAATGAATATCATGGTTAGAACGAAAATATTGTAAAATATCGTGGTTCTAAGTGGTACTTTGACGACGTCGGCAACTGGCTTTTTGTAAACGCGCGACTGACCAAAGTCGCCCCGTACAAACTTACTAACCCAGTTGTAGTAACGGATATGCAATGGGTCGTCAAGACCGAGACGCTCCCTGGCAAGCTCATACTTGAGCTGATATTCTTCTGCCGATAGCGTGTCTTTCATCGGTTCGACCTCGGCTCTCGCCGGGTCACCCGGAATTAAGCTGTACAGCCAAAATAACAATACAGACATGATCATGAATACAAAGATCATGTATCCAATTCTCTTAAATACATACTTTATCATTGAGATACCTACCTTATCCTAATGTATTAAAGCGAATTCACATACCCCACATGAACCTCACTTTTGACATAAAAATAGGGTATGTGAATACCCTATTTTTATTTTGATTGAAATAGTACTCTTCGCGATTAGCCAATTATTCAGTTACATAAGCGTAAAGAATGGCTTGAGACGTTCTGATAAGCGAGTTGTTGTTGAAGTTTTGAACCTTATCAGAGTAGAAGTCATGGTAGATGTTAGAGTAAAGTGGAAGGTCCGGTAAAAGGTCGTTCCATTTTACGACGAAGTTTACAAAATCCGCTTTGAACTTTTCTCTGTCTGTTGGATCGTTGAGAACCATAGCTTGTGCAAAGTTGTAAAGTTCTTCGTCTCTAATAAAGTTTGTATTGAGACCCTGCTTAATGTCTTCTTCTTTGATTGAGTACGTCTTAGTTAAGTCATATCTTGGGTTAAAGTTAACAGCCAAGTTGAACATGTGGTATGTTGGCACACCGTATTTTGCATCTTGGCTACCATCTCTGTAGTAGTAAGAGAGGAGTTCGTTAAACGTCATAACCGTTTGATTGATTTTAATACCGGCAGCTGCAAGGTCTGGGTTCTCTTGAAGTTCTACAACTAAGAGGTCAGACATCGCATTTTGCTCTGAAGAAGCCCATTCGATAACGAGTGGTAACATTGTACCATCGTCCATTTTCTTGTAACGGATACCTTCTGAGTAGTCGTTACCGTTTTCATCGTATACCCAACCGCCTTCTTCTAAGACTTTAATAGCGTCTTCTAAGCTGTAAGGGTATGCGTTTAATTTTTCATTTAACTCTGCTTTGTTTTCTTGGAAGAACCATTGGCCTTCGCCGTAAGGACCGTTAACGATTGAACCGAAACCTGACGTAAACGTTCTAGCGAACTTGTTTCTGTCAAGAAGGTGTGCGATCGCTTGTCTTACTTCTTTGTATTGCGTTGGGCCGTAGTCACAGTGGAATGTTAACTTACCGTAACCTGCTCTTGGGTAATCTGTGTAGTTGAAGCCACCTTGGTCAACTAAGTCGAAACCTGCGTTGATTTCGTCGCCACCGACAAGTTTGATTAAAAGGTCTACTTGACCTGTTGCCAATTCGTCGATTTGTGTATCTTGTGTAACGCGTTTGAAGATAACGGTTTCGATCATTGGTTTTTGACCTTCAAAGTTACCTGCATACTCAGGGTTAACTTTTAAGACAACTGTTTTAGTTGCTTCGTCATAGCTGTCTACCATGTAAGGGCCTGAAGATACGTAAACCGGGTTGTTTCTAGCCGCTTCAAAAGTTTCTTTGTGCGTGTCGAGTGTCAACTCTGTGCTGAAGTAAGCGCCGTTACCGTCGTCCATAATGTCTACGCCTTCGCCTAACCAGAACGGCCAGTACTCAGGGCCACCTGATACCATTGGAAGCTCGTAGAAATACGGTAAGAACTCAGGGTTGATTGTGAAAGAGAAAGAGTAATCGCCTAACAGTCTCACACCTGCAAACTCTTTAGCTTCGCCTTTTGCATAAGCGTCATGACCAACGAGTCTATAAGCTGTTGTGTTATCACCTGTTAAATCTGCGATTAACTTGTGGTTCCAAAGAAGTGTCTCAGCAACATAATGCTTAGCTGTAATTGGCTCACCGTTGCTAAACTTCATATTTGGATTAATGTTCCAAGTATACGTTTTAGAACCATCTTCGTTTTCTGTAACATCATAACTCTCTACAACAGTTTCGTCGACGATGTACTCACCGGCAAATGTTAAACCAACTGTACTCTGACCACCGATAAAGTTGTAAATGTCGTAATCAGAAGCGTTGTTTTGGAAGTAAGGAATCCAGTCACCGCTTAAGTCAGTTGTGCTACCGATGATGACTTCGCCAGTTGGCTCAGTTGGTGCAGTCGGCTCATTTGATGTATCATCGCCGTCAGTATCTGTGTCACCGTCAGCATCCGTTCCCTGATCAGTATCTGTACCTGGATCAGTCGTTGGCGGATCTGTTTCATTGCCGCCACATGCTACTAATGTAAACATTAGAACAGCAATCAACAAAATAGATAAAGCTTTTTTCATGTGTAAATCTCCCTTCTCTTTTTGTGAAAGTTTATAAATAAGTTCCGATGGACTCGGACTTAAATATAACAAAGTTCACTCTTTTTCGTTACATCCATGTTACAGTGTTTTAAGTTTGTTACATGTTGATGAACAAATCGTTAATATTTATAACGGTATCGAAATTATAATATACATTTGTTCAAATGTCAATATTCAGACTTTTGCGTTTATGGGCACATTTACCTATCATTTCGAAATACTTATGTTAACTTTATTTTCAAATCGGATAATCTTATCAAAACAAGCAAACGGTATAAAACGCCTGTTTTCCAACGTTTTATACCGTTTTGGTTTTTGTATATCAATTATCATTTTCAATTATGATGAAATCCTAAATCAATTATTTCCCATTTTTCTATTCTGATTTTTCAGATAAACTGACACTTTACAATTTGTTCATATTTACTTTTTTTGCTATATCCGATTGTTATTCGATAAATCTCTCCCCGTTTTCTTCAGTTGCTCTTGTGCACAGATTTCGTTTTGGGACTGTGTTATTCGGTGGTAATCCCCTTCACTACTCATTGTCCATGCCTTTGAATCATCTCGCATGTACAAATCAAAAACCGCTCGAATTTCATCACGGATGCGAGGGCACGCAACAGGAAAAAGCAGTTCCACACGTCGGCTGAGATTACGCGGCATCCAGTCTGCGCTAGACAGAAAAACACCTGTGTTCTCAAAGATGACCAATCGGCTGTGCTCTAAAAATTCTCCCACGACGCTCCTGACACTTATATGAGTGCTATAGGGCGCTTTCCCTGGAATCAATGTACAGATGCCCCGTATAATCAGTTCGATTTGTACGCCTTCACGCGACGCCTCGTAGAGTTTTAGAATCGTTTCTTCGTCTAACAGCGCGTTCATTTTAACGCGAATCTGCGCTTTATCACCTCTACGGGCGGCCTCAATTTCTCTTCTGATTGCATCACTTATAAAAGACCGCATGTGAAAAGGCGCCATCTTAACGACAGAGAGTTCGGGCACTGCACCACAACCGGTTAAATAATCAAAAAAAGCGGCGATGTCGTCCACCACATCTTTTCGCGTTGTAAAGTACCCCATGTCCGTGTACCTACACGCTGTTGAATCATTGTAATTTCCCGTACTTAAGTGGACATACCGCTTGAAGTGCTTTTTCCCCTTTTTCACAACCAGTAAGGCTTTTGCATGAGTTTTGAGTCCCCTAACCCCGTAGACAACTTGAACGCCCTGTCTCTCTAACTCGCGCGCCCATTTGATATTTTGTACCTCGTCAAATCTCGCAAGTAATTCTACAACGACTGTGACTTGCTTACCCGCCCTAGCGGCCTCGCCAAGTAATTTAACAATAGGAGAATCTGCACTTACCCTATACAGCGTTTGCTTAATAGCGACAACTGAAGGGTCGGTCGCCGCCTGATGCAAGAAATCCAAAACGCTCTGAAAACTGTCAAAGGGATGGTGCAGAAATACATCGTCCTTCTCTATTGCCTTAAAGATATTTTTACACGGAACATGGTTTGCCCGATAGACGACCTCACAAAGCGAAGCATGGGATTTGGGCATCTTGAAACTGCTGAGAAAAGTGTAATCTAAACGTCCTGACGTCCTGTACACCACCTTATCGTCTATTTCCAGACCATCGGTCAATAGGTCAACAAACCATCCTGATGCCGCTTCATCGATCTCCAGCCGAACGACACGACCCCACTTTCGGTATTTAACCGCTTGAAAGACAGCTTCTGTTAAGCACGCTTCGTCAGATGCCTCCAAATTCAGTGCTGCACTGCGCGTGATTCTAAAGACGCATGTCGCCTCGACTTCACATCCACTGAATAGCCCGGCGATATGCGCTTGTAAAATATCTTCGACAAATGCATAACTCACCTTTTCTGCGGTCTTCTCTATTTTTACCAGTCGATTGAGCAAATAGGGCAACTCTACGACGGCGAAGCGAATTGCACCTCCAATATGCAACTTCACGCCGATATGCAGTTGATGGCTACTCAGAAACGGGAATGTCCGCTCGGTATCAATTGCCAAAGGTGTTATAATAGGGCGAATCCGCTGTAAGTATTTCCGTTCGAGTTTCTCACAATCAGAAGGCGTCCATTCACATCGCCTTTTAAAGACGATGCCGGCAGTACTCAAAATGTCTAAGACCGACTGGCTAAACACCACTTGCTGCGCTGTAGCTGTACAAACAGCTTGGCGAATTTTCGCTGAAACGGCCCTTTCCATGGAAAGCGGCATCCGCTTCATAAAAAACTCATCTAAGTTGGACGAAAAAATAGCGCTGTATGCGAGGCGCGCCATAGGCGCTCTCGAAGCATCTGCCATTTCATGCAAAACCCGCTCATTAAATTTAAGCCAACTCAAATCTCTGTTGAGAAACATGGAACCTCCTAACGTACTGTAGCTTTGAAAGTTAATTAAAAGTCCGACTATTTTCCTCGAACTGTCTATAGCGATGCGGAGGATTATCAAAAACTTAGCCCTGCAAGAAGGTTGAGTAGACAAGCTATATTATTTATTGTAAACGGTACGGTGCACTAGACGTCTTTCACTTTTTTACCTTTACATAACAACGACTCGTCATTTGAGAACAGACCACATTTCTTGCAAACGTATTGCGCCGGCAAAGCGTCTTTTAAATAGGTAGACATATCATCTTTTAAAACGCCGTCCTTAACTTTTTTACACATTTTTTTCCCCATACAACGCTCCTTCCTGAGCTCTCACTCTTGTTTCCCCACTCCGGAGGAAAACGCCTTTCGCTGACCCCTTCACGCGTTAAACCATCGCGTGAAGGCTTTCGGCTCAAGGCTTGTTGTCTGTCAAACTAAAAAGTATGGCTGTGTGGTTGGCCATACTTTATGGTGCTTACTCTGTTAATTTTAACAGCATCATAGCGACGTCATCGGTGAAGTCGATGCCGTTGGATTTATGGATCATATGAAAACCATAGAACAATACTTCTAAAAAGTCGTTGGGATCTACCTCTAATGTATGGGTCAATCCTTGTGCCATACTGTTTACGCGCTCCCATCCCGTAAAGTCAGTCCCCTCTCCCGCACAAAACAAGCCGTCTGTGTAGAGAAAGAGCACATCGCCTTTAAACAGGTCTACGACTTCAGTCTCATAGGGTACGCCTTCTAGCATGCCAATTAAAAAACCATTTTGTTGAATACTTTCAAATTGCTGCAGCTCTTTTCTATAAATCAAAGGGTACGGCTGCCCCGCATTGGCATACGACAGTCGACCGTCCTCAATAACCCCCACAAAGGCCGTAAAGACGAGGTAATTATCCTCCCCTGCAAAATCAAATATTCTAAAAATCGAATCGTTGATATCTTGCAGAATTTCATGTGGGGCTAAATCTGTCTTCTCAATGCTCTTACGATACAAAATTTTGACCATCGAAGACGCCATACCCGCAGCTATGCCATGCCCGGTGACGTCGGCTACCATAAAATGAATTTTATTGCCCACTTTGACACAGTCGAAAAAGTCACCGCCGATGCCTAGAGACGGATGGTATTTGATGAAGAGCTCTATCTGTTTAAATACCCCTGGGTTCGGCAACATGATGTTGGCAAACGTATTGGCATTTTTGAGTTCTTCATTGATTTCTCTGTTCAGCTCGATAATCGTTCTACTCTGTTCGTACAGCAAAAGAGCGTTTCGAGCTTTTAAAGGTAGAATAATGTTCATATCGTTTTGAGAAAGCGGCTTGGTAAAGTAATCCACCGCCCCGACTTTTAAAGTTTCTTCTATTGAATTGATTTCATTGATCGCGCTGTTGACGATAACGGGAATATCGTGATGGAGGTCGTCCTCTTTTAACCGTTTAAGCGTTTCATACCCGTCCATTTTTGGCATAATAAGGTCGAGTATAATTAAGTCAATCTGGCATTTAGAGACGATTTCCAGTACTTCAAGCCCGTTTTCAGCCTCTTCGAACATACAATTTTCGAGATTTTGCTCCAGTATCTTCTTTATGAGCATTCGATTCATCAGCGCATCATCTGCAATGAGTATCCGATACCCCATAGAAACCTCCTAGCTTTCCATTGGAAAAAACTGATCGAGTTTCATCAATTTGAACAAACTCTGTATGTCATCACTGGCGCCGGCTACTTTAAAATGCTTTTCACTGTTTTTTAGACGCTTGTACAAACCGATGACAAACGTCACGCCTACGGAGTCGACATTTTCCGTGTGATCGAGGTCTAAGACGACTTCATCATACGAATCGCCCACACTCAGCATGCTATCGATTTCATTATTAAACTTCGGTACATTGTTTGCTGTAAGACCTTCCGTCAAAATTACGCGCATCGACGTACCGTTCCATTCGCTTTTCATACGATTTCCTCCTCTTTTAGAGCCATAGTCGCGACGACTTGGTTGCCTTTTACTTCTATTCTAAATGCCATTTCCAAAAGGGTTGTAAACCCCCTGGTACGCTCTCTCAGCAAGTCGTCCGGCAAAAATTCTGCTTCAGATGGCGCATCCCACTTGAAGCCATGGCCTTCATCTCTAACCACAAATGCCAGTTCCCACTTCTTTTTAATAATTTCACAATGCACTTCTTTTTCCGGTGAAAAGCGGTTCCCATGCTCAACAGCGTTGTTCAACAGTTCTCTGAGCATAAAGCCGATATTAAACAACGCGTGCTTATCGGTTACATAACCTCTTGTTTTTAAGAGGTCTAAAATCTCGAGAACAGCCTCGTCGACAGAGTGAAATGTCGAGGGCATAGACTTTTCATATACTTTCACCTCAGCCTCCTCTCTATCGGAATAAATAAAATACCGTGGCCGTAATGACGGTCGGTAAAAGTGCCAGTTTAAGCAGCTGCAGCGACGAAATTCCCCGGTCAAAATACTTTTTCAAAATTGACTGACCGACGGGATTCGGCGCATTGGCAATCACCGTTAACCCACCTCCGGTAATAGCACCGGAGACCACAGCGTATTTCAGCGATTCTGGCAGATTCGGTACCAATGTACTCAAGTAGGTAATCGAAGCGTTATCGTTAAAAGCAGTGAGCACAATAGATGTCACGTTGAGTCCGAGTTCAGGTAAACTGCCCAGCAACGGTGCAATCCACCACGATTGAAGTTTGCCGTGAATCATCAACCCTGCCAAAAAGAAGGCGACGAGCAATGACGTTTTCAAATCCATTCGGTTCTGATAAAAGTTGGTTACCTGATAAAAGCCCAAGAAAAACAAGAACCCCGAAACAAAGAGCACAGGTTCGTGTGCGTTGGCCACTGTCCAAATCAGAAAGCCTACGTGCACCAGCATAATCCACAGCGGTACTTTATCTTCTCTTTGATCCCATTTCGGATCGTTGTAAACCGGACGCTCTTCAACAGGCAAAAGTCCGGGAATGGTGCGTTTCATTTCTTCTAATTTAATGCCGTCGAATTTCTCATCGATAGCGTTATCGATATCGTATAAGACGCGTTCGTCTTCTGTGAGCTTCTCGGAAGCCAACACCTTGATATTTTCTTTCAAGATAAAACTGTAGGCGTGAAGTTCACTTGTGAACGATACGCGCTTGTCTACAAGCGATTCAAGTTCTTCAAAACTTTTTTCAAGTTCTTTTTGACTGATAAAGCGGTGTTGCACATACCGCTTGTACCGGTAGTGTTCATAAGCGCCCTTCAAATCATTTAAATCTTTCTTCAACAAGAAAAAATAAGTCCCGGTGGACAAAACCATAGCCACAATAGCCTTTATCCCAAAGTGGGTGAACATATAGAGGTTGTCCCACTCCCACGGTCCAGCCACCATTAGAATCGGCGGATTGGAAAAGTTAGTCAATGCGCCACCGACAGAGACATTGACAAAGAGCAACGCCAAAGTGGCGTATTTTAACCGTGTAGAAGGGCCCAAACTGTAAAACTTATCGGCGAGCATAAACGCTATAATGGTCATTGCCGCAGGACCTGTTATAAAGGAACCGAGCAGCGGCGCAATAATGAGTATACAAAGCCACCACGCCTCCAGTGTACTACCGAACAAACGCACGATGCGCCACATAAAGAGCTCAAAAATCTTCAGTATCGGACGGCTCGAAGCAATAGTCATAATGACGATTACAAAAAGGGGTTCTGTAAAATGTAACTCGTTAATGTAGGCGACAAAGGTGGACCAATCGTAATAGGACGTTATGGCAATGGCGAGCGCTATAGCCCATATGCCAAAGACCACTTCAACTTCACCGAGCAAGTGTATAAAACTCGCCGGTATTGAATGGGAGTTCTTCTCTTTTTTCCCCGCTTGTTTTGCGCGTTCATACCGATCTTCCATTCGATGTGCAACCTTCTGGAAAACACTTGTCAGCATGGTATGTATTATGGCCAGTATAAAGATGAGTGTTGCAACGAGGTTAAACGGCTCGGCCTCAACTCGACTTTTTATCTTTTCAAAAAAGCCTTCTATGGCCTCGTCTTGATAACTCTCTTGACTTCTGGGAATGCTGCTTTCCGACACGTCAGCATTGGCAAAGACAGTTCCTGAAAAAGCCATTATCAAGAGGAGGCTGAGACCAATCAAAAGTTTCTTTCTCATACAGTTCCTCCAAGACACTTGTTTTGAATCATTTATACCCATTGACCATGGTGCGAATCAAGAAACCCCCGACAGGCTTTATAAACAGACCGTCGAGGGTTAGTTGGAGCAATAAAACAAAGCATGTATTGGCCTTTAACAGTGTTGCTGTTTAATAAAAACCCCTTCTAAACTCGGGGTGACATCCGGGCATGCGCGTCTTAACAAAACAGCGGTTTCTTCGAGCATATCGCGCATGTCCACTGCGGCACTCGCCTGTGTAATGACACACGACGTGTAAAAGTCGATAGGCTTGTGTGCCCCCAGCTTTTTGTAGTCAATGGTATTCACATGGGCTTTGAGATCGTAGACAATCGCCTCGATATCGGCAGGCGCCCCCTCCAGATAGATGACGAACTCATCGCCGCCGGCTCTGGCTATGGCGTGGTTGAGGTTGTAACCGGCGACCACTTCCTGAAAGTAGCGGTAGACCATGACGATGATTTTATCGCCTACTTCGTAGCCATCGACCGTATTAAACGCTTCAAAATGTCTTAAATCAACTCGACACAGCCCAAAAATGGTGCCCTCAACAGCATTTCTCACCAGCGCTTCCGCCTGTGTCACCAGGTGTTCAAGCGCCGGTATGGCTTCTTTGTATGCTGTAATCTCTTCTGCACGCATCGTGTAATAAGCAGTTAACTTTTCCATATCAAACCCCTCCGTTTCAAGAAATGAAAGCAGGGCATCCAGTCTTATTGAGCGTTCAATAACGGCACTCAACACCTTTGCCTGTTCCATTCGTTTGCGTGAAAGCGCCAGAAGAAGTTTGCCAGCGTCACCGACATCACTGAGTACATCCTTTACTTCAGTCAGCGAAAACCCGACGGATTTCAGCAGTAAGATAAATCTTAGCAGTTGAGACTGCTCGGGGCTGTAACGCCGATAGCCACTGCTTTCATCTACCGCTACGGGTTTCAACAGCCCCATATCGTCATAATGTCTGAGCAATTTTGGGGTGACGTTGTGCTTTTTAGCAAATTCTCCAATGGTCATCTTTACCTCCATAGACGCCCGGCCGGGACTGATTACAGTTTAAACCTTCCCCTAGGGGAAAAGTCAAGGGGCTAGAGTGGAATTTTCATAACGACTTTAAACCCGCTCCCATAAGTGTTTTCAATATCCAAATCGCCCCCCAGTTGATGTTTCACCAAATTGAACACGATGTGCATGCCGAGGCCTGTGTTGCCCAAATGTCTTTTTGAGGTGTAAAACGGATCGAAAATTTTGGTTACCTGAAGCTCAGACATACCGATACCGTCGTCTTCAACGACTAAAACAATGCCGCCTACCACATCTTCACAAGACACTTTAATGGTTACAGGTCTCGACCCGTCTCCACTGTGCTGAATGCTGTTCTTTATAAGTTGCGTCAGAATTTGAGTAAATGCGCCGGGACTGCTTTTTATAATAAGAGTTTTCGGCACACCGTTCTCAATCTGCATGCCAGTATGCCCCGTCATGCGAAACTGTTCTATAACGGCATCGCATGTCTCTTTCAATGAAAAGACTGTTTTTTCTGTCTGGTTCTGGTCCACAGCCAGTTGTTTAAAACTTTGCACCAATCTTGAAACGCGGCGCGCATTTTCATCTATGATTTCGGTTAAAGAGGACACCGTCCCGAGATACTTGGTCAAAGCCCCTTTGGTCATCGTCGATGTTTCAAAAGCCTCTACCGTTTTGTCGGTCTCCGACTTGAGATGGGTGCTTCCAGTCAATAGAACGCCCAACGGGCTGTTGATTTCATGAGCTACTCCCGCTACTAAATTGCCCAAAAAAGCCATTTTTTCAGACTGAATGACTTTTTCCTGCGTTTCGTTTAGGTCCTGAATCACTGTTTCCAACTCCCTTGTGCGGATTTTCACCTTTTCCTCCAAAGTCTCATTTAAGTTTTGAAGGTTCACTTCTATCTGTTTGACATGTGCCAACTCTTTTTGGAGCTGTGCCGTTTTCAGAGCGACTTCACGCCTCAAGAGCCGATTGACAAAGAGGAAGCCCAGTGCAATGAGAATCAAAACGGCAATTGCTACTGCAACACCGGTTACAAAGCGTCTGGAAATTAAAGGCGCAACTCTTATGCCAATCCAGTTCTGATGGATGGCCTCTCGCTCGTCCTCACTCAATGCCGCCAGCGCTTTGTTGAGGATTAACACGAGCTGCTCGTCACCTTTTCTAACCCCAAACCTCAAATCGCCGTCACCGGATATACGTGCGCCATCCAAAGCTTGGATGTTGTGGTAGCCATACTTGTATATATAGTAAGCCGCTTGCGAAAAATCGGTGACAAATGCATCGATTTCACCGAAAGATAGGCCTTTCAAGCCATCGGTGATGTTGGGGTACGTCGTTAAATCGATATCGGGATAAGCTTCTAACAAATAGGCGTTAACCGAATAGTCTTCAATAACCCCCGTCGGCAGCGTTTCTAGTGCCTCTTCGCTGATATCGCCAAAGTCACTTCTCACTAGGATAACATCGTAATTGGTATAAAAGCTGTCTGTAAAGTGCATATGCGGCATCCGATCTTCTGTCCTTATCGCCCCACCTGTCATCATCACTTCACCTGCGTACACCGCCTCTAAAATCGCTTTAAAGGTCGGGTAGTAAACGTATTCGAATGTAAGGCCCGTATGGGCACTGAGTAAGTTCAAGTAGTCGATGGTAAGGCCTCTGGGTTCCTCGTCTTCATAGAATTCAAACGGCGCGTATTCGGGGTCGATGGCCACCGTTATCACCGGCGCCGATTCAATGTATGCCCGCTCTGCCTCAGACAGTATCAGTGCGTCACCACTGTCTATTTTACGCGTTTCTACTGTGACGACGAAAATCAGTCCGACGACTACACATATGTAAATGCTATACCATAAAAATCGTTTCATATTTAAAACCTCCGCCGTTTAATATCTTACCCGTACACAAGGGCTATCAATCTCTAATCAATTTAGAACTTTACAAAAACAAAATTTAAAGAAATTCTAATGGTCTTTTAAAAATAACACTTTATAATAAGAACGTAAACTCAATAAATCATGGTTCTGAAAAAAGGAGTCCATCATGAGAGAGAATGACAAACCAACCAGTTTAATATTTACAGCCAGTACAGGCGGCGGTCACAATCAGGCCGCACAGTCCTTGAAACAACAGATGGAAGCAGACGGCTACCAAGTACACGTCATGGACGTCTTTCGAGAAA
Organism: Fusibacter sp. JL298sf-3; assembly: GCF_053842995.1. Taxonomy (NCBI): domain Bacteria; kingdom Bacillati; phylum Bacillota; class Clostridia; order Eubacteriales; family Fusibacteraceae; genus Fusibacter; species Fusibacter sp. JL298sf-3. The sequence continues at coordinate 513,240 of NZ_CM132608.1, forward strand.
ACAGCAAATTCCTAGAGGTATTAATAGAAGACGGCTACAACATTATTTCAAACTACGTACCGCATTTGTACGGCAGCATTTATAAGATAACAGGAAATGATTTTTCAAACAAGCATCTCCGCAAATTTTTCTTACTTGTATTAAGAAAAAAACTCATTGAGGTGTTTAAAACGTACAACCCATCGGTGGTCATCGCCACACACCCTATTTTCGTCAACCTCATTGCGCAGCTTAAAGACGAAGGGTACACCGACGCCGTTTGCGTCACGGTGGTTACGGATCTAGGGGTCCATCCCTTTTATTTTCACGAGAGCATCGATGCCTACATTACAGCGATGGAATGTACTAAAAATCAGCTGATTCGTTTCGGTATAGACGAACACAAAATACACACATTCGGCATCCCGGTGAAACACGTTTTCTACAAGGAGAAACCAAAGCCTAAAATGATGGATCACACGTTCACCATCTTACTTATGGGGGGAAGCCTCGGCAGTAAAAAGATGTACGGCACATTAAAAGCACTCGTCAAAATCGATCAAAAAGTAGTGATTCACGCGGTGTGCGGCAACGACCAACAAGTGTACAAAGCCATCCTCAACGATTTTAAACACTTGCCGGAGAACATCACCCTTCATGTACACGGCTTTGTAAACAATGTTCACGAGTTGATGGACCAAGCCGATGTCCTCATCAGCAAGCCCGGTGGTTTAACTTTGACAGAAGCCATCCACAAACACTTGCCGCTGATTATCCCCTTCTATATTCTCGGTCAAGAAGAAGAAAATATGGAAATTCTCGAAGCGGAAGGCCTCGGGGTTCACATAGAGGACATTGATACGCTGGATTCAAAGGTTAAAACCTACATGAAAGACCCCGATTTGCTGAAGCGCATAGAAATGAAAATGCAACACATATCGACACAGTATTCCATTTCTAAAATCAGCGAGTTGTGCAGTGATTTGATTCTGTCCAGATGCCCTGCGTAATAAGATGTCTTTTTCAAGATAAAAGCACCTATAAAAAGTTAGAAGCAAACGCTAACTCTTTATAGGTGCTTTTTTATGGGATGTCCCCGTCGCTCTAGAGCATACAGGCGTGTTTAGGCATATTAAAATAGCGCAACAGATTTGAACTGTTGCGCTATAGCGTCGATTGCATAAGACGGTTCTGCTACCCCACTGAAAGCGGCCGTTTTTTATCCTGTCTCGACTCCTTTAAGGCGACGCCGACAGTGAACACACCGCAGACAATTAAACTGAAGTAATAGCTGACAAGCCGCCACAACAACATGGCGAATCCAACGAGGTTGTGGGTAAACACAGATGACAACACGGTGCTAAAACTGAGTTCCGAGGCACCCAGCGTCCCTGGGATGGGTACGAATGACACGCACATATACACAATGGACTGCAAGGTAATAATCTTAATCAGCCCCACCCCGTTCAGCCCCAGTGCGTAGTAAATCATCACCGTGATACCGAAGAATAAGGTGATCTGAATCAAAGACAAGACAAACAGCTTCAACGTTTCCAGCGGCATTTTTCTTAATCGATTTAAGCTGTCGGTGTACTCGCTGACAAATCGGTCGACATTGGCGTGTTTTTCGCCTGATTTCTTAAACCAACTGAACCTCGACAGTTTTTCAATAACCCGATGTAAAAAACGCGCCAAGAGCGCCGGTCTAAAGGCTACCATAATAATCAGTAAAAGCCCTACCGTGTTAATGGTTAAGCCAAGGAGCAAAGTCATAATAATCGCCGGCTGACTACCGGAGAGAAAGCTAAAATGCGTCGCCGTCAATGTCAGCGCGTACACGGTAATAGTCACTTGATAAAACAGAAACTTAGAGACCAGTACACCTGTGCCATGTGACGGTGAAATGTCGTGTTTCGTAAAGTGAAACAGCTGCATCGGCTGACCACCACTTGAGAACGGCGTTATGTGACTGTAATACTGGCCAATCAGCGTCGCTTTAAGAGCAATCCATCCGATACGGCCTTTAATAACAGCCCCTTCGCGCTTTGTCTGTAAGATTAAGCGGTAAATCATATGTGCTTCAAGGCCCTGATACGCCAACATAAATCCAAAGGCGATAAACATGTATCTTAAATCTAATTTTTTGAGCAGACCGTAGAGTTCCTTCCACTCGAATTGTGTTCGAGCCAAAATAAGCAAAAGGATAAAGGAAACCACTACGAAAAGCAGTTCTTTACGTTTTTTCATTCTTCTACACCTATCCATTTGTTTTAATGAATTCAGTATAACAAATGAACATTAGAATCACATTAAAGGGCCCTCATAAAGAAGCCTAAAACGATAAAGAACTGACCGCTGATATAACTGAACATCACGTAACTGGCCGGTAGTTTCGTCACTTTTTTGATGCATTGAAACGCCAAAACGGAATCTGAAGAACCGAAGAGTATTGCCCCGAGCAACACCATAAAACTCGGCATATCCAAATGAACTCTAAAGCCGTCCATTGCGAGAAAAATCATCATACCAATGGCAATCATATAAAATACGGTTCCGATTTTAATGGCGCCCGTTGGCGCAACCCCTTTGTATAGAATAATCCCGTACCAAAAGATAAACAGCAGGAATGCGTACATGTAGGTCGGAATGGTCTCGAGCTGTGCGGCGCTCAAAAACGCCGCCGAGTACGCCACATGTCCCAAAAAGAAAAAAATCAACCCGAGCATAAACATGCTGTCGGGCAATTCAATAGCCACGCGAACGCCGGACGCATCCGGTGTCCGCCTACCGAGCAACCACAAGTCGCCAATCCAACTCATAGCGAGGGCGACGAGTATCAAAACATTGGGTGAAGCCCCTGCGTAGAACGCCATCCACTGGCTGTAAGCAAGCGCCAACACCGGCATTAAAAGCCCCTTGCTAACGCGTCTCGCCATCACTTGCGCAGGGGTATTCTCACCTTGTGTGTACAAATTAACCGATGATACGGCGACGAACAGAAACGACATTAAATAGTGCATATCCAACTCCTATTGACTACAATCTACAGTTTTTATAACGTCTATAACTTCATTTGCTATACGCGCTTGTGCTTCTCTTGTGGACGCGCCGAGATGCGGCGTCAACAAAATCTTGGGATGGGTCAGTAAGCGTGTCTCTCTTGGGGGCTCTGTCGCATAAACATCCAGCGCAGCGCCATTCAACCGACCGGCATCTAAGGCACTTAACAGTGCCGCTTCATCGACTAGACCGCCACGTGCTATATTTAAAAGGTAAGCTGTCGGCTTCATGCGCCTCAACTGTGCTTCTGTCAAAATCGGTCCCACGGTGGGGTCAAAAGGCACGTGAATCGAAACCACATCAGATGCCTCCAGCAATGTTTCCAAAGAGGCATACGTGTAATTTGAAAGCGCCGGCTTTTCCCCACTCCGCGTGTAATAGAGAATTCGCATCCCAAAGGCGCTGGCTCTAAGGGCCACTTCCCGTGCAATGCGTCCCATCCCCACGAGACCGAGGGTTTTACCATAGAGCTCTAAGCCCTTCAAAGCTTTCTTTTCCCACTTGCCACCGGCCATAGAACGGTGCGCTTCAACACAACGCCTATGCAAATTTAACATCTGTGCCATGGTGAGCTCCGCTACGGCCACACTGCTGGCCCGCGGTGTATTTCTCACGTCGATGCCCACAGCATCGGCAGCTTTTAAATCGATGTTGTCGAGTCCTACTCCGGCGCGCACGATACATTTGAGACGACTGCCCGCCAGCGCATCGACAACCGTTTTCGACAACTTAGTCGCAGAGCGAACGACGAGAACGTCTGCTGCTCGAGCTGCAGCAACCAGTTGATCGCCTTCGAGATGTTCCACTTGAACTGTATAGCCATCTTGCTCCAACCGATTGACGGCCTCTGAATCAAAGCCGTCATTAATGTGTATTTTACAAAACATAACCGCTCCTTTCATCGTTGTAAAAGTAAAGGGCTTCTATTATGAAATATAACCTTTTTAACGACTTTGAATCAGAAGTTTTTCCTAAGGCACCAAACGCGTCGCATCTCTCGGAAACAGCGTCGTTCTTCGGACGTTTTCCAGCCCGAGTAACAGCGCTGTCAACCGCTCAAGTCCAATGGCAAAGCCACCGTGCGGCGGCGCGCCAATTTTAAACGCTTCTAAATAACTCGTATACGCTTCCGGCACCAAGCCCTTGAGACGCATGCTCTCCACCAGCGCTTCATATTGATGAATGCGAAGGCCGCCAGTTGTAATCTCCATCCCTCTAAACAGCAAATCGTACCCTTCAGTCTCCTGTTCCCCTGAGGGCATGGTGTACATCGGACGCTTGCTCCTAGGGTAGTGCGTCAAAGCGAGAAATTCTGAGCCGGTTTTTTCGTAAACATGACGGCAAATCTGTCTTTCGCCCTCGGGGTCTAAGTCCCCTTCCAAATGGGTCATACCATAAGTGTTTTTTAAAAGTTCAATCGCCTCACTTAATCGCATCTCCGGCAAAGTCTCCGGCACGTCGGGCAGCACAACATCTAGAAGCGCCAGTGCTTCACTGCAGTGCGCTTTCAGTTGCGTCACAATAAAATCGAGCAAGGCTGTTTCTAAGGCGATCAGCTCGTGAAAGTCCTCGATAAACCCCATTTCGATGTCGAGACTCGTATACTCGTTTAGGTGACGTCTGGTGCTGTGTTGTTCCGCTCTAAAGACGGGACCGACTTCAAACACCCTTTCAAACCCCGCAATCACCATCATTTGCTTATAAAATTGTGGGCTTTGTGCCAAAAAAGCCTCTTGATCAAAGTAATCCAATTTAAAGACATTGGCACCGCCTTCAGCGCCCTCTTTTACGAGTTTTGGGGTGTGCATTTCGTAAAAGCCCTCGCGCTTTAAAAAGTGGCGAAAAGCTGCTAGCAACACTTCTTGTACTTTAAAAACAGCTTGTTCACGCGCATGTCTCAACGTCAAAACACGGTGGTTTAGAAGTGTGTCCAGTTGAACCTCTAAAGTGGCGCTATTGATTTGAACCGGTAATGTGCCCACAGGTTCCGAATACACCTGAATAGTCTCGACAACGACTTCGCAGGGCATCAAATCATTCTTCCCCGACACGACATCTCCAGTAAAGGCGACAACAGTTTCCGGTGGCAGTTCTGTTCCCTTCGGCAAGACGCACTGGACATAGCCCGTTCTATCGCGCAACACCACAAAGGTGATGTTCTTAAGCGCACGTACTCGATGCACCCACCCTTTGACCACAACACGTTCTCCCACTTGAAGTGGCAACTTCTCAATCATTGTTCGTTTCATCGCTTCCTCCTCCATCATCTTGCCGAGGGGCTTTTTAACGAGCGCTTCGCCGTTTACGACATTTGAGTATCAAAACGTTTTTTGCTGACGCCTTTTCCGCGCTGAACATTCGCGGGAAAGGCTTTTGGCTCAAAACTTGTCGTATACGACATTCGACCATCAAAACGTTTTTCGCTGACGCCTTTTCCGCGTCGAACATTCGCGGCAAAGGCTTTTGGCTCAAAACTTGTCGTATAAAAAACGCCCCTCGAGCGCTTTCTGCTCAAGGGGCGTATACAAACGCGGTGCCACCCTTATTTCAATTTGCACATTGGCAAATCCTCATTTAACCGGTAACGGCGGTAACCGTTCCACCCTACTGACTTTCAGGCAGACACTTCGTGGACGTCTTTCAAAATAGCGTTGCACAAGTTTCCACCAAACACTTGCTCTCTTTAGCAAACACACTTTCTACTCTTCCAGTCTTCAGTATTTTAATGTATGTTAGCATATCTTGTTTTATCCGTCAACAGGTGATACCTACGATTTTGCTACAAATATGATTCACATGTGATAATGTCTTAAGTAATCAAACGTGATTTTGTCCCAAAAGATATAATGCTATAATAATACCTCAATGAATGAAAGCATCGAGGTAAATTAAATGACAAAGGTAGAATTACGTATGAATGAAAATCTAAAATATGAAATCATTAAAAAGCTCGTCGATACGAATGGCAATAAAAAAACAGCTTCACTTAAGCTAGGCTGTAGTATTAGAACGGTTAATCGATTAATCCAGGGCTATCGGTCAGAAGGGAAAGACTTCTTTGTCCATGGAAACCGTGGAAAGAAACCCGTTCACGCCCTGTCTAGCGAAACTAAAACGTTGATTTTAGGACTTTACAGGACCAAGTATCCCGATGCGAATTTCGCTCATTTTACTGAAATCCTAGCAGAGCAAGAACACCTTTTTCTTTCTCCAACTACTGTAAAAAATATCCTTATGGAACAAGATGTTTTATCTCCCAAGGCTCACAGGTCAACAAAGAAAGCCCTTCGTAAAAAATTAGAAGCCCAAAAGAAAAAGGCTACTTCTAAAAGGGACATGGCGATTATTCAGCACAAGATCGTTGAACTCGATGAAAGCCACCCTAGAAGACCTAGATCCGCCTACTTTGGAGAAATGCTTCAGATGGACGCTTCGGTTCACATCTGGTTTGGTGGCGTCAAAACCCACTTACACGCTGCTATAGACGATGCCACAGGGCGAATCGTGGGGGCTTACTTCGACCACCAAGAAACACTTAAAGGCTATTACAATGTCTTTCATCAAATTTTAACAACCTATGGTATCCCACACATGTTTTACACAGACAGAAGGACTGTTTTTGAATACAAACAAAAAAAGGCCCCTTCACTTGAAAAGGATACCTTCACTCAGTTTTCTTACGCTTGCCATCAACTAGGGGTAGATATAAAAGTAACAAGCGTTCCACAGGCCAAAGGACGCGTAGAACGCTTATTCCAAACACTACAATCACGACTGCCGATCGACTTAAGAAACGCAGGCGTATCAAGCGTAGAGCATGCCAACGAATTTCTGAACTCCTACATAAAGAAATTCAATGACAAGTTTGCTCTGCCTTTTGATAATAACAAATCTGTGTTTGAAACGCAACCGTCTGATGAAAAAATCAATCTAACGCTTGCGGTAATTGCTGAGCGCAAAATTGATACAGGCCATTGCATTAAATTTGAAAATCAATATTTTAAACTCATGGACGACAGAGGCCTCCCTATTTATTACCACAAAGGCACTCCGGCTGTCATTATTAAGGCTTTTAACGGCTGTTTGATGGCCTCTGTAAACGAGAACGTTTATGAACTCGAACTTATCCCTTCTCATCTAAGGAAATCTAAGAACTTTGATTTTCAGGACGAATTCGAGGCTCTGCCTAAAAAACGCAATATCCCTTCCATGATACATCCATGGCGGAAGAGCGCCATCAAGAAATTTATCAAAACACACTATGCTCAACACAATTATACTTTTGAGGACATCATTAACACTCAAGAAAACTTTTTCTCCGCTAATTAACAAAGCACCAGCTTTTTACTGGTGCTCATGTTTCATTTATTTTGGGACATTTTCAAAAGTGATTGACACAGGTGATACCTACGATTTTGCTACAAATTTCAAAAATCGCCGTCCCATAGCGCTCTAAAGAAAACCTTTTTCGTGTCACGAAATTATGGTAAAATACAAATGAATCCATACTTAAGGAGACGTTTATGTCCAACAACACAAAAAAACTCTACCGCATCTTTATTGCCATTGTCGCACTTAGCACACTGGGGTTATCACTGACCAGCGGCGTCTTATCTAACTATTTTAATGAAGTCTACCACGTGACGCCTGCACAACGCGGTTTCATTGAATTTCCAAGGGAATTGCCAGGGGTTCTCACCATATTTCTCATCGCCCTGCTTTCGAGATTTTCCGATGTCAAATTGCTTATTGTCGCACAAATATTGAGCATCGCCGGTATTTTAACCCTTGGCTTGTGGACCCCGACCTACGGTATCATGCTGCTCTTTATTTTCATCAATTCGCTGGGGCAGCACCTCAACATGCCGCTGCAAGACGCCATTGGCATGTCGCTCATCGACCCGTCGAACATGGGACGACAAATGGGCCGCTACAAAGGGGTGCACTCGGCATTTATGATGCTTGCAAGCCTTATTGTCTTTCTAGGCTTCCGATACAATTTTTTCAGCTTTAACACCCCGATTAAATGGATTTTCGTTTTGTCTGCAAGTATCTGCGCCCTAACTGTATTTTTCGTCGTGTACCTCGATCGACAAATGGCGAAACCCGTCGTCACCGAAAAACGTGTACGCTTTGTCTTTAGAAAGTCCTACAAATACTATTACACCCTCGTCGTCATGTACGGTGTCCAAAAGCAAATTATGCTCGTGTACGGGCCATGGGTCTTAATTACACTGTTGTCAAAACGCGCTGACACCATTGCACTCCTCGGCATCATCGGTTCTTTTGCAGGTATTTTCTTCATACCGTTTTTAGGACGAATGCTGGACAAGTTCGGCATTAAAAAACTCTTGTTCGTCGACGCCCTGTCGTTTATCGGCGTCTATATCGTCTACGGCGTACTTGCCGCCGGTTTCTCACATGGCACTTTGCTAAAGACCGGGCTCCCCGTGCTCATCGCTTACACCATCTTTGTACTGGACCGCATGAGTAACCAAATGGGTATGATTCGAACGCTCTATTTAAAAAAAATCGCCATCAGCCCCAAAGATATTACCCCGACACTTTCACTGGGGCTCTCACTGGACCACATTGTATCCATCACATGTGCAATGATTAGCGGTATTGTATGGCAGGCCTTTGGACCGGAGTATATTTTCTTTGGTACAGCGGTACTCTCTCTAGTGAACTTATACGTCGCCATGCGCGTTAAAATCGATTGATTTCTTCGTGAATACATCAAAAAGCTGCCTTCTTCTGAAGACAGCTTTTTTTAACAGCAGACACGCGTCATTTATCACTGCCGTCGTTTCAAGCGCTATTGCGTTTTCTTTCTAATTTTGTTTTTAAAAACACCGTAATAAGCCAGCGGCAATAAAACACCACCGCCGATGATGTTGCCCAGTGTTACCGGCACCATATTCCCCATCATTTCGCCAAATGTAAACGAGACACCGGCAAACTGTGCCAAACTGAAGTACAACATATTGGCAATACTGTGTTCAAATCCGGAATAGACAAAGAGCGCAATAGGCATCCATATGAGTACGGCTTTACCACTGGCCGTTTCACTGCCGTACGAAATCCAAACGGCAATAGCCACGAGAACGTTACATAAAATACCACGCGCCAGTGCAACAGAAAAGCTTAAAGAGACTTTAGCGTGAATGACTTTTTCAAGCATTTCTAAGAAAGCGCCTTTGTCAAAAGCACCCATGTGCACAAGCAGTGCGATAAACGCCGCCCCTAGTGCATTGTAAACGTAAATTTTAAGCCAGTTTAAGAGGACGTCCCCCCATTTCGTATCACCGTGTAGTGCCGAGACACTGAGCAAATGGTTGCCTGTAAACAGTTCTGCTCCTGTGAGCAAAATCAGCAATAGCCCCACTGGAAACAAAAGAGAACCGACGAGTTTCCCAACGCCAAGTGGCGCGATCAACGCCGCAGCCGTTAAGTAGCCGACACTGCCTAGCGCAATATATGCGCCGCCTAAAACGCCGGAGGATAGGGTTTCAAGATGAGACTTCTTCGTCTTTTTAATTCCCACATTGATGACATCTACATAGATATCGACATCTTTTTTCATAGACAGTATGCTCCTTAATGATAAGTCTTTTAAAATAACTTTCAACGCGTCCATTATAACAAAAGTAATGGCACTTGTGCAACTCTTTAAACACGCGGCAATTTTTACGCAATTCTAATCATTGTAAGGCATAATAAAAGTGACACTCATTCTAACAAGGGGGATTTATGATCGGCGAATATACAGAGCAATGGAACACGCCCCTGCCGCCTAACCGTGGGCAAAGGGCATCGGGGCTTATTAAACAACTGCGCACTTACTTAAGACTCAGACGACAAGTCGGCGCCTTTGCCGCTTCCTGTCAAACGACACCGCTTCCCATTGACACATTAAAAGAACAGGTCTATGTTATGCTCGAACAGACTTTTAACTTAGATGGTAGGGCTATTGAATCAGAAGTAAAAGGGGACTACATCGCCTGTACGAAAGCGTTTATCCAGCAGGCGAAGAGCGTCTGTCCCGAACTGGATGACGCCTCTGTCTTTCAGGCGTTGAGAAACATATGGGTGATGAATCTCATACAAATTATGCACAGGCATCCCGTGACCTTGACGCCGGCGATGTTTGGCTACAGCATGCTCTACCCGCTTACAGACAATTTTATCGACGACCCCGCGGTATCGTCTGCAGATAAAAAAATGTTTATGAAACGGTTTAAAAAAAGGCTAGACGGCGAAGACGTTCTACCGGAAACGCCACACGAAAGTGCTGTTTGGACGATGGTGGCACAAATTGAATCCCAGTACACACGCGCTGAACACCCTGAAGTCTTCAACAGCTTGCTCGCTATTTTCAGCGCACAATCCAATAGCTTATCACAGCAAGCAGATGCCTCTGACGCCCCTCTCCTCACGCGCTTAACTTTTGAAAAAGGGGCGACGTCTGTGTTGGCAGACGCCTACTTAATCCTCGGAACCCTAGACACTTTACAACTGCGTTTTTTTACGGGGTACGGAATTTTACTGCAACTGGCTGACGACTTGCAAGACCTCGAAACGGATGAACACAACGGACACCTCACCCTTTTAAGCACTTACAAAACACCAACTGCGCGCTCGACGTACATCGCCAAGCTCCTTCGGCTCTCTGATTCTTTAATGGCGCAATACGAAAATAACTTTCCAACAAATAGCCGCGATCTCGGGCTGCTCATTGAAAAGAGTTTTTCTCATCTGGTTACAGATGCCGTCTTTCAACAAAAGAATCGTTTTTCAAAAGGCGACGTTCGTCAACTGAGTCGCCGACATTTTATCTCCTACCGTCAGCACCTCAAGTTGCATCGATATCTCGGTACTTTTTCTGAAACGTTGTTGCCACTCATAGGTTCTGCTGCAATGTCTCGGCCGATGGGACACTGAAACTTTCGTTCGTTGTACACGACATATGTTGAATTTACTGGTTTTTATATCTCTAGTCTCAGCGAAACCAATCGTTTTTTCGCACTTCAATACGTCTATGTATCATTTTTTGACTTATTTCAAAAGCCCCCTACACTTTTTGCCTGTAGGGGGTAATTCAATTCATAGCTTTGACACTCTTCTGATAAAGCGTCTCTGCGTACGCGTGTTTGGCAAGAAGCTCTCAAACGCCCTCTGAATGATATCTTTGACATTTCTATTTCGAATTTTTCATTAATAGAGTTATCCATAAACCCACTTTCTTTTAGAATCGCTAGCATGTTGGTGTACTTCAAAACGTAAAAATACCCTTCTTTTGACCCTAGATTGATATAAACCGTATGCTGTTCTGGGACATAGCAATCGAACTTACTGTTATAAGTATCGCAAAAGGTCTACTCTCGCTCTGTTTGACATGACCACACTCTTGAAGGTGATTTCTTTGATAAAAGCCCCGCCTAGGACTTTTATCGGCGGGTACGTTTTCCCAGTGTCTTCAAGCCGCGATTGTCGTCAAGTACAATTTTCTTTTCTTTTTGATGCACCCTTCCCTTCAATGTAAATTTCCTTTCAAATTAAATATTAATTTTTTTTAATACATGTAAGATATCCACCCTTCTGTTCGTTCTATATATAGAGGTTGCACAGATTAACTTCAATGTTTTTTGTACTGTGTCCCTTTTTAGGTGAGACTCTTGCATAATTAACTCGATAATTTGAGAAAAAGGCTTAATCCTAAGTAACAGCCCCTGCCATGCTTTCAAATTTCAATCTTTTGTTGTTCATTATGCTACTAAGAGTTCCTCATTTCTGTTTACTTTAACTTTTGAAGCGATGGTTCCTGCAACCAACGCAATGCAATTTAACAACGCATGAACAGTTGCTTTCTTGATACCTTTAGACCGGATTGAATTCAAATTTAAAATCGTCTTTAGTCGACCGTTGCAACGTTCAACAGAAGTTCGCTTGTTGTATAGAGTCTTCCATTGATCAGATGATCTTAACGGATATCCGATTTGTCTTGGATTTTCTTTACGATTTATCTTGAGCGTATAACCATAATTGCTTGATGAACACCATGCACTCCCATGTGGACAGTTACATTTCCCCAGTACTTGTGGACATCTAAATTTCATGTAATCGCCGTCAATCCCCCAATAAACGAGTTTGTAACCACCAGAACAGACTGGATGAAACTCATCATCTAACCCTTCTGGGGCGGCGTGACTGCCTCTTGGGTTGTAGGCTATGATTGGAGTAGCTTCAAAGTGATTTATTACTGCATCATAGACAGAATTATAATCATATCCAGAGTCCATCGCATAGAACAATGGTCTAAACAGATCTCTATACTGCTTTAGAAACTCTTCAATCAGTGGAACTGCAATTGTTCCATCATGAACATTCGCTGGTGTTACCATAACTGAAAGTGGTAATTCACTGTATGAATCGCTCAGGATATGAAGTTTCCATCCAAACCAACGAATGTTATTACCGTGAGTATCGCGCTTCATTCCCCAGTTTGGGTTGGTGCCGTCATCTACAATATCTTTCTTTGGTTTTGAGGCTTCGAAAGCATCTACCTTAGTAGAGTCTATTGAAATATGACTACCATCAACAATTCCTAATTCTTTAGCATGAACAACTAAATCACCGAATAGTTTCAGCAACGCATCTGATTCTGACAGCTTATCTGCGAATCTGCTGAAAGTGGCTTCTGATGGTACTTTGGATAACACCTCAAAACCACAGTTATAACGTAACACTGGGTTCTCTTTCAACTGTCTCACCAACTCGCTGGTGGTCGAAATTCTCAGAATTTGCTTAGCAATTAATGCGTAAATCATCGGTGCGACTCTGTAACCTTTTGGACCTCTCAAATGACTCTGTTTAGATAATGCCGCAACCAAAGGTGAGATGTTGATCTGAGCAAGAATTAATTCCAATTTCGTTTCTTGCTGAAAGTTCATAATTTCTTCAAAGGAAAATAGACATGTTTGTCGAATATACATAAGTGGAAACTTCCTCCTTCGTTTGGATTGTGTTTGCTGCCACTTATATAATTCGACGTTTGGGGTGAAGTTTCCTTTTTGTTTCTTTAAAAACTTGTTAAATCAACGGTTATAAATTATGCAATTTTCTCAGGTCTTTGGTGACATGTTGTTAGTGAAGGGGGGGATTGTTATGTTTTCTTGCCTAAATCTCGTTTAAAGTGTAAGGTTTTAGCGAGCTATTCGTTCTTATTGTGAAAGGAGGATTTAGTGATTTCATTAACTGAGTTTGCACCGAATAAAACAATTGCTGTAGCAAAGAAGTTGTCTTTTGTTTTTATTTTGACCTTACTAGTTTGTTTTGATGCGCCCCCTGAAGTAGCTCATGCAATTCGTGTTAAAGAAGTTCTTATTTTTCTTGGTGGGAGCGTCGTAGGTGGAGCTGTTTGCGATGGTTTGAAATGGACAGTTAGAATTTACGTTGCATCTGCTGGAACAGCTGTTGCAGCAGCAAGTGGCGCTGTTCTTGCTGCTGTTGGAGTAATGGGCTTATCTCTTTACGGAATTTACATCAATAATAAAGGTTACGTTGAGCACTATAAATCTGAAGCTGGTTGCGTAATGTATCCTGGTGATGATAAATGGGTCTGCCCTAAAACAATCCGATAACGTATGATTATTTAAGCTTATGATAATTAATATAGTAACGCTTTTACTCGGATTTTTATTGATTGGTGTTCTACATTGGATTTTTAAATTGTCCGACATATTGATTCGGGGGCTTTTGACAGGACTGTGTATCAGATTTCTATGGATTACCATTTCACTTATCAAAAAATCAAAAAAGAAAGTTTAAGCATATCCAATAGTTAGAACTATGAAAGAAAGGGTATTGTTTAGTGATTCAATAATGGAACTAACACTACTCTGTTTAGGTATTAAATATAGCACTTGCACACTGTACTTTATGATTTGTAGAAGTCTCATAATTTGAAAGTGCTTCAATCTTTGTATAACAAAATATAAAGAGTTTTCAAAAGGGCTACACCTGCCCTTTTGATTTTATACCCTACCAATAGATGGGCACTCTGTTACAACAATTGTAAAACCCTAACCCCAAAGCCGAAAGGAATAGGATACACGATGGAAAGAAAAAACTTTCGTTCAAAAGATTTAATGCGAATACCTATATTTATGGTAATTGCCTCTATACTATTTGATGATATTACTTGGCTACCGACGGTTTCTGGGCTGTTAATTATCATTTGTGCAATTTTAGAAATTGTCGACACTTATAAACAACGTTTGCATTTTATCAATTACTTGATTAATGTATCACTCATTATTCTTAGCATCTATATGATTATATCCTAAATACTAAAGGTCATCTAAAAAAATCCGCGTAAATGCCATACTAAATAGCAATTACACGGACTATTTTTTACTCCAAACCGTTGCTGTCACCCATAGGTGCCGTGGCAATATCCCGGCCAGTGGGGTATTGAAAAACTTTTAAATCAAACGCGTCGACCACAGATAGCAAATGGTCGAAAATATCCGCCTGAACCCCTTCGTAGACTGCCCATGCAGTCTCAGTCGAAAAGGCGTACACTTCAATTGGAAGTCCTTTTTCGTTCACTGGCAAGTGTCGCGCCATAATCGGCATTTGCTTGTGGATCTTAGGATGGGCTTCGAGATACTTTTGAATATAGAGCCTAAAACTTCCGACATTCGTAATCGACTCTTCTCGTCCCTCTAAATCGGTAATTCGCTGACGGATTTCATCCCGTATCAGTGAAATGCCCTCAAATCGATGCAAAAGTGCTTCATCGCATGTGCGAATGCTGTTGACATCGATATAGAGCGCCCGTTTTATTCGACGAGCACCGGCTTCTTGAACCCCACGCCAGTTTTTAACAGAGTCAGAAATCAGCGTGTACGTCGGTATTGTTGTCACCGTTTTATCGAAGTTCTCGACTTTAACCGTGTTGAGACTCATGTCGATGACATCGCCGTCTGCACCGTACTTGGGCATTTCTATCCAGTCGCCGATGCGCACCATTTCATTGGCCGCCAGCTGAATGCTCGCCACAAGTCCCAATATAGAGTCCTTGAAAATGAGCATAATTACCGCCGTCATAGCGCCGATACTGCTCAGCAGAATTACCGGACTCTTCCCCATCAAATCGGCAATGAGGCCGATGATGACAATGGCGTAGACGAAGATTTTAACAACCTGCAAATACCCTTTAATCGGGCGCGCTTTTGAAACCTCGTACCGATTGTAAATCCGGTTAACCGCATTTAACAGCGCATCAAATGAGAGGATAATAATCATCGTCAAGTAGATGCTTAAACTCTTGTCAAGTACGCCTCTAAACACACCTGTAGACGGCTCAAAGAGATAGAGCACGACAACCGGAATAAAGTGAGAGAGACGCTCGAAAAACTTGCTTTCGAGTAATATGTCGTCAAATTGGTACTTGTTCCGCCGGATAAACTTCTCTAAGATGCCCAGCACCACTTTTTTGGTAATATAATAGGAAATAACCGCCACTAGGAAACCCATAATCAAAAAGAGGGGACCGCCCCACTTGTCCACAAATGTCTTGCTGAGGCCTAGCCTTTCCAATACAATGATGTTTTCTATCATGTCTACAACTCCTTTATGTCTTCTAACATGTAGTTTAACAAACACCTCTTCAATTTGCAACAAGTGACGCGGTTGTTCCAGTCATATCGTGTTACGACGCTTTTTATCTGAAGCGCAACAAAGTGCTACCCTCTATACTGGTCAAACCACTCTGTAATTTCTCGAATCCGTCTCAAGCGGTGTTTCGGTTTGCCACTGCGGCTGAGCTCGTGATTTTCCCCTTTAAAGACACAGAGTTTTGATGGCACACCGTGGTCTTTAAGCGCTGTGAACATTTGATACGCCTCTGGTATCCAGCATCTGTAATCTTGATCTGAGTGAATAAAGAGCGTAGGTGTTTTAACGCGATCGGCGTACTTGAGCGGTGATTGCGCCCAAAGCGCTTCGAAATTTTTCCACGGCGTCGCCTGTGTTTGGTCGGGCACAAAGTAATAGCCGATATCGGTTACACCGTATTCGGTCAACCAGTTGGCAATACTTCTTTGTGAAGCTGCCGCTTTAAACCGGTCTGTATGGCCGATAATCCAGTTGGTCATAAACCCACCGTAAGACCCGCCGGTGACAAAGAGTTGGGCTTCATCGATTTCCGGATGGTCTTCCAGCACTTGATCGGTAAATGCCATTAAGTCGCTGTAGTCAATGGAACCGTACTGTCCCCTAATATCTGAAAAACCATTGCCTTTTCCGTCTGACCCTCTAGGATTTGCAAAGAAGACAAAATACCCTTGATTCGCCCAGTACTGCATCTCATTGTAAAAAACATCGCTGTAAACTGTTTTAGGCCCACCGTGGATATCTAAAATGGCGGGGTAGCGTTTGCCTTTTTCGTAACCAATCGGTTTCATTACCCAGCCGTCTACAGTGACGTCTTCTGCCGTAGCGACGGTCATGTGTTCAGGCGTCGATAAAGAGTACGCACTCAACCAAGTGTTGTAAGAAGTACATGCCTTCTCTTCCCCAGCGTTGACCTGAAAAATCTCGGCGAGGGCGTTGCCTCTCATCGCCGTTATCAAAAGCTGGTCACCGGACAAGTCAAAATCATCAACCGTACCTGCCTTTTCAACTACGCGTTCAAATTGACCGTTCACATGCAAGCGGTTTAAATACGCGTGGTACCTTTCTGTGGAAATAAAATACAGCCATTCTCCACTGCGCTTCACCGACCGTTTCCCACCATATCGCACGTCGGCGCCAACTGTGTTCCCAAAAGTCATCTCTTCAATATCGAGCAACGGCTCAATAACACCACTTTTGACATTTAATGTGTAAAAAATAGCATTTTGATTTAAACCGTGCTTTTGACCGTCATGACCGACAAAGACTACCGTCTCCGAAGTCATAGCGAACCCACAGTAAATCGCATAGGTCTCATCTGTAATCGGCTTTAAACAGTCATCTGTCAACGACCCCATAAAAAGTCGACTCTTTATAGGCATCTTCTCTGTATACGTTCTACCCACGGCAAGCACAGTCCCCGTATCCTCGTTGTAGTCGTACTGAGACACCGCTGTGTTCGCGTCTGTTAAGTAGCGTAAAGTCCCGGTTGCCTTGTTAAAATGACAGAGCCGCGTACGTGCGCCCCTCGTGTACGTTCCGCCGTTGGACCAGAATGGGATTTCCTCGATCACTTCGTAGTCTTCTTCTTCTTTCCAACTCTCTAGAACTTTCTGACGCTCTGCTTCATCCGCTTCCGTATACGCGTCGTAAAGTGGTCTGTAGCTGACGAGCATTAAGAAAGCGTCATCCCCCAAAGCTTTTACGTCGACAACTTTCGCCGGCACCGTCATATATGGGTAGCTCTCGCCCCCTTCTGCTGAAATGGCGTAGAAAAATGTCTCCGGTGCGCCGGCTTGCTGTTGCTTCTTTTCTGCGTCTGTCCCCGCCATAGCGTATATCAACGTACGGTCGTCCTTAAGCCAGTGCGCCTTTCCGACTTTGCCGGAATGCGTCAATGTTTGCGTCTCCGGTGCGCCGTTTTTAAAAGAAAGCAGCACCGCGTCACTCTTATAAGCATTTTCTTTAACGTCTGCTACATGCTTGTGAAACAACGCGTACGAGCCGCTTTCATTAAAGTTTAGGCCCGATAAATAAGTAAAATCATAAAAAGTATCCAGTTCTAATGGTTTCATAATGCACCTCCAATTTTAAGTTTGCCACGTCTCTATTATACGCTTTTATTTCGGTTTTCGAAATACATTCGCTCAAAAAACTGATTTTTCTTTCAAAAAACTGGCTTTCCGCGTTGAACAGTCGCGGTAAGCCTTTCGGCTCAAATCTTGTTGTCAAACAACATGAGTAATGCCTCCGGCATCCCTAACCTTTTTTCGCTGACAGCTTTCCGCGTTGAACAGTCGCGGTAAGCTTTTCGGCTCAAATCTTGTTGTCAAACAACATGAGTAATGCCTCCGGCATCCCTAACCGCTTTTCGCTGACAGCTTTCCGCGTTGAACAGTCGCGGTAAGCTTTTCGGCTCAAATCTTGTTGTCAAAAAAACAGGATTTGACCTCGTAAGAGTTCAAATCCTGCTAGAAACGCCGATTAATAAGACTGTGGTAAACATACAGGTAGGTGCGTATGCTACTGCATGGGGAAGTTATTTGACTGCGTCTTATGTCGGCAGTTATCTAAACCCGTTAACCATTAAAACAAATTGACGAAAAATGTAATGACACTGACGTTGATAAAGTCGATAAACAAACTCCCTACCAACGGCAAAATAAACAACGCTTTGTAACTGAAACCATGTTTTGAAGAGACCACTTCCATGTTGGCGATGGCATTAGGCGTCGCACCCATGCCGAAGCCGCAGTGTCCGGCCGCCATAACAGCGGCGTCATAATCCCTGCCCATAACATTAAAGGTTATAAAGTAGGCAAAAGCGCCCATGAGAATCGACTGACCGACGAGCATTACCACAAAAGGAAGCGCTAGATCCGCAAGTTCCCATAGCTTCAGTCCCATCAAAGCCATAGATAGGAACAACGAGAGCGACACATTGCCGAAGATTTCAATCTCGTAGTGTTTCAGTTCAATACCGCGTACAGCATCTGTAACATTTCTCAAAATTGCCGCCGCTGCCATTGCCCCAATATAAGGCGGAAAACTCATCCCCGTTTTTTGAAGAAGCGCAGAGAGTACGGTACCGAGACCCATGGCAATTAATATGGCCGACATACCGGATAAAAGGCTCTGTGCCGTCACAGCTAAGGCCGCTTTGTCTTCAACGACTTCTAATTCGGTATCCCCGGGCATGATTTCCGACTGCCGCTTTAAATCGTGCTTGCGAATCAATCTAGAAGCCAATGGGCCGCCCATAGCGCTACCGGCAATCAACCCAAAAGTTGCTGCTGCCATTGCTATCGTAGCTGCACTTGCCGCACCGTGTGCTTCAAACACCTTGGCCATTGAAGCAGAAGTGCCATGTCCGCCTGTCATCGGAATAGACCCTGTCGCCAATCCCATCATGGGACTCAAATCGAAGACGCGAGCGAGAAAGATGCCGATTAAATCCTGAAAGACGATGAGTACCGTTGCGATGATTAAAAATAGAACCACTTCCTTACCACCGCTTTTAAGCATTTTAAATGAAGCCGTGTACCCCACTGTTGTAAAAAACACAATCATAAAAAAGTCTTGTAAGGTTGTATCCATTGAAAATTCCAAGATGCCAAAACTTTTCAATGTCAATGTCGTCAACGCAAAGATAAGTCCCCCGATAACCGGTGCCGGTATGCAATACGTGTCGAAAAACGTTACTTTACTTCTGATCCACTTGCCTAAATACAGAACTATTACAGAAACTGCCGCCATTTGTATCATGTTTAATTGAATTAGCATATGAACCCCCTCGTTAATTTGTACGTCAATTGCAATTTGCTTAAATTTAAATTGCATCTAACAATAGTTTAACAAGGTGCTACGCCATGCTACAGTTTTCGACAATTAATCATTAGAAATGTCCCGCTCTATTTTAGCCATTAATCCATCGACAAACTTGCGCGTGTTGATTTTTCCTTTGACAACACTCTCACCGCCTATACGACGCATTTCCATCTTAATCTGCCTAAAATCAAAGAGGAGCGTTGCATATTCTTGAAATACGGGATGGTAATAGTCGTCGTACCCAATTTCCGCTATGTTGTAAAAAGCCTTTAAAATAATCCGCCGAATGCGCTGCTCAACTGTTCGTGCGGGCATTTGTGGTGAAATTGCCCGATACACATCTTGCAACTGATACCCATGTGATCGGTGCTTTAATTTACTCCGCCAAATGTAAAGTAAGGTGTCGCGGAGATGATCTATGCCGGTTTCGGATCCAATGCCGAGCTCAGAGAATGCCTTTTGCATGGCTTGTTCAACAGTGTCTACAGACGCCACCTTGCTCGGCGCTTCTGATGGCGCCCCTGGCATAATGGCCGACCGTATAATAGAAACCGATGCTTCCAGTGCCGATACTCTTAACGCTTCTTTTACAACACTCACCACCTCGTCGGCATTGAGGGGCTTTGATATGAAAAACATCACCCCTTCGCGATAAGCCATAGAAATCATCTGCTGATCCTGTACTTGGGAAATCATCACACATTTTCCCTTGTACCCGCATGTTTTCAGTTGCCTTACAATTTGAATGCCGTCCGTATGCGGTAAGAGCAAATCGATGAGAACGATATCGGGGCGCAAAAACTCAATTTCTTCAGAAGCACCGTCTCCAGTGCGCAAGCAACCGACGACCTCTCCTAAGGCTTCGCGTTCAATAATCATCGATAACATTTTCACAATTGCCGGATCGTCGTCTACAATCATTATCTTATTGGCCATGTCCGCGTTCTCCTCTCTGAACAAAATTAGGGATTTGAATTTCAAAAATTGTTTTGGTTGGTCGACTGTCGACTTTTATGGTTCCGGTAAAGCGTTCGACGATACTCTTGACGTGTGACAGCCCCATTCCAGACGAAGTACCCTCTTCAAACTTTGTTGTAAAACCTGGCGTGTAAATAAGTGGAAGAATATCGGCATCGATGCCGTCTCCGGTGTCTGCAATGTAAATTTTTAAACCAGTGCCGTGCACTGAAACCACGACATCGATGACCACAGGGCGTCGCGCCGCTTCTATTGCGTTGATAATGAGGTTGTTGACCACTGTGAAAAAAGCGTAGGGTTCACTCAAAGTGCCCCTGCCGTTCCGATGGTATCGAACGTCAATCGTATGTGGCAAATCGAGGTGTTCCAACAGTGCGTCTGTGTTGGCACGCACTATAGACAGCGCGTCTTTGAGCGGCATAACCTGCTGTGTCTGATGGTTCTCTGAAAACTTGGTAAGACCGGACAGCACCCTCAAATAGTCTTTTTTAACTTCGTGCACCCCCCGGGAAATGTCCAGTGCCATCCCCGCGTATTCAGAGGAACCACTCAGCGCATTGTAAAGTGCATAGCTCTCTTTCATTAACCGCTCAATATCGTGGGCGGATTTCTCTAAGTAAAACGCTTCCGCTTGAATATTTGAAAATATGATGTTCATTTCGTTGTACCGCTTCTGATGGGCCTGCGTGTTGAGAAGCGCCGATTGACGCGCGACAAAATAAACGATTAAGTGCGCCGCAAAAGTCCGAAGAACAGCTGTTAGGACGACGAACTGAAAGAGTTTAAAATCCAGTGTGCCCCTTACAAAAGCTTCCGTCATATTGCTTATTGCGTCAATGGCGACAAATGCCACACCGGTTGCCAGCCACTTTCTCCGCCGCTGTAAACTGTGCAAACCGCCGAAGACCCCGTAGTAAATTAGCGATGGGAGGAAGACGACGGGGTATGCCATCCCCGCCCACAACCCGCCGATGACGAGACGCCCCAAGAGAATCGCAAGCCCTGCACCAATAGCCAACACGTGGGGTTTGAGTTTATCGAACATCAGAAGCAATACATTGAGAACAATAATCGACGCCGAAAACCTAAAAGGGGATTCAAAAGGATAGAAGTAGAGCTCATTAAAAAAAGCCACAACGAGTGTGGCTTTGACGTAGGACATGGCGCGCGCTCGATACTCACCGCCACTGTCCTTAAGCAGGCGCTTCATCTTAGCCCACCAGTTGTTCGAGCATTGTCAATACAATTTTAACGGAGTTCTTTGCGGCTTGTTGAGCAAAGGTATCAAAGTTCACATGCGCTGAACCGTCCGCTTTGTCCGACATCGAGCGAATAATGACAAACGGTACGCTGTTGACATCGCAGGTGTGTGCAATAGAAGCCCCTTCCATCTCCGTTGTATAGGCGCTAAAAGTCTCTTCTATAAAGGTTTTACGCGCCATAGAGGAAACGAATTGATCGCCACTGACAATGCGCCCTTTATAAACTTTAAACGAATCAGCTGTTTTTAAACCCGCTTCATACGCAAGCGTCATCAGCTGTTCGTCAGCCTTAAACACGGAATGGGGCATACGCGGGATAATGCCGTGTTCATAGCCGAATCCCGTACAGTCGAAGTCGTGGTGCATGCAGTCCGTCGAAACGACGATGTCGCCCACTTCCAGCGTACTGAGGATTGCACCGGAAACACCGGTGTTCACCACATGGGTAACATCGTAAGTCGAAATGAGAATTTGCGTACAGAGTGCCGCATTCGTCTTTCCTATGCCACAGGTTACTACGACGACGTCACAGCCCTTAATCACACCGCTGCAAAATTCAAGGCCCGCTACAGTCGTCTCTATTTTATCTGCTATCATGGCTTTTAAAAGCTCTGTTTCGAGCTCCATAGCCCCTATAATTCCAATTTTCATATGGTCCCCCTACTCAGGATAATTTAAACAACTGTCATCAGCGTTTTTCAGCACGTCGAGATACGCTTTGGCTTCCGCCTTCGCCCCTTCTAAATCGTGCAACTTATAAGTACCGCATTCGATTTCGGAAACGCCTGGGATCGCCCCTTCAAAGCCTACGACGAATTCAAACGCCCGTATGAGAAGCGGCAAAATTTCTTTTGATGTGTACGCGCCGTGAACGATGAGGTACATGCCGGTTAAACATCCCATTGGGCCAAAGTAAACGACCTTTTGAGAAAAAGTCTCGTCGTTGCGCACGTAAGTGGCAATCAGATGCTCCAATGTATGAATTGCGCCGTTCTCCAATGTCTTGCGATTGGGCTTTTTCATTCTAATGTCAAATGTGGTTAATATCTCACTGCCTATATGGTCGATTCTAGAAACATAAACGCCTTTTTTCAAACGAATGTGGTCCACTGTAAAGCTGTCAATTTTATTCATCGTTTATCACCTCTCAAATCATTCTGTTAAGCGGTTCTGTTACCTTTTCTACGAACCGCTGTCTACGTCAACTCATTATATAAAGATTGCCAGTTAAAGTCAACCAAATCGTGAATATTACAATCAATTGGGTATAATAACATTGGATGTGCTTTAAGCGCGCCAAACCGTATTTTGTCGATGCCTTCTCGCGTTAAGCACTCTCGAGAAGACTTTCGGCTCAATGCTTGTTGTCAAAGTCAAAATGGTTCACGATAACTGTCAGATCATTCAGGAGGATTTCCAATGAAAGTACACACATTAGAAGCAATAGAACAAATGACCGGTGCCATCGAGTTGGTGTCTCATTTGCTCGACGTCGACCTCGCCTACTACAGGAGCGATTTATCGCATATTCAGGCCTATAGTCCCAGCAAGGCGCTAAAACTTTCTATAAAAGCCGGCGACGCCATTCCGGTAGCCGACCCGATTAGAGCCTGCCTCGACACTGGTGAGATACAACGTGTAACAGTGCCTAAGTCTCTTTACGGTACTGAATTCACTGCGCTCTGTGCCCCTTTTGAAGTAGATGGCAGTATAGCAGGTGCACTGGTAATTGCCACTGCTACCAATGAAAAAGACCATATTGTAAAAGCCTTAATCAGCGCTTATGACGAGTTCAAAAGCAACATTTCAGGTCTGTCGAGCATTGCCTCTCAAACGAAGATGCTCGCACTTAACGCAAGCATAGAAGCTGCTCGCGCCGGAGAAGCCGGACGCGGTTTCGCCGTAGTGGCACAGGAAGTCGGTAAGCTCGCCGAGAGCTCCAATGTCTTGCTCAAGCGCACCAACGACAACCTCAACGATTTTGATAAAATTATGCAAGAACTTTAGAGCTTTGTCTCTTTGGCTATTCTAATTAACATAGATACCATTATGGGACTTAGATAAAAACGGAGACTGTGCAAAAATGCACAGTCTCTACTTTTGTTGGGTCGCCGGCAAGTCAGTTCATCGACCTCGCGCTGCAACAGAGTCTCTAGCGATTGGCTAAATAATAACGAGCGATTTTTCTATCGTCCACACCAATGTGGTTTTGGAGCCAACGAATGGTCAAGGTATTGATATCTATTTTCATTTTAACCGTTAAGCCGTTCTCTTCCACTTCTTTAAGCATGTCTCTAACCGTCTTTTTAAACTCTTCATGTATTACATGGTGTGCCTTTAAATCCGGGTACTGTATTTTCTTCTGAAACCGTTCTTCGTGGTCAAAGTGCTCCGTGGTGTAACGCGCTAAGAACTTGAGCAAGTCGATGATTTCGCCGTCGCTGCCTTTGTTTTTTATCGCTTCAAAGAGCTTGTTCGCATGTGCCACCAACTTTTTATGTTCTCTATCCATTTCAGGCACACCCAGTTCCAAACTCTGTTCCCATGTCATAAGCATATGGTCACCTCCAACTGTTATTTACCCTTGTTAAACACTTATAAACACTTAGGTAGAGGCTTGTTCACCAGAGTGATTATTTGTTTTAAAACAATCAACGTGCCTAGGGGGACGGTTCTTTTGTGCCATAAAAAACAGGATTCTTCCATTTTTTCCATCTGGAAGAACCCTGTTGTCCATTAAGACCCTGTTGACTTGTAATGTCTGACGCCAAATGCCCAAATGGCTCTACACGGGAGTAGAAACAAGAGCCCGACAAGTGGCAATACGGCATAGAATACGCTGTTGTAGCCTTCAGAGCCTAAAATAAAGCCCAATGGCAAGTAGTTCACCGCGGCAAACGGAATAACAAAAGTAAAGAAGCGCTGAATGCCCTTGCCGTAAATCGACAGCGGGTATTGCGACATCTCTCTGCCGCCGTCTGTGAATATATTGGCGATTTCAAGCCCTTCTATTGTCCAAAAGCAGAATGCCGCGAAAACCATCATAATGCCGCTGTAAATAGCGATTCCCCCTACCACCATAAAAAGCATCGCCATCATTTTCAGGGGTGTCCAAGCGATCTCTGCGCGTCTGAGAACGATGCCGAGGACGATAAGACTTTGCACCAACCTGCCGATACGCGTAAACTCAAACCGCGATCCCAGCACCTGTGTCACCGTCGATACAGGTCTGAGCAAAACCCTGTCGAAATCGCCACTGGTGACCAGTCTGGAAAAACTGTCGAAGCCCCTGGCAAAACACTCGCTAATGGCGAAAGCCATATGCGTCGTACCGTAGAGAAGGCCCACTTCTTCAAACGAAAACCCTTGTATCGTATCGAAACGTTGAAACAACAAGACAATACCTATAAAGACAAAAAACGGCACAAAGAACTGCCCAATGCACAGTAGGATAAAGGACTTCTTATAGACCATCTGGGACTTCAACCACATTTTTGCGTACAAACTATAGAGCTTCATATCAACCTCCTTGAACCACTAGGCGCTTCATGGCGCGCCGCATTAGCCATTCGCCGCTCGTCCATAGGAGCATCAGCCAGAAACATTGTAGGCCGATGCCCACCAACGCTTCGTCCATTGTCAAGTGACCGCTGTACACGCGAAATGGAAAATCCGCCATATAGCGAAAAGGCAAAAAGTAAAGGAAGTTCTGAAGCCCCTCGGGCATTAGAGGGATCGGTAGGATAAGCCCCGAAAAAAACTCGCCGATTGTACCGAAAATTAAGAGCGATCCCATTGGCGACAATGTGACGAAAACCGAAATGTAGACGTACATCGAAATCGCCACCGTAATCAGCAATCCCAGCCCCATTGCCACAACAAAAGCCGCCAAGTGCCCCACCGAATACGCCCCTTTTAAGGCATACGGCGCGTTTAAAAAGGACGCAATCACTAAAATCGGTAAAGACCTGAGCACCCCCTTGGACACGCGGTCTGCAAGGAGCCTGACGTACCAAAAACGGTAAATAGAAATCGGCCGACACAGCGTGTAGGCGATATTGCCCGACCGTATGGATTCAAAGAGCTCGTTGTCCCGTATCCAAAGCATGACAAAGACTAAAAACGCCTGTTGAAGCCATAGGTATGTGGCAAGTTGTCCCTTGCTGAACCCGCCCACAGTTTCTTTAGCACCGTAAAACGCCATAAACACCATGAGCGTTATCAGCCCCCAAAAGAATTGTGTGGCAATCCCCGCAAGGGCGGCGACGCGGTACTGGAGGCTATGGTAAAAACGCAGCTTGAAAATCTTGCCATAGGTGTTCATGACAGCACCTCGTACTGTTTGTATAGGTTTAAAACAATCTCTTCAATCGGTTGGCTGTCCACGGACAAGTCCACAATTTTCCGGCAGCGGCTCACTGCCTGTATAACCTCGGGCATTTTGATTTTGCGAACGTCAACTGTAAGCGTCACTTGATAAGGCGTCGCGCGGTCAACAGTGCACCCTTCGATGTCAATAGGCGCGTCGCAATAGTCGTGGTCGACGACAAGCACCTTGTAGTGCATGTGTTTAGCACGCATCTGCCCCATGCTGCCGTCGTACAACTTCTGACCTTTTCCAATTAAAATCAGCCGATCTGTCAGCGCTTCAATGTCGTTCATATCGTGCGTAGTGAGCACCACCGTAGTGCCCTTTTCCTTATTGAGTTTTTGAACAAACTGTCTTACGGCAACCTTCGCACCTGCATCGAGGCCAATGGTCGGTTCGTCTAAAAACAGAATTTTAGGGCTGTGGATTAAAGAGGCTGCAATTTCACAGCGCATCCGTTGCCCGAGGCTCAGTTGTCTTACAGGGGTATTTAATAGAGAAGATAGATTTAAGGTGGAAATGAGTTCATCGAATGTACGGCGGTAATCCGCATCGTCTATTCGATAGATGTCTTTTAAGAGTGAAAAAGAGTCGATAACCGGTACGTCCCACCAAAGCTGTGTCTTTTGTCCGAACACGACCCCGATGTTCCCGACGTGTTCCATCCGGGATTCCCAGGGAATGCGTCCGCAAATGTGACAGCTTCCAGACGTCGGCAACAAAATACCGCTCATCATCTTAATGGTGGTGGATTTGCCGGCGCCGTTAGGGCCGATATACCCCACCATTTCGCCTTGGTCGACGCGAAAAGAGATCTCTTTTACGGCTTCAACAGTCTGATAGTCTCGCCGAAAGAGAGACCCCTTTCGTCTTTTGGCAACTCGAAATGCTTTTGAAAGATTTTCAACTTCAATCATTGTGCCCTCCTTATGAATTTTTGAGAAGGGCTTTATCATATCAAAATAAGATCTGTCTGTCAATTAAGAAAACGGCGTTTCAGTGCCGTAGACCTTTGAAAACTGCCTTGTGAGAAACAGGCCTGCTACCGACAGTATCAGAATCAGTACGAACACGCTGTCAAAAGACCCAAATCGGTCGTACAGCACCCCTGAAAGTGTAACCCCTGCCAGTGCGCCGACGCCGTACCCCGTAAATATTAGGCCGTAGAAAGTGGCGTAATAAGTCTCTCCAAAAGCCTTCACAGTAGCCATGGGCGCTATGGCCAACCACGCTCCCAGATTCAGCCAGTACAAGCTAAAAGCGACGATATACTGCGCTTTATGATGAATTGGCAACACCATTAAGACCGTGGCGAAGGCAATCAGTCCCAGCGACAAGCGCATGGCGCGAACCACCCCCAGTCGGTCGCAAATAGCGCCGAAAAGCGGTCGGCCAAAGCCGTTAAACACCGCAAACAGACTCATAAGTAGCGTCAAAATGTACCCTTCAGAAAAATAAGTCTCTCCGACCTGCGTGGTCAAACCGACGACGAGAAGGCCGATCATCGTCGCAATGGTAAAACAACAGTATAGGTTTTTAAATGTCCGCTGTTTTACCAGCGCGCTGAGCGGCGCACGCTTTCGAGTCCGCTTCTCTTTGTAGACAAAGAAGAGCGCGCCGGCCACAAGAATCACCGAAAACCCAACGCCCAACATAAAGAAAGTGTCGTGGAGACCATACACCGTGAGCAGCGCCTTCGCCACCGGTGCCGTCAACAACGGCGACAAGCCGAAACCGCCCAGCACAATCCCCGTAGCAAGACCTTTTTTCTCACCGAACCACTGCCCCATAACCATAATCGGCACCCCGTACACAACGCCCACCCCTGCGCC
The DNA here is from genome assembly GCF_053842995.1 of Fusibacter sp. JL298sf-3. Classification (NCBI taxonomy): domain Bacteria; kingdom Bacillati; phylum Bacillota; class Clostridia; order Eubacteriales; family Fusibacteraceae; genus Fusibacter; species Fusibacter sp. JL298sf-3. Next base: position 541,229 of record NZ_CM132608.1, read on the forward strand.
TAAAACGACGCCATAGGTCACCGTTAACTGCACAATCGTCTGCGCTTGACTCGACAAAAGCCATCCGGCACCCACCATCACACTTCCAGCCACCATCACCGAGCGCGCACTGAACCGATGTCCCCATAGACCCGTTAAAAACATAAAGAGCGCGTAACTTGCCAGCGCCGTCATATACGGCACACCGCTCCAGGTGCTGTTCACACCGTAAAAAGCCGCCACCTCAGGTCTGAAAACACTGTAACTGTACACCGTCCCCAAACACAGCATCATCAAGGCGCCCACGCCAACCATTAACCATTTTCTCAAATCGCATATCCTTTCTAAACACTCTAATCCAAACAAACACCACCCCATCAAAACCTCATCTGCACAACAGACCCATTCGGAGAACTGCGCCGACCCCTCATCGCATCATAGACAAGAATTTTTTCCCAACTCTATTGCCCAAAGGCAAAGCCCCGTCCACAAAACCCATAAATGGTAAAATATATAGGATTCTGGCACAAAAGAACCGTCCCCAAAAGAAAAACCGGTAAAATTAAAAATTTTACCGGTCTGCTCTGCAACTGGCCGAAGCCCTTTCCACAGTCTACTGATTGTTATGCGTCGATGAAGTTTTCAACTGAAGTCGCACAGACAAAGACGATAATCTTCTCGCCGGTACGTGTGCTGACATCAGAAAACGTCGATACAATCTCGACGTCAATAACGCCTCTAAGCGTTGCTTCTAGGCGCGTTATAGCACTTTCAAACAAAGCGGTTCGATGCTTCTTAATCAGCTCTACCCCTTCCTTCGTCTGTGCCAGATTTTTTTCAGCAGTGCTGAGAAACCCCTTTAACCTCACGACAATTAAATCCCCTTGGATCACCGTCTTGATTTTTTCAGGGCCCCTCCCCATTTGTTCAATTTCAAACTTACTCATCGCCTCGCTAATCTTCGATTCAACTTGTCCTTTTGTCACTGAACCCTCCATAGTTTCTTTATATTAAAACATATAATTTTAGGTGCTGTCAAGACATTGTTGACGCCAACTGGACTTACACACTGTAAGCCTGCGCTCAAAAAACAAAAACACCCGACGAATCGGGCGTTTTTGTATCACAGAGTAAAGGTTTGTGTTGTACATTGAGAGTTCGGTCATACGTGGACTATGCCGTCTCTCATATATAATAACTTACCGGCCTCAGGGCGCATCGTTAAAAAGTTAACTTTAAATTGCAGCAGTACATGCCGAAATTCGGTGCGTAAAGTGGTTTCTACAACCGACGCGCCATTAGCGGGGAGACCGTTAAGGTATTATCCAATCGCTTGGATTTAGATCTCTAATGCCGACTTGCCGTAGAACGCACATTCGTAAATCTTGCGCACATCTTCTGGAGATGATTTTCTAGGGTTTGTCAACGTACATGGGTCTTCAAAAGCGTTTTTGCTCATTCTTTCGAGGACTTCGTTAAACTTCTCTTCAGTGATTTCAACTTCTGTTACTTCACGAAGGGTTAACGGAATGTTCACTTGTTTGTTCAGTGCTTGTAAAGCCTCTGTTAAACAGTCAATACCAAGTTGTTTTTCGAGCTTTTCAACTTTGTCAGTGCCTTTTCTGTTGTAATCGACAATGTAAGGCATTAAGATGGCGTTGGCAAGACCGTGTGTGATGCCGAATTCGCCGCCGATTTTATGCGCCAAACTGTGTACGAGACCAAGAGACGCATTTGTAAATGCCATCCCTGCAAGTGCAGACGCGTTGTGCATGTCTTCACGTGCTTTGATGTTTGTCGGCTCCTCATACGCCACTGGCAATTGTTCGAAAACAAGTCGAATAGCTTCGTATGCCAATGGGTCTGTAAAGCTCGTTGCAGCTGATGACACCCACGCCTCAACGGCATGTGCCATAACGTCCATACCGGTGTTTGCCGTAATGTGTGCAGGCATTTTAGCCGGAATATTTGCATCGAGTAACGCGATGTCCGGTGTCATTTCGTAAGACACCAACGGGTACTTGATGTGGTTTTCAGTATCCGTGATAACGGAGAACGCTGTAATTTCAGAAGCAGTACCACTTGTAGAAGGTACGGCGATAAATTTCGCTTTTGTTCTGAGTTTAGGGAATTTACCCGCAACCAAATCTTCAAACTTTGTCTCTGGGTACTCGTAGTACACCCACATGATTTTGGCTGCGTCTAGTGCCGAACCGCCGCCGATTGCAATAATCCAATCCGGACCGAATTCTGCCATTTCCTTGCCGCCGCGTACAACAGTTTCAATAGAAGGGTTTGGCTCTACGCCGTCTACAATTGAAACTTCCATGCCCGCTTTTTCAAGTTGCGTTTTGGCTTCGTCTAAAAAGCCGTTGCGCTTCATAGAGCTTCCCCCAGTTACGAGGGTCGCTCTTTTGCCTTCTAAGCCTGCTAAATAAGATAATGCACCTTCACCAAATACGATGTCTTTTGGAACTCTAAACCAGTTTAAACCCATAGTCATCCTCCTTAATTGTAATGCTCTACAATACTTTTTTGGTATTCTTCAATCATGCTTTCTGCAGCTTGTTTACCGGCGCCCATTGCTTTAATCACCGTCGCGGCACCTGTAACAGCATCGCCGCCTGCATAGACATGCTCTACTGTCGTTTCCATAGTTGTCTCATCTGCCTGAATACAGCCCCATTTGTTGGTTTCAATATCCGGCATAGTCATCGGAATCAAAGGATTCGGCGATTGTCCGATAGCGATAATCACTGTATCGCAATCGATGGTCACGAAGTCGTTTTCAATAGGTATCGGTCTTTGTCTGCCGGACTCGTCTTTTTCGGAAAGTGTCATGCGCTGACATTTTAATCCGACGACTTTTCCGCCATCGCCTTCTATTGCAATCGGTCCGTGAAGCGTTTTGAAAATGATTTCTTCTTCTTCTGCGTGATGGACTTCTTCAAGTCGTGCAGGAAGTTCATTTTTTCCACGTCTGTATACAATCATAACCTCTTCAGCACCGAGGCGTTTAGCAGTACGCGCTGCGTCCATTGCCACGTTGCCGCCGCCGATAACGGCTACACGCTTGCCCTTTTGAATTGGCGTAACGGCGTCTTCTTTAAAGGCACCCATGAGATTGACACGGGTGAGGTACTCGTTGGCCGAGTAAACGCCCATGTTGTTTTCGCCTTCAATGCCTAAGAACTTCGGCAATCCGGCACCACTGCCGATAAAGAATCTATTAAAGCCTTGCGCCTTTAATTGCTCAAGGGTGTAGCTCTTGCCAATCAATGTGTTGGTTTCAACTTTAACATTGTACGCTTCGAGTTTGTCCTGCTCTCTTTTGACAATGGCCTTAGGCAGTCTAAACTCCGGAATGCCGTATGTCAAAACACCGCCCACTTTGTGGAGGGCTTCAAAAATGGTGACGTCTGCACCTGCTTTTGCCAGTGTCATCGCACAACTGAGCCCTGCTGGCCCCGATCCGATAACCGCCACTTTAAGGCCGATTGGCTTCGGCATTTCAACTGCTTCTGTCTTAAAATCTTTGTCTTTTTCTATATAATCGGCTACAAACCCTTCTAATCTACCGATGGCGACGGGTTCGCCTTTTTTACCGCGGATACATTGGCCTTCGCATTGGTTTTCCTGTGGGCAGACTCTGCCGCACACTGCAGGCAGTGCGTTGTCCCCAGAGAGTACTTCGTAGGCCGCTTCGATGTCACCCTCCTTTACGTGGTGGATAAAGCCCGGGATGTCGACGCCTACCGGACAGCCTTTGACACAGAATTTCTGCTTGCACTCTAAACAGCGCTGGCTCTCCTGGATGGCTTCTTCAAGTGTGTACCCCAGTACGACTTCTTTAAAATGTTTGTTACGCACCTTTGCAGGCAATTCTGCAACGGGTGTTTTCTTTAATATATCAGGCTTCATGAGCTCTTAACCTCCAATACTCGACACATATGATTTTCAGCTTCTCTGTACATGTTTTGACGCGAAATCAAGTCGTCAAAGTCGACGTCGTGGCCGTTGAAGTCCGGTCCGTCTACACAGGCGAACTTCGTTTCACCGCCGACGCGAACACGGCAACCGCCGCACATCCCCGTACCGTCGATCATAATTGGATTTAAAGACACGTTGGTTTTTAAATCGTACTGTTTGGTTACCGCTACAACCGCCTGCATCATGCGCAGTGGTCCGATTGCGATAACGAGATCATAATTCTCACCTGCCATTAATTTCTCTTTTAGGACATCGGTTACAAGACCTTTTTTACCGGCCGAGCCGTCGTCAGTTGCAAACGTGATGTCGTGAGAGTACGCGCCACATTCCTCTTTTAAGATAATGAGTTCTGCATTTCGACCACCCAAAATTGTGTGAACTACAGCACCGCTCTCGTGAAGTGTCTTAATTTGCGGATACAGTGGTGCGATACCAACGCCGCCGCCGATTAACATGACTTTTTTGTACCCTTCTATAGGTGCCGCCTCGCCAAGGGGTCCTAAGATACCGAAGAGCGCATCGCCTTCTTCAAGTTGTGCCATTTTCTTTGTTGAATACCCTATTGCTTGAAAAATTAATGTCAAGTGGCCAAGCGCTTTGTCGGAATCAGCAATGGTTAACGGTATGCGCTCACCCTCCTCATCGACGATGACAATGACAAACTGTCCCGCCTTTGCATTCGTCGCCACATGTGGTGCGTCTATAGTCATGCTGTAGACTTCGCCACCGAGCCATTTCTTCGCTTTAATTGCGTACATAAACGTAGCCCCTTTCATTACATTTTATTAAAAGAATTCTAATACCCCTGTCATTGACAGTGTATTGCCTTTCCTATATCATCAACTACAAAGCCATGATAACGAAAAACAGTTTATAAAACTAACACGTTTTTAAAAAAATATGCAAAATCTAAAAAATCGCTGTTTTATTTTTAACAGAGTGATAGACAGCGTCTATAGGATGTGGAGACATTATGATACAATCGCTAGAAAGTGGACTAGAGAAGATCGATGGGTTTGAAACCGATCTCGTTAAAATTCTTTACTACGATATTCCGGCCAACTATATCGGTCAATATCGGTCGCATAGTTATCCAAGATTATGCACGATTTTAGAGGGTGAAAAGCACTTGACCGTCGACCATAAACGGTACACCTATGACAGCAGCAAATCGCTGATACTGCCGGCGCATTCGAAGGTCATCATGGAGATTGATAAACCGACGAAGGCGCTTGTTTTTGAGTTGAGCGACGTCCTCATCGACCACGTTTTGAAACAGGCTCAAATTGAAATCGATCCCAATGAGGACACTCAAAACAACGAGTTGATTCTCAACAACCAGCAGAGCAACCTTATGGAAGACTTGACGGCGCTCATGTCCGTGGGTTTAGACGAACGGCACCGCGACAAATTTCTCATAGATTTATACGCTCAGAAATTGGTGTACGGACTCTTAAAACACGGACCGTCTTCTCATAGACTGTTAAAGCAAAAACAACATCCCATGGCTCAGGCTATTGAGATGATGTCCGGTTCTCTGGACGAACGCATCAACATTTCGTCCATTGCCAGCGAGTTGCAGATGAGCGAATCCAATTTTTCGCAACAATTTAAAAAGCACCTTGGGGTATCCCCTCAAAAGTTCTTTACTCGGTTGAAACTGGAAAAGGCCTTAACGCTTCTTAAGAGAAACACAGTGACCGATGTGGCTTTTGAACTCGGCTTTGAAAGTCCTTCCCACTTTATCCGACTGTTTAAGGAGAATTACCAGACCACGCCAAAGCAATACCAACTGCGAGGCTTACCGGCTAAAGCGACGGCAGGTGCAACCGCATTATAGCGCACTAAAAAAAGCAGCAGTCCCTCTACTCAAAACGGAAGGACTGCTGCTCTTTTAAAATTAAAATGTGATTTTCATCAGACGCGTATGGGTGTAACCGCCGATTTTCTCAATGGTCTTTTTGGAATAATGGTTGTAGTACCAACAGCCCGAGCGCACAGTTTGCCCTGTGCGATGCTCTTTTTCCCAAAGTGTTTTCATGAGACGTGTGGCGTACCCCTTTCGCCGGTGTTCCGGACAGATGAACATGCCTATGCTCGAAAGGCCGTCGATAACAGTGTTCTTTTCAATCACACCCGCGCCTACAAAGGCGTCGCCGTCGTAGGCCGCATATGTACCAATTGTCGGATCCCCTTCAATAATACGATCGCGCTCTTCGTGCATAAAGTTGCCCGCTGCATCGAGCAGCTCAATGTTGCTTCCGTCAATCGGCACCAGTGTCAGAACATCGATATCTGTCGGCACCTCGCCATACTCGAAAAAGTACGCTTGTTTTTCTATTTTACTGAAGTTGTCTAAGCAAAGTGCAAGAAAGCACTCGTCTCCTGTAGGCACATAAGCTTCCACCACTTGTTCCATGGTTCGCGCTTCCGCAAACAACCTCTGCGCCTTGTTCAAATGCGCTTCATCAACATGGAAATAACAGAGCGTATACTGCTTGTAAATCGCAAACTGTCCGATAGTTTCCCCATCGTGCACCAGCAAGTAATGGTTGCTGTCTTTGACATGTTGCTCCCAAAATGAATCCATAACAAACGGCTGGGCTTCAAATCGCTTGTTAATACGGGCTCTTGCCTCTTCAAAAGTACATGGTAAAATCATGCTAATTCCCCCTTCTTATAAGTCTTTACAGCACTATCAGTATACCATATAGACAGTGCCTTCAATAAAAATAAATAACTATTTTTCAATTCCTACTTGACAAGTCGGGTTAAATCTTTTACTCTATTAAAAAACACGCGAGGTAAAGAAGATGAACGTATTTACATTTAACAAACAATTTGACATGACAGTATGTTGCTGTTGTTCTGTTCTATTTAGGGGAACTGAATAACGGCTGTTTGTAGTGCTTAAATACGCTTTCCAAATAATAAATTGAGATGAAACAGGAAGGGTTGGCCCTACCTGTTTTTTTATATTCAAAAAACGGCAACCGCGTTCTCTATGACGTAACCCTATGCCTTTAGGTTCATCCCGTGTTGAATGTGGCCTCGATGCCACTTCACTATAGAGTAGCTTTCTAACTTTCGGTGAAACGACACCGCAATCATCGACGTTTTGCAGCTATGTCAACCCATTTTTATCTATATTAGGAGGATTTTATGAGAAACAAAAAAACGATTGCAGGGCTTATCGCCCTAGCGAGTATTGTCCTGTTGGCTGTATTTTTTTTAAGACCTGAAACAGCACCGTCTTCAGCAGAGGATACGGTTATCAAAGTGGGGATGAGTGGCGGCTACCAGCCGTATACGTACCTAGATGAAAACGGAGAGCTCACCGGATTTGACGTCGACGTGTGGAAAGCCATCGGGGAACAGCTCGATATGGAAATCGAATTCGTCACCAGCAACTTCAGCGGCCTCTTCGGCATGTTGGACACAGGGAAAATCGATACCATCGCCAACCAAATCACCATTACGCCTGAGCGCGAAGAAAAGTACCTGTTCACAAGCCCCTACGTCTACTATGGCGCACAGCTCATCACCAAAGACGACCGAGACGACATCTACGACCTCGCCTCGTTAAAAGGCAAAAAAGTGGCCGTCGGCCTCGGCACCAATTACGAAACAATGCTCAGAGAGTTCGACACCGAGGGCAGCATTGAGATCATCACTTACGACAGCGGCAGCGGCTCGTATCAGGATGTGGCCATCGGAAGAGTCGATGCAGCCATGAACGATCGCCTTGCCCTTCAATCGGTTATTAAGACTTCCGGTTTGCCCCTAAAGCTCGCCGGCGACCCTATCAACGAATTACACAACGCCTTCCCATTTGTCGTAAACGATAAAAACCGGGCACTTATTGCAAAAATTGACGCCGCTATAGAAACGCTCTACACCGACGGAACCATGGCTGAACTCTCGCAAAGATACTTCGACATCAACATCACAGAAAGGTTTGATCACTAATGATTTTTAAAGCAGATGTTTTTTTCAAGGCCCTTTTAGAACTGACACGCGCCCTGCCCTTGACGCTTGCCGTCGGGGTCGGCGCCTTTGTTCTCGGCCTGTTAATCGGCAGTGTCATCGGCGTACTGCGCACGTTTAAAGTACCCGTTCTCGACGACTTCCTTAAATTTTATACGTCTTTTTTCAGAGGCACCCCGCTGATGATTCAACTGTTTATCTTTTTCTTCGGCTTGCCTCAACTCTTTCCGCATCTGGGAACAATGAGCGCTTTTACCGCTTCAATTATCGTCATGTCGATTAATGCAGGGGCCTATATTTCTGAAACCATGCGTGCCTCCCTAACAGCTGTAGACGATCTCCAGCAGAAAGCGGGACTTGCCGTCGGGCTAACGCGCCTGCAAACACTTTTTTACATCGAACTTCCCCAAGCGGTCAAAGTGGCCATCCCACCTCTGGGCAATACCTTTATCGGCGTCATACAAGGCACCTCCCTGACGTTTATGCTGGGCTTAAACGACCTGATGGGCATGGCGAAAATGCGTGCCGCTTCCAACTACAGATTTCTCGAGGTTTACCTCGCCACCGGTATTTTGTACTGGGTGATTACTTTAATTATCGGCAAACTCAACAACCGCATCGAGATGCGATTCAGCAAAGGATTGGAACATGATTGATTTAAAGCAAGTTCACAAAGCGTACGGGGATTTTCAAGTGCTCAAGTCCGCCGGCTTAAAACTGGAAAAGGGCGAAGTCGTCGCCATTATCGGCCCGTCTGGGTCGGGGAAGAGCACTTTGCTTAAAACCATCAACCAACTGGTGGACGCCGACAGCGGCACACTGGCCTTCGACGGCAAAAAATACGATTTGGCATCTGTGCGCAAACGAGACGTTCACGCCATCAGACGCCAAATTGGCATGGTGTTTCAAAATTTCGGACTGTTTAAACATTTGACAGTAGAGAGGAACATCACCTTGGGCCTCGAAAAAGTACACGGCCTAACGCGGGAAGCTGCTTCTGCCATCGCCTCCGAAGTCTTAGAACAAGTTGGTCTCAGCGATAAGAGAAGCGCTTATCCAAACACGCTTTCCGGCGGCCAACAACAACGCGTCGGCATTGCGAGGGCTATAGCGCCGTCGCCAAAACTGCTGCTCTTAGACGAACCGACTTCTGCGCTGGATCCCGAACTGGTGAGCGAAGTGCTCAAAGTCATCAAGCGCCTCTCTCAAGCCGGCAACACCATGATAATCGTCACACATGAAATGCAGTTTGCTAGACAAATTGCCGACCGTATCGTCTTTATGGACGCCGGTGAAATCGTCGCCGATGCGGCGCCGGAAGTCCTCTTTTCAACCGACGCCCCGCCGCGTATCAAGCGCTTCCTATCCCATCTTTCCGACGCCGTGTAACCCGCCGATTAAAAAGTCACGCGCAGTGTTATCACTTCGAAAGGCCTGTAGACGATAACGACTTCCCTTGAATTTTCAGCGAGTAGTGCCTGTTCGGTACCGGCTAAGTCCGTTTGCACCACCGATTGAAACGGTCTGTTAAATCGAACGCTCTCTGAACCTTTCGCCGTCGTCCGAGCGGTGAGCCTGAGTTCGAACACACCGTCCCCCAACGGACGAAACGCTTCTACTGAGAAGATATCTGCCACCTCAGGCCCTTCCATAGCTACCGCCGTTCCCGGTACACAAAGCGGCGGGTTGAAGCATGTTGCGACGCACCGAGCGCTGTCGCAAGCGTTCATCGGTGCCGCCTGTGTCATGAGGCTGTAACTGTATCGGTGCTGCCCTTGATCTGATACGGGATTCGGCCAAGTGGGCGATTTAATCAGCGATAGCCCCAAGGTCCCGCCGTCACAACTGTAGCCGAACTTGTCATCGGATAAAAGCATCACCGCATGTGCATCATCAGCGAGTTTCCCGTAGTGCATCGCACAGACTTCAAACATCGCTGCGTTAAAGCTGTTGTTTTGGTCAACTGGGCGTTTCACTTCGCCGAACTGTATATCGTAGTGCGCTTCTGTGGCCAAAATATCGCAATCGAAGGTCGTGCGCATTAAGACATGGGTCTCGCGCCAATCTACCGTATGGTCAAATGTCACCAAAGGCCGATCGTGATGAAAGACGAGGTGCTGAGTAATCGACGAGTTGCCAATACGCTTTTCAACAGCAACAACAGTTACGAGTTCACCGGTGGACAACGCTTCGATTTTCGTAAACGTGTCAAATGCCAACGCGTACTTCGGATAGTCTTCGTTGATGTCCCAAGCGTCCCACTGCTTCGGTCGGTCTTCATAGGCTTTCAGTGCGTTAAAGCGACCGCCTGGTGCGATGAGTTCGCGGTTGAGCGTCTTGTCGTAGAGTGAAAGTAACGTACCGTCCGCGTCTATCTCCACGCGATGCATCGGCGTCTCAAAACAGCAAGGATCAAAGGCCTTATGTGTCACAACGGCGCGCAAGCTTCCGGTTTGAACGCCGCCGGGCCGAAACGACTGGGGCTTTAGGTACAGGGTTTCTCCGACACTTTGCGCGGCAATCTCGCCGTCTTCACCGATTTCACCAATTGATGTCGGTACCGAAAAAGTCCCGTCAAAAGTATGCCCAGACACATTGATAAAACTGACGCCTCTGCCTCCTTGAGCTACAGTCTCCACAAGCGTTTCCGCCACCCAATTGTCGACAAACGCCTTTGCCGCATCCAGCTGCGCATAAGCGTCTGTATAGACTTTCTCAATAGAGGTGCCCGGCAGTATGTCGTGGAACTGGTTGACCATAAGCGCGCGCCACTGGGCTTCAAACCGTTCACAGGTGAGGGCTTTACCGTTTATGTTTAAAAGTGACTGTAGCATTTCCGCCTGAATCAACGCATTTTCAAGCTGTCGGTGTTTTTGTTTTATGAGGCCGTTGGTTGTATAAGTCCCCCTGTGGTACTCGAGGTAGAGTTCCCCTGACCACTTGGGCAGTTCCGAAGACAGCGTCTCTTGGAACGCCTTTACAAACTGTTCCAGATTGGACGGGACGACTTTAGGCATCCCCACAATGCCTTTTTCTAGGCGCTTTGATGTCTCCAGCATTTTTTCTGTTGCGCCGCCACCGCCGTCACCATACCCAAACGGCATGAGCACATGCGGCTGAACTGCGCGCTGTTGATGTCGCTTAACCGCTCCCAGCGCCTCGCTTGGCGTCATATTGCCCTCGTATATAGACTTAAACGAGCCCTGTCTCAAGTTTTCCATAGACATCGTCGTAATAAATTGACTTGGAATACACGTGCCGTCGATACCCACCCACAAAAAGCTGTCGTAAGGCATCTGATTGGTTTCATTCCACGAAATTTTTGATGTGACAAACAGCTCGATGCCAAACCCCTTTAGAATTTGCGGCAACGCGGCACTGTAACCAAAGACATCCGGTAACCAAAGGACTTTCGATTCGACGCCCATCACTTCTCTGAGATACTTTTTCCCCAGCTCTATTTGACGCACCATAGACTCACCGCTAATTAAGTTGCAGTCCGCCTCTAAGTACATCGCCCCCTCCGAAGTCCAGCTGCCCGCCTTATGTTTTTCAACGATGGTTTCAAAAAGTTTGGGGTGAGACGCTGCCACCATCTCGTACAAAATCGGCTGAGACGCCATAAATCGGTAGTTGTCGTAACGCGACATCAAATCCAGCGCCGTTGCGTAACTGCGCGATGCCTTTTCTGCAGTCTGTCTCAAATCCCACAACCACGCCACATCGATATGGGTATGGCCTACTGCGTGTACAGTGTATTGCGCCTCCAGTGACGTCTTCCCGTAGACTTTTGTCGCCATCCAGTTAGAAAAGGCCTGAACATCGTTCCCTTTAACGAGATAGGCGCCCTCTAATAAAGCGTTGTAGAGCGTCTCATGTGCCGTGCTGTCAGGTGCCAGCGCTTTAAGTGCTTCCTGTGCCACTGCGAGGTCGTAATAAGCACTTCTCACCGCGAGGTCATCGCATTTGAGCTGTAACCGCACAACACAGTCCCCTGGTTGCATACCGGTGTACAAATGCAGCCCCACCATGACGCGCCTACCGATGTCTCCCTTGCGAAAAACTATTTTCCTGTGGTTGACGTCGAGACCACAGATTACTTCGCCGTCAATAAAAGCTAAAAGTTGGGGATTTACGGCATCCCACTGCCCTTCTCGCCCCGTACTCACTTCTATATACAGCTCTTTCCCCTCTGAAACACACGGTACATCGCATTCAAAATGTAAAAAATAGCGGGCGTCGCCATCGTTTAAATAATAAGGCAGTGACACCGTTTCACAAGGTGCCGCAATCCCAGCTTCGAAGGCCTTGTAGTCCCCCTTTGCAAGGGATACGGTCTCTATTGCCTCTAAGGTCTCTGTTATTTGAGCCGCTAGCGTTTGCCGCGCTCTGTCGATTCTCAACACGTCATAGCCTCCTCGATTTCAGTCTGTGTAGGGTAAGACGGCAATGCCCCATGCCGCGTAACACAGAGTCCTGCTGCGACGACCCCATAGTGCACAGCGCGCTTGACCACTGCCGTTTCAAGGGACAGCCCCTCTCGGATGAGAGCGCCTATTGTGGCACCGAAAAATGCGTCGCCGGCACCGGTTGTATCTCGTGTCTCACCGCCTTTATATGCCGGAACATGCCAATGTGCCTCTGCTGTGTAAACGTTGACACCGTCGGCACCCTTTGTGACGAACACACAGCGTACCCCTCTGCTTAAAAACCATTGAGCCGATTCTGAATCGGTGCGCCCACCTGTTATGAGAGCCGCTTCTTCTTCAGAAACTTTCACGACATCGGCAAAGTGCGCAGCCCTTTGCATTTGCTCGACGGCTTCGCATTTATCCACCCAAAGCAACGGCCTGTAGTTGGGATCGTAAAACACCAGGGCGCCCATTTCTTTGGCCGCTTTGATACGGCGATAAACCGCCTCTCTAATAGGCGACTGCGTCAAGGCCACCGAGCCGAAACACACCGCGCGGTACGGCGCTTTCATCTCGGCGTCGTCCTCTGGCGTAAGCGCCACATCGGCGCTGGCTTCTCTGTAAAAGGAGAACGACCGCTCACCACTTTTGTCTAAATGGACAAAAGCCAGTGTCGTCGGCTTCGTCTCATCTATGGACACATACCGGGCATCGATGCCACAAGCCACCACCGTGTCCCGTATGGCCTTGCCAAATTGATCCGCGCCTACTTTGCCGATAAACGCCGTCTTTACACCGAGTGCTGAAGCCATTGCAAGCACATTTAGTGGTGCGCCGCCCACATGGGGGACAAAAGCCGTCGTCTCTCCGACGGCAATAGGCGTCATATCGACAAGCATTTCGCCGATGGCGATGAGATCGTACATTAGAGCACCTCCTCGTACTCATTGCACAGTGGCGTCGTCAGCGGCACATCTTCTTCAATGGTTGTAAATCGGCTGACAGGTTCTGCGTTGTAGTTGTCTGTGCGGTCATCGTTTACCGAACTCACTTCTCCGCAGATAAGCGGCCCCGCACCGGCTTTGGCCCAAAAGAGATGGTACTGGTTCGGCTTTAGTGTAATCGACGCCCCCTTTGGAATATAAACTGTTTCTCCAGCTTCTACGGTGTGTACCACGCCGTCCATTAATACTTCCACAGGCGTTTCTCGATCCACGTCGCCATTGGACTTCGAGTTGTAAAGTTGAATGGCCAGGATACCGCCCCCTCGGTTGATAATGTCTTCAGTTTTGCTCTTGTGACAGTGCAGCGGCAACCGTTGACCATCTTTTAACAAAATCAACTTTTCTGCGTAGGGCGTCCCTATTGCATCAGTGTCTAAAAGACCGTTTCTCAACGTAAAGAGCACAGCGCCGAAATGCTCAAAATCACCGCCGCCAAAATCGGTAATATCCCAGCCCAGCATGGTCTTCCGAACAGCGTCGATCGACGGTCCCTTTGAACGCCAATCGTCCAGTGTCCAGTAGCCGAACGGCGGTAGAAAAAAGTTGTGTTCTTCGAGCAGCGCCTTCGCCCACTCGATGCTCGCATTTACCTCAGATCGTTTCATTAAAACGCCTCCTTTACACACAATGTCACGCCCTTAAAAGGCGTTATAATTTCAGGTAGTTCGGCAGACTCTGCCACGTAAAAAAAAGGGTTGTCGGCACCGTCTTCAGCGGTTAGCTCATTGTGCAGCGTTCCGGCATTCATGGTAAAAAAGCTCAACCGCGGGTCGTTGAAGCGACAGTGCAGTAAGACAAAGTCCGTCGATTTTAGCGCTTTTCCCGCCATCTTTTCTTTAAAGCGTTCGGCACCGTCCTTTGCAATCAGCAAATACAGCGGATTTTGTCGAACGGTCTGTATCAACATAAAGACTTCCGGCTCTGGATGGTGAATCAAGCACCTCACATCTTTTCTGCCGATTTCCACACCGATGAGCTTGTGCCCCCCATGAGTACCGCAGTTGCTGTGCAAGGTGTGAACATTTGTTGCTTCGCCGCCACCTGTTAAAGGCGGTGCCAATCGTTTAAGCAATCCCAACGTTTCCAGTTCTTCAAAAACGCGCTCAGAAGCACAAACCGGTTTTAAATGTATTGTCATAAGACCTCCACTTTGTTACATCGTGTTACTAAGTGTATTGTACCACAAATCACATACAATTCAAATAAGTTTTCACGGTGTTCTATCTCCTACACATAAAATACCGAAGACCCTAGGGTAGAGTTGTATTTGACAAAACACCTACACACAACAATTGATCGTCTGGAAACTGTCGCTGGCAATCGACTACAAGGTGTTTGTCAACGCGGTTGAGCGCCCTAAACGAGCGGCTCAAGGGGTTGGCGCACTTCTCGTGCTGTGCAGTCTGTATCTGTTAAGCCCTATCCTTGCTCTGATACAAATAGGGTTAATTCCTCTGATTCTATTTCCGACTCGAGCCATATTCAAACGTGTCAGCAACCTGTCACGCGATATCTTTAAAAACAACGGCCGGCGCATGGGACTCGTCTCCGAGTGCTTGCGAAATATTAAATCGGTTAAAGTGAACCTCTTTGCTTCTTTTTATACACATAGACTCCAGTCGCTACACGAGGAGCTTGTCGCCGTTTGGAAAAAAGTTTTTACATACGATATTTTAACTTCAGCTTGGGGAAGCTCGTTAATTGGCCCTCTTTCACTGGCCATTTCATTTAGCTACTCAGCGTACGCCATCATGGAAAATCGCATGACCATAGGTGCCCTGATTCTCGTCATCTCTTACACACCTATTTTTTTGCAACTTTTTGGTCAGCTACGCCTCGACCCATGTGCGATTGGCTAATATAAATGAAGCGTTTACACGCGTCATTCAATTGTCAAATGACGAAAAAACGCCTGATTTAAAACCTAAGATGAACATCACCTCTATTGAGCAACTCGACTTTCAAAACGTCAGTTTTCCCTATGGTGAAAAGCCCTTGTTCAAGGCACTTAGTTTTTCTTTACAAAAGGGCGATGTGCTCAATATAAGAGGGGCCAACGGCGCTGGAAAATCAACGGTTCTCGATCTTTCAATCGGTCTTCGCCCCCCTACGGACGGCTGTATTTCTGTCAATGGGTCCCCTATAGATGAAATCGACCTCGAGTCGTATTACCGTCGGGCAGCGTATATGTTGCAAGACGTTGAATTGCCGACACTTTCACTTCACGCCTACTTTAAGTTACACAACCCCAAAGTGGACGATGACGCTATTTTAGATGCTTTAACAAAGGTAAACATCGACGTCGATGCCCTTTTTCTGAAACAAGGGTTGGATACCACCATTCAGACAACTGTGAGCAACTTCTCCGGTGGAGAAAAGCGCAAACTGCTTTTGGCAGCCCTATTGCTCAAAGATGCCGACATGTTGCTGCTGGATGAGTTCACAGCCAACGCCGACCAACTTTCAGTAGAGACGATAAAAGTGTTTTTAAAGGCGCTTGTGGCTAAAAAAGAAAAAATACTTGTACTCGTCTCACACGATACAGATTTTAGCGATATCGCCGACATGACTATCGATTGGGTTGCGCCTGATAAAGGCGCGCAGTAGCACTGGTGTCCTTCCATGACAAGTAAAACCCCCATACAGTTTTTTCAAAGCTGTATGGGGGTTGCTGTTATTTCTATAACACTTCTTATAGCTTCTATGCACCGAAACAGCACTCTTGATGATTGAAGAGAAGACGCTTTCTACAGTCCTGCTAAGGCGCTATTTCCAGCCTAAAACTCATACTTTAAAGCCTGTTGCTTCGCCTCATTCGCGCTCTACTCTTTTAAGCAAAAGATTATAGATTACCATCCCTATAGGCCACAGTACAATGGTAGAGACCGGGTAGTAAGCCCACTGTAAGGTGGCGTTAAGCGATAAGTCACATAGGATTAAAAGTACGGATACACCCAATGAAATCAACAAGCTCAATTTTACAGGTGCATACAAAGCACGGTTAGTTGACGACGTACCTTCCACACGCATCTTATACACAACAACCGAACTCATCGGCCACAAAAAAACACTTCCTGAAACAACTAGGAAAACCTTCACATCGATGACACGCAAAACCAAATATACAAACATGAGCAGTGTAATCATACACGACATGATAACGCCAAAAACAATGTTGAGTTTATCGTATGGTTTATTTTTCACTACGCTACCTCCAGTTTAAACTACGGATACTTCATTAATTTCCAAATTTAAAACAGGTATCCTCCTGTTAATACTGTTTAAATCTTCTGATAGTTTATATTTTATTTTTATTAGCGTCAAGGTGGTTATGCTAAAACACCCCTCTCTCAATAAGCAGCCACAAACGTAACCGATTGTTTCAAACCATCAATTCTATCGAGTGAAGACACAAAAAATAAGCCCCATACAGGGCTCACTTTTGAAAATTCCTGCTCAATTCAACTAAAAAGTCTATCGAAATAACGGTGAATAACTAGGGCGATACTGCCGAGACAGTAGCGTTCGTTTTCAAGCGATGTCGTCAGAATCGGCGTCTTTAAAGCGCGGTTGTTGAAGATATAGTGTTCCACATGCATTTCTACAAGCGGCTTGAGGCCTTTAAGTTTTTCGGGGACACTGCCGCCCAGAACAATCACCGGCGGGTTGTACAGATTGATGAGGTTGGCCAAACCGTACGCAATATAATCTGCCGTTTGGTCAAAGAACGGTACCAGCACGGGGTCGTCTTCATGTGCAAGCAACCATTCAAAAGGATGGGCATCCAGTTCTTTACCCACATACGGTTCTATGGCATTGGACAAAGCACCGGCTGAAATGTACATCTCGATACAGCCTTTTTTCCCGCAATAACAGGTCTTGCCGTTGTAGACGATGCCCGTGTGCCCAAACTCCCCTGCCACGCCATTGTGACCTTCGACGATTTCGCCGCCACTGACAATGCCGGTACCGACACCTTGATCGATAAACGCGTATAAGAAATCGTCGTAGACCTTCCCGAGGCCGAACCAGAGCTCACTCAATGTCCGCGTTCTACAAACGTTGTCAATGTAGACGGGAACCGCCAAGCGTTCTTCAAACCACTGTTTGACATCAATTTTATCCCAACCTTTTAAAATAGCCCGCTTTTGCGTGCGTTTGTACTTAAAGCCGCTCCCCGGCGTCCCAATGCCCAACCCTGCAACTTGTGAAGGCCCCAAGTCGTGCTTGTCGAAAAAAATCCAAATGGTCTCTAGAAGTTTCTTTAGGACATCTTTAGGGGTATCAAACGCGCGGGTATCCAAAGTCATATGGTCGATGGGCGTTCCACTGAAATCCGCCAATGTTATATTGGAAACATGAGCGATTTCAATCCCGATAATGTATTTGTGTGCCGCATTAATTTTTAAAAGCTGGGGTTTTCTGCCGCCGGTGGACTTGCCTTCTCCGCTTTCGACAATAAGGGCTTTTTCAATCAGCTCATCGGCGATCCGCATAATACTCGGAAGAGCCAGTCCCGTCGCTCGAGACAACTCCGAGCGCGATATGACGCCGGCCTTTACAATATGCTTTATCATTAAATTTCGATTCATGCGTTTCATTAATTCAGAATTGCCTTTAACGGTTTTCATCTAATACTCCTACATTTTTTTAAAGTTTAAAGCCTTCAAGTAGACGTGTTATTAATTACATGATACTATATATAGATATAAAAGTGAAAAGGATTTATTTATGAGCAATTTAAATTTACAATGGGCTGAAAACTGGCTCATCAAATCAAAACCTAGCAAAAACTTAAACACCTGTATTAAAAAACTCAATAAAAAACAAACGATCCAACGATTGACCATTTTAGGCATCTCCTTTGACGAGTCGTCAAAAAAAGAGCCTTTAACCGAAGCGTTGCTCGAAGAAGCTTCAGATTCAGAAAACCTAAAAGACCTCATCACATGGGCGGACAGCGACCAACGCAACATTCTTACAGCACTATGCGACAGTTACTACATGGAATTTGTCGACTTGTCACTCATTCCCAAATTCAAATACCTCATTGAAACAGGGCTCGTTCACCTGTTCAAAAACGATGAGCGCCTTTACATTGGGATTCAAAATCAAACCATTGACGCTTTAAATGCGCTGGACGACAACGCGCGCATCGTCATGTCCAGATTAAAGACCGACATCATCGCCTATTTGCGGGCCGCTGGCAACCTCTACGGTGCTATCCAACTGGATAATTTATACAGTCTGTATAAGCGCCATCACGCCGCTTGTGAGACCGTCATTTCAAAAGAGGTTTTTTTCGACCTCGCCTACGCGTCACAAGTGCGCCATGAAAATTACTGGCTGTATGAAGACGTTTTGTACTCGACATTTTTTGAAGACGCTTTAACGTTAAAAGACCTCATTAAAGAGATTCTTAACCCGGCAAAGCCATACTACCTGCCGGGACTCGACGATTTTCTGCACTACACGTCGCACGAACTCAACGCGACACTACCGGCGAGTGACGCTTTAGTCGACCGCATTCAAAAAAATATCCCTGGCAACTTGGTCGATTTTAAAACCGATCTCAAATACGTTCTGGAGTTCCTAAACCTCGAAGGGTTTTTCAACTACCTCAACCAAATTGGGTACATTGCGCCGAGTAATGAAGAACTCAACGTTCTCAAAGACTTGTTTATCGTCGCTCAAGGTCAAACCAGAAGCTGGGTGAATCACGGCTTCACCTTTGATGAGCTCAGTGCCATAAAACCACAGACGGCCAAAGTAACTAAAATTGGCCGAAATGAAAAGTGCCCGTGTCAAAGCGGGAAAAAATACAAGCATTGTTGCGGCAAATAACAACATTCGTAATGCCTTCGGCATAACGAACCGCTTTTCGCTGACAGCTTTCCGCGTTGAATAGTCGCGATAAGCCTTTTGGCTCAAATCTTGTTGTTAAAACAAAGAGGCTGTCCTTCTTGGGTACAGCCTCTTTTTCCGTCGCTCTCCCGCCGAAAGTGTTAACCGGTTTCGCATCTGCCCCTTCGCAAGGCAAACTATCGACGACAATGCGGAATCGTGTCGAGAGCGTTTAACGCCGCAATGATGCAGAGTAAATGAGCCGTTTTTTTAATGGTGAACGCTACAGGACATTAGTGTTCATGGGTGTGGTGTAAATCTGGGTAATGCTTGTGGCGGTGCGTCATCCCCTCATGCTTGTGTTCATGTGTATGTTCTCCTTTAAAACCATCGTCGTGCGCGTGCGTATGGTGTCCGTCATCGTGTCTATGGCTATGCGCGTGTGTCATGGACACATGTCGGTGTTTGTGGTCGTGTCGCTCTGTCACTGCGAGGTAAGTCCCCAGCAGCATGACCCCAGCAGCAAGCATAAAAGTGCTGTTAATCGGCTCTTTTAATACGAGGAAAGAAGCGAGGACGCCGATGAAAGGGGCCGCTGCGTAGAAGGCGCTGGTTCTCGAGGCACCGAGATGCCGTTGCGCCAAAATATAAAAGTAAATACTCATACCGAAGGCGAAGAACCCCAGCACCATGGCCCATAAAAACCACTGTACCTCAAAAGGTCCCCAATCCCACAACAGGGCAATCCCCAGAGCGCCTAGACCGGATCCCAAGCCCTTAATCACCACGATTTCCAAAGGACTCTTCAGAGACAACATACGCGTACAATTGTTCTCAAGTCCCCAACAAAGCGAGGCCATTAAGACGAACACAGCGCCTACATCCATTTGAAACGCCGTGATATCGCCTACGGAGAGCAGTATACTCGATACTGTAATAAAGCCGATGGCCCACCACATACGCCTGCCCACCGCTTCCTTAAAAATCACCAGTGCAATAAGCGACGTGGCCACAATTTCAAAATTGTTTAACAGAGATGCCGTGGAAGACGCCGTCAACGTGAGCCCAATCATAAGAAAAATCGGCGCCGCAATATCCAATAAAACCATGCCGACGACATAGGGTAAATCCCCTCGGGATAGGCTCGCTTCTTTTGACGGGTTTTTTCTGCCCCGCTGAAAGAGCACCGACGCCCCCATTCCCACACCTGCACCTAAATAAAGTGCCGCGGCCATTTGAGTCGGTGTCAAATACCCCAACAGCACTTTAGAGAGTGGTGCGCTTAACCCGTAGAGCAAAGCTGCCAACACCGCGTACCCAATCGCTTTAACTTGCATATTTCCCCTCCTATTAAAACTTAATCTTGACGTCCATCAGCCTTAACAGTTCCACCGCTTGCCCCTCGTCGATAACGGCACCTTTGATTTCCTGCATTCCCACTCCAATGGCCTCAATATCACAGGTCGATAAATCCACGCCTTTTAACAGACAGCCGGAAAATTGCGCCCCCCTCAGTTGCGATGCCTCGAGAGTCAAAAACTTGTGCCGCATTTCTATAAACTCAGCACCTTCTAATTTACAATCTGAAAACACCACTGTATCGCATTTGGAAAATCTAAAGTTCACATAGGACGCGTACGCTTTATCAAAGGTTACATTGTAAAAATTGCCGCCTGAAAAATTGGCGCCCACAAATTTACAGTTGATAAAGGCACACATGTGAAAGATGCTGTCGCTAAAATCCGAATTGGAAAAATCGCAATTCTCAAATACCACGTGGTTGGCATCGACGTGTTCAAATGAGCTGTCTCTAAAAATACACCCTAAAAAACGCGTGGATCGCCACATCACATGGCGTGCGCGGCACCTTGTAAAATCGCAGCCCTCGTAAAACCGTTCGGAAACATACGCTTCATCTTCATAACAAACCTGTTCATCTTCTTGCTTTGCTGTAAATGTTTTTGGTAACTCTGGTGCAATCGGCACCTTTTTCTTATTCATTATCTCATCTTCTCCTCACTTTAGACACCATTTGATACGCTTCCTGCGCATCAAAACGCCTTTCGCTGATGCCTTCTCGCGCTGAACACCCGCGAGAAGTCTTTCGGCTCAACGCTTGCCTGCTGACAACATTTGATACGCTTTCAGCGCGTCAAAACGCCTTTCGCTGATGCCTTCTCGCATTGAACACCCGCGAGAAGTCTTTCGGCTCAACACTTGCCTGCTGACAACATTTGATACGCTTTCAGCGCGTCAAAACGCCTTTCGCTGATGCCTTCTCGCGTTGAACACCCGCGAGAAGTCTTTCGGCTCAACGCTTGTTGTCTAAATCAAAAAGAGTGTCTCGGTTGAGACACTCTGTAACTTTGTAATACGACCGAGGTCTTTAATCGATTGGCTCTACGAGTAGGGTAACCTTCGACACTCTTATCATACCGTATTGTCAGACCACTGAAAACCTTTTTTGACTAATTTCAAAGCAAAAGTCCCCTATACGATAAACTGCTGCACCGTTTTGTCGAGGTCGCTGGCGTGTTCTTCATTGCTCTGCGCCTTGTTCTTGACTTCAGTAGATTGATTCAACAAAGCACTGGCGCGTTCAGCAATATCTATAGTGCCCACAGATGCCTCGTCAGCCGCCCTAGAAATCTCACTAATAGCTTGAACTGTAACCGTTAGTAAGTTCAGCAACTCTTCAGAAGATTTGTTGAGGTCATCTGACATCCCCGATACATATTCTGCGTCGTTTAGATACTGTTTGCCGATTTCAACAAGTTTTTCGTAGTCTTTTACAACAGTGTCGTCGATAAACTGCATAATCGACTGTGACGCCTCGGAAAGGCTTGCCACCGAATCCTTCACCACAGCGGCAACCTCTTGAATTTGATTGACACTGTTTTTTGAGCTCTCAGCCAGCTTGCGGATTTCTTCTGCGACCACGGCAAACCCTCGACCGGATTCCCCGGCGCGTGCCGCTTCAATTGCGGCGTTTAGAGCGAGGAGATTCGTCTCATCGGCGATGCTCAAAATCGTATCTGCCAAAATATTAACTTGCTGAACCGATTCCGACTTTTTAAGCGCCTCTTTGAGTACCAATGTGTTTTCTTCGTAGATGGTGTAGGCTTTTTGCCTAGAAGCAGCTGCTAAAGCGTCGACGTCTAGCGCTCGTGTTTTGATTTCAGTAGCGTTGCTCTTACCAGTTGCCGCCTTATTGGTAATATCTTTGGCAATATCCTCAACCTCTTGAGACACCGAGTTGATTTCTTCAGCTGAAGCATTGGTTTCTTGCATACTTGCCGCGAGCTCTTGAGTGGTGGCACTGATTTCTTCAATCTCTTCATTTATACGCGTTGCGTCATCTAACATCGCCACAGAAGCCCCCTCAATAGAGGTTGAGTTCATTTTGACTTTAGAGATAATTTGACGCATATTCTCGAGGAAATGGTTGACCGCTTGCGCCATCTGTCCCACTTCATCTTTGGACTTCACTTCAATGGTTTGCGTTAAATCCCCGCCTGATTTGGAAAGTGCTTCGAGCAAGTCTCGGAGATAAGTGACACTGCGCACAATTTGAAGCCCTACTACGACCAACAGTGCAATAGCAACAGAAATCCCGACGACAGACAGGAAGAGGGAAACCATGACCTGTCTAAACTCTTTCTCACTTTCCAGGAACGAGGCCTCAGCTACCCGAAGCTGAATTGTAATTAAGTCGCCAATTTTCTCAGTGAGCGGATCGATGCTCGGGTACAAGGTCTCTATGGTATAGTTTTCGATGCCGCGGGCATCTTCATTTGCAACGAGATTGAGAAAAGTCTCGACGGCTTGGTTTGCCGGCGCAAAGAGCGCTTCCACTTCGGCAGCTATAGAAGCTTCTTCTTCTGTGAGTTGCGTTGCCATATAAGCCGCCCAAGTTTCGTCTATAACGACTTTGGCCTCGCGTGTCATGTCATCTGCCATTTCATACGTTATGTTGCCGTTTCTCAGTTTATGTGCTACGTCCACAATGTTGATGGCGTAAAGGTCAGAAATGGCCTTCAACTGTTCTAACGGAATGACGCGGTCCTTATAGACCGATTCCAGCGCGGTATTGGTTTGTTTCAACCCGCTATAAGCCGTAATGGATGAAATCACCGTCGCCAGCACCAGCAACAGTACCACACTTCCAATTTTAACGCGTATCGATAGTTTTTTCATATAAGCCTCCGTGTAATCCCCCTGTTAAATTTTGAATTTAAGATATGTATACCTTTTTTTTCATGACAAAAACAACTTTCTTGCATTTTACTTCCATCATTTATTCCGCTATACTGTTATTAGTTTATGATTTAAAAGGAGTTTTGTTATGAAAATAGCCGTAATGGCCTGTCGAAAATTGGTCAACAAGTGTACCGGAATCGGGTGTTACAACGCCTTTCATAAAAAGGCGCACGCTTTTGCACCTTATGTGAATGAAGACGTTGAAATGAGTTGCCTCTTCTACTGTGCCGGTTGTGCCGAAACCGTATACGACGGTGAAGACTGGTCTCATAAAGTAGAGCAACTTAAACGCAACGGTGTCGAAACGGTTCATCTCGCCCGTTGTATTGAAGTCGAATGCGCACAGTACCATGCGCACATCAACCGCTTAGAACCGCATTTTAAAGTGGTCTGCGGTTCCCACGCATAGGAGGTATTATATGAAATACACGATGATTACAGGGGCTTCCAAAGGCCTCGGTTTGGAAACTGTAAAATTGTTGTCAAGACAAGACGACTGCCAAGTTGTGGCGTTGTCCCGTCACCTTTCTGAAGCGTTAAAAGCCGTTATCGACGCCTCAGAAGGGCGCGTGTGCCACCAGTCGATTGATCTCTCTGAGCCAGACAATGCCCTATTGGTCTTTCAAACGCTTTTAAACGGACTCGATCTGTCCTGTGAAGATGCCGTAACCCTTGTCAACAACGCCGGGACTATCGGTCCCATTGCCCCCCTTCAGGCGGTGGATACCGCTGAATTTATTCAAAACATCAATGTCAATCTCCTCTCCACGAGCCTGTTGACGGTAGCATTTCTAAGGGTTTTTAAAGACCACGAAGGTCCCGTTCGACTGGCCAACGTCTCTTCTGGTGCAGGAAAACGTCCTATTGCGGGCTGGTCGCCCTATTGTATCTCAAAAGCCGGCGTGGATATGCTCACGCGCACCGCAGCGGAGGACAACCCACAAGACAACTTTAAATGCTTCTCTTTCGGTCCTGGGGTTATGGATACCGACATGCAGGCTACCATTAGAAGTTCGGCGTTTGAAACCCTCGAAAAGTTCAAGGCGTTAAAGGCTGACGGCAAGTTGCTCCCCCCTGTCGTCGTTGCTCAAGTGCTCGTCGACCTTATTGATGACTGCCTAGACTACGACAGCGGTGCGTTGCTCAACGTCGGCGATTTTTTAACAGAATTGTAACGCCAATCGGTCCTTTTTGTAATCCCTACAAAATCTCTCGGGATTTAGTTGACGCGCGAACAGGTGCTTGATATAATCTTCTATGTAGAAATGATAGTCATTTACAATAAGGAGTGCTCATGAAGTGTTGCATCAATCCCGACGGTTTCTGCTCAATCCACGAACTCATCGACGTTCTCATCTCGGCCATTGAAGCAAAAGATGAATACACCAGAGGTCACTCCGATCGAGTGGCCGATTTTACCTCGCTGCTGTGCCAATCGCGTCTCATGACCCGTGAGGCCGTTGCAGAAATACACATGGCCGCTCACTTGCACGATATCGGTAAAATTTACGTCCCAGACGCCGTGCTCAACAAAACTGGACGGTTGACGGAAAGTGACTGGGAAAAAATTAAAAAGCACCCCGTTGTAGGGGCGCAGATATTAAGCAACATTAAAGGGTTTGACGCCATCGTTCAAATGGTGCGCTCACACCATGAGCGTTGGGACGGCTCAGGTTATCCCGATGGGTTAAGAGGGAAAGACATACCACTCGGCGCGCGTATTATAGCCGTTTCTGATGCTGTCGACGCCATGCTAACCGATCGACCTTATCGATCCGCACGCTCTAAATCAACGTGCGTCAAAGAACTCAAACGCTGTTCCGGGATTCATTTCGATCCCGAAATCGTCGAACTGGCTGTCGCTCTCCTGTCTGAAGACGCAATGTTTGACAACAGCTCCCATAAAACCGCATAGGCTAAAGTCGCCGTTAGAGGCGCTCGATATTGGCAACTTCTCCCCCAATATAGACACCAGTGAGTCGACCTCCGTTGCAATCGAGTCGACCGACGATTTTAGACGGGCGCTTCATCTCCATTCCTTGGATGAAACAGCCCCCATCGTCAAAGGTTCCCCTAAGGCAACCGTGACGGTGTAGATAGCCTAAAAGCGCACCGTTTGACGTACCTGTCGCCGCCTCTTCCGGTATCCCAAAAAGCGGCGCAAAGTTACGGCATTGTGCCAAAACCCGATCTTTTAAAACGCGTGAAAACACGTGATAACCCGTTACCTTGTATCGGCGGCTCACGTCCTCAATCGCTTTGAAATCGGGTTTTATTTTGTTTAACGGCACTGCAACGGGCACCAAGATATCCTTCACACCGGTAGAGACGATCTCGCAGGGCAAATCCGGCGAAAGATCGTCAGCACTCAGTCCCAATGATTCGGCGATGAGCGCTTTAGGAACGGTTTCGTAAAAACGCGGTGCGTTCTGACGCATCATCACCTGCCCGGATGGGGCGATCTCTACGGGCAACTCTCCGGCACGTGTAAGCGCCACATAGTGTCCGGCCTCTAAAAGGCCCAACGCTTTCATGACACCAAATGCCCCTACAGTGGCGTGGCCGCACAAGTCGATTTCATCCGTCGGCGTGTAAAACGCGAGACTAAAACGGCGTTCGGAAAGTTTTTCGACAAACACCGTTTCACTAAAACCCAGTTCAGATGCCAGCGCTTGGCGCTGGGAAGGCGATACTTTTTCCCCATCCAGTACCACACCGGCGGGGTTGCCCCCTTCTCCCTCTTTTGTAAAAGCATCGACACGGTATTTAAGCATAGGAACCTCCTTTAAACGGCATGTACAGCACGAGGCCGTTGGGCAGTGTCACCGGCTTCCTAAAGCCGTTTTGCGCACGACTGTTTTCGTACACATACCCCTTTTGGGAAAATCCCCAGCCCTCTGTTGACAACATCTCTAAGCATTGTCGCATGGCGTCCATCAACTGAATGGTATTGCTTCCGACGTCCAATTGCCCCGACTGCGCTTCAACCCCTTCTAAAAACTGAGTCTTTTCTTCGGCATCAAATGTCCCTTGTAACAAACACGCTTGTTTAAAGAGCTCAAAACTGATGACGGCGTTTTGACGGGACTTGATTTTAGAGAACGCACGCATATCCGCCGGTTTAAACGGCACCAGGCGACCGCTTTCCACATGGGTAAGTTCGGTTTTAGACGTTAAACTAAAAGTGCCAAATGGCGTTTTAAAGAGCTCGTTTTTTACTTTTCCCATCACCACGGGCTTTTTTGACCACGTGCCCTCAACAACAGAGTACACGACAACTGAACGGCCTCTATAGACCCAGATTTGACTGAGCGCCTCCGTGTAGTACACTTCTTTTTTACTCAATGCGTTCACAACTCGCTCCTATTCTACATACAACTCCGGTTGCCCGGTATTGGTGGCTACGATATACGCCGCAACGGCTTCCGGCGCTTTTAAACGGGAGGGGTCGGCAATGTGGGTGCTCTTCGCCCAAAACGGTGTCGCCATGCCCCCCATGTATACCGCCGTTACGGCGATGTCCGTCCACTCTTTCTGAAGGCTTTCTACAAAACCGCGCACGGCAAATTTACTCGCACAATAAACGCTTTCATTGACTTTCCCCCGACGTCCCGCCGTGGATATTATAAAGAGCATTTGCTCCCGCACAATGGGTTTGAACACCCGTGTCATTGTAATGGTACCGAGAACATTTACCGAAAGCATGGCGTGAATAGATGCCGGTTCCAATGATTCCAGCGGGCCGAATGCGCCTATCCCCGCATTGTTAACCAGCAAATCCACGGCCTTATACGTCGACTTGATGCGTTTGTAAACTTTTATGACCTCTTCTTCATTTTGAATGTCACAGGCAAACGCCTCGGCTCTACCGCCCACAGCGCGAATGCGATCGCAGGCTGTTGTCAACTTATCTAGATGGCGTCCGAGCAAAAGTACCTGCGCGCCCTTCTCGGCGTATTGCCGCGCCAACTCAAATCCTAAACCGCTTCCACCACCTGTAATCACAACAATTTTATCGCACATAGTCTCGCCTCACTTTGTCATTTAACTTCCGATAAATCCCCTTCATATACGGTTCCGTACACTTTTCCACCGCTTCGTCCAGTTCGAACCAACTCACCGCGCTGTTTTCATCGGCTTTAATCGCCAGTGCACTCGACTCATCAGCTTCTAAAAGATACGTGACATTAAAGTGCAGATGAGGCGATACAAAAGCGCCGTTCTTCACATGCCCCTCAACAGTGAGCACTTCTACAGAAAAGGGCGCCGTATTCACCGGCCGCACTTCGGTGACGCCGGTTTCTTCTAGCGCCTCTTTAATCGCCACTTCCAGAAGCGCCGGATTTCCGTCGGCGTGTCCGCCGGTCCAAGCCCATGACTTATAAAGGTTGTGATGAATCATCAAGACCTTTGACCGCGCAGGATTGACAATCCACGCCGAAGCCGTAACATGTCCCACGACATTTCGACGGGTTAACACGTCTTGATGAACCGCCAAAAAAGACAACATCGACGCCTTGTCCCGCTCCTCCTGCTCGTTTACGGGGGTATAGTTAAACACGGTTTTAACCAATTCCACTAATGAACCGCCTTTCTATTGAAATTAAGGGTAAACTGGCAAATTGCATCGCCGGCAACCACTGATTTGTCTAAGGTGAGGTCGAACGGTTTGTCGAAAACCATTTCGTACAGCCAGCGCACATGACCTTTGCAACAATGGCACCACTCAATGGGCATCGTACCGTCTGAGTGTGCAACCATGCCACAATAGCATTTGCCTTCGTCAAAGGTGATGACTGCCGTATCGCCGTCTTGCCAATCGATAAACCCTGCAAATCCCGTTCGCTGAAGTTTGTCGAGCATCTCTTCCTCGCCGAGTGTCTCCGCTTTAATCTGCTTGACCACCGCTTTAAATTTTGCCGGCCGACAAGCCGTCATTTCTCGTATGCGTTCAACTTTTTCAGGCGTTACCACATGGTTCAGTCGCGTCATCACTTTTTTCATAGCGATAAACCGTTGCTTCTTCGGCGCTTTTGCCGTCAGTGTCTCGCATTCTTTGAGGACAAAAGCTGCGGTGCCCTTGTCACAAACGGTTTCAATCGCTTTTGCCATCTGATTGACATAGTGCATTTTGTATCGCATTGCCGACCTCCTTATAAACCTTTTCTTTTTATGATACCAAAAAAAATGCACTTAAACGATGTTTAAATGCATTTCTTTCCTCATCTATTTATCGAAGTTGCGACGGGTGCTTTTCAAAGAAGTCGAACTTCGGCTCGATGAACTCAATTTTATGCGTGGCCGGATTGTCCATATGCGCTGTAATGCCATCGAATATATGTGCCCACGACCAAAGGCTCTCATTTAAGTTCAAGTACGTTCTCGCAAACTCCGTACTAGACGGTACAATAGGATGCAGCAGCGTCAAGGCCACTTTGACGCCGTAAAAAGCATCGGCTAAAACGCGATTGCGCGCCTCTTCCGACATGCTGTCAACGGCCTTCATTTCCCGAGACCAGTACTTACTTAGCCCCCTAATTAAGCTGTCTAGGGTGTAGATGACGCGGTGGAACTCCTGACGGTACATGTTTTGCTCGTAATCCAGTATGGCCTTCTCTGTCAACGCTTTGACTTCTTCGCCGATTTCTCCCACCGGCACGACACTGTCGGTGTACTTTTGGGCGGTGTAGAAACACGAGCGCAAGAGGCGGTTGAGGACGTTGGTGAGTAGGTTGCCGTCTTTGAGGACCACATCAGCTTCATCCTCAGGGGCTTCCGGATTAAACGGCTTCGGATTGAAGCTCACACTCTTTTTTGATAACCCTAGACTGAGAAAATGCATTCTCAACTGATCTTTGGTGTAGTAGTTGAGCAATTCATCTGCCATAGGCGGTTTTATTGCCCCTGAGCTGCTCGCCTTTGAATCTAAGAACAGCACGTGACAGTTGGCGACCAGTTGTGGGAAGTTCACGTCTTCTACGCTCTCTGTCCCATCCGGACGATGCCCTAAATAGGCCAACAGCATCCCCATTTCAGCGACGCCGTAAAAATAGATGTTGTCTTCACCGATAAACTGGTAAACTTGAGCGTCTTTGTCCAACCACCAAGACTTCCAAGAATCCCTCGGTGCGCCGATGGACTCGAGATACGTTTGTGTAAAGGAAACCGGCGCCCAGAGCGACTCCGGCCATACCCAAAATGTCAAGTCTTCTAGACCGTCTTTTGCCGGGACCGGCACCCCCCAATCGATGTTGCCCGAAAGCCTAAACGGCACCAGTGTCTTACCGGTTCTGTAGCGGATGCCCTCGCCCTCTAGGACGGCGCGCGCCGCATCGCGCTCTTTTAATGTCTTAAACTCATAAGTGACAGAAGGTTTTTTCGGCTCGTCGATAAGGCTGCCTTCAATACGGGCACCTGAGTCTTGAAACTTTTCGTACTCTTTTCGCGTTATGTGTAAGGCAGGCGCTTTTAAAAACTCATCGGTGATATTCAGCACCAGCGGTCTGACCCGCTTCTCTTTTCTTTGAACGGCGACCATATCCGAAAGCTTCTCCGTATAGTCGTCCAATACAAAATACCAGTTTTCAACATCTTTGAGTTCGGGTTTCTCGCTGGAAAGTGTGCTGACGGGGTCGACCAACTCGTTGGGCATGTACTGGTGCCCAAGTGCGCATTCGTCGGCATAAGCCTTCTCCGATTTACAGCCTTCAAAAGGACACTTACCAACGACTTGACGGCCATTTAAGAAGACGCCTTCTTTGGCATCGTAAAATTGCTGTGTGGTCAAGCGCTTCAAGTAGCCGCCTTCGTGAAGTTTTTCAAACAAACTCGCAGAAACCTCTTTGTGTACTTCGCCGCTTCGGCCAAAGGCAGAAGAAGCGTAGAGACTCGGCTCGACATCATAAGCGCCCAATACGTTCTTTTGCAGGTCGTAGAATTGGCGGACATACGCCTCCATGGAAAGCGCTTCGTCAGTCCCTTCCAAATACTGTTTGTAGCTCGCCAATATCGGGGAGCCGTAGCAATCCGTTCCCGATACAAAGATGACGTTTTCAGGACCGATGCGATCCTTTAAAAAACGGGCGTACGTATCCGCCTGTACAAAGACACCTCCGATGTGTCCAAAATGCAGGGACTTGTTGCCGTAAGGCATACCTGCAGTAATCACGGCTTTTTTCGGAAAAACAGGTCTCGGCCTTTTAAAATTTTTCATCGTCGTCCTCCTTTATTTTTGCGGCGCATATGCGCATCGACTGATTTATCATGCCTACATAAAAGCTTACGGGAACGCTTGTTGTTTTAAAACAACATTCGTAATGCCTTCGGCATCACGAACCGCTTTTCGCTGACAGCTTTCCGCGTTGAATAGTCGCGGTAAGCCTTTCGGCTCAAATCTTGTTGTTAAAAAAAACGCCCCTACGGTCTCTGCCGTAGGGGCGATGGTTATCGCGGTGCCACCCTAATTGATACTCGTCGGATACTTGACATATCCCGGTTCTGTAACGTGAACACACGTCGCCACATCGTCGAAAGTCCGCAGCGCAACTCCAAGCCTTGTTTCATCGGAAGCCTGTTATCCCCTCTCACCAACGAGGACTCTCTGAAAACGCACACACCGACTACTCTTCTCTTCACCGTCTTTATTGCTATAATTATAAGTGCTCGCAAACGGCTTGTCAAGCGGTTATTCCATCTCACAATTGCAGTTGAGTTGCCACCCTATGCCGAACTTGTCCACGACATAGCCGTAACCGGAACTCCAAAATGTTTTACCAAATGGCATCATGATTTGGCCGCCTTCGCAGAACGCATCGTAAATGCCTTTCAAGTGGTCGTAATCCTCGCTGTCGTACATCAGCGTCACATTGTTCCCCACTACGAGTGGCTGCCCCATGCCCTCCGGCACATCGGAAAACATCATCATTTCATCGCCAAAGGTAAGTAAGCCGTGCATCACCCCTTCTTTTATTGCCTCGGGCACTTTAAAATCAGGATCCGGTGGCATGTCTTTAAAACGCGTAATCTCAATTGTTGCGTTGCCGAACACTTTCGCATAAAAGTTCATAACGTCTTCAGAATTGTCTTTAAAATTCAAATAAGCACAAATCCCCATTATTACACCTCCTATCGTCCCTATGGGTATTCCCTACATACCCCTTGTGAATCGATTTAATTTTTTAATTTTGGGTATGCCTTTTATAGGAGGTCTTATATGAAAAAATACACCTATATGAATGCGGCGTCGCTCTTAGTGGCGCTCTTTGTAAACTACTTGGCCAATGCGGTGCCGCTAAACGGCAAAACCACCGGCGAACTGTCCGATGCATTGCCCAATCTGTTTGTGCCCACGGGCTTGACATTTGCCATCTGGGGGCTTATCTACACCTTGCTCATTGCCGCTGTTGTGAAACAATTCATCGATTCTCGAAACAACCGCGCACAGTACGTCGAAATAT
Organism: Fusibacter sp. JL298sf-3; assembly: GCF_053842995.1. Taxonomy (NCBI): domain Bacteria; kingdom Bacillati; phylum Bacillota; class Clostridia; order Eubacteriales; family Fusibacteraceae; genus Fusibacter; species Fusibacter sp. JL298sf-3. The sequence goes on from NZ_CM132608.1 coordinate 573,161, forward strand.
ACGGCAGTACCATCGCCGTCAGCAACCTCTTAAACGCGCTGTGGATTTTTGCATGGCACTATCAGCTCCTCATCGCATCGCTTCTCATTATGCTCGCGCTACTTGTGACACTTATTATGTTGTACCTCCGAATAGAAGCCGCCGACCTATCGGGGTTCCGAAAGTTGCCTTACAGCGTCTATCTCGGTTGGATTAGTGTCGCCACCATCGCCAATGTCACGGCGGTTTTGGTTTATTATGGCATCACCGGCTACGAGGTTTTTTGGACCTTAGTCACCATCTCCGCCGCTACGGGGCTGGCTGTGGTCATGTGCCTGCGTCATCGAGATTACGCCTATGCTCTCGTCGTGGTTTGGGCGCTAATCGGCATCTTTATTAAACGCCTAAACAGCACACCGGTGTACATGCCGATTGTCTACGGCAGTGCCCTGTGCACAGGTCTCATCCTCGCCTGTATCATTTTTAAAATGACAGGTCGTAATGGTCGACGGCAAGTGCTTTAAGCGCCTCTTTGTCGCAAATACAAAGCCGTTTGCCGGATTTGGTCAATACCCGCTCCTGCTCCAGTGTTTCAAAGACGCGTAACAGGTGCCTGTAAGTCGTCGAAAGTAGCGCCGCCAGCTCTGTGTACTTTATAGGCAGAACTACCACATCATCATCCCCTAGAAACGCACACAGAAAAGACGCCAAACGATTGGGGAGCGGGTAGGCGGCATTAAAGGCGCTGTTCTGAATAACGGTATGAAGTTTAATGGCCAAATGCCGCGTAACAAACTCGTAGAAGCTTTGACGCGCTTCAATCGCCGACATGGGAATCGCCGCACAAGTCACTTTTGTGATGGCGGTAACTTGGTTGTCTATCGTAAACCTGTTCATGGCCCATTCGAGGTCCCCTATAAAATTATAGGGGCTGTAAAGCTTCAACAAAACCTCTTTGCCGTTTTCATAGAGTCGATCGACACGCAATCGCCCCTCTACTAAGATATAGAAGTAAATCGCCTCATCCCCTCGGCTGTAAATCGTCTCGCCGGTGTCGAAATCACACATAAAAACAGCTGTGGCGTCAATACTCTCTTCTATGCCCAGTTCTTCAAGGAGGCATTTAACGCCCCCTTCATCTGCTCTTCTCTTCAACAGTCACCTCTCTTTAAAACGAATAATCAAGCCCTTTCACACAGGCGAAATCGTCAGCCACCGTAATGCCCGCTGTCGTCAACATATCCCCTGTTATGGCGGCATTTGCACCGCTTTTAAAACACGCTCTGCCCCTGTCAGCCATTAAGATGCGCCCACCTGCAAGCCGTATGGGCAGCGTCGGTAAAATAAGTCTGTAAAGGGCTACTGTTCTCAAAATAGCCTCTGTTCCCAGCGGCTTCACTTGCTCAAAAGGCGTTCCGGGAATGGGGTTGAGCACATTGATGGGAACGCTGTCTACGCGAAGCTTTTTGAGATCAAAGGCGACATCTATTCGGTCTTCTTCAGTTTCCCCCATACCGATTAATATACCGCTACAGACTTCCAGCCCTGCACTTTTTGCCGCTTCTATGGCCTTTATTTTATCACAGTACCCATGCGTACTGCATATCTTATTAAAAAAACGCGCACTGGTTTCGAGGTTGTTGTGTACCCGCTTTAGGCCCGCTTCTTTGAGGCGCTCGTATTCAGAGGTGCTCAACAGACCGAAAGATGCACATAGCGTCAAGTCCGTCTCTCGACTTAGTCGCTCAATAGTCCTGCACATGGTCGATACTTCATCCGGCGAGAGCTTCTTTCCAGACGCCACGAGAGAGTAACGTCTAATCCCCTTTAATGCAACGCGCTTGGCGTCTTCAATTATCTCTGTTTCCGACAGTTTTTGTGCCGCTGTGCCAGATTTTGACGACTGTGCACAAAACTTGCAGTCTTCTGAACACCCACCGTTCTTTACATTGACAATGGTACAAAAATCAAACCGATTCCCTAGAAAGTGACTCCGTACGGCATCTGCCGCACTGCAAAGTGTCTCTAACGGCTGTTCCAACGCCTCTAAAACCTCTGACTTTGTCAACGCCCCCCCTGAAAGAATCTTTTCAACACACGCTTTTAACATGACGACTACCCCTTTTTTATATAAGAATACACGAAACACTTTGTATTTGTCAACTTTGTATGTTTTTAAGTTGACATTATAGGTGGTTTTAAAACAACTGGTTGGGTATGAATGCAAAGAAACATTCATTATACAAGGAGGCTTTATGATTAAAAAACTGTATTACAGCGCATTTTTCTACACACTCGTCGGACTGACTTCCGGCGTCTTCTATAGGGCGTTTACAAAGATTCATGCTTTTACGGAAAAGACACCCCTCAGCTATTTACACGTCCACGCGCTGGTCCTTGGCACAGTGGTCTTTTTAATCGCTTTGATATTGGACAAACAATTTAATATGAGCAGTCTTAAAGGGGTTAGATTTTGGTTTTATTTGTACCACATAGCGCTTTTAGGCCTGCTCGGTACATTGGCTGCACGTGGCGTTTTAACCGTCACTGGGGGGACTTTTAACGGCTTGAGCCACATTGCTGGTCTTTTTCACGCACTACTAGGTGGCGCGTTAATCTACTGGCTTATCCTTTTGGGCAAAAAGATACGCATTTCTCAGTAAGCGCTCGTTTACAACAGCCCATACGACAAAACGCACTTCTGCAATCCATAGAAGTGCGTTTCTGTGTTGGTCACTGTAAGCGTCTATCGCTAGGACAGTTCCACGATATGCCCACAAGACAGATAAGTGAGATTCGACATCTGTTGAGACAGGGTTTCAAAGGCTTTAATCCCAGTACAATGACAGGTGTAAAACTGTACATGACTATAGGGCTCAAGCGCCTTGGCTATCGCTTCCAGTTGAGCTTTTTCAACAGTTTTTCGAATCGCCGGATTGTACAGGTGGAAGCCGCCCACGCAAACTGCTGGCGCGTATTTTTGTGCACGTTCCATAATAGAGACGACGCCAGTGTGCCCACAGCCCATCATCAGCACATTTTTGTCGCCTAGAATTATTAAATTCTGCTCGTGTGCAAAGACATCCCGCCCCGCATCGTCGTATAGTGTATCGTTGGCGCTTGAATAACGGTGCCCCATCTGTGTCACGGTAAACAGCTTTAACGAGGCATCTATTTCATAATCGCCATCACATAGCACAACTTGCGGGTGGTACATCCATTGCCGATCTAGGCCAATGGGGACTTTAACAAAGGCGACTTTGCTGTAGTGCGGTTCAAAGGCACTTTTTTGAACATAAACTTTTGCCTTCTTATTCACCTCTAAGAAGCGCCCCAACGCGCCGCCGTGATCCCGATGTCCGTGAGAAATCACCACGATGTCTACGTGTGCCAAATCAATAGCGCACAGACGCGCATTTTCAAAAAGGGTGTCATCCGGCCCCAAATCAAACAAGATTTTGTGTGTACCAGTCTCAATGTAAAGTGACAGACCGTGTTTGGCTTTTAAAGGGCCACTGCTCTTATTTTCAACTAAAACGGTGAGTTTCAACGTCAGTCTCCTTTCAAATCAAAGGCGCTCTAAATCGTTTTATGTACAAGAGCGGGAACGGTCGCCCCTGTTCGTCGGTTTCTGTTCTCTTGTAAACTTTAAACCCCATGCGCTCGTAAAAGCCCTTTGCTTGCGGGTTTTGTTCGTTGACCGTCAGTTGATTAACGGCGTACGTTTCAATCCCGTAATCAACCAACTTTCTTCCTATCCCTTGGCCACGCCTTTCAGGAGAAACGAACAGCATCTCGAGTTTTTTATTGTTTATCCCCATAAAAGCAACTGGGGTTTCTCCACTGTTCTCTACGACAATCAAATGTGAAACAGTTGCTATAGCCGTCGGAACACAGCGCTGAATATCAGCTATTGACGCATCTGATAAAAACAAATGCGTGGCCTGAACGGCATCTTTCCACACCATAGTCAGCTGCTCAATTAGCCATTCGCTTCTATCTCTAACTTCTACAAGATTCAAAAGACACCTCTTTTCACTCTGTGGCAGCGCACAGCAATAAATTTCATCGACTTTATAAAAAACGCCATCGGTTCCTGTTGTAGAGGCATCGACGGCGTCTTTGGGTTTACACGTTACTTCTTTACTTATCCATTGACGCCTCAATATAACGGTCGACGGCGTTTTCGAGCACTTCCATCGGCAGACTGCCGTATTTTAGCACCACATGGTGAAAATCTTTTAAATCAAAATCGTCGCCCAGTGCATCTTTGGCACGCTCTCGTAAGTTCAGGATGACCTGTTCCCCGACCTTGTAACCACACGCCTGTCCCGGCATGGTCATGTAGCGGTTGACTTCCGCTTCCGGATAGGTGAAAAACGTGTTGGCCTCTAAGTAGTCGACAGTCTCTTCAGCAGTCCAGCCGAAATAATTGATGCCGACATCTCCAACGAGTCGTCCCGCTCTCAAGAGTTCTGAAAGCAAGTACCCCACGCGACCTTCTTCAGTTTCAATCAAGCCTTCTTCAAGAGCCAAGCGCTCTGCATAAAGGGCCCAGCCTTCTCCGTAGCTGACATTAGTCATCAGTTGTCTCACAGTGGGGCGTCCCTCTAAGTTGCGATACGCTTTGAGGACTTGCAAGTTGTGACCGATAACCGTTTCATGTGCCGTTAAACTCTCTGTTTGATAAGCCGGCTGCTTCTGACTGCTGAGGAGAAACGTGCCTTTCGCAGCTTCCTCGCGCGGGCTAAATGAGTGGAAAGAGTAAGGGGAGTCAATCATTTGAATATTTGGGACTGTAGTCATGTAATCGCCTTCGTGGAAATATGCCGGCAATTTGGCGTGCATGCGTCGCATAACCGATTCATGCACCTTGCGACTTTCATCCCCTTCAACGTAGACCGTATCCGCTTTAAACGCCTCCACTTGCTCGCCAAGGGTTCCGAAATAGCCGAGGCGCTTTAACGCGGTGCGAAGTTCCCCTTGAATTCGTCGAACCTCACGTGCACCAAGGGCCATCACTTCTTCTGGGGTTACAGATTTTTGAAGCGACTTAGGCAGTATAAAAGCGCTGTATACGTTAGAATCCATCGGCACAATCCCTTCCGGATAATTGGCCCTCTGTTCGCGTATAAGTGCGTGTAAAGCCGATTGCTGTTTTTCGATTTTAGGCAACTCCGCTTCAAGGATACCCAACAGCACGTTTTTATCCGACGCAGCACCTGCCATATTGACTATAGCCGACTCATACCCCTCCACAAATGTCTTATACCGGGTTTCGACGCCTTCTATGTCTCCCAGCAAATGGTCGAGGTTACGTTGGTAGTCGAGATAAAGCCAATACGGCAGTTGACCATTTGCCTCTATTTCACTTTCAACGGCATTTTTAAGCCCTTCGAGATAGGAGGCATACTGTGTGACTTCGTGCACCAAATCGCCTTTTAGCACTTCGATGTCCTCGGCATTTAAAACGGCATTTTGCCACAGTCCCGACCGGAAGTAATAAGTCAATACGCCGCCGAGACGCGTTGGCCAGTTTTCTAAAAAGTGACTCTTTTCCGCCAACACATAGCGCAACAATTCGAGTTCCGTCTGCGCGTCATCGTCAGAAACCTTAAAAGTCGCTACTTTGTCGTAAAGCGCCGTATGTAAATCGACGTAGTGTTTATAAGCGCTTTCGCTTAAATCCGGATAGTACATGAAGCTGCTTTTATCAGCACCTTCCGGCGCCGTGTAAAACGTCCCGTAGAGGTACGTGTACTCCACAGCTTCTAGCCAATTGTAAGCGTCGTCTACTGTCGATACACTTTCGAGATCAAATGGGATGTTCTCGTAAAGCTGTACGCCATCCGTCGATGCAAACAGCGGTTGCACAAAAGTTAACACCATGACGAGTGCCAGCAATACCGCTGACTTCTGCTTGAATTTCATAAAACACACTCCTTTGTAAGAATTTTCAGATAGATTATGCTGCTATTATAATCTTTTTTTATAGAGATATCAATGCTGTAGTAAAAGTGTGTTGTTTTCTTAATACTTGAGTCCAGTAATGCGACGTTTAGCGCTCTCGACAGAGGTTGTATTGCGTTTTAATCAAGTTGATTAACTCTTTGGCATCATAATCCGCCAACAGCAACGCCTATAAGCGCACTGTTCATTACCTAAAAAAACCTTCAAAAGGCCGCAAAATACGCTCAGCCGTTTGAAGGTTTCTGTATGAATTTCTTGCCTATTTTTTAAAACGCACAGAGGTCTTACCCGCGTAGTACACATGGGTCTCCGCCGGCACCGTCGTGGCGATAAGACGCCCCTCACGCACTGAATAGAGCACCGGCACTTGGCGTCTTACAGCGTCGTAACCACTGTCGGCGCCAAGCACAATACAATTGGCTGGATTGCCGATTTCAATACCGTAGCCCTTTATATTTAATGCCTTGGCGCTGTTGTACGATATAAAGTCCAGCGACGCTTCAATTTCAGGAACACCCATCATTTGAGCAATGTGCAAGCCCATATGAAGCACTTGCAGCATGTTGCCGGTGCCTAGCGGGTACCAGGGGTCGAAAATATCGTCGTGACCGAAACAGACGTTGATTCCCGCTGCATTGAGCTCTTTTACCCGCGTCATGCCACGACGCTTCGGGTAATCGTCAAATCGTCCCTGCAAGTGTGTGTTCACCAGCGGGTTGGCGACAAAGTGAATGCCGGACATCTTAAGGAGCCTAAACAGTTTCGATGTGTAGGCGCCGTTGTAACTGTGCATCGCCGTCGTGTGAGAAGCCGTGACCTTGTCTCCAATCCCCGCCTCCAGGGCTTTGGCCGCAAGCACTTCCACAAAGCGCGACTGCTCGTCGTCGATTTCATCACAGTGCACGTCGATCAGCTTGTTGTAGCGCTTTGCCAGTTCCACACAATAGACAATGGACTCGACGCCGTACTCCCGAGTAAACTCAAAATGCGGAATGGCTCCAATGACGTCAGCCCCTAGTTCAAGGGCTCTTTCCATAAGCGCCTTGCCGTTTGGAAACGAGAGAATGCCCTCCTGCGGAAAGGCCACAATTTGTAGCGTCACCACATCCTTCAGGGCTTCGCGCACCTCAACCATCGCCTTTAGCGCCGTGAGCTCAGGATCTGTAATGTCCACATGCGTTCGGATGATTTGAATCCCGTTGGCCACTTGCCACTGAATGGCGCGCATAGCACGCGTCTTAACGTCTTCAGCTGTGAGCATCGCCTTGCGCTCCGACCAACAGGCGATGCCTTCAAAGAGCGTTCCGCTCTCGTTCCACCTAGGTTCACCCGCCGTCAGCGTCGTATCTAAGTGGACATGCGGCTCGACAAAAGGTGGCATCACCCATTGGCCTTTGGCATCAATCGTCGCATCGCCTTCAATAGCGGGCTCAATGCGCGTAAAAACGCCGTCTTTAATTTCTATATCCATCAGTTGTGCACAACCGCGCAACTTCGCATTTTTAATCAGCATAACCGTCTCCTATGCAGTGGTTTTTACCACATCTTCACTTGTATTGGCGACAAATTTCATCACGAGCGTGTACGTCAGCGCCGACGCCACCACACCGTTAATCGGCGGAATACCCGGCACATAATGTGCACAGAGGACACCGATGACCCAAGCGCCAATCGCTACAGGGTTGATTTTAGCAAACGTCGTCTTTTCATACGGGGCGTATGTTTTCTTTTTCACCAAGAAGTAATCGGAGATTAAGATGCCGCCGATAGCCGGAATAAGTGAGCTGAGCACCGTCAAATAGCCGACGAAATTGTTGTAGAGGAACATGGCGCCCACCGTTCCCAAAAGGCCGTTGAAAATAACAACTTTATTTTTAGGAAGTTTCGTAATGTTGGAAAAACCTAAACTCGAAGCGTACAATGCGTTGTCGTTGGTCGTCCAAATATTGAACCCGAGGACGATAATGGCCGGAAGGATAATCCCCTGTTTAAACATGACCTCTGAAATATCGGCCTCGCCCATTACCGCGGCACCCACAGCACCGAAAATAAACATTAGGGAGTTGCCGATAAAAAATGCAATCATCGTCGTACTGACGCCGACGCTTTTAGATTTTGAGAAGCGAGTAAAATCAGGTGTCAGCGTTCCACCGCTGATAAACGAACCGACGCAGAGTGTTAAAGCTGTTGTAAAACCAAGGGCTTCAGCAGGTTCCAGCGCAAACAGTGCCGATAGGCCACCCACGCTGTCCACTGCACTGGATACTGAAAAAGAACCTAAAATGGCAATGCTCGGCACGGCGATGATGCTCAAGACCGTCAAGGATTTCATCCCGAAATACGCCGTTGCTGTCATCAAAATACCGGCGATGCCGATAAGTGCGTAAAGCGGTAGCCCTGTTACTTTTTGAACCGGCAGTGCAAACATGGCGACCCCTACGCCAAACCAACCGACCTGTGTAATCCCCAGTATAAAGGAAACGAGGTAAGACCCCTTTTCACCAAAGGCGTACTTAGCGAGCAAATGCGTTGAAAGCCCTGTATCTGAAGCCATGTAGGCCAGTAGGCACGTGTAGACGCCCAAAATCAAGTTGCCGCCTAACACCGCCAGCAAAAACGTCTGTGCCGACAGGCCGGTCCCCAAAGTCCCCCCTGTCCACATGCTTGCTGAAAAGAAAGTGAAGCCCAGCATCACCGGAAACAAACTGAAAAAACCTTTCTTGCTCTCAGGCGCAACCGCCGCTAAAGCGTAATCGCCATCCCCTTTTTTTGACATAAAAAAATCCTCCTCTATTTTCTCTGGGTCAATAGAGCAAGACTAATAGCGCGTATGCAAAGTACTTGTGCTCATCACAAGTTACACCACCGGCGACACCGCCGAGGCTACGAGCGTTCTTATTAGTCTCACTGTACTAATTTAAAGATACGTCTTATCTTTTTTCAATTGTGCCACACTTTGTTGCACCGGTCAACGATTATTGATAAAAATTAAAACTTTTTATGATTCACATGTGATAATGTCTTAAGTAATCAAACGTGATTTTGTCCCAAAAGATATAATGCTATAATAATACCTCAATGAATGAAAGCATCGAGGTAAATTAAATGACAAAGGTAGAATTACGTATGAATGAAAATCTAAAATATGAAATCATTAAAAAGCTCGTCGATACGAATGGCAATAAAAAAACAGCTTCACTTAAGCTAGGCTGTAGTATTAGAACGGTTAATCGATTAATCCAGGGCTATCGGTCAGAAGGGAAAGACTTCTTTGTCCATGGAAACCGTGGAAAGAAACCCGTTCACGCCCTGTCTAGCGAAACTAAAACGTTGATTTTAGGACTTTACAGGACCAAGTATCCCGATGCGAATTTCGCTCATTTTACTGAAATCCTAGCAGAGCAAGAACACCTTTTTCTTTCTCCAACTACTGTAAAAAATATCCTTATGGAACAAGATGTTTTATCTCCCAAGGCTCACAGGTCAACAAAGAGAGCCCTTCGTAAAAAATTAGAAGCCCAAAAGAAAAAGGCTACTTCTAAAAGGGACATGGCGATTATTCAGCACAAGATCGTTGAACTCGATGAAAGCCACCCTAGAAGACCTAGATCCGCCTACTTTGGAGAAATGCTTCAGATGGACGCTTCGGTTCACATCTGGTTTGGTGGCGTCAAAACCCACTTACACGCTGCTATAGACGATGCCACAGGGCGAATCGTGGGGGCTTACTTCGACCACCAAGAAACACTTAAAGGCTATTACAATGTCTTTCATCAAATTTTAACAACCTATGGTATCCCACACATGTTTTACACAGACAGAAGGACTGTTTTTGAATACAAACAAAAAAAGGCCCCTTCACTTGAAAAGGATACCTTCACTCAGTTTTCTTACGCTTGCCATCAACTAGGGGTAGATATAAAAGTAACAAGCGTTCCACAGGCCAAAGGACGCGTAGAACGCTTATTCCAAACACTACAATCACGACTGCCGATCGACTTAAGAAACGCAGGCGTATCAAGCGTAGAGCATGCCAACGAATTTCTGAACTCCTACATAAAGAAATTCAATGACAAGTTTGCTCTGCCTTTTGATAATAACAAATCTGTGTTTGAAACGCAACCGTCTGATGAAAAAATCAATCTAACGCTTGCGGTAATTGCTGAGCGCAAAATTGATACAGGCCATTGCATTAAATTTGAAAATCAATATTTTAAACTCATGGACGACAGAGGCCTCCCTATTTATTACCACAAAGGCACTCCGGCTGTCATTATTAAGGCTTTTAACGGCTGTTTGATGGCCTCTGTAAACGAGAACGTTTATGAACTCGAACTTATCCCTTCTCATCTAAGGAAATCTAAGAACTTTGATTTTCAGGACGAGTTCGAGGCTCTGCCTAAAAAACGCAATATCCCTTCTATGATACATCCATGGCGGAAGAGCGCCATCAAGAAATTTATCAAAACACACTATGCTCAACACAATTATACTTTTGAGGACATCATTAACACTCAAGAAAACTTTTTCTCCGCTAATTAACAAAGCACCAGCTTTTTACTGGTGCTCATGTTTCATTTATTTTGGGACATTTTCAAAAGTGATTGACACGATTATTGATAAAAATTAAAACTTTTTAATTTATAACTTATAGTGGTGCGCTGAAAAACAACGGGAGAATAAACGATACAGCCACCGGTTGTAGCCATGCCTACAACTGGCCCGAACTCCGGATACAGAATTATACACGTCTATTTCAACAACAGTTTGTGATAGATCAAATCGTCGACAAACTGACCGCTGTCGGCGTCAAAGTGATGCATTTTTACCTCGCCGCTGCGAACAAAGCCCAGTTTTTCGACAGCCATTACAGAAGCCGCATTGTCGCTATACACATAAATTCGCGCTATCTTGATACCACGGCCTTTTAAATCCTCCAGCGCATAGTCGGTGAGTGCCGGTGCAATACGCTGTCCTCTGTGCTGTGCCGATACCGCCGCAGTCAAATAAACAGCATGACTCTTTTGGGGGCTATCGCCTTGAAGGGCCCTTACAACCCCCAGCACCTCACCGCTGTCGCCACATTCGGCCACATAGTAGTGTTGATGTACCTCTGCCGTCCACGCCGCCAACATCGCCTTATCGACACACGATTTAAACGTCAAATCGTGTCCTTCAGTGTTCACCGATTGGAACAACTGCCAGAGGGCGTCTAAATTGGTGGCGTCATAACGCTTGTACTGAATCATCTATCATCCTCACTTAAATCTGTAAAAGTCAATGTAACGCGCGTTCCCTTGCCCATTTCTGAGTCGACGCGCACATCGCCCCCTAATGTTACCATATTTTCTTTCACCACGTAAAGACCAATCCCTTCTCCGGTAATGGCCTGAGCATTTTCCGCTCTAAAATAAGGCGTGAAGATATTGGGGAGCGCCGTCTCTGGAATACCGACACCGGTGTCCGAAATTTCTACCACCGCGCCACCTGAAAGCCCCTTACAACTCACCGTCACGCGCCCACCGGCCGGCGTGTACTTGTAGGCGTTATTGAGCAGGTTGTACAGCGTCTCTTTAATTAAGTGCTCGTCACTTGCCACAACAGATTTTTCGCCACAGTTGCAAAGCAACTCCAAGTTCTTTTGAGAAAATTGAAGTGCGATACTTCGGCACATTTGTCTCAGGACTTTGGAGACATCTACTGGGGCGCTTTCTACTGAATCGGGACTTTTCTCCGCATCGATGAAATCCGGCAAATCTGCTAAAAGCGTCTCCAAGTAATCGATTTGCTGTTTAAACACGTCGATTTCCTCGGGATTCATCTCTAGAAGGCCGTCTTCTACCCCTTCAATATGGGTTTTTAAGATGGTCAGCGGCGTACGGGTCTGGTGAATCACTTGATCCACATAGGCTTTTCGCTTCACTTGACGAATGTTGAGACGCGTTTTCAGATGGTAGAGAGCGCTGCGAATCGCCGCGACTTCCGCAATGGCCGTCGGCTGTACCTCTGTGACCTCGCCATCTCGTATGGCATCTGCCAGTCCCACTGTCTCGCTTAAATCCCGCGTCATCCGGCCACTCATCCAAATGCCGATGACAACGGCCACTGCCAAGACGACGCCAAAAGCGATTAAACTCGTCTTCACCAACTGTGTTTTAAAAGCTTGTGCAGCTAATGAATCGTCTAGCGCACCGCTCCGACTCACATGCAAAAACGCCACCGTCTCACGGCCTTGTAAGATCGCGTATCGATCTACGACCTCATCGTCTCGCATATGGCGGTGCATCCGGCTGTTGCTGACACTTAACAGTAGGCGCCCCTCTGTGCTGTAGATGGCTATGCCCTCAATAGGGTCGATTAAGTGGGTCTCTAGCTCCGCCTCCATTTGACTCAATGAAACGGTATCCGACGCGAGCACGTTTTCGAGGTACTGCGTCACATCGCCTAAATGTTTGTCGTAACTCTCTTTTAAATACCCTTTAAAATAGCGGTCAGTGGTCTGCGTCAGAATAACCGTGTTCAATCCGATGGCCACAACCACAATACCGATTAAAACACCGAGCCAAAGCCTTCTAACAGTCATCCTTTCCACCTCCCAGCACATAGCCGACACCGTATTTGGTCCTCAAATACTTCGGATGTTTAGGCGTTTCCTCTACCTTTTGGCGAATATTTTTAATGTAGCTGTCGATGTTTCGGTCAAATCCTTCGTAGTCGAAGCCAAAGGCGCGTTCAATCATCTGTTCACGCGTCAGTACGCGCTCCGCATTTTCCACCAGCGCCGCGAAAAGTTTAAATTCTGTCGCCGTCAGAGACACCGATTCACCGTCTTTAAAACACACCATGCGGTCGATGTCCAGCTTAAAGGGCCCATAGGACAAAACAGTGCCTTCAACCGTCTTGTAGACCCGCTTTAGAAGCACCGAAATGCGTTTCATCAACTCTCTGGGACTAAACGGCTTGGTAACGTAATCGTCAGCACCGTAGTCGAACCCCTTAATGCGGTCGGCTTCAAGCACTTTTGCCGTCAACAGAATAACGGGAACATCTGAGACACTACGCACTTTTTCAAGAACTTCAAAGCCATCGACCCCGGGCATCATCACGTCGAGTACCAACAAATGGTAGGCGTGTTCAGAAAAAGCCTCCAGCGCCTCGACCCCAGTGGTGGCCACATCGCAGGTATACCCTTCATTCTCTATGTATTTTTTTATAATACCACTGATTTGCGGTTCATCTTCTGCGATAAGCAATCGAAACATCCGGAGCACCTCACTTCTTTTTTTAATACATTACCACAGCACTGTGATGATAATATGATGATACTTCATAAAAAGCCGTTTAACAGCCCTCTCCATTAGCGCTATAAATTGAGAAGCCGCTGATAAATCAGCGGCTTGCATTGAGCTAAATCTTACTTTGAACCACTTTTAACAGTGCCGTTTCGTCTTCGGCTACAAACAGTTCATCATCGATGAGTACGCTGGCTTCATCCATGTGCATGCCACATTGTCCCATACAGCCGACTTCGATTTCTACACCTTTAGCTACTGCTTTTAATTGCTCTAACTCTACATTTGAGCAATTGTCACACATTCTTATCATAGTCGTATTACTCCTCTTTAATTAATCTCATCTGTAAAATGCCAACGCATTTAACTTATCTATACCCCGTTCACCGCATAAAAACATTAACTTTTTGTAACTTCATTGCAGCGCCCCTTCAATCAGCCCCCTAAGGGCATTTTCAAACAATAATGGGCTGTCCGGTCGATTCTTAACCACTTCTAGCAGTGGCAAAAAGAGCTTAAAAACCATGTAGGCCAGTTCTCTTTGCGACAACTTTCGCCTTTTAAAAACCTCGACTTTAGAAAACAACTCAATAAAGGTTTGCGTATACGCGCGATGCAGTTTAAAGGCCTCTCCGAGCTCTTCTATGGGCACTTGGTAGATGACGACGAGATCGTCGCCAAAGACGTCGTACAGCGCGTAACAAAAAGCGGCAATTTCCTTAAACTCAACGGTATCTTGAGCTACGATTTTCTCCGCTTCAGTCAAACAATACGTCAAAATTGGCGTCACCACCTCTTCTAAAAGCGCCTCTTTGTTTTCAAAGTGGTTGTAAACAGTCTTTCTTGTGACGCCTGCAGTTTTTGCCACTTCTTCGAGGGATAAGTCCCGCGCGTGTTTTCTCTTGAGACAGGTCACTGTCGCTTGGATAATTCGCTTGTAATTTTTTGATTGTCTATTCGTTGTCATTGAATCGCCCCATTCTATTTTAGCTTTACAAGCCATTACTTTTACTCTATAATGAGTGTATAGTTTTACACACCGTTGTGTAATTTTATCATTTAGGAGGTCGTTATGCAAGCTGTCTTTGAAAGTCTCTTCAATATTTTTTATCTGGTCGCCGTTTTGACCCTTGGCATCTATATGTATCGAAATGCCAAAGGCGATGTCTTTGTACGCCGTTATGGCCTTATGGCCATCGTTTTGGGTGCCGGCGACGCGTTTCACCTCGTCCCCCGCATCTACGCGCATTTCACCACGGGGTTTGAAGCCAATGCCGCGGCACTTGGTATCGGCAAATTGATCACCTCTATCACCATGACACTCTTTTACCTGTTGCTTTATGCGCTATATAAAATGCGCTATCGTGTCAAGAAGCCAAAGCTCGACGTCCTTATGGGACTTTTGGCACTGGCCAGAATCGGATTGTGCCTTGCACCTCAAAACCGGTGGACGCTATACAATGCGCCTGTGAGTTGGGGCATCTACCGCAATATCCCCTTTTTATTTATGGGGCTTATTGTGCTGTACCTCTTCTACACCACCGCCAAGCAACGACAGGACACTGCGTTTTCAAAGATGTGGCTCGCCGTCGCCCTATCGTTTGGGTTCTACATTCCCGTAGTGCTTTGGGCGCGTACCTACCCACTTGTGGGCATGCTGATGATTCCCAAAACCGTCGCTTACCTCTGGATTGTCTACATGGGGTATCGCTACAGCCGAAACAAAGCCTCTGCATAAGCTAAAGATTCGTGTTTACCGCCTTTCTTTTTGTGGTACTTATGGTTTTAAAGGGGGTTGCCATGAATCGATGTATCATCTTATACAAATCCAAGTACGGCGCTACAAAAAAGTATGCCCATTGGCTCTCTGAAGCCCTTGAAGTCCCCTATCGCTCTCTCGATGCGGTGACAGCAGTCGAATTAGAAAGCTATGACACCGTCGTTATCGGCGGGGGCATCTACGCCACACAGTACAGCCCGCTGTCTTTTGTCAAGGCCTATTACAAATATCTCAAGCACAAACAACTGGTGTTTTTTGCCGTTGGTGCGGCGGCAGCTTCAGAAGCTTATGCCGATTTTCTCTTCAACCAAAACATCAGAAACTTCTTCGAAGATGTGCCTTTTGTATACATGAGAGGCGCTTTCGTTCGAGCGCGTCTCACGCAGAAAGACAAAATCCTTAGCGCCTTAATTAGCAAAGGGGCTCTAAAAAAACCCTTGGCTTTTCAATCGTCTTGGGAGCGTGCACTTATTGAAGCGGCTACTAAAGACGGCGACTGGACAGACAAATCGGCGTTGACGCCCCTCATTGAATGTATAATCGGCGCGCGTACAGAGACGCCCCACATACAATACAGCGGTTCTATATGAATGACCCATAAAAAAATCAGTGCGTCTGTAAGTGACACCACTCACTTATACGCACTGATTTTCTTTTGTCGAAACGGCGACGCTATTAATTTTAAACCTTAAAGCGCCTTTTCAATAAATTCAAGCACTTCTCTTTTGTAAGGCAGAGAAGGAATGGCACCGTGCTTTGTAACGGCGAGGGCACCGACGGCGTTGGCAAACCCCACTGCCGTCTTCATAGACATGCCCTCGGTCACGCCATACGCCAAAGCGCCGTTAAACGCGTCGCCTGCGGCAACGGTGTCCACGGCCTCGACTGTATAAGCGCCGACGGTCTCCAGTCCTGCACGCGTGCCGATTACCGCACCGCGCTTGCCCATAGTGGCAACCACAGTTTGAACGCCCATATCGAGCAATTTCGCCACTGCAGCGGCGACTTGATCGCGGGTGTCAACCGGTAATCCTGTTAATATGCCGAGTTCTGTTTCATTAGGCGTCAAGTAAGTCACCTTACTCAAAACCGAAACCGGCAATTTGACGGCAGGTGCCGGGTTTAAAATCACCGGTACCCCCGCTTTATCACACGCTTCGATTAACGCATAGGTGACCTCGTGTCGCAGTTCCAATTGGGCGATGACCAAATCGCAATTGAGAACTGCTTCTAAATCTTTCTCTAAGTCGTCGCAACTGTAGGCGTAGTTGGCCCCTGGGACGACGACGATCTTATTTTCCGCACAGCGGTTGATTTGAATCAACCCCAGCGCCGTGGGCGCTTTCACGTCAACAGACACACCTGCGGCATCAATCCCCTCACCTTTGAGAACTTCTAAAAAAGTCTTGCCGTAATCGTCGGCGCCAACTTTTCCATACATTTTAACCTGAGCGCCAAGCCTCGCGGCGGAAACCGCTTGATTGGCGCCCTTTCCCCCTGGGTGACTGCTGAAGTCCCCGCCGATAATCGTCTGCCCTTCTAAAGGAAATTCATCGACTTGAGCCACCAAATCCATAACCAAAGAACCGACGACCGCTATCGTCTTCATGCGTCGCCCTCCTCTTTTAATTTGGCCCCCAGTGCACCTGCGGGATGGTACAAGTGAAAATCTTCTTTTTTAAACCCTTTCGCCTGCGACAGGGCACAGGCGATGGCATCGCCGAGCACCAGTGTCATCGTCGACGACGCTGTTGGCGCGAGGTTAAGGTGATCCGCCTCTTCTAATTTTGGGTAGACGAGTTTGTAATCACAGCCCTCAGCCAGTGGCGATGCCTTTCCGGCCGTTAAGGCGATGGTGGTACAGCCAATAGCTCTTAAAGTTGGCAACGTGCTTAAAATCTCCGCCGTCTTACCGCTGTTGGAGATCAGTATCACCGCGTCGGCTTTGGTAATCATGCCGAGGTCGCCGTGAACCGCTTCTGTCGCGTGGACGAAAAAGCTCGGCGTCCCCGTACTCGAAAACGTCGCCGCCAATTTTTTGCCGATGTGACCGGATTTGCCGACGCCCATAAACACGACTTTACCGTCGCAGGCCATCAACGCGGCACACACTTTTTCATAATCGCCACCGTCGTTGTCGAGCATTTCGCTAATGGCGTCTCGCTCGATGCGCATCGACGCTTTGATTCTTTCCGTATAAGTCATAAACAGCCCTCTTCTACTACAATCACTCGGTGTCTAAAGGCGTGCTCATCAGGCCTTTAGACACAAAGTTCTAAAGTCCTAGTGTTTGTCGCGTCTCCTGCTCCCAAGCCATCAAATCGCCCACGCGTTGCTTAGCAGCATCGTCCAAAACTTCCGGCGCGTATTTTCTGCCGACAGTGGTCATGGAAACGCCGTCTTGCACCATGTGGTACTTGGCATTTGCAGGGTAAGCAAATTTTTCAATGGCGCTTTCGCGCGTTAGTGCCGCCTGTAGCGCCTCTGCTTTCAGCGGGTCGGCACAGTGGTTTGTAAAGAGCCATTTGTAAAGGTCGATATGGAAGTTCCCCATAACGCCGTTGTAGCCGTGGTAGCCGTTTCTCAACGAAGTGAGCAACGTCTCCGTGTTGGCATTAAACAGTTTCAGCGGCGATCCCTTGACAATTTCAGCACGTCTCTTTTGAATAGACGCGTCGCAGCTCACATCTTTTAAGAAAATAATGCGACCTGAATCGGCACACCATTTGAGTTCTCTATCGGTTAGCAGACGTCTGTACGGGTAGGGACATTCGTAAATGCCAAAAGTCACTTCTGGCAGCGCGTTCATAATCGCCTCGAGGCGCTCGAGAAAAACGGCGCTGTCTTCTGTCTCAGTTGCCAGCCTGTTGCTGACGAGAACTACGGCGTCGACACCTGTCGCCGCCACAGCGCGCAATTCTTCAATTTGTGCTTCGAGGGTATCCGACGTATGTCCAGACGCAATCACCGGTACGCGACCGGCTGCAGTTTCCACAACGGTCTTCGCCAGCGCAACTTTTTCAGCTGTGCTGAGAAAAAACATCTCACTGGATTGACAGACGGCGAAAAGACCGTCCGCCCCTTTCTGAATTAAATATTCTGTCAACTGTGCGTTGGCCTCGAGGTCGACAGCTGCCGTTTCATCAAAAGCAGCCACCATCGTCGGCCAAACACCTGTGTATCTTTCTAACATCTATAGCCTCGTTTCTTACATCAGTCCAAAGGTCTTCGGTAAGAACAGTACAATTTCAGGTACAAATGTAATCAACAACAAGACGACAATCATCGCCCCAATTGGCCACATAATTTCTTTCATAACGGCCTTCAACGACGTGTCGGATATCCCCGCTGTAATAAAGAGGAGCATCCCAAACGGCGGTGTCGAAAGGCCGATCATCATATTGAGCGTTACCACCAAGCCAAAGTGAACGAGGTCGATGCCGAAGGCTTTTGCCACCGGTATCATAATCGGAACGAAAACCAATTGGATTGTCGACGTATCGATAAACATGCCCAAGATTAATATGATGATGTTGACCAAAATTAAAAAGACGTATTTGCTGTCTGTAAAGCCGAGCACCACATTGCCCAGATCTGTTGCAATTTGTTCCCTTGCGACAATGTATGAAATTACTGCCGCAGCACCGATCATCAAGCTTACCGAGCCCGTATCTTTAATAGTGTCTTTAACAATTCTCAAAAGCCCTTTTAGGCTCAATGCCTTGTAGGCGAGTATCGCCACTAAAATGGCGTAAATCGCAGCAACGGCACCTGCTTCTGTCGGCGTCATAATGCCCGTGTAAATGCCCATTAGCAAAATAACCGGCGTTAAAAGCGCAGGTAGTGCGCGGAGTGTGAAGAGTAAAAAGGCTTTTAAAGGCAAACGCTCTTCCTTCGGGTAATTGCGAATTCTCGAAATCGCCGAAACATAGACCATCAACCCGACGCAAATGAGGAGCGCCGGCACCATACCGCCTAAAAACAACGCGCCGACAGAGGCCCCTGAGAGCATGGCGTACATAACCAGCGGAATACTCGGTGGAAAAATCGGTCCCACCGTAGAAGAAGCCGCTGTAATGGCACATGAAAACGCGTCGTCATACCCCGCTTTTTTCATGGCGTCAATTTCCATTTTGCCCAGCCCCGATGCGTCTGCAATCGCCGATCCCGTCATTCCCGAAAAAATAAGCGACGCCATGACGTTCACATGTCCTAAGGCACCGCGTCTTCCACCGGCGAGACCACTGGCGAACTTAAAAACCATCTCCGTTACTTTACCTGAGTTCATAACATTGGCAGTGAATATAAACAGCGGAACGGCGATAATCACATAGTTGGAGTAATACGTGTTCATAATGTGATTGGCCACTGCACTGACATCTGAACCGCCGACAACAAAATAAAAAGTACCTGCGGCAATCATGCCCAGTGAAATCGGCATGCGCAGCAAAAAAATCAGTATAAAAACCACTAGGGTTACCATTACGGCTAAACTCATTGACGGCCACCTTTCCCACTCAATCTTCGAACATCTGTATAAATTTCCGCACCTGTGTAGGCAATCATCGAAATGACAAAATAGACGAACACTGAAAAAATCCAACTCAAGTGGATTTTAAACACCGACGTCGATTGGAAATCCATAAATTTGACGTACTCAATAGAGGGTTTTACAAGGCAGACAAAGGCAACGAGTATAATGACATTGCCGAGCAGGCGCGTCAACGCCGCCCACTTTTCCGGCAACGCATCGTAAATCAGTGTGAACTTGACGTGTGAACGCGAACGCATCGCGTAACACGCGCCTAAGATGACAGTCCACGAAAAACCAATGACGGTTACTTCGTAGGCCCAAGTCAACGGGTATTTGAAAACGTACCGAGCAATAATCTGTACGATAAAAGTCAAAAACATCACTGAAAACGCGCATATTGGAATGTAGATCTCAAAAATATCTCTCGCAATGCATAAACTTTTCTTAATACGGTTCACAATTTGCCTCCAAATGCTGTATAATTAAGGTTCAGGTGGGACAATAGGTCCCGGACCGGCTTATAAAGTCTATTGGGGAATAGTCAGCCAGTCGGGCCCTTTTGTCTCGCTTTGAAAGTTTATTTTCCCAGTGCCTGCACTTTATCAAACAGTGTCATATCCCAGTCTTTTGTCAAAGTCTCATCTTCTAAATACTTACCGAGAACTTCCGCACTAAACGCATCGATATCTGCTTCGTAGATGCTTAAACCTTCATCTTTAAAGAATTGAATCAATTCTGTTTCTCTCGCAAGATTCAGCTTGTCGCAAACGTCTCTCGCTTCTTCCATCGCTTCGTTCACAATTGCTTTTTGCTCATCTGTTAAAGACGCCCATTTGGCTTCGTTGATAACCGGCCAAACGCTGTCCACGAGGTGATTGGTAATCGTAATCGATTTGGTTACTTCGTAAAACTTAGCATTTTGAACAGTTGGAAGCGGGTTGTCCTGACCGTCCACAGTGCCCGTTTGAAGTGCCATGTAGAGCTCTGAAAACGCAATCGGCGTCGGGTTTGCCCCTAGTGCCTTGCCTAAGAACAACCACGCTTCTGAGTTCGGCATTCTGAGGTTGACGCCGTTTAAATCAGAAGGCACTTCAATAGCTTTGTCTTCCACGAGGTTCACTTGACGCGTACCGAGGTAGAACGCTTTTAGCGGACGAATCCCCTGTTCTTCGACAATTTTCTCAAACACTTCTGCACCGACTTCGCCATTGAGCACAGCTGTCATATGATCGTAGCTTTTAAACATGTACCCTGCGCTGAACATTGAAAGCCAAGGCGAGTTTTCAGCAAGCCACGGTGCCGAAAGGTAGACGATGTCCGCCTGTCCCGTTTTAACTGCTGAAAGTTCTTGATCCTGTTTGAAAAGCGATCCCGAGTGGAATGTGTCCACTTCAATCGTACCGCCGGACTTCTCCTCTACGGCTTCTTCAAACTTCATCATGGCTTCATAATGTGCGTCTCCCGGTACCGCGTTTACCGAAAACACCAATGAAACTTTTTCCGCTTCTTGCGCAGCATCACCCGTCGTTTGCGCGCCTTCCGCTGTGTCACCCTTGCATGCTGTAACCGTTAGTGCAACAGTTAAAATCATCAGCAATGCCAACCATTTTTTCATTGTTACCTCCCTAAATATTCATTTATGTTGACTGGTCTTGCCAGTTTCAACCTACAATCGCCTCTTGATTTCATAGGCGGCATCCATTAAGAGATGCGCGTAGCGCTCGACTTTTTCGTCGTCAAAATTTCGAGAAGCGCCTGAGATACTCAGCGCCCCAATCAGTTCTTGGTTGCGTCCCAATATCGGTACCCCCACACAGCGCACATCGAGTTCGTGTTCGATGTTGTCCATAGCGTAGCCGCGTTCTTTTGCGACATTAATCGCCTCCAGTATGGCGTCGTCGTCTGTTAGCGTGTACGGTGTAAACTTTTCTTTCGCCATATCGATGCGCCATCGAATGGCGTCTTCTTCCATCGTACTCAACATCGCCTTGCCCAGTGAAGTGCAGTACATCGGCGCCTTTTCCCCCATAATTGAACGTATTGGATAATTGTGGTCATAAACTTTGGGATAGGCGTTAAACATGTAGAGCACGTATTTGCCGTGTGGGACGCCAAAGTACATCATTTCGCCTATTTCGTCAGTAAGCCGCTTCATCACTTGGTAGATAACGTCTTGATAATTCAGCTGACTGGTAACGACATAGGAAAACTCCAACATTTTATTGGTGAGATGGTACTTGGCATTCTGCGGGTTCTTCGCCACATAACCTGCGGCCTCTAGCGTCGATATCAGGTTATGTACATTGCTTTTGTAGAGCCCTAGAGCTTTGCCAATTTCCGTAATCCCCAGTTCGGGGGTTTCAGGTGTAAAGCACTCCAGTATTTTCAGTGATTTATAAAGCGATTTAACTTTAATGTCGTCTTGATTCATAAGGCCTCCTAATCTAACCGTTCTATAATACAGAACATCGTTCTCTATTCAGAAGATTTAATTTTATTATAGAGTACAGATATATTTAAGTCAACGAGTAAAGCGTTTATTTCTATAACATTATAGTATGCGGGATAAAAAAAAGCCAGCATTAATGCTGACAAAGACATTTTTGTTATATTTGATTAAGTAATGTGATTGGAATGCTTTTTTTCTTCTAGCCAAAAGGCACTCTACAAGCGCCCTATGGCCCATGGGAGATAAATTCATTATTCTGACCCTTTGGTTTTCAATTTACAAAAGTCTTTTAAATGTGCTATCCTATAAAAAAACTCAGAATCACATTTTAGGAGTACAGCATGAACCCTATTCATATCGATCGTACTTTCGATCATACGTTGACCAAGCGCGCGCAATCCACACACAAGGGAGATTACGGGCGCGTTCTCGTGATAGCGGGCTCGAAAACCATGATGGGTGCCGCCGTCCTCAGCGCAAAAGCCGCTTACAAATCAGGTGCCGGTATTGTAAAAGTCGTAACAGAAAAAGACTACGCCGGCAGTATATTCGCCAACCTGCCCGAGGCCATTGTCGGCACTTATGAACGCTATTCCTATGCCATAGATGAAACACGAGACATCTCCGGCGACATCGCCTGGGCCGACGCCATCCTCTTCGGTCCCGGTATGGGGCAAGACGCCTATACCAAAAAACTGCTGAAGACCGTTATTGAACAAGGGCGCGTCCCTCTGGTCGTGGATGCAGATGGTCTCAATGTCCTCAGCGACGCCCCGCAGTTGCTCGACAACTACAAAGGCCCACTTGTGATTACACCACATGTAGGCGAGATGGCGCGCTTGCTTCACTGCGAAGCCGAAAGGGTCTTACACAATCGAAAAACGTTGGCGCAGCAATTCAGCATCGATCACGACGTCACGGTGTGCCTCAAAAGCCACGAGACGATTGTTGCACATGCAGACACCCTCTACATCAACCATTACGGCAATCCCGGCATGGCCACTGCAGGTAGCGGCGACGTTTTAGCAGGTATCGTCGTCTCTTTGCTGGGACAAGGGTATTCAGAAGAAATAGCAACGGCAAAAGCCGTCGCCATTCACAGTCTTGCTGGAGACGCTGCTAAGTGTGCCGTCGGCGAACACAGTCTCATGGCCAGCGACATCATCCACTTTATTCCCAAGGCGCTAGCCCTCAAAGAAGTGCCAGATACGTCTAAACCCTTCTTCTAAAGTCGCTCTGGGACACGCGAAGTTTACACGAAGGTGCCCAGCGCCACCGACCCCGAACATCGCGCCGTCGTTTAATGCGACGCCGGCTTCTTTTGCAAGGTCTACAGCGGTCCATTTGCCGTAAGCTGAAAAATCAATCCACCCCAGATAAGTTGCCTCAGGTTTTTGCCATCGCGCAAGGGGCAGCTTTTCTTTTATAAAGCAGTCCATCCACTGGACCTGATTGTTTAAATAATCCAGTAGGGCATCGAGCCAAGGCCCTCCCTTTAAATAGGCGGCTTCCACTGCGGCGATACACACCGGACTTTGGTGGCGCACATAGTGCTTGACGTCATGCTCTAACAACGCCGCCTGAATTTTAGGATTTGAAATAATCAGATGAGAGGCCATGAGTCCGGCGAGGTTAAATGTCTTGCTAGGCGCAGTGGCGGTCACCGTTATAGCGGCAAAGCGCTCGTCCAACGCGGCAAAAGGCGTGTGCACATGGGGCTTCAGTACCAAATCGTGGTGGATTTCGTCTGCAAACACCATAACGCCGTGTTTAACACAGATGTCACCTAGCGTTTTCAGCGTTTCTTTATCCCAAACCTTGCCCACTGGGTTGTGTGGATTGCATAGGACAAACAACTTGGTTTCCGGCAGACGGCAAAGTCTCTCAAAGGCCTCACAGTCTATTCGGTAATCGGTACCCGTCTTGACCAAAGGGTTGTTCAACACTTTCATCCCATTGGTTTCTATGGCGCTTCGAAAAGGAAAATACACCGGTTCTTGTATGATGACCCCATCGCCTTCGGCTAAAAAAGTATTCAGCACCATCTTCAGTCCGGTCATCACCCCGGGGACGTAAAAGAGCATCGGCGCTTCAATCGACCAGTTAAAGCGCGTTTCGTACCAGTTCACGATTGCTTGACTATAGTCGGCATCGGTTTCCGAGTAGCCAAAGACCCCGTGTTCTACCGCTCGTGTCATTGCTTCAATGACTTCGGGAACTGTCTTAAAATCCATATCTGCCACCCAGAGCGGTAAAGCATCGGGATTGTCGTACCCCGTTTTAAGCACCTCTCGAGACCACTTGACACTTCTCGTGTGCCGTCTGTCGATTACGTCGTCAAAATGATACATATTGCCCTCCTGTTGTCTTTATTTTACCGGAAAACGCACGCTGAAACACGTGCCTTCCGGCGTGTTGGTTAACGATACCGTCGCACCGAGCCTATCGGCCGACGTCTTTACAATGGCGAGCCCAAGACCAAAAGCGCCGTCGTCACCACTTTGAAAGCGTTCAAAAAAATCATTGACTTTTTCCTCGTCCACACCGGCGCCGTCGTCGAGAACTTTGAGCACAGTCGTCTCGCCCTCGCGGTACATGCACACTTCTATCCGCGTCTTGCAATAGCGCAAGGCATTGCTCATCGCGTTAGAGACAATGGACTCAAAAAGCACCGAATCGGTGTAGAGTATGCCGTCATCAGAAACGGTTGAGACGAGTTCCGCCCCCCGTTCTTCCGCCAATATCCTGTACCGATTGAAAATCGGCGTCATAAGCGTTTCCCAATCCAATGCCTCGATGTTAAGGCGCGCCATATTGCTCTCGAGGCGCGAAAGTGCAAGCATCTTTTCAATATAGTGCTTCAGTCTGAGACTTTCCTCGGCGATAATCGACGCCGCAGATACGTAATCTTCAAACACACCGGTCTTTATACCCTCTGCATACCCTTGAATGGACATGAGCGGCGTCCTTAAATCGTGTGAAATGTTTTGAATATACGTTGTTTGCGCCTGTTCGTTTTTTTCAAGAGTGGCGCTCATCTGATTCAGTGCCGTAAACAGCCGCTCAGTTTCTAAACTGTCTGCCTCTTCCTCTATCTTTTGGAATACGCCGTTTTCCGCCGCCTTAGCGTGATTAGAAGCCAGTTCCATCGGCTTGACGACAGCTCTGGACAGCCGCGTCGAAGCGCCGATCCCAGCCAGAACAAACAGCGCGCTGAGCCCCACAATCAATCGATTCATCTTGACAATCATGGCGTCGCGCTCTGCGAGAGAGGCCAGCAATACGATGTTGACCCGCTCACGCGCCTCCCCTATTGTGAAGAAGGTGCCGATATAAGGCACGCCTTCTATGACATAATTTGAAAGATGGCCCGGCGTACTGCTCTGTAAAAGATTTGCAATTTCTACAGGCGGCGCCCCTGTTTTCGGAAACATCAACTCACCGTTGGCGTAAAAGGCGTACAGTTCGGTGTCCGCTGTTCTTCTTGCAACGCGAAGCGCTGAGTTCAACGGCTCGTAAACCACTGGTCGCTCACCTGGTCGCTCGTGATGACTCCGCGCTATATTTTCTTTTACAATGATTTTAATCGTTTCAAAAGTTTCTACAATGGCTTCTTTGGCATCGCTCTCAATGGCCCGCCGCATGGTCACATTAAACACAGTTAATAGAATCAGCGGTACAACAATACAAAAGGCCGTAAAAATGACGCGCATCTTAAACCGTATGGTCGTTTTCATCTTCCTCACACTCCAGTTTAAACCCGTAGCCCCATACCGCACCAATTCCGATGCCGGTGCCCTTGAGTTTCTTTCTCAACCGCTTGACGGTATCGTCTGTAGCACGCGTATCGACGTGGTAATCGTATTGCCAAATATTTTTCAGAAGTTCTTCTCTGGAAACCGCCTTCTCTCTGTGTTTCATCATGTAAGTCAAAAAATTAAACTCCGTTGGCGAAAGTTCCAATGTGGCGCCCTGACAATAGGCGACCCGCTTTTTTTCATTTATTGTAAGAGGGCCGTAGACCAACGGCGCGTTTTCTTCGCCGGCACCGCTCATCTCTATGCGCCGAAACAGCGCTTTGACACGCACGACAAGCTCTGTAGGTGAAAAGGGCTTCACCAAATAATCGTCACTGCCCACTGTAATTCCCGTAATGCGGTCCAGCTCAGAATCTCTAGCGGAAACGATAATAATCGGTACATTAGAGTGTGCGCGAATCTCTTCGCATAGCGTCATGCCGTCGGTCCCCGGCATGGTGACATCTAAAATAACCATATCGCAGGGCGCTGTTTTAAACGTTTCGTAGAGTGCGTCGCCGGTGGCAAACATTTCTACAGTGTAGTCGGCGTTCTCGAGAAAGCGCCGCATCAACTCTCTTATGTTCTTTTCATCGTCTGCAATGTAAATCGTCTTGCCCATGGCGGCCTCCTTTTCTTTTATCTTATCATACCACATCTATGAAAAAAGCTCTCTACTGTCCTATACTTTGCCACACTTTCACCGTTGTATCGCCTACAGGTTGTCCCGTATACTTTAACTACCTCAACACGAGGCCTCAATCACACGGTGAAAGGAGAGTTAAATGAAAAAAATGCTTATTCTGGCGCTTGTAGGTGCCATGGTATTACCTGGAATGGCTTTTGCCGATGCACCTGAACACGGAGAAGCGCGACACAAAGCTGGACGGCACGGCGATGAGCGCCGCGTTGAGAAAGCGCATGTCAGACACGAAACGCTACTCGACGCCATCGAAACGTATGCGCCTGAACGCGCAGACGCATTTGATGCACTCTTTGAAGAAGAGCAGGCGTTAAAATTGGAACTAAGAGACCACAGAGACGAGAAGCGCGAGGAAATGAAAACTTTTTTTGAAGAACTCAAGGCAAAGCTCGACGCCGGTGAACTCACACGAGAAGAGATGAAAGCACAGCTCGATGCACGAAGAGATGCCGATAGAGCGGAAAGAGAAGCACTCATGGCTTCGTACGGTCTCGACAGAGAAAGTGGTAAGGCTTTGAAAGACGCCTTAAGAGACGCCATCGATTCTGAAGATGCCGCCGCTTTTAACGCTTTGCTCGACGACCTCTACACACAAGTTGAAAACCGCATTAACTTTTTAGAAAGCACCAAGTAACTTCCCCCTTTTTAAGCTAAAACCCCCCAGAGCGTCCTCAGTTGAGGACGCTTCTTTTGTACTTCAAGACATAAAAAAACCGTCTTAAACGGTAGCAGAATGCCGTCAGACGGTAGTCGTGTTAAACTTTTTTTACAATGGCGACACATAGGGAAAGCAACAAAAGCGCACCTCCGAGCAACCCCAACGTCGTCACTTTTTCACCGAGAATCGTCAAAGCCATCACGAGGGTAAACAACGGTTCTCCCAGCAGTATAATACCGACGCTCTCAGGCGATGCCACTTGTTGCGCTTTCGTTTGGAAATACGTTGAAAGCGCTGTCCCAAACACGCCGATAACGGCAATCGGTACCCAATTGTCCAACAGAATTTTGCCTGAAAACCCTTCTACAGATACCGCCATAATGACAGAAACAATTGTGACGACGAGCAAAATACTCAGCGTCATCTGATCTTCATCCATTTCCTTGGCATAGGCATCTATCGCTAAAATATAAAGCGTATAAGCCACAGAACACCCCACTGCTAACGCGTCACCGTAGTTAAAGCCGATGCCGTCTAAACCGCTGATCCAGTAAAGCCCCAGTAAAGACGTCACCACGCAAAGTGCCACCCAACGATTGGGGCGCTTTCGGCGTATAATCAGCTGCACAATCGGTACCCACAGCACAGAAAGCGCTACGAGAAACCCCGACTTTGAAGCCGTGGTGTACTCGAGAGAAGCAATGGCCAAATAATAGGCAAAAAACAAGAAGATGCCGAGATAACTTCCGTGAAACAGCGCCTTGCCACTGAGCTTTACCGTTCGGCCCTTGAACACATAAAAAAGCACCAACGCCAA
This sequence comes from Fusibacter sp. JL298sf-3, assembly GCF_053842995.1. Classification (NCBI taxonomy): domain Bacteria; kingdom Bacillati; phylum Bacillota; class Clostridia; order Eubacteriales; family Fusibacteraceae; genus Fusibacter; species Fusibacter sp. JL298sf-3. Next base: position 601,140 of record NZ_CM132608.1, read on the forward strand.
CCCAAAACGCCCTGTCATCAGGTGAAACGCCGGAACGGCTTCTGTAGTCGCCTTTATAATAATCGTACTGAGCGCCCAGCCAAAAGCCGTCAGTAAGAGCATCATATAAGCCTGTCTGGTTTTTGTCATGGCGTTTAAACCTCTATAACTTGGCCGTTTTTATACACAGTGACAAAGCGTTCGTCAGCGCCGTTGTCCGTTAAGAATCGGTTACAACTCTCAAAATGGCCCCAAAGGTGTATTGGAATTAAGTGTTTTACGTTTTTCGTCTCTAAGACATAATTAACCGACCAGTCGTAAGCGGTTTCAAGTCTGTAGTCCAATGGGACAAAGGCCACGTCGTACACGCCTTTAGGCATGGCGTCGACAATGGTCTTGAATTCTTTTTCGTTTGCGGCTTGTGATTCCGGTGTACTGCTCTGCCAATGCCACCAATTGAGATCGCCCATGTGCAGAACACACCTGCCTTCGACCTCGACCACAAAGGCCACGCCTTCATCTGTGGAACCGTAGGTAGCCACTGTCAATGCGCCGATTTTGTAGGTTTCGTCTCGCTTAACCAAAGTTAAATGCGTCGACGGCAGCACTTCCACATCATCGGAGATCACATAATGTAAATCGCGCACACTGTAATCGTAGATAGAAGATGAAAAGTGATCGCCGTGGTGGTGGCTGACAAAAAAACAAACCGTCTTAGAATGGTCCAAAAGCTCGCGAACATCAGTGGTCACATCAAAAAACAATTGATGCGTACGCGTCTCCACCAGTACGCTGCTGTGATTTAAATGTACGATTTTCATACGGCCTCCCTCTAATCAATAGGATGTTTCATCATATTATACCACAGCTTAAGCAGATGTGCCGACTATCTTCCCCACCTTAATCTTATAAAAAAGTTTCCGATTAAATGCCACACGCTAAAAAAGCCGCAAGCAAAGGGCTTGCGGCCAAAGCTGTCAATACGACAGTTTATTATTGAGAACTGTATCAAGGTGTTCCAACACCCCTTTGGAACGGCTTACACCTTCTGCGATGCAAACGAGTTTATCGCCGCTGTAAAACAGCATTCGATCGTCATACGGCGCGGAGAGCGGGAAGACGATTCGATCGTACTCAAATGGGCGCCCCTCAAATTCCAGCGCCTGTTTACCGCTGTAAAAATACGTCATATGAACTTGAATCAAGGGAACTCTGATCCACGCTTTCGATGCTCTGACACTATCGTACCGCATTCTATTCTCGTTAAAGAGAATCCAATAGCCGTCGTGTCCATACTCGTAAACGGTCTGTCCCATAGTCGATACAACGACGATACTGTTGGGGTAGGCGATGCGTTTGTCGGGCATGCAGACCAACACTAAGATGCCCATGCCGATAACGACACTAAAAATGAGAATTTTCTTATCGCTCTCTTTCATAACGGCACCCCCTCCCCCTATATTATATACTGTATATACCATTTGTAAAGTGTTATTCAGTTATATATTTCTTTTAGATGCCTTATGCTCGCCACAGTGATGTCGATGTTGATGGGCGTTACAAATCGTATTTGTAGAGGTCAATGTCCCCTCAACGTAAGCCTGTACCACGGCATCTATCGGGCCTGTTGCCCCTGTAATCACTTGAATGCCCTTTTCTTTAAAAATCTCTACCGCACCGGCACCCATACCGCCTGAAATAATGACCTTTACACCTAAGTCGTTTAGAAAGTTCGGTAAAAAACCGGGCTTGTGGCCGGGGTTGTCCAGACGTTCAACTGAACGATTGGCGCCATCGATTGTATAAACTGTAAACGCTTCACAATGTCCGAAATGACCTGCAGTCTGTGTACCTTTAGTTGCAATTGCTATTTTCATAAGAAACCCCTTTCTCTTTGGAAACCAAATGTTTGTACACCTCAGCGGCAGCCCGTTCAAAAGCCTCTTCCGATTGAACGTAAGGGATTTTCCCCGCAACATCCAAGGTGTTTGAATGACAAAATGCTTCAATTGTGCGACTCAGTTCCGGATTGATGTCCCACTTGTTGATACACACTGAAATCTCCGGCCGGAACGTTTCAGCCACTTTCAAAACTCTTTGCAAATCGGCGATCCCCGATAGGCTGGGTTCAGCCACGAGAAGCAATCGGTCGATACCGCTAAGCGATGCGATAACAGGACAACCAATACCGGGGGAACCGTCGTAAACTGAAAACGGCGCAGCGCATGAGACGCCTTCTATGGCCGCTTTTACGGCAGTGACCAGCTTACCCGAGTTGCCGCGTCCGGGCGCCAACCGCGCGGTGGAAAAATGATGTGCCAGCATCTGGGTACCTGCACAATACGGTACTTCTTCTACGGCGCCCGCGTCACAGACAATTGAACAAGCACCGCACCCCTCGCATCGGCCGCTGTCGATGGTGTACTGACCGTCTATTGCAGTTACAGCGTTAAAGGTGCACGCCTCGACGCAACGGCCGCAGTTCACACAGCTGTCGGCGTCTATGCGAAAGCGCGGCATGCCGTAAAATTCAAAAGTCTCTGTCGGTTTAAAGTCCCGTTGCGTCAAATGTAAATTGGGCGCGTCTATGTCACAATCTGCAAAAACCTCTGTCTTACTAAATTTTATAATAGCAGCACTTATACGCGTTTTTCCCGTCCCGCCTTTACCGCTGAGTACCAACAACTTCCGCATGACACCTCACCCTTTCATATAATCTCTCGAATTCAGAGCACCAATTGGGCGCCGACGCCACTGCGAGTTCCCCTTCAGAGAGCGCCTTTGCCAATGCCATATCGTAGGGCAATACCCCCAATACTTTTGAGCGCATCGACGGCGGTATCTCGCCATCCCCCTCGCCAGCTTTGTTGACGACTATACCGTAGGGTTTACCGATGGCCTCAACCAATGCCACAGCCATTTTCATGTTGTCGAAGCCAAAGGCCGTCGGTTCGCCGACGACGACACAATAATCGCTTTCACGCACAGCCGACGCAACTAGGCATGCGGTTCCCGGCGCACAGTCGATTACCGCCGTCTCATGACCAGAAGCGGCTTCCAGAACTGCTTCTACCACTTTTTCACCACTGGGCTCACCGGCGTCGAGAACCCCTGTACACACCTTTATCGTCCCAGAAACGCCTTCAAACACCTGCCCCACACGGCGCTGTTCAAAATGTACGGCATTTGACGGACACACCAAACCACAAACTTTACAACTGTGACACAGCTTTTCAAAGACAGTAACTCGGTTGCCTACAAAAGCCAGCGCGTTAAACCGACAGGCTGTGACGCACTTCTGACAGCCGGTACACTGTTCAGTGTCAACTGTCGGGACGAGCTTGTACACGTTTTTTTCACAAACGGGTTCAGGTCGTAGGAACAAATGGCCGTTCGGCGCTTCGACGTCACCGTCGACATAGGCTGCCGAGGGGATGACATGGGCTAAGTTCACTGCTGTAAACGTCTTACCGACACCGCCTTTACCGCTTAAAACAGCGATTTTCATGTCAACCCCCTACGCGTGTGAGCGCCTGATTGGCCAAAGCCTTTAAAGTTTCTTCCACACCACTGTCTTTTGAGTGGTATAGTGCCACACTTGAACCGTTAAAGACCGCTTGCGCATGCCGGCCGTATTGCGGCGCGACAACGGCTTCCGGCCTCATATCGACGACGCACTGTGCCGCTTGGACGCCGGCGCCACCTTCAGAATTCTGCGCCGGATTGACGACGCACTGTCTTTCGGATGTCACCGTGTCAACGATTAAAAAATACGGAGCACGACCGAAAACTTTAGCAATAGGCGCCTCGTGCGCCTCCCCTTCAACAGGTAAAACAACTCTCATTCAAAACCTCCTTAATGAACATATGTCCATTACCAAGATACACCCTTTTTGAACATATGTCAATAAAAAAAGCCACCGCCTTTTTACAGGCGACAGCTCATTTGCTTTTTAGTTGTCATTTCCGCCCCAAGGGATTGCTTGCCACAACGTGTACTTGAAGATTGCGGGTTTAAGCACCTCTTTGTTCATGCCCGCGGCACAAGACGAAAATGCAGGCGCCACCTGTGTATAGCGATGAGACAGGGCGCAGAGTCGTGAGAAACTCTCATAGTCCCGGTACGACGTCTCGATAAGCGTTCCAATTCTGTCCAAGTAGGTGAGGACTTCCTCCCGTGTAAAGGTTCCGCCGGCGCCAGCCAGTCGCACCGCTACAATGGCGTTGGAAAGCTCGTAGGCGCGGTAACCGTTACGGCGCCAAAAGAGATGGTTGGCGGCGACGAACTTCTCTAAATCCGAATTGCCTCCTTGGCCAAGCGCCGCATTTATAAAGTCCGCGTTCACGCGTCTATTGAGCGCTGTATCCCCTGTCATCAGTTGCTCTATGACATTGTAATAGGACTCTGAATTCCTCAACTTTAAAAAATGCTGAACATAGGCGTCACATTGCTTTGGACACAGTACGGCCATATCAAGAGCATCTAGTGCGTGCGCCTCCTCGTAGAGAGAAGCGTATTGATCGACCACTTCGAGGTCATAGGCATGACTGAGTGCCGACAAATGGCTTAAAGACAATACCCAAACTATTTTTTGCGGCGACAGCTTACCTGCGTTCATGGTTATAGTGTTGTCGTTCATATCTGTCGCTCCTTTCCAAGAGCGCGCACTCTCAACCCAATGTAAACAACAGCTAATGAAATTAACGCGACAAAGGCGATAAAAGCATAGAAAAATAATCCCACAAGTATTAAAATTAATACACTAAAGATGACGCAACTGCTCAAACGGTCGCTACGTTGTGATGCTTTTACAAATGACCTTATTCCCTTAGATTGAAGTTGCAAGCGCTTGTTATCATTAATGGCGTATAAGTCAAAACAACAGGAGTTGCCGCACCTCGGTCCTGAAGCCTCTTGCCCCTCTTCTTTCAAGCGCTTTTTAAACCAATAGGCCGCCATCTCATTGGCGTCATTTTTAACGGTGCGCAGTTGCACCTTTAAAAGATCATACGCGCGATTGGGTTTGTTTAATTCGTACGCCAGCTGACTTTCAATACCGAGCATATTGTGTCGGCATTTGGTCGCTTTATCACCCAAACCTTCGAGGAGCGACGCGCAGCGCTTCTCTATGCAGTAAGAAGCCGCCAAGTAGTGAAATGCAGGGCTGGTGGTGACAACGTCCTCAAGCGCTGTAAGACGCGAAAAATCGATGTCAACTTCAAAGCCGAGCGCCGACAAGTACAAATCGACAAAGAGGGTAAAGGTCACTTCCCCAGAACTAGCAAAAGTATCTAAGACTTCCGGCGCACTCTCAAGGTAATGAAGTTTTTCCATCGTTTCTCCACCGAATGTCTCAAAGCGGTTGAGAAAAAAAGAGGCAATTTCTCGCGTATACGCGTGGTGTGACTGTATAAAACTGTCGAACACCTCTGGAAAAAAAGCGTAGGTTTCAAAAGTAAGGGTTGTGAAAAAGCGCTGCCAACTGGCGATGTCGAGGCGCGCTTCATAAGTGTTGTAATGCGCTTCCAACTGCTGAAATAAAGTGTTTTTTTGCGGAGCCAAGTTTTCTTCTGGCGGCTTCCAAGCGTTTTTAGCGCTGTCGGTTTCGGGAACTGGCGTCATCGGTGGCGTCGCCACTGCGACAGTGTCAGATGTGGGCGAGGCTAAATAGCGACAGCCCGCTTCGTACATCTCCCGAGTTGTCATAAACAAGTCCGGGTCTTCTTCAGGTCTACAGGTCTTGATTTTTTTAGCGTACGCACGTCTTAAATCTTTAAGCGTCGCATCGGGGTCTAAGTTAAAAAATTCGTAAAAGCGCATACGGCTCCCTCTCTCGTTAAAATCTTGCGGCTATCGTCGACGTTTGATGGCTTTCGGACGTACCTTTACAAGGTAATTGATGGCGTCCACGTCGGGTTTGGGTTCGTGGGTATGAATACGGCGTTCTGTAAACATCAATTCAAATGTCTCGCCGTGCTTGTGTATTTGAAATTCTCCGGCGCATGCGGGACAGACGAGGTGGTCGCCGTCTGCGTGTTCTGAAGTAGGCGCGATTATCGGACCGCAAGCCGGACAGTCGAGCATACGCCTGCCGAACCCAGCGTGATTTAATATCCCCTCCAAGGCACCTAAAGCGTACAGTTTTTCCATGCGCGCCACGAGATCGGCATCGAACTGCGTGCCGATATTTTCCCTCAGCACTTTTAACGCAACCTCTGGCGGCATCCCCTTGCGGTAGGGGCGCTCAGACGTCATCGCATCAAAGGCGTCTGCAACGGCCATTATCTTAGCGTTCTCCGTTAAAAGGTGTGCGGACTTGGCGTCGGGATACCCCTTTCCGTCCAACCGTTCGTGATGATCGCCTACCATATCGATGACGAGATGTTCCAGCGGATGGTCCTGAATCAATGTCCGTCCCAGTGAGGCGTGCTTTTTCATAAGCGCGTATTCCACGTCTGTCAACTTGTCTTTTTTGTTGAGGACACTGTCTGGCGTTCCCACTTTGCCGATGTCGTGAATCAATCCACCGAGTTCCAGTAGAAAAATCTCGTCGTCGCCAAGGTGCATGTGCTTGCCAAGTGCAGCGGCATACTGCCCCACACGATAGACGTGGCCGCCGGTGTACTTGTCCCTCGCTTCAATAACCGATCCCATAGTTACCAGCGATTTTAAAAGGAAGGGCTCTATTGTGATTTTGTTAAACATGGCTGACCTCCATTTTTCTTTTTATCATACCCAGAACGCAGGGCAAAGAGACTCTAAAAAGCCTTTTCAACTCTCCAAATACGCTAAAAAAAGTTGCACCCGTTCCACAGCTTCCTCAATAAGATGGTCTTCTTGTGTGTCGAGCGCTTCTGAAAAACGCAACAGTTCAAGTGCAATTTCTTGACGCACCTCACCGAGATTCAGTTCATAGTGCTGTTCCAGTTTAGCGACGAGCTGTTTGTTAATTTCGTTGTCCCGCGGATGAATCTTCAGATGCGCTATTGCCGCCATGCGCTCGGCGATGGCCTCTTCTTCCATTTCGTTGGCGTTGATAACCACGCGCTTTTCTGTGGTTCCGGTTTCTAAAACTGTGGCTTCGACTTCAAGTATGCCGTTGATGTCATAAGTAAAGCGCACGTCTATACTAACCATTCCGGCTTTTTTCCGTGGAATGCTCAAATGAAAGGCATCCAGCTTAAGATTGTCTTCAATTCTAAAAGCGTCGCCTTGATAGACGTCAATAGTGACGAGACGCTGGTAATCCTCAGCATTTGAGTAACGTCGTACTCGGCTCACTGGGACGGTCATATTGCGTTCAATAATCGGATCGTATACCAGTTGTTTGCCGCGTCCCTCTTGCTTAATAACAGTTGTACCCAGCGTAAACGGACAGACATCAGTTAGGACAGTATCTTTAAAATCGCGATGTCTCATATGCATCTCAGCGGCAATACAGGCGCCGACGGCCACCACTTCGTCCGGGTTAATGTGGGCCAAAGGGAAGGCGCCGAACAGTTTGGCGACGTGCTTTTTAACCACTGGCATACGCGTACTGCCGCCGACGAGAATCACGTCGTCGATGTCCGTCAACTTAAAGCGAGAGTCCTTTAGCGCTTTTTGAAGGGGTAAGCGCAGTTTGTCAATAAGCGGCAACATCATGGCTTCATACTGATCCTCAGTAAGTGTGTAGGCATGGGGCACGTCGTCTTCGACGTAAATCACCTCTGTTGACCGGCTACCGGTCAACTCAATTTTAGCCTTTTCAGCCAAGTGTTTCAGCTGTCGTGCCTTAACCGGCGAAAGGCTGTCGAGCTCAATACCATACGCTTCTGCGAGGTGTGTCACCAACAAGTTGTCAAAGTCTTCCCCACCAAAGTAGTTGTCACCGGCAACTGCGCGGACTTCTATAATGTCGTCAAACACGTCCAAGATGGATACATCAAATGTACCGCCGCCTAAATCCACCACGGCGATTACGGTGGCTTCACTCTCTTCGTGACGACAGTACGCAAGGGCGGCAGCAGTGGGCTCGTTAATAAGGCGCTCCACGGTAAGACCGGCCATACGCGCCGCTTCAAGCGTGGCACGTTTTTGTTTGTCGTTGAAATAGGCCGGTACGCTAATAACCGCTTTTTCTACCGGCTCCCCCAAGTAAAGTGTCGCGTCTTCAACAAGGGCTTTTAAGACGAGGGAAGACAACGCCTGTGCATCCAGCAAGTTTCGGCCAAGTTGAAACTGCTTGTCGGTTCCCATGTAGCGCTTAAAAGCCGATACACATTTCTCAGGGTGCTGGGTTTGAAGAGACTTTGCCGTTTCGCCGACGACGATACCGTCTTCCGTCTCTGCGACGACACTCGGCGTCAAGACGCCTCCAAATCGATTGGGAACGAGCTTGACTGCACCGTCTTCATACACGCCTATTAAGCTGTTCGTCGTCCCTAAGTCAATACCTACTATTGCCATTGTCTCACCTCTAAATTTATTGGATTAATTGATCTGTTTTGTGATACACTATAATGAGTCAACTGCATCGCGTACCCAACTGGTGCAGGCATTCATTATGTAAAGGAGCTTGTCCTATGAAAGATCATTTGAGACCTGAACTGAGAATCAGTTTAATACTGTTCTTTATTCTGGTCGTCGTTAACGTTCTCTTTAAACTGCCCGAATTTTTTATGGGGGTTATCGCCGCCGTGGCTTTTCTCTACGCAATCATCGGTATTTTGCCTGAAAAAACGTATACGGCCATTAAACAATGGAAAAAATAACGTCATTAAAAAGCCAGCACGTACACGTATCATACCATACGCCGTCATTGCTGGCTCTTTTTATAGTCACTCACCCATAGGTTTGCTCAGTTTAGAAGTCCAAGATCACTTCATCTGTTGCACTGTACAGCGTCCCTTGTGCCATGGCACTTGCTGTATTTTGCATGATGTAAATATCCACAAGTGTCTCGCCTAAATTACCGCGCGTATAAAACCGACCGTTGCTTTGAAGTGTGTACGACGTCCCTTGCAGTTCAGTGTTGTCGCCGTAGACGACGATTAAAGACCAACTGCCCGATTCATTGTACTGAAAGGTCCCAATGTCTGTGGAACACTTCCCGTGCCCGAAATAACGGTATCGGTTGGTCCTAGACATAACGGCCTTCATCAAAAAAAGCGCTTCTCCTGCGGTCGATTGGTAGTAAATGCCACAAAAGTCATCTTTGTAGCTGATTTTCAGTACCTTAACCGACGCTTCCCCCATTTCATTTTCGATATACTGTTCCAGCGCTTTTGCATCACTGACATCGACGCTGGTCTGGTACAAATAGTAACTGTATGCCCCCACCAAGATGAGAAAAATTCCGATGACGACTATAAAATGCCTTTTTCGATTCCCCAACATGTCGGCCACCCCTTTATAAACTGTTGTCCCTTTATTATAACGCTAAAACGACTATGTGTTCAATACAGTTTTGGGAATTTTAACTGTTACCCTGGTCCCATTTTTAGGGGCAGAATCGATTTCCAACCCATAGGCGTCGCCGTAGTAGAGTTTTAAACGCCTATCGACATTATACAACCCCACGCCGCCCAACTGGCAGCCCTTTTGTGGTGTCTCCGCCGGATCAAACCCGACGCCGTCGTCTTCTATGACAATGAGAACAAACTCGATTTCGTCTGTGACGCGGATGGCGATGGTTCCGGCGCCGTCCTTTTCTTTAATGCCGTGGTAAATGGCGTTCTCCACCACCGGCTGCAAGATGATTTTCGGCACTTTTACCGACAGTGCCGTCTCATCTATCTCATACCGATCGTTTAATGTGTCTTCGTAACGCTGCTTTTGAATAAAGAGGTACTGGCGGACGTGTTCCAGTTCATCTTCCAGTGAAATCGTCTGTTCCCCCTGACTGAGGGAAATCCTAAAAAACTGTGCCAGAGACTTCGTCACGGCGATGACTTTTTCTGAATCGCCAAACGACGCCATCCACACGATGGTGTCGAGAGTATTGTAGAGAAAGTGCGGGTTAATCTGACTGTGCAGTGCGTTGATTTCATACTGTCTCAAATAAGATTCGTTTTCTTTTATAGTGGCCATCAGCGCTTTGATGGTCTCAATCATCTTGTTGTACTGGGCACTAAGTGTCAGCACCTCTGTACTCCACCCCTCCTCAGTTACAATAGGCGCCATGGTGGCCTCAAACTGGGACATCGCCCGTTCCAGCTTCTTAATCGGACTAGAGATGACACGCGAAATATAATAGGCCACCCCCACCATCATCAAGGCGCCGATTAAGCCTGCCAACAGCAAAATCTCATATAGATGCCGCCGCATGGCAAACAAGTTGTCCAGCGATGAAACGCCTACCAGTGTCCAATCGGAATGGGCAATAGGCGTCAGGTGGATAAACTGCTGGGAATCCTCGTGAAAACAAGACCCCATGTCGTAAAGCGACACCAGCGCCTGTCGATTGTCCTCGTCTTCAAAATACCGGGTATCCGGATGGTACACGACTTTTTTAGCGTCGTTGAGGATATAGGCGTAGCCCGAAGCGCCTAAATTCATCTGTCCAAGATAGTTCTCCAGGACATTGTAGGGAATGTCCATAAGGAGAACGCCTAAGTTGTTGCCGACAGAATCGTCAATTTCCGTACTGATGGAGATAACCCAGTTGGACTTGTCCATAGTGAGCTGTTGACGTCTGGCGGAAGTCAGCACGGGCATGTCACTTGCAAGGGCGTCTACATACCACCGTTCTTTCATCATATCGTCTGAAAGGGACATGGCCATATCGCTGTTTGTGGACAAAACGGCACCGTTTTTCCCCACGACAGTGACAGCACTCAACGCCTCGTCTGATGCCAAGTACCGTTCGACAAGGCCATAGGCTTTCTGCTTGGTCTCGTCATCGCCTTCGGTTAAATACGCTATCAGGCTTTCATCTGTCGATAAGAGCGTCGACAGTCCCCTGAGCCGTTCTAAAAAAACTTCAATATAAATGCCGCCTTGCTCTACTGTTCCCCGCGTGTACGCCAGCTGGTTTTCTTTAATTTTCCCAGCGGTACTCATATAAAAAACGGTGCCTACCAAACCGATTAACAGCCAACAGGTCAGGAGAAAGTAAAGCGCGATTTTAAATTGTATGGTTTTAAAAAGTCGTTTCACTTTTTTCTTTCACCCTTTCGCGGTACTGTCTAGGCGTTGTACCGGTGTATTTTTTGAAACGCGTACTAAAGTAGTTGACATCTCGTATCCCCACTGCCTCAGCTATTTCATAGTGTTTTTTAGCCGTGGTAAGCAAAAGCAACTTTGCGCGTTCCATGCGCTCTGCTAGCAAATAATCTTGAAAGGTTTTCCCAAAGTGTTTTTTAAACAAACCGCTGAGGTACCCGCTGCTGTATCCCAGCGCTTCCCCCAGTGCCTTAAGGGAAAAGTCGGGATCGCTTAAGCCGCTGTCCATCAGCGCTTGTATGCGCTGTCTGACAGCGTCTTCCCGATTGCCATGCGACTGAACATAGGCGGCCAAAGTCTCTTCAACCGCCTCTTGCCTTTCCTCTTCTTCAATCTTGTTTACGAGTTTTTGGAGTATTGCCGCGACATCCTCTTTGGTCACGGGCTTTAGAACGTAGTCGTCGATGCCGATTTTTATAGCGGTTAAGGCGTAGTCGAAATAGTCGTAACCGGTGATTAAGGCGATTTTAACTTGTGGCGACTTGCTTTTAATCCGTTCAGAAAATCGGAGACCGTCCATCTTGGGCATATTGATGTCTGCGAGAACAATGTCCGGCGCTTCCTTTTCAAAGAGCGCCAACGCCTGTACGCCGTCTGCTGCTTCAAGTACGCGATCGATCTTCAGAGCCTCAAAGTCGACGAGGGTTTTAATCCCCCGTCTCACCAAAGGCTCGTCATCTACTATTAATACGGTGTACATAATGCCCCCCTTCACTTAACAAATGATTTTAAATCGCCGTAGCCCTCCGCGTCCATATCTTCATATGGGACAAACCTCAGAGATGCCGAATTAACGCAGTACCTCAAACCGCCGGTTGCCTCTGGGCCGTCGTCAAAGACGTGTCCGAGGTGACTGTCGCCCGCCCGGGAGCGGATCTCTGTACGGTTCATACCGTGGCTTTCATCTGAATTGTACGCGAGTACTTCGTCGGCAATGGATTTGGTAAAACTCGGCCACCCCGTGCCGGAATCGTACTTGTCTCTCGACGAGAAAAGCGGTTCGCCGGTGACCACATCGACGTAAATGCCCGCTTCTTTGTGATCCCAATACGCGTTGTCAAAAGGCTTTTCGGTACCGTTTTCCTGTGTGACGCGGTACTGCGTAGCGTCTAGCGCCGCCTTAATAGACGCCTCATCGGGCTTTCGGTAGATGTCTTCGACAACAGGTGCATACGCTTCGTCGAGATCGATGTGACAATAGCCGTTCGGGTTCTTTTCGAGGTAATCCTGATGATACGCCTCTGCCAGATAATAGTGATCGAGCGGTGCCACTTCCACAACAATGGGCTGTTCGTATTTTTCTTGTTCTAATTCTATCATGTTTAACGCAATTGCTCTATCGCTTTCGTCTACATAGTAGATACCCGTTCTGTACTGAGACCCGACATCGTTGCCCTGTTTGTTAACACTGGTTGGGTCAACTACTTTAAAATAATAGTACAAAAGGGTTTGTAAATCGGTTTTGGCACTGTCGTAGACCACGTGTACGGTCTCTGCGTGTCCGGTGTTCTCGTAAACCACCTGTTCGTAAGTGGGGTTTTCAGTGTTTCCGTTGGCATAGCCGGATGTTACGTCGCGGACACCTTCAAGACGCGCCATATAGGCTTCCACGCCCCAGAAACAGCCACCTGCGAGGTAGATGTCTTTTAAGGTGCCGACGGACTCCGATTGGGGCTTCGACTGAGCCGGTACCGGCTCAGTACTTTTGCGCGTGCCCCAAAGATACCCGCCGCCAATTACCAGTACTGCCAAGCCGAGTATCATTGCTTTTTTCATAGTATCCCTTCTTCCTTATTGAACCTCGTTTTGCATAAACTCGATGATTTTCTCGTTGGAAACATGGCCCGGGTAAGTCCCGATTAAAACGCCGTCACTGCCGATAAACGCCGACGTCGGATAGGCTCGAATGCCATAGGACTGAACAAGCTCGCCCTCTGTGTCGACAAGGACGACGAGGTTGTCGTGCCCTTGTTTCTCAAACCACGCTTTAAAGTCGGCTTCACTTTGCTCGCCGTTGACTTCCGGTGCGATAACGGTGTAAACTTTAAAGCCGTTGTCTTCTGCGCTGAGGGCATCGACTTCATCGAGACCCGCCAGACAAATGGAACACCATGAAGCCCAGAATTTGAGGTAGACTTTTTCACCTTCAAGCATCTCTGACGATACGGTTTCGCCCTCTAAGGTCATCAATTCAAATGTCGGTGCCATAGGCCCTTCGTTCTCTTGCATAGCAGTGTCGTCATCTTTCATGTCATCGTCTTTCATGTCATCGTCTTTCATGTCATCGTCTTTCATGTCGTCGTCTTTCATATCGTCGTCTTTCATGTCGTCGTCTTTCATGTCATCGTCTTTCATGTCGTCGTCTTTCATCGGCTCTGTTTCACTTTTGGGCATAGTATCCTCTGTTGCCGGCGCCTGCGCCTTATTTGTACACCCTGCGATAATCAACATTACCACCAAACTCATAACCGCCAATGTACTTCTCTTTTTCATTGCTTTCGCCTCCTTAATTTCCAGATAGTAATCGTTCAAAAAACTGTGTAAACACCATTGTATTTTGTGTCAAAAGTAGAATGCCCATAAGTACAATCAAACCTCCACCGACTTTTTTAATCGTCGGAGCGTAGCGCTCGATTTTCTCAAACCGCTCAATTAAAACGCCGGACAAAAGTGCCATCACCAAGAACGGCACCGCCAATCCTAAAGTGTAAACCAACATCATCCAAACGCCATACAGCGGTTGATTGCCGCTTGATGACACGACCAACACCGCCCCTAAAACCGGCCCCACACAAGGCGTCCAACCGAAGCTAAAGGTAATCCCCAGTAGGTAAGCGCTGAGGTTGCCTTTGGTCGGTCCCTTCTTAAGCCGCAGCACTTTGTACGTCTCAAGTGCCTTGATTCTAAAGGCGCCCATTTGATGCAGACCGAGCAAAATAACGATGATGCCGGCAACAGTCATAAAAGCGCGCCCACTGATAAAGCGGCTCAACGCACTGGTTCCAAATCCCAAAAGTACAAAACTGGTAGATAAGCCCAATACAAACAACAAGGTTTTAAAAACAGCAGTCAATCGTCCCTTACCTTCTTTATCCGTTAAAATGCCAATGTACACCGGTATCAACGGAAACGTACACGGTGCGAAAAAAGATAAAAATCCGGCTGCAAATACCGTACTGATAAACAGTTCCTCTCCAAACATAATCTCACATCCTTTTATTGAAATCACAGATTCGGCTATTTCTTTCGTCATCTGTCTTTTATAGTTTTATTATAGACCCCTGGCTAAGACACCGGAATAGACGCACATCACACAAACCTTTAATTTTATCACCTTGACAATATCCAACGTTGGGTATATACTTCTTGATAAGGAGGGCGCTTATGGTACAACTGCTTATTTTGTATTACCTGAACATCAAACCCACACATGGCTACGAAATTCAGAAGTTTGTCATGCTTAATGAAATGGAACAATGGACAACCATACGTTCTGGGTCCATTTATTACGCAATGACACAACTGGAGAAAAAGGGTGCCATTGAGCTACAAGCCCTCTGCGGGGATAAAGAAAAGTCGAAACGCGTGTACAGCATTACCGAAAAGGGACGCGAGCTCATGTTTCACTTAGCACTGGAAGCACTGAAAAGACCGCTTTCAGACGAGAAATTTGTCCTCTACCCTATCCTCGGTGTACTCGATAAAGAAATGGTCAGCCAAACGCTTGCCGACCACATCGAAACTCTCAAGGCAAAGCTCAGTACTTTTTCAAGTTGGCTGGAGACCAAATCGAACACAGGCATCGCCATGGAACGCGCTTCGGTCACCTATATGATTCGTAGAGTAGAAGATCAAATACATTGGCACCGGTTGCTGTTGACCCACTACGATGAAACCCAATCCGCCGTCGATGCTGTTCGTAAGCACATCCTACAGTTTAACTGTTGACCTTTTGGCCACTGCATACCAGTGGCCGTAGAAAAACATCTGTATCCAAGCTTGGATACTAAAGTGTTTTTAATTTGTGCCCTCCTTTTGTCATTGAGTGATTGTACACTTTCTTATTTGACCGCATGCGCTTTCGATTTCTTGTAGCGCCTAAACAACAGAATGCTCACTAACAGCCACACCAGGACGTTTAAGCCACGCAAAGCAACGCCCCAGATCGATATGGAACTGTAGGCGAGATAAGTAATTAAGTTCAATGTCCATAACACCGCCGCCACAAAACATAAAACGGGCCCCCACAAAGATGTTTTCTCTCTTTTCACCAAAGGTCTCCTTTCTAAACGCTCATCCGCTAGTTGTAAAAAAGTGCGCATTGTCAATAAGTTAAATAAGTCGGTCTATATTTTTAAGCAGTTTACCAAAAAAACAACGCTGTAGCAACCCACGCCGTTACTTTATTTTGTCCCAACATCCAACGTTGGGTACTAGGAGGTTTCTATGAATGTACTCGTTTTATCGGGAAGTCCAAGAAAAAAGCACAGTTACACCATTGTAAAAGCCATTGAGACAGAAACCGGGCCCACAGTCACTTTCGACTGGGTCTTCTTAAAAGAAGAGGCCATTGCCCCGTGCTGCGGTTGTATGAACTGTTTTAGGCGCAGCGAACACCACTGTCCACACGCTGGGGATGCTGTTGAAAGCATCGTCGATAAAATGGTTGCGGCGGACAAAGTCATTATCGCTTCCCCTGTGTATGCGTATCAAGTACCGGGACCTTTAAAAAACTTTATCGACCGAACCGCCTATCTCTGCCACCGGCCTAAGTTTCTGTGCAAACCCACTTTTACAGTGGTTACAACCGACGGCGGCGGTGCCGGCGCGGTCAGCCGGTATCTAAAGATGATGGGTATGGCGCTGGGGCTGGACATTCGCCAACAACTCGACGTCATCTCCCCTTTTTACTTCGACACCTCTCGAGAAAAAATTCAACTCAAAACCAATCGAGCCATCTCCAAGCTTTCGGAAGCCCTAAAGACGCCGACAAAAAAAGAGTTGCCTTCATACAGACAACTCTTTATGTTTCAGTGTTTAAAAAGTAAAACCTATACTTCCAGTGCCGATGCCGACTACTGGAGAGAAAAAGGCTGGCTTGATGCCGACTACTTTACGCCGGAGGCGCTGCCCTTTCTGAAAAAATGTTTCTCGCGCCTGCTGGGCCAAGCCATTGGCGTTATGGGAAGGCGCTATAAGCCGCTATAAATCCGTCGATGCCGTAACCCGATTGCGACCGCTTTTTTTAGACGTATAGAGCGCATCATCTGCTCGGCTCAGCGCTTTGTCAAACCAATCGGGCTCTTTGGCATTTACACGAGAAACACCGATGCTTATGGTAAAGCGAATTGCGTAGTCATCGCATTTAAACATAGTGGATGCCACATCGCCGCGCAACCGTTCTGCACTGGCCGTACCTTCTTTGAGTCCGACGCTACTAAAATACAAGATAAACTCTTCACCGCCCCATCGCGCCACGAGGTCGCCACTGTCAAGGGCTCCCATGAGCTGTTCGGCGAGTTTTTTTAAAATGGCATCGCCAATTTGATGCCCATAGGTGTCGTTGTATGTTTTAAAGTGGTCGATATCAATAAGTGCTAGACAGCCTCTGTCAAAGCTGGCCACAGCTGCCTCCACCTTGGTTTCAAACATGCGGCGGTTATACACACCGGTAAGCGGGTCCGTCATGGCGAGTTTGTTAAGTGCCTTTGTACGCTTTTTCACCTCGCGTTCTAATGTCACAGCGTGAGAAGCCAAAGCCTCTGCCGTAAGGGCCACATAGAGCAGCGTCATGGCAAAAGACAGTATAAACAGCAAAATGCTGAAATACACTTCTCCTTCATTCGTCGCATAGGGGATGCCGAGGCCAATCCGCGCCCCTAAAAAAATAAGTCCCGAGGTCGACAAAACCGATACCAGTACCCCCTGGCTCTTGTAGCGAATCGTGTACAGAATCCCAATGGGAAAAGTGATAAAAATAACACTCGGCAACCACCGCCACGAGACGAATATCACAGCGCCAATGGTCAACGCCACTGTCGCCGCGTTTCGAAACCCAATGCGCCTATCTTGCCGTTCTAAAAGCAAGGCAAATGAGAACACGAGAAAAATACCGGAGGTATCTGAGATGAGCAAATAGCTCAATTGAGCAGGTAACGCCGATTGCGTCACCAACCCGAAAGCGTACTGATTGCCCACTAAAATAACCGCTAGCAGTGCCGACGGTATGAGGCAAATCAACAGAAAAAAATACGATATATCTAGAGGCTTTGACAAGATTTGTCGCCCATGTCGCCCCTCAAATTGGTTTAAAAAATAATAGCTGACCAATGGCTGAATGGTGTCTGCCGTCGCAGAAATCGCCGACGCCACTAAAACAGCGTATAGGGGTTGCTCGCGCATCGCAGAGAAAATAAACGACGTATTGACCCACCAACTGGAAAGCCATATAAAAGGGAGAAACGCCTTGCCAAATGCACGCAACCCTAAAAGCGCAATCCCGGCAGGTAGCCAAAGCAAAGTGATGTTCCCCGGAGGAACCCTCATGAGTGCGATGCCGAGACGCCCGGCGACGACATACACCGCACACGCCAAAAGCACTTGAATCGACCACGACCATTTTTTTCTCTTCATGAGCACATCCACCTTCCACCCTAAACTTTATTGACCTTAATACCCGATACACCTAAGCACTAACAGGCGAAAGCGCGGTGAAGCCACGGGGACAGCCCCCTTAAAATTCAAATGTCATTTTTGGTAATTACTAGTGTTTTCGAGCACAAAAGAACCGTCCCCAAAAGAAAAATGCCACTTTAAAGTGGCATTTTTTTAGCAATTCTCTTCCAAAATATCGTGCATAACACTATAAAACATATCGTACAAATACGCCCTTTCCTTTAGAAGAATTTCTTTATCTGTAAAAAAAGTTTGTGCCATTAAGATGCCGCTGAGTAAGCGGCTGAAAAACAGCTTCTTTTGGTGGCATCCCTTTCGGTACTTCGCCGGCAACTTGTCGTAAATACATCGTATCGCCTCTTGCTCGAGCTCCAGATAAAGCGTCTCCAGCTCCGGATTGTACAACCCTTCGAGCAAAAACATCAAAAAGAGCTTTTTATGCGGGCGATCGTCTAAGACTTTTTTAAGCGCCGCTTCCGTCAACCAGTGACAATAGTCCTCTCGCGTCCCAGACGGATCAAACGTCATGTGCGCGTCGATAAAATTAAAATTGCCCCGTCTCATAATCTCCATGAGTACGGTCAGCTTATCGCTGTAATAATGATAGAAGCCGCCTTTTGATAACGTGGTGCGCTCAATAATGTCCTCCATCGTCGTATGGGCGTAGCCCTTTTCCAAAAAAACCGCCGCCGCACAGCGGTGAATCTCCTCCAGCCGTTCTTCTCTCGTCTTTCTCAAAGTGACCCCCTGCTTAATTTCAGTGACTTTAATTATAGTCCACCTCAGGGTCTAACGCAAGCGTCGGCGCCTGTGCACGCATCTTTTTAAACGCGCCGCCAACCATAATAAAACACCACAGGCTGACGACGATATCGATGAGCGTCGAGCCGATGTACACCCATTCCACGCCAAAAAGCCTAGGCAATAGAAGCATTACGGGGATATAGAAGAAAAATTGTCTGCCAATGCCGAGAAGCGCCGCAGGTTTGCCGTCGCCAATAGCGGGGAAAAATGTCATGGCCATAAAAATCACCGGTAGAATCGGCAACAAGCACATAAATATGCGCGCGTTCGTCAGAAGTGCAGGCGTCAACAACGCCGTATCAAACATTGTCGCCAATGCCCAATCAGGTCTCAACATCATCACAGACCAGAACGGTAAAGTCAGCAAAGTACTCGCACCTGCAAAGACTTTAAAAGACTTGATAACGCGCTCGTAGTCCCCTGCACCGTAGTTGATACCCACCACTGGTTGCAGTGCCCGCATCAGTCCGAAAATCGGCGTTAACAAGAACGTAAAGAGTCTAAACAACGCCCCGTAGAAAGCGAGATCCAGCGTCGTACCATAGCGCGATACCGCATTGAGCACCACAATGCCCTGAATCAACGTCATCACCGTCATAATAAAAGATGACATCCCCAGCCCTGTAATCGTCTTAACCAGAGCCCCGTTCCAATTAAAATGCCAAGGCTTTGCCTCAAAAGAAGCGCGTCCTGCTGTAAAGTATGCGAGACTGCAAATGCCGTATACCAGCATGCCGATGTTCGTCCCCCAAGCGGCCCCTTTTACGCCAAAGTCCATTACCACAATCAGCAAATAGTTTGCCGCGATGTTCACCAAAAGACCGCTGCCCATCATAACTGCAGCTGTTTTCATACGTCCTTCAGCTCTGACAATCATATTGGTGGCGAGCCCATAAATCCAGAAAAAGGCACCGATAACCGTCACTCTAAAATAAGAGGCGCCAATATCGAGAATCTCGCCCTTGCCACCCATCATTTTCACCAAAGGTTCTGTAAGCACCAAGCCCAATACCATAAAGACAACCGTAAACAGCAAACACAGTGCGTTTACACTGCCGAGCAACTGTCTTTGCGTCTCACCGTCTTTTTTCCCTATGGCAATACTCAATGCAGACCCCGCGCCGACCCCAATAAGCGACCCGATACCCAGCGTCACCTGTGTCAACGGATAGACCAGCGACACCCCTGCCAAAGCATTCTTGCCGACAAAAGAGCCTACAAAAATAGCGTCGAAAACTGTATTGAGACCGTAGAGCACCATGGCCACAACAGCAGGCCACGAGAGCCTGAACATAACGCGCCATAAATTATCCTTTAAAATAAACTGTCTTTCACTTTGATGTTTCGCTTGTTCCACTGTGACCTCCTCCTTACCGACGTTATCGTCGGTATCATGTCGAAATTAACGAGATTGATTATCAATCCCATTTGTCATAATTATAACGAAAATCAAAAGCGTTGGCAACTGTTTCTTTAAAATTGATGCGCACCTTCACGACACGATAGCACCCAGTGGTCTTTGTAGGCTTGAACGGCATCGAGTCCCGTGAGCACCACTTTGCCATTTGAAGACGCCCACTCGACTAACTCGCGATTTTTGCTGTTCATTTCGCCAATAGGAGCACCGGTGTCCACGACGTAGCGACAGTTCGCCAAATGTTTTTTAGCCGCTTCAAAAGACGTTGTCGAAATCTTTTCAAAAGCCTTCTCCACAAAAGTCTGACGCGCGAGCCGTACTGCCACCTGACAGTCCACATCGTTTTCATGTAACACCCCTGCGTAAAAAGGAATGCCCTGTTTTTGCAAAGCGCGAAAACACGGAATACCCGTTCCGTTTCCGGAAATCACAAAGACTTCAGGCGTTCCGTTTGGCGGCGCGAGTTCTAAACTGCCGAAACAGACATTGTAACTGCCTTGCGCCATCTCGTAGAGCTCTTGGATAATAGCCTCTTGAAACACAGTCTCCGGCGTTCCGTATCTGTAAATCCGCGTCCCTTTAACACAGAGCACTTTGTCTGCAATTTTTTGAGCCAAATCGATTTCGTGTAGGGACATCAACACTGTGATGCCTTCTTTATGTGCCATATCCTTTAGAATCTTAAGCAACTCCAGCTTGTGTTTCACATCTAAAAAGGACGTCGGCTCGTCTAAAACGATTACCTCAGGTGCCTGACAAATAGCACGTGCCAGTAAAATACGCTGTTTTTGACCATCGCTCAACGTATTGAAGTCCCTATGCGCCAAAGCCAATGCATCGACCTTTAAAAGCGCGGTCTCGACTTGCGCCACATCTTCGGCCTTTAAAAACCCAAGCTGTCCCGTATACGGGTAGCGCCCTGTAGACACGAGTTCCCAACAAGTCATCATCTCCAGTTTGAGCTTTTCTGTCAGCACCACCGCTTGTCGCTTTGAAAGTTCTTTTAAGGAAAGAGATTCCACGCCACACCCCTCAATGGTTACAGTGCCTTTTATCGGTGACAAATGTTTGGTCAAACTCTTGAGAATCGTCGATTTTCCCGCGCCATTAGGCCCGATAAGCGTCAAAATCTCGCCGCGTTTTAAATCGAAAGCAATGTCTTCAATTAACGCCTCGCCATCGTAGCCGACGGCTAATCCCGCTACTTCGTAAAACATCTAAACGCCTCCCCTCTGTTGCCGTTTTAACATCAGTGAAATTACCACCGGTGCCCCAAAAATCGCCGTAACTGTACTGATACTCAGCTCTGTCGGCGAAAACGCCGTCCTAGCAATGAGATCGCAAATCATCGTAAACGTCGCCCCACCTAAAAAACACACGGGGATTACCACGAGGGGCTTCGTCGTTTTCAGAAGCATTTTCACCATATGGGGCACGGCAATGCCCACAAAAGAAATAGGCCCGGCAAAGGCCGTCACCGTTGCAGACAATAGACTCGACAGCACCACTAGTACCACCCTAAACCGCTTGATGTCCACCCCCATACTCAATGCATACGCCTCGCCCAATTGATAGGCGCCGATGGGTTTCGACAGTAGGAAAACCACGGCGAAAACGGCAAACACAATGAGTGACGCCAATTTGAGCTCAGGCCATGAAGCCCCTGAAAAACTCCCCATAGACCATGTGTACAAATTGGTAATCTGATACTCGTTTGCAAAGGCCACCACAAAGTTCGTCACCGCAGAACAGATATAGCCCACCATTATCCCCGCCACCAACAACATGGCAATTTGCTTAATCTTCTTCGACATTAAAAGGACAAAGGCCGTGGCGAGCAAAGCGCCTGCAAACGCTGCAGCCACCATTAGAAAAAGACCTACTGAGCCGAAATATCGAATCCAGACAATCATCATCAGTGCCACCATCATCTTCGCACCGGAAGAGATGCCGAGCACAAATGGCCCTGCAATAGGGTTTCTGAAAAAAGTTTGCAGTAAAAAACCCGACAGCGACAGGGCGCCGCCTAAAACCGCCGCCATCAGAACCCGTGGCAGACGAATCTTCCACACGATGTTATACGACACATCGTCCATCATCGACCGTTGCATCGTCAATGTTCTCAGAATTTCAACTGGGGATAAATCGACGCTTCCCCAATTGATATTGGCAACCACAGCCAACAGCAGCAACAGCATAATACCGCCGACAACCACTGCATACCGCGTATAAGTGCCTGTTTTCATACGATCCCCCTAACTCTACGTCGCTGTTATCAACACTTGCTGTACAAAAAGTTAAAGTGCGGTGGAACACCGCACTTTTTCACCTTACTTGAGCTTAAACACGTAGTCCAGTCGGTCCGGGGTCGATTCATCAGAAGTCAGCATCGTATGCAAATCGCCAATCATGTTGCCCAATCTGTCGTTGATTTGGAAGAATTCCGGACATGTCGCCCACACGTTACCACTTTTTACAGCGGCAAAATCTTCAATGAGCGCATTTTTTTCAACGAGGTCTGCAAGCATTTCCGGCTTGCCCCCTGTGCTGTACATATACAAAATGTAATCGGCGTCTTTTGCAGCTGCATAAAACGCTTCCATTTCCATAGTTGTCGAGTTGGTTCCCGAGTTTTCCAGTGCGTCAAAAATGTACGTGCCCCCTGCGAGTTCTACCATCTTTGTTACATAATCGTCGTCGTTTCGCACATAGAGTTTCCCCTTAGAAGTGATAAAGAAGATGGCGACGGACTTATCGATTTTTTCACCTGCAGAAAGGGTCTCTACAACCTCTTTTTGAGCATCGAACAGTGCGTTTGCCACAGACATGTCGGTATCAGTCAACGCCGCATAAAACTTAACCCATTCGACTTTTCCAAGTGGATGCGATTCTTCACTGCCCCTGTCAATAAGCACCGGTATCCCGAGCTCATCGAACTTGTTGACGACCTCCGGCACACTCTCAATCATTGCCGACTGAATGGCGAGGTTGGTTCCCGCTGCTACGAGCATCTCGTAGTCCGGCTCTTTGTATTTGCCGGCGTACTGTATGGAACCAGCCGCCACGGCTTCACGAATGGCCTTTATGGACCATTTGTCCGCCTCTGTCCCGCAAAATGAAACTGCGTCAAGGCGTCCCAAAGCATTTACGAGCGACATCGCCGGCGTTGTTGCAATATAAAAGCCCTTGAGCGGTTTTTGAATAACCGCTATGTCGGCATCGAGCCCCGCCGGTGCCGTCTGCCCTTCGGGAACCAGCAAGTATCGATCTCTCCCCCCTATAGTGGCGAGGCCGTACCCCCCTTTAAAATAATCCAGTGTAAACGACTGAGCGTACTCGAGATCCAAACTTTTTTCATATTCGAGCCCGTCAACCGTCGGCGGCGCTTCCAGAATCACTTCTCCTGCTGACAGCTCCACCGCCTCGTCTTCCGGTATGTCTTTTTCTACCACCGGCCCACTGAGTTCTTCATTCTCTGCAACTTCTGTGCTACAGCCCGTTATGCCCAATAGGCAAAGAACTGTAACACCTGTCAATAGCCATTGTTTCTTCATCTTAATCTTCTCCTTTAAAATAATCTATATAAAGCGTTTGGCTCTATAGTCCCATTAAAAAGGTCGTTCCGCAAAAGGGGCGAGGTATGACAACTACCGATTGTAAACACACAAAAACCGCCAATGCCAAAAAAGCATTGACGGTTATCAACAAAGCCAATTTGTCTTACACGGAGACGACACCGTCGAAATAAGTATCCTGACTCAGCTTCATCATCTATCTTCCCCTTCCCAGTTTCCCAGTGGTGAACGCCTATTTATGCGCGAAGAAAGACTCTGCTTTACAGTGGCCGTACCGCTCATGGATTTCACATGATTCCAATATTTCGACTGACGATTCAGTTCATGCTGATTGTACGCTTTTGTTTATCTTTTGTCAACCGTTCCCCAATTATTTTTATTAAATCACTTCTGACAAAAGGCGTTCTGGCGTCTTAAGCACATACATCGATTGATCTGCCGCGGCGATGAGCTTGTCGACGTCGACAGCGCCTCCGTTATAAACCGCCGATCCGATGCTGACGCGCAACTGTACGCATCTCGCTTGGAGCTCATAAGGCGTTTCGGCCGCCTTTCGAACAGCTTGTGCCATCGCCTCTGCACCAGTCGCCCTCTTCGTCAAATCGACAAAGAGCAAAAACTCATCGCCTCCCAAACGTATGGCCAACTCGCTTTCGTTTACAAAAGCCTTTAACACCTCGGCAATCCGAACCAAAACGGCGTCGCCAAAGGCGTGTCCAAAAGTATCGTTCAGCTGCTTAAAGCCATTGATATCCAGCAAAAACACCCCTAACTGCGCGCCCCTCGCATCTGCTTCAGACAGCTTATCGCCAATTTGTTCATACAGCCGCGTCCTATTCATTAAACCCGTTAACGCATCTGTCGTCGCCATTTTTTCAATTCGCCTTTTGGCGTCGTAATTCACGACTACAATCAGGCCATAGGTCCATCCGACAATCCAAAAGATAATCATCATAAATACGATACCCATGTAGGGATGCCCCTCACGCCTCTCGAATACCCCTCTGAAAGCCAGCACCCATCGAATGACAAACCCCGCCGTTATAAACGCAAAAGAAACAATTGAGAGCGCGTAGACTTTGAGGTGTTCGCGGCCCGTCTTGAACAGCAAAGCCACAATAGACGTTGTAAATATACCGATGGCAAGGGCATCGTGCATTAAGAATCGTCGCGTTGCGTTGTCGCGATTAAAATAGGCGATACAGACAATTACAACGGTGACAACGGCAAAAAACCAACGCCGCCTGCGCCTGTTGCCCACGTCTTTGTACTGCAAAACGCCTTCCAAAATCAGCAGAGGCGATAGCAGCGATGCCACATTGTTCAAAAACACCGCGTAACTTCCCAGTACGGGCTTGAAGTACAGTATAAAAAAGCCAATGGCCCCGACAATAGCTCCCAGTGCCCACATGCCCAGGCCGCTTTGTTCCCTATTGATGCGCCATGTAATCAACATGACAACAGCGGCAATTGTCCCCACTAAAGAAATCACCACACCTAAAGTTAAATAATCCAGTTTTACCATCCGACCACCTTTTTTGAATTCAATGTCATTATCCCACCTCTTTATTAAAAACGACAGAGCGGCATTCGTCAATAGCGTCTCTCAAATTAGGACAAAGAATGACGCGACTTCGTTATAAGCGCGCTTTTCCTTGAAACACTCTCAAACGGAAATCGGCAATCTGACACCTAGAATCTTTTAACGTGCAAAACCCCCGCGGCGGGCCTATTCGTCGCGAGGGTTCTCTTTCAATCTGAGGGCTACGCCCCCACCAATTGGTCTATTAAAAAATGTGCACCGCGTATGCCTACATAGGGCGGGGTGTAGCGGTTGATGGTTTCAGAGTGCGTATCCCGAGTCAGGGGCAAAAAAGTCTTAGCGGTTATACGCCCCCTAAAGGTGTTCTCACACAACGCCATATCGTAAGTCTCACCCCGTTCAACTGCCGCAACGACACCGCCGACTTCGCCTTCGACAAATGCGCGTAACGGTTCGACAAAACTCGCTTCACCGGAAATACCCACCTTCAACTGGGATGCGTCGAAATAAGACAACCGCTTATAGAGATGGTCAGATGCCCGCTTTTCCCTGTCGATAAATGCCGTATTGACAGAGACGCCCATGGCCTCGCCAACGCATTTGAGCCACTGAAAAGTGCCTTGTATCCCGTACGGTCTGCCGTAAACATATGGGGTGCCCCACTTGGACTCCAGCCATTTCGCCGCTTTCAGCCCCTCTTCTCGAATGACCAAATTCACTGCGACATCACCGGCGCGCTTTAAATCACAAAGGTGCATTTCAGATGTCATCACACAGCGACAAGTCACGCTCAACCCTTCTGTTACCAGTCGTTTGAGTTCTTCCACGTCGGCGTAATAGTTGGCGTGGTCAATCTGAGAGCCAATGATATTAAACGTCCGCTCTTTTTTTCCGGCGCTTTCCGTCCACTTGGCGAGCTGATAGAGCGCTTCTTCAACGCCGTCTTTAAGCCTTTGCTTCATCCCGCCTTTTTCAAGGGCGGTCACCCTTAACGGCGCGTAGGTCTCCGCCATAGCTTCCGCTTCATAACCGATATCCGTCCCGGTGGTTTCCGGTATCGCCGAAGGCAATAAGAAAACGCCTTCACAGGGCTTTTCTTCAACCAGCCACTCACCGAGGGCATCCGTGAGGGCAGAAGCGTCGCCAAGGGCAATGCGCTGTTCCGTTATGTGCGTGCTACAGAGGCGCGCACGTGTCAAAGCAGCCGATTTTTCAAGCCATTTGTAGCCGTACACCATGTGCCCCATGGCGCCGTATTCCAGTATAAGTGCCCCTTCCACCGTCCCCAGTGTCCAAAGCATCCCCATGCGTCCGGATTGTGGCGGGGTGTGTTTGTTTAGTCCCATTATCATTCACCTCTTTGTTCTTTAATAACGGCCTCAAGTGCCGCGCCAAGTGCTGTCAGCCGCTCGTATCCAATTAATGTGTGTAGCCGTGCTACAGCGGCATCAGAAACCGCCGCAGCGGTTAAACCGTTGCCGATACCAATCGTCTGTGCGTAACGCTTTTTTTGAGAAACACTGTCTCGATTCGCCAAGTAACCGATGGTGGGCGATTGATTCTGTTTTCGCAGATACGCCTTGGCATAGGTGTCAAAGGCGTGCCAGTGTTCCACGTGAACAAAAGCAATATCACCACCGGCTTCCGCCAAAGCTTTCGCCAGTTGTACACCGTCCACAGCTTTAGAGGGAAGTGTAAAAGACAAACCCGTTAAATCCGGAAGCGCCTGAGAAAGCGTCGGCTCAAAACGAGGGATCCCCAGCGCCGCACTTATAGCCGTGTAAGCCGCCTCGACCTCATGTGCCAAATACGCCGTCCACAGGTGAACCACCGGGGTTCCGAACCGTTCGGACAACAGCTCGGCAAAATGCGAAAACCGACTGTCCAAAACGATTAAAACCCGTGCGTCGCCACAGCGTTGATAAGCTTCTAGAGGCGCTCCAATCGATACGCGGTGCACCTCGTGCGTCGCCGACAGGTGCGCACCCAGTTCAGTGAGCTCGCAACCTGTACCGGCTCCCAGCAGTGCCACCAATGCGTGTCCCGTATTAGATGGTGGCGACACAAGAGAGGCCAGAGCGCCGATACCGTCTCTAAACCCGCCCATATAGCCATTGGTTTTGTAGTGCGCTACGTCGATATACAGCGTACGTATCCCCAACCGAGCTTCTGCTTCTTCGCCGATTGCCGCAATATCTTCTCCAATTATTCCAGGAATACACGTGCCGATAAGTGCAATACATTGCGCCCCTTCCTGCGCCATTTCGTCCAAAGCTTCTTTTAAACCTTTGGCAAAACTGAACACCACTTCTTTATCGTCTAACGTGTAAGTATAATGCAAATCGTCAGAACTGCCATCGGCTATAAACCGACTGTAATAACAACATTCCGGCATCCCGATAACCAGTGTTGAAATCCCTTTGGTACGGTGTAAGACCGCCATACTCGTATGCATGGGACAGTGGTGACCGTTCTCCATGTAATGTGACGTAAAGTTAACCCCTTTGTTGCTGTGTACATCGGTCAATACTTTTAGTGAAGGCGCTCTATACATGGTCGCCTCCCAAAAGTTTCTGTGCAAGTTCTAAATACTGCTGTGTCATGGCACTCTTCGGGAATGCACTGACCACGGTCTTCCCCTGATGTTCCGCTTCTTGAATCATCTTATCCCTCGGCACGACGTGTATAATAGACGTCTCGATTTCATCAGCTGCCTTGGCTACCAGTTCTTCTTCATCCACAATATTTTTCTTGTTTAAAATCAAGCCTTTAAGTGAAGCGTATCCACGCTTTCCAAAAGATTTCACCGCGTGTGCAATGTTGGTCGCCGCAAAAAGCGACATCATTTCACCAGACGTGACGATGCAGACCTCATCGGCATAGCCCCCTCTAATCGGCATCGAAAAGCCGCCGCAAACGACATCCCCCAAGACGTCGTATAAGACGATATCCGGCTTGTACACCTCGTACGCATTTAAGTTGCTCAAAGTCTCAAACGCAGTAATAATACCGCGTCCAGCACAACCTACTCCCGGCAATGGCCCACCGGACTCGACACACAGTACCCCTAAATCGCCTTCTACCACGATGTCCTCCAATGTGGCATCGTCGCTTTCTCTCAATGTATCCAGTACTGTTTGAATCGACTGGCCGCCGGTGAGGTTGCGCGTTGAATCCGCCTTTGGATCGCAACCGATTTGCATGACTTTATAGCCTAATGTCGCATACGCTGCCGACAAATTACTTACCGTTGTAGATTTCCCAATGCCGCCCTTTCCATATATCGCAATTTTCTTCATGAACGCTACGCTCCTTTTTCTCTCTTTAATGTGTTTGAAGTTAAAAAATACGTCTGACAGATTTTTTTATGTGTCACGGGGTCACGAGAGATGTAGGCCTCGATGTCGTATACCGAATTTAAAACCGCTGGCGTCATGACCTCATCAGGCGTTCCTGCGGCAATGAGCGCGCCACTGCGCATGGCCACCATGTGGTGTGAAAACCGCGCCGCCAAGTTCAGATCGTGCAGCACCATGACAATTGTCGTGCCGTGGTCGCGATTGAGTTGTTCCAAGAGCAACAGCACCTCCAACTGGTACGCCATATCGAGGTACGTCGTCGGTTCGTCGAGTAAAATGACACCGGTTTGCTGCGCCAGCGCCATGGCGATCCACACGCGTTGTCTTTGACCCCCTGAGAGCTCGTCAACCGGCTGTTCTCTCAGGGCATAGAGACCCGTGGCTTCAAGAGCCCAGTGTACCACCTCGTAATCCGCCTCTGTCAACCGTTTAAAGCCTTTGTTATGAGGAAAACGCCCGTAGGCCACAAGTTCTTCCACAAGTAACCCCTCAGGCGCCAAAGGCGTCTGAGGCAAAATGGCCATGGCTTTTGCCAGCTCTGTCGTCGGCGTTTTGTGAATGTCGCGCCCTTCCAGCAACACCTGCCCGCAGGTCGGCGTCAAAATTCGCCCCACCGTTTTAAGCAAAGTCGATTTGCCGCAGCCGTTTGGTCCGATAATCGACGTAATCTTTCCCTTTTCAAGGGTTAAGTCCAGCGCATCTATAACCACATGATTGTGATAACCCACTTGTACCTTTTGAATTTGAATGGCATTCATACACGCACCTCTCTATGCTTTCTTCTGTTGTCGACGGGACTGAGAGACCATAAGGTATAGAAAATACGGCGCACCGATAATCGATACCACAATCCCCGTCGGCAGTTCCGCCGGCTGTATAAGTGTTCTACCAATCGTATCTGCTGTAAGCACCAAGAGGCCTCCGGTCAACGCGCACGCCGGTATCAACCACGTGTGCCGTGAGCCGACGAGACGTCTGGTCAGATGTGGGGCAATCAAACCGACAAAACTGATGCTGCCACTCATAGCCACCGATGACGATGCCAGTGCAATCGCCGCAAACAGCAGCTGTCTTTTCGTTTTTTCCACCGGCACACCAATCCCCTTCGCCAAGTGATCTCCCAGCACCATGGCGTCTAAAAACTTCGCCTTGTAGAAGACGTAGCCGCTTAAAATCACAATCCAAGGCAACAGGGCCACCACGAGTTGCCAGTTGGAACGCCAAATGCTACCCGCTTGCCAGAGAGCCAGAAACTCGTGCTGGCTCTCATCTAACTTTACGACAATAACGGTCATGAGCGCGTTAATGCCCGCTTGAATCGCAATGCCGTTGAGGATGAGGCGCATGGGGTTCATCCCATACTTTTTGTCTTTAGACAGCTTGTAAATCAAGACGCCTACGCCGGCGGCGCCGATAAACGACAAAATGGGTAGCGACATAATGGACGCGAAGCCCATGGTGCCTCCCAGTAAAACAAACAGCACCACCACGAGGCCGGCACCTGCGTTAACCCCTATTAAGCCGGGATCTGCAAGCGGGTTCTTCACCAGCCCCTGTAATACGAGACCTGAGAGGGAAAAGCCGATACCGACCAAAACAGCCATTACCAGACGCGGTAATCTAAATGAAAAGACAATCAAATTGTTTTCCGCACTGCCCCTGCCTAAAAAGACGTCGATGATTGCCGACATCGGTATTGGCGCATAACCGGCGTTAATACTCAGGAGTACGACAACCACAAGCGCCAATACCAGCAGTGACAGAATTGTACTATTTCGTCGTATAATTTTAGGGTTCATAAGGCACCTCTTTTCCGTCGTGCAAGATAGAGAAACACCGGTGCCCCAATTAGGGAAAGTATAGCCCCTACAGGCAGTTCCGAAGGCGGGTTAATGGTTTTGGCGCCAATGTCGCCGACCACCAGTAAAACAGCACCGGCTACCGCACTGCTAGGGATAATCCACCTGTAGTTGGGACCGACCACCAATCGACAAAAATGCGGGACAATCATTCCGACAAAAGCAATCATCCCGGCCATGGCCACCGATGTTCCCGCCAAAAGAACCACAATAAAAATACCTACCGCTTTAACTCGACCGAGTTTGACGCCGAGGCCCAACGCCACTTCGTCTCCCATGCTCACCATTGTAATCTGTCTGGAAAGCGCCATACCAACTGCGAGCGCTGCCAAAATAAGCGGTGCCGAAATCATGACTTTTCCCCAGTTCGCACCGCTGATGCTCCCCATCGTCCAAAAAGTGATGTTTTGTGAAACGCCCTTTGTGAGCGCAATCCCTTGACTCATAGCTGTGAGTAGGGCGCTGACACAAGCGCCTGATAAAACCAGTTTAATTTGTCGCGCGCCGCCCTTTACAGAACTGCTGATGCCGAAGACTATGGCGGCACCAGCACCGGCGCCTAAAAATGTCATCGCCACTACCGCACTGTAGGAAAGGTCTTTAAAAAAGCCAAACGCCAAGGCCAAGGCAAAGCTCGCACCGGCGCTCAGCCCTAAAAGTCCCGAATCCGCCAGTGGATTTCTCGTAATGCCCTGCATAATCGCGCCTGACACCGCCAGTGCCGCACCGACCAATGCCCCTATAATCGCTCTGGGAACGCGCATCTTCACCACGAGCAGATGCTTGCTGTCGGCGGCATCAAACTTAAAAAAAGCGTCTTTTATCGTATCGTACGGAATGGTGGCTGCACCAGTCATCACCGATACAACCATCGCGCCTATTAAAATCACAAAACCGGCAAAACAAAATGCCAATGCGCGCCGAGCTCGAAAGTTTCTATGTTGCTCCACAACTGTGTGTCCCCTTTCATAAGAAGGGCAGATACCCAAACGCTAGCGTTTTGAATACCTGCCTATTTATACGTACCTTACTGATTCAACTTGTCGATAATGAAATCAATGGTGTAAACTGTCGATAGCGGACTCGGTGAGTGACCGGGGCCATCTATTTTGTACACACGTCCGTTTTTAACGGCCTTAAGCGACTGCCACACCGGGTTATCCGATACTTCTTCATAGATTTTTTCATCACCTGGGAACACGTTTACAAACAAGTAATCGGGGTTCATCTCAACTAAGGCTTCCATAGACAGGCTGTCATACTTGTTTTCTGCTGCAAAGCCTTCCGGCATGTTCACGCCTAGTCCGGTTTCTTTGTCGTAGACATCCCCCCTATAAGCGTAGACAAACTTATCGACACCCATCATAGACATTAAGAGTACGGTTTCCTCATCGTGGGATTGGCGCAACGCGTCACGTGCTTCTTCGAGTTTTTTGTCGACTTCTGCTATGGCCGCTTCCGCACGGTCCTCTCTATTGAGCAGCTTGCCCACCTCTCTCAAACTCAAGCGCCAGTCCATTTTCGTCGCCGTGCTAAACACCGCTACGTCGGATAACTTTTCAAAATTATCGATATCGATGTTTTCAGGATCCCAAACTTGATGCATAATCAAATCTGGCTTTAGACCGGCCAACTTCTCTAAGTTCACCTCTTGGTTGCCAATATCTTCAATCCCTTCGAGCGCCATTCCCTGAAGCGGCGGCCAAGTCTCGATGTAGTGCGTCGCGTTAGATGCGGCTATCGGTTTAACATCGAGCATCAGCAACGCTTCCCAAAGGGGAAAATACGTCACGGCGATTCTCTCAGGGGCTTTTTCAAACGTCAGTGTTCGCTCGGCTGCATCTTGATAAGTGTAACTCGCCGCCTCCGTCTGCGGCGCTTTTTCCTCTTGTACCGACGCCGTTTCTTCCACGGGCTTTGGCGTCTCAGCTTTCTGACACCCCATTATCGATGCAAAAGAAAAAACACCTATCATCAGTGTGACTAAAATGCGTTTCATGATGTCCTCCTAATTATTTGATAACAACTCTCAATTAACGGACTCATTATAGCATAGCTGATTCAGGTGCTAAATGGCTTTTTTTATAAACCGTATGGACTTTTTTCAACTTGTTGCCTGTACACACTCGGCGCCGCACCGGTTTCCTTTTTGAAAATACGGCTAAAATACAACGGATCGTCATACCCTATTTTAAGTGCAATATCGTGGATAGACAGACTGGTTTTGAGCAACAGCTCCTTTGCGTGGTGGATTTTCATTTGCGTTATATACCGCTTCGGCCGCATACCGATGCTCTTGGTAAAAGCGTGACTGAACTTATGGGGTTCCAAATCCACGACCTCAGCGAGTTCCGTAATGGACAGGTCTTTGTCAAAATGCTCGCTGATGTAGTCGACGACAAAATCTATTTTTTCTCGATCTGTGGCAAAGCAATTTTCAAAACCGTGCTGAAACAAGCTTTCAAACAGCTTCCATAAAAGCGTTTTGTTTTTAAGCTGACTGAGCAAATCTGAACGCTTTTGGTGGCGAATCATCTGATTGCACAGCTTCAGCAAATCGGCGCGCTCCACGTCGCCAATGGTCAACGTAAAATGCTTCTTATCGACCAACAACTCTTTTTTAGTCGCGTGAACCGCCCTGTAATGGATGAGCAAATACTCCCACGCGTCGTCGCCGATAACGTATTTGTTCAGGGGCAAGCCACCGCCTGAGAACAACACCACCCCCGGCTCGAGGCGATAGCTTTCCGATTCTATTTCGTAGCGCGCCCTACCGCTAAGCGGTACAATGATGCCGTTGACATTTTCCGAGGTCTTTGTGGACCTGACATACGCGCCGGGGGTCACACGCAGTCGAAAAATGCCATCCAACTGCACATCAGAATGGTAAAATTGACGCATCAAATTGTTTTTACATACTTTCATAACTGTCCTTTCTAATGACCTTACCAGTGTTTATTATACCAAGGCTTTTCTAAAAATAAAACAGCACCGAGAGCAAAATTCTCCCGGTGCAAAGTTTTAGTTGTCGAGTAAACCGTACTTGGTTTTAACGCGATTCAGCTTTTCCAGCAGGGGGTTCGTCAAAATCAATAAAAATAAGAAGGTCGCTGAAGCATGGACCAAATCAAAAAACAACGCCGAAACATAAGACGCCAAAATCGCTTCAACAGTCACTTTTTTCGTAAACATCGAGACAGAGCCAATGTTAATAATGCCGCCGTATACAAAAAGGGTCGTCAAGAATCCAAACACAGCCAATCTCAGTGGTTTTATCGCTGTTTTTCGTCGGTAATAAAACCGGCCAGCCAAAAGACCTATCAGCCCCATACAGAACATTTGCCAGGGGGTCCAAGGTCCCTGACCAAAGAAGAAATTGGAGACGAATGCCGAAAGGGCCCCCACGAGAAAACCGCTTTCAGAGCCAAAAGCCACGCCGCTGATAATGACTATGGCCAAAATCGGCTTAAACTGCGGCAACATGTAAAAGGCTATGCGCCCTGCAACCCCCAGTGCCGCCAACACAGCAATAACGACAACTTCTCTCACTGTTGGCGCACGTCTTTCAAATGAAGCAGCGAAGTAAGCCAATGACAACAACACCATCACCATGCTCACAAAGTAGTATTTTCGATCTTGTAGAACAACAATTCCATACGCCATAACACTGAGCAATGCCACTAAAAATATAAAAGGTTTAATAGTTCGCTTTAGCAATAGCCACCGCCTCCTCTACTGTGAGAATCTCTTTTGATACACTTTCCAAAAGTCGATTGGTCACTGTGGTGTAAAAGTAATTGTTTTTAAAAAATTGGCGCGTCGGTTGCTCAGTTACCAGTTCCCCGTTAAATAAAAGGGCACATCGGTCTGTATACCGTGCACAAAACTCCACATCGTGCGAAACCATGAGTATCGTCAGGCCAGCTTCCCTCAATGACAGGAGTCGCTCACCTAATTCGCGTTTGTACGCTTCGTCGAGCCCCTTGGTGGGTTCATCGAGCAACAGGAGCTTGGGCTTTGTAAGCAGAACTTTTCCAAGTGCCAATCGCTGTGCTTCCCCACCACTTAAATCAAAAGGATGCGCTGACAAAAGCGTTTTCAAATGCATTTGTCCAACAATGGCTTCCACTTCAGATTGCTCTGTCCCCATGGCCTCTAACTCTTCGCGGACTGTTTTTTTAGTGAAGAGTGCTGTGGGATCTTGTGGCAAGGCTACAACGCCCCCACTTACGCTCTTATCAAACTTTAATCGACCGCGCGTCGGCTTATAAATACCGCTAATCACTTTTAAGAGCGTCGATTTTCCCGCACCGTTCGTCCCCAATATTGCGTTGAAAGCCCCCTCGCAGAGTGACATCGACAAGTGTGATAAGACACAAGTTGCCTCTTTATCATATTGGTAATAGACCTCTTTCAATGTCAATATCTGATTTTGGGCTATAGGGACGTCTTCCGGCAAAGCAGTATCCGTGGTAAACTGTACTGTATTTAGAAGGCGTTTGCCTTCTTTTACTGTTACCGGTTGCTGTGCATGACTGATTTCGTTGAAGAAGCGCATTGGAGAAGTCAGCGCCAAACGCATCACATGACGCATGCCATAAAGTTGCTTTCCCACCGAGGCAACGGTGTCGTCAGCTATGATACGCCCGCTCTCCATAACCACCATGCGGTCTGCTAGTGGCAACACTTCTTCCAGACGGTGTTCACTCATGACGATACTGACGCCAAGTTCTTGATTGATGCGCTTGAGCATGCTTAAAAACTCTTTTGCCGCTATTGGGTCTAGCTGCGAAAGTGGTTCGTCTAACACCAATATTTTAGGTGACAGGGTCATCACCCCCGCCAGATTCAACAACTGCTTTTGTCCACCTGACAAGGTGTGAACCGATTTGTAAAACCACTGTGTGATTCCAAAGAAGCTCGCCATTTCCGCAACACGTAACCGTATGGTATCGCTGGGATACCCCAAACACTCCATCGCAAACGCCATCTCGTGCCACACCTTGTCCGTGACAATCTGGTTATCCGGCCGCTGTGACACATAGCCAATGGCTTCCACAAGCTTTCTTTCATCCGACTTCTCTATTAGACAGCCATCAAAAAACACCTGCCCACTCCGCTTGCCATGAGGGGTTAATGCCGGCTTAAGATGTCTTAGAAGAGTCGTTTTACCACAGCCACTTTGACCACACAGCACCACCCACTCGCCGACCTCTACTGTGAGGTTCACATCGTTAAGAGCAGGAGAAAGGGCTTCCGGATAGGAAAAAGTTGTATTTTCTATTTTAATGATTTCCATTTTAACTCCTCTAATACAATCATAATTGGCGGACAAAAGGCCACCATTGCGTAAAATAGGGTACAGATGTAAAGGACACCTGACCCTTCTAGCGACTCGACAACCGGAAAGTAGTAGTAGACGAGATCACCTGTGTATACACCTGTAATAAGCGATACAATGCCCGCAGACAAAAGCACCAGTAAAAGCGTGTCTCTGCGGCTCCAATAGTAAATAGAAAAGGCCGTGCGATTGCCTATACCATAGCCTCGAGCTTTCATACTGTCTGCTGTTTCTATCTGCTGTTCAAATGCCCAAGACACCATTGTCGACAGAATACTCATAGCACTTTTAAGGCGTTTCATCAATGGCTCCTGCGCAACATCGTGCCCAATTCCTTTTTGTGCCAGTCGAACTTCTTCAAACTTCTGTGTGTACATCGGAACAAAACGTAGTGCCATGGTTAGTACCAGCGACAATGCCGGTACTGTGTTTCCAAAAATGTAAACAAACTTGTCTGATGTCATTACTACGTGATAACAACTGAACCATGTGATTACACTAAACAACATCACCGCAGATGAAACCCCATAGAGTATGCTCTCGAGTGTTAATGGGTTCCCATCGCGTAAATACGTGAGTATCGTTGCGCCCTCATGGTTAAAAAGTGGGTTGCCTACGACAATGAGTACCGCCATAGGCAACAGATACAAGAGTGAAAACTTGACCTGCTTCCCCCCCTTCAAGGCAAAAGCATAAAAACACGCCGCCAGAAGGTTGATGGCCTGAAACACGGGGTGCTTAAGTACCATACTGGCACCGATAACTGCTATAAAGAAAAGCAAAGTTACATAAGGGTGACTTTTAGAAAAAACATCATTTTTCATTTACTTCCCCCATCCGGAAGCACCAAGGTCCCGACCGAGATCACAAGTATACACCCATTCAACGACATCGCCCTCTTTTAGTTGGTATCGACTGGCACCATAATTGGGAAACCAATCGTTAACTTTGTACATCCAACCACTCAACTCTCCACAATCGAACTCATACAGATTGTTAATACCTTCAATATAGTTGCTGTTGTACATCGGCGTCATTACAAACTCCATATGAATCTTTGCGCCCTTCATTTCGCGGTGCAAAACGTCAAAGACGCTTTCACCTTCATAGAAAGCAACTTGCTTTTCGGGAAAAATCACCCCGTCTTCAGGCACCAATTCCAACTTGTTTGGTTCTAAGAGGTCTAAATTGTCCAAAATGGTCTTACAACTAACCGACAGCGTAATATATCCCTCTGTGGAAGTGTCGATTTCAGTATCTTGCCACTCTACAGGTTGAGGTTTGCCTTCAGGTATGGGGTCAGTTAGATATTCGTCTTTTTCTTCAGTAGATGTCGGAGGCGCCACAGATTCTTCAGCTGATTCTTCAGCTGGTGGTGTTTCCGGCTCGGATTCAGGTATCTCTGCTGCATCGACTTCTTCCTGTTTAACCTCTTCAGGAGTAGTCCCGGCGTTCTGATCGGGTTCGTCATGCTCATCAGATTGAGGCGGAACCGCCTTAAGCGGCGTCTCCTCCTCAGGTACTTCTCGTATTTGAGAGGTGCTTTCTTCTTCAGCTACCCTCTCAGGGGGTTTTTCTGTTTCTTGTGGTTTCTCCGATAGAGTGATTTCGGACGAAGAGACGCTCGGAAGCGGCTCAATAGACGTAGTGGGCTTTAAAGGGCCTGTCATAAAATAGGACATGGCCAAAACCGCTATAATTAAAACACCGTATATAATCTTTTTTTTCATGACTCTCCAACTATTTCATTGTACGCATATGGTATAAGGCCGGCTGTTTGTTGTAATAACGTTGGTACGCTGCCAATGCATACAGTGCCTGCTCTGTAGCCATTTGGTCTGTGTCTCCTGTTTTTACATGCTTGAACCCGCCGTTTTTCGTCTGAAATGTCAACAACGCCGCTACAGGTGAATTGCCATTTTTAACAAAGCGTTCATCTGTTAAAGCATCGATATCAAGTGTTGACAACGCGACAATTACTTGTGAAATACTCTCACTGCTCGCCTGCGTGTCCCAGTTTGATGAAAACGAACCGTCTGGATTTTGTTCACTTTCTAAAAATTTTAGAGCGCGTTCAATCGCCGCTTTTACTTTCGGTTGATCTTTATAAGCGGCCAATGAAGTCAACGCCATTGCAGTAATATCAACATCTGAAG
The DNA here is from genome assembly GCF_053842995.1 of Fusibacter sp. JL298sf-3. Lineage (NCBI taxonomy): Bacteria > Bacillati > Bacillota > Clostridia > Eubacteriales > Fusibacteraceae > Fusibacter > Fusibacter sp. JL298sf-3. The sequence goes on from NZ_CM132608.1 coordinate 639,054, forward strand.
GGGCTTCTGATGTCAAAGAAAAACCGCCACCTGCTATTTCCCTCTCTAGAATGTAGTCAACATACATTTGTCGCGTTGCCACCACAGGAACATCTGCCTCTTGGGGCAGCACATATTCTCGAGCATCTAAAGCGATAAGCGCCCATATGGGGCCATTTAGCCCCTGCTTAACAGCGGTATTGAAATCAGACAAAGGCGCCACTAAATTATACCCTTCAAAATTGCTACCATCGATATCAAGGGACGCAAGCGCTAGCAGCACACGATCGTATTCCGTGTACTTAATACGGTGCAATTGTCCATTTTTTTCATCGAGTGTTTTTTTCAGTGCCTCTAAGTACGCTGACTTAAAAGCCTGAGGTGTCCGGTACCCCGAACGCTGAAGACCGATAACCGCCCACTCGCCTCCGACGCTAGAAACGATTGGCGAAGTTACGCTATTGCCCACGTATTGAGCTGCTGCAGCTACGGCTTCAGCAACTGGTGTAGCTTTCGTTTCCAACTGTTTCTTAGGCAAATCTAGGCATCTCGACAGGACGACAAACGCCATTTCTCTTGTAGAAACGTCTTTCGGCTCAAAAGCCTCGCCATTGCCCTTTAAGACATCGTTTGCGGCCAGCGTGTATACACCTTCTCGAGCCCATGCCGCAATTTGAGCGTCATCTGCAAAAGTCGATGTCTTTTTCTCGTCTAAAGCCATTACACGATAGAGCATTGTAGCCATTTCTTGACGGCTGATTACCCGATTAGGATAAAAACGATTGCCTGTACCTTGAGAAATCCCATACGCACGAGCTGTGTTTATCACATCGTAGTACCAAGCCGTCGACAAGACATCATCGTAATGCGCATACGCGTCGTCAACAGAAGGTAGCGCCAGCATAGCGACTAAAAGTTTGGTGAACTCGGCTCTTGTAATCTCACGCTTAGGGTACAAGTAACCGTCACTCCCTTTAATCAAGCCCTTGTCAAAGACAGCTTCAACCCCCTCTATTGCCCACTTCGATAGCCTATCTACGTCTTTAAAAGCATTTTTAAGCCCTTTGGGAATTTGTTCTGTTTCGAGTACCTCTGTTTTGTTGGTGGTATTTTCAGGTTGACTCTGGGGTTTTTCTTCATCTGTTTCCCATTGACTTAAATCAACGCCTAAATCAGCCCCTAAATTTGTCGTATAACGCCATTCAATCTTGTCTCCATTGGAGACCGTGTAGAGACTACAACCGTAATTAGGGTAACTACCGTTGACGTTATACATCCATCCGCTTCCCGAACCGTGGTCAAACTCACCGTCACCGTCGATCATCTCTACGTAGACACTGTTGTATTTAGGGGTAAATGTGTGCGCGTAAGAAATGCCTTTTTCATCTAAGGCTTTTTTAAGGACATCCCATACCGTGTCACCTGAGTTTGCCGTTCGTGTTTCTGAGGCGACGACATACCCTTTCCCAATGGTTAGCTTATCAATTGACAAAGTGACTTGAACAGTATCTTGCACCGGTGGCTTCGTATCGCCACCAGAGGCGTCTTTAGGTTGATAAGTGACAAAATCTGTGAAGTGTTTAGTCTTAACGATTAAATCATTTCCCGAGCGATAGGCGTAAACATCGTGTTCTTGTCCGGCATCTTTAGGCACTTTAGTCGTCGTAGCGCCCTCAACCCATAGGACTTCTTTTGCCCCTTCACCTTTAAAGACAAGTGTAACGTGGCGATCAAAATCGGTTCTAACCACACTGCCTAAGCGAATGGCTTTGCTAAAGGTTACGCCCAAGGCATCCGCTTGATTTTGAAGGGATGGTTCTGCAACAGAAAGGGGGTCCATCAAAGCGATTCTAGACGTATTTCCTGTGATTACGGTTCCCTTTGGAACATCTAGTTCGTATGCGTCTCGTCGACAAATGAAGCGCGGCATGTCCTCTTTAAGTTGCGAGAGATCCGCGGACATAGAAACCGTTTGGGCGTTGTTTAATGTCACTTCGACGCGTTGCTTGCGCGCAGTATGGCTTTTAATAGGCAAGACACTGTCAACTTTCGGTGTCACATTCAGCGCAATGGCATCTGCGCGCTCGCTTTCAAAAGTGTCGGGATTTAGAACGACTGTTGTTTCTCCTGTCTCTAAAAGAGCTCTTTCGCTAAATCCTTCACCGCTGACGACGACATCTAACGCCCCTATATTTTGAGGCAATTGCGTTCTGAAGACATGAGTACTTCCAGTGGCTTTTTGGGCATCGACAAAATACCTTCTGCCGTCTTTTTCGACGACGACATTCACTGTTTCCCCTTCAGTCAAGTTGTCTATACTGATTTGTGCCTCGGTTGTAACCGCATCGTAGTGCACGGAAACAGCTGCAAAATTGGGCACTACAGTTAAGGCGATGATTAACAGCCATACCCATAACGATTTTTTCATAGTTTAACCTCCAGTGGCGTCGTTTTAACGGCAGTTGATCCGATGACAAAACGCCTTAGTGTATAGTAGAAAAGCAGTAAAAACCGCAACAGATTTAAGCTTTTACGGCTAACAGCTGCAGCGGTCTTTCTAGTGTTGTCATCGCTTATTTGCCTTTAGGAGCGACTGACATCCCAGCTTACTTAATTGTTAGAAATGTCCAATTGAATTCATTTTGTTTCTGCACCTTCCGGTACTTCCAGTGTTTCCGGCGCTTCTGGTACTTCTGGTGCTTCTAGCGCTTCCTGTGTTTCCGGTGTTTCTAAAACGTTGGATTCGAGATCGACTTTTTCTTCGGCAACTGTCGGTTGAGCGTCCACAACCAATTGAATTGACGGCATCACAGAAAATTTATCTCTCAACACATCTGCGTTTAAGTTCGGTTCTCCAGGACCAGACATATCGCGCTCAGTACCTAGTGGAGAGCCCCACCATTCGCAATCAATATGTCCCTCTGCTAAAGTATATGTTTTAGATTCAGGTAAAGTCACTCGAATGGCGTTGTGCTCTGCCAACTCATACTGAACATTGTCGTAAGAGATCAACTCTCCCAAGTCGGGATTTGTATAGCGCACCGTTGTGCCATATGTCGATCCCCACTGACCGTTTGGCGCATACCAAGTCGGGTTGTATATCGTAGCGAGTTTATAAACCGGCATCGTTATACCTTTAAAGGCAATATGTGCCGTATCCCCCGCACGTAGCGGTTGCCCCGGAGAGGTTTCATTCTCCACTGCCACCTCTATTTTTCTGGCATCAAGCACATAATAGAGCACTTGTGAAGCTGTTCGAATCCCTACAATATTGCTTCTGTTTTCAAGCTGTACAGTAACTTGTGAGCCGTTTGTCGGCTGGGTCTGTCCGTTTACAGTCACTTCAAATGGTGCGTCTGAAGTGACTGTAAATGTATAAGGCGTCGTCTCCCCTTGACTAAAGTAAACCGTGTCGTAGCTACGTAATGCAATATCCGTTGATAGGGCTAAAGGTGCGTCTGGCGTCTCTTGAACGTCTACCACAAAATACGATTTGTTAACAGGAGAGCAGGCGCCGTACATTTTCCCATTTGCTTCTACTGCGTCATAAGAAACTTCTACCACACTGGTACCTGTTTTGACAGCAGTTACTGTCATTTGAGACGCCGTTGTCTCTTCAAGCGAAACACTGTCCCCACTGACCAACCTATAGCGATAAGGAGGATGAGTGATGCTGTTGCTTATTGGCCCATCAATAATCTCAGGAACCCTTCTGCTCACCAGCTGATAGGTCTCCCCTACACCTAAAATTTGAAAGTTGGTGTTCAACCATAAATCGTTTTGAAAGTCGTCTGGAACAACTGCCGGCGTCGGCACATAAGGGGTTTTTACAACCAAAGCCTCTTGAGCCGCTAAAATGGTCGCTATAGCGTCGCTTAGCTCCAAACCTTTGACATCGTCGATTTCTTTTCCCTGATACGCTGGATTGGCTACGAGAACTTCAGCGCTTTGAATTGCCTGTGCCAATCGACTATAAGATTCCGGCGTATAATCACTTGCGAGATAATCCGTTTTGGCAATGCTGACATAACGGGTTACTACATCCGCTAGTGACAACGTGCTGTCGTTGTACTCCTGTACATAGACAAAGGTAATGGCATCCCCCTGTTTAACCGGTACTTTCGATACCCCTACATTTGGGAATTCGCCGTTGACATGGAACATCCAACCACTCCCAGAACCGTGGTCAAATTCATCGTCGCCGTCAATAGATTGAATGTACACGCTGTCATAGGTACCATAGTACATGTGCTCAAATGGGATATTGCGCGCAGTCAATTCTCTTTCGAACACATCCCAAACGGTATCCCCTTCATTAAATCCAATTGAAACTCTAGAAAGTGTGTCACCTTTACCGATAATCCGCTTTTCTATGGCGAGCGTCGCCTCTAACTGCGTTTCCTGAATACTGCTCTCCACATCCCTCATGTCATAAAGGGCAAGCGCACCTTTTGCATAGCGCTCGTAGGCCACCAGTGCGTATAGCCCTTGGTCGGTTGCCATTGCATTGGGACCCGATTCCGATTTAGCGTGTTTAAAACCGCCGCCGTCTACATAATAGCTGAGAAGTGCTGTTACAGGTGTGCCTTTCTGCTCTACAAAGCGCTCATCTGTGTGCGCATCTATGCCAAGCGCTGACAAAGCGACAACAACCTGTCCTATACTTTCACTTGAATCGCCATAGCTCGACTGAAAGGACCCATCGTCATTTTGCATTTGAGACAAAACATCGAGTGCATTTTCAATAGCGAGGGCCACGGACGGCTGATCCCGATACGGTGCAAGAGACTGTAAAGCCATCGCAGTTATATCGACGTCTAAGCCAAAGGCTTTCGACAATGCAAAGCCCCCACCATCACACTGATAGTCAGCAAGCAACTTGTCGATTATCCACTGTCTTGTCGCCGTAGCACCTTGTGGTTCTGCTGTCCCTTTAGCGTCGAGTGCCAGTAGTGCAAAAATCAGTTCATTAGCGCCCTGTCGTGCGCCGAGTTCTCCACTTGGCTTAATGTTAGGGAAATTGGCCCCTTTGTTCCAAATGTAATCGTATAAATCTACACCGCCGACATTGGAAGGTTCTTTGCCAATAGCAGCCAGTGCCAGAGCAATGCGTTCGACTTCTGTGACTTTATCGCTAAAGCGTCGCTTCTCCTTTTGACTTTCTTGAGCGACATGGGCGACTACGCGTTCGTAGTAATCGTCGTAGTAGCTCGCAGGAACGTCAATGCCGCCACGTGCTAGCGAAAATACCGACCACTCGCCACCTATACTGCCTATTGTTGGAGCGTCGTTCTGCGCATACACATACGCTCCTGTTTCGCGAATCGCTTTGGTTACTTCAGTTAGAATCGGAGCTGTTTTTTTGACGACTTCAACGATACAAGTGGCTGTTTTGCCACCGTCTGGTGTCCGTACTTCCACTGTTGCAGAACCTTCTGCCAGTGCAGTCAGTACACCATCGTTTACTTTGACGACAGTAGGATCACTGGATTTCCAGATAAGCGGATCCCCTTGTCTACTTTCGGGCTTTACGACAACTTGGAGCACTTGTTCCGCCCCCACGGAAAGGTGTAAATCTCCGCTTGCGAAAGTAAGGGACTCCACGGGTTCTTTATTGCCCTTAACCGTTAATAGGTTGCTTAACGTCTTCGGTGCAACTAAAGTATCCCATACAAAAGTCTTTGCGTAAAATAGACCTTCTGTAGGCATTTGAAGCAAACTGCCATAGTGCTGTTTTGCACCGGGCTGCATCTGCATTTTAACGTAGTTGTACGTCAATAGACGGTCTGTCCCAGACTCGTACACCCCCGTTACAAAATACCCTTCTAAAGCCGTTTCCGAGGTGTTCTCGGCGACAAAGTTCAATTCAGCATCTTTGGCATTTTCAAAATTCTCAGCCGACTCGACTGATAAGACGATTTCTGCCGCAAGAGCTACTTGTGAGGCTGTCGTCACCATAAATACGGCCAACAGCAGCGCCAACATTCTACGTTTCATAATACCCCTCCCATAATTGTATTTGCTACAGAACATCATGTGTTTTCTGCATATAAAAAAACCCGCGCACGGCGGGTTTAAACATCAAAAAAATATGACATTTGCCTCTAAGCCCCCGTAGAGTTACTGCAACATGCGTTCTAGGCAGGTCTTCTGACTCAAGCGTCGCCTTTCACACCGCCTTCCCGCCTTACGGCAGTGGCAAATGATGTGAAATCAGCTCATACAGCGGCGGGACCGTGCAGGATTCTCACCTGCTTCCCTATTATCCGTTTTCACGGCACCTTGAACGTTCCTATTAAATTCATCATCAGTTTATCTCAACCAATATTACTTGTCAACTACATCCAGTTGAAATAAAACTTTTATCCTACAATTATTTTAAGTGCGTATCATCAATACTGCTGTGTCATTAGAAGAACCGCTTATCGCACAAAGTGCGTGTACACTTTCTCTACTTGTTCAGGTGCCCCTGAGGCGGTTGCCATCGTCTTTAGCAAATAAGCCATATTGCGGCCCAATGTCTGCATAATCTGTTGCCCTTCTTTATCTTGAATGGCGTCTCCTGGTGCTGTCCCATGTACGACATTCCAGTAGTTGCCACTGGGCATCATCATCTCTGCATAATTGATGTAGTGATTTAATTGTTCAAACGTCGGAATGCCACCGGAGCGCCGAACAGCGACCACTGACGCACCGACTTTATGCCTGAGCATCGCGTTGCCCGCCACGTAAAAAGCGCGATCTAAAAAGCACTTCATGGTTCCTGCGACACCTGCGTAATAAGTCGGCGAGCCCAGCAGTATACCGTCTGCTGCCTTCATTTTTTGAATCCAATCGTTTACCGGGTCATCGTCGATAACACATTTCTCATTTTTATTGCGCTTACAGGCGCCGCAGGCGAGACACCCTCTTATTTTTTGATTCCCCACTTGTACAATTTCGACGTCTACACCCGTGTTTTCGAGTTCAGTTGCCACCCATTCTAGGGCTTGTTGTGTGTTGCCGCCTTTTCTGGGACTTCCATTAAATGCAATGACTTTCATACATCCTCCTATTTGTAAGAATTGCGGTAAACACGCGTAGCGTCGTAACGATTTTGAGCCGTTCTCGATTCATCCGGTTCACCCACAGCTACAATTGACAGGGGGACAATGTGTTTCGGTAACTGAAGCAGCGCACTCAATTTTTCGACGCGCTCTTCATTTGGATAGGTGCCAATCCACACGGCGCCAAGACCTTCGTCCTCAGCTGCGAGTAAAATGTTCTCCGTTGCAGCGGAACAGTCTTGTACCCAAAATCCCTTTGCCTTTTCTTTTGACGTGTCGCCGCACACCACAATAGCATAACTGGCCGTATTCAGCATCTGTGCATAGGGGTTAAATGCCGCAATAGCCGAAAGCACCTCTCTGTCGTCGATTACGACAAATACCCAAGGCTGTTGATTCGCCGCAGATGGTGCCTGCATGGCCGCCTTGAGCAAGTACTCAATTTGAGCTTCTGACAGTTTGGATTCCTTGTACTTTCTAATACTCTTTCTCGTAAAAATAGCGTTCATATAAGCCTCCTTAACTCTTGATATGTTTGCCTATTCATGCTATTATTTTAACGAAACAGTTTGATATTAACAAGTATGCACTATTAAGTGCTATAGTATCTAAAAAGATACTATTAGAAAGGAGAAGCCCTTGGATAATCCCTGTGCAAAACTTCAGGTCAATGGCAAACAGTACAGCTGCACATTTGAAATCACTATGGCCTTAATCGGCGGCAAATGGAAGCCCCTCATCATTTGGCATCTCGGCACAAAAGGGGTGAAGCGATTCAGCGAACTCAGACGCCTTATGCCACATATCACCCCTAAGATGCTCACCCAACAACTTCGCGAGCTCGAATCGGACAACCTCGTCTTGCGCACAGTGTACCCACAAGTCCCCCCTAAAGTAGAATACAGCCTCACAGAGCTTGGCGAAACCCTAATGCCCGTCCTATCGATGATGTGCCAGTGGGGAGAAGGGTACTACAACGCCTACTGCAAAGAGCCACTGCCAGACGCACTATAGCACTTTAAAACGCCAACCGTTCCTTTAGAACCGCTACACATTCCGCCGCTGTTATTACCGTCGCTTCGCCACGCACTCGATCCAGCCATTCGATACCGCCTGCGTCGAGCGCCTTTCGGCTGACAATTAGACGATGCGGCGCACCGAACAAATCGGCTTCTGAAAACATAACGCCTGCACGGATGGCCCTGTCGTCGTAAAGGACTTCTATCCCCTGCGATAATAGGGCCTCATAGAGTGTTTCCCCCGCCTCTTTTACAGCGGTATCCGAGCAATTAAGCACGCAGATTTCCACTGCCCAAGGCGCGACGGCAGCCGGCCAAACGACGCCCCTGTCGTCGGCACAGATTTCTGCAATTGACGCCACCAATCGCCCCATACCGATGCCGTAACACGCCATTAGCGGGTGCTTCACATCACCACCGTCGCTATAAGTCATTCCCATAGCTTTGGTGTAACGGTCTCCAAGCTGAAAAATATTGCCCACTTCGATACCCCTTTTAAAAACGAGGGCGCCGTTGCCACAAGCTTTACAAGTCGTCCAGTCTTCACCTTCTGCGTTCCACAAGTGACCGCAAGCCGTGCACTGCACCAGCTTATCTTCGCCTATCGGCGTCACCAACATGAGTTCGTGCGACACATCGCCACCCATTATGCCGGACTCAGCGGTTACCACTTCTACGTCTTTAAGGCCCACCGTTTTGAAAAATCTCAAATACGCGTCGAGCACCTTTGCGTAAAACGCCTCCAAATCCTTTTGCGTCTTGTGAAACGAGTACGCGTCTTTCATTTTAAATTCTCGCGTCCGAATAAGCCCTGCTCTCGGTCTTTCCTCATCCCTAAACTTGGTTTGAATTTGATAAACCATAAAGGCGGTGTCCAGTGGCCAGTGACGCACCAAGTCGACGACGGCCTCTTCATGAGTCATGGCGAGGAGAACCGCACTACCGTTTCGATCTTCCGTTTTTAAAAGTTCCTCTCCGACGCTGTCCCATCGGCCGGACGCACGCCAAAGTTCTGCAGGCAGTACCACTGGCAAAGACACTTCAAGCCCGCCAAGTACATTCATCTCCTCTCTTATCAACTGCTCAATTTTCTGTGTTATCCGCGTCATCAACAGGGTACTCGAATAAATACCACTCCCCACTCTATGGATGTAACCGCCTCTTACGAGTACGGCGTGGCCTTGGCTCTTGCAATCACTCGACACCTCTTTGTAACGCTTCCCCACTAACTGTGTAACTTTCATAAATCGAACTCCTTTCGTGTGATCCGGTTCGACATGCCTCTTGAGGCACCGTTCTCCTCTGACGGCTTCTCGCGTTGAATAGTCGCGAGAACCCTTTTGGAGGAGAACTTGTCTCATAAAAAACGCCCTAAATCGATGTGTTATCGATTTAGGGCGAATGTCTCCGCGGTACCACCTAAATTCAGACGTTTGTCTGCGCTCTTTCAATACGAAACTGTTGTTTGATATCTAGTCTCTATAACGGGAGACCTCCGGTTGCGCTTTCGGCAACAGCTCAAAGAGAGGTTCACGCTTATCTGCCAAAAGGTTTTCACCAACCACCTTCTCTCTACATGGCTTCATCGCGCTACTGGTTCTTATCTCAGCTTTTTATTTGTGTTATTCTAGCACACGAACTGAAACAATGCAAGCCTTATTTCTACTTAAGTTCCCAAACTATGATTCACATGTGATAATGTCTTAAGTAATCAAACGTGATTTTGTCCCAAAAGATATAATGCTATAATAATACCTCAATGAATGAAAGCATCGAGGTAAATTAAATGACAAAGGTAGAATTACGTATGAATGAAAATCTAAAATATGAAATCATTAAAAAGCTCGTCGATACGAATGGCAATAAAAAAACAGCTTCACTTAAGCTAGGCTGTAGTATTAGAACGGTTAATCGATTAATCCAGGGCTATCGGTCAGAAGGGAAAGACTTCTTTGTCCATGGAAACCGTGGAAAGAAACCCGTTCACGCCCTGTCTAGCGAAACTAAAACGTTGATTTTAGGACTTTACAGGACCAAGTATCCCGATGCGAATTTCGCTCATTTTACTGAAATCCTAGCAGAGCAAGAACACCTTTTTCTTTCTCCAACTACTGTAAAAAATATCCTTATGGAACAAGATGTTTTATCTCCCAAGGCTCACAGGTCAACAAAGAGAGCCCTTCGTAAAAAATTAGAAGCCCAAAAGAAAAAGGCTACTTCTAAAAGGGACATGGCGATTATTCAGCACAAGATCGTTGAACTCGATGAAAGCCACCCTAGAAGACCTAGATCCGCCTACTTTGGAGAAATGCTTCAGATGGACGCTTCGGTTCACATCTGGTTTGGTGGCGTCAAAACCCACTTACACGCTGCTATAGACGATGCCACAGGGCGAATCGTGGGGGCTTACTTCGACCACCAAGAAACACTTAAAGGCTATTACAATGTCTTTCATCAAATTTTAACAACCTATGGTATCCCACACATGTTTTACACAGACAGAAGGACTGTTTTTGAATACAAACAAAAAAAGGCCCCTTCACTTGAAAAGGATACCTTCACTCAGTTTTCTTACGCTTGCCATCAACTAGGGGTAGATATAAAAGTAACAAGCGTTCCACAGGCCAAAGGACGCGTAGAACGCTTATTCCAAACACTACAATCACGACTGCCGATCGACTTAAGAAACGCAGGCGTATCAAGCGTAGAGCATGCCAACGAATTTCTGAACTCCTACATAAAGAAATTCAATGACAAGTTTGCTCTGCCTTTTGATAATAACAAATCTGTGTTTGAAACGCAACCGTCTGATGAAAAAATCAATCTAACGCTTGCGGTAATTGCTGAGCGCAAAATTGATACAGGCCATTGCATTAAATTTGAAAATCAATATTTTAAACTCATGGACGACAGAGGCCTCCCTATTTATTACCACAAAGGCACTCCGGCTGTCATTATTAAGGCTTTTAACGGCTGTTTGATGGCCTCTGTAAACGAGAACGTTTATGAACTCGAACTTATCCCTTCTCATCTAAGGAAATCTAAGAACTTTGATTTTCAGGACGAGTTCGAGGCTCTGCCTAAAAAACGCAATATCCCTTCTATGATACATCCATGGCGGAAGAGCGCCATCAAGAAATTTATCAAAACACACTATGCTCAACACAATTATACTTTTGAGGACATCATTAACACTCAAGAAAACTTTTTCTCCGCTAATTAACAAAGCACCAGCTTTTTACTGGTGCTCATGTTTCATTTATTTTGGGACATTTTCAAAAGTGATTGACAGCCTTATTTCTACTTAAGTTCCCAAACCGTCTATTAAAGCTTCTATGACTGACACCACAACCGAATCGAGTGGCTTATCGCCGCTGTAACGTTCGATTTCCGTCATACAGGCCGTGATAACATAGGCGCCCACCTCCGGCGCAATACTTGTCTTCACCCCACCCTTCAGTTGATAGTGTTTAATAACCTCTTCCAACAATCTGTGGCTCTTTGGTATTTCTATTGACAAAATTTCATTTTTCAAAGGCTGCGGGCATTCGTTCATAAATTTTTTGTGCAATGCTACATTTTCCATGTCAAAAAGTATCCCCGCATTCACTGCTTCAATGAGTATTTCCTTAAAAGATTTCTCAGCAGTTTTTTTAAATACTTCTGACAAGCAGGCACTTTTCGCCTCATTTATTTCATGAAACAAATACTTGTACAAATCGTCTTTGTGCTCAAAGTATTGATAAAAACTACCTTTAGGAATGTCTGCGGCTTCCACGATTGCGTCTATAGTTACTTTTTTATAAGGGGTATTAGAAAAAACGGCTAAGGCCGCATCTATAATGCGCTTGCGTTTTTCTTCAGGTAAATTAAAAAAAGTTCTCTTAGGCATAGATCCTCCTCGTATTACATTTAAACGTCTAGAGCTTCCAGGGTGACTTGTAGTCACTTTAAGGCCTTATTCATCAATTGTCAAGTATAAATAATGATTGACAAGTCAAAACATCAGTTGTAATATATAGGTGAGTATAATTTTAAGGTAGACCTTAACTTATTTTTAAAGGAGTTTCTATGAATAGAGCAGAAGAAGACTATATCAAAGCGATCTACGAGCTAAGCGAACGCATTTCCCCCAATCCTTATGTAACGAATTCGGAACTGTGTCAGTGGCTAAGGCATAGTGCACAAACAGTTAATGAGATGGTTAAAAAGCTTGAAAAGGCACAGTACATCACCTACAAGCGCTATAAAGGGTCTCAACTTACCGAACACGGACTGCTCTCAGCCATTAAGCTCATTCGAAGACACCGACTTTGGGAGTTGTTCCTCGTTGATAAGCTCGATTTTGAGTGGCAACATGTCCACGAAGAAGCCGAACAGTTAGAACATGTAACGTCGGAAATGCTTGAAAAAAAACTCTATCTATTTCTTGGCAATCCTCGGTTTTGTCCCCATGGCAACCCAATCCCAGACTTAAGTGGGCATATCGCCAGTCGCGATTTACAGCCGCTCCAAGTTGCTCCGATAGGAAAAGTCTGTATGGTTGCAAGTGTTGAGGACGATCCAGAGCTACTGGTTTATTTAAATCAACTGAACATTTCCCTTCAATCGACACTCACAGTGACACAATTCGATCCCTATGGGGAAATCGTTCATCTAGAAACTGAAACCGGCTGTATGCCCATCAGTTTTAAAATCGCAGAAAAAATTTACGTAAAGATTATTGAGGAGGTATAATATGAAACGCATTTTACTCGCATTAACTCTTGTCGCTGTACTCGCTATTACAGGATGTACCCAAACACAACCGGAGACCACTGCATCTGGACTAACCGTTGTCGCAACCACCACCATGCTCGCCGATCTCTCTAGAGTCATCGGTGGAGAGCACATCACCGTTGAAGCGCTTATGGGCCCGGGCATTGACCCACACCTCTACAATGCCAGTGCGGGAGACGTAGACAAAATGACCAACGCCGATATGGTCGTCTACAACGGCTTACATCTTGAAGGTAAGATGGGCGAAATATTTGAAAACTTAAAAGGCGGCGAAAAAATTGTCGTTGAAATAGCAGATGGACTCTCATCTACCACTCTTGTGGCAGACACCGCAACAGGTGCACACGATCCACACATCTGGTTTGACGTTATGCTCTGGAAAGAAGCCAGTGCGAACTTACTCTCTGGCTTGATTGAGCTAGACCCTGAAAACGAAAGCACCTATCGCGCCAATTACGACGCGTATGCAAAGGAGCTGGACGCATTAGACGCATATGTAAGAGAACGCATTGAGTCGTTAGAGCCAACAGCTCGCGTTCTAGTAACTGCTCACGATGCTTTTGCCTACTTTGGTGCCGCTTACGACTTTGAAGTGGTGGGGCTACAAGGCATCTCCACTGAGTCTGAAGCCGGCACGGCCGACGTGTCAGCACTTGCCGATTTCATCGTAAAACGACAAATAAAAGCAGTGTTTGTAGAATCGAGTGTCCCTAAAAAGAATATCGAGGCGCTCCAAGAAGCGGTTCAGGCAAAAGGGTTTGACGTGGAAATAGGCGGCGAACTCTATTCGGATTCCCTTGGAACAAAAGGGACCGATGCCGAAACTTACATCGGAACAGTCCGCGCAAACGTCGATACTATTGTCGGCGCTTTAGAGTAAGGAGGTCGCAATGCAATCTAACCCTATTATTACAGTAGAAGATATGACCGTCGCTTACAACGAAAAACCCGTTTTATGGGATATAGACTTGCAAATCCCAAGAGGCGTTCTTATGGCCATTGTCGGCCCCAACGGCGCTGGCAAATCCACTTTAATTAAAGCGATGCTCAGCCTTATAAAACCCGTTACAGGAAAAGTGCTCTTTAATGGCGCTACTTACGATACGCAAAGACGTTTCATCGGCTATGTCCCTCAACGCGGCAGCGTCGACTGGGACTTCCCAACCACAGTACAAGACGTAGTGCTCATGGGGCGTTACGGCCATGTCGGCTGGTTTAAACGCCCTAAGAAGCAAGACAAGCATATTGCTTTTGAAGCATTAAAAAAAGTCGGTATGAACGATTACGCAAACAGACAAATCAGTCAACTTAGTGGCGGTCAGCAACAACGTGTCTTTCTGGCGCGCGCATTGGTTCAAGAAGCAGACATCTACTTTATGGATGAGCCATTCCAAGGTGTCGATGCAAAGACAGAACGCGCCGTCATTGAGATTCTCAAAGAACTGCGTCGACAAGGCAAAACAGTTATCGTCGTTCATCACGATTTGCAAACTGTACCGGAATACTTCGACTGGGTGACCTTGCTCAACACCCAAATGGTCGCCAGTGGTCCCGTTTCTGATGTTTTTACAGAGGAAAACTTGAGGAAAACGTACCGTAGTACCGGACAAGTCCTCAAAAGTTAGGGGGGGAAAATTTATGACATCTTTAGAATTTTTCTTATCAGATTACACGTTGCGGCTCGTGGCATTAGGCTCTGCACTACTAGGGATTATTAGCGGAGTGGTCGGTAGTTTCGCCGTCTTAAATCGAAAAGGGCTTATCGGCGATGCGGTATCACATGCGGCTTTGCCGGGAATAGCCATTATGTTTGTTATTCTCCAAAACAAGAACACTGAGCTGTTCTTGCTAGGAGCCTTGATTGCCGGGCTCTTGGCTACCGGTTTAATCACTTTAGTCACTCGGCATACACGCATCAAAAATGATGGCGCCATGGCTTTGGTCCTTTCCACTTTCTTTGGCTTCGGATTGGTCTTGATGACCTATATTCAGAAAATCCCAAACGCCAATCAAGCAGGCATTGACAAGTTTATCTTCGGACAAGCCTCTACGCTTTTAAAGCGAGACGTCTACAGTGTCTCCATTATCGGTATGCTTTTATTAGCGCTTGTCGTTCTCTTTTGGAAAGAACTAAAACTGGTGACATTTGACAGCGCTTTTGCGGACAGCTTGGGCTTTTCAGCGACTAAGCTCAATCGGCTGATGTCCTGTATGATCGTCGTTTCAATTATTATAGGCCTTCAAACTGTCGGGGTCATTTTAATGAGCGCCATGCTCGTCGCTCCCGGCGTTGCCGCACGTCAATGGACCAACAGCCTCTCTAAAATGGTGGCCCTCGCCGGTGCTTTCGGTGCATTCAGTGGCGTTTTAGGTACCTTGATTAGCTCCTCTATGCGTAAGATGCCTACGGGCCCGGCCATTGTCGTCATTATAAGCCTTATCGTTCTTATAAGCATCTGTTTTGCCCCTGAGCGCGGTTTAATCTGGCGTTACCGACAACAGAGAAACCGCTACAAAAGCATAACATCGGATCAATTGCTGTTTAGCTTATACCGTTTGTCTCAAAATCACGGGGAAGAGAATAGAAGCCACAACCTGTTGGCAATCAATCCTTCCTGTGCCAACGACAAAAGGCTTCAACGCGAAATAGAGCAACTCCTCGACAGAAGCGATTGTGTAGAACGAGATTATTTTAACCAGTGGATGCTCACTGAAAAAGGGCTTGCGTATGTTAAAACTCATCCCCTGAGAAAGGAGGCGCTGCTATGAGTGCGCAAATGGAAATTCAGTTAATTGCCGTCGTCGTAGCGGTGGCTTGTAGCTTACCCGGCGTTTTTCTCGTCCTCAGAAAAATGGCTATGATGACAGACGCCATCACACATACCATCTTACTGGGAATTGTCGCCGCTTTCTTTGTCGTTCACGACTTGAACTCGCCGCTACTTATTATCGGAGCAGCAGCCGTCGGTTTACTCACTGTGTACTTAGTGGAGCTGATTACGGCAACACGTCTCGTATCTGAAGACGCAGCCATTGGCATCGTCTTCCCACTCCTCTTCAGCATCGCCATTATTTGGATCAGCCGTTACGCCGGTAAAGTCCATATTGACACCGACGCCGTTTTGCTTGGCGAACTGGCTTTTGCACCTTTTAACCGCCTTGTTATAGGCGGTGTGGACCTCGGCCCCAAAGCGTTGTATACAATGGGGACCGTTCTCGTTCTCAACGTCGTCATGATTGTTTTGCTGTTTAAAGAACTTAAAATAAGTATTTTTGATGCTGGACTCGCTTCTGTACTGGGCTTCTCACCGGTTCTGATTCAGTATTTACTAATGACCAGTGTGTCCGTCACAACTGTTGCAGCTTTTGAAGCTGTCGGTTCAATCTTGGTAATCGCATTTATGGTAGGCCCACCTATTACCGCCTACCTCCTTACAGACCATCTTAAACGGCTGCTTTGTTTCAGCGCCGCCATTGGCACCTTCAACGCACTCGTTGGCTATCGATTTGCCTACGCATTCGATGTGTCCATCGCCGGGAGCATGGCCACTGTAACGGGACTGACTTTCTTGTTGGCTTTTATCGCAGCACCGAAACGCGGAATGATCACTGTACTTAGACGCCGAAGTGTTCAAAGGCGGGAATTTGCACAAAAAGCCATCGTCTTTCACATGCACCGACACACCGATACCGCCGAAGCACGTGAAGAAAATGGCGTGAAGTCGCTGCACTTACATGTGAACTACTCAAGGGAACGCCTTGAAAAAACCATGAGACAGCTCATTCGCGAAGAAAAAGTCGTCGTGCTCGACGGAATTTACCACTTGACAGAAAAAGGACGACACTTTGCACTGGAAAGCTACGACGCTATTCTCGGGACGGTCTAAAATCAACAAAGCCTTGTAAAGCACTTCGTGCATGCTATTGCTCTGATAAAAATCGAGCTCTAAAGGCTAACAAGGCGTATCTAGCGGATTTTATTATATTTACTTTTACAACAGTTTGTGCTAGTATATCAGCGGGACATCCCTTAATTTCATAGGAAACCACAGGTTTCCAATGGTCAATTGGTTTCTTCTTAGAAATAAGAGGAATTAAAAGGAACTCGAGTGAGAACCTCGGACGGTCAGGCCACTGTATTTGGAGAGTGCACTTCATTTAGCCACTGAACAAAGTGTTTGGGAAGGCGAAGTCTTCACGTTAGCATCCATAAGTCAGGATATTGCCAATTGATTGACACCACCCCCTTCCAGTGAAAGGAACGTGTTCATCGTACGATATTTATTATGGATTTACTCCGTGAAATCAAAGAGACTTTATTGTACCAAACCGGCTTTTCAAGCCGGTTTTTTGTATGTTTAGGCCTTGAAATAAACACCGCGTCCCCCCCTGGAAACAAATATATCATAAGGAGAAGAACATGAAACAACGTAAAGTACTTTCACTAATTCTTGCAGTCGCACTCGTTCTTACCGGTTTTCCACTGGTGCCAAACTTTGCGTCAAACACCAGCCAAGGCGAAGCTCTAAGCAAGCTGGTGACTCGGTACGAATCTTTTGATGGCAGCTACAATGCAACCTACGACTACCTCGAGGCAATGGGACTGAAAAACGCCGGTGTAGATGTGACCACCATACGCCGGGCGCTCACCGTATACGGGGGCCTCAGTTCCCTTTCTAACGGTGCGCGCAATGTAATGGCACTAATTGCGGCCGGCGAAAATCCTGCTGATTACAACGGAAATAATTACGTCCAAATGGTATTAGACGAATGGCCCTCTGAAGAAGACCCCAAAGATTTGGCCCTGGGGATTATCGCACTTGAGATGGCAGAGGCATCGTACGATAAAACCGCTTACGCCAAACATCTTATCGCCACCGGAAAAGAAGACTACAGCGGTGAGTTCGCCTTTGGACACACGTCGTCGTATTGGGACGATTGGGATCAAGAGATGGTTGAAGACTACACGCCGAGTGCCGACTACACCGCCCTCGCTGCACTTGCTCTCGCCTCTCATCGACAAGTTGAAGGCGCTGAAGACACCATTCAAAAAGCGCTTGTCTATTTAGAAAAGCGCATTGAAGACAACGGCTCAATCGAGGGGGACTTAAGTGCTACTGTCTACGCGTTCCAAGCCCTTAAGAAGCTTGGAATCGCCCCTTCAAGCTGGGTCTCAAGCGCCGGCAACACCCTTGAAAATGGAATCATGGCCTGTTACATTGAAAGTGACGGGAGATTTACCAACAGTCCAGGGGGGAGCTATGCAAGTAAACTTGCCGATGGCATCGGTTTAGTCGCTCTAACAGAGCTCATTAACGGAAACAGCGTCTACGATATACGTTATACCCCTATGACTCCACCGACATCTGTCCGTTCATCGCTTGATACTTTAACAGAACTCACTGTGGGAGAATCATTGAACTTTACTGCTTTCGCCTATGACGCAAGCGACAGACCACTGGACGACGTGGTGTTAATCACTTCTGACACCCCTGAAGTGGTCACCGTAGAAAATCAGACCCTCACCGCTCAGCGCGTCGGTACTGCGAACATTATCTTTGGTGTTGAAGGCGCCCCTTCAATAACAGCGCAGTACAGCGTGTCAGTTGTCGCCGGCGAAGGTCTTACGCCAGCACTAAAAACAACATTGCAACAGGAAATTGACTTTTTAAAAGCCAAATACGCCGTCTACAACAACTACGAGTTTTTATCTGCCCCCGCAGCAACTGTATCGGGGATGGACGGCAATCATATCGCTGACAACTTGATGTCTTATTCGAGGGTCAACAACTTAGCGCTGCTGACGAAAACGCTGATTGCTCAACTAGGTTCTTCTTCTGCACCAGTGCTGACAACCGATGAAGGACAAGTTGAAAATTTATTGGAAACACTTCGAGCCGCACAAGTCCAAAACGGTGCTTACAAAGGGCAATTTGCCCTCAGTCCTATGGACTTAAATGATGCTGAGTACCAGGCTTGGGCGATTATTGCCCTCTATATGTCCGGCGCGCCTTATGACAGTACATCAGCAGTTGAAGCACTCGTAACGCTTCTCGATGGCGCGTACAAGTCTTCTGTGGGTTATAAAGCCATACAAACAGAAGGCATTTGCCTCGTGGCGCTAGGACTTTATAGAGATCAAGTGGGCGCTGCCGCTACCAAAGCCGACGCCCTAATCCAATGGCTTCAAAGTCAACAAAACGTCGACGGCGGCTTCGACCTAGACGGCGGTTATTTTTCTAATAGTCCCATGGCTACTGCAAGTGTTGTCCAAGGACTTGTCGCCAATGGCATTAACCCGGCCTACCACCCCAACTGGACTCGAAACGGCAATACGCCACTGAATTCACTGTTAAAGTGTAAATACATTTCCCCTGATCCCAAACTACAAGGGTACGCTAAGAGTGAAGAAAAAATCGGTGCTGACTACAAAGCGACTTACCACGCCTTTGCGGCGTTAACCGATATGGTCGACGATCGTTCGATGTTTGTGCAGTTGCGCCAATCGCCAACAGTTGAAACACCGGGGGTGGCCACACGAATGCTCGTAACCGGCGGTTACACAACAGAAGTCACTGTAGGGAGCATTCAACCATTTCAACCTGTTGCCTTTGACGCACAAGGGCTGTTGACAACGGCTTCTCCGGAAGTTCACGTGACAACGCCTGAAATTTTGTCGTTCTCAAATGGTGAACTTACAGCACTAAAAGCCGGTACAGGAGAAGTTACACTAACCTTGGGTGCACGCACTCAAACTATTGTGTTCGATGTTCAAACGTCGGATACGACAAAACCGGAAGAACCGGATCCGACGCTTGAAGACTTAACGCACCCATTAATCGTCCAAGTAGAAGGCAATAATGAGACACTTTATAACCAAGTCCTCTCTTACACGTATACGATGGCCTCTACCCCTTACGAGGTGTTAAAAGAAGCCGTTGGCGAGGATAACATCACTTACAACGGCAGTGGCGCCGCGCTATTTGTCACTGGTATTTTAGGAGAACTACAAGGTGATAATGACGGTTGGAGCTATAGCGTCCGACGTTTAGATGGGTCATACGACTCGCCGATGATAGGGATTAACGCGCTTAAAACACTGCGAACAGATGAAAATACGCCCCTCTACGACGCCATCGTGTTTTACAAATCACACTATGAAAAAGTGGACGGCGAGTGGCTCATGCACACTAAAGTGCCTACGATTCAGACGGAAGTTAATGGTTTAACTGCAACCTTTACAGTTCTAGACAGCCGAAGTCAGTCTCCCCTACAGAACGTGGAAGTCAAAACAGGGCATACGGTACTTGCCACAACAGACAAAGACGGTAAAGCTACAGTAACCCTCCCTACGCTTGGAGAACACACCCTTAGCTTTTCTAGGTACGAAGACGGTTACGCCACACTCTTAAAAACATTTAAAAAAATAACACTAGCTAACGCGCAAGACAATTGGATACTCCAAATGAGCCCTTTGCCACAAACATTGCGCGTGGGCGAAGGCCACGTGGCTTCAGCTACCGCTTCGAAGGCTTCTGGCGCCTATACCCCCACTCCAGTAGTGACATGGCGTTCAAGCAACCCCGCCGTTGCATCTGTAGATGCCCAGGGGCAAATTCTCGGGCTGAGCGCAGGGACGTGCGACATAGAAGTCGCTTTAGTAGATGCGCCTGAAATAAAGACCACACGTGTCATAACCGTCACAGCAAAGAACAGCACCACAGCCTCCGAAGCCCTAGAGCAGTTAAAAACAACCGTTCTCTCATATGACAATTGGCAGCACGACCTCACTCTTTTTCACCGTATGTTGCAAGGGGCCACTGGCGCGTCCACAGCAGCTTCTAAAATTCGTGTGAACGAGACACCAGCAAATCCGACAGATTTTGCTTCCAATATCATTACTTTAGTCGCAGCGGGACAAGATCCATCTGCCCACAACGGACGAAACTTTATTGCCGAACTGGCCAAATGTCAGCAACCTAGCGGTGCTTTTACAGGGGGCGCAACAACTGAAAATCAAACCATTTGGTCGATAATCGCTCTAGATATGGCCGGTGCTACCTACGATAAAAAAGCTGCACTCGACTATTTAAAAGGACAGCAACAAGACACTGGCGCTATCGGCTACGGTATTGACGACACAGGCATGTACCTTGTCGCATTAGGTGATGATAAAACTAGACAACACGAGCGCGATAAGGCCCTTAACTACCTCGTGAGCGCGCAAGCGGACTCGGGAGCAATTGGAAACCCCTACAGTACCGCATTTGCTCTGCATGGCCTCGTTTATCAAAAGAGCCATGTCGATACGATAGTTATTGAAAAAGCTATGGCCTCACTATTGACGGTTTTTGAAGGCGACCGTTTTAAAGTCGTATCAGAGTACGGCACAGATACAAACCTCATCACAAAACAAGCGTCTCTGGCACTTGCCGAAGGGTATTTGATGCAATCGGCTTTTCAACCGTACGCAAAAATTAACGCGCAGCGCGTTCATGTAGCTAAAACGCGCTATGTCATCGATGTCGGTGAGCAGATTAACTTAAATGCAACCATCGTCAACCCTGACGGTACGCCTACAGCGCTAGAACCAGTTGTCCAAAGCCTCACGCCAAGTATTGTGGGTGTCGCCTCAAACATGGTTTTAAAAGGCAATGCAACAGGATCGGGACGCGTTAAAGTGGTGCATCCGATGCAGCCTGATATCTATACCGAAGTGCATATTACTGTTAAATCTGTGGACACGACGCCGCCAGTGGCACAACATCTCGCATCTATTGGCGTTGACGGACCAAACGGCCCACTTTTATCTCAGTATACTGCCGAGTTTACAGAGGGTGAAAACGTTATGTCCTACACCGAGCGCATCCTTAGAGCCCAAGGACTCGAAGTGATATTAAACGCCAATCGAGATTACATTGTCGGAATTGGTGGTATTGAAGCCTTTGACTATGGACAAAACAGCGGTTGGAAGTACTACATCGACGGCAAAGCGCCTAATGTGGGGGCCGGTCAAGTTCATTTGACAGAAGGCATGCGCATCGAGTGGCGTTACACACGTGACTATACAACCGATAGCGATGAAATTACCACTTCGAATCAAAGACAAAATCGCGTTTTCACAGAGATTTACAAGCTGGTACACAGTTCAGACAACTCTTTAGTCGAAAAATTCATCGGCGTTCGAGAACACTTGAACAAAATCGCAACAGCTGCTGATGAAATAGCTGTAGAACAACAGCTGCTCACTCTGGGGAATAAGGCGACAACTGCAGAACAAAAATCAGCTTACAAGAAAACAATGGCTCAATTTTACACAGACGCTATCGCGCGACAAAATAGCCTCGAACTCAATGGGAGCAATGCGCTACCCGTACAGTTAAGCAACCGCATTTCGCGTCTAACTGCCATTAAAAAACAATTGACAACTTTAGAACTGCCAGTGCCTGGCACCTTGTCGACACTGAAGGTTTTAAGCCTTGACGAAAAGCCTGTTGCGCTTACAGCTCAAACACTTGAAGCGTTTGACCGGTCTGAAATTGATGATCTCGTCGTTGAGACACCGGCAGGCGCTATTCGGTTCAATCAAAGACGACACTTGAATCACCCCCTAGCCGTCCGTATTAACGCGGTCCAATCAGATGCGTTTGATATTGATCTAAGAGATGCTGATTTTAAAGAAAAACGACAATTCGTAGACACACCGCTAAAAGTCACTCTAAAGTTGACAACACCTACTTCTGCTACACCAAATAGATGCCTCTTATTAGTGGATGGCGATAAAGAAAAGCAAATTGGCGGTATCTACGACAGCCGCACGAACAGTATCACTTTTGAAATTAACGAAGGCGGCCGATACAAAGTGGCGCTCTCCGATACTGCTTTTAGTGATGCAAACCTTTTCCCGTGGGCTAAGGCAAGTATTGACAGCCTTGGTTTCAAAGGGCTGGCACTGGGCAATGACAACCGCTACATGCCGGAGAAAACAATATCCGGTGCTGAATTTTTAACGTTGACGTTGAGAACACTGTCAATTGAAACACGCTCTAATGTCGACGGCCATTGGTTTGATAGTGCAGTGAAATCAGGTAAAAAACATCAATTGATTGACGATAGCTTTGAACCGGAAGCGTCTATTACACGAGAAGAAGCGGCAACTCTATTGATAAAAGCGCTTGCAAGCCGCGACTTTTCAGTCGATGTTAAACGCGCTTCTGCACTTGACCACCTACGCGCAATAGGACTTGTAAAAGGTGATGGCAATGGACAACTGCTTTCTGACGTCACACTAAATCGCGCCATGACCGCCGTCCTCATTGATCGGCTGTACACCTATATTATAAACCACTGATAAGCTGTGACACCGTTTTCTAACAAAGATATTTTCTAGCATGCCATGACCTCATGGCTCATAAAAGACCTGCTCTATTTACGAGCAGGTCTTTTTGTGTAATCGAAAAACATTGACCGTTCGGTCGGTTTGTATTATAATGCAATTGAGGTGATTGCTATGAATGAAGACAAACGCATGGTCAAAGGGGCGTCGACGCGGACGAAAATCCTCGATGCCACTCTGGATATTATTGCAAAAGAAGGTTTAAATGCTTTAAGTGCCAAAAAAATTGCCGACGCCGCCGGCATTAGTAAAAGTACCGTGTTTCACCACTTTGAAAAGGTGGAAGACATTACGCTGTCGCTGTTTCAAACACTGTGCGACAACCTGTGTGCCCCGCTTATGCGCATACAGGCCCCATCTTTAGAAGCCTATTTAACCGCAGTTGGAGAAGCGACCTTCTATCAAAGTGAAGCCGCGAGAAAAGCCTATGCGACATTTATGGCCTTTTACAACGCTTCAATGGTGAACCCCCTCTATGGCGACAAGATACAAGTGTCCCTTAACACGTGCGCACAGCTGTTTAAAGATCGCCTGATGGTTTACACGCCATTGGACGACGCACGCGCAGAGGAACTCTCTGAACTCTTGGTGCTCGCTTTAGACGGTCTTGGGATGCACTACGTTATGCGCGGTGACGACGCGCACTTTATGGCCTTGTGGAAGGCACAAATTCAATTGGTGTTAAACACTGTAGAGGAGGTTCGAAGATGACGTGGTCCATTATCTATTTCAGCGGTACCGGCAATACCCAGTGGGTTGCCGAATGCCTTCAAGAGGCACTGGCCAACCGCGGTGAACAAGTGATGCTGAACAGTATCGAAGCACTGCCAGAAGCAGCGCTAAACGCCGACCACCTGCTGCTGGGGTACCCTATCTACGGCTCAAAAGCACCCCGGATTATGGAGGCGTTTCTCCACAATCTCCCTCCGGCACAGAGTGGACAAAAGGTCAGTGTGTTCACCACAGTGGCCTATGCATCAGGTGACGGCCCTGTTTTCTACAAAACACACCTAGAGAACAAAGGTTATACTTTTGTCTACAGCGACGAGTTCAAGCTCTCCAACAACTTTTATATACCGGAGTTTCCAAGAGTTTTCCCCGTAGGTGACGCCGATAAGATAAAACACCGCAACACCAAGGCTAAAAAGCGGTCAGAATCATTTGTAGAAGCTTTAATCGCCAGTAAAAAGCGACTTAAAGGCAACCACTTAGTGGGAAGAACCTTCGGCAACACGCAGCGAAGACATATAGACACCTATATCGAAAAACTCGGCAACACGCTTTACGCTGACAGCGACAGGTGCACAGCCTGCGGTCTCTGCGTCAAACTCTGCCCGGCAGATAACATCGCTCTGAAAGACAACTACATTCACTTTGGCAGCCAGTGCATGGCGTGTATGCGATGCTACCATTTTTGCCCCACTGAAGCCGTCAACATCACTACCGCCAGCCTAGACGCAAAAAAATACCCGAGGTTCAAGGGCGCCACCCCCGAAACCCTCGGACAATTGATTCAAATCAGACGCCACTGCGGCGATTCCGACGCTTCTGAAACGCCATAAGCGCTTTTTTATAGGCGTCTACACGCCTTATAGACAACAGGACGACGGGAATCGTCACGAGGACAATAAGGGCCCCGATGCCGTAAAACACGGGGCTCTTTAACGTGCTCATCCCCGTCGTTAAACAGTTGGCCAAAGTGTAAACACTTAAAACCACCGCATAAGTGCACGCTATTTTTGAGCTGGGTCGCATGTCGTACCTGACCCAAACCACCATGTGGAGAAAAAAAGTGATATGCCCCAAAACCAGCGCCAAAACGATACCGTCTATATAATTGTACCACCTGTGGTTGACGCCCATCCAAGCCCCCACCGATTCGATGAGCAGACCGAGTCCCAAAGCTACTGCAACGGTTTCCAAATAATATTTTTTCATAAGTTCACCTCATCCCCAAGAACGCCTTAAACGTCGCCACGTAATTCTTCGACACCTCAACTTCTGCTTTCGACTGTGAAAAACGGAGCAGCAGGCGCCTGTTAAACCACGGAATAATTTGCACGACGGCGTCGATATTGACGATGTAAAATCGACTCACTCTGATAAACCGGTCACTGGGCAGTTGCGCCTCCAGCTGGTACAACTTTTCTTTCAGCAAGTGGACGCCTGTGTCTGTATGACAGTACGTATTCTGTTCTCTAACTTCAATAAACAGAATGTGCTCCACCCGTATAACGTGGTAGAGGTCGTCCTCCACGCCGAACAACGTCGATTGAACCGATGCCGTATGCGTACTGAGCACCAATGCCGCCGCGGCGTCTATGGTCTTTTCTGTAAAGACGATATAAGGCGGTCTCGCACCACTCATCTCCTCTTCCACTAAGTAGAGCTCCGGAGCGTCGTCAAAGACGACCCCCAGTGCTTCAAAACGTTCTCTAAACAACTTCTCATCGCTTTTGCGACAAATCAACCCCAGTTTCATATGCGCCTCGCTTTTTGCTTTTCTTAACCCATACGATGATTATAACGGCTCCGACTAAATTGAGCAAACCCAAATACGGCGCAATGGTCGGATAAATCGTCTTGACCCCTTGAACGGGAACCTCACCCACCATTGTCCACACCTTGTTGTCATAATGGTTCATTTCCACATACGCCCGTCCAGTGTAATCGGATATCATAGAGAGCCCATTGACGGCTTGTGTCATGACATTCGCGCCGTTTTCAATCCCTCTAAATTGGCCGACAACCGTGTGGTAACGCGCAATTTCATACCAGTCCGCCGATGGAATAAACAACAGATCCGTACCTGCGAGACCGATTTGTGTCATGGTCAATGGAAAATCTTTGTCCCAGCAAATGACTCCTGCCATTTTGCCGTAATCGGTGTCCACCGTCTCTAAAAGGCCATCGCCTTTAACGGAGCCTTCAAACAAGTTGCCACCATACTTAAAATGCTCTGTCAAAACAGTCCCCTCTGCATCGATAATGTACAGCACATTTTGATTGACTTCGTCAAACACATAGGGCACTGTGACGATCATGGCTTCGTATTTCGCCGCCAACTCCGAAAATCTCTCGAGATAAGCGGCTTTGTCTGCCACCGCAATCATAGCCGATGCCTCAGAATGCGAGACAATCTTAGCGCCGTCTTGTAAAAGGGCTTCTGTCGCCTCGTACAAGTCCTCCACAACGCGATCCGAAGCCGCCTTAAACTCAGAACGCTCAGTGGACTGTAGGGACAACACCGTTTCACCTTCTCGGTCGAGAACGTGTACCCCTGCTGCCGGAACAGTTTCAGGATTTGCGCTGTAGTAGCGTATACCGCCTGCTGTCATCGCCACTAGGGTCACGATGCCAAAAGCAATTAGTGGTCTATTGGAAACCGCTTTACCGTGAACCAGTCGCCACGCAATGACACTACCTATCCACGTAACTGCAAAAGTTAAACCGATGGCACCGATGACAGCAGCCCATTGGGCAACAGGCGCCAAACTGATTTGTGAATACCCCAGTAGTCCAAAGGTCCCACTGGGATTAAACTGCATGTTGAGTTGATCCAACAATGTGTAGAACAGGGGAAGGACCAAAGTCGCTGCAAACCCCTTTGTTTTATTAAAAGCCCATTTTTGAAGTATAAACGGCAGTGCGTAGTGCGCACCTGCCAGCGCCGGCATCCACTTTAGAAAAACGACGGGCGTCTCCGGTACGACCCCTGAAAATGCCAATTGATTGCCGATCCCTAGCCCTAGTGCCAGCCACAGCAGGCTCTTTTTATAAGACCAGTCCTTTGTCGCCCAGATGAGCAACGGTACAAATGCCCACGCTGCCACACCATAAAGAAATTTGCCATTACTCAGTATAAACGCTGCAATCCCCAATAAAAAGGCCCCTGTTGTTCGCCATTGTTTCATCTCAATTCCTCCTTCATTTGATGCCTCTATTCTACAGGCGCATTACCCATAAAAGAGCAATTTTAAGCTGAATAGGACGAAGAAAGCGGTAAAAGGGACATTTTTTTAACTTAAAATTCAAAAAAAGGTTGACAATTTATAGCAGATGTCGGATAATGAATTTTAATATTTCTTAACATTTGATAATAGGGAGGTATACAATGAAAAAGCTTGTACAGAAGTGGCGCAGCATCAGTTTGGTTCTGCGAATTATCATCGGCATGGCCATTGGTATTCTATTGGCGCTTTTAATTCCGGATGTGGCAAAGCCCATCTCCATTTTAGGTGTGCTCTTTGTCGGCGCCTTAAAGGCCATTGCACCGATTTTGGTCTTCTTCCTCGTGTTGTCGGCCATCGCACAACACAAGAGTGGGCACAAGAGCAATATGAAGGCCATTATCGGGCTCTATCTGCTCGGTACATTTTTAGCCAGTGTCGCAGCGGTTGTCGTCAGCTTCGCCTTTCCGGTGACGTTGACACTTGTCGCCGAGGCAACAGACATCGCGCCGCCGCAAGGGGTGGTCGAGGTCCTAAAGACCTTGCTTATGAAACTCGTCGACAACCCGATTAACGCGCTGTACAGCAGCAACTACATCGGTATTTTAATGTGGGCCTCCCTTATGGGTATCGCTATGCGAAAAAGCGCCGAAAGTACAAAGACACTTTTTCAGAATGTCGCCGACGCTTTGGCACTTATCGTCGTCTGGGTTATCAACCTCGCACCATTTGGCATTATGGGCTTGGTATTCGATGCCATTACAACAAACGGCCTAGAAACATTGCTCAGTTATGGACATCTCATTGCCGTTCTCGTGGGGACGATGTTCTTTGTCGCCCTCGTTATGAATCCAATTATCGTGTTTATCAAAATCAGAAGAAACCCGTATCCGCTCGTTTTTAAATGTCTAAAAGACAGCGGCATCACAGCATTCTTTACAAGAAGCTCTGCTGCGAACATTCCCGTTAATATGGAAGTATGCCGTGAGTTGAAACTCGATCCCGATACCTATTCCGTTTCGATTCCCCTTGGCGCCACCATCAACATGGCCGGTGCCGCAATTACCATTTCCGTCTTGACTCTGGCCGCGGCCAACACCCTTGGCGTGGAAGTCGACCTCGCCACAGCCTTGTTGCTCAGTGTCCTTTCAGCAGTGAGTGCATGTGGTGCCTCAGGTGTTGCAGGGGGCTCTCTGCTACTGATACCACTTTCGTGTAGCCTCTTTGGCATCCCCAACGACATCGCTATGCAAGTTGTCGGCGTCGGCTTTATCGTCAGCGTTATTCAGGACTCTTGCGAAACCGCGCTCAACTCTTCTACGGACCTCCTCTTTACCGCCGCCGCAGAATTTGGCGAATGGCGCAAAGAGGGCAAACCCATCGTCTTTCACAGCAAGATGGATGTTTAAACGCCATCACATCTCTCTTCTATACTTGAGCGCTTATCTTCGGATAGGCGCTTTTTTCTATTGAGTCTTAGGATTCAACGCCTATTTCTACAAAAATCAAAAAAAAGAAAAGTGCGGACGTTCTGGCGTCACGCACTTTTTTAAGAAAAAGAGTTCCGGGCGTTTGAGATAGCTTACGCCTAACGATTGAGTCATAAACATAGTGAAAAGCCACTTCACTATTGCATCGAGGGGGTATTCATGAGTCATTTCGTTTAAGAAGGTTTAGCACCCGGAATCTTTGACTTAACACAATTAAGTTTGCCGTTTTTCGGCGGTGTTACCCTTGGTACTCAATACGGTTCTTGCCTTTCGTTTTTGCCAGATAGAGCCGTTTGTCCGCAATTTTAATCGCTTCATCCACCGACTCCGTACCGACGATACAGGCGCCGCCGCTTACAGTGATGCGAAGGTCTTTTACATCGAACTCAATGGCCTGAACCCCTGAAAGTATCTTCTCGCCAATCGTCACGACAGCGGTTTCTCTACACTCGGGGAAAATCAGTAAAAACTCTTCGCCACCATAACGCGCCACTGTATCTGATGCGCGTACCATTTGGCTCAGCGCATGTGCCACATCCTTGAGAACCAAATCGCCCATAGTATGTCCAAATCGATCGTTAATTGACTTAAAATCGTCAATATCAATAAGCATGATCATCAGTTTTTTCTTGTACCGTTTGGCCCGCGCCATTTCCGTTTTAAGCTGTCTAATGACATAGCGGCGGTTATAGAGCCCAGTGAGCACATCTGTCAGCGCCATTCTTTTCAACGCTTCATTTTTCTGCGCCAATGTGCGCACAGTTTCCAGATACCGCATCTGAACCCTGAGCCTTGCAATAAACAAATTGGCATCAAAAGGTTTCATAATATAGTCGTCGGCACCAGTGAGTAAAATAGTCGACATCGTTTTGTAATTGCTGACAGTCGACATGATGACCACAACCGACTCTGGCGATTTTTGCTTGATTTTAAACAGCAGGGCCTCACCTGAGACACCAGGTAAAATCAAGTCGATAATGTATATGTCGTATTTGATCTTGGCGTCGATTAACTGCTCGGGACGACTGTAGTAATCCACATCGGTTATCTGAGCCAGAGTAAAAATTCTGTTGATAAGTGAAAGGGTCAGTTCACTGTCGTCTAGGACGGCAATTTTAAACGGCATCACATCGTTCTTCATTTCATTGAACATCTTAAAGTACGTCTTCATCAGTTTGTCATCTATGCAGCCTTTTACAAGGTAGTCCACCACGCCCAGATTGTAAATGCGCTCCCTCAGTTCTAATGAATCTGCCGACGTGAGAATGAGCACCGGTATGTTGCTGTAAACCGAACGATTGAGTTTCTTGATAAAAATTTCACCGTTAAAAGCCTCCAACTCTATTGCTGTAACAATCATGTCTACCGACGTTTTTTCAAGCAGTGAAAAGGCCTTCACTATAGAGTTGGCACCAGTGTATTTGTTGCCTGAGGATTCCACAATGCCCTTGAGCCACGTCTGTACGAGTTTAGAAGTTTCTAAATGTAAAATCGTTAACATTAAAACGCCCCCTAATTACAGTCTCGTTCTAAGCGCCATATCTGGCATCGTGAAAATACCACTGTTCCTAGTGTATGACTTGCTGCTCTTATAGCTGGATTTCGCGCGATACATCTCAGCGTCGGCTCTCTTAATCATCGTTTCTCGATTGCTATCGGCATCAAAATAACTGGAAATACCGAAACTTAAAGACAGACTCAACCCGCCTAAATCGGTCTCGAGACTAAGTGCTGTTTCCAATATATTTAGAAAGATGTCTTTAGTCACCACTTCATTTGGAAATAAAATGATGAACTCATCTCCCCCTATTCGATAAATGTTGTCGTTTGGCGTCATCGCCCGTTTGAGAAACTGTGCCACTTGCGCCAGTACTTTGTCCCCAATCATATGACCGTATTGGTCATTAATCAGCTTAAAGTCGTTTAAATCTATAAAGACAATGGAAAAATCTCTATCGCTAAACCTCGAGTGATGAATCGTTTCATCGAGATCTTTGTAAAAGGCGCGAATGTTCTTTATTTTTGTTAAAGCATCTCGGTACATATTGTATTGCACGCGCCCAACCACCCTTCTATACCCCTTTACTTGGGACAGCACCGTTAAAAGCAGAGCGTGGTAAAACAAAATCATCAGCATTAAGCTGTAGTAGCTGACATTGGGTCTAATGGTATCCCTTACAAAGTAATCTATTAGCAACAAGACGTCTCCCAAACAAAAAAGGAGAATCAAGTGGCGGCTCTTTAACTTTTGTGACAATATGATGATATTGAGCACCATGGTCGCTAGATAGAAAGCGACAACCCCTTGGTTGCGAAAACTGAGAACACTCCAAAGGATACTAAAAACTGCAAAATTGTACCCGACGAGAATCGCAATTCTCTTTTCTGTAGCACCGTGCCGCAATAGGGTATTTAAGTAAGCAAAGTAAAAAAAGAGGTTCAATAATTGGTAGAATGCCACTCGGTAATTTTTTAAATAGAACAACATATAAATCAGTGTAAATAAAGAAGCCACAATGCTGGCACATAAAAATGCCATCATCGCCATCATTTCGATATAATATCCCTCGTCTTTTTTCAAAGGTTTTTTAATCGCTTCGTGAATTCTCGAAAACATATGCATCTCCTTTGCCGCCTGTGTTATTGTGACTTAATTTCAAGTGGTATTTATATGCACACATGTTCTCAACACCTCTTTTCATTTATTTTACAACGACCAATATACATGTATTAATAATGATACCATACCACCGTTGACAATGGTTTCATTTGGTGCGAACGTTACTCGAAATGACGTAGACGACTTTCAATTAGAAGTAAGTTTGCTAATCGCAGTAGATTGCTTACTTTTTAACAACGCCTCAAGCAGCTAAAGACGGCATACGCCATGCTTCCACCCTCAGGTCTATCTTTGAAAACGCGCACTGGCTTCTTGCCCAAAAAACCTGTCTAAGGCTTCTTTGATATGAGGTTTGAATTTGCGTCCAACGGCGAGCGCTTCACCATTGGACAACACGACGGTACCAGAGGTAATCTTGATAATTTTGGATAAATTGACCAATGTCGATCGATGACAACGGACGAACCCAGCATCGGCCAACTCGTCCGCAACCTTTTCTAACGTATGATAAAACGTAAAGACGTGCCCGTCGTCGGTCTTTACAGAAACGCGGCGTTTGTACACCTCAAAATATAAAATCTTCTGAATTTCAATCACGCGCGTCTCTTCCCCCATTTTTGCTATAAACATCCGATTTTTCCTATGTTCAATGGTTCTAAAGGTGCGATCGAGCACTTCAAAGAGCTTGTCCTCATACAATTTCTCTTTGAGAATATAGTGTGTGGGAAACACATCAAGCGCATCGAAAACATACGCCTTGGTATACGACACAAAGATAATGTTCATCATCGGGTTGACACGCTTTATCATTTTGGCGATGTCAATACCTGTCGTACTTGAAAATACGACATCGAGTAATACGATGTCGTATGTTGCCCACTGGCTCTCACAATTAAACAGCATCCTCTCTGGATCCTGATATTTTAAAATTTCTACCTGTAACTTCGCCTGAATCGCGTAAGCTGCGACTTTGTCGTATAAAAACTGTAAATCGTACGGATTGTCATCGCATATAAGTATTTTGTACATATACCTCTCTCATTGTTCTTTAGTTTGACCGCTGCCCAGAGTACTTGGCAATTTTAACTGTAAACACATGGGTGTCTTGATTCGCATCGACATTAAGTGTCGCACCGTATTTTTCTACCAAATGCGTTACAATTTTAAGGCCCTGTCCATGCCACAGCGGATTTTTCTTCGTCGTAACAAACCAATTGTCCCCGCTGAAGCCGCTGCCACTATAGGCATTTTCTATGGTGTAGATCAACCAGTTCTCCTTGTACTGAGTTTCTACACGAATATAACGCCGGCTTTCGTCATGAACTTTTAAGTTGGCTTCAATGGCATTTTGTAGCAAGTTGTTGGCAATACGAATCAAGTCGAACTCCGATACCGTCAGACGTTTGTCAAAGTAGACTTGTGCTTCAAAGTCGATGCCGTGCGCCGCGCACACTTCTTGCGCGTGATGGCAAATCGAATCTAAGATAACATTGTTGGAGTAAAACTCTGTCGGACTTGAAATATTGCTAATTTCACCTAGAAACTCTTCGATTAACGGTTTGTTCTCTTCAATACTCCGCGCATTGAGCAAATGCCCCAACACGCTTTTGAGTTTCTCGTAGTCGTGATTGAACTTTTTTAATGTGTCGACTTCTGTTCTTAAAGAATCGTAGTACTTTTTTTGTTTGATAATTTGGCTTTTAAGCAACGTGTTGTACTGCTCGTTTTCTTTTTGAAGCGCAGCGTACACCGCGTATTGAAAAAAGATGCGCAACGCCACAAAATTGGTAAAGCTGAGCCCCAAGAGCAAGAGCATTCTGACCACATAGTGCGAGGGGTCGACCATGAGTGACTGCATTACCACCATAATGCCAATGACGAGCACTTGCATCACCATGACTTGAAAGACAAATGTCTTCCCAAAGGTCAAATTCATCCCCTTTAAAGGTAAAAATATATACCGCTGAACTGCAAAAAAGATAAAATAAATCATCTCCTTGGCAATGACAATAACCAGTGGATACAGAAAGGGGTTCACCTTCAAAAGTTCTATACTCTGATTAAATAACAGAGCGCCAAGTGTCAAAAACACCGATTGAAGGGTATAGATGTAAAAAACCACTATTGCTCCTGTAAACAGCGCCTGCAAGGGGCTCACTTTTAAAAAAGTAAAAACCACAACTGTCGTGACCACCACTTGAAGCAACAAGAAGAAAAAATCGCTCGGTCTGACCATCCAATCGTAAAAGCCCACTGAAAACGTCAGCACGGCAAGTAGCGCAGCACCAACAGCACTCGAGTATCTCAACTTGAAGAAGATACTGAGCGCATCTAATACGATTTTGTGATAGAGAAAGCTAAATAAGAGACACAATATAATAAAAAAAGGAATTGACACGTGAACACTCCTGAAACATCCAATAGTTTGTGAACATTTTATACAAAATAAATACAAAATAGTGACGCTATGTAATGAATAGCATTTTTAAAGTCCCAGACGACACTTTTGGCAAAAATGTATATCGTAAAGTTTTAACAAGCTTCAAAAGTGGTATAATGATAACATATATAAAACAATCAAATATAAAGAGTTCATATAATTTTGTACTCATTATATAATAAATACGATACAAAAATCATCTTTTTTGGGGTATACGGCGAAATTTTGGGAGGCTACTATGATTAAAGTTGCAATTTGCGATGACGAAAAAAACATGCTGGCGTTTTTTGAGAAATTGTTCCAGTCTATTTCAATAACGCACGACTTGGCGCTGGATATCGACCTGTACACATCGGGCGCATCGTTGTTAAAGACTTATCAAACAAAACCCTCTCCTTACCACCTCGTTTTAATAGACGTCTGTCTTGAAAAGGAAAGCGGTATCTGCATCGCCAACGCCATTCGAAAATACGACGATGCTGTCGATATTGTTTTCGCCTCAAATTCCAGCGCTTTTGTGTTCGACGCCTTTGAATCCCACCCGCTTTACTACATACGCAAGCTCGAAGACAGTCGTGAGCGCATGCGCTCTATTTTGGAAAAGGCCGTTCT
This sequence comes from Fusibacter sp. JL298sf-3, assembly GCF_053842995.1. Taxonomy (NCBI): domain Bacteria; kingdom Bacillati; phylum Bacillota; class Clostridia; order Eubacteriales; family Fusibacteraceae; genus Fusibacter; species Fusibacter sp. JL298sf-3. The sequence continues at coordinate 673,385 of NZ_CM132608.1, forward strand.
CAAGCGACTGCAAAACAAAAAAGCCTATTTGAGCTACGAAGTAGGCTTTACCACCTATGCCATTGATTTATCCACCATCCAGCACATCGAAGTCAAGAACCGTACGATTTACGTCTTTGACGACAAGAACAAAGAAATTGCACATTTCAACTCGAAACTGAGTGCCATCGAAGCTCAGTTGGAAAATCAAAATTTCATACGAATTCACCGCTCCTACATCGTCAATCTCGAGTACGCCATCTTTATGAAGTCCGATGGCTTCAGCCTTAAATCTGGACTCTTTATTCCCATTGGGCGCAAATACAAGCCCTATGTTAAAGATGCTTTTTTCAATTTTCTTTCAGACCACGCCTTATAGAAGAAGCTATCGGCACATTCGTCTTTTTTGTTAACATAGCACAGGCTACCGAATTGTTTCGGTAGCCCTTTTTTTAACAGCAAGCGTTGAGCCCAAAGACTTAGTAGGCGATTTGATTCTCTAAACCTGAATTATTCATGACGGTTCACGAAACACTCCCCAAAACCGCATAGTTACTGTGTTTTAGACTACTTTTGCTTTTCACTTATCAAGTGAAACCTAAATAAATAGAAGAAGAGCTCCAACTTTGTTAAAATGAAGTTACCACACTCACAAACTAACAAAGGAGAAACTCTTCATGTCTAGTGTAAGTTCACTTCAGCTCGAAAGCAATAGTAAAATCAAAATAAATTTCAATGGAGGCGATTTATCCTCCGATTCGGGGCTGCTTCTCATAAAAGAATTCGCCCATAAGTTTGGCTTCAATAAACACATCAGCCAGTTTGTAACGGACAAAAATGATAGCTTCCGTAAACACAAAGACCATCAAAATCTATCCCAGCTAATTTATCAAATCCTTGCTGGATACTTTAATGACAATGATGCAGACGAACTGACCAATGAACCTGTCTTTAAAAGTATTCTGGGTAAACAGGCTCTTGCCTCACAACCCACACTGTCGAGGTTCTGGAACCGTATGGATGGAGATACAGTCAAACAGTTTGAAGATATCATCCGTCATATGAGATCATCGGCCTACAGGACTAAAATGCCAGAACAAGTTCTGCTTGATCTTGATTCAACCCTACTTAACACGTACGGCAAGCAGGAAGGCGAAGGCTTTAATTACCACTATCAAGCTCATGGATATCACCCCTTACTCTGCTATGACGGACTCACTGGAGATCTTCTCAAAGCAGAGCTTCGAGATGGTACCGCCTATAGTTCTACAGGCGTCTGCGAATTCATGCAACCTTTATTAGATGAATACTTTACGAAGTACCCTGATGTCCATCTGTTCCTCCGTGGAGACAGTGGTTTTGCAACACCAGACTTGTACAAACAGTGTGAAAGCAATGGTGTATCCTATGCCATACGTTTGAAAGCAAACAAAATACTGTATGCTCACGCAAAACATTTGGATGATGAAATAACCGAAGCTACAAAGGATAACATGATTGATTATGTGGTCCGTTATGATGAGTTCTTGTACCAAGCCGGTAAATGGGACTATCCTAGACGGGTTATCGTCAAGGTCGAGAAACCGTACAATCAGCTAACCAATCAGTATGCCTTTATTGTGACCAACATGGATCTCAGTCCTGAAGAACTAATTAAGTTCTATCGACATCGAGGCACCATGGAAAACTTCATCAAAGAAGGTAAAAGTGGCTTCAACTTTGCATCAACGCCAAGTAAGGACAAAGTCGTTAATGCGAATCATCTACTGCTCCATGTCCTAGCATACAACCTATTTAATTACTTTAAACGATTGGTATTACCTAAAAGCATGAAGAAAATGTTGATAGATACCATTCGATTGAAGCTGCTCAAAATCGCATCAAAGGTTGTTAAAGCAGCAAGATATATTCATTTCAAACTGTGTAGCAGTTGTCCATACAAGAATGAGTTCTATGAAATTCTTGAGAACATCCGTCGACTTCCACAGTTGGAATAAACGTAACTGATGAACTTTGAAATCTGAAAATCGAGAAAAGTATTGTCCACAGGATAAGTCTGCCCATTTTTAGGTGATAAACAGGAAGACGTCTTCTATGATAAGCATTATGAAGCGCAAAAACTTAAATCCGCTCGATTTTTGGTGATATCATGGGTTCATGAATAATTCAGGCTAAAGGCATATCAACTGTTTTTATCATCGTAAAATCTGCGCCCTGCAGCTTCCTTTGTCTCAGTGGCTGTGTGATTAGCCGATACACAGCTTTCTCACTCTATTGCCCGCCTTAACTTCTTCCGGAAATCTCATAGACTTCCACCTGACCGCTCAAAGGACTTTCTTTAAGTTTGGCAAATGCTGCTTCTTGATCCTGCGCTCTGATAATCATATAACCACTGACGCCATGTGATGCCGCTTCACCGGTCAGTGCGCACCCAGACTGCAACGGGGCACCACTGTCTACAATTGAAGCTTCATGCGCCTTAAACCAAGTCATCCACGCTTCCATGTCGCCTTTCTCAGAAGCTTCATCAGAGGAACACATAAAATTTAAAACCAAGTATTGCTTCATTACTACCTCCTTAAAAAAACACAAAATCGCCTAATATATTATACGTCATATTGTATAAATAACCATAAACAACGCGTAGAAAACAGCTTTTCTGATGTAAACAGCAAAAAAGTCTACCCTTGGGGTAGACTTATAAACAGTTTATACGAGTTTTCTATTACCTATCTTTGTGCTTCAAACTGACGGAGCAGCTTCACAAAGAGTTCTGGAATTTTGGCCAAGTTTTCAGGCGATTCCACAAACGAAATACGGAATTGAGTGCTCCCAGGGTTCACATCGCCTTTTGCAATGTCGTAGAAGCCTTTCATCGGCGCTACGAGCAATGTGGTCTCCACGCCGTCAATTGTGACAGCGCCTTCTCCGGCACAATAGAGCACGAACTCAATTGCATCAAATCCCGGCTTCACGACATTTCTAACATCGACTACTGTGTAAATCGATGCGTCTGGACTAGACACAATGAGCCCCGGTTCCAACGCCTTTAAGCCGTTGTACACTTTTAAAATATGCTCTCTGTAATAAGTCTTAAGCCCTTTACACCAATCGGCGATTTGCTCTTTGGATTCATGCGCCAATCCGCCAAAAATGTACTGTCCAATGACATTGGCACAGAGGTTCGCAGTGTACTCTGCTACTGAACGGTTGTGAAACTCCGGATTGTCAGTAATCACAGCACCGATTCTAAGACCACAGGCGTTCCATACTTTTGAAGCGGTCTCGACGCTGATTCTTCTACCTTCTATGCCCGGTACAACAGCATCTGTCAGTCCCCAGATACTCACGAGTTTCTGTGAATCGTCGTAGTAGAGTTCACGGTAAGCTTCATCGCTCACCATCCACATATTGTATTTAACACACAACTCTGCGAGCTTTGCAAGCGTTTCGTAATCGTATAGTTGGCCTGTCGGGTTGTCGTAAGGAATAACGAGCAACGCTCCCGGCTTATGTGTCTTAATCGTCTCTTCAATTTTATCGAATTCAGGAAGATTAAATTTACCGTCTTCTTCTAGGTGTCGCTTAACGGTAATGGTTTTGCGTCCGAGTCTCTCGGCAAACGAAATGTAGTTGGTGTACGCCGGATCGATCATCATAAGCGGTCTTTCATCTGTTCCCGCAGGCCCGCATAAACCGATTAAGAGCAACTCCATACCCGCTGAACCACCATCAGTAATTTGAACGTTGAGGTTCTCAGTGTCAAAGCCTTCACAAGCTAAGATGTTTTTAAATGCATCTTGACATTCCTTTGTCCCCGCCGTTGTTGAATAGCGTACGACGCCGTTTGCAAACGGACTCTCAGGTGCACCGAGTTCAAACATTCTTTTTTGCATAGCCGGATTTGTCGGCAAGGATACGTTCCCAATCCCGACATTGATAACCGCTTCCGGTTTCACTTTGCGCTCTTCATACTTCATTTGAGCCAGTCTGACATCTGATGGCTTTCTCGATTCAAAGTGGGCAGAGAGAATTGGTTTACTCATAATTAATCTCCTTTTTTGTTGTATTAGGAACCCCCTATACGCAATAGTTATTTCCTTAGAAATTCAAGTACACTGTCTTTGTGTTCACAACGTACTCGGCGTTCCTCTACCATTGTACCATTACCTTGAATCGACTTCACGCTTTTTATTTTGAAATGTTTTAAATAATCTTAATCTTCTTGGTAAAATGTGCTGTGACATGTAACACGCCCAGATTGCATCAACGGGGTCCCCATAGCGTAAACACTATCAATCGACAGGTCTTTTGGCGCAATCAGTAGACAATCGGCATCCCCACCAACCCTCAACCGCCCCTTTTGAGACAACTTGAGCACTTTTGCAGGGGTAGACGTCACCGGTAAAAGCGCCGTGTCAATAGAAAAGCCATGTGTCACCACCAGCGCTTTAAAAGCCGCGTACAACGTCGATACTTTACCGATTCCAAGACCCAAAAAAGCCCCTTCTGTCGAAAACTTAGGCAGCGACCCCTGTCCGTCTGATGAAAACGTCATCTGCCCATAGGGAACACCACTGGCCACAGCCCGCGCATACGCTTGGTGAGCAGAGAGCTCTCCAGATAAAGCCGCCGTTGTAAAGTCGATATAGCCGCCGTCTTTCGCATAATCCAGCGCCTCATTATAGAGCACTTCACTTCTATTGGTATGCGTCGGTAAGAGTTGGGTTATCGGTACATCAGATGCCGCAAGGGCCTCTACAATTGGCCGAAACCCAGCTTTGCCGTCGCCGAGATGAATGTTGACGATACCGGATTTCCCCGAAAGCATGCCGCCGACGCGCGCATCGGTGAGCACTTTGACAACCGCTTCACCAGATGGTGCAGAGCCCCTGTGGTCCGATAACGCAATTTCGCCGACGCCAATAACCGGTTCGATCATCAACAGGTCCTTTTGTACGTCCCCTGTAACAGTTACCGGCGGTACCCGATAAGAGCCTGTATACACATAGGCGCTTACACCCTCTTCCCTGAGCCCATAAGCTTTAGCCACAAGGGCCGACAACCGTCGGGTGACGCCATCTGTTCCGAGACAGCCGACAACCGTCGTCACCCCAGCTTCTATTAAATCTTCAAGTACGAGCTCCGGCGTCCGCGTCTTGTAACCGCCCTCCCCGCCACCGCCGAGAAGGTGCACATGGTTGTCGATAAAGCCCGGAACCATTAAAAGACCGCCTGCTTCTACCGTTGTAACAGGCATTCCCTCAACCGCTATCTCCTCTTCAATTGCGGCAATGCGCCGATCTGCAATAAGCACATCCTTTACACCAAGGGGTTCAGGCGCATAGACCGTAGCACCTTTAATAAGTTTTAACATAACGCTTTCCTTTTCTTCATAGATAAGTAGAAGAGACAACTCCCCATGGCAAACAACCCGCCACCTAATATTTTAATGAGGCGTTCATTGCCAGATGACAAGTACAAGGTCGTTGGCTTATCGGCACCGCCGATACTATCGGCGCCGTCTGTTCGGCGGTAAGCAAAATGCGTTCCCAGCGCCAACAGTCGACCATAAAAGAACAAAAAAGCACCTAAAAAAGTTATCATAACCGTACAAAATACTTTCAACTTTTGCATAACACACCTCCTATAGTGCTATTGTACCACAGAAGTGCGAATTGTTTGACAGGCGTCTTGCCTACGGGACAGGACACTACTCTTCTGTCTTAGGCTGAACATACACTTGGTCGTAGATATTTCCCGTGATGTCGATGTCTTCAATACGCGCTTCTTTCTTTACGGCGCCCTTTTCTGCATACACCACAGCGTAATACGGCGCTCCCGCTCGCCTGTCTTCCCAACTCACCGTATGGTCTGCCAGCGGAAGAATATACGTCGCTTTGTAACGCCCTTCGCCCTCGTGTGTCATCTCAAGCGGGAAGTCCACGCGATACCCCACCATCTCCTCATACGCATACCGCTGGCCCTGAGGGTTTATATAGTGCATGGCCTCCAGCGGAGACGACAGCCGAAGCGTCACTCGATCCGGATTCCCGATGACCTCAGCTGTAAACACCACCTTCTCAAGACTTAAAAATCGATGCGGTTCCACGCTCATCTGCTTGCCGAACATATCCTTTTGACCGCGCCAGTGGTTCCAGTAACCGCTGACGTCAAACGATGTGATTTTCAGTTGTTCGACCCGCTCGTACACCACGTCCTGCGCCGTCTTACCACTTGGCGTCTCCGTTGTAAACACATAGGTATAAAGATCCGCCGGCATCGACGGCGTCGGCGTCACTTCTACACGCCAGACCTGATCACCTGACGGTAGAACGCTTTCCAGCGTCATCGGATAACGACGCTCGTAAGGTGTCCCCTTAAAGCATACCACCGATGTTGCACTGGAATACTTTCCGGTACGCGCCTTTAGTACCCCCGGATCGCCTGTGGTCAATACGGGAACCGTCCCTTCCACGAACACCGGCGTGTTCACTGTAAACGGCAAAATGACAGTCTCTGAGACATACGGTGCCGCTTTGGACTTTGCCGTTACCTTAACGCTGTAGGGACCGTCTGGAAGGACTGGCGACAAGTGTTCTTCAAAAGGTACCCAGTTGTATTTATCGCCTCTTATGTTATATTTTGTCATGTCATTGTCTAAAAATAACGCCATGTCACGCACCTTCTCATTTCGGCTGTTCATCAGTGTCAACGACACCTGATGGCCTCTATGATAACGCGTTACCATGTCATATACGGTGACGGCCTCACTTGCCGGTACACCGCTGAGTGGAAAATCACTTCTGAGTTTTGCCCACAACCGCATCGGCGGTTCGTTCTGAAGTGTAAAGGTCATACGGGCTTCGTCCGACCACACCCCTTCAATGTCTTTGACAATATAGATGACTTCGTAACTGCCTGCGGCGAGTTCATCCGGAATCGAGTAAACCCACTGGTTGTCGCCATCAGTCTTTCTGTAGCGAATGCGGCGGTCTCTAATCCCTTTCTGTGCGTCGCTGTGTTCATGATCTCGGTCATAAGATAAATCAACCCACGTGGTTTTGTAATGTTGTTTTGTAGAATCGTAAACCCAGTCCAGTTCAAACTTGGCAATAGGTTTGCGGTGCACGTAAATGAACATCTTTTCGAGGTTTGAATCCTCCGTATACTCTGGCTGTTCTTCAGGTGTATCTTTTATCTGACGCATGACGGTGTATTTGCCCGTCTTGCTAAAGGACTTTTTAACGGCGTCTGTAAAAGGCGCTGTTTCTGCATCTTTGCCGGTCCCCGGCTCTTGCCCCATTGGGTTATCGTAATACTCCGCCTCGTGCACGTATTTAAAGCCGTAGACGTCTATGGGGTCTTTCTCGTCGTCAAAGTCTGTGTGCATCAGTTTAAAGGGTTCGCCGACGAGCAGCAGCTGTGCGTTTAAAAAGGCATTTTCTTCTGCAATAATATCGGTGATTTCGCCGAGGATTTCGTCTACCGGCTTCGACCCGTCTACAAAGTATTTGTGCCCAGGGTATGCAGCCTTCAGCGTAGGTTTTCCCACGAGGATGACTTTACTCTTCCCTCTGGCCATAACGGTGTCGATGTCCGCGCGGTTATTGAGTTTATCGTCTGCAAAATAAACGAGGTATTTGTCAGAGTCCATTCTAAACTTTCCGGCATACGCTTGTTTGACGTATTTGTAAAGCGTACCCTTGTAGGTGCCGGTATAGTGGTAATCCGTAACTATAACATCGTAAGGCCGAGTATCTGTCCATGTTTTCGTTACTGTACCTGAATAATCAGCTGTTCGCCACCATCTAAAGCCTCCACTCCCTTCGATTATCTCGGAGTCGTAGTTGTAATATGTTTGAGTGAGTGTACCAACATAACCTCCAGAATTGTAACTTATAGAACTCGGTAACCCATTTGGGTCACTCTCCCCCCAAAAGCAGAATCCGTCTTCACTTCTTGTGGTGGTTTCCACCTTAGAATGTGAATCTGTATAGGATTCATATCTTGTTTCCGTTCTTTTTACCTCATTCATTACTTGATTCACCCGAGGTATCACTCCTGAGTACCCCTCAACAGTGAACTCACTTTCCAGTGGGGTTTGTTGATTGACCTTCGTAATTTCTTTCTCGACGTACTTTTCATAGACATAAGTGTGTAAGTCCCAGTGATACACATTGGCGTGCAGCCCTGTTTGTCTAAAAGTGTTCATCCAGTCCACGCGCTTTTCTACAAGCGAATCGTTAAGTTTTCTTTTAATTGATTCGTCAGTAAGCACTGTAACATCCACTTTTGGGAACTCTATTTCAATATCCGTATAAAGCCGCGTCATCGGCGCAAGGTTGGCCACGTAAAACGGCCTTTCTACAGTTGCCGTGCGTTTGTCCTCTTCTGTGATAAATTGTTCAAGTGTCGGCTGGCCAAAGGCTTCTTCCACATAAAAGACAATCTTGTAAGCGCCGAGTTTTGGCGGTACATAACTTTTGTAGTCCTCATAGTTGCCTTCTTCCACAAGCTTTTCAGGAATGCCGTCATCATCTTCATCAATGTAGATTTTATAGGTGTTTACAGATAAAATGTCTTCATCGAGGCTAGCCGGTTCGTAAATGAACTCAAGAGCCTCATTTCTCGGCAACGTCCAGTTCCAGATATTCGCTACAATATCCGGCGTAATATCGGCAATCACGTAGCGATGGTACTCGGCTTCATCCTCGTGATAATCCGCAGGAATGTCGCTACGCTGGATGAGATCGGGCCGAACGTTCATTTTAACTTTCAACTTCGACGCTATCTCTGCCGGCTCTTTCACGATGAACGTCTGAAGCTTGTCAGTTTTAGCTGCGAATTTAATCGCGCTGTTATCGCCACTTACATTAACCGTGTCAAAATACACCGTATCGACACTGGCACGGTCTAACACATACTGCGGATGAAGCTCTGAAGACGCTTCTTTAAACTTGATGGTTCTATTTTCTTTAAAGGTGCCATCGGTTTTGACAAAGGTATGTGGCTTAGTGCTGTATACATGAATATAGCTGTAATGGTCAACTACAATTTCCAAAACGTCCTCATACTTAGCGATGTATTTGAGAAAATTGCATAATTTATAACCGTTGATTTAACAAGTTTTTAAAGAAACAAAAAGGAAACTTCACCCCAAACGTCGAATTATATAAGTGGCAGCAAACACAATCCAAACGAAGGAGGAAGTTTCCACTTATGTATATTCGACAAACATGTCTATTTTCCTTTGAAGAAATTATGAACTTTCAGCAAGAAACGAAATTGGAATTAATTCTTGCTCAGATCAACATCTCACCTTTGGTTGCGGCATTATCTAAACAGAGTCATTTGAGAGGTCCAAAAGGTTACAGAGTCGCACCGATGATTTACGCATTAATTGCTAAGCAAATTCTGAGAATTTCGACCACCAGCGAGTTGGTGAGACAGTTGAAAGAGAACCCAGTGTTACGTTATAACTGTGGTTTTGAGGTGTTATCCAAAGTACCATCAGAAGCCACTTTCAGCAGATTCGCAGATAAGCTGTCAGAATCAGATGCGTTGCTGAAACTATTCGGTGATTTAGTTGTTCATGCTAAAGAATTAGGAATTGTTGATGGTAGTCATATTTCAATAGACTCTACTAAGGTAGATGCTTTCGAAGCCTCAAAACCAAAGAAAGATATTGTAGATGACGGCACCAACCCAAACTGGGGAATGAAGCGCGATACTCACGGTAATAACATTCGTTGGTTTGGATGGAAACTTCATATCCTGAGCGATTCATACAGTGAATTACCACTTTCAGTTATGGTAACACCAGCGAATGTTCATGATGGAACAATTGCAGTTCCACTGATTGAAGAGTTTCTAAAGCAGTATAGAGATCTGTTTAGACCATTGTTCTATGCGATGGACTCTGGATATGATTATAATTCTGTCTATGATGCAGTAATAAATCACTTTGAAGCTACTCCAATCATAGCCTACAACCCAAGAGGCAGTCACGCCGCCCCAGAAGGGTTAGATGATGAGTTTCATCCAGTCTGTTCTGGTGGTTACAAACTCGTTTATTGGGGGATTGACGGCGATTACATGAAATTTAGATGTCCACAAGTACTGGGGAAATGTAACTGTCCACATGGGAGTGCATGGTGTTCATCAAGCAATTATGGTTATACGCTCAAGATAAATCGTAAAGAAAATCCAAGACAAATCGGATATCCGTTAAGATCATCTGATCAATGGAAGACTCTATACAACAAGCGAACTTCTGTTGAACGTTGCAACGGTCGACTAAAGACGATTTTAAATTTGAATTCAATCCGGTCTAAAGGTATCAAGAAAGCAACTGTTCATGCGTTGTTAAATTGCATTGCGTTGGTTGCAGGAACCATCGCTTCAAAAGTTAAAGTAAACAGAAATGAGGAACTCTTAGTAGCATAATGAACAACAAAAGATTGAAATTTGAAAGCATGGCAGGGGCTGTTACTTAGGATTAAGCCTTTTTCTCAAATTATCGAGTTAATTATGCAAGAGTCTCATTTAACTAGGTAATCATAAATTATGTCTCTCCCTTCAAGAGGAAAGAGGTAGTTGCCTGACAAAAAAATTTCAGCTTCTACATCTGAAAGCTTTTCTCCTCTGAGATAGACTTCTCTTGTAAAACCATCGTGAAGCACCGTATTGTCTGTAATACCAAAACGCTCTGTATCGAGCATTTCTTTTGGCGCTGATATATCGAGTAAGAGTGGATCTTTTATATCTGGCGGAACTGGCTGATTTAGCAAAGTTTCTTCTTTCGGTTCCATTGGCGCCACAACATTGGCATCTGTACTCACCGGCACGCGCTTCTTAACACCGTTGTGGTACTCAATTTCCACAATACCATTAAAAACGGGGTTGAGTTTGCGGTTTTCTTCAGTGATGTATTCGCTGTAATCATCATACGTCATGACGACTTCAAATACGGTACTGCCCATGTTGATTGCTGGCTCTACCCCCTCTTTTTTTAAGGTCTTCCCTGTTATCGTATCTTTCAGTTCAAAATTCCATTGCTTAATATCTTCGCGGTTGTAGTAAACGCCCCTGAGCACGTCGTCTGAAAACTCGGCGCCTTTTTTGTTATCCCACAGATGCTCGTCGTTGAGAACACCTGAGAGCTTAACATCAAATGTCATGTTGGCTTTTTTCGCCATTTCCGATTCGGTGATAACATCGTCACCTTGTACCACCTTTATAAAACCTTTGTGGGGGATATAACTTTTGTTTTTTACTTTTTCAAGGCTGAAGACTTGGTACCAAAGTCCGGTATTTTGTCCGGTTCTAATCTCAGGATACGGGTCGTGGAACATAAGCGCTTCACCTGTTCTGTAAGTTGTTGGCCGCGTCTGCACATGTGCGTAGTTGTAAGGCGACTTATCGCTGTTTGTCCCTCTTTTAATTTCAAACGGCAGCGTGTCGTTAATCCATTGGCGGGTAAATTTGATTTGACTATCATAAGTTTTATCTCCAATCCCCAGCTCTTCAGTCGCCGCTTCATTGTAATCACTTGCTTCTGCAATCCGTTTTACGCCTTTCAATTTTTCACTGTAGTAATAGTGATAGACACTATCTTTATCCCAAACGCGGTAAATCCAGTGCTTTTGTTCAGGCCGCGTTCCCGAATCGGCATCTAGCCTAAAATTGCGGTTGGCATACCGGTTGCCCTGGGCGTCGTACCCGTGGTAGCGGTATTCACCGGTACTGTTTTCATAGTAGCCCTTCTTCATATCCTCACCGAGACGCGTTTCGCCATCGGCACCAAAGATAATACTGCCCGGCTTAAACTCGTTGTCAGCCACGTCTTTATAATCGCCATACACCGTGACACCGAGGTCGTCAAAGAGTTCCTTGTTAAAGAAAAAGCCATCTTTGTTCACATAAGGCAGCTCCAACGGAATGCCTTTTTTCTTCTTATAGTCAAACCACGACACATCGTAGTAAGGGTCTGTTTTAAAATAATCACCGCTGTTGTCGTACTTGTCTGGGTTTGGGTTGCCATAGGCAAACGCCGGCACCGACGGCAAGGTACCTAGAACCATTACAAGAGCAAGTGCAGCTGCTAGAATTCTTTTCATGTGTATTGCCTCCAATAATGTTTAAAATCGTTTAAGAGAAACTGTCAAGTCAATACTTCCCGACGTAATCCCCATGTCAAAGTATCTACCGTTGATGACTTCTCCTACGCTTGTGTTTTTTCCTTTATGCGACATGGCATCGAGGTACTTTGAAAAAGCGTAGTCGGACCGGTCTTCAAACCAGTAATCAAAAAGCGCTTTCACTTGTTCGCCATAGGTATCCATAAAAAACGCCTCGTAATCTTTGTAGCCCGCCATATGCTCGCTGCGTTTCCAGAGCATCAAATTGTAAGGTTTGTACTTGCTTTCGAGATTTTCAGTATAAGCGCGAAGATCAAAGTCTCTACGCTCTGCGTAAAGAAAAGAACGATCAAGTGCCGAGTAGGATGGATTCTCGTACATATCATCATGATATGCTTTTGATTTAAATGCTACAGAACCAACTCCCGAAACCTCTCCGTTATTACCCCCAAAGCTTAAATAGCCTTTTTCTTTTAGAGATACATTCTGAAGGACATTTCCGAACTCCACAAACTCGTTCAATGGTTCTCCCTTGTAAAGTGGCGCATAAAACGTCCGTCTTCCAGTAAGCTTACGTGTGTAAGTATCAGAAATTTCTAAATTAGGATCGAGAACCAAGTTTCCTTCCAGGTCATACGTTTGCAAATAACGCACTTCCATCGACTGCACCGCCCTATTCTCATACGGCTTTCTCATAGCATCGTCCATCAGCCTAGAGATAATGGCTGCGGCTTCTGCACGTGTGGCACTGGACTTCGGCAAAAACTTGCCACCGGTTCCCGTGGTGATGCCAATGCGATAGCCGGCAAGGACTTCGTCGCTGTACGCCGCATCGATTTTATCAAAGTCCTTCACATCGTTTTCAACGTACACATCGAGGTAGTCCGACGGCAGCTCCTCTTCGAGGCCCACCGCTCTAACGCCAATGGCAATCATCGCCTCACGTGTAATCGGTTTGGTGTAGTCGGTAAATTCTCTAGTACCAATGAGGTTCAGTTCTTTGGCTTTTTCGATGTACGCTTTAGACCAGCCGCCATCGGTGTTGAGTTCATAGCCTTCAGACCTAAGCGTCATAACGATAAACTCGTCGATGCGCGTGAGATTCTTCGGCTTAAAGCTGCCGTCGTCATAACCTTTGATAATGCCCTTTTCTGTCAGCGCCATGACGTTGGCATATGCCCAGTGGTCATTGGGTAAGTCGCTGTACCCCTGTGCCTCCCCGGCGGCAATTCCCGCTCCTATATGTAACACCATCACTGCCCCTAAAATCCATCCTTTTAATTTCCCCTTCATAAGTTAGTGCTCCTTTTATCAGTATTTCTTTCTATTATACATATTATTCCATATCTTTACAAGTGCATTCTTCTATAATTTTCCACGAACAATAGGCGCCCCTTCTCAGCTCATACTAAGCGTCGACGCAACTCATTTCGTCCTCGGCGGCCTATAGCGCTTCTGTACCCAACCGCCTCTTCTAATTTTTCAAATAAAAAAGAACCCTTCTCTATTGAAGAAAGGCCCTCTGCGTGCTTACTTATAGAGTGAAACCATTCATTTTAAGTGTCTTGCGAATGGTTTCTTTAATTTCACTTGGTGAAGCATCTTTTGTTATGTAGTTTGTCGCGCCAAGTGATAAACTCTTGTCTACCATTTTCATTGTATTGAGCGTCGATATCATAATAATTATCAATTCAGGAGACGCATCTAATATATCTTCTATTAAATCTGTCCCGAGGCGCCCAGGCATATTGATGTCGAGCAACAACAGTTCCCCCTCTAGAAAGCGCCCCGCTTGAAGTTCTTCTAAGAATCGATCGCCTCTGGGAAAATCTGCAATAACTTCAAAGCCAAGGTCTTTGCACACGTCTGTCAGAAACTTTCTAAAAAAATCGCTGTCGTCAATAATAATGGTTTTAATGCCAGCCATACTGCCCTCCTAATAATTTTTATTTTTGCCCTTTAAACGGTTTTTAGAGACTGGGAACTCCCCTTGAAACAAAATACCAATCCGAACTAAAAATGCACCAAGTAGAATATAACCGATGAGGGATTGAATCATCATGACCACATGTCCCCAAACCGTTTGATGAGAAGCCGCTATATCCCCAAAACCAACACTGGTCATAACCACTACTGCAAAGTACAATGCGCGAATAAACCCGAAAAATGTGAATTGGTGCTCTATTAAAACAGCGTCGTTGGTAAGAGTGGGAACTAAAGTGTACAGGACGGCGAAGGCAACTGTCACGAGGCTGAATATGCCAATCAGACGAATGGTTGAGGAACCGTAATCGGTAATCCACCAAAAGGTTTTGACAATAAAGTGGATAAATGCTCTAAACCACTTGTTGGCTCTACAGCGCAACAGTTCAAAGAAACGTCCCCCTTCTTTGGGAATTGGACACTGTTTTTTATCTCTGTACCAATTGTGCCACCAAATGCGGCGAATATTACACTGAAAACTCGACAACAGGGCCGGTTCTATTCGCGCACCGGAAAGCCCCACGCCTGTGAAATCAGTTAGTTCATCGTAGTAACAGTCCCATATAATGGTGTCGCCACTGACGATGGCGGCCTCAAAACGCGCCCCGTTGAGCTCGCAGTTTGTTATTTCACACCCCGATAAGTCGGCGTAGTTAAAAGTGCTCTCTATTAAAGAGGTCGTATTAAAAGACGTTTTAATAAATTTACCGTAATCGCATTTGCAGTTTTCTAGATCGACTTGATGAATGCGCGCCTGTGTCCAGTCGACGTACCTAAAATCTGAACTCATGGCTTTTGCCATGGAAAAGTTAGCGTCCACCATTGAAGCGGAAACTAAGCTACACTCTTCGAAATACGTTGCGAAGCCGCCAATACTCATTAGGTTTGCCTTGTCAAAAGCACACAGTTTAAAGGTGCTTTCTCCAAAGTTTGCGGAGGTGAAGTCAATGTTCTTCAAATTGAAATGACTCAACTCGTAGCCGACCAGTTCGAGATTTGAAAAGTCAATAGTGAGTTTCCTATTCTTTCGTCGAAACTGATTCCAAGCTGTCGCATCATTTTCTTTGACGCAAGTGATAAAAAATTCCCGAAGCTCAGCATTATTCATGTGTCCCCTCCTCGCCACTTATGCATTAGCTAATACATTTTTTACCCAATAAAACGGCATTCACACATTAAAAGTTATAATTTCATGTGTTTTAGGGTATATAGGGAATAGATAGTTCCCCAATGAAAGGAAGGTGTTTCCAATGACTAAAGACGTTTATACAAATGGGCAAAAGGCCTACGAACTCGTCGACGACGAATTGATTTACTACTTTAAAAACGGTGGTATAAAGGCGCGAGGTCCGTATGCCGACGAATGCATGCAAGGCGAATGGCATTTTTACAAAGAGGCCGGTCACCTCTGGCAAGTTGGTCATTTTAAGGACGATGTGAAACACGGCAGATGGATTCGCTATGATGCAAATGGTATGGTCACTTATGACAAAACTTTTACAGAGGGGAAAATTTCCTCTTAAATGATGAAAATGCTTTATTTCTCCAACGGAATACGCTATAATAAATCAATCTATTTCGTGTACCTAAAGGAGAAACTATGCGTGAACGACTCACACTTTTAAGAGAAAAGCGCGTCCTCATCTGGACAATTCTAACGCTTTCCCTTCCCGCCATTATAGAAATGGCACTCAACACATTGCTCGGCGTCGCGGACACGGTTATGTTGGGAAAACTGATCAACGCCTCGGCGATTGCTTCAGTAGGGTTTTCAAATCAAATTATGTACTTACTGATCTTTACTTTTTCTGCATTTAACACCGGTGCGGTGGCAATGATTTCACGTGCCTACGGCGAAAAAAACTTTCAAAAAGTACAACACATTGCAGAACAGAACGTCGTTCTCAACGCTATTGTCGGTATAACGATTCTTGTGTTATCCGCTGTTTTTAGACATGAGATTTTCAGAATATACGACATTGAGCCTCATATTTTTGACGATGCGGTTACGTATTTTACTGTTATTCTCATCGGCTTCATCCCCATGTTTCTGTCATTCTCTTTCGCCGCTATTTTGAGGGGCTCTGGTGACACGAAAACGCCTATGAAAGTGACGGGCTTTGTCAACATACTGAACATCATCGGCAACTACGTTCTCATTACAGGCTTTGGCCCGTTTCCGGAGATGGGCATCGCAGGCGCCGCGCTGTCGACCTCTTTGTCCAGAATTATCGCTGTGTGCATTTACGTCTACCACCTCTACTACAAGAATATCCAATTTCGATTGAGGGTAAGGGTGTTTTTTGACTCTAAAGTCCTCAAACCACTTTTTAGAATCAGTCTTCCAGGTGGATTGGAACAGGCGCTTATGCAACTGTCGTTTGTTATTACTGGGATTTTTATTGCGCGATTGGCCACTGACGACGAAGCGCTTTTCAGGATTCTGATTCAAATCGAGTCGCTGTCTTTTATGCCGGCGGTGGGCATCTCTATTGCCACGGCTACTTTGGTCGGTAAGTCACTTGGTGAAAAAGACGTGCCGCGCGCGTCTGAAATCGGGTACACGGCCTCTGGCATCGGTGTTATGTGGGGGCTTTGTATGGCCGTTCTGTTCGTCGCTATTCCCAAAACCTTAATCAGTTTCTTTGTGGACGAGGCACGTATCATCGCCTTGGGCGCACCAGTTATGCTCTTTTTGGCCTTGAACCAACCGGGACTGAACTTTATGATTGTCATGAGCGGTGCTTTAAGAGGCGCCGGCGATACGACGACGGTTATGCTCCTTACGATTGTGCGGCTTTGGATTCTGTTTGTGCCGTTCTCCTATTTGTTTATTTTGACATTTGGCTACGGCGTCTCCGGCCTTTGGATAGCGGAGATATTCTCTATATTGGTGTTTTCAAGCGTCCTGTTTTTGAGGTTTAAAAGTAAAAAATGGTCTCAAATACAAGTGGATTAGCTTGGTGAAGCGTGTCTGTCGACACGCTTTTTGTTTTTTTAAAAAAAGGGGGACGGTTCTTTCGTGCCGGAATCCACTATATTTTACCATATCTTGTTGACTAATCTCGCTCTCACTTGCTGTAAATGCGACCTTCCACACCTGATTCTCCACTCGGAAACATTTCTTCGCTGTACAGGGATCTATTTTGTGACGGATGCAACTCAATGTATCTGTAGACAAAGAGAATGCTGTGTTTTCAACGGGTTATCGCCCTTTTCACACCTATGTGGACACAAAAGAACCGTCCCCTCAAGTCGCGAGACGGCAAAATCCCTCATCATGAAACAGCAAGGAGGTGGTCTTACCCCTTGCAACAGCAGGGCTTTCTTTTACATGCAATTTGAAGCACAGCTTCAATAACTGCACAATCGCTACAAATGTAATTTAAGGGACGGTTCGACATTCTAAAATCAGAAAACAAGCTGTTCCAACATGTACACGACATTATCGGCCATCTAACGACACAAAAGAACCGTCCCTTAAAGACGGCTTGTGCTCTGGCGAACAACGAGTGTCGGCGCCACTTTCTTATTGAAGTAATCGGCGTTCTTCTTGGGTACAATCTCTTCTATCAGCGTCTTTGTCGCATCGACACCAATCTCGTAAATCGGTTGATGGACAGTCGTCAACGGTACATCTAGCAAATCCGAGAAGAAGATGTCATCGTAACCCACTAGTGCGTAGTCTGACGGTATGGCATAGCCCTTGGCTTTCAGAGCGTGGTACACCCCATAAGCAGACAAATCGTTAAAGGCAAAAATTGCGGTACACATCGTCTTGAGCAGCTGCTCAACAGCCGCTTTCCCACCTGCTAGCGTGTAATGCCCCTCGACCACCAACGTTTCGTCGTAAGGTACGCCGTATGCCGCCAGCGCCTTTTTGTAGCCAGCTAAGCGCAGATTGGAATCGTCGAGATGCTTCGGTCCGGTAACACAGGCAATTGCCCTGTGGCCCAAATCGAGCAAATGCGCCGTGGCCAAATAGCCACCGCTTTCGTGATCTGTGGAAATGTAGTGACAGCAGCCCTCTTCAAAGATTCGGTCGACCATAATGTAAGGCATCTTCACGCGACGCAACTTTTCCATGCTCTCCAGCGTTTTTTCGCGGTTGCTGTCCACGGACATGGCGTACAAAATGCCGTCGACCCCCTTGTCGGCCAACATCTGAATATAGGCGAGATCGCGTTCGTGGCTGTCGCTGGTATTACATAAAATCAACGTCCAGCCATTTCGACGACATTCGTCTTCGACCCCCTTGGCGAGGTTGGCAAAAAACACATTGCGTACATCAGAAATAATTAACCCCAATGTTTTTGTCTGTTTTTTAACGAGCCCCACAGCTACTTGATTGGGGGTGTACGCCAGTTCCTCCGCAGCTTGAAAAATCAACTTTTTTGTTTTATCCGGTATCTTATCGCCTTTTCCGTTTAGCACAAGTGAAATGGTTGTCGTCGACAACCCCGTAAACTCGGCGATGTCTTTTATAGTCGTTCGCATCGTTGTCCTCACCTTCTGTATACGTCTATTTTATCGTATAATTTAACTTTCTAAAAGACCGATGTACCGTCGAGGAGGAAGAAAAAACGGTACATCGGTCTTATCAAATAGCCAGTTATAGCCTCACTCAAAGTCACGGTAAAGCATTTTATAGTAAGCCACAGCCGCGTCATAGGCGGCTAAACTCAAGCATTCATCGGGTTGATGGGCCTTATCAGGTGCCCCCGGCCCCAGCAGCACCACGGGAAGGTGAGGCAGTTGTTTGGCCAAAACCGAAGCGTCTGTAAAATAGCGTACGCCAATTTGTTTAGACGGCATCTTCAACAAGTGAAAAAGATGCGGTGCTTCACTTTGTGCATCAATGGGGCGTCTGTGGTTTAAAACATCGTAAGTTTTAACTTCCGGTGCATCGAGCGCACCAAATAGTCGCTTGTCGCTCACTGCGGGCACATAGCGGATGTCGAGCAACATCTCACAGGTGTCTGGGACCATGTTGTGCGCCGTACCGCCGTGTATGGACGCTAGATTGACGGTGGTTTCTCCCAAGAGCGGATGGGCAGCACCGGCAAGTGCCATTTGAATCGATCCGTAGAGTCGGAATGCCTTAACCACGGCGTTTTCGCCCTTGTCGGGATAAGCGCCGTGTGCCGTTCGGCCTTCGACGACGATTTTCACCCACAGACAGCCCTTTTGAGCGGTGCCCAGCACGTTGCCCGTGGGCTCCCCCACAAAGGCAAATGTGAGCCGCTGAGCAAACTGTGTCTTGAGAAACGCCTCTGCACCGGCACCGCCTTTTTCTTCATCGCAGGTGGCGAGGAAGACGATGTCGGTCTTCGGCCGCCGCCCCTCGCTGTATTGTCCGCACAGTGCATCGACCATGGCGGCGAGACCGCCTTTCATATCGCTGGCGCCCCTTGCGTAAACGACGCCCGCGCTCTCATGGGGCACATCCGGTGGCGTGGACCATTTTTCGAGATCGCCAAACGGCACTGTGTCCAAATGGCCGTTCCAGAGCACACACCGCGTTCGATCATCACCTTTGATATGGGCGATGACATTGTAGCGGTCCTCTGATACATGTTGCAAGTAGGTCGGCATTCCCGCCGAGGTCAGATGCTCAAATACGCACAAGGCTATGGCGCGCTCGCCGGGCGTACCGTTGACAGAAGGCTGACTGAGCAGCTTTTTCAAAATCTCCGTCACGACGCGGTTACCCAGTCTATGAGGTTGTGCCAAATGGTCGGATACGCCGACCAGTTCACGAACTCAGGCGGCGCCCAGTGCGGTGCACAATCCGATGTGAACACAGCACTTCTGCCCTTGCCGTAAGTTCCCAGTGCCACCAACGGGTCTTCTCCCACCGCAACGAGGAGCTCGCCTTCAGGCTTGAGGACGGTTTTGTTGTAGCCGAGCAAATGCGGCCAAACTTCCGGAAGGCCTTTGAGGGCTTCATGGGTGGCGCAAACTTTTGGAACGATGCCCTCACAGTGTTCTGCGCGATCGTCAGTTGCTAGGATTTGCACCGGCAGCACCTCTTGTACGGCGGTATCCTGCCATTTGCCCTTTGCGTCTACACCTGAAAACGTCAGGTAACCGCCTACCATAATCAGTGCGCCACCGCCGAGGACATAGTCTCGAATCACGTCGCAGCGATTGGGTCTGACTTCGCTCTTGGTAAAAGTGGCAAACGGCAACAGAAGGGTGTTGGCGCCGATGTCCGATAAAATAACGCAGTCGTACGCGTTGAGCGCTTCCACTGAGTAGGGAAAAGCCTCCATTGCTTCGTGGTTGGGCATAAATGTCACTTCGTGCCCCGCCGATATCAGCGCTTCTTTCAGCCACTTCTCGCCGGTTTCATAACTCGATGTGTAAAAACTGTCAAAGCCTTTGACATGTGTGGTGTAACTCATCCACGACTCCCCTGCTAAAAGTATCTTCTTTCCCATTTCAATCTCCTTTATCTCTATCAAAATCCAGTATCAAAGCTGCATAAACCAAAATACTTTCCAAATACGCCTCAATTTCAATGTATTCGTCGATGGCGTGGCATTGTTCCAGTCGCCCAGGGCCAAACTGTACTGTCGGGCAATCGGCGATGTTGCGCCACAGTCTGGCGTCGCATCCGGCAGGTGAACCGGCTACGACGACTTCTCTGTCAAGCGCCGATTGATAAGCCGCTTTAAAGGCGGAGACAACCGTTGACGCCTCGGGCATTTCAAAGGCGCCTCCCGCCTGATAAACCTCTACTGTCGGCGGATGCGCTACCAGCCAGTCGTCCTCGGCCTTCAACGCTTCTGTCACCGCTTCGACGACGCTTTCGTAACACATTTGTCCCGGCACATAGTGCACGCAGACTTCAAACGTACAGGTCGGTGCCACTGTCGACGCCGCCGTGCCGCCTTCGATGGTGCCCACATTGAGACTCGGTGCCGGCAAAAGGGGATGATTATAGGCGTTGCGCCAGCTTTCATCTAGTGCCATCAGCCTCTCTATAAGCAACAGCGATTTTTCTATGGCACTGACGCCGAGCCATTTGGCACCGGAGTGGTTGGCTCTGCCTTTGACGCCTATCCGGAAGAAAACGAATCCCATATGCGCCAAAATCAATTGATCGTCTGTCGGTTCGCAAACGACGACGCCGTCTGCACGCTGTCCGCGCATAACGGCCTGCAATGAGCCGTTGCCACCGCCTTCTTCATCCACCACTGCAGTAAACGCCACATTTACCGGCAGTTCGTAGCCACAGGAGTGAATCAGCTCGACCGCCATAATGGCCGCCATTAGCCCCCCTTTCATATCGCAGGCACCCAAACCGTAGAGTTTGCCTTCCAATACTGTGGGGACGTGTGGCGGCGTGCGCCAAAGCGATGTGTCGCCCGGCGGCATAGTGTCCACATGACCGTTAAACATCAGTGTTTTGTCGCCTCTGCCCGAAAATCGGGCGTACAGGTTGTAGCGGTTGCCGTAGACATGCCCCAAATTCCCCTCTCGGTGTTGGCACACGGCCTTTTCGATGACGGCTTCTTCCATGGCATCGCGTTCCACGCTTGCCGCTCCCATGGTTTTAAACAGTCTTTCGAGGTATTCTTGCCCCGACGCTTCTCTGCCGCCTTCGACGCCGTGGCCGATAACTTGTGTATCGCAGGCCACAAACCCCTTTAAGGCGTCCAAATAGGCGTCTCGCTCTTCTGCAAGTTTTGCACGTAAACGACTAATCATAGTGCCGTATCCCCTCTTCTATGATGTCCCAAAACCGCGCCACATCCACTTCCGTGGCCACTTGGGCATTGGGGACTTCGCTTGAGAGACCGAAATAATCGCAATTGGTTCTGCCGTAACTCTCTCCCGCGCTGTTGTCAATTGTAGTCACCATGGCCTGAAGGGTGACCACAGACGGGTCGATTAAATAACACACGGTAAGCGGGTCGTGGAGCGGTCCGCCTTCCCAGTGGAACACTTCTTTTTGCGTCTTGTTGAAAAAAGTCATTAAATCGCCAAATAAGCGTGACGCCACGTTGTCAACAGCTGACATTCGGTCGATAACCGACGGGTAACACAAGACTTTTCGCGTCACGTCCAGTCCCATCATCACCACGGGACGCCCACAAGTAAACACCACTTGCGCCGCTTCTGCATCGGCTAAGATGTTAAACTCTGCCGCAGGGGTGACGTTGCCCAGTCCCATGCTGCCGCCCATGAGCACAATTTTCTCAATCTTTTTCACAATGCGCGGCTCGAGGCGGATGGCCATGGCGATGTTCGTCAGCGGCCCAGTGGGCACAAGGGTAATCGGTTCATTGGATGCGAGCAAGGTTTCTATGAGGTACTGCACCGCATGCGTTTGTTCACAGGAGCGCTCTAATGCCGCAAACACCGGGCCGTCTAGCCCCGTCACCCCGTGGATGTCGTCGGCGATAACCTGTTTTTTTCGCACCATGGGCTGCTCGGAACCGGCGTATACCGGAACGTCCAGACCGAGGTGCTGACACACTTTCAAAGCGTTAGCCGTCGTCTTTTCAAGGGTTTGATTGCCCGCTACCACGGTGATGCCGAGCAATTCTATTTTAGGATGTTTCCCAGCGAGCATAATGGCGATGGCGTCGTCATGCCCCGGGTCGCAGTCGAGAATAATCTTTGTTTTCATATTAGCCCTCCACAGTTTTTACCGCTGTTAAAGCGCTTTTCTTCTTGCGCTCTGCGGCTTTTTTCGTCGCCATAGACACTGCCAATACGGCGACAGTGACCACATATGGCATCAACAACACAAATTGTGACGGCACGCCGTAGGCTTGTAAACGCGCGCCCATTGAGTCCGCCACGCCGAAGACGAGGCAACCGATGGCAGTGAGCACGGGGTGTGCTCCGCCGAAAAACATAGCTGCGACGCCCATAAAGCCCCTGCCGTTGGTCATGTTCTCAGTGAACATTTTGCTGTACCCTAGAGACAAATGCGCCCCTGCGAGACCGCCGATGAGTCCGGAGATGACCAGTGCCTGATACTGCATGGTTTGAACCGGAATCCCTGCGGTTTGCGCCGCCAGCGGAAATTTGCCCACTGCTCTGAGGCGCAGACCCCAGACGGTTTTAAAGAGAACAAAGGTCAGGCCGATGACGAGGACAATGGCAAACCACTCGGTTACCGTCCAGTTGTTGAACAGCGTATTCAACACCTCGTTGTTGTCAAAAGCCGCAATATGCACCCTGGGGATGCCGACGATTTTAGGGTCTGTAAACGAGCCTGTTTTACCGAGAACGCTGTTGAGCATGTACTTGGTAAAGGCCAGTGCAAACATGTTGATACCTATGCCGATGGCGGTGATTTCCGCCCCGTATTTCAAATGGCCCACCGCTATGATCGACGCCATGAGAACGCCGGCAAGCATGGCCACGAGGACGCCGAGCAGCCAACTGCCTGTGAGGTAACTGACGGCAACCGCTGTAAAGGCGCCCATGAGCATGATGCCCTCTGTTCCGATATTCAGGATGTTCGCCTGCTGTGTCACCGACGCGCATAGCGAAGCGTAGATTATCGGCGTCGCCGACCGGAATGCCGCGTAGATGAGCGATAAATTGATAATTTTATCAAATGACATTATCGACCCTCCTTTTTCTTGACAAATTGAAAGAGCATGTCCATCGCCGCAATGATAATAAAGACGGCGGTTATGGTGTCGACAATGGATTTTGGAACGCCTGTGGACTGTTGAAGCCCCAAGGCCCCCGATTTTAAAATACTCAGGAAGAACGCCATAAACGGCGTCAAGTAGATGTTGTTTTTAACAATCAACGAAGCGAGCATCCCGTTGAAGCCGAGATTGGCCGCAAAGTTGTTGAGGAAGTAGCCGTGAACGCCTAGAATTTCTATACATCCGGCGATACCCCCGAGCACGCCGCTGAACATCATGGTTTTGACGAAGGTTCGCTTGGCATCAATCCCCGCGTAATCGGCGTGTTTGGCGTTGAGCCCGGCTGTTCTGAGCTTGTAGCCGAAAGTCGTCCGGCGCATCATCCAAATGACAATCACTGTAACGGCGATGGCGATTAGCAGGCCGGTGTTGGCGCTGCTCGGCTTCATAAACTGAAACAGCTTAACGGCATCTGCCACAGGTTCCGATTGCGCATTGGCAACACCGGCACTCATTGGCCCGCTGACCAGATAAGAGGTCATGTAGAAGGCCACGTAGTTGAGTAAAATGGTTGAACACACTTCGTTGACACCGTAATACGCTTTAAGCGATCCCGGTATTGCCGCCCAAAGTGCGGCGACGACCATTGCCCCCAGAAAACACGCTATAATGTGCAGAGGCATCGGCAAAAACGTCCAGTGGATGCCGATGTAAGCGGCGACGATACCGCCGAGAAAGACTTCACCCTCGACGCCGACGTTAAACGCGCCCCCTTTTGCTCCCACGGCAAATGCCATAGAGGTGAGCAACAATGGCGTAAAGGTCGCCAATGTCTTGCCAAAGTTCAGTTTGCCTACAAAGGCGCCGCGCAACAACGCCGCGTAGGCTTCTAAAGGATTTTCGCCAATCATGAGTATAAAGATGGCGCCAATCCCAAGAGATAATGCGATAATCAGTATAAAGCGCAGTAGCCCGCTCTTAAGAGTCTTCATGGTTTGCCTCCCGCTCACTTTGCCCCATCATGAGAAGGCCCAGTTTTTCATCTGTTGCTTCTGACGCCTTCATTACCCCCGTTATACGCCCTTCATAGAGGACGATAATACGGTCGGAAAGCGACAGTATTTCTTCAAGATCTGCTGAAACGAGCAGGACGCCGCGGCCTTCTGCTTTGACTTTCTCCAGTATTGCCCGTATCGATTCTATGGCGCCGATGTCCACGCCTCGGGTCGGTTGAGATGCCACGAGCAGGCGCGACGGTTGAGACACTTCGCGCGCCACGACGATTTTCTGTGCATTCCCTCCGGAGAGCGCCGAAGC
This sequence comes from Fusibacter sp. JL298sf-3, assembly GCF_053842995.1. Lineage (NCBI taxonomy): Bacteria > Bacillati > Bacillota > Clostridia > Eubacteriales > Fusibacteraceae > Fusibacter > Fusibacter sp. JL298sf-3. The sequence goes on from NZ_CM132608.1 coordinate 698,430, forward strand.
CGGTAGGGTCATTTGCGGCGGCCGAATATCAAACTGTTCAATAAGTGTTTGGGCATAGTCCGCCACTGCCGCTGTATTTATTAAGGTATGTTTTGAAAAAGGCGCCTCCTCAATTTGTGTCGCAACGAGGTTTTCGCTTATGGTCAGTGCGCGGTTAAGCCCTCGTGTATTTCGATCCTCCGGTATGTGGGCGATGCCCTTTTCCCGTATGGTCTTCACCGACAAGTTCTCTACGGCCTCCCCGTCGAGGTACACATGCCCCTTTTCGACTTTTCGAAGACCGGTGATGGCTTCAATCAGTTCACTCTGACCGTTGCCGTCAATTCCGGCGACGCCGAGGATTTCGCCGGCGCGCACCTCGAAGTCAATGCCTCTTATTTTGGAAATTTCTTTTTCGCCGGACGTCCAGAGGTCGTCCACTTTTAGAACGACGTCGCCGATAGCACTTTCCGATTTGTTGATGTTCAGAAACACCTCTCGACCAATCATCATTTGAGCGAGCTTTGCCGGACTCGTCTCCGTTTTCTCCACAGTGCCCTCATATCGACCTTGTCGCATGACACTGATTCTATCTGAAATGGTCATGACCTCATCGAGTTTGTGTGAAATAAACACGACGGACTTGCCATCCGCTTTCAATTTTGTCAGGATTTCAAACAACCCCCGCGTCTCTTGGGGCGTCAACACCGCTGTAGGTTCATCGAGGATGATGATTTCCGCCCCTCTAGAAAGACATTTGATAATCTCTACGCGCTGTGCTTCACCGACGGATATCTGATGAATGCGCTTATCTAACTGTATGTCCAGTCCATAGAGGTCGATGTAGTTTTGTACGGCCTTTCGCCCTTTTGCAAAGTCGATAGCCAGTCCTTTTCTCGGTTCAAAGCCCAACAAAATATTTTCTAAAACGGTGAGTTCGTCGACGAGCATAAACTCCTGATGCACCATGCCGATACCCAAGCCAATGGCTTTTTTAGGCGTCATTTCTCGAATGGTTTCACCATTTACAACCAGTGTCCCCGCATCAAAGAGGTACAGGCCATAGAGCAATTTCATCATAGTCGATTTCCCCGCGCCGTTTTCGCCGATCAACGCGTGAATCTCACCTTTTTTCACTTGGATTTGCCCGGATTTTACTGCTTGGACGTCCCCAAATCGCTTCTGAATGTCTTGCATTTCTACGACAATCTTTTGCACGTTTTACCTCCGAGTCTCTCGCAACCGTTTGTCTCGATTGCCTTGTTGTCTAATAAAGAGGCGGGGGTAGGCCCGCCTCTCTATTAACCTATTCCCTTACTGGTTCGGTCCAAAACCGTCGTAGTTCTCCACGACGATTTCGCCGCTGACAATTTTGGCTTTTAACGCTTCAATTTCATTCAAGATATCTTCTGGGAAGTCGTCTCCAAGATGCTCTTTTATGACGCTCATATCCGTCAAACTGACGCCGTTGTCTTCAAGTGTGAGGTATTGCTTGCTCCCACCTTCAAAAGTGCCTTCTACAACGGATTTAATTAAAATATAACAAGCGGTGTCCACGCGTTTGAGCATGGAGGTCAACACGGCACCCGGCTGATCGGCATCTTGATTGAGGTCGACGCCGATGGCGTATTTACCCGCTTCTGCAGCCGCTTCGAGAATGCCGGTTCCGGTTCCCGACGCGACGTTCATCACCACGTCTGCGCCCTGCTGGTATTGTGCCAGTGTGAGTTCTTTGCCTTTGAGCGGATCGTTCCACGTACCAGCAAATGATTGAAGGACGGTGATTTCAGGATCGATGTACTTCGCCCCTTGCTCGTACCCGATGTAAAAGTCGTGGAGCACTGGGATGTCCATGCCGCCGACCCAACCGATAATGTTGTCGTCGTTAATGCCTTCAATATTCGATTTCTTTGTAAACAACGCCGCAGCTGCTCCCGCCAAGAACGAGCCTTGGTTTTGTGCAAAACTGACTGAAACGATGTTGTCGCCTTCAACAGTGGTATCGATGACGGCAAATTTTGTTTCAGGGTAGTTTGCACAGTGTTCCTTCATGTACTCTTCAAAGTTCGATGAGGAACAAATAATGAGGTCGTAGCCTTCTTCCGCCACTGCTAGAAAGTTCGCTTCCCATTCAGCGGCTTCTGTTCCCTCAAGTGTTTTCAACTCGATATCGAACTCATCTTTTGCTTTAAGTGCCCCTTCGTAACAAGAGTCGTTGTAAGATTTGTCCCCTAAATTGCCCGAAAAGACGATGGCCACTCTCGTTTTATCGCTTTCTTTTTCGGCACTTTCCCCGCAGGCCGTCAAACCGACAACCAATACTAAAATCAACAACAAACTCAATACGCGCTTTTTCATACGCCCACTCCTCTCCCTTTTTTTATTTTGGTAAAACGTTTTTCCTAATGTTTAAAAAAATATAGATTTACACATTGAAAGAAGTTGGAAAAACGTTTTACCAAATGCGTAAAAAAAATCTAGTAATAAATATTACTATATGTTAATCATACCGAAAATTCGAACATTCGTCAACAGGTTTTTGTGAGGGGACGGTTCTTTTGTGCCACTGCCTAATGACAGCCCGCCTATATCAAGCGTTACCGTTCTACAACGGACGCCGGTTTCCCACTGAATAGCCCATCAAAAAAGCCCGCATATACCGGCTGTCTGCTTAACACATAAACGACCGAAGGCGGGCTTTCTCAAAGCGTCGGCTTTTTCTAAATTGTAAATTTTTAGTGGATTCTGGCACAAAAGAACCGTCCCCTTTAAAACAAGGTCAATTGATGCACCTGCTCCTTCTCTTCAAATGTATGGAGGTAGTCGAACACCGGCTGCGACCCGTAGAGCATGTCGTGACGGGTACAGGTTTCTCGGACGAGCGCATCGAGTTGCCTAGCGTTGGGACTCGTACAGACGTAACTGCGGCCAAATGCGCGCTCATACTGCGCTTTCAGTCCGGGAAAATGCCGATCCAGCTGCTTGTAGAAAAATTCTCGATTGCCCTCGCGCAAAGTGACCCCTGCGCCAAAGTACAAAATGCCATGTACGCCGGCGGTCACACAGAGGTCCAAAATACCCTTTACATTCTCCACCGTGTCATTGATGTACGGCAAAATCGGCGACAACCACACCACTGTGGGCACGCCCGCCTCTTTAAGCCGCATGAGCGCTTCAAACCGCTCTGCAGTGGTGGACACATGGGGCTCGAGTTTTCGGCATAGCGCCTCGTCGTAAGTCGTCAAGGTCATCTCCACGACACACTTCGTCTTTTCATGAATAGCGACGAGTAAATCGAGGTCGCGCAGCACCATGGCAGATTTCGTCTGAACACAGATGCCGAAGCCCTCTTTGAGTACGGCCTCAAGACAGCGCCGCATGTAGCCGAGCTCTGCTTCAATGGGCATATAGGGATCGCTCATCGCCCCTGTGCTGATCATGCCCTTCTTTCGCTTGCGTCTAAGTTGCTCCGCCAACATTTCCGGTGCATCTGTCTTGACCTCAATGTCCTCGAAAGCGTGCTGCATGTTGTAGCACGCACTGCGGCTGTCGCAGTAAATACATCCATGGGTACACCCTCTGTAGAGGTTCATATTGTTTTTGGCCGATAAAATCGACTTATAGGCTTTGTAATGCATTAGACCTCCTCGGGCAAATCGTAAAAGACGCAATTTCTACCGCTTTCCTTCGCCTGATAAAGGGCTACATCGGCGCGCTTTACCCCCGCTTCTAAAGTACACGGGCTGCTAAAAGACGCCGCACCGATACTGACAGTAGCCTCAATGGCGCCGCCAGTCACTGTAGGCACTTTAAACGGCTCACTACTAACCGCTTCTAAAAGCGCTTTGGCAATTACCCGCACCTCCGAAGGCGATGCCGTGTTTAAAAAGACGATAAACTCTTCGCCGCCGTAGCGCCCGATTTCGCCAAAGTCCGCCAAAACAGTTGACCAACGCTGACACATCTCAATGAGAATCGTATCCCCTACATCGTGGCCATAAGTGTCGTTGACGGTCTTAAAATAGTCGATGTCGAGCATTAGCAGAGCGAGACTCCCCGATTCTTTAAGCTGCACAGCCGCCAGCTCCATAAAGTATTTTCGATTGTGAAGGCCAGTAAGCGCATCGGTTCGAGCGGTTTTAATCATTTTTTCAAGAAGGTGAATATTGCCGATGTTAATGGCGAGTTGGTTGGCGTAGTCCAACGCCACTTCCTCAATCTCCCGTTTAAACTGGATTAAGTGATGGGCGGTTAAAACAATCGCCCCTACTGAGCGGTTGTAGAGCATTAACGGCACGACCACCACCGTCGTCACTTCCTTTTCAAGCTTTAGAAAGTGAAACTCTCCGGCATCCATAAATGCCACTTTGTTCCTCACCAAGTAGGTCTTGAACACATCGTACTGTGCCGGCTCAAAGAAAAGCGTCTTGTTCTGCTCATCGGGATAGTAAACCCGCGCCTCTGTCTGTCCCTCTGGGTCGAGCAACAGCACAAAACCGCCGTCGCATCCCGTCATGCTCTGATACGTTTTGATTAAAGGCGCCACTGTACGCGTCAGCTCTCTCGTACTGTTAATGGTCTTGTTGATATCGTGTAAATCTTTGAGCAACAGACTCTTTTCATCCGCCAGCCCCCGGTCGTACTCTGTTTGTTTAATACGCGTAACCAAAGCAAGGGAAAAGAACACCACGAGCCCAATGGAACCGATTTTAGGTGCAGCCATTGTAAACACGTTGTACGGTATAACCCCGACGCCGGCAAGCAACGTCAGCACATTGCCGATAAGCAACATTTGAAGGGCCGAGATGTACACGAGATCCGCCGCTTCCCTCAGCCCCCTTGTGAGAATTCCCGCGCCAATGTAGACAATAACCAGTACCGTTGCCCCCATGGCCAAGTACAAGGCCCATGCAATCGGCGCCGTAAACACGGTGATACAACCGACGGCAACTGTGGCAACTATAAGACCATAGAGACCTTTCAGCCATTTTTTCATCGTGTTCAGCTGTAAAAAATGACTTGTGAAAACGGTCAGGGTCAGCGCCGAGGTCAATATAAAGAACGGGTTGGCGCGCATATCCCAAATCGGTGCACTTGGCCAAAAAAACACAAATGCGATGCCATCCCAAACCGCGAGCAACAGGGTGTAGCAAACGACAAAAAGAACGTAGTACACATACGTCCGATCTTTGAGTGCAAAGCCTATGGTCAAATTGTACAGCATCATAATCAGCATGACGCCGTAAAAAATGCCGTGCATAAGGTTGAGTTCAATGAGGTAGTCGGCAAAGTGTTTTACTTGCCATAGGACAACTGGGAACTGTAGATAGGTGTCTGTTTGCACTTTAAAATAAAGTGTCGACGCATGCGCCTGAGCTTTTAAGGGATAGATGAAGTTCGGGTGGTTCAGCAGACTAAATGCCCTACCGAAGGCCCGCCCGCGCGTCTCTATTTGCGTCGGTGTCCCGTTGGCATTCACATGGTACAACGTCACCTCTGCCAACTGGGGTTTTCTCACTTCCAAGATTTCATCGCCGTTTATGTGGTCAAACTCGATTTTTACCCAATACGTCGCAGACGCCAAACGCCCCACGTACTCTGAGTCATAAAAGGGAACAAATGCCTCGTCTTCTTTGGCTACGACATCTGCAAGGGTGAGCCGTGCGTCCACTTCGTCTAAAATTTTAACCCTGTCGAGGTCAAAAGTGTAGCCGCTGTCGGCTGCCTTCACGACGGGAAAAATCGGGAGACTCCCTAAAAAAATAGAAAGGCTCCACAAAACCACCGTAACGACAATCAATATATTTTTCTTACTCACAACTTCTCCTCATCCATAAATCGAGCTCTAGCGCATCAAGTCGATAACGATTTCATCAGACAGGGTGCAACCGGTTAGCGCCAATCGGCCATCAGTGGAAAAGTCTTTGGGCATATAGCCGTTTATGGGCTTGTTGCCCTTTAGTAGCCCCAACTTTTCATAGGTATAAGCGACGAGACCACTGCATGTGATATCGATCATCTTTGTCGGTATATGGAAGAACCGACCGAGAACAACTTCCCAAATCATGCGATTTTGGTCGGGATTAGGCAAGCCGTGCAACTCTGTTAAAATCGCCTTCATCGTCTCGACACTATCGGGCCCGAGGATGGTAGATAGCCGCCTTACAGCGTAAACCGGCGGTTCGTAAGGCACCACATCCTGTCCATATGTCTTCAATCGCTCATACAAGTCCACTATTTTAGGGCCCGTAATGTGGTCATGGTGCATCTTATCTTCTAAATTGACAAGGGCTGTTGCCTCGTACAATAACGGTTCGTCACAGCCTTCGAGCCGCATGACGAGTCCGCAGTGCGACCACATGGAGTTTTCAAGCTTTTCGACGATTTTACTGGTGTGGTAGCGCCCGCTGAACAAAACCACATCACCTGTTTTTAATGTATCTTTTAGTTCGGAATATGCTGTTGTCATATTAATTTATCTCCTCAATGCATTTTATACATTATAACATTTTATTAACTTTTAAAATACTTATATTATCTGAACAATCTGTGTCCGCCGCAGTTGCATCAAAGGTGTTTTTCGCTGACAGTTTTCGGTTCAAACCTTGTTGTTTAACACAAAAAAGCCGACTGCCATCGACTTATTTTAAACCGTATTTTCTAAGGGTTAATCGTCCAGTGACACCGGTGACGACGAGAACGCCGACAAAAAAGAGCGCCTGTACCATCAGGACGCGCCCAGTGTAATAGACGTCGTAAAACTGATACCCGTATTTGGCCACTGCACTTTTGTGAATACCAAAAAACACCCAGTAATTCATCAGGACGAGCCCCAGAAAAATCAAAGGACTCAGTAAGAAAAATTTTTTTAACAACTTGCGGGCCTCATCCGTGTTCTTCTGCAGAGCAAGTTGCCTGGAAAACGTAAATGTTATCCAAAACGCGACAGCACAAATCGGCACCAGCCAAATCAACCAAAAAGCCATGCGCCGTTGGACGACGACCTTCTTTGATTTGTACGTCATATTCACGTGAATGCCACTGTACGCACTTACGCGCTCTAATATCTTGGCTTCCAGCTGCGCGTAATCCGCCTCTTCCGACATAAAGAGCAACAAGCCCCCGGGCTTTTCTATTGAAGGCACTACACTTAAAACACTTAAGTTGTGCTCGGCGTGTCGAATCACCCCGACAATGCGTTTGCTCTCAAAAGCACTGTCGATATCGAGCACCTCGCGGTAGTGGCCGGGCATGAGAACGTCTTCAATCACCTCGCCCACTTTCAGCTCAAAGTAGTCTTTGAACGCTTCGCCGATAATCACTTCTGTTTCGTCAACAGGCATTCGCCCTTCCAATAGATGCTGCTTTAAAAAGACCTCGTAGTACGGTCGGGAGTATGTAGCATAAGTGATTTCGACGCGGCTCTCAGGCGTTAAACAAATGCGCCCTAGCGCCGTGTACACCACTTTATAAATCGTTGTAGAGGGCAAGTCCTGCAACGCGCCTTCCACGTCATTCAACACAGACGTGGATTGCCCTCTATTGAGAAAAATTGACACATCCGGTATTTCTTCTATAGGCATATAGGTTTCGTAATGCGCCGTCACAATGGAAGCCATTATAAAGAGCATAATCATCAGTACCGCCCATCTGCCGCCTTTATTGATGTACATTTCCGTTCTCCATTCCGTTGTCTTGATCGCGTCACTCTTAATAGCGGCGCCCCTGCCTCCTAAAGAGTGGGACACCTAGGACAACGCTCCAGTTGTCATAAAAAACATTTCGCACAGGGGCCGATATTTCGGGCCAAACGCAAACGAGACACGACACGCGTTATTTTTTTAGTACCACTTCCAAGTGGCGATTGTAAAAATCCGGTTTTTCCATATTTAAAATATGTCCGCCGGCAGAAACTGTTTGCATCGTCAGCATCGGCGCCTCCAAATCCTTCAAACAGCTATCCAAAGCTTTTTCAATACCGGTATCTCCCGGTGCACGAATAATGGTAACCGGCACCACTGTCGTCGTGAGCACGCCTGTGTAGTCGTAGGCGCCGAGAAGCTGATGCGACGCCACCACCGCTTCCGGTGCCGTCATCACCATCATATCGTAGAGCTGCGCTCTAAAGGCTTTGTCCTTAGTCGTTCCCGCCGCCGCTAACTTTATGTACGCTTTAAATCCAAAGACTTTGATGATGGCTCTGTCCGCCCATTTGACAAATTTGAGCGTCATCTTCGACATTTTCAGCGCCGGCGTGGTACCGTTTGTCACCAAGTGAACCACGTCTACAACGCCTCTTTTGAGCACTTCATAGCCGATAACACCGCCCATGGAATTGCCCACCCACACGACGCGCGTAACGCCAAGTGCCTCTAAAAGCGCCGTAGCTGTATCGGCATACGCTTCAATCCGATACGCCTCTGGTGCTTCGCCGCGACTCGCCTCCCCATGCCCTTGAAGCGAGAAGGCCACGACGCGATAGTCTTGCTTAAAATGCGCCACTTGTGCTGTCCACTGACGCACATTGCCCCCTAGACCATGTGCAAATACCAGCGTCGGACGATTATCGCTGCCGATGCCTTCGTCGACGTATTCAATTGAGTAACCGTTTACAGTACACTTTAAAAGGGTCATAGCCGCCTCCTCACTTATACAATCCGCTCGAATGACCATGTGGTCACTGAGGTAATTATACCATAGGTGGCCTCACTTTTAAATGGCTTTTACTCACTTTTAACGGAACCGAAGCTATAGGTACTCAAATCCACCTTGCCACAAATGACGACAACGCCTTCGCTTTCAAGCCGCGCCACCTGCTCTTCAGCACCATAACCGCCTAGGGCAATGCGCCCCTGTTTGTTAATGACGCGGTGCCAAGGCAGCGCTTCTTTTTGAGAAAGACTCGACAAAATGCGGGAAACCTGCCGAGCACCACGGGGGTACCCGGCTCTCAGCGCCACATTGCCGTAGGTGTCTACACGACCTTTTGGGATTTCTCTAATAGCGGCTATAATGCGCTGCGTCTGTTCTGTATACATCGTCTTTCCTTTCACAAACTGTATTGTTTTAATTTTACATGAAAACCCACGCCGTCTGCAACATTTTTTACAGAAAGGGCGCCTCCGTGCTTTTCCACGATGTCTTTGGCGATGGCGAGGCCGAGACCGGTGCCCGTCATTTTGCCGGCGCCCTTGTAGAAGCTGTCGAAAAGATTGGGCAAATCCGAAGCTGGAACAGGTGCGCCATCGTTATAAACGCTGAACTGCACCCATTCGCCAGCTGCCCTTACCGAAACGACGATTCGGCTAACGGCAAACTCCAAGGCGTTGTTGAGCAGATTCTTGAGCACTTGCGCCATTCGAAAGCCGTCCACGTCGCAAAACAGTTCTGCCTCAGAAGTCTCGAACTCGAAGCTCACGCCTTTCTGAGCACACAGCCGTTCATAGGGTTTGGCGTTATCGCGCACCAGTGCCACCAAGTCGAGGCGCTCAAGGGACAGCTCCCCTTGCGTCTCTTCAAAACGGGCGTAGTCTAGCAGCTCTTGAAGCAACACGGTGGTCTGCTGAGTCTCCTCGTAAAGTTTGGCCACATAACTTTCGCGCTCTGCCTCGTCGCGGTACATGCCGTCGTAAATCAACTCCGTGTACCCTTTGATAATTGCCATCGGCGTTTTCAGCTCGTGCGTCGCCTGTGCGAGAAAGCGCTTTTTCCGGCTTTCAAGTGCCTTGGTGCGTTCAAGCTCGCGCTCTAGCATGACGATGTTGTCGAGCAACTCCGTGTACAGAACGTTAAGCGACGCGTTGAGCTCGCCGAGTTCGTCACGATGCGGCGTCACCCGCGCGGGTTGTGCCGTCTTCTTTTGCATGTCTTTTGCCAGAGTGTTCAACGCCTTAATCGGTGACGTCAGCCGTCGAGACAGCACTGTCGCCATAAAGAGTCCCACCAAAAGGCTCGCTGCCAGCGGCACCCACATAAACCGAGACATGACCCCGGCGGCGTCTTTAAGCGATTGAATGCTCACTTCGTACACCAACGTCTCATCCCCCAGCCGCATGCCGAAAGTGTACACTTCAATGCCCAGCTTGTTGACATAGCGGTAGTGCGTATAGTTGCCGTCGAGCTCAAAAGAACTGTTCCGTTGCATCCGCCCCATGCCGTTCCCGTGCATCGATCCCTGCTCCGTGACCCAGTACACATCGCCACCCATTTGACTTTGAAGCGCGTACACCGCCTGCGCCAGTTCTTCTTCTGAAGCCCTGTCGTACTCTGCCGTAATCGCGTCGGTATAGCCGATGATTTTGTCCAGCTGGTAGTCGGTATAGTAAGCCGGCAGCACAAAGCGTATCCCCAGTGCAACAATCCCGTTGACCAATAAAATTAATAAGCTGACGAATAGGAGAATTCTATTGCCGATTGATTGACGCATTCGCGTTCACCTCCCACTTGTAGCCATAGCCCCTAACTGTGACAATGCAGGCGCCGCAGCCTTCGAGCTTTTGTCTCAACCGCTTCACATGGGTGTCCACCGTACGGCTGTCGCCATCGTAATCAAAGCCCCACACTTCGTCCAAAAGCTGTTGTCTCGACAAGGCAATGTGGACATTGTCCACAAAATAAAGCAGTAAATCGTATTCCAGTCCCGTCAAAGTAAGTGTCTTCCCACCAACAGCTACACTTCTCAACGTGGGATCTATTGTCAAAAGGCCACTGGTCACCATTGGGCGTTGGGAGGGCATGTGATGCCTCAACTGAATCTTAACCCGCGCAATAAGCTCTTTGGCGCTGAACGGTTTGGTCACGTAGTCGTCTGCACCGAGGTCGAAGCCGTGGAGTTTCTCGCCCTCTTCTCCGAGGGCCGTCAACATAATAGCCGGTGTTTCCGTTTCCGATTTTAGGGCCTTGAGAACCGACCAGCCTTCGCCGTCGGGCAGCATAATGTCCAAAATGGCCACGTGGTAAGTTTGATACGCTAAAAAATCCAGCCCTTCTTCCACAGTGCCCGCCACATCGACTTCATACCCTTCACGCTGTAAGTACCGAAGGACGATGTCCTGAAGTTTTAAATCATCTTCTACAAACAACACTTTAATCGCATACATCTCACACCTCACCTCGTCACTGCAAAAAGAGATGCTGAGCATCTCTTTAAATCTTCTGTGTCTATTATAGTATATCCCCTAATCTTCGTCCATTAAGCAACCGCCGAATCCGCTGTACGAACGGTCGTTTCTCATGTGACCATAGCCGTCGTCAGCGCGGTTGCCTCTGCCTCGTCCTCTTCCCATGCCCATGCCCATGATACCGGTTGAAAGATTACCATTTTGAGCATTATTAAAAGCGTTTAAGTGGTGTTCAGAAGCGTTGGTCAAGGCTTTGAAAATGCGCTCCACATCGTCGTCCAAATCGCTGCTTAAGAATGTTTTGTACATCTCGATATTGTCGATTTCAGCTTGTACACCAATGGCATACGCCTCTTCAAGTGTCTCCGGCAAAACGACTTCTGCGGAAGCATCAAACGTCGGAACCTCTAAACCGTACGCATCGTAAAGCCATGTTACCGCTTCAAGGTGTCTCGCCTCCGCTCTGATAATCTGTGTAAACGGTCTGACCTCGCCAAACTTTTCAATTAAAGCGTCGTACTCTGCCAGTGCTTTGGCTTCGTCTTCATAAGCGTACTGCAACATTTCCTCCAATGTATAGACACCGCCGTCATCGACATTTTCTGCACCTGTGTCTGCAAAGACAAACGATGCACTTGCAATTAGTCCCAGTGATAACACCATTGATAATAATTTTTTCATTTTTCTTTCCTCCTCATCTTTTTTTATAGTCTCATTATGCACCCCCTTTGTGACAGCTTTGTGACAAAAAACGCCTTTATTCAATTTTTTTAAGTGCACTTATTTCTGCCCCTCTAATTTACCTTCATCGTACGAAAAAGCAGACCCCTTGGAAGCTATTTTAGGCTTGGTTTTCATGCATTTTGGCGCGCTGTTCAACATCGACAGCCTCATTACAAGATACGAAGACTACTATATAAAAAAAATAGATTTCAGTGAGTAGCTCTTTCAAAGAGTCTGCACACTGAAATCTAATCACATCTTTACGCCCTCTATAAGGACACAAACCGATGGGGTCTCGCACTAATAAGCTTCAATGGAAGTAATGAGGTTCGCGCCACAGCCACAACCACCGGTGCTGCTACAACCGCAACTGCCCCCTGCCGCAGGGCCGTCAGTTACAATAGCGGAATCGTCGAAACCGACACTTTTTAAATACTGAATCGTATCGCCGACAAACGCATCGCTTCCAACCACATATATATAAGGTGTTACTTCATTGGCTGTCAGCAACTGCTGAACTTCGTAATCGAGGCGACCGTAAAATTGCGAGCGATTTTCCGTATAGTGCGATGCGAAGGTCTCCATCCCTTCGGCGATATCGCAAAACTCCTCGCCGTAGATGGCGCCGGTTCTGTCCACGTTGATTTGCATCAAGCTCGGAATCCCCGTCTGATCCGCCTCAAAACGCTTGACCAAAGCGCGTACTGCTGCAATGCCCACACCGTTGGACAGCAAAACAATTGGGCGGTCTTCGCGAATTAATCTAAAGTGACCGGAAGGCGGCGTCACTTCTAGGCAATCACCTATGCCAAGCCGTCTCAACGACTCCTTGTACGCACTGCGTTCCGATTTAATACGTGTCGTAAACCGAATAATCGATTCTTCAGGCAATGTGGCGTAAGAAAATTTCTTTCCGACTTCACGTGCCCCAATTTTGACAAAGACTTTTGAACTGTCGCCCTCAAACCACTTGAGCGGCGTGTCGCTGACGAAGTCAAAGCTGACCGTTTCCGGATTGTGGCGTTCAATGGCCGAAAGTTTTAAGAGGTGTCGCGTTTCTGAATTACATGCACAACTCATGGTGTTCTCCTTCTATATAAATGATATTAATTCTCATTTAAGAAGTATACCACGCGCCTTCCGTCGCGTCAACCGATTCTCTCATAACCGCTTGTACTTTTGGCAACAGATGCGGTTGAATTTCAGGGTACGTCCATTGATTGGGCAATGTTTTGGTCATTACCACCGATTCGATTTCCATTGGCGGGAGCTCACCGAAGGTCTCGATCTCCGCGTAGTAGAGCATGCCGAAACTGGGCTCACTGCCATCGCCTTGACTTACCGAATAAGCGCAGATGGCGGTTAACCGATACGTCAAAGCACCGGTCTCCTCCCACAGCTCGCGACGCGCCGTTTCCTCAATGCACTCGCCGGGCTCTCTCCTGCCGCCCGGCCACTCGTAAGTCGTCCGCGCCTTGTGCTTGCAAAAGACCCACGCGCCCCTATGTCTGGCGACAATAACGGCAAACTTCAGACGGGCATCGTCAAATGTGTCGTGAAATGCCACTGTTAACATACATCCCCTCCAATCTCTTTAAGTACCATCGTGCAAAATCTCTTTAAAAGCGCTGTATCCACCTGCATCTCCCCCCTGTTTTCATAGGCGTCTAAAGCGGCTTGTACCACAGGGCTGTCCATCTGTTCAAGCACCCATAACGCGCCTTCTGATTTCGACAGTACCGCCTCTATCGCTTTGTAAGCCCACAAACGGCATAGGTTCAAGACAGTGTATACAGGTGTCTTCTGAACGCTTTCAAGGGCGTCTGCACTGTCCGCCATTAAACTGTCCCAAAAAGCCTCTCTGGGCACCGGACCAAAAACCGCTTCAATCGGCGCCCCATAGAGGACGATACCACGGTGTCGAATCACTGTAAAATGCGCCGCCAAATCTCTGTCTGTGCCATGCATCTCCTCGCAAAATTCCTCGAGGTCTTCTCGACAGCGTTCCAAATGCAGCTGCGAAAAATGCAGTTCAAAAGGCGTCGGGTACAAAAATCTCTGACAAGCCGCCAGTTGTACGACACTCATTTCAAACCCCTTTGCCGGCGAGTCGGGCACTTCCAACAAGATGCGTATCATCGCCTTCTTTTCTCTGAGTGAAAGCCCCCCGCGCACCACCACTACAAAGTCGACATCACTTACACGGGGGTTAAAACAGCCAAAAGCCAAAGAACCGTGTACATAAATGCCCACCAACTGCGTACCCAAAAGCCTCCAATATGCGCTTTTAATTCTCTCTAAAGCGCGCACGACTAAGCCCTCTGCTCAAATAAGCACCAACGTACGCCAAAGCGATCGATTAACGCCGCCATACAGTCGCTGTAGAAGGTCGGACCAAGGGGATGCTCAAGTGTCGCCCCCTCTTTCAGCACATCGTACGCACGCTCAATTTTCGCTCTGTCACCCGTTTTAAAATGGAGACAGAACTGCATGGTATTGCCCGAGACGGCATTGGGCGCCGCTTGTTCAGAAAGGGCGAGAATCTGCCCGTACACATCTAGTTCGGCGTGCAGGTAACCCCCGTCGTCGTGTAAATGGGCGTTTTTCACCTGTGTATCAAACGCCTTTTCGTAATAGGCGACAGCCGCCGCACTGTCTTTTACATAAACTTGCATCATTGATCTCAACATTGTCTTCTCCTTTATAGGGGGGCATTGCCCCGATGCCCTAGCAGTCATCGACCTTACAACGCTTCATAATGCGCATTTACCGCCCTAGACGCCGCGACAATTAAATCCTTGAGCGCCTCGGGGTATACAGCGCGCACAGAAGTGCCGTACGCCAAAAAGTATGCGGCTATAAAACCGCTTTCCTCTAAGTTGTAATAACCGGTGATTCGATACCGACACGCGTGGCGATTAATCGCCATCGAAGGGTAGTGTTCCCTATAGAAACGATCCGCGCCCTTCTCGTCGACTTCGACACAAAACGCAACAGCCTCCGGCGAACGATGCGGCGTGTCCGCTGCTTCCGGGGCTATTGCCTTAAATTGGGCTGTCGACTCGACAGAAAGCACCTTATCGCACCGGTAGGTCTTTTTCTTTTCCGCCACAAAATCATAGGCTTCCGTATACCACTGCCCATGCGCCGCTTTTATCTTCAGAAACTGTACACTGTAATGCTTGACAGAGGCGCCCTTTTGGTACGCAATGTCGCAAGGCGTCGCCGTTAATGCATACTCTAAAATGGCTTTCAAATGCGTACTGGAACTGGCGTGTACAGGGGCATTCATGGCCACAACCGCTTCCAAAGTTCTCAACTTCTGAACCGTCGGTCCCAACAGGCAATCTTCAAACTTTTCTTTAAGTTGCGCCAGTTCAAAATCAAATGGCGTCGACTGATAGGCGGTCAGAGACTGCATAGCAAAGTACAGCGCATACACTTCCTCAGTGTGAAACACAATGGGCGACAGCAATCTGTTCGGCAATATCCCGTAATAGCCGTTGCGTCCCACTTGCGAATAAATCGGCATGCCGATGGCTTCAAGCGATTGGATATCTCTAAGCGCCGTGCTCCTAGAAATCTCGTATTTGCTCATAAGGTCCTTCAAACCGAATCGACTTTTGTCACTTAAATAGCGCATCATATCGTTAAGGCGTTCTGTTTTTTTCATAAGTTCTCCCTTTATCACTTTAAAGGTATCATATTTTGATACCTTTTTCCAGTATACTGATGGTACACCTATGAAGAGAGGAGTTTTAAAATGAAACTTTTTTTAAGCGCTTATTTTGCCGAAGTGGCCTCGCTACTACCAAAGTTCACCCCCTGTAGAGGGCTCTCCGTGGCCTTTATTCCCAATGCCTGCGATATGGAAAGCATCACCTTCTACAAAGATGCCGATATAAAGGCACTGGAGGCTCTCGGCATGTCCGTAACACAACTCGATATTTCAAAGACGCCCTATTCAGTTGTCAAAACTGCCCTCGAGGCACACGACGTCGTCTTTGTAGAAGGTGGCAACACCTTTTATTTGTTACAAGTCCTTAGACACAGCGGCGTCGATCAGTTGCTTGTCGACCACATCCGAAAAGGGAAACTCTACATCGGCAGTTCAGCAGGTTCAATGATTCTTTCGCCAACCGTTGCCTACGCCGTTCCCATGGACGACCCCTCTTTCGGATCGGCGCTCAACGGCGATTTCACCGCACTTGACATCGTGCCGTTCAGCATCGTCCCCCATTTCGGCAACCCGCCATTTGTCGAATCCACACAAAAAATTTTAGACCTCTACAGCCGTCAATACGACTTGCGCCCACTTGGCAACCACCAAGCTGTAGTCGTCGACGAAGAAGGTGAACGCTTGATGGTCGATGAAAAGCCCCATAAATAACGCACAAACGCCATGCAAAAGGCCATCGATTGGCGCTTTGCACGGCGTTTGCCTTAAGTATCATCGGTGTAAAATAAGTTGTTGAAACGCATAAGACTCACTGCCTTTAGCGCCAACCGTACTTAATAACGAAGTAAATCACATACAGCCAGCTGAAGATACCGTGTAAAATAGCCCATCCAATGGACTGCCACGTCACGTAGCTGATAACGATTGCCAGTGCACTACCGAAACTAACCCCCGATTTCACCGTCTTTTTAATGACCGATACATTTCTTCTTTCGTAATCCATCATCTGTGCTCCTTTGTTTTAATAAAATAGTGATTCTTATACAGCTTATACCCCAAAAAAGCGCTTACAAAAACGTACAGATATAAATTCTACCGATTTAAAGGTCAAAATGTACTTGTATTTGACGTGCAACCTCTTGTGGCGTCAATACTGAGTTGTCAATTCTCAAATAGTTTTCAAACTCGATTTCGCCCTCGTAACTTTCACATCGATAGGTTCTGTCATCATTGAGCAGTCGTTCAGTAGAAGCTGTAAGGTCCCTCTTCGACGCTTTGTTTTTCAATCGGTTCTCTGTTGCATTTCGCTCGAGACGCACTGCTTTTGAAGCCACAAGTTCTACATAATAAAACGTCGTCTCAGGGGTTTTTTCTCTAAAAATCGACTTGACCCGTTCCACATACGCCCAGTCAGACGGTTCGTCAAACGCCCACATATACGTAAAAATCATCCCTTTGTTTTGTGAGGCAGCAAACGCTTCAAAAATAACTTCCCGCAATCGTGCAATTGTCTGCCCCTCAAAACGACCGAAGATTTCGATTACCGGTTCAATGGTCATGTGGTTATGAAACAACCTCAAATCAGTGATTTTCATCAGTTCTTGCCCCACCGTCATTTTACCCACAGCGGCGTTGCCTATCAGAAATACAAATTTCACCCCTACCTCCTTACACCTTGCGTCCCACTGTCAACCGTTCATACAACTTGAACCCGTATAAGCCGTATGCTTCCAAACCGAGAGAAACAGTGTCTATGTACTGAAAACCACATCTTTCATAAAGCCGAATGGCAGGCGTATTGTGCTCTTAAACGTCTAAACGCATAGAGTACCAATAACGAGCGCCTCTCCGCGCATCACCACATATAGGTATCCTTCCGCCACGCCTACCACTGCTTCTTGTCGCGTTGAGTATACCCCTTTTTTCCACCCGGGATAATTAACCGTCGCCTCCTCCCTGTGCGTCTCCCCCTTGCACTTCTTTATTGTACCATTCTAGTAAACGTAAAACTATAACAAGATTCCAGTTGTGCCACTCACCGTCTTTTAAAAAAGGGCCCTTGTCTTTGAACTTTTGAGAAAGCTCCCTCGTCTTACTAGTATACTGCATCACTTGCATTGAACTAAAAAATTACTCTTAAAGCAAGCGAAACAGGACACTCGTGTATAAGCATGCATGCTAAGAAACTATTGAAAGACGCAACGATTGGAGGCATAATGATTGGACAACTGTAAAAACCATAAGTTAAAACTTTTAGAAACCCATATAATTGAAGAAAAAGAAAATCACTACCGATTTATTTACGGCTATGTTAGAAACCCCGACGATGCTTTGGATGTACTCCAAGACAGCATTGTCAAAGCAATTCAAAAAGTACAGCTCCTCAAAGATGAAAATGCTATCAAATCATGGTTTTATCAAATTATGTCGCGTACAGCACTGGATTTCATTAAAAAGAAAAAGTGCATGCCTTCAGAACCCTCAATCATTGAAGAAAATTTGTCTGCCCACGAAGACCAATACGAAGATTTTGACTTGCAAAAAGCGCTGGCCAACCTACCGTACGAATACCGCGTTATCGTCCATTTGAGATTCTTTGAAATGTTTAAGCTCGACGAAATCGCAAGCATTCTAAATCTCAACGTCAACACCGTAAAAAGCAGACTGTACGCCGCGTTAAGGAAACTGAAAGTTGAACTGGACCTAGAGGAAGGATGGTTATTATGAATACTGTAAACAATCTGAAGGAAGAAATGATGAAAGTGACAATTCCCCAAAACTTAGATGCCTCTGTCAACGATGCGTTGTCTAAAGGCAAGCGCCTCTTACTTTTCAAAAAATTAAAGAGAAGCTGCGTCAGCGTTGCGGCCTCATTGGCCTTATTGTTCGGTCTTACTAACGTGACCCCGGTAATCAGCAACGCTACCGGCGAACTTCCGTTAGTCGGGCAGTTTATCAAAGTCATCACCATTAAAAACTGGTACGCCCAAGAAGAAAATGCCACAATCAGCCTAAACGTACCCCAGTTAAAAGGCATTGGCAACGACACACTGGAAGCCGAGCTCAACGCCAAGTATTCAAAAGAATACGAAACCCTCTTCAACGACTTCTCCAAAGAGCTGCCAGAACTAAAACTCGCCGATGCGCACAAGAGCATCGACGCCCGCTTTTCCGTCGTCACCGATACAGAACGCGTCTTTTCTCTAGCGCGCTCAATGACGACAGTTCAGGCATCCGGCTCCTCCACAGTCACTTACGATACAGTCGATCCAAAGCTTGGCAAGTTGATTCAGTTAGAAGATTTGTTTACCGATGACAGCTATCTAGAAGTCATAAGCGACAACATCAAAAAACAGATGCAAGCACACATGCGCGATGATGCTTCAAAAGTGTATTTTGTAGACGACTTTAAGGGCATCACCAAAGACCAATCTTTCTATATTACCAAAGACGGCCAACTCAAAATATCGTTCGACGAGTACACCGTTGCTCCAGGTTATATGGGCATTGTCGAATTTGAAATCCCTTACGAAACTCTAAAAGATTCCCTCGTCAATCAAACGTACATTCACGATTAACAAGTGCACCTCACTGTAAAAACAGCCTGTTGCAACGAGATTCAAGTTGCAACAGGCTGTTTTTGCAGTACTGAAAGGCCCCCTTCTTACTATTTTTTATCAAGTCGCTCAAACTTGGTATGACAACAAGAACCCCCTTCTGCCATATTGCACTTCCTGCTGAAAGCAGCCCCTATTGTCGGACATATCTTCGGAAATAAGACCTCATCACCATAACAATTTGATATACAGGCTTCCTTGGGTCCAATTTGCTTCATGTATTCGTATATCGCACAATAGGTAATGTCAAATTCTAGGCAGTTATCGGTATTTTCAAGTATGACGTAATCGTGAACACCCGCTTTTTTACCTATTCGAAACATTTCAAGAATATACGCTTTAAAGGCTATAAACGCGTCACCACAGGCATAAAAATCCTCAGCATTCGGCAGTTCTGTCATAGCAGATAGATACGCAGTTGCATCGGTTATTTCCTTCATGATTTCCATAGCTTTCTCCTTGTCTGTCACCTTAGCTAAAGCACAGAACATTGCTATTTTTCGAGAAAAAGACTTCTGCAGCATTTCGATGGTTTCATTTTTTATGGGTCCCTTTACCGGAAACGGTATGCGACTGATGCGCTTTTGCTCTTTTCGCAAATTCACAAACAAGGTGAGCATCTTAGGCACGCCAATTCGCTTACGTATAATCGAGAGCGCCGTTCGTTTTGCCTCTTTTGTAACTTTAGGGTGGTTTTTCGATATCTTTTGGAACATGACATTCATTTCACCCCCATAGTTCTTCAAGTCTCTGATCTCCATTACAACCTATTCTCCTTTCTCAATTATTTAGTTAGTTGCCGCCTTATTGCTTTTTCGCTTAATCACAATAAAAAAGCCTGCAATCAGCTTTAACTAACTACAGACTTATTCTACGCTTCAATTATTTTTGCCGCTACTCCGTTTCTACAAATAAAACTCCAAAACTGCCGTATCCCAAACTTAATCTACTTTATTTAATTTACGATAAGTCAAAGGAGCGATTTTATATCTCGATTTAAAAGCGCTTGAAAACTTGCTCGGATTTTCCCAGCCCACTTCACCGGCTATTTCCGTTACGGTCCTATCGGTTTGTAACAACAGTTGCCGTCCTCTCAAAAGCCTCAATTCTTTCAAGTAAGAAAAAGCTGTCTGACCGGCGTACGCCATAAAGCACTGATTCAACTGACGCACTGTTAGCCCCATCTCTTCGGCCAATGCCTGTATGGTAATGGCCGAAGACATATGATACTCCATATACGTTATTGCTCTCTCGAAACACTGATAATCCGTTGAATGCACCCGTCTATCCGCCCTCGAGCACTTTAAACTGTTATTGCCGATAAGCACCAACTCCATCGCTTTTACCAATAGATACTCTTTGTCGTACCCATATGGATTTTCTGCAATACTCAAAAATACAGACCTGAGATGATGATCACCAAAAGCTAGAAACAGCTTCTCTTGCTTTTCTAAATTCTCTCGAAATTGGTGTACTGTAATAAGCTTGCGGCTCAGAAATTTACCAATTCCCCTATCTGCCAAATCAACATCCATCATTAAGCTAATCCCTTTGAGATGCCCTTTTTTCGCGATTACTTTTTCCGGACAGGTGTTAAAATCATAAATTCCAATCATATTCTCCTTTAAACACACAACCCCTGAGCCGTACGTCATCTCAACATGGCCACTTAAACAGTAAAAAATTTCTATTAAACGACTCTTCTCAAAACCACTAATGCTCTGATCTTCTTTTACATAATAATCGTAGAACAGCATCTCGAGTCCCAGCTCTAGCTCGCATCTTATAATCGTACCGCTCATATGCGTCTGTTCCAAAAAATACGCCGTTACCCCATTGTCTGATTTTATCTGCTGGGTGTGCTGATTCAAAAATCTTTGATGTACATTCATGATTGCCTCTCGTTCACTTGTTTGTCTGCCGTCCTAAACCCTTCTCGATTGATTGCATGTATTTGCGCTAGTCGTTTAACACGTCCCCGAGCACATCCACATACTTGATAACCGGTTTTGAAGGTGCTTCAAAAACAAACTTGACAATCCATGGACACAGACCTTTGATTTTCACAAAGTCTTCGTAGCCATAAGCGTTATTAAAATAATGAATCACTGTACTCAAGGCCGTGCCATGGCTTCCGATGACGATGTTCTTCCCCCTGTGTCGTTCGAGCACTTCAAATAGCGCTTCTACATTTCTTTTTTGAACGTCACACAGCGCTTCTCCCTCCGGTCGCTTGTAAGTAAAATCCACCCACTACCTTTTGGAAAAGCCGTCAAAATCCTCAATCTACACCTCACCTATTTTTCGCTCTCTAAATGCCTCCACCGTTTCAATTTCAAGATGAAATTGATCGGCAAAATCTTTTACCGTGTCGACCGCTCTTTTGTAAGGACTGGAAAGCACGACATCGATGCTTTTATCTGATAAATACTGAGTGACCAGCGCACAGTCCGCCAGACCTTTTGCCGTCAACTCCCTTTCGCGATCGTTGTGATTCAAGTAATTCGGTTGTGCATGTCTTACAAAATAAACAGTTGTCATCACTTAATCTCTTCTATCAATTTGATGTTGTTTCTAATAGGATACCATATCAATGTTAAAGAAAGTGCATTCACAAGCAAAACTCGATAAAATGTTAGTTGACCAGAAAAGCAAAGAAAGGCGTTTAATTATAAGTACATACTCATTCTATCAGTAAATTACTAAATTGGACAACTCCATCCTCATCGGTAGGTGCAACGCATAGAACATGAAAAAAATAGACCTTACTGTTGAAGATATTCAAGCCCCGCCTAGGGCTTTTATCGATAGGGTACGTTTTCCTAATGTCTTCGAGCCATGTCTGTCGTCAAGTTCTATTTTCTTTTCATTTTTATTGTCTCCTTCTCTTCAATGTAGATTTCCTTTCAAATTAAATATTAATTTTTATTAACAAACGTAAGATATGCCCCCTTTCGTTCGTTCTATATGTAGAGGTGGTACGGATAAATTTCAGCAACATAAAATATTTTTTGTAAATTTTTTGTGAACTGTGTCCCTTTTTAGGCTTCTGGCGACATGTTATTAGTGAGAGGGTTTTCAAATCATTTCGCAAATTTTTGATTGTTTTTACTCGATTTATTTCTCGTCGGTCTGCAAAAAATCGACTGGTGAACGATAAGAGGGAGGGATGCCTATTATTGCTTAAAATAGCTCAATGCACTGCCATCTTCAAAAAATATTTTTATGTCGTTTAGGCCGTAATAACTGTGCATATTTTTAGTTTTTACAACAGCTTAGAGTCCTATCCTTTTAGTCGTGATCGATATTGTAAATTTTGAAAGATGGTGTAAGATATTTTGTGTAAAGTGAAAAATCAGTTATAATTCACTTAGACAAAATGGAGGTCCGAAATGGCAAAAAGAAATCCAGCCCCCAAAGAATTAATGGAATATTTGTTTCAGAACTATGAACTAAAGAACGCATTGGATGTTCAAGAAGCACTAAAAGATATGTTCTCTGAAACGCTTGAAACAATGCTAAATGCAGAACTTGACGAACACCTAGGCTACTCAAAAAGTGAAAATAATATAGAGCATACATCAAATAGGCGTAATGGAAAAAGTGCTAAAACGGTAAAAAGCCAATTAGGACAATTTGATCTAAATATCCCAAGAGATTGTGAAGCTTCTTTTGAGCCCCAGGTGGTTCAAAAACATCAAAAGGATATTTCAGGGATAGAAGAGAAAATCCTTTCAATGTATGCAAAAGGCCAATCACAGCGTGATATTTCAGCAACGATTGAGGATATCTATGGCTTTGAAGTCAGCCATGAAACAGTTTCAAAGGTGACCGATAAAATCGTTCCATTAGTACAAGAGTTTAGAAATAGGCCTTTAAAGAAATTCTACCCTTTTGTATTCGTAGACGCTATGTATACGCCGGTTAAAACAGCCTCCGGTACAGGGCAAAAGGCGCTGTACAACATCATTGGCATTGACATAGATGGCAAGAAAGACGTACTTGGGTTTTGGCTTTCAGAAGAAGAAAGCAGCCGCCATTGGCTTCAAATCCTTGAGGAAATAAAACAACGTGGCGTTGAAGATATCTTGTTTATCTCTCTAGATGGTCTAACAGGGCTTGAAAAGGCTATCAAAGGCGTTTTCCCCAATACCATAACACAAAGATGCATTGTTCATCTTATGCGCAATTCTACACGTTATATCGCACGAAAAAAATGGTCTGAATTCGCTAAAGATATAAAGGCCGTTTATAAAGCAGTGAGCTTAGATGAAGCAATAATGCTGTTTGAAGCATTTGAGGTAAAATGGTCAGAATCCGTAGCAGCAGTGGCTGTTTGGCGTAACAATTGGGACGCTGTAAAGCGCTTATTTGAGTACCCTAGTGAGATAAGAAAAATTATATACACCACCAATACGATTGAAAGTTATCATAATCAGCTTAGAAAAGTTACAGATCGCAAAGGTGCTTTTCCTAATGAAATCGCTCTATACAAGTTGGTTTACTTAAGAACCATGGATATAAAGCAATCGTGGACTCGTCCTGTCCAAAATTGGGGTCAAGTCATGAATCAATTAGAGATTCTTTTTTCTGACAGAATCGCTGCTCACTTAAAATTTTAAATCAAACTTTACACAAAATTCTTGACAGGTTCGTGCAATAGTCTATAATTATTATATACATATTTAGGAAGGAAACCATTTATGGCAGAATATAAATTTCAACACTATGTTCCGAGAACTTATCTTGAAGCATGGGAGAATGATAGACAAAAAGTACATGTGTTCATGAAAGACCCAAATAGAGATTTTTATAAGTCAACTGATGAAGTGCTAGGTCAAAACGATTTTTATACATTGACACCAAGTAACATTCTAATTTTAACAGATGATGATAGACAAGAAATTTTTGGTGACTTGCGGAATTATAATATATCGGTAGAAGATAAGAAACTTGATAATCTTTTTGATGTTTCAATGAATTACTATAGATTTGATGAATGGGATATTGAATCCAAAGATGGTTCTGAGTTTTCAAAAAAGGATATTAAAGCAGAAATTGAGAGAAAAAGAATTCTTGATATTGAAAAAGGTTGGCATGATATTGAAGGTGAATGGAATCGCCTTCGTGATGAAGTAATTGAAACAATGAATAATAAGTCACATAATTTATCTTTGGATGATAAGTGCAAACTGGTGACTTTTATAACTACTCAGAAATCAAGAAATGTTAACAAAAAAAATGAAATAAGAGAAGATATTGATTCGAATTTTGGATTTCTTAAAGAAAATATGACAGATGAAGAGTATGAAGAAATCTTTGGTGAACAAGCTTCAGCTTATTTCTTGAAGTTGATTAGAACTTATCAAAAGGGTGATGAGGAGTCTTTAGTTCTTAAAGAAGAAGAACAGATGAGAAATCTACATATGGTTTTCTATAGAACTATTGGAAATAAAAAATTCCTAACTTCTGATAATCCAGCGTTTGTAATAATCGATAAGACATTTTATAAAGGTAGATATGATGGTCTGTATTTTCCTATTACGCCTAATTTACTTCTTGCACTACACAGGGGAGAAACTCTTAGTTACACCAGAAGAGATATGCCTGAAAATATGATAAGGCGTGTAAACAAACGAATAAAAGAAAATGCAACAAGGTTTTATATAAAGCATGATGTATAGTTTAAAAGCTATGCATCTTTTTTTATTTAATAAATGGAGTCCGAATCAAAAGCATCTATTATGTGATGAAAGGACTCCATACTGACTGATGAAAAATCTATAGGATAATAAAATGTTGTCTTAAAGCATGAAAACTTACACCATAAATGATGCAATAAATATGTCGTTAGTGTATAATGATGTTAATTTGATAATTTCTTGTTAAAGGGGGCGTGATTATTGAGTTTAGAATACTTCGTAAATGACCGATACTCTATATTGAGTATCTTAAAAGAGAATCAAGTTAAGATTAAAAATGAGGAGTATGTTCCTCTTAGTCAACAGGGAAATTATAGTCCCTGAACAAAATTTGATTAAACCAATTAGTATCATGATGTTCAACAACATGTAGATTAAATGTTCTCTCTCCATTTATCAACTTTGTATAAAAGTATCTTTTACTCTTTCCTAAACTTCCTTTAAATATTTATCCATAATCTATCAATATGTCAATATACTTTTCACCTGTACTAAACGTCTCTAATCCAATCACAATATCTATTATTGGTTTAGCATCAACACTTCTAATTGATGTACTTCCGACGTGTTGAATGTCAATTAAATCCATCTTAAATATACTCCTTAATGCTAAAGCTTCATCTTCATACATTTTTCTCCAATTAGGATTATGCTTCTTTAATTTAACTTTCATATTATAATTGATCATAACTTCACCTACTTTTTATCAATACACATTATCAGATATCACCTAACGTGTGCGAAATTCCGTCGTTGGTAAGGTATGCAGCTTGCTGATGGTTTTACCAATGATGGAAACTTGATGATAGGTGATGTGACAAGCCTCTAATACCCATAGGTAAGCTCCTTCCAATATGCACCCAATTAAGCATGTCACATAGCGGTCTTCGGTTTACGACGCAAGGAGCTTACAAGGTCTGCTCATGGTTGTGAGGCTTTAGCCGAACACCTAATACAGGCCTGACTCGGTTAGCGATCGCAGTGTTGGAAATCGTATGTTATGTGACGTTAATATCGTTAACTCACCAATCCACTTAACCTTAGCAAAGATGCTTATTTCTATATCTTCATTCTAAACTAATGATTGAATTACAGCATAAATCTCATTATAATTTTATCCTTACTTCTACCCACCTCAATGAAACCCGCTTTCTCATATAATCTTCTTGGACCTGTGAAATCAAATATTGAATCATCTCGTACTGTGACATAACCTTCTACTGCATCATAGCCATTATCTTTAGCATCAGTACATATTCGTTCAATAAACGATAATGCTATACCTTTACTTCTATATTCAGGTGCAACTTCAAAGCAAACTATTGAAATCGTCTTACCACATGAAATCTCTCTGGCATACTCTGGTACAAATGATTCATACGAATCCATATCTGCTACGTTACACCACGCAATGGATAGTGAGTCGTCAAACGCTAGATATCCACTTATCTTCTCATCATTCAACATATCGACTGCATATCGTCGTATAGTACCTTTTATGTCATCACCAAACTCACTAACCATTTTCTTTTCGACATCTTTGGTCATATTTGGGGAAGTACAGTAACATGGACCATTTGGATTGTTGTCAGAAAAGGCTCTATTATCAAAAAAGTCTAGATATTCTTGATTCAATTCTCTACTTAGCGGTTTAATCTCGTACTTTATCATGTCTCCTCCATATAATCTATCAGCTTTATTAGTATCTCTGAAACAGTTCTATACACTAGATATTAATGTCACATAACTACATAACTACAGCAATGCGCAAATGCAACACACAGTGGCTGTAGCTACGCATTGTGTCCATTCCTCCATTAGCAATCTTGGTTACCTAGTAAAACATATCATAATCTCTATAAAAGTATTGTAACATATGTAGCTCGATTTCATACAACATCAGGTCAATGAAATTGAGTCAGAAATTGATGAGTTACTTAATTTAATCAACTCACCTATAACAACTATTCCTGGTGTTGGAAATGTAACAGCAGCTGTAATTCTTGGCGAGTTGGGTGATGTGTCTAGGTTCACTTCTCCTTCAAAGTTGGTGGCTTACGCCGGATAGATGCAACTATATCACAATCTGGTGACTTTCAAAGTACAAATAACAGAATGTCCAAGAGAGGATTACCATACCTTCGTAGGGCAATTTTCACATCAGCACAAATTGCTGCATTCAATGACCTAGTATTCTCAGCGTATTACCAAAAGAAACGTTCTGAAGGTAAACATCATCTTGTTGCAGTTGGTGCACTAGCTCGTAAAATGTGTAACGTTATCCATTATATTTTGAAGAATAATGCACCCTATAAAGTTATGGAAAATAACAATCAATAACCCTTCTTTCATCTATAAGAGGTCTTTTTGTTGTGCATTTTTATCCATCAGTAATTTACAGATAAATGATGAGTTTATACTTGACTTTTAATAGTTAGTCTTTCTCAATTATTTAGTTAGTTGCCGCCTTATTGCTTTTTCGCTTGATCACAATAAAAAAGCCTGCAATCAGCTTTAACTAACTACAGACTTATTCTACGCTTCAATTATTTTTGCCGCTACTCCGTTTCTACAAAAAAACTCCAAAACTGCCGTATCCCAAGCTTAATCTACTTTATTTAACTTACGATAAGTCAAAGGAGAGATTTTATATCTCGATTTAAAAGCGCTTGAAAACTTGCTCGGATTTTCCCAGCCCACTTCACCGGCTATTTCCGTTACGGTCCTATCAGTTTGTAACAACAGTTGCCATCCTCTCAAAAGCCTCAATTCTTTCAAGTAAGAAAAAGCTGTCTGACCGGCGTACGCCATAAAGCACTATTGCCTCTCGTTCACTTGTTTGTCTGCCGCCCTTAACCCCTTCTCGATTGATTGCATGTATTTGCGCTAGTCGTTTAACACGTCCCCGAGCACATCCACATACTCGATAACCGGTTTTGAAGGTGCTTCAAAAACAAACTTGACAATCCACGGACACAGACCTTTGATTTTCACAAAGTCTTCGTAGCCATAAGCGTTATTAAAATAATGAATCACTGTACTCAAGGCCGTACCATGGCTTCCGATGACGATGTTCTTCCCCCTGTGTCGTTCGAGCACTTCAAATAGCGCTTCTACATTTCTTTTTTGAACGTCACACAGCGCTTCTCCCTCCGGTCGCTTGTAAGTAAAATCCACCCACTGCCTTTTGGAAAAGCCGTCAAAATCCTCAATCCACACCTCACCTATTTTTCGCTCTCTAAAAGCCTCCACCGTTTCAATTTCAAGATGAAATTGATCGGCAAAATCTTTTACCGTGTCGACAGCTCTTTTGTAAGGACTGGAAAGCACGACATCGATGCTTTTATCTGATAAATACTGAGTGACCAGCGCACAGTCCGCCAGACCTTTTGCCGTCAACTCCCTTTCGCGATCGTTGTGATTCAAGTAATTCGGTTGTGCATGTCTTACAAAATAAACAGTTGTCATCACTTAATCCCTTCTATCAATTTGATGTTGTTTCTAATAGGATACCATGGAAAATACAAAAAAGTCATGCACAAGTTTTCTCCTTGTACATGACTTCGTAAATGGTGCAGGTAACAGGACTTGAACCTGCACGAGGTCGCCCTCACTAGAACCTGAATCTAGCGCGTCTGCCTATTCCGCCATACCTGCATTACTATTCTATTATAATTCTTTTTAAAAAAAATGCAAGCCCCATTTTTTCAACAGCATTACAAGATTAGAGGGACAGACTGCGTCCTTCAAGCCGTTGTCCCCTCTCATCTACACCGCACTTGGCGGTCTATTCAAAATAGTCGTCTAGAAACGACGCTTTCTCGCCGTCTTTCGTCCACCCCACGACACAGTTCATCTGAACATTGTGTGCCGACTGCAAAATGCACTTGTCCACATCGGGATGCGTCTCCTTCATCTTGGCAATCAGTTCTTTCATTTCTCTGCGTTTGCTCGACGTCTTCTTCGCCGCCACCACACAACCGCAATTCATCGGTGAAAGTCCCGTACTTTGTATAAAGCGCTTGATGCCCTCTTCTCTCACATAATACAGCGGTCTAATAAGTTCGAGCCCTTCATAATTGTCCGAACGCAATCTCGGCATCATCGTCTTGGTCATCCCCGCGTAAAAAATGTTCATCAGCTGCGTTTCGATGACATCGTCAAAGTGATGCCCAAGCGCCAGTTTATTGCAACCGAGCTCCTGAGCTTTGGCGTAAAGGGTACCGCGACGCATTTTGGCACACAGATAGCATGGGTAGTCGTTTGAAATTTTGTCCACCACTTTGAAAATTTCCGATTCAAAATAGGTGACGGGAATCTCAAGATGTTTGCAATTGGACAGTAAGAGGGTTTTGTTGCTCTCGTGATACCCCGGATCCATGGCAATGTATTCGATGTCAAACTTTACTTTGCCGTGGCGCTGCAGTTCTTGCATCATTTTACAAAGCAATAGGCTGTCTTTGCCACCGGATACGCCAATAGCTATCTTATCGCCTTCCTCAACCAGTCTAAACTCTTTAACCGCTTTGATAAATTTTGACCACAAGTCTTTTCTATACGTTTTAATAATGCTCCGCTCTATCTCTTTGACGGGTTTTAAGGGCTCAGTGGGAAAAATTATCTCACAACCGCTACCTGCAATGGATTGTATCATCTCAAACTCCTCATCTCATAATTTTTCAGTCGTTTGTGATTATACACCATCACAGGCCAACTGTAAACCCACCAAAGGGGACGGTTCTTTTGTGCACCTACGCTGTATGCCATTGAGCGACAAGCGCTGCAATACTTTAGGTTGAAGCGATTGGGTCTGTCACCTCGCTCCTACAATAATCGCCATACGGCAATCGTGAACTTTCACAGTTGTCGCAGTAGACAAACTTTCGCGAGAAGTGCTGGAGACAAGTCGTATCAATAAGACCAACACCCTCCACCTGTAAAATACTAGGCGATTCCGGCACAAAAGAACCGTCCCTTCGTGATGGCGACTCACGTTATAAAACCCCCTCATGCCCATCTGGGGCTTGAGGGGGGTGACGACCTTTGTTGTGCAAAGCGACAAAAGGGGACGGTTCTTTTGTGCACCTACGCTGTATGCCATTGAGCGACAAGCGCTGCAATACTTTAGGTTGAAGCGATTGGGTCTGTCACCTCGCTCCTACAATAATCGCCATACGGCAATCGTGAACTTTCACAGTTGTCGCAGTGGACAAACTTTCGCGAGAAGTGCTGGAGACAAGTCGTATCAATAAGACCAACACCCTCCACCTGTAAAATACTAGGCGATTCCGGCACAAAAGAACCGTCCCCTTTAGCACAGTGCCGACAACAGCGCTTTCTCAGGCGACGCCACCGCTGTGGCACAAAGAATCTCTCCAGTACCGTTATAAGCGCTTTCACCTGCGGCAATAGCCGCTTTAACAGACGCGAGTTCTCCGGTAAACACCAAGAACCCCTTGCCGCCCAGTCCTCTGGCAATACGCACTTCCAGCAGCGAGACTGCCGCCGCTTTACACGCTGTGTCCGCTACTTCAATGGCGCCCAGAGCAGACATGGTCTCCACAACGCCTATCGCTCCATTCAATGCCACGCCGGTACTTCCCGAAAGCGCCGGTATCACATCTCGGTGAAGATTCGACAAGGCGATGGCTTCCACCAAGAAGATCCCACCTAGGCGTTCGCCGACTTTTACGGCATTTTGAACTGCGGCAATTTCGCCGGTAATCAGGCCGATGTACTTGCCGGGGCAGATAGGCGTCGCCGTCACCAATGTCACATGTGACGATTTGAGGACTTCGTCCATAACGGCGATGCCTTTGGCAATGCTTTTAAACTCCAATAATCCAATGGCTGTCTTCATATAACCGCTCCTAAAAAATCAAGAGGATAGCACAGGCGCAGATAGAAATCGTAAACGCCGGTGGATCCACATGGGTGTCGCACTGAAAGTTAAACGTCCTACCGATGGCCTCGCCGAGGATTGCAGCGACAACTCCAAAGACCATCCCCATCCAGAGGTTGCCCGATGCGCTGGCAGCAAGTGCCGACACGAGGGCGATGTGATGTGTTGCCGGAACGGGAAATCCCATTTGCGTAAAAATCAAACTCGCGGCACTGATGCAAAAACCAAGCGTCACAATGCCCGTTTCAAGGGTGTAATAAGAAACCAGAAGCCCCACTGCGGCACCGGTTAAGAGCCAAAACACGAGCGGTTTTCCCGTGGGAAAATACGCACAGTTTTTTTCACTTCTGTCGCCCAGTAACCCACTCTTCCCAAAGAGGCATCGGACAATAAGGCCCACCGTAATCACCGACAGAGCAATGGTATCCGTCGGCAAATTGATAAATCGTCCGTACAGTGCGTTAAACAGATACCCCAGTACGCCAAAAGCCCCGCCGGCCAGTAACAATAGAGGGTCGTTGTATTTGGCGAGCGGCATCAAGATATTGGCACCGCTATCCAGTTGTTTCCGTTTATAGGCCAGTGCCGCAGCGGCAACACCTCCTGTAAACGCAATATGCGGTCCGAAAAATGCACCAAACGCCATGGTGCCCACGAGATCCACCGTACCACCGGCCGCGGTAATAGCTATTCCCGTCAAACCGATTAGACCAGTGAACACAAAGGCCGGCAGAGCCCCCACCAATGCCCCGAATACACCGCCGCAAAACGCCAACAAAATCATCAACACCTCGTTCATGTTAGGCCTCCTCCACTATTTTTTCGACGACGACTCTGTCGTCTGATACCGCTTTCACAACGCCGGCTATGCTGCTGTGAATATTGGCCGATACGCCCTTTGCCGCAGCAAAGACGAGATCGCCTGTTGCAATTGGTGCACCTTTCTGAACAACTGGGTGTCCCGGCGCCCCAATGTGTTGCGACGCCATCAGCGTAACTTCAGACACCTCCAAACGCGACCTCTCAAGAGGCGCATCGCCACTGTACTCAAAAAGTCCCAAACGGTACAAAAGCCGCTTAGCGTCATAACCGCGCAAAGTTCGAAAGGGGTGTGGCGTGGGCGCCGGTTCGCGCAACGTCGGCTTTACGCCCTCTTTCCGCAAGCTTTCTTTTAAAAACCGATTCAGTTTCCAAGGTTGTAGGTTCATTACGCACGCCTGTTCACACAGACCGCATTCACAACACAGATATGCCTCTTCGAGGGTCGTGTGCCGATCACCGGTACTCTGATAGCTGGCGATGCGCATCAGTCTAGACGGATGCAGTCTGTGTCCCTCGAGATAGCGCGGGCATAAATCGGTACACAGGTCACAATGACAACAAGCCACTTTGGCGTCCTTGATTATCTGAGAAACCGCCTTTTCTTTTGAAACCACCAGTGGGTGCGTTTTGGGCAAGGCGATGAACCCTTTAGACGTCTTCTCCACCACCGCATCGCTAATCGCTACCACGCCACCCATCATCGGTCCGCCGTCTATAAGCACACAATCCGGTGCCGTTAAGCCTCCGGCCTTTTCAATAAGCGTCTCCAGAGAAGTGCCTACGGGAACGCAAAATGTCGACGGTGAGCGCACCGCACCGGCAATCGTAACGTATTTTTCCGTTACCGGCTGTCCTTCCAGCGCCTTTGCCACATTGACCAACGTCTCGACATTGGCCACGACAGCGCCGACATCCAGTGGGATACCCCCTTCGGGGACGACTTTGCCTGTCACCTCCAGCACAATATGGTGTTCATCGCCCGCCGGATAGACGTTGTCGAGAAAGTGCAATGAAAAATGCGGGTACGCCGGCAAAAAGTGTTCCAACGCTTCTACAGCAGCTGTGTACTTGCGCTTTAAGGCAATGACGCCACAGCGACTCTCCGTTATGGCCACAACGGCTTCAAGTCCCTTTAAAAAGCGCTCGGTTTCGTAGACCATCAGCTGCTGATCCACTTGTAAAAGGGGTTCGCATTCAGCGGCGTTCACCAACACCCACTCCGCCTTCGCACCAAACTTTATATGCGACGGAAACCCCGCGCCGCCGGCACCGACCACACCGGCTGCTTCGATTTTTTGTAGCCTTTCATCTCTCATAACCACCGCCTCACTTGATGTTGAAGCCGCCGACGAGCACACAGCGTCTGCGCCTTGTAAATGCCTTTGCCGACGTCAAGCCCTCACCAGTGGGCCCGGCGATGGTAAAGGTGGTAAACCCTTCGCCACCGACGCCGATACCCGCGTACGACGGCCCATTCTTAACAAAGATGGTCGTCTGTATCCGATGCGCCATTTCCGTTAAAACATCGATGTTTTTAGAGTGACAAACGGCAGTATGCCTGAGGCCGTGCTCGAGTTTACAGGCGAGGTCGATGCCTTCAGCGGCATCGCGCACTCTCACAATAGGGAGAATCGGCATCATTAATTCCTCCACCGCAAAGGGGTGGTCGGCAGCTGTTTCTGCGATAATCAAGCGGATATCGGCACCGGCGTCAATGCCGATGGCCTTTAAGATGACTGAGGCATCTTTGCCGACATAGGCGCGGTTGAGATGCCCCGCGTCGTCAAACACCAATGCTTCAAGCTTTTGAAGCGTCGCCGCGTCTTTGATTTCAAACGCCCCGTGCTTTTTCATGTTGAAAATAAGATAGTCGCACACATCGTCCACCACCAGCGCTTCTTTTTCGGCGATACACGGCAAATTGTTGTCAAAAGTACAGCCGTTGACTATAGCCAAAGCCGCATTTTCAATATCCGCCGTCTCGTCGACGAGCACCGGTGGGTTGCCCGCACCGGCGCCAATGGCTTTTTTCCCCGAACTGAGCACCGCTTTCACAACACCGGGGCCTCCGGTAGCGCAGAGCATTTGCACCTTGTCGTGGTGCATCAATGCGTCGACAGCTGCCATATTCGGTTGGTCTACGCTGTTTACAAGCCCCTCAGGACCGCCGACAGACTGTATGGCCACATTGAGGTAGTGCACCGCCAAGTTCGATGTCTTCTTGGCGTTGGGATGCGGACAGAACACCACCGCATTTCCTGCGGCAATCATACCGATGGCGTTGCAGATAACCGTCTCAGACGGATTGGTAGACGGTGCGATGGCACCGATGACGCCAAAAGGTGCGTATTCTAAAAGCGTCAACCCGTCGTCGCCTGTAAAGACGCCCGACATGAGATCCTCGACGCCGGGTGTCTTTTCAATAACCGCCCGGTGTTTAAGCACCTTGTCCGCCATGCGCCCCATCCCAGTCTCTTCAACGCCGAGCGCCGCCAGTTCTTCCACATGGGACACAAGTCCTGCGCGCATCGCTTCAATGAGTTTTTTTCTAAAAGCCAAGGGCCTGTTTAAAAACACTTTTTGCGCTTTGTACGCCGCCTCTACAGCCTCTTGTATTGAGGGATAAACGCCTTTTAACGGCACCTTTACCGACTCTTCTGTCTCAAGTCTTTCTCTCACCTGTTGCGCAATCCATTGAATTTGTTCATTTGTAACTGTCATGTTAGCCCCCTTGTAACTTTTCTAAACCCTCTCTTGCAACGGCCTCATCTTGTTCAACTGAACCGCCGCTGACGCCGATACCGCCGATGAGCACATCACCGCGCATCGCCGGGAATCCGCCGCCAAAAATGACGGCATCACAGTTTTCAATACCGTAAAGCGGTTGCCCCGGTAGCGCCTGCTCACCTAGTGCCCGAGTGGTGCACCTAAATTTAACCGCGGTCTTCGCCTTGGCGCAGGCGATGTCAATACTGCCGATAAGCGCCTCCGGCATCCGTTTAAAGGCGACGAGATGTCCGGCGGCGTCGACGATTGCGACGCACACGGCGATGTCCAGTGCCGCGGCCTGCGCCATGCAGGCGTCTATTGCCGCATCTGCACAGCTGAAAGCCGTGGCGCCGAGGCGTTTGACTACCGCTGTCTTAACAGTCGACAGCACTGCCTGAAACGCCAGTCGTCTCGCCAAGACAAAGAGAAAGTCCGACAGCCTATTGACGTACATGAGAACGCCTTCGTACCGCTTTGGCGTCGTCTTACTCAGCGCACTGATAGACCGCTCCGCCGTTCGGACGGCAGTGCGCGCCACATGGGCATGTGCCGAGACGACTTCGTCGCCTGCCAGTACCCACGCCTCCAGTGTGGGCAACTGCTGTTGCCACAAGTCGATATGTTCTTCCAACAGCGCCACCTCGCAGCTTTCTACATCAGGTGGTGCCGTACTGCCGTCAGATGCCAATAAAGTGGCGGCGACAATAAGTGTTTCTTGTATATGGGTCAACAACGCCACCACCGGCGGGTCGTCGACAACGCTTTTAAGTAGTCCGATCTGGGCACTGGCGGCGTCCAACTGACCATAGGCCATCACTTTTGGACTCGACTTCGGCACGCGCATGCCGCCGAAAAGGCCGGTTGTCCCCGTATCACCTGTTTTTGTATAAAGTTGCATCCTCGCCTCCTACTGCACTTCTACTGTGTCGATAATGGCGACGATGGTGGCATCCACCGGACCGCTGAGCACTGTTTTGGAAACACTGCCCGTCACGTAGAGCACCCGATCGCCATTGCCTGCGCCGACACTATCCACGGCGACAACTGCATGGCCCACCGCGTTGAAGTTTTCGTCCGTCGGTTGCACAATCAACAGCTTAGTGCCTACGAGGTGGGCATTTTTCGTCGTTGCCACAACCGTCCCTTTTACGCGTCCAAATTTCATAACCCCTCCGGTCTCCGTATTATTTGTATGTCGAGGGCATCGATTTGCTCTTGTGCCAGTGGCGTCAGTCGCGCAGACGCCGCAAGTACCACCGTCTGCCCGGCATACCCTTTAAGTGTCTTGAGGTCGCACACGCCGGCAATTACCGGCGGCAGCGGTGTCAAGGGCGAGATGCCCATCGCCTCGAGCGCCGTCATCTGTGCGTACAACTTCGCGTAAAACGCCGGCGCCTGTTCAGCGCGTAAACGCAAATCGCTCGACGCGTAGTAAATCGACTTGCCCGCTTTGAGAAATTCAAAGGCGAGGCGCCCCTTCTCCGCTCCAAAGCTGAAGCGCAAAAGCGCCTGTGCCTCACCGATATACAGCTCTGAAAGCGCTAAAAAAAGGTATGGCGATCCAGAAACGTCACTTTTAGGCGCCGATACCGCGCCGACGGCGACACCGGCCGCCTCAAATTGCTCTCGAACCACCTGCGGCGGCGCCTCAGTCACAATGTCCACCAAAAGCCACGGTACGGCGAGGCGTTGCGCCATCGTTTCTGCGTCTTTTAGATTCTCCAGCACACAGAGTGCTCTGACGCCAAATCGTCTATAGAGTGTCTCGACAACTGCCGCCACCGCTTTTTCAGTTGACCACATAGGCGCCTCCTCACGTCACCACTTTCATCAAATCGCCATTGGAAAGGCCGGCGGCATTGGCCTCTTCCACGTCTACATGCGCCTCTAGAACATACCGTGTCGAAACTCTGATAGTGACCGCTTCAAAAATCGTCGGGCGAACCCCTTCCGATTTTAAAGACACTGTATCGCCGTCTTTCACGCCGAACACTTCGGCACAAGCCTCTGACATGTGAATGTGTCTATGGGCGGCGATAACCCCTGACGACAGTGTCACCTGCCCTTTAGGCCCGACAAGTGTCACACCGTCAGTGCCCTCGAGATTGCCAGATGCCCGCACCGGTGCGCAAATGCCGAGTTTGTACCCGTCAGCTGTGGCAATTTCCACCTGTGTCGTCTTCCTAAAGGGGCCCAGCACCCGAACGCTTTCTATGGCCCCCTTGGGGCCTCGAAGGGTTACCGTTTCCTTAGCTGCGAACTGACCGGGCTGCTTCAGCGCCTTATAAGGGGTCAGCGCCGTCGAGCCGAACAGCTTTTCAAAATCCGTCTGCGACAGATGCACATGCCGATTGGAGACCCCTACGGGCACATAGCCCAGCACCGCTAAAACCCGTTCAGTTACCTCATCGCATTTCATAAGCGCCACCTATTTTGACGGCAACAGTTTTTCAGTGTCCGCATGTGGTCTCGGTATGACGTGCGTCGACACCACTTGCCCAACGGCATTGGCCGCTGCCGTTCCCGCGTCTACTGCCGCTTTAACGGCGCCGACATCGCCTCTGACCATTACAGAAACCAGTCCAGAACCGATTTTTTCATAACCGACAAGAACGACATTGGCCGCCTTTGTCATTGCGTCAGCAGCCTCTATTGCCCCGACGAGCCCCTTCGTTTCAATCATGCCTAATGCGTTTCCCATGTCTTTCGCTCCTTTTCTTCTCAAAATAGTGTAGACAGCGCCACTTTGGTTCGCCCTTCCGGCGTGCACACGCCGGATCGCCACAGAGATTGCAGACGGTTTCTTCCACAGGCTCTGCCACCTCGACGTCTACGGCTTCGACAACCTCTTCTGAGGGAACGTCGTATCCGCGCGTATCGCCGTTGTATACCATAGCGTCAATGGCGTCGCTCGGGCGCGGTATCACCTTGACGCTATAGAGTTTCGATTTTAAATCCGGTGCGGCACCGATGGCGTCCACTGCTGCTTTAACAGCGCCGACGTCACCAGTCACTTTAACCACCACCATACCGTCGCCCTTGGTGAGTTCATAGCCCACCAGTTCAACATAAGCCGCCTTGACGGCGATGTCCGCCGCCCTCACACCTGCGACGAGGCCTACGGTTTCAATGATGCCCAGTGCTCGATTCACGGTATCACCTCGCTTTCTCAACAGATTTTAGCGGCACCCGCTTAATGAGGCGCGCCGCGTTGGCGCCATAAGCCCTGAGGTCTACCTCTGAAAAGACGGCGCTAAACAGCGAGAGATTCGGTCCACGATGTACCAATAGGTGTCCCGAAGCACAGAGGCCGATGCCGAGATCAAGCCCTGAAGTCGACGACGCCTTCTCGGCGCACACCCCTGCATTCGGTTCTCTACAGGGCACGAGGAGACTCGGAAGGCCCTCTTCCTCTATGCCCAGTGCCAAAAGCTCTGCTACCGCCTTACACGTCGGTGTCTCCTCATACTGAATGACAATTGCTGTCGGTTGCATCCTCTCCTCCTGACATCATAACCAATCCCGTCGCCACGGCATTTCTCGGGCCTTCACAGCCCCTGATGTTGCCACTGCCTGCGACGATGCCATATGTCGACAAGGCCTGCGTCACCATTTGCGGCACCTCGAAATCCAGTGCAGAGCCACCAACCAGTACGACGTTGCCGATATCTCTGATATGGCCGGTTGGACTCACGGCCTTTAGCGCGCGCATAGCGTTGGTGACAAAGACCTTTTCTTTTGCTCGACGCCTCACCGCCACGATTTCCGTCAGCGACGCCGACGTGTATAGCGGGATGAGTTCGCCGTCTTTAACCACCACCGTCCGGGCAAAGAGTGTCCCGTCCAGCGGCGTCTCGTAAAATTCGACGCCACCGCTTTCGTGACGAATGTGAAACAGACTCTCTACCTTTGCCAGCGGATACTTCTTAAGAGTTTCCGCCAGTTCCAACGTCTCAAGTCCCAGTTCTGTTTGAATCAGCAAGGTCACCATGTCGCCTGCCCCTGCAAGGTGGACGGCAGTAAGTCGCTCTTTGGCACTGAGCAGACACGCGTCAGTGGAACCGGCACCCATGTCTAGAATCGCCACGGGCTTCTGTGTCCCCGGCGTCGTCAACGCGCCTCGAACGGCCATTTCTGCTTCGACGCCGCCCACACTTACACCGACGCCCAACTTGTCGGTCAGGTGCTCGGCGACGCGCGCCATTTGAAGGCGGTCGGCTTTGACCATTGCCGCGACACCGACGGCATTTTCCATCGACAATTCTCCTGCGACGCCACCGGTGACACGTTGAGGGCAGAGGGTATCCACAGCGAGGAGGTCTTTTATCTGAACCTCTCGATGCGGCTGTCCCGTCAGTGTCGCCATGACGTGGCGCACCCGTTCGATCATGGCGCCGGCGTTGGTGCCGGCTTCACCATAAACATCTGATAGCGGCGCACACGATTCCAGCGCCGTCATCACTCTCTCGGCGCCGTATTCGACATCCACCGTTTTCGACGTCTTTTCGCCGACAAAAGTCAATTGTCCTGCGGGAATATGCTTGGCTTTGACGTCGCCTTTAGGCGTTTTAATGACCACTGCCGAACGGTTGCCGATAAGAGCCCGCGCCACTGGGACGACGCGCCGGGTTTCCTCGGCGTCGAGGTCGAAGCGCGTGGCGATGCCATAGGGGTTCGATAGAATTCGAATGACCCCGCCTACCGGTGCCACTTCCACCGTCGTCGGCATGTGGCGAGGGATTCTGTCAAAATGCCGTACTTCATCTACAAGGGGCATGTGCCACTCGATGCGGTTGGCAATGAGCACGCCGTCGTCGTTTTGAACCACGGCGCCTTGAATGTCACAACCGTTTTGGTAGGCCGCATTGAGCGCTTCTGCTGCCCCTTTAAAATCGTAACTTGCGGGAATGAGTGCAATTACAGGGCCTTTCGACGCAGCTGCAGTGCCCCAACGCACGATTTCATCCAGCGTATAGGCGACGCCTGTGCCGATGCCGGCGCCCCCCGGCGTCTCGGGATTGTGACCGATCATCGTCGATTCGGTAATCACCGTTTCCGTAATGGTTTCCATAGCCACGTCTCCAATGACGGGCGCTGCTTCGTTGATGCGAATTTCACTCAGCGCTTCAAGGGGGAGCGTCGCTGTTTCAAGGGCGGCTTTAAGCGCCCTGTAAACGCCTTTAATATTCTCAGAAGTCCCCTTGATGCCGGTGGTTTTCGCAATACCGCTGGACAAAAACGTCACGTTGCCGCCTACATCCCACTTGCCAATCGCCGCTTCAGTGGTGGCATTGCCGATGTCGATGCCGGCGACGTATTTCATTTCAGTCTGCCTCGGCGCTCGTACACCTCTGCCGCTTCGCGCACGAGGTTCGAGTTGATGACGCAACCGTAATCGTGCTCCAATTCATCGGCAATAGCGAGCAGTTCGGCTTTAGTCGAACGGTAAGGGCGCATGGCGTTGTAGATTTCTAGAATCCGCGCGTCGGGAACGGCGATGAGTTCCGCCGCGCGCTTTAAATTGGCGGCAAAAGCAGATCGGTTGACCGATTCCGCTACGTCGGCTTGAAGGGCCAGTGTCTCCGGTGCGATTTTAACATCGTCTGCCGTAACCGCTCCGTTCATAATATTTTCAAGTGTGATGTCCGAAAGGGCTTTACCCGTCGGCGTCTTTAGGCTGTCAGCCCTGGTTTCGCTGAGCGGGTAATCCCCCTGTGACGCTTTGTTACCTGTTAAATGACTGATACAGCGCGTCAACGCCGCCTCTGTCGGCGCTTCGTCTCTTTGAGACATCGAGGCCATCACTTCCTGTATGATTTTCTCTATGAGCTTGTTGTCGACCATCTTTTCCTCCTCGCTAACAGAATTCAATTTGCAGGGCCTGAGGCGCCGCACCTTGTCTGACGTGTTCCGTCTCTTTGATGTGCAGCAGTGCCGCAATCGCCTGATACTTCGGACGCGCCATTTGATCGTTCATCGTCGGCACGGGATTTGGCGACTCGCACTTGGCGTATTTTGCCGCATTCTTACCGATGGCGCGGTAGACGCTCAAATCGATAAGTGGCGCTTGAGGAAAGAGCTCCACATTGCTCAGTGGCACGAGATCCTTTTGGTGAATCACCGTCGTCCCCTTGGACTGAATGCCGATACCGATGCCGGAACCACTGAGCGTCGCCGCCTGATGCGCGATAAACGATACGTCGGAAGTTTTGAGGATTCTCACCACACGCGGCGTCAAGCCCTCTTCTTCTATGCCCGCCATCAGCTCTTTTAGAACATCGGCGTGGGACAGTTTACAGATGGTCTGTGACTGGTACACGCCAAATGCCGGCGCGAGGCCGATGACCACCTCGTCTTTCCGTCGACCGACTTCAGCGGCACCCGTCGGCGTGAGCTTTAACGCCTTCACCTCGGCGACTTCTTGTTTCTGAGGTGCCGCCATCTCGCGGATCACCTCTTCTACGATGCTTCGAATGGTGCTTTCATTTAATGCCATTGGTACGCCTCCTTACTCAAAATCCGACGCGTCGAGTGCGTTTGGAATCGCCTGTACTTCGGCCCATCTGGCGTCGGACATCTGATAGCCGCTGCCCGGCCCTCTGTAGTCGTTGGCGTCATTGACGGCGCTCACCACGTGGAAGTTTTCATCTACAATCGCCGAGGTGTGCAAGTGGTCGCCGGAAACGCGCAGACGCATCATACCGAGCAGATGCTCCGCCACGTCACGATGCCCCGATTCATAGGCGGCCTTGATGACATCGACACCTGTGATGCCCCGATTCATCATCTCTTCTGCCGCTTTTAAATCCGCTACCACGTCGCGCGGCGGCATGTCCTTCGACCCGTGGGCATATGTCGCCGCCTCCACTTCCTCATCGGAGATTTCAGGCAGTTCGAGTTCTTTGAAAACCCCCTGCAACACCAGCGCCGCTCGTCGCCTCACTGCGACCACCGCTTCTTCTTCAACCGGTTTGAGCCCGCCATCGACTTTGAGGTCGCGCTGAAGGATGTTGTAATCGTCGAAATCATCGGCGTCAAAATTGGACCCCGCAAACATATTGTCGTAATTTGGCGTGGCGCTGTACCCCGAGAAGATAAAGTCCGTCCCCGGGATCATTTGCATCAATGTGCGCGCCGTGCGCCTAATGTCTGAATGTGAAAACGTCTGATCGTTGCCCGACGCCACTTCGAGGTCGAGCATAGTGGTGATGACATTTTCGGCGAGAACCGCGCGTATCCCCGACGGTACTGCACCGGGCACGCCGA
Organism: Fusibacter sp. JL298sf-3; assembly: GCF_053842995.1. NCBI lineage: Bacteria > Bacillati > Bacillota > Clostridia > Eubacteriales > Fusibacteraceae > Fusibacter > Fusibacter sp. JL298sf-3. Next base: position 740,009 of record NZ_CM132608.1, read on the forward strand.
TACAGGAAATCGAGCCATTCTGAAGGCCCTGTACACCGGCGCCTTTGGTAATAAAAATACACCGCGCTTCTAAGTAGAGCATAGAGCGCTTTTCGGCATTGCCCATGAGCACTTCGGAACCTGTGCCCGATGTATAGCGCATTTTAAGGCCCCTTGAAGCGTAGGCAGAAGCCAAAAACGCCTTGGACCACGGCGTGTCGTCGCCGTCGATAAACACTTGCTCAGTGCCGTAAACGGAAACAGTTTCTGCGTACGCGGTGAGTCCACGCATCCCCAACATGAGTTCCGTAGCTTCTTCAACAGCGCATTGCGTCAAAATTCCCGGTCGCCCCACTTGACCACCGACGAGGAGCGCAAGGGCGTTAAACGGCGCATAGCGGGCGATGCCCACAGTGGTCTCCTGCTCATCGAACCCTCTAAGTGCCGCTTCGGCGGCGTCTGCAGCTATCTGAACCGGATTGTCCTTTAAATTGGTAACGTGGCACTGATTGGACGGCGTCTTGCGCGCGCGCATTTTAGCCAGCGTCATCATCAGTTCAAGGACGTTCATCTGTCCGACAATCTCCACTATTTTTGCCGGTGTCATAGCGGTGGTCAGCGCCACGAGCGTCTCTCTCGGCACATTGATGTCCACCAGCATTTTTGCCACTTGCCCACTGTCCATGGCCATGGCTTCTTCAGCTTTAGTCAGGTCGATGGCGTAGTCGGCAATAAACTGGTCGAGCATGTCGAAATCGTCTCTCACCTTGCCGTCGAGTTCCACCACGACCCCCGACTCAATGCGTATGCTCGGCTTCGGATCATACGGCGAGTTCATGGCAATCAGCCCCACTTCAGGCCACTCTTTCACAAAGCCGTCTTGATTGACCGGTCTCTTAGACAACACTTCAAATCGTTTGGATTTCATACTATGCCTCCTTTATATCGACGGCTGTGTAGACGACGGCGCCGGTTCGCCGCCAAGTGTCTCGAGCAATGAGACCCCCACGGTTTTTGCCGCCAGTACAGATTGACGCACAGCGCCTGAATCACCGCTGACGAGCAAAATAACTTCATTGGAGTACGACGTCGTACTCGGCGAGGAATAGCCAATAATGTCCACATTTGCCGCCTTAACAGCCGCATCGGCACAGATGACCCCAATGGCCGCAGGGGCGCCGACGATAATCCCAAAGGCCTTCCCAACTGGGGCGCCAAAGGCTTTTTCGCAGGCGTAAGAAGCTCTTGCGGTATACTGGAGCTCAATGTGTCCGGCACCGTTGGCGTACACATCTCCAAATGTGCGATCCAGTTCCTTCAAACAGACTTCCACCGCTCTTCTGGCGTCGGAGACGTCTTCGGCACCGAATAAAATCAAAGAGCCGTGTCCCGCGCCGCCTTTGGTATCGCGTGGCAACTCAATGGAAATGATTTCTGTGTTGGTGGCCTTCACCGCTTCGTCTGCCGCCATAATATGCGGCCCCGCACCGGTTCTACCGCCGACGATACCGATGGACCGGTATTTTTCATCGAGTTTCATATAGCGGTGCAGGTCTCTGTCCACATTGGCAATGACGAGGCCGATGGTGTCACCAATGGCAGTGCCTACAAATTCCGTCATGGCGTTGCCCACGGGCATCGATTGCTTTCCAGCCGGTTTTTCAGGACTTATTTTTTTCATCACTTCCGATAAAACTTTTTCAACCATTTGTTCTTGCATCACTTTCCCTCCATCCTTTAAGCTTCCGTCTCACCCAGCGTCTGCGGCAATATTTTTTCAATGTCCGCATGCGGTCTCGGAATGACGTGAGATGAAACGACTTCTCCCACTCGATTTGCAGCGGCAACCCCCGCATCGACAGCGGCCTTCACCGCGCCGACATCGCCTCTTACCATGACGGTGACGAGACCCGAGCCAATCTTTTCGTACTGTACCAGTTCCACATTGGCTGATTTCACCATGGCGTCGGCGGCTTCGACGGCACCGACGAGCCCTTTGGTTTCAATCATTCCTAAAGCTTCTTTCGACATACTCCATGCCTCCTTTCGTTTGTTCTCTTTTATCATAAAAAAAAGAGCCCGAAAGGCTCTAACAGTTCTATTTTCAATTTGAGGACTTTTTTGCAGTACCGCTTAATCGCAACGGTATTTTTTTGCCGTCTTATGGTGTTTTTCAGATGAGCCAGCGGGTGTTGGACAGCTCGTGATAGCGGCTGAGAAGCGATTTGTTCGCCTTTTTACCCGACTGTACGGTCTGGCGATAGTCGTTTGGCGTCTGCCCGATAATCTTCTTAAACACCTTGCTGAAATAGTTGGCTTCGTTAAAACCAAAGTCGAAGGCGATGGTGTTGATTTGGTCGTCGGTCTGCGCCAAGCGCAGACAGGCCAACGCTATTTTACGGGCGGCGACATAGTGGACAAAGGTGTCCCCCACTTCGCTTTTAAAGCGCTTGCTGAAATAAAAGGCGCTGATGTTCATGTACGCTGCAACTTCTTCAAGTGTGATGTTTTGATGGATATGGTACTCGATGTAATTGACAGCGTAGTCCATTTCATTTGGATAGCGCACCAGTTTTTGCTCGATAATGGCGCTGAACACAGCACTTAAAACGGTGTCGATAAACGCGAGGTGTTCTGTCGGCCGCATCTGTTCGTCAGCAAGCGTTTTCAGCGCCTTCATCTGCGGTGCCTCTAAATCGATTCGGTAGTATTGAACCGCTTCCAGCAGGCGTTTTACCACGGCTTCCACGGCGAACGCCTCCGGCGTTATCAACTGATTCAACAACGCGCGGGTTTTTCGAACATCGCCTTTTAAAAGCGCCCGCTGAAACGCCGCCAGCGGGTCTTCACGCTTCTCTGAAAGGGCCTCTGCGGCGTTTTCAAGCGCCCGTCTGATTTTTTCGGGGCGCGACGGCTTTAGAAGGTAGTCGTCAGCATGGATGCGCACTGCGCGCTGTGCGAGCTCAAAGTCGTTGTAAGCCGTTAAAATAATGACGACAGTGCCGGGCTTATCAGCTTTGATGCACCGACTGGCTTCGAGGCCGTCGAGCCTGGGCATTTTGATGTCCATAAAGACCACGTCGATAGCGTGTGACCGAACCATTTCAGAGGCCTCAATACCGTCGGTGGCCTCATAGACGACCCCTACTGTCTCAATTTCGGATAGTGTAATTTTTAAAGCTTCCCGTTCCAGTCGCTCGTCGTCGACAATCAATACCTTGTACATGGTCTCAGTCCTTTGGAATTTTAACCGTCACCCGCGTCCCGCGGTTGAGAGGGCTTTCGATTTTGAGGTGATAGGCGTCGCCGAATCGATGGACAAAACGCCGGTCTACAGTGGTTAGCCCCGTACCCGCCGAACCGGTTTTAGACGGTTTGTACGTGCCCGCCATAATTTGATTGATAACGGCTTTCGGAATGCCTTTGCCGTTGTCCTCCACAATAATGTAGGCGTTGTCCACATCGCTTTTGGAACTGACTTTCAGGGCGGCACCCTGTGTCATTTCAAAGAGCCCGTGTTCAATGGCATTGGAAACAATGGGCTGAATAAACATAAACGGCACCCTGAGGTGTTTCAGATTCGGGTCGATGTCAATGGTAATATCGATTCGGTCGCCCAGTCGCGTCTTCTGTATTTGCAGGTACTTGTTGTTGTAGTCCAGTTCTTCTTCCAACGTGACCATATAGTGCATTTTGTTTTGAATGGTGTAACGCAACATGTCCGACAAAGCGTAGATCATCTTTGAAGTCTCACCGGCCTCTTCAATGACGGCGAGGCTGTTGATGGTGTTGAGGACGTTAAAGAGGAAGTGGGGGTTCACCTGGGACTGTAAGAGCTTCAGTTCGGATTCTTTAAGATTTTTTTCCAGAGACATGCGGCGCTCCATTTCGGCGAGGAGCTGGCTGTTCTTATCGACGAGCACCTCCTGTATCCTGCGGTTAAACGCCTGCTCCACAATGTGATTGGCGACGACGTACATCAGTTTAGCGGCGCTCTCCACCTCCTGCGCGGTCATCACTTCAATAGCGTCGTAATGCCGTTTCAGTTCGGGGTCAGCGGCTAACTGCGCTTCAATAAAACCGTCGTCTACAGAGACGATTGGCCGGTACCGATTGTCGTGGACTTTTACCTGTCCCGCTAGAATTGACCCGAGGTATTGGCCCTCGAACAGAATGGGGACTGCGAAGTCGACGAGTCCCGTATGGCAACGATAAATATGCGGCTTTTGCGTCCGCGCCGCCTCGACACCGCCGTGTGCATCCGACTTAAAGCACATCCTGCGACAGCGACCGTCTTCTCTGAACTTGCTGCAAAATTTAGTGAAGTTGCTGTACGCGGTAATGGGATCGCCTTTGTAGTCCACAGCGACGACGGCGAGCCGCGTGACTTCTGCAAAATTGTCCTGAAGCTCTTGAAGCTGTTCTATGTCGACAATATCTCGAATGCCGATATTTTCCATGCGCCCCTCCTTTGTATTTTCTGAATCTTATGTTAATTGTATCATTAATTGTACATTGGACACTAATTTTTCTACGAATTCCGTATAAAAATTTCTCTTTTTCGCAAAAATCTACTCTTAGAGCCCGTAAAAAAAGAGCCTCAATGGCTCTTTCCTCAAAACCGTTTGTGCAGCAAAAGAGCGCCGTACGGCGCTCTTAACTTTTATGCGAACAAACAGCCGAGGCCATCTGCGGTTACTATCGCGGCGTAGACATCGTCCGCCGTCACTTTAAACGGCATGTTGTGAATGGTTTCACCCGGCACTGTTGCAGCTTCTGCAACGCGTCTCAACGCCGCTTCAGAAGCGCCTTCGGCCCCCATGTCTTTTAGGGTTGTCGGCAAGCCCATTGTTCGGCAGAACTTCACGATTTTTTGAATTTCCTCCAGTGGTGCGTTTTCGAGGACGAGTTGTACCAAGGTGCCAAACGCCACTTTCTCCCCGTGGTACAAGTGGTGACACGCTTCAAGCGTCGTCAACCCGTTGTGAATCGCATGAGCCGCTGCCAGTCCGCCACTTTCAAAACCGATGCCGCTCAAATAGGTGTTCGCCTCGACGATTTTTTCAAGCGCCTTGTTGGACAGCTTGTTTTCAACGGCAATTTTCGCTTTTAGTCCCTCGGACAACAAGAGATTGTAACAAAGTTCCGCCAGTGCAAATGCCCCCTCTGTAGGCAACCCGCCTGACATCGTCGTCGATTGGGAACGCATGGTGGCACGGGCTTCAAAATACGTGGCCAGCGCATCGCCAATCCCCGCCACCAACAGGCGAACCGGCGCCTTGGCAACGATGTCGGTGTCCATGAGCACAACAGTCGGATTGGTTGGCAATATCAAGTATTCGTCGAAGACGCCGTCTTCTGTATAGAGTACGGAAAGTGCGCTACACGGCGCATCTGTGGAAGCAATCGTGGGAACGACCACCACCTGAACACCCATGTAATAGGCCAGCGCTTTGGCCGCATCCAGCGTCTTACCGCCGCCGATGCCCACGATGACGGTACAGCCCGCGTCAGTGGCAATCCCCTTCAGTCGCTCAATTTCAACCTTCGAGCACTCGCCTTTAAATGTCGCAGCAACATGTGCTGTACCGTGCTTTTCAAACGAAGCCTTTACTGCCGACTGCGTCATTTGCATTACGAAATCATCTGCTACAATCAATGCTTTGTCACCATAGGCGCCTGCATAGCGACCGAGAACTTCGAGAGCCCCTGCGCCTTGAATGTACTTGCCCGGTGATGCAATCATTTTTAATGCCATAGTTGTCACACCCTTTCAAATTTTAGTTGTGAAAAGTATAACATCCAAACGGCATTTTGCCGTATACTTATTTGTTCAGATAGGGGACATCTATGTGCACGCCGCATCTCTACAGCTTTTCAGCAAGTTTTACACCGTATGCTCTACAAGCGGCGCGCGCCGCCTCATCCGGTTGCCATAAAATGCCGAGCCCCTCTTCAAGAACTTCAAAGCCACAGCTCCGCAATTGTTCGGTCATTATTTTAGGGGACTCACCGCTCCAACCATAGGAACCGAACCCCGCTGCTTTCTTGCCTTTAAATCTAAGCCCCTTAATCATCTCAAGCATTGACGCCATCCCCGATAAGATGCCCTTGTTAATGGTGGACGACCCCGCCACAATGAGTTTGGACTTAAAGAGCTCGGCTATAACGTCGTTTTTATCGGCCTTGCCCACATTAAAGAGTTTGATGTTCAGCGTCGGGTCGACAGATTGAATCCCAGCGGCAATCGCTTCTGCCATTTCCTTGGTGGCATCCCACATGGTATCGTAAATCAACGTTACTTGATGGGTGCTGTAAGCCTTGGCCCATTCGAGGTACTGTTCGACGATTTGCACCGGGTTGTCCCGCCAAATCACGCCGTGAGACGGACAAATCATCTCTACCGGTAGATTGAACCCCAGCACTTCTTCAATTTTCTTAGTCACCAGCGGACTAAATGGCGTCAAAATATTGGCGTAATACTTGAGCGCTTCTTGGAAGAGCTCCGCCTGGTCGACGCAATCGTTGTACATGTATTCGGAAGCGTAGTGCTGACCGAAGGCATCGTTGCTAAAGAGGACTGCGTCTTTGGTGTAGTACTCGAACATGCTGTCCGGCCAGTGGAGCATCGGCGCTTCTATAAAGATCAGTTTGCCCGCCCCGAGGTCCAGTGTGTCGCCGGTCTTGACGGTGACGAAATTCCAATCTTGATGGTAATGCCCTTTTAGGGATTTTACGCCATTTGCCGTACAATAGATCGGCGTGTCGGGAATTGCCTTCATTAGCTCGGGCAAACCGCCGCTGTGGTCAATTTCCGCATGGTTGGCGACAATGTAGTCGATTTTGCTCAAATCCACGGTCTTTTTAAGTTCCCTGACAAACGCTTTGTCAAAGGGTTGCCACACGGTGTCAATTAGCGCTGTCTTTTCGTCTTCAATGAGGTAGGCGTTGTAGGACGATCCCCTGTGCGTAGAATACTCCTCGCCGTGGAACTTCCTCAACTCCCAGTCGATTTTACCCACCCATTTGATGCGCTCGTTAATTTGAAACATAAACGGTCTCCTTTCTACTCAAATCGCTTAAAAAGTATGTTGTTTTCCGTATGCACATGCACATACATATCCGCCACAAAGGCTTTGAGTTCTCCATACACGTGTCTATAGGTGTTGCACCCGTCGCCAGGTACTGTAAAGTGGTCTGTCAGCGTCGTAATGTCCGCCAGTGCGTCGCCAGCTTGGCTGTGCTCTGCCTCGAGTTCTGCAATCAGTTCTGCACTTGCCGGGTCACCGGCTTCCAATCTCGGAAACAGCTTAATCTCCTCTTTTGCCAAATGGGCTTCTAAGTCGAGTTTCAGCATGCCGAACACTTGGTGCAACTGATAGAGTTCCGGATGGTTTTCGCCGTGCACCCGAAGCAGTTTGAGAAGTTGAGCGGCCAATGGGTCCATTGCCGACTTGAGATAGGCGTGATGCGTGGTGCGTATCTGTTCTATTAGCGCCGGTGTCGAGAGGTCGACGCGCTTCACAGCATCGGCCTTCTGAGCCTCTGGCGGCCTCTTTTCATAGGTGGCTACTGCTTCAAGTGCCGCTTCATCCTCTGAAATGGCACGGTCTCCACCACAGCAAAAATCCACGCCATACGTCATATAAACCCCTGCCAACTCCGGAAATCGGTTGACGCTTTCACCTATTGTCATCGTGCGGTCTATCATAATTGTCCTCCTTCAAATATGTTCTGTTCACAACTCTAGCTTAGCACGAACAACCGTTTAAAAATGTGATTTGCCTCACACCTCTGTGATATAATGCTTTTATGAGGAGGTTTTTTATGAAAAATACAGTTTACAACGGGTGCATGACTTGCGGTCACGAACTCTGCGCCAAAAAAGTTTCTCTTTTTTCAAAACTCGACCCCGACCAGCTTCAGGCGGTCATCGCTTTGATTGAGCGCAAACGGTACAAAAAAGGGGCAACGATCCTGCGCCTCGGCGATGCCTTCGACAGGCTCTTCATCGTCAACCACGGCAGCCTCAAAGCCTGCACTTACGGTGAAGACGGCAAGGAACATATCCTCTATATCCTAGGCGACGGCGACAGCCTCGGCGAACTCTCTCTTCTAAAACTCGAAGCGGCCCCTTACGATTTAATTGCCCTCAAGGAATCCTACTTGTGCACCATCCCGAAGTCGAGCTTCGACGCCTTTGTCAAAGCAAACCCGGAGATCACTCTGGCCATTTTGGAATCCGCGCACGAACGCATCCGTTCCCTCGAAAAGCTCGTCGGTGCCATCGCCAGCAACGACGCCGACACCCGTCTCAAATTTCTCATCCAAAACCTCATGACGCGATCCGGCACCCCTGTGGAAGGCGGTATTTTGATAACAGAACATTTGACGCGCGAGGACATGGCCAATTTCGTCGGTGTGACCCGAGAGACGATTAGCCGCAAACTGTCGCAATTAACAGCTGAGGGCGCTTTAAAGCTGGTGGACGGCAAGAAGCTCATGGTTCTCAACCCAGAACGCTTCACCACTGTTTAAAAGGGGACGGTTCTTTTGTGCACCTACTCGATGTCCCGTTATGCGACAAGTGTTGCAATCTGAGGATGTAGCGCGGACTGATGTAGCGCGCTGCTTTTATCATAACCAACGGATGCCCCTGGTGGTTTTTTGCTGTGAACCCGTTTGAATTTTTGCTGTACGAATGGCCACATGCAAGTGCTGTGAACGTGTAACTGATTTGTGCTATGTAAAATACTAGGCGATTCCGGCACAAAAGAACCGTCCCTTTGTGATAACGACACGCTCTATGAAAAACCCCCAAGCCGACGTGAGGCTTGGGGGTTTTGATGGTCTTTGTTGCGCAAAGCGACCAAGGGGGACGGTTCTTTTGTGCACCTGCTCGATGTCCCGTTATGCGAAAAGTGTTGCAATATGCGGATGTAGCGCGAACTGATGTAGCGCGCTGTTTTTATCATAACCGCTGGATGCCCCCGGTGTTTTTTTGCTGTGGACCCGTTTGAATTTTTGCTGTACGAATGGCCACATGCAAGTGCTGTGAACGTGTAACCGATTTCCGCGATGTAATATATTAGGCGATTCCGGCACAAAAGAACCGTCCCTTTTAAAGATACAGCATGCGTTTGGTCATACCACCGTCGACAACCAAATTGGCGCCGTTAATAAAATCGTTTTCAGGTGCACTAAAAAATAAACAGGCATTGACAATATCCCTCGGCTTACCTACGCGACCGGACGGATGCTGAGCGTGATCCTCAGGAGAAAGCGCCTCGTAATGTTGCGTCTCAATCCACCCAGGACTAATCGTATTTACCGTGATTGGCGTTTCTCTCAATGACACACACAGCGAATGCGTCATTGAGACCAGCCCACCTTTGCTAATGCCGTAAAGATCCCACCCCGCCTCATTTTGATGAAAGCGCGTAGAGGCAATATTGATAATTCGACCATACGTTTCGCCTTTATTGGCCGTGACAAAGTGCTGCGACAAGAGGTACGCCGCTCTTAAATTCACCGATATAACCGTTTCCCAGTCTTCCAAGGTCGTCTCCACCAGTGGTTTAACAAAACTGGATACCGCTGCGTTGTTTACCAGAACATGAAGCGGACCGTCAATGAGCTTAATCACTCTTTCAATCTCCAATGGGTCACTGAGGTCCGCAGGGTGAAATTCGACTGCTTCCGGCAATTGCCTATGGCGCTTAGCATCGACTGCGATAACGCGATAGCCTGCTTCTAAATAGCCCATTGTCAAATGGTAGCCAATGCCGCCAGTGGCACCTGTAATTAATGCCGTCTTCTTATGCATAACCATGCCTCGCTTTCTTTTTTACATATTTGGTAAAATATATAGGATTTCGGCACAAAAGAACCGTCCCTAAAAGTCGATGCCCTCTCTCGACAAAACCCCTTTCTCATAATAGTGCTTTTGCTCTTTCATCTCCGTTACGAGATCGGCATAAGCCGTCAATGCCTCTGGCGCATAGCGCCCCGTAGTAACCACTTCGACAAAAGGGGCTCTGTTTTCAATGGACTCTATAAGCGCTTTGACGTCAATGAGTTTAAAATAGAGCGCAATGTGCACCTCGTCTAGAATCACCACATCGTAAGTACCGGCGTGCATATGTGCCGCACAGCGATTCAGCGCCTCGGAGGCTTCGCGACAGTCCTCCGCATTTGGCGAGCGGTCGATAAAACAACCGACGCCCAACTGCTCGATATGGATGTTGGGCATTACCTCTGCGATTTTTGTTTCACTATACGCCATATCCTTCACAAACTGACCGATATACACCTTTTTACCTGCACATGCCGCACGTACAGCGAGACCAAAAGCCGCTGTTGACTTGCCTTTCCCATTGCCCGTATAAACTTGTACATACCCTTTTTCCATAACCGTTCCTCCAATTTAAAAGCGATGACCGTTGTCAACTCAGCAAATTAGCGCCTCTACACGCGCTAATTCAATTTTTACATATATGGTAAAATATATAGGATTCTAGCACAAAAGAACCGTCCCTAAAATCTGCCTTGCTTGTACTCAAGGGGCGCAACGCCCATTTTCTTTTTAAACACCCGACTGAAGTAATGCTGACTGGTGTAACCTACAGCCGCTGCAATTTCATACAGCTTGACTTCTGTAGCCTCTCCCGTCATCAACTCAATGGCGCGGTTAAGACGCACTTCCGTCAGATAATCCACAAACGACATATCCAGCTCTTGTCGCATCAAGCGCGTCAAATACGACGGACTCATCTGAAAAACATCCGCAACGCCTTGAAGCGTAAGCTCGGGATCGTCGTAATAGCTCTCAATGTGACGCATCAGCCGAGCCACAATTGCGGAAACCGTCGCCGGCGCCTCTGGCGAATGTACTTTGTGCAACTTTCTAACAGACGTCAGCACCGCCTCCATCTTCTGTTTAGTCACTGGCTTTAGCAAGTAATCGTGTACATGCAGTTTAACAGCTCTCTGTGCGTATTCAAAGAGGTCGTAGCCCGTGACAATCACCACAATCACATCGGGTAAAAAAACTTTAACCTGTTCAATAAAATCCAGCCCATTGAGAAACGGCATGTTGAGATCCGCAAAGATAACGTCGGGTTTCTTCTCACGCGCCAACGTTAAAGCCGTCTCCCCATCAGGTGCTTCAGCCACAACTTGAACCCCCATGTTCAACCCCGTAATCATCTTTGACATCCCCGTTCGAATGCGCTTTTCATCATCGGCGATTAAAATTTTCATAAGCAGCCCCCTCCTCTAAGATGGGATGACACAACGTGACGCGCGTACCGACTTGCGGCGTACTCTCTACCGATACCCCATATTCTTTGCCAAACGCCAATTGCAAGCGCTTGTGAACATTAAAAAGGCCATAGCCGTCATAAGTAGCCTGCTGGTAGGTTTCATCAAGCATCCGGCGAACCGTTTCTAAGCGCTTAGGCGACATGCCCACACCGTCATCAGTCACTGTCATAACGAGGTGTTCATCGGAAACAGTCACCTCGATGGCAATATGTCCCTTAGCGCGTTTGGTTTTGATACCGTGGTAAATGGCATTCTCCACAATCGGTTGAAGGAGAAGTTTCATTACGGGAAGTGATTCGAGGGCGCTGTCACAAATGATGGCGTAAGTTATCTGATCATCGTATCGAACTTTCTGAATAAACAGGTAGTGCTGTATATGAGCGATTTCACCTTTCAAATCGATTATTTCCCGCCCGCGGTTGATGGACAGTCGCAGGAGTTCAGAAAGCGACGTAATCATATCGGCCACATCTTCAGCGTCGTAATCCAGCGCCATCCAGTGGATAGTATCCAACGTGTTGTAAAGAAAATGCGGGTTGATTTGCGACTGGAGCGCCATGAGTTCTGCCAGGCGCTTCCCCTGCTCTTCACGATACACCTTTTGCATCAGCGACTCAATTTGAACAATCATTTCATTGAAGCTCTCACCGAGGCGCCCGATTTCATCACCGCTGGGATTTTCACAGCGCACCGTGAGATCGCCCCCTTCTGCAATGGCCATTAACCCCTGCATCGCCTTCACAGGCCGTACAATGGAACGCGCGATGACAATGGCGACGCCCAAGGCACAAGCACCCATAAGCCCCCCTAGAATCGCAATGCTTATCACCAGTTGATGGGTTGGGGCATCTATGGCTTTTTCCTCTATAATAATCCCGACTGACCAACCGTCAGCGCTGGGAATTGGCGCATAAAACACGCGACTGCTCACGCCGTCGGGCATGGTAATCGGTGTCATGCCCGAGCCGCCATTCAGCATTTCCGCCGACACGCGCTCAAATCCTACATACCCGTAACTCGCCGCTTTGTGAATATTAAACGGCGTGTTCTGTGCGTCAAAACGCTGAGTCAAAATATCGCCGTTTGCATCGCATATCCAGCCCGTGCTGTCGTAAAGTGCAATTTCAGAAGCCACATCTGAAAGGCGCGACAAACGGATGGCCCCATTGACGAACCCTACCTGATTACCCGCGGCATCTCGGATGGCGTGAATAATCACCACGATGGGCTCGTTGTTAGACTTGGATATAATCGGTTCGCTGACGACATAGTCGAGATTTTCTGATGTGATGCGCTTAAAATAATCGCGGTCGCGAATATCGATGTAGATGTCGTCACTCGTCCAAGCGTCTCCGTCTAAAGTGGCAATGGCAAACGATTCAAACTCTTCTCGATGATTTGCCCCCAGCGCGCGTAAGTATTGGCGCGTTCTGGCTATATTCATAGCGACGAGCGGGGTGTTCTCAGTGATGACTTTGAGCTCTCCTGTACGCTGCTGAAGCCATCCGTCAATTTGAGCCACCTTGGCTTCCACCAGCTTTTCCGTTAGCGTCTCCGTCAACACCGCGTTGGTCTTCTTTACTTGTCCGTTGATGAGCAGTAACAGACCTACGACAGTTGCAACAATCAACAGCGCAAAACTGCCTGCGATTTTTAGCCATAGCGATTTCATATTCTCCCTCTTTCGAAACGGCGAAAAGGCCGCCTCCATTTCGAGACAGCCTATAAGTCTTTTCTTTATTTTACTACATTTTCGCCGGCAATTCTACCAAATACCGCAAGGTCTGTAATCGCATTGCCGCCGAGACGGTTTTTGCCGTGAATACCACCGGTGACTTCACCTGCTGCAAAGAGGCCTTCAATAATTGCGCCGTCAGCAGTGAGCACGTGTGCATCGGTATCGATGACAATACCACCCATTGTATGGTGCACAGATGGCGCCACTTTTTGGATGTGGAACGGTGCCTGTGTCAATGCAATGAGGTCGCCTCTTCTATTGAAGTCTTCATCTTTGCCATTTTCCGCATACGCGTTGTATGTTTCTACAGTGGTTTTTAGCTGCTCAGCTGGGATATCGAAATAAGCAGCGAGTTCTTCTAAAGTATCGGCTTTATAGAGTTCACCATTTGCCATCAACTCTTCGTACTCTTTCATATAGTTTTCCATATGGCTCTTTTCTGTAATCGTCTGATCCCAGATTAGGTAACCGTACGCGTCGCTCTGCGCTAAAATCGCTTTGGAAATAACATCTCTTCTATCGAGCTCCTCTACAAAACGCTTGCCTTCTTTGTTGATGAGAACAGCACCGTCAAAACGCGTGTCTGCCACATAGGACAAGATACCAGTACGCGGGCTGCACGTCGGATACGTCTGGATATAAGACATGTGCATGGTGTCGGCGCCAATGGCCTCAGCCATGACGATACCGTCACCTGTTGTGCCCTCTTGATCTGTCGACATATAGCGTTCATCGTATTCTGCGTTGTGTGTTTTGCGCATTTCGATATTGGAACCGAAACCGCCTGTTGCCAAAATGACGCCTTTGTCCGCAAAATACACCATCGGCTGTTTGCCTTTTTGCATAGCTTCTACGCCCACAACGCGGTTGTTTTCATCTGTGAGCAGTGTTTCTGCTTTTGTCTGTGTTATAATTTCGATGCCCAGTGCTTCTGCTTTGGCTTTTAACTTGCTGATAAGTTCATAGCCTGAACCACCTTTTGGGAAAATAGCACGTGGAACAGAGTGTCCCCCGAACTGCATCAAATAGTCCGGCTGGTACTCTACTTGAACGTCGTCTTTAAGCCATGTCGCTGCGCTTAAAGCGTTTTGAGCCATTGTTGCCACCAACTCAGGCGTCCCTTCGTTGTCGCCGCCTTTCAGCGTATCTTCAGTGTAAAGTTCGATGCTGTCTTCAACAGCTTCATGCTCTTGCACCCAGCTGTTCGGCACGTTCATCTCGCCACCTGAAAGCAAAGTGTTGCCGCCGACAAAGCCCATTTTTTCAATAACGACCACACTTGCGCCAGCTTCTTTTGCCGTTATAGCGGAAGTTAAACCCGCGCCACCTGCGCCAATAACGACGACGTCGAACGTCTCTTCAATTGGCGCCAGTGTTTCACTCTCTCCATCTGATTTGGCATTGAGTTGTGCTTCTGTTGCACCGGCCTTAATCATTGCATCGGTTATAGCCGCAATAAGGCCTTCACTGGTATACGTTGCGCCGCTTACAGCATCAACGGCTGCACTGTTGTTGGCCACAACTTCGTCGATAATCTCTGTGATGGCCGCATCGCTAATACCTTTTGTGTCTTCATTTTCAATGAGCTCAATTGATTTAACAGCGCCGTTTTCGACGGTGAGATTGACTTTGATGTCACTGTCTTTACCGGCACCGATACCTTCATAAACGCCGTCTTTCATACCCTCAGCTGTTTCGTTGTCTGTTGCTTGTGTTTCATCAACTGCCGGTTGGTCGGCTTCTGCTGTTTTGCCACAGCCGACAGCCGTAAACACAAGTGCGCACACTAAAAAAAGTGCAAAAAACTTTTTCATGGTGATTACCCCTCTCCTAATTGATCTTTCAAATGATTGTTTTGTTTTTAACAATCTAACATTTCTTATTATAGAGGTTTTAAACATAAAAGTATTTACACTTTCTTGTTTCTTTTTGCACTTTTATGAACTGGTGCCTATCCATTTGCGGATTAACGTCGCGTCCAACTGCATGGGCATGCTCTCCATGATGCCGTCGTGATAAACCGTTATGACATCCCCTACTTTGAGCTCTGATAAGTTAACCTCCAGCACAGCACTTTTCGTTCTACAGATATAGGGCTGGTTATCTGCATCTCGTAACTGAAGAACCATCTCCCCGTCATCCGCTCTTTCTATGGCGTCGACAGCCAGCACAAGTTTTGTGGACTCGTTGTATAGCGTCATCAAAACCGGTGAAGTTCCTACGAGCGCATAATCGACCGATACTTCAGTCCCCACTTCCAAATCGATGTCCGTCGGCGTGGCAAGTGTCAGTTGTTCTTGCGGTGTCATCATCACAATCCTCTCAGAAGCGACTTCCGTCAGCTTACCTGTGGCCTTAAACAACAAATCGCCCTCAGAAGTATGGGTATTTTCAAAAGACTCTCGGATATAAGGTTTTAATACCTGCTTGTCCGCGTCCACGGCAAGTTGAACATTTTGGCCGAGGTAAAATGTCTCTGACGTATTGTCGTAGTCGTATACGCCAACAGTATCCCCAGTGAGCAAGTGAACATTCCCCTCTCCAAAAGCCCGTATAGTTCCGATGACAACCTGCTCCCCCACATCTTCTCGCCTTACGACCTGTGACGCTTCTACTGGGGTATTGTCTGCAACAATTGACTGTTGGTCTTTAGGGGCCCTTGAGCATCCCGCAACCGTCAGCAATAGCGCCGCCAAGTAAGCAGCAGTTGTTTTTTTCATGGATAATCCTCCTCTTAAATGTGTACATATGGTCTATGTATTCAGCAACTGCGTATTAGACGCCACAGTCGGTCAAAAAGTTCCACGTCCACTATTTTGGATAAGCTTATACGAATTAACAATTAATTCACAAAAAAATAGGAACTCTTTCAGCCCCAATACGTCCTAAGGGCATACTAGTTTCGGAGAAGCCACCGATATCGAACATTTTAATCCTCCCGGTTTGAAATGCGTCTGTCTAATCCCCCCTGATTTCGGATGTTAAGGTGGCTTTTTCGAATGTCCGAAACCATCTCCCCTAAGTCACTTGTTTACAAATTTGGAAAGAGGCGCTCGTTATGAAGAAAAAAACACTCGACATCGACGTTTATGAGGCTTTTCAAGAGAGAATGAACTTCCTCTTTGAATCGTTTGACAACATTTACATTGCATTCAGCGGCGGCAAGGACAGCGGCTTACTGCTTCAAATGGTATTGGACTATAAAAAGCGCCATCACATCACTCAGCCCGTCGGCGTATTTCACCAAGACTTTGAAGCGCAGTACAAAGTCACCACACAGTACATTGAGAAGATGTTCGAAGACCATATGCACGAGATAGATCCCTACTGGGTTTGCCTACCCATGGCAACCCGAACAGCTTTGAGCAATTACCAAATCTATTGGTACCCTTGGGACGACGAAAAACAAGCACTTTGGGTCAGGCCGATGCCGGACAACCCCTATGTCATCCATATGAAAAACAACCCACTGTCCTTTTATCGGTATAAAATGCTTCAAGAAGATTTGTCCAAACAATTCGGCAGATGGTACAAGAAAACGCACGGCAATAGGAAAACCATCTGCCTTTTGGGAATGCGAGCGGATGAATCGTTAAACCGCTACAGTGGGTTCCTAAATAAAAAACACGCCTACGAGCAATGCTGTTGGATTTCAAATCAATTTAAAAACGTTTGGACGGCCTCGCCACTTTACGACTGGACTGTATCGGATGTATGGACAGCGTACAGCCGATTTGGCTACGCATACAACCCACTTTATGACCTGTACCACAAGGCGGGTCTCAAGCCGCGTCAGATGCGAGTAGCATCGCCATTTAACGATTATGCAAAAGAAGCGCTGAACTTGTACAGAGTCTTGGAACCCGAGACCTGGAGCAAACTCGTAGGGCGCGTCCACGGTGCGAATTTCACCGCTCTATACGGCAAGTCTAAAGCTCTAGGCGCTCGAGACATCGTATTGCCAGAAGGCCATACTTGGAAATCCTATACGCATTTTTTATTGGACACATTGCCGGCGCCTCTTAAAGAGGCGTATGTGAAAAAGTTTAAAACCTCTATAGACTTTTGGCACAGAACAGGTGGCGGTCTGTCGGAGACCATTATTTTAGAGCTCATTGAAAACGGCTATAAAATCAGACGAAACGGCGTTTCAAATTACACACTGGATAAAAGTCCAGAGTCGTCTTTCTTCAACCCATACCGGACAACACCGATGATATCAAAAGTACAAAAGACGTCCCTTCTTGGAAGCGGATGTGCCTGTGCATATTAAAGAACGACCACCTTTGTCGTTCTATGGGGTTTGGACTGAAACGCCACGAACAGATGACAATCAATTGCATTAGAAAGAAATACAAAATCTTGGAGGATTGGATATGAAGTTTACAAGTCCGGTTTACAAAGTCGTCCCCGTGCCACTGGAAAAAATCGTGGCCAATACTTACAACCCGAATGCAGTTGCACCTCCGGAGATGGCATTGCTTTACGACAGCATTAAAGAAGATGGCTTTACGCAGCCCATCGTCTGTTATTATTCAGAAGCGCACGACACTTACACCATTATCGACGGCTTTCATCGCTACCGGATTATGAAAGAACACGAAGACATCTACAGACGCGAGAAGGGCGTCCTCCCCGTCGTGATTATCGACAAGCCTTTTGACGAGCGCATGGCCAGCACCATTCGGCACAATCGGGCGCGGGGGTCACATGATGTCGATTTAATGAGCACAATTGTCAAAGAGCTTCACGCAATAGGAAGAAGTGATGCCTGGCTTGCAAAACACCTTGGAATGGACGCCGATGAAATCCTCAGGTTAAAGCAAATCACGGGATTAACGGCTTTGTTTCGCG
Source organism: Fusibacter sp. JL298sf-3 (assembly GCF_053842995.1). Lineage (NCBI taxonomy): Bacteria > Bacillati > Bacillota > Clostridia > Eubacteriales > Fusibacteraceae > Fusibacter > Fusibacter sp. JL298sf-3. Next base: position 757,905 of record NZ_CM132608.1, read on the forward strand.
ACACGGAGTTCGGCAAGGCGTGGGTACCTGTAAGCGACGAGGACGACGGGGCCGAGAAGTAAGCCTTCCGTTTTAAAAAGGCGTAAGGGGTTTATGTACCGGGCAAACCGACAACAGGCCTGCATATGGCGCTATTAAACAGTTTGCCTTGTAGAGCATGGCACCTCATACGAGTTTCGCGCCAATGGCCTTATACGCCATTGTCCTTATTTTATTCAGTTTTTTAAAGTTCTCTTCAAAAGAAATAGAATCGGCTTGCTCAAGACCTTTTGAAAAATCAATTGCATAGTGACTTATAGCTTCCGGATACAGTCCAATAACATGTACCTGATTCCAAGTTGGGTATTTCGAGTTGTGATAGAACACAGAAATTGTAACACCATGCTGCATGTTACACGACATAAAACGGCTTTTTGTCTCTGTTTTGCGCCTTTTCTCCCGGAATCAGACACGATCCCCCCCTTTTACTAAAGGCGCCTGTTTGAAGTTGTCGGCACCCCAAGCAGCTAATTTGCCGTTTTCATTTACCGCTACTAGCGTCGCGGATGTTCCCGAGACTTTACCCACTTCTGGAATTTGTCAAAATATCCCATCTGTTTTAAACCCTAAAAACACGACTTCTCGGTCGTAAGTGAGACCGATAAAACTCTCACCGGACATGGCGACTTTGTCGATTTGACCTTAGTATTGGTGAAATTCATAGTAATCGTTTGTTCTGGAGTTACCGAAGAAGAATGTTTTACCACCTTCTGTTATTAAAGACTAACTTTGGCAACCTGTACAAACCTCTTTGATGTTGCCGAGCTGTGCAACCTCAGGTGGGATGCCCGATTATTTTTGTCTGTCATTTCCCCAAGAAAAGAGTTTGCCTTCCGCATTCACAGCGAGCACGTGGTCGTTACCAACGGCAAACTGAAAACGTCGGGCCTATGTCAATTTGCTTGATGTTGCCGTCGATCTCTTTTGGCACTTTCATCATATCAAATCCCGGCGGTACATTGACTTGGCTCGATTCTGAATACGAGAGGTCGACCGGTCGCAACTTCGGTCCGATAACCACCGTTAAAAACACCAGTAAAAAGATACCGAGCGCCGTCATGCCAACACGATTATCTGAAAAAGTTTTAAGTACGGTGGCAAAAGGGCTCTGTATGACCTCTTCTTCATATATGGACAACGCTTTTTTAGTTGTAATAAACCGAAAGCGTCTTGGTTCTTTAGAACAATTTCTTTTTGATTTGTTACGCATGCATACTCTCCCCCCTACTTATTGACGCGCACTCTAGGGTCTACAAGCCCATAGCTCAAGTCGATAATCAAGTTGGTCAACAAGGCGATGATAACGTAGAACGGTTGAAGTGCAATGGTGACGTTGTAACCTTGGTTAACCAACGATTCGTACAGGAACTTGCCTTTAGAATACGCGTCGGGACCGACGAGCCTGTATGCCGCGGTGTTGTCCCCACCTAAGTCTGCAACAAACTTGCTGTTCCACAGTAAAAGATTTGCAACATAGTGTTCCGCTTTAATTTCTTTGCCGTTGCTGAACTTAAGCCCTGGCTTAATGTTCCACGTGTAGGTTTTTATTGTAATCTTCTACGACGGTATACTCGCCTTCAAAAGTCAAAGCCACATCCTAAACCATTGGCGGATAATTTCTTCCCTTCTATCTTTCATCCCCATTGACTCCTTTAGTTTGATTTATGTATAGAGATAGCGCCTTATAAAGTCTGTCAAACAGAGTAAGAGACGCTATTTACAGGTGACCACTGGCATCTTCACTATGGCGTCAATAGTTGAAGCAAATCGCCGGGCGTTTCTAAAGTACAAGTGACTTTTTTAAACGCATGCCTGTTTTTTGCGCCCCATTTAACAAGAGCAAACGTCACGCAACTCGCTTCAGCGCATTCTAAATCATAGACGGCGTCGCCGATGTATACGACTCAATCAAGCGTGGTGCCCATCTGTCTCATAGCCTCTAATAAATGCGTTAAGCCAAAGGGCATCGACAACAACTTTTAGTTGCTGTGTCGATGCCCTTTAACCTCTTATCTAACAATCACAGGACTGCTGCACCGAGCATCTGCTGACTGAGACGTTCAACAACTACTTTACGCCTGCTTTGACATCGATGTAAGAGGTCGAAGTCAGGAACAAATTGTTTTTAACATCTCTTAAACCTTCACCAATAATGAGTTTTTGATTTTGTGTCACATTGTTTAGAGGTTTGCCTGCGCCGTCTTTTTGCTCAACAAGCTTCAAACGAATGGTCGCATCGTTGTTGTCTGTTACGACTTCTTTGATGGTGAAACCATCTACAGTGAACTTGTCAAGGCTGATATATTGCTTGGCCATCGGCTCGGTAAATTGAATATCCAACGTATCCAGCGATCCATTTGAATCGTCATCGTAAACTTTAACCGCTTTGACTTGGTTGCTGTCTTCTACAATTTCAGGAGCGATTTTATCTTCAATACCCGCTGTGATAACAACTTTTGAAGGGTCTGCCGTATTTGGCTTCATTTCCTTCGGAATATCCATTTCTTTTACAGCACTTCCGTAAGAATCTTTAAAACCGTTGTAATTAATGACGAGTTTTGCTTTTTCCGCTTTGGTGTTGTAGAAGTCCGCTTTATTGTTCTCAAGCGTTACAACGGTTTTGCTGCCTTCGTATTCTTGTGTCAAAGTAAACTCACTGCTGTCGCTGCCGTTGTTCATTAAGAATGAACCTTCCGACAAATCGACGAGCTTGTCATTAAACGTAATCACCAACTTGTTTTTAGCAGTGGCTTTTACAGATTCCAACTGCACTTTAAACGAAGCAACGTCTCCTTCCACCTTCTGCTGAATTGGCTTAATCACATTGCCAGCCAAATCCTTGACATTGATGACTTGAAGTTTAACCGGCGCTGTTTTTTGAGCCGGACTTTCGATGTACGCTTTAAGCTCTTTTGCTTGTGCGTCAGTCAATTGAACTTTAACTTTTTCATTGTCGTTGTCAAAGTCGACACTTTCTGTCAGAACGACGAGATTTGTGCCATAGACCAAAGAGTAATTTGATGCCACAAGAGCGGTTTGACCGTCAACACCTTCAGAGAACTGAACAATCAGCTCCTTCGTCGAGAATTCATCGTTTTTACCCGATACAGGTTTCAAGTTGTGGTAAGCTCTTGACACTGAAGGTGATGTTTTGTCTGTGATTTCAACCATAACGGTTTCGCTTTCAATCTTAGTGCCCGCTATGCCCAGTTCTCGTATATTTTTGACGTTGAGAGTTACTGTTTTACCTGCTAATTTTTGATTCAACGTCAGCTCGATGTTTTTATTGTCTTTCGGATTAACCGTCACGATGAGACCTGAAATGGTCTTACCATCTTGATCGAGTACTTCAAAATTCTTGCTGGAGATTTCTGTTGTCTGAATCGCTTTGTTAAACTTGACAAGAATCTTGTTTTCTTCTCTAACTTCAGTTTCAAACGCCAGCTGTGTTGTATCCGACTTAATCGTTACCGGAAGTGTAATGTCACCGAGCTTGTTGCCCCAGTTGTCTTTAATTTCCGCACCGGATATACCGACGTTGACAGTGCCCTCAGGCAGAGGTCTGTTCTTATCTTGGTTTTTCTCGTTGGCATCGTAGAACTTAATATATACTCTGTTGACAGAATCTGAGGTCTTAATCTCTTTGCTCATTTCCATGTCGCTGTAGATGCCAAGGGATTGCCATGCGTTAAATGTGTGGTAGAAATACTCTTTCTTGAGACCGTTTACTGGCTTGTCAAAGTCGATAACCACGTAATCTTGCTCTGCTTTCACAATAGAAGCCACTGGTGGTGTTTCATCTTTTGCGTAAGTGAATTCCAAAGTCGCCGCAACATTGGCGTAATCGGCATAATCTTTGAAGCCCGTTACTTTAACAGCGTAATTCTTGCCTTCTATAAAGTTGCTATACGCTTTTACAGAAACTGTTTTGCCACTAACTGTTGTGCTATTGCCTACAATGGTGTTTTCTTGCTTAATTTCAATAGTGCCGGCTGTCTTAATCGGTTCATTGAACGTGATTTTCAAGTCCCTAGGTCCCGTTACCTTAACTTCTTTTGCCTCAGGTAAATCCCGGTCAAAAGCTGTGAAATCTTTAGTTGTCTTAGCGATTTCAGTGCCGTTGACAGGTTTTACTTTTTCTACACTTAGCGTGTAGGCACCTTGGTTGGAAAGGCCGTCACCATCGACGGTCAGAACAGCTGTATTGCTTTCTAAAAGAGCCGCTTTTGCTTTAATGGTAGATGTGCCTTTTTTAATAACAAAGTTGGCATCTTTTACGGTTTCACGATCGACCTCTTGATTAAATTCCACTTTTACTTCTTTTAAGTTTGATGCCGTCGGTGTGAAATCCAACTCAGTAGGAACAGGTTTTTCAGGTTCCAATTTACCGAGTTCAACGCCAAGTGGAACATCTGATCCCTTCGATGGTACTTCGCTTACAACTGTCCAAATAGTTTCAAAAGCACGCCCTCTTGTGAGATCGCCCTCAGGCGCTGTGAAGCCCACTTCAGCGGCGTCTTCTACAACAGTTTCCCATTTGGTTTCATATTTGAGTACTCTTAGCATTGCTGTTAATAACGCTTTGCCGGTTACAGCTTCTTTAGGCATAAACTCATTCTTTTCATTACCTTTTAGCCAACCTTGTTCAGCGGCGTACGCCACATATGGCAACGCCCATTTCCCGATGTCTTTGGCATCTTTAAACGTAACATTGCCTTTAAAAGCAACTGCTTCATCGGCTTTTCCACTGAGCTCGGCAAGTATTTTTGCCAGTTGCTCTCTTGAAAATTCGGAATCCTCCATAAGGTCACCGCCGGTGCCTCCAGAGATGAACCCGTAGTGCTTGAGCTTTTCACCTGCGGTTCCAGCTGGCACATTGCCTACTTCCAGTTGATCGCTTGTTTCACTTTCCGGCAACTGCGGGTCTTTTTCATTAGATTGATCGCCAACGGCAAATGCCGGAATCATCCCAAGTAACAGAACGAGCGATAGTACGATTGACATTACTTTCTTCATGTGCGAATCCTCCTTTAATCAGTAGATAATCCGTTTTCAAACAAGTAAAGCCTTTCTATTGCTTAGCGAATTAAAGTAGCATTAATCTCTTTGGGGTTCTCAGAAGTGCCGTTATGGTAAATTGTCAACACGTCACCTTTTTCAATTTCAGAAATGTTGCGTTCGATATTAGCGTCTTTTGTGTAACAGGTATAACTCTTCTCACCTGCTTTAACAGTCAAAATCAGTTCGCCTTCTTCAGAACGATCAATTTTCTCTACAGAAGCTTCCAGCTTATTGGCTTCGTCATACAACTCGATTAATTGTGCTGTTTCGCCAAAGTTTGCGTACCAACCGGATACCTCTGAACCGACTTTTATTTTAAGTTCCGGCGATGTACTGATTTCAACTATTTCGTCACCGCTGTTTACGACAAAGCTCTCAGCTTTGACTTCTTTCACAACACCTTTAAATGGCAACATCTTATCGCCCATAGATGTGAACTTAACACTGAAATCATTCTCTAAATAAGGTACGACCACTGCTTTTTCTCCGTTGAGCTCAACACTGACCCACTGGCCTAAATAGAGCGCTTTGTCTGTATTTTCAACGGTATAGCGTTCGACGATATCGCCTGACACGACATCCACTTGATCGCCCTCAATTTGAACAATTTCACCAATAACAGCAGACGCTGCTTGTTCGCCGTCTACTTCTTTGTTTTCCTCAGATACGTTGATAGCGGTGTTGTCACCGGCGCCGTTAGTGCTAGCGCCTTCTGAACCTTCTGTTTCAGTACCGGCCGGATTTTCTACCGATGGCGTTTCTTCTGTCGGCGTCGACGAACAGCCGACCACCACCCACAACATCATTGTGGCTATTAAAACTGCTAGTGCTTTTTTCATGAAATACCTCCTTTAAAATACATGACTTGTATTACGACTATGTGATTAAGACGAAAGATGCAAGAAAAAGTTCCTTATTTTGAATGTTTTTTATGTTCAAACTCTCTTTTTCAAGTCTTTTGACACAATAGTTGTAAACAGTTAAAAGCGCCGCCATTCGGCGACGCTTTTATTTTATCTTAACTATGATTATAAGACGCCTTTTTAGAGTCTAATTAATTTAGAGTTTCCTACACTTCGTTAATCAGTTCTTGTAATTGTCCATACGCTTTTCATTCTAATCTAAATAAATGGCTTCTCTATTCGCCACCTTTTGCCGGCGCGTCACTTCCAGGGGTACTTTCAGAGTCATCTCCCGGAGGGGTTTCACTGCCAGTTTTTTTTCAGAGTCGTCTCCTGGAGGGGTTTCGCTGCCAGGGGTGCTTTCTGAGCCATCTCCCGGAGGGATTTCTCCGCCTGGGATACTTTCTGAGCCACCTCCCGGATGGGTTTCTCCACCAGGCATGCTACCTCCCGGTTCAATCTCTGATCCGCTGTCCGGTGGCGTAGAGATGTCAGGTGGTGGGGTTTCTTCAGTTTGGGTCGAACACCCGACGACAAACCACAACATCATCAGAGAAATTAATACTGTCACTATTTTCTTCATGCTCTTACCTCCTATTCGATGCTTATACTTGTAACTGACTACTGCCTTAAGACGGAGGCCTCTTTGAGAAAGTTCCAGTATTTTTTGTATATTCATTTTAAGTTAACAATTCGTTCATTTAACGACAAAAAGGGACGGTTCTTTTGTGCCATTTACAGCGTATAGACGTCCTTAGCAATTGAAAATACTTAGTTTCAACCAATACCTATACCGATTCGTGCCCGTCGCTGGGAAACTGTTATCGTATCGATGTGCTGCAAATACTACAAAACCAGCAGATTGTCAAAATGCTCTTACAGACTGGCTTAACAGCAATCGGACGTCTATAAAATTGTAAAATACTAGTGGATTTCGGCACAAAAGAACCGTCCCTAATGGAGTTCTCTATACATCGTTGGGGCAATCCCAAACGTCTTTTTAAAGACCTTGCTGAAATAATTGGACTCCGCATAACCGAGCTCATAGGCGATGGTTACAACAGAATCTTCTGTCTGCGTCAAACGGCTACAGGCGATTTCCATTTTTCGCTGAGTAACGTAATTTACAAAATTGCAGCCTGTTTTGCGCTTAAAAAACTTACTGAAATAGTACACGCTGATGTTCATATAACTTGCAACCGCCTCCAACGTCAGCCTTTCGCAAACGCGGTGCTCAATGTAGTTCAATGCGTAGTCGATTTCCCGATTGTATGTTGCCAGCTTATTGTCGACGATCGCTTTAACTAATCTCTCAAAGGTATCCTTCAGAATGAACGTGTTTGTATCCATCACCTTGACATGTGGTAGCAACACCGGTAAGGATACTTCGGCACCGTAATACTCGATGCCCTCTTTGAGAACACCACGCAGTTTGCGGCACTTGGCATACCCTGTAGGACAGCTGTTGACAAGCCCTTCAAACGCTTCTTTAGCCCCGCGAATATCGCCTGCTTTCAACGCTTTTCGCAAATCGTTAAACAGACTTTCACACAGGCGTTTTTCTTTCGTAGCTACGCCGCATAGGACATTTGTAAACTTACTTCGGTCGAAGGGCTGATGAAGGTAATCGTGACACTTCAGTTTGAGTGCACAACGTGCACACTCGAAATCCGGTGTGGCCGAGAGCACCACCATGGGAATTTCTTCTTCAAAGGCACGCACCTGCCTGCAAGCGTCTACCCCCTCGTCTCTAGCGTGTTCCAAAACGGCAAAAACCATGTCCACAGACGCCTTCTTGAGACATTCAATGGCCTGAGCGCCGCTGGAAGCAGCCACTACACGGCTGACGCTTTCTACCGTTTTAAGGGTGGCGGCGTATTCTGAATACCGCGCTCTAGGCTCTATTAATAAAACAGTGTACATGGGTGTCACCTGTCTGTATTAGCGTCACCATCGTCTTCTTCGGCACCGCTTTCTTCTATATACTTTGGTAAAAAGAGCGGCTCTCCCATTAGAATGAGCCAGCAGTTTATTTCTTCCACAGAGCGCATCAATGGGTCTTCCATGCTGTATTGTCTGACCATCGTCAACTCCCTTCTGAATTAATTGATATTGAATTTCACTGTCTTTGACAGTATACTATGAGAGTGGATCTCTTGTCTGTCTAAATTTATACAACCGCTCATTTTGAAGGAGGCATCTGTGTACAATCCAGAGTTGACCGATCTTATCTCTATGAACACCGTATTTTCAAAACACCTTAAAGAAACAACTGCTTATCCGGCTCATATAAAGTTACCGGTTGCTCTCACTGAAGATCACCCCATTTTTTACCTCGCTTCGGGAAGTGTAACGATTTCTGTTACAATGCCCAACGGCAAATGGATTCCTTTACAGTTTGTAGAACCCAACGCATTTTTCGGTTTGTGCCAAGGGCAAATTATCGGAGAGTTTATTTCTTACGAAACCGCAGCACCCTCTAAAATCGCCGTGATGGAAGAACCCGCATTTACAGAACTCCTGTGCCAAGACGCCCATTTGTTTCACGCCTTTTGGCGCTTTTTAAAAGCCCAGCATCAGTTCCTCACAGAAAAAGTTATTCTCTTTAGCATACAGAACAACAGACAGCGCATGGCGTATTTCTTTTTACAAGAAATCTACAGACAAAGGTGCAATCCCATTTGGGTCACCATGTCGAAAACGTGTACACTAGCGTCTCTCGGCATGTCCAGAGGGTCTTTTTACAGGGAGTTTAACGCCCTCATAAAAGAAGGTTACATTTGTCCTGTAGGTGCTCACAGATACAAATGCAACCCCAAACTGCTTTTCGATATTCTCTCAACTTAAGGCCTACGAGGCGGTTGTCCCATTCCACCGCCTCGCATGCCGCCGGCGCCGTAGAGTGTGTCGGTCAGAGTGAACGTCTGTGTTTCTCCGCCCGCCTCTATTGTATACGTCTCACCCACTGCCAGTTCAGGTGCACTCACCACCACTGAACGGTAGGCCTTGTTCGGAGAAAACGCCGTAATGACAGTGCCCGAATCGTCCAATAGGCGAATTGTACCCGTTTGTGAGCCGCTTAGAATCACTAGTGCCGACCCCTGAGTGGCACTGCTGAAATTTTGTGCCATACCACTGGCACCTGCTGCAATCACTACGCCTCCGCTTATATTGGCATTGCCGTTGTAATCCAGTGCCCCATCGCGATCGCTTATCGGTCCTGCTACTAAAATCGTACCGCCGGAAATGCTGAGATCGCCGTTGCTGTCTATGCCATCTCCTTCAGCATCTACCGCTATTGTGCCGCCGGAAATAAGGACCGCACTGCCGTCGGAGGTTTCAAAGCCACCTTTGAGCTGACTCTGACTCGCGCCGGTAACCGCCGTTTCGACGCCGTTTACAGAATTGATCCCGTCGTCAGAAGCTGTGATATCGATGACCCCGCCGAGAATTGAAACCGTCTTGCCTTCAAGTCCCTCCACACTTTGATTAACAACCACTTCACCGTCGTAAATCGTCAATGAGCCACCGGCGTGCATGCCGTCTGATCCCGATGAAATCGTCAACGAACCTGCTTCTATTACGATATTGCCCAAATCTTGATCCGTCTCATTTTCACTGTGAAACCCATCTTTTCCCGCCGTTACATCAAAGGTACCTCCTTGTACACTTATAGCGTCATTAGCTTCAAAGCCGTGTCCGGCTGCATCGACGGTATATGAGCCGCTTTCGATGGCAAGGGTGTCCTTGCTGACGACGCCGTGTCCTTCTGCCGACTCAATATAGAGGGTACCTTCACCAGTGAGAACCAAATCGTCTCTTGAAAAAACGACACCGTCGATAGTAATCTCATCTGAGTTAACAAAAGCACCGGTAGTTTTCAATATATTTTCAGTACCCGATGCCAAGACGATGGTCACTTTCTCAGCTTGTGCTACGTAGATGGCGGCACTTTCCGAATGCTCTATGGTCACCTGATCCAGAACCAGCGACACTTCTGAGTCGCTGTCGGCATCGACGACAATTTGGCCATCGGTCCACGCCCCTGTGAGCCTGTAACTGCCCGATTCCGTAATCGTTGCAGTCCCTGTACCCACTGTGACGCCTTTTGGTGTCCCCTCGATTCCATTGCCACTGAGCTGAAGTGTTACAGCATCAACCGTTGTCTCTTCCGCTGTGTTCGCCTCGATTTGTTCCGATTCTAGGGGCATATCCACTTGAATCTCTTCAACGACAACACCCTCGGTCGTCGTACACCCTGCCAGTATCAGTAGTACCGATACAATTAGCCCAAGCCATTTCTTCATACTGGAACCTCCTTACAGTTCACCACTTGCATTGGTATCATGTGTCATGTAAATTTCTAAATTTCCGTTGCGACATCTCATAGCGTCGATCAGCGCCTTTTCTCGATCTTCCGTTTTCAAAGTGAGATGGTAAGTCAATTTAAACAAACTCCCTAAGTGAGTGGTTTTAACGCCTACGAGATGCCACCGACAAGTGTACGTTTCAAACAAATCGTCAAAGGCACCGGTGTAATCGAGGTCCTCCGGTACTGTTATACGGAGTACGCGATCGCCCACCTTCTTTTCTCCGAGACCACTGTGTGTCAACACGCCGTTGAAAATGCCTAACACCAGTGTGAACACACCTGCGTGCACCCAGTACCCCATCCCCACAGCCAGCCCCGCCGCCATGGCCAAAAAGATGGCGCCGATTTCCTTGGCACTTCCGGGAACCGAACGAAATCTCACGAGGCTGAAGGCCCCGGCCACAGCCACCCCTGCACCGATGTTGCCGTTGACCATCATAATAATGACGCTGACTACAGCTGGGAGAGACGCCAACGTTACGACGAAACTCTTCGTATATCGAGTTCTATAAGTATAACTAACCGCTAAAAACAGACCGATGCCCAATGCCACCCCGATACTCAATAGAAAATCGGCTAAAGTCGTCACAGTAAAATTAAGCGACATACCCATGCCCTCCTTTCATAGACGTTTTCTGATAAGCGCGACCGTATTTCGAAAATGATATCTTGTAGAGCCCTTCCGATGTTAGGAACTGTGTCAACCATATGGGGAGCCCGCTAACTGTCTTGACTTCCATCAGAACTTGCTCTTTCGAAAGCACCTGTTCTCCATAGGCCCCAACTTCCAATGTCAACTGTTCAGTTCTATAGACGATGTCCGTGTCAAACGTTACGCGAAAGGAACTGTCAAATCGATCAAAATACGCTTCTCTATAATAATAGATGGCCATTACCGGCACCAAGTGTCCGTAATAACGCCTGAAATAGTCGATTTCGTCGACAATTTGTCCCGCGCCTGCTACAGATACCGCACCACCGAAAAAGGCGGGAACATCTTTATTTCGCAGGGAGAGACGCCGTTTGTAGACGATGCCGTCGTACTTCTTTTTAAGTTCCACATAGACTTGGGCATTTTCTTTGGCAAGTCCATAGCTCCGAACGCGCAGCTTCTCTTTGTAAATCGGCTTTTCCAGAGAACGTCGAATCAACCTATAATCTGCCGTATCGTAATAAAGATTGCCAATGGTTGTTGCGCCGTAAGTGTCCGGCACCATGTACTCTGCCATCAATTGTTTTAACATGCGCATCTGAAGCTTCGTCATTAAATACTTTTGTTCACTGCGTTCAAATTTCGATTGTACATTCATAAGTGCCACTCCTTCCTTTTGATTACTGTCAGTATACGCAACCAAACTAAAGTGAACTTAAAGTTCAAATTAAATCGAACCTAAACTTTCGAAAAAGTCTTTCTCAGTATCTGCGCTGTCGTAAAAATGGCATTTAATGCGCTTTTAGTGCATCAAACAGGTGATTGTCTGCCCCGAGTATCCAGAGGAAAACCTTCGGCTCAACAAAAAAGCCTCAACCGGCGTCGATACAATTGACCCGTTGAGGCTTTACTTTAAATAAACGCGCTTACAATACCGCTTCTACTACGAGACTTTTACCATCTGGACTCAGTGCCTTTATCTGTCCTCTATGTCTTATTACCACAGCTTTTGCAATCGACAAACCGATGCCGTATCCGCCTTTTTGGCTGTTTCTCGAAGTATCCACACGGTAAAAGCGTTCAAAAAGGACGTCGTGGCGTCCGCTATCAAAGGCATCAGTAGCATTTTCGACTCGAATCGCCACCTTTTTTGACCGTCTCTTTATTGAAAACTCGATTGTACTGCCTTCTAACGCATACTTGACGGCGTTGTCCAAGAGGAGCGTCATCAACTGTTCGAGAGCTTCAGGCTCGCCAGTGTAGGTCACGCCTTCTTCAACAGCTGCTTTCAAAGTTTTTCCACTGTTTTCCGCCATCAGCTTAAAGCTGTCTGCCACTGTGTGCGCGGCTTCTGTTAAAGAAAACGTCTCTACGGCAACCTGCGTTTTTGCTTCGTCCATACGCGTCAGTGCAACAAGACTCTCCACCAACTTAGACATACGTGCCGTCTGATTGCGGATGCTGTTCGACCAAGTGCTTTCCCCGTAGGTCATTTCCAAAACCTCTGTGTTGGTATTGATAATCGTAAGGGGCGTTTTGAGTTCGTGTCCCGCATCGGTTATAAAACGCTTCTGTTTTTCATAACTTTCCACAACGGGTTTTACCGCTTGTTTTGAAAACACGACCACCAGCACAAAAACACCTAACAACGCCGCTGAGGCAATCCCCAGTGTATTGACTAAAAAAGAACGCATCATCTCCAGTTCCCGACTGTAGTCGATGAAAATCACCAGTGTTTCACCCGCCCCCTCGACCAAGCGGTACTTGTACGCGTCCAGCCGACCGGAGGGTTTTCCTTCAGCCATAGCCTGCTGTGCAAACCCAACCGCTTCGGATTCAGTTACTGACGAAATCCGCTCGACATCGACGCGTGTCACCATCTCAGAACCGGAGAATCGCACGGTAAAATACCGCGTTGAAAAAGGCGTCTCTCTAGAAAAATCCCTCGGCACATTTGTCGGCCTATCGGGCTTTGGAAAAGTACCGTCATTGTCGGCCAAAACTGATAAAACCTCACTTGGCAAACGGTCGATATGCCGATAGTTTAAGAAGTTGGTCGCCACAGAAACCACCAAGAGTACCGTAAAAACCGCCGAAACCGAAATGCCTATAAACTGTCGTCTCAATTGACTAATCATCTTTTGCCTCCAAAGTGTACCCGAGGTGCCGCGTGGCTTTAATCTGCACATTGGCTTTGAGAGATGCGAGTTTCTTTCTCAAATTCGACAAATTGACCCAGACGACGTTGATTTCCGCCTCACTTTCATAGCCCCAAACCTTCTCCATAAAGCGCTCTGTGGCTATCAGTTGCTTCGGATTGAGCATCATCAACTCGAGCATTTGAAACTCTTTTCCGGACAAGCGTTGACGGCCAGCAGTTGTCTCTATTTCAAAAGTCGTGCGATGGAGCTTGATATTACCGAAAGACAACACGTTGTCGGCCACGTCCCCCTGACGCCGCGTCACCGCTCGAAGGCGCGCCAGAAGCTCCTTTGACGCAAAGGGCTTCGTCAAATAATCGTCTGCCCCGCAATCGAGCCCCAATACTTTGTCGTCGATTTCCGATTTTGCTGTCAACAGCAGTATTGGCACCGCATTACCGGCGGAACGTACACTTTTCAACACCTCAATGCCGTCGACTTTCGGAAGCATCACGTCTAAAATCACACCATCGTACCCTTCGACCTCCAGATAGGCCAGCGCCTCTTCGCCATCGTACACAGCGTCCACTTGGTAGTGATGATGCTTTAGTATGGCCACTAGTGCGTCAGCGAGTTCGCGTTCGTCTTCTACCAACAGTATCTTCATAAAAACCCCCTCCTTCTCTATAAGTATAGGTGCCGAACCTAAAGGGAACTTAAATACAGAGGTGCCCACACACAAAAAAAGCCGAACAACAGTCGGCTTTGCAAGTCACTTAATCATCATCTTTTGTCTGTTAAGGTACCCTTTCATATGCGGGCGCATCTCGCCGCCGAGCTTTTTAGCCACAGACGCCGTCCAACTGTCTGTAATCTTACCCTTTGTCCGCCGCGTGTAGTAGGCGGTAATTCGGTCGTCATAGGCCTCTAACAACGCTTGATCTACATCGTGATACACGTCTTCGTGTACGAGCATTTCAATCGGCATGCGCGCCTTAATTTCCGGTAATTTTTCAGGGTAGCCGAGGCAAAGACCGACGACTGGATACACCTCTTCCGGCAACTTGAGCAGTTTCGACACCTCGTCGGGACAGTTCCGTATCCCCCCGATGTAAACGCCACCGAGGCCGAGGGATTCCGCCGCCACTAAAGCGTTCTGAGCCGCTATAGCCGCGTCGACGGTACCGATGAGCGTCTGCTCCGTCCAGCCGCCGTCGTAAGGCTTTTCAGCCATGTCACAAAGTCTGTGGAGCCGATTAAAATCCGCCAGAAAAACCAAAAAAACAGGGGCGCTTGCCACCCACGGCTGATCGCCGCAATACCCTGCCAGTGCTTCTCTCGCAGGGCCTTTCGATATGTTGACAATGCTGTATGCCTGTAAAAAACTAGAGGTCGACGCCGCCTGAGCACTTTTAAGCACCGCCTCGAGCACTTCTGTGTCTATTGTCTGTTCTGTGAACTTTCTCACAGATCTGTGGTTGAGCAATTGGTTTATTGTTGCGTTCATAGTTACTCTCCTTTACTGTAAAACTTGATGTTTTACAGGTAGATACCCTGAGAGCATCGCCGCCAATCACGTCGACGACGAGATTTTATCCGATTTAAGAACAATCTTACTGGCGTTGCTGCGCGCCGGCCGGACTTTTCCCTTTTCTTTTTTGGAGTGGTACATTCGCTGGTCTGCGAGATGTGTCAAACTTCGCACTTCACCATCTATTTCACTTCTGGAAGCAACGCCGTAACTGATGACAATATCGAATTCAAAGTGGTTGACGGTGTTCTTATCGGAAAAAATCGAACGCATAATATACATGGCTTCCTCATAGTTGGTTTCGTCCAATATAATAATAAACTCGTCTCCCCCCATTCGGTACACTTCATCGGATTTACGCACGGACCCCTTTATGGTGTTGGCGATGTATTTCAGCACTTGGTCACCGACAGTGTGCCCGTAACCGTCGTTGACGTCTTTAAAATCGTCGACGTCTAAAAACACCATGGCGTAAGCGTACGCGTAACGGGCAAACTTCTCTTCTATGCGAATGAGATCGTCGTCAAATGATCGCTTGTTTTTAATGCCCGTCAAAGGGTCGATGTACGAGTACATTTTGATAATTCCCTTGTACTCCTTGACAATTACCGCATAAGTGTACATGGTAAAAAAGAGGAGAAACTGCATTATCGTTATACTAAAACTCAAATGCATGTCCAGTTCAATCGGTGGGAACGTCGCCGCACGATACGAATAGTCCACTGCAAAAAGACCGACAATTAAGAGAAACTTCGTTGCAAAAACCAGCACCTGCGTGCGATTGCTAAAAACTAGAACGTCGACAATAAGCAACACCGTTGAGTACAAAATAACCATTGGGTGCTTAAACGACACTGAAGCCCACATCCCTAAAAACGGTACAATGGAGTACGCACTGGCAAACAGCAACATGCGCTTCGTCGTCGCCTTCTTGGCAAAAGCATTCAAAATCAACAAGCTAAACACAGCGTGCAATGTCTGGGAAACGATGACAATATCGATTGATCCCGCGTAATGAAACACCATTGTCAGCAGTGAAATGACAATGTTCCCCGCGTAGAAAGTCATCAATAAAATCTTTTCAATTAAGTAGTCTTGATAAATGTTTTTCGTGATGTAAGTCCTCACACCATTGTGAAAAAAATTCATAAAACGCCCCTTTATATCAATTGACAATACATTTATATAAATTATATTTACTGTATTGTTTTTACTTTTGTATCTATTTATATTATATCCTTTTTTGACATTTTCACGCCTTTTTTTCACATGTCATCATAAATTAATCCAATAATCATCACTTTATAAAAGAAAGTAAAAAAACAGCGTCGCTATTAAGTTACGCTGTTTAAAAACACTAAGATGTAGTTAAGCCTTCGTTAAGAATCTCTCTCAACCGCTTGTCCTTATCGGTGATGATGTTGTCCACCCCAAAATCGATCAGTTTTTCCATAAGGGCTTCGTCGTTTACCGTCCACACATGGACTTCTCGCCCGATGCGATGGGCATTTTCCACAAAGGCTTCAGTAACGTTGATGGCCTCGACACTATAAAAATCCACTTCTAACGCATCGAGTTTGCCAAATGCCAAAAACATGATGTAACCGGTCTTCAACTTGGGTTCAAGCGCCTCCAATTGACGAATGTCCTCAAGACTCTGCGTGGTGATGACACAAGAAGATACAAAGTCCTCTTCCCTCAACAATTCCACGAGAATTGAATACATCTGAGGGCTGTAACCCGTCCCCTTGAGTTCGATATTCAATCCGATTTTGTCCTTAGCGAAGTCGATGACCTCTTTTAATGTCGCCACTTTTTCTCCGGCAAAGGCCTCAGAGAACCAACTTCCGGCATCCAACTCTCGCACTTCAGCAAGTGTCAATTGATCCGGTCTGGCGTCCCGCCCTGTCGTCCTCTTGAAACTCGAGTCGTGCAACAAAATGATGTGCCCATCCTTAGTAAGCTGTACATCTACCTCAGCAAAATCAGCACCGTTTTCATAGGCTTGCTTAACAGCGGCAAGCGTGTTTTCAGGAGCCTCATAAGAACTGCCACGGTGCGCCGTAACAGCCACATCGTACTTAATCGAAGCAAAAGCCACATCAAAAACATACACATAAGCCGACACCCCGACGACGAGCAGCACCGCACTGACGCCGATAACCGCTTTGTTGGACAGCCATCTGTTGAGCCGCGTCTGCCGGCCGACCACCTTGATTTCGAGGGGATCGACATTGCCCGACAACTGATGGTACAAAAGCGTCAGCTGAATCAGAGAAGCTGGAATCGAAATCAGTCCCCAGAGATAGAGGAGGATGATGCCGAGGGCAAACACCACGAGGGTGTTAATGGCCTCACCGAAAGGAAACAGCGCTATAATCGCGGCACTGCCCAAAACCATCAGCAGAGCTCCAGCAACGGCAAACACAACGGCAAAGGCAAATGAAACCAACGTGTATTTAACGATGTATTTCAAATTGTGTTTGAGCAACTTGGCGCTTTCTCTCAGAAAGTGCTTTTTTTGCTCCCTGTTCAGCAACAGCGCATGTAACGCAAACATCCAACGCACCGTTAAGGCAACGACGACGCCAATGGCAAGTATTGCCAAGGCATACTGGAAGGTGTTCGATTCTATTTTTTCCACGAGAAACACCGGAATGGTCAACGAGTCGAACAACCCTATTCGTATTTCACTCTCGAGAAGCGGTGCCAGCAAGATAAAATACACCGCGATAATAATGCCGTCAAAGCCGAGCATGTATTTCAACCGCTTCATGACGTACAAGACGATGTCGATAAACCGGCTCTCCCTACTTTCCACCAAAATTTGATGGACTATGACCGTTATGCCCCCAAGTTGCAACATAACGATGATAAAGCCAAAAATCAGCATGGTGAGAACCAGCAAGATGCCCTGCGGAGAAATCAACAACTTTTGAAGCAAACCGTTGGCGACATAAGTCATACCACGGGATTTCATCAGCAAGTTGAGAATCATGTGGAACAACGGCAAAATGAAAATGGTGAGGAGCAAACTGACAATTAACTGATAGCCGATAATGCGGTTGATATTTTTGATGAAGAGTTTGTACCCTCTTACATGCAGTTGCCATATAGCTTTCATGTTCACCTCATTTCATGTACCGGTTTGTAACGGTCTTTATACAATTGTCTCGCCAGCGCTGTAACCTCAGTGACAAAGGCCGTCTTCGCCTCTGTATACCCGTCCCTGTTGTGTCGATAGCCCTCTGCTAAAATTTCCTTCAAACGCCCATAGGCATCGGCCACCGCCGGATGATCCTTTAAGTAATCCCTAAAATAGAGTTCGTTCCAATCGCCACAAGGTCTTACGTGGAGATGGAAGACGCGCTCCGCATAGCCCGCCGGTGTATAGCCTTTGTTGAGGACGCTGTCCACATGCGGCGTCGTTTGCTGAGACATAAGCACCCACCCCTCTGAGACCAGCTGCGCTACGACATCGGCATTTTCAATGCCCGGCGCCAGTTCTAGCAATATATCCACAGTGGGTTTCGCTACCAGTCCTTTCACAGCGGTGCTGCCTATATGATGATATCTATAAATTCTCGAAGGCGACAACAACGCCGAAAGCTGTTCTTTTTCAGCTTCATACCACTTAAAGTACGCCGGATTATGCGGCTTGAGAACAATCGGAAAAAGCGCCCACAATTCTTCTAGCGTCATATCGGATAAATTTTTTGCCATTTGAGCCCCCTTTTTTCTTTATAGTTTACCAAAAAAGACAGGGCCTGCCTACTCTAAAAATGCTTGTATCAATCGCCTTTCCGCGCTATCCTAATTGTAGAGTATCGTTTTAAAGGAGGTCCCTATGTCGTACAGGTTAAAAGAAAGCCCGTTGTTCGGCGTTCTTACAGAAGACACTCGAAGAGCGTTAATCGATTCGAAATGCAGAACTTTTGGTAAAAATGAAATGGTACATTTAGAAGGCGACACCTGTACCCATATAGAAATCGTTCTCAGCGGCGCCCTCGCCGTGGAGCGCATCACATTAGAAGGCAATCTGCTCGCCGTCGCCGATTTTAAAGTCGGCGATACCCTCGGCGCAAACCTGATTTTTTCAAGCCAGCCTTACTTTCCCATGACGGTCGTCGCCAAAAAAAAGACAGAGGTCCTCCTCGTCGACAAGGAGACCCTCCACAAACTTTGTCGCACATCAGATGCCTTTATGCGCGCCTTTATAACCACAATTTCAGATCACACCGTTTTTATCGGCACCAAAATCAAGCACCATGTCAGCCGACGTATTCGAGACGGCATCTGTAACTACTTACGAACACAGGTCCAACTTCAAAAGACCACCGACATCCGCTTGACGTTGACAAAAAAAGCTCTTGCCGAACAAATGGGCGTCAGCAGAACGTCCCTTTCAAGAGCGCTGCAAAAGATGAAACAAGATGGTCTCATCGACTACGACGTCCACCACGTGTACATTCTAGACGCCGATGCCGTACTCAATGTGTAGGTGCCGGCGCCTTTATCACAATGAGTTCAACTGCCTGTTCTGAAGTGTTGTGTACGTGCATGACGGTCTTCTCCGAAATCTCAATGAGCGTTCCCGCATCGTACTGTCGCTCGTCGCCATCTAAGCTCAACGTCAAAGTCCCCTTTACAACGGTCATGTACACGTCAGCATTGGCTTCATGCACCGGCAGACCTTCACCTTTTGGGAAAATCATATGGATGTAATGCAACGCGTCGTTGAGAACAAGTTTCTCTACGACTTTTTCTTTGCCCGTCTGAAAACGGTGGTTTTTTTTATTCATCTCTCTGCTCCTTTTCACTCTTTAAAATGGACGACCGTTCAATGTTTCGATTCATTACAATGCCTATGACCGCAATTGCCACCACTGTCAATCCCCAGCGCGCCCACATGTAAGATGCACCTAAAAATTTGGCCTCATTGGCCAGCATAGGCACTTTAATAACCGCCCAAGCACACAATATTATCGCTACGTTGCCGACGGTGGCCCCTTTTTTCAACAAAGCCGTTCCAATGGGAAACGCCGCGTAAATCGGTCCTGCCGAGATGCTCCCCAGCAAAAAAGCAAATACCGTGCCCTTTATGCCCGACGCCTCTCCCAGTTGCGCCACAATAAAAGCCTTTGGAATAAGCACTTCTATGGCGACAATCATCATAAACACCACCGGCATAATCCAAGCCATTTCTTTTAGGTAGTAAACCGTGTGTGCAAGTGCCTCCACTGCAAGCGCCCTATAGAATATGGTAAGTCCGACGTAAATTAGGCCAATTGCCGTCGTCATGCGATGACGCCTGACAAAGTTTTTCATACGACACCTCCCATCGCCCACGCAATACCAAGAGCCGCTAAAAAGCTGAGGCCGTTGCGCATCACTGTAAACTTCATGCCATAGCTTTTCTTCTCAACTGGAAACGTCACGATCCCCACCATCGTCAATGTCGTCAAAAAAGCTGTTAGCGGCACCACTGCTGCGCCGGCGTCTCTCAGCGAACCGATGAGCGGAAACGCCACAAAAGCCGGAATCAGTGTTATACTCCCGATTACAGAAGCTGCCACTGTCGCCGCCCAGCCGCCATTTTCCCCGAGTACCCGTTGTATGGTCTCCGGTGACAAAAACGTCACTATCAAGCCGATTAAAAACACTATCCCGACGATGTCCACAAGCATGTGCTTCAACATGCCCTTGGCTTTAACAGCGGCTTTCCGCGTCGCTCTTTTGTCTTTGTAAGCAGCCGCCGCCATACCGACAATTCCAATCCCCCAAAACGCATTAGTCAATCCATCCATTTGACAACCTCCTCTCCACGCTTACAAAGAGTATAAGGCTTTTGACGTGTAAAAAGTGTTCCACATGTCACACTTTGCAAAAAAGGGGGACGGTTCTTTTGTGCCGGATTCAACTATAATTTTCCATATAATCCAAAACCACGGCGCCTCTAAGCGCTGGTACAGCGGGATTTTAGAAAATCGGCGTCACTGTCGACGCCGATATAACTTACCGTAGGCCACTTCGGTTAGGCCGCTGTGTATACGCGCCGACGTAAACGTCAAAAAACCTCGCTATTCCTTCGAATAGCGAGGTTTTAAATGGTAAATATTAGTGTTTTTCGGCACAAAAGAACCGTCCCTTTAAAACCGCAACGCCTTGTCAAGTGCTTTAAAGATCACACCGAGCGCGTGAGCGCCTGCATCTGGATAGCCAAGGCTTCTATCGCCCACAGTTCCAGCACGCCCCATACGGGCAGTGATGTTTTCTGTCGCTTTTGCACCAGCTTCAGCGGCAGCCGCACCTTTAGCAAATGCACGCTGGAGAACGCCACCTTCCTCTGCGACTTTCCGCCACGCGTCAACACATGGCAAAAGTGCGTCCATTAACGTTTTGTCACCAATGCCTGCACCGCGTCCGAAAGCTCGTTCACCTGTCAGTCGAATGCCCTCAGCAGCAGCTTCAAGTAAACCGTACATTCCCTGGACATCCAAATGCTCTTTGCCCCTTGCCGAACGGCCTGCTGATCGAAACGCCGCCCCCCATATCGGGCCGGACGCGCCGCCGCAATGGGCCATAATTACCAGCGCACAGGCTTCCAAGAAAGCACCGATGTCACCGCTGCCCTCGCTTAAAACCGCGCCCCATTCTTTTTTCAGGCGCTTAAAGCCTTTGGCCACACTCATGCCGAAATCGCCGTCTCCGGCATGGGCGTCGAGCTCACAAAAAGCCACTTCGTTCTCAATAACAACCGCGCCCATTTCAGACACGAGAAAAAGCATGTTTTCATAGGTTACCACCTCTCCTTCGACAACAGGTGTTCCCCGTGACAATTCGACCGCTGCTTCCGTTACAACCGCCTCTTTACACTTGTTGAGGCGCTCAGGGGTAATCGGCTTCGACGCCGCCGTCTGTACAAATGCCGGCGTCTCACATGGGGCACCGAGCAACGCTTCGAGTTCGTCGTCGAGCGCCATAAGCGATAGAGAGGCCCCTGCCATGTCGATGCTGGTCATATAGTTGCCAACGCGCACAAATGCGAGGGTATGCCCTTTTTCGAGAAGCCGCTTGGAGACCGCTGCATTGAGCACATAGAGCTCCTGAAGCGGCGTGCCGCCAAAGCCGTTGACGAGTAACGCCAAACGCGCAGGCCGGTCGCTTTCAATTGGCAAAGCGTCCAAAAGAGCCTCTACCATGCGCTCCGCCAATTCATCAGCCGTTTGAACCGCTTCTCTTTGAATCCCCGGCTCACCGTGGATGCCGACACCGTACTCCATCTCCCCAGATTCAATTTGAAAAGTCGGCGTTCCCTTTGCTGGCACTGTGCACGACGTCAGTGCAAAGCCAATGCTCTTAACCGCATCAGCGGCCTTCTGCCCAATGCGTTGAACCGATTCAAGCGGCAAGCCCTTCTCAGCGGCGGCACCTACAACTTTATGGACCAGTACCGTTCCCGCGACACCGCGCTTGCCCACTGTGTAAAGGCTATCGTCCACCGCAATATCGTCGGCCACCTTAACATGCGCCACCTCAATACCGTCTTCACTCGCCATAAACGCCGCGTTTTGAAAGTTCATCACATCGCCACTGTAATTTTTAATGATTAACAGAACACCTTTTGAACCGGCGACCTCTTTTATCGCCTTGTACACCTGTACTTGAGACGGCGAAGCAAAAACGTCGCCGCAAACGGCGGCGTCCAGCATACCAGTGCCGACAAACCCTGCATGTGCAGGTTCGTGGCCGCTGCCGCCGCCACTGATTAGCGCCACTTTTTCCGAGTCGAGTGCCGCGCGCTTAACAATACCGTACCGATTGTCGTAGTCGAGTTCTGGATGGGCGAGCAACAGCCCCTTGCCCATATCGTTAACCAAAGTATCCGGTGTATTGATTATTTTCTTCATACAAATCGTCCCTTCTTTTCTCTTCCCAGTGCATCGGCGACGCGAATGGCCGCCGCCACTTGTTCCGGCGTTACCTGAAACGGCATGGCGTGAACCGACTCTTCGGGAATACACGCTTTCTCAGCAACTGCTGCCAACGCTTCATCGGACAGTTGTTCGACGCCAATATCGGCGAGACATACCGGCAACCCTATTGACAGGCAAAAATCCAGTACGTCGTCAATAGTCGACATCGGTGCATTTTCGAGAACCAAATGCGCCAATGTACCAAAGGCCACTTTTTCTCCATGGTAATACGCGTGGGTTCCCTCGAGGAGCGTCAAGCCATCGTGAATGGCGTGAGCAGCTGCGAGACCACCGCTTTCAAACCCCAATCCCGACAACAGACAATTGGCCTCGACGATGTTTTCAAGTGCCTGTGTAACGACATTGGCGTCACAAGCCGCTTTGGCTTTTACACCATCTCTTAACAGCGTTTCATAACAGAGCGTCGCCAGTGCCATCGCCGTCATCGTTCCCTTGGCGCCCCCTCCACACGGTAACCCCGCGTTGACATCGGCATTTGAACGCTGGGTGGCACGCGCTTCAAAATACGTCGACAGCGCATCGCCCATGCCCGATACCAAAAATCGCGTCGGCGCTTTAGCAATGACAGCGGTATCGACCAATACCACTTGAGGGCTCTGTTTGAAATACGCATACGATTCAAAGGCGCCCTCTGCTGTGTATACCACTGCCGAGTGGCTGGTGGGTGCATCTGTTGCGGCAATCGTCGGCACGATAACAAGCGCCTCACCCTCGGCAACACATTTCGCCGTATCAATCGCCTTGCCTCCGCCGAGACCGACGGTACAAGCGCATTTGTGCTCAGCTGCCAGCGCCTTTAACCGCTCGATTTCACTGCGACAGCACTCCCCTTTGAAACCGCTCTCCACAAATGTCACACTGTAATCCTCTGCGCTTTTATCCAGCTGAGCTTTTACGCGTGCCACGTCGTCTGAATGGGCAATTAATAGTGCGTTCTTGCCAAACCCCTTTACAAAATACCCCAGTTCATTAAGTACCCCTTCTCCTTGCATGTAGCGACTTGGACTGATAAATGCTTTTTTCATATTCATAGACCTCCTCATGTGTTTCTAAACAGTTTACAGAAAATTTCGTCATCTGTCACGAGGGTTTATTGTCCTCTATAGGCAATTTTTAATGGTAATATATTGTCATTTTGATGATTTTAATGGTATAATTTCGATGACCATAAAGGAGGTTTACTATGTTGAAGGATGTCATCGACATCGAAAAGTGGCAAGCACTACAAGACGCCGTTGCCGAAGTCACACAGTTTGCTATAATCACTGTGGACTACAAAGGCAATCCGGTTACGACACACAGCCGTTGCTCTGAGGTTTGCCGAAAAGCACGGGAAAATCCGGAACTCTTAGCCAGATGTCTCACCTGTGATGCCAGAGGCGGCCTTGAAGCGGTACGCACAAACGCGCCTTACATTTACCACTGTCACATGGGCATTGTGGACATCGCTATTCCCATAGTCGTCGAAGACCAATACCTCGGCGCCATTATGGCCGGCCAAGTGCGACTCGTTCCCGAAGAAGCACATCGCATTGAAGTGCTCTACACACCACAGCATTTAGCGGCGCCGGAGGCTTATGAGGCACTGCCCGAGTTCACTCTGGAAAGCATCTCAAGTGTCACCGAGATGCTGCGTCAGCTCTCGCATTTTATCGTCAGCGAAGCCGTAGAAAAGCACAGCCGACAAGACGCCTTTGTCGCTCTTTTCAAAGATCGCATGACCTCTCTTTCCGGCGACTTTCTCGATTTGCTTTTGGCCCCACCGGCACTGACCGATTCTGTGGAAAAACACAAAGTTTTAAAACCGGCTTTCGACTACATAGCTGCACATAAAGACCGCATGGTAACACTTGATGAAGTGGCTGCGGTCTGCTATATCAGTCCGGGGTACTTCAGTCGGCTTTTCAAAAAAGAGACCGGCGTCAATTTCAGTACCTTTCTCAATCAAATGAAGCTCAGCTGGGCAGAAGAACTTTTGCTGACGACGCAAATGACAGTGGCGCAAATTAGTGACGCATTGGGTTACAGCGATGTCGGTTACTTTATTAAAAAGTTTAAAGCCCACCGTGGCACCACGCCAAAACGCTTTCGAACTTAAAGGGACGGTTCTTTTGTGCCGGATATCACTATATTTTACCATTCAAGAGTACTGCCGCGCGCTAAAACTCTAGATTCTTCAGTATCGGCGCAAGTCCCTGCGCCGGTACAACTCGTCTTCACCAATCCCCTGAAAGTATGGTGAAGGCGCGCTGATGTGCGCTCAAAAAACCTCGCTATTTAAAGAGATAGCGAGGTTTTTTATGGAATATATTAGGGTTTTTCGGCACAAAAGAACCGTCCCTCTTTAAACAGTGAGATGATTGAGCGGTGCCCAGCCCAACTGATCCGGCGTCTGTTCGAGATACCCGAACACCCAGCCGTTGAGGGTACTTTCGCCGATGACCACATCGCCTTTGTGCACAGTCAACTCTGTGGCGTCGTAGGCTTTCGACACAGTGCCCTCATCGCCACATCTGTCGATAATTTGAGCGGGTACCCATCCCTCGGCGTGCTCAGCTACACAGTACACCCAGTTCGGCCAATCGCCGTTTGGATCCGACATTTCTTTACAGACGACGCGTTCACCTGCTTTGAGTTTAATAAAAGTCTCTGTTTCCGGCACCCAGTCCTTTGTCACATGATAGCGCATAGTGCCCTCACTTTCTCTCATTTTTTCTGCCAGTAATCAAATAGTACCCCAGCAACACCGCTGCTGCAATCATAAGTGGCGCCGCTAAGCCATCGGGTACAGGCGTTATAAAGCGATTGGTTAACATGACGCCAGAGGTCAGCGCCAAAGCCAATAAAACCGCCCAACTATTTCGTTTTTTCATATGCGTCTCCAATCTGATAATAAGTAAGCAGTTGCGCCGCAACTTCCAACCACGCTTTGTGCTCGGGATTGAGACAGGCGCTCTCGACACACCAGCAGAGTGCCATCGCCGTCTCTACATAAAGACTGAGGGCAACGGTTTCAACAGGTATCGACACTTTCGACGCCAAAGTCTCGACGACATAAAGGGTTGATTCTAAAGAGGTTGTTCCGTCCCCATAAAAGCATTCGTTTAAAATAAACCGAGGCAAATCGAATAAGGGCGGTCCGACGACGCCTTTGGGGTCTATTATACCGTAATCACCGTTTGATTTCAGCAATAGGTTGTCGTGATGCAAATCGCCATGTAACAGTGTTCGCTCGCCATATGCACTAAAAAGGGACGTACACAGACGTTCTGCTCTAAACATCTGTTCAGTCAAGAGGGGATCGTCACTGTTTTCAGCCATGTAGGCGGCAATGCGCTTTACCCACTGCAGGTACGTCGGAAAGGCGCTCTCTTCAACTGAAACAGGCGTTGCGTGTAGCTTGCTGTATACCGTTACAAATGCTTCAATGCGCCTATCTAGCGCGGCCTCTTCTCGAAGAGGCGTGCCGGGTACAAAGGCCTCTAGGAGCATGAGGCCTTCTTCAGGCATCATGGCGTAGCACTTGCAAAATGAATCGCTTCCGTAAGCGACGTTGTAATCAAACAGCCCCTCATTTGAAGCTTTTAAAACAACGGGACCATAAGTGGACGAATGGCATCTCAGTACTGTGTTGGTGGGATAAGATTGGAGCTCGTGTATGTCGGTCAGTTGCCAAACGGATTTTGCCCACTGGAACCACTGGGTACTTTCATAGTTTTCAGGTTTCACGCCTTCACTTCCCCCTCTCCTGTTACCCCACTTATACTGCGCCTGAGTTAAGAGCGTAGACGACTGCCAATACGAGCACGATTGCCGCAAATACCAGCAATGCGATTTTGACAGGGCTCTTTGGGTAGTCGCCGACGGTTTCGCCGGTTTGTCCGTTGACCATAAAGTGGTAGACTTTTGACTGGTAGGTGAAGTTCGACAGCCATATGGGCAATAGGATGTGTTTAAAGGTTACGTCGTTGTACGCGGTTTTGACTTCCAGGAAGCGCACTCTGTCGCCGCCGATTTTTCTGTGGATATCCGATTCAATGGCGTTGTCGATGGCCCATTTGCCGCTTTCCCAGCCTCGCTCCAATGAAACGCTGTACCGCTCGGCGAAGAAGCCGGACAAGTACTCGGGTTTATAAGGTGCCAATGCCTCAAGGTGAAAGGGTTTGACTTTTTCGAGCATGGTGCCGTCGACTTTGTCCGATGCGGTTGTAAGCACGTCGTCGAAGAACCGGCTGTGGTCGCCGCGCACATGACGCCATCTGATGCGACGCTCTTGGTACGTTTCCTGTTTGCCGTTGACGGTACGCGTTCGCGTGACATAGTAGTAGTCGCCCCGCTGTGCGGTATAATAGGAATACGTGTTGGCATCGTAGGTCCAGTGCGGCACATAGGTGCCCATCAAGCGGTTTTGTTTGTACGCCTTTTTGAGATCGTTCGGCGCGAGCCAACGCTTGGCAATCCATTGATGGAACGATTGTCCAGCCCCTTTTTCTGTTACGGAAAACGGTACGAGGTAATGTGGAGGGATGGTGTTTTCCGCCTTCTTTTGCGTAATGTGCGACGACCCGCAGTAGTTGCACGATTGCGCTTGGGTATGGGGATCGAATATCATTTCCGCGCCGCAGGTGGTGCAGGAAAAACTGGTGATGTCGTCTTCTTCCCAGCCTCTGACACCGGCGCGAAGGGCGGTCTTAAAACACTGTTCGACGATGTCGCCCTTCTCCACTTCTATGGCCTGCTCCGAACCACAGTAGTTGCATTTGAGTTGACTGGATTCGGGGTCGAATGCCATGGGGCCCCCACAAGATGCACAGGGAAAGCTGGCGCTCCCCTCAAAATGCGACTCCACGGTTTCTTCAACTTCACCTTCTACAACGTCTTCTTCCAATTCTTCTATAGCGTTTTGATCTTTTGATTTCATAATGGGCCCCTACAGTTTGCCGCCGCAATGCGGACAGAATTTGCCGCCGAGCTCTACGGCTTCTCCACAGCTCGGACAAGTCGATGCGACGTTTTGACTGGCACCACATTCTCTACAAAATTTTGCGTCTGAAGCAATGGCGTGTCCACAGGCAACACATGTTTTTGAAAAACTGCCGCCGCACTCTCTACAGAACTTAGCACCTGCCGCGTTCACGGTGCCGCAACTCGGACACTTCTCGCCGGCTGCCGTTTGCGTTGCCGGTTGTGACGGCGACTCAGACTGTGACGGTTGCGACATGGCGTCCTTCATCATCTGCCCGATGCCCATGCCCGCTCCGAGTCCTGCACCCATACCTGCCATACCGCCGCCGGTATTTTGCGCCGCATCTCGAATGGCCTCGGCGCTTTGGAACTTCATGTATTGGTTGAGATCGCCAAGTGCGCCCATTTGCGTCCGCTTGTCAATGGCTTCTTCTACGGATTGAGGCAACGATAAGTTTTCAACTGCAAAGTCCGAAATGGTCAAGCCAAAGACCGAGAAGCGTTCATTGATACGTCCCATGGCCATTTGGCCGATTTCGTCGTACTGTGTCGATAAATCCATCGCCGGAATTTTAGCTTCAGCTATGACGTCGGAGGCACTGGAGACAATGAGGCTCTTGAGGTGCTCATTGATGTTGTCCACGGTGTAGAATTTGTTGGAGCCAAACACTTCTTTGAGGAAAACCACCGGATCGTCCACTCTAAACGAGTAGATGCCGTAACCCCTTAAGCGCAACATGCCAAAATCGGCGTCTCGCATCATAATCGGATTGGTCGTCCCCCAACGCTGATTGGTAAACTGTTTGGTGTTGACGAAATAGACATCCGTTTTAAAATGGTTTTCAAAGCGCGTCTTCCAGTTGGAAAGCGATGTTAAAATCGGCGTCGTCTCGGTGTTCAGTGTGTACTTTCCGGGCTGATAGACATCTGCCACTTGACCTTCGTACACGAAGATCGCCACTTGTGAAGGGCGAACAATCAACTGCGCCCCGTCTTTTATCTGTTGCTTGTCCACCATGGGAAATTTGTAAACCATGGTATCTTGTGAAGCGTCCTCCCAATGGACGACTTCTATAAACTCACCTTTTAAAAAATTAAATAAACCCATTTTCGACTCCTTTTGTTACTGTATATTGTACCTACACTTTGGGTAGGCGTTCGACCAGTTGTCCGACGGTCTTCCAGTTTCGAACCGTGTGAATTCCATCAATTTTGTTTAACTTTGTTGCCAACTTGGCATTCCGAATGCTGTCTGAAAACAGCAAGTACACCGTATCGCCTGCGATGACAAATCGTTCCGAGTCACTTTCATAAGGCGCCAAAAGCGCCGCGTCTTCAGATGTCAGTATACGGTTGAAAAAAGCCACATAAAGACTTTCTTTTCCCGAGGCATCCGCCGCTTTCACCGACGCCTCTGTAAAGGGGCAAGTTGCCGCCACGGCTTTGAAAGCTTCTCCCGTTCTCAATACCACCGGCACATCGAAGCCATAAGCTTCGCGTATGGCGGTCTCTATAACGTCTGCCGACACATCTTGCCCTTGAAAAACGACGTTGCCGCTTTGTATCACGGTCTGTACATCGCAATACCCCAAGCGCTCGAAAAGCGTTTTCAAATCCGCCATCTTGATTTTGTGTTTGCCACCGACATTGATGCCTCGCAGCAAGGCAATACAAGCTGTCATAGGGCCTCCTTTCCAATTAATTGCGCACAATTGTTTAGCACGCAATCATTTTGATAATTGTGCTGTATTGATGTTTTCTAGGCGTTTAAACCGAATTTGGTCTGAGGCGTCTGCCACGCGTTCTGCAACGCCATCTGCTATGAGAATGGGCCCCACATAAGAGGCAATAGCCGTTTTGGTGACCTGCGCTATCAACCATTCGCCGACGCTACCTTGAGGTGGCGTCGTTCGCGATGTGCCAATGCGCACCGTCTGACCTTGAAAATGTGCCATCAACTTGCGGTAATCTGCCTTGGTAACAATGGTCTTCTGACGGTGGTTCTTACCATAGAAAAGCGTTGTTCCTTCATGTACATTACCGATATAAGTAAATGTACTTCTTCCACCCCAAGTCTTCATTTTAATACCGAACACAGCTTCCTCCTTTATTTTAACATAGATTGTCTTCTAGCATCCCATATTTATACATTTTTTATGGTTTAATAATGTTTCGGTAAGACCTTTGCAACGCAAGTTTTCAGAACTTTTGTTCTATTATACCTTATTTCCATTGGAACATAAAGTGTTGTGCCGTTCAATGGGGACGGTTCTTTTGTGCCGGTGAAACTGGGTAAAGCCCGTAGAGCTCGTCTATCAGCGATGTGCATGTTGTCCACCGCGTTCACCTACGCCGGTATGCAGCGGTTTGACACCGGTCATTTTACAGCATGCGTCTGTCCCTCTCCATTTTAAAGTTACAAGCACCATTCAGCTGCTTTCAACAGTTGAGGCAAATTTGGCAACTCCTTTTATGGTAATTTATAGTGTTTTCTGGCACAAAAGAACCGTCCCCAAAAGACAAAAAACAAAACCGTTCCCCTTGTATCCATAAATACAAGGGGAACGGTCATTACCAACTTACTTAATTTCTATATTGCCATAAGGATTCAAAGTCGTGCCGCTTACAGTGACGTTAATCTCAGCGCCCATAGGCACATGGTGCTCGTCCAGTACCGTACGCCACCATTCCCAGGCCAATCCGGTACACTCTCTCGCAAAAATACGAATGTTTCGCGTGTTGGGCTCCAATGGAATGACCGTTGAAAACGGTGCGGTTCTATCGGACCAGTTCCCCGACCACGCTCGCGGCGTCACCACCTCATTGCCGTTTTCGTCGTAATCGAACTCGTCCCAAGTAATCGCGAACTGTGCCACATAACCACCACTGTGATTCAAATTGATGCGGCCTTTTTTATAAGATGTAGCCGTCGTTTCAACATACTCCGTTCTGTTTTGGACAGCGGCAACAGAATTGTCTTTTAAGAACACACTGGTATAAGAAATCGGATAAGCCGGATTTTTAAGACTGAAAGTCGCGTTTTCCTTAAGTACTTCTTTAATCTCATCAAAATCCTTCGTAATCACTTTATTGTGTGCCGCTGCATCGCCCCCTAACACCACCGCCGTGAAGGAACTGTTTTCAATAATTTCCTTATATGCGGCGTTGGCATCGACATTGCCATTTTTGAGCAATGCTTTAAAAGCCGATTGTACCTCTTTGTTCTTTGAAGTCGTTTCGAGCTTAACATATACGGTTCGGCCATAGGCCACATTTGAAACCATTAGTGGCGGCGCTTGTGCGCTAACGCCTTTTTGTTTCAGTTCTTCAAACGATACCGAATCGGCAAACAACTCAGAAGGACGCGGTGGCATTTCCGAACTTACCGTATAAAAAATTTGTTTGTAGGCGGCGACCATCACGTTCTTCTCGCCACTGGAGACTGCGTTAAAATCAATCCCCAACGACGTGTTCAGGACTTTGGCGTTGACATTGAGTGCCGCTTCAATCTGTGATTTGCTGTAAACCATCGATTCCGAGTACTGAGTCCGGGCCGGCAATGTGTGTGTATCCGAGTTTTCAGCGCTCCATTTGTTAATCAAAGTGTCCACCGCACCGGATACCCCTGCATAAGTTGGGTTTTCAACAGTGACCGCATTGTCATACCCCATCCCGGGTAAATCGATGCTGATGTTGAGCGGTTTCCGTTCTGCCACCAGCAGATCCGGTCTGTTTTCGACAAACGCCTGATTGGCTAATTGAATGGCCCCCGGGTACGTCCGATCGGTAACAGAGTCGACGATAGAAATGTCCACAGGAGATGTGGAAAGCGATTTCTTTTCCCGTTCAATAACGATAAATTCGCCGTTCTCAGAGGTGCTCTCCCTCGGTACAAAACTCTCGATAGAATCGCCTTTTTGTGCCAAGACTTCATAGCGGTTGTAATCCAAACCGTAGATCCCGGCATCGATGTCGTTACCGCTTTCAGTGGCGGCATAGGCAACCGCAGGTTGTGCCCCTAGGCAAATACACGTCAGCGCCAATACCGAAAGGCGCTTTTTTAGACTTCGCTTCATTTGAGTCATACGCTTACCTCCTTAAAAATGTTGTGTTACCCACTGTTGTTTTGTCGATAAATAAACGCTCCGATGTGCATTGCCCCATGTATGTGTACATAGTATACATAATGGATGAATCTGTCAATGCATTTGTTTCTTTTTTGTTAAATATCTACAACAATTTTTAAGGTTTATTTAAGCGTGTAACAACAAAAAACTTTTCTGCAGCAGTCGAGCCGAAGTACCGTCCCTTTAGCCAGTAACATTAAATGACCACGGGGTCGAAATCAAAGGGCAACACCTCACAGGCCTGCGATACAAAATCTACTCTATAACCGGTGCCATCTGCGTAGAAAAAACCTTTGGTTAACTCGATTTTCAAGTAACACATCCGCGCATCGCTTTCGTCATTGTGCTCAAAATACCAAGTCTCAAACGCTTTGACTAGCTTTTCGCGTATAGCGCCATTCTCAGGCGCCAAAGGGTGTCCAATGTTGTAAGCGCGGCCACCAAAACTGTAGAGCTTGCTGCACAACGCCACCTCGGGATTGGCTTCAATCTCCCGCACCTTCCTCGAGCCCGCATACGTCACCACATAAAAACACGACGCATCGTAAAACGTATCCACGACACGCACCGAAGGCATCTGCCCACACACCGTCGCCAACGCAAACTGACAATCCTTCGCAAACAGCTGCGCCAACACCTCCAACCCCTTCTCATATGTACACATCTCAACACCTTCCTTATAATCCAATGCCTCAACTCAAGCCTATGGGCAACCGACCCCTCAATGGCCGCAGAGGACCAGCCCCACACACGCCACCCATATATGGTAAATATTATAGGATTCCGGCACAAAAGAACCGTCCCCTAAAGTTTGCGAGCAATAATCAAACCGTGCTCACTTGCACCGAGAACCGTTCGGTCTTCACAAGAACTGTAGTGAAACTCTAGCCATTTCTCAAAAGCCTCTTCCGATAAGTTGTTCACCGTATCGGCAACGGCAAACTTCATACCATCTGTAGCCACGTGATGCAAGAGCTGAACAGAATGTAGCGCCATTTCCGCTTCAACCCCTTCCGGCGTCGCCGCATAAAAAACAGTGTTCTTGTCATGCCAACCAGTTGTCCTATAAGCTTCCAGCAGCGCCGGCGAGTTGGCAAACATCTCGCTGTACTTAATGATATTGGCGTAGCGATTCACATACGATAAAGCGTAAATCCCCCCTTTTTTCAAAACTCTTAAACTTTCTTCTATGGCGCGATACCGCACTTTTTCCTCTTTCAAATGGTAATAAGAGCCGAGATTTAAAACGGCGTCAAAAGTTTCGTCTTCGTATACAGACAAATCGAGAATGTTCCCGACAAAAATCTTTTCAATTGACCCATCGCCTCTATTAATTTTTTCAACATTTTTGGCCACCAAATCACAAGCGTGAACGCCATGACCACGCGCTGCCAAATAATGCGCGTATATGCCTCCACCAGCACATGCATCGAGAATTTTAGACGATTCCATCAACGCCGCGTTCAAATACCGCACCGTCGTCAAAAACTCTATTCGATTGACCTTTTTCCGCTTTAAGCGCTCCGACTCTTCAATGTCGTTGTAAAACGCCTCAACCGTAGAACTCAAAATTTCCATAGACAGCCTCCTCATACTAAAAATATACACAAAATCTGGCCAACCGACCCCTCAATGGCCGCAGAGGACCAGCCCCACACACGCCACCCATATATGGTAAATATTATAGGATTCCGGCACAAAAGAACCGTCCCTCAAACAAACATTTTTCCCTTTCCCCCAATACTCGCATAGGATTGTCCAGCGGCAACGCCACCACCCCTTTGTACAAAAGTCCCAACTTTTCACAGGTTCGCTTAGAGGCTAAATTGTCCGGGTTGCACGTAATATAAAGGTGTGTCATCCCATGTGCCCGGGCAATTATAAACAGCAGGCGACAGGCTTTTTCCGCATAGGCGTGTCCCCTATGTGCAGCATCGATGCCATAGCCGATATGCCCTCCGTAGTACGTATTTTCACAGTGCCCTAGTCGCAGATCGCAGTGTCCAACCGTCTCGCCGGTTTTTGCAAGCACCACGCTGTACTTAAGAGCGGGAACGTACCCTTTCTCAACGTCACCAGGGGTCTTCTCATCCAAGTGCAGCTCAATCATGCCGTCGGTTATCTTAGTCGCATTTTGAAAACGGGAGACAAAATTTGCCTGTAGCAGCGCCTCAGCTTCACGTGCACCGAACCACCCTTCCCCTGCGCCAACCTGCGGGTAGAGCCGCTTGAGTTCCTCGTTGGGATACACCGGCGCCACCTCTCCTATAGGAACCCCCACAAACTTGTGGTCGCCGTCAGCGCGTTTAAAGACGCCAATGATTTCTACAGCGACGCGCGCGCCAAGCGGGTAGTGGCTTGCCGTCATCAAGAGCACGTCCATGTGCGCTTCAGGAGGCGTGCCGGTCTCAGCCAACCACCCGTAAGCGTAAGGGCATCCTCTCTCATAGAGCAAGCTCTTGTGTTCAGTCTTTTCAAACGATCCATCTACAGCGTTGTAACGCATACGTTGCGGCTCACCGGCCAGTTGCTCGACAATCATGTGGTACATGCCAACCTCCCCTAGTACATCATCCATTATTGGTAAATTTTATAGGATTCCGGCACAAAAGAACCGTCCCCAAAAGTCATCTTAACTGTCAAAATCCTTCGAACAGAAGCCTCTATGCGCGTTTCATCCACTGTGCCACTTGCCACAGCATTTAAAATACCATTGTAAGCCGCTTCAAAATCCGCCGGCATCAAGAGCACATCTGCCCCTGCCTTCAAGGCCATAACAGCGGCCTCATCTGACTCATAAGCATTGACAATCGCCCCCATATTCAACGCATCTGTGACAATAAGCCCGCCATACCCCATATCTTCCCTCAAAATGTCTGTCATCACACGACTTGAGAGAGACGCCGGCGTTTCGTCACCGGTTACCGCAGGCACTGCAATGTGCGCCACCATAACAAATGGCACGTCCGCCTTTACCGCCGCCTCAAACGGCTTGAGTTCAGCAGCCTTTAACTGTTCAAGCGTCTTTTCAGTGTAGGCGAACCCCTCGTGCGTGTCACCCACCGTGGCACCGTGACCCGGGAAATGTTTAAAACAGGACAACACGCCGCGAGATTGAAGCCCTTTGGACACCGCTAGTGCCATCTCGGAGACCATCTCTGGAGATGTTCCAAATGCCCGCGTCCCAATAACGCGGTTTCGCGATTCCGTCAACACATCAGCCACCGGCGCAAAATCTAGATTAAAGCCGTAGTAACTCAAATACGTGCCAACCGCCTCGCCCACGGCGAAAGCCGCTTTGACATCGCCGGTTGCCCCAATCGACGCCATGTTTTCAAAGACGGACACGTCAAAGGCTTCGTGATTGCCAATTCGAGCGACCACCCCACCTTCCTCATCCACCGACTGAAAAAACGGCACGCAGTCGTGCGCATCCGCGTAGGTTCGAACAGCACCAGTCATCGCTTGAATCTGCTCCGGCGACTCAATATTCCCTGAAAAATAAATGAGGCCACCGACAGGGTACGTTCCCAGTCCCGACGACAGCGCCTCATCAAAAGCCGTCTTCGATGTATTGCCCCCCAACGCTTCCGGTGTCACAATAAAGAGCTGAGCCACTTTCTCAGCGAGCGTCATCGCCTCTAAGCGCGCCTCGACCCGCTGTTCAATAGTGGGTTCGGGAGGCGGCGACACATCCACCGACGCCTCGTGGACATCGACAACACGTTCCAGCGGTACTTTCACATCTGCCGATTGACAACCGCTAAGTATCAGCAGTAAAACTGCCCAAAGCAGTCCTATACCTCCTATTTTCATCGTCCTTCTCCTTTACCTAAAGCCGGGGGGAACACTGCTGCCGGAAAGTGCCCACAAGCCCACCGTCAACACAGTCATACAGAGAAACGCCACAAAATAGTGCAGGCGATACGCACTTTTCAGCTCGAAATACTGAAAGGCCCTACGTCCAAACAGATAGCTGATAAAAAAAGTCGCCAGCGCAACTCGAAAGCTGTATCTGAAAACAGGCGCTGTATCCGGTGCCAGCCACCAGGCGCTACCAACCTTAAGCAGTCGTGACAAAATCGCAAAGCTCGCCAATCCCCACCCCCATTTTTTTCGAAGTAGAAGCCCTGCGCCAATCATCGTATTCAAAACAATCGCACTGCCAATAGGTACCGCATAGAGCTCAATCTGTCGCCTATCGACCCCCAAGCCAAAAGAAAAGTCCACATCGATGTCGAGCAGCATCTTGGCCAAGAAGAAAACAGAAATCAAGTGAATCACCGCTATAACCACAATCGGTATTGGCCTTCTTATCATCGTTCCCCCCTAATAGCTACAACGTGTTGAACATATCATAATTGGGAATCGGCAAGGCCTGTATATCTCCCAGTATAACTTTCATTTAAACACGCCTTAAATATTTGTAATACCATCTTAACACAGATAGGTCCCCTATGGCACATCAAATTCGCGTTCATACCTTTCATAAATCAACGCTTTTATTTAAACTTGACTTTAACTTTATTAAAGGTTAAGCTAAATATAATTAAAGTTAAAATAAAGAGGTGTATTATGACAACCCTGCCCCCTTGGCTCGAATCGCTAGAAAATGAAGAGCTGGCTTTTATCAAAACCTTTGTGCTATGCTCCGGCTCATTAAAAGAGACAGCCCATCATTACGATGTAACCTATCCCACAGTTCGACTTCGCCTCGACCGACTGATTGAAAAAATAAAGCTCACCGATCGCGTAAACGACGATTCCTATATTGTGCTCATCAAAAAATTGGCGCTAGAAGACAAACTGGATTTTAACACGGCAAAACTGCTTATTGAAACTTACAAGACCCAAAAGGAGGTGTAGCAATGATGACCATAACCTTAGGCACCCTTTCAGTGGATATAACGTTTTTCTTCCAACTCTTAAACACTTTACTCCTCATTGGCTTCTTCGTCCTGATCGGCGCTGTTATCCGTCGCGTATTTTTCAAGAAAAAGCGCCCGCCAATGGACGAAAGCGACAAAATGAAAATTAAAGACCTTTAGCAGCTCACAGGGTGCAGCTATTGGGGACGGTTCTTTTGTGCCAGATTTAACTAATTTTTTCCATTTCCAAACGTATTACATTGTGTGTAAGCGCTGAAAACAATCGGTTTAATCAAATGCCCCCTAAGCGGCTACTGCTACGGGCCCTTCACTTTCAAAAAAGGCGCCACACACCGATGCCGTAGGATACAAACCGCCTATCAGCGCTTGTGACAGCACCGGATGGCACAAAAGAACCGTCCCTAAATGAATGCCGAGGTGTACTTTGCCGCTGCCTTTGTTAAAATAGACGCCGGACGAGCGTATAGCCCCGCACTGTCCTGAACTGTAAATTCTACGGTCTTCATTGTATAACCCCTTTTTCTAAAAACGCGCTGACAAGCGCTTTCACAGCACCGTTTGTCCCACATGCAAGCGCCGTCTCAACAAGCGATGCGCTATGGCCGGCGCCTCTTCGTTACAGACGATCTGACATTTAAATTAAATCTCAACGCTACGGGACACTAGTCTGTAGTATTAGAACGGTTAATCAATTAATACAGGGCTATCGGTCAGATCAGATGGGAAAACCTTCTTTATACGTCTTATCTGTGATATAATAGTCGTTTATAACGTCTATCAAAGAAAAGAGTAAACATGAAAAATACAAAATTTGAGACATTGGGTTTAGAAAAAAGTCTCTTGAAATCATTAAAGTTATTGGGTTATCATCACCCCACTGAAGTACAAGTTACGGTTATTCCAAAACTTTTGGCAAATCAAGACCTCATGATTAAGTCTCAAACAGGCAGTGGTAAAATGGCTGCTTTTGGTATTCCTATTTTAAACCAAGTCCATTGGGACGACCATGACGCACAAGTGCTGGTTTTAACACCGACTAGGGAACTGGCAGAACAGGTAAAGGAAGAACTTTTTAACATTGGTCGATTTAAACGGATGAAAGTGGTCGCTGTCTATGGGAAAACGCCCATCCGCCCTCAAATAAATGCTTTAAAAGAGAAAGTTCACGCCGTAGTAGGGACGCCGGGTCGCGTTTTGGATCATTTAGGTCGAGGCACTTTGGATTTGTCCAATATTCGATATTTTGTACTGGATGAAGCCGACGAGATGCTCAATATGGGCTTTGTAGAGCAGATTGAAGCCATTATCGAGCTTTTACCTCAAAATGTGGTGACGACACTTCTGTCTGCAACGATGCCAGAGAGCATTAGGGGGATTTGTGAACGCGTGATGAAAAATCCTGTACTGATAGAAATGGCGCATGAAGTGGTTAAACCCAAGATTACGCAATGGCAATATGAGGTTCATAAAAATGAAAAATTAAAGCGTCTCGTGGATTTAACCACTGTCCAAAATCCTGACAGCTGTATGATTTTCTGCAACACGAGAAATGAAGTAGATACCGTCTGCAACGTGCTTTATGAGAAAGGCTACCCTGTGAATAAGTTGCATGGTGGTATGAAGCAAGATACTCGAACCAAAGTCATGCAGCGGTTTAGAAAAGGAAAGTTTAGATACCTTGTGGCAACAGACGTGGCGGCAAGGGGCATTGATATAGAAGACATTTCTCTAGTGGTCAACTACGAACTGCCTGAAGAGCCTGAAGTCTATGTACACAGAATTGGAAGAACGGGCCGAAACGGTGGTAAAGGCGTGGCGATATCATTGGTTTCACCAAATGAGGCGCAATATTTAAACGCCATTGAAACGTTAATGGCAGAAAACATACCGGTGAAAGTCGCACCAACACTCAGTGACGTGTCAAACGGTCAAGTGGCTTTTAATGAAAAACTCGCCACCAAACAGGCAGAAAAAATTGACAAATCGGCGGCGCTTGACGAGGAGATTTTAAAGCTTCATATCAATGCGGGCAAGAAAACGAAAATGCGTGCAGGCGATGTGGTCGGTGCAATATGTGGCATTGAAGGCGTTTGTGCAGACGATATTGGCATTATTAACATCGTCGACGTTTCTACTTTTATCGAAATATTGAATCACAAGGGTGAAAAAGTTTACAAGGCATTGCAAACTAAGGCCATCAAAGGTCGTATAAGAAAAGTAAGTCGTGCGAACGCATAAAAGAAGATTAGGGGACAACAAATGAGTCGTGGTAAAAACCGAAGTGATATTAAACCTGGATTAAAAGTTAAAATCGTTTTAAAGAAAGATCAGCGGTCAGGTGTTTTAACGGAAGGGGTTGTGAAAGACCTTTTGACCAATGCGCCGACACATCCTCATGGGATTAAAGTGAGACTTATGGACGGTCAAGTGGGCAGGGTGAAAGAGATTCTATAGTAGGTTAAAAAGTGCGTTTTGCACTATCAGCATTAAGTTTTAAAAGCCCACTCTATAAGTATAGAATGGGCTTTTTCATAGCGATTATATTGTGATTACAGAGTCGATGATATCATCAAATTGATCGTTATGGGTAATCAGTAGAATGATTTTATTGGACTTAAGTTGCTTGAGTTTTGCCTTTAAAAGTAAGGTGCTCTCTTTATCTAATGCGGAGTTGGGTTCATCTAAAATCAGCAAATCTGAATCTTTAAGACAAGCTCGAATGATAGAAATCTTTTGTTTTTCACCGCCAGACACTTTAGTGTCTGATTCACGTGAAAAAATGTCTTTCATACCAAAATAATGCATGTCATTTTCAAGTGCTTCAGTGGAATAATGACATAACCCAAACTGCACGTTTTCTTTTAAAGTGATGTCTAGAAGCATCATTTCTTGTTCAACAAAAGCAATGTGTTTTTCTCTTAGAGCACTTGTATCAATGTCGCGTAAATCCACTTGATTGATGGCAATACGCCCCGTATATTCATTTCTTAGTCCGATTAAAATATCTAAGAAAGTTGATTTACCTGAGCCATTATCTCCAGATAAAGCATATATCGATCCTTTTTTTAAAGTACAAGTGAGTCCATTATAAAAATTTTTGTCGTTTTCAAATGCATAGTTTAAGTTTTCAATTTCAATATTATCGATGGCGTTTAAAGACTGATGGCCAACGGTTTCCTTAGGCATTGATAAGAGTTCTTGCAATCTCACATAGCTCACATTTGCATGTTGGAAGTTTTGACTTAGGGACAAAAAAAATGTTAGTTGTTGTATGCACAGATTGGTATAAGTGGATAGCAAAACAAGTTCACCAATGGACATTTCCCCAGTGACCACCAACTGTCCGCCAACAGCTACTACTAAGATTAAACCTATATATTTTGAAGAAGCCCCACTTACCTTTATTGCGGATGAAATACGAGTGTAACTTAGGCATGCTTTATAAAGTGATTCAAATGCATTTTCTACTCTCTTAATCATACCCGCCTGCCAACCCTGTCTTTTGGTTTGTTTAATAAAGGAGAGTCGTTCATTGTTGGTGGCATAAAAAATGGTATTGGCTTCTCTGTAGGTATACCCTTTTTTAAAGAGCATTTTATGATAGTACAATCCAGCTAATGTATTTGTAAGACAAACCGTGATTACGGCTACGAGTGCATGAGGGTGTATTCTAAAAATAAGATAAAAAAGGACAATCAGTGTAGTTCCTTTTAGAAGCGCTTCAATAAAATGTGTAAACATAAACATAAGAATGGATATAACATCACTGTTTAGACGTTCGTTTAAATAAGCAGGGGTATATGTCTCCACTTTACATAAGGGGATTTTTTCTATATGACATTCTATTTCATTAAGAGTGTCATAACGCATTTTTTGCATCGCTTTCGTATAATACATTTCTTTCCCATAGGTACATATCAAAAAGATGACTGCTAGTGGCGCAATCATGTAGATCGTCTGTTTAATTAACGCGGAATTAGGTTCTAAAATAAAGGCATCTAAAAAATTCGAGAAAACCATTGGAAATAAAATTTCAAGCGCATAAAGCAGTATACTTGTTGTAAGAAAAATAGCAATCATGCCTTTACAATTGTTGCACTTCTTTAGAATATAACGAATCATATTCACCTCTTTTAAATTGATCGTTCAATTTCTTCGTGTGTTATCTTTAGTATTTTTTTGAATGTTCCTTTTCTATTCATACACAGACTGGGTTCATTGGTTTCAAATCTTTTATATATACAACCAGAATGACACAAAGGCAACACTTCGCAATTTGAACAATTACTGTCATAAGAAGAATCAAGCCATTTTTGGTGAACACTATTTTCTATAGACATCTTATCATTTAGATAATCTTTTACCGTTCCAATGATTTCTTTTTCCTCGCCAATTGATTTATAGATATTTTCACTGCTGTCTGTATACAACCACACATAGAAACGCATTTCTTTTTTTGCTTAATTCTCATAAGTTACCCCTATATAATTTGTTTTAATACATATATTATTCTAAACTATATATTTTTCTTGTCAAATGAAAAGACATTTTTTAAAGATATGGTGTGATTCACATGTGATAATGTCTTAAGTAAGCAAACGACCAAGGTAAACACAATAAAAAAAGCGACGGGTTCATGAACGAAAAACAAAATTGCGAAGCCGTAAAAAAATCAGAAAAAAATACCGGTATCTCCCCGGTATCCTTTAAAGTTCAAGACAGCTTATTCTCTTTTCAGAGCGATTATCGTATATATGTACAACCGTTTCTACTGAGAGGGACCGTACCATTTCGTCTAATAGGCGCATAGCGGCCTGAAGACGGCTGCGTCCTTGCCCAGCTTAACCGCATCTTCATGCCCCTTTATCAATTGTATCACGCCTTTTAAAACAATTCGTCCAATAAAATATAGTAGGCGATTTTTTCATCGTCTCGCTCAATGCCCAAATGCTCAAACAAGCGCGTGCTCAGTCTATCGTCTCCGAAATTGTGCCGCATCGAGCGCACACACAGTGCGATGTCCTGCCATTTGTCGGCTATTCCCGCGCGCCCCCAGTCGATAACCCCTGTACAGGCCTCACCTTTAACAAACACATTGGGAAGACAGAAATCGCCATGGGTGAACACCGGCATTTCTTCCGGCCGATTCTCAAAGAGGTACTCAAATAACGCTTCCGGCGTATCAAATGGCGTCTCAGGCTCCCAGTCTTCGACATCCACAAGCCCTTGTGCCACGCGAATACGTGCCCATTCCAGCTTATCGGCTAAGCGGTGCTCAAACGGGCAAGCTTCCACCGGCACCTGCCACAATTGCTTTAAACTGTTTGACAGCGCCAAAACCATCGCCTCTTCGTCTTGAACCTCGTGTGCCATGACGCCGTCCACAGCAGTCATCAGCAAGTAGTCGCTACCATTTTCACTGCTTTGTGCAACAATTTTAGGGACGGGAAGTTGTCCGTCGAGCCACTGGATAATCGCTTGCTCTCGGGTAAACTCCAGATGGGTTTTTTGTATTTTTAAGTAGAGTGTTTTCTGCGCATCGTGGTACTGAACGACTGTCGCTTCTGAACGGCCAATGGCTTCCTCTGTAGCGGTCATTCCCTGTACGCACTGCGCAATGTTCTCCGGTAACTGCATAACGCTCCTCCTCTGTTTACTAAATACATACTAGCGCCTAAACTGCGCGTCAATTCGATCCCTGTCGTAAGCCAGCAACCACCGGCTGTATTGATGGTATAGTGGCCTAAGGGCTTCCGGGGTATTCGCCACCACATCCATCCCCCGATCGTCGTACAGATGCAGAGTGGTGCTCAAGTCGCTTTTAACAAGGTACACTTCGGCATCAATGCCACAGGCCTCCCCCAAATCCACTGAGCAAATCCCTTCAAAGAGCGCCTTGGCATCCAAGTGCCTTTTGTCCAGTTCGTAAATGAGTCGCCACATGGCGCCTGCTGTTTCACTGCTGTCGTAAAGGTGCTCAAACAACTCCGTTCCCAAGGGGACACATGTTTTTTTAAAACAGGCTTCTACGGCGTCCGGCGTCGTGTTCGCCGGCATCTGCGTTATCAAATAAAGGCTGTCGTCGTCGCCGAACAGGGTTTCGTACAACGTCAGCGAACGATTGACGGCGTCTTTCAAATACTTTGGGTTTTCTATGGCCTGATCCGGGTTTCCGATTTCAAATCGAAGACCGTTGGGGGCGTTGTAAAAAAGCGGTTTTTTTATAATCAACCACTCTAGGGCTGTTTTTATCGTTTCAAATGTCATCACTTAATGTCTCCCTTCTTGCAGACTATTTTACCATAGGCCGTTACAGGCATCTACAAGATAATGTAACGATTTGATGACCAATGTTTTATATTTTATCAAACTGTGGTACACTGTCATATCTGAGAAACTCGACAAGTTGATTGAAGCGGTGAAGGCTTCTAACCTTTTTTGCAGTTACATCCTCTCTCCATGAATCTTTGTCGTTTTACATATTTATGGATTGGCATTTATAAAACCGATGTGTATTCGCCCCCTACCTATCACCTTACATACCATTTGGCTTGTGATTGAAATAACTCATAGTATTTTCCTTTTTCCTCAATTAACGCACGATGACGCCCTTGTTCAACAATTTCTCCAGAATCCATTACAATAATCCTATCTGCCATCTTAACAGAACCCAATCTATGCGTCACTAGAATACTGGTCTTATCCTTAGAAACTTCATCAAACATGGTGAAGATATGCTCTTCCTCAATTGGATCAATTGCAGAAGTGGGTTCATCAAGCGCTATCAACTCATGGGGTCTAAAGATACCTCTTGCAATCGCTAGCCTCTGCCACTGTCCACCTGATAATTCTTGACCGCCAAACTCTTTTGCCAGAATTGTCTTCTCACCGGCCTTAAGTTTTTCCGTTGGCAAATTGACTTTAGACATTACTTGGTCAAGGGGCATGTTGGATGGGAGATTACTAATCGTCACATTGTCTTTAACATCTAATTTATACTTAATGAAGTTTTGGAAAACAGAGCTGACATTATGGAACCTGCTGGATGTTGCATAATCAGAGGTGTTTTTATCTCCAACTGCAATACAACCTTTTGTCGGCGTATACAAACCTAAAATAAGTTTTGTTAATGTTGTCTTCCCAGATCCGTTCTCACCAACTATCGCTAACGATGTGCCCTTCTTTATTTCTAAATTTATGTTTGATACCGCGTTCTTGTTGCTGTTAGGATACCTAAAAGATACGTTCTTTAATTTGATATCGTTGTTTTTACTGAGTTCAGAAACATCCAACACTTTTTCATCCTCATCGAGGAA
Source organism: Fusibacter sp. JL298sf-3 (assembly GCF_053842995.1). NCBI lineage: Bacteria > Bacillati > Bacillota > Clostridia > Eubacteriales > Fusibacteraceae > Fusibacter > Fusibacter sp. JL298sf-3. Next base: position 801,897 of record NZ_CM132608.1, read on the forward strand.
ATCTATTAGAAATGTCGTCGATGAAATATTAACCAGTGCCACCCCGATATCACTTATAAGTCGATTAAGCATGTTCACAATCCTATCTATCGAATAGTAGATTGCTGCAAACTCACCAACTGAAACGATGCCGTCAATAAGGTATTTCACCAACAATGCGATGACACCTATATACCCCGCGATGTTCAAAATGCTTAATAGCAACTCCACTTTATATACTTTGAGTTTGCTCACTTTGAACGCTCGACTGAAAGTTTTTAACGCGTCAATCATGAGATTATTGAAAAAAGGATACGATTTATTCTGCAAAGTTTCTTTAAACATTTCTTTTGAAGTAATACATTTCTCATAATACTCAATTTTTCTTTTGATATTTGCACTATTGTCCTCGAAATCATAGTGCCTGTTCATCCTGACCCATTCAGTAACAACTAACGGAATAGAAATAGAAAACAGCAAGGCGACTAATAGCGGTTTGATTGTAAATAGGTAAACGACAACTACTAAGAAAAAAGGGATGTATAAGAACATCACTTGTACCAAAATCCTAATACCGTCAGGGGCTTCCACATTTCCGATATTGGCCTTCTCGAGTTGATCAAATCTCCCGTTATCCTCAAACTCAACCAAATCCATTTTAGATACTTTCTTATGGAAAAGTGACTTTAAGTGGCCACTTCCCCTTCTCCAAAAATAACCTTGAGCAAGGAACTCCAGTAATTCAACTACAGGGTTTAAAACCAACAGAACCGCCAGAGCAATCATCGGTGTATACAACACGCTTATTGGCTGTCCGTCAAAAATGTTAACGACTCTTGATATGAGTAGCTCCATTATCTTTATATCGAAGTACTTTAACAAACTGAACACCAGCGATATGGCAATCAATGCTAAGAAAGTTTTGGGACTGGCATCCCAGCTGTGTTTAAGAATCTTTGATAGGTATTTTCTCTTGAATTTATTTTTCATCATACAACCTACTTTGCTTATTGAACAATTCTGAGTACAGCGTCTTATCTTTCATCAAATTTTCGTGAGTATCACATTCTATAACAACACCCTCATTAAGAACAATAATTTCATCAGCGATTTTTGTCGACCCCAATCTATGACTAATCATTAACATAGTCTTATCCTTAGCAATGTCTATGAAATTGGCGTATATTTTACTTTCCGCACTGGGGCTTAAACTCGACGTCGGTTCATCCATAATGATAAAAGGATTGCCCTTCATCACAGCACGAGCGATGGCAACTTTTTGCCATTGTCCACCTGAAAGATCTACACCTGATTTATCGAGCTTACCCAATACCGTATTTTCCTTTTCCTCAAGATGGTCCACAAAAGAACTCATTTCAAGTTCATTCAATATTTTAGTAATGTCTTTATTCTCATCTCCTAATAAAATGTTGTCCTTAACAGATATAAAATATTTTGCATAATCTTGCGATACTATGGAAAACATATTTCTCAGTTGATTAAATGAATACGTTCTGATGTCTTTATTATTAATGAGGATTTGTCCCTCAAACGTCCTATACAGCCCCGTTAAAATCTTAATTAGGGTTGTTTTCCCTGCACCATTCACCCCCACCATAGAATATGATTTTCCACTTTCGATTGCTAGATTTACCCCTTTTAAGACATAGTCAGAAGACCCCTGATATCTAAACCACAGATCTTTTATGACCAGACTATTAAACTCAATACATTCATCATCATGATTTCCAACTTCACTGTTCTCATCCAAAATCATAAATGCCTTGAAGTCCTTTGCATACTCTGAGTGTGAAGCAAGTTGGAGAAATAAATCTGATAACTGACTAGAAATAATCTTAGATAAACTTATAGAACTGCCTAATATAGAAGTAAACAAGCCCACACTTAAACGATTGTTTTGAACCTCTCTCGCCAGAACCAGTATCAATGGTATCAACATCAAATTGATAACAACATTAATTAACTTGCTCCTAGATACCTCTCTTGCTAAGGCAATCGTATTATGATTTGATCTATACAGATGGGCTTCTTCGAAGCGTTTGTTTATAGTATTTGAGAAGCCAAACAGTTTCCGCTCTGCACTTGACGCCCTGTCCGTCAGAATCTCAGATAAATAGTTCATCTTCCGAGTGATTAAATTGATTTTCTTTTCCTCAGAGTATACGTTCACGCCACCTCTAAAAGAAATATACAACAACGGCATAAACACCAAAAGAAAGAAGAGCAGCTTCCACTTAAGAAAAAATGCTAGAATATACAAAGTACTTATCACTTGAATGCCAATACGAATAAAAGAGAATACGGTTTGAATCACAGCCACTAATTTTGATTCAATATTCGTGGTCGCTCTATAAATAAGATTTTGAGTTGTAGCATCCTCAAATAGCGAATAATCAATGGCGTATTGCTTCCTAATGACTTCTGGTTTGAGTTTATATCTGAATCGCTCTTCAAGCATGCTAAAAAATAGGGTCTTTGTATGCTTACTGAACTGTATATAGACATAACTAAGCACGATGACAACTGAACTCAAAAGTAGCCTAAACGTCTCTTGGTGTTCACTGGTCATGGTCAAAGCTGCATTAATGAACTTTGCCACATAAACAATCATGAGTGGAACGATTAATCCATCTAAGAAGGTCAATAATAGACTTAATCCAAACAACATCGGTGCTGTTTTAACGATGAGTGCCATGACACTCAATAAGGGTATTTTCGTTTGCCTTATGTACTCTTGCTTTATCACAGATTGTATCTCCTTTAATTAGTGTCTATCTGGTTCGTTAACTCGTGCAATCGAGCTCTTTTTAAAATGGTTTAACAAGTACTAGAAATCAAATCGTAAATATTTTATATTTTATCAAACTGTGGTACACTGTCAGCAACTGGTATTTTTTTATAGAAAGGACTGTGTATGAAAGCAATTTTTCAAATTCTCGGCTTTGTCTGTTTGGCGCTGGCGACCAGTGTGTTCTTCACTTTTGCTTGGTCGTTTGGAGGTGCTCCCCTTTGCTTCGGGATTTTCACAGCGATTCTCATCACCCTGTACACCGGCGTATCTGAGAAACTCGACAAGTTGATTGAAGCAGTAAAGGCTTCTAATCAATAGCTCGACTAGAAGCCTCCCTCTTACAACCCTTCAAAGGCGTTCCTCAACTGCTGCTGTCTCGCTCAACCCACGCCATTTGATGGACAACTGTCGGATGCCCCCAGCGCTTGGAGATAACCGCGTACGATGAACAGATCCCTTCTTCAATACCGTACATCGCTTGTGCTCGGCGTGCATCTGTGCACTGTACATCGACATGAAATAAGATCACCTCGGCGCCACGAGGCATTTCTCCGGCACAATAGTCGACCAGTTCAACAGGTGCTGTTCGGCCGTCGCCAGCCAGCGCCTCTAAATCAGAATACCGCTTAAAATCGACCAACGTCAAGGTCTGGACAAGAGCCTTCTCATCCTGTTTTTGGGTTTCATCGAGTAGTGAAATCAGCGCGTTTTCCACGTCTGCATCGCTTAATACGACACCCTCGTTGCGCTGAATAAACAAAATAGAAAGTAGTAGGGCAAGTGCCAATCCAAGACCGATTTTAAAGTAATGTTTCATGCTCAGCCTCCTCTTATTCAGTTTTAAGAACATATGATGCGCTTGACGCGTATCAAAACGCCCACTAAGTTTTTGGGCTCAATGCTTGGAAAGATGATTTCACAAGCGCGTCTTTAAAGTGCTCTCGTCTCATTGGAGCGTCAGAAAATATGTAATTACCGGATGCCTTTACCTTTTAAATGTACCATACGCCACACGGCAATTCAACGCTTTTCGTCTATTTAACGCCCTGTGTACTGCCCCTGTTTGAGTGCTGTTAAAGGTGTCGTATAATGGCGTGAGGCGTTCGGCACCCTTAACTGGGCAGAAGAATTTTGCTATTGAAGTCAGAAGTCAATAGCGTTTTGTTTATAAAGAGGGCTTTCTCTGTCCTCAGGTAAAATCACCGATTCCACAACCTTTTCTTCAAAATTCAAACGGACAAGTTCTGAATCTGAATCGATCCAACTGAAGTACAGGTGGTCGCCACCGACGTACATAGGCCACGCCTGAGAGACGACTTTGACAATCGTTTGAACCCGTCCGTTTAACGGGACAACTTTTACATAAAAGGCATCGTTTTTCTCATCCGGTGTCACATAAAAGAGGGCGTCTTCGTGAAACGTAAAGCCGTAGACGACGTCTTCAACCACTTTTCTGCGCTCACCACTGTCTAAATTGAGTTCATACAAATGTTCTGCCACGTAATACAGTCGGTTCCCCAGTACCCCATAGGCGGCGTACTTGTCCATGCCCTCAGAGGTCAACTGTGTCACGACCCCCGTTTTTAAGTTCATACGGTAAATACGGCGGTCTTCGCCGTGGATGAAATACAAAAACCCGTCTTCGATTTGAAAGTTAACGGCGTACGCATCGTACAGCTGCACCGTCTGACCATTTGACTTCAAACATCTGATAAAGCTTCTGTCTTTAAAAGATGAGTAGTAAAGATTGCCACCTTTATCAATGGCATAGTGGGTTCCAACCACAACGACCTCAGGTTCTCCGCCGATATCGGTCACTTTACAAATCGTGCTGTTCTCAACATCTGTAAAATACAAGGTGCCTTTGTGATGACTTAAATGACGGGCATTTATGTCATACAGTTTCTTAATGCCTGTGCCGTCTCGATTCATTTGGTAGAACCCATTTCGGTAAATGCTTTTATTGTAATCGACAACCAGCTTCATTGAGAAGTAAACGCGGTCGCCCATATTTAAAAAGCGTCCGCCGTAAGCATGGTTCATAAGATTGCTCGCTTCACTTGGCACAGTGAAGTCGATGGCGCTCCTATCGCTTTTTAGAAACATGCCTATAACAAGAAACACCACTGCAAGACCGACAACGATTAAACGCTTTTTCATCATTAAAGAACCTCCTAACCTATGGCATCGAAAGCGCTCCAAGACACAATTCACTGCGCCTTCATACGTTTGATGAGATCTACCGCTATAAAATAGCCCCCCAATTACGGCTTTGCGCCTCAATCCAAAAGAGCCCTCACCTCCGAAATGCCCTCTTCCAGAATGGGCAATTTACGCTCGTCTAGTTTCACCTGATAAATTTTCGATTTGGCGTCGTACCCGACGACTTTTGCCGTTAACCCATTTAAAATTTTTTTATTAGAAGCAACAAACGCTTCGAAGGCCGCCTCGTCGGCATCGGGATAGTCTTCGAGCACTTTCCAAGCGTCATAGTAGACCGACTCAAAGTAAACTAAGTTCTCCCCCATAAAGAAGTCTGCTTTTTCCACACTTTCGTTGATATAGGTGTTTCTGAACTGAATTTGATTGGCAAGTTTAAACAAAGTGATGTTGTCGCGGATTTGTTCAAGTTTAAGTTTCGCCTCTTTGAGATAAACCGCTTCTTTTGTCGCGTTGTACGATTCAAGCCTATCGACATACGCTTTAATACTGCTGTACATTTGCTTATAACTCTGGTAGTAGAGCGTTGCCGCATTGGACTCAACAGTGTTGTACGGTCGCGTTACAAAAGCGGCCACAGCAATCGCCACAATAAGAATTAATGCAAGCCACGGTTTCTTTTTCATTGATTTCACCTTTCCTTTACTTTATAAACGAACAGCCCCTCTAAAATCTTACACTTTTTTAAAGTTTTTCTCGAAACGCACAAGATTTTTTTCACATGGCCCCATTGCAGACTCAAAAAAGACGCGGTTGACACCACGCCTTCTTCTTTCACCTTATAAATAAAGATAACTTTCAAACCATCCGCCACCGACTCTTTGAGACTCTCTCCCCCTAAAGCGCATCTTTAACAAATGCCTGAATATGGGCGACCAACGCCGCATCTATAGCCAGTGTCGGCATCCCTGACGCGCGGTAATACGCCAGCGATTTTTGAACGACATTTGCCTCGGGGGTATCGCCGTCATCCGATACTGAAGACAGATGAAAAGTGCTCTCCATAGCCACTGGTAAGTCCTTTGAAATCTCTTCCATATACATAAACCACGTCTTGTTCTGTGTGACAAACACCAACTTGGGCCTCCTTTTTCAAACCCGATTCTCCTGTGTAACAGAGGCGTTTTAGCGGCCTCGTATCGCTTCTGTTGACCAACAGATTTTAACCTTTTTTTGCCCTACTTAAAAAACGCATTGCTGTCAATCACCTGTTTCCAAAGACACCCAAATATCTCAATGCGTCAATTTTGTCGCATTTTCTCTCGCAATAAAGTTACTTTTGAGAAAAGTTTTTCAATTGAACCACTTGACAACTGGTGGCGACGCTGTTAAGATTGTCTACAATCACAAAATCGAATATCCAATCAGTGCATTACTGAGGCTGCAAGGATCAAGAGTAGGCGTAAAGCCGAAAGGGTGACTTGCCGAAAGAAGGGACGACCTTCTTGGGGCTATATTGAATAAATATAGAACTGTCTGAACACGATGGCCCAATTGTGTTCGGGAGTGCGATAATGCGCGGGGCGAAAGGGAACGTTTTGTTTGTGTACCGTTGTGGTGCGGCTCTTGTCACACCCTAAAACAAACTGCGTACAGCTATGACCTTTTGCTCATAGCTGTATTTTTTTATACCTAAAAACACAGATGAGGTGACCATATGAAAACATTTGGAACGATGGCCGTCGACGCGGCACACCATTTAACCATAGGCGGCATAGACGTAACGACGCTGGCAAATCAGTACGGCACGCCGCTTTACATCATGGATAGACAACTGATAGAAACGCAGATGCAAGCGGTAAAATCGGCATTTGTCTCGCCGGCCTTCGACACCGACGTCCTCTACGCTTCAAAGGCCTTTTTAACCCGCGCCATGTGTCAGCTCGTGGCAAAATACGGTCTATCACTAGATGTGGTCTCCGGCGGCGAACTCTACACGGCGGTCAGTGCAGGCTTTCCCATGTCACAGGTCTATTTTCACGGCAACTTTAAAACCGATGCCGAACTGACGCTGGCGCTGACGCACGACGTAGGCACCATTGTCCTCGACAGCGCCGACGAATACCGCAGACTATCGGCTCTACTGGCGCCGACAGACCGCGTTCAAAGCGTCCTGCTCCGCGTCAATCCCGGTATTGAAGCTCATACCCACGCGTACATTCGAACGGCCAAGCATTCGTCTAAATTCGGCGAAAGCCTCTACGCACCGGAGACACTCGATTTAATCGAGACCCTACACCGCGACCCACACATCGCGTTTAAGGGTCTACACTGCCACATCGGTTCCCAAATTTTCGATATTGACAGCTACTTAAAAGCCGTCGACGTCATGCTAGACTACCTAGCCACAGTGACGACGCGGATCGACCAGACGCCGGAAGTGCTGAACATCGGCGGCGGTTTCGGCGTCTTTTACAGCGACGGCGACGATGCCCTCGACCTCGAAACAGCGGCAGCAGCCCTCCTCTCTGCTGTAGAAAAAGGGTGTGCCGCCAGAAAACTTTCTTTGAAAAAACTGCTGATAGAGCCCGGTAGAAGCCTTGTGGCAAATGCCGGTGTAACACTTTATACCGCCAGTGCCGTGAAGACCACTTACAGCGGCAAGCGCTATGTATTTGTCGACGGCGGTATGACCGACAACCTGCGTCCGGCGCTTTACGGCGCTGTATACGAAGCGGCGTTGGCAAATGCCTTTGATGCTGTTGCCACTGAAAATGTCACTTTGGCGGGCAGTTGCTGTGAATCCGGCGACGTCCTCATTAAAGAGACGCTACTACCGCCGGTTAAAGCGGGCGACCTCGTGGTGGTCGGAAGCACCGGCGCCTACACCTACAGCATGGCCAGCCACTACAACAAGCGCCCTAAACCCGCCGTGGTTATGGTGAAAGACGGCCGGCACCAATGCATTGCAAAACGCGAAACTTACGACGACCTATTGCGCGGCGACTGCCTATTAAGCGACATCGACTAAAGGAGGCACCTATGGGCATTGTACAAAAATACGGCGGCACCTCCGTCGGCACCACACTGAAAATTAAAGACATCGCCAAACGCATCGTCGATAGAAAAGCAGAAGGCGAAGACCTCGTCGTCGTGGTTTCCGCCATGGGCAAGACCACAGACCATTTGATACACCTCGCACGGGACATCGTCAGCGACCCCGGTGGCCGAGAGCTGGACGTGCTCATGTCCACCGGCGAACAGCAGACCATCGCCTTGCTCTCCATGGCGCTGGAGGCTTTGGGACAACCGTCGATTTCACTAACTGGGGCACAGGCGGGCATTCAAACCCTCGGGCCGCACAACAAAAACAAAATCCACAGCATCGAATCAACTGGCATCAAGCGCCATCTGTCAGAAGGTACCGTAGTGGTGGTTGCCGGCTTTCAAGGGATCAACTCAAACGGCGACATCACGACTCTCGGTCGCGGCGGCTCCGACACCACGGCGGTGGCACTGGCTGCGGCACTGGGCTTTACCTGTGAAATCTACACCGATGTCGACGGTATTTACAGTGTCGACCCACGGGCTTACCCAAAAGCGCGTAAACTCGATTACCTCTCTTACGAAGAAATGTTGGAAATGGCCAGCCTCGGCGCCGGGGTACTCGACCCCAGAGCCGTTGAGCTCGGCAAGAAATACAGTGTCCCCCTGTATGTGGCAAAAGCTCACGGCACAGAAGTGGGCACACTGATTACGGAGGCAACTGAAATGGAAGAAAAATGGATTACAGGACTCTCCATTGGCGACGGCATTTTAATGATTGCCATACGGAATGTTCCTTACACGGCGCGTCATATCGCCAATATTTTTACCACCCTCGCAGACCAAAACGTCAACGTGGACATGATCAGCCAGACGGCGCCTTCACAAGGTACCGTAGACGTCAGCTTCACTTGTCCCGCCGACGACAAACGCTTCGTCAAAGAGGCGCTAGACACCATTGCACAAAAAATTGAGGGCGTCTCTTGCGTCATCGACGACGGACAGGTCAAACTTTCTGTAGTGGGCATCGGCATGATGAACCACTCCGGTGTCGCCGCCAGCATCTTTGAACTCTTTGCCGAAAACGACATCGCCTTTAAGCAAGTAACCACCTCGGAGATCAGCATCTCCTACACCATCGACGCAGCGGACAGACAGCGCGCCGTCATGTTAATCGCCCAGCGGTTCAATTTGTAGAGGAGGTCTTATGCGCCCTATTCCCTTTGAAAAATACCAAGGCCTCGGCAACGACTTCGTCGTCTTCAAATGGGCCGATGTGCAGAAGCTGGATTTAAGCGCACTGGCGCGCACCGTCTGTCACAGGAAACGCGGCGTCGGCGCCGACGGTATGATGGTGCTCAAGTGCGCCCCCGTGACCATGCTGTTTTACAACGCCGACGGCTCCAGAGCGCCTATGTGCGGCAACGGCATCCGCTGTCTGGCACAGTTTGCGAAACAGAGCGGCTGCGTCTCTACCGACACCTTTACCATTGAGACGGACAGCGGTAGCCGTCGCGTCGAACTGCTTTCAGAGGACACGGTGTCAGTGGACATGGGCACGCCTATTTGGACGCCTTCAGCCATTCCCTCGACACATTCGGCGCAGACGTTTATCGACTGCCCCCTCTCTGTGGCAGGTGAAACCATTCGTCTGACAGCACTCTTTATGGGCACCGCTCACAGCGTCGTCTTCGTCGACGCCCACGATACCGATTACATTAAAACCGTCGGTGCCGCCGTCGAACACCACCTGCTCTTTCCCGAGCGCATCAATGTCAATTTTGTCAAAGTCGTCGACGCGCACACACTGGACGTCGTCACTTACGAACGCGGCGTCGGTATCACCGACGCCTGTGGAACAGGCGCTTGTGCCAGTGCCGTCGTCGCCCATAAACTAGGCTATTCATCAGACGCAGTGACGGTGACCATGCCCGGCGGTGCCCTCGACATACAGCTAGCGCCTACCGGCGTCACCATGGCGGGCACCGCACACCGAGTCTTTGACGGCTATTACAGTTATTAACTAGGAGGTTCCTATGCATCATATCGCCATCGTCGGCGCTACCGGAATGGTGGGCCGCACCTTTTTAAAAGTTTTAGACGAGCGCCGCTTTCCCATAGGCAAGCTCTCGCTCTTCGCCTCAGAAAAATCGGCGGGAGAAACAATCTGTTTTCGCGGTGAGCCCCTTTTGGTGGAAGCTCTGACCCTCGAAGTCTTCAATCGAGACATCGACATCGCCCTCTTTTCCGCAGGCGGCACTGTAAGCGAGGTCTTTGCCCCTATTGCACGAGCAAAAGGCATCGTTGTTGTGGACAACAGCAGTGCATGGCGCATGCACCCCGACGTGCCCCTCGTCGTTCCTGAAGTCAACGGAGACGCGCTCAATACACACAGCGGCCTCATCGCCAACCCGAACTGCTCCACTATACAGTGCATGGCGCCTCTCAAAGCGCTAAACGATGCCTTCGGTCTAACCCGAGTGGTCTACAACACTTATCAGTCGGTATCGGGCTCCGGTGTCGCCGGTCTAAAGGCCCTTGAATCCGACGGTGCTTCTCCCTATGCGCATCCCATCGCCTATAACATCTTGCCGCACATCGATGTTTTCCTGCCAAACGGCTATACAAAGGAAGAAATGAAGATGATTGAAGAAACGCGCAAGATCCTAGGCACCCCCGAACTGAAAGTCACCGCCACGACAGTACGCGTCCCGGTGCGCTATGGACACTGCGTTTCAGTAAATGTCGAACTGGAGGCGCCCTTTGACCTCGAAGCGGTGCGAGACGTATTTAAACGCACAGAAGGTGTCGTCCTCATGGACGATCCCGAAAACGATCTTTACCCGACACCCCTCGCAATCGAAGGGAAAGACGCCGTATTCGTCGGTCGCCTCAGACGCGACGAAAGCGTCGAAAACGGCCTCAATCTATGGATTGTCGCAGACAATATTCGCAAAGGTGCCGCCACCAACGCGGTGCAAATTGCCGAACAACTGATTCGATAAAGGAGGCCTTTATGTCTATCTTTACAGGTTCTGCCACAGCTATCATCACACCGTTTGCAAACGATGGCATCGACTTTGAAACCCTCGGCAGGCAAATTGAATTCCAGATTCAAAACGGCACCGACGCCCTCGTGGTCGCCGGCACCACTGGTGAAGCCGCCACACTGTCTGAAACAGAGTACCGCGCGCTGATTGCATTTGCAGTGGAGACCGTTGCAGGCCGCTGCCCTGTTATCGCCGGTTCTGGGAGCAACAGCACCGCCAAGGCCATTGCCATGAGCCGTTTTGCTCAAAGTGCAGGCGTCGACGCGCTCCTGGTGGTCACCCCCTATTACAACAAGGGGACGCAGGCCGGCATCTACGCCCACTACGCGGCTATAGCCGAGGCAGTCAACTGTCCGATTATCGCGTACAACGTCCCCAGTCGAACGGGGCTGAACATGTTGCCGGAAACGGTAGCTGCCTTGGCGGCGCTTCCCACAGTGGTCGGCGTTAAAGAAGCCAGTGGCGATATCGCACAGGTGGCGGAAATTCTTCGCCGCTGTCCCGATGGGTTTGCCGTCTACTCCGGCAACGACGACAGCATCGTTCCCGTACTCTCCCTCGGTGGAAAAGGCGTCATCTCCGTAGTGGCTAACCTATTGCCACGGGAAACACACGATCTCGTGTCGGCGTATCTCTCAGGAGAAGTAGCGCGTGCCAGATACCTGCAACTCCGACTCAACGGCGTCGTCAACGCGCTCTTTGTGGAAACCAACCCCATCCCCGTGAAGTTTGCCATGAAACACCTCGGCATGGATTCTGGTGTGCTAAGACTGCCACTGACACCGCTATCGGCGGCACATGAACCCACCGTTGTAAAGGCGCTGACAGCGTTTGGTCTGCTCAAGGAGGCACAGATATGAAAAAGACAGTCATCTTATACGGGTACAACGGCGTTATGGGGCAACTGATTGCAAAAGAACTGTTGAACTCGGAGGAATGGGAACTCCTTTACGGCGTTTCGCCGCTTACAACAGCTGAGTCCGCCCCTTGCCCTTTGGTTACATCGCTCATTGGCCTCCAAACGCGCGCCGACCTGCTCATCGACTTTTCACATCCTGAAAACCTCGACGACATTCTCGCCTACGCCACTGCGCACCGAGTACCGACGCTCATCGCCACCACCGGCCATACGCCGGCACAACGCGAAAAAATGAACGCCGCCGCTAAAAACTTTCCACTGCTTTTATCGAGCAACACCTCTATCGGCGTCCACTTGTTAAATAAACTTCTCGCCGTCGCCGCTGCGGAACTGGGCGATACCTTTGACATCGAAGTCATTGAAAAACACCATAACCGCAAGGTCGACGCGCCTAGCGGCACTGCTGAAACCCTTGTAAAGACCATTGAAGCGGCTTTGCCCAACGCGATACAGCGCCAATATGGCAGAACGCCTGAAAGCGGTAAGCGCCAACCGGATTCTATCGGCATTCACAGCGTTCGAGGCGGCACCATCTCCGGCGAACACACGGTGCTCTTTGCCGGAGAAGACGAAGTTATCGAGCTGAAGCACACAGCACTTTCTCGCCGACTCTTCGCCGTTGGCGCACTGAGCGCCGGTTCAAAACTCCAGACAAAAGCGCCTGGTTTTTACACCATGCAAACCCTCTAACCTATAGATACGACGAAAGGATAGCCCTATGCAAAACACCCCTTTAACCGATGCCTACGCCATCGCAAAATTTATAAAAGATGCCGAAAAATCTACCCCTGTAAAAGCCTATGTCAACGGCACGCTCTCGGAGCCCTTTCCCACTGATGTGAAAGTCTTCGGCGGCAGTGGCTCCTACGTGCTCATCGGCGAGCACGATGCCGTCGAATCGCTTATAAAAGCAAACGCCGGTACAGTAAACGATGTGCACCGCGAATACGACCGACGCAACAGCGCCATCCCACTGCTCGATACCCGTGCCGTTCAAGCGCGCATTGAGCCCGGCGCCATTATCCGCGACCGCGTGCGCATCGATAAAAACGCTGTCATTATGATGGGCGCCGTCGTCAATATCGGCGCTGTCATCGGGGAAAACACCATGGTCGATATGAATGCCGTCGTCGGCGCCAGAGGCACTCTGGGGAAAAATGTCCACCTCGGCGCCTGTGCCGTTATCGCCGGTGTTCTCGAACCACCGAGCAAGACACCGGTTATTATCGAAGACGGCGTCCTCATTGGCGCCGGCGCTGTGGTACTCGAAGGCGTACGCGTCGGAGAGGGCGCTGTGGTTGCCGCCGGTGCCGTGGTCACTGAAGATGTGCCGCCTGGCGTAGTCGTCGCCGGTAGTCCCGCGCGTATCGTCAAGAACAAAGACGAGAAAACAGCAGAAAAAACGCAGCTTTTAGACGATTTGAGAGGTTAGGAGGCCCCCATGCACGCATTACTGAATCGAGACCAATCGTATGTTCTCGGCACCTATCGGCGCTTGCCGCTAGAAGTATCGAGAGCAGCGGGGTGCTACGTGTACGACGCAGCGGACACCCCCTACCTCGACTTTTTCTCCGGTATTGCCGTCACCGCTTTCGGCCATTGCGACCCGGAGATTAACGCAGCAATTACCGCTCAGCTAAATTGTTTCACACATCTTTCAAACTACTTTGCTACGCCAGCGGTAACTGCTCTCGCTGAAAAGCTCGTGGACAACAGCTTTGCTTCAAAAGTCTTTTTCACCAACTCCGGTACAGAAGCCGTTGAAGCCGCTATTAAACTGGCAAAAAAGCGCGGTCATCCCCTTGGAAAGTCGGTCTTGCTCTCTGCGGAAGGGGCTTTTCACGGCAGGAGTACCGGCGGCGTCGCCCTCACCGGTCAAGACAAGTACAAATCGGCATTTCAGCCGTTGATGCCGGGCATCGCCCACTTTGCCTACGACGACTGCACCAGCCTTACCGAATGCGTCAGCGAGGATACTGCTGCTGTCTTTATCGAGATGATTCAAGGAGAAGGCGGGGTACGGTCGCTCTCTAAGGCCTTTGTGTCCAAGCTCGTAGAACTCAGACGGCAATACGGTTTCCTCATCGTCGTCGACGAAATACAAACGGGCCTCGGTCGCACCGGCGATTTGTTCGCCTATGAGGCCTACAGCTTCGTTCCCGACCTCGTCTGTGTGGCCAAGGCACTCGGCGGCGGCCTCCCCCTTGGGGCATTGCTCGTAGGACCGGACTTGGAAAACGTTTTGGGCCCCGGCGACCACGGCTCCACATTCGGTGGCAACCCCGTTGCCGCCAGTGCGGGAAACGCCACACTGGAAAAACTTCTCGCACCGGGCTTTCTAGAAGACCTTAAGGTACGCAGCGCACAGCTTGACAACCACCTCACATCCCTAAAGACCCGATTTCCAAAGGTGGTTAAAGCCCTCCGCGGCAAAGGCTTTATCAGAGGCATAGACGTCGGCACTTACGCAGATGCCATCCAGCGCGCCGCCTTTGAACGCCGTCTGCTGATTAACGTGACAAGCGGAACGGTTATACGATTGTTACCGGCGCTCAACATGACTGCAGAAACCATCGACTGTGCCATGCATCAACTGGCTGCAGTTATCGAAACTTTGGATGATGAATAGGCCCATTATGCTGTTCTTGACGGGTGCCTTTTCCTTTTGCTATACTGCTAAAGAGTCTATATTACTATAGAGAGGAAGATGCCCATGACGTGTGAACGTTGTCAAAGTACCATCAGCACTGCTCACTGTCCCTATTGCGGTGGCACTGTAAAAGTAAAAACATTAAAGCAACATCCTAAAAGCGCTCGTTTCTGGTACGTGGCGGCTATTGGACTCATTGTTTTATCTCTGTGGACCAATACGTCAGCTGCTGAGAAATTTGCTGAAAAGCACGGTGCTTCTCCCAATCATCACACCCGCCGCAAGTAAACGGGGCATTTAATAAGTGCAACATACAAGCGACATCATCTTTTAGAAAGGACTTAATGTCATGTTGATTTTTAAAGGGCGGGGGTATTGGGTGCCTATAATCGCCGCCATAGCTATGCTCTTTTCAAGCCAAATTGCAGATTATGCTTTTGCCCTTCTCGGTCTTCCCCGCGATGGCCTTTGGTATATTATCGCATTACTTATCTACACCGGTGTCTTTACAAGGGCTTGGTTTTTATTGTTGCCACCTGAAAAAATTCGGCATCTCTATGTCAAACGCACTGATGAGTTAATTGTCGTCGGGGAAAGAGACACGTTCTTCTTTGTCCCCGTTACCTATTGTGCCTACGGCTTTATCGCCATTGGCGTGCTCTTAATGGGGGTGGCAATCGTTCGAGACGTTGTACTTTAATGTAATAAACGCCACTGTCTTTCAACGAAGCGAAAGATTGGTGGCGTTTTGGGTTGTGATACTCTATTTGTGGTGTTGAGCTGTGTAAAAAGTGTCGGACTAAAGGGTCACTTTAGTTTCTTAAGTTCTGGGACATATGTCCCCTTTCGGTTTTTTACACCTTAATGATCCCCCTAAACGCTGACCTTAACCTTGCTTAAAAAATAAAAGCTTCCGAGGCTCAAACAAACAAGCAGTACACTTAATCCCCCTGTATGGGAAATGGCCACTTTTTCAATAAAAGTTCCTCTAAATTTAAATAAGGCGAACATGAGTACAAGAAGGATATACGAGGTATATTGGGTTTTCGAATAATCGAACTTGTAGTTTAGCCAAATATAAAGCGCATTGTATGTTATGAGCACAATAGAAAATAGCATAATGGCGTTTAGGCTAAAAAAAACCACTTCTCGACGCAACAAGATGTTTATGATATAAAATACGACGTTAACAATCAGCATCCCAACGACAATACAGAGATGCGACATGATATTTTTTTCTAAAACCAAGGTTTTCGGCGGAACTGGCAGTGAGAGCAAAAAATGTCGCGTCGATTTTGAATCTTCCTCATAACACATTTTTCCGACGGCAAAAGTAAATAAAAGAGATGGCGCCATGAGCAATGCTACCGGGTAGTAAGTGACCCCGTCAAATGCAATGGTACCAAACCCTACTGCTAACAAAAGTCCGTAGATTAAATTTCTTCGGTTTAAAATAACGTATTTTTTTAAGAGTCTTCTCATTTTTTATCTTCCTCTTCTATCATATTTTTCAAATAGTTATCAATCGAATCGTTGTTCTCTACAAAAGTCTGAGTATCTGCTTTCTTAACCAACTTTCCCTTGTAAATAAAGAGCAATCTATCGGCAATTTTAGACATATCCTCTGTGATGTGCGATGAAAAGAGAATCGACGCTTTCTCATCGTTCGCATAAGCGCGCAACACATCTAGTATCTTGCTCCTCACAATGGGATCGAGACCGGATGTCGGCTCATCCATTAACAACAACTTCGGTTTATGTGACAACGCCAAAGCCAGTGAAAACTTCACCCGCATCCCTTTTGAAAGTTCTTTCATTCGGTAATCGTCGCTCAAATCAAAACTGTCCATAAAATGGTTATAGACACACTCATCCCAGTTTTCATAAAACAACTTGTAATAATTTTTAATATGAACACACTTTTGATTTAAGAAAAAATCCGTGTCTTCTCCAACATACCCGACTTCAGATTTATAGGCCATCTTATTAACTTCTGTAATAGTTTCGTCTAAAAACAACATGTCCCCAGAAGTTTTCTCTATTGCGGACAACAACAATTTCATCGTGGTACTTTTCCCCGAACCGTTAGGCCCAATAAGACCTGTTATTTCGCCTTCACGCAAACTAAAGCTCACTTCATCGAGTTTAAATTTTTTGTAGTGTTTCGATAGATTTTTCACTTCCAGAACAGAACGGCTCAAAACATCAACTCCTTTTTTTGTTTTTTATTTCACTTCTAATAGCTATTGCAATTGATGCGACTAGAGTAAACAACCCCTGCAACAAAATGTCACCGCTGTTCTCCCTGCCCATAATAATGGGAAGAAACTGAGTGATAGCAAACAAGAACACAAAGTATTTAATTGAAGCTAAAATTATTTTATTCATAATGATAACTCCTATAGGTATAAGGATTGATAGGGAAAAAGTTTGAATTAGCTTACCGTTTTCGTTAAATAATGATAACATTTTAGAAATATTTTGTAAATTGTTTTGTGAATTTGATTGCATATTTATAGAGCTTTAGGTGCTTTCTACAGAATTCAGCGCCGTTATAGGCGCTCTCATTTAACTGTTCTATTTTACGACCTCATCTCCCCCAAAATACCGAAAATACAGCCTTTCAACAGCCGACTCCAGTGTGGTTTTCAAACTTTCCGGCGCCACCACCTCCACCTGTCCGCCAAAAGACAGCAAATACCCGCAAAGCCAATCATCCTCAGGCATATACGTCCTTACCTGCAACCGCCCATCGGCAGCGCGTACAATCGTTGAAGCGTCGAAGTCATCCATAACTCGGTACGCCACTGACGGCTCAAAAATCAGCTCGATTTCCGGGTACACCGGCTTTTCTTTAACAGCCGCCGACTGCGCCTGTGGCAGCAACGCCGCATTAAAATGCTCAGAAGTCACCTTGAGATTAAAAAGTCTGCTTAGGCGATAGAGTCGTTTGGCGCACTTCGCCATGCAAAAGCCCTCGACGTACCAAGCTTTCGACTTGTATTTTAGTTGTATGGGTTTTACCCGCTTGTGCGATACCTCGGCATAACTGCTGTAATACTCAAAGTTTATGACGCGCTTTTCCAGTATTGCCCGCTTCAACAACTCAAACGTTTCCTCGTCGCCACGCGCACTGCCCCATCTAGAAAAATCAATAGAAAGCCAGCTGTCAGACGCCTCTCCAAATAGAGCTTTTAACTTGAGCAGCAGAGCATCGCCCTCAGCGCCCATCACTTGATGCAGACTTTCAAACACTTCTAGCAGCGCCTGTTGTTCCGACCGCACAAGCATCGATCGGTTCACCACATACCCTTCCATCAAGTGAATACCGCCCTCTTTGCCTCGCGTGCAGTACACGGGAACACCGGCGAGTGTGAGCGCGTCAATATCTCTATGAATCGTGCGCACAGATACTTCGCACAGCTCTGCCAACGCTTTTGCAGTTGTCTTCTCGTGAACGAGCAAATAGTGTACAATTTTAAACAGTCGACTGTTTGACATAACATCCCTCCTTAAAACGACTACGAGGTTTCTTTATGTATATAGTGTAGCAAAGTTTGCTCAAAGAGACTACCAAGCAGTGGGATTCTCAAACAAAATTCGCCGTCAATGCACGTGTTCATGCGCCACCATCTTTTCATTGCCCATGGAAAAGACGCTTCTGTCAACCAGAAACGTCTTTTCGAGGAAGGGGTAAAACTATGGTCTTTCTATCAACAAAGAAGTGCCCATGCCACCGCCGATACACAGGGTGGCAAGGCCTTTTTTAGCGTTTTGTTTCTCCATTTCGTAGAGCAGTGTCACGAGAATGCGCGCACCGCTGGCACCCACCGGATGACCGAGGGCAATGGCGCCTCCATTGACATTGACTTTGGACGGATCGAGTTTTAAGTCCCGTACCACGGCCAGCGACTGTGCGGCAAAAGCTTCGTTGGCTTCAATAAGTTCGAGGTCTTCCACAGTCCACCCCGCCTCTTCCAGCGCTTTTAAAGTCGCCGGTACTGGACCGTATCCCATAATCGAGGGATCGACGCCCTTAGTCCCATAGCCTTTGATAACGGCGAGGGGCGAGAGGCCAAGGGCCTCTGCACGCACCTTGCTCATAACGACGAGCATCGCCGCCCCGTCGTTGATGCCCGACGCGTTCCCCGCCGTGACAGTGCCTTCTTTTTTAAACGCCGGCCTCAGCTTGCCAAGTGCTTCAGCAGTAGCGCCGTAGCGAATGTACTCGTCGTCTTCGACCACCACCGGCGCACCGCGGCGCTGAGGAATGGTCACTGGGACAATTTCCGCTTTAAATCGACCGGATTTTTGAGCGGCTTCGGCACGGTTTTGACTGGTTGCGGCAAAGGCGTCCTGCGCTTCTCGGCCAATCCCCCACTGTTCGGCAATATTTTCAGCGGTCACCCCCATGTGGTAGTGGTGAAACGCATCCGTGAGCGCATCTTGAATCATATGGTCCACCATTTCATAATGCCCCATCTTCTGCCCCCACCGGTTGGACGGCGACAGATAAGGCGTGTTGGACATGCTCTCCGTCCCACCGCAAAGAATGGTTTCCGCTCCACCAGAAGCGATAATCTGAGCCGCTAAACTCACGCTTCTCAAGCCGGAGCCACAGAGAATGTTCAGCGCCATCGCGGGTACTTCTACAGGAATCCCCGCGTGAACGGCAATTTGACGCGCCACATTTTGACCACATCCGGCACTTAAGATATTGCCGATGATGACTTCATCCACCATCTGCGGCTCTATGCCTGCCCGCTCCAGTGCAGCTTTTGCCGCTGTCGTACCGAGGTCGACGGCACTTACAGCTTTCAGTGCGCCGCCAAAAGCGCCGATAGGCGTTCGGGCAGCTGCCACTATAACGACCTCTCTCATAAAAAACCTCCTTACAGTCTCAAACCGCCGTTTACCGACAGTGTGTGTCCCGTGACAAAAGACGATTCGTCGCTGGCGAGGAACAGACACGCATTTGCAATTTCTTCCGGTTCTCCTAAACGTCCCAGCATGGTCTTTTGGCGAATGGGGTCGAGCACTTTATCCGGCACAGTCTTCATCATTTCCGTGTTGATGTACCCCGGTGCAACGGCATTGACCCGCACTGCCGCGCCCTTTCTGGAAAACTCTTTCGCCCACGTTTTCGCCATGCCGATAACGCCCGCTTTGGTCGCCGCGTAATTCGTCTGTCCCACGTTGCCGTACTCGCCGACAACAGAGGCGATGTTGATGATGCTGCCGATGCCATTTGCCATCATATGTGGCCCGATAACCTGTGCCATATTGAAGACGCCTTTTAAGTTGACATCGATAACGAGGTCCCACATATCCTCGGTCATTTTGTGAATCAGGGCATCCCGCGTAATACCGGCGTTGTTGACGAGGATATCGACTTTACCGTAGGTGTCCACAGCCCATGTCATAAACACCTCGATGGCCGGCCTATCGGTAACGTTTAGCGCATAGCCGCAGATGCCGGCTTCTTCAAATGTCGCCGCCTGCATATCTACGGCAATCACCTGAGCACCTTCTCTTTCAAATCTTTGGCAAATCGCCTTGCCAATGCCCTGTGCGCCGCCGGTTACTACGGCGACTTTGCCTTTTAATCTCATTTGTACCTCCCTCTATTTTCACACCACAAGGTGCATCAATCCCTCATTGAAAATACGACTGTCCATCGTCCTTAGTGATTCAGAAACCGCTGGTTTAAACGCCATTTGATCATAAATGTCTCTCTCTATATCGATTCCCGGGGCAATTTCGGTTAAAGTCAGCCCCTTTTCAGTCAGTTCAAACACGGCGCGCTCGGTGACATAGACCACCGGCTGCCGGGTTTCGTAAGCGTATGTCCCTGAAAAAGTCACTTGTTCAACTGCTTCGATAAACTTCTGTGCGCGGCCTTCTTTGACGACGGTCAGCGTGCCGTCAGACACGGCGATTTCCAGACCGCCCGCTGTAAAAGTACCACAGTACACCACTTTTTTCGCGTTTTGCGAAATGTTAATAAAGCCGCCGCAGCCCGCTACTTTCGGACCGAACTTTGAAACATTGACATTGCCCGCGGCGTCGCACTGAGCCAGACCCAAAAACGTCACGTCGAGACCGCCGCCGTCGTAAAAGTCAAACTGGTACGGCTGGTCGATAATGACATCGGGGTTGGTGGCGGCGCCGAAGCTGAGCCCGCCTGCCGGGATGCCGCCGATGGTGCCCGCCTCAGTGGTGAGCATCAAGCCGTCGATGCCCTCTTCGTTGGCCACCATGGAAACCCCTTCCGGCATGCCGATGCCGAGGTTCATAATGGCGTTGGGCTTCAGCTCCATCGCCGCGCGTCGTGCAATGATTTTTCGAGCGTTGAGCGGCATGGGCGGTATGCTGGCCACCGGCACTTTAATGTCCTGACTGTACGACGGATTGTACTGTTCTGCAAAGGTCTGCATGTGCTCAGACGGCGCCGCTTCAACAATGGCGTCCACGTAAATCCCGGGGATCTTTATCAGCTTTGGGTTGAGCGTTCCCGCCTGTACGACTTTTTCAACCTGCAAAATCACTTTGCCCCCTGAATTTTTAACCGCCTGCGCCATGGAGAGCATTTCGAGGCTCAGACATTCCTTCTCAAATGTACAGTTGCCGTTTTCGTCGGCGTAAGTGCCTCGAATAAAGGCCACATCAATGGGAAAAGCTTTGTAAAAGAGCCATTCTTCACCGTCGACGGTCATCAACTCCACCAGCGGTGTCTGAGTGCGCGCGTTGATTCTGCCACCATCGAGCCTCGGATCGACAAAAGTTTTGAGGCCGACCTTGGTAAGAATGCCGGGTTTTCCCCCTGCAATCGCCCGGAAGAGATGTGAAATCGCCCCTTGCGGAAAGTTATAGGCGTCGATGTGCTCATCCAGTGCCAGCTTGCCGAGTTTCGGCGCCAGTCCCCAGTGACCGCCTATTACTTTTTCTACGAGGCCTACGTGGCCGAAATGATTTAAGCCGCGGTCTTTACCGTCGCCTTGTCCGGCTGCGTACACGAGGGTCAATCCCTTGGGATGCCCCTCTTTTAAAAAAGCCTCTTCAACCCCTCTGCTCAGCGCTTCCGGGTGCATGTTCCCAACAAAGCCGCCGGTGACGACGGTGTCGCCGTCTCGAATCAGCCCAATGGCCGATTCGAGCGTCATAAGTTTGTTCATAGATGCCTCCTTAAACGATTCCTGTGACCAAGTAGAACAGCGACGCGACGAGTACCGCAATAATTGGCGTTACAATGGTCATAGCTGCAATATCAAAATAGCTCTGTTTGTGGTCGAGCTTACAAACTGAAAGCAAGGTAATCACGGCGCCGCAATGCGGCAAACTGTCGAGACCACCCGCGGCCATAAGCATAATGCGGTGCAACGCCTGCGGGTCGATGCCCATGCCTAAAAATTCTTCCGAGAGCACTTCCAGTGCAATGGCTGTACCCCCTGAGGAAGACCCGACGATACCGGCGAGCAAGGTCGTCGAAATCACCACTTTGAATATCGATGGAATCGCCAGCGCAACGATGCCGAGCTTAACAGTGGTAAATGCAGACAATGACTTGATAACACCGCCGTAACCGACTTCCGAACCCGTGTTAAAAATCGGCAGCAAAGAGCCCACAGCACCGTCGAACACCACTTTATTCGTATTGAAGAGGTACTTGCGCATAGCGATTAAAATAAACACAATTGAAATGGAGAGTCCTAGGACCACCGGCCAAGTGCCGTTAATCGCCGAGCCAACTTCTTCATAGGAAGCGATGACCGAAGGTCTCGTAAAGTAAACTTTTGTAAAGAAAAAGTTCAACACAAAGACCATGACTATTGGCGATGCAGAGAGCCAGAAGTTCGGTCGCTCGCCACCGGCCTCTTGAAGACCTTCATTTTCATGATCGCCATACCCCTCTCCAGAGGCCGCTGCTTTGGCTGCCCTTTTATTGAGGAACCACGTCCCGCCGAAAAACATCACGGCTCCGCCGATTAAACCGAGAATCGGACCGGCGTAAATGTCCGTGCCAAAGTACACTGTCGGCATCGTATTGAGATACTGTGGTGACCCCGGAAGTGCTGTCATCGTAAAGGTAAAAGCCCCCAGTGCAATCGCTGCCGGCAAGAGGCGTTTCGGAATGTTTGCCTCTCTCAAGAGCATTGCCCCAATGGGATACATGGCAAAAACTACGACAAACAGCGACACGCCGCCGTAAGTCAACAGTGACGTCGCCACCACCACAGCGGTTATGGCGTGTTTCTTACCGAACTTGTCTGAAATAAAGTGTGCAATCGCTGTGGCCGCACCGGTGACGCCCATTAATTTACCGAAGATGGCGCCAGCTAGGAACACCGGAAAATAGGCTTTGATATACCCGGCTGCGGCGGGCATGAAAATATTTGACAGTGCGTGAAGTGCCGGTATTTCTCCTGACATCAGTGCGGCGAGCATCGCCAGCACCGGTGCCAGTACCAAAACAGTAACCCCGCGGTACGCGAAGTACATCAGTGCAAACAGCGTTAAAATAATCGCGAATACCCCTAACATCTTAGCCCCCTATTTTTTTTAAATCTCCGAAACCCAAAGTGTAAAAGCGTAGACCAGTGCCAATGCGGATACGGCGTAAAGACCGTAGAGAATTGCAACGACAAAGCCTCTGCGCTTTTCTGTCACCTCGACGTGTTTCGGATGCATTTTGGTTTTTAAATGCGCTTTAGTATCTTTTAGCGCCGCTGCAACGATTCCCATAAGAGCCGCTGTGGCGCCCATCAAAGCGACGAGATAAAAACCGCCCAAATGTATCTGCCAAGTGTGTTCAATGATGGACAATATTGCACATAAGAAAACCAGTGGTATAAAATACCGGTCCCATTTACCTGCGCGATAATCGTTTTGATACATTTCTGATACGAGCATCCGAACTGCCAATACCGCTAAATGCATGTATTGATAAGATTGCGGAAAATAAATTTGTTGGACAATTGTAAAAATCAACAGTCCTTGGTAAACCCAGTTAAAATAACGCGGTTTTCTCAATATGCGCATCATATGCTTCACCTCCGCTTTACTCTATTGCAAGTCACATGCCAACTTTTTGGACACTTACCGCCGTCTTTATGGCGCTTTTTCTGCTTTTCCGTACAGTGTCCGTACATTCGGACACACAGAAAAAAGCGGCAATAGTAAACTTTAGTTTACAGTTGCCGCAAATTTAATAGAAAAGTGTCAATAAAAGATTACGATTTTTTATTACTTTTTAAAACTGTAAACTTTTATTGACACTTTATCCGCTATAGATTGTACTTTTCTAATTTTTTGTGTAGGGCCATCCGAGAAATGCCCAAATCTTTTGCCGTTTTGGTCTTGTTGCCGTTAAAATAGATCAGTCGCTCCAAAAGCATTTTTTTCTCGTAGGTCTCCATCATCATTTTCAGTGGGTCACCGGTGTAATCGGGATCCGCCGCTTTCAGAAACGCCGGCAAATGATATGGTTGAATCTCTTGATCCGCCTCCATGATGTGGTACGCGCGCTCGATGATGTTGCGCAGTTCCCTAATGTTGCCCGGCCAGTGGTACTGCCGCATCAACAGCTGGGTCTTCTCCGCTATTCCCCACACCTTCCCGTGGTTTTGCGCGTTGAGTCGGTCGATGAAGTGGCTACTGAGCAAAATCACATCGTCCCGTCGCTCTTTCAGAGGGGGGATATGCAGGTTCATAACGTTGAGACGGTAGTACAAATCGGCTCTAAAGAGCTTCTCCGCCACCATTTCCTTTAAGTTTTTATTGGTGGCGGCGATAATACGAACATCCACCTGTTTGGGTCTGTTGGAACCCACCCGCTCCACTTCTCCATCTTGGAGTACCCTGAGGATCTTCGCCTGCATCTGCAGGGGCATGTCACCGATTTCGTCGAGAAAAAGCGTCCCTTCATCGGCCAGTTCAAATTTTCCGATGCGTCCGTTTTTATCCGCCCCTGTAAACGCCCCCTTCTCGTAACCGAAGAGTTCAGATTCTAAAAGTGCCTCTGGGATGGCGGCGCAGTTGACAGAGACAAATGGCCTGTCACTGCGTCTGCTGGCTTTGTGTATGGCGTGGGCAAACAGCTCTTTTCCCGTTCCGCTTTCGCCTTGTATGAGGATGTTGGAACGCGACGGCGCGATTTTCTCCGCTTGTTTTTTAAGCGTATCCATTTGAGCATTGGCGGTAATGATTTGATCAAAGCTGTATTTGGCGTAGTGAATGCTGCTGATTTCAGAACGGAGATTGCGCAGTTCTTGTTCGATTTTGGTGTATTTTTTATTGATGCTGTGCAGTTCAGAGATGTTTCTAAAGATGACTTTGCCAATAGCTCCGGCGAGTTTGCCGTCGACATAATACGGTATTCGCGTCGCGAGCATGTAGTCGCCTCGAATTTCTTGAAAGTCGTTGATTTCGGGGACACCGGTCTGGGCGACGATATGCATCCGCGTGTTTTCAATGACTTCAGTGACGTGTTTTCCAATAAGCGCGTCGCCTTCAACACCTAGAAACCGCTTATAGGCGTCGGAAATCATCGTAATGCGCCCTTCTGTATCGACGACGAGAATCCCGTCATAAGCCAGTTCCAGCACGGATTTCAAAATCGACATCTCGCCGCGCTCAGCCTCTAGGCGCTGACTCAGCGTTTCGTACTTGGTGACGTCGTCGAAGATGGCCGCTGCGCCGACGACAGTTCCCCCGCTGTACAGCGGTACCCTCGACGTCAGACAATGCCGCCCGCCCAGGGTGATGTTGGCGTCGTACACGCCGGTGCCCGTTTCAACCACTTCCGGGAGTTTCGACGCTTCGTAAATCGATACAATTGGCTCTCCAACGGCCGTACGTTCCAATGCCCCTAGCAGTTCCCTAGCGCGCCGGTTGATGCACCGAATGGTGGCATCGGCATCGACAATGACAATGCCGTCTTTTACCGCCTCAAAGAGCGCGACATTTTCTTCTAAACTCGTAAACTGTATTTGCGAGGTCATACCCTGTCCTTTCTCACTTTCTCAATAATCGACACCACTTTATCTTGCAAAATTGATACCACTCTCACTGTCTCTATTATAAATCAAAATAGTCTTCATGTGCTAATGCAAATCAAAATATAATTGACCGTTCGGTCGGTTTGTATTATAATCGTTCTATGAAGGAGGTTATATGTCCAAAAAAATAAAAATCCCAAAGGCCCTACACGAGCTCTTTGGGAAGGAACAAACCCTATTGGATTTAGCAGCTGTTATTCTCTTTACAGCGATAGCAACTGTAGGTATTAGCCAACTGGAAAGCGCTTATCTCAGTACGCTTACCGGTTTTCAAAAATCTGTCGCCCTTCTGTTACTCGTCGACATTGCCGGCGGCGTCATCGCCAACCTCTCAAAGGGAACGGATGCGTATTATGGCGAAAGCGCCTTTAGGCGTCAGGTGTTTATTGCCATTCACATCCAACCGCTCGTTGTCGCCTTTGCGCTTGACACCTCTTGGTTGCTCGCTATCGGCGTCTGGGCGACGGCGATTACAGGGGCTTGCATTTTGATCCGCGCCTCTGAGGCCAAAGCGTTAGCCGGCGTTTTCACAGGCCTCTCGCTTCTGGGGCTCTTCTACTTTGGAACCGGTGATCCTGAGTTTGTACGCCTCTTATACGGGCTCTACCTCTTTAAAGTGCTGTTCAGTTTTTCAGTCCGCCACCATGTGTAGCGTTTTTTTCTTCTGCCGAGACACCAAGAGAATCCAACGCTGCTTTGAAAATTCTAGGATCGGATTTTGAATAACCTACTAAGTCACTACAAATGTATGAGTCTATGTACTTCCAAACCATTGGTCTGCGATTGTATCCCACCTTTTTTGTTTTGCTGTAATATTTCATTGCCTTTCATTATTTTCCCCCATTGAGTTTGATTTTGTCTTGATACTTCACATAACGTTCTTGCAGTCCTCGCAACCTTAGTCGCGAGGACTGGGTGCTAGATGAAGTATTTGAATCATATTTCCGAAACTAGCATCTCCAATTCATCCTTGTATGGAAGTACTAATGTATACAATTGTGTGTATGCTCGACCAATAGCGCCATGAAAAAGAATCATTTCAGGTCGATTTTTTCCACAATTAAGAATATGATCCTGTGATATCCCTGGATATGGATCAACATAATATATCTTTCGTATGCCGATTTGATAAGCTTTTTTTGAACATAATTCACACGGACTAGCCGTTGTGAATAAAAATCCATTCTTAAGAGGCATTCCACCATTCTTTGAAATCTGCAAAAATGCATTCTCCTCAGCGTGAAGCGCTCTTGTATGAACTTGATTTTCTTTATCTTTGAATTCGTTATACATATCTTTGAAGCAATACGGATAAAGCCTACCATTCAAATCATCAGTATGTGTTTTTTTCTCATTTAATACCCCTTCAACAAATTCTGAATAATCCGAATCGTTAATCTCATATTCACTAAAAGCTTCACTATCATCTTTTGTTTCTGTGCTAAATAGATTCCTCAAGTTGCATGGAACTTGTCCCTCAGGCGAGGAATTCCATCCGATTGATTTAACTGAATAGTTATCATCTGTAACTATGGCTCCGACTTGGCGCGAAAGACAACCAGCATTGACTTTTGCATTAAAAGCAATTTGCATGCACCTTTCTTCTGCTGTAGGTGTGATTAATCCTGGGTGCATAATCAGAGTAACGTATCTTATCAACTGCTTTTTTACTTTTATATAATTTTTTGTTCCAATTGACGGATTATATATATAAATATCCGACAACTCTATGCATTTCTGAATGTTTTGAGATGAAAATTGTTTTGTCCCAGTTAGTCTTTTGGGATACTCTTTTTCATCAAGATTTCTAATCTGATGAATGTTAAAACCAAGATTAATCAATCTATCAACTCTATTTTTCGGGTCTGTATTCACAGACATTAAGTAAAATGCAGAATATCTGTCTTTGAAAAAACTAATTTCAAATGGGTTTCTAAGTGCATCAATTACAACGAGAACTCTTTCCTTTTCAACCAGATTTCTCCGTCGGAGGATTTTTATCATTAAATTTGTACGTTGAGGTAATTTAAATATACTAGCAGAATCAAATTTATCGATGAAAGCAAATCCAGATGATCTTACATTGTTCGCAATAAGTTGATAGTAGTAAGTATATAAATTTGCATCTGGATGATTCTCGATTGTTACTTTGTAGGACTTAAGAACGCCTTGTATTATATCAGACAATTCACTCATTTGATAAAAGTAGTAATCATAGATTATGTCATTTGCAAGTGCATCATCGCCTTCGCTATCAAATATTGGTTTTAAGTCTCTCCTTATATCGCATACTTCTTCGTACTTTTCTTTAATTTTGCTTTCAACTTCCTTCAATAAGCCTTGCATGTTTATTATTTTAGTTCCGTCCACTTCAATATTATTAAAAAAACTGACGAACTCGTCGTACTCGTTTCTAACAATGAATGAGGTGATTATGCTCTTCATTTTAATGACAGTAAATTCACTCCAATGCGATTTGGCATATTCATATACTATTTTGTACTTTCGCTCTTCATTATTTTCAAATTGGGCTTCTTTGGGTTTTGGAGATGATAGCTCTGCAAATGAATTGCCCAACAAACTTGCAACAGTCGAACAACCTGAACCAGTTCTTCCAGTAAGTCCAATTATGATAAAATTCTCTCTCTCATCAAACAGCATCTTAGTTGCCTTTTGAATGTCTTTGCTCATTTGCGCCTCCGATTAATTTAATTATTTTAGGGACTTCAGCTAACGTTTCCGCTATTGCCGTAGTCACTCTCATTTTGTACCATAGCAGAAAAAAAGTGTCACAAGTCTTGCTTCGCAAGGGCTGTGACATAAGAGTGATTTAGGTAATAGTCGTGTTAGAAGATGTATTAAATTTTGTCTTTTTTTATATAGTCGAAAAAGTCTTTATATTCTTTATGTTCAGGCGAATCTAAAATATCGAGTTCATTATGAGTCAAAATTCTAATTTCATTTCTAACTTTTCTAAGCCTTTCAAGCATCGGTCCAATATTAGCAATAGTATGATTGGTATAAGAATATAATTCCTTGACTGAAATAGGAATTTTATAACCATGACTACTAGTTGAAATTATTACTCCATTATCTCTTATTTTTGATATCAAGTTTGTTTGAAATTGCCTAAACGAGTATTTTCTTCTGTTAATCCTAAATATATGATCCCTTATTTCTTTGGATGTATAGTACTTTTCAGAACTATCATAGCGTAGCTTGAACATTAAAAATTGTACAATCAATATTCTATCTTTTTGTAATTCGTCATTATAATGTTCTTTACCTACAAAATTACTTGCTAATCTTAAACAGTGATTGGCAATAGATTTGTCAAATCTATTTATATCCATATAATTTATATCTTTAAAATAGTCTTTATAATCAATTGGCCATACTTCGTACTTCAGAATTTTTCTATCTAGGAAGTTGAGAAACACTCTATACTTATCTTTATGTGGTCTATCTTCGTATTTATAAGCAATTGTCCCACTTATAAAATCAGCTAATTGAACAAATATACATTCTTTACTATCTACAAATTGAAAGTCATACTTACTTAGAAGGTATAATTCTTGTCTATTAAAGTATTCAATGAAACCTGACATAAATTCCTCAGTTCCATGTTTATCTGAAAAAACATTTAGAGAATCAAACATACCTGTTAACTCTTTATGAAAATATTTATGCGTAACTTTAATAAATGAAGATTTAAAACCAAGTCCAGGATTCCTATTCAAGTCAATTTTTTCTTTGTCGACTATATAAGCAATCACATTGAAGTCTAACACAGAAATATCTTTAAGAATTTTTATTCTTTTAACATAATCATTGCTAATAGAGCTTGATTTGATTTCTTCACCACCAAAGTATTCACTCTGAACAAGACGAAGTTTTTTTTCAATTTTAGGCAAATTTTCTGGAGAGATAATCACAGCTGTTAATATAAAATACTGTGAATTTCCTACGGATTTAAAATCATATCCAAAATTTCCGGTTTCATCAATATAAGCATTTTTATATATTTTGCTAATCATTAGATCCCTCCAAACTTAATATTTCTTCTAACGGTTTTGCAGTCCTCGCAGCCTTAGTCGCGAGGACTGTGTGTTAGATAAAGTTATTTTTTTTTTATATATATCACTTGAGTATCGTCATGAGGAACTCGGAACTCAATTTTCGCAATATCTTTAAGATTTCCTATAACCAAAGGATTATTATAAAGATAGCTTGTAACTTCATCGTCATCTGTATTAATAACAACGCGTAACTCATTCTGGTACTCAAGAGAGTTATCTTTAAAAAAAAGCTCTGTTGGAGGTTGTTTCGTATTAAAAAATGTACTATTTCTTATTTTAGATTCATAATGCAACTTAGAAAACATTATTTCACTCTCTTTTACACCAATATCGGTTAAAGCCTTAGTTAGCCTAGACTTAAAATCATCAATATTCCTAATTATTACTGTACTCATCCACTTTTTATCAACTAAATTAATTTTATCGGTGTTATTTCCAAAATCTCTATAATACTCACTACTTATTTTATGCTCTACTTGATCACTTGCGTCCTCATCAATATCAATTAGATAAAAACACGTGGCAGGTAAATCTAGCGATCTCTTAACTCTGAAATTTATGTAATTATCATCTATACTTGCTTCTATATCTTCATATAGTTTTTCAATTATATTCATAGTTATTTTAAACCTTGATGGAATTCGAGCAAAAATCGCTTCGAACTGATCGCCCTTTCCATGCCCATATTTATTTTCGTCTTCAATCCATTTCCTTGCATTAGAGAATTTCAATTCACCTTTTCCAAATAGCGAGTTGGCATATTCTGCTTCCAAAACCTTTAATAACAGTATACCTGTTTTCTTTTCTCTCATTATGTTTTCCTTCTTTAAATAATTTTACTTAACGTCCCACGGTTCGGGACGTTCCTTCCATTTAACGCCGAGCAGAAAATATGTCGCAGTCCTTGCCTCACAAGGCTGTGGCATCGGAAGGGATGTCAGTGAACCGTCGTGTTAAGCGAAGTAATTAATTTACCATAGAATTTGACTATTCATCGATTATATCTAAGAAATTCAGTTGCTTACATCCTCTTTTTACTCCCTTAATAGAATTCATATCCCTAAGAGATATTGTTGCATCATCACGAACTTCTCCAACAAGTAAAGGATTTGAGTCACCATGTTGTAGAAAGTTTGCATTTACCATATTTTTACTATAATTCGCATAGCAATAAACACAATTGTGCATGCAAGAATTATATTGTCCAACGTCAACACTTTTTACACATCCACATATATCTCGTTGTGTATCATCCTTCTTTACCGCAACCTCGTAACCGATTAGTTCTGAGATTAACGCATCGTCAATACACTTACCATGAGAAATTCCAAATTCACTTAAATCATACACTTCAGAACAAGTTTCAATTTTAAGATTATATTTATTTGCAATTTCTGCGAACTTTTTAGAAATTGTCTTAATATCATTTGTATCAAGTTCTTTAATATTCAAGTTTTTAATATTTTTCTTAATCTTAGCATATATATCTATAAAACTTATGACACAGCGTTCAGTATATCCAGATAACTCATCACATAATCTTTCAAAAGCTTTGCAATGATATTCTATAGTATACTCATTATTAATAAATATTGGATCATATCTTAAAATAACTCTCTTCTTTCCGATTTTTTTAGATAAGTCTTTAAATGCGGTTATTACTTTTCGTTTATCCTTTATTCCTAACTCAATATTATTTTTGTAACCAGTTATAGTGTATTGAAAGTAGTAATTGTAATGCTTTATTTCATCTAGCCTATTTAACATTTGAGATACATCTTTTGTCCAGAATACAAAACAATCCACTGTTTCAGGTGATAGAATTACTTTACTAACTTGCTTTGGATTCATGGGATTAGTTACATATAAATAGCCTTCTTGTATTCTATTAAAAAACCAATCAGAATAAAAAGCAGGAATATCAGTTCTACGACTTACGCTTAAAATCATCTACTCTTCCTTCCTTACAATCAATTGAGCACTACTACAAAATTGCCATGGATGATATTTATTAACAATATCTTCATCTATATCAAACACCAATGAATTATTAGCATATTTTTCGCCATAACGATAATGTTTTTTAATATTATGAGAAAAATGCAGTCTTCTACTCGAATACTCAATTCCAAGTTTATTAATATTATTTAAAAGATACCAAAAACAATCTCTAGGTTCCCTATAATTGATATCATTGATTATAATAATTGAATTTTTTGGCATTTTAAAAATAATATTGCGAACAAGAGCTTGAAAAAAACAATTTATTTCGTCCACGGTTTTGTATTTAATTAAGTCAGAGAGCATATATTGTAAACTCAAAATATGAAACTCAATATTTGATAAATCACTATTTATTATATCAAATATATCTCTATAGGTGTACTCAACAGTTGATCTACTATTTTTTTTTATGTAATCATGAATATGTTTCCACTCTTCATTTAAGTCTATTCCATAATAATTAGTTCTTACACTTTCTAATGCCGATGATATCCCAAAAAAGTCACTACAAGATCCACAACCTATTGATAAAACGTTAATTTCTTTATTCAATTTATATAATTTATTAAAATTAGCAAAAATATGATATATTTCTGATGAATACTTATGAATATATTTACATACGTAGTAATTTGTCATATTTTCACAATTATATCGTCGTTCACTTCCATAGTGTATATTTTCAAGACATTTTTCACAATGCGGAATATCGCAAATTGATTTTGAATTTAGATATTGATTATCACAATATTTTACTAACTGATTTAATTCCATATACACTTCCTTTCTAAGTCCTATATTAATTATGTTGATTAACTCCCCAACCCCACCAAAAGTCATTAAAAGCACAAAATACAAACTGGAATTTCAAGGATAAGAGCACTCTAACATATCCAGTGGATTCCTAATCCCCACTATCGACTTATTCGGCACAGGCGTGTAAATCTCAGTCGTCTTCAAATGGGCGTGACCAAGCAAGTCCTGAATATACCTAAGCTCCACCCCCAGCTCAAGCAAATACGTCACAAAAGAATGCCGCAAACTATGAAAAGTCACAGCCTTCTTAATCCCAGCTTGCTTAACAAACACATTAAAAACCTTCTAAAGCGTGCAATCCACTATAGATCTCGTGTTCTCCTGATTATTAAACAAATAATCATAAGGTTGATAACGGCTCATACAAACCTTAAGCTGCTTTGAAAGCGTCTCCGAAAGCGCCACTATGCGGTCTTTTCTGCCCTTCCCCTGACACACAGTAACCACGACGCGCTCAAACCAATGTCTTGAATACACAAATTAGCCACTTCGCTCACGCGCATATCACAACTATAAGCCACCATTAGCTCTGTTCTGTGCTTCACATTTTCAGTGGCACTAAAAAGCCTCTTAATTTCACTCTTCGCAAGCATCTATTGCAGTTTTTCCTCAAGCTTCGGACGCTGAATCTTAATCAGCTCAGACGCACCCTCACAGCCCATCATTTGCCTATGATGCTTAATAGTGTTCGACTGATTCACATATACATGGCTACACCCCTTATCTTCCAAAAGAAAGAACAAGTAGCCATTGATATCAGCCACCGCCCCTTACCTACAGCCTCAAACTGTGCCACCACGTCATGGCTATAAAATACATTCACACGAAGTTCATCGTTTATATGTATAATTTCCACACACTAAATCACAAAGACTAAAAACCATTTTTTGCAATCTTGATTTCTGTGAATAAAATATCAGACTCTTTTTTATTTTAGCATTTATCGCTAAATATTAGAAGTCAAAATGGCATAATAATTATCCTGAATTATTCACCATAGCCTTGCATTCATTGGGTAGCATATAAAAAATAGAAAGAGCCTCTATATTGCATTAAAGTTTAAGTACCCTCACCAAAACAAACACAAAATGAAAATCTTTCTATATCTAGTTTACAGCACGATGTACTAAACTTCAACAACAGCTGTTCATATAATTTTAAGGATGGCAACCTTTCTTCTGATGCCGATTTAATCATGGTGCGTTCATACACTGAAAGATGTGTATTATGGCGAAAGCGCCTCCGGGCGACGGCGATTACAAGGGCTTGCATTTTGGAGCCACGCCTCTGAGGCCAAAGCGTTAGCCGGCGTTTTCACCGGCCTCTCGCTTCTGGGGCTCTTTTACTTTGGAACAGGCGATCCTGAGTTTGTACGCCTCTTATACGGGCTCTACCTCTTTAAAGTGCTGTTCAGCTTTTCCGTCCGCCACCATGTGTAGCGTTTTTTCAACCAACAGATGCCCGTCTAAATCGTAGGCGGCAAAGTGATAGCGCCCCGGCAAACATTCAGCTTCCGACTCAAAACACCACCCCATAAATATGGGACTGCTGCTGTACCCGTCCTGTTGCCACTGGCTCGTCTCACACTGTCCCGATGGCGACGGGTGTGTGACGACCACATTGTGAACACAGACTTTAGGCGCTTGACTCAATACCTTAGCGGTGAAGCGCAGGCCGATATAGAGGCCGACTTCCAAACTCAGAACATCGGTCTGTGCGTGACAAATCGCTGCAGCGGCTATCTTTCGGCCACTGGAATCGGTTTGAGGTGCAGGGACCGTATACCCGCCGTAGTCGACGATCTCATATGCCGACGCAATGGTGGCTTCTATACTGTGCTGCGCCATTAAATCCGCCACGCAACTTCTTAGTTTCAGCGATGAATGGTTGCGGTAGTCGAGCACCATCGGGTGGTACTGCGGGTATTTGGCAAGGCGCTTTAAAACAATCGCCTGAGCATCGATTTTCAGCGCTTTTACATAGTTCGTACAGTTGACAGTAAGGCAAAGGGGCTCCAAAGCGCGAAAAGCCTTTTTGTAGAGCAAGTACTCAAAGACAAGCTGCCGGTTTATGCGGCTGTCGATTAACCAGTCATCGGCGCTGTCGTCTAAAATACTGGTGAGTTTCGATACGTCGACGCCACCAATCAGCGTTACAAGTGCGCGCTTTAGCCCCTCGTCCAAACGCTTGAAATAGACCTCCAGTTCAAAGTCGTAAACGCTCCCCCACGCTAAGAAATCGCCGTCGTTTACACCGTGATGTAGGATGTCTTCTACAGCATCATAAGGCACTTTTCCCGCTATAAAAGCGTCCACCTGTTCAAGCCACAACATTCTGTAGTCGACTTTATCCAACGTCTGAATAACCTTTTGAAACGACTCCGGACACTGGTTGATGGTGGCAATCTCTATATGTGGCGGCAATGTCTCTGAAGACCTCGGCACACTGAGCGGCCGAGGCTGTCCATCGACGAGGTTCACAAAAAAAGCGCTGTTTTCAACCTGTGCACTCTTGAGATCGAAGCCCAAAGCGCGAAGCGCGTTTACAGCTTCCTCTCCCCCATCGTGTTCTGTAAACACCACGCGCCGCGATACGGTGATACCGGCGGCCTTCAGCACGTTTTCCACATAGGCGCCAAGGGGCAGAAAGCTGCTGTATAAGGTGCGCTTAATGTAGTCAATCGCCATGTCATCCAAGATTTTATGTCGGCTGAGGGCCGTGCCAAAAACCTCGTCCGCTTCACGCACCAATCTGGCGCGAATACGGCGCGGTACGAGAAGCCCCCCTGCCCAAATGGCTTCTCTGGCGCGGCGATAGGCCGGTTGCATCAACAGCGGCACCGCCTCGCGCGGCTCGGACGCGCTGTACATTTCAAGGAGTTGGACATAAGTTTGAATCCTCTGCGGTTCGAGGTCCAATGCGTAGATGGCAATTCTTTTTTTATGCACCCCGCTGCCCAAGACTGTCAGTGGGTAAATCCAGTACGCCGGCTCAGGCAGTCCCAGTGTTTTTAACCCGTCGAGCGCCGCCCATAGGGCAGACGGGTCATCAAGTGCCTCCAAATCCGGCTCGACGTCGGTCAAAGCCTTGATAACGCGCAGCGGCGCCAACTGTATGAGCAGCTCTAATACTCTGAGCAGTACAGGGCGCAAAGCGAGGTCTTCTCGTGTCCGTCCCCAGTAACACATGTGACAAAGGCGGTCGGCCCGCCCCTCTAAGGTGTCCAAGAGGACATACGCCGGCTGTTTATCGGCAATGCCCGCCGCTTCTGTTTCCAAATGCGCTTTTAAATAGGCCAGTGCCAGTTGTGGGCTCTCAATGGGATCTCGCCCCTTAAAACTGCCGGTCTCAAGATAGGTTCGCATGGGCTGCCACAGTGCGTACTGAGCCGAGACGAGCTGTAGATGAGCTTTGTGATAAGCGCTAATATCGGCGGTTTGTTCAGCTGCACGCACACTGCTTTCGGGCTCCCAATCGCCGTCAGAGGTGAGCACCACCTCAATTTCCGTCCATAAATGTGCGTCGATGTAATCGGCGGCGTAAGTGGTGAGCTCATCGCTGCGTTCACAGCGGCTGTCTTCTTGCAGTGTGTAAAACAACAAATAGCTTTTAACTTCGTCTGCATCAGATACAGATTGGAATTTTTTCAGGAGCAGTGGCCGGCTGTGTGTCAACGCATAGGTGTATGCTTCTAAGAGAAATGCCGGCATGCGGTCGTATCGGAACGTGCTGGCGGCTTCTTTGAACAACGCGTCCACAGTGGCCGCCGCATCGGCCGGACAGCGCTTATAGAGCGCCTCTAAAGTCAGTCCCTCGTTTCGGCTTAAAAGCCATTCTGCCGATTGCAAGGACACCGGCGGGCAACCTGTCAATCGGTGCAAAACGTCATGCAGACGCAAAGGCATACGCAATGAGACGCCACCGGTTCTCCCAAAGTCGCGAAGGGCTTCGTAAACGCCTTCAGTCACGTCGTCGACGTGTTCAAAGGCCTCTTGAATCGACGGCTCCAATTGATAGGCCAGTGACATCAAATCCAGTTCCGGCAAAGCATCCAAAGCCAAAGGTGTCCCCCAGGTCACATAGCGCCACACCGCCTCTCCATTTTCCAAGTGGTTTTCAAAGAACGTCTCCCACGAGTGCGCTTCGGTTCGCCTGCGGGCTATTTTGCCACATAGCGCCTCTTCAGAGACTATGGGAACAGGTGCCACAATAGCGTGACCGAGGTGCGCCATCACCTGTTCGGTTAATTGTGCCGCAGCTATATCTGCGGGTGTGTCCACAAAGCGCTGCGTCATGTACGCGTCGCTGTCAAAGGCATCGTCCCATACATCGCAGGGGTGGTGTACATAAAGCATCTCCATGAGCATCTCTTGTATAGGCGATTCGTCCGGCGCACTACTGGCGCGCTTATACGGCATGTCGGCATAGCGGTCGGCCAACACCTTCGGGAACTTGACGTACAGCTTTGAATCCGTCCTAAAAGCCGTCAGAATGTCAAAAGTGCTTTCAAAAGAGCCGCTGTCTTCACAATAGCCGTTCCAAGTATCGTATCCCAAGGCAATCTCTCTGGCGCGCTTGTTATCGCAGTAGCAAAAAGCTTTGAGCGTCTCTTCTGTCACCCCTTGTGTCGCCACCCATTTGCCGAGGGTGTACAACGGTTCAGGCATGTGTTCGTCGTCCCAATTGGGCACGAGGATCGCTGCGAGTAAATAGCCGTATTGCGGGTAAACGGCAGCCAAGGCATAGAGGGGTTCACAGGCAATAGGCCATTCGTCAGTGAGCCAAAACGCACTCGAGTCGTCGACTTCTCTGACATGTCTGACGATGGCTGTCAATGCCGTTTCCAGCGCTGCTCTCATCTCGGGCATTGCCGCGGCGGCATAGGCAAAAAACAAGGCTTCACCGGTCATAGATGCTTCCAGGGGTTCCGTGTGCGGTTCTATATAATCTGCGAGTACCGAATGCGCTTTAAAAATACTTTTAGGAATAGGGGCGCCGACGTTGACAAAGTGGGCTGTACACTGTCCGTATTCAAAGGCTTCACCTGAACACACGGCAACTGTATAAGCTTCAAGTGCCGACGTCATACTGTCGGTATCACCGGGAATGTAACTAAGTTCAATCTTCGTTTCTGCTGTTTCCAGTTTCATAAATGACCTCCGGTCTCTATTATACACGGCACAACAGGGCAAAATCTTTAAGATATCGTTAAAACGCCCTGTGACAGCGAAGTCACAGAGCGTCTAAATCGAGGGTAATTTCTCACCCGTTGAAACGGAATACCACAGCCTATTCGAAAAAGCTAAGCGGTTGTCCCCTAGCCGGCCAGTCGCTTAATATGTGCCCTGAGTTTCTTCATCGCCCAGTCGTAATGACTTGCCGTCGCAGAAACACAATAGCTCCCCAGAGTCGTCGTTCCCGTCCAAGCTAAAGCGCCCTTTGTAAAAAGCGTCTCGTCGTCAAACCCTTCAATCAGAGCCACCACCTCATCATGGCTTGCCTTTAGCAACTTCTTGGCGTCGTCGAGAGACGTCCCCTGATGCTTTTCCCAAAAAGCGACATTCATGTCACCATACGTTTTCCAATTGTATGGCGCAGGTAAAAACGGCTGAGATTTTCCCGACACATTGGCATGCACCCAATTTAAAAGCAACTGATGCCACTCGTACAAATGAATGAGGACATCCCTTAAATTCTTATCCCGCCGCCAATGGGCTTCCTTCTTTTTCACATCACCTGAAAAGTCAAATGCCATCTCCAGTTGACGCGGCGTCATCCCGTCAATCAATCGCCACAGCTTTTCAAACCGCATCTGTGCGCTTTCCAGCAACTCTTTTTTCGATTGTGCTCTGCCCATAACAGCCTCCTATCTCCTTAATAAGACCACGCGTCGTCCACACCTTAAGGCACTTAAACGCTCTACATAGACAGTATAACAGACATAACATGTCACCTATTGTCATATATAAAAATCTTTAAGCATTACCGGCTTTCCACATAGCGCTTAAAATTGTCTAGAATCGCCTCCCACCCCGCTTGCTGTAGGGCTTCCGGCATCTCCGAATCGGGCTCAAAAAACTGTTCGACAACGACGCCCTCTGTTGTGGGTCTGAAAACCGTGGAGACCTTTCTCCCGTCGTCAAGGCAATAGATGATTTGGCTCATTGGCTTGACATAGGTGTAAACCCCTGAAAAATCAAAGGCATTTTTGCCGTTTCTCTCCGCCATTCTCGTTAAAAACCGTCCCCCTACCGACAAGTCGTTTTCAGCCTGTGGCGCATGCCAGTCTTCAGTGGCAAAGGCCCAGTGGACAATGTGCTCAGGGGCAGTCCAATAAGTCCATACCTCATCTATAGGCGCCTCAATTTCTGTTTGGATGCCAAGTCTCGGACAGGCACTTTCAGTGTACACCTGTTGCAGCGGTGCAATATCAAATTTTTTCATTTTCAAAAAAGCGGTTGTCAGTTCGGATTTTTGACGTGTGCACCCCTCGTACATCATAGCGTCGAAGCAATTCGGCACAATTTGCCAAGGCAAACCAAAGCGGTCTTGTAGCCACCCGCACTGCTCGGCTTCAGGCACAGCAGAAAGTTGTGACCACAGGGCGTCCATTTGCGCCTGCGTCTCGCATTTCACCATAAAAGAGACTGCTTGGTGGAAGGTGTAGGGATGCGGCCCGGCGCTGTCGGTAAACGCCATCCAGAGGTTGTGCAACCTGAGATCGGCGTACATGACCGCCTCTTGCTCAGGGGTTTTAAACAACGTACCGAGCTGTGTGTCTTCAAAAACAGTTGCGTAGTATTGACGTGCGGCTTCAGCCTGTCCGTACCGCGCATCTGAAAACATCAAACTCGGCGTAATCAGCGGTCTGTCGTCACCTTCCGGATCCGTTAGCATCAACTGCCAATTGACGCCAAAGCGATCCGCTACCCACCCGAACCGTTTGGCAAACGGATAGGTATCGAGGGGCATGCGCACTGTACCGCCATCAGAAAGCGCCTGCCACAAGGCTTCCAGCGCACTCGATGCATCCGGCATCATCGACGGGTCGAAGTTGACAATAAAAGAAACTGCCGGGTTGAACTCAAAATAAGGTCCGGCGCTAATGGCCTCAAACGGCATGCCCCCCAGTTCAAAAGACACCACGTCGCAGTCACCTGAAGGTGTCCCCTTGACGACATCTCTGCCGATAATACGGCTGTTTGGAAACTGCTCAACATAAAATTCAGCGGCTTCAACCGCCTCGCAGTTAAACCATAAGTACGGTACAATGATGGGTTTTTTCATGAAAATGCTCCTTTCTGGCGACCTGTCTCGCAGCAACCTTTTTAATTGTGAAACATACAGGACAAGAGTCTACAGGTTACTGTTACCCCATTTTCAGGACATCTCATCAGTAGAACTTCTTTTTTCTGCTGAACCTCTAGGTGTCAAAAAACCCCCATCGACCATCGGTCAATAGGGGCTCGTACAATCACGCTGCGGTCAATGCCGTACACGAGTGCTACAGCGTTTCCAAATACTCTTCCAAACACATCTTGCCTTCGTAGATGACACGCGCCGCTTCTTTTCCCACATACCGGTAGTGCCAAGGTTCATAAGAAATCCCCGTAACGGCCACCTTGTCTTTAGGGTATCGGAGCACAAAGCCGTAACGGTGTGCATTGGCCATCAACCACTGCTGCTCTGCCGTCTTCTCTTGGGCTTCATTGAGCACTTGATAACTCGTGGCCACAATGTCCACGGCGAGACCGGTTTGGTGCTCACTCGTCCCCGGAACTGCCACCCACTTAGCCGCTTCTTCATAGGCTGCCGCTTTAGAATACCCTCGGCTGACGTACTTCGCAATTTGGTTTTCAAAAAGTCTCGTCTGCGAATCATAGGATCTGTAGGCCGAGCATACAAGGGGCGACAAGCCCGCTGCTTTAGCGTCTGCAAGCATGTCATTCACCGCTTCATAAATTCTGGCGTCGACAGCGTACCCACTCGATAACTTTTTGAGCTCCGGCTTGTACCCCTCGGTGAGCGGGTTTTGGCGATTCGCCAATACAAGCGACCACACGGCGGCTTTCGCCTTTAACTTTTCGACGATGTCACCATAGGCGGCACTGGCCATATTAACCGTCTGAGAGGCGCCGTCCCAGGTCACGTCGGCACCCAAGTGTTCGGCGACAAACCTCAACGGCACCATGGTCTGAGCGGTATTTTGACGCTCGGAAAACACCAGCCTTGCCGGCACCTCCAACTCAACGGGGACACCTTTTACATACGCAAGCGCGCTGTCGATTTCCAGCTGAATCGTGGTCGAATCTCCTTTAATTTCAATCCTTTGAGTGGCACTGTCCCAATGGACTTCAGCACCGATAACCTCAAAAACCGTTCTCAATGGAATCAATAAACGCGCCTCGTCCACGGCCACTTCTGCGCGCTTGTACACGTAGTCGTTTAAGGCCAATTGAACCTCTTTCATCTCTGTGGTCGATGCGGAAAAGCCCGCGGTTTGAGTCGCTATTACAGCGCCTAAAACCATTGCTGCTACTCGTTTTTTTATCATTATTTTCATCTCCTCTATACGCGATTTCACCTTTTAAGGCGCCCTTAAACAACAGAATTGTTTTTAGCCCATTTATGGTAATTTCAAGCGTTTTTTGTCTCAAAAGAACCGTCCCCCAAAGTCGCAATGCGTTCATTGACAGCATGTACCGTCTCTTCAATGAGCTGGCGTTTTTGCGCCCAGAGGTCGAACGAGAGGTTCACAAAGTATTTGTCCGGACTTTGCAGTCTGAGCAAACCGTCCCACAACGTTTTGATTTCAGCGGCGCAGTAGTCTCGAATCGCCTCTATAGAAGGCCTCTCGTAAATGCAAACGCCGTTTTCCACCACCTGAACTTGCAACTTCTTAGCTGTAAAGTCGGTAAATGTCTTGTTCTTCCACGGCATAAACTCGTCAAACAGCTTGTAAGGCGGCGCCACAGTCTCCCCCTTTAACGTCAACAAATCTGCAAAGGCTTTGCCCGTCTTGTTGTCGTAGAGGCGCCAAACCTCTTTCAAACCGGGATTGGTCACCTTGACATCGTCCTCAGAAATCTTGATGCGCGGCGAGAGTACGCCGTTCGTCTCGACGGCGACGAGCTTGTAGACACCGCCAAAGACCGACTCAGAACGTGCCGTAATCATGCGTTCGCCCACTCCGTAACTGTCAATAGGCGCCCCGAGGAGCTCCAGTTCTCTGATTTTATACTCGTCCAGCGCATTGGACACCGTTATCTGAACCGATGAATGACCGGCGGCGTCCAGCATTCGACGCGCTTCTTTTGACAAGTAGTTGAGATCGCCACTGTCAATGCGTATGCCCTTGGCCGCCGTTTCCGACATGGTGTCGAAGACGCGAATGGCAGAAGGCACACCGGACTTCAATGTATTGAACGTGTCCACGAGGAACACGGCTTTTTCAGGGTATGCGTTTTTGTACTTTTCAAACGCCAACTCGTCGGTACCGTAGAACTGTACCCAGCTGTGCGCCATGGTGCCCAGCACCGGAATGCCGAAGCGCACATGTGCCAGGTAGTTTGAGGTGCCCAAGCAGCCGGCGATGTACGCCGCTCTGGCCCCATACACCGAAGCATCTGCCCCGTGGGCGCGTCTCGCACCGAAATCCACTACCGGCTTCCCGTTGGCAGCGCGCACAATCCGGCTCGCCTTAGTGGCAATGAGACTTTGATGGTTGAGCGACACTTCTAAAAACGTTTCAATCATCTGTGCCTCCAGTATCGACGCGCCTATGGTGACAATCGGCGTGTTTGGAAAGACCGGTGTTCCCTCGGGAACTGCCCAAACATCACCTGTAAACTTAAAGTTTCTCAAGAAGTCGATAAACGCGTCGCAAAAAAGGCCCTTTGTCTTAAACGTTTCGAGATCGCTCTCAGAGAAGTGCATGTTCAGCAGGTAATCGAGAAATTGCTCCAATCCAGCTGTAATGGCAAAACCGCCCTTGTCCGGTACCTTTCTGAAAAAGTAGTCAAAATACACTTTGGCATCGCCGTCGCCGTTGTACAAGTAGCCGTTGGTCATGGTGGCTTCATAAAAATCGAAGAGCAGTGCGAGGTTTTGATCCGATGTCCAATCGAGATGTGTCATAGTGGCCTCCTAAAATTATTATCTGTATAGGGCTATGCCGTTCATTTGCATGTTGTAAAGTGCGAACAGCTGCATCAATTCTGCGTAGTGGTGAGTGGCTTCAAGGTGAAAGGTTTCGACGGCCTGTACGGGCACGGCGATTTCAGCGCCTACATTCTGCTGGTTAAAATACGCTTTTAGCGTCAATGCAAACTGCATAACGCAGATGTCTGTCACGAGTCCGGCGACCACAAAACGCGTCACTTCAGGATGGGCTTTGAGCCATTTTTGAAAAGCCGGTGCGAAAAAGCCGTTGACAGAGTTCTTTTCAACGACGGTGACCTCTGATCGCGAGAGGTCAAAAGGCAGAGCAAACGCCGTTTCCTCTGTTCCGCTGACACAATGCAGCGGGTACGCGCCGAACTCCTCCGCATCGCTTGGGTGCGCGTCGACAAAATAGAGCTTCTTATACCCCAGTGTTATCTCGTCCAGTGATTTTACAGCGGGAAGCATCTTCTGTGCCCGCTCCGACTGTAAGGCACCGCAATCGACAAAGCCGCGCACCACGTCGACGAAAACCACTGCGGTATCCGCCTTTGAGAACGCCTGCCAGTCTAGTTCGGGCAGCGCCTTGAGCCCTTCTCCAAAAGCTTCAAAAGCGGTTGCTTGTTCACGAATCGTCCTCATAGCCCCTCCTTTACTCCCACGAATCCCAGTTGAGTTTCTGCCTGTACAATTTGGCGGGGCGCATCTGCTTGCCCGCCTCAAAGGCGCCGGTTTCTTCGACAAAGCCCTGCATTTTCCGCCTAAAGTTCGACGCGATTAGCGGCGTGTCCAAAATGGCCTCATAAGCTGCTTGCAGGTAAGACCACGTAAACACCTCGGGGACGAGGTTAAATGCAATCGGTGTGTAGAGAATTTTATTTCTCAGGCGCTCAATGGCGTAATCGATGATTTTACCGTGGTCAAAGCCAATTGGCGTGTCGTTTCCATTGCACTGACTCGCCGTCTTTGTCTGAGTGGCTTTGTGTCGCGTTATGCGCTTGTAGACGTCAAAGGTCACCGTATCGACGCCGTCTTCAGAGGTGAGACAATAACGCGTCGTCACCGTTCTTCTACCGGCACTTTGTTCGGCTTCTGTCGCCGCTTTAACTGTAAACCACTTGACGTCTTGTGCGTCGTCACTGGCTAAGATGTTTTGCGCCCGCTTGTCGATGAGCGCCAAATACGACACGCTGATAAC
Source organism: Fusibacter sp. JL298sf-3 (assembly GCF_053842995.1). NCBI lineage: Bacteria > Bacillati > Bacillota > Clostridia > Eubacteriales > Fusibacteraceae > Fusibacter > Fusibacter sp. JL298sf-3. Next base: position 845,827 of record NZ_CM132608.1, read on the forward strand.
GCGCATACGCGGATCCCTTCTGGTGTCGTCACCCCAAGTATAGAGCTGCTCGATGTAAATATCCTGAACATTGGTCTCTTCTCTCAGCTCTCTTTTGGCAGATACCTCGAGCCCCTCACCAATGGGAACAAAGCCGCCGGGCAGTGCCCAATAATCTTTGTAAGGGTGGTTGCGCCTTTTGACCAACAACACCTGTAGATGGACAATGGCATTTTTGCGCTTGTTTCGAACCGCTTCGTCGTCTATGGCAAAGATGACGACATCGGTGGTTACAGACGGCTTTTCATATTTGTCGGGATCGTAATTTTTAAGAAACGTTTTCAGTTCTTGGTCAGTCTTTCCCGTTTTCATTAAGTTGCCTCCGTTTTTGATATTATCCATTTGATAATATCAGTTTAACCCTTTCTTTTACTTCTGTCAACACATAAAGTGTGTCGCTGTCACAAAGGGACGGTTCTTTTGTGCCATCCCAAGTGACTCGTACAGTTAAAAGGACTGCTACAGGCCGTTTCAGCCGCACATGGGCACTGTATGTTTGACGGCTACAGTGCGTCGAGCCACAGGTCGTGGCGGCGACTAGTGCTTGTTATGGGCCCCGGTGAAGAAACGCCATTTTGCAAAGGTTGCACCTAGCGAGCTGTTGGGTAAAATGGTAAATACAAGGCGATTCCGGCACAAAAGAACCGTCCCCTTTTGTCGCTTTGCTCGACAAAGTGAAACAAACCCCCAGGCGCATTGGAGCGCTTGGGGGTTCGATAAAGTGTGTCGCCGTCACAGAGGGACGGTTCTTTTGTGCCATCCCACGTGATTCATACAGTTAAAAGGACTGCTACAGGCTGTTTCAGCCGCACGGGGCACTGTATGTTTGATGGCTACAGTGCGTCGAGCCACAGGTCGTGGCGGCGATAAGTGCTTGTTAAGGGCCTCGGTGAAGAAACGCCATTTTGCAAAGGTTGCGCCTAGCGAGCCGTTGGGTAAAATGGTAAATACAAGGCGATTCCGGCACAAAAGAACCGTCCCTAAAAGCGCGCTTTAAAGGCATCGTACTGCGCCTTGTCAATCACCATCATTTCTAAAACAGTTTCAGATGACTTTTTCAGTTTGTCTTTTGAATTGAGATAGTATTCCAGCTTACTCAACGTCAATCGACCAACTTCTTTGCACTCAGCGCATAGCCCAAATGTAAACTCAAGATAGTACCCTTCCTCTTCCGGCTTAACGACTTCAAGATCGTCGAGACATGACATGTCGCCTGATGACAACACTCTTTTAAAAGCGTCAAACTCCTCCGGCATTCGGCAAAACCCTTTAGTTTCTTCCTTCACCCAACGCTTACAGCGTTCACAGTACACCTCCTTAAGTGTCGCCGTAGAAAGGCAAAAAACTACAATAGCTATTGCTTCAACCAGCCACACAAGCGCCAAGAAAATCCCTCTTACTGGTATCGACCCGCGAGTGCCTAGCCCCCAAGTGCCTGTAGGCAAAATGGCCTTGATGGCCTTCAAAACATCGAGTGGATTCAAAATCCAGACGTCGTTTGAAAGCAACTTAAGCCAAAACACCCACTGAGCATACACAGCAAATAAACTCACAACCGTACCTACTAGTTTCATAACCTTATGGTTTCTAATATGCGCACTTTTACCGACACTTAGAACGATAAAGCCGACAATAACCCCATAAATCGCAGTCACAATACCGTTAAAGTACACAAACGGTATATAGGTAATGACACAACTGTATATCCCGGCAAATGGTAATGTCAGTGCACTAGAGAGCAACAGCATCCAAAACACTCTAGCCACATTAAACTTTCCGGATTCCTTGTAAGATGTCATACGTTCACCTGCTTTCAATAAAAAATCCCTTTTCAGGGATAGGTGTTAGGCTGCTTTTTGTCTTTCCCAAGCTTCGTATTGACTAAACAGCGCAAGCGCCTTTTGGGTCACTTTGTCTTCAGCTTTATCGGGATTCTTTAACAGCGTATTCATTTGTTTAAGTTGAATTTCGAGATATTTAGGATTTTGAAACTTGGCGCCGACCGCTGAAGCGTGTTTCTTCTTTGCCGCGTTTTCCATCGACTCCTTAAACATCAACAGAACGATACCTCTGCGTTTTGCCTTTGGCACCATTTGAATGTCTCTGTAAATTTGGCCGAAGACTTTTTCTTGGGCGCGTTTTCTAAAAAACGTAAACGCCACAAAACCAACGACACCGACGACAAGTAAAATACCTACTATCCATAGTACTTTGTCCATATATGCTCTCCTTGTTAGAATATCTATCATTTTACCACAGTCTGTCAAAAGCGAAAAGTGTTTCTTTGCATCGCTTGATTTCACAGCGGCTTTCATATAAAATAAAAGCACTATCGTATAATTGTGGCAATAGGGGCCACAGGTTTCTACCGAGCTGCCGTAAACGGCTCGACTACGGTACGAACGCGTCTTTTCAAGCGCCGTTTTACCGCAGTCGAACCTCACTATAGACCAAGGAGAAAATATGGAACTGCTAAAAAAACGCATATTAGAAGAAGGCCGCGTTGTCGACGACCGCATTTTAAAAGTCGACAGCTTTTTAAACCATCAGCTGGATATTCCTCTGTTAAACGCCATTGGAAAGGCTTTCAAAGAACACTTTAAAGACTGTGAAGTGACCAAAATACTCACGGCAGAGGTATCGGGGATTGCTATTGCCGCGATTGCCGCACAATATTTCAATGTACCCGTCGTGTTCGCAAAAAAAACCGAATCCTTAAATCTTGACAAAGACACATACGAGGGCTCTGTTTACTCGTATACGAAAGAAAAAACTTACAAAATCCGCGTTTCTAAAAACTACCTGTCGCAGTCGGATAAAGTCTTAATCCTCGACGACTTTCTCGCCAACGGCGAGGCAATGAAAGGCCTTTGCGAAATCGTGAAAATATCCGGTGCGACGCTGACCGGTGCCGGTGTGGTCATTGAAAAAGCCAATCAACGTGGTGGAGACGCCATGCGAGAACTCGGACTCGATGTGAAAGCGCTCGTACGCATTGCCGACATGACTGGTGGCAACATTACCTTTGTATAATTTTAAAGACTGTTTCAAAACATTGCTGCGCGTTTTGAAACAGTCTTTTTTTAGGAGTAAAAATTTACAATATTTATTTAAGAAAAATGTCCCTTTTTTTATAGCTGGTTACATTACATTAGTGAAGGCTTAATAGAGAGGCTTTTGGCACCAAGTCATCTTATCGTCAACTTGTCTATTGAAGAAAGGAGTACGTGTAATGAAAAAACGCTTTGCAATGGGGCTCGTGTTATGTCTGCTATTGACATCACTGGCGTTTGGGGTCTCTCCCCAACCACCTGAGAACAACAATGACACTGTAAGCAACGAACTAATTGTATCAGTAAAATTTTCGGAGCAAAGAACTTTGAGAACTATGGGCGATATGGAAGGGTTCTCGGTGAAAGACGCCTTTTGGGACGACTTTATGCCGATAAACCAGTAAAATTGTTTGAACCCCTCCCACAAGTCCAAAGGGAAGTTCCCGACAAACAAAATGGCATTATGAAATGATTAAAGTACCGCAGACTTGGAAAACCACCACCGGCTCTAAAGACGTTAAAATTGCAGTTGTAGACTCGGGGATCGACGCCAGACACAAAGACTTGAAAAAAATGTCGACACGAGTTAAGGTGAAAATTTCACCTCTGACGACGCAACCGACACGATGGACGGCTTGGGACACGGCACCCACGTAGCAGGCACCATTGCCGCAAACGGCAACCTTACAGGTATTATGCACAAAGCAACAGTCTTCCCGGTAAGAGTGTTTGATGACTACGGGAGCTCTACTGCCTATTGGATTATTAAGGGCATTGTGCTTGCCGCTGACCAAGGTGCGGATGTCATCAACATGTCTTTTCGAACACTACCTTCTAAAGGGGTAGAAGACGCTTGTAACTACGCTGTTAGCAAAGGCGCTATCCCCGTAGCCGTGTCCGGTAACGACAATTGGAACGAAATACGTTCCCCCACGCGCTACGATTCTGTTATTGCAGTGGGATCCGTCGATTCTAAAAAGTCTAGATCGTACTTTTCAAATTATGGCGACGGCATCAGTACCACTCCAGGTAATGGTGAAGACAAATACAGCGGTACCTCAACGGCTACGCCACACGTGACAGGCGTCGTCGGTTTGATGCTTTCTGTCAAACCCGATGCCTCTCTAAAAGAAATTCGAGAAGCATTGACCAGCACCGCTGAAAAGATTGACGATGCCAAAGGGTACGGTCATGGGCTCGTCAACAGCGAGGCCGCAATGAACGCTTTGGTTACCTCTTAAATGAACGGCGCAACAAACCTTTGCGCCATGCATTCCTCTCTTTAAGCTGTCAATCATCTCCATCAAAAAGGGCCGCTTCAAGCGGCCCTTCCAGTTGTGTCTATTCTTTTTGATTGCTTATACGATTGGCTTTGCAACAGTCGACACCGCCGTCTCCATAAGTCTTTTTATTTTGCGTTGCGAGGCGCTTTAAAAAAGCCGCCCACCGCTCTTTTACGCTTCTCATTACCTGTTGTTCCAATCGTCATGACACCGGCCCCAACCGCCATCGCGGTCTGGGAAATCGCGGCTGTAGCCGCTATCGCGCATCGGTACATACCGTCTGTTTGAGACGTTGCTAAAGCCCATGCCAATGGTGCCTACAACGACGAGCAGCACACCCGCTATCAATCCAATCATGTATTTTTTCTTCATTTCTCTGCCTCATTTCTCTCAAGTACGCCCTTTCGACTCAAGTACGTTTCTTCTGTAATCTCGCCCTTTGCATAGAGCATTTTAAGTGTTTCCAGTGCTTCGCCCTCGCTACGTGTAGTCTTATTTTTAAAGAGCATTACAAGCGATACCACGACGACCACCAAACCGATGAGTACGAGAATGTGCCACAATCCGAAGTACCCAAACCCGCTGAAAAACGGACATCCGCCGCCTATCCAGTTACCATGCATTGACTTTCACCTCCCAATTATTTCAACACTGCTTTCATTTTTAAGTAAGTTTCTTCGTCGATTTCACCTCTGACAAACCGCGCTTTTAGCAGTTCTTCCGGGGACTCTAATGCCTCTCGCCTCTGCCTTGGTTGCCCATTGTTATAGAAATAATAAACAATACCGACGATTAATAATGGCCACAACAGCATCATCTCTACACCTCCTATTTTCTATTTGTCTTTAGTATAGCCCTACAATGTGATTAGAATATGATTGTTTACAACATATCAAACTGTGATATACTAAATAGCGTCTTTAGGAGTGTTTACTTGGTACCCACTATAAAAAACAAGGAGTTGATTGTTATGAAACGATACAGTGTTATCGAACAAAAGAACCCGCGGGAGATTGTTCTCCTCAAGTCTACCCCCTGTGCATGGGGAAATTGCACCTTTTGCGATTATATCGACGACAACGAAACCGATGTCGACGCTATTGTCGCCTTTAACAGAACCCTTCTTCACGCTGTTGAGGGGCGCTACAAGAAACTGGAAATCATCAATTCAGGCAGTTGTTTCGAATTGCCGGCCGAAACGCTTAAAGACATTCAGAACGTTGCAGATGCCAAGGAGATCGACGTTCTGTATTTTGAGAGTCACTACAGATACCGTCATCGGCTGGACGCATTTCGGAACTTTTTTAATGCCAAAATCGTGTTCAAGTGTGGTGTCGAAACCTTTGACTCGGACTTCAGAACCCGTGTGCTGAACAAGGGCATGCCCGCTCATGACCCCGCTCAAATTGCACAGTTCTTTTCGTCAGTTTGCCTAATGGTCGGCATCAAAGGTCAGACGAAAGCTATGATTGCTCGGGATATGGAGCTGCTGCAAACCCATTTTGATCACGGTTGCGTCAATGTCTACACGAACAATCGCACAGACATCAAGGCCGATCCAGAACTGATCCAATGGTTCTCCGAACACTTCGCACATCTCGAAACCAGCCCCAAAATTGAAATTTTGTGGCACAATACTGATTTTGGTGTAGGAGGGGCAGATGTCTAACGAACTGTTATGGGTGGTATTTATTTTAATGCAATTTGGCATGCTGGTCGGCGTCTACAAACTGTTCGGTCTCACCGGCTTATATGTATGGATTGGCTTTGCCATTGTAGCGGCCAACATTCAGGTGGTCAAAATGGTGGATTTATTCGGTATCAATGCCACTTTGGGCAATGTGATGTACGGCAGTATTTTTCTAGCTACAGACCTAATCAATGAAAAATACGGACGTCAAAAAGCCCAAACAGCGGTGTATATCGGTTTTGTCATGATGGTGGCGTTTACATTTATTACGCAGACGGCACTGCTTTTTACCCCCAATGCCCACGATTTTTCACAAGGGGCTTTGGAGACGCTTTTTTCACTCTTACCGCGTATTACACTGGGCTCTCTCGTGGCCTACCTCGTCAGCCAAACGCTCGACGTGTACCTGTTTGATCGAATCAAATCCAAGTTTAAGCCCCTTTGGGTGCGCAACAACGGCAGCACACTCATCAGTCAAGCGGTGGACACTGCGCTCTTTACCCTTATCGCCTTTGTCGGCGTCGTCCCCGCGTCCGTTGTGCTCGAAATCTTTTGGTTTTCTTATATCATCAAGATTATGACAAGCATCATCGACACACCGTTTGTCTACTGGATGTGTCGCATTAAAGGGGGACGGTTCTTTTGTGCCGAAACCGACTAATTTTTTACAATTGCTAGACACCTCTACCGCTCTAACCACTTGCAAACAGCGCCTTTCTCAAAAGGGGCTGTCCACAGGCACTTGCCGTCACTACCATAGGGCACATCGCTCACAGCGTCTAAAGCGTATAATGTCCCGTACGCCTCGAACCCGCCTGTTCCGGCACTTCTAACGCTATGGGATACAGCAAATGGCACAAAAGAACCGTCCCCACCAAAACAACAGCGCCTGCCGGCGCTGTTGTTTTGGTTAAATCAATTCAAAGAGTTGCGATTGCGTGAGTGCTTCTACCAAGCTTGAAGACGCTTCGATTTCATCTGAACCCGAAATGCTGATTTCAACAGTCTCTCCGTGGCCAATTCCCAAACTGAGAACCTGCATAATTGATTTCAAGTTCGCCTGTTTGTCGCCAAGTTTCAAAAGCATCTCCGAATCAAAAGGCATGGCCTTTGCGACAATTGTACTGGCAGGTCGTGCGTGTATGCCCATTTCATCGACAACTTTTAAGTGATGTTTAATCATAAAACCTCCCGAACTATTTTTGATAATGGATAACCGATTGGTACTTTTCGAAAATCTTCTCATTGTGCGCCATTCCGCCGTCGATGTTGGCGCTGTGGAAAATCGGTGGGACAATACCACTGGCTGCAAGGGTTGCGGCAACTTCCGAGACAATGGTGTTGACAATTGCCGCACCGATAACCGTCGATGTGGGCGCCACTTTTTGCGCCATGCCCTCAATGGCTATGCAGGCGTCGCCAATATCGCCGTGATTGTCGAGCACAATATCCGCGAGTTCGTAGAGTTTCTTGCCGCAAGTGTGTCTCGACGACACGCTCTTCGAATAAGCCAGGTTGGTTAAAGCGATAACGCAGCCACCGGCTTCCTTTGCTTTGTACGCCATTTCAATGGCCACGGGATTGCGACCTGAAACTGAATGAATGAGGATGAGATCGCCTTTTCTAAACGGCAAATTGTCGAAAATAATTTCGCCGTAGCCTTCGAGTTTTTCCATTTGTGACGTCTTGGTCACCGGTTTTGTATCCAGCATTATGGCCGGTTCAAGTACCGGGTTGAAAAGCGCCAATCCGCCGGCTCTATAAAAGAGTTCTTCGGTGATAATGCCGGCGTGTGAGGCACCGAAAACAAACAGCTGACGCCCTAACAAAATCTTGCCGACAATGGCGTCCACCGCACTTTCAATTGCGCCCGCTTCGCAGGTTTCTACTAGGTCGAGGCGCTTTCTAATTTCGTCAAAATACTTGAAATGCATTGTGTCACCTTTCCTTTACCTTAGAGAACAGTACCGATGAGTTTGCCGACGAGTTCGGCCAATGAACCGAAAAACGACAACCCGTTGCCGCCGAAAATAAGAATCCAGTCTTGAATCGTCGTCGAATACACCACAGCTGAAAGACCTACGAACACCACCATAAACACTGCGGCCACAGAGGTTCCTATTACCGCCCCCCTTAGACCGCCTTGGCCTTCGCCGATAACAGCCGCAGTTCCACATTCAAAGAAGCTGGTAATTACCAGAGGAATCAAAATGACTCCAAACAGCCCGGTGATGTTGGCGATAATGATAAGGACGGTGGAAATTGCCATGGCGACGACAAAACCGATAATTGCCGCATTGGGCTTGTAATTGAATAAAATCGGACAGTCCAACGCCGGAATGGCATTGGGAACGAGCTTTTCAGAAATCCCCTGGAACGCTGGAATAATCTGATTGACCAACATGCGAACCCCTTGAAGCATAATGATTAGGCCTGCACCAAACATCAGCGCTTGATCAAAAGCGTAGAAGAACAGTGGTTTGCCGCTGTCGGCAAAGGCATCCGGTACGACGAGTCCGAGGACGATGAACATGATGAGGATGACGGTGCCGCCCATAATGGACACTTCTTTAAAGAACGACAACCCCTTTGGTAGATTTAAAGACTCTGTCGATTTTTCTTTGTTGCCTACCCATTTGGCTACTGTCCCTGAAATCAACGACAAGATACCAGAAGGGTGACCTAATGTAAACGAATCGTCTTCGGTTACGGCAAAGACGTATTTTCTTAGTATCCAAGGCATAATCGACCAATAAAGTGCCGAGAATACCGCACCGAACACCACGAGTACAACGCCGTTTAGACCGGCTTCAACCCCTGCTGCTACAAAGATGAACGGGAACCACCACAAAAAGTGTCCGGTTAAAAAGATGACTTTGATTTTCGTGAATCTAGCGATGAGCAAGTGGATGACAAAGCCCAGCACCATGGCGGTACCCACTGCACCGCCGTACTCGGCGATGTACGTGTCCGTCAGCGCCTGTGTTGCGCCGGCTTCGCTGAAATTTTGAAATAAGATGTTAATCGGCAGGATGGCGTTGACCAGTAGCCCCGTCCCCTGTTGCAAGATGTACATGCCAAATGCCGCAAGCATGGACCCCTTGATGACATTCCCGAAATCCTTTTTCTGAAGCACTAACCCCAGTGCCGCAATAAGTCCTAACAATATCGGCGGATTTCTAAAGATGTTGTCAATGATAAATTGAATCACTGTTTGCCCCATAATACCCTCCTATAAAAGCTTCTCCAACTGACTTTTGACTTCTTTGATATCCATGTACTTCATTACCGGTAATACCGGTACTTTCACTTCGTCTTTCAACGTCACAGCGAGTTCTGCCGATGTGAAAATGGCGTCACAAGGTATGCCCCTTGCCGACGTAATGTCTGCGTTTTCAACGTCTACTTCCACCCCCAGCTGTCGTGCCGCCTTCTCAAGTGTCATTTTAAGCACCATTGAAGATCCGACGCCGAAACCGCATACTGCCAACAGTTTCATAGTATCCCCCCTTTCTTAAGAATAGTGTTCAATTAATGTCAACAGTTCTTCCACTGAATGCGCCGCGGCGAGTTGCTCCACATTGGATGCCTCCATAAAGAGTTCTGTCAGCGACGCCAATGCCTTCAAATGTTTAGAGTTATCTGTTGCCGCCAAGACGACGATGATTTTTACCGGCTTGCCCAACATATCAAAGGCGTTATCGACTTTTAAAAGTGACATCGACACCTCATTGACACCGTCCTCAGGGCGTGCATGTGCAAAGGCAAAATAATCGGTGAGAACGATGTATGGGCCGAACTTCTCAACACCTTCAATCATGGCTTCGACATACCTCGGTTCAATTGCGCCTTTTTCGAGGAGCGGTACTGCCGCCATGCGAATCCCTTCCCGCCAATTGCTAACTGAATCGGTCAGTTGGAGATGCTCTCGAACCAACAAGTCTTTTAACATAATATAACCCCTCTTTTCTATAGTCGTCTTATACAAATGTTTGTAAAGCGCTTGTGTCAACCCTTCTAAATCGTCGACAGTTCCATAGCGCTGAAACGTTTCAATCAGTTCGCCTACATCAGCGCTTCCTCTTTTAAACGGCGCTTTGAAAATCGATTGACTGATGCGCGACAAATCGCTGTTTCTAAGAATCGGATTGACGTGAATCATGCGCTTTCGCCCTTCAATGTCCATTGTAGAAATCACCCAGTCGGCATCTTCCGGCGGGCGTTTCTTAAACTCTGAATACGACATGACCCCTACGATTTCCATCTGTGGGAAATGGTTTTCAATTTGATACTGCAGTGTCCGCGTCACGGTGATGCCATTGGGACACACGATGACGACACGCTTTTTCTCAAACACCTCTAACGCATCGCGTTCGATGTAGGCACCGATGTAAGAGACGATAAATGCGATTTCATCTTCCTCAATCCCCTTGAGTTCACTGAGCTTCACACTCGTCTGAAAGATATTGGCGATTAACTTGAACAGCAGCTCGTAGCGCAGCTTAATTTCTTCCACCAGCGGATTGGTTACCGGAAAATGAAACTTAATGCGATAGAAAGACGCCCTGAGGTGCCGCGCCAAGCTCTCTAGACATTCGCGCTTGTTGTTAAAGGCGATGAGGACCCGTTGCTCCACTTCCAGCAGTAGCGTTTCCGCAAGCGCCACACTTTTTTGATTGGGAACGGTGGCTTTAAGGCTAGGAAGCGTGCTGATGTATGCTGTTAAGTAGCAGTGTTCGCAGTGCCCAGCACCAGTGGGTAACAAAGTCGCCACTAAAGGGTGGTACGGCAACGCCGTTGCGCTTTCATACAACTGGCACTTCGTTAGGCAACAGCCTTCTGAGAGCCTCCTGATGAGGAAATCGAGAAAACGACGGAGAACGACCTTCGCAAAGTCCGTTAACTGCAAATCCCCAGCCCGGTTAAACTGTTCAACGGTTTCGCTCGCTTCCATCCCCTCGATTTTAGGGACGATCCGCTTTAAAAAGTAAGCGCGTATTGCCACTTCGTCGCCCTTGAGCTTGTAGCCGTTATCGTAATACAAAGAGACCCCTTCTTCGCTGAGTTCGCCCTTGAGTTTCTTTATGGTTTGAACAACTGTGGACTCGCTAATCAGCATCTCCCGCGCCAGCTCTGCTCGATCTACCATTTGGCTCGTCAACAGCGCTGTGAGCACTTTCTCCCGACGGGCTTCATACTCTAAGTACCGCTGAAAATCATCACCGGCGTCTTTTAAAAAAAGCGCTTCTATAGGGCGAACATCTCCAATAAGCTTGTAGTGGGCATCGACTTTAATGATTTCTCCATAGGGTTCAATGCGTTTGTTGATTTTGGATAAATCGTAATACAGCGTTCTTCTCGAAACGCCAAAATGCTTTAACAAAGTTTCAAACGAAACAGATTCGTGGTTGAGGAAATAAAGGATAATTGCACGTTCTCTATTTTGCATGTCCCCTCCTTCACTTTAATTATCGCGCTTAAAAGCGTTTACAGCAATGTGGTGTCGTTGCACAGTACCAGTTAACTTTGCACAACTTTCTAATTTTTCTAACAATAAAGGTGTGTCAATCGTATCAAGACATCCTTTCGCCTCAGTGTTGTTATTAACTAAAAAAAAGCGCGCCACATACTCTTTGCGGCGCGCTCTACTGCATTACAATTTAAATGTATTGACGATGTCGTTTAGACCTTTTGCAAGTTCTGTTAGGTTTTCAGTGGCTCGGTTGAGCTCGTGAATAGCTGCTGTCTGTTCTTCCACCGTAGCGGAAATCTCCTCAGAACCTGCCGCATTTTCTTCTGACGTCGACGATAGGGTTTCCATGACGCCGATGAGCTGATTCTTTTTCTCTTCCATTTCATAACCGCTCTCTTGCAACGTGTGCATAACGGCTTTCATTGATTCCATGGCATCGGCGATGCCCGTCAATTTGTCATTGGTTTTTCCGACGCTCTTGGCTTGTGTTTCTATAATGCCCTTGGCATCATCCATGGTGATCACCGCTTCTTCCGCCTTGCGCATAAGCTCGCCAATAGTCGCCGAAATGTCTTCTGTAAAATCTGTCGATTGCTCGGCCAACTTGCGAATTTCTTCAGCGACGACAGCAAAGCCTCTACCGGCTTCGCCGGCGCGTGCCGCCTCAATCGCCGCGTTCAGTGCGAGCAAGTTGGTCTGGTCCGCAATGCTCTTAATCATAGCGCTCGCCTCGGCAATTTTAGCGGCGCTCGTATTGGTTTCTTTAACAATTTGCTGAACGGAGCCCGTTGCACGGTTGCTCTTTTCTGTCTCGACGACGAGGTCCTCCACAATTTGCGTGCTCTCTTCTTTCAACACCATGACTTGGTCAACAGCCCCTATGAGATCACCTACTTGCTTGCGCTCGTTGACGATCAGTTTATCCAGTTCGGAAACATTCCAAACGCCGTCTTCTGTTTGCTTCGCCTGATCGCTGGCACCCATGGCGATTTCCTCGACGGTTTTGGCGACCTCCATAGCACTGTTAGAAGTTACATTGCTCGTCTGCGCCAGATTGACCGATGCCGATTCAAGTGTGGTGGCGTTATCGGATATTCGCACCAAAATAGCGCGCATGTTTTCCAGAATCTTTTCCACCGCTTGAGCCAACTGTCCCATTTCATCCCGCTGTGCCACCAAATTTGGATCGGGATTTCTACTCAAATCATAGTCCGATACAGAGCCCATAATCGATACAATTTCACTCAGTGGTTTGGTAATGCTCCGCGTCACAATATAGGCGACGAGGACGCTAATGATCAGAGCAATGATTACCAGTTGAATATTGCGTGTGTTAGCGGCCATTTGCACGCTCGTTAGATAGTCATTGACGCCATCATTGATGACTTCAGCAATCTCGGCAACGACTTGAGCGCTCTCGTACATGTCACGTCGAATATCGTCTTGAGCCCTCACCACGTCGTTATAAGCATCAAACTGCATCTTGTATAACAACACCGCTTCCAGCGCACCCTCTGTCTCCTGACGCACCGTATCCGATTGAATCACCTTCAGCACCTCGTTAAACTTATCCTCTGACTTTCCAACCAACTGACCGAGCTCGGCAGCTAGGGCTTCTGTCTCATCTTTTGCGTAGCGATTGGCCACAATACGCGCTTCCATAAAATACTCTGTCGCCTCTTGCAACATTAAGTATTTGGCGTAACTCTCCTTCACCGCCGCGGGGTCTTCTAACCCACGAATGTATGCCGCTTCTTCGCTCATGGTGCTGTGTATGTGTTCCATAGCATCTTTTGCTGCCTCTGAACGGACTTTTCCAATCTCGGCTTTCTGCTCTGCTAGGCCGACAAAGGTTTCAAAGTTGGCTTTGTAGGACGATAGTCCCGCCACCATGTTCGCCGCATTGTTCCGGTTGGTTTCAGAGAGCATCATCGACTGCGCCGTCTGCACGCTAGACACACTTTTATCGATGTGATCGTACACCATTGCAGCAGATGCCGCATCAGACGTCACCTCAAAGCGCAACTGCTCGATACGCGCCAAACTAAGTTCTTTGTCGGCGTTGACGATGTCATCGAATATAGCAACCTGGACATCCATCTTACCCAGATTCACATACGTTACGGCTGCACTTAAAATAATCAACACCACAACCATTGAAAACCCCAAGCTCAACTTTGTTCTTTGCCGCATGTGCCTCAATGGATTTTTCCAGTTTTTCTTTTTCATTATTGTCCAACACTCCTTATTTATTTTTTTAAAACAGTTCTATTATACCCTCGGTGCCGTTCTATACGCAGAAAAGCGCCTCTTTTTCTCTTTATGCGGAGAAGAAGCGCTTTTCTGAACCCTCTGATTATTGGTGTAAATGCTTGCTCATACGCCTGTTTTTAAGCCTAAGAGACAACGCCAATTCTAAAGCATCGTACAAGTGTAGAGCCCTTTCACGACTAGACTTTCAACTGGCTGGTATAAAATCAATGGTAACACATAATACGAGAAAACTTAAAAAGTAGACAGAACTTATTAAAAAAAAGAAAAGCGAAAATCACATCTCTCACCATTTTCTCCCAGTGTTTGATTGCGGTCAAAGGTGATTTGACGAATTCCTTCATACATAATCCAATCGCAAGAACAGAACACTTCGCAAATATTTGGACACTCAAAATAGCCACAAGTGTCTTTCCGCAAGCACTTTGAAATGTCCATAAAAAATGTTTATCGTCATCTGCTAAAATAACACTTTTCCAAATGTCTGCACCGGCAAGTTGTTTCCGCATAAACTTTCGAAACAGCTTTGAAAACATCGGTATACGAAAGCATACCTTGAAACTCTGTTGGCTTTTTTGACACCATGGTAGGCGTGTTCTCTCAAGAGCTCTTTCGCCTTTTCTTCACCAAACCCTTGTTCTCTAAACGTTTAATACAGAGCAATTTTAAGCAAAATAAATTTTTTTGAAAGCCTATTTGACGACGCGTCCCAGTTCCACGCTTGACTATTTGAATCAGCTTTTTCTTATTCTTTTTGTACATAAACTCTAGTTTACTGGAGATTTCTTCATCTACGCGAGAGAAATAGAATTTCTTTAATTTCATAACCTCACCTCACTACTCATTTAGACTTTACTGAGTTAAGTATTTGTCATCCGTATCAGATTGAGGGTTACTCTTCTCTCTTCATTTCTTTGAGCAACTTAAGTGGCGATTGCTTTGCATACCGTCGCACTTGAACGCCTACAGCAAACAATACAAGAACAGTTAATCCAATTTGAAAAGCTGAAATATACAGCCAGAAACGCAACTCTATTTTAAAAATTTCGTAGAACACAAGGATATTAATGAGAAGAAGTAATGCCAAACCAACACTTAGACAAATACGAAGCCTAGCGGTATAAATATAGGCAATTTGATTAACTGAATAACCTAGATGCTTTAATATAGCAATATCCCCAACAGCATTGTGCAAGGAGGCTCGAAATACAATCACTATAATGCTACCTGTTCCTAGCGCCAACAAAAAAATCGAGACAAATAGTAGGGCTACCGAAAGATTAATCGAAGAGGTAAAACTCTCGTCATAATACTTTAAAGCGTACTCGCAACTATAGCCCATTTTCTCTACCTCTTTTACAACTTCATCTAAATAAGCAATTTCTTTAACATAAATTAAAATTTCTTGTACTTCATTAGCATTGTTTAGCTGCATAATACGACTGATTTCGAGAAACTCATCATATGAAACAACAAATTCCGTTAAATCATCAATAGTCTCAATCAACTTGTTTCCGCGCAAATCAATCTCTACTTTGTAAGCTTTTTCTTTGCGCGATGAAGAAGTAAACCCCCCCTCAGCGCTCTCAACAATAGGTATGTTCAATGTTATTTTACTTCTATCTTCAATTGATTTTACGGGATAAATTGTCTTATTGTTGAGCTTTTCATTTGTTAGATGCTTCTCTATAGGTCCTGAATATGCTGTTAAAAAAACACTACTTCCACCCTTTAAATCGGAAGGAATTCCAAATTTAATCCTATGCACACTGGACACCTCCGCCCTTTTACGTATCAACTCATTTTTCCTCAATATATCCACATCTTTTTTCTCCAGCGTAGAATAATTGCCGTCTGCTGTCGTTGAACGTAAGGTAACAGGTACATACTTTATATAGTCATTCTCAATAAAATGAGTCTTATTGGCCCTGTACTCTCTTAGTAAAGTACCACCCGCTAAAGCAAACAGAATTAATGAAACGAGGTAAGCAATCACAAGTGCCAATATTAAAGACTTTTTTTTAGTAAAAATCAACTTCGAAACAGCTTTATTATTTTTATTCATACAACCCACCTTTGTCTAACTTCAATACATTAACGCCTTTTGTACGCCAGATATCGTCATGTGAAACCACAATGACGAGTTTGTCTTTAAAGATTTTTAAAATTTTCTCAACCAACTCTTTTGCCAAGTCTTTCTGAAGTGATGAAGTCGGTTCATCAAGCAAAACAACTTTTGAGTTTTTTAAGAGCATTTGCGCTAAAGCGACTTTTTTACGCTCACCACCAGAAAGGTGTGAGACTTTTTGGTGACAAACTTCATGTAAATCAAATAGGTCTAGGCTCCGATTTAATTGAACTTCAATGTCACTCACATTATGATTTGAAAAGAGCGCGATAAGCAAATTATCTTTCACAGTTAAATTGCGAAAAAGCATATCATCTTGCAACAAATAAATGATGTCACCAACTGAGTTGTCAATAGTCCCTTCATAAGCGCAATCATATCCATAAATCATATTCATTAATGTGGTCTTGCCAATGCCGTTTACACCTTGAATAACATATACTTCAGGATACGTAAACGTGTATGTTAAAGCCTCAAAAAGACACTTTTCACCAAAATACTTCTGCACACGATCAATTTTAATATACAAATTTACGCTCCCCTTCCCTTGAGAAAAACTTTAATCCACTGTCCAACCATTGAAGACCTAACATTTGATCTACCTCGAGTTCCAGTTCGCCGTTTTCAATATTATAAATACTGCATTTAAGATCGCCCCCTTCTGTTAAACTGATCTGCATCAAATAATTTTTTACCAAGTAGTTTTCAGCCCCAACATCATACGCCTTTCCGTTAATTTCGATTTTATTGTTCACCTCCACGAAATACTGATCGCCTTCGGCTAAGATAAGATCACTTTCAAGGCCCTCCTGCAATATCTCTGGTCGATTTTTAAAATCATCAATTTCTATTTTTTTTGCCACAAATTTGTCTTGATCCGGGATGTACTGAGCAAAATAAATCACACCGTTACTCAATGCACCTCCTACGGTCAATCCTTCTGTATAAACATATTCCTCAATTACCTCTGTTTTTAAATCTAAAACCGCTATGCGCCTTTTTTCGGTAAATTCTGCATTTTCTGAGCTGTAATACGTATGCGTAAAATACAGCTTACCGTCTTTGAATCCTATAGGAAACATGCCTTCATACTTACCGATTTTATAAAGGATGTCGTACCCCTCTTCAGACAACTGAATAACACCGAAGTCATTTTCTATGCTATCCCCATCTATATACGCATTTTCCAAGCCCATTATCGGGTACTGAAATCGCTGTTCACCTTCTATTAGGTCCTCAGTGTTTACTTTGCTCTTATAAATCTTTTGCAGTTCGTATACAAACGGATTGTATCCAATCTCATAGTCTTCTTCCTCGACATCTTTACGTTCAATTGCATTACATCCAACTAGAAACATTATTATGCACGCACAGCTAATTAATACTCTGCTCATTGTATTGTTCATCATTGTTTTCCCTCCTAATTGCCGACTAATAGACTTGATAGGACCGCTATGCTCTGACTCTACTGTAGACAACACTTTATCGCTCTATTCAACTTATGGTGCTCTTACATGTGCATTTTGAGCTTTAAAAATTCATCAAAATGGAGTTTACTTAAGCTGAGGCTTTAATCTCATACGCTTTTTCGTCGCCATCTAGGACTACTTTTGCCTCATTTTCAATGGCAATTGTATCTTCTCTGTAATCAATTGCAGGCTTAACTACGATGTTGCTTCTATAATCTGATGTTTTTGCACCGTTGGTATTTGACCAGTATTTAACAGGTGTTTCTACGGTTTCCCAACTGCTTCCTCCTCCAATAGAAACGCCGTCAGAACTTACCCCCACGTCTATAGAAGCGGAGTTTCTTAATGAAGCACTGGCTACCCATGTCGTTCGTATCTCTTTAACTATGACATCGCCTTCATACACAGCTGAAACTTGGTAATCCCACTGGAGGGTATTTCCTGACTCTGTTTCAGAAGTCGAGCGCCAAGCGTTTGAAATTAATTTCCCTCGTCCATTGGGGATTAACATATCTACGCTGTTCGCTGTTCTAGGCTCACGTGAAGAAGCAACTGATTCATTAGACTCCGCATCCGCCGGCGTCCCTTCATCTAGTGCAAATCCCGTTCCCCATGTTATAGAAAGTAAGAGTATAAAACTTTGAACAATCAGCCTTTTTTTCATAACGACCTCCTAGTATATTGTGTCAGAGCATATCAGCCCTATCAAATCCATTGTCCCTTTCGATAACACCCGTAACACGATTAACTTTTTGGTGTAGCATCTTGTTCACTTCTGAGCCACTATTGGCGTATTCATCTCAGATTACCGTAAATCTTCTAAAGCTCCTTACACGAACCGAACAAATCAAAATTACTCAATGGTTTATCATAAGATTGATCACCTCCTTCATAATATACATGTCATGAGAGGGTGAAAAAGTGACATACTTTACAAATATTTAACATTTTTTTTTTAGAGTCAAACTTAAATATTGAATCATCGTTCGTACATCATTTGTCAAAAATCTGATATGGCATTTTATGATAACTCTGAAAAAGTGCTAACGATCCAAATGAACCATAAAGTTTAACACAGAATCAACCGACAACAAATTGCACATCTAATATAGATGTGTTACACTAAAGTTGTCCACACAACCCTACTGTGAAATGAGGTGCCACATGCATACAGATAGACTAGGTGATGTAGTCATGACACTCTATAAAAACATTAAAACAAAATTGGAAAGAGAGTTGAGACATTATGATATTGGCATGGGTCAAATGCAAATACTGATGATTTTTTTTAGCAATGAGTATGCCCACTATACTCAAAGTGAACTCGCTAATATTACTGGCGTTGACAAGGGAAACATAAGTAGAAGTGTCTATAAACTCGTTGACAAGGCCTACATCCAACCCCATGAAAAGAACAAAAGATATTATCAAATGACACCAAAAGGTGTTCAACTAAAATCAGAAATCATCCCGATACTTGCCAACTTACACAACTCTATGTCGAAAGATATTGATGCAAGGGATTTAATGGTGACATTTATGACCCTTACCAAACTATCTAATAACTTGGAGGAAACCGTATGAACGTCTCTATTGTGTACTTCAGTGGTACAGGAAATACCAAAACTATTGCAGAAGGCTATGGGACTGCACTTTACAAGCAGGGCCACTGCATTGACATTCAATCTATAGAAACGACAACGAGTATCCCGCCCCATGATTTACTAATTATCGGTGGCCCGATTTACGCAGGCAATATGCCTGATAACCTAATCAACTGGGTTAGAAAGAACGTTAAAAGAGTTTATGGTCAAAAATCCATCGTTTTTTCAACTTCTGCCGGCTTAGAAAATGCGCATGGCATCAAATCCATAGGCAAAAAACTGGAGAAGAAAGGTTATTTACTTACGGATACCACTGCGTTTAAAATGCCTCGAAATTTCTATTTGGACCGCTATGCCCCAACACCTGAAAGCGACCAAAAACAAGAGTTTGAAGATGCGGCAACCAAAATTATAGAATCGATCAGCCGTCTTGATGATTGTTCTTTTATAAATATTAAAGAATCGGTTTTATTGACAGACCTATCTTCCGATTTGTTTAGACTGATAGCTATATTTCTAGGTAAATCCTTCCGTATAACTGACAAATGTGTCCAATGTGGGCTATGTGAAAAAAATTGTCCTAAGAATAATATTAATCCTGAATTATTCATGACGGTTCACGAAACACTCCCCAAAACCGCATAGTTACTGTGTTTTAGACTACTTTTGCTTTTCACTTATCAAGTGAAACCTAAATAAATAGAAGAAGAGCTCCAACTTTGTTAAAATGAAGTTACCACACTCACAAACTAACAAAGGAGAAACTCTTCATGTCTAGTGTAAGTTCACTTCAGCTCGAAAGCAATAGTAAAATCAAAATAAATTTCAATGGAGGCGATTTATCCTCCGATTCGGGGCTGCTTCTCATAAAAGAATTCGCCCATAAGTTTGGCTTCAATAAACACATCAGCCAGTTTGTAACGGACAAAAATGATAGCTTCCGTAAACACAAAGACCATCAAAATCTATCCCAGCTAATTTATCAAATCCTTGCTGGATACTTTAATGACAATGATGCAGACGAACTGACCAATGAACCTGTCTTTAAAAGTATTCTGGGTAAACAGGCTCTTGCCTCACAACCCACACTGTCGAGGTTCTGGAACCGTATGGATGGAGATACAGTCAAACAGTTTGAAGATATCATCCGTCATATGAGATCATCGGCCTACAGGACTAAAATGCCAGAACAAGTTCTGCTTGATCTTGATTCAACCCTACTTAACACGTACGGCAAGCAGGAAGGCGAAGGCTTTAATTACCACTATCAAGCTCATGGATATCACCCCTTACTCTGCTATGACGGACTCACTGGAGATCTTCTCAAAGCAGAGCTTCGAGATGGTACCGCCTATAGTTCTACAGGCGTCTGCGAATTCATGCAACCTTTATTAGATGAATACTTTACGAAGTACCCTGATGTCCATCTGTTCCTCCGTGGAGACAGTGGTTTTGCAACACCAGACTTGTACAAACAGTGTGAAAGCAATGGTGTATCCTATGCCATACGTTTGAAAGCAAACAAAATACTGTATGCTCACGCAAAACATTTGGATGATGAAATAACCGAAGCTACAAAGGATAACATGATTGATTATGTGGTCCGTTATGATGAGTTCTTGTACCAAGCCGGTAAATGGGACTATCCTAGACGGGTTATCGTCAAGGTCGAGAAACCGTACAATCAGCTAACCAATCAGTATGCCTTTATTGTGACCAACATGGATCTCAGTCCTGAAGAACTAATTAAGTTCTATCGACATCGAGGCACCATGGAAAACTTCATCAAAGAAGGTAAAAGTGGCTTCAACTTTGCATCAACGCCAAGTAAGGACAAAGTCGTTAATGCGAATCATCTACTGCTCCATGTCCTAGCATACAACCTATTTAATTACTTTAAACGATTGGTATTACCTAAAAGCATGAAGAAAATGTTGATAGATACCATTCGATTGAAGCTGCTCAAAATCGCATCAAAGGTTGTTAAAGCAGCAAGATATATTCATTTCAAACTGTGTAGCAGTTGTCCATACAAGAATGAGTTCTATGAAATTCTTGAGAACATCCGTCGACTTCCACAGTTGGAATAAACGTAACTGATGAACTTTGAAATCTGAAAATCGAGAAAAGTATTGTCCACAGGATAAGTCTGCCCATTTTTAGGTGATAAACAGGAAGACGTCTTCTATGATAAGCATTATGAAGCGCAAAAACTTAAATCCGCTCGATTTTTGGTGATATCATGGGTTCATGAATAATTCAGGCTGAATTATTCATGACGGTTCACGAAATACTCCCCAAAACCGCATAGTTACTGTATTTTAGATTACTTTTGCTTTTCACTTATCAAGTGAAACCTAAATAAATAGAAGAAGAGCTCCAACTTTGTTAAAATGTAGTTACCACACAAACACCAAAACAAAGGAGAAACTCTTCATGTCTAGTGTAAGTTCACTTCAGCTCGAAAGCAATAGTAAAATCAAAATAAATTTCAATGGAGGCGATTTATCCTCCGATTCGGGGCTGCTTCTCATAAAAGAATTCGCCCATAAGTTTGGCTTCAATAAACACATCAGCCAGTTTGTAACGGACAAAAATGATAGCTTCCGTAAACACAAAGACCATCAAAATCTATCCCAGCTAATTTATCAAATCCTTGCTGGATACTTTAATGACAATGATGCAGACGAACTGACCAATGAACCTGTCTTTAAAAGTATTCTGGGTAAACAGGCTCTTGCCTCACAACCCACACTGTCGAGGTTCTGGAACCGTATGGATGGGGATACAGTCAAACAGTTTGAAGATATCATCCGTCATATGAGGTCATCGGCCTACAGGACTAAAATGCCAGAACAAGTTCTGCTTGATCTTGATTCAACCCTACTTAACACGTACGGCAAGCAGGAAGGCGAAGGCTTTAATTACCACTATCAAGCTCATGGATATCACCCCTTACTCTGCTATGACGGACTCACTGGAGATCTTCTCAAAGCAGAGCTTAGAGATGGTACCGCCTATAGTTCTACAGGCGTCTGCGAGTTCATGCAGCCCTTACTTGATGAATACTTTACAAAGTATCCTGATGTCCATCTGTTCCTCCGTGGAGACAGTGGTTTTGCAACACCAGACTTGTACAAACAGTGTGAAAGCAATGGTGTATCCTATGCCATACGCTTGAAAGCAAACAAAATACTGTATGCTCACGCAAAACATTTGGATGATGAAATAACCGAAGCTACAAAGGATAACATGATTGATTATGTGGTCCGTTATGATGAGTTCTTGTACCAAGCCGGTAAATGGGACTATCCTAGACGGGTTATCGTCAAGGTCGAGAAACCGTACAATCAGCTAACCAATCAGTATGCCTTTATTGTGACCAACATGGATCTCAGTCCTGAAGAACTCATTAAGTTCTATCGAAATCGAGGCACCATGGAAAACTTTATCAAAGAAGGTAAAAGTGGCTTCAACTTTGCATCAACACCAAGTAAGGACAAAGTCGTTAATGCAAATCATCTACTGCTCCATGTCCTAGCATACAACCTATTTAATTACTTTAAACGATTGGTATTACCTGAAAACATGAAGAAAATGTTGATAGATACTATTCGATTGAAGCTGCTCAAAATCGCATCAAAGGTTGTTAAAGCAGCAAGATATATTCATTTCAAACTGTGTAGCAGTTGTCCATACAAGAATGAGTTCTATGAAATTCTTGAGAACATCCGTCGACTTCCACAGTTGGAATAAACGTAACTGATGAACTTTGAAATCTGAAAATCGAGAAAAGTATTGTCCACAGGATAAGTCTGCCCATTTTTAGGTGATAAACAGGAAGACGTCTTCTATGATAAGCATTATGAAGCGCAAAAACTTAAATCCGCTCGATTTTTGGTGATATCATGGGTTCATGAATAATTCAGGTTAATTTAAAAGAGAAAAAATATTACAATAGGTGCATTATGTGTACACGTTGCATTCACAACTGCCCAGCAAACGCTATTAGTTACAAAAATAGATATATCCAACAATATAAGGTACATTACGATATTGAATTAACCGATGAACACCTCAAAGTAGAACAGATGCAAATTGTCAAAACAATTCCCCCCATTAACTGACAACTGAAAAACGGCTATTTTGAATTTGAAATAGTCGCCCTCATTCCCACTCTTTTATTTATCCATACCATTTGCTCGCATCTGTACATACCTTTTACAAAAGATGCTCAAGGCATAAAAAAAACCGGCGCCTCTTATAAGCCACGAGACGCCGGCCACTCTATGGCAGCTATGTAACACATACTCTTTGAACACATCAAAGCCAGTTCAATACGCTGCCGGATAAGGCCTGCCCGACTGGGGGGACGAGCAGGCACCAAATCCCACTATTTAGATAAATTTTTAAACGCTTCTGCTTGCGCTTTGATGCCCTTTTCAGCCGCAAAGCGTTCAATGCTCGACGCACCGAAAAATCCGTCTATGCCATCAGCTTTTCCGATAACGTATTCAGCATCTTCTGGCTCTGCAATCGGTCCGCCGTGACAAATGACGAGGATATCCGGATTAACGGCTTTACCTGCCGCTATGATTTTTTCAATGCGCTCGACACAATCGTCCAATGTCAAAGCCGTCTTTGCGCCAATGGTGCCCTTTGTCGTAAGGCCCATATGAGCAACGAGGATGTCGGCACCGGCCTCAGCCATCGCCTTTGCCTGTTCTTCATCAAACACATACGGACAAGTGAGCATATCGAGTTCATGTGCTTTGCGAATCATATCGACTTCAAGCCCATAGCCCATGCCCGTCTCTTCAAGATTTTGTCTAAAGACCCCGTCGATTAACCCGACAGTCGGGAAATTCTGCACGCCGTTAAAGCCCATGTCTTTAAGTTGCTTCAAGTAAATTTCCATTACTCGGAACGGATCGGTACCACAGACCCCTGCAAGTACCGGCGTATTTTTAACAACAGGAAGCACTTCGCTCCCCATGTCCATAACGATTTGATTGGCATCGCCATAAGAAAGCAAACCGGCAAGCGAGCCTCGACCCGCCATTCTATAGCGTCCGGAGTTGTATATTATAAGCATATCTGCCCCGCCGGCTTCACTGGATTTAGCAGTAATGCCCGTTCCCGCGCCAACACCTAGTAAAATTCGTCCGTTTTCAATTTCCGACTTAAACTGATTCATAATTTCTTTTCTAGAAAGTGTATTCATCGTCAACCTCCACCTTTATGCTCTCATGAGCTCGACCAACTTCTTCGCCGCCGCCAATGCAAATGCATCGTCATTGATAGCCGCGTCTATTTCTATTAACGACACTTTATCCGCGTCAATTTCTCGTCTCAATGTTTCAAAGAGTGCCGCATCTTCCTCGGGGCCGTAAAACGGCTGACCGATGCCATCGATAAGCGATACGCCCTTTAACGGCAATAGCAGTGCCGTCTTGCCGTTGGCGCTATTGAGCTTTTCGGCAATGACGCTACCTACGCTTCGATTCTCCTCTACAGTGGTGCGCATCAACGTCACCGTCGGGTTATGTTTGTAGAACAAACGCCCTTCAAAAGCTTTTGGAATTGTATCGTAAGGACCGAAGTTTACCATATCGACTGCCCCCACTGAAACCACTTGTGGCACACCTGTTCTTCCGGCGGCCTCAAGTCGCTTGTCGCCTGCTGTTAATACACCACCGACGAGTTCGTCGCACCACTCAGTGGTCGTTACATCGAGAACCCCTTTAAAGTAGCCCGCTTCAATAAGGGCTTCCATAGACTTGCCGCCGGTTCCCGTGGCATGAAAGACGAGCACTTCATACCCTTCAGCTTCTAAATAAGCTTTTGCCTTATCGACACAAGGCGTTGTCACGCCGAACATAGACGCCGCAACTAGCGGCTTTTCACTTTCAGGAAGTTCTGTCGCATTTGTTACCATGCCGACAACAGCGTGGACTGCATTGCTAAAGATGCGCATGGAAATGGCATTGAGACCTGCGACATCCACCACTGACGGCATCATGACAATATCGCTTGTGCCGACGTACTGAGATGTCTCACCCGACGCCATCGTTGAAACCATGACCTTGGGAACCCCTATAGGAAGTGCTTGCATCGCAGGCGTCACCAAAGAAGTTCCACCTGAACCCCCTAGCGAAATAATGCCGTCGAAAGCCCCCTCTTGGTAAAGAGTCGACACAAGCTGCCTCGTGCCCTCTGACAATACCGCCATGGCCTCGCCTCTATCTTTTGAATCTTTTAACCGGTCAATCGACTTACCCGCCGCTTCGGCGACGCGCACGTTGTCGATATCCGGTGTAAAGCCCGGCTCAAAAACACCGGTGTGTATGGTCAACGTATTAAGGCCCAACTTCTCTATTTGTTCTTTGACAAACAGAAATTCACGACTCTTTGAGTCAAATGTCCCTGCAACTGCAATGGTTTTCAAATGGAACCTCCTTCGCTCTCTAAACTGTTCACAAGTTGTACCGTCGAGACCCTCAACACTCTTAAAATTTAGCCGAGCCCCTCAAATTTAAAAACGGTAGAATATAAGTCTATTCTACCGTTTGAGGACATATAAGTAAATGTGTTTATACGTTCTACAATTGTGTTTATATATTACGTTTTTAGTGATGTTCTTTTGTAGACATGTGTTTATATGCTTTTAAGTACATCTTAGGCGAAAGCCCTTTTATTTTTTTAAACATTTTACTAAACTGTGCGTAATCGAAGTACCCCACCATTTCCGCAATTTTCTTCAACGGGAGCTCTTCTCTCTCCATGAGTTCTGACGCCTTGCCAATTCTAAAACGCACCAAGTAATCGGTAAAGCTCATACCGACTTCCTTTTTAAATTTGCTGCTCAAATAAGATTCTGATATGTGGGCGACCAATGCGAGTTCACTTAGCTTAATCGTCTTTGCGTAATGGGCGGCAATATACTGCTTCACAAAGGCAACGTAGTCATTACGCCCATTTGATAGACGATTGACACCATCGTCAGACTGCCCCACTTTGAACCCTCTCACAGCATCGAGTATCGCCTTTTCCGCCGGTATGCGTTCAATAGAAGAACCGCCTATATACCCTGAAATTGCCGTGTGGGCATACAGATACTTTAAGGCAGCCGGATTGGTCGCCGGGCCACCGTATACCATTTTTATCGGTTGATGCGCTTCACCATCAACCGCTTTAAAAATTTTATCGGTGCGTATTTTGGCGTGTTCAATTGAAAAGCTTCTTTTGGCACCTAGAGCACCGCCCTTTGTCAGTCCCAAATGAACGCACAAGACATCTGCGCCCGCCCGCACCATCTCCACAGCTTGCGAGGCATTGAACACAAATGCAACAGTAAACAAGTCTAGAAATCTGGCGATTCGGATGGCCTCAACTTCTCGCTGAAAAGTGATGCCCTCTTCCTCTAAAGCCTCTCTAAATTGGCCGTCAAAGAGGCCGATACTTGGAAAGTTGTTAATTCCCGAAAAGCCGGCGGCTTTTATGCGCTTCATGTACTCGTAGAGATGAATGTCGGGATCGTTGGCGTGTAGACCAAAAAAAATCGGAGGCTTTTTAATCAAAGGGAGAAGCTCTGTCGTCCCGAGATGCATCACCATATCGTTGCTATTGCCATAACACAAGAAACTGGCCAGCGAACTCCGTCCCATCGTTCTAAACTTTCCTGCACTCAATGCCAATATGAAATCGGCACCGCCCTGAGCCGCATACTTCGCTGTCATCCCACTGCCGGTAGAAACGCCGACAATATGTCCATTGACGTTAATCTGTGCCCTCAACATTTTTAGTATAGCCTGTCTATCCATTTGTATTCCTCATCTCCCACGCTGTATTCACCACCATTATAACACACCTATGGACACCTAGTGCAATGTCCCTTCAAAGCTTAATTAAACGACCAAATATTTCGTATCCATACAACGTGAATAATCGACGACATTTCGGACGGTAGAGACGCCTTCGGCATCACTAACCGATTTTCGCTGACGCCTTTCCGCGTTGAATAGTCGCGGTAAGTCTTTCGGCTCAAATCTTGTTCGGCAACAACATGAGTAATGCCTCCGGCATCACTAACCGATTTTCGCTGACAGCTTTCCGCGTTGAACATTCGCGGTAAGCCTTTCGGCTCAAATCTTGTTGTTAAATAAAGCAGTGCCGCTTTTTTTGGGGGCACTGCTTTTAGATTATTTTGACAAGCCGAGTTTTTCTCTTAGGACATCGCGTATTTTAGTCATGTCTTTTTGGCTGTAGAGCCATTTTACTTTCTGGTCGGCGATGGTATTGCCTTCGGGCTTGTCGTTAAAAACAAAGACGCGAATGGTCTCTGCGATATCTTCTTCCGGATTGGTTGCCGCATACTCTGAAACAAATTGATTGGAGAACTTATCATAAAAGTCGTAAACGGAATCCGGCTGTTCCCAGCTCACCATTTTGGCATGTTGCGCAGAAATAGGCGTCCAAAATTTTTGATAAAAAGAATTGAGATAAGACGTTGGCGCAGTTATACCTTCATTAGTTTCATACGTTCCTGATGCCGTTTCTTGCATTTGGTCGAGATTTAAGGTCATTATATGCGCCAGTTCATGGACTATGGTTTCGTCAAACGCGCTTCTGTAGGCCCCTTCTTTATCGTAGGCATCTTTGATATCGAGCACGACACGCCACTTTTCAGGCTTGTCCGTCTCTTGTCTCACAAAAGCGGCCGTATTGTAGACGCCATCTGAGTTCACAAGAAAATAGTCGATGTAGGGTGCCAATACCTTTGGCGTCAGCTCAAGAGTCCGATCAACTACATATTGAAATTTTTCAAAATCTTGAGGCCGATAAGTTCCTAGCGCCTCTATCAAAGTAGCTTTGCCCGCTTTGTGCTCGTATTTGGCGTAAAGAACGCTGTTCATAGACATATGCCCGAGTAAGTCATCGACATTAAACCCCGCCGTTTCAAGATAAACGGCAAGTTTTTGATAGAGATTCATCACACGCAACTCAGAGCCGCCTTCATCACTTTCTCTTACCAAAGCTTTTTCAAGGCCTACAATTTCTTTCTTTTGACGATCGCTAAATCGATCCGGATACCGCTCAATAACGTCTGTAAATGACGTCATGGGCACAGTGATGCCGTTGGCTTTCAAAAAAGTGTTGAGCGCTTCAAGTGCCGCTTCTTCCGCTTCCGCATCCACCCCTTCAACCTCTAGATAGTCGTCCAAAAGGGTCTCACCTTCGTCGACTTTACTTTGGGGAAATAAGTCGTACTCAAAGCCTAAGTATTCCTTGAGGTCAACCTCTTCTGGAATATTCGCTCCTCCAAAGGCTACAGTAGGTAATAAAAGTGCCGTAATAAGCAATAACGTCGCTATTTTTTTCATAAAGTTCTCCTCTTAATTGCTTGTGAAGGGCAAACACGCTTACACTCTCCGCAGCGTATGCACTCCACACTGTTAATTTGCCGGACCGGATCGAGATCCATCTTACAAGTGCGTGTACACACATTGCAATGTGTACACTTGGCTTCTTCTACACGGTACCCTAAGAAGCTGAATCGGTTAAACCAACCGTAAATAAGTCCTAGCGGACATAAAACTTTGCAAAAGATGCGATAGACAAACACAGACGCCGTCAGCACAGTGGTGAGCAACAGCATCTTCCACCCAAAGAGCACACCGAGAGCCGCCCTAAGGCCTTCGTTTTTAAGGAGGAGCGGCAAGGCCCCCAACAAGGTGCCACTGGGACAAATATACTTGCAGAAGCCCGGGGCGCCGATGCCCACTTTACTTGTAAACACCGTGGGAATTAAAATGACAAAATAAACTAGAACAATGTATTTGATGTAAAGAAATAGTTTGGGTATTTTAAACTTCCGCGTCCTAAGCTTGTAGAACACATCTTGAACCATGCCGAACGGGCATAAATAGCCGCAGACAAAGCGCCCAAATACAGTGCCGAAAACCATCAGCAATCCTAAAACATAGTAAGACATCTGGTATTTAATGCTCCCAAGTACCGCTTGTAGTGCGCCGATAGGACAAGCGCCCAAAGCGCCTGGACAAGAATAACAGTTGAGTCCCGGAACACAAACGTACTTTGTCGGCCCTTTAAATATTCTTCCGCTAAAGAAACCTTTAACATAAGCATTTGTCGTGATAAAAGAAAGCAGTTGTATGTGTATGCGCTTCATCACCCGACTCCTATGCATTCCAAACAGATGCGTATCGCCTTGTGAAAAACGATATCTGCTTCATTTCGGTAGAGTCCGAGACCCATAAATGCCATGCCCGTTGCCAGTAGAAACCATTTAACCTTTTTCATTGAGTAAGGCCTCTATTCTGGATTTAAGGGCTTCTTCAGTTGTACCGCCCGGAATGTACGATTCGACGACGACGCCTTCAGAATCGACAAAAAGCGTGACGGGAACATAGTCAAATTTCGAGGACAACAATTCTTCAGTTTCCTCGTTCTCTTTTACCAACGGGTAAGTGATGCCTAAAACATCTTTTAACTGCTTGACTTCCGACGCTTCTGAGTTTAACGCCAGTCCTACAAATTGCACCTCTTTGTCTTTGTAGATTTTCCAGGCGTTTTCAAACGCCGGCATTTCTTCTACACATGGCCCACACCAAGAGCCCCACAAGTTGAGTACGGTGAGTTTCTTCTCTTTAAAGACAGCCCCTTCAAAGGTCCCGCCATCGTAGGTCTCAAGGGATAAGGTGCTTAAATCCGTTCCCACAACAGGGTTCTTTTCGTCATCAGGCTCCTCTGACGCAAGGTCTTCAGAGTCATTGCCCTGAGTCTCACCAGGCTGCTCAACATCCGCGGTCTCCGGGGGATCATCCGCTCGGCTACAGCCTGAAATGGACAATAAAGCCACTAATGCAACCACAACAATCTTTTTCATTTTCGCCTCCTTAAGTCTTCTAAATAGTGTCTGTACATTGGCCCCCCACTTTTAAAAGGGATTGCCAAGGCACAATTAATCGCATAACCGATCAATAAACCACCCCCTAACCTAGACGGGAGCCGAGCTTAAGATCGTTTATAACATAGAGTCGTTGTGATGTTATCTATTTGTTGTAACTTGTTGGTGTTCTATGGGCGTTTTATAAGTTGTTTTCACACACTTTAGCAATCTCCATAAAATCGTGTTTTACTGTGTCCGCTTTAATTATCAGGGGTATCGTTTGCCCCTACCTGCTCCAAAACAATTGAACGGATGCTTTAGTTTTTTCAGCTTTTTTGACGCAACAGTCGCCTATACAGCTTACATTCTGCACCACTACAGCTCGCCAACGTGTAAAATAAGCTCAGGCGGTCTCATTGAATTGTTTTATAAGGAAGAATGCCTTCACTATAACAAGCCAATCTTTCTCCTCGATAAAACTATTCTTAAATCAACCTTAAAATAACAATAGAAAGTGTCTCAAACTCAAAAAATATGCTAAAGTACAGAGTATGAACTTAAGAAAGGAACCCTACAATGAACGGAAAAATTTTGCTCTTAGAAGACGATAGAGGCATTAACGATCTCCTCACCATGCAACTGCGTGCCGAGGGGTATGACGTTCTTCAGGTATTTGATGGCAAATCTGCAATTGAAGCTTTCGACGAGACCATTGATTTGGCGATTTTAGACGTTATGGTCCCCAAGTGCGACGGTTTCGAGGTGCTCAGTTGTTTACGACAAAAGAGCACCATTCCTATTATTTTTTTGACAGCGAAAAACGAAGACCTCGATAAAATGCGTGCTTTGGGGATGGGCGCTGACGACTACGTCTGCAAGCCCTTCAGTGTTGTCGAAGTCGTCTATAGATGTAAAGCACACTTGAGGCGTTTTTTTCAATACGCGGGAAAACCAGACGCAGAAGTGCTTGTCCACGGTGATATTCGTTTGAACAAGCGCACTTTTGAAGCCACTTTCCGCGGCGCGCCTTTGCCCCTTCACGTTAAAGAATTCGAGCTCCTCGCCTATTTTATGACCCATGTCGGCCAAGTCTTCACCAAACAACAAATTTACGAACGCGTATGGGGCGAGAACTATTACGGCGACGACAACACTATTATGGTACATATTTCACGTATAAGAGAAAAACTCGGCGACAACCCCAAGTCCCCAGTCTACATCAAAACCATAAAGGGCCTCGGCTACAGAATGGAGAGGGTATCATGTCAAAAAAAATAGCGCATCAGCTGTTAAAAGGTTACTTACTGATGCTCTTTATGCTGCTTACCATTGCAGGCATGCTCTATATCACCTACGAAGTTTACATCAATCGAAGTCCCAGTTTATCACAGCTAAACTGGGTCAAGTTTATAGAAACTTACGAATCCGGCGCAGATACAAAAGTGCTCAATGCCATGTTAAACGGCGACGACTACGTCGTCGTTACCGATAGAGCGTACGACATCTTGAGTACGTACAACGCCCCCCTTCCCAAAGCTCAAACCTTCCACGACATCCAAATCAGGAGCACCACAGAAGGGTTCACCGATTACTTTATCTTCGAGTCGGAAGACGGGAAAACACTTTTTCACTTCTACCTGTCACCCTACATCAACAGTGTGCAGGTTATTTACACGGGTATTACAGTGGCCCTTCTTACTTTCGTAGTCTTTGCTGTACGCCATGCCAAAGCGACCAGTCAAAATATTGTGGTGCCTATTAAAAAGCTCGAGGTGGGCGTCCACGAAATCACAAAGGGCAATTACAATCACACCATTTCATATACGACGCACAACGAACTGGATTCTGTCAAAGACACGCTCAACGAAATGAGCCGACGTCTAAAGGAGGAAACCCGCAAACGCGTTGCGCTGGAAGAAGAACGTAGCACACTGCTTATGAACCTATCCCACGATATTAAAACTCCCCTTACGAACATCATCGGTTATGCGCAGGCGCTCTCTTTGAAACCACTTCCAAAAGAAATTGAGCAATCCGTCGAAACCATTTACAAATACGGTTTAATTGCAACGGAACTCACCGATGAACTCTTCGAATTTGCAAAACTCAACAACGACGGCGGCTTTGAGAGTGTGCCAAAAGACGTGGTCGAAATCACAAGGTTAAAACTCATCGACTACATAAGTGAGTTCGATGAAGCACGTATCGACTACACGTTTGATCTTCCGGACAAACGTCTCTACTGCCAACTGAACTCGAGTATGTATCTGCGTGTGCTGGACAATCTCATTCAAAATACACTGAAGTACAACGGCACCGATTTTGCGTTTAAAGTGGTCTTAACAGAACTCGATCACGAAATTGCCATTGTCGTACAGGACGATGGCATCGGCATTCCGGAAAGTTACCACGCCATCATCTTCGATCCTTTAATACGCGTCGAATCTTCTAGGAATCGCGCTCTGGGCGGCACCGGCTTAGGCCTCTCTATTGCAAAACAAATTGTGGAAAAACACCGGGGAACTATTGAACTCGACAGCACTTACGCAAACGGCTGTCGCTTTGAGATACACCTGCCAAAATGCAAACCGCCGGCTGATTAGCCGACGGCTTAAAGGTCAATAGACGAGTTCGTTGAGCATGCGCACGGCTATGGTGCGCGGCAACAGTATCGTTTTCCCGAGTTTATGACTGAGTTGTTGTTTCATCGCGCCGGTATAGCCCATACAGTCCATGACAACATACGCCAAAGAAGGGGTGTTAAAAGAAACGGTTTCAAAGGCGCTTACCTCCGAATAAGGCGAACACGCCTGCACTTCGACGTCGACCCCTCTCTTACGCCACCAGTTTGAAATGGCCTCTTTTTGTGCCCCATCCGGCACTAAAATACCGATTTTATCGACTGCCAGTGCCTTTGTGAGAGCCAATACCAGTTCTTTCGGTTCGATGAGCAGACGTCTGCTTCTGAGTCCCTCAAATTTACCTGTGCACAATAAGAGAATGATGTCAGCCGATGCCTCTACATCTTGTATCAGCACCTGTAATGCCGCTTTAACAGCAGACGTGCCGAGAGACACCTGCGTACCGTCTCTCATTCTCGAAACCAACAGTGTGTCTCTGGGGGACGGCGCAAACTGCGCGTCAATAGCCTCTCTGGATAGGCCATCGAGTATCCCCTTTTCCACCACTTCATACCGCGGGTCTAAAAGCGGCTTTAAGTCCGTCACCAAATCATCGCGCGGCGCTTGACCAATGGTTAAAATCGCAAGTCTCATAGAGGCCGCCTATTCTGAAATGCGCAAAAGGTCTACTAAAACGGCGACGTAAACTTTGGCCGAGTTCACCACATCTTCGATATCTACGTCCTCGTCATAAGAGTGGATGCCCTTTAAGTTGGCCGGACCGAACTGAATGGTCGGTATCGCCTCTGCGCGGTAATAGCGCGCGTCACTGGTGGCCCACTGATAGGCGGGCGTGATGGCACTTTGCCACACGGCCTCGGCATTTTGAACCACTGACTGCACAAGGGGGGCATCGACTTCTGTGAAATTGGCTTCACAGTTCCACTGAAAGGCCAATGAGATGCCTCCAATGCCCAAACGCTCCACCAGTGCACGGGTTTCAGCTTCCACCTGAGCGCAGGTGACGCCGATGGGGAGCCGGCAGTTTATAGCACACTCGCAATAGTCCGGCACCATGTTGTCTTTAACACCACCTTTGATGAGACCGATGTTCACCGTGACGTGGTCGATAACCGACGCGCTCCCCGGCGCTTTGAGCGCTTTTTCAGCGATGGCCTTGGAATCCGCCAAAACCTTCAGCTGACTTTCTTTATAAACCCCCTTAATCGCCCTGAGGGCGTGAATCTCTGAGAGAACTGCCAGCAACTTCTCGATGGCGTTTTCACCGACATAATTGCCGATGCTGCCGTGCGCACTGACGCCCTTTGCCATGACTTTGATGTTGAGCGATCCCTTCTGCCCCACCTCGACATTGTCGTTAGAGGTCGGTTCGGCGATGAGGCATGCTTTGGCGCCAGTGCCGTAACCGGCGGCCATCAAAGCTTTCGTACCATATGTGCCGCCGCTCTCTTCATCTGTCACCACGTGAAGTTGAAGCATCCCGTCTAATGAAGCTCCCTGCTCTTTTAAGAGCTTCATGGCAAACATAAGCCCTGCGAGCCCCGCTTTCATATCGGAAGTACCGCGCCCTTGAATTTTGCCGTTTTCAACTTTTCCGCCAAAGGGATCGAAATGCCACTGTTCGAGATCCCCCACAGGCACCACGTCAGCGTGACCATTCATCAACACTTTGTTGTGCGCGCCGTCCCCCAGTGTTACAACGAGGTTGGGAAACGCCGGATTAAACGCAACTGTTTCACACGCGAGATCGCACGCTTCAAAGAACTTTTGAAGATAAGCGACTATGGCGTCCATTGTGCCCGTCGGATTTTCACTGGGAATTTGGATCATATCGCATACCAGTTCAACAAGCGCTTCCCGCTCTGCATCCACCAGCCCGATGTATTTTTCTTTTACCGTCATTTTAAACCTCCGTTTCGTATAGATGACAAGCCGCCATATGCGTTCCGTCTACAGATTTAAGTGTCGGTTTTACAGCACTGCACATGGACATCGCCTTCGGACAACGTGAAACCAGAGCACATCCCGCCGGTCTGTTCAACGGACTCGGTATGTCGCCGACCAGTGCCCCCGCCGCCTTTTCTTCAAAAGGGGACTCCGGCGGAATGGCTGCGAACAGCGCCTTTGTATACGGGTGCTTCGGCGATTGATAGACAGCCGCCGCAGTGCCTGTTTCGACAATCTCTCCCAAATACATAATCAAGACCCTATCGCTGATGTACTTGACGACACTGAGGTCGTGTGAAATAAAGATGTACGTTAGACCGTACTTTTTTTGAACGCGCTGCATCATGTTGAGCACCCGTGCTTGAACAGAGACGTCGAGGGCTGAAACGGGTTCGTCGCACACGACGATTTTAGGGTCTAGGGCCAGCGCACGTGCCACGTTGATACGCTGTCTCTGTCCGCCGGAAAACTCATGTGGGTAGCGCGTCGTGTGCAGGGCATCCAGACCGACTTCGACCAACAGTTCCTCGACGCGTTTGTTTCGAGATGCCGTCGTGCCGATACCGTGGATATCCATCGGTTCTCTAATGAGCGATAAAATCGTCTTGCGTGGGTCAAGGGAGGCATACGGGTCCTGAAATACCATCTGAATATCTTTTCGAACGGCTCTCAGTTCTTTTTTCTTCAGTGTCGTCAGGTCTTTATCGTCGTAATAAATACGTCCCTCTGTTGGACGGTTGAGTTGAATAAGCGCCCGTCCCAGTGTGGACTTGCCACAGCCCGACTCACCGATGATGCCCAGAGTCTCGCCCTCGTAGACGTCAAAAGACACATCGTCGACGGCCTTTAGGGGCGCCGCTTTTTCAAACAACCTGCGACTTTTAATGTGAAAGGTTTTTGAAAGGCCTTCGATTCTAAGTAATTTCTTATCTGTCACAGCGCACCTACTTTCTCGATAAAATCTGTTCAGCGGTTTGAAAGTGACAGGCGACAAAGTGCCCGGGGTCGACTTCTATAAGCCCCGGTACTTGGTCGTAGCACACCGCCTCGGCATACGGACAACGGTTGTGAAAATTACACGAAGTCCCCGTCAACCTCAAGTCCGGCGGCGACCCCTCTATGGTCACAAGTGCCTCACGTCCACTTTGCTGTCGCTTCGGCATGGCGTCGAGCAACCCCCAAGTGTACGGATGCCTCGCCGATGTGTACAGTTTTTCAACGGTTGTGTACTCCACTGTTTTACCGGCATACATCACCATAACTCGGTCACAGACGTCCCAGACCACGCCGAGGTTGTGGGTGATGAGCAAAATCGACGTGCCGATTTCATTCTGAAGAGACTTGAGCAATTGGAGAACTTGTGCCTGCACGGTAACATCCAGCGCCGTCGTCGGTTCATCGGCAATAATCAATTTTGGCCGACAAATAATGGCCATGGCGATTATAACCCGTTGACGCATCCCCCCTGAAAACTCGTGCGGGTAAGCATTCATCCGCTTTTCGGGCTCCGGTATTCCCACTTTCCTTAAAGCGTCCACCGCTTCGGCATGTGCAGTTGCATCGTCCACCGGCCGATGTGTACGGATAACTTCCTTTACTTGAACCCCCACTTTGTACACGGGGTCAAGAGAGGTCATTGGGTCTTGAAAAATCATGGTAATTTCTTTTCCGCGTATGCGGCACATGGCGTTTTCAGGCAAAGTCACCAAATTCCTGCCTTCAAACTCGATAGAGCCGCTCTCTATTCTGCCTGTATTTTTGGGAAGTAAGCGCATTATCGACGCCGCGGTAACGCTCTTCCCCGACCCCGACTCACCAACTATGCCCATGGTTTCACCCTTTTCCAATGTAAAACTCACGCCGTCCACCGCTTTTACCACGCCTGTAGTCAAGTGGAAGTACGTCCTCAAGTTTTCCACAGCAATAATTGTTTTGTCCATGTCTCCCCCCTTCATTTGTACCGCTGTTTCTGGCGTTCAAAAGCCGCTTTTACAGCCTTAAGGTGCGCGCTGTCAAATAAGTCGACGGCGGTCATGGCCATGGCTTTGGCACCCTTTAGTAACGTACGGCGCCCACGTGCATCAGACGCCGCTGCCATGAGCGCATCGCTGTGTGTCATCAAATCGTCGTCGAGTTTCACATAAGATTGAAGCGCCGGTAGCGCGTGTGTGACATTGCCCATGTCGGTACATCCGATGCCCAAAATTGTATCGCGCGTTTTAACCGATTCGCCGAGGGCTTCAAAATTGGCTTTGAGAAGTGCTTCAATAGCCGGATTGTTTTGGATGGCTTCGTAGGAAAGTCGACTAAAACTGTACTTGAAAGTCGTCTCTGTGCTGTCGGCCATATGCTGACAGATACTGAGAAACCGTTCGACCAAGGCGTTTTTCAAAGCGGTGTCAAAGCTTCTGATGGTGAAATGGCCCCTCGTGTAATCCGGTACGTAGATGGGGTTCTCGCCACCGTCTTCTATAACGCCCAGTATATAAGCTCTGCCGTTTAGACGCTGCCGCCATTCTGCGACAGTGCCAAAGAGCTGAAGCAAGGGGCTCAAAGCACTGATGCCGTCCTCGGGATACGTTGCGGCATGTGCTTTAACGCCATAAAATTCCACGACGATGTCGGTTACTGAATACGACAAATCATTTACAACGGTCTCGTTGGCAGGGTGTATCAACAACCCCACATCCAAATCGTCGAACACCCCTTCTCTTAACATGAGAATCTTGCCGCCACCGCCTTCTTCAGCCGGTGTCCCCAGCACACTCACTTTACCTCCGAGCGCCTCGACCACAGGACGAAGCGCAATACCGGCCCCGACGCCCATTGCCGCCATAAGGTTATGACCACAGCAGTGCCCTTTGGGTTTGACGGCATCGTACTCGCAAAAGACGCCGATGTGCGGCCCCGGTTTCCCACGCCCATAGGTGGCTTTAAAAGCCGTTTCGAGACCACCGGCTCGCGGATCTACTGCAAAGCCGTACTCTGTGAGGCAATCGACCAACACCTTATGCGCTTTAAACTCCTTGAATCCGAACTCTGGATTTTCAAAGATGTAATCCGACAGTGCAAAGAGCTTCTCCTCAATGGCCTCTATTTCTTTTTGAACCTGTACTTTATACTTGTTTTCCATAATCACCTCTTCATCTTCGGATCCAGAACGTCTCTGACGCCGTCGCCGAGTAAATTAAAGCCCAGCACGGTAATCAGTATAAAAAGACCGGACAGTGTGGCCACGTGTGGCGCCGTGTTCAGAACGTCTTTACCGGATTTCAGTATATTCCCCCAAGACGCCGTCGGCGTAGAGATGCCCAGTCCCAAAAAACTCAGTGCCGCTTCTGAAATAATGGAACCCGCAATCCGCAACGAGGCAAACACAATGACAGAAGACAAGATGTTGGGCAGTATGTGCCTGAAGACGAGGCGCCCGTTACCGGCGCCGATGGCACGTGTCACTTGACAATATTCTTCATTTTTAACCACGTGGACCTGTGCCCTGACGAGGCGCGCATAATTGGGGACATTGGCGATGCCAATGGCGAGAATAACGTTAAAAACATCGCTGTTGCCGGTATCCGCCAGTACTGTCATCAACACAATGGCGAGCAGAATAAAGGGAAACGCCAACATGCCATCCATAAATCGCATAATCACAGCGTCCACCCAACCACCTTTAAATCCCGAGAGCAAGCCCAACAATACGCCGATGGAGCCCCCTACCAAAGTGCCGCCCACTGCGACGATAATGGAGATGCGCGCACCGTAAACAATGCGGCTCAAAAGGTCTCTTCCAAACTCGTCGGTGCCAAAAAGATGCCCCTCTGCACCGGGTTTAAGGTGTATCTGAGCCAACTGCATTTCATTGGGGTCCCGTGGTACAAGTAACGGCGCAAACACCGCCATAATCACCATGACGAGCACAATGGCGAGCCCAAACATCGCCGTCTTGTTGCGCCTGAGTTTGTTAAATGGGCTGTTGGCCTTGCGCTCTTTTAGAATAATGGCGTTTTGATTCTTTACGTCGAATGGGCTTTCTCTTTGAATCATGCGCGGCCCCCTTCCCCGGAATAGTCGATTTTAGGATTGATGGTCAAATAGACCACGTCCACAATCAAGTTGACAAAGACGAAGATAAAAGCTATAAACAGCACAGCGCCCTGTATCAGCGCATAATCGCGGTTTTCTATGGCGTCGAAAATCATGCGCCCCATCCCCGGCCATGAAAAAATAGTCTCCGTCAAGATCGCCCCCGCTAACGATACCGAAATTTGAAGCCCCATAACGGTGACAATCGGTGGCAGAGCGTTTTTAAGGCCGTGACGCCAAATGACGGCGCGGTCCTTCAAGCCCTTGGCTTTGAGCGCTTTCATATAGTCTTGTCCAAGTACTTCCAGCATACTGGAGCGGGTGATGCGCGCAAATGTCGCCGCTGGGATGGTGGCGAGGCAGATACACGGTAAAATCAGATGACTGACCACATCCCACAGACCATTTTCAAAGCTGCCCATACCAAAGGACGGCAACCAGCCCAAGTTGACACTGAATACCAAGACCAGCATCAGTCCGAGCCAGAAAATCGGCATCGACACGCCGACGAGTGCGAACACCATGGCGATGTAATCGAAAATGGAATACTGCCGCGTCGCCGACAAAATGCCAATGGGAATGGCTACTACCGTCGCTATTACTAGACTGATGACCGTCAAGATCACCGTGTTTGGAAAGCGTTCGAGAATCAGCGACATCACCGGCTGGTTGTAGTGATAGGATTTTCCGAAATCCCCTTTTACAATACCGCCGATGTAGTTGACGTACTGAACCGGCAGACTTTTATCGAGCCCCAGCTCCACTGTGAGGGCCTCTACCGCTTCTTTTGGCGCTTGCGGCCCTAAAATAGTCGCCGCCGGATTGCCGGGAATGATTCTCGTGATGACGAAGACGATGGTCGCCACTATAAAGAGAATCGGTATCAGCTGGAGCAAGCGTTGTACAATGGTTTTTAACATAAACAGCTCCTTTATCGAGATTCGAATAGAGTTCACATCGCTGTGAACTCCATTCGACTACATGAGGTTTTTAAGATAGGGAGATTATTCGTAAGAGGTTTTCACCTCGATTACGGCTGTATTTTGTAGACATTGATTTCCGGTGTACAGAAGTAGATATTCCCATCCGGTCTAATGACATACCCGCCGACAGACTGATTGAGTCCGTATATCTGCTTTTCATTGCCATAGTCGATGCGCGCATAGCTCTCCGCTATGATTTTGAGCGCCTCTTTATACAGCGCCGCCCGCGATTCGGTATCGGATACGGCAAGTGCTTCGTCAAGCAAGCGGTCGACTTCTGGATCGTCAAACCCTTGACCGTTGCCAAGCGCCCCTATTTCAGAGCTGTGAAACATCTTGTTGAGGAAGAAATACGGATCGGGGTACCACGTCCAAGACATGCCGTAGAGATCGGCTTGGCCACTTGAAGCGATGTCGCTGAAAGTGCCCCATTCCACTGTTTTAATCGATACGTCGACGTTGAGATTTTGTTTGAGATACGCCTGTAAAATCGTGGACATTTTAACCCGCGCCGGTTTATTGGAAACGTAGATTTCAAGCGAAAACCCGTCTTCATAGCCGGCTTCTTTTAGGAGTTCTTTTGCCCTTTCAGGATCATAGGTCGGTACGATGCTTTCTAAAGATGCGTCGTATCCCCAGGAGTTCGGCGGCAGCGGCAGATAAGCTCTGTCGGCTTCCCCGTATTGATAAATTCCCTTTACCATCTCGTCGATGTCCACGGCTCGAATAATCGCTTCTCTTACGCGTTTGTCCTTAGTCGGCCCCTCCATCATATTCATGTACATGTACGCGACATGAAGTCCCGGCACTTCCTGCATCACCAAATTTTTATCGCCTTCCACCAGTGGAATGCTCTCACCTCTTAAATCCGTGGCGATATCGATATCACCGGATCTCAAGGCATTGGTCATTTGATTGGCATCGGTGATAATTTTAAAAACCACACCGTCTAAATACGGCTTTTGCGCCCAGTACAGGTCGTTTCTTTCCAATATAACCTCTTGGTCCTTTTTAAAATCGACCAACGTAAATGGGCCACTGCCCACGAGGTGTGCGCCAAAATCATCGCCCCAGCCTTCCACTTCTTCTTTCGGAACTATGACGTTGCCCGCGTCGGTTAGCACCGTTAAAAATGCCGCATCCGGTTGCTTCAGATGACAAATTAGCTCAAAATCGCCGACGACCTCGACGCTTTGGAGCATGCCCAATCGATTCATGGCGGAGTGCTCTGCCGACCGCTCCAGGGCAAATTTAACGTCGCTTGCCACCAACTGTCGACCGTCTTGGTACGCACCTTTTTGAAAGAAAATGTCTTCTCGCAGTTTAAAGGTGTACGCGTCTCCAGCGTCGTTTACTGACCATTCGGTAGCGATATTCGGCTCAATGGCACTGAGGTCGTGTTTGTACCGCACCAACGTGTCCGCAACATTGCGAATAACGTTGCCTTCATAAGTACCGGTGTAGTAAATAGGATCGAGGTTCTTCGGTGAAGACGACAACGCGATAGAGACGACGCCGCCATAAGTCGGTTCTGTGTTTGGTTGTGCGTCCAGTTCTGAGCCCGGGTCTTCAGTGGACACATCGCCGTCGTTCGGTTCTTCAGTTTGTGTGTCGTTACAGCCTGCCAGCATGCCGATACTTAAAGCCAGTACGAGCAGCCATACCCATATTTTCTTCATAAATTTGCCCCCTTTGTTTGAAAACGGTTCATTTCGCCATAGAGCGCTTTAAGGCGCTCAAACTCCTCACTGTCGTATATATTGAAAGTGCCTTCTCCGATGCCTTTCGCCACTTCTACGACGAATCGGCAGGCATTTTCTATGTCGTAAAGATGCGTGGCGCCTGTCGCACATCCCGCCACAGGGACTTCAGTCGTCAGCGCCACCCCGACAACCGGTGCTTTTGTCGCTGTCGCCGGTTGTAAAATGCTGTTGATGTGGTAGAGGCCATTTCCGTAAGGCGTGATGTCTTGCTGAGAGGTCGGAAAGACATAGGGCAATCGCCCGGTGGTGCGCATCATCACTTCCAGCAAGTCATCACTCACCTTTAAGATGTAGCCCTCTTTAATGGTATTTGAAATGGCAAAGCCTCTGGTATTGATTATTTTATTGCCCTTTGTGGTATCCACCGACAAAATGACATCCATCTCTGGAACGACCTCCAATTGATTCATCGTCTCCATGTCCACATACGACCCCATAAACGGCACGGGATAATGCGGGTTGGTGGGTGCATCCGGGCAAATATGCGTGGTGACGATTACATCGCCTTTGAGTCGATCGCCGTGGCGCACCATATCGATGAGTTTGGAGGCCACCGAAAGGACGGCTAACGCCCCGTCACCGTCTGACACAAAGCCGATGACTTCCGGTCTCGCCCCCAAGCCCCCCAACCGGCCGATGACACCGAGAGTCGGCGCTGTGCCCCCCGACTGTTTGCCACAGCTTCCGGGGATGGTCACTTTAATGAAGTCTGTCGTCCCACCTTCTCCCGAGATTTTTTCGATGTAGATGTGTTCTCCGCCTTTTGCCGTCAAATAGTGTTTCACTTCATGCCCTGAAGCTTCTGCCTTGTCTAATAACTCGTACATTTCCATCACTTGTTTTAACACGATTGCCTCCTTAACCCCTTAAACATTTATATTTTTCTGAATTTTCTTGTCTTTTACGTTATTTTAACATTCGTTTTACAACAACATGACCTCTTTCTTTTGTATAACTTTAAAAAGAAAAGCACTGCTTTTGTTTTTTTTACAAAAGCCGTGCTTTAGGCAAGTTCTTTATAAGTCCCCATTTAAGCGTAAAACCCGAATGGCCATGGCCAGTTGTTCCATACAGTCTTTATTGGTATCATCCAGTATGGTGGCAATCTTCTTTAACCGGTAGCGGATGGTATTGGGGTGTAAAAACAATTTTTCAGCGGTGAGGTGAATGTCGTTTTCACAACGAAGGTACACCTGTACGGTCTCTAAGATGTCCATGCTGTGCTCGGCATCATACGCTTCAACCTGTTTGACAACTGATGCCGCATAAGCCACCACATCGGCATCCTTACAGATGGGAATCAACAATCTGTAAATGCCTATCTGCTGAATGGTCGCCCGTTTTTTGCCTGTAATCTTTAGGCATGTTTCATATGCGTAGCGCGCCTCTGTCACTGCCGCAACCAGTTTGCCGTAATCACTGTACACATCGCTGATGCCAAAGTGATAGCGTATCGCCGGATCGGGGAGTCGTTCTCCAAAAGTGTCAATTGCAGCCTGAAGGGGCATGGTATGGCCGATAATCATTAAAAAACCGTCTCCGTGTTTAATAATGGCATGGTCCTTCACGCCTCCAAAAATGTCACAGAGCAAACAGTAGATGATATTGGTTCCGCGGTCACTGGCCACATAAACCGCCCGATAGGGGTCGACGAAAGCCGCATTAATTTGATGCACGTATTTTAAGACGATTTCGTCATCGGTGAGCGCCATGATGCGGTCCAGAAA
This sequence comes from Fusibacter sp. JL298sf-3, assembly GCF_053842995.1. Lineage (NCBI taxonomy): Bacteria > Bacillati > Bacillota > Clostridia > Eubacteriales > Fusibacteraceae > Fusibacter > Fusibacter sp. JL298sf-3. The sequence continues at coordinate 888,897 of NZ_CM132608.1, forward strand.
AATCGCGTTGTTATCTATAGCATTGCTATCGAGAATCAGTTTGTAGGCACTTTTTAGGACATCGGCGTATATGGGACTTTCCCCAATGCTGATAATGGGAAAGTTGTACTGAGAAGCCAGCGCACGAATGTCGTCATTGATGTCCGCATAGGTCCCCGCCCCCATAAGCAACCCCGGACAGTTGGTCTCTATCAACACTTTGATGTGTTCAAAAAGCGCTTCTTCGCCACCTTCCCGAATGTTGTAAAACGATGTGAGATAAAGTTCACCTGTGCGATCTCGCGTGTGCTTTAGGGTGTACTCGTAGATGTTGATTCCCGTGACAATATTCCCCAAACCGGCCTCTCCTGCCAGCAGTTTGTTCTGTTTTAAGATCTCCATTTCCAATATATCGCGTACCCGAACCACACGCATCCCCCCTTTTGGTGTTTATTCATGATTATAATAAGAATCGCCACCAAAGTAAACAGAAAATTCGTTACTTTCGGTGACGATAGGGGGAAAATTACGTCTGTGCTTTGATTTTGCCGTTGGAAATGTGCCATAGCCCATCGGCCAACGCATCGAAACCGTCGTCGTGCATCACGGCAATTAACAGACGATTTGATTTCTCCGATTGTATATAGGTTTTAAGTGCAGCAACGGTCTCTTTCTCTAAGTTGGTCGTCGGCTCGTCTAAAAGCACACAGGCCGTTCCCATCATCAATGTTCGGGCGAGTGCAATTTTTTGCCCTTCCCCACTGGACAGGTTTGGCGGATCGATGGTCACTTGTTTTTCTAAAGGTGGCAAATGAAGCAAGGTCTCCATTTTTGAGAGCTGCGCTTCGCTGTTCGCTCGATCAAGGCAAATATTTTCTTTTACAGTGCCTCTAAATGTGAACAAGGGGTAGTTCAAAATCGCGATATCCGACTTGAAGTGTTCATCGATTGCAAAATACCCGCCACTGCGCATTTGCATTTGCGCGCCGCTCAATTGTCCCATTATCATTTTGAACAACGTGGATTTTCCGCTGCCGTTAGCACCTTTGACAATATAGAAGCCCTTTTTCGGAATGCGTAGATTGGCTTCGTACAACAACTCGCCCTTAGGCGTGTACACTTCGACACCACTGGCCTTTAAAAAAACATCTGAAGTCTGGAAAAATGCGTCGTAACGCTCGGCGCTGTCGGTCACTTTGTAAAGAAAAGCCTCTAAACGCTCGAAGTACGGTTGAAAGGCCTTTTTTTCCGTGACGATTTGAGACAAATTGGTCAAGGGCTCAAATAAAAATCCCGTGTACTGACTGAACATGACGAGCGTCCCAAGCGACAGTTTGCCACTGTGCACGGCAACGGCACCGGACCACAGCATAACCAATGGCGCCACCGTTGATATAAATACCGGGACGCGCCGAATCAGTATAAACCAAAAGTTGTAACGTATGCGCTTATCAATCCAATCCGTTACAGTTTTATCGTAGCGCGCGTTAAAATACGCCTCTGTGTGCGTGGCGTTCATATGATCTTTGCTGCTCACATAATTTTTGACATCTGCGACGAAAAAATCTTGAGCACTGATTTGCGCCCTGTTGGCCGACGCAATTTTCTTCACATTGAGGTTAACCGAAATGAGATAAAATGGCATAAAGCAAAAGGCGATAATGGCGAGGCGCCTGTTGATACTTAGCATTAATCCCATGACAATTACGATTTGAAGCGAACTCGTGACCACAAATACACGGTAGTTTAAAATAGCTCTCGACGCGTTGCCCGAATCCGAAAAAAAGAGGTTGGTGACCATCCCCTTATCCAGTACATTGTAATCTGCCGGCGGCATAGCAAGCAACTTTTTAAACAGAAAGCGCTTGATGTTTCGATCGATGTACCCCGCGTATTTCGCGTTGAGGTAGTTGCCGAAGTAAAAAATACAAAGCTGTATAACGAAGGTGATGGCGATAATGCCCAGCATCTGCAAACTCGAGATAGCCACCCCTGCTTCTGCGGCAAAATCAATCAACTTTTTGTTAAAAAACGGAACGACGAGAAAGAGCAAACTCGCAAACAAATAACTTGTGACGAGTTTTAGAATGTCGACTTTCGACACCACATTCTGATCACGCATTAACGGATACACCAGTGGTCGCCTCCTTATAAAGCATACGGACATAAGCCTCTATAAAATGTTTTTCAGGAATACAGGCGTCTTCTCCTATTTGCTGAAGCAAGTGACACCCCCCTTTACAAAACGGCAGCACTTTACAGCCGATACATTTTTCTTTTCCAAAAGGCGTGTACGCAATTTTGGCATTGACTACCGCTTGATTGGGCACCACTTCTCCCTGTTCTATTCGCCCCAGCACGGAACCTTCATTAGGTTCTGTTGACGTGCAGCGAACGAGCTCCAGATCGGTGTTTACCAAGAATTGTTGCACACAATCAAACTTGCAGTTGGTGCCCCCAGAAGCATATCTCGGCAACTTCAGCCCGTTTGCCAACATCTGTTCGTAGATGCCCTTTAAGGCCTCTGAATACGCCTCAAGTGTTGAAAAATAGAATTTATCCACTTCTTCTGACGCATCGAACTGCGTCGTTCTATGAAAATGCAACCGCACTTTACCTAGGAGCTCCTCTTCTTTTAAGTACGTCATAAAAGGGGTGACATCTGCATTGAGCCGGTTCACATTGTAGCGCATACTCACTCTCTCACCTGAAGCCAAGAGGTGTTTAACATTGGCAATTACCTTGTCAAATGTCGCTTCGCCAGATACCAAAGGTCTTGAAAAATTATGGTGTGGCGCGATGCCATCGACAGTGATGTCGTACTGCGCAATGGCCATATGTTTCAGATGAGACGCGTAATAGCGGTCGACGAGATAACCATTGGTCGTCATTGTCGACAGATAGTCGAAGGGATAGCGCGTTTTAAGCGCCATCAAGCGATTATGTAAGTAGTAGGCCGTTTCAATATTTAGTAGCGGTTCTCCTCCAAACCAGTGAATACGCACTTCATTTACGCCATCGTTTAGGCGCGCCTCTATCCAATTTGAAATTTGATCGGCGCTATCTTTGCTCAAGTAGCGTTTTTCATGTGGTTGGTAACAGTATTTGCAGTTAAAATTGCAGGCATTGGTCAATTCTACAGTTATGCCTATCGAACGGTGATTGTGCTTGGCGCGCTGATAACTGGCAACCATCTTCTGCTCTTCTTCCTCTGTTTTCACGATAAAGCCGTATGTCTCCATGCGCTCTCGCACTTCAGGCGACAACTGCTCCGGCTGATGCATCAGTTGCACATAGTCGTCCTCTAAGAGCATCATGCCCTGTGTCAGTGTATTGAAAACAATGTTTTCCTCGCCTTCACGGTATACAAGATTGTATTGAGAGGCGCTCAATTTCTGTGCCATAAAAATTCCCCCTTTTTACGAAGTCTATGCCATTTCAACCCTTGTCCCACTCGACGTACCTCTGACTTATTAAAACATTCTCGTCGATGCCCTTCCGTCTTGAACACTGGCGGCAAGCTTTTAGGGACAACCCATTTTACAAAAGGTAAAAGCTGTCTTGGTCAAGACAGCTTTTATGTACCAGTTTAGCGTCGCTTTCTAAACTGAACCCGGACAGCAGTTCTCAACTGTACCCACGTTACATTCAGAAATAATATCCGAATCTTTTTGAGGCATCATAATTTCTTTCATCGCGATTCTCCTTTCTTCAGTTTTTTATCTGAAAGTGCGGTTACCCGCCATTTCATTCAGAATGGTTTTACCTGTAATTATGTAATCGAAACTTTATTATTACTTTTTCTTAATATATCATACGAACTTTATCTTGTAAATGTAATTGATTAAACTTAACTTATAGGTTTTTACTATTAAAATTTAATTATCTATTAAATTTAGTTGTTATTTCTTAAATTACAATTTATTAAAAACAACTATCGGTGCTGTGGCACTCAATCGGCCTCCTGCTTTCTTCGACATTTGATAGCTACTCTCCAAATAAAAAAAGAACCGTAGTGCTTTCTACACACGACAGTTCCTTATAGACCGAAATCAATTTCTCATCTGACGAAAATCACTTCGTCCGTTCTCTACTTTTTAGGCAATTTTTCAAACGTTTGTACCACCTCAAGTTCACAGTCCCAGTTTGCTCTACTGCCCGCAAAAATATGCCCCTGCGGCCTTATGTGAACGTCAGTGTCCAAACTGCCTGCCGGGACGACCAACAGTTTGCCGTCCATTTGGAGATTTGGAAGTGCCGAACCACACACCGAGCAAAAGGCGCGGATATGTCCTGCTTCTTTGTGGTTGTAACGCCGTACCAACTGCTCGCCGCTCAGCCACTTAACCGTCGCTGTCTTTGAGAAGAGATTTGCTGCATGGGCCGACCCCGTATCTTTGCGGCAATACCCACAGTGACAGAGAAAAAACTGTTCAAAGTCGCCCTCGACTTCATAAGCCACTTGCCCACATAAACAAGATCCTTTGTGCATCGCATGTCCTCCTACTCTGTACCGCCTCTTTTTCAGAGGCGCTCTAATAAGTGTCTTTACGGCGTTTGCCGTTTGGCTCTAATCTGTTTTAAAAGCGCGTCTTGCCGCTTAGCCGATCGATAGATGTCGATGTAATAGATTGCGGCACCCACCCCATAGGGCACTGTAAAGCTGACAAAGGCGTCTCGATAAGCGTCGGGATGGAGCGTCGTAAAAAGCTGACTCGACCACACCGTCGCGAAAATTAGAACGAGTGCTGCTAAATATTGTACCACCACCATTGCCACCGGCGACCAGCGGCTCAGATACCGATGCAAAGACAATACCCCAACGGCAATAGCACACCACACAAGCATGTACAACGCATTTAAAGCAGACAGCGTGCCGTCGCCATGCCACAAACTCCATCCGGCGGCCATCACGGAGAGGCAAACATAAGCTCCACAGATGTCGCGTAATGCTTTTATCATAGCTGCCCCCTTTTCTCCACTAAGTAGTTCTCAAAATGTTTTTTATAAGTGCGATTAATCACCAACTGTTCCCCATTATCTAGATACGCGTGCACACGCATGTTGAGTGCCGGCTTAATCGATTCAATTTTGTAGATGTTGACGACGTGGGATTTTCCAATTCTAACAAAGCCCTGAACGCCTTCCAGTGCCGATAACGCCTTATTGATTTCATAAACATCCTTTTCTAAATAGAGAAATGTGCGTTTGTCCACCGATTCAAAGTAATAAACGGCGTCAAATGGTATGAACTGAGTTTGATTGCCCCCCACCGCTTTAGCAGGGAGTACGGCATCTTCCCGAACGACGGATACAACGCGTTCTATATGCGGGTCCATCTGTGCGTATTCAATGGTTACAAGGGGCTCTTCGCACTGCGCCACTTTATTTAAGTTCAACTTCAAAGGATGCCTCCTAAACGTTTAGTCGGCGTACAGCCGCCTTTTTAAACAAACAATAGCACCGCTGATCCCCCATAGTGCCAATAGACTCCAGTAAAACATCACCTCGGTAAATACCGGCGGTACAATGAGGGAAAGTACGCAGTAAATCGCCGTCAATCCAGTAAACACCGTCGAAACCGTCAAAGGAACTTCTAAAACGCGTCCTGTGGTAACGGCTTCCCGCCACTCTCTCAGCATGCAAAGGCTGACGACAAATGCTACAATCCCTAGTCTCGTGAGCATGTGTACAAATGCAAAACGGCCTATTTTGGGGGTATCGATACCGGTCACCATCATCATAGTGTTCACCACTGTCACCGCAGTGAAACTCAGTGCAATTACTTGAAATGGGGACGACCACTTTACCGGTTTCTTGGCACTCTTCAAGCTGTAAAGCTCTATGCCGATACAGACCAGCAGGTACACGCCCACCACGCTACGCGTTAAATCGCGATAGGCGTCTGGATGCAAAGTACCGAACTGGCCGTACACGTACAAAAATCCCCATGTCGCCACACACACTATTCCTAAAATAATCAGTTGATTCACTATCTTTTTCATTTAAAAGCCCTCCTCTATTTTCGTATTACAGAGAGCTTACCAAATTCCGATGTATTATGTAAGGGGGATTCGACTGAGTTGCACTACCGAGCCCCCAAGTTGCACTTACAACGTTTTTTCGTAGGCCAAACGCTTGTTGCCGTCTGCCAAATAGATGATGCCGCAATAGGTGTAATCGCTCTTTTGAATCAGCCCCTGCATAGGAAAATTGACCTCTTGGGTGTCTATGCGTATACTGTTCGTGGTTAGTAAACGTTCAATACGCCGCATGACTTTAAAAGCAATTCCTCTGCCCTTGTGCGCCTGTGAAACCGCCAACCGATGAATCGTCGCGTAAGAACCTTCAGTAAGCCACGCGCCGTCATAAATGGTCTCGTACGTTTTTTCAATGCCGACGATAACCGCCACCGTTGCCAAAATGTCATCGGCTTCTGTCAACACATAGCTGTTGCCCTGTTCAATATCTGCTGCTATAACCGCCCGATTGGGATAACCGTTCTGCCACTGGTCTATGCCCTGCGCTTTAAAATGTGCCTGTGCGCTGTAGATGATGTCCAGTATGCCCTCGATATCTTCAGGTGTCGCTTTTCTAAAATCCATAGCCTTCTCCTCGTTTTGTTCGTCTTTTTAGGATACCAAATTAAAGAGTCGGATTCAACTATTCAGATTTTGATAAATAGCCCATGGAAATACCTCAAAGCCTATAGGACTATTCTACTAATTCTCTTGTAATGCGATTATTTTGACCTAAAATAGTTGGACAAATCTTATGAGAGTAGTTATAATGTAACAATTGTAGGTTTTTGTGTTTTATGTTACAAGTACTTGATTTAATGATGCACTCGTCGGCCCAGTACACAGTAAATCATGCGCCTGACATGACAGGTGTCGCATGCCTTGTACGTATTGCTCTGCTATTATCGGATACTTCACGTAAATATAATAAACTTATTACGATTAAACCCCACAACAACGGGTATAAGTGACTTGGATAATTTAATTGTCCTTGTATCAATTTTGAAAACATTTTAGGAGGTCCTATGGATAATCAAAACAACACTATCGATACGTTTGAAACAGAAGATATTGAAAAAAACAAAGTCATCGCCGGTTTGGCGTATTTACTTTTTTTCTTACCGCTCATCGCCTGTCCGGATTCGAAATTCGGTAGATTCCACGCTAATCAAGCGTTGATTCTCTTCTTAGTATCGTTTGCAGGTTCAGCTGTACTTTCATTTATTCCAATTATCGGATGGCTTCTACTGCCTATCTTTGGTATTGGCGTACTCGTCCTTGGCATCTTAGGTTTAATCAACGGCCTCAACGGCGTTGCAAAAGAGTTGCCGCTTATTGGCAAATACCGCATTCTCAAGTAATGGTTTTTATTTAATTACACACCATACGATGGCTTTACTGCTTTTCATTTCACTGGTTTCAGTAAAATCAATCGTTTTTTCACGCTTCAAGAATTCTACGTATCATTAGCGTATCACAATTTGACTTATTTTAAAAAGCCCCCTACACTTTTGCCTGTAGGGGGTTATTTATTTCATGGCTTTATCGCTCATCTGATAAAAAACCTCTGTGCATGGGTGTTCTCCCAAGCGCCGTCTGGTTGCAGAACTGACATTTTTCTTAAATGCGTTCTTTATACGCATCTGATTTTGATTGTGTTTCAACAAACGATACTCCAAAGTCATCACAAATCGCCTTTCTTTTGACCCCGACTTGAAGCCATCAAACTTGCTATCGTAAGCATCGCTACATAAAAGTCTCGCCTAGGGCTTACATCGGTGGCATACGTTTTTCTAGTGTCTTTGTGCCCTGTCCATCGTCAAGTGTGATTTTCTTTTCCTGATTATTGTCTCCTTCTCTTCAATGTGGCGTTTCTTTTCGGCTCAAATGTTAAGTTTTATTAACAAGCGTAAGATGTGCCGCCTTTCGTTCGTTCTATATGTAGAGGCTGTACGGATTAATTTCAATGTTTTTTGTGAAATGTGTCTCATTTTAGGCTTCTAGTGACATGTTATTTAATGAAGGGGGTGGTATTGCTGTGTTTTCTTGCTTAAATCTCATTAGAAGTGTAAGTTTTCTGCAAGTTACTCGTTTTTGTGAAGGGAGGTTTGACAACATACTAAGAAGAGAATTTTAAGTGATTTTACTGTTAGACACCTATAAACCACTTGATTGAGACTCTTGCATAATTAACTCGATAATTTGAGAAAAAGGCTTAATCCTAAGTAACAGCCCCTGCCATGCTTTCAAATTTCAATCTTTTGTTGTTCATTATGCTACTAAGAGTTCCTCATTTCTGTTTACTTTAACTTTTGAAGCGATGGTTCCTGCAACCAACGCAATGCAATTTAACAACGCATGAACAGTTGCTTTCTTGATACCTTTAGACCGGATTGAATTCAAATTTAAAATCGTCTTTAGTCGACCGTTGCAACGTTCAACAGAAGTTCGCTTGTTGTATAGAGTCTTCCATTGATCAGATGATCTTAACGGATATCCGATTTGTCTTGGATTTTCTTTACGATTTATCTTGAGCGTATAACCATAATTGCTTGATGAACACCATGCACTCCCATGTGGACAGTTACATTTCCCCAGTACTTGTGGACATCTAAATTTCATGTAATCGCCGTCAATCCCCCAATAAACGAGTTTGTAACCACCAGAACAGACTGGATGAAACTCATCATCTAACCCTTCTGGGGCGGCGTGACTGCCTCTTGGGTTGTAGGCTATGATTGGAGTAGCTTCAAAGTGATTTATTACTGCATCATAGACAGAATTATAATCATATCCAGAGTCCATCGCATAGAACAATGGTCTAAACAGATCTCTATACTGCTTTAGAAACTCTTCAATCAGTGGAACTGCAATTGTTCCATCATGAACATTCGCTGGTGTTACCATAACTGAAAGTGGTAATTCACTGTATGAATCGCTCAGGATATGAAGTTTCCATCCAAACCAACGAATGTTATTACCGTGAGTATCGCGCTTCATTCCCCAGTTTGGGTTGGTGCCGTCATCTACAATATCTTTCTTTGGTTTTGAGGCTTCGAAAGCATCTACCTTAGTAGAGTCTATTGAAATATGACTACCATCAACAATTCCTAATTCTTTAGCATGAACAACTAAATCACCGAATAGTTTCAGCAACGCATCTGATTCTGACAGCTTATCTGCGAATCTGCTGAAAGTGGCTTCTGATGGTACTTTGGATAACACCTCAAAACCACAGTTATAACGTAACACTGGGTTCTCTTTCAACTGTCTCACCAACTCGCTGGTGGTCGAAATTCTCAGAATTTGCTTAGCAATTAATGCGTAAATCATCGGTGCGACTCTGTAACCTTTTGGACCTCTCAAATGACTCTGTTTAGATAATGCCGCAACCAAAGGTGAGATGTTGATCTGAGCAAGAATTAATTCCAATTTCGTTTCTTGCTGAAAGTTCATAATTTCTTCAAAGGAAAATAGACATGTTTGTCGAATATACATAAGTGGAAACTTCCTCCTTCGTTTGGATTGTGTTTGCTGCCACTTATATAATTCGACGTTTGGGGTGAAGTTTCCTTTTTGTTTCTTTAAAAACTTGTTAAATCAACGGTTATAAATTATGCAATTTTCTCGATTGTAAAGGAGATTATTTATGCTAAAAAGAAAAATCGCAACAACACTTCTCATTTGTATCATCGGCTTAAACTCTGGTTTTCTGTCTTTTGCGAATACAACGTCTTTAGGTGAGTCAGAGGATTCATACGACGACTTTTCAATAGGGAAAGAAATTATCGATACCTATGGAGAGTTTATTGGAAACATGCCCTACGATGTCTACTTAAAGTTTATTGGTGATGAGAACAATCGACAAAAACTTAGTATCCCAGGTGTTGTAGAAGAAAAACGCCTTTACCTTACGCATTACAAGCAGGGGGATCCCAGATGGGCTAACGAAAAACTTTTCAACTCAAGTGTAACCATTGGCCGATATGGTTGCGCGGTCTCAAGCCTCGCCATACTTTTAAGTAAGTTCGGATACAACGACACACCTCTCGATGTCAACAATAAATTAAAGGTATTTATGCTTCCTGGCGAGGGTGATATGCAATGGTATCAGGTAAAGAATGCGTACGCGGTCGAACTATCGTATTTCAGGAGAGTGAATTATACGACAATAGAGGCGTGCTACAATTATATTAGAGGTCAAATTAGGCAAGACAAGCCTGTAATCGTATGCATGAAGAAAAATGAAACTCACTTCGTAACTGTCAATGGGATACTTGAAACTGCCTACAACCCTGAAGCCGGAACTGTAGACAAAAAAACGGTTATGATATCTGACCCTGGACACCTTGGCTATTCGAGTCTTGAAGACTATTTGGATGACGGCTACACCATAAAGGTTCTCATTGGATTTGAATAAGACTGCAATATGTTCCTTAATGCTGGGAAAGGATAGAATGCTTATGAAAAAATATTTAGCTTTAACATTGAGCCTTATTTTGTTGGTGCTCGCCGGCTGTTCGCGTAGCGACGAACTGGACGATGAAATAGTACAGGACCTCTACACCGCCGCTTACGAGGCGATGGAATGGTTTGCTTCTTCCTCCACTCTAGAAACGGTTGTTTTCGAAGACAAAAAAATCGATCGTTACGGAACCCCCTATTTTCGCGTAGAGGACAAACGCTTTAAAACTTTTCAGGACTTTCAGGATGCACTCAGTGCGCTGTTCACAGCAGAGAAGGTCGATTCGTTGTTGGCGCCGCCCAATGAAAACTGGAGACCCAAGTTCCAGGAGTTTGACGGCGCACTCTATAGGATGCTTGCCGACAGAGGTAGTGCTCAAGACATCGGCGCTGGCGAAACCCTCAAGTGGGCGTATACCGACGACGAAACCGCCACTGTAACCGTCACCTACCCCATTGTAAAGTATGTGGACAAAAAAGAAGAGATTGTCCGCTACGAAAGCGTCGATATGACACTTAAAAAGGTCGATGGGCAATGGCTTTGGGCGGATTTTCAACTGATTCGCTAAAACAGATATAAGATTTTCAAAAGGACAGCGCTGGTCTGCTCAAACAGTTTAAGCGCTACGATTTATAGCGTCATTGCCCTGACTCAAATAATAGCTCTAAAGACATCAACTGTTGTCTCTAAAATCGGCGACACTGTCCACCACTGCTTGCTCTACGACACCCTGATTCTGTGTGGGCAAGTTAATGGCGGCCGTTACCGATTCCTCCTCATCTGGGAACGCGTAAACGGCAATGACACTGTCTGGCCCTTGACCGGTATGACCAAACGAAAACGCCTTCGGGTTATCGTCTGCCATCACCTCCAAGCCATAGGCCGGACTGCGCCACGGTCGATCGGGAAGCTCAAAATTCAAGGTGTAAAGTGCGTATCTCACGTTTTATAGGTGCCGTCAAAAGGGCTCCAAAGGCGATTTCATATAGGCATTAGGCCGCATCTTTGAGAGACCCCACGACCAGCCCATGATACACAAACTTCGGGTCGTAGTCGGATTTTACATGCTGAACACCTGAAAGGTCAAACGCGTCCTTTAAACCCAAAGGGCGAAAAAGACGCTCACTGAGCACCGCATCAATTGACATGCCATACACCGTCTCCAGTATGCATCGCACGTGGTAATAGCCGATGTTTGAATACGCCCACCCCGTCCTCGGCTCGAAAATCGGCTTTCGCCCATGCGCATGTGTCAGCATCCAAAGTCATCACAAATCGCCTTTCTTTTGACCCCGACTTGAAGCCATCAAACTTGCTATCGTAAGCATCGCTACATAAAGGTCTCGCCTAGGGCTTACATCGGTGGCATACGTTTTTCTAGTGTGTTTGTGCCCTGTCCATCGTCAAGTGTGATTTTCTTTTCCTGATTATTGTCTCCCTCTCTTCAATAGGGCGTTTCTTTTCGGTTTAAATGTTAATTTTTATTAACAAGCGTAAGATGTGCCGCCTTTCGTTCGTTCTATATGTAGAGGCTGTACGGATTAATTTCAATGTTTTTTGTGAAATGTGTCTCATTTTAGGCTTCTAGTGACATGTTATTTAATGAAGGGGGTGGTATTGCTGTGTTTTCTTGCTTAAATCTCATTTGAAGTGTAAGTTTTCTGCGAGTTACTCGTTTTTGTAAAGGGAGGTTTGACAACATACTAAGAAGAGAATTTTAAGTGATTTTACTGTTAATTAGATACTTATAACTACTTGACTGTAAAGGAGATTATTTATGCTAAAAAGAAAAATCTCAACAACACTTCTCATTTGTATCATCGGCTTAAACTCTGGTCTTCTGTCTTTTGCAAATACAATGTCTTTAGGTGAATCAGAGGATTCATATGACGATTTTTCAATAGGGAAAGAAATTATCGATACCTATGGAGAGTTTATTGGAAACATGCCCTACGATGTCTACTTAAAGTTTATTGGTGATGAGAACAATCGACAAAAACTTAGTATCCCAGGTGTTGTAGAAGAAAAACGCCTTTATCTCACGCATTACAAGCAGGGGGATCCCAGATGGGCTAACGAAAAACTTTTCAACTCAACCGATACTATTGGACTATCTGGTTGTGCAGTCTCAAGCTTAGCTATACTTCTGAGTAAGTTCGGATACAGCGACACGCCTCTCGATGTAAACAATAACTTAAAGCCATATATACCCAGTGGACCTATCATGGATTGGAGAGTAGTGAAGAATGCGTACGCGGTCGAACTATCGTATTTTAAAGAAGTTAGATATACAACAATAGAAGAGTGCTACAATTATATTAGAGGCCAAATTAGGCAAGACAAACCTGTAATCGTAGGCATGAGGAAAGGTAGAGGTCACTTTGTAACTGTCAATGGGATACTTGAAACTGCCTACAACCCCGAGGCCGGAACTGTTGACAAAAAAACGGTTATGATATCTGACCCGGGACACCTTGGTTATTCGAGTCTTGAAGACTATTTAGATGACGGCTACACCATAAAGAGTCTCATTGGATTTGAATAAGACTGCAATTGTTCCTTAATGCTGGGAAAGGATAGAATGCTTATGAAAAAATATTTAGCTTTAACACTGAGTCTTATTTTGCTGATGCTCGCCGGCTGTTCGCGCAGCGCCAAACTGGACGATAAAAAAGTTCAGAACCTCTACAACGCCGCTTACGAGGCAATGGAATGGTTTGAAATGCCTTCTTTAAGCTCCTTAGAATCGGTTGTTTTTGAAGACGTAAAAATCGATCGTTATGGAACCACCTATACTCGTGTAGAGGACAAACGCTTTAAAACATTTCAGGACTTTCAAGATGCACTCAGTGCGCTGTTCACAGCAGAGAAAGTCGATTCATTATTAGCGCTGCCCAATGAAAACTGGAGACCCATGTTCCGAGAGTTTGACGGCGCACTCTATAGGGTGCTCGGTGACAGAGGCAGCCGTCAAAACGTCGGCGCCGGCGAAACCCTCAAGTGGGCGTATACCGACGACGAAACCGTCACTGTAACCGTCACCTACCCCATTGTAAAGTATGTGGACAGAGAAGCAGAAGTCGTCCGCTACGAAAGCGTCGATATGACACTTAAAAAGGTCGATGGGCAATGGCTTTGGGCGGATTTTCAACTGATTCGCTAAAACAGATATAAGATTTTCAAAAGGACAGCGCCGGTCTGTTCAAACAGTTTAAGCGCTACGATTTATAGCGTCATCGCCCTGACTCAAATAATAGCTCTAAAGGCATCGCCAAATGACGATGTCTTTTTATTTAGACATCAACTGTTGTCTCTAAAATCGGCGACACTGTCCACCACCGCTTGCTCTACGACACCCTGCTTCTGTGTGGGCAAGCTAATGGCGGCCGTTACCGATTCCTCCTCATCTGGGAACGCGTAGACGGCAATGACACTGTCTGGCCGTAGGCCGGACTGCACCACGGTCGATCGGGAAGCTCAAAATTCAAAGTGTAAAGCGTGCGCATCTCATGTTTTATAGGCGCCGTCAAAAGGGCTCCAAAGGCGATTTCATATAGGCATTTGGCCGCATCTTTGAGAGACCCCACGACCAGCCCATGATACACAAACTTCGGGTCGTAGCCGGGTTTTACATGCTGAACACCTGAAAGGTCAAACGCGTCCATCGCCACAAACGTGTCCTTTAAACCCAAAGGGCGAAAAAGACGCTCACTGAGTACCAATCAATTGACATGCCATACACCGTCTCCAGTATGCATCGCACGTGGTAATAGCCGATGTTTGAATACGCCCACCCCGTCCTCGGCTCGAAAATCGGCTTTCGCCCATGCGCATGTGTCAGCATCCAAAGTCATCACAAATCGCCTTTCTTTTGACCCCGACTTGAAGCCATCAAACTTGCTATCGTAAGCATCGCTACATAAAGGTCTCGCCTAGGGCTTACATCGGTGGCATACGTTTTCTAGTGTCTTTGTGCCCTGTCCATCGTCAAGTGTGATTTTCTTTTCCTGATTATTGTCTCCCTCTCTTCAATAGGGCGTTTCTTTTCGGTTTAAATGTTAAGTTTTATTAACAAGCGTAAGATGTGCCGCCTTTCGTTCGTTCTATATGTAGAGGCTGTACGGATTAATTACAATGTTTTTTGTGAAATGTGTCTCATTTTAGGCTTCTAGTGACATGTTATTTAATGAAGGGGGTGGTATTGCTGTGTTTTCTTGCTTAAATCTCATTAGAAGTGTAAGTTTTCTGCAAGTTACTCGTTTTTGTGAAGGGAGGTTTGACAACATACTAAGAAGAGAATTTTAAGTGATTTTACTGTTAGACACCTATAAACCACTTGATTGTAAAGGAGATTATTTATGCTAAAAAGAAAAATCGCAACAACACTTCTCATTTGTATCATCGGCTTAAACTCTGGTTTTCTGTCTTTTGCGAATACAACGTCTTTAGGTGAGTCAGAGGATTCATACGACGACTTTTCAATAGGGAAAGAAATTATCGATATCTATGGAGAGTTTATTGGAAACATGCCCTACGATGTCTACTTAAAGTTTATTGGTGATGAGAACAATCGACAAAAACTTAGTATCCCAGGTGTTGTAGAAGAAAAACGCCTTTATCTCACACATTACAAGCAGGGGGATCCCAGATGGGCGAACGAAAAGCTTTTTAACTCAACTGATACCATTGGACTATCTGGTTGTGCGGTCTCAAGTCTGGCCATACTTCTGAGTAAATTTGGATACAGCGACACACCTCTCGAGGTCAACAATAAGTTAAAGCCATATATAACCAGTGGAGCAGATATGCAATGGTATCAGGTAAAGAATGCGTATGCGGTCGATCTATCGTATTTCAAGAGAGTGAATTATACAACAATAGAAGAGTGCTACAATTATATTAGAGGCCAAATTAGGCAAGACAAACCTGTAATCGTAGGCATGAGGAAAGGTAGAGGTCACTTCGTAACTGTCAATGGGATACTTGAAACTGCCTACAACCCTGAAGCCGGAACTGTAGACAAAAAAACGGTTATGATATCTGACCCTGGACACCTTGGCTATTCGAGTCTTGAAGACTATTTGGATGACGGCTACACCATAAAGGTTCTCATTGGATTTGAATAAGACTGCAATATGTTTCTTAATGCTGGGAAAGGATAGAATGCTTATGAAAAAATATTTAGCTTTAACACTGAGCCTTATTTTGCTGGTGCTCGCCGGCTGTTCGCGCAGCGACGAACTGGACGATGAAAAAGTTCAGGACCTCTACAACGCCGCTTACGAGGCAATGGAATGGTTTGAAATGCCTTCTTTAAGCTCCTTAGAATCGGTTGTATTTGAAGACAAAAAAATGGATCGTTTAGGCAACGCCTATTTTCGCGTAGAGGACAAACGCTTTAAAACGTTTCAGGACTTTCAGGATGCACTCAGTGCACTGTTCACAGCAGAGAAAGTCGATTCGTTGCTAGCACCGCGCGATGAAAACTTGGGACCAAAGTTTCAAGAATTTGACGGCGCACTCTATAGGGAGCTTTCTGACAGAGGCGGCCGTCAAGACGTCGGCGATGGCGAAACCCTCGAGTGGGCGTATACCGACGATGAAACCGCCACTGTAACCGTCACCTACCCCATTGTAAAGTATGTTGACAAAAAAGAAGAGGTCGTCCGCTACGAAAGCGTCGATATGACACTTAAAAAGGTCGACGGGCAATGGCTTTGGGCGGATTTTCAACTGATTCGCTAAAACAGATATAAGATTTTCAAAAGGACAGCGCCGGTCTGCTCAAACAGCCCATGCGCGGCTGTCAAACAGTGTAAGTGCTACGATTTATAGCGTCATTGCTCTGACTCAAATAATAGCTCTTAAGGCATCGCCAAATGACGATGTCTTTTTATTTAGACATCAACTGTTGTCTCTAAAATCGGAGACACTGTCCACCACCGCTTGCTCTACAACACCCTGCTTCTGTGTGGGCAAGCTAATGGCGGCCGTTACCGAGCCCCCCTCATCTGGGAACGCGTAAACGGCAATGACACTGTCTGGCCCTTGACCGGTATGACCAAACGAAAACGCCTTCGGGTTATCGTCTGCCATGACCCCCAAGCCGTAGGCCGGACTGCGCCACGGTCGATCGGGAAGATCAAAATTCAAAGTGTAAAGCGTGCGCATCTCATGTTTTATAGGTGCCGTCAAAATGGCTCCAAAGGCGATTTCATATAGGCATTTGGCCGCATCTTTGAGAGACCCTACGACCAGCCCATGATACACAAACTTCGGGTCGTAGCCGGGTTTTACATGCTGAACACCTGAAAGGTCAAACGCGTCCATCGCCACAAACGTGTCCTTTAAACCCAAAGGGCGAAAAAGACGCTCACTGAGCACCGCATCAATTGACATGCCATACACCACCTCCAGTAGGCAGCGCACATGGTAATAGCCGATGTTTGAATACGCCCAACCCGTCCCCGGCTCGAAAATCGGCTTTCGCCCATGCGCATGTGTCAGCATCTCCTCACCGCTCCACGGGGGCATCCCCGCTGTCACTCTATCCTGGTAAGCCTTCAGTCCGGCGTATTCTCCGTAACCGGCTTCGTGCCTTAACAATTGTCTCAATGTGCCGCGCACTTCTCCATAACTTTTATCGAGCTCCAGAAGCCCCTCTTGAACGGCCATAAGTGCCCCTGTCGCCAAAATAGTTTTACCAAAACTCCACCACGGGTAAAGCCCCGTTTCATCCCCTAGAAACACCTTGCCGGTATAAATCATAAGGCTTCCCCAGCGCAAGTCAAGCCTTCGGCTTCTAATCGCATGAGATAGAGGCGTTTAAGCCACTCCGGCTGGTCGTCGACAACCGCCATCAACGCTTTGAGGCGTCGCTTACCTACGCGTCTGTCCACCACTGCCAAAAGCCGGATCAAGGGATTTTCTGAGGTGAGGGAAGTTTCAATAGGGCTGTTTAAAAAACGGTTCACCGCATCTGTAAACTGCCACACGTCGAGTTTGCCTTCTTCTATTCGGAGCGCCTCTGCATGGGCCTCAGCGTCGTTGTTTTCGGCGTTGTTCACGAGTGTGCTCCCTTCCCAGTAGCGCCTTTCAACACCGCGTTCTGCTTTTACCGCCTGCACCACCGGCCAGTACCCTCTATAAAAGTCAAACACATCGCCCTTCACGAGAACTTCGCCATCTACAAAGACGGTAATGGCACCGGTTGAATCGTGTGTTTTACGATAGACGGTCAAATGATAGCGCACGCGGCCTCTTAACGCTGGGCACATGAAATCCTGCTCTAATTTTTTACGTATACCACTCCAAGAATGTCCCATTTAATCATGTTCTCCTATTTTTAGTCTCTATTTTTTAGTCCCAATAGCATTGTAGCAAAAGCAGACGTTCCATAGAGGTTCCTGTTTGCTTATAAATGAACTTGGGTTGTTCATAAAATCGGCGCGTGTTGAGTTCGTGAAGACTCTAACTTTTAGCGATGGCTTTAGAACAACCCGCCATTGTACCGCTTTTGTGCGCGCAATATCACTGCAAAACCGACGACAAAGCCCACCGTCGCAGGCACCCAGTTGTACGCTTCAATAAGAAAGCGCGTCCAAAGTCCCGTGACCATCATCCCGCCGCCAATGACCATTAGGCCCTTTCCTATTTGGGCGGCGTACGGTTTTCTATCGCTTTCCTTTACATTTTTGTAGTGGTACGCGTGAATCCAGTTTATTTTTTGTCTACGCCAAATCATAAGCCCCAGGCCGATAAAAAGCACCCCGACCACCAAAGGAAAAAACCACTCTGCGTGCATACGCTCCACCTTTCTGTAATCACAATTAAGTATCTTCTTTAATTATAGATGACCTGTCAGAGAGCGTCAACACCGCCCTTTTGGCTATCTTCACACGCTTGCCCCCTCTCAATTCTTGCACGTCTGCTCAGCTGCCCTCTAACAATTTCATGACCATTTTCAAGATTTGGCATATTTTCTGATATAATTAGAGTAACCCTTACCCATTTAGGAGGTGCATACTTATGAAAAAAAACTTATGGCTCCTTTTCCTACTCGCCTTTACATTGGTCGGTTGCAAAGCAGAACCCGTCGATGTCAGCGCCTACGATTCTGAAATCACATCTTTAAAAGCAGACATCCAAACACTAACTGAGACACTAGAAACCACTGAAACGGCGCTGAAAAAAGCCGAAGAAGATCTTGCCAAAGCTCTTGAGGAAGAACCCGTCGAGCCCACTGAACCCACCGAAGCGACAGATTTAATCAGCGCCGGTGCCGCGGTGATGGCTTTGATTGAAGCGGAAGACTTCGACGGCTTAAGCGCGTGGATTCATCCGGACGAAGGCCTTTTACTGAAACCGTACCCCAACTCCGACCCCGGCACCAGCCAGTCGTTCACCGCGTCTGAAATCGCCGCAGCATATGCCTCACCGGATGTTCTCAACTGGGGAACCTTTGACGGGAGTGGCGAACCTATCGACTACACATTTGAAGCGTATTACGACCGCTTTATCTACGACGTCGATTTCATTGAGCCCGAAACCATTGCCGTCAATCATACGATTTCCGTCGGCAACGCCATTACCGATTTGGAAGGCAACTACCCGGGTGCTTCTTATCTCGAATACCATTTTTCAGGCTTTGAGCCCGAATACGAGGGCATCGACTGGAAAAGTCTTTTCCTCGTGTTTAAAAAGGTCGGTGACAACTGGTACTTAATTGCCATTGAACACAGCCAATGGACCATTTAGCTCAGGCGAAACCGCCCCCTTTCCGTTTGCTAGGGGGCGGTTTGTATGTGATAATACAAGGGACATAAACACTTTATGCCACGTTTATCCACGTGACAAATTGAAAAAACAACCTCCATAATACACTCATAGACCCTATTCACGAAAGTAGGTGATCGTCATCCAAGAAACCTTTACCACCAGTCAAGTGGCACAGCGCATCGGTATTCACCCCAACACTGTACGCATGTATGAAACTTGGGGGCTCGTCTCCAAACCCGAACGACGCCCAAACGGCTACCGAATCTACACGCCCCTTCACCTCTACCAGTTTAAACTGGCGCGCACGGCGCTACAGGTTGAGATTTTACAAAATGGTTTGAGGAAAAAGGCCATTGCCATCGTTAAATTGTCCGCCAGTTGTGCGTTTGAACAGGCGCTAGACGCAACAGACGACTACCTATCGGCATTGTCCGATGAACTGAAAAGTGCTCACACCGCTGTTGAAGCCGCAGCGTCTCTTTTAGATGGGCGCCGCTCTCCCGCTGGGCAACCCCTCAATCGAAAAGCCGCTTCGCACCTGCTCGGCATCTCGGTAGACACCCTGCGGAACTGGGAAATGAACGGTCTTCTCACTGTGAAACGAAAAGCCAACGGCTATCGCATTTACGACGGCGAAGATCTGCGGAAACTCCAAGTCATTCGCGCCCTTCGCTGCGCCAACTACTCGCTCTCAGCCATTCGTCGATTGATAAACGTCGCTTCTAAAAACGCCACTATAGACGTTGCACAAACGCTGAACACACCGGCGCCAAGTGAAGACATCATATCTGTCTGCGACCGGCTTATTGACGCCCTTGTATCAGCACAGAACAATGCCATTAACATGAAGACACTACTGAACACGATGCAACTTAAATTTTCAAACCCTCCACTATAACACCAACCTTTGCGTTGGTGTTATGCTTTTTTAGACAACAAGCGTCGAGCCTAAAACCTAGGTGTTGACAATGAGGTTTAAGTGACGCGCTTTCCCACAACACAAAAGGAGGTCAAAAATCGTGATTCACGTTGAAAATCTTACAAAGTCTTACGGCACCCTTAAAGCCGTAGACGCCCTCAGCTTTACTGTTCCAAAAGGCACCGTCTTTGGCTTGCTAGGTGCCAACGGCGCCGGAAAAAGCACCGCATTAGAGTGTCTCGTCGGGACGAAAACACTTGATAACGGCACGGTTTCAATTCTAGGGCTGTCGCCTGTGGACAATCGAAAACACCTCTTTGAAAAGGTCGGCGTTCAGTTCCAAGAAGCTGCTTATCAAGAAAACATCCGCGTCGCAGAGCTCTGTGAAGTAACTGCCGCCCTCTACAAAGCCCCTGCCGACTACTGTGCTCTGCTCGAACGATTTGACTTGGCTCATAAAAAAGGCGCCTACGTCAAGACCCTTTCAGGGGGCGAAAGGCAAAAGCTGTTTGTCGTTATGGCGCTTATTCCCGATCCCGAAGTGGTTCTTCTAGACGAACTCACCACGGGGCTCGACGCCAAAGCGCGACGCCGTGTTTGGAAACTGCTGAAGACGCTAAAAGCCGAAGGCTTAACCATCCTCTTAACGTCACATTTTATGGATGAAGTCGAAGCCTTGTGCGATGCCATTTGCATCTTGAAGAAGGGACAAGTCGTCTTTAGCGGCTCCGTTTCTTCTGCCATTGATGCAAGTCCCTACACAACGCTTGAATCCGCCTATCTTTGGCATACAGGAGAGGAGGCCCTAGACGATGAACACCTTTAAAACCTTGTTCAGAACCGAGCTCAAGTTATCGATTCGCGGTATGGACATGATTATTTTTTCTGTTTTTTTGCCTCTAGTGGTTCTCTTTTTAATTGGCGTCATCTTTGGCGACAAACCCGCTCACGCCGGAGCAGGCTACACCTTTCTTGAACAGTCTTTTGGTGGCATCGTCTCTATCGCCATCTGCGCAGGCGGGGTCATGGGACTGCCGCTCGTGGTCTCCGATTACCGATCGAAGGGCATTTTAAAACGCTTTAAAGTGACGCCGATAAAACCGGCAGCTATTTTACTCGTGCAGGTGAGCCTCTACGCCTTGTACGCTCTTGTTTCATTGATTACAGTTTATACGACAGCTTCACTGTGCTTCAACCTGAGTTTGAAAGGGCACATAGGTGCCTTTTTAATGGGGTGGCTCTTGGTGATGGTTTCGATGTTTGCCATCGGTCTCATGGTGGGCGGCTTATCAAAAAACACCAAAGTCGCCGGCATTGTGGCCAGCCTTTTGTACTTCCCCATGTTGATTTTTTCAGGGGCAACACTCCCCTATGAGATCATGCCTTCCTCTATGCAAAAAATCGCCGACCTCCTGCCCCTCACACAGGGTATTAAGCTACTGAAAGCCACCACTCTAGGACTTCCCGTGGCACACCTGACAACGCCGTTTGTCGTCCTCTTCGGCATGACAGTCATCTGCACGCTCATCGCTCTAAAAGGGTTTAAATGGGAATAGTTTTCTGCAAGGTGAACATCTAGGGAGTCTTCAAGCCGTTGTCGTACCTCAGCATCCTTTAACACCGACGTAAGCACGGCGTTCAAAGACGTCGCTAGCATCGCCAAATGGCTGCCCAACCAGTGCCGCTTGTCTCTCAATAAATTCTTTGATATGATAGTAGTCACAAAGTAATTTAACAGCGAGGTGAACGATGGATTTAAGGACAGCGGTGTTAGAAAGCAACACCCCAACAGCCCAATCGAAGCAAAACAAACAACTCGATAGAAAGCAACTTCTAGTGGAAAAAAGAAACGGCTTTGCCTACACCTATATGGTGGATGCCAAAGGACAGCGCGTACTCCTGAGTAAAATGCCCATTGAGGTCTCAAAGGACAGTGCCACCGAGCCGCCAATCCTTGCGGATCAAACAGCTAACCACAAACGTCAACTGTATACTGATGCCATGATTAAAAGGCACTCAAATACAATTGTCGACTTCTTAAACGAAAGTGTCGGCGTCGAGAAACAAAAAAATAGATGACTTATAAACGGACAGCCCTGACTTCCATTGAGGGATTGTCCGTTTTCGCTTAGTTGCTACTAAGAATCCCCCTTTGTAAAAGAAAAAACGGGATTCATCTGAACCCCGCTCTAATCCATTCTTATTGAGTTGTTTTAACCTCTATTTTATCGCCCACATCGTCACTGTCGAGCAACAGCCGGTATTCTTCATTGTCGATAATCATTACCACTTCGAGTTTTTCAAATTCCTCCTCGAAGATAGCCGCCTCGGCCTTAGTGTGTCGATCGACATGTTTTATCAAAGGCCCCGCCCCTAAGTAAAGTCCTTTTGAAGGCTCTAGTGTCACGGTGCGACCTTCTGTCCCAAAGTGTTCACTGCTAGCTTGAAGGGTCTCCTTTATCTTTGCCGATATAAACCCCTTTACCATCACTTCTATGGGGTAATCATTCAAATTCGTTATTTTAATTTGATACCGCAAATTGCAGAGAAAGTTATCTTCTCGCTGTTCTGTAGTCGTCTTGTTGTATAAAACCTCTGGTTTTTGATAGTCAACTTTAATATTTATCTCACTTAATGCATCCCTATCCATTAATACAGTCTGGTCATCGCTTCTCTCAATCTCATCGTAATCAAAAGTTTCTTCTGAGTCACAAGCCGTCAACAGGAGCAGTAGCACCATGGTTATAAAGATTTGTCTCTTCATGATAAAACTCCTTAAGCGTTGTTTGAATAGGTTTCTACATATCGTCCACGGTTGTATTTCCAATAGTCTATTGCAGTCTTATTCACCTCTAAATATTAACATAATTTTATATATACTGTCAAAGTGAGATACGTTGTATACGTAAACTTATCTCAAACGACTTAAAATCATTCGATAACATAAAATCATATCACTTGTTTCCTTCATAACAAGTGATTAACTTTTAAGGTTCTAACTTATCAGAAAGGATAAGAAAAAAGATCCTTTGGCAGTAATTTTAAAGCTTCTTGCCACATTTGCAATTCTTTGCTGTGGGAAGACTCGTACTGAGCTGAGTATAGGCGAGCCCTGACTTCCATTGAGGGACTGTCCGTTTTCGCTTAGTTGCTACTAAGACTCCCCATTTCTAAAAGAAAAAACGGGATTCATCTGAACCCCGCTCTAATCCGTTCTTATTGAGTTGTTTTAACCTCTATTTTATCGCCCACATCGTCACCGTCGAGCAACAGCCGGTATTCTTCATTGTCGATAATCAACACCACTTCGAGTTTTTCAAACTCCTCCTCGAAGATAGCCGCCTCGGTCTTAGTATGTCGATCGACATGTTTTATCAAAAGGCCCGCTGTCATATGAAGCCCTTTTGAAGGCTCCAGTGTCA
Organism: Fusibacter sp. JL298sf-3; assembly: GCF_053842995.1. Classification (NCBI taxonomy): domain Bacteria; kingdom Bacillati; phylum Bacillota; class Clostridia; order Eubacteriales; family Fusibacteraceae; genus Fusibacter; species Fusibacter sp. JL298sf-3. The sequence goes on from NZ_CM132608.1 coordinate 912,480, forward strand.
CCGTGTGACCTTCTGTCCCAAAGTGCTTGCTGCTGGCTAGAAAAGTATCTCGTATCTCTTCTGATATGAATACCTTCATCATCACTTCTATTGGGAATGTATTTAAATTCGTTACTTTCAAACCATAAGTCAAACTGCATAGAAGATCTTTAGATTTTCGCCCGTCTTCAGCCTTCCTGTATGCAACCTCCGGTTTTTGATAATCAACTTTAACATTTATCTCACTTAATGCATCCCTATCCAATAAAACAGTCTGGTCATCGCTTATCTTCAGCTTATCGTAAGCATCTTCTGAGGCACAAGCCGTTAACAAGAGCAGTAGCACCACGGTTATTAGAAAATGTCTCTTCATATGCCCCCTTCAAGAGCCCCCCTCAGTGTATTAAACACCTCTAGGAACTCGTTGTCCACATGGCCTCAAAAGCCTTGTCAAATGCCTCTATTAACAGTGTTTCATAAGCCTGTTTACCACGCGAAACTTTAAAATAAGTGTCTGCAACCCGCCGTGTTTGGTTGTTTTCGCGATAATAAAAATTAAGAGCACCTTCGCCGTCGTCTGATACAATGCCACTGAGCATAAAATAATCCCAAGGTACCACTTTATGTATAATTTTAATGGGGTATTTCGTTTCAAGTTCTTTTAAAAGACGGCAATTCTGTTCCAACCGACTTTGAAAGGCGTCGTCATCAGGTCTTTCTCTCAAAAGCACTTTAACCGTGACAGACACTTGACCAGAAGTCCTCTGTTGCAAAGCGTCTGTAAGATTGCGAATAAACAAATCTCCCAGTGAAAAAATACACCGCCATTCAGATGACGTCTTCAAACGCTCTTCAATAAACACATCTAACTTAGTCGGACTAAGACACATGGCATTTTGATACCGATTTTTCAACAACTTTATAAATGCAACCGCTATAATGGAGACCCCCGCTACCGCTGAAACCCAAAGACCTGTTTTCAAGTTTGACGTATAGCCAAAGAGTGTAAACAGCGCCGCCGGGACGCCCAATAAGGCAATGAGAAATCCCCAATCCGATTTAGACACTTTCCTGTTCATTTCCCCCTCCTCAATTTAAATATTAGCTGAGTTCAAGCTGTTCTCATTAAATATTAACTTTTTTTGACTTACATTGCAATGTTTTTCCGATATGTTCTCTCATTAAAAAAGAAGACTCCTTAGGAATCTTCTTTTAGCGAATTAAGTTTTATGCGCCACAGGAACGACTGAAACGAGTTCCATCCCCAGTTCTTGTACACGCCTCAAAACACCGTAAAGTGCCGCTTGATCTTTGAAATCACCTCGAAGAACAGTTGTGTTGCCCGCTTCTTTTACATGTTCAAAAGCCTCAAACCAGTGCGTACGTATATACCCCTTAATGCGTATTTCGTAAACCATAAGACACATCCTTACTGAGCAGATGGCGTTGAGAAACGTCTCATTCTATAAGGCCGATGCTTTGAGCTTTTGCAACGGCTTCTGTCCGCCTCTTGACCTCCAGTTTTGAAAACAGTTTGTTGTTGTAACTTTTGACAGTACTGAGTGCAATAAACAGGTGATTTGAGATTTCCTGATTGGAATACCCTTTTGCGATTAACGCAATCAGCTCCAGTTCTCTGGCCGTCAAGGGCTCCGGCAATGTTTCGTTAATCTGTGCCCGCTGGGCTTCAAATGGCATATCGCCACCGATGACTGTTTCCGGAGCAAACTCTATAAACGGCTGACGAATCCCTTCTTTCTTGGCGTAAGCATTCGCCAAATCCAGCAAATGCGCTTTTTCAACAGCGTCTGTCACATACCGCCTTAAAATCAAAGTGTACTCAATCACCTCAATCTGTCGTCGCTGATGTTTTGCCTGCCGCAGCAAACTTTCGCAAATCGGGCGCAATCTGTCACCAAATCTGTCTACCGGCGCTTGGCTTAATAGCACTTTCCAGCGCATTTCCTCGCTGTAGTTGGGAAACGCTTTGTCCGTCGATTCTAATGTCCCCAGTGCTTCTTCAATCAAATACATCTTTTTCGCTTCATCAGAATCTGTTAAAAATAAGAGCCATAACGCCAGTACATCTAGGGTCACCCCTTCTGGCGCAGGGTTTAAATAGGTATATTGCTTGCCTTCCAGAACGCATTGATGCGCTTGTTGGTACAGGCCGTCTTGCATAAAGAGACGCGCTTTCAGTTGATGGTATTTGTACCGCCAATCCATAAACTCGTAACGGTGGCCGTACATCTTACTGGTTTCAAGGTGTTTGTACGCCTGATCTCGATGTCCACGGAAACTCTCAATCGACGCCAGCAATAAGTAATATGTCCCCACCAAGAACGGCAAGACAGCGTTCTCTTCAACACTGTCTATGGCGTTTTCCAGCAACACTTTCGCCTTAGTAAGCTCACCTTTGCAAAGGCAGATTTCGGCGACGAGCCAAGTAAATGCGTTTTTTATAGACGGGCTCACTTCCTGCGGCAGCTGCTCTCTTAAAGCGCTCATTGTTTCAAGTGCCTCTATGAGATTGCCCTGTCCCCAATGCATCATGCCGAGAAAGGATTCGACAACCCATTGCCTCGAATAGGTGGCCGTTGCCGTTAAAGCCTTCAATTTTTCAGTATGGGCCATTAGGTCATGATACGCCCCTTTAATCGCTGCAACATAAGCTTCAGAAGACAACAACAGAGTTGGAATATCATCAAAAGTCTTTCGGTCGTGAATATCGATCTGCACACCCGGTTCGCCTAAATGCCAAGCGTCATACAACATCTTAGATCGACTAAACCATTTTTGACACGCTTCTATTTGCCCTTGGTCCAAGAGCGCCCATCCATAGCCGATACAGAGGACCGGACTGGACTCAATATACCGAACCGGTAACCGCTTTACCAAGCCCAGCCACGTCGCCGAGTGAAGCGCCATGTCCATTACGGCAAATCGATGTTCAATAACACGTTGAGCCTCTCCAAAATGACCGCCACTAATATAGTAAGAAATGGCCTCTTGATAGCCCTCTCTCGTTTCGTACCACTTACCGGCCCTCTGGTAAATGTCGTCTATTCCCAAACTCTTGTGGCGTTTAAGCTCTTGACTTAGAAGCACTCTAAACAGCTGATGGTATCTGTACCAGCCGTTTTCCTGATTTAACGTCACTAAAAAGCTGTTGGTTCGGAGCAAGTATTCAATTTCTGAAGCAGCGGTTTCACGCGGTATTTCCAGAGCATAAGCACACAGCGCTTCATTAAAATAAGACAGAACCGAGGTTTTTAGAAGAAATGCCAAATGCGCTTTAGAGTGACGCTCCAACACTTCTTCTAAAAGGTAGTCCATGATATACGCTTGGTTTTGTTTAAACGACTGAATAAAAGTGTCCACCGCCTCGACCTTTTCAAGTGTCATTGCAATCAGCTGAATTCCCGCAACCCATCCCTCCGAACGCTTGTAGAGAAAATCGATTTGTGTTTGCGTCAAGGGCGCCCGCGTGGCCGATTTATAAAACCTTTCAGCGTCTTCTCTACTGAACTTTAAAGACGACACCCTTATCTCATGAAATCCCCCCTGTGCTCTAAGCCTTCCGAAACGGATTGGCGGATCTTCACGGCTGATGATGCAAAGTGTCAAATTTGAAGGCAAATGCTTTAGCAAAGCGTTAATCAATGCGTGAACTTTGCCTTCAGTAACCGCATGGTAATCATCTAAAACCCAAATCCACGGAACAGGTACCTCGTGCAACAGAGCGACAATGCCCTTAATGAGCCCCTCGGCTTCCATTGGAAGGCTGCCCTGCGTAAATGATGCCAATTTTTGAGCGACAGTGTCCTCAATGTCCTCAAGACCTTTTTGAACATAGGAAAGAAAGACTAAGAAATCGTTGTCCCAATCGTCTAAAGTGTACCACAAATACTTTGAATGCCTCCCATCTATCCAGCTGCTCACAGCGGTCGACTTACCGGTGCCCGCCGAAGCACAGACTAGGGATACTTTTGAAGCAGACAACCCGCTTACAACCCCCTCCTTCTCTATAAAGGTCTTCGGTAAAGCGGGTTTCTGCAATTTGTTTAAAATGAGCCTGTCCGACATGGCACCTCCCTCAGTTTTAGCCCTATCACTAAGGCATAACGCTTTGCTCTTTATGAGTTTGAATTTTACCCTCAATCCCCTTCTGCAAAACATCTTTCATAAAGGAGTCGTTGCCACCAGAAACTGCACTTGCAATGACTCGCCGTCTTTACGCTTCAGCTTTCCACTGTATTGCCGTTTTCATAATGAAAAAGAGCGCAATGAGTTCAATCGTCGCAAAGAAAATGTAATGCGGTGCTGTCGACCCGCCTCCGATTATAAAAGCAGCTACGACAAATGGGGCTATTAAATTTAATTTTCGGTTTAAGCGCCTAGATGCGAACTTAGACACCAGAATCATGACGATGTTCACTTCCAGTAGGACCGCGGCCAAAATGAGAAATCCCGGTGTAATCGCAAGCCCCTCTGCTGTTCCCGAAGTCGTCAGTTCTTTTAAAAAGGCCGGCTGTAAAAAGCTCAACAAATCTGCACTAACCACATTTAATTTAACAAAAATCCACAATACCATTAACGTCGTTTGTCTATCGTTCTTTAGTTTTTCCATAGTTGCCTCCTTTAAAAACACTTTGTCTGTTAAGTATAGTCTATAAAGGTGACGCGCACTACCAACTAAAGTTGGTCTTTTGAGTTAAGGCCTATTTTAACGCCACAGATTGCATTAAAAAAAGGGGCGTCCAATAAGAACGTCTCCCTTTTCAAACAGCCTTTACACATGCTCCCCGCTCTCTTTCGCAAAAATCACGTAGAGAAACGGCGCTGCTATAGATGGCACCAAAGCCCAATAGGCCAATCGGTATGAAATCTCTAACAGCCAATTCCCAATCACCGCATACATGTGCGTCGGAATAAAAAGTGCCGTTAAACTCGACGTGTAAACGCCTTTGTTAATCAGCGCAATCTGTAAGATGAGAATGAGGATATAGTAAATAGAAAACACCGTTGCCGATTTTACAACCTCTTTTCGCGACATGTCCTTTACAAAGATTTTTCCCGTTACCACAAACAACGTCAGTGCAAAAATCGTATCCAACACACTGTAGTGTTCGACGATAAAATTTATGCCTGTTTTAAAAGCGACAATGGTGTTCACAAGCTCTAAAATAGTCAATGCAATTCCAGTCGCTATGGATATTAGTGAAATTCTCAATAACTTATGCATAGTGTATCCCTTCATGTTTTTTATTTCTCGATAGGTGCACGGTCTCGCCGAAGCAAACGATTGCAGTACCGCAACGATAAAGTTTTTAGCGGCAACACGTCTGTACAGGCGGTTATTCGAACTTTTCCCAATATACGTTTACAGAAGCTAACCCATATTCGGATTCTAAGGGCCTGCGAACAGTGCTTATTTGTACATCAAACGCGTTAAAAGCACGATGCAAATCCACCTCTTTGCTAGACAGCATGCCTTCGGTAATACCAATGGCCTCTCCAACAAGCTTCTCTTCTAAGATGAATCGGTAAGTCTCCCCCGTCTCAAGTGGCGCTGCCATTTCAGCACTCAAGCACAGAAGAAAAAGATCGCCGCCTTGAAAAGTCTCGAGGACGAGATAGGAAGGGGCCTCTTCAAAGCCTTCGGCAATGGGCACGAAGGCCTTGACTTGCGCTGTAAAAGCACCGTAGATTCTAGCGGCCACAGGGGTCATTTGTTTTTCGACCTCAATGAGACGCGCCTCCAGCATAGCCTTTTCCGCTTTTAGGGCGTCGACGGACTCCTGTGTGACCCCATCGCTACAACACCCTGTCAAAAGCATAAGAAGCAACGCACCTGTTACCAATTTCCTCAAAATCACTTTACACCTCCCCATCACCCTTTTGACGTTTCGCCCTCATTTTATCATATTAAAACATTTTTTCCCATCTTTAATGTTTCATTTGTGAATACTTGTTGAAAACGACGTCTCTTCGGGTATATCTAATTAAATAACTGTACTTTTACAGATGCAAAAAGGAGGCCTCAATATGGAAAAAACCACTACGCTGACACTGTTGCTCATGGTTCTGCTGTTGTTCTTAGGCTGTTCGTCTACTAAAGAAACCGACACCGCTTACAAGACCCTCTCAGCGGAAGAAGCCAAAAATCTCATGGAGGAAACGGAGTCCTACCTCTTGCTAGATGTGCGCACGCCGGAAGAATACGATGCGGGACACATTGAAGGGGCACTTTTAAAGCCTTTAGACACCCTTGAATCTGTCGCAGAGGAAGCGTTTCCCGATAAAGATCAAATGATTCTCATCTATTGCCGTTCCGGTAATCGCAGCGCCACTGCAGCAAAACTGCTCCAAGAGATGGGGTACACCGATGTCTATGATTTTGGGGGGATTATCGATTGGCCTTATGAGGTTGTGAAGTAGAGAGACCTCTAGTGTCCTGTATCTGTTTCGCCTTCTTCGTACGCCGCCACTTTATGTTGCGCCATCATGTCGCCCACAGCACGTAACTGTGGTGTTTCTAGAAGCTGTAACTGTTTTAAGCGCTTTGCGCTGATGCCCTCCTTACTCCTTTTACAGAGATAGCGCTCAACTGTGAAAAAAGACAAATCCAGTTCTGGGTACCTCTTTTTTAAACGTTCTGCAATCCAAAGACCTTCGGGGTCAAAATCGCCACTGTATCTCAATACGGCACCAGACGCATAAAGTCTATCGAGCAGCATATAATCTAATAAATGCGGCTGACCATGTGTACAAACAGCTGACTTCTCGGCATTAGACTGTATGAATTGATAGAATGCTGCGGGGTTCTCAAAACACCAAACGGTTCTTCCTTTACACATAACAGACGCTGCTGAACGGAGATTGAGTTTATTGAGTAAAAGCGGCTCGCCGCGCCCACTAAAAGTTTCCCAGCCTAACGACTGCCCCACATCATCATAAGCGTCTATTCCGTAAGTTAAGACCATTCGAGGCACTTCGTCAGAACTGATGTTGAACTGTTCGTACAGTACTTCTTGCTCTTCTAGTGTTTCAAAAGGCATTTCAGGGCGGCAACTTTTGGCATAAGTGGTAAACAACTTTCTTAGTGGCATCTCTTTGTCGAGAGCGTGTGGATAGCCTGTTGTATAGGCGGCAGCCATAGTAAAACTAAGGCCTTCAGGATGGCGATTTAACAGGCTTAAAAGCTTTTCCAGCTGCGGCAATAGCTCATCAACTGCCACAGCGTTGCGATTTGACGCAAACTCATTTATTAAACGATACCCTGGATGTGACGATACATTAAAAGCTGCCGTCGTCCAAGCTTTTAAGTCTTCTGATGACAATTGACGCAATGTAGCGTTTAACAAAGCGTTTTTAACTGTTTTTTGAACAGTAGAAACCTCTTGATTGGACTGTATGGGTTCATTAAAATACCACTCTAGAATCTTTCCCAACGTTATGCCTTGAAAACGCGTTTCCGCGAAAGCACTTTCAAACGTTGCTAAGTGCACTTTTATAGGGGTGTCACCTGAAAAATCCTTTTTTAAAAGTCCGCGTAAAAAATGCCTTTCTGAATCTGTCGAATTTTTGAGCACAATATTGCCTTTAGCGGCGCCGTAAGTGCAGTATTTGCCCCTTATTAGCGTCATTATCCGTTCTACATCGTAAGATTTTAAATACGCCATAAACGCATCGTAATTGGTTGTTTCCATTACTTTTAGCCCCCTTAGTGCTCTGCAACCAGTTCCCTAGTCGTCCCGTTCCAAATGTACCGAATGGTCGTTACATAAGTGGCATTTTCAGGTCTAATCAATTCGTAGATCGCCAGCGACGGTACGGTCTCGTAGTCGCCAAACAGCACCTGTGAGTTGGCAATAAACCCAAGATCAAGCTCTTTGGTCAACAAGCGGAACATGTCCGTGATATTTTTTTCATCCACACCTGCAAAAGCCTCATCCAACGAAACCAACTTCGGACACTCTCGATTGGCGCCGGCGTACTTGGCATAGACTGCTGAAAAAAGCGGTACGTACATGGCCATGGCTTTTTCTCCACCACTAAAGGTGTAAAAAGCGTTGTTGGTGAGTTCTCGTCGCCGCTCTCCTTTTTTGGTATAGTCCAGTCTAAACTCAAACCATGTCCTATAATCGAGTACTTCCTTCATAATGGTCAAAAAGCTTCTTGTATCTGTCGCATCGAGTGTCTTGCGCTTGCTTTCCCCTATCTTTGACTGAAAATGACGAATGAGCTTGTCCTTTTGGGCTCTTGTCAACAGCGCTTGTTCACCTTTTAATAAAGACACCAGTTCTTTCGTGCTGAGCTGTTCTTCAGAAGCGGCTTCTTTTGTCACCCATTTTAAGTGGAATGAGAGGCCACTGGAAGTGTCCATGCTGTTCATTAACTCATCGATTTTACGCACCCAACGTTCACTGTGGTAGATTTTCGCACCGATTTTCTTGCTGATTGAGTTTATGAGAATCTCTTCAAAAAGAGCACGGTCTTGTTCGTCTAAAACAGAAGTGGATTCTACAATCTGTTGCTCCACCCACTGGTTGAGCACCTTAAAACTCACGACTTTTCCTTGTACTTTTGCCTTTATATCGACGCGTTCGATATGTGTGAGGTCATCGTCACTACACGTATCGGTGCAAAGCGCCTTAAACAGGTACTCAAAGCGCATTTGATATTCCGCTAACTCCCCAGACTCGCTTAAAAATTTTTCTTTTAATGCATCTGTGTAATGAAGGATTGTCTTTTGGTCTTGGATGACATCGCCAAATTGAATCAGAAGTGCTTTTGCCTGTTTTGCGAGCACTTTGGTTTCAGAGGCCTCCCCGCCTTCTAAACCCATCTCGACATACCCCAGTTCACGCTCAGCCACAAAAGCCCGCTCATACAGGGCACGCTTTTCAGCCACTGACTTCCGCTGAGTTTCTAGCTGTTGTATGGCTCCGTCTAAGTGTGTCACCTTCGCTTCATTATCCGATTGAGCCTTTATTTGTCCCTTGAGCAACGTCGGTATTTCCAAAAGGCGTTTTCTACAATCCGCTATTTCGGCTTTAATGTCTTCAAAGTTTGAAAGTTTTAACTGCGCCTCAATATCTTCAAGGCGCACCATGGCTTTGCGTTCAGCGCGCTCAGAATGCTCTATGTCATCTCTCAGGGTCACTTCCGCGTCTTCGCTTATTTTACTTTGCTCCTGCAACGTTTTCAAATGCACTTCTATATAATGAATTTTTTGACTCAACTGATGCCAGTCTGTAAAGGCAGACAAGTAGTTTTCCATTGCCGTTTCAGCCTCTTCATACACTTCAAGGGTCAAGTTCAAATAGAGACCTTTGCTAATGGTTGCAACTTCTAGTTGGACGTCTTTTAACAGTTGAAAAGCTACTTCTGAAGCTTCTCGATAATACGTCACCTCTTTTTCTAGAAGTTTTAAGCGCCCTTCGGCTTCAAAAAACGTCGTGTACGCTACATCTAAATCGTCGTTATTAGGGAAGTGTTCCCATTCTTCTTGAAGGGTGTCTAACTTCTCATTTAATTTTTCAATAACGCCTTCTATTGCGCTTAATTGCGCTGTTGCCACGGAAATTTCCGCCTCTATTTCCCGAAGCAGCCTTTCTCTATAACGCTTTCTCGCCAAATGCCCAACGAATCGAGACGGTTTATCCCCAGATACTTTTCCGCGAATGGGCCCCATGCCATAATGGCCGGCCTCAGTGATGTAGAAACGATTTTCCGTTTCGTTGATAAACACGCTCATTAACACGTCTTCAACGGTGCTTTTTTCAAATGGGTGACCTTGGTCTTCGACTTTGAAAAAAGCGGTTAGGTTGTGGCTTAAATACTCCGGTGTCGCGAACAAGTAGCGTTCTGCTTCTCCAGTTGTCATGGCCAGGACCTGAGATTTGTGTTGCTCATGAACGATTAATGCATCGAGAAGACCCATGGCCTCAAGCGCTTCTTCGAGAACCCCTTTTTGGGTTTCGGACAGTTCTGCGTTAAAATCAAGAACCTTGTAAAGCGGCACATAGTCGATCCCCAATGCTTCAAGACGCTTTCTATTTTTTACAGTTGCCTCTGTCCGTTCAGGCGCCATGTCTTGTTGCTTTTCTACGGTCTGATAACGGTCTTTGAGTTGTGTAATCGTCTCTTTTACCTGTTGATGCGCACTTTTTTCACGGTGTATCGCCATGTGCACTTCCCCTTTTGAAGCCTCATAGGCTGTTCTCAAGGGCTCAATGGCTTGGTCAAAGCGATAAGGGGCATTGTAGCTAAATATGCGCTCTGTCACTTGCTGGAGAATCTGCCGCGGTATATCAAGGACACGATTGTGCTCCGCCCAAGCAAATGTGCTGACAGCAAACTCTTCTTTTATTTGGTTAAATTGTTGTTCAGTTTCTTTTACAAAATGCTTCTGATCGGCCAACTGACGCACGGCACTATCCACTTTTTCAAGTGAAACATCGTAGGCTTGACGCACTTCGGCTTGTCGATTTAACGCTTTAGCCGTGTCTTTTACCCGTTTTTTATAAGCTTCAACCTGCGCTTTGTGGTACTTAAAATCCGCCGCTTCTCGCTCTTTTTTGTACGTATCAGCAAAAAAATGATGTTCGTCAAAGCCAGCGACTTCTGCTTCTTCATCTAACAGTACCAACAGCTTTTCGCCTTGAAAAACAGCTGCATCAAGGTCGCTGTTCTGTGCCTTCACTTTGTACGCCAGTTCCGTGGTCACCGCTTCCTGCCGATTTAATTTTACGCGTTTTTTATCAGCTGCATCACGATACTGGTCGATATCTGATTTAAGTTGTTCGCCCTCTAATGCCAAAGTCGCCAAATCGTGACTTAACAAGCTGGCTTCTCTCTCTTTCAAGCGAGAATTCTCTGTCTCTAGGTTGGCCACTTCTCGCTTGGCAGCTTCAATGGCTGTCGTGGCTTCAACACGCTCGTTTTTATACTTTTCCTGACTTTTAGATAAAGTCGTCTCTTCTTCAAGATGCTTTAAAAAACGCGTCGCTTTGGTGGTCAGCATATACGAATTGTACTTGTCAAATGCGGTTTGTATCCGGTTTAAGCTCTTTTTAGAACGTTCCAGCGCATCGATTTTAAGCTTGATTTCATCCATGTTCTCGATGGCTTCGGCCATGGGTCTCAAGTCTTCGTCTGTCAATGTAACCAAGGAGTTTTGCATGATTTCATACATAGTCGTCGGTTTAAACTCTTTGCTCAGCTTTGGAGACCGTATCTGAATAAGCAAGGTAATGAGTTCATCGAAATCGGTAATGTCCGAGTAGCCAAACAGGTGCTCGTTCACTGCCGCTTTGTAGTCGCTCTGCTTGGTATAAACATGCCCGCCAATGTCGATTTTGTTTTCAAGTTCTTTTTGAGTCAGTGGTATTTTGTCTCCCATATCTCGATAGAGCGTAAAATCGTGGTTTTTACCGATGCGTCGGTTGTCGAGTAAAAGAAAATACCACGTCTGCATCGGCCGGTTCTTACGCGCTCTCATGCCCATACCAATGGTCATATGGCGTTGCGCTTCTTTCTTTTCAAACTCCAAAAACAAATAACCTGTGCGTTCTTCTACTTCTAAGCCATCGCTTAGAAGATAGCTCTCCATCTTCCGAGCTTTTGAACCAAAGGGATCTAAACGTTCGGGACTCTTGTTGCCGTCAAAAAGCAAAGGTACCAAGCTTTGCATGGTTACCGATTTTCCAGAGCCATTGGCGCCACGTAGGAGCAATCTCCCGTCTTCAAAGTGAAATTCTTCTTCATCGTAGTACCAAAAATTCACAACGCCTGCTCTACTAATTTTCCACGCCATCGTCACTGCCCTCCTTTTGCTTGTCCCAGTATGCTTTTGGGTAGTTCCCCGATAGTTTTCCACAAGCCGGCAAAATGGTTACAGACTTGTTGTAGACATCTAATTGAATCAGTCCAAAGCTCGTCATCTCGCGATTTATTTCTCCGATTAAGGCTTTTAACGGCAGTTCCCTATACCCTTTTGACCACCCTGCGCTGTATTTCTTTTGAATACCTTCTAAGAAAACTTCCCATGCGACTTTGGAGATCGTCGCTGAATCGTCAAAATGGCGTTCCCAAGTCCCCTTATTGATGTTGTCGCGTGCATCTGCGCAGCACTGTAGGACGATATCCGATAGATTTCTTCGATTGGGCAAGGCATCTCTCACTTGTCCCCCCTCTTGAAAGAGGAGCAACGCGCCGTTTTTATGCAGATGAAAGTCAGCACCCACATAGCGCTCAAAATCATGTGTCAGCACACTGCGCATGTTCTTAATGTACAGATAATCTTGATCCTCTGAACCGGTTTGGTAAACCACGGGCTCCATTAAGAGGCGTCTATAGACGCGATAACGTCTCATCACCCCGCGCTCTCCTTCTTCTGTTTGCCAGTCGAGCCCTTCGAGTTCTTTTATTGACCCCACCCCTGTTATATCAAAAGGAAAGCGCCTCACAAAGTATTTTGAAAGTCCTGTGTTCTCATATAAGACTTCTACAGCGGCTTCTTCACCCACGAATTGGCTGTCATCACCGTCGTTAACTCGAATCAAATACGCTTCTTTGCAAAATGCCAACACTTTGATGAGCAGTTTTCTCTGTGAAAACGCCGTCCAATCTACTTGTGACCGTATCTCTGGTTGAGATTGAATGTAATCTGTTATTTGAGCCAATACAAATTGCTCTTCAGGTTCTTTTTCTTCTAAAAACATTAAGATACAGCACAAGAAAACATAGCATAGTGGCGCATCAAACTCCGCAATGCCCATCCACGGCTGTGGCTTCCCAGGAAGCTTCTCCATTTTAATCATCAAAGGATTTACAATAAGCGTATAGCCCAATTTTTCCTTCACGAAACTTTGGTACGATTTTAAGTTGTCTTTTACTTTAAAATACTTTTCAGGCTCTCTTTTTTTAACAATCCAGCGATTGTTCAACAGTTCAAGCAATTCATCCACAATCATTCTCCCTTAAACTTTAATCGGTAAGCCGGCAAGTACAAGTTGCCATCTTCAGAACTCAATGTACAGTAACGCGTCTCCTTGGGATTGATAATCTCAAAAGACTTGCCTTGCTCTGTTACCGCCGTAAAGCGCGTGCTTGTCGATGCCTTCTGTATCCACTTTAATAGATGCCGCCTCACTGTAACGGGGACGTAAGTCAGATCAGATAAGTCCAGCTCACCATCGGCCATATACTGTAGCAACAGTTGATTTTCTTCTTCACGGGCTTTTAAAACGGCTTCGCGCTGACGCTTTTTATCTTCTGTATGTTCTGTAATGGCTGTTTTTTTAATTTTTTCACGGAAGGTTCTAATTCTTGGTGAAAGCACCACCTCTAGTGGCGCTTCATCGTAAATCGACGCATAAATGCTCTCAGTCTCTCTTGTGAGTTCTCCGACAAAGTGTCGATAAGAAGCGACACCGAATACTTGTGCCGATAAACAGTGCGCCTCATCGACATCGTCTATGGCATTAAAAAGGCGAATAAGCGTTTTGTACTCTTCTTTTCGTCCAGAGTACTGGTTGATTTGCTCCAATATAGTCGCCGCATATCGAGTAATTCTTCTGATGATTTCATTGGTCATCGTTAAAATCAGTTCGAGTTCACTTTCTCTGCTGGCAGTTCCCACGAAAAATGATTCAAGGCTTTCGAACTTGCCCTGGATGTTGTTGTATACATCCTGCTCGTTCAGTGCCTCCATATCTACCCTCGGTATGTCCATTTCATAGGTCGTGAGCCCTTTAAAAAGTGTCTTTTTAGTTGTTGGCTCGACTTCATTTAAATAAGCTTTGATTTCATAGCCGTGCTGTTGAAGCGCTTTAATAAAATGCCTCAAATAATCCACCAACTTTTCTTTGTAAATGAGGAAGTGTTTCGTTTTAAGGAGTTCTTCTGCTTTTGCCCCGGACCAATCCCTTATATAGTCTTGATAACTTTGGTTGAGTCTTTGAAAGTCACTCATAAGGGCCTGCCACCAGCCCCCTGCTGTTTTGGCGTCAGCCTCAGACATCTTTGTCAACTGCTTAATCTCAGATTTTAGGCGTTCCATTAACGTCGGCTCTAAAGAGCCACCTTCGACAAACAAGTTTTCAAGTCTCACGGTCATTCGCTCAATTTCTATGGCGTACTCCGTCATTTGATACCGAAACTGTTTGTTGACAAATTGCTTGTACGTCAAAGCTTTAGAAGAGTCTTGTACCGCGTGTAAATTTCCCCAATGATATAGGGCTTCTAAATCCTGTGCACACATCTCCAAAGTATACTCAGAAAAAGCCTCTTCCCCTTTAAGCGCTTGATAAACGTCCTCTTTGTTCAGCCAATGGCGGTATCTTTTATCATTGATGTAAAAAACGCGCATAATCGCACGGTATCGCCATGCGTTTTCTACGGACAAGTACTTAGTTTCATTAATCGGTTTTAAGGATTTGAGAAGCATTCTATCGTCTCCTTTTTTCATCTTTGAACATCATTATACAACAATTCTGCCTTTCCTAAAACCAAATTGTAAATGATAACATTTTTAACCATAGGGTGATTGGCTTGACCCCTTACGCCAATAAAAAAGCCCCTCTTCAAACGGGGCAAATGCGATCTTGTTTGAAAGGGGGGCTTTAGAACCGTTCACGCCCTACATAGTAGAGTCCTCCTGCACATCCGTCAAATACCGATACATTTCCTCTCTCACAGGCGTCTTTAACTTCACAAGCATCTTAACAACGGATATAGGTTTGCCCGAGTCATCTTGCATTGTCGTTTGTTCAAACGCCTCTGGCAATGGGGTGACATCCCCCATATAATAGAACTCTATCCCCTCGTCATTGTGCTTTTTAATAAAAAGCGGCAAACGCATACCGTGTTTGTCAAAGTTTGCAATTGATTTTACATCCGGACTCTCTAGTGTTCGCTTTGACTTAGACATCCACTGAAAAAGATCCGGTGATACAAAACCATCATCGTATTTAGTAGAACTGCTGATATCGCTCGCTTTATGATAGTTGACAAAAATGGCACAGTCTTTTTTATCACGGCTCACCTTGTACCCCCCAATATTTTGAGCCACCGGATTTTCAGGCCACCCCAGCACTCTAAAAACATCCCTCCGCGCATATTTCCTATAGAGGACAAAGCCATCGACATCATTATGCGAATGGTAGTCTTTTTTAAAGTTATACGCGCCATAACGCCATTGGTCTTCAAAAAAGTTTTTGAAACAAACCGTGTTTCTTAAAGCTTTAAAATCACTGCTAAACTTCAATACACGCGCATTCCGATAAGCTTCACTATCCAATAGGGCGATCCCGTATTTTTCTCCTACAGAAACCTGTTTTTTGTTCTCAGCTTCTTTCATGAACATAAAATTTAAGTTTGTAAAAACTGATTTTACGCGTTCGGAGGTCAACGGCCTCATAAACCCTTCATTTTGAGAGGCATCTATCAAATTCTGTTCAGAAATTGCCCCTTGATTCCAAATGCAGTCCAGGACAAAGAGTTCTTCATAGCGCTTACCATTGGCTACGTAAAGCCCGAAGAATTCCAAGAGCTTTATCGCTTTTGAATCCAGCTTGCCTATAAAGTTCTGCTCGTGTTTCACAACGTAATTGTAGTACGATTTAGCGTATAAGACATAAAGCAATGGGTCCCGAGAACCGTGCTCCACGAAATCCATCATATAAGGCACACGACCCAGTTTGTATTTCAAGCGTTCATAATCTTGGTCGAGGTCTTTTTTCTTTTGCATATTTGCTGAATCAATTGCTTTGTAAATCTGTTCTTTTGCTACTCGATCAAAGTTTACAGAACATGCTCCAGGCAATTCGGTGCTCCCACTTGCGATAAGTTTTCTCAACCCGTCCTTGTTGTAGCTGGAGTCTCCATACAGGGCAATAGGTATGAGGTAGTTGTTTTTATAGTTTCCAATAAAATCGATTACCGTAAGATACTCTTTATCATGCGTTTTTCGAAGGCCTCTACCCAACTGCTGCACAAAAACAATTGCCGATTCAGTCGGCCTAAGCATGATAATCTGATTGACCTTTGGTATGTCCACCCCTTCGTTAAAAATATCCACAGTGAAAATATAATCCAACTTGTGAACACCTTGAGACATTTCCAAGTAGCTGATTGCTTGCTCACGCGTATCTTCACTGTCTTTTCCAGTGAGCGCTATTGTGTTATAACCTCTTTCATTAAAACGACACGATAGCTCTTTTGCGATACGTGTCGTCTGACAAAACACTAGGCCATGAATTACCCCTGTATCCGTCCCATAATATCTTGATTTTTCTATAATCTTAGAAACCATTTCATCGGTGGTGACTTTTGTAAAGTCAGATTCCAAAGCAGAACTCTCTCCAACAGATAGGTCACTTACGCCATAATAGTGAAATGGACAGAGCATTTCTTCTTCCAACGCCCGGTTTAGCCGAACCTCAAAAGCGATGTTGTGGTCAAAGTCTTTAAACACATTGTACCCGTCCATACGCTCAGGAGTAGCGGTCATGCCTAACAAGAACTTAGCCTGAATTATTCATGAACCCATGATATCACCAAAAATCGAGCGGATTTAAGTTTTTGCGCTTCATAATGCTTATCATAGAAGACGTCTTCCTGTTTATCACCTAAAAATGGGCAGACTTATCCTGTGGACAATACTTTTCTCGATTTTCAGATTTCAAAGTTCATCAGTTACGTTTATTCCAACTGTGGAAGTCGACGGATGTTCTCAAGAATTTCATAGAACTCATTCTTGTATGGACAACTGCTACACAGTTTGAAATGAATATATCTTGCTGCTTTAACAACCTTTGATGCGATTTTGAGCAGCTTCAATCGAATGGTATCTATCAACATTTTCTTCATGCTTTTAGGTAATACCAATCGTTTAAAGTAATTAAATAGGTTGTATGCTAGGACATGGAGCAGTAGATGATTCGCATTAACGACTTTGTCCTTACTTGGCGTTGATGCAAAGTTGAAGCCACTTTTACCTTCTTTGATGAAGTTTTCCATGGTGCCTCGATGTCGATAGAACTTAATTAGTTCTTCAGGACTGAGATCCATGTTGGTCACAATAAAGGCATACTGATTGGTTAGCTGATTGTACGGTTTCTCGACCTTGACGATAACCCGTCTAGGATAGTCCCATTTACCGGCTTGGTACAAGAACTCATCATAACGGACCACATAATCAATCATGTTATCCTTTGTAGCTTCGGTTATTTCATCATCCAAATGTTTTGCGTGAGCATACAGTATTTTGTTTGCTTTCAAACGTATGGCATAGGATACACCATTGCTTTCACACTGTTTGTACAAGTCTGGTGTTGCAAAACCACTGTCTCCACGGAGGAACAGATGGACATCAGGGTACTTCGTAAAGTATTCATCTAATAAAGGTTGCATGAATTCGCAGACGCCTGTAGAACTATAGGCGGTACCATCTCGAAGCTCTGCTTTGAGAAGATCTCCAGTGAGTCCGTCATAGCAGAGTAAGGGGTGATATCCATGAGCTTGATAGTGGTAATTAAAGCCTTCGCCTTCCTGCTTGCCGTACGTGTTAAGTAGGGTTGAATCAAGATCAAGCAGAACTTGTTCTGGCATTTTAGTCCTGTAGGCCGATGATCTCATATGACGGATGATATCTTCAAACTGTTTGACTGTATCTCCATCCATACGGTTCCAGAACCTCGACAGTGTGGGTTGTGAGGCAAGAGCCTGTTTACCCAGAATACTTTTAAAGACAGGTTCATTGGTCAGTTCGTCTGCATCATTGTCATTAAAGTATCCAGCAAGGATTTGATAAATTAGCTGGGATAGATTTTGATGGTCTTTGTGTTTACGGAAGCTATCATTTTTGTCCGTTACAAACTGGCTGATGTGTTTATTGAAGCCAAACTTATGGGCGAATTCTTTTATGAGAAGCAGCCCCGAATCGGAGGATAAATCGCCTCCATTGAAATTTATTTTGATTTTACTATTGCTTTCGAGCTGAAGTGAACTTACACTAGACATGAAGAGTTTCTCCTTTGTTAGTTTGTGAGTGTGGTAACTTCATTTTAACAAAGTTGGAGCTCTTCTTCTATTTATTTAGGTTTCACTTGATAAGTGAAAAGCAAAAGTAGTCTAAAACACAGTAACTATGCGGTTTTGGGGAGTGTTTCGTGAACCGTCATGAATAATTCAGGCTTAGGTTTGAAATGGCGGAGTATTTTTTGATAAGTGGCTGCACCTGCATGATGTGATTCATCTATTACAATATAATCAAATGTATCAGATGGAAACTGCTTCAAGTTATCGTCCTTTGCCAACGTCTGTACTGTTGAAAATACAAAATCTGCATGGGTATTTTTATGACTTCCTGAAAAGAGTCCCATTGTTTTCGTGTTTCCAAATACCTTCTGATAACTCTCCATAGCATCTCTCGCAATGGTTCCACGATGGACAACAAACAATAGACGCTCTGGATTGAAATTTTGAGCATCAAATACCGACAAGTAGGTTTTTCCAGTTCCCGTTGCTGAAATAATCATCGCTTTATTCTGAGGGGGTTTCCCATCTTGTCCACATCTTAAGCGCCTCAAACTTTGCATCGCTTCTTCTTGCATCGCATTAGGACGAAAAATCATGGGAGGTTGCATATACTCTTGATTCGACGGGTCAGCTACAGCCCTTATTGCCGCTTGGTGCTTGTAAACCATTTCATAATGTTTAATAAAAGCGTCATCCACCTTCTGGGCTTTGTAAAACTCCTCATAAAAAATTTTCAAAGAGTCATCAATAAGTTTTGAAGCTTCTAAGGCACAGACATAAAGGTTCCATTCTTTGCTGGTGGTCAATGCTGGAGCCGTTAAGTTACTACTGCCCACAATCATAGCATGATGATTGCGATGTTTAAAAAAATATCCCTTAGCGTGAAAGTTCCCATGGGTGACAATTCGTAGGTCGATGTTTTCAAATTGCATCAGCGTCTTCAGTGCTTCTGGCTGTGTAAAATTCAAATATTGTGAAACGAGCACCTTGCCTTTAATGCCTTTGCGCCTTAGCTCTTCAAGTGTGTTGATTAAAACCGCGGTGCCGCTTTTAGATAAAAATGCCACAGAAAATACAAACGACTCACAATGAGTAAGTTCATAGATCAGCGTTGAGAGTATTTTCTTTTTCTGGATTTTATCATTGACAATAAGTTTAGGTTGATAATAAGTGTATGATGCAAACGTCTTATCAATAAAGCCTGTCTCTAGGGCATTTCTTAATTCATTTATCATCGAACAGCCTCCTGTTAAACGCTTTTGCTCCATTACATCTGCAAACGCATTCTATCATGTCGCCATAAATTTTTAAATCAAATATCATAAAATTATACTCTCGCAATCAGCTTAAGCTCTTTTTTTAAGCATTTCTACAACAGGGACATCTGCTGCTGCCCATTCAACACTATCTAGCGTCTCAGTATGCAACCATTTAAACCCTACATGTGCCTTTAAAACCAGCCTATCAGAGTCACTGCTACAGCGGTATACATGCATAATGAGATGAAAATCCGGGTATTGGTGGGAGACGGTGATCATCTTTTCGTGAACCTGTATCGTCAAAGAGAGCTCCTCATCTATTTCCCTGATAAGTGCTTCTTCCTGTGTTTCATCAGGCTCTATTTTCCCACCTGGGAATTCGTATTTGTATGCAATGTACGCGTGGGGGCTATTGTCTCTCTGAGTCGCCAAATAGCATCCATCTCTTTCAATTACTGCCGCAACTACTTCTATTTTTTTCATAGAATGCCTTCCTTTTTTTATAGAGTCACGCCCATTTTACCACAAACATACACGTCTACACAATTTCGACCTTTATCATATGACGTTGAGACCTTCTTTAAAAAAGCGCTCACAGAAAAACTGCAAACGCCTTTTTAAGCTTACCAAGTAAGCATATCTGTATTCATATTGTATAGATTGTTGAGAATCGTCGCCACTTCAGCTTTTGACAAAGTGCCCAAAGGTTTGAGTTGACCACTCTGGGTACCTGACATCATCTTGTTGACAACACAAAACGCCATGCTGTCTTTTGCAAAACCACTGATTTCTGACGCATCGTCAAAGGCCTCTAAGGTGGTTTCATCTATAGTGGCATCTTGTGAGGCCGACGGATCCTTCTTTAACGCCAAGAGCCTTTTAAGCATGACCGCCGCCTCCTGACGTGTAAGGGTCGATTCAGGTTTAAAATACCCTTCGGCTCCGGTAATCACTCCTGACGAAGCCATCAGCGTTATCGCCTCAGCATGGCGGTAGTTTCGAGGGACGTCTTTAAAACCGATGGGCTTTTGTGATGAACCTTCCGGTGCTTCCAGTCTCAAATCTGGCTCAGTCTTAGCGTACTGCACCAAAATCGTTGCAAACTCACCACGTGTTATGGCTGCGTTTGGACTAAACCTACCGCCGAGTTCTTCTAAATCGTCACCATTTCCCGTATACAAAATGCCTTTGCTCAAAAGAGACGTTATCGACTCCACCGCCCAGTGGCCTTCGATATCACTGGCGTAATACTTAGAAAAAGCCTTTTCGTCCAGCACCTTTCCATCGCAATAAAACACAAGCTTCTGATTAGGAGACGCTAAGAAATCCGAAATCATTACGGCAACCTCTTGAGTAGCAAGTTCCTTTGGTTGCAATGTAAAAGAATCCATAGTGCGTACCACGCGTTCACCCTCGACCAAGCTGAGTTCACAAGCGACAGGTTCTTCCCCTTCATTTTTGAAATTCAGCGCATAAAGCCATTTTTCATCTGTGTTTCCAGTTAATTTTAAGTATTCAACTTTGGGGTACTTGGTCACTTTTTCGAATGTAAAGGTTGGGACACCCGCCCTAAATTCCAGCTTAAACAAGGAAGTGCCATAGTGCGTTGGGTCGGCACGATGAGACAATTCCACCCAATACGTTTTACCAAGGTCTAGCTCTTTTGAATACTCAAGGTGATAAAATGTATTTTCTCTAATCAGTCTTATCCGTCCTTCAGCATCGCCAAGCCACTTTGCCTCAAAGGGTTCATAAGACGCTTCATATTGGTTTTCTTTAGTCATATCTGAACGACTTAAAAGATTGCCATTTAAATCTTTTGAGTGGACTAAGTAAAAATAACTGCCGTCATACGACACACGTGATTCTATGGCATTAAAATAATGCGTATCTGACAAAACCAAATCTCCCGTAAACGGATATTCTATGGCCCCTACATCACGATTTTGAGGATAATCCATTAAATAAAAGTTCATAGCGTAGACCACGTCTTCGTCAATGAATACATCTAACAGCTGTCTGTTCCAAGCGTCCCAATAGGTGTAGCTCGTATCCGTATAAAATTGAACGGTGAAATACGGCTTGTTTTTAAGCTGTCCGGCTGTCCGTACAGTACGCCGAGTTAAGTCAGACTTAACCTGATTGTAACGGTACTGTTGAGTTTCTTTATCTGAAACTGTCAGAGTATCGCCTGTATAATAAATCAGGTCTCCCCCTCTTTTAGAGACGAATATCGGCGTGTACACACCAGTACTCAAATACGCTATCTTACTTTTTTCACCCTCCTGAATTTTACCCACCACACTTGTATTTTCTTCAAAATGACTGTTATGCAGCCCATCCACAGGCAGGAACATCATCGTTGTTCCTTCGATGGTTACCCCATCTACGGTTGGTGTTACTTCCACCTTCGTCATGTCACTTAACTTAATCGTCACACGACAAGCTGTTTCTCCCTTTTCTTTACTTGCCGTCAACACATCGTATCCAACAGTACCGCTCACTTGAAAAAGAGCGTTGTCATGTTCACCATAGAGAGAATAGGTTAACCCCCACGGTTCTCGATACTTCACCCTAATGGCTTTATCGGTATAGCTTCCGGTTATGAGCTTACCTATGTTGAAGCCACTGTTCATACCGGTCATGCTCGAGTCTTTACCCTCCACCATAAAGCTAACGGATTTTGGGTCAATAGACTTGCCGTCTTCACCAACCACTACAAAGTCAATGTTAAATTCCACATCTTTTTCAGCGGCAAAGCCATTTACAGTGCCTGCTTGAACACAGAACATTGCCACTACTAAAACCACGAACCACTTGATTCCCTTCCTACTCATCATTGTTTTTCTCCTCAACTTATTTATGCATGGGGTTGAACTGATAGCGGTAAATCCAATTACAGTTGCCGCTTGAACACATAGCACAACTGCGAACAAGACGAAGAGCCCCTATACATATTTTGTTATTAAAGTCACTTTGTAAGTATACATCATTTTGATTTGATTGTCATTTTTTATAATTATAATGTTAGTAAAACAAAAAAAAGATACACCTAAGTGTATCCTAATAAAAACAGTTAAATGCCTTTCCGCTCAGCCTCTGTGTACCACAAATAAACGCTCACCCTTCAATCGCTCGCTGAACCTTCTTAGGTAAAGAAGCTAAAACACAGGCATACGACTGGTCCACCATACGCCTCAAAACCTCATCCGGAACTGTGCCGTCCATATACACGGAGTTCCAATGCGTCTTGTTCATATAATACCCTGGGACGATGTCAGCATACGTTTCTCGGAGCAACACCCCGTCCTCAGGCGGCAGTTTCAATGTCACAATCGATCGACCGTTGTTGTCTTTTCCCTGTAGAGCAAACATCTTCCCGCCAATTAAATACCGCACGGCATCCCATTCTTCCTTGTACGCGCTCGTCGCCCCGTGTTTCGCCGTACAGTGTGCGTCAAGCCACATATACCTCCCCCGACACTGCTCGACGAAATCTATTGGCATCATGGCCTTTTCAGAAACGGCTTCAACCGTCATTCCCGTAGCCAACAGCCGCTTCACAACTGCTTCCATGGACTCCGACACCTCGACTACATGTCGATCGGGGTCTAGAAGGCGCAGGGTACGCTGTCCCCACGGGGCTTCCTCAAGGGCTGTGAAAACAGTGACCTCAGTGTGCTTTTCAAGCGTTTTCACAAAATCGTCCAGTGCGTCTTCTTCGAAATAGAGCTCAAAAGAATGTCCAGACGCCTCTGGAGAAGACGTGTCGCCGGTCAATTTATGCCACTGCTCGCGTGTCATCATGGAAAAACCGCCGCTAAAGACCACATAAGACGCTAAATCCTGCTGAATGGTCTCGCTTAATAACTGGGTATAGAACGCCTTGCTTTTTTCAATATCCGAAACGATTATCATTGGACTGTGAAATTTCATCTATGGACTCCTTCCGTTATCCTAATGTACTGTCTCGTCAAGCGTTGTGAACCGATATTTAAGTGTGCACAAGACCGTACATTCGAGTTATACAGTCATTGTATCAGAAGGTTTTCAATGTTTCATTGTAAAAATCGGACTTTTTTTGCCTGAATCGCGCCGGTGAGATGCCGGCAATTTGTGTAAAATCGTGTACAAAATGCGCCGCATCGTAATAAAAAAGTCGATTTGAGAGACACTCAACAGAACAGCTTCCGGATTTCAAATACACAGCGGCTCGATTAAACCGTTTGATTCTCATGTACGCTTTTCCCGAAACGCCGGTTAACGCCAAAAGGTATCGGTTAATTTGTCGAGTAGAATAGTGTACCGCGTCTGAGAGGTCGTCCATTGAGCTGGAGAATCTAAGCGCCTGCAAGGCGTCTAAAGTGCTTCTACCACCGATAAAGTATTCTCGGCGCCGCTCTAGCAGAGCGTAGAAGTAGCTGTTGAGAGCATTGATAAGAACGCCTTCTGCAAAGAGGTTCTCCTCTACTATGCCGCCTATAGCGGTGTGACTTTCGACATCGATCTCAGACAGCACCCACTTTTGATTCAGCAACTCGCGGCAATTGGGATGGATAAGGCGCGAAAGACCGCCCGGCTGAAACTCCACAAAGTACCGACGCCACGTGCCTTCCTCACTGCAATCGATCCGCGTCAATTCACTGTAGGGGCCCCAAAGGCGTATATCGACCCCCTTGGAACTTACACTGATAACCATTGAACCGCCTAAATCCGGGACGAAGAGCGGCGCAATCGACTGGAACCCACCGTACTGGACGGAATAGTACGCAATATACGGTTGCAATACTTTCGTCGGCAAATAAGTTTCAAATAAGGTGTTGCTTTTTGTCACTGTTGCACCCATGCGCGCCACGCCCTTCCGCATACCGAATCGAACCAAAGGTTGCCCTCACTGCTATACCTCTATTTTACCACAGCGGCGCCCCCTTCAAACTGGCGCCGTTGCATTTCATAGAGTTTTCTATACAGCGACGTCTCTTTTGCCATAAGGCGCTCGTGGGTATCAAAATCTTGGAGCTTACCGTCTTCAAGTACCAAAATTCTATTGCAAAACCGCGTTGTCGCCATGCGGTGCGAGCTGAAAAACACCGTCTTACCCGTCACCGCCGCATCGTACAGGCGATAGGTCTCGTACTCTGTCACGGGGTCGAGTTTTGAGGTCGGCTCGTCAAAAAGCATTGTGGAAGCGTCTTTATAAAGTGCCCGCGCCGTTGCAAGTTTTTGTTGTTGACCGCCGGAAAGCTCGACGCCCTCTGAGTTCAGCTGTACGCCGAGAGGCGTTTGCGCACCGTGTTCAAAACGGTCGAAAAGCGCCTTGAGTTTCAATGTGGCCGTCACCGCCTCAAAACGTTCCGGACACAGGGTGCGCCCGGCAGTGACGTTTTCTTCAAGAGTAACGTTAAACAGCGCAAAGTCTTGAAACACGGTACCGATTTGACTTGCAACTGACTCATAAGTATACGAATGCATCGCCCTGCCGTTTAGCAAAATGACGCCCTCAGTGGGCATGTAAAGGCCGCACAACAGCTTAATCAACGTCGTCTTGCCGGCGCCGTTTAACCCCACCAAGCCAATGCGCTCTCCCGCTTTCACCTCAAATGACAGGTCTTCAATCGCCCACTGCTCGGCACTTGGGTATCGAAAAGAAACCTTTTGGAACGCTATTGAATCAATCTGCCCCAAGGTCTCATTGCCCCACTTGTCGTAGGCGTCAAAAGCCGCCATTTCAAAAACCGGGGACAAGTAGTCCATCAACTGCGCCACTGATGTCAGATGACCGCCTAAAGCCAGCATCATACTGCTGAGTTTGGCCACAAGGGTGTTTAAAAACACAAAGCTGCCTACCGTTATCTGAGCACCGAACACGCCAAGGGCTTTTAAGCCGGTCAATAGGTAGCTAAGACCGAGAACCGCGGTATTGACGCCGCTGACACGACGGTCGTTTTGTGCCGTTAAATCGTTCATTTCAAGGAAAATATCAGCAGTTTCCCCATTGTACCGTTCCATCTTGTCTGTAATCAGCCCTTGCATTTGAAAGAGCCTCGCATCTTTTTGGATGGCGACATCGCGCTTGACCCCTGAGAACCAATCGTATTTTCGATTCAACGTATACAAGTTCCTGAAATAAACGCCGAGCTTCTGATTGAGCCTGTGAGAAAAAAACAGCTGGAGCGCCACGCCCAATACGACCAAAAAAAGCAGCAACAAGTGGTATCTCAGCAAGTAGCCCACCGAAAGCGCTACCACCGTCATCGACAGCACCACATCACCTATGTGTTTCACTGCATTTTCAAGCGTCTTGTAGTGGCGTACCGCATAAGTTGCACCGGATTTCGTCGCCATAAACGCCTCGTCCTCCAACAGAGCGTAGGGGGCGTGCATCACCTGAGTCGCTAAAAGCTGTTCGCACTTTTTGTTGAGAATCACCCGTTTATCCGCCATCTTTTGATCCGCCAACTCTCGTAGGTGTATCGTCAGAAAAAACAGACCGACCGCCCCTATAATCGACGGCAAACGGTTGCCGCCCCGAACGATTTCATCTACGACAAACTTAGGTAAATACAGTTGAACCAGCACCGCAGCAGTACTGATGAGCAAGTGTCCCCCTGCATAAGGCAAAAAAGACGGATCACACAGTCGAATCAGCCTATATAATTTTTTCAATGGAGTCATCATCACATTTGTCCTTATAATACTGTTGTTGTAAAGTAAACAAGTTGCCGTACACGCCCCCTTGCATCATCAAAGCGCCATGCGTTCCCGATTCGACGATCGAGCCGTTTTGCATCACTGCAATGCGGTGGACCTGCTGCACATTGTGGAGCCGATGCGTTACAAAGAGACAGGTGCGCGCTTTCAAAGCGACGTCAATTTTATCGAAAAGCCGCTTCTCAGAAAAACTGTCCAGCGCACTGGTGGGCTCGTCTAAAATCACCAACTGCGGGTTGTGGTAAAGCATCCGTGCAAAAGCCAGTCGCTGTGCTTCGCCACCGGAGAATTGGATGCCGTCGGCATCAAAAACAGTGCCCACATGGGTTTTTAGTCCCTCGGAAAGCCCCATTACCTTGTCTTCAAGTGCCATTGCCTTTAAAGCTTCGCAGATGGCGTCATCGGTGCCCTCATCGGCACCGGCGATGTTTTCGCGAATAGAAAACGGGTACGGCTTGACATCTTGAAAAAGCACTTTCATCTGACCCGCCACCCACGACTGGTCGGCTTCTTTAAGTTCTTGTCCGCGCCATTTAATCGAGCCTTTGTAATCGTCGTACAGGCCCGAAATACATTTGATTAAAGTGGATTTACCCGCACCGTTCAAACCGACAATGGCCACTTTCTCCCCTTCGACGATTTTCAGGTTGATGTCTTTCAATACCCAGTCTGTACTATTTTTATAACGGTACCAAAGGTTTTCGACCTCTAAAATCGCCGGCGCTTCTTTCGGCGTCTCAGCCGTTGTCTCCGCCTCTGTTGCAAACGCTTTTAAAGCCGCCACAGCATCGCTTTCAAAGTAGAGCGCCTTGAAATCATCGGCGATTTTTTGGTTGAGCACCAACAACTGAAAAAGCGTGGCAATCAGCATGGCCACAGCGGACAAACCGATGTGCCCCAGCGCCACCTGTGCCGTCATCGTCGTGTAAAACGCCGCCAAAATCCCCAAACACAAAATGGCGCGCGGAATCATTGCCCGCCTCTGAAATCGGGTCACCGCTTTTAGAACCCCTTCAAGACGCTCAGTAGCCGCAGCGGCCTTTTCTTCTAAAAAAGGCTGCAGTTGATAGAGCCTGATTTCTTTTCCACTGGCAAAGGCACTACCCGCTTCAAATAAGTCGTCCAGTTGACGCTCAGCGGCTATTTTTTCAGCATCACAGGCGAGTCTATGACGTGTTACCTGTAGGCTCTCGACAACTTGCACCCCTGTCAGAACCAATAGAGCAGCTATCGTCCCCCATCCCATGTGCCGCTCTGCTAAAACGGCAATGAGCATCCCGTAACCAATGAGCAGTCCCGGTAGGCGAAACAACAGATGGCAGACTTTTTCAAATCCCGTCTCACTGCTGTCCAGTGCACCGAACACTCTGTGATGTACCGATAAAAACACCTCGTCTTCCACCTGTCGATAAGGCATTTCCAAGACTTTTGCATTGACCTTTGCCACTATGTCCATACGACAGCGCGTCATTATATTGTCGGCTTTTGACTGACTGTGGATCGCCAATGCGTTAAATACCGCTATTAGCAGTGTAAAGAAGAGCAACTCCCCTATAAAGGTGGTGCCTTCAGTCACCACTGCTGTCATGCGCTCGAGGAACAAGACGTACAAGAATGGCAAGATGCCCGTTGTCAAGGTGTAGAGACCGAAGTGCGCCATGAGCATTTTGTATTTCGTACTCCAACAAATAAGAATATAATGTAAGCTAGATATTATAACATTCATTTTTTCTACCTTTTAAATCAAAACACAGTTTTTTAACTGACACGTTTGTCAATATATATTTTCACAACATCATTAATTTTTCTAAGCAAATATATTTCTTTCGACTTATAATCAAAAGAGCTTGGATAGGTACCTGACTTTATATCTTTAACTATCTGTGAAATTCTAAAATTGCTATTTATGCGAACTTCTGATAGCTCATGAAATGTTCTCAATACAAAAATACTACTCTCATATTGACAGATGTTTTTCAACAAATCATCATAGAAATTATCGTTGCTTATATGCCGTTCAAATTGCTTCACCAAGATTCTTTCAAAATCTTTATCATGGCAGAACTCATAATAGTTTTCAAAATCTTTTTTAAACCGCTCTAAAGCATCTACGAAGTTGATGTTTTCTTTACTCATCACATAGAACATATACTTGAAATTTTTCACTAAATACACTGAACATATTGAAATGAATTTTAACAGTTCTATTGGAACATGCTTTGTTTTAAGATTAAAAAATGAAGAAAATATTTCTGGATACATTCGAATCAACTCTTTATCACTTTCGGGCACACTCAGCTTACCCATTCTTAAAAACTTAGAATTTAATTCAAAGCTCGTGTATTCAAGGTTCCTCTTCTGTTCGTCATAAAGCTTTGTGCCTGGAACAAGAGACAACATATGAAAATAAGCTGCCACATTGGAATGGTTTAAGTAAACATTCAGTATCAATAAAAGCGTTTTATGAATCATATACTTATCTTCTTCTGGATATCCTAAAATAAAAGATAAAATCGGTGTGATCCCATGTCTTGCAACAAGATCAATTTGACTGAACTGTTGATCTGATGTGACCTTTTTATTCATTAATTTCAACAAATCGTCAGAAGCTGATTCAACACCTAAAAGTATCTCTGAACACCCTGTACTTTTAAGTAACGATAGAGTTTTATCATCAATACAATCTATACGCCCTCTTGTGTCCCAGGTGATATCTAACTTTTCTTTCTTAATTTTTTGGACAAACTCGTTTGAAAATTTTTTATTAACAAGAAAATTGTCATCAGATAAGTAGATATGAGATATTTTATATTTCTCTTTTAGATTCTTTATCTGCTTAACTGTATCTTCAATAGAAAAACATCTTCTCTTCTTATTCCAAAATGAACTACAGCCACAGAAGGAACAGCCTCCCCCGCAACCTCTAGCAAGTTCTACATTTAATGAAACACGTTCTCTATTAAGTATTCTAGCATACTCTTCAGCTTTTGGTACTAGGTCATAATCAGGCTTTGGTAGTTCAGCTAAATTAGAAATCAACTCACCAGCACTATTCTTACACACATTGCCATTATCATCGCGATATACAATGCCCATAACATCTGAAAAACTCACTTTATCGTAAATAGAATTTATGAGTTCCAAGCACACTTTTTCACCTTCACCCATGATTAGGACGTCTATAAAATCAAACTCTTTTAAAATCTTCTCTTCAATCCCGTTTACTCCTGGCCCCCCCAATACTACTATTATACTGGGATCTCCCTGTTTTAGTATTTTTGCAATATTAATTGCTGTTGCCAGATTGAAATTAATTGTGCTCAATCCTACAATTTTATACCCAAACGACTGCACTTTTTGATATATTTTATTATAAAATTCATCATCAGCAACCAAAGTCTCTCCATAAACTTCAAATGCTAAATCCAGTACTCTTACATCGAATACCGAATGCTTTTTAATGTAAGAAGCTATGCTAAGCAATCCTAGAGGAATGTGAATTCCTTCTTCAGTATAGTACGACGGTGGATTTACTAGTAAAATACCTTTTTTCATACATGACCTCACAATATTGTACTCAATTTATAAATCATCAGAAATATTTTGTTTTACTACAATTCTATGGCAACTTAACAAGTATTCAGATTGTAGTAAAATCAAAGGATATTATGTTTTTTACATTTTGATAAGAAACTCTCAACCTCTAAAATTGCTTTATCTGAAGAACTAGCAAACAACTCCTTTACAATACATTCCGTTTGCTTCTTCTCCACCATTTTCTTGTAAATAATCTCACCTTGTATTTTATTAAAGCATAACACACTCAAACTATACGGTAATACTGTTAGATATTTATCATCTTCTTGTCTAAAAGTCATTACGATATCATTTATTTTATATCTAAATATATTTTTCTTCATTTATTTGCTCCTAAGATTTCGCATCTGCTGTCTTTTCCATACAAATTGTTCGTTTGGGTGTACGCAATTGCTCTACATCCTCCACCGCACCCTTTCATATTACATGAAACGCAATCTTCACTGAGATCGCTTATTTTCATATCTCTAATTTTTTTAAAAATCGAGCTGTTTTCCCATATTTCCGAGAACTTGTTCTCCCTTATATTTCCCGCTTTTAGCTCTTCAAAATTCATTAATTGTTCACAACCGTATACATCACCATTACTGGCAATAGAACAAGTCGTTACTCCAGCTTTACAACCTATTACTCTTTCAGTAAAACTAAGAGTACTTTTTCCCCAAAATTCTTCTATATCCTCTCGGATAAGGGCAGATTCTAACTCCCACGGAATATGGCTTTCATGTGGGAAAACCACATTAATAGGTATTTTAGATTTCTTTTTACATTCATTTATTGTTCTTATAGCTGTCATTTGAGCACTCAAATCAAGCTCTATCTTTTCTTGATTCATTGATGCCCTACCTACCAAACTAAACAATAAAAAACCGATTCCTTGTACGTTCAATTCAAGAGATAACTCTACCATTTTTTTTATTTCCATATAGTTTTTAGATGTAAGTACTGAAGCAATCCGTGTTTTTACACCATGCTTAACGAGTAATTTAATACCATCCATAACTAAACTATAACCACCACGCGTCATATTGTTAATAGCCTCAGTTGGTCCGTCAAGGCTAACCACCACCCAATCAATATTCGACCTCTTTATCAATGACACTAGCTCTTCATTTAGCGAAATCGCGTTAGTGCTAATTGAACATAAAAAGCTGTAGTTTGATATAAGCTCTATAATTGCCTTAATATCTGGATGAAGAAGTGGCTCACCTCCAGCAATGCGTATGTAATGAACGCCCATTTTTTCTAATTGATCAAATAATTTCTTGACTTCAGCTATCGGTAAAAACTCATTCTTACTTATTTCAGCGCACGCATAACAATACAAACAGTTTAAATCACACTTGTTGGTTATAGACACATCAACAAATAAAGGCGCAGATATATTACATAAGTCCATATTAAATCCTTTCAAACTAAAATTTAATTTATTAAACATATAACAACCCTCAGATGTTAGTCCAAGGGTTATCATAAATAAATGCACTATCTAAGTATTATTGATTATTGCTTTACCCATCCAAAATTATCCATAAGAATCAACTCTTCACCAACTTCTTCTAAGTTAGGTTCGCAAATAACCTCAGATTCTTTAGGCGTTTTGTTTTGTAATTTAATTCCTTTCACCCCATTATCTCCTTTCTATATATTTTTACTACAATTCTGATTATAATATATTATTATGTAATTTTCAATATTTTTTATAAAAATATATTGTTTTTTATGATTCACATGTGATAATGTCTTAAGTAATCAAACGTGATTTTGTCCCAAAAGATATAATGCTATAATAATACCTCAATGAATGAAAGCATCGAGGTAAATTAAATGACAAAGGTAGAATTACGTATGAATGAAAATCTAAAATATGAAATCATTAAAAAGCTCGTCGATACGAATGGCAATAAAAAAACAGCTTCACTTAAGCTAGGCTGTAGTATTAGAACGGTTAATCGATTAATCCAGGGCTATCGGTCAGAAGGGAAAGACTTCTTTGTCCATGGAAACCGTGGAAAGAAACCCGTTCACGCCCTGTCTAGCGAAACTAAAACGTTGATTTTAGGACTTTACAGGACCAAGTATCCCGATGCGAATTTCGCTCATTTTACTGAAATCCTAGCAGAGCAAGAACACCTTTTTCTTTCTCCAACTACTGTAAAAAATATCCTTATGGAACAAGATGTTTTATCTCCCAAGGCTCACAGGTCAACAAAGAGAGCCCTTCGTAAAAAATTAGAAGCCCAAAAGAAAAAGGCTACTTCTAAAAGGGACATGGCGATTATTCAGCACAAGATCGTTGAACTCGATGAAAGCCACCCTAGAAGACCTAGATCCGCCTACTTTGGAGAAATGCTTCAGATGGACGCTTCGGTTCACATCTGGTTTGGTGGCGTCAAAACCCACTTACACGCTGCTATAGACGATGCCACAGGGCGAATCGTGGGGGCTTACTTCGACCACCAAGAAACACTTAAAGGCTATTACAATGTCTTTCATCAAATTTTAACAACCTATGGTATCCCACACATGTTTTACACAGACAGAAGGACTGTTTTTGAATACAAACAAAAAAAGGCCCCTTCACTTGAAAAGGATACCTTCACTCAGTTTTCTTACGCTTGCCATCAACTAGGGGTAGATATAAAAGTAACAAGCGTTCCACAGGCCAAAGGACGCGTAGAACGCTTATTCCAAACACTACAATCACGACTGCCGATCGACTTAAGAAACGCAGGCGTATCAAGCGTAGAGCATGCCAACGAATTTCTGAACTCCTACATAAAGAAATTCAATGACAAGTTTGCTCTGCCTTTTGATAATAACAAATCTGTGTTTGAAACGCAACCGTCTGATGAAAAAATCAATCTAACGCTTGCGGTAATTGCTGAGCGCAAAATTGATACAGGCCATTGCATTAAATTTGAAAATCAATATTTTAAACTCATGGACGACAGAGGCCTCCCTATTTATTACCACAAAGGCACTCCGGCTGTCATTATTAAGGCTTTTAACGGCTGTTTGATGGCCTCTGTAAACGAGAACGTTTATGAACTCGAACTTATCCCTTCTCATCTAAGGAAATCTAAGAACTTTGATTTTCAGGACGAGTTCGAGGCTCTGCCTAAAAAACGCAATATCCCTTCTATGATACATCCATGGCGGAAGAGCGCCATCAAGAAATTTATCAAAACACACTATGCTCAACACAATTATACTTTTGAGGACATCATTAACACTCAAGAAAACTTTTTCTCCGCTAATTAACAAAGCACCAGCTTTTTACTGGTGCTCATGTTTCATTTATTTTGGGACATTTTCAAAAGTGATTGACATATTTTTTATAAAAATATATTGTTTTTATGTTATTTTTTTATCTTTTTTTGTTAAACGATGTTTTTTAATACTTTAACAAATATCTAACACAGTATTTATAGCTTACTCGTCAACTCACTTTCAAAACCAGATTCTTCATACAACACGTCTCAATTGAATTCGTTTTATCTCTTATTTAACGTGTTAGAACCTCTAGTATATCTGCTACTCTTTGACACGCATGCCGATGGCAAAAGACGTGTACCCGGCCCTTTCATAATACGGCACCAAGGGTGGTTCACAAAAGAGTTGTACGTGAAGGCCGTGCTGAACACAGTAATCCGTCAATTTTTTAAAGAGTTCCGTTCCGAGTCCCTGTCCTCTAAAGCGCGCATCGACACCCAAACCGCAGATGTACCCGTTGATAACGCCATCTGAAATAACGCGCCCCATGGCGACGAGGACATCACCGGCGTACACGTAAAGACTGTACCAGCTCTGTTCCATCGCCTGAAACAGTTGCTCTGCCGAGAGTTTTAAATACGCCTGCCAGCCGAGTCTTTCATACAAATCCAACAGCACTTCCGGCTGTGGCACCATCGTAGTGGTTTTAAAGTCCATGTGGGCTCCTTTCATGTGTGGGGGGAATACTATTTGCTCTGCATCTGCTAGCTGTTAAAGCCCCTGTGGTATACTGATAAAAAGGAGGTACAACAAGATGCGAATAGAGCGTATGCAAAAAACACAGGGGCCCATTTTCGTCGATTACTTCGACCGCTTATCCTTTGGACACGCCCCTGAATGGTCGAGCTGTTATTGCAGGTACTATCACACCACTTATCCTGACGACGCGTGGATGCAGCGTTCGGCGGATGTCAACAGGCGGGACGCACTGGACGCCATTGCAAAGGGGAACATGAACGGCTTTTTAGCCTTTGAAGGCGACAGCTGTGTCGGATGGCTCAACGCAAACGATGCGTGCGCCTTTGCGAGAATCCAGCCATGGGTCGGCAGGTTAATCGAAGGGCAAAAAGTGGCGTGTACGCTGTGCTACATTGTCCATCCCGACTACCGCCGCCGTGGAATCGCCAGTGCACTTTTAAACGCAGCCGTGGCGCACTATCGCGCAGAAGGTTATGACGCCATGCTCGCCCTGCCCTTTTCTGCCGCCACAGTTGAAAGACAATACCGCGGGACGCCGACCATGTACACGTCTCTCGGATACACCTGTATTGAGACACACGACACAGTACAGGTGATGTGGCTCACGCTGTAAAGCGTCACATCTCTAACCGGTTCGGTAGTACTGCGCCTGTGCACGCCACATGGTGTGGTACTGTCCGTCGGTCTTTTTCACAAGTGAATCGTGCGTCCCCCTTTGAACCAACTTGCCTTTGTGAAGCACGCAGATGACATCGCAGAAACGACAGGAAGACAGTCGATGTGAAATGTACACAACGGTTTTATTGCCTATATTCTGATTGAACGTCGCGTACATTTCAGCTTCCGCCACTGGATCTAAAGCCGCCGTGGGCTCGTCGAGGATATAGAACGCTCCGTCTTTGTAAAGTGCTCGCGCCACGGCGATTTTTTGAGCCTCACCCCCTGAGATCTCCGTCCCGTTTTCATGTACATTTCGGTAGAGGTAGCCCTCTGCACCACAACGCTTGTAAAAGGCCCCCATTCCCACTTTTTCAAGAACCTCCTGTACGCGAAAGTCGTCGTAAGTTGCACTTGCAGCAAGATTTTCCCCAATGGTGAGTGCCGGAAGTTTAAAGTCTTGAAACACCACCGAAAATGCGCGGATGTATGCCTTTTGATTCAATTCCTGAATCGATCGACCGTTGAGCCTGATTTGACCATTCGTCGGTTGATATAGCCCTAAAATCAAGTGTATCAAAGTGGTTTTCCCTGAACCGTTTAAGCCGACAAGTGCTATGCGGTCGCCTTTTCTTAAAGTCAAGTTGATATTTTTCAGCACGTAGTGTTCAGTGTCAGGGTACTTAAAACTTACCTCTTCAAGTTCGATAACCCATTCGCCCTCAAAGGCAGCTTTCACAAACTGCCCGTCGGCATCAGCCCCTGTGTTCTGCTCCTCTAAGTCATAAAAGTCGAGCAACTTAACCCGATAGGCATCTGACGCCGCTAAGATACTTAAGCTCGTCAAAAAAGCGTTCACATTTTTAAGCAGATACCGCAGTACCCCAATGTAAAATAGGACCTCCCCCACTGTAATCGAGCCGTAGAGACCTTTTAAACCGACAAACAAAGCAATGATAACAGAGAGGCAGTCGCTGTAAATGCCCGAGTGCGTCACACCGCGACCAAACACCGACCAAAATGAGGCATAGAGCATCTGCATCGTTTCTTTGTAAATCTCTCCGGCACGCGTTGCCAAAGGCCTACAGTAAAACTGCACATCTTTCGTCACTTTATAGTTGTACAACAGCTCCATATACGCCCGAATGTAACGGTACTGTTCCTTGGCCGTTTGCGAGACATCCTGTCCCGTCTTTTTATTGGCCTTTAGGGTCACTTTTAGCGACAGGGTATTTAACAACACAAAGGCACTGATACAAAGCGCCGTCATTTCGAAGGTGCCACCCCCGCGATAGACCAGTGGCGCTCTAAAGAAATCAATCGAAAACACTCCTGCACACGCTGTTCCCACTAGGGTGCCGCACAAGCGCCCCGTATGTGTCCCAAAAGAAGCGAGGTTGTGAATACCTGTAGCTTCTAAGTGTTGGAGCTCGGACCAATCGCTTTGAAACGCGTCTGACATCGCCACCTGATACGGCAAGCGGGCTATCTTTTCTGCTTTCTGCGCATCGTGTCTTTTAAAGAGCTTAAATTTGTAACGCTCTGATTGACTTTGAAAAAAACCCTCTACAATCATCAATACCGCAATGCCCGCGGTAGCTGGAAACGCTATATGCAGCACCTCTATCAGTGTCGTTTGCCTCATAACAGCATCGACAATTTGCTTTGACAAGTAAAAAGCCAAAAAAGGGTGCAACTGCCCGACGAGATTAAACAACACCATCGTTATAAAGTAGTTTGGCGACAACGTCCACAAGTAGCAATAAGTTCTACTTAAACGTTTGATGGTTTTTCTCATTTAGACATGCCCCCTCTCTTATAATATCGGCTCTGAACATCGTACAGAGCTCTGTAGCGACCGCCTTTTGCCATAAGCGACTGATGGGACCCTTCTTCTATAACCGCACCGTTTTCAAGGTACACGATACGGTCGCAAAATTGAGTGGAAGCCAGTCGGTGTGAAATAAAAATCGATGTTTTCTCACGACTGATGGCATCAAAAGCACTGTACAACTCGCTTTCTGCCACAGGATCAAGTGCTGCTGTGGGTTCGTCCAATACATTGATGGGGGCATCTTTATAAAGTGCTCGTGCCAGCAATACTTTTTGATTGAGGCCGCCGGACAAATCAATGGCGCCTGAACGGCTGGTCTTAAACAGCTGTGTCGCCCCTTTATCCGGTAGCGATTCAATATAGGTGCTCAAGCCGCTTTTTTGAATGACCTCTGTCACTTGATTGCTGTTGTAAACACTGTCTCCTGCAATATTCGCATTAATGGTTTCCGGAAAGATATAAATATCTTGAAACACAGGGGCAAAAAGTCTGTAGTAAGTGGTTCTATCGAAGTCTCTGCTGTCGATGCCGTCTATGAAAATGCGCCCTTCACAGGGGGTTAGCAGCCCCATTAGCAACAGCATTAAAGTCGTCTTGCCGGCACCGTTGTTGCCCACGAGTGCAAGGCTCTCACCTTTTCCAATGGTCAATGAAAAATCCCGAAACAGCCACTTTGAACTTTCTGGATACCGATACCCCAGCCCTTCTATACGAATCTCAGGCGCATGCGCAATTAATGGTCGTTGTCCCGCTGCGCTTTCTTCTGTTTCTATGTCCAGCAGTGCCCTTATGTGGCCCATAGAAAGACTGAACAGCATCAACTTGTTAACTTGCTGAATGAGTTCATTGACCCACGTGGAAAATGTCCGAACCAGTGCCAGCATAAACACGAAATGCGCCACCTCTATGGCGCCTTCCAGTAAGCTGATTACCAAGTAGATAATTACAGCAAGCTCTCTGATCAAAAACATGAGCGCGTTGACCACCGAAGCCCCAAAGTGAAGCGCTGTCGATTGTTTGATGTAATGTGACCAATCGCTTACATATGTCTCAAGGCGTTCTATTAACCAAGGCGCCATGTGGTACAGACGCATGTCTTTATAAAATGCCCGGTCCTGCAAATGAGATGACATCGCGGTCGCTTGCTTGGCCGAACGGCTGCGCGCACTCATATTGTCACTTTGACGGCGGTTGTTCCAAAAGCCGTAAAATGCGTTGGCGGCAGAAGTCACTAGGATAACGCCCAATAGAACGCCGTCGATTTTAACAATGTCTACTGCAAAAAAAACAATCCCGAACAGCGATGTCAACAAGAGTGCCAATGAGCGCCCAAACTGATGCATCGTCCCCTTATCGCCTTCACTCATTATTTCTTTTACTTTGGCAATTTGATCTTGGGTTTCCGCAGTCACCAGACGATTGTACGAGAGCGTGGTTATCTTCTTAAAAACGATGTTGGCGTTAAGATAGGTTTTAGGGAGAATGCCTTTCTCCATAAAGCGCATGGCACTGTAAGAAGACACGGCGTTGAAAACAACCATCGCCAAAGAAGTGCCTAAAAGTGGCTTTAAAACGGCGCCTATAGCCTGCTGTTGCTCTATGCCTTGAACGATGAGTTTGGGGAGTGTGGCAGTGGCATAAGCAGCTAGAATGCCACTGGGCACCGCCAGACCCAACAACAAGATAAAAGCCGGGTAGGTTTTTTGCCAAATGCCGAAGTAAAACAGTATGTTGCCTCCAAATGTATAAATGCTTTTTTTATTGTTATTCATGATTGCTCCGAATGTATGTATAATCTTTTGCTTGTATGCCCGTTTGATAATACTATTATCACAAGTGTTTGTTTGACAAAAGTTTATCATAGTATACAGTTTTCGGCAATAGTGAGGTTTAGGGGGTGTCGCCCTCTTCGTAACTAAAAATAACCACATCCAGTATCATAACAGGCTCTAAGCTCGATTGATTGGCGTCTTCAGAAGCGGAATCATTGATGGTCTGCACTAAGTCGAGACCTTCATAAACCTGTGCAAACACCGTGTATTCACCGTCCAATCGCGGGACGCCGCCTCTACACTCGTAAGCATTACGTACAGCTTCACTGTACCAGCTGGTATCTGAATCAACTGCTTCCATCTCGGCTGCCTCTAGGCCCCCTTGGCAAATGATATAAAAACTATCGTTTGGGCTATATTGCACGTCGGTACGATAATCTGTATACTTCGACATCCCCACTGCACCGGTTAGATGTACGTAGTCATGATCTGTTTCATCCGTGTAGTTTTCCCCGTTGATACTGCGCCCTAACGGATACAGTGGGTGTGACTGCACCTGAATCAAAAAATCCTTTTCTATACGGTCAAAAACCAAATAGTCGTAGTGATTCTCCTTTGCCAGTTGTACAAAGTTATTCACCGCATTTGGTGCCACTTCAGGAAACAAACGCAACTTAATGTCGCCGATTGTCGTAGTGACGCTAGCACACAAATCCCCTTGACTTGGTTGTCTGAGTTGTTCCAGTTCTGACTCAGGCTCAACTTCTTTGCGCTCATTGGCGACCGCCTCTTCAATGCCCCTATTTGAACAGGACACGAGAAGGAGCGCACACAACAACATCACATATTTTTTCATACCACCCCTCCTCATTTAAGCAATATCTTGATTTCTAAAAGCCCCGTGTGCCAACAACAGCGTACAGACACTCCCCACCAGAGTCACTGCCAAAACTTGCATCACAGTGACTGGGAGATAGCCACCGAACAGAGCGTTGAGTTCAAAAAATCCCGTAAAATCCCATAGAGTCCCTTCAATTGAGGGCATCAGATACGGTAATCCATAGGTCAAAGTGAAAACCAAACTCGACGCAACCATTGAAAACACCTGATTTTTAACGAGAATAGAAACCAATAGCCCCACCCCGGTCCAAAATAAAATGAGTACGGTCATAATACCGCCTTGCAAAAGAACGACTTTCCAAAGTGGTAGAAAACAATTTAAATCAAATGTTTCAGACGACTTCTTCAGTGATATCACATCGGCAATACCCACCGTATTCAGATTTTCTACCCGCCTTCCCCTATTCACAATTTCTAAATCAGGTTGCCACGATGTTAGAAATTCTTTTTTGACTACAACTGGCTGCCTTGCATCGGAAAACCCGTGCTTCGCACCTAAAAGAGCAAAGATGCCGAAAAAAACAATACAAACAATGAGCCACGATGTCACAGCACCGATTGTATAACTTCTCAAAATAAAGCGTCCTCTCCCTTGAGAGAGCTTGTTTTTTAGTACGCCTGTTTCCCTCTGTAGACTCACAGCCCCCGCACCGATAACCGCCGAAAGTACACCGAAAACCAAGGGCAGCTTTGTCTGAAAAAGCAAGTATAGAAATGCGAAAGGTGTTACCGATATCCTTACCCCTCTCGGAATATCTCTTTGAAAAAGTTGCATATAGTAAAGAGCGCTGTGAGCATAAACTTGTGCCCCTTGAAAATCCGGATACCGAAATGCCCCCATGTTGGGAAACTCTATCTCTGATCTCAGGGTATCCCACTCAGAACCAAAGGTGTCCATCGGCGAAGGTAATCGGTCATCTTCATCGGCTGCAAGCCATGTATCGTTGAGAACAGTTCCAGCCATCCAACCCATCATAAAAAACTGTGCCCGATTGAGGTTATAAGCCTCATGGTCCAAGAGGGGGTCTAGCTCAAGTGCATCTTCAGACAGTTTTATTTGAAAACTCAGTGCTTCCTCATATGTACGGAGGGTTTGCACCGGCGTATCGCGTATAGGGATTTCCATATGGTTGGCCCGACTCTGAAAGCTTTGACTCAGTACTTGATTCATGAACTGCGTGTCCCTTTTAAAAGCGATACTCTGTTTTTCAAAAGACCAGACGGTTGCCAATAGAAATAGAAAGAGCATCCCTATGATAATGAAAGTAGAATAACGCTTGAACTGTGCTTTGAGTTCCAAAAACAACATCATGGTGTCCCTCCTCTAAAGGTCTTCACGAGTAAAGCGATAGACAGCAAATAATCCGATGAATACACTGCTCACCACAGGAGCGCCCCACAG
The DNA here is from genome assembly GCF_053842995.1 of Fusibacter sp. JL298sf-3. Taxonomy (NCBI): domain Bacteria; kingdom Bacillati; phylum Bacillota; class Clostridia; order Eubacteriales; family Fusibacteraceae; genus Fusibacter; species Fusibacter sp. JL298sf-3. The sequence continues at coordinate 952,617 of NZ_CM132608.1, forward strand.
GGTATTAAGCGCCCTCTCGGCATAAACCGGATAGGCATTGAGCCCAGTCAACGGGTAATAGCACCAAAATGGTTCGCTCATCGGGAGCAACGTTCTTAACGAAAAATCGAAAAGAAAGACCACCAACATCACTATAAAGGTTTCCCCCTGTGCTTTGAGCTTCATCCCAACTGCAAGTGAAACAGTAACCAAAAAACTCATCAAAAACAGCGCATATACACTCACCGGAAACACCGTGGCGTACCAAGGCACACAGCCTACGCCGGCCTTAACCACCGGATAATTTAGGTCACCCAATTGGCCCATTAAATAAAAGCCACCTGTAAAAATCAAAAGGCAAACAACACTTGTTCCAAGTATATTCACAACGGCCACACACCACTTTACACCAATAATCCCTGCCCTATTGCCATTTATGCTATAGAGCGTTTTGTATGCACCACTTGTCATATCGTCTACAAAAACACCTGTAGACAGCAATACGGTAATAAGTCCCCAGATTAACAAGCCTTCATAAGACAACACACGCGAAATAAATCGATGTCCAACCATCTCAAAAGGGCTACTCAACGGTACAATGGCGTTTTTCAGAAGATACGTTTTAACTTCAATACTGTCGTAAAGTGTCTCCGCATCCATTCCAGGGTACAAGTAGTATGAGATATTCCGCTGGTTCTTCTCATAAAGCTCCAACAGCAGCTTCTCTCTTTCAATTTCGTAAACCAATCGGTCAATTGGCTCACGCTCGTTGAGAATCTGGCGCGTTATCATGTACCAGCGCATGGTAAGAGCTTTTCTGTCTTCCAAGGCTTTAAAATTCTTGTGGGTACTCTCATACGCCGCTATTGACGCATTTAAACTTTGAAGTTCCATACTGGTCGCCATTTGCTCAAAACGTATTTGTTCTTCATACCAAGTTTGGTAGCGGCCGTCTAAAACGGTATTTATGCTGACAAAGCCTGCAAAAATGAGAAAACTACAGACCACAATCCAAACATTTTTTCTCATCCGCCAAAAACGCCACATTTCGACTTTAAAAAAGTTTGTCATACCGGGCCCCCCTCCCATTAAAACAGCTCCTTATAAAGGCGCTCAAGGTCCTTTTCTACGGGAACTACCGAGCGTACCCAATACTTGTTCTGAACAAGTAACCCCAGTACTGCTGACAGCGCTTGATCGCGCGTCACCCATACCAAAACGCCTTCTTGAGTCAATTCGCATTTGGTGATGAGGTTTAAGTCTTTCAGCTCTTCAATCGTCTGATCCGAGAGGTGCTGGCCATCTAAAAATCTAATTTTATACGCCTTTGTCAGCGTCTCGGATTCCAGTGTTTGTCTATCGACTATTTCGCCATTTTTTATGAAAATACTACGCGTCGACACTTTCTCCAGCTCAAGCAACTGATGGGAAGAAATCAGCAACGAGACGCCACTTTCAGCAATGGCCATAAGTGTCTTTCTCAGTTCAAATATCCCTTGTGGGTCCAAACCGGAAAACGGCTCATCCAATATCAGGTATTCCGGCTGCGATAACAGAGCAATGCCTAAGCCCATGCGTTGTTTCATACCCATAGAATACTTGTAAGTCACCTTATGTATATGTGCTGTCATCCCAATGCTGCTGACAATGCCATTCAGTTCTTTAGGGGACACCTCTCTGAGTTTGCCAAAGAGTTTTAAATGCTCCATTCCCGTCAAGTTGGGGTAAAGCCCTGGGGATTCAATTAAAGCCCCTAATTTCGATAGTGCCTCTTTCGGACGCTTTTTCAACGACTGTCCTCCGATGATGACCTCGCCTGAATCTGGAAATACCAATCGTGTGATACATTTCATCGTCGTACTTTTACCGGAACCGTTTGGACCGATAAACCCCACGATTTCCCCTTTGTCTACACAAAATGTAACGTCACTTAATACTTGGTGTCGACCAAACCGTTTATTGATACCATTCACTTCTAACATCTAGGTCCTCCTCGTCCATCCGTTTACGCCTCACGGCAAATAAACCGCCTACAAATCGCACGCCTACCGGTATTGTATCAAACTTTACGCCGATTAATATCCAGAATTTATTTCTTTATCCATTTTTAATATCTTATTAAGTTTTACAAGTAGTAACAGGCCTATACATGCGCTTTAAACTTCGATTTTCAACATAACTCAATGGCTAAAAACCATCATTGGTATTTTAATACTAAAATGGTACAATAGACGAGAAATTGTTTTATTCACAAGATGTGTTTTCTTAATTTTCAATTTATTAAACAACTCTTTCCACTAAGCAGTTCTGATGTCACGATAACAGGAGGCCCTTGCTATGCCCGATTCAACCGTATTCATCTTTACCATCCCACTTTACTTGATTTTTGCGTTTATCCAGTACACCAAAAAAGTACCGATGCACAAACAACTCCTCTATTTGATGGTGTACATTTACGCGTGGAAGGTCATTGACCTGACCTTGTTCCCACTCCCAGTTCAAAGAGCTTATATCGACTATATGCGCTCTAATAAAGAAGTTTACATCGAACATGCTTTTATTCCCTTTAGCGACATCATTTCAACTGTGAAAAGCAGTTCTTTAAAAGGTGCCGTCTATATCATCGGTGGGAATCTTGCACTCTTAGCGCCATTTGGATTTTTCTACGCACTTTCCTCAAAAGTCAGCAGCATAAAAAAAGCCACATTGTACACTTTTTTAGTCGCCTTAAGTATTGAATCCAGTCAATTTTTGATTTCGCTTATCTTAGGCTTTACGTACCGTTCTGCAAGTGTCGACGATTTGCTGCTCAATACACTCGGCGGCGTTTTTGGGGCCATTGCCTACCAAAACTACTGCTATTTAAAGCATTCACTTACACTAAGAGAAAAAAACTAGGTAGCTCGCATCGTTTAGCACTAGCGCCAAAAATTGTTGGTGCCAATGAAATGAAATATCCATGGCAACTCTCTGACGGTTCTTTAGAGCCGTCTTTTTCATTCTAATCACAGTGTACGCCACTGCCACAATACCGTCAGCTTGAACGACTGCCTCATGCAAACGCAAAAAACAGTGTTCGAAAGCCCCATCTAAGCCAAGACGAAAAACCTTCAACCACTGCTTTCTACAAAACTACCTTTACAGGTACGCCTCTGGCTCTCCAAACAAAAGTCGCTCGAACAAGGCGAAGAAAAACGCCGTAAAAATGGCAGCGGACAACTGCGTTTCAAACAAATACCGTGTCAAAACAGTTAAAACCAGGAACAGCATAAAATTTAATGCGTACACGAATATTTTAGATTTTTGCCCAAGCTGCCACCTTTCAAATGGTTTTGACAGCGTCTCAACAATAGACGTTTTCAGATGCACTTGTTCGATGATTAGTTTAAACAGCAGATAAGCCACCGATAAAACGAATAAAGATACCCAAAAGTTATGTAACAACGCTTCGATTAACCATGTACTCACTTGTCCCTGCATGGTGTATACCTCCTTTTAAAATAAACATAGGGTTATAGGCACTCCTTTACTTGTGTGTTTTCATGTCTTCTTATTTAAGACAAACCGAGAAGAACAGATTTTTTTATCTACTTCTATTTTTGTATTTCAATTTTAAAAAATTAAAATATACAGCTCCTGTAAAATTTATGAGAATATGCATTAATATACTCATCCAAAGTGAACGCGTTAGTAAAACTAAAAATCCTATTGCATTGCCTATAATGAAAATAGGTAACATTCCGAAAATGTACTCTTTGCTTAATTTAAAATTATTTTCATAGTTGATATGAAATAAAGCAAATAAGAGCGAACTTATAATTACGAAAAGCTCTTCATATTTTATTATTGGAAATTTATTTAGTAAATTCATTAGTATAATACCTCTAAATAGAATTTCCTCAATAATCGGAATTAAAAAGCAAAAATAATAAAACGCTCTACTATCCCAACTCACTCCTGCGGCACTCCTGAAAAGATTCTCATTGTTTAAAGAGTAATATACCAACAATCCCAGTATCCATAAAATTATATGCTTGAAGGCTTCTTTTACGTATAAAATATCTCCCCAAGGTTTGTATTCACCCGGTGTTACAAAAATCAGTACTACTAGTAATATAAAGCCCCAAATGAAACTTGAAGGACTAGACCAAAGCTGCCTATTTTCACTTAGCCTATTTTTTTTATATAGAAGCCATTCTAAAATTGTATAGAGAAAAAATACTAGTATTATAATTGAGACTCTTGCATAATTAACTCGATAATTTGAGAAAAAGGCTTAATCCTAAGTAACAGCCCCTGCCATGCTTTCAAATTTCAATCTTTTGTTGTTCATTATGCTACTAAGAGTTCCTCATTTCTGTTTACTTTAACTTTTGAAGCGATGGTTCCTGCAACCAACGCAATGCAATTTAACAACGCATGAACAGTTGCTTTCTTGATACCTTTAGACCGGATTGAATTCAAATTTAAAATCGTCTTTAGTCGACCGTTGCAACGTTCAACAGAAGTTCGCTTGTTGTATAGAGTCTTCCATTGATCAGATGATCTTAACGGATATCCGATTTGTCTTGGATTTTCTTTACGATTTATCTTGAGCGTATAACCATAATTGCTTGATGAACACCATGCACTCCCATGTGGACAGTTACATTTCCCCAGTACTTGTGGACATCTAAATTTCATGTAATCGCCGTCAATCCCCCAATAAACGAGTTTGTAACCACCAGAACAGACTGGATGAAACTCATCATCTAACCCTTCTGGGGCGGCGTGACTGCCTCTTGGGTTGTAGGCTATGATTGGAGTAGCTTCAAAGTGATTTATTACTGCATCATAGACAGAATTATAATCATATCCAGAGTCCATCGCATAGAACAATGGTCTAAACAGATCTCTATACTGCTTTAGAAACTCTTCAATCAGTGGAACTGCAATTGTTCCATCATGAACATTCGCTGGTGTTACCATAACTGAAAGTGGTAATTCACTGTATGAATCGCTCAGGATATGAAGTTTCCATCCAAACCAACGAATGTTATTACCGTGAGTATCGCGCTTCATTCCCCAGTTTGGGTTGGTGCCGTCATCTACAATATCTTTCTTTGGTTTTGAGGCTTCGAAAGCATCTACCTTAGTAGAGTCTATTGAAATATGACTACCATCAACAATTCCTAATTCTTTAGCATGAACAACTAAATCACCGAATAGTTTCAGCAACGCATCTGATTCTGACAGCTTATCTGCGAATCTGCTGAAAGTGGCTTCTGATGGTACTTTGGATAACACCTCAAAACCACAGTTATAACGTAACACTGGGTTCTCTTTCAACTGTCTCACCAACTCGCTGGTGGTCGAAATTCTCAGAATTTGCTTAGCAATTAATGCGTAAATCATCGGTGCGACTCTGTAACCTTTTGGACCTCTCAAATGACTCTGTTTAGATAATGCCGCAACCAAAGGTGAGATGTTGATCTGAGCAAGAATTAATTCCAATTTCGTTTCTTGCTGAAAGTTCATAATTTCTTCAAAGGAAAATAGACATGTTTGTCGAATATACATAAGTGGAAACTTCCTCCTTCGTTTGGATTGTGTTTGCTGCCACTTATATAATTCGACGTTTGGGGTGAAGTTTCCTTTTTGTTTCTTTAAAAACTTGTTAAATCAACGGTTATAAATTATGCAATTTTCTCAATTATCAATTTCATAACATCATTTTTCGTATGATTACTTTCAAAAATCATACTCTCCTTACATAATATATTTAGATTCCAGAGGAAAATCCATTTAACCCTTAAGATAAATTAATAATATAATCCGCAAAATTAGTTAGTTCAGGATTATGAGTAATTATTATAACTATTGAATTTGATTTATGTTTTTTCAACCATTCTAATAAAGTTTCTTTAGATTTAATATCAAGAGCCACTTCAGGTTCATCCAAGAGTATTAGTTGAGGACACTTAGTTAAAATTTTTAATAATCTTAGTTTTTTTTTCTCTCCTCCAGACAGCTCTTTGATATTTTCTAAGTTTCATGCTCCTCAAAACCTCTGTGGCATCTATCGGGACAACAAGATAAAGAAAGGCGCGCTTGGTGCCGTCATACATAAACTTTCAAACCACATCATCGCGGTTTTTCGTGACAAAACTTCTTATTGACTTTTATCAACCGGTCTTCTCCTCAGTAATAGTATACCACTTTGTAACTAAAAAGGGGTACCCTTATCGACTAAAGACCCCCCTTAAATACTTCTTTACTGTTTATGAGCACAGGCCTTTAATTCAGGGTACATGTCCACCAAAAAATTCAGATGCCTGTAACGCAAATTGTCACAACGCACATCTTCCTCGTCGAGCCCTTTGTAACATTCAAACAACGCGTACATTTTTCCGGAGGAGCTGTACACGTACGATGTGCCCTTTTCTATGACGGTGAGAATATACCCGTCGTCAATTTCGTTGTCCCCTAACGCACTTTTAAAGAACGCCGGATTCTCGCGGTCAGATACCAGTTTGTACAGTGCCAAATCCATAGCGGACTCTTTGATTTCAGTCGCACTCTCTATGTTGGCTTTGGTCACTTCCACCGTTTTTCGTATGGGATACGACAGTTCCTGATTTTGCGGCTCAATGCGCTCGCAGACAAAGCGCTCTTCAATGTAGCGCATCAGTTCATTGACAGTGTGTTTTGGATAATAACTATGCATACGTCACCTCTTTTATTTTATAACTTGTGTACAGCCTTCACTATATTAAACGTATGAACCCCTAAAAATCTTACACTTTTTTGGTGACATTTTAATAATTTTTTTCACAAATGTATAAAGCCTTAGAATAGGCGGTTTTGTCCACCCTCTATCCAATGCGCACTGCGTGAAAAGCAATAAAATGGAGACGCCCTGCTTTGGTTTAAAATCAGCTTAACGGTATGTAGAACCGCCTACCACTTCGGTAATGAAAAAGAACCTGACCACGAACCGAAGTTAACCCAAGTGGCTTTGCTTAAATTGTAGATTTTCATGTTGCTCTGTGACAATTTAACGCGCTCTACATCTCGCGCAGTAAATCGACCTACAGATTGGTTGTGGCGTTTTGAGGCCGTATACGACTTACTTAACCATTTGTTCAAATACGTGTCTGATGAAAAAATACTCGTATCTTTCACTGTGAAGTTTCCTTGAACTGAATTGGTTAAATACTTGTCCGATTTAATGGTCATGTACAGTTCATAAGTTGTCGAACCGGATTTGTCGAACCAATAGTCGATATCGATGTACCCGTCGTACTGATACCCCTCGATGCTCATATCGTGGACGCTGCGCTGTTCAACAACTTCCAAATCACCTTGCGTATCTTTTAAGACATAGTACCGTTGACTGGCGGACTCGATTTTTACCCAAGTGTCGTCAGCGGCAAAAGCCACCGCACAGAGGTTGAACACAAGCACCAACACGCACAGTATACACAAACGTTTTTTCATATCAGTTACCACCTTTCATTATAAAAGCGGCGTCTCCATATATAGAACGTATGAAGGTGCTATTTTCTTACACTTTTTTATAAAATAAATTTACATGTATGAAAAAAGACGCTATACGCGTCTATTTAAAAGGTTTTTCTGTGGTTTTACTCTTCAGCTGCAAGTATTGCCCCTTCATGACTCAATAAGGCACGCTTTTTATCCAAACCGCCTGCATACCCCGTTAACTGACCACCTGCCCCGATTACGCGGTGACAAGGCACGATAACTGAAATCGGATTGTGACCGACGGCACCGCCGACCGCTTGTGCAGACATAGACGGCTTGCCGAGCATCTGTGCAACTGTTTGAGAGAGCGCGCCATAGGTGGTGGTGGCACCATAAGGGATTTGAACAAGTGCCGCCCATACGATTTTTTGAAAAGCTGTGCCGTTAAAAGCCAACGACACAGTAAACCGCTCCAGTGTCCCCGCCTCGTAGGCGGCAAGTTCCGTTTTTACAAGGTCAATCCCTTTGAAAACCGCTTCCGGTACCTCTGAACCGTCCTCAGTCCAGACGGCATCTGAAGGGATCTTCGGAAAATACTTTTGGCCTTCGAACCAAAGCCCCGACAGGGCGCCGTCTGTTTCGTGTCGTACAACGGCAGGGCCCCATTTCAACGCTATTTTCGTAAAATACATATTGCGCCTCACTTTCTGTATGTTCCCGACCAAAGCGCCAGCGTCAAGTAGCTGCGCCACGGTTTGTAGCGTGCCGCATAGTGTTCAGCCAACTCAATATAACGCTTGCGCCACTGATGCTTGGTCAACACCTCTTTTTTATCGGCCAAAAGCTGTCCGTCGACATCTTTCAAATACGGTGCGAGGCCGTTGATGACGCCGATGTCCATTACAGGAAAGGCATCCGGCCAGCTCATGCCTCGCATGACGAGGTAAGAAGCCGTCCAGTTTCCGATACCTTTGTAAGCAAGGAGTTGTCGCGTCAACGCGTCGGGGTCTAAATGGTCTTCAAACGTTAAACGTCCCGCTAGACAATCACGTGAAAGCACTTGAATCAAATGGCTGCGCGTTTTGATGATACCGAGCTTGCCAAGGGGCGCTTCAACTTCCCCGCAAAAGGCAGACGGTTCCGGAAAACAGCGGGTGACTTCCGGCCAAGGGGTGGTTACCGGTATGCCATAGGTATCGACGAGTCGGCTCAGCAGCGTCATCGCCGCTTTTACAGTAATCTGTTGGCCGACAACGGCGCGTACCGCCATCTCAAACCCATCGAGACATCCAGGGAGCCGTATCCCCACGGGAAGCGTCGATGTCGGTGGCGTAAAAGCGGTGTCGAGGTCAAAGGCACGCCGAACATTGCGTATGACATCGACGAGCACCGGCGCAAGACCATCGCTGACTTCGAGCTGTAAAACGCAGTTTTCAGGTTTTGGCGTCAACTGTATCCAGCCGCTGTAGAGGCGCTCACCACTTTTAACAGAAAGGCCGCGCCTATAAATACCTGCGTCTGTCACCGCCTCCATGTGCTGCAGTGCGCGCACCTTGTAAAAAGCCATCATCGCCTCCCAGTCGTAAGGCGGGCGATAAGCAAGGTTTACACATAGCGCATCGTCGACGCGCTTGCGCCCTCTAAATGCACTGGGCGGCAGCCTGTAGTGCTTTTGCATTGCGGCTCTTAACCTCGAAGCACTGCCGAACCCCGACCGCTTTGCAATAACATCAATGGAGAGTCTCGTGTCACTGAGCAACTGCTTGGCCGTAAGCAACCGCTTAGTCATCATATACTGCTGTGGGCCGGTGCCTACAGCTGCTTTAAAGACGCGGTTCAAATGTCTCGGGGTGACCCCCAGTTCAGCGGCGGCTGCACCCACCTGTCCCGATTGGTAACCGCTTTTATCAAAGTAGCGCACCGCCATTTCAAACAGCGCGTCGTACTGTTCGGCATCGGCGTACCCCGGTGCCAGTTCCGGACGACACCTGAGACACGGCCGATACCCGGCGGCTTCTGCTTCAGCTGCTGTTTTATAAAAGGTACAATTTTCGTATTTCGGCGCAGGCACTTTGCATATCGGCCTGCAGTAAATTCCCGTGGTCTTCACAGCGGTGTAAAACAAACCGTCGAAGCGAGCGTCTTGTGCTTTGACCGCCTGATAACAGGCTTCTTTTTTGAACTGCATCTCCCACCTCCATGACGTTAGTATACCGCATTTTAGCGCGCGCTTTCGGACATGAGCACTTTGATAAATCCGTCGCCATAGGCATCGGCCTTTTTCTCACCGACGCCCTTGACCTCTAAAAGCGCCGTCAGTGTCGTCGGTTTCAGCTGCGCCATATCGGCAAGTGTCGCATTTGAAAAGATGAGGTATGCCGGCACCCCTTTGGCTTGGGCCACTGATTTGCGATGAGCTGCCAATGCCTCATAAAGTCGCGCATCTGTTTCAGAGAGGGTTGCCGCTGTCCCCGAACGCTTCTTGACCCCTTTCTTCTGAGACGCCGTCACACGGTCTTGTTTAATGGCAAAAGACACCTCGCCCTTTAAAATTTGACGAGAGGTCTGCGTCAGTTGAAGCGTAGGGTAAGCACCACCTGCCATTTCAAGGTAACCCGATGCAATAAGATGCATGGCAATTTCTTTAATATACCCTTCGGACTGTGCCTCCATAATGCCATAGGTCGACTGCTTGTCCAGCCCCCACGACAAGAGCTTTTGATCTTTAGAGCCCCTGAGGACTTTGATAACCGTCCCAAGGCCAAAACGTTGACCCGTTCGGTAGACACAGGAGAGCACTTTTTGCGCCTCTACAGTGACATCGGTCCACTCGGACTCGTTAAGACAGTTGCCGCAACTACCGCAACCCGACGCCGGCGGTTGTTCACCAAAGTACTTGAGGATTTCACCGCGAAGGCAGTCGTGGGTATGACAGTAATTGACGAGCAGCTGTAAATTTTCGTACAGCATCGCCACACGCGCTTCTGACCTGCCGTCGTCACCGGATTGAATCAAAAGTTTCTGTTTGACGATGTCAGCGGGGGAATAGAGGAGAATACAGGCGCTCTCCGCCCCGTCTCTCCCGGCACGCCCCGCTTCTTGATAATAGGCCTCCATATTTTGAGGCATGTTGTAATGGATGACAAAGCGCACATCGGGTTTGTCGATGCCCATGCCAAAGGCGTTGGTCGCCACCACTACGCGCGTGCGATCGAACATAAAGTTCTCTTGAACGCTCTTGCGGGTTTCCGCATCTAATCCGGCGTGGTACCCTTCGGCGGAAACACCTCGCTTAATGAGTTCTGCCGCAAGGCTGTCCACGGCCTTTCGCGTCGCACAAAAGACAATCCCCGCCGCCTTGTCCCCGGCACTTTTGATGTGCTCCAAAACATAGCGCGTCTTGTGTTGGGGTTTGGCCACTTTGTACACGAGATTGGGTCGGTCAAATCCCGTAGTGACATCGCAGGGGGCTTCGAGCGCCAACAGCGCCTTAATGTCTTCTTTTACCGACACCGTCGCCGTCGCCGTAAACGCGGCGACCACTGGGCGCTTTTTCAGCTGTTTGATAAATGTGGGAATCTCTCTGTAACTCGGTCTAAAATCGTGCCCCCATTGACTGATACAGTGGGCTTCATCTACGGCGACGAGGTCGATGGGAAGTGTTTTGGCAAGTCGCATAAAACTCGGTGTGTTCAGCCTTTCCGGCGCCACATAGCAAAGTTTGTACGCGCCGTTTGATAGCCCTTCAAGCCGAGCGTAACATTCGGCTTCACTCAGCGAACTGTTGATGTACGTCGCCAACACGGCATTCTCCGTCAGGCCGTCAACTTGATCTTTCATTAGGGCGATAAGCGGCGACACGACCACCGTTACCCCTTTAAGCATCAGAGCCGGCAATTGATAACATATCGACTTGCCACCCCCGGTGGGCATGACGCCAAGCACATCTCTTCCCGCTAAAATCCCTTCTATAATAGACGATTGTCCCGGCCTAAACGCCGAGTAACCAAAATGTTTTTTAAGCAGTTCTAATTCTGTCATAAACGCTCCTTTACAGTCTTCTTCCCTTTAGCCTACCAACTTTTTAAGCCGCTGTCCAGCACTGAAATTTTGTCGGCGGGCTTATGTTGTCAGAAGCACCTCGGCATTTCAACCACTCAATTGGCATATGCGCGGAAAAGCCCAATCAACGCTATAAATATGGATTAATTTAACTTTATTTCAAATTGTCACACCCTTTGTTTTTCGATACAATTAAACAAATTTAACGTATAGGAGTGATTTTATGGGCAAATACCAAGCATCGAAAAAAACTGTGCGCTCGTACTTTGAAGCGCTGGAGCAAGCGACGCCGGAAACCGTTGCCGACGTCATCACCCGTTTTACAACAAAAGCGTACTGCTGGCGCGGCGTCTACCCTTTTAGAGCATTAGAGAGCGCAAACGCCGCAGCAGAAGTGTTTTACGCCCCGCTGATGAAAGCACTTACCGCCATGCAGCGGCGCCAAGACATCTTTATCGCCGGTACAAATGAGATCAGCGGCGACGAATGGGTCATGAGCATGGGGCATTTCGTCGGCCTCTTCGACGCGCCGTGGCTCAACATCCCGCCAACGGGCAAAATGGCGCACTTGCGTTATGCGGAGTTCAACTGCGTCGAAGACGGCAAAATTAAGGAGACCGGGTTGTTTGTAGACATCATCGGCTTTATGTTGGAATCGGGGCTTCACCCCCTTCCGGTGGCCACCGGCCATCACTTCGTCTACCCCGGCCCTCGCGACCACAACGGACTGCTTTATGAAGACGCAGATGCCGTCGAAGGCGAGAAGACGTTAGCACTGGTCAACCAAATGGTGGACGACCTCTCAGCTCTCAACGACAGCGGTGCCATGGGGTGTCCACCGGAAGTGTTGGAACGCACATGGGCCGAGGACATGACGTGGTACGGTCCAGGTGGCATCGGCGCCAGCTACACCATTCCAAGGTATCAGCGTCAGCATCAGCTGCCGTTTAGAAACCATCTAAAAGACAAAAAATTCAACGGTCACGTGTGCCGGTTTGCCGAGGGGCCGTTTGCCTGCTTCTTCGGATGGCCGAATCTCAGCAATACGCCTATTGGCGGCTTTCTCGGGTTGCCAGGTGGCATTCACGCAGATATGCAAGTCGTAGATGTCTACTACCGTAAAGGCGATAAACTCTCTGAGAACTGGGTGCTTATCGACCTTCCTTACTGGCTCAAACAACAGGGGCTCGACGTCATTAGACGCACCACCGACATCGCCGCCTTCAACGGCTGACCCCCTCGCTGACACCACTCGTGCCCAATAGTCGCGAGAAGTCTTTCGACTCAAATTTTGTCGTCTACGACATTTGAGCCCTCAAAACAATTTTCGCTGATGCCTTCTCGCGTTAAATAGTCGCGAGAAGCCTTTCGGCTCAAATTTTGTCGTCTACGACATTTGAGTCCTCAAAACAATTTTCGCTGATGCCTTCTCGCGTTAAATAGTCGCGAGAAGGCTTTCGGCTCAAATTTTGTCGTCTAAAAAAGCACCTGTGTGCCCAGCGCCAATCAGTCTTTAAAGCGTCGGGCATACAGGCGCTTTTTTTAGCGCGCTATCATGTAAAGCAACAGGTACTGGGCTATAAAAAAGCCGAGGACTGTCCAGGCGTATTTGTCCACTTGAAGCGGCAGCAGCGAAACGCCACCTTCTGAAACATTTCCGGAGGCCAGCAGGTTTGAACGCTGTCCCATCACAGTATAACGCTTGACATCGGCATCTGTTTTAGAGTTCCCCAGCAATAGACTGGCGCCGTACCCAATGGCACAAGTGAGCACCATCCCCACGGCGGGACGCCAAATCCAGCTGATGTCCGTCTGCGTGCCGATGACATAGGTCGCAATAAACCCGAGGACGATGCCTAGAGTCACGCCCCTATCGTGTGCCTTTACCGTAAACAGCCCTAGAAAAAATGCGCCACACATAGGCCCAGAAATATACGCAATGTAGCTGCCCACCACCGCGAGCACCGATTGTGTCGTCCCCGAGAAGCCGAGCAACGTCACGCCGATGACCACAAGGCCCCAAACGGCCGAAATGGCCATGGACATTTTCAGTGAGGCCGTCTCGTTACTTCGACTGAAAAAGCGCTCGTGAATATCCTTGACATAAACAGTACTCATGGCGTTGAGCAGGGAGTCCACACTGGACATCGCCGCGGCAAAAACGCCTGCCAGCACGAGCCCGACGACGCCAATTGGCAGGTAATCCGTGATCAGTGTAATCACCACATCGTTGCTCGACTCAAAGGCGCGCCCGTTAAAAAAGTAATAGAGCAGAATGCCGAGACACATAAAGAGGAAGTACAGGGTGTTCATCATAACGGCACTGACCACAAAAGAGCGCTTGACGCCCTTTAGCGATTTAGCGGTTAATATGCGCTGAACCTGCCCTTGGTCGTAGCCAAAATAGCGAATCCACATCACCGTTCCCCCAATGAGCGTCGCCCAGAACGCATTGGTGCGCGACCAATCGAGCGAAAAGTCCAGTGCGTTCAGTTTGCCCGCCTCTCGAGCCATACTGACGGTTTCAAAAAAGCCCACCTCCATTTTGCCGAGAACGAAGAACAGCGAAAATAAGACGCCGAACCACATGACCACCATTTGAAGCGCATCTGTCCAAATAACGGCCTTTATCCCGCCGAGCAACGTGTAAACAATGGCAGATACCACCACAACCGGCACCACTTTAACCAGTGACCACCCCGTCAGCCGCTGAATAATCAAAGAGGGGATAAACACCATAGAACTGATTTGAATAATGGAGTTGGCGATAAAGCCCAGAACCGCGAGTACGCGGGTATATGGCCCAAAGCGCAGCTCGATGTACTCGTAAACCGACGTCAAACGCAGCGCGTAAAAAAGCGGCACACTGGTGAGCATCACCACAAAAATCGCAAGCGGCACGCCGATGTTGACCATAAATGGACTGAGACCGTCGCTATACGCCCACCCCGGCGCGCCGACAAAGCCGTTGGCGCTAATCATCGTCGCCGCAACCGAAAGGCCTATAGGCAGCCAAGGCATCGAGCGCCCCGCGAGAAAATAATCTTCCTGAGTTTTGTTCTTTCGCCCTGTGTACCACCCGAGGACGAGTAGAGACAAAATGTATACGACCACAAGTATAAGGTCCAATTTAGAAATCATGAAAGCCCCCAATCTACACAATCACAGCTGACAGTTGAAACGACGAAAAGACATCAATCTAGGATTCATGTCTTTCGCCTTGTCCTTACGCTTCTCTTTCGCGGCCGAGCGTCTCCGGTAGGAACAGCCACAAAAGCGCCCCTGCGGCAAACACCGCCATGACCACCTTAAAGATGCCGGTCATCCCTGCGGAGGTTGCGGCAATTCCCGCCACTGCCGGCAGTGCAAATGATGAAATCAAGCGCCCGCCGTTAAATGAAATGCCCGGTGCGAGTCCGCTGAAACGCTTGGGAAAGAGCTCGGTGTAATACGCGCCCCACGCCCCGGAAAAACCGATGTTGAAACCGAGGAACAGAGAGACGGCCTTAAAGGCAGCGACACTATCCGCTCCAAGCTGCATGTAGAGAAAAACGCCGACGGCACAGAGGAGCATCCCAATTGCCGGGACTTTGCGCCCAAACTTATCCGACACGAACCCCCATACATTGTACCCCACCAATTGACCGATGCCCTGAAGGCTGTAAATGGCACCTGCAGTGGCAGCCGTCATTCCAAGCGACGTTTTCAGGTAGGTTGTCGCGTTGTTTGAAAAAGCCGAATACGCCGTAAAGTTCATGCCGGACAACAGAATCACACCGATGCCGATAAACAGGTATTTCCCCTTGTACATACTGAAGTAATTGATTTTCTCACCGCGTTCTTCCAGCGTCGCCGCCTGCCTTTCAAGGGTCAGTGCCTTGTCGTCCGGTACGAACAGTTTAATCAACACGACGCCGATTAAATGCGGCACAATCGCCGTGTAGATGAGGAGCTGCCAGCGGCTATCCCCCAGCGCGCTGTACAGCATCCCCGCAAAAATCATCGCCACTGAGAACGTGCTGGTGAGAACAGCGGCGAGTTTTCCGCGGTACTTGGGCTCAAACATCTCCGTTACCAGAGGAACGGCTGTACCGAAGACACCGCCCAGTGCAAATCCGGTCATAAACCGCGCCGCGCGCCATAGGGTAAAGTTGGTAGGCGCCAAGAGCGGCAGAAACGTCATGCCGGCAATCATTAGGGCAATGCCCATCAGCGTGTTCTTCTTCCCGATTTTCGTCGTCAACATGCCGAAAAACAAAGTGCCCGGAATGGTTGCAAACGACATAATGGCGAAAATCGCCGACGCCTGTTTCAGTGTAAAGCCGAAGCCACCGTCTGCGACAGTCATAATCATCGTCGGTCTCACAAAGGTGCCAACCATAAAGTTGTAACAATAGAAAAAGTAAACCACCAAAATGGCGAGAAACGCCAGCAATCTTTTCGCAAGCGATAGATTGGCGCCGAGTAAAATCAGCGAATTTTCCCCGTGTTCTGCTTTCATAATGCCCCCTATTCTTCTTCTTTCGCGCTGTTGTACATCTGTCGCAACACGTCGAGTCCGTCGTAAGTCATCCACTCTTCCACGACTTTTCGGTCCTCGAGGCGCAAATGGGTGATGCCTAAAAAAGTCACCGGTTTGCCCGAAGGCTTCCCAAACATGCCGAGGCCTTCGTTGAGACCGCTGATGCGCCATCTGACGGCGACGTCGTACGTTTCGGGCTCCGGTCGCGCGTTAACGGTGACGCGCTCCACGAGATACGCCGCATTTGGAAATGAGGCAAACAAGTTGACGAGCATCCCCTGAATGGCCTGATGCCCAGCCAAATCCTTGTCGCAAATGTAGTGCAATGTGGCGTTTTCCGCGTAGTAGCGCTTGACCTCGTCAAAGCGCCTGCAACTGTATATGCGATGAACCATTTCCATGACGTATTCGCCGATGGAAGCGTCTTTGGCCTCGTAGCGCTCTGGAAAAAACTGTCCCTTCATATTGGCGTCCATACCGTATCGCGTCCTTTCCACACCGTTGTTGTCGCAAGTGCTCTGTGCCATCTGCTGCGCCACTGCCCTCGGATCGAGTCTCAGTTGCTTGACAATCCAGAGGTTGTCTCTCACGAGCCACTCTTCGTAGATGCGGTTGTGAGAAACCGCACAGTCCACAACGGTTCTGAAATTGATTTTTTTATCTGTAGCGGGACCAAAAGTGCTGTCGTTTAAATGCGTCGCCGTAGAGAGAATGCGATGTGACGACATAAAGCCGTCTTCGCGGTGACGCGACCAAATGACATTTTGTCCAATCAACTTTCGATCGGGAAACGCGTGTAAAGTCTCCAGTGTGCCACAGATGACTTTGTCTACGCCGACGGCGTTGGTGGATCCCAAATGCATCACCACGTTGTTGTGGTACGTGTCGTAGATAATACCAATGCCCTTTTCTTCCCAAATGCGATGGGTGATTTTCATAATGTAGTCGACGAAGTCGTTGTACTGGTCGTCAAACCCCGGCAGTTCTTGTTCAGACGACTCTAGGGTTACAAAGGCGTTGTAATCGTATTCGCCGACGGGATTTACAGCGCTCATATCTCCGTAAAAGATCACTTGTGAAGGTGTTGTCATAGGTGCCTCCTCGTATTTTGTTACCGTCATTGTATGCGATTCCGGAAGCGCTGACAACGCACCCGTGTTCCAGTATATGTAATTTTTATATAACCGTCGTCTCACGTTGTCTCACCTGTATTTTCAATTGGGCTGTTTCAGTACATCTCACTGCAGGCGATGGCATCAGATAAAATTTTCAAATCTTTCAGACAAAACACGCTCTGACGCCGTTTATCTCTTGAACGTGTTCTTAATTTATGTTATATTTTAGGAAATGTAACTTTTATTTAGTGAGCATTTTGTGGTTTTCTCTATCATAAGGAGGCGGTTATGAAGCGGTATTGGATTCTATTCGGCACACTAGGGCTTTTTTTAATACTGACAGTTACCACGGCGACGTGTTTTGCTTTTTATACGTCCTCCGGCAATTCCATGAATCCCACTTTGAAAGCGGATAAAACCGTGTTTGTTCGCAACTATTTTCAAAAAATCGACGGCACGCCCAAACGCGGCGCCATTATGGTCTTTTACCCGCCTGGCAACCGGAACATCAAGGTGGTCAAACGCGTCGTGGGGTTACCTGGCGACCGCATTGAAATCAAAGACGGCGCCGTATACGTCAACGATGTGCGCTACGAGGAAACGTACACGGAACCGGGCATTAAAACACAGCCTCAACTCAGTTTTCCGCACCACAGCACTTGGAAAGTCCCGGACGACGCGCTCTTTTTCCTAGGTGACAATCGACGTCCCGGTGCCAGTAACGACAGCCGAAACTTCGGCTGTATCCCTTTAGCGGACGTCATCGGCTTTGTTTTGGCGTCTTTCTAATCCAAGGAGGTCTTCTCGTGTTTAAACGTTTTTTTAAGCGTTCCAAACCGTCCTCTATGGCCACTAATGGTGTGACCCTGTTTCTCGGCGTGTCCGCTATCGGAATAGCGCATTTGATTTTCCGGTTTTCCGCAGTGATGCTAATCACACTTTTTACAGGGCTGGGCCTCAGATTTACATGGGACAGTTACCTTTGCTGGAAAGCTTTTAGACGCGAAGAGTAACCCTCTTCGCCAATGTATAAAGGTGCGCCGAAGCGCACCTTTATACATTTCCTATGTGGTTTGAATCAATATGCTCCCGAGGATCTGCTTGAGAACGCGACGGCTCTCATCGTCTACTGCATACCGGCGCACATACCGGACGATGTCTTTTGAAATGCGCTTTAGGCACGACGTCGGCATGTCTAAAACTTCTATTAGGCGGGCCAATGTGCTGAGGTGATGCAAGGTATAGATATAGCCTTCTTTTATTTCATCGAGCAAACGCCGTACCACTTTAACCACAGCCTCTGAATCGCCACAGGTCAACTTGATTTTGAGATACGTTTCGAGCTTTCTGTGTTTGGATGCCGAAATGGTCCACGAGGCATCGTCAAATACGCGGTCGATGGCGGACGCCGCTTCTGTGAGAAGACCTTTGCTCAAATAGTAGGCGGCAAACTCGTCGTAGACGTAATAGAGCAAGTCCCCTTTTTTTTCAATGTGTGCCGCCGCCTTTTCGTAATAGCGAAACGCCAGTTCTTGGTCCCCTGTGGCCTTCGCCACATCGCCTAGCCGCATGTACAGAAAGCACTTGCTGTCCACGACGTCGGCGATGTCAAGCGCTTTTGAGAAAGCTTCCCGGCTGTCCTCAAACTGCCCCAGCTTAAAGTAAGCCTGTCCCAAATTGGCGTACATTTGGCATTTGGTCACTCTGCCGACCACTTGGACAACTGTTTCTTCAAAACAGTCGACACTTTTTCGAAACGCCTGCCTAGGCATTTCTTCTGCAGTGAAAAGCAACTGGTCTGAAAGGTACAGACCGAATCGGTCGATGTTTGCCCTGTCGCGCATGGTATTCACTGCTACGTCGATGTAGGCCTTCGCCCAACTGTTTTCTCCTTGGTTGTGATAAAAGTGCGCGTAGCACCTGCAGACGATGGCGTAATCCTCCATCAAACCGTAATCCAGCGTCAACATCTTCAACTTTTCGAGCAGCTGACTGTCGCCTTTAAAAACGTAGGTGTCTATTGTCCAAGAGACTTGAGACGTCCACTGCCTAATCTGCGTGGCTTCATCGGCGTACAAGTCGTGAAAGTCCGCGTCAAAGGCACGCATCAACCGGATCTTAAACGTCGAAGACCCCAATGTCTTGCTGGATAAGTATTGGCGAACAGATGAGGCGTACAGGTCGATGGCGTCTGCAAACGCTTCTATGGACCCGTACTTCGCCACTATCTTTTCGCGTAATTGTACACCGGGTGATTTAATGACAATATCGCTGAGCGCGTATTTCATGACGTCCTCCTTAATGTTTTGTATAGCGTACCATAAGCGCACACAAAAAAGCCACTGTTTTCAGTGACTTTTTAAAGGGTACTCGCGTGCTATACCGTTCACTAGGAGTTGCTGTTAATCCCAAAGGCGTACTCGACGACAACGACTCGATTGCCGTATTTTTGGGCGCAAAACTTGGCGTAAAATCCGTCGAGTCGCGTGACAATCGGCGTAAAATAGCAGTTTGACTTTAGTTTGCCTTCGTACAAGTGTTGGTACCCGTGGCAAATGGCGAACAAGTTCAGGCCGATGCTGGCGTCTTCTGTGGCCAGTACCACTTTTCCCGTAGCGTCCAACACCTGAAAGTTGCTGATGTTAAGGGCTTTTGACAATGTGCGGCAGCCTTCGACATCGACACATTTGTCCACGGATTTAACCAAGTTCGCCAGTTGTGCTTTTAATATGACGTCGATGGACTTCTCGGAGACAAAGTGGTAAAAATCATCGCTTAGTTCTTTTAAGTTGTCCGCACTCGCCAAAAGCTGATCGATGTCCTCGTAAATAGCGCCACACAATTTGTCGGCATGTTCGACGCGGGCAACTTGTGCAGTTGTGGCGCCTTCAATATGTGTGACAAACTGTTCCACTTGTCGGTTGATATGTCCCAGCGAGTCATCCGTTTCAAGTGACAGTTTTCTGATCTCGTCGGCGACAACTGAAAAGCCCCTTCCGGCATCGGTCGCGTTGCGCGTCGATGCCATGTAACTGTTGAGGGCGTTAAGGGCCTCCTGCGTGTGGGCGAAAGCCTCTTTGATAGAGGCCATTTCTTGCAATGTCGCCTGCACTTCAAACAAAACTGCCGAAAAATCTTCTTTGAGTTCAAGGATGCGCTCTTCATTAGCCGTCGCAAAACGATGAAGCGCACTTGACAGTTCGCTGGTTTTTAGAGCGGCAATCACCATTTCTTCAAAGGTCGCCGCATACACATCGCTCAATTTTCTCAGCGCCCTCTGCGTGCTTTTAAAGCACTTTTTTTCCCGGTGTAGCGGCGTTTTATAGTCGCCCTTTGAAAAGCGCTCTATGATGTAATCCAATTGCTGAACTCGACGGTCAAACCAAAAATGAAAGACGCCAAAACTCAGTCCGACGCCCAGTAAAAAACCCACTACAATCACTTGCAAAACCTCCCCATTCTCTAGACATATAGGTGCCTTTTCTATTATAATGGTTAACAAATGATAATTAAATAATATTTTTTAAGTTTCACAGGGAAATGGGTAAAAACACATGTGAAGTCGGTTTTAAGGCTTATTTTATATTTGTTAATTTTTCGAAACATTTCATTAGTGCCGTCGACTTTTTTATTTTGCGTGCAATTTAATCGGTACAATGGTAAAATAATTCGTGACACTAATTTATTTTAGGGGGAAAAACATGTTCAAAAAGGATTTAACACAGGGCAATGTGTATGGGAACTTGCTCTACATGGCGCTTCCGACAATGTTTGGCTTTTTTGCTCAAACCCTGTTCAGCGTCGTCGACCTCTATTTTATAGGGAAAATTTCAAGTGAGGCCCTTTCCGGCGTCACAATTTACAGTTCTATTTTTATGATTGTCTTCGTCTTTAACGACATTGTCGGCACCAGTTCCATCGCCATGATTTCTCAAGCCTATGGCGAAAAAGACTACGACCGTACATCGCGCGTTATTGAACAGAGCATCGTTTTTAAGGCGTTAATCGCCATTGTAGCCGGCCTGCTCATCGGTGTGTTTCTCAAGCCGCTCATCGCTTTTTTTAGCGACGATACCGCCATACAGACAGCGGCACTTGACTACGGTTACATACGTACGTTTTTCTTGCCGATTATGTTTTCATCTTACACGGTCAATACGGCCATGCGCTGTGTGGGCGACTCTAAAAAGCCGTTGTACATCATGGTCATCGTCTCTATTGTCAACATCGTTCTCGACCCGATTTTCATGTTCGAAACTCTCGACTTGGGGATTGTCACCATAAAGGGCTTCGGCATGGGCGTGTTCGGCGCAGCACTTGCAACGGTCATCAGCAACACTGTGGCGTTTGTCTTGGCCTTTTACATTCTCTTGTCCGGAAAAACGTATATTGGCATCGAGCCTAGACGCCTTTTGACACTGGACAAAGAAATCGACAAAAAACTCATGTCCATCGGTTTGCCGACGGGGTTTGAAGGCCTAAACCGCAACCTTGCCAACTTTGTCCTACTGAGATTTGTGACGGCTTATGGCGCCAGTGTCATTGCGGCCTACGGCATCCTCATCCGGCTCATGGACCTGTTTTTTATGCCGCTCTTCGGCCTCAATATGGGCGGCAGCACCATCGTCGGTCAAAACCTCGGCGCTCAAAACGAGCCGCGTGCCGTCAAGACGGTCTTCGCCACTGCAAAACTGGGCGCCCTGATTATCGTCGCCGTCAATGTCGCGATTTTCTTTATGGGCGACCGCCTTATCGGCATTTTCACCGACGATTTAGAAGTCATTGCCATCGGCGCCCGAATGCTCAGGTACATCGCCCCCTCCATGCTCTTTATCGCCATTATGTTCGGCATCGGTACGGCGTTTTCGGCATCGGGTTACAACAAGCCCTTCCTCATTGCCAGTGTGGTCTCCAGATGGGGCGTGCTGATGCCACTTGCTTTCATCTCGTACTACTTGCTCAAGCTGGACTATATGGGCTTGATTATCGCCTACATTTTTACGGAGTTTGTCGATATGGCGATTATCGTCTACCACTATATAAAAGGCAAATGGCGTCTGATGGTGGTGAAATAATCTCGAAATTTGAAAAGGTACTGTTGCCATTCCCATTGGGGACGCAACAGCACCTTTTTTTGTTTTTTGAGTGAAACCGAAAGCTCACTGTCTAAAATTTCCGTTTGCTTAAAGCCCCCACTGAAACCACGTAAAGGCCCCGATTGCAACTGCTGCAGCCAGACGTCGGTACCACTTGTGACGCACGTGGCGTCTACGCAGTTCGCTAAGGGTTTGAGCCGCTTGAGACGGCGTGTCGTAACTGTAATCTGCGAGGGCGTCAGCCGCCGACCGAAAGCCGGCGTGTCCCAGCGCGGTTACGACGATTTTCGAACTCTTGCCGACGGCTTCTGTCACTGCCGGATGGTTAAAGACATGTAAGCCGTCGACGCCGCCTCTTGAAATCAGAACCACATCCACATCGGTTTCTTCTGCTGCGCCGATGGCGCGGGCAATGGCGTGTGGGTCGAGTAAGTTCACAAACTGCTCTTCCAAGGTGTAGTACCGATGCAGGTTGTTTTGAATGTCGAGACGCGCTTCGCTGTGCGCCGACGTCACCAGTGCGATTGACACCGTCTTGCGCCCTCTAAAGGACAGCCGCCGACGCCTTCTGCGCCGCCCTTTGCGACGCTTCACTTGTGCAGGCGCCTTTTGCCGAGATAGCGTATGGGCGCTGAACTGGATTTGTACGGTGTCTTTGGCATACGGTGGTTGATACAGCCGGTAATCACCTCTGAGGGTTACCGTTTCCCATTGCCGAATAGCCGTACCGTCTTGCGGCATGTAGACGGTGATTACACCGGTGTCGCATTTGAGTTTAAAAACAGTCTGACCGCCTCTAAAATGCTTGGGGCGGTCTAACACAGTGCCGGTTAAAACGGTATCCTCCGGTAATGCACACTGCTCTTGCAGATGTCTGTAAATTGAAGCAAAACGCTTTTCTATATTTTCTGGGTAAATCATCTGTTATGCCTTCCTATTCTGTCATGCTACCATTATAACAGATAATTGTAGACCATGCGTCTGTAAGTCTCCCCTCGGGCAAAATGCTTTTATAGGGTCTCTATGGCTTTAGCAAGTGCAAAGCCGCCGTAAGTGCCCGCTTCATCTCCGAGGCTCGACAGTTCAATGCCGACGGTGTCAAAGAGGCCGGGCATCGTATGCCCCTTTGCAACTTCTTGTGCACGGGGGAGCATCACATCGCCCAGTGCCGAAATCACACCGCCGCCCAAGATGATTTGGTCGGGATGAAAAATGTTGATGAGGCTGCCAATGGCGACGCCCAGTGCTCGAGATGCCCTGTCCACAGCTTCCACTGTGATGAGATCGCCGCTTTTATAGGCCTTTTCCAACAGGGAACTCTTAAAGATGCCTTTTAAATCACCGGAGAGCACAGAAGTGCCACCCCGCTCCAAATGGCTCTTGATGTACTGGGTAATGGCTGTTTTTGACGCGTAGGCTTCTAAACAGCCAAAGGCCCCGCAACCGCACTTCGCCCCGTTCTCCATCACCACCATGTGTCCGAGCTCGGCAGCTGCGCCGCGACCGATGTACAGACGACCGTCTATAACAATGGCACCGCCGACCCCTGTTCCGACGAACAAGCCCACCACATTCTTAACGGTGGGGTTTTGTTGGCGCGCGTACTCGCCGTACATCGCCACATTCACGTCGTTGCCCACATAGGCTTCGACGCCGTACTCGGCTTTTAAATGCCCCTTTAAGTCAAAGTTTCGAAACGGTAAATTGGGTGAGAAACTGACGACGCCTTCGGCATCCACAAGCCCCGGTACACCGGCGCCTACGGCACCAATGGTGTAATCCTGCGCCTCCATCAGACCGGAGAGCACTTTGTCCAGTTGCTCCAGTACGCTCTCCAGGCCTTCGTGTGCCTTGGTCTTCTTTTTAATTTTTAAGATCCCTTCGCCACTCTCGTCGTAGAGTATCCCTAAGATTTTACTGCCGCCGATATCCAGCCCAATATAACCGCGCATGTAAGCCTCCTTTAAATCGGCAATGTGCGCACCCAGCGCGCCACATCGTCACGTGCGTCGATGTCACTGCCGCCGGCGTCTATAGCGCCGATTGCCTTTGCCAATGTTTCGCTTTCAAATTTAATATCGTCGAGCGCATCGGACAGCTGCTCGATAAACCCGGTGGACATGGCGTCTGAATAAACGGTGCACGACTTGGTTTTGGCACCTTTCAGTTCAAAGTTCAGCGCCACTTCGCCCCATGGGAATTTTTCTTCAAAGGTCACGTCAAAGGACGGTGTTTTACCATAGCGCCAATCCCACGACGCGTAGTGCTGAAAACGTTCCAATGCTTGTGGTGGCGCGTCGTTCTCTGTAATCTTGTAAATGGCGCCGACGTCGCCGTATTCTTTTTCAAAAGCTTTTCTAAGCGCTTCTTGCATCGCCTGAACGGTGATTTCCGGGTTGATTTCCTTTAAGTTTATTACCCGAGATTTTACCGACTCAACCCCTTTGGATTGAAGTTTTTTCATGGACACGTTCAAGTACTTCCCAAGGTTCGGCATGTCGACGTCAATCAGAACGGTGCCGTGGTGGTAGTAGTTGTTTTTGCCATAGTAAAAAGCGTTGCCAGAGAACTTTCGATCGTCTGCTAAAATGTCGTTTCGGCCCGAAAAATGAGCGTTGACGCCAAGGCTCTTAGCGGCCTCGACGATAACCTTCAGTTGTCTGTGTAGGTCTTCGTACTTCTTGGGCATAACAAATGTAAAGTTGAGGTTGCCGAGGTCGTGATAGACAGCACCACCGCCTGAAAGTCTTCTTGCCAATTTACCATCTGCCGCTTCCAAGTCGGATACGAGCACTTCCTTCCAAGGGTTTTGGTGTTTGCCGATGACGACGGTGTGCTGATTTTGCCATAAATAAAAGTACACTTCGTCGCTATTGACTTCGTTGACGAGGTACTCTTCAAAGGCCAAATTGAACCATGGATTGGTGGATTTCGATACAAAGAGCTTTGTTTTCATACTTGCCTCCGTTAAAATTTATATCATCTTAATTGTAAAGGTTTAGCCGTATTAAATCAAATACCCCTAGGCCGTACATCTAAACGTTTTACCATATAAATAAACATTATATTTAGGTAAACACTATAAATATCTTTCATTAGATTTGTTATATTGACCGTGGTATGATGGCGGTGGGGTAAGTGAAAATATTCACATATTTAGGAGGTTACAATTGAAACACAAAAAAATTATTCTAACCGGCGTCGTTATCGGCGCGCTGTCCGCCTTGCTGGTCAAGTACGGCAACCCGGGCAATATGGGCATTTGTGTGGCCTGCTTTTTAAGAGATATTTCCGGAGCACTTGGCTTCCATTCAGCAGGTGTCGTCCAATTCATCAGACCTGAAATCATCGGTCTGATTCTCGGTGCTTTTGCAGCAGCGCTGGCGTTTAAAGAGTTTAAGAGCGTCGGCGGGTCTTCACCGGTAACGCGGTTTGTCCTCGCCATCGTCGTGATGATCGGCGCATTGGTCTTTCTCGGCTGTCCGCTCCGCATGGTGCTGCGCATTGCCGGCGGCGACCTCAACGCCATTATCGGCCTCGTGGGCTTTGTAGCGGGTATCGGTATCGGCATCGTCTTTTTAAACAAAGGGTTTTCTTTAAAACGCAATTACAAACAGGGGACTTTTGAGGGCAGCATCATCGTCTTTATCGCGGCGTCTTTTCTCGCCCTCCTCGTTTTGGCACCGTCGTTTATCCGCTTTAGCGAATCAGGTCCCGGATCGATGTACGCCCCAATTGCCATGTCGCTCATCTTTGGGCTAATCGCCGGATTTATGGCGCAGAGAACACGCCTCTGTATGGTCGGCGGCATTCGCGACGTCATCTTGTTCAAAGACGCCCACCTGTTGACGGGCTTTATCGCCATTATCGTCTCTGCCGGCGTATTTAACGCCTTGTTTGGCAATTTCCACCTCGGTTTTGTAGATCAGCCGATTGCACACAACGCGTGGCTTTGGAACTTCCTAGGCATGGTTGTCGTGGGATGGGGCTCTGTCCTCTTAGGCGGCTGTCCGCTCAGACAACTGATTTTGTCGGGAGAGGGCAATAGCGATTCCGCCATTACCGTCTTAGGCCTCATTGTGGGCGCGGGCATTGTGCACAACTTCGGTCTTGCTGCGAGTCCTAAAGGCGTTCCATTTAACGGAAAAGTGGCGATTTTCGTCGTCCTCGCTATTTTAGCGGTGATTTCCGTCGTCAATCTCGAAAAATTTACGAAGCGAGCTTAGGAGGTAACTCATGTCGCGTATAGATGCACGGGGGATGTCGTGTCCCCAACCCGTATTAATGGTCAAAAAAGCGGTTGCCGACAACCGAAATGCCGTGGAAGTTCTCGTGGACAATACCACTGCCGAAAACAATGTAATGCGCTTTTTAAAAAGTGCCGGTTACAAGCAAGTGGTTTGCGAGTCCGCCGGCGACGATACGGTTATCAAAGGCACCAAATAATGCTCGAGGTCATCGTTTTATTCCACACCCATTTCGGCGCCATCAACTTTGAACGCCAATACAGGGAAACGCTTTCTAATTTTACGCTTAAACCTACCCCTAGAAAGCTCAGTTCAGGCTGTGGCATCTGTGCCGCCTTCCAACTGGACCGCCTAGACGCTGTCGATGATTTTGACGATACGCATATTGCGGCGGTTTACGAAGTGTCGGG
Source organism: Fusibacter sp. JL298sf-3 (assembly GCF_053842995.1). Classification (NCBI taxonomy): domain Bacteria; kingdom Bacillati; phylum Bacillota; class Clostridia; order Eubacteriales; family Fusibacteraceae; genus Fusibacter; species Fusibacter sp. JL298sf-3. The sequence continues at coordinate 979,515 of NZ_CM132608.1, forward strand.
TACAGACTACCGTCAATATCGCTAATTGAAAACGTTCTGTGTCCCCGCTGGGGCACAGAACGTTTTTGTGTACTTCCAGGGGGGACGGTTCTTTTGTGCCATCTCCAGGGATGTCCGCGCGTCAAAGCCTTGCTGTATCCCTCTTTCACAAGACATACACCGCGGGTAAACGGTTCGGCGGCCACTGACCATGCCGGCAACTTTCTGTGGCGACGCCTATAGACATTCGGGCAGTTTGCTGATTTTTAAAGGATTAGAGGTATCCACAAAGGCTAAAAAATGTTAAAATATAGTGGTATGCGGCACAAAAGAACCGTCCCCCCTGTGCATTAACAGCACTTTGTGGTATAATAGTCGTCGCAAGAAATGAAACCGAAAGATGGAGAAAAACTATGAAAAAGAGAAATATAACCATCGCCGTTGTCATTGTCCTTCTCATCGCCAGTTTGTTTTTGGTCTATCAGAGAATGATCAATGTCTTCGACGAAAAAACCATTGTCGGCATGACCGTATCCAGCGATAACGGTTTAACCACACAGTATTACGCGCTCGACGAAACCAAGCGAAAAATGCTGACTTCTAATATGAGGTCGCAATCGGATACCGATTTGACGCCTGATGAAGCAACGGCTTTTAAGATGACCTTGCTCAACAAGTGGGACATTTCCGAACACTATTGGGTTTACATGCTGAAAAGCGGCGACGTGCTGATCCAAAATGAGAAAAAAGAACAGACCAAAGTATTGGCCAGCGCTATTTTCTTTAAATCGCACGAGGCCTTTGACGCCTACTACAGCGACGCGTTGTTCCCCGAGATTACAATTAAACTCAACAACAAACTCCACCCGTACAGCATCCAAAACCACCAGTGGTTCTTCAGAAGGCTGAACAACGAGTGGGTGCAGAAAAACAAGTCGTTCTCGCCTGAGGAACTGCCGCCACAAGAGGTGGTCACCGAAGACGACGAGCTCTACATTTTCTCAGAAAAGAAAGCTGATAAAATCCACTACCGACTCATCGATACCGTCAGTGGCATCGAACTGGAAAACAAAGACTCCGATGAACACCTGCCGCTACCGACGCTCAACGGCAGCTACCAGTACATCGTCGACTTAGAGTGGCTCGGCGAAGACACCCCTTACAAGGGCACTGCCACAGTGGAATTTGACGTCGATGTAAAAAAACCGCCGAAGTTCACGCTGATGCAACCGGCTGTTGAACAAGGGGCTCTCATCGTCATCGAAGCGGTGAACGTCGACAAAATCGAAGACATCACAGTCGAGCAAACCCTGTCAGACAAGGGGCAGTGGTTCTATTCAGACGGCGTGTACACGTTTGTCATACCGACCAATTACAACACGACCATGGGCGAACACACCCTCACCGTTAAAAATGCTCAGACGGCCTCTGAAGAGACGTTTAACGTCAAAGTCCAAGCACGTGGCTTTAGAACACAACAGTTGACCATCGACCCCAATGTGGAGTCTACGACGCGTTCTGACGAAGCCTATGCCGAATACCGACAGTATTTTAAACCGGTGCGCTTAGAGAGTAGCGGCGAAAAGTATTACATCGACGGCGCTTTTGTCCTCCCGACAAAGGGACGACTCAACACCGAATTCGGCGAAATGCGCTCCGTTAATGGCGCAATGACCACTTACAGACACAGCGGCATCGATATCGGCGCCAGTGCCGGTACACCGGTTCTCGCTACCAATAAGGGCAAAGTCGTCTTCACCATGGACATGATGTTGACGGGCAAGACCATTATCATCGATCATGGACACGGTCTATTTAGCATCTACGAACACCTCGACGACATCCTCGTCGAAGAAGGCGCTATGGTGGAAGCCGGTGCGGAAATCGGAAAAGTGGGCAGTACGGGCTTCTCAACGGGGCCACACCTCCACTTTACAATGTCCTATTACGACATCGATCTCGAACCCGGTCACTTCATTATCGGCGAGACCTTTAGCAAAGAAACCATGACACATCTCGAATAACCATTGATTTTAACACTAAAAAAACAGTGTCGCGCGCCCTCTGTATAGAGAGCGCTGTCGACACTGTTTTTATTTGTATAGACGTCCGTCACCTACACGCGCTTAATTGTACCGCCGCCGACGAGTAAATCGTCTTTGTAGAAGACAACTGCTTGTCCCGGTGTCACGGCGCGTTGCGGCGTCTCAAACACCACTTTGACCATAGCGCCTTCCGGATAAAGGGTGCACGGGGCTTCTTTTGCACTGTAGCGCACTTTAGCCGCACAGCTGTACGGCCCCTCCAGCGTTTCAAACGGTATAAAATTCACTTCATCGGCGTAGAGCGTCTCGCTGTGGACGTCTTCATTGTTGCCCAGTACCACCTCGTTGGTGGCTTTATCGATGTCGATAACGTACATCGGCTTGCCGAAAGTCACGCCCAAGCCTTTGCGCTGGCCAATGGTGTAGTTAATAATGCCCTGGTGTTCGCCGAGCTTTTCCCCATCTGTGCCTACAAAGTCACCGCCGGCCACTTTTAAATCGCTGTTGCGCTTTAAAAAGCCCACATAATCTTGGTCCGGTACAAAGCAAATCTCTTGGCTATCGGACTTTCGAGACATTTGAACATCGAGTTTGGCGGCAATTGCCCTGACGTCTTCCTTAGATTCAAACTCTCCCAACGGCATTAAAATGTGCTTAATCTGCTCTTGTGTCAAGTTGTAAAGGGCGTATGTTTGGTCTTTTTTAACCGCATTGGACTTTCGGATAACGTAGCGTCCAAGCGCTTCGTCAAAGCCCATCTTCGCGTAGTGCCCTGTGGCCACATAATACGCACCCAGTTCGTGCGCCTTTTCTAATAGCGCCTCAAACTTGACGTACTTGTTGCACGCGATACATGGGTTCGGCGTTTCGGCGTTGTGGTAAGCGTCGATAAAATAGTCCACGACTTTTTCCTTAAAGACGCCTTTAAAATCCAACGCGTAAAACGGAATCCCTATTTTTTCACAGACGCGGCGGGCATCTTCCACGCTGGACAAACTACAGCAGCCACCGTCGCGCTTAAAGTGTTCCTCTTCCAAGAAGTCGTCCTGCCACAGCCTCATGTTGACGCCGATGACTTCGTAGCCCATCTCTTTTAACTGGTAGGCGGCGACGGTACTGTCGACCCCACCGCTCATTCCTACAATAACCCGGTTGTTTCTTTCCATTGTTCTATCCTTTCATAATGGCACGCGTTGCCTCGACGACGTGTTGAATCGCCTCATCCGTCGTCGGCGTGCCGATGGAAAAGCGGACACAGCGCTTGGCTTCCGCTTCGCTAAGTCCCATTGCCCTCAGCACGTGGGAAGCGCTAATGGCACCTGAACTGCAAGCAGATCCCGCAGACAGTGCGACGCCTTTCCAATCGTAATTTATTAAAAGACCGTCAGAGGTCTTGCCCTCAAAGTAAAATGTTACAATCCCGATGTCACCGTCGACGTCGCCTATCGGGCGAATCCCCTTATCGAGGTTTACAAGCCCTTCTATTAAGGCCTTTTTCTTTCGGCGCATTTCTGCCCTACAGTCCGGTTTAAAGCGCATCAAGGCGCTTTCAAAGGCGGCGATATAGGGCACGTTGTCCGTATACGGTGTGACAATAGGACAATAAGTGTTCGGAGCCTTCATATAAATGGCGCCGAGCCCTTTCGGCGCGTACACTTTATGTGCTGAAAACGTCATGGCATCCACATCGAGCCGTGTAACGTCTATGGGTATTTTCCCAAGTGCTTGAATGGCGTCGACATGAAGGGACACACCACGTGACTTCAGCAGTTCACACACCGCTTCAATCGGTTGCACCGTCCCTACTTCGTTGTTGACAAGCATTATGGAAACCACTGCCGTCGTCGGCTTCAAAAGCCCTTTAAGCACCTCGATCGCCACGTACCCTTCCGCGGTTACCGGCGCATAACTCACATCGCCACCGGCCTTTTCAAATGCTTCGGCATAGCGCAACACCGAAGGGTGCTCGATGGAAGAGACAATTAAATGGGGATCTTCAAACCCACTGGCCTTTAAAAGCGTCTCTATGGCGGCTTGATTGGCTTCAGTTCCCGTGGCAGTAAAATAAATGGCGCTGCTTAAATCGGCATTGAGCATTGCCTTCAACGTACGTTTAGCGCGTTCCACCAGAGCCTTTTCATGTTTTTCGTCTATAGGCGCCTCGTAATGCGCCTTTAACACTTTGGCAACCTCTAAATCAACAGGGGTTGTCGAAGCGTAATCCATATATATTCTGTTCATGTGGTACCCTTTCTTTAGAATTGCATTCGGGGGTCGTCATTAAGTATAGTACGCGCGTTTGCAGCTGTCAAGCACTGCGGAAACACCAATCGACCTCTTTGCCACAACGTTGTGAAACACTCCGTCAATGCCCCCTTACTGCACGTTCTACTGAAAGGAAAACAAATCCATTCGAGCCCCCGACGATGAACGCTTGTTTTTAAACGCGAAAATAGACGCTGGCGGGGCGTCTATTTTCTGTGAGGTATTCTAATAAAGTTCACGTTTTGGGGGGTACCTAATTTCGGTAAACAGATTGCCGTGCAATTTTTAAGTTCATTTACCGATGCTAGGCTATTGCGAGTATAAGGAGTTTTTGTTCTAAATGAAATTGATTATCAACTTCTGATGTAATAATACCATAAGATAATGGCCTTGTAAACCCTTTTTCTAAAAAAAATCATATTAATTTACTCGGAATTAAAAAAACGTTTAATTGGAACGTCTGTAGACGAATATTCCCTTTGACTTCACAGTGAAATTCTCCATTTATTCAGGCGATTTTTCATGTAAATCCATCTGACGTTACGACATCCCATTTTTGGTAAATACAAGTATTTTCCGACACAAAAGAACCGTCCCCTTTTGTTGCAAATAAAAATAGACGTTGGCGAGACGTCTATTTTTACTCTTACTTTCGTTCACGTTTTGGGGGCCTACTTTGAAAAGTTATTATCCAAAATAGGTTAATGCGAGTATAAGGAGTTTAATTGACAATTGATACTGATTATCAACTTCAAATAAATCATACCATGCTACTCGGGTATTGTAAACCCCTTTTTTATTATTTTATGCGTTAATTATTATTAAAGTATGGTAATATATGAAGAAAGACCAGTGAGAAGGAGCTCCGCAATGTCCCCCATCCTATCCGAACAAGATATCCATCGATTTAGAGAGGAAATAAAAAACATTTACGGTTTCTACGATCCCAAAGTGCACGCACATCTATTTTCCATGCGCGTCCACAGACATCTCGACGAAAAGCTCTCAGAAATCGTTCCGGGAGAAGCCGTAGCGGTCAAAGAAAAGCTCATCCGCGACACCTTGGCACAGGGCAAACTGACCATAACATCAGACGACCTGATTGCCCCGCCTGCTCCCGTCGAAGCGCCCCCGATACCGGCAGATGCCAAAGGGGCCCCCGCCTACAGACAATTGCTCGTCGTCTTCGCCTGTATCGTCGTCTTATTTGGCCTACACTTTAAGCGTATCGAACCCGCACCGGCGGACACAGCTGCCCCTGCACCGATGCCAATCGACGTCTATCCGGTGACAAACATCCTTTTAAGCACCGCGTATTACCCTTATGTTCCCATCGATCACAGCGGTTTAAAACACTACATAAAAAACGAACGCTTTGGCCGAATCGGCACCGATGACGCCTACTACAAAATCGTGTTCTTGGCAAAACAAAACGATATCGACCCGCTTTTGCTCTTCGCCATCATCGGACAAGAGCAAAACTTTGTTCCACTGGATCACCCCTCTTCAGGCGCTATCCTCAACAACCCCTTCAATGTGTACTACAGCTGGGAGGCCTTTAACACCAACCTGTCCGAAAGCACCCAAATCGCCATTAACACCATTCAGTACCGAATGGCACAGTACACAGGCGAAGGCGACCCGCTCATCTGGCTCAACGCCGTTTACGCCGAAGACCCCAATTGGCATCTCGGCGTACGCTACTTTTACACGTTCTTTCAAAAGACCTATCGACTTTAGCCGCGAGGAGCGCCATAGCGCACACACTTTGTGATTTATTTGTCTATACAGCAAAATTGCGGGCTCTGTAAAATGCGCGTAAAATACCTGTTAATTCTTCTTTGCCGAGGGTAATAGCCATAATAACCCCAACTTAAAACCACGATCGACAAGGAGGAGCCTATGCCTTACAGAGGAACCAATTCCAAGCGAAACGTCGTCCACGACAAAGGGCGCTCTACCATAAGAGAGGAGAGCCGGGCACATTATTTCGCTGAAAAAAAAGAACACGACCACGAGTTGCAAACGGCCATTAAGACCATAGGTAAACTTTACAACGAGGGCTACTGCTACAAAAAAACGCAAACGCGCAACCACCACGTCTTTATCACCTTTGAAAACGACAGCGGTTCAAAGCAGTCCGTGGAATTGGAATACCCTGAAAATCTCAGCCAAATCAAAGCCCATTTTGAGGACTTTGGCACCCTGTAACCCCATCGCATAAGACTGTCACACGGCAGTCTTTTTTTAATTTGATCTACAAACACTTTTCGCCCACAGCTGACCCTTAGCACAGCCCATTTGTCGTCAAAAAAAACAGCAGCTCAAGGCTGCTGAAAGTCTACTGATCACTCGGCGTCAATCGGTCAAAGCCAACGCCTTCACCCCAAACAGAATTCACCGGTAAAACACTGATAAATGCCTTGGGATCAATTTGCGACACCATGTCTCTTAGGAGAATAGATTCTCTCGGAGAACACAGCGTAACGAGTTTTGTGCGGTTTAAATTGGTGTAGCCACCGACAATATTGTACTTGGAAATCCCCCGTCTCAACTGATTGAGAATGTACAGTTCGATGTCGCGTTCCCTCTCGCTGATAATCTCCAGCTTCACCACTTTTGAAGAGAAACCGAACAAGACGATTTCCACCGCTTTCATCACCACCACCTGCGTTAAAATCGCATAGAGCGCAATGCGCGTATCGAACACAAAAGCCGCTAAAAAGATAACGCTGATGTCCAGTGCAGCGATAATCGTCGAAATGGACATAAATCGAAACAACTTCCGATTGATAATCTTGGCGATGGTGTCTGTGCCGCCGGAAGAGAAGCCGCCTTTTAAAATAAGCCCCGTGGCGCCACCGGCCAATACACCGTAATAAATACAGGCCAAGAACAAGTCGTTTTCAATAATCACGAGGTCCAGTCGGTCGAAGACAATGAGTATTAACGGGAAGAACACCGAAAAGACCACAATTTTGCTCGCTTCGCGTTTGCCAAGTGTCAAATAGGTGGCGATGAGCACCGCCAGTGAAATCAAGTAATAAACATAGGTGTACTCGATGTTCAACATCTTCTCGAGTACCAGTGAAAAACCCGTGATGCCGCCGGTGATGATGCCGTTGGGCTTCAAAATAGACGTAATCGCCAATGCGAGAATCATCGATCCGGACAACACGTAGACGATATCTTGCAGATACCGTTTTTCTCCGAAACGCTCTTTTAACTTGTTCATAATACCGCTCCCAAAATTTTATAATAAATTTACCCTCTATCTTTTATTTAACGCAGAGGATTTGCACACGATAAAAGTCGCCAATCCCACATTCATCGTCCTCAATGAATCTTGAACTGCCGACAGAAAGTAATTATAACACATCGCGTATAAGAGTCAATATCTAATGAAAAAGCTTACAGATTCTTAATGTAAAAACGTACTCGACAGCCCATTTTCTAAGACTTTCAGCTCTTCCGAAATCGTCTCTTGATCGAAACCGTAAAACGTCATTTCGTATACGCAAAGCGCCGCGACGTCTAGGGGTTCAATGTTGAGGTCGGCCTCTAATTCAATTGGGGCATTGGCCCATTCTTCCCACCGGGTAAAGCCCAGTGCAAATTCTAAGTTTTCTTTTTCACTGTACCCTGAAATGCTGATATAGGCTTCTTCGTCTACACCGGCTTCGTAATCGGTGTCCGATGCGGGGTCCACCAGTCCGAATCTAATGACGAACTCGTCAAACGGATAGGAGACCACAGATTCGACAAAAGTCAGTACCGAACTGTAGGCCTCGTCTTGCTCTTTACATTCCGGGTACATGTTGTAAAGCGCCTCCAGTATTTCTTCTTTTTTATTTTGTGTCACAATTTCTTTTAAAGTCATTTAAGTTCCTTTCTGTTTCTCGTTTTTGAGTATGGTATAATACTATATGAACCCACCTAAGGAGGTTAACAATGCATTATAAAATTGGATTTATCGGCTGCGGCAACATGGCACAGGCCATTATAGGGGGCTTATTGGCTACCTCCAGCTTCACTGCTAAAGATATTATAGCCAGTGTCGCCACTGAAAAGAGCCGAAAAAAAATCGCCGATACCTACGGCATTCACGCGACGCGCGACAACCTCGAAGTTATGCGTTCCGCGTCTTTTGTCGTTCTCGCCGTCAAACCGTATATTCTCACCGATTTATTCCCCTCTCTGGGCGAAGCGGTGCAACCTGATCAGACGATTATCTCAATAGCTGCCGGCGTTACACTGGATCAGTTGGCAAAAGCCCTTCCGGTAGAGGAACTCTACCGTGCGATGCCCAACACTCCGGCGCGCGTCGGCGCGGGAATGACCTCAATTTGCTACGCCAAAACCTGTCCCAAACGACAGCTCGAAACGGTTAAACAGCTCTTTGAAGCCGTCGGTGGCACTGTTGAAATCGAAGAGCGTCAAATGCACGCCGCCATTGCGGCACACGGATCCTCACCGGCGTACTTTTACATGATGCTCGAAGCCATGGGCGACGCCGGTGTCAAGCTCGGACTCTCACGCGACAGCGCATACGAAATGGCTGCACAAGCAATGCTCGGCGCCGCAAAAACCTATTTGGAAACCCGCGAACACCCGGGGGTTTTAAAAGATGCGGTCACTTCCCCAATGGGCACCACGATAGAGGCGGTGAGCACCCTTGAAAGCTGTGGCTTCAGACACGCCATTATCGAAGCGATGCGTCGCTGTGCGACGCGCTCTCAGCAGATGAGCGAAGATTAACCATTCGCAACGCTTCATAGCGCACGTCTTCGGCAAACGTTAGACAGGCGTCGTCAGACGCCGTCAGATAACGCATCATCCAACTAACCAAATGTTCGTTGTGTCGATGGCCTTTGAGCCCCAATCGAAACGTAATTCTCGCATCAAGCTGTATCAAGCGGTCGTAAAAATCCGCAACCGCCGCTTGATGCCATCTTTTTTTTGGTGTATAATCGTTACAAAATTGAATTTGTTTTTTGGTAACGCGCTTTGGTAGCAAAAGCCCCTCTGTGGCGTAAAGTGCCCTTGCCACTTCTGCATTTTGCCGCAGAATCTTCGCCATGTTGCGCTGATAATCCTCTTCGTAAACGTTGCCAAAGAGTCGACAGGGCAACGGCCTCACCGGATAAATGCTACAGCGCCTATCCGACATGAGGAACGGGCATTTCATCGGTTTAACCCATTCGAGGACGTGGTATTGCACCACTTTGCGCACCGGTACCGACACCTGCTCGGCATCAATGTACCGAATAATATTTAAAAATTCCAGATAACTGACGTTTACCGATTCACTGCAACAGCGCACACAGGCGCGGCAGTCACCGCCTTCAATGGTGTTGTAAAGGTCGTTCAGTTCATCAAAGTAACCGCTTGCCTCAGCGCTTTGCGCTTCTGCTAAATAGTTCATATTGCCTCATCTTTACCTATATAAAAAGGAGTGACTTATGAAAAAAATAATGAAAAAGTTTCTATCACAACCACCCCTGACGCGTCTTGCCAATATCCTGTTTTATACCGGATTTGCCGTCAGTATCGGCACGCTCGTCCACACCTACCTGTCGAGGCGCAATCTGCCGCCAAATGTCTGTCCGGTAGACGCCAATACCCATTGGTTTTACATTGCCATCGGCTTGCTCAGCGTCTCATTTGTTCTTTCATTTGTGGGCCATCTAAAAAAACTATAAAAATTTTTCAAGCGCCTCTGCCAGCTGAGCCGGACACGATGTGCTCTTATTGCCACAGGTCACGCCTCTCAGCCGCTCCACAACTTCAGAGACGCCTTGTCCCTCCACCATGTTGCTAAGGCCTATGGCATTGCCCGGACACCCGCCGACAAATTTGACATTTTTAACTTTTTCTTCTTCAACTTGAAACATAATCTGTTTGGCGCAAACGCCTTGTGTCGTTACAATATGCATGATTTCCTCCAACTTGTCTTTTGACATCCCTATCATTATAACGCATACTGTTCATAAATCATAGCTAAAGATTGACTTTTTTTTCGAGCAAGTAACCCGTGATTAAAAAGGTGATTACTGCCGAGACGATATTAAATCCAATGCTGACATTCAGCGCTTCGCGTATAACTCCAATCACTTGCGTAATCATTTCCTCGTCTAAAAAGGCATAGTATGTCCGCTTCATTTCAAAGGCTGAAATGTAGGCCACAATCCGTCCTTTAAAGACGCTGATAACAAAAAAGATAATCAGGGTCAAAAGCCCCTTAAACCTCAAATTGGGAAATAGGCTTTTAAAGATGGCGTACGACAAGTACACCGTTAGCGCGAACTCCACAAGGGACGTAATGACCGACAGGCCGAATCTGCCCACGAGGGGCATGATGTTCCAGTCCATATTAATCTGCCTGAGATCCTGAAAAAACACGCTGCCGTACAACATGCGCATGTTGATGAGCAACAACACAAAGTAAATCAAAAAAATGCTCAAGCCTTCAATTAACGCAAACATCAATTTAGACGCCAAAATCTTGTAACCGCTGTTCGGCGTCATAAACAACATGTACCCCTCCGGATGAAACACATCGTTCCGAAAAAGCGTCACGAGGTCGATAAAGTACAAAATCGCAAATACGATAAAGACGATGACCAAGTACAAGAGAATCAGGTTCTCGTTGTGGTTGACGCGAAAAGAAGCATCCACTGCAAAAAAACGCATGGAAATCAACAGTTGCGTCACCACCACTATAAACAAAGCCGCTTGAAAAAGCGTTTTTTTACGTTTCATTTCAAACTTAATAAGTTTCAGCATATCCAAACACCTCTTTATAGGCCGACTTCAACGAGTGGGCACTTGTCAAATTGAGATCTTCTATGGTCTCAAAAGCCTTTATACGTCCTTTTTCCATAAAGATGACAGCGTCGAGAAGCGACGACATCGTCTCCAGCTGATGCGAAGCGATGACAAACAACACTTCTGAGTGAAAGCTATCCAACAACTCGCGTATTAAAATGTCCTTTCCCTTCTGATCCAGCCCCTTAAACGGTTCATCCAACAAATACATCGAGGTCTTGCGCGACAACGTCAGCGCCAGTTTCAAGCGGGTTTTCTGCCCCAACGACAGCTGTGCCACTTTAATCTGCGCAGAAATTTCAATGGCGTCCAGTAGGCGATTAAAGTACACTTGGTCAAAGTCCTTGTAAAATGCGCTGTAAAACTGTTGAATTTCTGAAACGCGCATCCAGTTGTACAAGTACGATTCCGACGGCATAAAAGAGACAAAAGACCGCGTCTTATGCCCGACGACTTCACCATTAATTTTGATTTCACCGGCACTGATTTTTTCAAGCCCTGCAACGGCCTTTAACAGCGTGCTCTTTCCGCTGCCATTGGGACCGACGAGCCCATATATATTCCCCGCCTCAAGCTTGAGGTTCACTGCATCCAGCAATTTGGTTCTCAATTGGCTCTTGTTAACGTTCATGCAACTCAGCATGTGCTCTCCTCCCGTTCATTCAATTCTTCATCTATTATAACACAGCTGTGCTCAAGGGGACGGTTCTTTTGTGCCATCAGGCGACTGAGCCATGGCCTCAAGCCTTGAAAAACCTTTCTTCTCATGCACCATACATATGCCCCTCCCTCTGCAATGCGTCCATAACCCGCGTCCCTCTTGAGGCCAAAGACTCGGAGGACACGCGTTACAAAACACTGTCTTTCCAAGCGACTTGGCGCCTACACAACATCCTTTTATGTAAATTAATAGTAGATTCCGGCACAAAAGAACCGTCCCCTTTAACTAACTTAAAAAGTTAAAAAAAGCGCCGATTTTCATCGGCGCTTTTTACCTTATTGCATTATTTCAAAAGTGAAAGTGCTTTTTCTACAACGTTGTCCACTGTAAAACCAAAGGCTTTAAAGAGCTCACCACCTGGTGCAGAAAGACCGAAGTCATCGTGACCGATGGCGAGGTCAGCGTACTTGTGCCAGCCGTATGTGCATCCGGCTTCAATTGAAACCGTCTTAACAGACGCAGGCAACACGCTTTCGCGATAAGCGCTGTCTTGTGTCTCGAAAAGCTCTCTACAAGGCATTGACACAACGCGCGTTGCAATGCCTTTCTCTTCGAGCACCGCTTGCGCTTCAATAGCAAGCGATACCTCTGAACCCGTAGCCAAAAGCACCAATTGCGGCTCAGCCGATGCTTTAGACACCACATAGGCCCCTTTGAGAGCGTCTTTAGAAGACCCTTCGAGAGCCGGTAAGCCTTGACGTGTGAGAACCAGTGCCGTCGGACGGTCTTTCGTCGTCATGGCAATGTACCATGCCGCCGAAACCTCTCTGGCATCTGCCGGACGCACCACCTGAAGCTTAGGAATCGCTCTGAGCATAGCCAGTTGATCAATTGGCTGATGCGTCGGACCGTCTTCGCCGACGCCGATGCTGTCGTGCGTCAAGATGTACGTCACCGGTAAGTTCATCAACGCGGCTAGGCGGATAGAAGGTTTCATGTAATCTGAGAACACGAAGAACGTCGATGCATAAGCTCTGAGACCGCCATGTGCCTGGATGCCGTTTACGATACCCGCCATAGCGTGCTCCCTTACGCCAAAGTGCAGGTTGGAGCCGTCGTAGGCATCTGCAAAGAATGACGTTCTGTTTTTCATATCTGAATTGTTCGACGGTGCGAGGTCGGCGGAACCGCCAAATAAGTTCGGCACCACTTCTGCCAACTTATTCAACACTTTACCGGAAGAACTTCTCGTCGCCGCCTTTTCATTGTATGCCCAATAGTCTTCTGACTCGAGAACATCCATTGGCGCTTCGTTTTTAAACCAAGCGTCGTACTCTGTAGCGAGCTCCGGATGCGCCGCTTTGTACTTCTCAAAGAGTGCGTTCCACGCCGCTTCTTCTTCGCCAAGCGCTGCGACGCGCTCAGCCATATGCGCTCTTAAATCTTCAGGCACACAGAACGGCTCGTCGCAATCCCAGTTGGCAAATGTCTTAACTTCTTTAACGCCGTCGTCGCCAAGCGGCGATCCGTGAACCTTGTGAGAGCCTTGCTTAGACGGACAGCCAAAGCCGATAATCGTCTTGACGATAATGAGCGTCGGTTGCGTCGTGTGCGCTTTGGCTTCCACAAGTGCCTTTTCAATTGCAACGGTGTCGTTGCCGTCTTCCACCGTCAACACTTGCCAATCCATAGCTTCAAAACGCATGCCGACATTTTCGGTAAATGCTAAATCCGTACTGCCTTCTATTGTAATTTTATTGGAATCGTATAACACAATCAGTTTGCCGAGTTTCAACGTGCCGGCGAGAGAGGCCGCTTCGTATGAAATCCCTTCCATTAAACAGCCGTCGCCTGAAAGGGCGTAGGTGTAGTGATCCACTACATCGTAACCCGGTCTGTTAAACGTAGCCGCCAACTTGGCTTCCGCCATGGCGAAGCCCACCGCATTGGCAATCCCTTGACCCAATGGTCCCGTTGAAATTTCAACACCTTTTGTGTGACCGTACTCAGGATGACCTGGCGTCTTGCTGTCGAACTGTCTAAAGTTCTCGATTTCCGCCATTGGCAAACCGTACTCAAAGAGATTGAGCAGAGAATAAAGGAGCATCGATCCGTGACCTGCAGAAAGTACAAATCGATCTCTATTATGCCACTCGGGATGATGCGGGTTGTGCTTCATCTGCTTAGCCCAAAGCGTATACGCCATAGGCGCAGCGCCAAGTGGTAAGCCCGGATGCCCTGAGTTTGCCGCTTGAATGGCTTCAGCGGATAATACTCTTATCGCACCGATTGCTTTTTGATCCATCATTATCATTTACCAACCTTTCTTATTATAACAGTGCTTTTTTTAATCCCTAACTATTATATAGTGTCTGTCTTTAAATAACAACCACTATAAGGCCGATTATCCCTGAAAAGGAATGGTTTTAGACGGAATAATCGTCGATATCGCATGTTTGTAAATCATTTGCTGCTTGCCGTCGCTGTCGAGGACGATGGTGTAGCTGTCAAAGCCCTTGACAAAGCCCCTGATTTGGTAGCCGCTCACTAAGAATATGGTAATCTGGATCTGATCTTTACGGCATTGGTTTAAGAATAAGTCTTGTAAATTTACAGCTGATTTCATACTTTCCCTCCTTTAATCTTTCGCGCATTTTTAGACGCCTTTTATAGTATAGACACTATGTGTTCTAATGCTTCCGTTTTTGTCTGCTGATCCAGGTCGATCCAGTGCATGCCGCTGTAGCGTCTAAACCAGGTCATCTGGCGCTTGGCGTATCTTCTGGAGTTCTGTTTTAACATCGATACCATCAGTTCGCAGTCGTACTTGCCGTCTAAATGGCCTAAAACCTCTTTGTATCCTATACCCTGCATCGACTGAAATGTATCATCTAAACCTCTGGATTTTAAATTTTTCACCTCTTCTAAGAGGCCTTGCTCAAACATGATGTCCACGCGTTTATTGATACGCGCGTACAGCTTCATCCGCGCCCGCTTTAATCCTATTAAAACAGGGTTAAAACGGTCTGTCAAGACAGGGTCCTTCGAAAAATCCGACATCGTCTGTCCCGTGAGATAGTTGATTTCCAGCGCCCGGATAACGCGACGCACATTGTTCGGATGAATTCGCTCGGCAGCTTCCGGGTCGACGGCTTGCAGCTTCTCGTGAACTGCTAGCTCGCCTTCAGAAGCACAAAGCGCTTCCAGTGTGCGCCTGTAGTTTTCGTCAGACGGCGCCTTTCCAAAATCCATATCGTAAATCAAAGCGTTGATGTAAAGTCCTGTTCCACCGGTTACAATCGGTATCTTTCCGGCATCTATAATGGCCTCAATGGCCTCGAGCGCCTGCGCCCTATAGTCTGAAACCGAAAAGGGTAGCGCCGGATCGCAGACGTCGATTAAATGATGGGGCACACCGGCCATTTCCTCAGCCGTAGGCTTTGCAGAGCCGATGTCCAGTGCCTTGTACACCTGCACCGAATCCGCCGAAACAATCTCCGTGTCGAGACGCTTTGCGAGCTCGATGGAAAGGTCAGTTTTCCCCACCGCCGTCGGGCCTGCTAAAAAAATTACCGTTCTGTCTTTATTCATACTGCATCCTCTTTATCAAACAATTCGCTTAAACTTCTTTTCCAGTTCGTACTTAGAAAATTTAATGACAATCGGCCGACCGTGCGGACACGTGTAGGGGTCGTCCAGCCCCTTGAGCTGATCCAGCAGTCCTGAAACCTCCACTGCGGCCAGTGCATCGTTGGCCTTAATCGCCGCCTTGCACGCTTTTGACGCCAGTCGCATTTGAATCAACTCATCCATGCCTTCGGCGTACCCTTCAAGCGCTTCTAAAAATAGAAGCTTGGCAATGCCGAACTGCATAAAACTCGGAATGGCTCTAATGACCACAGTGCCCTCGCCGAAGATATCGTATTCGAACCCCATGCGGGTCAACAGAGCACTGCAACTGTCCAGCCTTTGAAACGTCAGCGTATCCAGTTCCAGTGTTTCTGGAACCAAGAGCATCTGACTGAGTACCGACTGTTCCTCAAACGCTTTCATAAACATCTCGTAGAGAACCTTTTCATGCGCCGCATGCTGATCCACCATGTAGAGCACCGATGCTTTTTCAAAGAGCAGATACGTTCTGTCAAAGGTGCCGATATAATGAAGGCCGTCGTAAATGGACGTCTCGACAAGGTCGGCGTTTTCTTTTATAAAGTCGCCGATTTGCTCAAAGGCATCGAAGTCGACGGATGGTTTTGGCGGCGGTGTATACGGCCGGCCGCCAGCGTGTCCACCACTTGTCGAAGGCCTTTTAAGCGCCGGTTCTAGAGGGATTACAGGGGGTTTTTCGGCCACCGGTGCCTCTGTCACCACCTCCTGACGCACTGGCATATCACGCGATGGGGTCTCTATAAACTCGAACCGCTTTTCCGCTTCCGGTTTCAGCGTCTGCGCCTGAGCTTTTTTGGTGAACACATTTTTTTCGGTAAAGGTCACTGAAGGCGACTGGTCGTACAAGTTAAAGGCTTTTTTTAGCGCCGTGTAGAGCACCTGCTTGACTTTGCCCTCTTCGTGGAACTTGATTTCGGTCTTCGCCGGATGAATGTTGACGTCCAGCTTTTCCGGCGGCATATCAAAAAACAAGAAACACACGGGGTGACGGTTGTGCATCATATAGGGTTTGTACGCCATTTGAACGATGTCTTTTATGAAGTCGCTCTTTACGTAGCGGCCGTTGACAAAGGCGATTTGATAACTTCTCGTCCCCTTGGTGTAGTCGAACTTTGAAACGAATCCCCTGAGGGAGATATCGTCTAGCATCTCTTCAATTTCGTACAAGCTTTTCGTCATCGCCGCATCGTAGACTCCGAATATGGCGTCTTTGAGCTTGTCTTTACCGGAGGTCCTGAAAATGAGTTTGTCGTCGAGTAGGTACTTAAAGGCGATTTCGGGATGCGAAAGTGCCAAGTGGTTCATGAGTTCAGTGATGTAGCGGCCCTCTGTTGCATCGGCCTTTAGGAATTTCAAACGCGCCGGCGTGTTGAAAAACAAGTCGCTCACGGCGATGCTCGTCCCCACCACTGTGCCGATATCGGTCTTCTCCAAAATTCGGCCCCCTGCCGCGCGGACACAGGTCCCGCTACTCGAGCCCTCTCGCATGGTGATCACTTCCATTTGAGAGACCGCGCAGATGCTGGCGAGGGCTTCTCCTCTAAATCCCAAAGTCCGCGTTGCGTACAGGTCGTCTATCGTCTGAATCTTACTGGTGGCGTGGCGTTCGAACAGCAGCGGCAAGTCGTCTTCATGGATGCCCGCGCCGTTGTCCGTTACGCGTATTTTGTCTTTGCCGCCTTTTTTCACATCGACGACGATTTCCGTCGCCCCTGCGTCTATCGCGTTTTCCACCAGTTCTTTGACGACCATTGCCGGTTTTTCAACCACTTCTCCGGCTGCTATCTTACCGGCAGTTGCCGCGTCGAGTTTTTTTATGCGGTTCATCTGCCACCTCTCTTTCTTTAAGATTCTTCAACGCACTTTACCAGTTCGTAAAGTGTGTTCATCGCTTCAATCGGCGTCATCCGGTCGACGCTCACCGCTTTGAGTTTGTCCAAGACGGGATGTTTTTCCTTTATGACGCGCACAGAGGCGGACTCGCCCTTGATGGATTCGATGTTGTTGTTGATGTCGTTTTCTTCAAGCTGTGATAAAATGCCCTTCGCCCGCTCGATGACCCCTTCTGGGACACCGGCGAGTTTGGCCACCTGTATGCCGTAACTTTGGCTGGCGCCGCCGGGCTCTATTTTTCTCAAAAAGACGATGTCGTCTGCGGCTTCCTTTACGGCAATTCTGTAGTTCTGAACACCTTTGACCCGTCCTTCTAGTTCGGTGAGTTCGTGGTAATGCGTGGCAAACAGCGTTTTAGCGCCGATGCCTACCTCACCTGCAATGTACTCCACCACGCTCCAAGCGATGCTGAGGCCGTCGTAAGTGCTGGTGCCACGACCGATTTCATCGAGGATAATTAGGGAGTTCGACGACGCGTTGTTGAGTATGTTCGCCAGTTCGTTCATTTCCACCATAAAGGTACTCTGTCCCTGAGACAAGTCGTCAGAAGCGCCGACACGGGTGAAGATTCGGTCGACTATGCCAATTTCCGCTTTGGTTGCAGGCACGAAGCAACCGATTTGAGCCAGCAGCGTAATCAGCGCCACCTGTCTGAGATACGTCGATTTTCCCGCCATATTGGGCCCTGTAATAATATAAAAATGACCGACTTTTTGATCCATGACGGTGTCGTTCGGCACAAATGGGCTGTCGTTGAAAATGCGTTCCACCACGGGATGACGGCCATTCTTGATGTTTAAAACATCTTTGGTGGTGACTTTCGGCTTTACATAGCCGTAGCGGTAACTGCACTCGGCAAACGACAGCAGGGCATCGAGTTCCGATATGGCAGTGGCCGTCTGCTGAATGGCCTCAATATGCGCTGTGAGTGCCACTTTTAGGGTACTGAACAGCTCTTGTTCCAAGCGGTTGATTTTTTCCTCAGCGCCGAGTACCTTCTCTTCAAGGGTCTTGAGTTCCGGCGTGATGTACCGCTCGGCATTGGCCAGTGTCTGTTTGCGTATATAGTGTTCCGGGGCATTTTTGCTGCTGCCCTTTGAGATTTCAATGTAGTAGCCAAAGACTTTGTTAAAGCCCATTTTGAGGTTTTTAATGCCCGTCTTTTCGCGTTCCTCTGCCTCCATGTTGAGTATCCACTGTTTGCCGTTGCCGACAATGTCCCTAAGCTCATCAAGCTCTTTAGAGTAGCCGGTCTTAATGACCCCGCCGTCTTTAATGACCATCGGCGGTTCCTCTTCTATAGACGTCTCAATCAACTCGTGTACCGCCTCGAGCAAGTCGATGCGCGACGCGATGGTCTGTAACTTGGCTTCTTCCTCGGCTTCTATAAGAGCGCGTACATCGGGCAGTGCGGCAATGGAGTACTTGAGCATAATCAAGTCCCGAGGATTGATGCTGCCGTAGACGAGTTTAGACGTTAGACGCTCCAAATCGTAAATTTGTTTCAAATGGGTTCTGAGATCGCTGCGAAGCAACAAATCGTCTACGAGAATGGCCACGGTGTTGAGGCGCTCGTCAATAGCGGCGACGTCTAAGAGAGGTTCTTCAAGCCACGCTTTTATGCGTCTTGCGCCCATAGCTGTGCACGTCTTATCGATGACCCAAAGCAAGCTGCCTTTCTTCTCTTTGGTGCGCATGGTCTCGGTGAGTTCCAAGTTGCGCCGTGTGAATTGATCCAGTACCATAAAGCCCGATGGGCTGTAGAGGTCGATTTTGGTGAGATGGGTGAGCGGCACTTTTGCCGTCTCTTCAATATAGGTCAGCAATGCTCCTGCGGCACACAGTGCGCCGTCCAACTCGGCAAAGCCCAAGCTTTCAACGGCGTACACCTTAAAGAGCCGCTTGATGATTTGTTCGCCGGCATGCTGCTGAAACGCGTAGGGCAAATAAGCCGTTGTGTTAATGGCGTTGTGTGCAATAAATTGAGTGAGGACTTCCGGCAAAGCGCTGTCTTTATCGGTGATGAGTTCGCTTGGCATGACTTTATTGAGTTCATCTACCACATTCTGAAGGGTTCTCACCTGCGTCGCTTTAAAGACCCCTGTGGTGATGTCACAATAGGCGATGCCGTACTGCCCTTCCGTCAGCTGAACGGCTGCGACGTAGTTGTTGTCCCCAGCGTCCAGCATCTCGGGATCGGTAATGGTCCCCGGCGTCACAATTCGCACCACTTCGCGTTTGACAATCCCCTTCGCCAGCGCCGGATCTTCAACTTGCTCGCAAATGGCCACTTTAATGCCTCTATCGACGAGCTTTTTAATGTAGCCGTCCACCGAATGGTAAGGGACGCCGCAGAGCGGCGCCTTTTCTTCGAGACCGCAGTTTCGAGCGGTCAGTGTTATCTCCAGTTCGCGCGACGCTCGAATGGCGTCGTCGAAAAACATTTCGTAAAAGTCCCCGAGCCTGTAAAACAAGATGTAGTCCATGTACTGGGACTTGATCTCGTAGTACTGCTTCATCATGGGGGTGAGTTTCCCTGTGTCTATTGGCATCATGCGCGTTCTCCATATAGTGAATACTGTTTAGGTTTGGTTATACGAACTTTTACTGTCTCGCCGATACACGACGGTGTGCCTTCAAAGTTGACGGTAATTCCCTGTGTGGTCTTGCCCATAAGCACTTCTTTTGAATGCTTCGAGAACCCTTCCACCAAGACGTCCACTTCTTTACCGAGAAAACTGTTCATGCGTTTGGCAATGCCCGGCTTCAGGGCTTCTATTAAGTGTTGAATGCGATTGGACTTAACGTCTTCTGGCACTTGGTCTTCAAAGGTCGCCGCCGGTGTGCCCGTGCGCTTGGAATAGATATAAGTGAATGCCGAATCGTATTGAACGGTATCTACAGCCTTTAAGGTATCTTCAAAATCTGCGTCTGTTTCGCCTGGGAATCCGACGATTAAATCGGTGGTCAACCCGATGTCCGGCATAAGTGTCCGGGCGCGTTCGACGATGTCAAAATACTGAGCTTTGGTGTAGTGGCGGTTCATGCGCTTTAAAATCTTGTCACTGCCCGATTGCATCGGCAAGTGCAGCGATTTACAGATGTTGTCGTACTGTGCCATGACTTCCAATAACCTCTGGTCGATGTCCTTCGGGTGCGACGTCATAAAGCGAATCCGCTCTAAACCGTCCACTTGCGCCACTGCTTCCATGAGGTCGGCAAAGGTCGTCGGCGCATCGAGGGTTTTTCCGTACGAGTTGACGTTCTGACCGAGCAACATCACTTCTTTTGTCCCGTCTTGAACCATTGCTTCAACTTCAGCGACGATGTCCGCCACTTTTCGGCTCCGCTCGCGGCCCCTCGTATAAGGTACAATACAATAGGTGCAGAAATTGTTGCAACCGTACATGATGTTGACGAACCCTTTGAGGCTCTTGAGACGGTTCACCGGCAGCCCCTCGATAACTTCTCCCTGCGAATCCCAGACTTCCACAACCTGCGATTCACTGTTGTACACTTCTAAAAGCAGCGCCGGAAAGTTGTGTAGATTGTGCGTTCCGAAGACCAGATCGACGTATTTGTAGCGTTTTTTGATTTCCTCTACAACGTGAGGCTGCTGCATCATACACCCGCACACGGCGAGTTTTAAATCGGGGTTGAGCTCTTTAAGCTTCTTAATATGACCGAGATTGCCATAGACGCGAAGCTCGGCGTTTTCTCTGACGCAACAGGTGTTGAAGATGATAAAATCCGCATCCGCATTTTCATCGGTCATAACGTAGCCCATCTCCATCAACATGGCATTGAGTTTTTCTGAGTCGTGCTCGTTCATCTGACAACCGTAGGTTATAGTGAGATGCTTTTTTCTTTTACCGGTTTCAAAGAAGTATTGATCATTTATCTCTCTAATCTTTCTTATAATTTCATCATTCGTATTAAGAATGTTTTCCACAGATTCTATGTTTACTGATTCCCTTTTTGACATTTTCATGTTCCTCCTCGTTTAAATCTTTTCTATTATATCAAATTTTCATGCTTTTGAAAGTGTCGAGCGTCCATATGGAAAAAAGTTCATGAAATGTTCACTTAACGAATTTTTCATTGTGTAAATTATCGAATTTTAATCGTACTAAACAGCTTCTTGTATTTACCATATTATGTATGTTATACGAACCGGAGACCTTCACAAAACGTTGATTTTATGCTATATTGAGTACATAAGAAATGTTGATCAGCATTCAAAATTTATTTGTTAGGAGAATACTAATCCTGAATTATTCATGACGGTTCACGAAATACTCCCCAAAACCGCATAGTTACTGTATTTTAGATTACTTTTGCTTTTCACTTATCAAGTGAAACCTAAATAAATAGAAGAAGAGCTCCAACTTTGTTAAAATGTAGTTACCACACAAACACCAAAACAAAGGAGAAACTCTTCATGTCTAGTGTAAGTTCACTTCAGCTCGAAAGCAATAGTAAAATCAAAATAAATTTCAATGGAGGCGATTTATCCTCCGATTCGGGGCTGCTTCTCATAAAAGAATTCGCCCATAAGTTTGGCTTCAATAAACACATCAGCCAGTTTGTAACGGACAAAAATGATAGCTTCCGTAAACACAAAGACCATCAAAATCTATCCCAGCTAATTTATCAAATCCTTGCTGGATACTTTAATGACAATGATGCAGACGAACTGACCAATGAACCTGTCTTTAAAAGTATTCTGGGTAAACAGGCTCTTGCCTCACAACCCACACTGTCGAGGTTCTGGAACCGTATGGATGGGGATACAGTCAAACAGTTTGAAGATATCATCCGTCATATGAGGTCATCGGCCTACAGGACTAAAATGCCAGAACAAGTTCTGCTTGATCTTGATTCAACCCTACTTAACACGTACGGCAAGCAGGAAGGCGAAGGCTTTAATTACCACTATCAAGCTCATGGATATCACCCCTTACTCTGCTATGACGGACTCACTGGAGATCTTCTCAAAGCAGAGCTTAGAGATGGTACCGCCTATAGTTCTACAGGCGTCTGCGAGTTCATGCAGCCCTTACTTGATGAATACTTTACAAAGTATCCTGATGTCCATCTGTTCCTCCGTGGAGACAGTGGTTTTGCAACACCAGACTTGTACAAACAGTGTGAAAGCAATGGTGTATCCTATGCCATACGCTTGAAAGCAAACAAAATACTGTATGCTCACGCAAAACATTTGGATGATGAAATAACCGAAGCTACAAAGGATAACATGATTGATTATGTGGTCCGTTATGATGAGTTCTTGTACCAAGCCGGTAAATGGGACTATCCTAGACGGGTTATCGTCAAGGTCGAGAAACCGTACAATCAGCTAACCAATCAGTATGCCTTTATTGTGACCAACATGGATCTCAGTCCTGAAGAACTCATTAAGTTCTATCGAAATCGAGGCACCATGGAAAACTTTATCAAAGAAGGTAAAAGTGGCTTCAACTTTGCATCAACGCCAAGTAAGGACAAAGTCGTTAATGCAAATCATCTACTGCTCCATGTCCTAGCATACAACCTATTTAATTACTTTAAACGATTGGTATTACCTAAAAGCATGAAGAAAATGTTGATAGATACCATTCGATTGAAGCTGCTCAAAATCGCATCAAAGGTTGTTAAAGCAGCAAGATATATTCATTTCAAACTGTGTAGCAGTTGTCCATACAAGAATGAGTTCTATGAAATTCTTGAGAACATCCGTCGACTTCCACAGTTGGAATAAACGTAACTGATGAACTTTGAAATCTGAAAATCGAGAAAAGTATTGTCCACAGGATAAGTCTGCCCATTTTTAGGTGATAAACAGGAAGACGTCTTCTATGATAAGCATTATGAAGCGCAAAAACTTAAATCCGCTCGATTTTTGGTGATATCATGGGTTCATGAATAATTCAGGCTAATTATGCTAAAAATTAATTGGAATCATGCTTTTGAAATTACAATCAAAGAAGAAATCATTTATGCTGAGTCAACTACCCCAGCTCACGGTACCCGCTATGAAAATCATAATTCTAGAACATTCAAATCAAAATTCTTTACCAACTTAAAAATAGATCTACTAAACATGAGCTTAAATAAGAATTTTAAAAAAGCAAACATAGTTCACACGTTACTTAACTTTATGAAATCCAAAATCCTTTGCTTCCGTCGCATATTTTTTAACTTTATAAAATCTAGCATGCCTTTTTTCGCAAGCACGTTTAAAAGGATAATAAAGGCATTCTGCGGGGATTTTTTGTAAAAGACTGTTTTTACTCAAGACAACACTACGCGAAAACTTGCTGCCTATGGAGCAACAAGTTTTCGTACTCTTTTTCTTTTCTCTCAATTATTGCATTTCATTTTTGTAATAAGCTCTGCCCAGTACCGATCCAAAGGATCCTCATTATATTCAATCAATTTCTCAATCCTATTAATCCAAGAAGGGTTCAAACCTCTGTCTAAGATAATGCGTTTCCATTCATCAAGCTTTAAATGCCCTATATGCGCCATATACTCCTGCGCAATAGCATTTGCCGCCAAACACAAAAAGTCATCGTCACAAAGCAAATCATGCTCTTGAGGGTTCGTTATGAACCCTAGTTCTACAAGTATGGCTGGTTGTTTCGTATTTTTCAAAACATAAAAAGCTCTGTGTTTAACACCTCTATCTTTCAAGTGAGTTGTAGAAACAAGTGCCGCTTGTACTTTTTTCGCAAGTTCTGTCCGTTCCCCACCTGAAGCACTGGTGTACACTTCAACACCATTTGCTTCTAGATTCTTAGCTGCATTAACATGCAAGCTTATAAAGTGTGTGGCCTTGCTTCTATTTGCAAAGGCCACACGTGATTTCAGAGACAAAGTGGTATCTTCTGTTCTAGTGAGCGCACAAGGAACGCCTGCGGTTCTCAAAGTCTCTTCTAACATGATTGCAAGCTTTAATGTGATATCCTTTTCTTTTAGACTTTTCCCCACTGCACCAGGATCACGTCCACCGTGACCAGCATCGATTAATAGCATTACTCCACCTCCGAACTGTCTTTCCAAGCTTTAAGCGTTCGCATCATAACCTTGGGAATAGGTACGCCAATTACCGAAAGGTTTTCTGTTAGACTGATACCTTCATTGGCAACAAAAAACATCATAACAGCTGTTCTGACAACCTGTGTCCCAGCGACTTTGTCCATTTGATGAGCAACAATGACGGCAATAAGTGTACCGATTTTTTTCATTAAACCACGCCACCCAATATCTGATGACAGATTTTTCTCAACTGCTCCTTTCATTACGCCGGTAACATAATCTAAAGCAATGAACAATATCAAAATTTTAAATAGTAAATCGACACCTCCAAATACGAGGGATCCAATTGTCCCTAACGTTGTTACGGTACCTTTTACAAGTGTACTTTCATGCATGTGTTTCTCCCTTCTACAGTTCTTCATAGCTAATTGTCCCCGGCGATCTGCCGGCATTGACTTTGCTTATATAATCCGTCAGACGACCTTTTCCGAGACGCCCACCGGAATCGACAACAAACTCAGTAAAAAATCCAGACTTTCCAAAACTGTGATTCACTTCAGTGATGACGCCGATGTCCTCTGCCACATCATCGACGATGTGCGCGGCATCCCCCGGCGTGAGATGCGGTCTAAACGGCCCTCTAAACGCTTCGACTTTTCCGACATTCTTTAAACGTTCAGCCAGCTCTGTTGCATAAAGATCTGCTGACGTAGAGCTACTACCATCCGGCATTTGAACATAAAGTGTCTTTTTTGCTTGAAGGTTCCACCCGGTGTACGCTACAACGTCCTTGTAGACCTTAACAGTGTAATCCGATGTGTGCACGCAGACCCTGCGGTACGCACTCATATCATCGCGGGATACCTGTCTTGAAAATATATCTTTGCCTCTTCGAAACGTATAGGTGCCCCGCCGAGTAAACATTCTGTACGAGGGGCTGCCAACGACGATGGTACCGTCGGTGAGCTCCTCTACTTTCCAGTTCACCGACGCTTTGAAAATTTCTTTTAGTGCATCGTAAGCTGTTGTCGACGGTTCAAACTCAAATCGATTTGCTGTCGTCGACGGCTCTATCATGTACTGATCAGATGTGAGATTTGCGTTTTCAAAGATTTCTGCCACCACTTTGTCCAGTGTGTTCCAGTTCGGCTTTGAGTCTTCATCTAAGGTCTGATCCGCAAGTGCTTTACCAATTAAGTTCCTACCGTCAGCGCTGACGGTTTCAGTTAGCAAGTCAAAATCCGACTTATCAATAAAAAAAGAACCCATTTCATAAGATTCCGAATCACCTGCGGCAAATTCAAATGTCACTTTTGCCCCTGGCGACAGAAGTGCGGTACGTTCAGAGATGCCTACATTGTCGGGGACATCTCTGTTTGGGTCTACGGGATTGGCGAGACTCAGCGTGAAGGATGATATTGGTCCAGACAGACTGTGCTTGATGCTACCGGATTCGAGGTACCTGTCCATTTCAAAGGCAAACTCGTAAATAAGCAGTTGATGCCCACCTTCTGACCACATCGCCCCTACGAGGCCAAACCCTTGAAGGTCTCTTACCTCAAAATGCTCCACGTCATCTGACGGCGAGACGCTCTGCGCGGTTTCCCAGCTCAGACTTTCATACTGACCATTTGCTTTTCCCGATGCAGCGCCTACTATCAAGCCGGCGTGCAGACCAAACTGCTGAAGCACGGTATCCGAATACTGAATCAGATTTGGCGATGCCCGCCCTTGCCCAACACTCACTGTCGTTTTAAAAGTCAGTTCCATCTAGTAGCCTCCGAACTGAATCTCATAGTCGATGTCTAAAACGTACTCTTGTGTCTTGGGGTAATACGGCACTGTGAAGTCTGCGCTTATAACCGCACCTTCAGCTGGCGGCGCGGCAAATTTAACCGTTGGTTTCACTGCTGCATCATTTATAAGATGCAGGCTTTCGATAAATACCGATCCGAAGTAATACGATTTAGTACAAGTTACCTGAATATGTGAATAGTCTTGCGTGAAGGTAAATGAACCTGTTTTATTGACTGTACTGCTGTCGAAATAAAGCCGCGTGAGTTCAGTAAAATTTTCCCCGTCGTTCGCCCCATAAAGGACAATATCAAAACGCGAGCTTTTTCCATACTCGGGACTACCACTCCCCTCAAATCCGATGGTTTTCCCCACGATATTGCTAGGGGTAGCAATTACAATGTCGGTATTTAGATCACTCTTTTCACCGTAGAGGTAGGGTGCAGCAATCCCCTTGACGGCTTCTCCGATGCTTAGGATGGATAATTTTTCAGCAGCCTCTGTAACCGATGGGTTTGTGACCACTGCCGCCGGATCTGTCACGCCCGCTACTTTAAACGTATACGCGCTAAGCTCGGGGCGCTGTGTTTCAAAAGTATCTGTAATGCCATCTCCTACGCCGATTTTAAAATCACTTATAGAAAAGCTCACGGGCATTATCTTTTTTGAAACGCCCATTAGCCCCACCTCAGCACACCTTACATCGGGCGACTCTATGGGAAAGCGTGTGGCAAGTAGCACCTTTCTGTTTGCAACCTCCGGCGTTACCGTTACCTCTGTAGGGGCTTTTCTTACAGATGTGACTATTGAATGATGCGGTGCCTGTAATGGTACTTCCGCAAGGCCAATCTCCAAGTTACTCGGCATCACGCCACCAGTGAGATATTCCAGGAGTAAGTTGCTCTCTGCCGGCTCTGTAAAGTAAACACGTTCTGTATTTGAGAGCTCAATGAACACCGTGGCGTAAATCACGACGACATCGATGTTTGTTTTCTCTATACTGAGTGGATTGCCCTCAGCGTCTTTAATCATGGCGTGGGTTACGGCGTGCGTTTCCGCACTTCCAAACCCAATGCCCACCTCTCTCAAAGTTGCCCCGACGTACTCTTCAGGTGCAAGCGTTATCTTCTTTGTCCACTTTGATAGAGGTAGCGCTTTCACTCTTTCCACATCTTCTGCTAACTTACTGCCTAACGGTGCAAAGAGCTGATTGCGATCTGCCGACGGTGTTCCCGAGCCGGTTCCAAAATGGATATACTTAAAATAAGGGCGGAAGTTACACAGTTTTTCGTACATTTGATTCAGCACGATGTTCTCCGCGGAAGCCCTTTGAATCGTCTGCCCCTCTCTTATGACTTCAATATCAAACCTATTGTGTATCTTTGTTTTCATTTTTATAATCGCCTCCTATGGATTCACTATGCCCACGTATTCAAAGTTTGCGGTTACATCGCTACCCACTGTGATTCGGCCGGTCTCAAACGCAGACGTATACCGCACCTCTATCAATTGTGCCTCGACCTGCGTACTAGCAAACAGTACTTCATGACGGTGGGGATTGGGTTTAGGGGCTAACTCTGTTGGTGTAAACGCTACAGAAAAGCTTTTAACAGCACCACCTCTGCCGGTAAGTGCCCCCGCGGTCATATCGTAATGTACCGTTAGTTCACCAACGACATTATTGAATCGTTTTGTCTCAAGTACCGTGATTAAAATTGCCTTATTTCTTGATGGATGCAGAGTAACTGCTTCAATTTCATAGTCGCCCTCTATAAGAGGCCCGTTTACATATTGGTGCTCTACACCTGTAATGCTAAATCCGGCCTTACTTACTACTGAAATCTCTTCTGTAAACTGGATTCCAATCTTTTGTCCTATACCTTTACTCATTCCACACCTCCAGTACCTCTGGTAATGGCACTTGCGGCGGATTGAGATTTATAGGGGTGAAGGTAAAAGTCATCGGCACATAGGTGTATCCAGCTTCATTCAGCGCTTCATTTACGCTAACCTCTAAACCGCCCTCTGCATCATTAAACCCGAACTCATGAACCGATTCATCTACCGTGACGGCAAAGGTCTTATTATCGACTTTTGCCACGGTTGTTTCATACGTTGCGCCTGTCTGCACGTTCTTTAAAACTACGACGGGGGTGTTCTCAATGCCGAACTTAAAGTCAACCTGTACCTTAAACCCGAAGTCTTCACGCCCATCCTTTACTACTGGTTTATTCTCTGCCGTAAGGGCATTGTCCGTACGTGCAAACAGACAGCGGGCTTCAGCTTCTGTATCGCTTTTTACAGTTTCGGTAAACGGCACATCCCGGTAATTCACCGGTGTAAATACGGCCTTTGCATTCGTCTCTACGTAAATCGTCTCGGCACCAACAGCCATCCCTGCCCAGTTTCTTTCAGTAACGGCCCAGTGCAGCGTGTCATCGGCGCGCCTTGCAATTATGGCCAGTCTGTAGTCTAGGAGCACCGCCGCGTTCACCTCTACAAAAGTTCCTTGTAACGCAGTGACTTCGCGCTCTGCCTCCCACAGCAAAGCCCCATCTTCTTGGAGACAGTACGCTCTGTAATAGGGGCGCCCGCCCTTTAGATAAAGAACAACAAGCCCTTGATCCAGCTCTACATGATACTTGTTTTTCCATCCTCTAATGGCGACAACCTGATTCACACCTGATGCTAGGGTGATTCTCGTTTCAGCATCGTGCCAGAGCTGTGCGTTCAGCGCGTTGCTATCGTCTACCCAAAACACCCACGGCGCATCGGCGGTTTTAAAACGCCACTTACTGCGCCATCTAAACCAGTCGCCATCAAAACAAATGGCCACCGCTTTCGCGGGGCCTAGTGTAAATTGATGCTGCCATCCGTGTTTGTGGTAGTCGGGATATTCGCGCATCGTGGTTTTAGCCACTCCGCTGTCTATGTGTATCTCATAAAGCCGATCTGGACGACCATAGTTTTTAAGACGACGCGCGGCGATGCGGATATCGCCTAAACCGTCCTTTTTACGAATTTCTTCCACGGTCCAATAGGTGGAATCAATCACGGCGGTCTTTGCCCTGGCGATTTGAACGGACATCCTCGGGGCAGCGGCATTGGTTGTCGTTTGTCTTTGTAAGTTTACTTTCTTTCCGAGGTCACCAGGTAGCGGTCTCATTCTTTTAGCTCCAACACACATTGACCCACATACCGACAGTCAGCTTTCTCACTAGAATATTGGAGTCTCGACCAGGCAATGCGTTCTGAGATAAAGCCTGCTTCGTCACCGAGACTTACCAAAGCATACTGGGCCTGCAACACATTGATTTTGTCGACTTGCACCCCATCGGCAACAATTTCAAATTCCAGTTTCTTTATGGGACTTCCAATTGTCTGCACATGCATAGTGCCGTCCAAAAGCCTGTTCTTTACAACAATT
Organism: Fusibacter sp. JL298sf-3; assembly: GCF_053842995.1. Lineage (NCBI taxonomy): Bacteria > Bacillati > Bacillota > Clostridia > Eubacteriales > Fusibacteraceae > Fusibacter > Fusibacter sp. JL298sf-3. The sequence goes on from NZ_CM132608.1 coordinate 1,009,117, forward strand.
GGTTCAAAGATAGTAGGTGTAATCCGTCTACATATTCGGCTTAAACGATTCCCATTTGAGTCGACGAGCTGTTTCACCCCATTCTCACCTCTCTCCTTAATTCGTTCATAATAACGTCTACAACGCCTCTGAGTTCATTTCTATCGTTAACACCTTCAACTCTTATGACCCCACTGTGAGTGACTGTTCTAGCAGCCATTTCTTCAGATTTGTGGTGGCTGTGTATTTTTGTGCCTTCCGGTAGTTCTACAAGTTCTCTACCGAACTCGCCAACCCACGTTTTCCCGCCTTCAAAATTCTGAGTGCCTGAAAAATTAAGACGCGTTTCTCCTTGATAACGGCTTCCCACTTGCGATGATCTCGGTGGCTCTACATTAAAACTTTTTTCATCAACCGTTTGATCATTCCAAAACATAAGCTTTTCTAGAGCACTCTGAATGGCACTCTTTACTCTTGAAAAAGCACCTTCAACTTTTTCAGCGACACTTGAAAAGCGTCCTCCGGTTAAATGGTCCATTGTTTCGGTCACAGCATCCCATTTCTTAGAGATGGTTTCGCTATGCTCTGAGATAGTGTCCTTTATGAGCTTAAATTTATCCTTGGTGCTTAAAGTCATGAAATCCCATGTTGCAGACGTCCTTGTCTTTAATTTGTCCCACTCGCCACCCAAGTAGCTTGTGAGACCAGATGTTTTTTCTTCTGTCCAGTTACAGAATTTATCCCACTTGCTAAGGACTTCACCAGTTTCCCAGTCGACTGAGTCAACGTGTTCTCCGGCTCGCGCCTTTGCCTCTTTGATTACATTTTTATGCGTGTCTTCAGCATTCTTTACCGCTTCATCTCGCTGTCGTTTGGCTTCTGCAATGAGCGCCTCTGCCTGCTCGGCACTTATGGCTCCCAGTTCATCTCGCTGCAGAATAATGTTCCGAAGAACCTCATTGTATTGTTCTTCTGCTGCGGTAACAGCTCCATCGCGCTGAACGATGCTGTTTTGAGCGACTTCTGCTGCTTGTAGAGCCGACATTTCCCCGGCCTGGTCTTTCATTCGCTGCATAATCAAAGCCGCCTCTACCTCGTTTTCAGATAACGTCTGAACGCCTGTTTGCATCATGGTCTGCTGAATGGCGTTGATTTCTTGCTGTTCACTTGCTGTAAGTGCTCGGCGCTCTGTAGACGCGAGCGTCATAATTTCCTTGATGCGCGCCGCGCCCATTTCAATTTCAAGTCTCTGCTGCTCTTGCCCCTGTGTTACTTTTGAAAGGATTTCTGTTTTTTCTTGTTCTGAAAGTCCCACAGACTGTGAAACAAAACTCTGCATTTTTGAAGCGATTCTTGGTTTTTCACTTCAAGAGAAGTCAATATCTGCGCAGACATCGCGTCGAAATTACCCGATACTTTCATCGCCATATCTTCGGTAACTGTCTGCATCCCCCAACTGAGTTGATTAATTGCCACCGTCGCTTCATCATTGAGTGTCATGAATTTGCCAACGGATGCTTCTGTTGTTTCAGAGATGCCTTTACCAAATAAATCAACAGCCGGAATCGCGTCTTTTTTCAAGTGTTTTGCCGTTGCATAAGCCGCCACGCCTACAGCTGCAACGCCAGCTACAGCCAATCCTACTGGCCCTGTCAGCACAGTTGCCGCAGCGCCCAGTGCACCTTTTGCCGCAGCTAGTCCGCCAACCGCTTTTGCCGCGCCCCCCATAGCCACTGACCCCGCCGTCGTTGCCGTCTTAGCTACACCAAAAGCTTTGCCGATGGCACCTACGCCTTTTGCAACACTCGCCCCGGTGCTTACGAGCTTGCCCCCAACGCTTAACACAGGCCCTACTGCCGCCGCAAGCGCTGCCATTTTGACGATGGTACTCTGCGTTCCCGAATCGAGCTTTGAAAACCACTCGACACCTTTTTTCAAACTTTCAACGAGCTTTTGAAGATGTGGTGCCAACACTTCGTAGATTTGTATGGCAACCCCTTCGAGCTGAGACTTGAGTTCGGTAAGACTGCCTTTGGTGTTCTCCTGCATAATAGCAGCCATTTCTTTCGCTGCACCGCTTGAGTTTCTGATGGAACTTTCGAGTTCGTCATAGCGCTTTGTACCTGTTTCTAGAAGGATGTTAACGCCCTTTAAAGACTGCTGTCCAAAAACAGCTGAAAGTGCTGCATCTCTTTGTTCACCACTCATTGACGCTGTCGCGCTTTCAAGTTCTTTGGTTATATCTGTCATGTCCCGCATAGCGCCAGTGGCATCATAAAGTGCTATCTGGGTTTCTCCAATGCTAATGCTACCGTCTTTAGCCGACTTTTTCATGTCATTTAGCATTGCAGTAAAAGTGGTGCCGGCCATTGAGCCTTTAATGCCACTGTCCGCTAAGATACCGAGAACCGTTGTCGTCTCCTCTAAGTCCATATTAGAAGATTTTGCCGCTGAACCGGCGTACTTCATTGCTTCACCTAACATCGCAACGTTTGTATTGGACTTGCTCGACGCGCGTGCAAAAACATCCGCGGTGTTACCGGCCTTTGTTGCTTCAAGCCCAAAAGCAGACATCGTGTCTGTAACAATGTCTGCTGCAGTGCCAAGATTCATGTTCGATGCAGCAGCTAGATCCAAAACCCCTGGGAGCCCGGAAACCATTTGATTGGTATCCCACCCTGCAAGAGCCATGTAATTTAGACCTTCGGCAGCTTCGGATGCTGAATACTTCGTTGAAGACCCCAGTTCTTTGGCAACTGATTCTAAACGCTTAAAATCTTCACCGGTTGCACCACTGACAGCACTCACTTCGCTCATTGCCGCTTCAAAATCAAGGCCTATTTTTGTAGCTGCAACACCGACACCAACAATCGGTAGGGTCACCCGAGTTGTCATCGTTCGACCAACGTTTTGCATTCCCGTGCCGACAGCGTCCATCTTTTGGCCAGCAGCCTCCATTTTCTTTCCGAATGCCGTCCACCGACTGCTTTGAGTTTCAATTTCTCGACTAACAGCCCCTAATTCACTTTTAACCTTCGCGAGGCTTGCTTCGGCCTTATTCAAAGCAACTTCACTGTTTTGAGTTGCTTTTACGCTACTTCTTATTTTTTGTTCGCCCTTACTGTACTCTTTAGAAAGCGCTTCTTTTTCTCGCTTTAACCTTTCGGTTTCTTCGTGCTCTTGCCCCAGTGCTTTCACGCTATTCTCGTAGGCGGATTTAACCGAATCGAGCTTCTCTCTAAGCTTTTCCTGTGCTGTGGCGTTGTTATCCAGGGCCTTTTTAGCTGCTGAAAGACGCTCTTTATGAAGCGATACTTTTTCCGATGAAGCCTCTACCGCTTTTGCAAGGTAGTCTTTTTTTGCCCTTAATTTATCGAGATCCGTCCCATAGGCTCTGACACCTTGCGCCGCTTTCTGAAACTCGGATTTGGCAAGGGCCATTTTTCTATTTGCGTTTTGAATCCCTTTATCAAACCCGCTGTTTTCCATAGCAAGTTTTACAACCAAACTACCGACTTCTTCCACGGCTTCACCTCCTCACAAAAAAACACACCGGCAAGGTGTGTTTATAAAATGTCATCAATATAATTTCGCTGCGTCTTTCTTTTAAGCAGTTTTAAATAAAAGATAATGTCCATCGCATCAATCTCCGTTAGCGGGTAGCTTTCTAGCATATTCACATACAATTTTTCAATAAACTCTTCGGGGGTGATTCCACCCCCGTCTAGTTTTTTTCAGATGTCTCATCACCGGCGGTTGCCTCTGAGAGAAGTCCCATGACCTCTGAGGTACACTCGATTACAGTTTCAAAGAACTTACGTGAATCAATGCCGTCGTAAAATTGATCGATTGTAAATTCACCGTTAAAAATGGCGCATACATAGCCGGCTAGCTCATCCATCTCACTTTCTGAAAGTTTAGGTTCATTCAGTCTTTTTTGAATTGCTATGGTGTCTCTAAGTTTTCTGCCTGAGATAAATCCCGTTTTAAACGTTTGTTCTTTGCCATCAATCATTAGTCTTAGAATCATGTGCGCCCCCTTACACCGCTGGTTTATACGGCACCTTGGTGTACCAAGTGTCAGCACCGGTGAAACTCTGTTCATCTTCATCAGCACTGTATTTCCAGTTCCCGTCATAAACGCGCGGCATAAATGTTATTTTCAGTTTTGGCGTTTTAGGGTCGACGCCTTCTTTTTTTGTCGCATATTCTTCACCAGGCATTGAAGCTTTTCCTTTTGTAAGCCATACAAAGCGCTTTTTACCATTGCCTTTTAAAGACTCAAAGGCCATGGCCACATAAGGCGCAACATCATCTTTTGACTCTATAAGAACGCCATCCTCTATTTTTCCACCGAGAAAAAACGCGCGTTCTTCCATTGTAAGTGCGTTAACTTCAATTTCGACTTCAATTTTACCAAGAGTCGAAAAGGTCTCTTGAAGTTGATCGTCACCATATACCTCTGTTTCACTTACATTGGGGTTGATGTTCACAGCCATTGCCGGGGCAATTTTTCGAATAGCGCCATAAGCCACCTGCTCCAGAGTATCGCTTTCAAGCGGCGCCACGTGAATATTTTTAAGTCCGATTTGCATAGTAACCTCCTAGTTCAAATAAGAAAACCGCATCACTCTGTGATACAGCTTCGTCTTCTGCTCGTAAAAATCCCGGTACTGTCCTCGGGAAAACCCTGCGCCGAGCATAGCGCTTTCCACTGCTGACGATAGTGTGTCGTGGTTATCAAATGACCAAATGTCAATCTGTACAGCGTAGCGCGTACATATGACCCGGTCATCCGCCGACTGTACAGGTGTCTCCGAGATTACAAAATAAGTGATATAAGTCTTTTCTTTGCCTTCATAATAGTGCATTTCAGCGGGGACGCCGATGTCTGTCAGCGTTTGTTTTATCTTTTGATAAATCACAAGACTTTCCTCAATTCTTCAATCATTAGCCGCTTTGTATGATCAATGTTCTTTTCAAGTGCCGGTAACATAAACGGCTCCGCCGGCATTTTAGACGTGCCAAACTCATGAAACTTTAGATAAAACACCTCTGATAAGTCGCCTTTGTCAATTCCGATGACAATTTGTGTTTCCCGGCCTTTTCTACGCGACGGACGACCAATCTTTAGCTTTTCCTTCCCGCGTCCAGTATCTTCAGGCGCATTTTCAATCATATCCTTCAGCACTGGTTCCGCTGCTCTTTTAAGCGCCTTGTTTGTATATCGTGTTACACTCAGTCCTTTCTCTTCTAAAGCTTTTATCAGCGCTTCAAATCCAACTGTTTCACAGCTTATAGACATTACCGCCTCCCTTCTATGTGTTTTCCTCTAATGCGTATGGTCTGATGCCTAAAGTCGATGTCATCAACCGGTGGTATAATCTCATAGATTTCCCCTTGAAATTCTATACGCCGCTCTTCATCGCATAAGTCTTCTGAATACGGCATGTAAAATTCCACTGTCGTTTCCATTTGGGCCTGTGCAGCAGCATAGAAAATCCGCCCCTTTAGGTTACGCGCACTTGCATAAACTGATTTATACGGCACCCACTTCTCTTTCTTAAAACTGCTTTCATCCTCGACTATGGTTTTATCAAGAAAAGTAATACTTTTGTCGTAGACTCTAAGCAGCTGTCTTTCAGCATCTTTCTTTGACAAATGAATCATTCTCTAGCCTCCACTCCAACAATTAGCTGTAGTCTAAGCAGGTCATCAGAAAAATTTTTCTCAAAGTACTCAGACGCGTTGTTGTAATCGTATCTGCATCTGTTAATAAGCAGGTTATCGAACCGGTAATCTGTTTCAAAATCAATTACTATCCCCATTACTTGGTTGATGTAGTCGCCGGCTCTTTCAATCAGATTTTTTACGTCCGCGTCTATTCTTAGTGCTTCCTTCACTTTCGTCTCTAACCTGCTCACCGGTTGCCCCCTCATCCTCTAAAAAGATGCCGTGTGCCGTCCCGTTTATGGCTTTAAAGCGAGAAGCCGTCACTTCGACGACTTCCCCTGGCACATGCTCTTCTTTAGTCTCTACATCAATATACCGTTTTAAGACCGTGGCTGTTATCATACTGTAGGCACCTCCGCATCTGCGAGGGCTGAAATATCGAGTACAATAAATGACTCATTGTCTTTTGGACGCCCGTTACAATACATCTTGGTCAGATATGTTCTCTCATCTTCAAGGAATCTGTACTGATCTGAATACTCCAGCTTTCTAGTACTCCCGATGCCCATAAAATAGTCGCTACCAACGCCGGCAATCATTTTGTTTCTAGACACTGCAACAGACTGAACAACTGTCGCCGGGATAGGCAAGACGCCATGAACATATACGCCGTTTGCCGTCAACACAGTGGTTTGAGGGAAAATCTTCTCCCAGTAGTCAAGCGGGTTAACAATCAGTAAAACTTCGGTGACAGCTCGTTTTCCCTCTTTAGTCAATGGACTCATGATAACTTTTCCAAGCGTTTTAGGTTTAAAATCTGGAAGCACAACGTTTTCTTTTAAGGTATGACCCGCTACCGGATCCACAGCCTTGCTTAAGTCCTTATCCATGCCAATCGGTTGAACAACACCTGTTCCCGATACAATGGCCAGCTCTAGTGCCACTGAAATTGACTCAATAAGAACCTCTCTTACAAATTGATCAAGCCATGCAGGACCGAGATCAAGCATTGACTTTGAGACGGGGACAAACGCCGATAACTTGTAAAGCTCAGACTTTTCTTTCACAAAAGCCATTTCAAGTTTCTTTTTAATCTCATCAGTTAGCTTTCCCCACCAAGCTGCTGAAACCTCATTGTTTCTACTGATAAACTCTGTGGTTCCCGTTGTATTTTGAAACTTGATTTTCGCAAGAAGCGGATGATTTGTTCTTAGATACTCAAATACTCTCTCAAAGACCGTTGCCGGCATCAGCTTCTCAGCGCCGCCAAACCCACCTTCAGTGATTACCTCGTTGTAGTAGTCGTGCTCTTCCGCCGTCAAAACATTCATGCCTCGCGCTGCAAAGACTTTTTCATCGCTTTCCTGCTTAAGAACACTGTGTTCTTCTAGCAGCTTGCTCTCAATCTCTTTTGCAATTTGAAGTTGCACCCGTGCAAACTCCTCTGCATCGCCACTCTCGATGGCATTTTTAATTTTCTCTTTCATTTCAGCCTGTGCGATGTCCGGGTTCTCTAATGGTCCGGCAAAAAGTTGTAACTCGAATTTTCTACGCTTCATGTTCGTCCTCATGTTCGTCCTCCTTTTTAAACTTGTCCAAAATATTCGCCTGCATCCCATCATGGATTTCGTTTGAATATTTTTTAAGTAGTGACACCTTCACCTCTTCTTTAGGCTCTTTCTGCTTTTCGATAATCTGATCTGCAAATCCAAGTGACAGACATTCCTCTGCTGTCAAAAATGTCTCCGCCTCTAGCAGAGCTTTAAGTTCTTCATCATTGCCTACAAACTTGTCATAGGAGCCTTTTACCGCTTCATCAATTTTCTCTAGATCGTCTGCTATTTTTCTGAGCTCTTTTGCATTTCCTGAGGCAATTGTCCATGCACAATGAATCATTTGCATAGCGTTTTTGTACATGAATACTTTGTCTGCACCTGTCAAGATAATACTCGCACCGGATGCCGCGATGGCATCTACATAGGCGCAAATCGTCCCTTTGTGTTCTAAGAACGCATTTCGTATGGCTATACTCTCAAATACATCTCCCCCTTTCGAATTAATATGAATGTCTAAATCTTTGCCTTCGTGTTCTTTGAGCAGATTGATAACTCTCTTAGATGAAATAACACTGTCTTCATCTTCCCAGCTGAAGGCCTTTCTAATGACGCCGTGTAACACAATCTTGACGACATCGCCCCCTTGGTTTAAAACGTCTAACTTCACCTTTACCTCCTAACCCTTGACCTTTTGATAATTTTTTGTGACATACCTCTCATTTGCAAATACTTCATCGACTTCTTCAAGTCCCAAGACGCGCAGGTTATCATTGATTGTATGCGCTCCAATCCGAAACAAGATGTCCAGCGCTCCTGCAATGTCTTTAAGTGTACTTATTCTTATTTTGGTGTAGTCAATTTTCATGTACGTCTTTTCAAGATATGCCTCTTTTTTATAAAGCTTTCTGTTGACTTCTGATTCAATCCCTACGGCTAAAGGCTTGATGCAAAACGTTAAAAAGTCCGTTACCACATTTGATGTGTCTGCTACTGCGCCCCTGAGAAGTTGCGGCGGGATATTGAAGGCCTGCGCCACATAGTCAAAGACATCGTCAATAAGCGCTCTTATATCTCGAGATTCGCTGCCCCCTATGGCTTTTGAACTTAAGTCATTGTACTTTAAGCCACCTGTTAGCGGCAGAACCGCATCTCCCTCTGCTTCATAAAACTTCTTAAACTTGACGTCGAAGAGCTCGTTGAGGTCATCCGTCGCTTTTGGGGTTTGAGGGTAACTGGTTGGGACATCTAATGTACCTTTTTGGCCGCTTTTCCTTTTAAACTTTTTCCCGGCCGCTTTTATAAGCTTGCTATAATCGCTATAAAGACCATCGATAAGTACCTTGACGTTCTCATTATTGAACTTGAAAAATAAAATAGCTGCTTCATCCCTTGAAGAAACCGACTCGCCGTTAACCTTGATATTTTCGTATTTTGCGCTCATAGTTCCCGACTGTACCCTCCGCCAACTATCGGCAATAAAAAAAGCCCCTTTTTCCTGTAGAATAAGACACTCGTTCTTTCGGACCAACGACTTTACAACCGCTCTCCAAAAATCGTTTTTATTTTGATTTTGATTCGGCGAAACATTGAAACTGTAGTAAACTTCACCCACACGCCTTTTGCCCTTTTCAACGGTGTTAAAATCACAACTTGCAAGTGCATTACCGATGATGTTAATAGCCATCTCAATGGCGAGTTCTTTGTAGAAAATCTCGCCTCTAAGATCTACAGATGTCCCTGTGGTACCGAGAGTGCCCTCTTTATCAAACAAATCCAAAAACCAATCAACTAAAAACATAGATCCTCACCTCCTAGTATGTTCGCACCTCTAAACTCCTAAAATTTTCACTATCCACGAGTTCTTCATCTGCACTCATGGCGTGTATGAAAGCAAAGAAGCCGTCGGTCTTCCGCTTGATTGGTTCGATTTTTTTATACGACTTGTTGCCTTTCCCGTCGGTATCAACATAGCAGTTATTGGTGTACCAACGCATGAGCTTGTCGTTGCCAAACACAATATTTCTATTGGCAAACAGCTTTGTTATTAACGGGTGAAGCTTGTTGTGTGTAATATAGCCGGTACCAATTTGAGTCAAAACAAACCCCACTTTCTCAAACTCTTCTTTTAAGGCAGAATACCGGTACCTGTCCGCCACGACTTTTTTAATTGCGTACTTTTGAGAGTTTTGAACAAACCAATTTGCAACGATATCCCCATCGATAATCTCAGTATTTTTCACAACTGTCGCAAGTCCTAGATCAACAGCCTCCATGATGTCGACATTAAACTTGGTATGCATTAGACTCTTCTCGTGAATGAAGGTGTGCTGCATAAAATAACGCTTGCCTTCTCTTTTGAAAAGCAAACCCACTGAACAAAAATCTTTAAGATCAGCATAGTCAACTGCCCCGATACACTCGCATCCTTGAAAATTCGGAAACGGTTGATTGGTATCTTTAATTTCTTCCCATTCTGCGACAGCTTTTGCGATGTTCTCAAGTGGTAAGTTCATCCTCTTTGTATAAAATGCCGACTTGAGTTCACTACTCATCCCCATATCTTTGTATTGTTTCAACACCGTTTTTTTCAGTGTCACGTCATGGTTAATTCTCGGATTTGCTTTTTCCCAAAGATCCGGGTCGTCTACCTCTGACTTTTTGTCCATTTTGAACATAAAAGGAAAGAACCCATTATGGTGGTCCTCTCCTTCAAGTATCCGTTTTGCCTTTTCTTTTAAATCATCCAGCACGGCCTCTCTAACATAGCCGTCAGTTGTTATATAAAACGTCCTGGGCTTTTCGATTTTTCCTAGACCACCTGTGTGCACCGTGATGTTGTCATAGTTTACAAACTCGTGTACTTCGTCAAATATGATGGCTCCTGGTCTACCGCCGTCATGCGTCTTAGAGTTCGATGTACAGTATCGAATTTTCGACTTTGTTCTCTTATACGTTATTTCAGTTTTATTATAGTCAAAGAGCCTTTGCAGTTTCGGTGTTGCATCAATGACGTCGTATACTTCAAAAAAACTTGTTGAAGATTGCTTTTCACTGGTTGCGACAATGTCGATGTTGTAATTTCTGACGCCATTTTTGTCAGACGATAGGTAAAATACCAGGGTTGATATCAAGCCGTTTTTCCCAGTTCCACGTCCTGAGTAGAAAAAATACTCATCGAACAGCAGCGTACCGTCTTTTAAAAAAACACCGGTTACAAAAGCATAAAAGAATTTCTGAAAAGCGATGAGCTTAAACGGGAAATATTTCTCAACTATCTCGACAGCTTCGTAAATGGCCTCTGAGTCTACATAAACATCTTCTCTCGATAGCTCTTTTTTGACGAGCTTCATAAGCTGCTTTTGCTCCTTGCAAGCACAAACTTTTCCGCGCTCGACTAAATTCAACCACTCGTCTATATATTCATGGTATTTCCACCTAGAGGGTATCATCTTCAGGATCCTTCACCTCGAACTCAGCTGCCTTTATACCGAGATCATTCAGTATCTTGAGCATTTGTCCATTGACTTTTAAAAGTTCCGCTACACTTTCGTTTTTCTTGACACCTTTTTGTCCACCGCCATTGTCCCACTCGATTGCAACGCCTCTCTTCTTGATGTCTTTTGCCAGCATGTTCTTAATGTCCCAAAACGTCATGTAGTCATCTACGAGGTTTTTATAATGGGTATTTGCATCAAGATTTTTATCTTTAAGCTGCGCAATGATGGCCTCTTTGATTTTTTCTCGAAGAAGTTCATTTTTTGTTTTTCTGCCCAATTCAATACCCACCCCCCATCACGCGAGAAATATAGAAAAGTTGGACAGCCGATAGTGGACGTCGTTTCCCTGTGGCTGAAAAAAATCCGTTTTTTTAGAAGGGGGGGCTTATTCCCACCGCTCTTCGTTGATGAACTTCACTTTTTTCTCGAAGAACTTCTCCGGATGCACAAGGTTATGACAAGAATCACACAAGCTTTCTAGGTTAGCCTCTTCAAGTCCAAGCATTGGATCATCTTTTAAGTGTATGATGTGATGCACACAGTCAGCTGGACTAAACCGTCCGTCACGCTTGCATCGTTGACACTCGTAGTTGTCACGCTGTAGTACCTCTTCACGTTTCACACGCCACTCTTTCGACTTGTAAAATACTATTTCTCTTCCCGAAGCTATCGCCAACAGATGTTTTGGTCTCATCACCTTTTCTCCATAAAAAGAGCCGTTAGCTTACGCCAACGGCCTGTTTCTCTATACAACGTCCTTTATATCATATTACCATAGAAAAACACGGTTTTTTTCCCGTGTTTTTCCCTAAGTAAAAAAAGCAATATTAGGGAGACAATTACTATCACAAACATGCATATTAGTAACTTTTATGTTATTATGTAGTTGAAAACAAAAGGAGGTCATACGTATGGACAACTCAAACGATATCTTTTTGGAAGACTTATTTAATAGGGAGTTACAAGTAAAATCTTTATATAGTTTGATTGAAACTGCAGAAGTTCAGTTTGTTACTTGCATAGATGCACCTTTTGGCTATGGAAAAACAACGTTCTTTGAAATGTTCAAGAAATATGCAGACCAGAACTTCAAAGAAGAAAACTCTATTGTTACCATTCAATATAATGCTTGGGAAAATGATTTTTTCGAAAACCCTCTTCTATCATTGATTAGTAGTATTACTGTTGAAAGTAAAAATGAATTAACATCAAGTGAGCTTAAAAGAGTTCTAGCTGATATTGGTAGCAATTTAGTTTCAATTCTTACTAGAGGTACTATTAATCCGAAGGAACTTATGATGTGCGAGGATGAAAAGCCTGGAGAAAAGCTTTTGTCTGAATATCAAAATACAATAGATGAACGCAACTCTCTAAAAAAAGCTTTAGCGGATATGAGAGTGAATAATAATAATAATAAAATAGTATTTTTGATTGATGAACTTGACCGATGTAGGCCTTCATTTTCTATTAAAATGCTTGAGACTATTAAACATTTTTTTGATATTGATGGAATTTACTTTGTTCTTGCAATGGACAAAGAGCAACTTAAATCGACAGTATCTAAATTCTATGGCAGTACTATTGATTCGAATGGTTATCTGAGACGTTTTATTGATTTTGATGTTGCATTATCAAAACCTACAAATAAAGTATACTTCGAGGAACACCTTCGTGAATTCAATATTAATGGGGCCGAGTTCCCTTTTGTTGTATTAATAGAGATATTGTCGGAAGTCACCACAAACCTAGATTTTAGCCTTAGAGATTGCGATAAGCTTATCAAATATTTTAAGCTAGTGTTTAATACAGATTACTTAAAAGTCCACTCTTTTGATGACCGCTCAACACTCACTCATGAGTACATTAGAAATGTTACAATTGTTCATTTGCTATCATCCTTGTTGCCTCTAAAAGTGAAAGATCACAAGTTATTTAAAGACTATATTAACCACTCGCTCTCTGCAGAGAATCAAAATATTATCAATGATATCTCTTGCCACAACAGTTTAGCTAATTTATTTACAAAACATGACCTTACATACGATAATGGCTTCAAGGGTATTGTGAGTAAAGTCTATACAATGAAAAATCCTGAAAAGTTCAACACAGTTAAGTTCAATCAAGCCTCTAATCCAAACCTCTTAAGAAAAATACTTAAAATTGATTCTATGAGTGACCTTGACGTTTTAAACAGATTAAACCTTCTTACTCTCCTCAAAGAATGATATTCTGTTGTATTAATAGAAAAAGCACCCTATCAACCGAATCGATAGGGTGCTTTTTCAATACTCCCCAATCCCATACATACTCGTTGTAAACCGATAGAGCGCACGGTCTTTCATCCTGTAAACTTGGCTCTGTTCCACATTAAGCCTTTTCATCAACTCTACCGCATGATTCGCACGTCTGTTAATGTAGAAATGCTCTATAATCAGCCGGTCATTCTCCGAAAGGGCATCTAAGCCTCTGTCAATTATATTCAGCAATTTGGTATTGGCCTCTAATAGCATTTTAAGTCGCTCGCGCTCGACGATGTTATCAAGCAAAAAATCATCTAGTGTGGCTACACTGTCCCCCGTCGGCATCGCCGTTATGCGCTGCCCCTTTAGACCCGTGAACTTTATTTCAAGCGCTTCAATGCGTTCTCCGATGTTGACGATAGACTCTTTCAGCCCCTTGTATTTCTTTAAGTCTTGTATAGCGCATTCAGTCCATTTCATTAATTATCACGTCTCCATTCTCTAAACTCTTTAGACTACTCAGTCTTCTCATCCTGTTTTTGCTTAAGAATATGAAGTACTATCTCAAGCGATTTTATATCGTCAGCAGTTACTGTCATCATTTGGCCTTCTTTTGCGTTATCAATCATTAAGGTTATTAAGTCAATTGCTCTACAGAGCATCGTCTCACTTGTGCATCCTGTTTTTTCTATCTGGTTCTGCACTGAAACGGTAGAAGTTGCCTCTCTTCCACGAGTAACAGGATCCGGTGAGCCTTCTTGTTTGCGTTTGAGTTGTACCGGTTCAGTTTTTTTCGCTTTTGCGTCTTTGATTGATATGGTACCGCTGTCTTTGAACCGGTTAAATGCCGTCGCTTGCTCTTGTTCTGTTAATCCTGAGAGTTCATAAGCAGTAGAGATGTTTATACGCTCTTGCTTCAGTTCTTCCATAAAGTCTGATGATAGATTCCTAGCAATTGCATCATACCTCCCAATCTGCGTCGGGCTCGTATGTAATACCTTTGCTACTAAATCACGCAAACCACCAGGGAGTTTAGATTGCTTTTTAGCCCTCTCCATTAAAGCGCGAGTTCTTCGTACCTCTTCGAGCTTATCCCATGCTGTTTTTTCCCTCTGCGAGTTTGCGGCAATTAGCATTATCTCTTCACGGATTGCCTGAACCTCTGCGTCCGCTTCGTTTTCTTCTACCATACACGGTACAAACTCATATTGTACTTTCCCCTCTTCAACGAGGGCAATTGAAGCAGCCCTGCGGCGGTGCCCTGAAACCACCTTATATTTACCGTCACCAAGTGGAAGGACAACAAGGTTCTGAAGAATTTTCCCCGCAAGTTCGATTTTCCCTTTTAACTCTTCAATGGCATTCATCGAATAAAAATTATCCTCAGACGGTATGAGATCATAAACGCTTATGACTTTTATCTTACTTGACATAGTACTAGACGACTTATGCCCCTCTTTACCGGATGCGGCCTTTTTTGAAACATCAGTTAAAAGCTGATTTAAATTGAATTTTCCTGCCATGCTAGATGCTCCTTTCTGTCCGAATCGGACAACTAATGGCTACGCCTTTTCAAATACTCTTGAACAAAAGCAATATAGTCTATCGCTGCACCGCTTCTTCGGCTATATTCAGCAATAGGTGTCTTCGCAAATGTACTTTCCGTCACCTTCTCCGAATAACGAATGTGTGTGTCAAATACGGGATACTCTGGCCTAGCTTTAAGCCACTCTTCACCTTGTTTGTCCGCTTCGGTTCTCTGAAAACATGTAATCAAACAGCCCGCCAATTGCAGACCTGGGTTCAAATCGTCCCTTGTGTTTTCTATCTGTTCTTTAAGTTCTGCCAGCCCGTCAAATGCGTATTCATCAATTTTGACAGGCACAACCACATCGTCAGAGGCAACAAGGGCATTTATCGTGCTTATGTTGATATCAGGAGCGTTGTCTATTATGCAATAGTCGTAAAGCCCCTCTAAAGCTTTCAGAGTTGAACGTAAGCGCGTTTGCTGAGGCCGAGTGCTGTCCATCATCACCTCAAGATTTGCCCGAATCAGCGTCATATTAGAGGGCAGTACATCTATGTTCTCATAGCGAGTCTGCTGTATTGCTTCGCGAGGATCAATTCGCCTTGCGGTCAGTATATCCGAAATGCTTTTTGTATCGTATGAATGAACCCCAAATGCCTTTGAAGTGTTACCTTGCTTGTCATTATCCACAATTAAGACACGCTTATTGTGCATAACAGCCAAGATATGAGCCATGCTAATTGCTGTCAGTGTCTTTGCAACGCCGCCTTTTAAGTTGATGATTGATATCGTTTTCATTTTTTCCTCCACTTCTTCTTGAGGCTATATTGCGCAACCTTAACTTTTGCGATTAAAATTCCCGTTTCTGTAAGCTTGGCGTTTCTACTCCTTAATTTTGATCGCGTAAGTTCTAAGGACTCAGCCATCGAAACAAGTGCCAGATTATCCAACGCGATATTACTCTTATCGCCGTCGAGAAAAGTTAAAACACGTCCTTCAGGTACTTTGCCGTTCTTGTTTTCCCATATCACTTTGTGTTTTGGCACCCATACATTAGGTTCCTCTGTTTTTATTAAGGTGTAACCATACATATCTACGCGTTCGCTTCCTATGGGCTTATGGTTCGCCGCAGGACATCCTTTTTTAAACCATCCTTTTTCGGCACCTGGCGAACAGTACCCTTTTTTCCCTTTGTTCGGCGGTGTATGCCCCTTACAGAAGTATCCGGTCAGCCCGCTATTAATTTTGTGATTCGCATAGTAAGCCTTTATCTGTGCCTTGGTGTAGTTTCTTCCAAATGTCTTGTTTAAGAGCTCAGACATCTCTTTGGGGCCGACGCCTAGATGATTTTCTTCAATAAAACGGCAAACTTCCCTTGGGTATAGATTTGTGGGACGTCCCGCCGGCATTCCACGAGGCGTGCCACTTCTAAGTTTATGGTTAGCCTTATAGGCCTTCATCTTACTTTCGGTGAAAAGTTGACCAAACTCCGAGTTTACTAGACTCACCAGTTGATTCAATCATCCCTAACAAGCTTCAAATAAATCGACCATCCCATTAGTTCGCCTGAATTATTCATGAACCCATGATATCACCAAAAATCGAGCGGATTTAAGTTTTTGCGCTTCATAATGCTTATCATAGAAGACGTCTTCCTGTTTATCACCTAAAAATGGGCAGACTTATCCTGTGGACAATACTTTTCTCGATTTTCAGATTTCAAAGTTCATCAGTTACGTTTATTCCAACTGTGGAAGTCGACGGATGTTCTCAAGAATTTCATAGAACTCATTCTTGTATGGACAACTGCTACACAGTTTGAAATGAATATATCTTGCTGCTTTAACAACCTTTGATGCGATTTTGAGCAGCTTCAATCGAATGGTATCTATCAACATTTTCTTCATGCTTTTAGGTAATACCAATCGTTTAAAGTAATTAAATAGGTTGTATGCTAGGACATGGAGCAGTAGATGATTCGCATTAACGACTTTGTCCTTACTTGGCGTTGATGCAAAGTTGAAGCCACTTTTACCTTCTTTGATGAAGTTTTCCATGGTGCCTCGATGTCGATAGAACTTAATTAGTTCTTCAGGACTGAGATCCATGTTGGTCACAATAAAGGCATACTGATTGGTTAGCTGATTGTACGGTTTCTCGACCTTGACGATAACCCGTCTAGGATAGTCCCATTTACCGGCTTGGTACAAGAACTCATCATAACGGACCACATAATCAATCATGTTATCCTTTGTAGCTTCGGTTATTTCATCATCCAAATGTTTTGCGTGAGCATACAGTATTTTGTTTGCTTTCAAACGTATGGCATAGGATACACCATTGCTTTCACACTGTTTGTACAAGTCTGGTGTTGCAAAACCACTGTCTCCACGGAGGAACAGATGGACATCAGGGTACTTCGTAAAGTATTCATCTAATAAAGGTTGCATGAATTCGCAGACGCCTGTAGAACTATAGGCGGTACCATCTCGAAGCTCTGCTTTGAGAAGATCTCCAGTGAGTCCGTCATAGCAGAGTAAGGGGTGATATCCATGAGCTTGATAGTGGTAATTAAAGCCTTCGCCTTCCTGCTTGCCGTACGTGTTAAGTAGGGTTGAATCAAGATCAAGCAGAACTTGTTCTGGCATTTTAGTCCTGTAGGCCGATGATCTCATATGACGGATGATATCTTCAAACTGTTTGACTGTATCTCCATCCATACGGTTCCAGAACCTCGACAGTGTGGGTTGTGAGGCAAGAGCCTGTTTACCCAGAATACTTTTAAAGACAGGTTCATTGGTCAGTTCGTCTGCATCATTGTCATTAAAGTATCCAGCAAGGATTTGATAAATTAGCTGGGATAGATTTTGATGGTCTTTGTGTTTACGGAAGCTATCATTTTTGTCCGTTACAAACTGGCTGATGTGTTTATTGAAGCCAAACTTATGGGCGAATTCTTTTATGAGAAGCAGCCCCGAATCGGAGGATAAATCGCCTCCATTGAAATTTATTTTGATTTTACTATTGCTTTCGAGCTGAAGTGAACTTACACTAGACATGAAGAGTTTCTCCTTTGTTAGTTTGTGAGTGTGGTAACTTCATTTTAACAAAGTTGGAGCTCTTCTTCTATTTATTTAGGTTTCACTTGATAAGTGAAAAGCAAAAGTAGTCTAAAACACAGTAACTATGCGGTTTTGGGGAGTGTTTCGTGAACCGTCATGAATAATTCAGGGTTCGTTATAGGCCACTTCATAGCCGTAGTCTTCTGACGTAAGGCGATACCCTGGGAACTTACGCGCCCAGTAGCCTTTATCGAGCGGTTGCTTGACAAGCTTCTCAATTTGTCTTTTTGTCCACTTGTAATCGTCGATTTTCTCATCGGGCTTTTTTAGATTAGTGCTCGACGTCCACTGCCTTTTTCTATACTCGTACTTACATAGATAATGCGCCAATGCCGCGAATCCATTTTCATCTGCTTGTAAGCGTCTCGCATTTGTACGGCCTATTTTTTCACCGCGCTTTTGCCCCTTCGTCCGCCGCAAGCGCCACAAATCCTCAAGTAAATCCCGGCTCAGCTGGCCATCCATTACGATGTGGTGGTGGATGTGTACCGGCTTGTTGTCTTTAAGCTGATACTCGATTACGCTTATATATCGAGCTTTTTCAAGCCCCTCCTTTTTTCTTCTGTAATTCACCCGCGCGATGTAGTTTCTTACATTCCGTTCCGCGTCTTTGATTGACGTTGGGTGATGGCTTGGCTTATAAGTAAATGTCATGTAGTAATCAGCCTCTGTAAAATTGGTATTGAGCAACTGGACGAAATACCGCTTTGCTCTCTTGGCGTTCAGATTTTTCTGAGCCGGACGACTAACAGCTCTTTTTTTTGGCCTTTTACCTTTTGGCGTCTCTATCTGATTTTTAGTTCTCGGATAGATGTCCACCTCTAAATAGTTACCGCAATAGATGCGTTTTTGCTTAACGAAATTAAACACCGGTTTGCCTACCTTTCAGAGAGTTATTAATACCTATTACAAGGACGTATAGGGGCATACGCCCCTGAAAAATTCTAAAAAAAGTTGAGCCCATGGTCATTGCCCAAGCTCAATTTATAACTGACCTATCGATATAGCTGAGATGCCAAAGGCACGCCGTGACCACTCTCAGTCGCAGCGGATCTATTGATCCCAAATGCCTACTCAGTTGTTTCATGTTCCAGGAGCACTTTTACCGCCTCAAGCATGTACGGCATAAGTTCACAATCAAAAAGGCTGTACGGCGTGTACCTAGACGGCGAATCGCTTTCGTCTACCTCTCCCGCGTAACCGTTATAGAGATTAAATGCGAGCTTCGTGACCTTTAACGTAGTCCCAGTTTGCCATGCGCTTTTAAGACCATCAAACTCAATACTGCCCTCCTCAAAATTATACAGAGCAGTGATGTTACTTCTCGTCTCCCCTGTCAATCCAAGTGTGTAAAACAGCGCTTTTCTATATGGATCGTTGACGCTTTCTGTCTTTGCTATCTGTTTAAAGTAGAAATCTTTGTGTTCTTCGCTCATAAAATTAAACATCATTCGTACATCCTTTCCTCACAATATTCCATTTGACATTTTATCCCTTGTTTGGTAAGATGAATTTGCAATAGTCCACCCACAGTAATATTTCGACCATTGCATTGCACCAGGGCAGCTTTGTCCTGGTGCTTTAATTTATCAAAATGCTCATAGAACGCTCACTCGTGATGCAAGTGCCTCTGTCACACTGTTGTGATGCTTCATATCTTTTAATAGTAAACAAACTCTTAACCCTTTCTCCGTCATTTTATAACTCAGTGCCATAATGTTCTTGTAGACCATACCGTTGTAAACGACTGGAGATTGCTTAAAAAAAGCATTCTTTAGTTCTTCATCAATTCGTATAATCATTCTAAAATCCTTTCTTAGGAGAACATCGCCATGTATCGCCTCTTGACCTCTTCGTATGCTTCATCTAGCTCCTCATCGCTATTGATTCCATGATGTTTTCTTAGATATGCCCTGAGCTTTTCCGCTTTTACTTTGATTTCCTCAGGAGTCTCTCTTTTTCTTTGTGTCCTCATATGCTTTCCTCCTACCTTCACACTTTGGGCACCAATACCCGCTCTTTCCAATTTTCTGTTTCGGACTGACATTCCACATTTTTTTACATCTGACACACCGAGCAAACATATCACACCTCTGCCCTTTTGTATCTGAGCGTCTTACTGATCATGTCTCTTTGAAATTGACGTGGCTCATACTCCCGCTTTCTTCTCGCGTTTATAAAAGCCTTTTCGTATAAGTATGCTGCCTTTTGTTTTTGATATGAGAGACACTGAGTGCTGCACCCAGGATAACGGTCAGAACAATCAATACAACAGGTTATCTTTTTCACTGGCCACCGCCTTTATCAGTTTGATGTGCCGCTTTGCCCACGGGTGGTTGCGCTCCACGGCTTTTAATAGGATCTCTGCTTCCATAGGGTTTATTTTCGTCTCTTCGAGTTGTCCGTACATCCCCTTTGAAAGCTTAATAGACGTGGTACTGTTCACCAATATGTCGTCTATGACGACGCCAATCCACCCCACGTGCTTTTGACGGACAATCATTTTTTCCTCACAGGTGATACAAAGCAACCAATGTTAATTTTAGGCGCTGTCTTTAGTGCTTCATCAAGTTCTTCTTCTGTGTAGATGCCATACTCGTTTAGTTTTTTCCAAGCGTTCTTTATTGTCTGCTCGCGCTTTCTGAGTTTTTCCTCTTCATATTTTCTCAGTCTTTCCTCGTTCATTTTTTGCTCCCTTCTAATCCAGTAAAACCAAAATCGAGAGAAGCGCGCTCACAAATATACTTGCGAGCACACATCCTTTTAATACGCGAACCTGCCGTCTTACATCTGCCAATTTGACATAAGTCGTGCTCACTGCTTTGCGGTAGTTCTCTTGATTACGTTCCATGAGTTCTCTTAAATTTTCCACGCTCTACTCCCCTCTAATTAACTTGTAACAGACTCACGCTCTAGTTTTTTAGCAAGTCGAATACCTTGAATCATGTAGTTTAATGCTTGCTTTTCGTCGTCGGACAAACTGTTTACAAGTTCTAACATCTCGTCGACTTCGGGCACTTCATTCTTTCTTAATATTGAATCCATCGATTCTCACCTCCTTGAGCAAAAGTAGCTTATGTACACATTATAGTGCCTTAAATCTACTTTGTCAACATTCAATTGTTGACTTACGCTACGTTGTTTGTTAATATCTTACTGAGGAGGTGATTTTTTTGAATGAACGGATTAAGCGTGTCCGAAAATACTACAAGCTTAGCCAAGAAAAATTTGGTGAACAACTAGGAGTAACAAAAACAGCAGTAAGTAAAATGGAACTCGGCACTTATAAGGTGACTGACACAATGGCGAAGCTTATTTGCTCTGAATATAACGTCAGCCTTGATTGGCTTAGATATGGAAAAGGCAATATGTTTGTCGAAACCAATGCCATTTCACTTGATGAGTACGCAAAAGCAAAAGGTGCCACAGAACTGGAAATTGACATTATAAAAGGGTACCTTGAACTCGATTCAAGTACCCGAAAAATGTTGATTACTCATTTTAAATCCATTATTCAGCGCCATGATCATAAAGAATCAGACCATTTGTCAATTGTTAAAGATGAGTCTACTACAGTCGCTGCACACAACGATGCTGAGCTAGACGACGAAGAATTAAAACGCATGAGAGAAGATCTTGAAGAATTGTAGGTGATATAATGTACGAGAGATTTTTACATCTGGCCGAATCTGAAGGCATAACTGTCATTGAAAAAAAGTTCAAATCAAACGCAAAAGGACTTTGCAAGGGCAACAAGATTGGCATAAGTGAAACGCTTACCAGTTGTGAAAAACTGTGCGTGCTAACCGAAGAGCTTGGGCATTACTACACGACTTACGGCGATATTCTCGATGTACGCGATGTGAGTAATGCCAAGCAAGAAATTCGGGCTAGGGAGTGGGCCTATAACCGGCTCATTACGCTCGATTTGCTTTACAAGGCTTTTAACGCCGGCGTCAAAAACAGATATGAGCTTGCAGAGTACCTCGGCATTACTGAAGAGTTCTTGCAGGAGGCCATAGAGCACTTTAAGTCGAAATACGGCGTGCTCTATGAAACTGAGGACTATATTCTGTATTTTGAACCGTTTGGCGTTATGAAGAAAATTGAATAAAACTTTTAGATGGGAGGTCCTAGAATGGATGT
Source organism: Fusibacter sp. JL298sf-3 (assembly GCF_053842995.1). Classification (NCBI taxonomy): domain Bacteria; kingdom Bacillati; phylum Bacillota; class Clostridia; order Eubacteriales; family Fusibacteraceae; genus Fusibacter; species Fusibacter sp. JL298sf-3. The sequence goes on from NZ_CM132608.1 coordinate 1,030,858, forward strand.
TTTGTTATTTTTACTTGGTGGTTTAGGCGTTCTAGTTTTTATCATTCTGCTTATTGTTTTTGCGGTGATTAAAAAGCCTTTGAAAACACCTCTTGTAGGCTTTGCTGTATCTTTTCTACTATTTTTCATTGGTTTCTTTGCTATGCTTGAACCAATTGATAGCACCAGTGATCAAGCTCAATCAGAAAATGAACCACCGGTTCAAACAGCTGAAGTTGACACAACTGTGCAATCTGATACACCAATCGTTGATGACACTACAGACGCCTCGGAAACGCCTAGTGTTGAAGATAATACCGACGTCACGGAAACACCTGTTGTTGAAACCACTCCGAGCGACTCTCTAAAATCAATTGTCGATAAGATTTTAGACTCTGACGATTACATAGGCATGGAACTTGACGAAGTGGTTATAAACAAAAATTATGGCGATGAAGAAGGCGACACCTACATTGCCCTTATTTACGTGAACTTTACGACGCCAAACACCAAGAGCACTGGCATCGAGCTACTCAGAATGTACTCTGACGATATGGCTGCCAAAATTGCTCTTGAAACTGATTTAGCTTCAGAGGTCGCGGTATTTTGGACAGATGAATACAACGACAGAAGCCTTAAATTTGCATATTACTATGAAGATGGTGCTTTCTATCTGATGGATCAAGCGTATTAGACAATTAAGGATGAATGGAGAGTATGATGAACGTTGAAGGGACATACATGGACGCAATATATTAACCCCGTCAAGCCTGCTCAGTGTTAACACGCAATCACTTCGTAAGGAGATTCACTATGACAACTTACCAAAACTTTAAACAACGTACGTTTGAGATACTGGAGAAAGCCAGTAAAAACGACGGTCTAAGCAAAGCATTTGACTGGTTTATTCTAATTTTAATCGTGCTGAACTCAATTGCCATCGTCCTCGAGTCTTTCAATGACTTGTACAGAGACTACTATGTTTATTTTAGGAGCTTCGAAGTGTTTTCAGTTTTGGTTTTCTCTATCGAATACCTACTAAGACTATGGACATCTAATCTTTATCTGAAGGTCAAGAGGCTCAATTTTAAGTGTGTTGCCTCATACATACTTAAACCCATGTCTCTAATAGACTTATTTGCAATCTTACCCTTCTATTTGCCTATGCTGATTCCTATAGATCTTAGATTTTTGCGTCTGCTAAGGTTGTCAAGACTATTACGGATTTTCAAGTTAAATCGATACACAAAAGCATTCAACCACATAATACGAGTGGTCATTGATAAAAAGGAAGAGCTCGCTGCTACGATTTTCATCATGGGATTTATGATCCTGCTTTCATCAACGGTTATGTACTATGCTGAAAGTCGTGTGCAGCCTGAAGCTTTTCCCAATATCGTTGCCTCGTTTTGGTGGTCTATTGCTACTCTGACCACTGTTGGCTACGGGGACATTTACCCTATCACCGCTGTCGGAAAAGTGTTTGCCAGTATTATAGCAATCTTAGGCATCGGTCTTGTTGCCTTGCCAACAGGCATCATAAGTTCCGGCTTTATTGAGTCCGTCTCAAAAAAAGAAACGGGCCGCAGCGTGTGCCCACACTGTGGGGAGAAGTTAAACAATCACAACTAACAAACATAATTTATTATTTTCAAGACTAAACAATTGCAAAGGAATGGACAAAAACTATGGCTAAAGCAGACATCATTACAATTCTAGTTTCGTTGGCACCTTTTTTAGGAGTAATTTGGAAAAAGATTTTAAAACCATCTCGTGATCGGCATGTTTCACTTTTTCCCCTTTATTCACGTGACTTATCCGTTAAAACACCTTTTATAAACATTATCGGAACTTTTATAGTTATAATTATCTTCTCTGTTACCATACTCATATTTATTCCTTCTACGGACTCATATGAAGAGTTTACAAAGAATGGGATAATACTAAGAATCATATCACTGGGATTACTCATTATTCACAGTACATACATCTCATTTAAACCCGCCGATAAAATAACCAAATCAACTCGCAATCGTTTCAGATTCGGCGCTTCAATATATGTCACAACCTTGTTTTCAACTATATTTATTTCTGCTTACCTCGATTTAATTCAAGCTAATAAATTCTTAATCTTCAACTTGATAGATGGGCGAATTATATTGGGTGTAATAATGTTCATCGTAATAACTTATTTGCTATACTTGTACCAGGGACTCATTGACTTTGCTTTAATCACCATTGCAAAAAAGCAAAACATCTTTGTTGTATTTTATGACGAGGGGAAGAGGAAAATTGTTTGTAACGATATACACGATTTTAGAGATCGTTATCTTTTGCTAATCGATGTCTGCGACAGTAACAAGAAGAAATTTAGAAAAACTTGTTACCATACGATTGCTATAAAAAAAGAAATCACAAATGATATTCTATTTATTGAAAAATTCTAGCCATCACTGCGTATGAATCAGACTGGCTTAGGACTATAAATCTCCTCCCCCTATATCAATCACTAATATTAAGGCGGTTCTCCATGAAAAAAGCTGCGCTCTATGTACGTGTAAGCACCTTGCATCAAATTGATAAAGATTCCTTGCCATTTCAGCGTCAAGAACTTTCAAACTATGCAAGATACGCATTAGGTATCAATGAATATGAGATATTTGAAGATGCAGGGTACTCCGCTAAAAATACGGATCGACCTAAGTACCAAGAAATGATGAGTCGGATACATTCCGGTGAGTTCACCCACCTTGTCGTTTGGAAAATAGATAGAATATCCAGAAATCTTAAAGACTTCACACAGATGTATGACGATTTAAAAGAATGTGGCATTACTTTCATTTCAAAAAATGAGCAGTTTGACACCAGCTCTGCTATGGGGGAAGCAATGCTAAAAATTATTTTGGTTTTTGCAGAACTTGAAAGAAAGCTCACAGCTGAAAGAGTCTATTCTATCATGCTATCTCGTGCCGAAAAAGGACTATGGAATGGTGCGCCAGTCCCCTTAGGTTACAAGTTTGTCGACGACAACAAGTTCCCAGTCATTGATGAAGATGAAGCTAAAGCTGTTCGATTTATATTTGATGCTTATCTTGACACAAAGTCTACAAGTGAAGTCAAACACAGGCTAGAAGAAAATCACATTAAAACGAAACGCGGTAAGACGTGGACATCTAAAACTATTTCAGACATTTTAAGAAACCCTTTTTATATTGGTACTTATCGATATAACTATAGATATTCACCACATGGCAAAATTCGCCCTGAAAAGGACTGGGTTGTCGTAGAAGACAATCACCCTGCTATAATCTCAAAGTCTGTATACAGTAAAGCAAACGCTCAGCTAGATGCCAATCATAAAGCAAGAGGGGGCGATAGAACGCGGGGTAACCATACACATATATTTAAAGGTCTTTTCCATTGTGAAAAGTGTCATAAAAACTATATCGCTTCTGTAGATAGAAAACGGTCTGATGGCTATCGGCCTTCTTTTTATCGTTGCTATAACAACGTACACAGCAAAAAAAATTACAGGACTTGCAAAGGAGCTGTTTCTGAAGTGAAGATAGGCCCTTTTGTAATGAATTACATCGCCAACCTTGTTAAAGCAAATGAATATGTAAAGGCACGTGGCATCAATGCTGTAGAAAATGACATCGAAAAAATACTATTGACTGGAGAAGTCTTTTGCTCTGTTGCCGGGATCATTCCTAGCGACCTTAAAACTACTTTCGACATCTTGCTTAAAAATACAGGAGATATTCTCTTCTACAACACTGATACAAAAAAACCTAGTAATATTAGCTCTGAGCTCGATGCTTTAGAAGCCGAAAAGAAAAAGTTCGAACGTGCTTTCAAACGCCTCGACGACCTTTACCTTTTTGATGACAATGGACTGTCTGAAAAAGATTATCTAATCAAAAAGCGTGATCTCGATAAAAAGATTGAAACAATAAACTCAAAAATAAAAAAAAGAGCAATGGAATATGCTCGTAACATTCCTGGCCACGATATAGGATTTGTAAAAAAGGCATCACAATACCTTCTAGCTAACAATTTGCTAGACGAAGAAATTGACTATAACGAGATGGTGAAAGTCGTTGACAAAACACTCCTGCAAGACTTTATGCAGTATGTTGTTAAGAAAATTACCGTTAGAGAGGATAAAACTATCGAATCTATCGAGTTTTCAAATGGAATGCTCCATCGCTTTATCTACAAAAAATAAAAGAAATAGTCATGAGAATTTTGCATCTCATGACTATTATTTGTTCTCTGCTGGATGTGATTTTAAAAACTTTCTGAAGCAAGTGTCCAATCTTAGCGCATTTATTTTATTTTCAACTATTTCTAAAAAGTTCGATGATTCGTTCGCAATCATCTCAAACTCTTTAATTCCAAAATCGATTATTACATATCTCTCATCTGGATTTTCTTTATGCAAATAAAATTTCTTAATCAACCCAGCTCCGCTATACCACCCTTTTCCTGAAACGCCATGATAAGAGAATAGAATACCGAGTTTTATGTTATTAGTTATTAATAGAGAACAAAATTTCCCCAAGTAAGTTACATTTACTTTTTTGTTGTAATTTTTAGATTCACCAATAAACTGCTCAAAGCGTTTATCGACAACTCCCACCTCTGAGAGCGCTTTCCCTACTGGGGTTAGGTTAAATATATGATCTATTTCATTAGTTGAAGTGCGAATATTCTTATGGGAATCAAATAAGTTACCTGAAACTTTTAATAGGTAACTCGATAATTCTTCTAGTGCAGCGCCTTTTTCCTCGTTAGTAGCACTAGATGAATTTACACTCTTTAACTCCCCAAGAAGCTCTTTATACTTGTTCATCTGATGATCTGAAAACTTGCATAGCTCGCGATGTGAAAGCTTCTTATTTGCCTTCGTCAGTACCTCTATGGCTGCTGAAACCTCCTCATATGTATTACTCATATATCAACTACCCTAAAAATCATCACAGCATTTTCTACTCCAGATACTTCTTGTTCACAATTTTCACAATAAATCGTTTCTGGAATTTGGTTAAACACCTCAACAGTTTCTCCTGTCGACTTATGACAGCTCATGCACATAAGTTCATAGTAGATTTTAACTAGCCCCTCTGCTTCCATATCTAATAGTAAATTATAGACCTCAGTAATCGTAACATCAAACTTACGTTTGAGAGCTCCAGGGTAAATCCATTGTCCTTTTTTATACCTCGAAAAGAATAACGTAATTTTCTCTAATTCACTTTTATTAGCTATGTGTCGATTTGCAATCGTTTCTATTTTCACTAACGTACTTTGCAACACGATTCATCCTCTCCATCCCTATCAAATCATTATTCTTTAGGTGTTTAATCAAACAAAAACTGTATCCTAGATAATTGAACGTAAACTTTGTTTGCATGCATCTTTTAGCATTATCATCGCTCCAACTCAACTGAATCCAAGGATAATCAGACATTTCCTCTTTCTCATATATAAACTCTTCAAAGGCTTGTTTTAATTTTGGCACGGTATTAAACTCATCATCATGCTCTGATAAAAACAACTTGAGTTCATCAATAAAAGGAAGAACACGTTCTTCATTTTTACCTACATCTAGTTGTGCACTTCCACCACTACATAACATCATATACTGAGACACTAACCCGATTTCCTTGCAAGAATCGTCCTTTGCTTTTAATGTCATAAACTGCATGTCTACTGCTGTCATTTGGGCTCCAAACATGTACTTCATCTTCTCTAAGGTTTGCTTAATGAGATCTAAATAATACTTAGAACTAAATCTTGGATTTTTTAAGCTACCTCTCACACTGTCGAATCGAATCTCAATTAATTCGAGATTTTTATGAAATACAACTATTATCGGTAGTTTAAAAAACTCTTTATGTCCCTCTCCAGTATACCCAACATACAGCTTTGGGTACTTTAAAAATAAACGATCATCTTTTTCATACAAAATCGGCTGCTCTCCTGATTGAGAAGCAAATGCAGCTTCAGATTTAATGTCATCAAATCTTTTAACTTTTCTAGAGTTATTTATCTTGTGTATTAGCTCAGCAAAGTTATTCACTTCTAAAAATGTAGAGTAACTATAATCTTTCTCATATTCCCAAAGCTCATATGTCTTTATTGCAGAATCTGATTCTTCAATTATTTTTTGAATCTGAAAATAAGGCTCTCCACAAGGTATTTCTATCCGTCCCTCAGTGACTGGCTTCATCATAATCTGATCTGGAGTTGGTTTTATGTATGCATCACCGCTTTTTATAAATCGATTTTTTATATAAATTTTCATGTCTTTTGAATAGTTATTTTTAATTGTATCCAAGATATACTGCTTATACTCTGTCAGTTCCACGTATCCTCAACCTCTCTAAAAAAAATTAACAGCCAATTTATAGAATATTAACAACATAACTCATTCTAACATTTATTAGCATTCATTACTAGACAAAATCATAATTTAAAGAAGTCAAACTTATTTATCTTTTACATCTCACAACGTTCATCTGACAACCGTAGGTATGAGTAGACACGCGGCGTCTTCTGCCTGTTTCTGTGAAGTGTTGATCGTTCATATCCTTTACTCTAGCCATGATCTCATCGTTTTTATTTAAAATATCTTGGACAGATTCGATATTAATAGGTTCTCTTTTTGACATTTCATGTTCCTCCTCGTTTAAATCTTTTCTATTATATCAAATTTTCATGCTTTTGAAAGTGTCGAGCGTCCATATGGAAAAAAGTTCATGAAATGTTCATTCAAAATACAAAAGGCGGTACCTATTGGCGCGTATTGATGTGCGCCAGTAGGTACCGCCTTAGTGTGCTCGTGTCGTCGAATAGACTTTTTTTAAGTGACGCTGTCCAGCTTGGCTTTAAACCGCTTGAGAGCTGGTTAACTTAAACGATGACATGTTATTAGTGTAGAGGGACTTCCCTCGTTTCAATTGCTGAATTAACCGCAAGAGATAGTAAGGTGAGAGGCAGACGATTGCTTAAAGGCTTGTAAACTAAAATTCTTTTGTACACCACGACACCTTGGACAAAAATAATGTGGATTTTACTCTGCTTTTAGAAAGAACGTAATTTTGAGAATATTTAAATCGGCATGTCTACTACTTGTCATTATTTTCTCAATTTCAAGCTTATATGGCATTTAAGATAGTGTACTGTCTCGTTGAGATTTCAACGCCACAATGATGCATAGTAGATAAGCAGTTTTTTTAATTGTGAACGATACAGGATAAAAGTTTCCACTCATGCTATTTTTCTTTGGGATTATTGCAATAGCAATTTCAAAAGAGTACTATGATAATCAACAAATGCGTTTGCTATAGGCTCTTTAATAATTGGCATTTTAGCCTGTGTTTGCGCATTTCTCTCTATAATTTATCTGAAAACTGTGATCAGATTTGCGAACCACGTGAAAAGTGAGTAAGACTACAGTCGATTTAAACAAATTATTAGGAGGACCTTATGGAACTGGGTAACTTTGAAAAGTGGCATCCCTTTCAAATATCAGCGTTAATTATAACGTTGACACGGTTAAAATCGAAAATGGTGAACTGGTCGTTTTTTTTAATCCAGACATAGTCGAAAGCAAGCTAACAAGTGAAATGATTTCTTTTGTTATAAGGTTTGATGCCTTTCTTTGCTATCAAGTTACAAAAGAAAGTTTTCGAGAAGATTTGTGGATTAACGACCCAAATGCCGCATGGAACTTTTACAAAACCACGCAATCACAGTATATAGAATGTATGAAGTCAAAATGTATGCTTTTTCCAGATGACGTTGTTCACTATATTTTTATTGGTGCATCGTTGATTGTCGACGTAATTGTAGAAGCTAAAGCTAAGATACTTGTCACAAAGTCATGATATGACTAGGCTCACAGTTTTATAAAACTTCAAAAATCGACGCACTTTCTAAGAAAAACAGGCGACCGCCTGTTTAACTCTTCCGACAACGGTAATACACCGAACCGTCCTTTTCTCTTTTTAGGTACCCTTCATCTATAAGCCCACGCCGCAGCAAAAAATGGTCGCCAAATGTATGCGCTTTCATAAGCGCACAATTGACTTCAAATTCTGTATACGACGGTTTTGAATCAAACGCTTCTGTAAGATACTTGTAGATAAGATTCTGCTTAGAGCGCTTGCTTGGCCACAGTTTAACGCGGCCTTCATCATCGAGAAAACGATCGACAATTTTGCGTTCTTCTTGAGTCAACATCACTACCCTCCTATTCTTTTAGCCAATACGCGGAGCCGTCGTCGACGCGATCCAAAAAGCCGTATTCTATCAGATAGCGCCGAATGGTCACATAGTCTGAGTAAATGGTCTCGAGAATCGCGTTGAGTTCTGACTCTGTGTATGTTCTGTTTTTTTCTAAAATAGATGTAATTTTTCTTAAAATAACCAATTTCTTTTTTTCCTTTGACGAAAAAGTCTTGAGCTTTAACGGCTCAATGGATATGAAAAACTTTTCAAGTATTTCACGCTCTTCATCCACCGTCAAAGCGTATCGGTCATCGACCATAGTCGCATGAGCATGCACCGGCACCAGCGCGTCGCCTTTGCTCTCATTGTCAAAAATGAGCGCGTTTAATGCCAGCACCATTTTAGCTTGTCTAGCTTTTGCCTTCATTGCAAAACGCGTTTGACGCACAGTGGAAGGTGCGAGCTGCAAGTCCGATGCAATTTGCTTGTCAGACTGTCCGCTTGCCATTCGCACAAGTATAGTCTTCTGTCTTTCTGTTACAACAGCGTATTTTTTATCTGCTTCGAGCAAAACAGTTATTGCACCGCCATGCACAGATTCCACATGGTGCGCCACTTGTTTTTCCGCCGTGTAAAACCGACCTTCAATCTGAAAAATTTCAAGCCTATCGAACTGCGCGCCGCAGACCGTACATTGGTAATCGCCAGATTCCAACTCAACATACCCCTTCGTCAGTTCCTCGACCGTTAAGTCATCCAGTTTGTAATTCATAAACGCCTCGCTTTCTATAAACAAATTATATTCTTGTTTATTTTAAATGTCAACACAATTTTAACTTGTTTGTTTTCAGGTAGACAAATGCTTTAATGTTTTTTTTGGGGACGGTTCTTTTGTGCCATCGACTGTTCTCATCACCGCCAAAGTGTTGCTATTTCAGTTTTCCTACATGATAGCCCCCCAAATGAGCGGTTTAGTAGCATCAAAGGAAGCGGCGTTTTGCCATATAGCCTACATCGCCACAACCCCTTAACGCCAATTGTTAAAGAATTTTAAAATGTAAAATTTTAGTGAATTCCGGCACAAAAGAACCGTCCCCAAAAGAATTATAAGAAAAACCTCTGGGCACACAGCCCAGAGGTTTTATCCTTGTCCTTTTATCCTTGTCCTTTTCCCATTCTATTTGTACTTTGCGCAAAAATCGGCAATGCGCTTTAAGCCTTCTTCAATATTGGCCATGCTCGTCGCATAAGAGAGGCGGATAAATCTGTCGACGCCGAAAGCGATTCCCGGAATAACCGCCACTTTCATTTCCTCTAAAAGAGCCGTTGCAAAATCTATAGAGCCTTCTATCGCCTCGCCGCCGACTGTCTTGCCGAAGTAATTTGAAACATCGATCATGACGTAGAAAGCCCCTTCAGGTTCTACACAAGAAATGCCGTCGATGCCCTTAATCGTCTTCACCATGTATTGTCTACGCTCATCAAAGGCCTTGCGCATCTCTTCAATTGGCGCCTGATTGCCATTTAGAGCTTCGACGCTGGCATACTGTGCAATCGTGTTCGGATTTGATGTGGCATGCGATTGAACATTGCTCATAATTTTGGTAATTTCTTTAGAGCAGGCGGTGTAGCCAATGCGCCATCCCGTCATTGCATATGCCTTGCTGAGGCCGTTGACCACAATCGTTCTTTCGTAAAGCGCCTCTGAAAGACTTGCGATGCTCACGTGTTCTACGCCGTAGACGAGTTTTTCATAAATTTCATCAGAAATAATATAGAGGTCGTGTTTCACGGCGACATCTCCGATTGCCTGAAGTTCCTCTTTGGTATAAACCGCACCGGTAGGGTTGTTCGGGCTGTTGAGTAAAATCGCCTTGGTCTTGTCTGTAACTGCCGCTTCGATTTTATCTGCCGATACCTTGAACTTGTCCTCTGGTGATGCCGTTACCAAAACAGGCGTCGCATCGGCAAGTTTGGTCAATTCGTAATAGCTTACCCAATATGGTGACGGAATAATAACCTCGTCTCCCGGGTTGCAAATCGCCTGTAATGTGTTGGCAAGAGAGTGCTTTGCACCGTTTGAAACGACAATTTGAGACGGTTCATAAGTGAGTCCGTTGTCTCTTTTAAGCTTGTTGCAGATAGCTTTTTTAAGCTCCGGAAGTCCGGAAGCCGCCGTGTAGCCGTTGCCGCCTTTTTCAATGCGCGCAATAGCAGCGCTGCGAATATATTCAGGGGTGTTGAAGTCAGGTTCTCCTGCGCCGAAGCTCACGACGTTCACGCCGTCTGCTTTCATTTGCTTTGCCTTTGCTGTAATGGCAAGTGTCATCGACTCGGCGATGGCCTGATTTTTTACCGATAAAGCCTTCATGTTTACCTCCACCTTTTTTGCTAAGTTTTAGTCACTGTTATTATACCAATGTCTCTGGCTTTCGTACATAAATTAAAACATTCAATTGACTGCTTTTATTTTGAAAAATAAAGCGATTTTCAGATACGGGTTTAAATTTTAACATAATGCCCTTTGCCGACTTTTCGATACACCACTGGGGTGACATTTGGCGCCACTGTCATAGAGGCAACCGCGTCGACGGTTTGATTCTGAAAGTAAATCTCCATCATCATCAACGTTACGCCATGGGTCATCACAAAAACCTGCTTAGGCGTTTCGGCGTCGGCGTACTGAGCCTCAACAGACTCAATAAACGCGGCAACCCGTTCAAACAACGCCTCGTATGTTTCAGCGCCCTCTTTTTGAAAAGCCCTCGGGTTGTTGTAATACGCGTCGAACAGTACCGGCTCCATTTGGGCGATTTCGTCGACGCATTTACCCTGCCAGTTCCCGAGTTTAATTTCGGCAATTCTCGGGTCGCGCACAGCTATTTCTAGGGCCTCCGTATCCAACACCAACTCTAGCGTCTTCACTGCGCGCATACTCGGCGACACGTAGATGGCGTCAAAAACCGAGGCTTCTACTTGTCTGCCCAGCGCCATCGCCGCGCGAACCCCCGCCTCTGTCAGAGGTGAGTCAAAACTGCCTTGAATCCGCTTTTCCGCGTTCCACTGCGTTTGACCATGCCTCACCAAATACCATACCATCATCTAGCGCCTCCTCTACTCGTACTCATGTCTGTCATATGCACCTCTGTTGTGTCCAACTCAATTTACTTCACCGTCGAGCCTCCCGAGAAAGGTCTTCAAACTGCAACACATGCCTAAAACGAACTAAAGCCACACATTCTGCGCGGCTTCAGTAGGAATCTATAATACGATACGTTAAATTTTCAGATAAATCCACATCAAAATACAATTTCGTATAGTGCTTGCTCTCAGGTGTAAACACTCTAATCACAGGGCTTTCGGGATACAGTTTGTTCTGGTGAAGAACAATCCCACGATGTCCCGTATTGAGAATAACACCTGTACCCGTCGGGTAAATACAAATGTGCTTAGCAAAGCTCTCCATAATGTCTTTGTCAAAGTGTTTGTCACCGAGATGTGTAATTTCACGGTACACTTTGTCGGGTGCAGAGCGCTTTTGATAGACGCGGTCGTTGGACATGGCGTCGTACACATCCGCAACGGCGACAATGCGAGCGAAGAGCGGAATCTTCGTACGGTCGAGTCCGTATGTGTACCCACTGCCGTCGTATTTTTCATGATGGTAAAGTGCAATCTGCGCACTTTCCTCAGGAAAACCGGCGTCGATTAAAATTTGATACCCGTACAGCGTATGCTTTTTTACTTCCGCATATTCTTCCGGCGTCAGTTTGGAAGGTTTGTTCAGGATCTCATCTGGTATCATTACTTTGCCGATGTCGTGCAATATGGCGCCCATTCCCAAATTTAAAAGCGCTTCATTAGTAAGCTCGAGTTCAATACCGATAATCAGGGACAAGACCCCGACGTTTACGGAATGGTGGTACGTGTAATCATCCACAGACCTGAGCTGTGACAACGAGAACACAAAATCTTTTCTGTCAAGCAGTTGATCTAAAATCTCTTCGACAATAGCTGTAATCTTTCGTATATCTGTGTGGCCAAGTGATTTAAACCGAACCATCATCTTCTTAATCTGTGCGTGTGCATGCGATCTCGTTCTATCGTGTATGATGTCTTTTAAATTTAAGGACTTCGTTATCTCTTCAATCGATTCTTGTGCCATAGTTCCGTCATCTTCAATGTATACTTCAGTTACTCCCGCTTCCTTGAAGCGCGTTGTATATTGCGTTCGATACGCACTGCCTTTCTTAAGCAAAAGGACGCCGTCGTTGCCATATACATCTTGCGCAATGATCGCACCAGGAGATACGCCACTTAAAAAATGTTTATGCATGTCCCCCACCATATTTCATATTTTTATCAGGAAATAAATGCACCATTGAGATATGCATACGCAAAATAGTCTCAATTAAAGAGACTATCCTCGTATACTATTCAAATTTGGATACATATGATTGGTCAAATACAATTTTAACCCTAAAACACATTTCCTGAATAAGAGACATCTGTCCTTACTTAAAGAAATCACATTTAAAAAACTCTTACAATATCGATGCCTATATAGATGCCACATCCCCATTATATTGTGTTATTGTATGCACTGGTACAAATATGCAATTTCTTTACCCATTAAGAAAATAAAAAATATCTCCCTACTCCACTTTATTCTATTTTACATAAAAATGCAACTTCTTTTAAAATAATTTTCATAAATTTACTTCATCAATTGTGCAGGGCTACATTTGGAAGAACCAATAAATTGATAACGTTCCTATCATTAGGATTATCAAAGAAAGCGGCAACCCCATTCGCCAATAATCTCCAAATTTATAGCCACCAGGTCCCATAATCAACGTGTTGGACTGATGACCTATCGGCGTTAAAAAAGCACATGATGAAGCCACGGCAACGGCCATGAGCATGGGATCTACCGATATGCCCATTTGGTGAGCAAGGCGTATGGCAATAGGCGCCATAATCACCGCTGCAGCGGCGTTGTTAATCAGATTGGTCAGCCCCATGGTCAATGCCATCAACACGGCAATCATCAAAATCGGGGAGCGGTTCGACTCCAACGTGAAAAGCAGCTGTGCAATCAAATCGGCCCCCCCTGTATTCTCTAGGGCCTTGCCAATGGGAATCATTGCACCGAGCAACATGATGACCGGCCATTCTATAGCGTCGTAAAATTCTTTTAACGTCAAAATCTGAAAAAATACCATCCCAATGGCCGCTGCTGAAAAAGCGATTTCTACCGGTAGAAGCCCTGTGCTGATGCACACCACCGACGCGGCAAAAAGCAAGCCCGCCAGCCAACTCTTGCGTTTGATAAACAGGCTGTTCTCTTCCACCCCTCGGTTTGCCAAGGGCAAACAACGCAATTTTGTCAATACTTCGCGTATAGCAGGTCGCTTGACTTGAATTAGTAAAACGTCGCCTGCCTTAAATCGGAATTGCTTCAGCCGCTTAACAGAGGCATGTCCTTTCCTCGATACAGCCACGAGGTTAACACCGTAGTTTTGGCGCATAGAAAGCGTCTCCGCCGTCCTATGGATTAAAACCGAATCATCCTTCACCACAACTTCTATCAAAGCGTAGTCGTCGCTGTTGAGCATTTTACCAGAGTCCTTTTTACTGAACTCAGAGCCTTTGATTTTAAGCCGCGTCTTTTGAATACAGCGCGTGATTTCGCCGTGATCGGCTTTGACCAATAGGACGTCGCCGACTTCAAGGCGTTCACTGCCCAACGGCGCAATAATGTTCCGCGTCTGGCGCGTAATCCGCAGGATGTTGAGATCGAGGCCAAAAGTAGTTTTAAAAGCCTTTAGTGCCTTGCCGGCTATTTTGCTCTCTTGAGACACCACCATTTCAATCAAATACCCTTCGATGCTAAACGCGTCAACAGTATCATCGGGCTTCTCTCGTCTGGGAATTAAGCGCCAACCGTAAAGCGACACAAAGGCAATGCCAAAAACGGTTACTGTAACCCCCACTTTAGAGAAACTGAAAAACTGAAACGGCGCGCCGGTTTCTTCAGCGCGTATCATCGAAATGATTAAGTTTGGCGGCGTGCCGATTTCGGTAATTAAACCGCCGAGCAACGAGGCAAATGCCACGGGCATTAAGAGGTAAGACGGTGAAATATCGTCGTTTTTTGCGATTTGTAGCGCAATAGGCATCACGAGGGCCAAAGCGCCTACGTTGTTCATAATGCTGGACAGAACAGCTGTCAACACCATGAGACCGGCAATCTTGTAGCCCATGCGACCACCTGTGCCGTCGAATACGGCCACGAGTTTCCCTATCGTCCCCGCCTTAATAAGCCCCTGGCTGACGATTAAAATCGCCACAACGGAAACAACTGCCGGGTGACTAAACCCTTGAAAAGCTTCTTCGGTAGGCACGACGCCAAGCAAAGTCAAGAAAATCAAACCGCTGAGCGCAATGATGTCATAACGTACCGGACCGAGGGCAAATCCTATGAGCATCATCACAATGACGCCAAATAAAAGCCACATCGTCATCTGTTGTCGCCTCCTTTCAAATAGACGCTTTCTTTCGATTTTATCAGACTATTTGATTTTTTCAATCGATATGTTAAAATAAGAATATTAAGGGGCTCGAAATAATAAGCGCCCCGATGTTGAAAGGAGATTCCCGTGAAAGAAAGACTGAAACGAAACGAAGTGCCTGCTCAGCAAACTTGGAACCTTGCCGATCTCTTCACCTCGGAAGATCAATGGCAGCAAACACTCGACGCCACCTTGCGCGAAGTCGAGGCGTTTTTAACGTACGAAGGTCGACTTTGCGAAAGCGGTAAAACGCTTCTAGAAGCTATTGAACGCTACGCTACACTCTATGAAAAAATTACGAAACTCGGTACCTACACGAGTTTGAAACAATCAGAAGACGGCACCAATCCCGAGAACCAGAGCAGGAGCATGCAGTTCTCAAGCGCTATGTCCACCGTCTCTGCCAATCTGTCTTTTTTCAATTCTGAAATACAGAAGCTCTCTGAGTCCGAGTACGCCCAATTGCTGTCCTCTGAACCGGGCCTGGCACCTTACAAGTGCTTTCTCGACGACCTCATGGCCGATAAGAAGTACCAGTTGTCCCCTGAAACAGAGAAAGTGCTGGCGTCCCTGGCCGGTTTCCTAAGTGCGCCTTATCGCATCTACGGCGTCAGCAAATCTGCCGATATGACTTTTGACAGCGTTCAGGACGGAGAGGGACACACGCTTCCGAACTCTTTTGCCCTCTTTGAGAACAAGTATGAGTTCTCGACAAATACCGTTTTGAGACGCAACGCATACGAGGCGTTCAGCAAGACGCTGAAGCAATACAGCAACACGTATGCCGCCGTCTATGCAGCAGAAGTGGGCAAGCAAGTGGCACTGAGCCGCGCACGCGGTCACGAAAGCGTTTTTCACATGCTCTTGCACGACCAAAAAATCCCTTACGACATGTATCGCAAGCAAATTGAACTCATCTATACGGAACTCGCCCCTCATATGCGAAAATACGCCTGTCTGAAGCGCGAACAGCTCGGTCTTGATGAAATGCGCTTCTGCGACTTAAAAGCGCCTCTAGACGCAGATTTTGCGCCTCCAGCGACCTATGAGGAAATAGAGACTGTCATCACCGACGCCCTCGCGATTTTAGGGCCCGACTACCAAGCGATTATCAAGCGCGCTTTTAGCGACCGCTGGATCGATTACTGCGACAATGTGGGCAAGTCCACCGGTGCGTTCTGTTCGTCTCCATATGGCGTACACCCGTACATCTTAATCAGCTACGACGCCAATATGCGATCGGCGTTTACTTTGGCGCACGAGTTGGGTCACGCCGGTCACTTCCAGCTCGCCATGAATGCGCAGAACATTTTCGACCTCAGACCGTCGACTTACTTCGTGGAAGCGCCGTCGACAATGAACGAAATGCTCCTCGCCGAGCACTTGATGGCAAAAGACGACACGCCGCGCATGAAGCGCTGGGTTATTTTACAGCTTATGGGCACCTATTACCACAACTTTGTCACCCATTTGCTCGAAGCGGAGTACCAACGTCGCGTTTACGAATTTGCTGAAGCAGGGAAGCCGCTTACTGCCGCTCTTCTCACAGCGACTAAGCTCGACGTGCTCAGAACGTTCTGGGGCGATGCCGTCGTCATCGACGACGATGCAGGGCTCACTTGGATGCGCCAACCGCACTACTACATGGGGCTCTACCCTTACACGTATTCTGCCGGACTCAGCGCTGCCACTGCCGTTGCTAAAAAGATTTTCAAAGAAGGTGCCCCTGCTGTTGAAAAATGGTTGGAGACACTTAAAACAGGCGGTGCGTTACCACCACACGAACTCCTAAAGAAAGCGGGCATCGACATGAGTACGCCTGAGCCGATACGCGATGCCGTTCAATACGTGGGCGAACTGGTCGACACACTCGTAGAACTCTTTGAATAGGTCTTGTTAGACCAAAGATTAAGAACAAAACCATCAAAAAAACGCCGTACGGCGTTTTTTGTCATTTATAGAACCCCATGGACTACGGGTTACGCTTTGTAATAGAAAAACGTTTTGTTGGACTCGAAGTTGTAACGCTGAGGCTGTATGATTTGTTCTGTACTGCCCACGAAGAAATAACCACCGGGCACCAACGCACTGTAGAAGTTCTTATACATTTCGTCCTTGGCTTCTTCAGTAAAGTAAATCATGACATTTCGACACACAATCATATCGTAACCTTTTGGATAGGTATCTCTCAGCAAATTCATCTTCTTGAACTCGACGCATTTTTTAACTTCATCCTTTATGCGGTAGCCCTTCCCAACTTGCTCAAAGAACTTGTCCACATACGCTTTCGGCACATTCTTGACACTTTTTTCATTGTACATGCCGATTTGTGCTTTTCTAAGCGCTTCTTCATCGAAGTCCACCGCGAGAATTTTAATGTCCTTTAGAGGCAAAAACTCGCTGAGACACATCACCAGTGAATAAGGTTCTTCACCGGTTGAACACGCCGCAGACCAAATTTTAGGCCGCTTGTTGCGCTTTAGGATTTCTGGGAAAACCTCTTGACGCAACGTCTCCCATTGGCCGGGATTTCGGTAAAATTCCGATACGTTAATGGTCAAGTAGTTGACGAACTCGTCAAAAATCACTTTGTCCGTATCCAGTTTTTTATAGTAGGCTTCGAAACTCGTCAGGCCGTGACGCGTAATCAGCGACTCAATTCTGCGCTTCATTTGTCTTTCTTTGTACAGCGATAAGTCCAACTTTGTCTTCTTCAATATCTGTTCTTTAAATTTTTCATAACCTTCCATAAACGCATCCCCCATACTTATATTCAGTCGCCGGTACCACTTGATGTACCGCGTCTAAGCAATTTAACAACCATCACATTTATATCCGTATTTTGACGATTTAAGCATTTTATCGTGAAACTTTACTCTAATTTCATATGGATACGAAATAAGGCTGTTGACAATGTCAACAGCCTTTAGTCGATGAATCGACAGGATTACTCTGCATCTTCTTCTTGGTTGACTTCTTTCATAGAAAGCTTTACTTTCTTTTCATCGATAGCGTACTCAAGAATTTTAACTTCTACCATTTGGTTAACTTTTAAGACGTCTGTCGGCTTTTCAACATGCTCTCTTGCAATGTGTGAAACGTGAACGAGACCTTCGATACCCGGCTCGAGTTCAACAAACGCACCGAAGTCTGTTAAGTTCACCACTTTACCAGTGTAAACAGCTTCTGTATCGTACTTCTCTTCAAATCTAGACCAAGGCTCTTCTGTCAATTGCTTGATACTTAAAGAAACCTTATTTTCTTCTTTGTTGAGGTCGATAATCTTCACGTCGATTTTGTCGCCGACTTTAACGAACTCAGAAGCAGGTTTGATTCTACCCCAGCTCATTTCAGTAACGTGTACAAGACCGTCCATGCCGCCGATGTCAACGAACGCACCGAAGTTTGTAATGCGCTTCACTTCACCTTCTACGACTTTTCCGATTTCGATGCTCTTCCAGAACGCTTCTCTTTGCGCTTGCTTTTCTAAGATAGCAAACTCTTTATGAGAGAACACTGCTCTTCTCTTTTGCTTGTTGATCTCAATGATTTTAACTTTAAGTGTTTGACCGACATACGGTTTAAGGTTTTTAACGAAACGGTCAGACAATTGAGACGCAGGGATGAAACCTCTGATCTCTTTGTAGAATGCAATTAAGCCGCCGTTAACAGAATCTGTTACTGTTACGTCGATTGCTTCGTCTTTTTCGTTTAACACTTCGAGCTCGCTCCAGTGCTTGTCTAAGTTTACTTTTCTAAGCGACAATAAGATATTGCCTTCACCGTTGTCATGGCTTACGACGAAAACGTCAATTTCTTCGCCCGCTTTGAATTTGTCTCTTAAATCTAAATCTGCTTCTTTGCTCACTTCATTTTTAGGAATCACACCATCAGATTTATAACCAATGTTTACGATGATAACATCTTCGTTAACTTGAATAATGCTGCCTTTAACAACCGAGCCCTTTCTTGGAATTTTTAGTGACTCCTCGATTTGCTCCATCATTTCAGCCATTGAACTATGATTTTCCATCAAAAAAATACCTCGCCTTCATTTTCTATTTTAAGGACAACAGATTGAATTATCCAGTCCGGTGTTGATGCACCGGCGGCAATCCCGATTGTAGATGCGTCTTGCCATTCTGAACCCTTGAGGTCGTCCTTAGTTTCAATATGGATGGTTCTTACTTTCTCACTACAAATTTTAACCAGCTTCGTCGTATTGGAACTGTGCTTACCGCCGATGACAATCATCAAATCGACTTTTTCAGCGAGTGTTCGGCAAGCGTTTTGGCGCTGCTCTGTCGCCAGGCAAATGGTGTTGTGTATCACGACGTTTTGAAAAGACTCTTGGAAAACCGTTTCAATGGCCTGCCACTTTTCAAGGTTAAAAGTCGTCTGCGCTACAACGCAGACCGGCTGTGTTTTGTCTTCTATGGACGCAATGACGTCGATGTCTGCGACAACTGTAGCACGATTGTCGCACCAGCCGTTGATGCCGATGACCTCCGGGTGTTCTGCATCGCCTACTATGACGATACGGTACCCTTTTGAGGCATATTCTGAGACCGTTTTGTGGATTTTTTTCACATAGGGACACGTGGCATCTTTTAAAAGAATCCCCCGACTTGCCGCCGCATCGTACACGTCTTTTGGCGCACCGTGCGACCGCACCACAACACAAGTGTCTTCATTACTATTATCGGGTAAATCGGGAATTTTATCAATGATTTTCACACCTTTTTCGGCATAAAATTCTGTGACTTGCGCGTTGTGGATAATAGGACCGAGGGTGTACACCTTCTCAGCAGATGTCGCCACGATTTCGTCAAGAATCTGAGTCGCTCTTTTGACACCGTAACAGTAGCCCGAGTACTCAGCAATTAATATTCTCATAGTAAACCTCGTTATTGTATCATATTTCTTTAGGTTTGTCTAGTGACTCTGTATTTCTTTTTGCATAAATTTGAAGCATTAACTCTTTTGCCAATGTATCCATCGTCTCTTGAGGGACTTTTTGACCGCGATAGGCCTCTAGGGTCATCGGCGGGTGAATGGTGACATAAAGTGGTTTGAACTTTTTAAAAGAACCGCTAATCGATATGGGTAAAATCGGCGTTTCCGTCCTTAGAGCCATCATCACCACTCCGGATTTTACAGGAAGCGGCACGTTGCCGCTGTTGCGTGTTCCCTCTGGAAACAATGCCAAATTGCCGCCCTCTTTTAATACTTTCAGCGCGTTTTTAATGGCCTTTAAATCGTTGGCTTCCCGATCGACGGGGAAGACGCCTATAGACGATAGAAACCAAGCCACAATTTTAAAGCGAAACAACTCCTTTTTCGCCATAAAGCGCATCGGCTTCGGAATGATGCCGCCGATGACGATGGGATCGCGCCAGTCCATATGGTTGGCACAAATGCAGTAATGTCCATTGGGGTCGAAATGTTCCATCCCTTCTACCCGCAGTTTATAAAAGAGTCTGTAGTAAAAGTGGGCCCCCTTTCGGCACACGGTGTAAAGCCACTTTTTCATAGCTCGGCTCCTTCTCTGACCACATCGACGATGTGCTCGACAACTTGGTCGATGGTCATTTGCGTCGTATCGACCAGTACCGCATTCTCAGCCTGTGTCAATGGCGCGTGTTCGCGTTCACTATCGATTTTATCGCGCCTTTCAATGGCACTCTGTATCGACTCTAAATCGCATTGTTCACCCTTCTCCAAAAGTTCGGCAAAACGTCTTTTGGCGCGCTCAGCTACTGACGCGACTAGAAAAAACTTAAAAGGGGCGTTTGGCAACACATTGGTTCCGATGTCACGCCCTTCCATAATCACCGACTGTTCTGCGGCGATGGCCCGTTGTAACGCCTTCATTTTTTCACGTACAGGCAAGAAAGCCGCTACATAAGACACCTTTTGGCTGATGTCCGATTGCCGAATGGCCTGAGTGACTTCTGCATCACCTACCCACACGGAATCGGCACGCATATCCAATTCAAACGATTTAAGCGCCGTCAGCGCATCGGCCTCTGATGTAACGTCGAGCTTCAAATGACACATGTACCACGTAAGCGCTCTATACATAGCCCCTGTGTCTAGGTATACAATCCCCAGAACTTCTGCGACACGTCGCGCAACGGTGCTCTTCCCCGAGCCCGCAGGGCCGTCGACAGCTATCTGAATGGTTTTCATCTGTTTAATCTCCTTTAAATGTTCTTAACCTCACTCCTTCTAGTATACCCAATTCTGTCTGGGGAATCAATTGCAGGATATGGATTTCCCATTTAAAGGCACGCCCCTCAAGGGCGAAAAACGAAAAAAGAGGTGGCGTCAAAAGCAAGGTCTGCTTTTGATGCC
Organism: Fusibacter sp. JL298sf-3; assembly: GCF_053842995.1. Taxonomy (NCBI): domain Bacteria; kingdom Bacillati; phylum Bacillota; class Clostridia; order Eubacteriales; family Fusibacteraceae; genus Fusibacter; species Fusibacter sp. JL298sf-3. The sequence continues at coordinate 1,052,007 of NZ_CM132608.1, forward strand.
GCCCCCATTTATTTAATTTCGTAAACGCCGTAGTCTTCCCAAATGTGTTCGAGCTTGTCCAAGCTGTCCTCAACCCCTTCTTTCTTATTGCTGATGCCGACGATTAATGCGTTGATAAGGCTCATCGGCGCCACAAAAGAGTCGATAAAGGTGTCCATGGTGTACTTGGCGGTAAGACAATAAGGCGTTTTGGCATACAGTGGCGAATTGGCACCGTCTGTTATGCCGAGAATCGTAATGTCGTTTTTGATGGCATAGTCCACACAGTCATAGGTGCGCTTTGAGTAACGCGGAAATGAAAGCGCAATAAGGACATCCTCTTCTGACATATGAAGAAACTGGTCGTAAACATTTTGAGTTGATTCCTTGATGATGTGCAAGTTGGGCAAAATGTAGTTGAGATAGAACCCGAGGTAATTTGCGAGAACAGAAGAACTTCTCAGCCCGATGATGTACACTTTACGCGCCTCTATGATTTTATCCACAAAGATGTTCATCAGCGTCTCATCAAACTGCTCGATGGTGTGGCGAATATTTTCAATGTCGCCAATCATCACTTTTTTCAGTTGCTCCTGTTCAATAGCATCTTTAGAACGTTCAAAACGTTGAACCGTCGTCAAACGCGTCTTAATGGTGTCCTGCAGCTCTCTTTGGAGTTCCGGATACCCCGAGTAGCCAATGGCACAGGCGAACCGCACCACTGTGGATTCACTGATGTTGACTTTTTTCCCGAGGCGCGACGCCGTCATAAACGCCACTTTGTCGTAATTTCCCAAGATGTAGTCTGCAATTTTCTTATGGCTTTTACTCAACATGTTGTACTGGCTCTTAATTCTTGCGAGTAAATCTGTATTTTCCATGCACCCACCACTCTATTTTTATTCTTTACTGATTGTTAATCAACTCTAAGCCTTTTTCCAAAGCGAGTTTGTTTAAATCCTCTGTTCCCTTTGGAATTCTGTTTAAAATCGCTTCTACTAAGCTTTCTTTCGTCACCACGTTGCTCACACCGACGATTACGCCAAGCGCTACGATGTTGGCGACAATCTCTTTGCCGACTTCATTGCGCGCTGTCTTTAGGATTGGCAATCTGATAATCTTTGCCGCTTTGATGTCCTCAGACAACACGATGGACTCGTCGACGATTAAGATGCCGTTTTCATCGATGTCGTGTGCGTACTTATCACTGGCCACCTGTGTCAGCGATAAAGACATGTTCGGAATGGTTACTTTCGGGAAGTCGATGGCGTCCTCGCTGATGATAACTTCCGCTTTACTGGCGCCGCCACGCGCTTCTGGTCCGTAACTTTGCGTTTGGATAGCGTTTTTTTGATCTTTTATAGCCGCTTCTGCTAAAATGATGCCGGCGGTGATTAGACCTTGTCCACCGGAACCCGATAATCTCAATTCAAATTGCTTGTTCATCGCTTTTTCTCCTTTGCGTTCTACTTTTGGAAACGTTCAATAATCCCCTCGTAAAGTTCCGTGTACTCAGCTTCTTGAACATCGATGAACTCGCCCATTAAATGCTTGCCCGCTTTCTTTTCAGGCGGCAATTTCTCTGCAACTTTGTGGTCGACAAAGCTGTCTTTTAGCCAAGTCATCATATCTACAGCCGACCCTTTTTTGTTTTTTCTGCCGTAGTACGTCGGGCAGACTGAAATCGCTTCCACAAAAGAGAACCCTTTGTGCTTAACCGCTTTTTCAATGTACTTGTCCAACTGGTTAACGTGGTAAACTGTAGATTTTGCCGCGTAGGTCGCGCCTGCACCCATAGCCAGCTTCGCGATGTCGAAACAGCGGTCGATGTTGCCGTAAGGCGCCGTCGTCCCTTTTTCATTGGTAGGCGTCGTCGGAGAATACTGTCCGCCTGTCATCCCGTAGATGTTGTTGTTGAAACAAATCGTCGTAATGCCGATGTTTCTTCTTGCAGCATGAATCAAGTGGTTGCCGCCGATTGCCGAAAGGTCGCCGTCACCGGCGATAACGATAACTTCGAGTTCGGGATTGGCGAGCTTGACGCCTGTGGCAAAAGCAAGCGCTCTACCGTGCGTCGTGTGCAATGTGTTAAAGTCCATATAGCCCGGTGCTCTAGAGGAACAACCGATACCGGAGACGATACACACTTTGTCTTTATCTAAACCGAGCTTTTCAATCGCTCTGGTAATCGACGCCATAACGATGCCGTGGCCACAGCCCGGACACCAGATGTGCGGCAATTTTTCTGTTCTGAAAAAATGATCAACTAATGGATGTTGCATTATAGTACCTCCTTGAACTTAGCCATCAAGCCTTCCGGTGTGATGATTTCGCCATTGGCTTTGCCGTAGAATCTCACGTCGCATGCACCTTTCACAACGCGCTCTACTTCCAGCTTAATTTGACCGTAGTTAAGCTCTGTTACGAGAATGTCTTTTAAACCGTCCGTGTACTTGAGCAGTGCCTCTTCTGGGAAAGGCCACAGTGTAATCGGTCTGAATAAACCGACCTTGATGCCCTCTGCTCTAAGCGCTTTAACAGTCGCTTTAGCTGTTCTCGCAGTACCGCCGTATGCTAAAATCGCATACTCTGCATCGTCCATGTAAAGCGTTTCGAAATCGATGATGTCGTCTTTGTAGTCCACGACTTTTCGCATCAATCTGTCCATCGCCTTTTGAGCGTTCTCAGTACTGTTGCTCGGGAAGCCCGTTTCATCGTGCATCAATCCCGTCACGTGGTATCTGAAACCGCTGCCGAAGTCCGCCATCTTAGGTACGATGTCGCCTTCTTCAACTCTATATGCAAGGTAGTCCGATCCCGCTTCTGGCTTCTTGCGCGTAAACACTTCAACCTCAGAAGGATCTGGAATCTCAATTTTCTCTCTCATGTGACCTGTAATTTCATCTGTTAATAAAATAACAGGCGTTCTGTATTTTTCCGCCAAGTTAAATGCGCGGATGGTTAAATCAAATGTTTCTTTTACGGAGTCCGGCGTCAGACAGATAACTGGGTGATCGCCGTGTGTGCCCCACATCGCCTGCATAACGTCACCTTGTCCAGGTGCTGTTGGAAGACCTGTACTCGGGCCGCCACGTTGTACGTTGACGATAACGAGGGGAATTTCTGTTAATGCTGCGTAACCGATGTTTTCCTGTTTGAGTGAAAAACCCGGTCCCGATGTTGCTGTCATAGATTTTAAACCGGTTAAAGATGCGCCAATTGCCGCTGCAATACCGGCGATTTCATCTTCCATTTGAATAAATTTCCCGCCAACTTTAGGCAGCATAACGGAAGACAGTTCTGCGATTTCCGTCGAAGGTGTAATCGGGTATCCGGAGTAGAATTTCATCCCCGCCATGATGGCGCCTTCTACACACGCTTCGTTACCTTGAAGAAATTTCACTTGCTTAGCCATTACTCCTTACCTCCTAAAAATATCGCGAAATCAGGACAACGCATTTGGCACATACCGCACTTAATGCAGTTTTCTCTGTCGAGCATTTCTACTTTTCCATACTCGTCAAATCCCAATACTTTTTTAGGACAAAATGCTACGCAAATGCCACAACCTTTACACCATGCCTTGTTAATGTGAATGGTTAAATTTTCTCTATTCTCAGCCATTGCAAAAACCTCCTTTGCTCTATTTAATGATAGCATAGGAAAATCATTTTGCAAGGTTTATTTCATTTTTTCATTTAAAATTAATAACTATGCAATTTCACCGTCATTTTGTATATTTGGCTATTCGTATTCCTGTATACATTTCGAGACAGGAAATAATTGATAACAGTTTAACAATCTTTATCGCCCTCTGCACGGTCTTAAAAAGAACGCCGGCAGCTCCACGCGCCAATTCCCATCAACTGTCAAGTCAAATGCTTCGAACTTGTAAAACGGCACCAAGGCTTCGTTGTAGCAAAAATGCACTTCGGTCACGCCGGCCCTGTCCAGTTGGTTCAGCGTCGCTCGAATCATCCCGTCTCCCAGACGCTGCCTGCGCTCGCCGGGCACAATGTAGAGCCACTTGACCTCTGCCGCTGACCGATTCTCCTTTTGGTACGCGTAAAGTGTTGCGCCTAGGAGTCTGCCTCGCTCTTCTGCGAGGAACACCTCGTCCACTGCCTCTAAGTCCGGTGCCTCTATTACTTGTTTTTTCATCCACGCTTCCACCTGCAGTCTGTCTTCAAATGTCGCCTGTCTAAACTGTATCATTTGCCCCTCCTTTAAACGCGAAAGAGCGCCTTCACTAAAAGCGCCCACGCTGCATGCAGCCCTTCTATTCTGCTCCGGCGTCCCGATTCAAAAACAAAGCCTCACCATCTTCAAGTGCCGGCAGCTCTTTCAGTGTCTTAAAACCGAAACTCTTTAAAAACATATCTGTCGTCCCATAAATTTGGGGCCTTCCGATTTTCTCGAGACGTCCTTTTACTTCGACGAGCTCTCGATCTATCAGTCCCTGTAGCACACTCTCACTGCTAACGCCCCGAATTTGCTCAATATCCAGCTTCGTTATCGGCTGTTTGTAAGCGATAATGGCGAGAACTTCTAGTGCCGAGGCCGAGAGGCCCTTGCTTTTCGTCTGTTTGCACAATTGTTCAATGTACGCGTAGTTTTCTTTTCGCGTCGCCAATTGGTATTGCTTGTTGACTTCTATCAGTTGGATGCCGCGCTCTTCCGACGCGTACGACGCCTTCATGTCTGCCAGTATTCCGGCGACGACACTGCTCTTTTCATCGAGAATTTTAGCTATTTTTCCGAGACTTAAAGGCTCTCCCCAGACAAATAGCAACGACTCGATGACTGAACGGTAATGCTTTTCTTTTTCAGGTGTCATCCCCTCACGTCCTCTCCATTTAGACTTCAACCGACTCGACGCGCCTTTGAATCGTCAGTTCATCAAAGAGCCGCGGTTGGTCGATACAAATTACTTTCAGTTTCAGCAACTCCAGCAGCGCCAAAAATGTGACCACCACTTCTTCTTTGGTCTTGGCGTCGCCAAAGAGCTCTGAAAAGGTGAATTGTGCCTTTGACGCCAGCTGTTCGTTTAAAAAATCGATTTTCTCCTCAACAGTAAACTTGTCCCTGCGTATGCGGTTAAAAAACGCTTTGCGGTTCTCGTCAAATCGATTGATTTTCTGAATCAGGCGCTTCACAGCCGCCACTAGGAGGTCTTCTTCAAGTGAAGCATTGAGCTCTTCGTTGCTAAGGGATTTCGTATACGGCGACAGTTCTTCCTGTCCCTTCATGACGACTTCATCCAAATGCCCTTCGCTCTTTTGAAGCGCCAGCGATGCCTCTTTAAACGCTTTATAGGTCACCAGCCTTTGGATCAGTTCGGCACGCGGGTCCTGACCGTCGAAATCAAACGCTTCTTCATCGCCTGAATCGGGGAGAAGCATTTTAGACTTTATTTCCAAAAGCGTTGCCGCCATTACGAGAAACTCTGTCGTTAGTTCGAGATCGAGTTCCTGCATTTCAGACATAATCTCGAGGTACTGATCGGTGATTTTCATAATCGGAATTTCCGAAATGGCCACTTCTTCCCGCGCAATTAAATTCAGCAATAAATCCAGCGGGCCCTCAAATGCTTCAATTTTTATTTCTATTTTTTTCTTCTCAAATGCCATGCTTTCACCTTCCAACGCCGTAAATACACTTGCCCTTCATTGTATCAAAAAAGAGCGGTTGCCGCAACGCCTAGCGCACTGTCTCGTTCACCATAAAAAAACCAGCGGTAACGGCGCATAATAGGCACCGTACCACTGGTTTTAAAAGCTTTTCTAATAAGGCGTTCACCCATTTTAAAAACTACTGAACGACGTCGAAAATATACGCCACCTCTGCCGGCTTTTCATCGCCGATGACAAAGGCCTGTGCAAGCACCGCCCGTGCGTCGTCAACGGTGTCAATATTCGTGTGCATGACACAAAGGACATCGCCTTTAGAGACTGCGTCGCCAATTTTCTTGCGGATGCTTACGCCGGCAGCATAATCGATAGGGTCCTCTTTCTTGCGTCTGCCCGCACCGAGCAACATGGCGCCAATACCGATTTTTTCGGCGTCAAACCCCGTGACGTAACCGTCTCTATCGGCACAGACATCGATGTGATGTGTCGCCGTCGGCAACTTCTCCGGAGCGTCGACCACCGAGGCGTCGCCCCCTTGGATGCGAATAAACGTTTTAAAATACGCCAGCGCTTCACCTGAAGCAATGGTCTTTTCAAAATGCGCTCTCGCCGCCTCAGTGGTTTCAAAGGCACCGCCTAAAACCGCCATGTGAGAAGCGATGCTGAGAGCCACTTCTGTTTCATCTTTTGCGCCGCGTCCACTGAGCACTTCAATTGCTTCGCGCACTTCGTTGGCATTGCCCACTTCGTGCCCCAGAGGCTGATCCATGTTCGTCAAAAGTGCAACGGTTTTACGGCCGAGCTTTTTCCCGATGGCCACCATGGTCTCAGCCAGCTTACGCGCTTCTTCCAGCGACTTCATAAACGCACCGGAACCCACCTTGACATCCAGTACAATGGCGTCGGCGCCAGACGCAATTTTTTTGCTCATAATAGAGCTGGCAATCAGCGGGATGCTGTCGATGGTCCCTGTGACATCTCTCAAAGCGTAAATCTTCTTGTCCGCAGGGGTCAAATCGCCGCTTTGACCGACCAATGCCATTTTGTATGTGTTGACGTTGTCGATAAACGCCTGTGGTGACAGTTCGATTTGGAAGCCTTCTACCGACTCCAGTTTGTCGATGGTTCCGCCGGTATGACCGAGGCCACGTCCGGACATCTTAGCCACCGGAATCCCCACCGACGCTACCAAAGGCGTCACCACGAGAGAAATTTTATCGCCGACGCCACCGGTGGAGTGCTTGTCGACTTTAACCCCTTCAATGGCAGATAGGTCTACCGTTTCACCTGAGCGCACAAATGCATCGGTGAGCTGGGCGATTTCTTCAGCGTCCATGTTCTGAAAGTACACCGCCATAAGAAAAGCCGCCATTTGGTAATCCGGTATGCGCCCATCGGTGTAGCCGAGTACCATAAAATCAATTTCTTCTGCCGACAACTTGCCGCCGTATTTCTTCTTGTTGATCACATCTACTGCTCTCATATTGCGCCTCCCGAACTAAGCGATTTCCACTATGCGTTTCACCAGCGTAATAAAGGTGCTCTGTACGCGGTTTGCCGTCTCCACGACCTCGGCGTGGTTGAGCGCCGTCTTTTGAATGCCGGCCGCCATGTTGGTAATGCATGAAATACCGGTTACTTTAACGCCCATGTGTGCCGCCACAAGTGCTTCAGGCGCCGTCGACATGCCCACGGCGTCTCCGCCGAGCATCGCCGCGAGTTTGACCTCAGCAGGTGTTTCATAGGAAGGTCCTGTGAAGTAGAAGTAAACGCCTTGCTCCAACTGGATGTCCAGTCCTTTTGCCGCCTTCAGCACTTCCGAGTTAAAGGCTTTATCGTATATGTTTGAAGCGTCCGGGAATCTCGGGCCGAACGATTTTTCATTTGGTCCTATGAGGGGGTTGAGCCCCATAATGTTGATGTGGTCGTCAATGAGCATTAACGCACCACCGGTAAACTCAGGGTTGAGACCGCCGGCTGCGTTGGTGAGGAGCAAATGTTCCACGCCGAGTGCTTTCATAACGCGCACAGGGAACGTCACTTCTTGAATCGTGTACCCTTCATAGTAATGAAAACGCCCTTGCATGGCGATGACCTTTTTACCCATAAAATCGCCAATGACAAATTGTCCCGCATGCCCTTCCACTGTAGACACTGGAAAATGCGGAATCGCATCGTATGGAATCTTTACCGGGTTTTCAATATAATCTGCGACGACACCCAAACCGGATCCCAACACCAATCCCATTTTCGGGACAGTTTGCGTTTGCGACTGGATGTACGCCTTTGCTTCATTTACTTTTGTGATCAGTTCTGACATATCGTCCTCCTTAACCCTTTAAAATCGTTTTTGCAAAGCTTTCACCATAAGGTGTCGCTTCTATGCCCAGCAGTTCCGAAACGGTTGCCGCTACGTCTGCAAATGTTTTGCGCGTGCCGATAGATGCCCCGGCTTTTACTTGATCGCCGTAGACGAGAATCGGAATGTACTCGCGCGTATGGTCGGTGCCTTTGTACGTCGGGTCGTTGCCGTGGTCTGCAAGGACAATGAGCACGTCGTCCGAGCGCATAGCGCCCATGAGTTCAGGCAATCTCGCATCGACCTCTTCAAGCGCCTTTCGATAGCCGTCGACATCGCGTCTATGACCGAACTTGGCGTCGAAGTCCACCAGATTGGTAAACAAGATGCCGCTAAAGTCTTGCTTGAGGTAGCGAAGGGTTTGATCGACACCATCCATGTTGTCTTTGGTGTGGACATCTTCGGTGATGCCTTCGCCATCGTAAATGTCGACGATTTTACCCACGGCTTTGACTTCCAGCCCCGCCGCCTTGGCGTGGTCGAGTACCGTCTTTCCAAAAGGTTTAAGCGAATAGTCTCTGCGGTTCGGCGTCCTTTGGAAGTTGCCCGGTTCGCCGATAAACGGTCTGGCGATAACGCGCGCCACTTGATCTTCACCTCTGAGCAGCTCTCTAGCAAACGCACACATCTCGTAAAGTTTCTCTAACGGGATGACGTCTTCGTGTGCCGCGATTTGGAACACGCTGTCTGCAGAAGTGTACACAATAGGATTGCCCGTCTTCATATGGGTTTCGCCCAGTTCCTCAATGACCACCGTCCCCGAAGCCGGCTTGTTACAAAGCACTTTTTTTCCCGTCTCTTTTTCAAACGCTTCAATGATGTGCGGCGGAAACCCGTCGGGATACGTCTTAAAGGGTTTATCAATAAAAAGACCTGCAATCTCCCAGTGTCCCGTCGTCGTATCTTTTCCGTTAGAGGCTTCTAAAGAGCGCCCGTAGGCACCGATAGGCGCCTCTGATGCCGCGATGGCATCCACCCCTTCTATATTGCCAATACCCAGTTCTTTAAGGTTGGGGATATTAAATGTTTCAGAAGATGTTGCAATGTGCCCCAGCGTATTCACGCCGACATCTCCGAAGGCCTCTGCATCGGGCAATGCGCCGATACCGACGCTATCTAGTACGAATAATGCCACTCTTTTAATCATCGTTTACCTCCTTCTTCTCCTGTATTCTTCCATCAAAAAAGAGCCCTAAGGCCCTAATTGTATCAGCCTTACAATGAGGTCATTCTCCTTGGTTATATACCCGAGGACGACGCTTCAATCACAATTTTCATTATAAAGCTATTGTATAACACTCTTTTAAATTTATACAGTGAAAGTGCTTTCTTTTGTATAATCTCTACAAGGCTTTTTGCTTGAACTTCTTTTTATACGCGTACATTTTTTCATCGGCTTCGTGTAGAAGATGGTTCATATCGCGGTGTACCAACGGATCGTACTGAACAAACCCGACGCTGGCGCTCACTGTGAAAGAATACTGTGCACTTCTATTTACTGCGGTAAACACATCGTTGATACGCATCCAGACTTTTGCCGCTTGCTCGATGTTGCACTTTTTAAAGACCACCATAAACTCGTCGCCGCCGAGACGCGATATTTCATCTCGATGTCGCAAGTTGTCGTGCACAATCCCCGTTATGGTTTTAATCATTAAGTCGCCGGCTTTATGCCCTTGGATGTCGTTGACTTTTTTCAAATCGTTGATATCGATGTAGGCCACGGTTAAATCGCCGCCGTGCAAAGCCACCTGCGTCATTTCCCGCCTCAAATGATTGAGACCGGCTTCACGACTCAGCGTTCCGGTCATGAGATCCGTCTCGGCCTTAAACTTGTAATCCTCCATACTGTAGTCCACAATAAACAATCGGTTGATTAGAACGACTACCGTAAACGACAACACCGTCGCCAACACGTAAGATGAAAAGAGGTAAAAGTCCACAGCCTTTAGCACGGCGCCGTTTGAGACGGCCACTTTAATCAAACTGCTGAACGCCATGCGATGATAGCCGATAATAAACGTGAACACGACGATGTTGCTAATGACGAGCAGGCGCTCTAAACGCCGCGTCAAATGATTCACGTTTTGAAACACTTTAATGGCGCGTTTGTAGTACAGCGTCAAAACAAACGCGCAAACGGCATAGAGAAGCAAACACGACAAGGGCGCACCGCCGACGATGGCCCTAAAGTCAAAATGCTGATCGAGGAGCATCGTGGCGATGTTTCCGGTAATCATAGCGCTTAACAGCTGTATGATAAATAAGAAGAACGTTCCCATCCCCGCAACAAAAGAGCTCGTCTTGTAGACCCCCTGTAGCAACAGCATAATCATCCCGTAAAAGAGCAGGACGTCGCGCAACAACCGTTCGTCCCCCAGCATATAAAAAACTGTAATCAAAACCGCGGTCAACACGCTTTTTTTAGTTGTTTCGCCTCTGAACTTCGGCACGATCATCGACAAGATGTACATCGCCGTTCCCGCACCGATGAGCGCACTGATAAAAGACATTAAATGCGTCATGTTTTCCTCACATCTCGTTTACTGCCTACACTTGCTTTTGATGGTTCTGGCGTGTTCGAGCATTTGAGCCGCATGTGTAAGGGTCGCTTCAGTAGGCGACTTACCGCCTACCAGTCTCACAATTTCATCTGTGACTTCCTCACCGCTGATCCACTTGATATCTGTCGTCGTCACACCGTTTTTCTCAAATTTAACAATCCAAAGATGCGCGTCGCCATAAACGGCGATTTGCGGCAGATGGGTGATGCTGATTACTTGGCTTTTCGCCGACAGTCTGGCGAGTTTTTCACCGACGACATTGGCGGTATGACCGCTAATCCCCGCGTCGATTTCGTCAAAGACCAGTGTAGAGACTGCGTCGTCACCGCCGACAATGACCTTTATCGCCAACATAATACGCGACAACTCCCCGCCTGAAACCACTTTTTTCATAGGCTTTAAAGGTTGGCCGGCATTGGTTGCAATGGTAAACGCCACGTGTTCGTACCCGAGGGGTGAAAAATCCACTGCCTCGAAAGCGAGTTTGAACACCGCTTCCTTCATGTTTAGCTCTTTTAGTTCCACCATAAGGGCGCTTTCAAAAGACTGCGCCATTTCGCGTCGGCGTGCCGACACGTCTTTTGCAAACGCGTCGTAGGCCGCCATCAAGTCCCTTTGTTGAGCCTCCAGCTTGTCGAGATGCGCCTCTGCGCCATCCATCTGCTCTAGGGCGCTTTCCAGCTCTTCGCGATACGCCAAAATCGCCTCCACAGTCTTACCGTATTTGCTCTTCAGTCGATTGATTTCATCTAAGCGCATCTGAACGACACCAAGGCGTTCTGGGTTCAGATCCACTTGCTCCCGATAAGCTGAGACGTCTTTGTTGAGATCATCCAATATATAGAACACGTCTTTTAAGCGTTCGCCATAATCTGCCATATGAGAATCAAAAGCTCCGAGTTTAGAAAACTCAGCGCCCAATGAAGACGCCGTCGACACCACGCCCTCGCCGTACTCGCCTGAAAGCCACGTTGTGAGTTTTTCAAGGCTTCCCATCATTTGGTCCGATCGATTGAGGCGTTCAAACTCCTGTTCAATGGCGACGTCCTCGTCAGCCTGCAACTTGGCCGCATCGATTTCGTCCAGCTGAAAGCGCATAAAATCTTCTTCACGTGCGCGCTCGGCAATCTGAGTCTTCAGCGATTCAATCTCCGCTTCGGTTTTCTTTATCAACTGGTACTGTTGCTTCATTGCCGCGATATTTTCGAGATGTACTCGACCACAGTAACTGTCCAAGTAAGTCAGTTGTGCCTCTTGATTGAGAAGCACTTGGTTGTCCATTTGACCGTGAATATCTAAGAGGCCTTCCGCCACTTGCTTGAGCTGTGCTATGGTACATACTTGGCCGTTGATACGGGCGATACTCTTGCCCTTAGCCTGTATCTCACGAGCCAATGTTACAATTTCAGGGTCGACGCCGATGCCCATGTCACTCAAACGCACCTGCGTCTCCGTATCGGTTTCAAAACTCGCTTTAATATGTGCGACATCGGCATCGATTCTCACCATATCCTTGCTCGCCTGCGCTCCCAATATTAAGTTCAGCGCACCGATAACCATCGATTTGCCGGCCCCGGTCTCACCGGTCATTACGTTGAAACCGTTGTGAAAGGGGATGCGCGTTTCTTCAATAAGTATAAAGTCTTTGATGTACAGCTCAAATAGCATTGAGGCCTCCCTGAATGTTTTGCAAGGTTAATCTAACAGTTGATTAAACTGCTCTATAATCGCCTGGACCTTTTCCTCGCTCTTGACCACCATAAAAATCGTATCGTCTCCTGCAATGGTACCGACGATATCGTTGAGATTAAACGCATCTATCGCCACAGCCGCAGCACTTGCCGATCCCACCAGCGTTTTGACGACGACCATGTGGCCGGCCGAATCGACAGAGGTCACAGAGTTTTTAAAAATCTTCAAAAATCGGTCGTTGACCGCGCCTTCTTTTTCCTTAATTGAAGCGTATTTGTATTTGCCGTCCTTTGTGAGCACCTTGATTAGGCGCATTTCTTTAATATCTCTGGACACTGTGGCCTGCGTCACTTTAAATCCCGCGTTTCGCAGTTCACATGCCAGCTCGTCTTGTGTTTCGATGTCCCGCTGTTCAATAATCTCTATAATTTTAGAGTGTCTCGAATACTTCAACGCCAGTCCCCCCTCTTTCTTTACAATTTTGTTATCTTTATTATACATCAAGTGTTTTAAGATGCAACTTTTTTTTGGAATCTAATTCCATATAAAGACACCTGACACACCTGCAATCAGAACATAAACGATGGGGTGTTTTTGCGTCTTCCGAATGGCGTAAAAGAATGCGCCGAGCATCAACACGGCCTTGACATCTAAACCAATCAACGGTTTTAACAGTTTCCCCCGCTCATTGCCGTAGAGGGAAACCAGCGCAATTTGTACAACAGAAGTGCCGATTAAACCGATGATGGCCGCCTTTACACCGACAAAAGCCGCTTTAACGCCCCGTTCTTTGTTGTATTTTTTAAGAAACTTACCCAGCGCAATAGCGAGAATGAACGACGGTAAGATAATGGCAATGGAAGCCCATACAGCACCGTGTGCACCAAATTCTCTATAGCCGATATACGTCGCCATATTGATGGCAATAGGCCCGGGGGTAGATTGAGAAATGGCAATGAGATCGGCAAACTGTGCATCGGTTAGCCAGCTGTAATCGATGACCACATTTCTTAAAATCGGAATCATCGCCAGACCACCGCCGTAGGTGAAAGCCCCGATTTGAAAGAACACTCTCAAAAAGTTTAGAAAATTCACATGCCCACCCGCTCTCTATAGATGGCGAAACCAAGAAGGGCACCGGCAATAATCAGCAGAATCGGATTGAGCCAACTGCCCACGACAAAGACAAAAGACATCACCGCAATAGCCAAGGTCTTCTTGTCGAAAACGGCGATTTTGAACAGGCGAATAAACGAGTCCATTAACAGCGCCAACACGGCGACGCGAACGCCTCTAAACGCACTTTCCACCCACCAGAAATGGGCTATTTTCTGAAAGAAAATGGCCACGAGCATAATGATGATAATCGACGGGGCGATGACGCCCAGCGCACTGGCAACTGCGCCTAAAAAACCGTTAATCCTATAACCGACGAGTGTCGCCGTATTAGAGGCGATAACTCCCGGTAACGTCTGTGCCATTGAATAGGCTTCCAGAACTTCCTCGTGGTCCACCATCTGCTCTTTTTCTACCACTTCTTTTTCCAGAATCGGCAACATGGCGTAGCCGCCGCCGACAGTGAACAAGCCGACTTTAAAAAAGATATAAAACAGTTTGAAAAACTTCTCCAGCATAAGCTGTCCTTTCTAGTGAGGACGGCAATCGCCCTCTAACAGTTCTCAAGTCCCGTCGTTTATTTAAGGGACGCATGCGCTTCAGCCACCAACTTTTGCACGTCAAATGCAGGTGCTGAGGCATTTTCACTCACTTTTCGCGCGTAACCTAAAAATTCAATGTTGCCTTTTGGCCCCTTGATTGGCGAATAAGTCAACGCCATAAGCTCTAAAGGCAATGTCTGACACAGCGCCACCATCTGGTCGAGAACCTTGGCGTGAACTTTGGCGTCGCGCAACACACCGCTCTTGCGCATATGTTCTCTCCCCGCCTCAAACTGCGGTTTAATGAGAAAAACAACTTCTCCACCTTCTCGCATCAAACTCACCGCCACCGGTAAAACGAGGCGCAGTGAAATAAACGATACATCTATACTGGCGAAATCAAGCGCCTCGCCAATTTGCTCCGGCGTCACATAGCGAATGTTTGCGCGTTCCATATTCACCACTCTGGCATCGTTTCTGAGCTTCCAATCCAGCTGTCCATAGCCGACGTCTACAGAGAAAACTTTTAGAGCGCCGTTTTGCAACATGCAGTCTGTAAAGCCCCCTGTAGAAGCGCCGATGTCCATGCACACTTTGCCTTCAAGCGACAGCGCGTAATCCCGCATGGCCTTTTCGAGCTTCAAACCGCCGCGGCTGACATAGGGAAGCACATTGCCCCTTATTTCAACGGCACTTTCAACCGGCACCTTTGTCCCTGCTTTATCGACGCGTTCGCCGTCGACGAAGACAATCCCAGCCATAATCGTTTTTTGAGCTTTTTCTCGCGTCGGCATCAGCCCCTTTTGAACCAACAGTACGTCTATGCGCTCTTTAGTCATTTAAATCCCCTTTATTTTATCTAATACAGAAGCGGCATCTAGGCCGTTTTGTTCCATTAATGCCTCTACAGCGCCCTGCTCGACAAAGTGGTCGTCGTACCCAAGCTTCGTAACGGCAGCTTTTAAACGCGGTGGCACCGCCTCCACAACCAGAGTGCCGAAGCCACCTGTCAACACGTGATCCTCCAGCGTGACGACCTTGTCATAAGGTGACAACAGCGGCGCTAGTGCAGCGGCGTCCATCGGCTTAATCGTCCCGATGCTAATGACGCCGACAGCCGGCCCCCCTGTTGCCGCTGAAGCGCGGGCAACTTCCAAGGCGGTCTCAACCATTTTTCCCGTCGCTATAACGACCGTTCCCGAAGCTTCCACGAGGTGTTGCGGCGCCAAAGACGGCTCTGCCGACAGTTGAAGGGCGTTGCCCCTCGGATAGCGAATGGCAATAGGGCCCTCGTCGTATTGCGCCGCAAAGTCGAGCATCATTTCTAACTCGACACCGTCTTTCGGCGATAAAATCATGAGGTTGGGCACCGCGCTAAGATAAGCGATGTCCAGCACGCCGTGATGCGTTTCGCCGTCGTTGCCGACGAGTCCCGCGCGATCGATGCAAAACACCACCGGCAAGTTTTGAATACAGACGTCGTGTACAATCTGATCGTACGCCCGTTGTAAAAAGGTCGAGTAAATGGCCACAAACGGTTTGTACCCTTTAGTCGCAAGTCCCGCGGCAAAGGTCACTGCGTGCTGTTCACATATGCCCACATCGAATGTGCGCTCGGGAAACTGCCGCTGGAAGCCGTTTAGCCCCGTGCCGTCAATCATGGCGGCACTAATGGCCACTATTTTCTCATCACTTGCCGCCAGGGCTGTCAGCTTGTCGCCGAAAGCGGCTGAATAATCGCGTTTCTTTTTAGCTTCAAGCGGTTTCAGAGGATCGAACTTGCCGACGCCGTGGTAACGATCGGGATCGTTTTCGGCGTTGACATAGCCTCGCCCCTTTTCAGTAATCACATGCAGAACAATTGGCCCCTGCTTGTTTTTGCACATTTCAAAGTGCTCGATGAGCTCTTCGATATTGTGCCCGTCTACCGGTCCGATGTAAGTAAGCCCCAAGTCCTCAAAAAATACCCCATGATTGACGAGTAAATACTTAAAGGACCCTTTGACTTTGCTAATGGCTTTCACAAAAGGTTGACCGATACCCGGTACTTTGCCCAGGCTGAACTTGGTCTTCTTTTTCAATTTGTTGTAAGTGGCATTGGTGCGTATGGCACCCAGTGCTCTCGACAGCCCGCCGACGTTCTTGGAAATACTCATAGCGTTGTCGTTGAGAATTACTTTCATATTTGCCTGAGTATGACCGAGATGATTCAGCGCTTCAAAAGCCATGCCGCCTGTTAAAGCGCCGTCGCCGATGATGCTCACCACATCGAAAGATTTTTTTTCTAAATCCCGCGCCATAGCGATGCCCAGTCCGGCGGAGATAGAAGTGCTGCTGTGTCCTGTGTCAAATTTATCGTGCGCCGATTCGGTGCGTTTGGTAAAGCCGCTGAGGCCGCCAAGCTGTCTCAGGGTATCAAAACGCGCCTTTCTTCCGGTTAAAATCTTGTGAACATACGCTTGATGACTGACGTCCCAGACGAAGTGGTCCTCGGGACTGTCAAAAACGTAGTGCAGGGCGATCGTCAGCTCGACGACGCCCAGGTTAGATGCCAAATGGCCACCTGTTTTGGAAACAGATTCTATTAAAAAGGTTCTAATTTCTTGTGCCAATAGTTCGAGTTCATTTAAGGACAGTTCTTTAATAGCCTCTGGGTTCTCAATACGATTGAGTAATGTGTACATAGATAACCCCTTTATTTAAAAAAACGCGTGTACGTTTTTATTGAAAATACTTTGTCCGAATAATAGAGGACGCGACTCGCGATGTCGATAACATCTTTTGAACGCGACATGGCAACATCCTTGCCGATGGCTTTTCCGCCAACAGTTAGCGAGGCCACGAGGCCGCTAAATGCAATCATCATCACCGAGTGGTACTCCGTCGGCAACGATGTGTTCTCTATAAAGGACATGATGATGCCAATAGTGGCACCACTGATAATACCGGCGATATCGCCGATGACGTCGTTGCAGAAGTTCGATACCTGAGAGGCATTTTTTATAAGCCTCAGGGCGTATTTTGCCCGAGGAATCTTCGCCGAGGCCATTGCGTGAAAAGGACGTTCATCCCCTGCGGCAACGGCAATGCCAATGGCGTCAAAAAAGACGCCGATAAAAATAATCAGCAACAACAGAAAAAAGGCCGCCACAATGTTGACGCGGCGTATTAACGTTTCTGATACAATGCTAAAAACAACCGCCAATACAAAAGTCATAGCCGCTGTTCTCAATACCCATTTAAAATTTACTTTTAACTTGCGCTTCATACGCTCCCCTTTAGTGAGGTCTCAAATCTCTACAGGGCAATTGTGTCGCATGCATAGAACTTGAGACAACCGTTTCAGTGTCTCACCCCATAGCTTCTGTACGCGTTGTACGGTTTGAGTCCTCTACTCACAAATTTTCACACAGGTGCGCCGTTTAAGCGTCACTGTGTCCATTCTACACCTTATGCTGTCGCAGCATCTGTGCAGCATAAGTGCTTTCAAACGCCTTCCCGTGCGCCACGCGCCCAAGAAGACTGTTTACAAATATATATTAAAGGAGGCTGTTGATAAAATTAATTCTGCGGCTTAGGTCTAGTAGGCTTTCCCAAAAACTTGCTGTTTGTCGCCATAACAGCGGTTTCCCATTAAAAGTTTTTTTATAGCGTCACCAACTATAAGACTAGATTACCACTTAGTCCGCACTCCAATCCTTTATCAACCCATCAGTCTAGGAGCTTTCCTCAACGGTTCGTCCAAAACCTAGCCTCTTTTGCAAAAGCGGTTTAGATTGGCAATCGCAAAGCGAAATTGGCCAATTCCACATTGCGTAAACCATCGTCTACCGCATTCACTCAAGGCAGGCTACTCTGCCCTTAGCCTTTCGACCAACAAGCAGGTTTAATCTTACACTTCTTAAGAGTGCAAGTCTCCACAGGCCAAGGGTCAAGTTCTACATGCCATTGTAGTTTGCCCCCGTACCCTTACTCCCAGCTCAAACCCAAAACTGGGCGTTTCAAGCAAAAACCAGGAACTTCATCGATGTGCCCTCTAGCGGATTTTTAGCCCCGCCTTCAGCTTTGGATGTTCCGACTAGAATACTGTGCCTCCAATAATCCTTATACTATTATATTCGAAATTATGATTCCTAGCAATGCCCCTGCGGCAACTTCTGTAGGTTTATGACCAATTAATTCTTTAAGCTTCTCTTCTCCCAGTGTTTTATGCTTGTACAATTCGAGTATGATGCCGTTGAGAAGCTTTGCTTGCTTCCCCACTGAGCGCCTGACGCCCGAAGCGTCGTACATGACCACAAAGGCCATCATCAGCGAAAAACCGTACAGCGTCGTATCAAATCCGTCGATTAGGCCAATGGCCGTCGACGCAGCCACGACTGTCGCCGTGTGAGAACTCGGCATGCCGCCCGAACCGTGGAACCGTTCGAAACGCCATTCCTTTTCTATCACAAGTGTCAAAAGCACTTTGATCAGTTGTGCCACAAACCATGCTGTTATGGCGCTTAAAACAACTTTATTGCTCATAAATGATTGTATAAACGCCATTTGGCCTCCTCTTCCAATCACCTATGTCTCTCCCATTCTACCTAATACTTTCTATTCACAAAAAAATCGACCGTGTCCCTTAAAAACGCATGCGGGACCTCGCAGGTGTCAATCAGCTTTAAAACATCGGCTTCAAGTGCTTTAATCGCCGCCTCTGTGGCTTCAATCCCCATGAGGTGCGGGTAAGTGAGCTTGTCGTTCTTCAAGTCGTTGTTCACCGCTTTCCCCAGCGCCGATGCTTCGCCTACAATGTCGAGACAATCGTCTTTCATCTGGAACATCAGGCCCATTAAGCGCCCGATTTCGCGCATCTTTGGAACATCTTCCTCTGCGCCGGCAAGTTGTGCGCCGGCTATCAGTGCGGCCATAATGAGCTTACCGGTTTTATGTGTGTTAATATAATCCAGCGTCTCCACCGTCTGATCGGGGTTTTGAGTGTTGTGTATATCCGCAACTTGACCGAGAATCATGCCCTGTGTCCCCGCTGCTTCAGCGATCGTTTGAACCGCCGGCAACGTCTCAGGCGCCGAAAGGGCGGCGCAAATCATCAATTCAAACGCCGAGTTGAGCAGACCGTCCCCAGCGAGAACTGCCATGGCTTCCCCATAGACCTTGTGGTTTGTCGGTTTGCCTCGCCTCATATCGTCGTCGTCCATACACGGTAAATCGTCGTGCACAAGCGAGTAGGTATGAATCATCTCCAGCGCAGCTGCAAAGGGCAGCACCGCTTCATAGGACGCACCATAAGCCTGTGCCACTTCGAGCATTAAAAGCGGTCTTATGCGCTTGCCCCCGGCTTTAAGGCTATAGAGCATGGCGTCGTCAATTTTCTTTTTTGACGCGCCCCCCTCTGAAAAGTAGCTGTCCAAGTGCCATTCGAATTGTGCTATTTTAGGCTGTAACGTCTCTGAGTAGGTCATTTTACTGCTCCTCATCTAAAGCGCGATTAAGCTTTTCAATCTTGCCCTGTGTCTGTTCAATCATCTTGTGGCAATTTTTGTACGCGTCGATGCCCGCTTCGTAAAGTGCTAAGAGTTTGTCCAGCGGTAAATCGCCCTTTTCCATCTGTTCGACGATGGTTTTTAGTGCTTCCATTTGCGATTCAAAAGTTTGTTCTTTCACAGGTTACTCCTTTACAGTTACGTCGAGGACTTCGACTGTCATTGTACCATCAACCATTTCAACTTTCAAGACGTCTTTTTCGGATATGTCTTCTGCCGATCGCACGACGGCTTCCTCTTTGTACACGATGCCATAGCCGCGCATCAGCACCGCCATAGGATTGATGGCCGATAGCTTTTCGCCGAGGGCATCGAGAGCTCGAGAGCGCAGTGCCACTTCGCGTTTTATTTCCGCGGTCATACGCTTCTCCAAACTGTCGAGCAACAGGCCGGCGCGCTCTTGCCTTGACGCGACGATGCTTTTAATCGACTGCATCCCGTACTGGTTGAGCGTCAACTGCTTCACATCGAGCTGTCGCTTTGACGCGACCATCAGCAGCTGGAGCTGTTGATTTAAGCGCATTTTTATCTCATCTCGAGATACCAAGGCCACCTCAGCTGCCGCCGAGGGCGTCGCCGCTCTTAAATCCGCTACGAAATCCGCTATGGTAAAGTCGGTTTCGTGACCGATGCCGGTGACCACCGGAATTTCTATGTGATACAAGGCATCGGCAATTTCTATTGCGTTAAATGCCCAGAGCTCTTCAATAGAGCCGCCGCCTCTCGCCAGTACAATTAAGTCGACTGCCATGCGCTCGGCTTCACGAAGTGCGGCGACAATATCGTTCGGCGCCTTTTGCCCTTGTACCAGCGCCGGGATAACGACGATTTCAGAAACTGTCGTCCGACGCTCTGCAACAGATAAAACATCTCGTACCGCCGCCCCTGTAGGCGACGTAATCACCGCGATTTTCTTCGGAAATCGCGGTATGGGCTTTTTGTGCGCGGGGTCGAAGTACCCCTTTTCCGCCAGCGTGGCTTTCAAACGCTCGAATTGCTCGTACAAGGCCCCTTTTCCAAGCCATTCGATACTTTTGACGTACAGTTGATAACGCCCGTCTCTCTCGTAGACATTGACGCTGCCCTTTAGCAGCACTTTATCGCCTTCTCGAGGGCGTATCGGCAGAGCCGCCACATTGGACTCAAACATGACACAAGCCATTTTGGAGGTTTCGTCTTTAACGGTAAAATACGCATGGCCACTGGCGTGCTTTGTAAAATTAGAAATCTCGCCTTCTACGAGAATGTGCCCTACGATTGGATCGGCTGACAACAAGCGCTTGATATAGCGGTTGACTTCCGACACTTTAAACGCTTTCATTTTTATCATAAGTACCGCACTTTCTACCGGAGGTAATGTTGTCGAGCCAGTTCGGCGATTCCGAGGGCGTTGTCTTTTGCATATTGAGGCGCTGCAAAATAAACGCCGTGACGCTCGCCGACGATACGGCGAACGACGGTATTCGAAGCGACGCCACCGGCGATGAGTACCGGGTCGTCAGTCGGCAACATTAAAAGCCATCTGAGCAATGCGTGCCCAATGGTGTTGAACAAATGTCCGGCGACATCTTCAATGGGCATTTCCTCGAGCAATGCCTTGTATTTGTTCTCAAAACCGGACAAGTTAAATGTCAGTTCGTCGGTAATTTTCAAGTTGAAATGCCCCTTTTCAACACTTTTTTTAGCTGCGTCGTCGAGGGCTTGCCCTGCGGGAAATGCAAGGCCGGCCTCGACGCCGATGCGATCCACCAGTTGCCCAAAGGCAATGTCCAGCGTATGGCCGACCATCTGACAAGAGAGGGTCGCTTGTTCGAGGGTACAGGCGACGAGTTCTGTCGTGCCGCCGGACAAGTGCATGGCGTAAAATCGACTGGGGATTTCACGAATTTTAGACGTTCTAAGCGCCGCCATAATATGGCCGTCTTGATGGGAAAACTTAAAGTGGGGCACGCCGAGGGTCAATGCGAGGTTGTCGCAAAAAAGCCGACCGGCTTCAAAAACGGGCATATAGGACCCCGCCACATTTCGAGGCCTGTCGCTACAGGCGACCGCTTTGATTTGCCGCGCATCATGGGTGCGGACAAACGCCTCGTAGGCTTTGTTCAGCGCATAGACATGCTGATAAAAGCCCTCCGATTGCCTAAGACCCTTGGTTCCCGGTTTAACCGTTAAAAGGACGTACGATTCGTATACGATGGCGCCGGATGCGGCGTCGAGCACCGTCATCGACGTCGTGTAACAACTGGTATCTACAGCTAAAATCATTTCTAAACCTCTTTTGCGAAATGCCCCAAAACGCCGTTAATAAATTTTCCGGATTTTTCATCGACGTATTTTTGAGCGATTTTCACCGCTTCATTAATGCTGACTTTATGCGGTATCTCTTTGTAGTACACCATCTCCGTTACGGCCATTCTCAAAATGGACAAATCGAGCTTTGCAAGACGCGCGACTTTCCAGCCCTTTAAATGCGCCTGTATGGCTTCGTCTACTGCCGGTTGGTTTGCTGTCCACAAAGCGAGAACCCCTTTGATATAAACCGTATCCAGTTGTTCCATCTCGTATTGTCCCAGCATTTTCTCGTAAAACTGCTCTGTGTAGTCTTTATGGATTTCCATCTGATAAATCAGCTCCATAGCGACTTCACGACTTCTAATTCGATTCACATATACCTCCTACACGTCAAAGAATCTCCTCGCTTTGAGGAGAATCCTTTACAGAAACTGATCAATTCGTCTTGGTATTAATGCCCTCCACGGTTACATCCACCTTGGCTACTGTCAAGCCCGTCATCGACTCAATGGCGATTTTAACATTTTCCTGCACTTGTACGGCAATTTCATGAATCTTTGAGCCGTAATCGATGATGACGCTGAGTTCTACTTTTACCTGTCCCTCTTCCATTTCCACATGGACGCCTTTGTGCAGACTTTTTTTGCCGATCTTAGACATCATTTCCTCAGAAAGCGTTCCACTGAGGTCCTTAATGCCATCGATTTCCGCCGCCGCAATAGATGCGATAACGCCCAAAACGTCGTCGGCGATGTTTACCGTTCCATGATTCAACGAATCTATCTTCATATTTTCAGCCATCTTCTACCTCCTATAGCCTAAAATGCTTAAAAGCCCCACCATGGTCACATGATGGGGCATTATGACGATTACGCTTCTTCTTTGTCTTCGTCCTCATCGCAACCACAACCGCAGCCACAGTCATCGTCAGCACAACAGTCACAGTCGTCGAAGAAATCGATGATAACACCACAGCTCGGGCACTCGATTTCACCACATTTGTCGACGATTTGGCTTTCGATGTATACCGTTTCGTCGCACTCAGGGCAGTCGATGGCTTCGTAGTCTTCACCGAGCGCTTCAAGTGCGTCGAGGTCTTCGTCGATAAACGCCTCTAAGTCAGAGAGATCCTCATCAATTGCGTCTACGTATTCATCGAGTTCATCCACAGCCTCTGTCAAATCATCGAGTTCCTCATACACATCTTCTATTTCTTCAGCAAACTCTTCCAACACATCGATGATTTCAAGCAATAATTTGCCTTTTTTAGAATCTTGATCCAGCTCCATACCATCTGCAAGACCTTTGAGGTAAGCGACTCTTTCATGCATATAGCTCATGTGTGCCCTCCTTAAATTATGATGCCTTTCGGCAAGTATTACGCTCTCGACAAGTATTCGCCGGTGCGCGTATCGATCTTAATTTTATCACCTTCGTTGACGAATGTCGGCACCATGATTTCAGCGCCGGTTTCAACTTTGGCTTTTTTAGTTACATTGGTCGCCGTATCGCCTTTTACACCAGGCTCTGACTCAACTACTTCTAAAATAACGAAGTTCGGCGGCTCTACTAAGAAGCACTTGCCTTTGTAGAACTTAAGTGTCGCGTTATCGTTTTCTTTAATGAAGAGAATAGCGTCTTCCACTTGTTCTTGAGAAAGCGGGATTTGGTCGTATGTTTCGTTGTCCATAAAGTAGTACAAATCGCCTTCACTATAGAGGTATTGCATTTCTTTCGTTTCGATATGCGCTCTTGGAAATTTCTCAGAAGGGTTAAACGCCTGCTCTCTAATCGTGCCGTTTAATAAACTCTTATATTTTGTACGAACGAACGCAGCGCCTTTGCCCGGCTTTACGTGTTGGAAATCTACAACAACATAAGGAGCGCCATCAATTTCAAATGTCACGCCTTTTCTAAAATCACTCGCAGCTATCATGCTAACCTCCAAAAATGATGTAATAATCGATCAATGCCTCGTCGCACACGACGCTGTCACATTGACTGAACCTATCTAATTTTATCAGAGAATTTGAATTCTGGCAACGCCTTTAAAAAAGCCAGAGCTTCAAGGTAACTCTTTTCTTTTTTACCGTAGAACTGCGCTTTGCAAACAGATTTTGTCACCGATACCGACCGGAAGGGTTCACGGCTGTAGATATCGGACAGATGCACCTCTACACAGGGAACGTCAATGGCCTCAATGGCATCTCTCACCGCATAAGCGTAGTGGGTAAATGCCCCGGGATTGATGACGATGCCGTCGTAATGCCCTTCTGAAGCGTGTAGCCAATCGATGAGGTCGCCCTCGTGATTGGATTGCCGCACGTCTACAGAAAGTCCCAAAGCACGCCCTTCTTCAATTAATAAAGTCACCAGCGCATCGTAGGTCAATGCCCCGTAGTGCGCCGCTTCACGATGGCCCAGCCGATTGAGGTTGGGACCGTTAAGAACCAGTATGTTCATAAAGCACCTCGCAAATTTTATCGACAATCGCTTCTACGCTCATTGTATCAGTAACCACCGTGGCATGTGCCGTCTCTTCGTAAAGTGCCGCTCTCTCATCGAGTAGCGTCGCCACATCGACAGTGCGGAGCAGCGGCCGCTCTAACGTCTCACCGATCAATCGGCGGTTGAGGGTATCGGCACTCGCCTTTAAATAAACACAAGTCCCCAGTCGTCTCAACAACTGGCGATTTTCCGCCGCTAAGACAATACCGCCTCCTGTTGCAACACACCGCTGTACACCACTTGCATCAAGTGCTTTCAAACAATCGGTTTCCAACGTTCTAAAGTGCCCAATCCCCTTGGTCTCAATTAACGTTTTAATCGAAAGTCCGGTGTCCACGGCAATCTGAGCATCTGTATCGCAGAGCGGTAGACCAAGACGCTTTGAGAGGCTCCTGCCCACAAGGCTCTTTCCCGCACCCATCATACCGATGAGTACGACGCTACTTAACATGCCCCCGCTCCCTTTGATAAGTGTTTTCCAGTCGCCGGATATATTCTTTATCAACGGCGTGTTCCATCAGCGTTTCTCTGGAAATCAACGCTTCTTCATAAAGTTTAAACAAAGAGGCATCCAAACTAACCATGCCTTGCTTGCGCCCTGCAATTAAAGAGTTTTGGATTTCCGCCAGTTGATCGTGTTGCAAATGCGTTTTAATCGCCGGATTGATTAAGAGGAGTTCACAGGCGAGAACCCGATCGTCCGCGTCTTTTCTCGGTACCAGTCGCTGAGCCAAAACCCCTGTCAGCGCCGAGGTCAGTTGATGTTTGCGCAACGCTTCTCTCGACGGATCGGCCACGAGCAAGCGCTCTAATGCCCCGATAGCCGAGCTGGCTTGATAGCCCGCGATCACACATTTGCCCGCTTCGGCGAGCTTTAACGCTAAATTTAACGTCTGTTCATCGGGAATTTCACTGAGCATAATCACATCTGGGTCGTGGAGCGCCGCCCCTTTTAGCCCAGAGTGAATATCGGCACAATCGATGCCGACATCGCGCTGTAAAACTATTCCCTGATCGTGTCTCAGCAGGTACTCAATCGGCGATTCAACGGTGATGACATGTTGCGGCTCACCGCTCAACCAGTTGTTTAAAAGCGCCGCCATAGTCGTCGATTTACCGCAACCGGAGGGCCCTGTGACGAGAAAGAGACCTTTGCGTTGTTTAAGCACGTCGATGAGATGACGGGGAATTCCCAAGAGATGCGTCGGCGGCACGATTAGCTTGTGTATCCTGACGGACACGGCGTAAGACCCCCGTTGCTTTAACACATTGATTCGGAATCGACCGACGCCGGTTATGGCATAGCCAAAGTTCAGTTCTCCGCTACTGGCCAACGACTCGAGCTGTGAGCTGTCGCAGGTCACAGTTAAAATACTTTCCACGGTCTCCGGTTTTAAAAGGTCTTCGCCAATGGCTTTCATTTTACCTTTGACGCGCATCATCGGTGTCGCGTTGGTGACAAAATGGATGTTATCGGCGCCCTCGGCAACTGCTTGTCTTATAATTACATCGATTTCCATTTGCGTACCCCTTCACTTTAGTCGATATCGCGTTTGATGTAGTGGTCAAAATTAATGACTTTTCGCGCATACGCTTTTTCCATGTACGCACTGGTCATCATGAAATCCGCCGTGGCCATGTTGGTGGCAATGGGAATGTTGTAAAGTGTCGCAATGCGCAAAAGCGCCTTCACATCGGGATCGTGCGGATGTAAGCTCAATGGGTCCCAGAAAAAAATCATAAAGTCGATTTCACCTTCCACAATCTTGGTGCCAATTTGCTGGTCGCCGCCAAGTGGCCCGCTTTTATACCCTTTCACCGGTAGCGTCGTCGCTTCTGAAATCAGTCGTGCAGTGGTTCCTGTACCGTATAAGAAGTGCTTGGTCAGCGCCTCTCTGTGTTCGAGACACCACTGAATCATATCTTTTTTACGAGAATCATGCGCCACCAAGGCTATGTGCTTGGAAAGCGGCATTTCGATGGTCTGTTTGTTGTTGGGATCAATCATCGGCACCTCCTGTTTCGCCTTACTGCTTCTTATCGTTGACAATGGCCATGACTTTTGTCGTCATAATGTCAATGGCCACTTTGTTGTAACCGCCCTCTGGTATAATGAGGTCGGCAAATTTCTTGTTGGGTTCAATAAACTGATCGTGTGCGGGTTTAACGGTGTTGAGATACTGTTCGATGACTGAACTGAGTGTTCTCCCGCGCTCTTCGATATCGCGTGTTATCCTTCTGATAATGCGCACATCGGCATCTGTGTCCACAAAGATTTTAATATCCATCAGTTCGCGCAGCGCCTTGTCTTCTAAAATCATAATGCCTTCGAGGATAATGATGTCTCTCGGCTCGACAGTAATCGTCTCTTCTTCGCGGTTGTGTTTGGCGAAGTTGTAGATGGGCTTTTCAATGGCCTCGTACGCACACAGCGCTTTGAGGTGCTCTATGAGAAGCGGCGTATCAAACGCCAGCGGGTGGTCATAATTCGTCTTAATGCGTTCCTCGTAGGTGAGGTCGCTCTGATCCTTGTAGTAGGCATCTTGTTCCAGTATCAATATGTTTTCTGCCGGCAACGATTCAAAAATCGCTTTTGCCACAGTGCTCTTTCCCGAGCCCGTGCCACCTGAAACCCCAATCACAATCGGTTTACTCATCAATTCGCCTCCTTAGCGCGTCTCAATATATAATACGGTGCCACTTCGGCATCCAACGGAATCTGCACCATTTGTTGTGCGTGCGGTGCCGTTTCAACAGACGTCCCCTTGTCGTTTATAATTTGCGAAACGACTGTTGTTTCAGCGTAATAATCCGGTCCGATGACTTCAAGTGTGTCGCCGACTTTAAAGTGGTTGCGTTGCTCAACTGTGGCCATCTTGGACACTTCGTCGTAGGCGCGAATCACGCCGACAAAGTCGTATGAACGGATATAGGCGCTGGAACCGTAGAGTTGTCCGTCTTCACTCGGTTTGTTGTTGTAAAAACCGTCTGTGAACTCCCGGTGAGAGACTTTTTTAATTTCTTCAAACCATTCGGGGTTGTATCGGTAATTTTCAGGGTCTTTGTAATAGGTGTCAATCGCCTCTCGATAGGCTCTTACCACATTTGCTACGTAGTAAACGCTCTTCATGCGGCCCTCGATTTTAAGGCTGTCCAGTCCCGATTCAATTAAGGCGTCCACCTGATGAATCATGCACAAATCCTTTGAGTTAAAGAGAAACGTGCCGTCTTCTGTTTCGAGAACGGGAAACGCTTCATCCGGACGATTTTTTTCCACAATATTGTACTCCCAGCGACACGGCTGAGCGCAGGCCCCCCTGTTGGCATCTCGATGCGTCATGTAATTGCTAATCAAACATCTACCGGAATAGGAGATGCACATGGCGCCGTGTACGAAGGCCTCGAGTTCCAAGGTCTCAGGCGTATTGGCTTTAATTTCTGCAATTTCTTTAAATGAGAGCTCACGTGCCAGTATGACCCGTTTGACGCCCTGTGCGTGCCAAAAACCAGCACTCATGTAATTGGTGTTGTTCGCCTGAGTGCTTAAGTGCACTTCAAGATCAGGCGCGTACTGCTTGACGAACATCAATGTGCCGGGGTCGGATAGAATCACCGCATCGAGGCCGATGTCCTTAATTTCATTAATATAGTCTTCTAAATAATGAATGTCCGCGTTGTGCGGAATGATGTTGAGCGTTAAGTACACTTTCTTGCCGAGGTTATGCGCAAATGCGATACCTTCTTTCATCTGCTCCAATGAAAAATTCTTAGCGGCGGCGCGCAGTCCAAAAACTTCACCGCCGATGTAGACGGCATCTGCACCATACAACAAGGCGAATTTAAGTTTTTCGAGATCTCCTGCCGGTGCTAATAATTCAACGCGATTCATGCGCTGTTACCTCCTTTTAAGCGTCACAGCTACACCGTCGCCCATGGGCAACACACTGGTGGTCAGCTGCGGGTGTTCACTGATGTAATCTAAATATTCGCGCATGCGCTTGACAATGGTGCGCTTGCGCTTGATGACGTACGCATCGGTAGCTACCATCCCTTTAAAGAGGACGTTGTCCGAGAGGATTACGCCGTCTTCGCCGAGCATCGGTAGACAAAGGTCCAGAAACTCGCGATAATGGCTTTTAGACGCATCGATAAAGATCATATCGTATGGGCCTTTGAGCGTTCTGAGGACGTCCTGCGCTTCACCTTTGTAAAGCCGGACATCGACTTCTGGGACCATAGTTTTCAGTCTTCCGAAGGTCTCCGCTGCTTTTTCAGCCATTGTATCGCTGAGTTCAATGGTGTCGATGGTGCCGCGCCCCATGGTCATCGCCATTAGCGATGCGGAATAACCGATGGCCGTTCCGATTTCCAAAACGCGCTTCGGTCCCCTGAGCTGCGTCATTAAGCGCAGGTACTGCGCCACTTCAGGGTGCACAATAGGCACAAAGGCCTCACGTGCAAAAAGCTCCAGCTCCCCGAGCAAACCCGTTGCCTCAGGGAGTAGAGCACGTATATACGTTTCAACATGTTCGTCTACGATTTTGCTTTCAATCATGTTACTGTCCTTTTCTTGCATCTCTTTCGTGTTCAGCTAACGTCTTATTAAAATAATGCGAGCCGTCGTTCTTTTCAGTTGTGGCAAAGTACAAGTAGTCCGTATCCGCCGGATAAAGTGCCGCTTCAAGTGCTCGTGCACCAGGCGATGCAATGGGCTCCGGCGTAAGGCCTGCATTGGTGTACGTGTTAAAAGGACTCACAATGGCGATGTCGTCGAAGCTCAGACGCTCTTTTCGCTCTTTTAGTATAAATTGCACCGTCGCACAAGACTGAAGCATCATGCCTTGGTCGATGCGGTTGTGAAAGACACTTGAAACCAATTCGAACTCGTCGTCGAGCATGGCTTCTCTTTCAATAATAGACGCCAGTGTCACCACTTCTTTTACCGTCATGCCCAGTTCAGCCGCTCGATCGTAGTAGGTCTGAGTAAATACGTCGTTGAATCGATCGAGCATCATTTTGACAATGACTTTTTCATCGGTGCCCACGGCAACTTCGTAAGTGTCCGGGAACAGGAAGCCCTCCAGACGGTAACTTCGGTCGATACCCTCTAAGAACGGGTAATCGAAAGGCGTCTGTTCGAGCACATCTATAAAAGCCTGTTCCTCGACAATGCCTTCGCCCACGAGGCGGTCGATAATCTGTCTGACCTCATAGCCTTCGGGAATGGTAAACTTCAAAGTTTCCACATACGTGTCGCCGTCGACGAGCTTGGTGATAATCGACTCGACGTCCATGGCCTTGGACAACTTGTACTGCCCCGCTTTCATCTGCCCGTCCACTTCCATTTCCTTCGCCTTGAGCTTCATGGAATTGGCGTTTTGAATCAACCCGGCTTCTTCAAGTGCACTGGCGATACCGCCTGTAGAAGCGCCCGCCGGCACCTCAAAGAGCACGTCTTCGGTGCTTTCCGGATCTACTGGCGTGTTGTATTTTTCAAGTATGGCCGAACAGCCACCGAGTACAAAAATGAGCACCAACCCTATGAGTAATACACTGAATTTTTTCACTCAGACCTCCTGAATCGTTTAAAGCAAGTGTGCTGTCCCGTCGCAAGAGAAGCGTGAGACGCTAAACACTCCAGGCAGACGCCACAGCACACTTATAAGCGTATTGACTATTTACAAGCGCTTACACTTCCATAAATACCGGCAAAATCATCGGCGAGCGCTTGGTGTTCTGGTAGATGTAGTGGCTCAACGCATCTTTCACAGATGATTTAAGCGACGACCAGTCTTTGATGTTCTTGTCAAAGCACTTTTTCAAGTCCGCCTGTACCACTTTTCGAGCGCCATCCATTAGGGATTCTGACTCTCTTACATAGACGAAGCCGCGGGAAATTAAATCCGGTCCGCTAACCATTTCACCTGTACTGCTTGAAATCGCCACGACGACGATAATCAAGCCGTCTTCAGAAAGGTGCTTTCTGTCTCTGAGGACGATGTTGCCCACATCGCCAATACCGAGACCATCGATAAATACGCGTCCTGCAGGCACCGGCTTGAGCTCTTTTGCCCCCTCAGATGAGAAGGAAATGCCCTTGCCGTTTGAAAGGATAAAGATGTTCTTTTCGTCCATGCCCATTTCCACCGCCAATTGCTTGTGACGGTTGAGGTGCACGTACTCACCGTGTACCGGCAAGAAGTATTTCGGCTTGACCAATGCGTGCATCAGTTTGAGTTCCTCTTGCTTCGCATGGCCCGAAACGTGGACATCGGCAAGGGACTCGTAAATAAGACGCGCGCCTTTTTGAGTCAACAGATTGATGATGTTGTTAACAGACTTCTCATTTCCCGGAATCGGCGACGACGACAAGATGATTAAGTCCCCCGGAACGATCTCCATGTTTCGGTGTTCCGAGTTCGCCATACGCGCAAGGGCGCTCATCGGTTCGCCCTGTGAGCCCGTTGTAATGACGACGAGTTCGTTTTCAGGGTAGCGGTCGATGTCTTTGATGTCGATGATAATGTCCTTCGGCACTTTTAAATAGCCGAGTTCCATGGCCACGCTTGAAACGTTTACCATGCTGCGCCCTGAAAAGGCAACTTTTCTATTGTTCATATGTGCGGCGTTGATCACCTGTTGAATACGGTGGACATTTGAAGCAAAAGACGCCACGATAATACGCGATGTCGCGTGTCTGAAGATCTCTTCAAACGTATCGCCCACAGTGCTTTCACTCATGGTGTACCCAGGTCTGACGACGTTTGTGCTGTCTGCGAGCAAACAGAGAACGCCCTCTTGTCCAAGTTCTGCAAGACGGTGCAAGTCCATCTTCTGACCGTCTATTGGCGTAAAGTCGATTTTAAAGTCGCCTGTGTGAACCACTTTTCCCGCAGGGGTGTCAATGGCAAAGGCCACGGCATCTGCAATACTGTGGCAAACTCTAATCGGTTCGATTTCAAATGCCCCGACTTTAATCTTTTGCCCCGGTACAATGGTAACCATCTTCGGCGTCATTCTGTGCTCTTTCAGCTTGTTTGAAACGAGCCCCAGCGTCAACTTCGTGCCGTAAATCGGCGTGTTGATTTCTTTGAGCACATAGGGAATGGCACCGATGTGGTCTTCGTGTCCATGTGTTAAGAAAATGCCTCTGATTTTGTTGGCGTTGCGTTTGAGGTACGTGATGTCCGGAATCACGACGTCGATGCCGAGCAACTCTTCCTCTGGGAAAGCCATGCCGCAGTCTACGATGAAAATATCGTTTTCATATTCGTAAACAGTCATGTTTTTACCGATTTCATCCAAGCCGCCAAGCGGTATGATTTTTAGTCCCGTACCTTTGACTTCTTGCTGTTTGCCGGCTGCGGCTTTGGGTTTTCGAGGGCGTCTAGCCGTCGAACTTGTCGCCTTGCCATTTGCCGTTTTACCGTTTGGCGTTTTGCCATTTGCCGTTTTGCTGTTCGACGCTTTTGAATTGCCGGTCTTTGCTGTGTTGGCCGTCGTCTTGTTCGTTGTCTGCTTGTCCTTTTTAGGAACCTTTTCTTCCCTAACTGTCTTTTTTTCTGTCATAATTACACCTCTTTATTATTCTATGCATACGTTCTCCGTTCCATGCATGTTTAGGTGTATCGAAACGCTTTGTCCTATCGGACGAAAAACAAACCTTGTGAAAACA
Organism: Fusibacter sp. JL298sf-3; assembly: GCF_053842995.1. Classification (NCBI taxonomy): domain Bacteria; kingdom Bacillati; phylum Bacillota; class Clostridia; order Eubacteriales; family Fusibacteraceae; genus Fusibacter; species Fusibacter sp. JL298sf-3. The sequence continues at coordinate 1,083,913 of NZ_CM132608.1, forward strand.
AGGTTTATTTACATTTACTACATATGCCATAAAACTTTAACTTATGATCGACAATTTCGAAATCATAATCGTTTTCTATTTTTTCTTCTAGAGCATCTAGTAAATCGCCTTCAACCTCATAAACCATCCCACATTCTGTACAAATCAAGTGGTGGTGGTTGTGTGCGCCGTCATCGCAGTAAAGCTCGTAGCGGACACATCCGTCTTCGAGGTTCAGCGATGAAACGACTTCGAGTTCATCAAGTAATTGCAGCGTTCGATACACAGTGGCAAGTCCCATTTCGGGATTTTTTTGTTTTACGATATCGTATATTTCCTCTGTGCTTAGATGTTTACCCTTGTTTTCTGCAATGACATTAATAATCGCAATTCTTTGAGGCGTTAATTTGTAGCCGGCCTCTTTTAATTTTTTCTTATAACCATCATGACTTACACTCATTTAAACACCTCAACACTTTAAATTTAGCGCCTTGCGCTATGGGTAACATCTAGTGCGCTGTCCGATTCTCACAAACCGACGCCTTGCCTTGCCTCGCCGAGACGCTGCACCGTATCGGCTGTGTGAACAGGACGGCAAACTAGTTTTCTTCTTTTTCCATATCTTCCAACAATTGATTGTAGGCTTCGACGACTTCGTTTAATTCGTTTTCATCTTCAATCGTTTCAAAAACAAACTCTTCGTCTTCTTCAGTGACTCTAAAAACAATCACTTCCAGTTCATCTTCGCTGTCCGGGTCTTCTTCTTCACTTGTTAAAATCGCATACGCCTGATCATCCAGTTCTAAGTTAGCAATAATCGTGAAGGTTACAGGATTGCCGTTTTCGTCAATGAGTTCAACGGTATCCTGATGGTCGTGCGCATGCGCCGTATCGTCTACGGGCAATAAAGTATCTTTTGTATTCATTTTACACCTCTTTGTAATAGCGGTAAACCCGCTGCATTTATATTAAGCATTCTTCAAGCTGTCGAGATACCCCTGCAAAATCAACGTAGCCGCCACCGTATCGACGACATTTTTACGTTTTTTGCGACTCATATCTGCTTCGAGCAGAAAACGATTGGCGCCGAGCGTCGTCATGCGCTCGTCCCAAAAGATAATCTCAATTGCCTTTTCAATTCTTGTTGAATGCTTCAGTTTCTTATCCAGTTTTTCTGTAAATTGTTTGGTTTTTTCGCCTTGAGGCCCCAAAGTGCCGTTCATGTTGAGCGGCAGGCCCACGACGATTTTATCGACGTCGTAATCGCAAATAAACGTCACGATTTTGTCGACATCCTGTTTTAAAGACTCTCTAAAAATAGTTTCTTTGCCTTGCGCGGTAATGAGCAGCGCGTCGCTAATTGAAACGCCAATGGTTCTGTCACCGACATCTAACCCCATAATTCTCAAATGGTCTGTCCTCCAGTATAACCTATATTTAATTAATTGACAATCCTATGTTCTGGTTTTAATACACTTTTATACACAATTCAGGGCACACAGCGGCACAATAGCCACAGAGTACACAGCGCTTTCTGTCCACCACGGCCTGTCCGTCAACCAACGTCAGCGCACCGTGGTCGCACTTCTCGATACAAGCGCCACAGGCGATGCACCAGTCGGCGATGTTCAGCGTTTTTGTCGTCTTGGACAAACGCGCAGCAAGTGCCGGATCTATGGGGTCGCCGTTGACACGAGCGACGTTGTAGTCGATTTCATCATAGCTCTGCATACCAAACGCAATGGCATCGATGTACGGTTGATCCAATATAAAGTCAAAGCACGCGTCGATGCTTGAGAGCAAGTTGCCGCCGCCAAAAGGTTTCATGGCAAAAACGCCACCCCCTCTGGCCTTATAGGCTTTAAGTGCCGCCACCATGTCGTCGCGTCCCCCATCTTGTATGCCTAAGCCGTTGACGTTGATAATCGGATGTACCACTTCGATTTCCGGGTACCGAATCCCCGCCTCTACGCCTGAAACATAATGGGTTGAAATCCCGAAAGCTTTAATTTTGCCCTCTGATTTGGCTTTTAAAAAATATTCTATTGCCTCGTAATGCCCGCGAATCGTATGTACATCAACTTGCTCGTGGAGCATAAACAAGTCGACGTAATCGGTGTTCATCTCCCTAAGCGCTTGTTCCAACGATTGCTCAGCCGTTTCTTTCGAATAGGCGTAGCACTTGCTGGCGACGACCAACGACTCACGCGGTATGTGGCGAAGGGCTTCTCTAATATGTGGATAGGTCTCATACAGCTCTGCTGTATCGATAAAATTGACGCCTTTCTCAAAGGCGTACCGAATTAAATCAGCGCCCTTTGCAGGTGCAAAATTTCTCTGCAAAGGGCCCATGGTCAAACTTCCGAAACATATTTTAGAAACTTCCAACGTCGTGTTGCCCAGTTTCTTTTTTAGCACGTCTCATCCATCCCTGTTTTAAAATGTTGAATATAATGCGTCAAGAGCTCTTCGAGTATCTCGTCTCGCTCGACTTTCTTTATCATCGTTCTCGCATCTTTGTGTGTGGTGATATACGTCGGGTCACCAGTGATGAGATACCCCACCAACTGATTGATAGGGTTGTAGCCTTTTTCTTCAAGTGCGTTGTGCACATACATCAAAATACTTTTTTGGTCGCCTTGTTCAAGGTATTCTTCTAAACTGAATTTCATGGTATTTTTCATTTGAACTACCCCCTTCATATGATTTCATTATACCCTTTTTAAGCCAATAAAGCATAAACTTTTTGTAAAGCTTCTTCGATTTTTGATGAATCTTTTCCGCCGGCCTGTGCCATATTCGGTCTACCGCCGCCACCGCCGCCTGTTACAGCTGCGACTTCTTTAATAATTTTTCCAGCGTGCGCACCGCTTTTAACCGCCGCTTCCGACGCCATGGCGAGCAACTCGACTTTGTCGTCTGCCGCTGCGTTGGCGAGGACCACTACGCTGTTAGGCCACATGTCTTTTAGTTGATCGCCGAGGTTTCTAAGGGTGTTCATATCCACACCTTTAAACGACGCCGTCACCACTTGATAACCGCCCACTTCTTTCATGGAAGAGACAATTTCATCGAGGTTGCCCTTGGCGAGCTTCGCTTTGAGTTGTTCATTTTCTTTGTGCAGTTGTCTTTGCTCAGCCAACAGCCCTGCCACTTTTTGCTCGAGGTCAGCCGGAACAGTCTTAAGCAAATCACAAGTGGCGTTGAGTTTGTCGTTCAGCGTGTTGAGCAGTCGATAGACGTTTTCGCCGGTAATGGCTTCAATACGTCTGACCCCAGCTGCAACGCCGGACTCTGTTAAAATTTTAAAGAGTCCGATTTCGGCGATGTTTTTCACATGTGTTCCGCCGCACAGCTCGATGGAGTAATCCCCCATGCGCACCACGCGCACCCTGTCGCCGTATTTTTCGCCGAAGAGCGCCATGGCCCCTTGTGCTTTGGCATCTGCAATGGCCATTTCCTCTGAGTGCGTCTCTAAACCGCTGAGAATCTGTCTGTTGACTTCTTTTTCTACCGCCGCAATTTGTGCCGGCGTCATCGCTTCAAAGTGCGAGAAGTCAAATCTGAGGCGCTCAGGTGTGACGAGGGAGCCCGCTTGCTCCACATGTGAACCCAATACGTTTTTAAGGGCTTTGTGTACGAGGTGGGTCGCCGAGTGATTTCTCGCTGTCGCCATGCGCGATAAGCGCTCGACTTCGCCGTTAACTGTGTCGCCGACCACGATGCGGCCCTTTGTTATTTTTACGCTGTGCAGTATGCGGCCACCTACCGCTTTAGTGGTGGCGAGAACTTCTGCTTCAAAAGTCTCTGTGGACAACTTGCCCACATCGCCCACTTGTCCACCGCCTTCGGGATAAAACGGCGTCTTATCCAGTACGACACTGACTTCCATCCCTTCAAACGCTTCGTCAATCGGCGTCTCCGCCAACAGTGCGAGAACTTTTCCCGAACCGTCTAAATGCGTGTAACCGTCAAAAGTCGACACAATGTCTTTTGAGAGGGCGCTTACAGCGTCGCTCGCCCATCCCAGCTCGTCGCCGCTGCCACGCGCTGTTCTGGCACGCGCTCTCTGCGCTTCCATCTCCGCATCAAATGCCGCCTCGTCGACGTCCATCCCCACTTCTTCCAAAATTTCTTTAGTGAGTTCAAATGGAAAACCGTAAGTGTCGTAAAGGGCAAATGCCTTTGCACTGTCGAGCACCTTTTCACCTGCGGCCTGCGCTTCTTCCACAAAACCGTTTAATATGCCAAGTCCCTGGTCGATTGTCGCTTGGAAACGCTCTTCTTCAATGGCGATTACGCGCTTGATGTAATCAGCGCGCTCTTTTAAAGTCGCATAGCTGTCGCCGTAAACGTCGATAACCGTGTCGACGATAGATGTCAGAACCGCTTCAGACACACCGAGCATTTTAATGTGACGGGAAGCTCTTCTAAGCAGTCTTCTGAGGACGTAACCGCGGCCTTCGTTATTCGGAAGAATGCCGTCACTCACCATAAAAGTCACCGCTTTAACGTGATCGGTTACAATGCGAATCGACACGTCGTTTTTCTTGTCTTCACCGTAACGCACACCTGTCAGCGCCACAACCTTATCTAAAATCGTCTTAATGGTATCCACTTCAAAAATACTCTCTACATCCTGCATTAAGCAGGCGATGCGCTCAAGGCCCATACCGGTATCGATGTTCTTTTTTTCCAGTTCGGTGTAAACGCCGTTCTCATCTTTGTTGTATTGCGTAAACACGTGGTTCCAGAACTCTAGGAAACGCTCGCATTCACACCCCGGTGCACACGCTTCGTCACCGCAACCAAACGCCTCGCCTCTGTCAAAATAGATTTCCGAACAAGGGCCGCAAGGACCTGTACCAATTTCCCAGAAGTTGTCTTCTTTTCCGAGACGGGTAATCTTCTCTTCCGGAACGCCGATGACGTCGCGCCAAATGGCATACGCCTCGTCGTCTTCGTAGTAAACACTCGGCCATAATTTTTCCACCGGCATCTCCAGCACCTTCGTTATAAACTCCCAGCCGTATTCAATGGACGCCTGCTTGAAGTAGTCGCCAAATGAAAAGTTGCCGAGCATCTCAAAGAACGTCGCGTGACGCGCAGTAATCCCCACATTTTCTATATCGCCTGTTCGAATACACTTTTGGCAAGTGGCCATACGCGTGTTCGGCGGCACTTCGATTCCCATAAAGTAGTTTTTAAGCGGCTGCATGCCGGCGTTGACCAGCAGGAGGCTCTTATCCGCTTGTGGTACAAGTGAATAACTCGCCGTTACCGTATGGCCTTTTGACGCGTAAAAATCTAAAAACGCTTGTCTGATTTCATTCAATCCCATTTTTTTCATAGTTTTCGCCTCCAAAACATTTATACTGCCTACGCAAAAAACCTCCAAAGTTCTCTGCAGGGACGACTAAACCGCGGTACCACCCTGCTTACTGAAATTATCAGTCACTTTGAAGGTCAATGAGTATCTATCGCATACTGTACGCCGCCCCCTACACACTTTCGGTTCAGGGCCGGTACTCGAGAGCTGCTTCAATTGAATGTGCAGTTCCACCACCCCTGCACTCTCTATGGGTTCAACTTACTCTTCTCTTTCATTGTATTTAAGGTATTAATTTTTTATAGTTTATCACAAAACAGTTAAACCGTCAAAACAAGTTTTGACGGTTTAAGCGCTTTTATCTGCTTAAATTTCGATATCTACCACATCGTGATGATGGTCGTGTTCTTCGTTAGGATCGAACCCTTCGAGACCTTCGTAAGTCAAGTTGTTCTTAGTTGCGTAATCGTAGATTGCCGCCTTGAGCGCCTGTTCCGCTAAAACAGAGCAGTGTACCTTAACAGGTGGCAGACCGCCCAAAGCATCCACCACTTGCTTGTTGGTGAGCGTCAGTGCTTCTTCCACAGATTTGCCCATAATAAGTTCTGTAGCAATAGACGACGCGGCAATTGCCGAACCGCAACCAAAGGTCTTAAACTTCACATCTTCTAAGACGCCGTCGACAACTTTAATGTAAATGCGCATGATATCGCCGCACTTGACATTGCCCACTTCACCAACGCCGTCTGCATTTTCAATTTCGCCAACATTTCTCGGATTCATAAAGTGATCCATTACCTTCTCTGTGTACATAAACTTACTTTCCTCCCTTAACGCGATCGTATAGCGGCGACATCATTCTAAGTTTTGCCACCACCTCTTCTAAAGCTTCAATAGTGTACGCCACATCCTCTTCCGTTGTAAAATCTCCAATAGAGAGTCTCAACGAACCGTGGGCTATCTCATGTGTAAGCCCAATGCCCATAAGGACATGCGATGGGTCAAGTGACCCCGATGTACAGGCAGAACCGCTGGAAGCTGCTACGCCCTTCGCATTCATACTCAGCAGCAGTGCCTCGCCTTCTATAAATTCAAATGAAATATTGACATTACCCGGATGACGCTTGGTCGGATGACCGTTGTACTTCGAGTAGTCGATACGCGCCAATATGCCGTTTGCCAATTTGTCTCTAAGTGCTGTCAAACGTTCAATATGTGCGTCTAAGTTTTCGTGAGCAAGTGTCGCCGCTTTGGCAAAGCCCACGATGCCCGGCAGGTTTTCAGTGCCCGCTCTACGCTTTTTCTCCTGTGCGCCGCCTTCAATGAGGTTTTGGATGCGCACACCCTTGCGAACGTAAAGGCCGCCGACCCCTTTCGGACCGTATATTTTATGTGCGGAAACACTGAGCAAATCGATGTTTTGATCCACTACGTCAATCGGCGTGTTGCCAAACGCTTGAACCGCATCTGTGTGGAACAGAACGCCCTGCGCTTTACAGATGGCACCGATCTCTTTAATCGGCATCATCGTTCCGATTTCGTTGTTGATGTACATGACCGATACGAGCACCGTATCCGGTCGAATGGCATTTGCCACCGCTTCCGGCTCAATGAGACCGTCGGCGTCCACTTCGAGATACGTCACATCGTAACCTTCTTTTTCGAGGGTCTGTGCCGTGTGCAACACCGCGTGATGTTCAATTGCCGTCGTAATCAAGTGTTTTCCCTTAGAAGCATTGGCACGCATTACGCCTTTTAGCGCCCAATTGTCGGCTTCTGAACCGCCGCCTGTAAAATAGAACTCATCCGGCTTGGCGTTTAGCGTCTCCGCAATCTCCGCTCTCGCCTTTTCGAGAATGCGCTTTGCTTCTTGTCCAAACGCATGTATGCTCGACGCGTTACCGTAATCCTCAGTAAAACAAGGCATCATCGCTTCAAGCACTTCTTTTTTTACCGGCGTTGTCGCCGAATTGTCCATGTATATCCTCTTCATCGCATAACCTCCCACATACGTTATTTGCATTCACAAATACTATGAACGATACTCTGTGTCTGATTGTCGCTGTAATCGTCTATCATATCTTGCAGACAAATGCTGTTGACAACATTTGTGATGCTTTCGTATATCTTTTCATAAATGACTTTTGTCACACAGTAACTGCTGTGGTCACAAACGCCGTCTTCTTCCTCCACAACGCAGTCCGTCGGTGCCAGTGGTCCCTCGAGCGTCGTCAAAATTTCGCCGACGGTAATCTCAACAGGCGCTTTTGCCAGCATGTACCCGCCTTGTGCGCCTCTTACGCTTTTGACGAGTGCGGCCTTTCTAAGTGGTGTAATCAATTGCTCCAAATAGTTGACGCTGATCGCTTGCCTCTCGGCAATACTCGTGAGAGAAATCGGGCCTTCTCCATAATAGAGCGCCAACTCGAACATCGCCTTTAACCCATATCTGCCTCTTGTCGAAAGTTTCAATTTTACACACTCCTTTAATTCCTAGTCTTTTACTAAGAAATCATATTCATTATAATATATCCGATAAAAATCGTCAACTTTAAAATGCCCTTTCTATTTTCTGAAAAAAACTTAACACATCTGTCACTTATGCCGATAGATAGAATGAGCACTTAATGTGTTCAGAACTTTTAACAGAGGTGAACACAGTGTCAGAAAAACTCAATGAACTCTTTTTATTAGAACAAAAAGCTCAAAAAATGGAGCTCATAAACGAAGAAGTGGCCTTAAAGCTCTATCGGGAAATCTTCGAGTCGTACACGCCCAAAATATCGCGAACATACGAAAGTACCATTCGCCTACTTGAGAAAAGGCAGTGCTACGACGAAGCCCTTGTCATCTGCGATCGCGCCATAAGCGGCATTAGCGCCAACGAAGTCTCAGGCGTCCTCTCAAAATTTGAAATCATCAAGAGCCGCCTTGAAGACAAGAACAAGCAAACGCCTGTGGCACCGACATCCGAACGCGCACCAAAGCGTAGAAAATTCGGAAAGAAACATTTAATCGCCCTGCTGCTCACGCTGATTTTCGTCGTATTTTTAATCAAATACACCGTACCGGAGCGTGAACTCAACGTCAACTTAGAGGGCAAAGAGTCCCTCGACGGCGGCGAAGTGCTCTTCCCCGATAAAGAAAAGGAAGACCCAACCAAGACTTATCCGATTACAGAAGACATGATGGCCGTAGCGTACGGCAGCATCTCTAAGTTAATCGAAGTCGCCGACGCGGAAGTTATCCCGCAAGAAGACACGCTGGGCATCGTCATCATCGTCAAAGGCGGTACCGACGAAGACCGCTCGAAAGAAATCGCAGAGCTTTATCTCAAGAGCCTTTCAGGGGCGGCAGCAGCGACCTACGACGACTTAACCGGGCCAACTGATGAAAGTCTCGGTACGCTGTACGATTTCTACGAACTCATCGTCGTCGTCGGAACGACAAAAGACGAAAAAGACGCCATTGCAAAGGGCACCAAAGTCAAAGGCGCCGGCAAAATCTATTGGCGCAAAATTGAAAGCGACACTTAAATAGCAAAAGGGTCAATCGGAAAATAGTTTTATTTCTCGATTGACCCTTTTTTCGCCGGGTTCAAAGGCTGTCACCGGTCACTTTTCTAAATGCTGCATATACAACGTATTGGGTTTAAACCCTAATTTATCATAAAACCCAATGGTCGACGCATTTTCCTGAGAGACCGTTACGCCAATTCTCTCGCACGCCATTTCTTTCATCCATGCCAGGTGTCCCTTCACGAGGTTTTCACCGATTCCACAGCCACGTTTGTCCGCCGCCACATGTACGGATGCCACCTCACCGACGCCGTTCACCGCTGTAGAAATACAGTATCCTATGATGGCACCCGCCTCTTTGCACAAAGTAATTTTGATCAGATGTGCCTCTAGCGCACGAAACGGCTCCATGCGCTCTTCAAAGCAAAGCGACTGATAATCACTGCCGAAAAATGCCGACGTTTCTTCATGATAGGCTCTATTCTTCTCCCAGAGTTCTTTTATAAGCTCTATACTTTCCAGTTTAATATCCATATACACCATAACGTACTACCCACTCCTATTTACATAGAGTGTTCTCCACTCTATAGACTATCAATCTGTTCAACTACCCATTCGTATCAAGACACGACGGCCTCTCTCTCAACCCCACCGGTTCTATGTTCAAACAAAATATTTTTCAGCTTAACCGAATGGCCAAGGAAGAAAATCATCTTGTGCACATCTCCCCAACCACCCTTCTCACTTAAAAGAGCAAACGCAGGGACGTGTCTATTTAATACCATGCCGTCCACCTGTAAGTTGGAGACATGTAAAGCGCTCGTATATGGGGATAACAGAGCAATAAAAGCACACGCATCAAAACTTTTGTCTATATAACTTTGCAGTCGACTTAAAAATGCCATGATGCGGCTGAAAATTGACAACATGCCAATTCAAATCATCCTTTAAAATTACGGGGCTTAAAATGACGGTTCCTATTGCTTAAAAGTGAACACGACATCGTCCTCTGAGTTCACCTCTCCACCACTGGAACGGTACAACGCAACAGCGGCGTCATTGGATTTGTTTGTTATTAAAAACAACTTATCATAAGCGCACGCTTCTTTGATGCGCTTAATCTCATCCATTAATTTTGTCGCTATGCCACGTTGTCTGTGAGATGCCAGCACGTCGATTTCATGCAAATAGAGCATTGCTTTACGCCCGTCATACCTCTGTAAAACATAAGCCACTAAGAACCCTACAATTCTTTCATCCTCAATGTATGCCAGAAAATAGTTGTCGTCGTTAGACAAGAAGCTGTCAACACACGGCAAAGATTCAATTGCGGCACCTCTCTCATCTATCATCTTTAGTATCAAATCCCTATCTGTTTTCTTTAATCGCTGAATCATCCCGTTCCCACCTCTCAACCTTCTTCTAGCATTATTGCTGACTGAATCGACCACGTTTTTTTTCACGTTCAGACGCTTTGTCTGAAAACCTCTAAAACATTTGGGCTTCTACTGTCCCCCATTAAATACTGACGACTTCAACCGCTTCAAAGCCTTTGCTCTTTTTGAACGCCATATTGTGTACAAAATTTGTTAACGAATCCGACGGGTCAATAAGGTCATAATTCAGTCTTTCTAATGTGTCCCTAACATATAGAACCGACAAAATTACGGCGTCTTCCATATACCCGGTTGCGGTGTTCAACAACTCACATTCTGTGTTCACGATGAGCTTCTCAATAGGTAGCGCTTCAAACAGTTCTCTCGCAACCCTTAGAGAACAGCTGGCCAAATGGTCTTGATACAATTCATTGCGCTTAGTCGTCGAAAGCTTTTTTTCAGATAGCTTCCCCGTTTTTAAAAGTGACTTCGACCGTTCGGGGACGACATCAATTGAACTCCCACCTATTTTTGCCACAATCGTTTGTGGCTCAAAATCGATTAGAATGCTTCTACCGAGCCCTTCAATTTCTTCAAACGGTTGAATGGTTGTTATCCAGTTTTTATACGCCATGCGGTCGCCGTTCTTCAGACCTTCAAAACACGCACTTACATAAGTGTATTCTTCCATGTCTTCTTCGTACGCCAATAGACGTTTTTCATACGCCGCTTTGTCCGCTTCAATGGCTTTCTGAAGTTTAGAGTTCAAGTTGCGCTTCTTTTTCTCGACTGTTCCAAACAATTTGTCAAAAAATCTGGGGGAATAGTTGTCGATTTGCTTCTGAACCCACCTCTCATTTGAAGGGTCGTATTCCGGCTCGACCGGCACGCTAACCTCGCCCAACACTTTCCAGCTCCCCCCTGAGATTTCTTTATGTAAGGATTGTATGACTTCAATGTGGTTTTCATGACGCGCTACTTCAAACCGCGCCTGTTCAACCGCCTCCATCTTCCGCACTTCACTTTCATGCTTTTCCAGCGCCCGCTGGCGCCGTCTTGCATCTCGTTCAGCGGCCTTGATGGCGGCATTTACCGATCTGATGGTCCCTTTCCACCCCATGATGCCTCCTTCTTTTACATATTGAATAACGCCTGTGGGTCAGCATTACTTTCTAATCCGTAAATTTCACTTAAGTTACACTGACCCGTCGTCTGATTTTGAATTGAGAAGCCTTCTAGTACACCTTCCCTGTGAAGCCAAACGATTCACAGGTTACGCATTAAACTCTTTTCGAGTGAGTCCGTAAAATATTTCGTCCTTGTACACACCATCTGTAAAGATAACTTCTCGCCTTATGCCTTCCTGCTTGCACCCCAACTTTTCCAACATCGTTGCAGAGCCGATATTCCCCTCGATAACCGATACATTAAATTTGTTCAGCCGTCGTTCGTTGAAAGCATAATTTAAAAGCAGTCTCATTGCCGATGTCCCGTAACCTTTGCCTCTGTAATCACGGCCTATTTGTATACCAATACCAAACGTTCCGTTGCGTTCATCTATACCATTCAAGTTGAACGAACCGACGTTTGTACCGTCTAGCGTCTCTATTGTAAACATCAGACGCCTTGACTCGGCATTAAAATTCGAAAAACCTTCAATTTCTGATTTATTGTCTGAAATCGTAGGTGGCAACTCCAGTTCATATTGCAACATTCTTCTGGCTTCGCTGTCAAAACAATTGTAATAGTGCTCTTCCCAATCTTCAGGTTGCATTGCTCGCAATCTTACCAAATCGTTTTGCCAATAATAGTTTTCATAGTTTATCGTTTTCATAGTTTGTTCCTCCCTTAAATACTGTTTTATTTTTCAGCACAACTTCTAAAGTATCACCTACTCTCACAGAAACAATTGCCAGAGTTATTTTTCAGTGAGTTGATTGAGCCTATCTCATCGGAAAACGCGCCCTTTAAAGCTGTAATTATAAAGTTTCCGTGTTTCATAGTCGTAATGAGAACATGCAATCGTGTATGGTATTTCAGAGTCTTTAAAATGATACGCCTCAATAGCCATGTACTTATAGCCTAAAATTTTTGCCAACGCTCTACCTAGCGTCAATTTACCACTTCCGTTTAATCCAAAAATTATAATTCCTATTGGCATACTGCCCTTCTTTTTAATCGCCTTGCGTCTTAAGACTTTTGATTATTTGATTTAGGACGGCCGTCAAAATCAATGACATCTTACTTCTTATGCCGTCCTCTATACACTGCAGTTCTCAACTCAATGATATAGGCCTCTTTCTCTGGCATGTCACTCAATTCGGCATGCGATACGGCTGCCTCAATATCGTATGGAATTCTTGCAAGTGAAATGGTGAATGATGCCGCTTCTTCCGAACCATATACCCCTTCGAGGATTGCATATGACGCCTGCGTTATCTCTAGCGGATTGCCTACACTTCCCGCATTAAATACAGTCTTCCCTTCAAAATTATCCACATGGGCTCCGTGAATATCGCCATAACCAACTACATCTGCTTCTAAATTCAATGTTGGTGTTGGCTCAAACAGTTTCAACCGAGCGGGTCTATCTGACTTTAAATGTGTTCTGTGAAAAATATCGTTGGGACTTGCATGACACAATCTAACAAGCTTACCGCTCATATAAAATTCAAAGTACACCTCTAACGCCCTCAAGTAATTTAGCCGTTCTCCACCGAGTGCCTCTCTGTGCCACTGTAAAGCATCTGTGTCATCACTGGCTAAAAAATGATCCCAATTGCCCTTTACAACCTTTTCACAAGTATTCATTATTCGGTCGACAGCTTGAGCAGAACTCGGCCCCTTGCCGGCCAAGTCGCCTAAACATATAATTCTGTCAATGCCTCTTGATTCAATATCCGCCAAGACCGCTTCAAGCGCAGGCATATTGCCATGTATATCAGATATTACAGCTATTCTGTCCATGTGTTTTTCCTCTCGTTTCCATATTTTTTTCGGGTTAAACAGAGGCAGCCCGATTAAAATCAAGCACGCCTCTCAGCCTCAGCTACGAGAACATTTTGTGAGAAAAAATGCCTCTTGCTCACTCAGTCTCTTAGTGTCCTCAATTAACAGTTCCTTTGCCACCACTCGTATATCATCAAGTTTCTTTAAAAACAAACCAACATCGTCCACATACGCCTTACAAAACAACCTTCTTGATAAATCGGATATCACCCGATGGCTTGCCATTGAATGTGAATTTTTACTATCGCGATTGTCAGATGCCATATGGAACGCTCTTATTAACGCATCACCTTCCCAATAGGCCAGTTCAACTAATTTTGCTCTATACTCTAGCTCGTGGTTTGTAATATGCCTAAAAGCCCTTGTATCTATAGCATGTTGAGCTTCGTGTTTAAGATACGAAATCTTGAAGCTTTGGCTATCAAGGTTGTACGCAGACTTCACACAATACAGACGTCCATCTTTTCCACTCCAACCGCCAGTACCTACTTTTCCAAAAGACAAAAAATCCATCCAGCTTCTAGAGATAAATCCTTCCATAAAAATAATTGAGCACACTTCATTTCCACTAGGCAAAGCAACATCATAACTTACTTCGTTTGAAGTCTCCCATATATAAGGGCCATAAAATCCGGAGGTGGTTCCACCAAGAAATTTAAAGCCTTCTTTTCTGACGATTTTTTCTACTTCAGCTTCAATGGACGCGTTTTTTTCTAAGTTACCCTTTTCACCACAATATGTCCACAGACCAACAAACAACTTATGTTCCGCAATTTCTAGTTTTTTATCGAACCAAAATACATCTTTATAATACGCTTGATAAAGGCTATCTATTTCGTTTATAACGCTATTTGTCGATCTCTTTAGATCCATGTTTTCAACAAAGACATTTTCATATTTTTTTATAAGCTCTTTTTGATTTCCAAGGGTCTCTAAGTATTTCATCGCATCAAGTAAACGGCCTTTTACAAGCAAAGAGGTGTACTGCTGCTTCTCAAATTCTTTCATCGTCTCTTACCGTCCATTCTAATAACGAGATCACTCAAGCCCCCCGACTCTATGTACGACTACGCTCTTACAAAATATTTCTATAATGCAATAAATATCGAACTTATGTATTATTTCTTATAATTATTTAAAGTCAGTTTATCACTAATACCATCATAAGTAATAGCTTCTAACATAAACACCACCTTAACTTTTAACACCGGTCGACTCTTTCAAACAAAGTGTCAGAGTATTTCTATTTTAACACTTTTCTCAGAATATTTCGAGAAACTTTTCCATAAAATTCTTTTCAATATCTCTTTAAATCTGCCTTCAAATGAACATGAGATGGAATAAACAAAAAGAAGCATTCCCAACACAAAAGCACCTGTTCAAACTCAGTGAACAGGTGCCGTATCTCCAACTACAATTTAAACTGGGACATGCTCTTTTGCATCTCCATCGCCAAGCGCGACAGCGCTTCGCTGGCCTCGGCGATTTGTGCTACCGACGCCGTCTGCTGCTCGACGCTGGCAGAAGCCTGCTCTGTACCTGCGGCATTTTCTTCAGAAATCGCCGACAAATTTTCAATAACGCCGATAATATGTCCGCGCTTCTCATCCATTACAGTGCTCGAAGTCTTCAGCGCCTCTACGACATTTTGCATAATTTCGATGGCTTCAGAAATGCCTACAAACTGCTTGCGCGTCAGTTCCAGACTTTCAACTTGTGCCTTCGTCAGCGTTCTGGAGTGGCGCATGGTTTCAACCGCGTCATGGGTTTTGCCGCTCAGTGCTGCAATTACAGTACTGATTTCACTGGCAAACGCGTTGGACTGTTCAGCGAGCTTTCGAATCTCTTCCGCGACCACGGCAAAGCCCCTTCCAGCATCACCGGCTCTCGCCGCCTCTATTGCCGCATTGAGAGCAAGCAAGTTGGTTTGGTCGGCAATATTTTGAATCATTTCGCTGGCGGTATAAATCTTCTCCGCATTGGCGTTGGTCTCTTGGATAATCGCATCTACCGCCAACGACGCTTCATTGTTTTCATGTGTTTTGGACTCTAGGGTCTCAAGTGCTGTAAAGCCTTCTATTTTCAGTGCATCCACACGGGTTGCCGAGGCTTCTAACTGTACCACCAGTGCTTTGTCCTCTTCAATCAAAGTGCCGAGGGCATCGATTTGCTGTGCCCCTTCTGTGGTCTCTTGCGCCTGGTCGGTCGCCCCGTTTGCAATTTCTTCAATCGTCTTAGCCACTTCATTGGCAGACGCCGCAGACTGCTCACTGGTGGCTGTCAATTGCTCAGAAGAGGCCGCCACACTTTCAGAATCCTCTAAAATCGTTTTTACCAACACGCTTAAATTCTCTCTCATGGCGTGTACTGAGCGGGCGATAACCCCCACTTCATCGGCACGCGCCAAATAGCGGTCGTCTTCTCTCTGCGTATCTACCGACAAGTCGTAGTCGGCCACCTTCATAATCGATTGGGACAGCGCTTTTATCGGCGCGCTGACAGATCGTCCGAGTAAAAAGGCCCACACGATGCCCACTGCTAAAAACAATACCGTGAGCACCACCAAGAAGTTGCGCATGTCTCCCACACTGCTCAAAACTTCATCTCTGTCGGCAACAGTGATAAGTACCCAATCGGTTCCTGGAATTTCGGCGTAAGCACTGTACAGCGCTTTGCCGTCAAATGTATAGTCGCCGACGCCATGACCGTTTGCAATAGCCGTTTCCACCATTGTGCTCAGCGATTCAAACCGAACATCCTCTCCCCCGGCAGTTAAAACATTAAACTGCTCCATGACGTAATCCCGATTGGGATGGGCGACGGTTGTGCCCTTTTTATTGACGACGTAGGCGTAGCCGTTTTCGCCGTAACCGAGCGATTTGATAACATCGTTTAGGGCGTTGCCATCTCGACGTGCAATAAGTGCCCCTACCACTTCGCCGTCTCTTTCAATTGGCGATGCGTACATGAGGACAGCATCGTTGATAACGCGACTGATGAGGACGTCTGAGACATTGGGTTCACCTGCAAGTGCTTTCTGAACGTAGCCCCTGTCGCCGAGGGAAGCCACATCATCGCTCAAGACATAGCGACTCTCTCCCGTCTTTGAAACCACTGCCATGTCCAAGTACCCCAATCTCTCGACACTTTCCTTTAGAGCGGCGCGCTGTTGACCGAACACCATGCCGTTGACCCTACTGTCGCGTGCCACTTCGTACAACACATCTTTGTTTGCCGCCAGGCGAATGTCGACTTCTCTGGCGCCCTGTTCCGTCATCGTTTGAAGGGCACTTTCCGCCTCCATTCGCACGGTACGCGACGCATAAAGCGTGCTCACAGTACCGAGCCCTATGGCGACAAACAGTATCGCCAGTGTGACGTAAACCGTCATTTTAAGTGATAGGCTTTTCTTCATCGATAGATACTCCTTTTAAACGTTATTTTCTCTTATGTTTAAAAAACCGTTGTATTTCTACCCATTTTCGTAGGCATTACACCTTTTTCCATTGTAAATCCTCTAAATCTCTCCCCAACAACAGACCACACTGTATCATACCGCTTTTAAAAAGAAAAAACTATAGCAAAGGGAAACAATTGGAAATGGATTTATTGTTAATAATAGCCATTTATTCGTTGGATTCCTCTAACTTCTAGGACTTTGGTCCTTACAACCGGCCGTAAATGACGGCGCCTGCACACACAACAAAAAAACGCCCAAAGTCTTCTTTGAACGTTTTAATCGCTGTCTAGTGCGCTATGGCATCAAAAGCCCTTTGCGCACAGTATCGGCGCATGCAGCGCCCTTTAGCAAACTCACCAACTGAAGCGCAAACTCAATGGCACATCCCGGCGATCGACCGGTTACCACTGTTCCATCTACCACAACGGGACCGCCGACGTAAGTACCGTCTTCAATTTCCTTTTCAAAACCGTCGTAACACGTATAGCGTCTCCCTTTTAAGGCACCGATTTTCCCTAAAACCGTCGGTGCGGCACAAATAGCCGCCAGCCATTTCTCCTCGGACGCATGTGTCGTCAATGCCTTGTGCAACATTTCGGATTCGGCAAGATGGCGCGTTCCCGGCATGCCACCCGGTAGCACCAACATTTGAAAACCATCAAAAGTGCTCGTCTGATCGATAACCGTGTCCGCTACAACAGAGACCCCGTGGGCACCGACAATCTCTTTGCCGCCGACGCCAACTGTGCACACCTCAATGGTGCCGCGTCTTAAAATATCCACAATAGTCAAGGCTTCAATTTCTTCAAAGCCCTGCGCTAAGAAAACCGCTACCATAAACGCCCTCCTCTAATAGTCGTTGACCTTCGTGTAGTCTTTAGAGCTCTTCACCATTGTCGGTTTCGTCTTCGACCCTTTAAGCGTCGCATCGACAGTCGTATCGACGATGTACCATTCGCCGTCGATAAAGACTTCGTTCCAAGCATGGTACCCTTCGGTAAACTTAGAATAGCCTTTTACGAGCCTAGTTGGAACCCCTTGAGACCTCTGAATACTGGCCACAAGTGCGCTGTAGTCGTAGCAAATCCCCGTCAGCGTCTTGTACGTGGAAAGGATATTCGGCACGTACTCCGTCGTGAGGTTTTCAATCTTGCCGTAATCGTACTCGACGTTATCGACCACGTAACCGTAGAGCTTTTTGAGTTGCTCGTCACGGCTTTTAATACCGCCGATTAGCTTGGCGCCGTATTGAATCGGCGCATCTGTTTTTTGCCACTCGACATTTTGAACGCTGTTGAGGTACACGACGTTTGGGTCGCTCAGAGAAAGGGTTACTTTCTTCTGCTCCACATAGACGTACCGCTTTTCCCCAACATTTTTCAGGAGCCCCACGGTATACGTACCGTTGCCCATTTGGAGCGGAAAAGCATCTGTTCTGCCGTCTGCAAAAAACGGATAGACGATTTTCTTATCACCTTTCACGACGAGGACGCGGTAAGCGACGTCATCGGTTGCTTTATAAGTTACTTTAACGATGCCTTTGTCCAGTGCGCTGTCGTCAATGATGTCGGCACTTGAAATGCCCAATGCCATGAAGGCCATTACCGTCAGAACAAAGATAAAAGAAAATTTCTTCATCATGTTCATCACCTTCTTTCTTACATATGCTAAAAAAGTTTACTTTTTAAAACTATCTAGGTACCTGTTCATTATATCATGGTTCATACAATGGAGTAAAGCTTCCTCACGGGAAATGTAACCTTTTTGAAACAATTGTGCCAAGCTGTAGTCCATGCTCACCATGCCGTCTTTTTGCGACGAGTGAATGGTGGCCTCAATTTGAGGAATCTTACCGTCGCGAATCATATTTCGAATGGCGTGGTTGACATTCATAATTTCAAACGCCGGTACGCGGCCAAGTGTGTCCGACGGAATCAACTGTTGCGTAATGACACTTTGCAGTACAGTGGATAGCTGTAGGCGTACTTGCTGTTGCTGGTTAGGTGGAAAGACATCGATGATTCGGTCGATGGTCTTTGCCGCCCCAACTGTATGGAGGGTTGAAAACACGAGATGACCGGTTTCCGCCGCCGTAAGTGCAATGGCCATGGTCTCGTAATCCCGCATCTCACCGATGAGAATCACATCCGGTGCCTGTCGGAGTGCCGATCTAAGTCCATCTTGGTAACTGCGCGTATCGACCCCCACTTCCCGTTGGTCGACGATGCTCTTATTGTGGCGATGAACGTATTCAATCGGGTCTTCCAACGTCAAAATATGGCAGGCCCGCTCTTTGTTGATTAGGTCGATTAAACACGAAAGCGTCGTGGACTTACCGCTGCCTGTAGGGCCGGTAATCAACACGAGACCTTTGGTGTGCTTGCGGACATCGAGCACTTGGGCTGGTATCCTGAGCTTTTCCACATCTAACTTATCGAACTTCAAAACGCGTATTGCCGCCGCATGAGAGCCCCTCTGTGTATAAGCGTCTACTCTAAAGCGTCCGATACCGCTGATGGAAAAAGAAAAATCTTTTTCGCCGTTTTCCAAAAACAACGCATAATGTTGGTCTTTTATAAACAGGGACTTGACGAGCTTCTCCGTATCCGGCGGCATCAGCTTGTCATAATCCATGGGAACGAGTTGACCGTGTATTTTAAGTGTCGGCGGTACGCCTACTGTTATAAAAAGGTCGGATGCTTCTCTTTCAACTGCGATTTTGAGTAATGTTTCAATTTGAATCACCCTAGTTTCCTCCTACATCATCAAATTCTATTTCATCTTCATAGTCAAACGACGGGCTGAGTTCACGCCAAGCGTCCTTTTGTATGTCATAGGTTTGCTCTGAGACTTTCAAGCTGAATTCTGTATAAAACTGTCTGCCAGAAGCGACGTCTGTCGTCGCAAAGGCGATGGTATAAAGAGCGTCTTCAGCGTCATGAGTCAGCGACAAGCTTTCAAACCCCAGCTCACCAAGAACGGCTTCAAGTGTCGCCGCATCACGGGCTTCACTGTCATTCCACTGGTCTATTGCCGCCGAGGCTGCTGCGTAATTGTCGGCGGCCTGAGCTTCGAGGGTGTAATACCCCTGTACCCAATCGGCATTTTTTCGCGCCAGTTTGAAATTGGAATGTGCCGTCATCAACGCCAAAACTGCCAGTGACACTAGGAACAACATAATCATAATCACCAAAACAGAAGCGCTCCCCTTTTGTCTACTCATAGGTCTTGGATTCCAACACATAAGCGTCTCGCTCCTCTCTTTCAGCTGTCGATTGCACGGCCACCTTGTAGGCGGTACCGTCCCCAGCCACCGATTCAATTGTAACGGCGGCTATATAATAAGCATCGGATTTTTGAGCCGTCGTCTTGAGCATTTGATCGTACATCAGTTGCAGTTCATTTCCCGCTACTGTACCGCGCCCAAGCGCCTCGTCGGCCATTAAATTCTCTATGTCACCTGCGGCACGTGCACGCTGAAGCAACTGTTCCGCCAACACGACGCTTTCGTCGAGTGCCTCTGCGCGATCGTTAAGCGTCGAAGCGAGCAAAAACATTTTGACGACAAAGATACTTAAGATAGACAGGACCGCAACAGACAGTATGATTTCTATTAATGAAAAACCCTTTTTCCTTTTCATAGTTCAACCTTTCGTATCATTCCGTCATCAACTGATAGTAAAACGTGCGCGAAGGCAATGCCCCCTTTTGCAAGTGAAACGTCAACGCCCCTTCTGAAAAAGCCACATCAAAGGCGTCTAGCGCCGCTATCACAAAGCTCAAATCGTCATCCAGATTTCCGTTAACAGGTATCGTCGCTTCTCTCAGCGCACCGTCTTTGAGGTAAATCCAAGTTTCATAAGTTTCACCGAGCAACACTTCCTCCAGCACCAACGCGCTGGCGTCTAAATCTTTGCGGTCTACTACGCGAATGCGACCGCGCACGTCGTTCTGCTTGATTTTTGTGCCGAGGTAGGCACCGGCTATGCGGACTTCTGAACTGTCATCACCCGCTTCTACAATGCCCTCGTAACCACTGGATGCCGCACCTGCCAGTACGAATACCGACGAGGCAAATAAGACGAGCAACAGCATGACCAAAAGCCATTCCACACTACTTTTACCGGCTTCTTCTTCAATTAATCGCTTCATCGTCACCATCTCCTATAAACCGCTATGTTGGGCAGTATATTTGACGCAATCACTTCGTAATGGTAAAAGTACGCGTCCTCGTTGACAATCAATCCGTAGTGTTCCTGTAAATAAGCGATGTCCGGTGGGTAGCGCCCTTCCAGTGCGTAACACTGAATCGCCGAGCGCTTGACACTTTCTTCAATCGCCGCAATGTTTTCCCGTACGACGCCGTCCTCCATGGCGTGACTGCCCAAAAACGCTTGGTAGAAGAACAAGCACACAATGAGGAGCGCCAATCCCATAAAGACTTTTTTCATAACGCCCCCTAACCGATTGCAGACATAATATCAATCAACGGCAACATGACGAGGAGCAAGATAATCCCCACGATAAACGATAGGACAAAGACGAGAATCGGTTCAACAGACACGGTCATCTTTTGAATCGAACGGTCCATTTCTCGGTTGTAAATAGCCGCAGTCTTGTCCAGCGTGTCTTCTAGGGTTCCCGCTTTAACCCCCACCTGAACCATTTTCAAAAAGAGAGGATTAAACAGTTCCGTTGCAGCGAGTGCTTCACCAATAGACGCGCCCTCTGCCACTGCTTTTTTCGAGGCGTTCAGTCGCTCTACGACGATGTGATTGTCCATCAGTGGAATGACCATTTCCAAAGCGCCGTACGCATCCATACCGCTTTTGACAAGCATGCTGTACGCCTTTGAAAATTTCACTGCAACCGATTTTTTATACAGGCTTCGAACGCCCCACATACTCACAGCACATTTGTCTCGAAACCCTTTTGCAAACGGCGCTTTAACCAATGTAACTAATGCGACAATCACCAAAAGGATAACGGCGAACACGACACCGAGGTTGTCTTTAAGTGCTGTACTCGCACCCAATATCACCCGTGTTGCCTTCGGCATCTCGCCGCCAATGGCCTGTAGCACTTCGTTGAATATCGGCAGTATTTTAAGGACGAGCAGTAAAACCACCCCTGTCATCAATGCGATTAAAACCACAGGGTAGGTCAAAGCGGATTTGAATTTGCGCTTCGTATCGTCAATTTGCTCGTAGTATTCCGAAAGGCCTTCGAAGACTTCGGCCAATCGTCCTGTCTGTTCACTAATGGCAATCATTTCGAGCATGTAGACCGGAAAAACCTTTTCTCTTTCAAACGCCTCACTTAATGGCATCCCACTTTGAGCGGCCTTGGCAATGGCCTGCGTATGTTGCTTGAGTTCGGCGTCAAGCGCCTCATCTGAAAGGAGATGTAACGCTTCGACATAGGGAATACCGGACTTTAACACAACGGAAAATTGGTAACAAAAGAGCGCCAAATCCGATTCCTTCATCTTCTTAACAGCCTGATCCTTCATCGATATACCACCTTTTTATTTGTTTTCTTGAGTTTTAAGCCCGTCTAAATAGGCTTTCAAATCTTTTTCCCGTCCAATGGCCTTCGGCTTGTAAAAGCGCTTCGACTGAATATCCTCCGGCAAGTATTGTTGCGCCACATACCCGTTTTCATAATTGTGCGGATAGAGGTACTGGTGCTGACCGCCACCGGTGTACTGGCGCTCGAGCTTCAGAGAGGTCCCATCTTTCAAGTAATATGGCATCGGCCCCACTGTTTCAGTTTCTAGGAGGTGCATAACGGCATTTATGCCTTCGTAAGACGCGTTGGACTTCGGTGCCGAAGCGATGTAGGTCACCGCCTGTGCCAATAGGATACGGCCTTCCGGCATGCCGATAAAATCCACCGCTTGCGCGGCGTTGTTGGCGACAACCAAAGCCATCGGGTCTGCATTGCCGACGTCCTCGCTGGCGCAAATGACAATGCGTCTGGCAATAAATCGTGGGTCTTCCCCTGCATAAATCATTTTACCGAGGTAGAACAGCGCTGCATCGGGGTCAGACCCCCGCATACTTTTAATAAATGCCGAAACAATGTCGTAATGGTAATCGCCGTCCTTATCGTATAAGGCGGTGTTCATTTGCATACACTGCTGTATTTTAGCCACGGTAATCTCCAGATGTGTTTCCAGATTATCCTCTGACAGCACCGCGGTTTCCATCAAGTTGAGCGCCCTTCTGGCATCGCCGTTTGAAGAGCGCGCAATGTAGCCCAGCGTCTCGTCGTCCACAGCAATATCATAAGTGCCGAGACCCTTTTCAGCATTTGAAAGGGCGTTTTTCAATATGCCGACGATGTCCTCTTCCGAAAGCGCCTCTAGCCGCAACACCGTCGAACGCGAGAGCAATGCGCTGTTGACTTCAAAATACGGATTTTCCGTCGTCGCTCCAATGAGTATGACCGTTCCGTTTTCCACATAGGGCAACAACGCATCTTGCTGACTTTTATTAAAGCGGTGAATCTCGTCGATAAACAGTACGGTTTTTTTCTGATACAAATTGCGACTCTCTTTAGCCATCGCCACAGTCTCCCGAATGTCTTTCACACCAGAGGAAACGGCGTTGAGCGTTACAAACTCAGCTTCCGTCTGATGAGCGATAATCTTTGCAAGGGACGTTTTACCACTGCCGGGCGGTCCGTGTAAAATCAGCGAGCTCAATCGATCGGTCTTAATCATTTTGTACAGTATCTTGTCTTTGCCGACGACGCGCTTCTGACCGTAAAAAGCTTCTAAGGTCTCCGGTTTCATGCGTTCGGCAAGTGGTGCTTGGCTCTCTAGTTGCTTTTGAGCCAACAGTTCAAACATATCCATGACAATGCCTCTTTCCTGTGTTTGTTATAACCTTTATTTTATCATGTTTCTTACTGCGGTAAAACACAGTATTGTTGACGTTTAGCAAAAATCCGGGAAAAGTTTTCAAAGACATTATCTGAGCAAGAACTTAACGAAATGGAAAAGGCGCTTTAAATAACAGATTTTTCTGCTTTCACAGGCATAACCACTTCTGTCACCGCTTGTTCCCCTAAAGCGTCAAAGGTGAGCTTGCCCCCCATAACCTTTAATGCCTGCTGTAAAAACTTGCCTTTGCTCTCACGCATTTCGACCATACGATCGGTATTTCTCGAGGTGACCACCATCTTAATTTGTGGAAATATTTCATTTTCTACAACGGCGATCTCCACACTTTCAAGGTGATCCACATTCTCGGTAACTGTTTGAATCAAATCGGAAAAAACCGCTGACAAGAGTTTGAAATTGTCTCTAAAATCAACTGGGGAGTTGTGGGCTTTTATGGTGATTTGAGAGGTGTCCAACGATAGTTTTTTCAGTACAGAGAGAATTTCAACTTCCAGCTGTGCCACATTGAACACTTTGACGCCGAATTTGCTCATATCAAAAATACGATTCATAAAGTACATCCGCTCTTTCATTTGAGCAAAGATATGCCTTAAGTTAGTTTCGTAGGTATCGTCCGGCTTAAGTTTTCGAATCTCTTGCATAGATAAAATGTGATGGTAGTTTACCGTGTGTGAAAATTCTTCAAACAAATGTGAAAGAAAGTCCGCTTTTTCATAACTCTCAATGAGCATTTTGTTAAACAACTTGGTCTTCTGCTCTTGGGACTTGATTTGGTTCCCCACTTCCTTGCGTTCTACGTAGATGTCTATGGCTTCTTTTATGTAGACTTTCAGCTCTTGTTCGAGGTCCCAGGGCTTTGTGAGAAATTTAAAGATATCGACTTTGTTCACTGTCGCCAGAATTTGAGGCAGCTGCGTATACCCAGTGAGCACAATCTTAAGGGCATCCGGACTCAGGGCGTGAATACGTTCCAGAAGCTGCAGGCCGTTCATTCCCGGCATGCGCATATCGGTGACGACGACGGCGATGTCCGTCTCTGTTTCAAACATTTTTATCGCTTGGTCGCCTGTGTTCGCGTAAAGTTTTTCGTAGGGCTCCTTTCTCAAGTCTCTGTTGAGCGCCTTAAGAATCTCCAGTTCGTCATCGACAATGAGTACTTTGTAATTTTCGTAGGCTATCATGTGGTCTCCTCCTGATATTTCTTTTTGAGTTCGGCTAAATCAGTTTCTTTGTATCCGAGTACCTCCATGGCGTAAAGGTAGTTTGAGTTGATGCTCCGTTCATCGTTTTCTTCTATTTGAGACGCTAGGCACATTAAAGCTACCAGCTCTTTGTTGGCGATGTGAAGATCTTCAGGTGTATGATGAAAAAGTGTCGCTTCGATAATGTCGTAGGGAAAAGCCCACCAATTGAGAAAATACCCCCCCACCAAACTGTGATCGATGCCATACAGTGCCACTTCAGTTTCCAAGAGTTTATCGTCTCTGATTTCAGGCTTGATAACATTGTCGTAATAGCTGGAACCGAAAATTTGAAGCATGATAATCTTTCCGATGTCATGCATCAGTCCCGCCGTGGAAATGATCCCCGGCACTTTTTTGCGGTAGTAACGTTCGTACAAGTCGTGGAATATCTTATTGGTACGCATGCTGTGCGTCCAAATGCACGCACTGTCTTCATAGAGTTTTGACGACATATTGGACACTTCATAAGACAGGACAATTTGCTTGAGGTTGTTCAGGCCGATAAACATAATGGCCTGTTGTAAGTCCCCAGTTTTCGCGGCATAGAAAGCCGAGTTGGCAATGCGCAGAATATTAGAAGCGATGGCAGGGTCTTTATTGACCAGTTCAGAAATGGCCTCGACGCTTCGATCGCGGGAAATGGCGAGGTTAATTTCGTTAAAGAGCTTGGGGATGGTCTTAACCCCTTCAAACTTCTGTGCGTACTGAAACAAGTGCGCGCTCTTTAGCGTGTCCTCTAAGGCAAACATCTTTCGAATGCTGTCTACAAACTGTTCGTTGTGCCACGGTTTGTGGAAATACTGCTTTGCTAGGTTCTTACTGACAGCTTCTGTAATGCTGCTGGTAGATGCGTAGCCGCTAAGGGCGACGCGTATCGTCTCGGGAGAAGCCTCTTTAAAGAGCTTTAGTGTTTGTATGCCGTCAAAATGCGGCATTTTTATATCGCTGACAATCATGTCCAGTTCGTCCAGCGACGCAAAAATTTCCACGGCTTCGCGAATGGTCTGAGCGTAATAACATTCAAATTCCAAGTTCCTAAACAGGCGTCTCAACGCTTTCAATATATTCTTTTCGTCGTCTATAAACAGTATTTTTTTCATAGATTCGCCCTCCCATACTTTAAAACATTCATACCCGTTAACCATGGAAAATCACAAAAACAACATTTAACACGCCCTCGGCGCGTCAAATGTTGTTTAAGTAAACGCCGACTGTCCTTTTGAACAATCGGCGCATTTATAAGTCGTGGTCTACAAAAGGCTTTCAAGCACTTTGTCGACGTATTTAGAGGTAAAGAGTTTTAACATGGCGCTGTAATCCATTTTAAAGGCGAGAATATCTCCAACGGCGTAGGCGCTGTCTGAGCGCGTGACATCTAAGAGCATGTGATCGCTTGAAGCGCCTAGGATATCTATTTTCTCATCCAGCGGCTGTAAGCCGTCGACGACCACGTCCTGTTGACCGATGGCCACTATGGCTCTGAGGATTTTTCCTCTGTCTTCAAAATGTGGCGTTTCTCCAAAGGCGTTCATGCCGATTTTCCCCTTGGGTACGGAACCTTTTTCTTTGAGCTCTACAATTTCCGCCTCGAGTATAAAGGCGTCGTCGTAAGTGCCGTCCAGCGTCGCGCCGTAAGCGGTCTCTCTGCCGAGTACAAGCGTTTCACCGACGCGCAATTGATTGATCTTTGAAGGCATTTTGCCGTTTTCAAGCAGGTACAAACTGCTGGAATTGCCTCCGGAGATGTATTCGAGCGGTCTCCCGATAAGGGCTTCGACGTCTGTGGCAATCCGTCCCAGTTCGCCGAGGTTGTCTTCGTCGGGGATGACGCCGCCATAGCAGGTTAAGTTGACGCCAATACCGCAAAGTGTTACGGCTTCAAGCGCCTCTATCGCCCTAACAGTCGTCTCAACTTGTTCTGGCAACACCCCTTCTCTTAAATCGCCGAGGTCGACCATCAATACAACTTTGTGACGAACGCCGAGGTCCTTCGCCGCTACATCCAGTGCGCGGAGTGTTGCGAGTTCCGACTGCAAGCTGATTTCTGCGTGGCGCACCACTTCTTTGACCTCGCTGATCATGGGGATTCTTAAAAGCAACCGCGTGACGCCCAAGTGCCCGAGGGTCTTTAGATTTTCGATACGCGAATCCGCAAGCCCCTTTACACCGCCCTTTAAAAGCACCTGCGCGATTTGCGAATGTGCGCAAAATACTTTGGTGACGGCAAACACGTCGATGCCGTATGGCTTGGCCATTCCCACAACTTTTTCTGTGTTGGTTTTTAATTTTTCACTTGAGATAATTACTCTTGGGTACATGTGTCCTCCAATCTCAACGATTTTTTCATCAATTTTACGGCGGCGGCTTCGTGCTCCATTGATAGAACGCCTAACGACGCCATGATGTAGTCGTTGTCTATGAGGACAGGGGTTTGAAGATTCGGCAACAATTTGTCCCCCAGCACATTGTATGTGACTTCTTTTAGCAGCTGGACCCTGTTGGGCAGTCGCGTACACGCGCCGCCTGTCCCGACGATGTACTGAACGCCGGTTAAGTCTTTGCCTTCTGCAAAGGTCTTCTTGCCACCGCCGCCGTAAAGCGAACGGTACCCCCCTGCGTGTCGATGCGCAGAGAGTCTGATGGCGGTCTTGGTCAGCGCCTCGACAAAGGCTATCTGCGCCGCCGACTTCGGTATGGGCACATGAGCTTCTATGAGCGCTTCCAGTTCTCCGGCATCTACTTTTAGGGTTTCTGCCAACGTCTCCCTGCCAATGAGGTCGACGATGTTGCGCATGTTGACATAGACCCCTAAGTCCCCTTCTACGGTGCGCTTTGCCACCGGCTCGGGGCTGATAAGCACTCGGGACACTTCTTCGCTGCCGTCTGTTACCGAGTGAATGTCTGTTGTGGCACCGCCTACGTCGACTGTAACGAGGTCGCCGATTTCATTTCTCAGTTTTTTAGAGGCTTCCATAACGGCGCCTGGGGTCGGTACAATCGTGCCCGACACCAGATCCCGTATGTGCTCCATCCCCGGTGCGTGGACGATGTGGGCTTCAAATATGTCCTGTATTACGTGACGCGCCGGCTCTACATTGAGCAAGTCGATTTTCGGGTAGACATTGTCGACGATAAAGAGTTGGTCTCCTTTGCCCGCTTCTTCAAAGATGTAGCGCATGTCGTCGTGGTTCTCTACATTGCCTGCGTACAAGATGGGCACGTCTATCGGCAACTTGGCGATTTTCTCGGCGTTTTCTATAGCGGTATCCCGCTCGCCGTAGTCGACCCCACCAGCTATCATAATGATGTTTGGCGAGATCGCCTCTATCTTTCTCAGATCAGAGGGTCTGAGTTTTCCCGCTGTCACCAGATGGATATTGGCACCTGCGCCCAATGCGGCTTCTTTTGCCGCCTTTGCGGTCATGTCGTAGACGAGGCCGTGGACGGTCATCTTGAGACCCCCTGCCGCACTGCTCGTCGCCAACAGCTTATCGTAAGTGAGGGCCTCGATTTGAAGCGCCTCTTTCAGGGCGTCTATCGCGCCGTTTAAGCCAATGCGCACATCGCCTTCAACAACCGATGTCGGCGCTTGACCTTGACCGATAAATTCGGGATTTTCCGTGTCTATGCCTTTAAAAGCGTTGACCACTGTTGTGGTGCTGCCAATTTCAGCAACCAATACATCTACTTTCACAGCATCACCTCCTCGTATCGTTTTACTGTGTGTTCTGCTCTCACCGAATGGCGAGAACGCATCTTTTTCCGAAAGGGTTACAAAATGGCTGCAAAGTTAATTTTGCAGCCATTTGGAATTGTACTATGCAATTTTATTGTGCTGCGTCTCTGAGCTCTCGTCTCTTATTGACGAGGAATGTCGCCACGTTGACGCCTCTGTCGTACCGGCCGAAACCTTCGTCCATGCCGTGTTCACGTGCGATATCAGGGGTTACCTGCGTACCGCCGGCACAAATGATAAAGCGGTCGCGCACGCCTTTTTCCACGGCGTACTCGTGAATGCGCTTCATGTTTTTGTAGTGAATGTCGTCGTGTGAAATAATCGTCGACGCCAAAATGACATCGGCGTTGAGTTCTATCGCCGCGTCAACGAGTTTCTCAACCGGTACAGAAGTACCGAGGTACTCCACGTCGCAGCCGTATTTCTCGATGCCGCCGTGTTTGATGTCGATGACTTCTCTTAAGCCGACGGAGTGCTCGTCTTCGCCGACAGTTCCGGCGACAATGCGCACCGGATGTGCGTCGAACTCTTCGCGAATTTCGTCGTCGCTGAGCACTTCCGGCTCAGGCGGCACCACGATGGTTCGCATGTCGAGGTCGATGTCGAGAACACCTTTGAGCTGAACGCGCGTGCCTTCAGCAGGGTGCATCGGCTCGATGTGTACCACTTCCACTTCTTTGAGGTTCATCTTCTTAGCAAATTCAATTGCTGCAAACTGCGCCGGTCTCAGACCGATTGGCAAGAGAATTTCCACTTGAACCACACCGTCACCAAGCCACTGAACTTCTGGCTTGACAAAAGGCGATTCGCCGTGCGCGCCTCTGTACTTTTCAGTTTCAGCCATACGCTGATTGACGTTGTCGTTTTCGTCGAGTTCGTCGATAAAGACAATTTTCTCAGGTTTTTCAAACGTACAGCCGTCGATGAGCGCCGCTGGGTTTGCCACTGCTGCCGCGTCGTATTGCGCGACGTTGTTGTAGCCGAAGTGCGCCGTTACCGGTGCGAAATAATCTTCTGCGCGTTCGTACACCGTGCCTGCGCCGACGCCACCGTCGATTTTTCTGCCGATGCCGTCGCCGTTGCGCTCAGGGTAGATGCCCGAGTCGACGAAGAAACCGTGCTCAACAGCGTTGAAGTAGCCACCCTCTTTGATAATTTCTTCTAAATAGAGAATCGCGCGTTCTTTGAGTTCTCTCGACTTATCTCTCAGATACCCTTCATCTTTGAGTTCAATCATGTCCATTAAGCCGTCAAATCCTGCAAGGGTTTGCTTCGCTGTGGAACACGCCTCGATGTTGAACATATGCCACGGCACGTTACGTCCTTCATCCGGTGTAATTGTGGACTGAATGTCGGCAGAGGTCAATCTGGAGATCAGCATGTTCATAACATGTGTTACAGTCGCCTCTCTCGATGAAGAGGTGATGTACTTGGTATTCATCTGTGCGCGCATTTTGTACTCTGAGAAAAATTCTCTAAGTGCCACTGCATACGGCAAGTCGAGCTTCATACACGGTGCCGGTGACGATGTCGGCGGTACTGTGGAAAGGGCGATGTTCGCCTTCGGCATACCCACTTTATGAGAGTAGAGGGCGTTGATGCCGTGTTGTACCATGAGTTCAGGCATAACCTTCCAAGCTTCTCTCGCAGTGGCGTTGGCGTTGTGCGCGCCGTCGATTTGTACCATTTCGGCCCACGACATGACTTTTTTAGACTCCGCTGCATCGACAAACGAACGCACCATGTTGATGTTTCTGTAGAGGACGTTGTACTGCGGGTCTTGATGCGCGCCGTTTACACCTTCTTCTGCGAGCATAACGGCGACATCCGGTCCTGCCACACCGGAGACGTAAGAGTGGTAGTTAATCGGTCTGCCCACTTCGTCTTCAATGAGATCGAGGGCTTTTCTGTGCGCGCGAACTTGCTTTCTTGAAATCGGCACGCCGCCGATGCCCTGAGGTGTGCCCTCGATTAAGCCGTCGAAGTGCGATTGGCCCGCTGTACGGATAACCATGATGTGGTCTGCGCCATGCCATGCCGCCATACGCATTCTTCTAATATCGTCTTCAAAGCGCCCTGAGGCGATTTCTGTCGTAATGGTGTTGTTCGGTTGTGGGTCTATGCCGCCGAAGTACTGTGCTGCGGGAATGCCCATAGAACATTTGAGCGGTGTAGACATATCCGAGTACTCAAACGGTCCGTACACTTGCTTGTCGCTTTTTTCGCGCCATACCCAGCCTCTGCGCTTCGGGCGGTAGTTTTCAAGACCGCTGAGGATCTCTTTGACATCGAGTTTTTTATTGATATCCAACATGATTAAGCCCTCCCTTTAAAAATGGCAACGGCATCATCCCAGTGTTTGCCTTCGATTAATTCCAGTCCTGCTGTGCGAATGTCCAGTTGTTTTGCCTTCGCAATTCTGTACACCACGTGGCCGACGCCGTGACCGATTAAGCCTCTGTCGACAGCACCTTCCACAAGGGGTTTCGCTTCAAGGCTTGAAAAGCCCATGCGCAGCAACACCGATCTTTCAACAGCCGGCGATGTGTTCTTTTGCGCCAAGTCCAAAAGGGGGTCTACGATTTCTTCTATTAAACCCCAAAACTTGTCTTTGAGCTGCTCATCTGTTAACTCTTTCAGATGGGCGCGTCTCATTTCAAAATCATCTTCTCTCTTTATAAAGCCTTTCATTTGATCCTCCTTACCCTCATCTTTAATAAGCGATGTTTAACGCATCCAGCGCGCCTTTGACAAATGCCTCGTCAGCTTTCGTCTCCGCTACTAAAAACGCAATGTCCGCCTCAGTCACTTTTTCTACATTTTTTGCCTTTACCGCATTTTTGACAACTGACCGCCTTATTTTATCTAAATCTAAATCCACTGCTTTAATATACGCCGGTGTTGTAGGCAACAAGATGTTTTTTCCCGGAATCTGATCGACGGGATCGCCGAATTTCAGTTCTATGCCATTTGCTCTGGCAAAGGACAACTGAGGTTGTATGTGTTTGCCGGCGCCGGTGTACTCGGTCTCCTGTACGAGAATCATCGCATCTTCAGGCATTTCCTTGGCGATGCTGAACGCCGCCGCAAGCGACGTGTTCCCCGCCGGACCTCTTTCAAGGCCCTCAATTTGTGCAAGTGCCTCTGTCATATAGAACACTTCGCCCTGTGTTACGGTAACGTAGCGGTCCATATAGCGCATCGGTCGCGCTGCTGAACGCGGGACATCTGAACGGTCTGGATACGTTGAAAACGGCAATCCGAAACCTGTGTGTCCCGTTGTAAAGGACTTCCTGTTAAAGTCTTTGTCGCTGGCCATATGCAGTCCTGAGAGGTCGACTGAAGCGCCTACAATTTGCGTATCCAGTGCCCCGGCTTTAATTAAACCGCGCGCCGTGCCGGTTAAATTACCGCCACCTGCATTGGTGCACACCACCACATCGGGGTCTTTCCCGAAACTTTCTCGCATTTGTGTGGCAATTTCATACCCCAGTGTCTCGACACCGGCAATGCCAAACGGTGTGTAAAGCGATGCGTTGAAATAACCCGTTTCCTCGAGCAACAGCAAGAATTGGTAAAAGAGTTCGGGGCCGACGGACAACTGAACGACTTCAGCGCCGTAGGCTTCGCATTTCCGCGCCTTTTCTACAATTTCAGGCTGGCCTTTGTAGGTTGAATCGTAGGTTTCCTGTACGATGATACATTTGAGACCTTGAATTGCCGCTTGCGACGCCACCGCTGCACCGTAGTTGCCGCTAGTAGCTGCAATAACCCCCTTGTAACCGAGGCGTTTGGCGTGATAAACGGCGTTTACCGCACGTCTCGCCTTGTAACTGCCCGACGGGTTGGCCGCTTCGTCTTTGATAAAGATGCGTGCACCGTAGCCGGGTCTGGAATACTTCCGCGCCAAAGCTGTCATGTTTTTAAGTTCGAAAATCGGGGTGTTGCCGACGTTGTTGTCCGCTTGTATCTTTTGAATTTCATCGAGGGTATAGCCGGCCTCGCGCATCATTTTGTCGTAATCAAAAGCGATGGAACCGCTCTCAAAATCCGTGTAGTCGATGCCGATGGCCTTTTTCATAATCTCGTTTTTTCGCGCCATAACCGCGCTGTAAGAACGGTTATTCATCGCCTTCACCTCCAAACAGTATTTCTCTGAGGTCGACGCCGATTTGAACGAGTTCCGGAATATACGCCCCAAACGAATGGTCATAACTCGGTTTGATTTCCATCAGCGTACCCTTTTCTTCCCGCTTCATCAGTGTCGTTACCGTCACCTCGTCGCCAATTGCCGCTTCATCTTCGTGAAGAAACCCTTTGACCCACATTTCCAGCGGCACAGCTTTTGTGTCATCCGGTACTTGAGGCGCACGTTCTTCAGGTCTTAATACAACGCGATGAACTTTAACCCAATCGCCTTTTTTTGCTTGCATCTACAGCACCTTCTTTCTCTCAACTCTTCAAAGCTCACTATTTAACGAAACTTCTCATGTCGCCCATAATCGCTCTTGGAACCGGTAAATCTAACATGGTTTTAAGACCTGGGTCCGCGTTAATTACTTGAGGAATCATGTTGACGCACATGGCGATTGTTCCGAGACCGCCTTCGACTTCCGGCTTAATGCTCATGTTGACTTCCGGTGTGCCTTTGATAGTGATGTAATCGCCTGTATAAGTGCCTTCCATTTCAGGCTCGATTTGTTGCGGGTGAATCATATCGATTTTGACTTCGCCATCCACGTAGCCTTGTCCGGTCATGGAAACACCTGCCACATTGCCCGCTGCTGCAAAACCGTGTGGCGATTTTCTGTCCACAGTGGTCACAATCGGCGCCATCTGTTGTTTGATATCACCTACCGGCCAACCAATTGCATCTGCAATCATGCGAATGGATTCAGGGAAGCCGACGTGGCCTGCCAATGTGCCGTCTTCAACGCCCTTGTTAAACGCGTCTACTGTAATGCCGACGCCTTGCTCTTCCATAACGGCGTGACCGAAAGGTGACAAGCTGTTGACGCGTTTCGCTTCAATGTGCTCGACATCGGTCATACAGCCAGTTAACACGACGACGAGTAAGTCCATAATGAGTCCCGGGTTGATGCCTGTTCCCAAAATAGAAACGCCGTTTTCTTTTGCAATTCTATCGAGTTCAGCGGCGAGTTCAGGCTGTTGTGCTTGTGGGTAAGCCATTTCTTCAGCTGTTGAAATGACATTGATTTTCTTTTCAAGAACTGTTTTAAGTCTTGGGAAAGCGTTTTTAGTAAAAGAATCTGTTGCACAGAGACATAAATCACATGATTTTTCCGATAACACGTTTTCGATGTCGTCTTGAATAACCACAGGCGCTCTATCGCCTCTGTCGACGCCGAGTACCTCGTACATGTCTTTGCCCACGCGGTCTTCATGTCTATCGCAAACACCGACGATTTCAACACCTTGCTTCGTCAACAACATCTTCGCCATGCCGCTGCCCATTGCACCGAAGCCCCAAATTGCCACTTTTACAGTTTCTTTTCTCATTTTCTTTCCTCCACTTTTCTGAATTTGCGCTCGTCAAGAAAATTGACGCAATATTTAAACTTTCGCATCAAATTAGTGCAAATCCCATGCCAATTTATTTTGAAACAAGTTTATACATCTATACAGTATAAAAAAAGATACAATATATAGTGTTCCACATAAAAAAACACCTACATATCGTATCTTAAACTTTAATTTTATTTTTTTAAGCGTCTTGTAAACGCCATTGGCATTTCAACAAATCACCGCAAAGCAAAATATTTTGCAGTATCATAGCAAAATATTTTGCTTATCCTGCTAAAGGCGCAAGCTTTTTTGCACCCACTTGATGAATGATATAGTGGCTTCTGCCTTCTCTTTTTGCTTCTTTTTTTAAAAGAGCCAGTGCTTCAGTGAGCTTCTCTGTGGTCTCAAAGGTAGAGAGCTTTCCGTAGACGCCTGCAATTGAAAGCGATGTCAACGGGAACTCTCGGACGACGCCAAACCGGTCTTCGGCCACAATGGTTTGACACGCCAGTTGATCGGCTTTAAATAGGGGCGGTTTATTTGCCTCAAAAGCGTCTAAGATGCTTTGGCAAAGGGGTTCGTAGTCTGCCGGTGCCGACATAACGACCATCACGAAGTCGTCGCCACCTATATGCCCGACAAAACTCGTGTAACTCAAAGAGCCTTTAACTTTTTCCTTCAATAAATCTGCGACAAAGCAAATCATTCGGTCGCCGGCTTCAAAGCCGTTGACATCGTTGTACACTTTAAAATCGTTGAGATCCAAATAACAGACGAGCACCTCGTTTCCGTACTCTACCAAGTCTCGCAGTACCCGATTGATAATAGGGTTCCCCGGAAGACCGGACAAGGGGTTGTGCTCCCGTGCGTTGTTTTTTTCATACATCAGCGTGTACTCGATGATTTTTTTCATCGGCACCATCCCCGCGTAAGCGCCGGACTGCGTGACGATAATATCGTCGTACAGATCCTGATCGTCGCGCTCCATTGCGCGCTTGGCCACCACGGCGATAGGCGTGTAGGCGTCGACAATCAATGCAGAAGTATTCATTAAATTGGCGATGGGCTTTCCTGAAAAAAGGGCGTAGCCATACTGTGCCGACATGGACGCATCGAGTTTGGATTTCATCACCATCCCCACAGGGCGGTTGTTCTCGCATACACAGATACTGTTGGCTTTGGATTGATTGAAGTAACGCTGTATGCTGACGCACTTGGTCATGGGCTCGTACACTTCTCCGTAGCCGCTGGACAACAAGTTCGAAATGTAGTGATACTCTTTAGAAAAACCATTGAGGTTGTGTGCAATTTTATTGTACGCTTTTATTTTATCCTGTACTTCTTCTGCCAGCGGTTCGATGACGTAGCTGGGCTTTTTTAAATAGTACCCTTGTCCGTAGTCGACCCCCAGTACAATAAGCGTCTTCAGTTCTTCTTTTGTCTCTATGCCCTCTGCGATAATTTTAATATTCGTGGTCATGGCCGTGTCGACAAAAGCTTTTAAAAGCGCTTGCTTAAACACGTCCTTATCGATGTTTCGTATCAAGTCCATATCGATTTTAATAAAGTTCGGTCGCACCTCATTGATGGTTTTGAGGCCTGAATAACCGGCACCGACGTCGTCCATGGCGATTAGATACCCTTGCGATTTATAATTTTCAAGCAGACACTGAAAAGCCGGGTAATCGGTAATCGCCGTGCGCTCTGTAATTTCAAAGACAATGGTTCTATTGTCCGCCCCTATGCTCTTAAGATACTCTTTGGTCATGCCGGTCTTATAAGCACTGCTCTTAATGATATTGGGGTCGACGTTTATAAAGACAAAAGCTTCTTCTGGGAGGTTTTTCATGCCCTCTAAAGACTTCTGTCTAAAAATCATTTCAAGCTCCCATAGGCAGTCTTCTTTTACGGCTGTCTCAATCAGTTGCATCGGCGCATAGTACACCGAGCCCTCGGGACCTCTCGAAAGGGCTTCATAACCCATGACAGCGCCATTTTTCAAATCGACAATCGGTTGGTACACCGCGTGTACTCTTTGATGTCTCAAGATATCGTAAAATCCTTCACTCATAGCACCCTCTCTTTCCTAGAGAAGTGTACCATTTACCTATTAAAATACTGTTTACATCACTTTATCTCTGTGTTAAATGTGACTACCTTCACAAAGTTGTCGAATCTTCTCTGTCCCCTCTACAAAGCTCACTTCAATAGGACTTTCTTTGTCATTTTAACTGCTATAAGAACGCTTACAACTAGAATTGCGGCCAATAGAAAGGGCATTATGTAGAAAAACAAATGATTCATCTGCTCCAATATAACACCTCCATCACCAGTAAACCTTACCCCTATCGTTTGCATTTTTATGCCGCCCATTTTCAACTCGATGACTTGATCTTTGTTCAATTCAACCATTTCTTCAAACGAATAAGGAATTTGACTGTCTAAATAATGCCTTATGAAAAGCATGCTTCCAAACAAGAAAATAATAAATAGAACGACATACACAATCGTTGATTTTAACAGACGATTCTCCACAGGTAACCTCCTTCATTCCTTCACTGAGCAGCTGCAAAAAAGCGCTTTTTTGTAGCCGGTACGATTCACCCATAATTATGCAATTAGTTAAATTGTACCACTTACATTTCTTGTTGTCCAGTAGGTTAACTCAAGACGCACCCTATCCATTACGAAGGTTTACGCGCGTCAGCAAAATGGTCGTCAAGCGCTTTTAAACAGGCGCCAAGAACTGAACAATAAAGCTCTGCCCCTGCGCCATTGAGGTGTATGCCGTCTACCGTCAGTACCAACCCCCTCTTACGGCTTAGTGCTGCTGCGCCTTCTTCAGTCCTCGTCTTAAGCGCATCAAAGTAAAATGTATTCAAAAAACGGTCTAAAAATTGGTCCGTTCCCCGTCCTTTCTTCAGCACCTCGTCAAATGCGTGTCCCACATCGGCCACCACACACGGATGTGCTTCGCCCACTTTCTTTATACGCGCGTTAAGTTCAGCTCTTTTGAGGTTGGTATCAACTTTAAGCGCCTCGCTTAAACAGCTTAAAGTCGTCACGACAATTGCCCCCTTGTGCAGGCGTCTAATATCGGTGAGCATCTGAGCGTACTTGCTTTCAAAGACATCGGCTTCTGTCGTCGGTACACTGCCGCGTTTCAAAAGTCGCTCGTATCCGAGCTCATACAACTTGCCGAGATTTTTCATTTTGGGCAAAATGATATCGTTATGCCCCGCTTCCACAACCACGACATCGTAGACATTGTCAGTCAGTTCGACCAGCACCCGCGCCGCTATGCCCTGAAGCGTATCGCCCCCCAGTCCCATATTGCGAAAAATCCATTGGGGAAACTGGGCTTCCAGCTTTTCAACATAGTTGATACCGAGTTCGCCTTCAGTAATGCTGTCGCCGACAATTAACACCTTTTTGATTTCATTTGACATTTTTAGTGACCTCTTTTTCTATTTTTTTTATACAGTTGTTTCTTATACACAGATCTTTTTATCTATCTTAACACACGGGGCTTTCCTTATCACCTTTAAAGTGCTTAACATTTATTGCTTCTACGAACACCCCCTACACTTTTTTCTCTATTATTGTTATAAAATTGATTTAATGATACACTGATGACAACGCATTTTCACACGATTACATAAAAAACCTTTATTTTTTTAAAGAGCGTTTATCTAGGAGGTTACTATGGGAAAATACAGCGGTTTATGGGTTCTACTTACACTTGTTATAGGCATTGTTCTATTTAAAGCCGTGTCCTTTGTGTCCGTCGTATTGCTCGCCAATGTGGGCCACAATTTTGATACCTTGTTGTTAATGGCGTGTACGTCATCGATCCTATCGACGACAATCGTCTGCACGAAAATCATTGTCGATAAACTTAAAGCCCAAAGCAATCAGCAATAACACAGACGGATAGTGGGGATTTTGTAACTTTCGGATCCCCCCCTTCCCAGCCGTTAGGTTAAAAAACGCCAAAAGCTCAATGGGCCTTTGGCGTCTACAGATAGCGTTTAATTTTGTATTGCAGGTTTTGCCGCGACAAGTTGAGATGTTTGGCCGCTTGGCTGATGTTGCCGCCAAAACGCCTCAAAGTCCTTTCGACAATGGCTTTTTCTATGGCTTCTATATGCGCGTTTAAATCGGTGACGTCCACCTCTTCTTCACCGATGTAGCAGGATTTTTTTAAAAGCACCTCTAATACGTGACTCGGCAAATGCTCTTTGCCAATGACGTGTTCGTCGGTAATGAGGTTCATCGCCGATTCAATGAAGTTCTTCAGCTCCCGAATGTTCCCTGCCCAATCGTAGCGCTTAAAGGCGTCCATAATCTCTTCAGAGACCATCCAAACGTCCTTCTGCATCGACCGGTTGTAAATTCGAATAAAATGGTCTACGAGCAACGGGATATCCGACACCCGCTCGTTGAGATTCGGTATGCGAATATTGATGACATTTAAACGGTAGTAAAGATCCTTTCGAAAGAGGTTGTTTTCAATCAACACCTGCGGGTCCTCGTTGGTGGCCGCTATAATGCGCACATCCACAGGGATATCCTTGTTGCCCCCTATGCGCCGTACATAGCTTTCCTGAAGAACGCGAAGTATTTTGGCTTGAAGGCCACCTGGCATGCTGTTGATTTCATCTAGAAAAAGCGTTCCACCATCGGCCTGTTCAAAGAGCCCCGCACGGTCTCTAGCTCCGGTAAAAGAGCCTTTTTCCGTCCCGAACAGCAAACTCTCCAGGAGCGTTTCCGGAATCGCCGCGCAGTTCTGGGCGATAAACGGCTTGTTGCACCGATCGCCTTCATAGTGAATGCTCTGTGCAAAGAGTTCCTTGCCGGTTCCCGTGTCGCCGTAAATGAGGACACTGGAAGACGACTTCGCTGCGCGTTTGGCAATGCGAATGGCTTCAAGGTACTTATCGCTTTTGCCAATGAGTTCATCAAATCGGTACTGGCGAATGCCCTCTGTCTTCGGCACGGGTTTCATCAAGCGCTGTTGCAAGTCCATAATGCGGTCGGTCATATCCGTTACTTGCGTCAGGTCCTTGGAAATCTCCACAGCGCCGATCAGCTTGCCGTCTTTGAGGATGGGCAACGTCGTGTTCAACGTCTGAATCCGCTTCCCCTTGAAGTTCACATAACTCTGTTCCCTATCGTAAATCGCAGTACCTTCTTCAATCACTGTCAGTAAGGTACTGTTTTCCTTCGTCCAGTCGGGAAACAAATCGAGCAGATGACGCCCCAGCACTTGCTTGGCCTCAAGTCCCTCGATTACTTCCATCGCCTTATTGTACAATATGGTCACACCTTCTGCATCTACAATATGGACACCTTCCTGTAAGGTGTCCATAACGGTAGATGCCGCATGACGGATGACTTGATCCAGTGACATGCCGACCTCCTCTACTTAATTTTCAAGCGTTTGCAAGGTGATGAGATCATCGTGATGTTTTTGAACAATGGAGAGAATATGCGCGGTGTACTTATCGCTTTTGAGGATGCGTTTCTCGTTGAGCTTTATCACTAAAAACGCCAGCGCCATAATCCCGAGACCCAGCAGACCGGCATATACCTCTGTGTCGCCTGACTTAAACACCAGTGTGCCGATGCCAAGGCCTAGGAACAAGCCGATGAGGGGAATCACGTACATAATAAACGCCGCACTGAGAATCCCCGCTGTGGGCATGCCCACTTCGACGACGTCACCGATTTCCGCGGACACTTCGTTTTTAGCCGTCAACAGGATATCCTTTTGATCATCTCCCAATTGACAGGCACCACAACTGCCGCAAGCGGTGTGGCGCATGAGTTTTATTTTAGCAACCGCCCCTTTTGATTCGATAATCATACCCATTCTTTCCATAATGAACACCTTTCTATTTTTCGTATGGGGTTAATGACAGGTACAGTTCTTCCAGTTGAGTCGCTTCCGCAGACGACGGTGCACTTGACATCAAACATTTTGCATCTTGAGTCTTAGGGAAGGCAATGACGTCTCTGATATTGTCCGTACCCACCAACAACATGACAATACGGTCTAAACCATAGGCGATCCCACCGTGAGGCGGCGCCCCGTATTTGAATGCGTCGATAAAGAAACCGAACTTTTCTTCTGCTTCTTCTTCTGTGAAGCCCAACGCTTTGAACATTTTTTCCTGAACGGCAGAATCGTGGATACGCACTGAGCCACCGCCGATTTCATAGCCGTTTAACACTATGTCATAAGCTTTGGCACGACAGGCCATCGGCTCGGTTAAGAGCAACTCGATGTCCTCGTCCTTCGGCGCTGTGAACGGGTGGTGTTTCGCGACGCATCTGCCGCCTTCTTCATCGTATTCGAAAAGCGGGAAGTCCGTCACCCAAAGGAAGTTGTACTGACTTGGATCCAACAACTCCAATTGTTTTGCTATTTCAACTCTAAGCGCCCCCAGTGCATCGTACACCACCGAAGGCTTATCTGCCACCATGAGAATCAAATCGTTTTCTTTCGCTTCAGTCACTTCTAAAATTCCTGCCAACTCTGTCTCAGACAAGAATTTGGCAATAGGTGATGTTACGCCTTCTGTTCCTACTTTTACCCAAGCCAAGCCCTTTGCACCATAGTTCTTAGCAAAATCTTCGAGTTTCGAAATATCTTTTCTAGAAAAACGCTCTGCGTAACCGCTGATATTGATGGCGCGCACGTCCCCACCGCTTTCAATAGCAGAGGCAAAGACTTTAAACTCAGAGTTTTTCAAGACGTCGTTGAGCGCCTTGAGTTCGAATCCGAAACGGGTGTCCGGCTTATCGGAACCGAAACGCGTCATCGCTTCGGCGTAGGTCATCCGCTGAATCGGCAGGGCCACTTCTACACCTGCCACTTGTTTAAACACATTGGCGAGCATGTTTTCATTAATGGTCATTACATCGTCTGCGTCGACAAATGACATCTCGACGTCGATTTGAGTAAACTCAGGCTGTCTGTCCGCTCTGAGGTCTTCGTCTCTAAAACATTTGGTAATCTGATAATAACGGTCCATTCCAGACACCATTAACAGCTGTTTAAAAAGCTGAGGCGATTGCGGTAAGGCATAAAACTTGTTTGGGTTCACACGACTCGGCACGAGGTAATCTCTCGCCCCTTCAGGCGTCGGCTTCGTCAGCATCGGCGTTTCCACTTCTACAAAACCGTTGTCATCGTAAAAGCGTCTCGCCAAAGAAGCCACCTGATGCCTAACCATAAGATTGCGCTGCATTTTAGGCTTTCTAAGATCGAGATAACGGTATTTAAGGCGCAATCTCTCGCCGGCTTCGTCGTTGTCGTCGATGTGAATCGGCGGCACATCTGCTTCACAGAGAATTTTCAGCGTATCTGCAAAAATCTCGATTTGTCCCGTCGGAATGTTGGGATTTACGGACTCGCGCAACTTCACTTCTCCAGTGAGGGCAATCACGAACTCGCCTCTGATTTTGCCCGCTTTTTGAAAAGCTTCTTCAGAAATGTTTTGATCAAAAATAACTTGACAGTATCCCGAACGGTCTCTCAAGTCGACGAAAATCAAGCTGCCTAAATTACGGCGCTTTTGAACCCAGCCCATTAACGTCACTTTCTGTCCGATGTGTTCGCTTCTAAGCGTGCCACAGTAGTGCGACCGCTTTAAACCGTTTAATGCTTCACCCATATTTGCCTCCTAATAGCCTCTAATTTTATCTTTTCTTTTCAATATTTCATCAAACCTCTCGAGGTACGCCTCTACCCCTTTGAAATTTGCCACGCGCTCGTGGCGGTTTTCCTTGGGATAACATATCTTCGAAACAGCACCGGCGCCCAGTGCGAGGATTGTATGTTTTTCTTCCATAATGCGCATATTGTACAGCGAAGCATGGCCCTTTTTGGCATAGCCCACATTTTCCATATGGCTGCGCATCTTCTTTTGTCGATACATGTAGTAAGGCGTAATGCCCACAGCTTTTAAAGCCGCATCGCCAAGTTTTAACATGGCCTCTATGCGCCTGTCTTCCTCAAAAACCGCTTTCTCGCGTTCCAAGCTAAGTGTTGACGCCCGCTTCAGAGAGAGGGTGTGTACCGTGACGTTTTCAGGCGACCACTTGAGCACTTCGTCCATTGTGTAGGCGAACGCTTCAGGGCCTTCGTCCTCCAATCCGACGATTAGGTCCATGTTCACACAGTCAAAACCGATTTCCCGCACCCATGTCATTACAGTGTCCACATCGGCCTTATTGTGTCTGCGGCCAATGGCCTTAAGGGTGGCATCGTGCATCGTCTGAGGGTTTACACAGATGCGCTGTACACCATAGCGCTTCATCAGCACAAGTTTTTCTCGCGTAATGGAGTCCGGTCTCCCGGCCTCTACCGTAAATTCTTTAACCGCCTTAAAATCTAAAGCAGTGGTCAAATGCTTTAATAGCCGTTCCAGTTGAAGTGCATCTAGAGCCGTAGGCGTGCCCCCGCCAATGTATACACAATCGATCCACTTGCCACTGGCCGCCACCACTTCAACCGCATAAGTAATTTCTGCCATAAGCTTGTCGAGATACGGGTCGACGAGACGCCCTTTTTGTGCCAGTGGGTTCGAGGGAAACGAACAGTACACACAGCGCGTCGGACAGAAGGGAATGCTGATGTACAGCGATACCTGTCGCTCGTCTATTGGATACAGATGCGGTCGTTCTCTAGAAGCCACCGCCATCATCAAGTCGATCTTCTCCGGTTCGATTAAATAGACCTCAGTGAGCAAACGCCGTACCGCCTCCGCGTCCATACCGCGGTCAAAAGCCTCGTGAACAATTTTAACAGGGCGTATCCCCGTCAAAGTGCCCCAAGGGCTCGACGCCTCGGCAATTTCTGAAAGCGCTCTGTACACCGCACGCTTAATATAACGCTTTTCAGGCACTTCAATCGTTTCGGCGTAGAGCCGCTCATCGGCGTCCAGTGTTACAACAGCGGTCTCAGGGCATACTGTTACAATTAGTGTATGCGCAGCTTCACCGGTATTAAACACCCATTCTTCATCACGAAAAAACAGCCCAATCACAAGGCTAAGCTCGTACTCTAGTTTTGGACTGTTTGTAACCGCCTTTAATTGTTTCATGTGTCACCTATCCCTGAATAAAAGGGTTTTTTCTGCGCTCAAAGCCCACAGTCGTCGAAGAACCGTGTCCTGAATAGACCGTAAAATCGTCTTCGAGCGGCATGAGTTCTCTAATAATTGATGCAATTAATGTCTTGTGGTTCCCGCCGCTTAAATCCGAACGCCCAACAGAACCATAAAACAACGTGTCTCCGCTGAATACAATGCGCTCGTTTTTCTCAATAAGACAAATCCCACCGCGTGTATGGCCCGGTGTGTGACGCACTTCAAATCGATGCGTGCCAACTTCTATGGTATCGAGATGCCCAATAGTTGCATCTGGTGTAAACGCCACCTTTTGACGCATTGTCGCCGTTAAATTCACTATGGGATCGCCCAGCATCTCCGCGTCGTCATGATGGATGACAACAGGTGCGCCGGTCTTCGCCTTCACCGCTTCTGCACCGCCGATATGATCGCCGTGGCCGTGGGTCAACACGATTTTTTTAACTTGAACATTTAGCGCCTCCAGGCGCTCACAAATGCGTTCGCCCTCTGAACCGGGGTCGATGACAATAGCTTCTCTGGTGTTCTCATCTGCTACAATATAACAATTTGCCGCATAAGACCCCACCACTATTCTTTCGAGTATCATGGTCTGTCTCCTTAAAAGTTTTTATTTGAATCCAATAAAATGGTCACTGGTCCGTCGTTTTCAATGTGTACCGTCATATCGGCCTGAAACTGGCCTGTGGCCACATCGATGCCGTGACCACACATTGCCTCGGCAAAAGCCTCGTAAAGCGCCTTCGCCTTATCCGGTTTTGCCGCGTTCATAAAATTGGGGCGTCGCCCCTTCCGACAATCGCCCATCAGCGTGAACTGTGAGACGACGAGCACTTCACCGCCGATGTCTTTCAGCGATAAGTTCATTTTTTCTTCTTCGTCCTCAAAAACGCGTAGAAACGCAATTTTCTCAGCCAAATAGGCCACGTCTTTTTCGGTATCTTCTGTTTCTATACCGAGCAGCACGTTAAACCCCTTTCCGATTTTGCCGACCACTGTACCGTCTACGTGTACTGAGGACTGTGCCACTCTCTGTACCACTGCTCTCATAACTGTCCCTTCTTACGCGTTTACACGCTTAACTTCAATCACTTCTTCCATAGCTTTGAGCTTTCTCATCAACTTATGGAGTTCTTCAATGTCTGAAATCTCAATAGAGAGATTGACGATGGCAATGCCCTTTTTATCAATTTTGGCGTTAATACCGGTCATCATCATGCTCTGTTCGTGCATCAACATGGTAATGTCCGTCAAGAGGCCTTTTCGATCAGATGAAATAATTTGGACATGCGTCAAATACGATGCCTCTGTGTCCGTCGCCCACGCCACCTCTATAAAACGGTTGCGGGCGTCTTCGGATTTTTCAAAATTCTCACAGTCGCTGCGGTGAATCGTGACGCCGCGACCACGGGTAATGTACCCGATGATGTCATCGCCTGGCACAGGTGAACAGCACTTTGCAAACCGCACGAGAATGTCGTCCATTCCCTTTACTGTGACACCGGCTTCGTTG
Organism: Fusibacter sp. JL298sf-3; assembly: GCF_053842995.1. NCBI lineage: Bacteria > Bacillati > Bacillota > Clostridia > Eubacteriales > Fusibacteraceae > Fusibacter > Fusibacter sp. JL298sf-3. The sequence continues at coordinate 1,128,671 of NZ_CM132608.1, forward strand.
CGCTTCGGAGAAGGTTTTTTCACCACTTCCTCCGGTCTAAACACCTCAGCCGCCTCTTTCATCTGTTCTTCCTTGCGCTCTTTGTTGTACTTTTCGCGTATCTTAGGAATTACTTGGCTGGTGAGAATGCCCCCGTAACCGACGGCATTGTAAAGGTCTTCCACATTTTTAAGACTCAATCGCTTGAGTATCGGGTCGAGAAAATCGTCATTGAGCACCGCTTTCGTCGGTATGTTCTGCTTGCGCACCTCACTGACGAGCATTTCCTGCCCTTTCTCCACGTTTTCATCGCGACGCTCTTTCTTAAACCACTGTTTAATACGTTGCTTGGCCTGCGTACTCTTGACGAACTTCAGCCAGTCCCTCGACGGTCCCATAGAGCCTTTTGACGTCAGTATTTCCACGCGCTGACCATTTTGTAGCTGGTAGTTAAGCGGGACGATTCGGCCATTGACTTTTGCTCCGACACATTTGTTGCCCACCTCGGTGTGAATACGGTAGGCGAAATCTACAGGCGTCGCGCCAATCGGCAAGTCCAAAACGGCACCGTCCGGCGTGAAAACGAACACCTCTGAGTTAAAGAGGTCGAGTCTCAAAGATTTCATAAACTCGCTGGGGTCCTTTAAGTCGCTTTGGAACGCCATCATCTGTCTAAAGCTGTTGAGTTTCTCTTCCATTTCTTGATGGGTATTTTTCGTCCCCTCTTTGTACTTCCAGTGCGCCGCGATACCGTACTCGGCAATCTCGTGCATTTCACGGGTACGAATTTGTATTTCAAACGGTTCGCCGTTGCCCATCAGCGTCGTGTGAAGCGACTGGTAGAGATTGGGCTTCGGCATGGCAATATAATCCTTAAAACGGCCCGGAATCGGCTTCCACAGCGTGTGTACAGCCCCTAGAGCGCTGTAGCAGTCCTTGATGTCTTCACAAATAATGCGAATAGCCGTCAAATCGTAAATCTCATCAAATTCTTTGTGCTGGTACTTCATCTTTTTGTAGATGCTGTAAAAATTCTTCGGTCGACCGTAAATTTCGAATTCGAGGTGTAGCGCATTTAAAGCTTCTGCAATTTGTCTGATGTAGTCGTTGATAATGGACTCGCGTTCCGTTCGCTTTAAATTGACTTTCTGAACGAGGTCGCGATACCCTTCTGGGTCGTAATATTTTAAGCTGAGGTCCTCAAGTTCCCATTTAATGGTGAAAATCCCGAGTCGATGGGCGATGGCCGCGTAGATCTCGATGGTCTCCTCTGCCTTTTCCTTTTGTTTTTCAAGGGTCATGGCACCAAGCGTTCGGATGTTGTGCAGCCTATCCGCCAGCTTGATTAATATGACGCGTATATCGCTGGCCATGGCGAGAAACATCTTTCTCAGGTTCTCCACCTGGCGCTCTTGCTTGGTCTCGTAATTAATGACTTCGAGTTTGGTCACACCATCTACCAATGCGGCAATTTCTTCTCCAAACTTGGCCACTACGTCTTCAAGTGTGACTTCCGTATCTTCCACTGTATCGTGCAATAAAGCGGCAACTATGGTTTTTTCATCCATTTCAAGTTGCGCGAGAATAAGCGAGACGTTTGCCGGGTGGTCGAAGAAAGGCGAACCATCTTTTCGAAGTTGTCCTTCATGCGCTTTTTGTCCAAACAAAAACGCGTCTTCGATAAGAGCCATATCTACATACGGTGCGTATTCTCTTAGTTGACTTAAGTACTCATTTAAATTCATAGCTACACCACAACTGCTTTCTAAATATTGTAAATAGTCCGTCTAGCATACACCAAACGGACTTTCGTTATATTTATTTTACAAAGAATTTCAACAGTTTACAACCATTTTTTACGCATCGTAAGATAAAACGCTGTAAACATCGTAGCCTTCCAGCACTTTTCGTCCGTCGAGGAAGTTCAGTTCCACGAGAAAAGCGAGACCGGCAACTACGCCTCCAAGCTTCTCCACGAGTTCACAAACGGCTTTTGCCGTTCCACCCGTAGCGAGTAAGTCGTCGACAATTAGAACGCGTTGCCCCGGTTTAATGGCGTCTTTGTGCACTTCTAAACTGTCGCTACCGTACTCCAGCTCGTAGTCGTGTCGTACAGTTTCGTATGGCAGTTTACCGGGTTTTCTAATGGGCACAAACCCTTTCTCAGTCGTTACAGCCATTGGGGCCCCCATAAGGAATCCTCTAGCTTCAGGGCCTACAATTAAATCGTAGGAGACGTCCTTCACAGTATCGATACAAGCGTCTATCGCCGCTTTGTACGCCTTGCCGTCTTCCAGCAACGTCGTGATATCCTTAAAGCTTATGCCCGCTTTAGGGAAGTCTTCTACAACTCTGATTTTTGATTTTAAATCCATGTACGTCCTCCAAGATTAGGCTCTCGCCGTAAATTTCTGATACAACTCCAGCTTTTCAAGCTGCATTTTTTCTTTAGGTTTATGATGTGCCGTAATCGTCAAGTAATGATTATGCACCGTGTATTCTATAAGCGACATGTCGCTTAACAAGGCCAAACCACATAGTATTTTGGCAATGTTGAAATTCAATTTGTCCTGAGCGTCAAAGAGCGAGGTCTTCTTGAGCTTCATCGCCCACTTGTACAAGTAGACCATATCGCCACGCGTCGGGTAATACGCACCGAGGCTATTGTCGCAAACGTCGTTCTCGAGTACGTAATAAGGCGTATTGAGAACCACATCCCCAGCGGGCATATACAGAATATTGAGCCCCTCTTCTAGAAAGTCACAAGTGGAGAGCTTCCCGAAGTGCAAGCTGTAGGCCAGCGACTGCGACATTAGCAACTCGTCTTTTACTGTGTTAAATGCCTCTAAACTGTAAATGAGAAGAACCCCTGTCTCCAAGTTGCTCACATCGTCGATGACTTGCGCCGCCTCTCCTTTAAAGAGTGCCGTCCCCGAAACGAGGTGGTTGTACGGGGTCTCATAGACTTTAAACGCCAATTGCTCCTTAAGCGGCATGTTCTTCTTCACAAAGTCTTTTACGAGGAACTGAATGGTCTCAACACCTCTAAAGTGGTTCTTTTCCAGTGTTAAAAGCAAATTGAGCGCTTCATTTTTTTTGAAAAATTTGATGTTGTCCGATTGATTAAACGCCAGCGCATCGTAAATGCGCACGCCGTCGTTAACCATGAGCTTCAAATGGTTCTGCGCTTTTCCAATCAACTTGTAATCGTCTATCTTCAGATGGTTGAACACAAACTGCGGCTTGGGATTGCCCATGCCGAACGGCTTGAGCTGTTCAATGGCGTCCACCAACTCGTGGGTGACCATCTGCGGCATAAGCACGGCGCTAATGGTCTGCTCTTTGACGAGTTGTCGCCAAGGAATTTCCGTGGCGCCATAAGCCATCAGGCCTTCTTTTAGCGCTGGGATATGCTGTGCCGAGAGGCTGAGTCCAGCCGCTTGCTCGTGTCCGCCAAATTTATCAAAAAGGTCTTTAAAACGGCTGAGCACCGCAAAGATGCTGATACCGTCCACACTTCTAGCCGACCCTTTTGCAACACCGCCTTCCAAATTGAGAACCACCACCGGTCGATCGTATTTATCCGTGAGCTTAGACGCCACTATGCCGATAATCCCCGTGTGCCACTCTGTGCCCACGACGAGTAAAATCTTCTCTTTGGCGAGGTCGATAGACGTCTCAATATAGAGTTCTGCTTCCTCCATAATCTGACGCTCCTGCATCTGCCTCTTGGTGTTCAGGTCGCTGAGACCCTTGGCAATCTGAAGTGCGCTAAAATAGTCTTTCTCCAGCAACATTTCCACAGCGATGCTCGGGTTGCCTATGCGACCTGAGGCGTTGATTCTCGGCGCAATAATAAAACCGATGTGTCCGGCATTAATCTCTTTTCCCTGAAGTTGCGCCTCTTCAATGAGCGCCTGAACGCCTGGATTTTGTGTGTGGGTCATCTGCTCGAGACCGAGCTTCGTAAAGACGCGATTTTCATCGACGAGTGGAACAATGTCCGCAACAGTCCCCAAAGCGACGATGTCGATTACCGATAGGTAGAAAGCGTCAAACCCATCGCCGAGAAGCGCCTGTGTCAATTTAAAGGCGACACCGCATCCCGCCAACATTTTAAACGGGTAGCCTTCGCGCTTAGGGTTGATAACCGCTACCGCCTCCGGCAGCGTCTCTTGACACTCGTGGTGGTCGGTAATAATGAGTTCGATGCCGATGGATTTGGCATATGCCGCTTGCTCGACAGCTGTAATGCCGCAGTCGACTGTAATAATCACTTCGCCGCCGCGTTCTTTAATCGTGTCAATGCCCGCCGTGTTAAGACCATAGCCTTCTTCTTGGCGGCTTGGAATGTAATAGTCGGCACGGTACCCGACAAACTCGAAATAGCGGCTTAAAACCGCGATACTCGTAATCCCGTCGACATCGTAGTCGCCGTATATCCAAATTTTTTGACCACGTGCCATCGCTTCCTGAATACGCGCCACTGCTTTTGACATGTCGGCCATTAAAAAAGGATCGTGTAACTGCGTCATCGAAGGCTTTAAAAACTGTTCCGCTTCTTCATAAGTTGCTATACCGCGGTCCAAAAGAAGCTTTGTCACCAGCGGCTCTGTTTTAAATATGCGATTGTACTTTTCTACTTCGGCACTGTGAGGATCGTAGTGCCAAATGGCGTGTTGAAATATCATTGCGTCACCACTAACTGTTTATTCTATGCATGCATTTGCGCCTCTATATGTGCATGGCACACGAGAGGTATGTATGGGGCGAAAATGCGCAATAGCATCTGCTACTGCGCATCTCACCTCTATTACTTGTTGCCGTAAGACCCTTTGAGCTTGATTTTATTTCGAAGCAATGCCCAAAACGGATTGGCAATGAAAATTGATGAATACGTTCCGACCATGACCCCGAGTAAGAGCGGCAATGCAAACATCTTGATGCTGTTTACGCCGAGGAAGTAAAGGGAACCGATGACGAGTGCCGTCGTCAAAGAGGTGTTGAGGGTACGCGTTAAACTCTGTGTAATCGATAGGTTGGCCACATCGAAATGGCTAAGACCTTTTTGTCTCACGACGTTTTCACGCACTCTGTCAAACACGACAATGGTATCGTTAATCGAGTAACCGACAATTGTCAGAATCGCCGCAATAAAGGATTGATCCACTGTGATTTGGAAAATAGCGTAAAGCGAAAGTAAAATCAAAATATCGTGTACCAAAGCCAAAATCGCTGCTATACCGAAGATGGCTTCAAATCGTATAATGATGTAAATCAACATCGCCACTGCTGCAATGGTAATCGAGAACAACGCGCGGTTGCGAATCTCGTCCCCAACATTTGGTGAAAACTGATACGTCTCGCCAAACACAGGATTTTCTCCACTGAATTGCGCTTCAATAGCATCGACGATTTCGTTGCGCGTTTCGCTGTTTACAGACGCCGCCGTCTTGATGATAACGCTTTTTTGAGCTTCCCCTGAGTGAATAATCTGCGCGTTGAGCTCAAACGGCTGGAGCACGTCTTGAAGGGCATTCACTTCTACCTTGTGGTCGAAATCGATTTGAATCGTCGTACCACCGGTAAAGTCGATGCCGAGGTTAAAGCCTTTCGTCACCATGAAAAACAGACCTAACAGAATAACAAGTGCTGAAATGGTGAACCAGATTTTATATTTGTCCGTTATTTTATACATTTTCATCTGCCATTACCCCCTTGATCCATATAGCTTTTTACGGTCTGAGAAACCAAGCGATAGTTTGAGAAGTGTTTTGGTGGCGACGACAGCAGTAAACATACTCGCTGCAATACCTACCATCAACGTAACGGCAAACCCTTTAATTGGCCCTTCGCCAAAGTAAAAGAGAATAACTGCAGCAATTAACGTCGTCACATTGGAGTCGATAATTGTGCGCATTGCTCTATGGAAGCCACTGTCAATAGAAGCTCTAAGGGATTTTCCAACAGCTATTTCCTCTTTAAGACGCTCGAAAATAATAACGTTGGCGTCTACCGCCATCCCTAGCGAAAGTACAATACCGGCAACGCCCGGTAGCGTCAGTGTCGCATTTAACGCAATTAGCGCGTACACCATAATCAACGCGTATAGCGTCAATGCAATGGTGGCAATGACACCTGGAATTCTATAGAAAATAATCATAAACACAACCACGAGTGAAAGACCGATTAATGCCGCTCTAATCGCAGAGTAAAGTGAGTTAAGACCTAGTGTCGGTCCGATAACAGAAGACTTCACTTCGACGAGTTCTACCGGAAGTGCACCCCCTCTAATGAGTTGAGAGGTTTGAAGCGCCTCTTCAAACGTAAAGCGACCGGTTATAACCGCTTTTCCGTCTGGGATAACAATACTTGTCGTCGGCGCCGAAACCACTTCGCCGTCTAAAATAATGGCGATTTGTCCTGTGCCGCCTTCAAAGCTTGTGGCTTTTTTTGTTGCTTCTGAAAACTTGTCTGTACCCTCTGCATCAAAACGCAATGCAATTGCAGGCAGACCGTTCTCATCTTGTGTCACAAAGGCGTCTTTGACGTTTTGACCGTAGAGCACGTGTTCGTACTCAAAATCAGAAGTCTTCATTCCAGCGGTGGCAAACGCCCCTTGTTTAACAAGACCAAACTCTAGGAGTGCCGTCTGACCGATGGCCGCTGCCGCTTGCTCGGCGTTTTCGACGCCAGGCAGTTCAATGCTGATTCGATTTTCACCCTGAATCGTCACCACCGGCTCTGTAAGACCCATTTCGTCTACACGCTTGCCGATAACGCTCTTTGTCTGTTCCATAGTTTTCTTAAGATCATCACCAGTCTCATCTGTCTGCGCTTCGTAAACCACAGCCACGCCGCCTTTTACATCGAGACCGAGTTTCATTTGATCTTTAACTGGGCTGATTGAAAAGTTGCCAACTGTCAATCCATTGATTGCAATAAATGCAGCACCTGCTATAACTGCAACAATTAGGAAAAACAACAGGGTATTTTTTCCGTTCATGATTTGATGCCTCCTATTTTGATTTGTATTGCATCGACAATTGTACGTAATTGTCTGCTGACGCTTTAAGATGCAAGCGTTCAGCTTCGGTGAGTTCTCTGACGACTTTGGCCGGAGACCCCAAAGCGAGCACGCCTTTTGGTATCCGCTTGCCCGGCGGTACAAGTGCACCTGCCCCGATGATGACGTCTTCTTCAATGACAGCGCCATCTAGAACAATAGCCCCCATGCCCACCAGTACGCGATCAGAAATCGTGCAGCCGTGGACGATGGCACCGTGTCCTATGGTCACATCTGCCCCTATGGTCAGCGGAAAGCCCTTGCTCGTGTGGAGCACCACCTGATCTTGTACATTGGTGCGCTTTCCGATGCGTATAGGTTCGACATCACCCCTAACTACTGTATTATACCAAATGTTTGAAGCTTCTTCTAGGAAAACTTGCCCAATCAACACGGCGGTCTCAGCGACAAATCCCGCCGATGCCGTGTCCGGCACATATGTTTTAAAAGGTCTAACCATACAGCGCCTCCGTTCTATTCTTCCGTCAGTGTCCGTTTCGCATAAAGGTAAATAGAGTTTTCAATGCGTTTCTTCTCGAGTTCACATCCGAGATCGTAAGGTTTGTAGATGCTTTCGTTAAAGTTATACGCGTTGGCATGACACCCGCCGCTACAATAAAACTTCGCCCAACAATCGCGACATTTTTCTTTGTTGTAGACATGGGCGTTTTTAAACTCCGTCGTCAAGCCGAAATCTAAGATGCCCGCCATAACGTTGCCCATTTTAAAATGCGCGTCTCCGACAAACTGGTGACACGGATACACGTCGCCTTCCGGTGTAATGGCCAGGTACTCTGAACCGGCACCACAGCCTGTGAGCCTCTTGACCACACACGGTCCCTGACCGAGGTCGAGGGCAAAGTGGAAAAAGTCAAACGCGTCCTCTGTGTTGTAACGCTTTAGCATCTCTTCAGCCAGTTCATCGTATTGTGCGTTTAACACGTCAATATCTTCTTCTGTCAAGGCATAAGGATCGCTCGGCTTCGCCACGACGGGCTCGACTGAAGTGCTCTTAAAGCCTAAGTCCGCCATATGGATAACGTCTTTTGCAAAGTCGAGGTTGTTTTTTGTAAAGGTGCCGCGAACATAGTAAGACTTGCCGTTTCTACCTTCGATGAGTTTCTTAAACTTCGGCACGATAATGTCGTATGTGCCGCCCCCCTGAATGGTATAGCGCATCTTGTCGTTAACAGCCTTTCGACCGTCGATGCTCAACACGACGTTGTCCATGTTTTCGTTGATGTACGCCATGTTTTCATCGTTTAAAAGCACGCCGTTGGTCGTTAGAGTAAAGCGAAAGTTCTTACCGAAAGGACCTTCTAAACTTCTGCCGTAGTCCACCAGTTGCTTAACCACTTCGAAGTTCATCAGCGGTTCGCCGCCAAAGAAGTCAACTTCCAGGTTCTTGCGGTTGCCCGAACTTCTAACGAGTAAGTCCAGAGCGTTTTTACCGACCTCATAAGACATCAATGAACGCTCGCCTTTAAAGTCGCCCTGCGACGCAAAACAATACGCACAACGGATATTGCAGTCGTGCGCAATGTGAAGACACATGGCTTTTATAACAGGGCTTCTGTTTTGAAATTCAATAGAATGAACGTATTGATCACTTGCGAAGAGCATCTCGCCTTCTATAAGCTGATCGACGTCTTCTATGGCTTCTCTCACACGCTGCTCAGTGTATTTGTCTTTTAACGCGGCAATCGCCTTTACCGCGGATTCAGCAGGGTAAATCGCCAATAAGTCAAATACCAACTCGTCGATGACATGTACGGCGCCACTGTTGACATCTAAAGCAAAATACATGTCGCCCTGTTTAAACTTGTGTATCATTATTTCCTCCTCATGCATTCACAGAAAAAACCGTGAAAATGAAACCGATGACTTCGGTTTATAAGAAAAGCAGCGTTACGCTGCTCGTCCAGTGACACTATTTATTTTCGCACGCTTGGTTGCCGACTGTACAAGATGTTTTACAAGCCGATTGACAAGACGTCTGGCATTCGCCACAACCGCCGTGCGCCGCTGAATGCTTAAGTGAACCCTTATTTAATGTTTTGATATGTTTCATTAGAACCTCCCTATAATTGTGTTGTCCCCCGCCGTTTTAGACCCAAGGCTAAGCACTTGTCGAGGAGATAACGACTAAAATACAAGATATTATATCACAGTTTCTAAAATTAGAAAAGACCTACCTGCCGAGAGGTAGGTCTCCCTATTATTCAACTTCTGCTGGATCTTTAACTTCCATCTCTTCAGTGTCGATAGCCGGACGATCTGCCGGCTCGACAGATGAAACGGCCCACTTCTTGAACGTCATCTTGTTTTTGCCTACTTCGAGTACAATGTCATCTGTTTTTACATTTAAAACTTTGCCCACGATGCCACCGATGGTTACAACGCTGTCACCAGGCTTTACACTGTCTCTGAGATCGTTCATTTCCTTTTGCTTCTTCTTCTGAGGTCTTACGAGTAAGAAATACATCAGTGCGAAGAAAAAGCCCATATAAAGAATAATTCCTATTGGTCCTTGCATGTCTACACTCCTTTACTAATTAAGTTCACTTTCTATTATAACAGAAAAAGCTACGCGCCATAATACTTTTTAAAGAATTCGTTTCTAAAGTCCATCAATCGGTCTTCCACAATCGCTTCGCGCACTTGAGCCATTAAGTTCAACAAGAAGTGAAGGTTGTGTGTCGACATCAATCTCGACGACAAAATCTCGTCTGATTTGTAGAGATGTCTGAGGTACGCACGGGTGTAATTTTTACAGCAGTAGCAGTCGCACTCGGGATCAAGCGGTGTGAAGTCACGGCGGTACTTGGCATTTTTAATAGCCACTTTCCCCTGTGATGTCATCGCCGTGCCGTTTCTGGCGATTCGGGTCGGCAACACGCAGTCAAACATGTCGATACCGCGAATAACCCCTTCGATGAGCGCGTCGGGACTGCCGACACCCATGAGGTATCTTGGCTTGTTCTCAGGCAAAAGAGGCGTCGTGTAATCGAGTACTTCGTACATGAGCTCTTTCGGTTCGCCGACGCTGAGGCCGCCGATGCTGTAACCCGGGAAATCCAGGGGAACCAGTTCGCGAACGCTCTGCTCTCTGAGGTCGCGGTACATCCCACCTTGAATGATGCCGAACAGCGCCTGATTTTCAGTGTTCTTATGCGCTTCTTTACAGCGCACCGCCCAGCGCGTCGTACGCTCTAAAGATTTTTTCACATAATCGTGGTCTGCAGGGTAAGGGGCGCACTCGTCAAACGCCATAATGATGTCGGCACCCAGTGCGTTTTCAATTTCCATGACTTTTTCTGGCGATAAGAAGTGTTTGCTGCCGTCGATATGCGACTGAAACGTAACCCCTTCTTCTGTAATCTTGCGAAGGTCGCCCAAGCTAAACACTTGGAACCCGCCGCTGTCTGTCAAAATCGGACGATCCCAGTTCATAAATTTATGAAGGCCACCGGCTTCTTCCACGAGGTCGTGCCCCGGTCTCAAGTATAGGTGATACGTGTTGGACAAGATAATCTGTGCGTTCATCTCCTTGAGTTCTTCCGGCGTCATTGCCTTTACAGTTGCCTGAGTACCCACCGGCATAAAAATCGGCGTTTCTATAACGCCGTGGGGCGTATGCAAACGCCCCAGTCTCGCACCGGTTTGTGCGCAGGTCTTAATCAGTTCGTAACGTATGGCCATGGTTGTTCCTTTCTATCGGTTATAAAATCAGCATCGCATCGCCGAAGCTGAAAAATCGGTACTTTTCATTAACAGCGGTTTTATAAGCCGCGAGCGTCTGCTCTCGACTGGTGAAGGCGCTGACGAGCATAATAAGTGTGGACTCCGGTAAATGGAAGTTGGTAATCAGCCCATCTACAACTTTAAACGCGTAGCCCGGGTAGATAAAGATCTCCGTCCAACCGCTTTGCGCCTGTACGCGTCCATCGGCAGTTGCAATGGTTTCAAGTGTACGTGTCGACGTCGTTCCGACGGACACAACGCGTCCGCCGGACGCTTTGGTGCGATTGATAAGCGCCGCGTTCTCTTCGTCGAGACAGTAGTACTCCGAGTGCATTTTATGTGCATTGACATCGTCGACTTTTACCGGTCTAAACGTCCCCAGCCCCACGTGGAGCGTCACATACGCGATGTTCACCCCTTTTGCACGGGCTTTTTCCATAAGCGCCTCTGTAAAATGCAACCCTGCTGTCGGCGCTGCGGCGGAACCGTCGTGTGCCGCATAGACGGTGTTGTAGCGCTTGGCATCGTCCAACTTGGCTTTGATGTAAGGTGGCAACGGCATCGTCCCAAGGCGGTCTAAGATTTCTTCAAAGACGCCTTCATAGGCAAAACGGATAATCCGCGCCCCTTCTTCTGCCACAGACTCGACCACTGCAGTGAGCTCACCGTTTCCAAAAGTAAAGATCGTGCCGACTTTTGCCTTTTTCCCCGGCTTCACCAAAGTTTCCCACCGGTCTTTGTCAAGGCGTTTGAGCAAGAGAAACTCCACAGTTGCCCCTGTGTCTTTTACGCCGAACAACCGCGCCGGAATCACCTTTGTGTTGTTCAGCACGAGGCAGTCACCCGCTTCCAAATAGTCGAGGACGTCGTAAAAGTGCTTGTGTTCCACGCCGCCTTGTCGACCTAAAACCATCATACGGGATTCAGAGCGGTTCTCAAGGGGGGTCTGAGCAATGAGTTGCTCAGGTAAATCAAAGTAAAAATCACTTGTCTTCATTATAATTTGTAGCCTTTCTATGGTTATTGAATCGGTTCAACTTGTGCACCATTGTAATAATGTGCGAGGATTTCTTGATAGGTAAAGCCCATTTCAGCCATTTTACGAGCGCCCCATTGACTCATGCCGACGCCGTGTCCATATCCTTTGCCATAAAACGTCACTTCTCCGTTTGAATTCGGAACGGCGACTTCAGAAACACTTTGCGCGCTTTCTTGTGCATCGGCGGCCTTTGCAAGGTCCACAGTAGTCATTGCGCCACCACTGTACATTTTGTACACGTCGTCTGACAGGCGTTCAAAATAAACTGGACTTTGAGACAACAGGGCTTTGGGGCCGTTACCGGATTGCTCTACCGTGGGTTTTGGCGCCGGTGGCGCTGATTTTTCTTCAAAAGGCTCAAAAGCGATGAGCATGCTCTTTAACTGTGTTCCGCCAATGTAACGCCTAAAAGCGTCCTTGCGCAATGTAACCTGTCCCAAATCGCCTACGAAGATCATCTCGTGCGCACGACCGGACGCAGTGCGCTTGGCAATTCGAACTTCTTTAAGCGTCCCTATGGATTGACCGGACTTCGCTACAGCACTTTCAATTTCTTCTCGAGTAAACGAGACTTGCCAGTTGTCATTTGGCGCCCCTTTGCCGTAAGGGTCTTCTACCGCCTTGATATAAGGCAAATTATTTGCCCAGACGTTAGCGGCGTCTTCAGTGTAACCGCCGCTGTGCGCGTAGTAAAAACATTCGACCAGTGCACCGGCATAATAAAGCGCTTCACCCGACGTCTCATCGACTGCGCGATTGGTGCGCGGGTCTTCAGAGGCATAGCCGCCATACACTTGGCTCGAAACCGTCGCAGCTACGTCGAAGCCGTAAGCCGCGTACTTCCCACTATTGGTAAACAAGTAGTTGCGAGCGGCGATGGCCTGTGCTTTGAGGGCATCCTTCGGCCAACTCGGGCTCACTTCCTTCGGTACGACGCCATAGAGATACTCTGAAATCGAGACGCGGTTAATCAGTGTCAAATCGCTGTTTGAAAGGCGTTTGACGAGCATTTGATTTCGATAGACGACACCGTTGTAGGCAATCAGTGGCGCCGCTAACGCCAGAGATTCTGCCGTATCCACATACGTCAGCAGTTCAGTCCCTGCGTAAACGCCGATATAGCGAAAAGGTAATTTTTCAACTTCAAACTGACGAGTGGGGTAACGCACTTTGAGTGTAGATACCGCCGCCTCTGCCTCTGCTTCAGTGGCATAGTTGCCGTAATAGACGCGGTACATCTTTGACAAGCCAATTGCAAAAGCCTCGTCCTCTGCCTTCAACGCCAAAAAAGCGTCAAAAACCTCTTGGTAATCTGTGCTTTCCGAATCTACCGCCACTGTAAACGTTCCCTTTTCAGCAGGTAGAGTCGGTTCAAAAACAGGTTCTTGTGCATTATACACATAGCCTCCCAGCTTGTAAAGGGTCAACGTTTTGTAATTGTGCAAATTCAACAAAGCGTCTTTTTTGGAAGCACTTTTCGAAAGGCCGATTTCAAAGCCGTCTTCCGACTTAAGCGTCAGCGCATCCGTAGTCGTCGTCCCGAACACGAGGCCGATATCCACCGTGTCCTCAGCCGGAGAAAATCCGTAAACCGGCACGATACCCGCCAGTAACCCCACAAGTATAAACACAATCAAAAGTTTATTCTTCATAAGCGCCCTCATTTCTAAGCAATGTCAATTGCTCTGTCGAAAGAACGGCTTCGTACCCCATGTGCTCTCTCGCACGATTAGTGACGATGCGCCCTCTCGGCGTCCTCTGTAAAAAACCAAGCTGTAATAGGTAGGGTTCGTAAACATCTTCAATCGTCGTATTTTCTTCGCCGGTAGTCGCCGCGAGGTTATCGATGCCCACCGGACCGCCGTCGAAATACTCGATGATACTCGTCAAAATTTTACGGTCTACAGCGTCGAGTCCAAGGGCGTCGATTTCCAGCATATCGAGCGCTTCTTTGGCGATAACCCGCGTGACAACGCCCTCGCCTCGCACCTGCGCGTAATCCCGCACGCGCTTTAAAAGGCGGTTGACAATCCGAGGGGTACCGCGACTGCGCATCGCCATTTCAAGTGTCGCCGCGTCGTCAATAGGCACCTTGAGGACACCGGCTGACCGCTTAATAATATGTGCGAGATCGTCTGGCTCGTAAAGATCGAGTTTGCAGATGACGCCAAATCGATCTCTAAGCGGTGCCGTCAACTGACCGGCGCGGGTGGTCGCCCCCACTAAAGTAAAATGCGGCAAGTCCAATCGCACCGAGCGCGACCCGGGACCTTTGCCGATGACAATATCAATGGCAAAGTCCTCCATCGCAGGGTAAAGTACTTCTTCCACATGGCGACTGAGTCGATGAATTTCATCTATAAAGAGGACGTCGCCTTCTTTTAATCCCGTTAAAATAGCGGCTAAATCACCTGGCCGCTCTATGGCCGGCCCCGAAGTAATCTTAATATTGACGTCCATCTCGTTGGCGATGATGCAGGAGAGCGTCGTTTTGCCAAGTCCTGGCGGCCCGTAGAGCAAAACGTGATCAAGTGGCTCGTGACGCAGTTTCGCCGCTTTCATAAAGATTTCAAGTTTTTCTTTTGTCTTCGACTGTCCGATATACTCCGCCATGGCTTTAGGGCGGATACCGTTTTCACTAACTTTATCTTCTTCCAGTTGACTGGGTGTTACAAATCGTTCCATCTATGCCTCCGTTACTGCATCATCAGTGCCTTAAGTGCCGCTTTAATAATGCCTTCTGTATCCAGCGCCGTCATATCCAGTTTGGCAATGGCACGCTGTGCTTCTTGTTTTGTATAGCCCAATGCCACAAGTGCCATCAGCGCGTCGTCAGCATGCCCGGCACTCTCGACTTGAACAGCCTCCATAGATGTGTCAGACGCCGCCGGTTCAAACCCTTTCAGTTTGTCTTTAAGTTCTAAAATAATCCGCTCTGCCGTCTTTTTTCCGACCCCTGGGGCCGCTGTAATCGCTTTGACGTCACCTGTTTGTACCGCCAGTGTCAGCTTTGAAATGGGAATCGCCGACAAAATCCCGACCCCCACCTTAGTCCCCACGCCGCTAACTGACGTCAAAAGCTGAAACATTCGCAGCTCCTCACGCGTGGAAAAGCCCACCAGTGAAATGGCGTCTTCCCTAACAATCATCTCTGTATGCACTTTAACAGCTTCTTCACACGCTTGCCAGTCTGAAATTGACGTCGTCGACGTGGCCACGCGGTAACCGATGCCTTGATTCTCCACTACGACCGCATCGTTTTCAATTTCGACGATAAGGCCTCTTATAAAATGTATCATATATCTCTCTCCGTTTTTTTCGTTATCTATTATACCATTATAGCCTATACGCCAAAAAAACGCATCGGTTTCATGGTAAAAAACCACCGATGCGTTTGAATTTAATGCGTTTGAAATGTTTTAGTAACGTTCGTCATTGGACTTCTTGCCGTCGTCATACCCATAGGCTTCAGTGCCTTCCTCTTCATAACCTCTTCTTCGGGAAGGGTCGTAGTAATCGTCCTCATCCTCTTCTTCCTCGTCGTCTTCAACGACTGTATAAGCGACTTCGTTTGGGTCGCAAGTCGGCATGACAATTGCCAAAACGATATAGAGCAGTATCGGCGAACCAAATCCGAAAAATAACGCCGCCACAAAAATCAATCGAATAAGCGTTACTTCTATATCAAAATAGTGTGAAAAGCCCATGCAAACTCCGGAAACCATTTCCCCCTGTTTAACTTTACAAAGTTTTTTTCTTTGCATTTTTTCGCCTCCTAAACTTTATTTACCTCTTACATCTATCATAAGCGTAAACACGGCATATCGCAAGGGATTCATACGAATTCTAATAGCTTTCTAACGATTCTTTTACCTTTTTTGTCGCATAATGTGAGCCACGGCGCCAGGGTCTTTAGCGTAGTAATCGGCACCGATTGTTTCAGCAAGCGATGCGGTCACTACGGCACCGCCCACAATAACCGTACAGTGCGGTGCTTCCCGTTTCAACAGCTCGACAGTTTGTGCCATGGAGGGGACTGTCGTCGTCATCAGCGCACTGAGACCTGCAAACTGAGCACCGGTAGCCTGTACAGCTTTGAGCACCGCTTCAGCAGGTACATCTCTTCCGAGATCGTAAACGTCAAAGCCATAGTTTTCGAGGACGACCTTTACGACGTTTTTGCCGATGTCGTGGACATCGTGTTCCACCGTGGCGAGAACGATAATGCCGCTTGACTTATACGGGGACGCCGTAGCTTCAAATGCGCGTTTGATGCGTTCAAAGGCAACACCTGCCGTTTCAGCCACTTGTATAAGTTGCGGCAGAAAAAGCTCTCCCGATTCAAACCGTGCACCGATGCTGTTGAGCATCGGTATCAAGCGCGTTTCGACAACAGCCATCGGCGCTTCGACTTCGAGTAGTGCATCGACACAAGCGCCGACACTGTCTTTCAAACCCGCCTCAATCGCCGATTCCAAACTGAGTTCAGCTGTCGTAGAAACCGTCGTCGGTTCGTTGCCATATTGGGCGATGTAAGCCGAAGCGCCGATATCCTGTCCCTTTAAAACGCGAAATGCGCTGAGTGCCCACTGCATTTCTTCTTGTGCCGGATTGACAATGGCGAGATCCAGCCCTTGAGACAGCGCCATTGTCAGAAACGTCTGATGAACGAAAACGCGTTTCGGCAAACCAAAAGAGACGTTGCTCACCCCTAAAACGGTACAAACCCCCAACTCTTCTTTAATGCGTCTCAGCGCTTCAAGTGTCTCAAATGCTCCCGATGGCTGTGCACTCACCGTTAAGGTCAAACAGTCCACCAACACCCTGTGTCTCGGTATGCCTTCGTCTTCTGCACGGCGTATAATGCGCTCCGCTATTTCTAGACGCGCTTCGACACTTTCGGGAATTCCGTTTTCATCCAGTGTCAGCGCAATGACACAAGCACCGTATTTTTTTACGAGAGGCAGTACCGCCGCCATACTCGAAGCCTTGCCGTTGACAGAGTTCACAATCGGAACGCCGTTGTAACGGCGCAGGCCCGCTTCAATGACCGCCACATCGGAAGCGTCGATTTGAAGTGGGACATCGACCACTTTTTGAATTGCCGTCACCATGTGACACATCGCAGCAGCCTCGTCAATCCCCGGTAAGCCCACATTTACATCGAGAATCTGAGCCCCTTCGGCAACTTGAGCACAGGCTTCTTTAAGCAGGAAGTCATAGCGCCTTTCTCTTAGCGCTTCTTTTAACTGACGGCGCCCCGTCGGGTTGAGCCGTTCGCCGACAAACTTAGGTGTTTCCCCGATGACAACGGTCTGCGCATAGGAGCAAACTCTTGTCTTTTTTTGTATAGATCGAACTTTTGGTTTTCGATTTTCGAGGATTCTCGCAGCAATGCGCACAGCTTCCTCAGTCGTTCCGCAACAGCCGCCGAGATGCGCGACCCCCATAGAGTAAAAGGCCGTCATAACCCTTTCATAGGTCTCTGCATCAAAAGCGTAGACAGTTTCGCCGGCTTCTATGGTCGGAAGTCCCGAGTTGGGCTGAACCACAATCGGCACGTCGGTTACTGCTATCAATTGCTCGACGAGGGGATACAAGCCCTCCGGACCAAAGGAGCAATTGAGACCTAGAGCCGCTACGCCGAGGGCTTCTAATGTGACGGCCATGCTCTCAATAGCCGTTCCTGTAAAGGTGCGCCCCGTCTCCTCAAAACTCATGGTGCAGATAATTGGCAAATCGCAGTGGGCCTTTACTGCGAGAATCGCGCACTTAGCCTCCAGTAAATCCGTCTGCGTCTCGATGAGAAAGCCGTCCACGCCACAGGCGATGCCCGCTTTCACTTGCTCGACATACAAGTCGTAAGCCGCATCAAAGGTCAAAGTACCTGAAGGTTCCAAAAGGGTGCCGATTGGTCCAAGGTCTTGAACCAGCCATATTTGACGCTCTCTACATGCCTCTGCTGCACGTCGTGCACAGGTCACTGCCGCCGCAACGATCTCTGCCACACTGTAGCCGCTCTCTTTGAGTTTTATCCCATTGGCACCAAAAGTATTGGTGGTAAGCACGTCGGCGCCCGCTTCAATATGCCTTCTGTGAATCTCGTCAATCCACGCCGGATTTTCGATGTTGTAGACCTCCGGTCTCTTGGACACATCGGCACCTTTTTTCTGTAGTGCCGTTCCCATTGCCGCGTCAAAGACCAGGCAATTTTCCATAAGTGCGCGTTTCAATGTCATTTAGTAGTCCTCCTATACGGGCAACCCGTTATTTCACAGTTTAAACAATTGCCACATCCCGTTGCTTTCAGCGCTGTACACGTTTCAGTGGACAACAAAAACAAAACGCTTTTTTCAGGTAACAACATCCCGGTATCCAATGCGGTGACCCCGATATGTCGAAAGGCTGTGAGACGCTCAGTTAATATTTTCGAAACGGTTGTACTCAAATCGCCATACCCCGGACCATAGCGCATGGCCTTCGGGTTGAGCACATCGTTTAAAAATGCTGCATACCCCTCTGCCAACGCAGACGCGCAGGCGTCTACGACAACGCCATGCGACGGGTTCATGAGCATCTCGCGCTCGATGTAACGTACGACTTCTGAACCTACCGTACAAATCACCACCCAGACAGCAGAGGTCTCCAGGGTTAAATGCGTTGCCAGATCGCGGGAACGAACTTCGAGTCCCAATGTCTTAAACACCACCGAACGCTCTAAAACCACCACAGGTAGCTGCGCCGTAAGCGCCGTAAACCGGCAGTGCTCAAGTGTGGCCTCAAATAGTTCCTCGACGCGGTTGCGCCATACCGCGTCATCGGTGTGCCTTAAATAGCGGTATACAGCGGATTTGTCCACAAATGGACGCACCGTGGCCACGGGGTCTCGACGAACATCAGCCATGGACTTTCAGCGCCTTTAAAATTTCGCTGACACTCCGCACCACGCGTTCGCTAATATTGGGCTTGTTGAGCACATAAAAGTGAATTCCATCCACACCGGAGGACAACAAGTCCACAATTTGTTCAAGTGCATAGGCGATACCCGCGTCGACAAGCGCTTCGGGCTTCGTCTCGTACCGCTGTAGGATGCGCTTGAACTTCTCCGGTAGATGCGCGCCGCTAAGCGCCACCATCCGCTCTATTTGAACCTTGTTGAGCACGGGCATAACCCCTGCGATTACAGGAACCTTCACATCGAGACACCGCACTTCATTTGAGAATTCGTAAAACCGCTCGTTGTCAAAAAACAGCTGCGTAATTAAGAAGTCTGCACCTGCGTCGACTTTTTGCTTTAAATGAATCAAGTCGAGCGCCCGGCTTCTGCATTCAATATGCCCTTCCGGGTAGCACGCTGCGCCAATTGAAAAATCGTACCGCGATTTGACGTGTCGAATCAAGTCCGCCGCATAGGCGAAACCATCCGTCGGCTTAGGCGTCTCGCTGGTAATATCGCCTCTGAGCAACAACACATTTTCGATGCCGCTGTGCGCCATGGTGTCCAGTACCCCGTTAATTTCACGCTTTTCCGCCCCTGCGAGGGTCATGTGCGCCAATGATTCGATGCCATGACGTGTTCTGATATCCCGTGCGAGATTCAATGTGTCCGCACCGCGTTCCGTCCCTGCGGCACCGTATGTCACGCTGATAAAATCTGGGGTCTGCTCTGCGAGTTTATCTATGGTATGCAACAGCGCAGCCTTGTCGCCATCGCGCTTTGGTGGAAATATTTCAAATGAAAAAAGCGGTTTCTTTTCTGTGTACAACTGATGAATTTTCACTATTGGCCTCCTTATAGCTCAAACGCTTGGTGAATCGCTTTGACGGCGCCAATGTAATCCGCCTGCGCCACGAGACACGATATGTTAATATTTGAAGTGGTAATCATTTGAATATCGATGCCCGCGCCGGTGAGCGCGCGAAAGACTTTAGCAGCAACCCCCGGCGACGATTTCATGCCCACGCCGATGACGCTGACGCGCGCCACAGCAGGTTCTCCTTTTACAGCCCCTGCGCCGATGCTGTGGGCGACGCGTTTGGCCACTGTAAGCGCCTTCTCGTACGCATGGGATTCGACGGCAAAAGCAATCAGCCGACTGCCGTCCTCAGAATCGCTTTGTGTGATAACATCCACGACAATATGCGCACGGGCGATGGCCTCAAACAAATGCGTAACACCGTTACTCGTCGCCGGTACCCCGTAAACAGTAATGCGCGCATTATCTATGGCATGCGCAACCCCTCTCACAACCGCTTCTTCCATGATAGCCTCCTTTACCCACGTACCTTCGTCGGGTTCAAACGTCGATCTTAAATGCACTTTCAAACCGTTCTTCGCCGCGAGTTCCACACTCCTGAGATGGAGAACTTTAGCCCCTGAACCCGCGAGTTCCAACATTTCATCGTACCCAATTGCGGCTATTTTTCGCGCTTTAGGCACAATTCTCGGATCGGCTGTATAAACGCCGCTGACATCGGTGAAAATTTCCACTGACGTCGCGCCTATTGCCACAGCAATGGCCACCGCACTTGTATCAGAGCCGCCTCTTCCCAACGTCGTGATATCTCTGTTTTCACCGACACCTTGAAACCCCGGCACAATAACAACGGCGCTGTCTTCAAGGTGCTCGAGAATTTTAAAGCCGTCAATCGTCTTGATGCGCGCCTGAGCATGGCGCCCGTCGGTGACAATGCCCACTTGAGCACTGCTCAAAGACAATGCGCGCTCGCCTAGGCCTTCAACAGCAAGTGCCAATAGCCCTGAAGCTACTTGTTCACCGGCCGCAAGCATGACGTCGATTTCTCTCAGATTTACCCCGCCGACAGCTTGCGCTTGTTTCAACAAAGCGTTTGTGACGCCGGCCTGCGCCGAAACCACCACGACCACTTGATAGCCTGCCCTTTTTTTGTCGACCACGCGTTTAGCCACAGTTTCAACAGCAGCCATCGATGTCCCGCCAAATTTAAGCACTACCGTTTCCATGCACATACCTCCTACTCTGTCGTTCACCATTCATCGGGCAACGCATGTATTTTAAAAAAATAAACGCCGCTTTCCGGTAAGAAAGCGACGTTTTAAGCGCACTACTTTCTTATCTTTCGCTCCCATAGGGGAACGCAGGAATTAGCACCACACTGAATGTAGGTTGCCGGGCGTCATAGAGCCTGTCTCTCAGCCACTCTCGATAAGAATCGTGATTTTCAATTATTGAAGATAATACCATAGTTTTTTTTGATATGCAAGATATTTTTGAATTTTTATTGCATAGACGGTCTCGAGTATGGTAAAAATAAATATACAGAGTAAAGGAGGCAGTATGCTTAAATTTGATGAAAAATTTCTCTACGGCGTAAAAGAAATGGATACGGAGCATATAGAACTAATCAATCGAGCGGAGACGTTAATCAACGCTTACCAACAGGAGAATCCGGAAAAAGAGTTGCTCAAATTGCTCAACTTTTTAACAGAATACGTCGTGTTGCACTTTGACCACGAGGAGGCGCTGCAGAGACAGTACGCCTATCCTGCGTATGAAGAACACAAGTACCTGCACGATAATTTTAAACAAGATGTCAGCGACCTCTATCAAGATATTTTAAGAAACGGCTTAACCATGCACTCTAGGCTAAAATTTATGCACCTTTCTTCAGATTGGATTGAAAAACACATTGGAGAAGAAGACAAAAAACTTGCCGACTATCTAAAGAAAAACGGCTATTAAAACCATCACCCCAAAAAAGCCAGTGACGCACGTCCCTTTGGACGTTGCGCTCACTGGCTTTTTTTAGGCTGTTTTATTCAAACCGAATAGCGTCTAACCCTGAAAACGCGGAAGTTCCCACTTTAAACGGCAATGGGACGACAAAATCCACTTGAGATTTAAACATCCGAAACGGGTCGATGGCGATTCTGGAAATCTGTTCTGTGAATACCAAACCACCGGTGCGATTGATGTAATTCAAATCGGCGTTTTGACTGTAGTAATGCACGGCTAACGCCTCTATTTCCAAAACTATGCGCTTAGATTGTGCCACAAAGTCGACACCGTCTGCCTCCTTGAGGACATGAGCAGTTCTATGGTCACACTCGGTGACGATATCACCGCTGTCCTCTCTAAAGAAGCACTGATTCATAAAGCGCTGTTCAGCGTACTTGCCGCCATCGGTTATGACCTCAGAGTAATGAGCCAACACGGGCAAATCGCCCATTGTCAGGAAATACTGCACCACTTTAACACCTTTCAAACGCTGTTGAACTGTATACGGCGTGGTGACGGCGACGCCAGTCCACTGGTTGCCTAAATGATCTTTTCGCGTGACAAATGTCGCCGTCGACGTTTCCGAAAAGAGTTGGTAATTGGTCGTGCCGATTAGATAGCTGTAAAAGCCTCCTGCCCAAGGGTTGTACCACGACTTGGTCCGCGTCGCCGGAAAACAGTGATCGAAGAGTTCCACGCCGTCGGCTGTAAGGGAGAATACGCCACAGGTGAATGCCGGCGCAACTTTAAACTTAAGGTAGCCGTTGTCGACACAGTAGACTTCGTGCCCCTCTTCAACCGCTTTTACAGTGGTACAAGCGCCTTTTGTCTTAAACACCAACGTCTCCAGCGGCAGCCGTCTCTTTTCCGTTTTTATGGAACCCTCTATTAGGCGGACACGCGCTGTCATCGGCAGAAGTGTAGCTACTTGCTGTTCATCGATGCCTTCAACTTCTACAATCGGTGGCCGAGCGTTTTGATCGACGGTCACAGGCGTTAGGTCAAGCGACTCTGTGACGATTGGTGGCACCGTCAGCCGCGTTCCATCGTAAGTCGCCAAAAGTGCACCTCTGTCTGATGTGAGGTACTGACGCACATTTTCACACTGTCTAAACCGGTTGATATGCAGTTCAACAGGGGGTGTCTGCCATGCGCTCTCTCGCGTAAATGTCGATTCGAAGTTAAAACAATGATCCGAAAACTTGACGCTTTGAGAGGACGACCACGTCAAGGCGACGGTGCTATCAAAGGTCTCGTTAAACACCCAAGGTTCCGTCAACGCATCAAAATCCACATGTGCCAGCGCTCTATTGTCCATTACCCCTTCATCCAACTTCATAATACCGGTGCCATATGGCAAATACAGTATTTCTTCGTCAATGGCCAGCGCTAAGTTCAGCTTTAAAGTCTCCACGCCTTCGGGAAATCTCACGAGTTCATGCCAAATGCTCAGCGTTCCCGTTGGACTCAGCACCATGCATCGGTCG
This sequence comes from Fusibacter sp. JL298sf-3, assembly GCF_053842995.1. NCBI lineage: Bacteria > Bacillati > Bacillota > Clostridia > Eubacteriales > Fusibacteraceae > Fusibacter > Fusibacter sp. JL298sf-3. The sequence goes on from NZ_CM132608.1 coordinate 1,151,744, forward strand.
AACTCAGCCCCCTTTAGCGTCTCCGAACTGTAACGCACCCTACAGACCACCGCGCCATTTGATTCAAAAGTCACGTTATCCGCTTTCTTCTTTTCGAACTCCGAAGTGTAAGGCGCCCCCAGTTTTGGCGGCAAAATTTCACAAAGTGTCTCCGTCCACAGGTCTTTAATGTACCCTTCGTTCAATCGAAACTCTTCGTCGATAAACAGCCTGTAAACATCTGCAAGAGCGTAGTGACGCGCTTTTATGGAACCGCCGGCCAAACTGCCGTAGACGTTAATGGCCAAATCGACTTTGCTCGTGTAGGTCAACGGGCCTTCGTTCAGTGCCACGGCAATGGGCATATCCACGATGCCTGCAAAAGCTTTCGTCGCTGTAAAAGGCACTTGCACACAGTGGGAAGACAGGCCTTCGATAGACGCTGTTATTTTTGTCGTTCCAAACGCGACCCCATCGATTACAGGAAGTAAAATTTCAAAATCGGCACTCTCTGCCAAATTGTTCTCGAGGTTAACATACAACGTCGACTGGACCCCCGCACGCTCAACGCGCCGCTTGGTTTCGCATTTAATGAGCAGCGGTGGCATGGGCTTTACACCGTTTTTCAGCAAAAACGTCTCGCCTTCCACAGTGACTTCTACAACAACCGCTGGGTGCGTGTGCCAATCGCTCTGTTCCCGGTCCGTCGGCAATACTTCAAAAGTCCCGTGCACCATCTCGCCGGTATGCAAGGTTTTCTGAAAACTCAAATCGGTTCGGACGCCTTCTGTGCCCACCCCTTTGAGTTCAATAGCCATAGGTGCGCCACTCTCGTTGTTAAACTCAATTTCAAAAGGGTAGCATCGTCCGAAAACCCGTTTGTTTTCAGAGTGATTCAATTTGATTTCATACGCATCGGTTTTAAACCCACACAACCAACGGCTCGTTTTTTCGAAGTAACATTTCAGATACTCTTGCTCTTTGCGCCATTCGTAAATGTAGTAATCGGTATCCCCTTTTCTACGCCCATCCGGTTCGACGACGATTTCCCGCACGGAATCGGCATACCAGTCTATCGTATTAAAGGCACTGCCGACGACAGGGTGCGCCAAAACCTGAGGCATAAAGTTCATCAAATGGGTATTGGCTGTTTCAGTTTTCTCCCAAAAGAAACCACATTTTTTATAAAGCGGCACCGCCTTCGTATTGCCGGGCCAAGTGAACAAGTCCAGTCTCGGGTAACCGAGTTCACAAGTGGCTTTAACAGCCTCAAGTACGAGCTTTTTACCTATTCTGGCACCGTGGTAATCCGGGTGGACATTGAGCAAGTCCACATAGAGCGTCGCCTCATCAAAAGCGTATTTCGAAAGTTTCAAGTAGCCGAGTACCCTCGGGCTCTCGCTGTCCAACGTCGCCGTTTCCACGGCTATAAACAGTTTAAGATGCGTCGACGCCTCTTCTTTGTCGCGCGTCGCCTCTTCAGTGGTTGAAAAATCGAAACCGTTCCATCCGGCACTGCTTTCGTTCCACATTTGAGCCACGCCTTTTGCGTATTTTGCTTCGTAGTGTACAATGGTCGTTGATGTTTCCATATAACCTCCCCCCACTATGGGTATGTAAGAAGGGGACCTGTGCCCCCTTCTATTGTCTGGGTGTAAAAGCGTCTTTTACGATGCCGTTTGACCTTTGAAGTCGCCGTGTTGCGACAAAAGGTCGCGCTCAGACTCTTCGATGAACTGATTGGTGTAGAGTTCGTAATAGTGACCCCGCTGTTCAAGTAGAGCCTCATGGGTGCCCGCCTCGATGATTTGACCTTTTTCAATAACCAAAATTTTATCGGCATTGCGTATGGTCGAAAGACGGTGCGCCACAATAAAGCTCGTTCTATTTTCCAAAACGCGATCGATGGCTCGTTGAATCTTTGCCTCAGCTTCTGTGTCGATTGAAGAAGTCGCCTCATCTAAGAAGAAGAGACTTGGTTTTGAAATAATTGCTCTTGCAAAAGAGATGAGCTGTTTCTCACCGGTTGACAAGAGGCCGCCACCTTCTCCAACTTGCGTGTCGTAGCCGTTTTCTAGCTTAGAGATAAACTCGTGTGCACTGACGATTTTTGCCGCTTCAATGATTTCATCGTCGGTCGCCTCTAATTTCCCGTAACGTATATTGTCTTTAATGGTACCGCTGAATAAATGCGGCGACTGCAAGACGTACCCCATGTTCGCGTGAAGGTACTGTTGCGTCATCTCGCGGTAATCTTCCCCGTCGATGAGGATGCGGCCGTCCTTCGGTTCGTAAAAACGCGAAGCCAGATTGACAATGGTACTCTTTCCGGATCCCGTTTCCCCTACCAGGGCAACGGTTTCACCTGCACTGACATGTAGGTTGAAATCTTTGAGAATATACTCGTTTTCTTTGTAGTAAAAAGCCACATTCTCAAATGTTACATCACCTTTAATGCGATGCTTGAGCAAACCGGATTGAAGGGCTTGGTACCGCTCTTGAGAGGCCTCTGTGTCCACGATTTCCTCCGGTTCGTTGAGGAGACCGATGACGCGCTCACCGGCGGCCTGTGCACTAATCATTTCCGTATAGATACGCGCCAGTTCCAACACGGGGTCAAAAAACTGTCTCGCATACGTGATGAACAGCACCAATACGCCGTACGTAATCCATTCGCCCATAAGCATGACGCTGCCGAAGTAAAGTGTCAGCACTGTGCCGATTGTGGCTGTAAACAGTGCCATCGGCAAGTAACCGGCAGACAACGTTGCCGCCCGCACAGAAGTTCTTTTCATATCATTGGTTACTTCACCGAACTCCGAAATATTCAGTTCTTCTCGAACCAACGTCTTTGTCGTCTTGGCACCGACGATGCCATCGTTGAAAAGGCCGGTGATTTTAGAGTTGATTTTTCGAACATTTCGGTAAGAAATCAGCATCTTCTTTTCAAAGATAACACTGATAACACCGAGAATCGGCACGGCAATCAATGTGACTAGGGCGAGCTTCCAGTTGATAATTAGCATCACCACTGAGATGCCCAGCATCATGGTTAGTCCCCATACCAAATCGACGATGCCCCAGGCGATGGTCTCAGAAATCTTCTGAGCGTCAGAAGTCACTCGAGAAATCATCCAACCCACGGCGTTTTTGTCGTAGTATGAGAAAGACAACCGCTGAAGTTTCTCAAAACAATCTTTTCTTATTTTGTACACCATATTCATTTCCATGCGCCCGGCGTGTCGGATAAAAACAAACACGACGCTGGAGATGCCCGCCGCCATTAGGAAATAGGCGATGCCGACCCAGTGTATCCCGTCCAGACGCTTCGGCACGACAAAATTGTCGATGGTGTACTTGGTCAACATCGGAAAGCCGATGTCAAACGCCGCCAAAGTAATCATAAACGCACACAGTATCATAAAATCTTTTTTAAAGCTCTTAAAGTACCGGAACAAGTCTTTCCAGACTTTTTTGTCGTACTTGAGCTGCATTTCTCTTTGTTCTTCCATAAAAACAACCTCCAATTCCCAATTAGCCCACCAATCGCTGAAGATCCCAGATGCGCTTGTAAAGCCCCTCTTCTTCAACGAGTGATTGATGTGTGCCCCTTTGTATGATTTTACCTTCGTCCATTACAATAATGTAATCGGCCTCGGATAGTGTCGCGATTCTGTGGGAAATAATCAGTGTTGTCACATCGGCACTGCGCTTTTTAAGTGCCGCACGTATTTTCATGTCGGTTTCTGCATCGACGGCGCTAAGCGAATCGTCAAACACCAAAATCGCTTTGTCTTTGTCGATAATGGTTCTTGAAATGGCAATGCGCTGCTTCTGCCCCCCTGAGAGCGAAACCCCTTTTTCACCGATAATTGTGTCGTACCCATCTTTAAACTCTAAAATATTCTGATGAATTGATGCAGTCTCTGCTGCTTCAAAAATGTCATCGTCTCTAAAACGCCTTTGTGTGATGCCGATATTCTCTTTAACCGTTTTGGCATAGAGATACGGCTCTTGCAATACCAGACCAATTTTTTCTCGAATATGCGATTTTTTAATGGTATTGAGTTCCACGCCGTCGATTTTTATCGATCCTTCGTAGTCGTACAACCGTTGGAGCAAGTGCACCAAAGTCGATTTTCCTGAACCTGTAGAGCCCAATATGCCCAGTGTCGACCCCACAGGTACTTCGAAGCTTACTGCATCGAGTACTTTTTGCTTTTCTTCGTAGCCAAAGCTGACGTTGTCAAAGGCAATGTGCCCCTTCACTTCCGGTGCACATTCCGTCGGCAAATCACTTTCCACAGGCTCATTTAAGATTTCTTCAATTCTGTCGATGGCAACAGTGGTCTTGCCGAGCTCACTGAGGAGGCGGCCCGACTGTTTAACCGGCCAAAGCAGCATCGAGATGTAGGTGATAAACGCCGTCAACACGCCGATGGTCATCTCGCCTTTGATAACGAGCACGGCGCCTATGACTAAAACGACGCCGTTTTGAATCAATGTCAAGAAATCCGAAGACGACCAGAACGTCGCCATAAGCGTCATCATGTGATAGGCCTTGTTTCGATGCGCTGTGTTCACTTCATCAAATTTGCCGATTTCGTAATCTTCCCTTCCAAAGGCGCGCACCACGCGAACGCCTGACAAGTTTTCCTGAAGCACAGTGGTCAACTTGCCTTCGGCTTCATCGACGCTTTTAAACGTCTTTTGCACTTTGGTAAAGAAGATATAAGAAAATAGGAATAAAATCGGAATCATTATAATAGCGTAAAGTGTCAGCTCGACATTAAGTGTGAACATGATCCCCGCTGTCATCAATATCATAAAGACGATGCGGCCGAGGTCTACGACTTGGACGCCCAGAAAACGGCGCATTGTTTCTACATCGGAGGTACAGCGCTGTACCATGTCACCGGTTTCTTTCTTCGTGTGTTTGTCGTAAGACATATACTGTATCTGTCTGTAAAGCTTTTCCCTCACATTTTGAGCGATGTTCTCTGCGGCATAGCTGGACAAACGGCCCTTGAAAAAGAGGAAAATACCTCTGAGAAAGCTGATGGCTAGAATCATCCAGACGATGCTCATTAAATTTTTTCCAAATGCGTCCATTAAAAATTGTAAACGCCCTGCCGGAATATCTCCTATCACAGAATCTATTGCGTATTTTATCAGAATCGGCGTCGCAAGCTGCATAATGGTTGCAATGATAATTGAAACAATAGCGCCGGCAAATGCCAAGCGATACCCTTTCAAATACTTAAACATTTTCTTCATAGTGCTACCCCCGTAAGTATCTAAGTCAAGTAAGCGAGAGAAGGCGCCTCCCCTCTCTTATTTTTCAGTAAATGAACCGATGCCGCACCGTTTGACACATTGCGAACTCGGTACATTAGTTCAAATTTGTGCCCTCTCAGAAGTCACAAACCGATTTTAGCCTCGGTCCCGCATGTCCATCGAAACGTTGAACCAAAATCTCATTGTTAAAACAAAAAAGCCACGCATCGCGTGGCTTAGCAAAAAACAGTCGTCACTGTTTGAAGCTGACTCGTCCCCTAATTTAGGGCACAAAAAACCACAGGCCAAAGACCTGTGGACGTTTTAACAGTTAGAAATCGTCAATTCCTCCGAAACAGGTCATAAACATATTTATCATTAATTTTGGACACAGACATCCCGTGAAATTGATTGGCCGTCCCAAAAGTAACTGCTTTGCCTTTAGTGCTGATTTGCTTCATCATGTTTATAACCTCCTTTCATCAAAATAAGATTTCGTTTGTTGATACTCAATTGTCTCAACCTATAAGAATTTTAGCGCAATTTGAAAAAATGTGCAACAGCATATCCGTTTTGTCATATGTTTGTAACATCTTTGTAATATTAATCGTTTTCCTTTTGACCATAGGCATGCGCGTAGAACCCGAGCAAATCTTCACACTGCGTTTCATTCAGTGCAACTGCTCCACCTATTCCAGCGGCAAGCAATGTGGCGTGTGCCGATTTCTCACAAATCAACGCCCTTTCTACAGCTTCCCCCAGTGTTTTGCCGACCGTAATCAAACCGTGGTTGGCCATTAACACGGCATTCTTACGCCCCAGTGCCTTAACGACGGCTTTGGCAAGATTAGGCGTTCCCGACATTTCATAATCGGCTACATCAACGGAGCCCCCGACACTGAAAATCATATCCTCACAAGAAGCAGGAATCCCCTTGCGCGCTATGGCCATTGCCGTACAATACACCGAATGCGTATGGACAATGGCGAAGACATCTTCTCGCGCTTTGTAGATGCCGAGGTGTAGCGGCAACTCCACCGATGGTGTCATGGTACCGTCGATACGGTTGCCCTCTAAATCCATTATAGGCAAATAATCGGGTTCGAGCTCTTTGTAAGCGACTCCCGTCGGCGTAATGACAATTAAATCGTCCTCTGGAATACGAACGCTAATGTTCCCCCAGGTTCCGATGACGAGGTCGTGCTCTAATATTTCCAGTCCGGTATTCAACACTTTCTTACGTGCTATTTGGTGTTTTAACGACATGTCTTCCCCCTAACTGTTGTGTCCCAATGCGGCTTGAATGCGCGTTTTGACTTCTTCTGCCAACACATTCGTCTCTCTGTTCATCGACGCGACATCGACAATGGGCTCGCAAACCTTAAGCGTCACTTGCGCTTTGCGGATGCGCACATCCCCTTTTTTCATCAGCCCCATGGAATTTTCTATGGCCACCGGCACAATGGTTGCACCTGATTTGGTCGCCAGTTTCAAACTCCCCGCCTTAAAGGCCGACAGCTGCCCGTCTATTGAACGCGTCCCCTCTGGAAAAATCACCATGGACTGACCGTCTTTGATGTTGCGGACGCCTTCGCCTATGGCTTTTACCTGTTGACGTATGTCCGAACGGTCTAAAAAGACACAATTCATGTACGTCATCCAAGTTCTGACGATGGGGATCTTCAAGGTTTCTGCTTTGGCGATAAAGCCCTTCGATTTCGGCATATGGGCAATCATCAACGGCACATCAAAATTGCTCTGATGGTTGGCGATGTACACCACACTGCCTTCAGTAGGAATCTTGTCCAGCCCTTCAACAGTAACCTCAGCACCTGCTCGCCTCAATAGAAAACGCGCCCAGGCGCGGGCTTTTTTATCTGCAAATACCCGTTTTTCCCTCGGCGTCTCCAGGCGCTTCGCCTTAAGCATCATCGGCAGATAAAAAATCAAGCTTACCCAGAAGCAAATAAACCAAAATAAAGTCCTTAACATATGACCTCCTGTATAAATTTACCCCCATTGCTTCACAATGAGGGTAAGTCATCTCAAACCTTATTATAGCTTATTTTTTTTGAAAATCAAACCACAGATGAGTTTCGAGGCAAATAAATGTTAAAGCAAGTGCCCACACCTTCTTCGCTTTTGACATCAATACGCCCTTGGTGCTTCTCTACTATAATGCTGTGCGATATGCTGAGACCAAGCCCGGTGCCCTGTCCCACCGGTTTTGTCGTAAAGAAGGGATCAAAGGCTTTTTGCAAGGTGTTTTCGTTCATACCGCCACCGTCGTCACAAATGCTGATCATCACGTGATCGTCGTCAAATGCCGTATCGATTTTGATATGACCCATTTCAGTTAGGCCCAGTTCTTTAATCGCCTGTGCCGCATTGACGAGCAAGTTGACGAAGACCTGTTCCACTTCGCCCTTGTTGCAAAAGACAAGGGGACACTCGGTGTAGTTTTTCTCTACCACAGCGACGTATTTGATTTGATTGTTGACCACAAGGAGTACCTCGTCAATAATATCGTTGATATCGATGTATTCGTGAACGTCGTCCTCAGAGATCCTCGAAAAGTTTCGCATGCCAGTGACGATTTTCGTGATGCGCTCCAGGCCCTTGTGTGATTCGTCGACCACATCTGGCAAATCCTCTAGTAAAAATTCCAAGTCGTATTTTTCCCATGTATCGGCATAATCAGAAAGTGCCGACGCGTGCATCAGCGTCGCCTTGTTTTCATTGAGCCAATTAAAGAAGGCGATTAAATCTTCCGAATAGCTTTTGATATTCGTAAAATTGCTCATGACAAATGCCAGCGGGTTGTTGATTTCATGTGCCACCCCTGCCGCCAACTCTCCTATGGCCACCAGTTTTTCTTTCTGAATTAAATAAAATTGTGCTTCTTTAAGACTCTTGTTCGCCTCGTGTAGCTGATTGTTCTTTTCCGCCAGCTCGTGTGCACTTTCTTTTATGGTTTTTTTCTGGTGAATGTTGCGCAGAGCCGACCGAACCCGAGCGATAAAATCGATGTCGTCAAAAGGCTTCTTGATATAGTCCACGGCACCGTATTCAAAACATTTCAGCAGTGTCTCGCTGTCGGAAATCGACGTGAGCATAATGACTTCTACCTCGACAGTGCCTTTTGCCTCAAGCGCCTTGAGCACCTCTATCCCCGTCATATTGGGCATAATGATATCCAAAAGAACGAGGTCGACCGATTCGTTCTCAATCACCTCAAGTGCCTCGACGCCGTCGTCTGCAAAGAAGAGTTCCGACTCGATATCGTGTTTCTTAAGGGTATCTTTTGCAATCATTTGGTTGATTTTGCTGTCGTCTACTATGAGTATCTTCATCGCATCACCTTTCTAAGCATTCGAGATAGGCTTTCATATACGCCGGTAAATCTTTTGGCCATCGACTGGACACAAAATGGCCATCGACGACAACTGGGGCATCGCGCCATAGAGCCCCTGCGTTTTCCATATCGTCTTTAATACCGGGCGTGCTGGTCACTTGAACGCCTTGGAGCACACCGGCAGAAATGGTAACCCATCCTGCATGGCAAATCTGACCTATGGGCTTTTTAGCAGCGTGGAACGCCTGAACCAAAGTTTTTACGCGTTCATAGCGCCTGAGCTTATCTGGCGCCCAACCACCCGGTATTAAAATCCCGGCGTACTCCGATGCGTTTACCCCTTCAAAAGACACATCTGACGTATAGGGAACGCCGTATTTTCCCTTATAGGATCGATTGGCCTCAACGCCGGCCAAATGGACTTCATAGCCCGCTTCTTGCAGGCGGTAGTATGGGTATAAAAGTTCCAAGTCCTCGGCTTGTTCGTCGACGACAATAACGATTTTCTTCATGGTACCCCTCCTTCTATCACAAGGTATTTTTATTGAGTGTATACCCCATCTGTTTTTTATTCTAACGGTGTTTAACATTTTTATTACGCAGTGTTAAAGCGCATCAAACACCGTCGGTGTATGTTAAATACTGGACAAAGTCCACTATTCTATCACATGTTTGGAGGGTAAAAATGAACGTAAAACTTAAAAGAATTGCCGCTGTTATGATGGTTTTTGCACTACTCGTTACAAGTGCAACGCTACTCAAGCCCAATTTTGAAGCGGCTTATGCCAACTCCGTAGACGGCGTTTGGCGCGGTAAAGCGCCAAAATACGTCTTCTTATTCATTGGCGACGGTATGACGTACCCGCAGTTCACTTCTGCAGCAGCTTACCTCGGCGCCGTTAAGTATGAAGGCAAAGCGGTCAGCGACGACAAACTCGGTTTTATGAAGTTCCCCGTTTCAGGAACGGCCACTACTTTTGACTCGACGTCATTTTGTCCGGATTCCGCTTCAACTGCGACGTCTATTGCCACTGGGTTTAAAACCCTTAGCGGAACCGTCAATATGAACGAACAAAAAACGCTCGACTACGAAACCATTTCTGAAAAACTGAAAACTCAAAAGGGTTACAAAATCGGCGTCGTCTCTTCTGTGCCGATTAACCACGCAACACCTGCTGCTTTCTACGCCCACGAGCCGTCTAGAGGCAACTACTACGAAATCGGTCTCGACCTCATCGACAGTCAGTTTAACTACTTTGCCGGTGGCGAATTCATTGCGAGAACCGGAAAGAAAAACGACCAAAAAGATTTGCACACGCTGGCGGAGGCCGGTGGTTACAAGGTTGTCAACGAAAAATCCGACATTTTGTCCCTCGGAAGAAACGACGACCAAGTCATTGCTATCAGTCCGGTTTTAAGTGGTGAAGCCATGCCGTACGAAATCGATCGAAAGCCCGGCGAACTCTCACTTGCCGACTTTACGCGAAAAGGCATCGATGTCCTCTTTAACGACACCGGCTTCTTTATGATGGTTGAAGGCGGTAAAATCGACTGGGCATGTCACGCCAACGACGCGGTTTCCTCTATTCACGACACCATCGCCTTTGACAACGCCGTCGCTGAAGCGGTTAAGTTTTACAACAAATACCCCAACGATACGCTTATTGTGGTCACAGGTGACCACGAAACCGGCGGTATGACACTGGGCTTTGCCGGTACCAAGTACTCGACGTACCTTGACAACCTCCAAAACCAAACGCTTTCCTATGAAGCTTTTAATAAGACAGTCGAAGGCTATCGTAAAAACAAAACGCCGTTTGAAACCGTTTTAAAAGATGTTTACAACAATTTCGGTCTCATGACCAGCGCGCATTCCAAGGCAGAAGCAACCCCTGAGATGGTGCTCTCTGACTACGAGTACGAAAAACTCAAAGACGCTTACAAACTCAGCATGGTGACAAAAGAAGACCGCTCATTTGGTGAAAACACCTATTTGATGTACGGCAGCTACGAACCCCTGACCATTGCCATTACAGATTTGCTCAACAACAAATCGGGCATCGGTTGGACATCTTACTCACATACAGGGCTCCCAGCTGCAGTGTTCGCAAAAGGCGTCGGCGCGGAACTCTTTTCCGGTTCATACGACAACACCGATATCTTTATGAAACTGGCTTCCCTTTCAAAGACTCAATAACTTGCAACTTTAAGCTTACGGCAGTGCCACAGCACTGCCGTACTTTATGTAGGAGTGTATCCCATGCATCATCGACGCATTGTCTTCCCCACGCTGGGAACTTTATTGCTACTCGCCGTACTGCTCATTTTACCGGCGCCATTTCAGCAACGCCTCTTTCCAAACACCGAGCGCGTCCCCGTTCGTATCCTGTCAACCGACGCCTCTAAAGTTCAAGGCATCGGCCTTATCAAACAGGGCGAACAGCTTTGCGATGTAGAGGTTTTGCGCGGCCGCTACAGAGGTGTACGCCACGAAGCGGTCAACCTGCTCACCGGCAGTCTCGAACAAGATAAGCTTTATTCGACAGGAGACAAAGCGCTTGGCGTTGTAGACTACACCGAAGAGGGCATCCAGTTTATCACACTTGTCGACCACTACCGCCTCCCGGCAGAACTTTTGCTCGCCGTCCTCTTCATAGCAGCCCTGCTGATTTTTGCAGGTTGGGTCGGTGCCCGCGCCATTCTCTCTTTTTTCTGCACACTGTTGATTATCTGGAAAATTATTGTGCCCGCTTTTCTTTTGGGCTACAACCCCATTGGCATCGGACTGCTGTGCACCGCGCTTATGACAACTGTTATTGTCACTTTGGTCTACGGTATCGATAAACGGGCGCTGAGCGCCATACTGGGGGCGCTGCTCGGAACACTTTTAACCGCTCTTTTATCAGTTGTTCTCGTCGATGCCTTTCAAATTCACGGCGCGGTGATGCCGCACTCTGAAAGCCTTCTCTATGCCGGTTTTGCCCATCTTAATTTGACACAAATTTTCACAGCGAGCATTTTTATCGCCTGTTCCGGTGCCATGATGGATGTCGCCGTGGACATCACATCCGCTGTAGACGAAGTGGTTGAAAATTCTAAGGGCATTAAAAAGACCCAAGCGATTCGCTCAGGTCTCAATGTCGGTCGCGCCATTATGGGAACGATGACGACGACCTTGTTGCTCGCCTATTCAGGCGGCTTCATTTCACTATTAATGGTGTTTATGGCGCAAGGTACCCCTTTTTTAAACATTTTAAATCTCAAACACGTGGCTTCTGAAATACTTCATACCCTCGTCGGCAGCTTTGGTTTGATATCGGTGGCGCCCTTTACCGCATTGACGGCGGGACTTTTGTTGACGCCTCACGACTCGGATGTTTCCGGCGCGTCGTAATGCCCGGAAAAAAAGGCTTCAACGAGTTCCGTTGCCTTATCGACATCCTTCTCAGCCACATAGATGTCGATGCCGTAAGGGCTGTTGCCCATGTAGATCTGCATGAAGGCACCGGATTCCCTATGCGCAGATTGATGCTCAATGCCGTAATCGTCAAAGATTTCGGCAATCATTTGCGCTTCAATTTCATTGTCTACTGTTCGTATAATCTTCATATTGGCCTCCTCTTTCTTTATGATACCCGAACTTCACTTTTCTATGCAACACCTGTGGGTTCTATGGTATACTTTATGTAAAGGATAAGAGGAGGTTTTATGCCGTCTATTCGCTTTTTTCAGAAAGAAAACTTGATCTGGTCCATTGTCATTATCATTGCAGTTTACTTTGTAAAAAGCATGATTTTGAAACTTCTCCACAAACGCATTGAAGACGTCACCGTTTACTATAGAACGAAACGCGTCGTCAATACAATTGCTTTTTTTCTAGCGTTGCTGTTGATTACCATCATTATTTTCCAATCCGGTGGTTCCATATCTACTTACTTAGGTCTTTTTTCAGCGGGATTGGCGCTCGCCATGAAGGATATACTGCTCAATATTGCGGGATGGCTGTATATACTTGTCCGCCAACCGTTCATCGTCGGCGATCGGATTGAAATTGCCGGTCACAAAGGCGATGTTATCGACCAAAACATCTTTAAGTTCAGGGTGATAGAAGTTGGCAATTGGGTGCATGCCGAACAGAGTACCGGTCGCATCATCCACATACCGAACTCAAAAATCCTAACCGATTCCATGGCCAACTACACCATTGGTTTCGACTATATCTGGGATGAAATACGAGTTCTCGTCACCTTTGAAAGCGACTGGAAACGCGCCAAAAAAATATTGGAAGACATCATCAACGACCACGCCAAAGACGTTTCAACTGATGTGCAAAGAAAAATCCGAAAAGCCTCTAAAAAATACATGATTTATTACAACAATTTGACCCCCATCGTCTACACCGACGTCCTGGAAAGTGGCGTCCAACTGACTATGCGCTTTATCTGTGAGCCCCGTGCTCGGCGGGGATTTGCGGAAAAAGTCTGGGAGTCCGTCTTAGATCGATTTAATGAAGAACCCAACATAGACATCGCTTATCCTACTTTTCGAAGAGTATAGACATCCAAGGAGCATCTATGAAATCACCATTATTTAAGTACCTGTCCGTTGCACTTGCCGTTCTCATCGTCATTGCAGGCGGACGCGTTGTACACACCATTTATCGACAGGCAAAAGCCATTGAAACCTATCAATCGCTGTATGAAACGACCCTCTCCGATAAAAGAACACTTGAAAATGCACAACGTACAACGGTCGAGTTTTTCGACGAAAAGCAAAAAGACTATCAAACAGAAATCGATACACTCAAGAGTGAAGTCGAACGTTTGGACAAACTTCTAACCCTCGAACGCGCCGAAGGCGAAAAGCGCAAAGACAAAGTTATCTATCTGACCTTTGACGACGGCCCCTCGGACAAAGTCACCCCCGAGTTGCTGGACTTACTCGATTACTACGACATCAAAGCCACGTTTTTCGTCACCGGCTATCAAGTCAAAAAGAATCCCGACATTCTAAAGGACATTGTCAATCGCGGACACGCAGTCGGCAACCACTCGGCGACACACGATTATTACAAAATTTATCAAAATCTCGACACGTTTAAAGAAGATTTTGAAACCAATCAAGAACTGATTTTTAATGCCGTGGGCTTTTACCCGACACTCTACCGCTTTCCAGGCGGGGTTCTAACGGCGCACAACATTGCCGGAAAAGAAATCAAGCAAACGTATGAAACCTACTTGTGGGATCAGGGGGTTCAATATTTTGACTGGAACGTCGACTCGCGAGACGCCTCTGTCAATTTGCCCTCTGTCACCACCATTCGCAGTAACTTGCTTTACCAATTGAGAAACAAGAAAAAAGCCATTATTTTAATGCACGACACAAACTCCAAGGGAAATACTGTGAAGGCTCTTGGGCCTGTCATTGAAACCTATCTCGAAAAAGGGTACCGTTTCGACAAGCTGACCGCCGACGGGTTTACTGTTCAACATCAACGCTAGAAAAACAGCCGCCGGCATATTGAAGATGCCCGCGGCTGTTTTTAAGAGAAGGTATCGTTATTCACTCACATAGGCGTACAGTATGGCTTGTACGGTATTAATAAGCGCATTGTTGTTAAATTCTTTAAGCTTATCCGAATAAAAGTCGTGATAAATGTTTGAGTAGAGCGGTAAATCCGGCAGCAATGCATTCCAGCGCGTCGTAAAGGCGACAAAGTCTTTCTTAAACCCTTCGCGGTCTGCCGGATCGTTGAGGATCATTTTTTTGCCCAGCTGATCCAATGTTTCGTCGTAAATATAGTTGCCATTATGTCCTAGAGCAATATCGTCTTCATTTATTGAATACGCTTTGGACATATCGTACATCGGGTTAAAGTTGACGGCTAAGTTAAACATATGGTACGTCGGCACGGCGTACTTTTTATCCTTGCTCCCATCGCGGTGCGAATAGTTGAGCAATTCGCCAAATGTCATCACCGTTTGATTGATTTTCATCCCTGCATCGAGCACATCGGGATTTTCTTGCAGCTGTACCACGAGTAAATCCGACATGGAGTTTTGCTCAGTAGAAGCCCATTCGAGCACCAGTGGCATGTACGTGCCGTCCGGCATTTTTTTATGTCGAATGCCTTCCGTATACGGTGCACCGTTTGCATCGTATACCCAGCCGCCCTCTACAAGCAACTCAACCGCTTTTTCAGGGCTGTAAGCGTAGCTGTTTAGTGCAGAATCGATTTCCTTTCGGCTCTCGCTGTAGAACCATTGGCCTTCGCCGTACGGGCCGTTGACAATTGAGCCAAAGCCATCGGTAAACGTTCTGGCAAACGCATTTCTGTCGAGGAGGTATGCAACGGCCTGTCTAACTTCTGTAAACTGTGTCGGCCCGAAGTCACAGACGAAAATCAGCTTGCCGAACCCCGCACGCGGATAATCGGTGAAATGATAGCCCCCTTGATCGACGAGATCAAAACCGGCGTTGATTTCATCCCCTGATACCAGCTTGATTAAAAGGTCAACTGAGCCGGTTTTGAGCTCATCCAATCGCGTATCCTCGGTAACCCCTTTAAAGATAACAGTTTCAATTCTCGGCTTTTGTCCTGTGAAATCTCCAGGATAGAGCGGGTTGACTTTCAGAACTACCGTTTTGGAAACATCGTCGAAACTGTCGACGACATAAGCCCCTGAAGACACGTACTTGGGGTTGTTTCGCCCGGCGTTAAATGCTTCTTTGTGCCCCTCGACGGTCGGCGTAACACTAAAGTAGGCCCCTTCGCCATCATCCAACACATCGATGCCGTCACCGAGCCAGAACGGCCAATACTCAGGCGTGATGTTTACCATAGGCAGCTCAAAGAAGAATGGCAAATACTCAGAAGCTATCGTTGTAGAGAAAGTATACGTGTCGAGTAAACGGACGCCCTCAAAGACGTTTTTCTCCCCTTTCGCATAGGCTTCCTGCCCAACGAGTCTGTAGTTTTGCGTGTTTTTTCCTCCCAAGTCTGCAACCAGCTTGCTGTTCCAGAGCAATAGGTTCGCTACATAGCTCTCAGCGGTCACCGCTTCGCCATTGCTGAAGACGAGGCCTTCATTGAGGGTCCACGTATACGTTTTGCTACCGTCGGCGTTCACTTCTGTCTCATAAGTGCGCACAACAGTATCGTTGACGACGTACTCGCCTTCAAAAGTCAGTGCAACAGTGTTCATTTCGTTGATAAATGTGTAAATATCGTGGTCGGATGCGTTGTTTTGAAAATGCGGAATCCAGTCGCCACTGACATCGTTGCCACCGCCGATGATTAACTCGCCATCGGCCCCTTCCGGCGCTTCAGTTTCTTTGTTTTCTGCCTCTTCCTTTGACACTGCCGTCCCATCACCATCCTCCGGCGCATCTGCCGGCGCGCCGCTACAAGCGACCAAACTCAACATCATTGCCAACACCAACACCCATGATAACCCCTTCTTCATTGTGTGCCTCCTATTCACCTTCGTTTTGGTTACTTACATAATGTTAGTAAGTAAGTATATCGATAGTATAGCGGCTTTCGTCTGAATTGTCAAATAGTTTGCCGTCGTATTTAATAAGCACTTACGTAAAAAAACACCTTCGACGCCCTATAAGCATCAAAGGTGATTTGTTTATGAAATAAAGTTGTCTAATCGACGAACACTCTATTCAGTGTCTTCCCAGTTGTGATAAACGTTCTGAACATCGTCGTTGTCCTCTAAAAGGTCAATGAGCTTGCCCATGTACTTGATGTCTTCTGCATCGGTTAACGCCGTCATGGTCTGAGGCAAGTAGCGGAGCTCAGCCATACTGAACGCGTAGCCGTCTGCGGCAAGTGCATCGCGCACAGCGGCAAAGTCGCCGATTTCCGTGTAGATTTCGAAATGCGTTTCTTCCACAGAAATATCCTCTGCGCCGGCTTCAATCGCCGCCATTTCCACTGTTTCTTCATCCATGTCCTCTGCTCTGTCAATGACGAGAACGCCTTTGTGGTCAAACATAAAGGAAACACAACCGTTGGTGCCGAGGTTGCCCTTGCCTTTGACAAAATAGCTTCTGACATCTGCAGCCGTTCTATTGGTGTTATCCGTGAGGCACTCTACCAGAACGGCGACGCCACCTGGGCCGTAGCCTTCGTATGTCAATTCGGTAAAGATTGCGCCGTCGTTTTCTCCCGCTCCTTTTTTAATGGCTCGGTCGATGTTGTCATTTGGCATATTCGCGGCTTTGGCCTTTTCAATTGCGCTTTTAAGGGCCGCGTTGTATTCGGGATCGGCGCCACCTTCGCGTGCCGCTACCATAATGTAGCGACCGAGTTTAGTAAACTCCTTTGCTTTTTTGGCATCCTGCTTCCCTTTTCGGTTGATAATGGTTCCTATTCTACCCAAGTTTCTCACTCCTGTTCTTTATAAAGTCGCCATACAGCGTTTGTTTTTCGTATAAAAGCGTTCCCAAATTCAATTTTATGGAAAAAACAGACTTTTATTAACAAAAACTATCATAGCATAAATCGGGCGGTTTGCCTATCCTTTATTCAAAAGCAGGGGGAGCCGGCGGCATGTTGCGCTTGTGCTCGGAAACGCGATGCAGACGCTCTATAATCGCCTTGTCTTTTTCAGGGACCTCTTCGCCACATAAAAAAGCATCGATGCGATCGTAAGTGGTGCCCATTTCATCTTCATCGGTTTGACCGTCCCATAGGCCGGCGCTAGGTTTTCTGTCTATAATCTGCTGAGGGACATCCAGTTCTTCTGCCCATTTGAAAACATCTTGCTTGAGCAGATGCGCAATCGGCAAGAGGTCGACGCCGCCGTCGCCATACTTTGTAAAATAACCTGTGTAAAGCTCAGCTGCGTTGTCTGTGCCCGCCACTAGGTAACCCAAGGCGTTGGCGATACCATAGAGTGTCGTCATACGCAGACGCGCTCTTAAGTTGGCATCGTACAGCCGCTCATTGCCCATCTCTTTATCGGTGCTCTGAAGCGCCGTCGTCACTTTGCCCATTAGCGTCGAATGTTCTTCGCTTAAATCGACGGTGACGTAATCGATGCCACAAGCTTCTGCCAGTGCCTTGGCGTCTTCAGCATCCTTTGGATTGCTCTTGCAAGGTAAGATAACGCCAAGTGAGTGCTGGGGAAACGCCTTTTTTATCAAACAGGCGACCACAGCGGAATCAATACCGCCAGACAGCCCTACGAGCATGCCCTTTGTGTGCGACGCTTCAACTTGTGCTCTCATCCAATTGACGGTGCTTTCTATTTTCTCATTTACAGATTTCATAGTGTCCCATTTCCTCTCAATTCTTAAGCTTTTTTATCGAGTTCAACTAAAACGCAATTGTAATAGACGGTATTCATCCCCAATACTTCTGACCGATCGATAATCTCAGGGGTAAAAGTCCCCGGTTGAAACCAAATGTTTCGGATGCCGAGTTCATGTGCTTTTTCAAGCGCCGGTGCCGCTCTTTCCGGCGCTACGACGATGTTTACACAGTCGATTTCCGTACCGATGGCCTCTAAAGACGGGTAACACTTTTCGCCGTCAATTGTATCGTAAACAGGGTTGACCGGATACACTTCGTAACCGAAAGTCTTAAGCTTTTTAAAAATCTTATAGCCGAACTTGCTTTCGTTTTGAGTCGCACCGACAACCGCCCACTTCTTCTTAGACAATAGGGTTTCAACAATCTTTTCCATAAAAATGCCTCCTTTAAACGCTGTGAGGACAGCTTGTTCACATAGACAGCCCCCACATCACTTTGAATATACTTTACCATTTTTAATTGTTAAATACAAAGGGTCATTCTCATTTATAACCACATTTCCGGAAGTCCACTCAGTTAATTGTGTTTTTAAGGTCTCTGTGGCTTCCGGTTCGACATACAAAGTCACTGTAACCGCTTCGGTATAGGCGGTATCGTGAACAATAACGCCGTCTGCATTCAGCAGTTCGTTCTGAAGCTTGCCATGATAATGGTACGCCACAGTGACTTGCAGTACATTGTAAAGTGCTTTGGTGACGACGCCACCTGCTTCTAGGGCTATTTTGGCCGTCTGTGTGTACGCGCGCACGAGTCCACCTGTACCGAGTTTGATACCGCCGAAATAGCGGGTCATCACAAGGCACACATTGGTAATGCCCTCTTTTTTAAGCATTTCCAAAACGGGAACCCCCGCTGTACCCGACGGTTCCCCATCATCGCTGTAGCGCTGAACCCCATAGTTTTCCCCGATGACATACACCGGTACGTTATGCGTGGCGTCCCAGTGCTTTTTTTTGATTTTTTCAATAAAAGCCGTCGCTTCTTCTTCTGATGCAACTGGCGTCACATACCCGATAAATCGAGATTTCTCTATGACAATGACATCTTCTCCTGCTTCGTAAACAGTTTTATAGCCCATCTCCTACCCTTTCAAATACTGTGCGTACTTGCTGTGATCTTTTTGAGCGACCTCGAGTGTCACTTCCGTACCGGCTTCGAGGTAATCCATATTTTCCACAGAATACGTCTCACAAAGATACGACAGAACGCGTCCTTGATCATAGGGGATCACAAATGTCGCTTTGACAAAATCGTCAAACAGTTCCTTTTTAATAGCGTCGATGAGAACATCGAATCCTTTTCCCGTCTTTGCGGAAATTTGCAGTTCACCAGCAGCCAGCGGGATGGTGTCCGCAACTTTATCGACTTTATTGTAAAGCACCAATTGCGGTATATCCAGTGCTTTTAACTCTTTCAGCACCTTTTCTGTCACCGACATCTGCATGTCGTGCTGATCGTTGGACACATCGACCACGTGTAAGAGCAAGTCTGCCGACAGCGCTTCTTCAAGTGTTGCTTTAAATGCCTCGACGAGGCTGTGCGGCAGTTTCGACACAAAGCCGACGGTATCGGTGAGGACAAACTGCTTCTTATCCCCCAGTTCAATGCGACGTGCAAAAGTATCCAACGTCGCAAAGAGCATGTCTTTTTCAAAGACTTCTTTCTCAGTGTCTGTACTGCCTGTAAAACGCATCATTTGATTCATCACCGACGATTTGCCCGCATTGGTATACCCCACCAAGGCGACCACCGGTACTTCGTTCTTCTCACGGTGCTTTCTCTGTACCACCCGATTCTTTTCCGCTTCAGCAATCTGCGCTCTAATGTCGTCCATTCTGGACTTAATGCGACGCCTGTCCATTTCGAGCTTCTGTTCACCGGGGCCTCTCGTTCCGATTCCGCCACCGGTTCTGGATAGGGCGCCGCCGTAGCCGATGAGCCTCGGCAGTCGGTAACGCAACTGAGCGTACTCTACTTGAAGTTTCGCGATTTTGCTCTGTGCCCTCAAGGCAAAGATGTCGAGGATCAGCGCCGTCCGGTCGAGTATTTTAACGCCAATCAGCCCTTCGAGGTTCCTGATTTGGGCCCCTGAAAGTTCATCGTTAAAAATCACCATATCCGCATCCATAGCTTCCACACAAAGTCGTACTTCTTCGACTTTGCCGCTGCCGATATACGTCGACGCCTCTATGCGCTCTTTGTTTTGAATGAGCGTATGCAAAGGCTCCGCCCCTGCGGCCTGAGTCAGTTCTTTAAGCTCTATCATTGAATTTTCTATCGCCATTTCATCTTTCAGCCCTTGGTAAAGGCCGACCAAAACAGCGGTTTGCTTTTCTGTATTCATCAAATTAACCACCTTCTTTTCTCTTTTGCTATTATATCAAACCCCCTTATGTTTGCCTACTCGTATATTACAATCTTATGATAATGCTTAATCCTTTTAATCAAATATGGTATAATACAGTGTGCATTTCCACACGTTCATGAAAAGTATGTATCAGGAGGCAATATGGAAAGCGGTAATAGAAAAATAAATACTCCACAGAAGAAAACGAACAGTTCCGGAAATAAAAAAGGTAAACATAAGAAATCTTCCGTATGGAATGTTATCAAGGTTCTCATCATCATCTTCTTTATAGTGGGGATTATTGGAAGCGTTTACGCCTACCAATTGGTCACATCGTCTTTGGAGGGCTTAGAGCCCCTAGACCCAACGGTCATTCAAGACAAACTCGTCGAGAACTCCGTTATCGTCGACAAGGAAGGTCGCACCCTTGAAACGATTCACACAAGCGACTCTCTAAGAACGGTAGTGGGTTACGACGACATCAGTCCCGACATGATTAACGCCATTATATCCGTTGAGGATAAGACGTTCTGGGACCACAACGGTTTTAACATCGTCAGAATGTTCGGCGCCGTTAAGGATGCCGTTGTTTCCGGCAAGCGCATCGGCGGTACGAGTACCATTACGCAGCAGCTTGCAAGAAACGCGTTTCTCTTTGAAATCAGAGCGGATAGAGACCTCGGCCGTAAAGTCCAAGAGGCCTATTACGCCATTCAGCTGGAGAAAAATCTCACCAAAAAACAAATTCTAGAAGGGTATCTCAACTTGATTTCCTTCGGTGAAGCACAGGGGATTGAAGCCGCTGCGCAAACGTACTTCTCTAAGAGCGCCAAAGACCTCGATTACATCGAGTCGGCGATGCTCGCAGGCGTTCCCAAAGGGCCGTCTGTCTATTCGCCGGTTACACGCGTCTTCAAGCAGTACGTCACCGACGACCACTTCGTCGTCGACGATACCGATCCGATGTACACCACGGTGTTCAATGAAAAATCCATCGATCGTTATCAAACGGCAATTTATTTAATGCATCGAAACAACTACATTACGGATGAAGAATACGAATACGCAAAGAATTTCGACATTCGTCAAAAGATCAAAATGTCTACGGACTCACAGCACGAAATTTCGTCCTTCTTCGCCGACATGGTAAAGGATGAAGTCGTGGCAGACTTAATGGCGCAGTACGGCTACACTTACGATGAAGCCATGAACATGCTCTATACCAGCGGTCTCGTTATCGAGTCGACCATCGACTTCGATATGCAAAAAATCCTCGAGAGCCACTACGCCAAACAGGATTTCACACCGTACTACGGTGAATCCACCATCGTCGCCGTGAGAAAGTTCCAAAAGGATTACGGCCTGCAAGTAGACGGTTCCTCCGGTCAAGGGACACTGAAAAAATTGTCGGAACTCTCCGGTTACGATTTTTCAGCATTTAAACAAGCGTATTACTACAGAGGTCACAACAGCGAAGATGTCGTTCAAATTAAAAAAGCGCTTTTTGATTTAGGGTATATGGTCACCAATGAAAACTTCCCTAAAGTTCAGGCACGCATCAATCGAAACGGCGATATTATTGCACCGGACTCCAACAAAGTCCTGCTCTACAAAAAAGCCAATATGATTGATTCAAACGACAACTTCATCGTTCGAAAAGGCCAATACAAGTTTGATGACGCTGGGAATTTGGTGCTCTTTAAGGGCAATTACCTCTATTTCTACCCGCATTATCAAAACCAAGAACTCACTCATGTGCAATTGGTGCTCAAAGACATGTTTACTGTCGGTCTCAACGAAGCCGATCACAACTTGTCACAAGGCACACACACAATAGCTGACCTCTACAGATACCAAGGTCGCGAGCTGATTATTCCAAATGAGTACAAAAAATTTGACAGCGAATACAACGTCGTCGTCGACAAGTCGTTCTTCGACGAAAACCCTGATTTTTACACACAAGATGCAAACGGTAACCTCCTCATCGACCAAAGCCGTTATGCGGCAATCGGTCAAGGGGTTATCCAACCGCAATCTTCAATGGTCATTATCGACCCACACAACGGCGAACTCAAAGCGGTTGTCGGCGGCAGAAACGTCAGCGGTCAAAGAATCTTTAACCGCGCGACAAACCCAAGACAGCCGGGCTCGTCTATAAAACCGCTCACCGTATTCACTCCGGCCATTGATTCCGGCGAATACACAGCGGCAACCGTTGTAGACGACAGGCCGACTTATCTCCTAGGAGACGGAAGAACGCGCTGGCCAATTAACTGGTACGAGTACTACTCCAACATGGTCAACTACCGAGGCCTCGTTTCTATGAGAGAGTCGTTAGAGCAATCCATTAACGTAACGGCGGCAAAAGTCGTCTCCGATATGGGCGTTGAACGCGCAGCTGATTACCTGCAAAAGTTCGGCATTTCGACCCTTATCAAAGAAGGCCCTTCAAACGATATGAACGTTGCGGCACTTGCACTTGGCGGCATGACGCGAGGCATCACGCCGGTAGAACTCACCAATGCCTTTGGCGTATATGCCAACAAAGGTGTTCTGAACGATTACCACACGTACACCACTGTTAAAAACAGAAGTGGCAAAGTCCTATTGACAAAGAATGTCGGTCAAAAAGTGGTTATTGATGAAAATGTGGCTTATATTATTCACGACATGATGCGCACAGGGGTTAACATCGGCGTCGCAAAACGCGCCAAACTCTCACCGAACAACGATAAAATCGTTGTTTCAGGTAAGACGGGAACGACATCCAGCAACATCGACGCGTGGTTTGTCGGTTACACGCCTTACTACGTCGGCGGCATTTGGTTCGGTAACGACATCAACCTGCCGATGGATCAAGGCTCTCAAATTGCAGCTGCGTTCTGGCGCGACGTCATGGCAGAAATTCACACGGATTACCCGGCCAAAGGCTTTGAAAGACCGTCGGGCATCGTTACAGCCACTGTGGACAGCATCTCCGGCAAACTGCCGACCGAGCTGTCGAGGCAGGACCCTCGAGGGACCATCAAGAGTGAAATCTTCCTGAGAGGTACTGTTCCAACTGAGGAGGACGACGTCCACGTCATGTTGGAAATCTGTACAGAAAGCGGCAAACTCGCCGGGGAATTCTGTCCGACGACAACGCGTAAGATGAAGTTGTTCGTTCAGAGACCTGAACCTTATATTCCAGGTGAAAACTTGGATAGTCGCGGCAATCCAATAAGAATTAGAGATATGGAGTACGATGCACCTACAGAGGAATGTGATATTCACACAGAAGACTTTGTCGATCCAGAAACCGATCCAGACGGTGAAACAGAAACGCCAACTGGACCGATTGATCCGACGAAAAGCCCGTACTACGGTGTGGAACCGAGATACGAACTCGCCAGTGGCGTCGTCGTCATCCAAAGACCACATCCGGTGATTCTCGTTTCAGGTGAAACCATTATTATTCCAGGCAATACACGGCTCCAACTCGACGGTAGCCTTAAACTACCAGACGGCTCTATTATTCAAGCGTCAAATATAGAAAGTATTCCAAACTATTCAATAGAAGAACTAGACGCTATGAACTTAAAATCGTAATATATAAGCGCTGTTGCACATCTGTGTAGCAGCGCTTTTTTCTTCCTGTAATAGAATCCGTCGAGACGGTTGCACCGCGCTTAACGCCATAAAAAAAGATGCAAACGCCTGCAGGCGCCGCACCTTTTTCCTCTATTTACTCAAATACTTCAGGTGTTACAACAATGACTTCCAACTTCTCAATGGCTTCCTCAATTAACCCGTCCACATCCAGCGCACTTAACGACCGCTCGATTTTATCGACTCGAGGTTTGGTCACGACTTTGTCCGGAAGAAATACTGTACAGCAGTCTTCATAAGGTAAAATAGAGGTTTCATACGTGTCAATCCGCTGAGCGATATCGATGATTTCCAGTTTATCATAGGCGATTAACGGTCTTATTACCGGGAGGGTGATTGAGCTGTTGGTCACCGTCAGTCCCTCAAGTGTTTGACTGGCCACTTGCCCCATGTTTTCACCGGTTACCAAACATTTGCATCGACTATTCTCCGCCAGCTTCTCGGCGATTTTCATCATAAAACAACGCGATAAAATGGTCATTTCCTCAGATGGACACTGTGCATTAATGGCTTTCTGTATCTCAAGAATGTTGACGCTGTGTATTCTGAACGTCTGTGTGTAGTCCGTGAGTTTACGCGCCAACTCTACAACTTTATCCAGTGCACGCTCACTTGTAAATGGGTATGAGTGGAAGTGCACCGCTTCCAGTTCTAACCCCCTTCGCGCCATTAAATATGCGGCCACAGGGCTGTCGATTCCGCCGGATAACAAAATCATCCCCTTACCTGCGCTCCCATAGGGCATGCCTCCAAGGGCTTTGATTTTCTCACTGAACACATACGTCTTGTTTCGAATCTCTAGGGTCAATACGACATCGGGGTTGTGCACATCCACTGAAACCGCATCGAGTTCGGTATTGATATAGCCACCGACGCGTCTGGAGACTTCCGGCGACTGAATTTTGAACCCTTTATTGGCCCGACGCGTCTCAATTTTAAACGTCTTAATGCCCTTTTCTTTGCTCAATCGAGTCATTTCTTCAAGAGCGGTTTTCATAATCGCGTCCATATCGTTTTCAACGACAATTGAAGGGCTCACCGATACCACGCCGAATACTTTTGTCACCAATTCTATAACGCGGGACTCATCTGCGGCGTGGTAATTGACATACATGCGACCGTGTCGATTGGTCACCGTCGCTTCCACACCAACCAAAGCCTTCTTAATATTTTGAACGAGTTTCTTTTCAAAAACGCCGATGTTTTTGCCTTTAAGGGCGATTTCACCATAGCGAATCAACAGTATATTTTCCATTTTATCTTCCTTTTTTCATCATTATTTTTCGTAAGTCTTCTCCTGTACGCACGATCGTATGAGCAGCTTCTACCACAGCGGCTTCTGTAAGCGCTCTGCCAAAGCTGATGCGAATGGCGCTGTCCAGCGCTGCGTCATCGAGCCCCATAGCTTCTAAAACATGCGAGTAATGCCGCTTTTTAGAAGAGCAGGCCGAACCTGTGGAGACATAAATTCCTGCCATTTCAAGACTGTGCAGCATGACTTCTCCCTTTGCGCCAAGTATAGAAACGTTGAGGATATACGGCGAACCGTCGCTCCCGTTGACGGTTATGAACGCATGCGCCTTAAAGACATCGAGCATCGCCTGCTTGAGTTGCGCTACATGCTGTGCGTCTTCGACCATTCTCGGCATTTTTTCTCCGAGCGCTTTGCCAAAGGCCAAAATGCCAAGGGTATTTTCCGTGCCCGGTCGAAGTCCCCCCTCTTGCTGACCACCGGTGAACAGCGGCTTTAACTGTGCCGGCTCCTTTACATACAAAAGACCCGTTCCTTTAAAACTGTTTAACTTATGTGCGCTAAATGTCATCAAGTCGACTTGTAAGTTCACAACATCTATCGGCATCTTGCCAAAGCTTTGTACAGCGTCCACGTGAAAGCGTATCGATGTCCCGTGTGCCGCGTTGTACGCTGCCACAGCTGCGCCAATTTCTCCAATGGGCTGAATGGCGCCAACCTCGTTGTTCACGTGCATAACGCTGATTAAAAGCGTCTCAGGGGTCAATGCTTCGAGAACGCTTGCCACTTCTACGACGCCATTTTCATCCACCGGCAAGACGACGGTATCGTACCCATTTGCCGCATAACTGTCAATGGTCGAACGCACAGACGGGTGCTCGACAGCGCTGACGATTATACGGCCTTTTCGAGAACCGATTGTCCCCTTAATGGCGAGGTTGTTCGCTTCTGTGCCGCCCGAGGTAAAAATGAGCTGTTTTTCTTTACAATTTAATTGACGCGCAATAAACTTCCGTACTTTTTGCACTTCTCTTTCAACAGCGACACCCTTTCGATGCAACGAAGACGGATTGCCGTACAAGTCCTCTAAATTCGACGCTACAAACTGATGCACACTTTCGGCCACCGGTGTCGTCGAAGCGTGATCCAAATATATTTCCAAAACGAAACTCCTTTACTTCAACATTGGTCTTTTAATCTCCATCACAATATTATATAATATTTTTTGGATAAAAAAAACACACGAATGCTTTCGGAGGGAAAATATATGAAAAAACGTATTGCTGTGATTTTTACTGGGGGCACCATCTCTATGAAAGTAGATGAGCGATTGGCCGCGGCGATTCCCGCGCTTTCTAGTGAAGAAATCATGTCTATGGTAACGAACATCGATAAAGTTGCAGATATAGAAATCATCAATTTCGGCAGTTTTCCGGGGCCGCATATGACCCCCGAACTCATTTGGTCTTTAAAGACTCTCGTGGAAGAGACCCTCGCCAAACCGGAAATAGACGGTATCGTCATTACGCACGGCACGGACTCACTTGAAGAGACGGCTTATTTTCTCGACCTTTGTTTCGACACCGATAAACCGATTATCGTCGTGGCGGCGATGCGCAATGGCTCGGAACTCGGCTACGACGGCCCGAGTAATTTGTCTTCAGCTATTTGTACTGCCGTTTCTGAAGAATCTAGAGGGAAAGGGGTTCTCATTGTTTTAAACAATGAAATCAACTCGGCAAAAGAAGCGACAAAAAGCCATACGCTATCACTGGACACTTTTAAATCGCTCGAGTTTGGGCCACTGGGGATTGTAGACAACGACGTGGCCGTTTATTATAGAAGTTTCACCCGATCTGAACACATTAAAACCGATCGATACGAGCCGAATATCGCATTGATTAAAGCCTGTGTCGGTGCGGATTCCGATTACATCAACTACGCTGTGGCAAACGGTGTCAAAGGCATCGTCATTGAAGCCATGGGTCGCGGTAATGTCCCGCCAACTATGAAACCCGGCATTGAAAACGCCTTATTAAACGAGATTCCCGTGGTCATTGTGTCAAGATGTCCTATGGGCCGCGTTCTCGACTCCTATGGCTACCCGGGGGCGGGAAAAGACCTTCGTACACTGGGCGCCATTTTTGGTGGCAACCTCAATGGCCAAAAAGCCCGCATTAAATTAATGCTGGCTTTGGGCAAGACCAATGACTTTGAAAGCATTCGCGCTATTTTTGAAGCCAACAACTACTAACCGTGTCCTCGCTAGAATTTTCAAGTGGACAAATAAAAAGCTCTCCGTTTTTTTACCGGGGAGCTTGTTTTATGCTACAACATCATGACTTCATCCACCTGAATGGAATAGTCCATTGATAAATCGACATAATCGTCGTTGTCAAGGCGGATTAGCGGTCGGTTAAGCGCATATTTATTGACATACACAACACGTCCGACATTGCCATCAGACAATTTGACGCGATTGTTAATAAAGTAGGCTGCTATATTGCTTAAAAAAACTTCTGATATCGCCGGATCCAATCCCGCAAAACTTTCATCCTTGATAATTGAGAATGCTGTAAATGCAGATACCCCATCTTTATAAACGCGATCAGATGTAACGGCGTCGTACACGTCTGCCACAGC
The DNA here is from genome assembly GCF_053842995.1 of Fusibacter sp. JL298sf-3. NCBI lineage: Bacteria > Bacillati > Bacillota > Clostridia > Eubacteriales > Fusibacteraceae > Fusibacter > Fusibacter sp. JL298sf-3. The sequence goes on from NZ_CM132608.1 coordinate 1,179,573, forward strand.
TATAATACGCGCTAAATAAGGGGTTTGCTCATCGGTTAAGCCGCTGGGGTAGCCCTTACCGTTACTGCGTTCGTGATGGAATAAAACGCCTGCCAACACTTCCTTAGATATATTGGGATTGCCCTTGAGCAACTCATAGCCTTTTTGCGTGTGCGACTGAAAAATCTTTGATTCCGAGGGGGTTATCTCCTCTTTCTTAAGCAACAGTCCCGGCGATATCTGTGCTTTTCCAATATCGTGCAACAATCCCGCCAATGCAATTTCTCTGATAGTCGATAAGTCAAGACTGAGCCACTTGCCGATCATCGCTCCGAGCATGGACACGTTGACGGCATGTGTCAGCTGATAATCCTCCTCTAGCGATACCAGTCTGAGGCTACCCAATACATCATTGTCCTTTAGAAGTTCTTCCAGAAGCGGTGTCAAAGACGTTTTAAGAGACTCTAGGGCGTCGTTATCCAGCATTCCTTCCCGAACCTTGAAAAAAGTGTCCTTATAGACATCCAGCACGTTTCTGTAGCAAAAGCTCAACTGCCGATACTTTTCGTCTGTTAAAAGCTTGTATGCCGAAGCATCTTCCACGCGCTTAACCTCTTCAGCAATGTAGACAAAATCAATTTGATGGCGCTTGAAGTAAGCCAGATGTTTTTCTGTAATCTGCGTTCCTTCAGATAAAATTATATTCCCCAAATCATTAAAAACGTCTTTCGACAAACAATCTCCAACTTTTAGTCCGTTTACAGGTATGCCCTTCATCTGACCTCCTAGAAAGCACTGTTTTTCCCTTGTACACCCTCGGTGACGCACACTATTCACTCTATACCCGAAGCCACTTTATTGCCCATATAAGTGACTGATATACCACTTTAATCACTTTTGACAAAAGCCGTTTCTTCTACTATACTGATACCATCTTAAGACATGCTTTACACGAAGTCTTAGTACACTTTATAGTATCACAATTTCTGTTTTTTGACTACATGTCACCTATGGATTTTATTACGAGGAGCTGCCTATGAAACTGATCAAAAATACTGCACCCACTGCCTATAGGCCAACTTGCATTGAGCCAGACCGAACGTACTGTGTGATTGACATCGAGACACGTGGGCTCGGCTATCGACACGACATCATCCTCATTGGACTCGTCTTTTTTTCCAGTTGCCACTCAGAATGTGATGTTCTTCAACTCTTCAACGATGACGGTCTATCAGAACGCGAGTTGCTCTGCACCTTGCTCGACCTACTAAAAAGTCGGCCTGTAGACGCGTTTATTTCTTTTAACGGTGACGCATTTGATTTTTCTTTTATCAACGCCCGCTTAAAGCACCATCGTTTTTCTACGACGCTGAGCAAGGCGTTCGACATCGATCTTTTAAAAATTGTTCGTCAAAATAAGAACCGCTTCAATTTAGACGCGTATACGCTGAAAAACATCGAGCGCTTTTTCAATATCGACCGCGTTGACACCATCTCCGGAAAGGAGAGCGTTGAACTCTACGAGGCCTATTTGGCTCATCCAACACCGGCTTGCGAAGCGATTATCTGCCGTCACAACTACGATGATATTGTAAACTTACTGCCTCTATACGATCGAATTGCCAGCTTTGTCGACATGAAGCCGTTACCTGTGGTCGACGTCGCCGACAACAAGTGGGCTATTTCTAATTATTATATCAAAAATCATCATTTAACGGTTCACTTTTCAACGGTCTTCTTCCCAGAAAACGCTTCGGTTGACATCGTCAAAATCGGTTATCGCCTTCAAAAAAAAGAACATTTTTACGAGCTTTCACTGTTGTTAAAGGGATTCGGCAACAACACTTTATGGACAGTCGACACCGATTCGGTCTACGGCATCCCTTTTCAAGAGCTGAGCAATGAAGCCAAACAAGGACATATTCTCTACAACGAAGGCGTGTTCTATGAAGCCAACATCTATTCACATTTAGAGACTCTATTGAAAACATATCCTGAGCTCGCTCTTTTTTAGGGCGAGTTTTTATGTAGTGACAATAAAAAAAAACAACGCGTATGCGTTGTTGAGTGTGGTGCCCAGAGGCGGAATCGAACCACCGACACGGGGATTTTCAGTCCCCTGCTCTACCGACTGAGCTATCTGGGCTAATTGTGGTGGGCATAAGTGGACTCGAACCACCGACCTCACGCTTATCAGGCGTGCGCTCTAACCAGCTGAGCTATACGCCCACAATTATGGTCGGGGTGGCAGGATTTGAACCCGCGACCCTCTGGTCCCAAACCAGATGCGCTACCAAACTGCGCTACACCCCGATATAAATATGAAATTAAGATGGCAGGGGTGACAGGACTTGAACCCACGACACGCGGTTTTGGAGACCGCTGCTCTACCAACTGAGCTACACCCCTATTTTGAATCATGGTGGGCCTTCAGGGACTCGAACCCCGGACCATCCGGTTATGAGCCGGGCGCTCTGACCAACTGAGCTAAAGGCCCAAGAATGGCGGAGAAGGAGGGATTTGAACCCTCGCGCCCCGTAAATAGGACCTACTCCCTTAGCAGGGGAGCCTCTTCAGCCACTTGAGTACTTCTCCATTTTTGGCGGAGAGGGTGGGATTCGAACCCACGTGGGCTTGCACCCTAACGGTTTTCAAGACCGCCCCGTTATGACCGCTTCGGTACCTCTCCTTTTGGTGATCCATCCGCGACTCGAACGCGGGACACCCTGATTAAAAGTCAGGTGCTCTACCGACTGAGCTAATGGACCCAATATGAATTTGGCTGGGGATACAGGATTTGAACCTGTGAATGACGGAGTCAAAGTCCGTTGCCTTACCGCTTGGCGAATCCCCAATGTTTTGAAAATGGTGGGAGTAATAGGGATCGAACCTATGACCTCCTGCTTGTAAGGCAGATGCTCTCCCAGCTGAGCTATACTCCCATGGAGCGGGTGAAGAGAATCGAACTCTCACGACCGGCTTGGAAGGCCGGGGCTCTACCATTGAGCTACACCCGCATGTTGGTGGAGGGAGAAGGATTCGAACCTTCGAAATCGACGATAACGGATTTACAGTCCGCCCCCTTTGGCCACTCGGGAACCCCTCCACTGTATTAAATTAAGATGGAGCCGGTGATGGGACTCGAACCCGCGACCTACTGATTACAAGTCAGTTGCTCTACCAATTGAGCTACACCGGCATAAATGGCGATCCAGAAGGGACTCGAACCCTCGACCTCTAGCGTGACAGGCTAGCGTTCTAACCAACTGAACTACTGGACCGCGTTGAGAACGAATTAACGTCCTCTTAAAATGGTGACCCCTAGGGGAATCGAACCCCTGTTACCGCCGTGAAAGGGCGGTGTCTTAACCGCTTGACCAAGGGGCCAAATCTGGTAGCGGCGAGTGGACTCGAACCACCGACCTTTCGGGTATGAACCGAACGCTCTAGCCAACTAAGCTACGCCGCCATAATGGTTGCGGAGGCAGGATTCGAACCTGCGACCTTTGGGTTATGAGCCCAACGAGCTGCCACTGCTCCACTCCGCGATATTGGGTATTTCTAATGGTGCCGAGGACCGGAATCGAACCGGTACGATGTTGCCATCGCAGGATTTTAAGTCCTGTGCGTCTGCCAGTTCCGCCACCCCGGCACTTTTGGCTCCAAGGGTGGGATTCGAACCCACAGCCTATCGGTTAACAGCCGAGTGCTCCACCGTTGAGCTACCTTGGAACATAAATCAGCAACGTTCTACTCTCCCAGGCAGCTGCCCGCCAAGTACCATCGACGCTGGAGGACTTTACTTCTGTGTTCGGTATGGGAACAGGTGTTGCCCCTCCGCCTTCGTCACTGAATTATCTCTTTAGCTCGTGTTTTCTCTCACCAGCGAATTATATTATATCATAATCACTTTAGTGCTGTCAACACTTTTTTGTTGCTTTTTTTAGGGTTAGTACCCTGAAAACTGTATATATAAGAACCGATAAATCCTCTTAACTCTAAAGCGTGGTCAAGTCCTCGACCTATTAGTACCTGTCAGCTGAATGCATTGCTGCACTTACACCTCAGGCCTATTACCATATTATCTTCATGGGGTCTTACTCTATTAAAAGATGGGAAATCTCATCTTGAGGGGGGCTTCGCGCTTAGATGCCTTCAGCGCTTATCCCTTCCAAACTTAGCTACTCAGCAGTGCTCTTGGCAGAACAACTGATACACCAGAGGTTTGTCCATCCCGGTCCTCTCGTACTAAGGACAGCTCCTCTCAAATTTCCTACGCCCACAGCAGATAGGGACCGAACTGTCTCACGACGTTCTGAACCCAGCTCGCGTGCCTCTTTAATGGGCGAACAGCCCAACCCTTGGGACCTACTTCAGCCCCAGGATGAGACGAGCCGACATCGAGGTGCCAAACCTCCCCGTCGATGTGGACTCTTGGGGGAGATAAGCCTGTTATCCCCGGGGTAGCTTTTATCCGTTGAGCGATGGCCCTTCCATGCGGTGCCACCGGATCACTAAGCTCGACTTTCGTCCCTGCTCGAGATGTCTCTCTCGCAGTCAAGCTCCCTTTTGCCTTTACACTCTTCGCGCGATTTCCAACCGCGCTGAGGGAACCTTTAGGCGCCTCCGTTACTCTTTAGGAGGCGACCGCCCCAGTCAAACTGCCCACCTGACATTGTCCTAGAACAGGATCACTGTCCATAGTTAGAATAACGGTATACAAAGAGTGGTATCCCAACAGCGACTCCTATAAGACTGGCGTCCTATATTCTTAGTCTCCCACCTATCCTGTACATCATATACCATTATCCAGTGCCAAGCTGCAGTAAAGCTCCACGGGGTCTTTCCGTCTAGCTGCGGGTAACCGGCATCTTTACCGGTACTACAATTTCACCGAGTCCATTGTTGAGACAGCGCCCAAATCGTTACGCCTTTCGTGCGGGTCGGAACTTACCCGACAAGGAATTTCGCTACCTTAGGACCGTTATAGTTACGGCCGCCGTTTACTGGGGCTTCAGTTCTGTGCTTCGCCTAAACTAACACTTCCCCTTAACCTTCCAGCACCGGGCAGGCGTCAGCCCCTATACATCATCTTTCGATTTAGCAGAGACCTGTGTTTTTGGTAAACAGTCGCTTGGGCCTATCCTCTGCGGCCGGATCTAGCTCTTAACCTAATCCGGCACCCCTTCTCCCGAAGTTACGGGGTCATTTTGCCGAGTTCCTTAACAATGGTTTTCTCGCGCGCCTTAGTATTCTCTACTCTCCTACCTGTGTCGGTTTACGGTACAGGCACCTGCTCCCTCGATAGAAACTTTTCTTGACAGTGTGATATCTGCTGCTTCGTTACTTAAGTTCACTCCCCATCACAGCTCATCCTCAGTAGCGCGGATTTGCCTACGCTACAGACTCGCTGCTTGGACATGCTCTTCCATTCGCATGCTCAGCATAACCTCCTGTGTCATTCCTTCTCTCAAACGGGTCTCGGTGGTACAGGAATCTTCACCTGTTGTCCATCGCCTACGACTTTCGTCCTCGGCTTAGGTCCTGACTTACCCTGAGCGGACGAACCTTCCTCAGGAAACCTTAGGTTTTCGGCGGACGGGATTCTCACCCGTCTCTCGTTACTCATGCCAACATTCTCTCTTGTGTGATATCCATAAGTCCTTGCGATCTTACTTCACCTCTCACACAATGCTCCTCTACCAATTGTCTAAACAATTCCATAGCTTCGGTAGCAAGTTTTAGCCCCGGTAATCTTCGGCGCAGGATCACTCGACTAGTGAGCTGTTACGCACTCTTTAAATGAGTGGCTGCTTCTAAGCCAACATCCTAGTTGTCTGTGCAATCCCACATCCTTTTCCACTTAACTTGCATTTTGGGACCTTAGCTGATGGTCTGGGCTCTTTCCCTTTCGACTATGAATCTTATCACACATAGTCTGACTCCTGAGTAAAAGATATCGGTATTCGGAGTTTGATAGTCTTCGGTAGCCGGTGAAAGCCCCTAGGACATTCAGTGCTCTACCCCCGTATCTCTTAACTCAAGGCTAGCCCTAAAGCTATTTCGAGGAGAACCAGCTATCTCCGGGTTCGATTGGAATTTCTCCGCTATCCACATGTCATCCCAACCTTTTTCAACAGATATGGGTTCGGGCCTCCAAGAGGTTTTACCCTCGCTTCACCCTGCACATGGATAGGTCACCCGGTTTCGGGTCTACGCCATACAACTTATTCGCCCTATTCAGACTCGCTTTCGCTGCGGCTCCGCACCTGAAGCGCTTAACCTTGCTGCATAACGTAACTCGTTGGCCCGTTCTACAAAAAGTACATGGTCGTTCTTTAACGAACTTCCACTGCTTGTAAACATAGGGTTTCAGGTTCTTTTTCACTCCCCTCCCGGGGTTCTTTTCACCTTTCCCTCACGGTACTGTGCGCTATCGGTCACCAGGTAGTATTTAGCCTTGGCAGATGGTCCTGCCTGCTTCCCACAAAGTTTCACGTGCTCCGTGGTACTCCGGATCAGTACGTTCGATCTTCCCCTTTCGCCTAAGTGGCTCTCACACGCTTCGGCGGACTTTCCCAAGTCCTTTGGCTAGGGTACCTTCTACTTGATATACTGTCCACACCCCCTCGTCCGAAGACTTGGGTTTGGGCTGTTTCCCGTTCGCTCGCCGCTACTTAGGAAATCACTTTTGTTTTCTCTTCCTTCGGGTACTTAGATGTTTCAGTTCCCCGAGTTCCCTTCCTATGACCTATGAATTCAGTCATGGATACCTAGACATTACTCTAGGTGGGTTCCCCCATTCGGACATCTACGGATCGGCGCTCGCTTGCAGCTCCCCGTAGCTTTTCGCAGCTTACCACGTCCTTCTTCGGCTCCTGGTGCCAAGGCATCCACCCTATGCTCTTAGTAACTTGACCTTACTTTTGAGTTTGAGTTTTTACTTTGGCTTACATTGTTTTCAATGCTTGCTTTTTTACTAACTTAATAGTCGGTTCTATATATACAGTTTTCAAGATACTAATTCACGAAATTTGAAATGCAAATTTCGAGGGATGCGTCAGCATCCTAAGACGTCAGTCTTGAATTCGTGTGAGGCACTTTCTGAAAGAAAGTGACGAATACTCGTCCAAGATTACATCTTGTTTTGAAAGTTCCTAGAACCCTCAAAATTAAACAGTGTAAATGTCTATTTACTCCTTAGAAAGGAGGTGATCCAGCCGCACCTTCCGATACGGCTACCTTGTTACGACTTCACCCCAGTCATTGATTTCACCTTCGACAGCTCCTTCCTTACGGTTAGGCCACTGGCTTCGGGCGCCCCCAACTTCCGTGGTGTGACGGGCGGTGTGTACAAGACCCGGGAACGCATTCACCGCGACATTCTGATCCGCGATTACTAGTAACTCCAACTTCATGTAGGCGAGTTGCAGCCTACAATCCGAACTGGGATCGGCTTTTTAGGATTCGCTCCAGGTCACCCCTTCGCTGCCCGTTGTACCGACCATTGTAGCACGTGTGTAGCCCAGATCATAAGGGGCATGATGATTTGACGTCATCCCCACCTTCCTCCGTGTTCTCCACGGCAGTCTGTCTAGAGGGTTCAGCTTAACCTGTTAACAACTAAACATAAGGGTTGCGCTCGTTGCGGGACTTAACCCAACATCTCACGACACGAGCTGACGACAACCATGCACCACCTGTCTCCTCTGTCCCGAAAGACATAGCCGGCTAAGGCTACTTCAGAGGGATGTCAAGACCTGGTAAGGTTCTTCGCGTTGCTTCGAATTAAACCACATGCTCCGCTACTTGTGCGGGTCCCCGTCAATTCCTTTGAGTTTCACACTTGCGTGCGTACTCCCCAGGCGGAATACTTATTGCGTTTGCTGCGGCACCGAGCTTTGACACCCGACACCTAGTATTCATCGTTTACGGCGTGGACTACCAGGGTATCTAATCCTGTTCGCTACCCACGCTTTCGTGCATCAGCGTCAGTTACAGTCCAGTAAGTCGCCTTCGCCACTGGTGTTCCTCCTAATATCTACGAATTTCACCTCTACACTAGGAATTCCACTTACCTCTCCTGCACTCAAGCTTAACAGTTCCAAAGGCTTACATTGGTTGAGCCAATGCCTTTCACCCCTGGCTTGCTAAGCCGCCTACGCACCCTTTACGCCCAGTGATTCCGGATAACGCTTGCCCCCTACGTATTACCGCGGCTGCTGGCACGTAGTTAGCCGGGGCTTCCTCCTAAGGTACCGTCATTTTTTTCTTCCCTTAGGACAGAGTTTTACGATCCGAAAACCTTCTTCACTCACACGGCGTTGCTGCATCAGGCTTGCGCCCATTGTGCAATATTCCCCACTGCTGCCTCCCGTAGGAGTCTGGACCGTGTCTCAGTTCCAGTGTGGCCGATCACCCTCTCAGGTCGGCTACTGATCGTCGCCTTGGTAAGCCGTTACCTTACCAACTAGCTAATCAGACGCGGGCCCATCCCATACCGATTAATCTTTGTCGCTCAGAACATGTGTCCCGTGCGAAGTATGAGGTATTAATCACCGTTTCCAGTGGCTATCCCTCTGTATGGGGCAGGTTGCCCACGCGTTACTCACCCGTCCGCCGCTTTCCAAAACTTCATTTGGCCGAAACCGCATTCCATTTCTTCTCGCTCGACTTGCATGTGTTAGGCACGCCGCCAGCGTTCATCCTGAGCCAGGATCAAACTCTTAATTATAATGTTTGACGCCTGTTACCTCAAAACGAGCTAACTGTGTGTGTTGTGTCGCTCCCAGTTTGAAAATCTGCCGACCTGTTTTACGCCATTGCTTCGTCAAGCATTCTCGACAATGTACCACATTGCCTTCAAATACTTTCCTTGCACTGCCGCAAAACATCTGACATCTTTTCTAAAGCGGATACGAAACAACACACGCGCATTTGTTTTTCCGTTTTTCATCACTCTTCTCGAATTGCTTCGAGTAGGTTTTGACGTTTGGTTTTTCTTGCATTTACACTGTTTAATTTTCAAGATTCTAGTTTACATGGCCTTAACAAGTTTTTTTCACTTTGTTAACAGCTACTAAATTTTATCAAAGTGTCTCTCGCTTGTCAAGCGTTTTTTAGCTTCTCACAACAAGTTCTAAATCGTTGTGAAAGCTGTGTGTTGTCGTCGTTTCATCAGGCGACTTGATTATGATAACACCTCTACCTACTGCTGTCAACGGCTTTTTAGAACTTTTTTAAAGTTTAAGTATTTAGACAATTGCCGCAGTATGTTATCCCGACATACATATTATACTCAAACCTTGTTGTTCCAATCTCTAAGGCACTTCACCATGCAAAACACGCTCTGAGATCACCTTGTGTTCGGAGGGTCCAACAGGGTTGTTAGAGACGCACCACTCTTCTATTACTCGTGTACTGTTTGGTGAAAGCCTCTCTTTCTTGTGCCTTTCTTCACATAAAAAACACCTGCCCCATTAAATTAAGAGCAGGTGCCGTTTGTCCATTTTAGTTTTAGACCATCTCAAAGACAGACTTAGACGTCACTTCATAATACGCGTATCGACCAAAGAAGGTATTGTGCGTAATCAAGAGCTCATAACCGTCCTTTTCAAACAGCATGCCTCTACCGTATCTTCTGATATACTGCCAATTCTTTGAAGCCATAAACGCCAAGAAGACCGCTTCTTTATCGCCTTTTGTCACAAAGGCAAAGCTTTTAAGCGAAACCCTCTGCACCGTATCAGGGGCTTTTTCAACTTTGTAAATACCGTAGAGCACATCAAACCACTTGAGTTCATAAGCTGCTTTGATCAGCAATGCCGTTAAAAAGGAGATAACAACCAGCTTGACTACAGATTTATTTTTTTTCATCGACGCAGACCTCCTATTTCTTTTTCTTTAGTATATGCCTTTTGGCGCTACTTTTAAAGTCATTTTTTGAATACCGTCGAGTTTTTCGCCAGATTTTGGTATGTCGGAAATGATGAATTTCTCTACTTCAACAGCTTCGACGCGGTCTGCCTCGACAAAGTGCGTAATAAAACTGCCTTTTTTCATGCGAAAGACTTGGACACCCTTTGTATTTTTTGTCACTTTTTCCGGTACGGCATCGGTTTCAAAGACAATGGCGCGCGTTTCACCTTTGGTATCCTCTCGAACGGCGAACACCTGAGTGCTCTCTTGTACAAATACACTGCCTATGAGCTTCGATTCACCTGAGTAAGCATTTTTCAATTTTTTTCTATTGGTTTTTGTTTGATAGGAAGTCAACGGTACACGAGCAACTTTTCCATTTTCAAAGCCAAAGACCATATGCCCCACAAAATCCGATGTCAGTACGCTGTATAGAACTTCTTCCCCTTCTTCGAGCTCAATGAGATTGGGGAGGTAGACGCCTAGGCTGCTCACTTTGTGATCGCCAATTTCATGCATTTTCATTTTGTAAACATTGCAGGCGTTGGTAAACAAGAGCAGCTCGTCTTTGTTAGAGCCTTCTATCTCCTGTATGATCTCATCTTCCTCTTTCATTTTATGGTCCCCGCTGGATCTCAGAGAAACCAGGGAAACTTTCTTCAAATAATTGTGTGCCGTCAGAAACACCTTTAAGTTGTAGTCTTCTATATTCTCTTCGGGGACATAGACTTCAACCGCTTCGTGTGAAAGAATTTCTGTTTTTCTGTCACTCCCATATTTTTTAATAACGGCTTCAAGCTCTTTTACAATCACTTGATGTTGCTTACGCTCACTTTGCATCAACGCATCGAGCCTTTCAATTTCTTTTTCGAGTTTCCCGATCTCGCTAATCTGCTTAATAAAATACGCTTTATTGAGGTTTCGGAGCTTGAGTTCCGCTACGAAATGCGCTTGAACGTCGTCTATTTGAAACGCCTCTGCCAAGTTGCCGACAACTGCCTTGTCATTTTCTGTGGCCTTTATAATTTCAATGGCTTTGTCGATATCCAGTAAAACGGATTTTAGACCGTATAAAAGATGCAGTCGCTCGCTAAACTTCTGCTTGTCATAGGCTGCCCCTCTGACAATACAGCCTTTTCGAAAACGCAACCACTCGGTTAAAATTTCTTGAACACCAAGGGACTTAGGTCTACCGTCTATGAGTAAGTTCATATTGCATGGGAACGAATCCTCCAGTGTGGTGTACTTGTAAAGTTTGGCGATGACTTTGTCCACATCGGTATTGCGCTTTAAATCAACCGCAATTTTCAGCCCTTTTAAGTCGGTTTCATCTCGAACATCGCTAATTTCTTTTAACTTGCCGGATTTAATGTACTCGACAACCTTATCGATAATTTGCTCAACCGTTGTCGTATAGGGAATTTCCGTAATTTCTAAAATGTTCTCCGACTTGACGTAACGTATTTTGCCTCTAATCTTAAACGAACCTTGTCCCGTTTTGTAGATTTGACGCATTTCTTTTTCCTTGTAAAGAATTGTCCCACCGGTTGAAAAATCAGGTGCAGGCATGTACGCCAACAAATCCGTCCCCGGGTCTTTAATATGCGCAATCGTCGCCTGACAAAGCTCTGTTAAATTAAAACTCGGAAAATTACTGGCCATACCTACGGCAATCCCCTTGTTCGGATTGGCCAAAATGTTTGGGAAAGTCGTCGGCAAAAGCATAGGTTCTTTCATAGTGCCGTCATAGTTGTCTACAAAAGACACTGTGTTTTTATCGATGTCGGTAAAAAGGCACTCGCAAACTTCATCCAGTTTGACTTCAGTGTACCTAGACGCGGCAAATTTCATATCGCGCGATGTGATTTTACCAAAGTTACCCTTGGAGTCGATAAAAGGCACCCTTAAAGCCTCGTTGCCCTTTGTCAGCCGCACCAATGTCGCGTAAATCGCTTGATCGCCATGTGGGTTGAGCTTCATGGTCTGACCCACGACATTGGCAGATTTTGTCTTTGTCCCTTTAAGCAAATTCATCTTATACATGGTGTAGAGGATTTTACGATGCGAAGGCTTAAAGCCGTCGATTTCGGGAATGGCACGCGACACAATAACACTCATGGCATAGGGCATATAGTTCTTTTCAAGCGTTTCTGTTATTCTTTCTTCTATGTGATTGCTCATCATGACTTATCCACCTAACTTAAATCTAATAATTCCAAATAGCGCTCGCCGTTTGTGCTAATAAAGTCTTTTCTACCGTCTAAATCATCTCCGAGCAAGACTTCAAACATCTTCTGCGTCTCAAAAACATTGTCCGTAGTGACACAAATCAATTTACGTGTCTCAGGGGACATTGTGGTGCGCCACATCATATCGGGATCGTTTTCTCCCAGCCCCTTTGAGCGTTGTATCGAAACCTTTTTCTTTGTCTTCTTTAGAAAATCGTTCTTTTCTTTCTCGTTGTATGCAAAGTGCGTCTCACCGTCACTGGTGGTCATTTCAAATAAGGGGGACTCGGCTATAAAGACTTTCCCCTCTTCAATTAGAGTCGGCGTCAAGCGATACAGCATCGTGAGAATCAGCGTTCGAATCTGAAAGCCGTCGACATCGGCATCGGTACAAATAACGATTTTATCCCATTTTAAATTGTCCAGACTAAAGGTGTCTAAGGCTTTGTTATGACGCGACTTAATTTCGACGCCACAACCGAGCACCTTAATCAAGTCGATGATGATGTCCGACTTAAAAATCTTGTCGTAATCGGCCTTAAGACAGTTGAGAATCTTCCCGCGTATGGGCATCAGGGCTTGAAAGTCACTATCCCTTGCCAGCTTACATGCGCCGAGGGCCGAATCGCCCTCTAGGATATACACTTCTCGTCTATTGATGTCTTTGCTTCGACAGTCGACAAATTTCTTAACCCGATTGGTTACGTCAATTTTATTTCCAAGAGTCTTTTTCAAATTCAACCGCGTGACTTCCGCTTTTTCACGGGAGCGCTTATTGACCAGCACTTGGTCGGCAATTTTATCCGCTTGATCTTTGTTTTCAATAAAGAAAATCTCGAGGTTTCGCTTGATAACGTCCGTGATAAACTCCTGAACGAACTTATTGGTAATGGCCTTTTTAGTCTGATTTTCATAACTGGTTACCGTTGAAAAACTGTTGCTCACTAAAATCAGACTGTCTTGTATATCTCCAAATGTAATCTTCTTTTCATTTTTTGTGTACTTATTGACTTTTTTGATGTATTTATCTACTTCATAGACAAAAGCGTTGCGAACCGCTTTGTCAGGTGAGCCGCCGTGTTCGAGAAAACTGGAGTTGTGGAAGTACTCGAGCACATTCTCTGTGTTGCTAAACGCAAAAGCGATGGCTGATTTCACCTTGTAAGGTGGCATATCAGCTCTATCCTTCCCAGAGCCTGTGTCCTCGAAAAAAACGATATCGGTGAAGTGACTCATCTCAGAAAGTTCTTGAATGTAATCTTTGATACCGTTCTCATAGTAGTATTCAAAAGCCACATTCTCGGCCTCATCTTTTAAAACAAATCGTACGCCAGGATTGACAATCGACTGTTTCTTCATCACATCTTGAAAATAGTTAAGTGGAATGTCGATGTCTTTGAAAACATCTAAATCCGGTCGCCACTTTATCGTCGAACCGGTTTTTCGGCTCTTAGTTTCTCTTTTAACAAAGCCGCCTTCGGTCATTTCGCCCTTTTCAAAATGAAGTCGGTATTCGTAACCGTCCCTTAGGACGCATACGTCCATGTACTCCGAACTGTATTGGGTTGCACAAAGCCCTAGCCCGTTGAGGCCGAGGCTGTATTCGTATACATCGGAGGCGTTGTTGTATTTACCGCCTGCGTACAGTTCTGTAAAAACGAGTTCCCAGTTGTATCGGTTTTCCTTGTTGTTGTAGTCCACGGGAATCCCCCGTGCCTCATCTATTACAGAAATCGAGCAGTCGCTGTGTCTAATAACGGTAATTTCAGTGCCGTAGCCGTCTCGCGCTTCATCAATTGAATTGGAAAGTATTTCAAAGAAAGCGTGCTGACATCCTTCCAGACCGTCTGAGCCAAAGATAACAGAGGGCCTTTTTCGCACCCGATCTGCACCTTTTAACGCGACAATACTCTCATTATTGTAAGTGTTCTTACTCATTGTTCACCTCTTGTTCATTATAAGTTCAGCTCTAATCATATCAAACACAGTCCACTTGACGCAAGTTTTTAATGCAGCGCAGAACATATGTTCTTTTTTTATTATACCACGGTTTCACCATTTATCAAATGCAGTCGACTTTCTTTCTTAAAACTCGACAATGAAAACCCCCTATCTCTTTGATAAGGGGTTTGTTTGTTAGAACCATCAAAGCAGGGCGTGAAACACAACGCCTATCTCGCTGATTACAACTCGAGTACAGTGACGATGTCCACCCCCAACTCCTTGCGCAAGTCAATGTACTGGTCTTCAACGCGAACAAGCGGCCTGGCGGGATCGTCTTTATAAGTCATAATCACTTCGGCGGTGCTGCCGTCTGAAAGAACAACTTGATTCCCAATATAAAAATGTGCAATCTTCGTTAAAAATGTTTTGCTGATTGAAAAGTCCAATGAACTCGAACACTTGTCCAACATAAAACTCATTACTTCAAAAGGGTGCATCGCCCCTTTATAAACCCGTTCTTGCGTCATGGCACAGTAGACATCCGCTACAGCTACTATCTTGGCGATATCGTTTATATCACAGGCTTTTAAGCCGTGAGGATAACCGGAGCCGTCCATGCGTTCATGATGTTGTAAAACACCCAATTGTACAGCGGGAGACAGATTCGGCATCTCCTTTACCAAAAGGTACCCTAGAATCGCGTGCGTTTTCATAACTTTAAACTCATCATCAGTGAGTTTTCCGGGTTTGCTTAAGATCTCATCCGGGATATTGCACTTGCCCACATCGTGCAAAAATCCTGCTAGTGAAGCTTCTTTGATCTTCAACGGTCCCATTTTACACCATTTTGCCAAAAGTCCTGAGATCATGGAAACCCGAACACTGTGATCAAAAGTATACGCATCTGTCCGCTCAATTTGCCACATCTTGTGTGCGAATGTGTCATCGTTGACAATGGCATCGTAAAGGGGCTCTATAATGTCTTCAATCTCCTGCGCCACTGGAACGCGTCCGAGCTTAAAAGCGTTGTAGATTTTCTTAAACGACTGAATGGTGTCGTTGTATTGTACCTCAATCGCATGGACGCTCTTAACGTAAGGGCGTTCAAAAGAATCTGCCATGTAGCCGATTTCCTGCACGTCCTTCACTGTGACGTCTGCCACTTGTTTTTTGAGGAGAAACTCAATATGAATCTCCAAAAGTTTGGTGCCACCTGCCACTAAAAGAAGTCCGTCTAAATCGTAAACATCTTCTGCCAAAATCATCCCCTGCTGAACTTCGTCCATTTTCACCTTTGCCATAACACACATTCACCCGCCTGTTCATTGTATTGTCTGACTTCTCAACCCTCTATATTACTATTATTATAATCTTAAAGGCGGGTAAAATCCAGTTTATTTTTTATGTTCGATGTTCTGAGATTCTAAAAAATGGACTTTTTCACCAACAATTTCTGTTACATAGGCCGTTTCACCATCTGCCTTTTCATATGAGGTCGTATTGACTCTGCCGTTGATGCTGATTAAAGCGCCCTTCTTTAGGTATTTACAACAGTTTTCAGCCTGCTTGCCCCACAGGACAATCCTTGGAAAATCTGCTGTTTGACGACCTTCACTCTTTTTTTCCGCCTTCAGGGTCGACTTTAAATACCTGTCGATAGCCAAATTAAAGCGCGTGACACAGTTGCCGTCTTCAAAGTTCTTCAGTTCCAGTTCTTGTGTGATTCTGCCTACTAAACTTACTTGGTTCATAAAAGCCTCCTTATTTTTTGAATTGTCTAATATTACCATTTGTATTTTCAATTGTCAATATTTTCCTTTAATTTTTTTTAATATTTCTCACTATTCTCATTTGGAGGACTTTCGTTTATACTACTTTTAGTGTTTCGTTTTTCGAAACAATTATTTTTGAGAGGGGGGCTCTCTTTTGACGGAACGCAACATCAAGACCAATATACTCAATGGCGTCTATGCCGCCATTGCCCTTAACCTGGTTAACCCGTACTACGCGAAGTTTGCACAGCGTCTCGGTGCAACGGACTATCAATTGGCTTATCTCAACTCCTGGCCGGCTTTCATCAGCCTCTTTGCACTGATACCCGGCGCACTTTTACTCGAGACCTTGGGGAAAAAACAAGTGAACTCCGGACGCTTCATGCTGTTTCACAAGCTGTTCTTCGTGGCACTTGCATCGGTGCCGTTTGTAACAATCGTCTCTCAACCTTGGCTGTTTATCATCCTTGTCGGTTTAATGAACTTTCCTGGATCTATTTACACAATGGGCTATCAGTCGTGTATCGGCGATTTATTCGAACCTTCTGAACGCAACCGGGCGATGAGTTTAAGGAACCGCTACGCCGACTTGTTTCGATTAATTGTGACATTTATCTCCGGTCAGTTGCTCTCGACTTTGCCGAGCACAAATGCCGAGGCCATTCGCCTGTATCAGGTCTTTTTCCTTTTGGCCTTTGGTTTTGGTCTACTGGAAGTGGCTTCATTTAAAAAGCTTAAAAGCCCTAAACTCGAAAGGTCACCACAACGCGTACGGCCTACACCAAGCGACTTTTGGGTGACACTGAAAAACGGACTTCACTTTATTAAAACCGACAGGGCATTCCAACTGTTTTTTCTCTGTTCTCTGATCTTTCACTTCGGATGGCAAATGGGCTGGCCTCTTTTTAACATCTACACCATTAAGACGCTAGGGGCAAATGAAGCATGGCTTTCGGCCATCTCTATAGCCTCCGGTTTATCTTCTATTTTAACGGCCACACTTTGGGGACGCTTTTCCGACAAACACGGCTATACGCTCTCCATTGTCATTGCAACTTTCGGCATGAGCATCACCCCGTTTTTATACGTGATGAGCCGCTCAATCGCCATGTTGGTTTTGTTCAATATCATAATTGGCGTCTCTATAACAGGTACCGTCCTGTTCTTGTTCAACATGCTTCTGGAGGTGACCCCTTCTGAGAACCGAACGACAATTATCTCCCTCTACAACACAGCCATTGCCCTGTCGGCAACCATTGCGCCAATAATCGGCGTCACTATTCAAACGCATACTTCAATACAAGTGGCCCTCATTGTGGTCGGCTGTTTAAGGCTGTTGGGCTGTGCCTCTTTTTACTTTAGAAAAAAAGTAGCCGCTCGCCTTTTGTAGCACCACATCCAATGGCACTATCGCAAGTTCTTTGACGATAAAAAACCGGTCTCCTACGGGAAACCGGTTTTTTTATGGTCGTGTACTGTATCGGTACGAGTTGATCTATCGACGACAATGAGGCCTATTATCGAAAATTTTTAAGACAGAGTGGGCAACTGCGAACGCCGCACTACGAACTGTAGAGCGTCACCAGATTGCCGTAGTATCGGCCTTCTGAATCCAACACCGGAGAACTGATGAGAACCAACCGCTCTCCCGATTTACCATTTAACGTGTAATACTGTTCTGTCCACGCCAGCTCTATGGTGTCGTTCTCATTTTCTTCCCCAAGGTAATAACGCGTTAAGATCTTCTGCTTAATTTCTCGGAACTCGAGTTTATCCACAGATGAGGTGCTGAACAACGCGTCAAATTTTTCGTTGCGCACTTTTACAGAGCCGCCTCTTATAACCAGTGCCACTGCAAAAGGCAGGCTTTCAATCATCTCTTCATAAAACATTTTTTCCTGCTGCAGTTTCTTATGGCGCTGCACGTCTAACGTGATGTTCTTCACGGTACCTATAGCGTAAAGCGGCGCGCCGTCTTCGTCTGTGTAAACCTTTCCGGCAAACGCCAGATAGCTGACAGCACCGGTTGGTTGAATGCGCACAATGACATCCAACGTTTCCCCCTGCCAAATAAACTTGTAGAATTGATCTTCAAAAAAACTTCTATCCGTCCACAGGATACTTTCGACCAATTGTTCATAGTGAATTCTATTGCCGCCTGAGGCGACGCCAACGACCTCTAAAAATGTATCGGAAATGACAAACTCGTTTTTAGAGACTTCGTACTTCCAATGCGCCACTTCTGATATGCGCTCTGACTCAATTAGCAAATGGCGGCTTTCCTCTAAGCGGTTCTCCATCGTTTTCACTTCTGTAATATTTTGGTTAACCAATACAATTGATGCCGACTGCGGCGACTCAATGTATTTGCCCGTCGATCGAATCCAATGCCACTCTCCCGATAAAAAATAGCGGTATTCAAAGGTCAAATGGCGTTTTTTATAGAACATCAACGCGTCGATGTTCTCGTAGACAATTGAACGGTCGAAGTCGTGAACGTTGTTTAACCACTGTAGGAATTTCAGCTCCAGACCGATTAATCCGCCTTCTTCTTCAAAGGCATCGTAGAAGTACACCGTCTTGTCCGGCAACTTAATTTCGACGATTTGGTGTTCCACAGCATCAAAGATGTGCGCGTAACGCAGTTGCGGCGCCACCGCCGACTTAACCGTCATTTGTTTTTCTTTCATCGGTCTCAAGAGCAGAATCAGTTTTTCTTCTTGGCTGTCTCCGCTTAGTACCGACACCACTTCCATCGGGAGTTCCTCGCCTTCTGACGTTTGGTAAACCCGTTCAAATTGGAGGGTACGATGCTCTTTCGACATGGCCCAGTTCCGTCGAACCATGTCGAGTGTTAGACCTTTCGTAACCGACATAATGTTCATGCTCTCCATTTCGGCACGCGAAAACTTGAGCAACTTTAAAGTTTTGTCGTTGACGTACTCTATTTGACCGTCGTAGTTGATCACCACAATCCCCTCGACGATGTGTTCGAGCACAAGGGCGCCTATTTGCATCGCCGTAAAGGCCGATATTTTGCGATTGATGTATTTTAAAACCAACCCCGTCGCGTAGTGGCTCTCACTGTAAATCACCTGCTCGACGACAAAATAATGGCTTTCTCGATAGACGACGGTAAACGGTTCAAAGTGCCCGTCAGCAGTTAAAAGAGCGTCTAGCTTTTCGCAGTCGCCTTCTGAAAGGCCTTTATAAAACATTTGATACCCTTCTAGCGGGACATCTAAAAACTGCTTTACACGCTCTAAAAACAAGAGTTCACTGTTCATAAAGTCGACGACAATAAGCGGCATATAAGTGTTCTCACCACTTAAACCCTGAATGTAGGCGTAGCTGGTCAGCAGGAGATCCGTATGCGTTTTTATAGTCAGGTCAATACAATTGGAGATAATATGCCGTTTGTTTTGATACAAAATCAACGTTTCTGAAACCTCATAAAACTTGATTTTTTCATCTTCGCCTGTGTATTTTAAAAGAGTCTGCATCGACCGTTCTTCACCAGCGACAAGTTTCGCCTGTTCCGCTTCGTGCTTGTAACGTTCCGAGCGCTTGTTGTATATGCGCTTGTAATTTTGCCCCTTGACCGTTTCCAAAGCACGTCCTAAAAACCGTTCCATCTTGTGGTTCATATAGACGATTTCACCGTCGAGGGTTCGTATCATAATCATGTTGGGCGCATTGTCCCATAGGTGCTGGTAATAAGCCTCTTCTTCATTCATAAGATGTTCGAGTGCCTCTTTTTCCGTCACGTCTTCCATGAGGAGAATGGAAAATTTTGCACCTAACGGTCGAATTTTTGCAAGATAGACGCGCCGCTGGTTATTGGCGTCCATTATTTCGACCTTGTTCTGCCCTCTATGTAATCGGCTGACTAAGGTCGGGAGTTCAATTAAATGCTTCGCCCGCTCAAAGACTTGCTTATAATTTTTATTGGAAGCGACGATTTCGATGTTCTCGTTCTTAATAATGGCTATGGCTTCACTGGTAAAGCTCAACACCGGTGACGATAGAATCTGCTTGTAGTCCAGTTGAAGCTCTTTACTCTTAAACGTTTCATAGCTCATGAAAATCAAAAAGATGACGATTAAAGCCTGTGAATGGGCGTCGCTTGGGATCTCACCAGCAAATAGCGTTCTAAAACCATGCGCCGCAATAAAGGCGACAAATACAAAAAAAGGGATTTTGTACATCCCTTTTTCACGTAGTGATTCGCGCACCAATCCCATGAGTAAAACAACTGCCAAGATCAATTTAATGTAAAAAAATGTCCCCGCCATGTCGCCTCCAATACCTGATTACGTCTTCAGTCGTCCAATGTCCTCGCCACAAACAATGTCAAGTGCTCCATTAGATCGATAACGTCCTGCCGTTGTCGATTCTCGACAACCTGAACTTTGGGCCGCGTTTGAATCAACTTATTTTCTTCTATAACGACAGCTTCTCTACCGTCGCTAAGTTCCACAAAAGTCCCCACTGGGTATATATTAACAACTTTTAATAAATGATGCAAGACTTCTCGGTCGAGTTCGTACACGGTTTCAGCTCTCAACAGTTCAAGTGCCATATCGGCGTTCATTCGCTGCTTGTAAGATCGATTGGTGGTCACTGCATTAAAGATATCGCACATGGTTACCACGCGTACTGCAATGGGAATCTCAGCGTTTTCAAACCCGTGAGGGTAACCGCTACCATCTAATTTTTCATGGTGCAACAGAACAATTTGTCTCGAAATCGGTGAAATGTTGGTCGCGTCCTTTAACATCTCATAGCCGACTTTCGGATGTTCTTTCATTAAAAGCCACTCCGCTTCTGTTAGGGGCTCTCGTTTGTTTAAAAGTGTGGCATCAACTTTCATTTTTCCCACGTCGTGCAGCATGGCACCAATGCCGATTTTTTCTACAAAGGTGTTGTTCAACCCCATGCTTCGCGCCACCATCATGGATAAAATCGCCACTTCGGCGGAGTGGTAATAAGTGTACATGTCCGTCCCCATGAGTTCCGTCATACAGTAAAGCGTGCTGTGGTTCTCATAGATCAACTGGAGCATCGTGTCTACAGTTTGTTTTATGGCCTCGCAATTGCCCAAAGTATAGACATTGCCTTGATTTTTAGCAAGGGATTCAAAGGCATTTTTGACGGTGCTGACCGATCGGATTTTAAGTTCATCCGGTATGACTTCTTCCATAATCAAGTCTTGAGTCAAGGCGTCGTCGATATAAGCACACTGTATGTTGGCTTCCTTTAAGCGTTTGAGATAGTTCTGCGTCAAGACGCAGTCCTTTGCCAACAACAGGTTACACTTGTTGTCATAAATCGGTTTTGCAAGTTTTTCGCCAATTTCTAATCGTTCAATGCTTTTAAGCCTCAAAAGCTTTCCCTCCTACCTAATCTTATCGAAAACGGTTCCTTCCGCTTGGGTTCAATGACATCGTACCGTTTTTATTCCCAACTTGTCAGTAAGAGAGGGGGGAACTAAAACGATTTATCGAAACTCTGCAGATGGATCTGGGTGCTGTTTCGTTCACAATAACTGTCAGAAGGATACAGACACCAGTGCCTTAGATAAGCCGGCCATACGCCGAAAGTGAATACCTCTTTATTTTATCACATATCGATTAACTTTTCTCTAACGGAAAAGGTACCACTCCATTACTCTCTGCCCAAAATGTTCAGCCAATACAACAGCGGCCACGATGTAGGGGCCGAAGGCAATTTCAACACTGCCCCATTTTCTTCCTTTTATAAAAGTAAACAACACTACTATTATAAGGGCTATATAAAATGAAAGCAAGCTTGCAAGTAAACTCAACGGCCATCCTAGGTAAAACCCCATTATCGCCATTAAGTAAACATCTCCTGAGCCAAATGCTTCGCGCTTGTAAACCCATCTTGCCCCCCAATAAATACTGCCGTAAAACCCGATCCCCCATAAGAAGCCTAGAACATTTGTCACGTCGACGGGCCACGTTGCCAAAACACTGAACGCTGCCAACGTCAGCAGGCTCGCATCTAAAATCGTCTGAGTGTACCCGTCGATAAAAGCGATAATGAGGAGATTCGAAAGCAAAAGGTAGTGAACACCTGTGTGCAACACACCGTCTGACGGCACCAATAGAAAGAGCGCAAAGGTCACGCCGACGATACACCAACTGTGTGTTTTCACCCCCATAGATCCTTTTTTAACGATAAACGCCACGGCTGCGCTCAACAGCAAACCGATTATCCACATACACGCCCCCTCGATGACTCTTCTGCATACGTTAAAAGCGAGCTTTGGCGATGCCGCTCGCTTTTAACGCTGTTATCTCAACCATTGAACCAGTGCGTAATACACCTCATCACTTGGCATAGCTGTCGTCTGTTGTCTATAATCTGTTCTCACGTATTCTTCACGCAACATCTTTTCGGAAGCCTCCGACCATTTGAAGCTTCTCGTCAGTATTGCCGACAGCGCCTGCTCGAACATGCCGTATGTCAGGACATCGTATCGGGCAAATTGATTGTTTGCTTTTTTCGACATAAGTCTGCGGTCGAGCACATAAGCCATCGCTTTTTGTTCCAGCTCCGCCTCATCTTTTATAAAGCGCGGTCGCTCAATCATCTGGTACAAAAGCTTGGCAAATTCTATGCGCGTCATAGATTTAGAGGGTTGCAATGTTTGCGATGTGGTCAAATACCCTCTTCGCGCCAAGGTGTAAAGTGCCTCTTGGCCCCAGTGGAAACGGTTGTACGCAATACTTTTCGCCGATTCATCGATGAAAATAGCGTATGTGCCACCGTTGTAGTACCCCATCGGAATCTCTGTTGAAATCTTGCCGTCTTCGAGTTTTGAATACTGGTAAACCCACTGATTGTCTTTCCACAAATAGATGCCGGCGTATTCAGACCCGTAATAATTAAAGGTCAACGTCACGGGCTTTAGCAGCTCTACAGCACCTTTAGAATTGCCCACGCCGATAATGTAAGCGCTGGAAACGGGTTCAATTCGCGTGTAGTTCCCCATGTTAAAGCTTTCCTGTAATTTATGAACGCTAAACACCGTCGGCTCGTACAAGCTGGCCGCTTCGAACTCAAGCGCTAACGGTACAAAAAGTTCCTCAGTGACAGTGCCGCTGATAACATGCGTCTTAAAATCTGCGTACTCGACTTTTTGCGCCGCCATGTCCACAGTCTTTGAATTGATGTTCATCGTCTCATGTTTGAGGTTGGCGCTTCGGTATGACGCCGTATAAACAGCTCTGAAGGCTTCTTCAAAGCCCCCTATAAAATAAATACGATAAGCATCGCTGTCTCGATTCAGAAAAAAACGCGCTTCCACAGAGCCTTCTTTTTTATACCGTGCATACGCAGATGTCCAATCATTTTTTCGCCCTTGTATAAAATCTGAAATGGCATAGGCTTCACCGACAATACGCCCTGCTGCTTCACCATCTAACACACCGCCCTTGGCGTCGTCTTCTTTCGGCTCAAAATGCGCTTCTCGGTACCCTGTATCGTAGGCCACCACATAAGCCAACTTGTACTGTCTTAAAAACGACAGTTTAAACTGGAGGCTCTCCTTACTGAGTTCGTAGAGGACGACCAGCTCTTTATCTCCTTTTAAATGCCGTTTGTTACCGGAAGGCAACCCTTCTTTGTAGTCCGCTCTGCCGTCTCTCAGACCGTCTTCTGTTCCAAATTGTTCTCCATACGCCTCGCCTTGCTCCATGGCCGCCCGAGAAGGCGACAGTACTTCAGCGTAGGCAACTGTATGGAATAAGGCACTTAGTGCAATCAATAGACTTATTAAAAATCTTTTTTTCATACTGCCTCCGTTTAATCAACCGGGTAAGACACTTGAAGCTGATCGAACAAGTACTTACCGTTTAATTTTTGCTCATAGCCGACGCCTTCAACATAAATACGCGTAATTTTACAAGGGTAAGTGATTTCAAGCGGCAAAAGCACCTCCAGCTCTTTCCACTGTGTAAAATCCACACCTTTTGTCAATTCTATTTTATACTCTTTTCCGGCAGAATCAAGTAAAGCAACACCGATATTGTGATTGGATGCCTCGTAGGCGTATGTCCAAAGTCCAATGTACTCTGGTTGCTTGTTCAATGTTACGGCGTTGTGTTCAAAGACGATATTGGCTTCGCTGTACGTCCGCGGTACTTTAAAATCAAAGTTCAGTGCCGCCGAGTAACCACCGGCGACTTTTGTCTTGCTCCTCGTTAAAGTCCCCTCAACTTCAGGAACATTGCTTACGAAGAACGCCCCGCCGTCTTCAAACCCGTAAATTTGGGTTTTCGGACGATACGACTCGTAGTCCACAGTCTCGTCGATTTCAGGGTACACGGGGAGCACCACTGCAGTCTCTTCTTCATAGGGCTTAAAATCCGCATAAGGCACAAAAGGACTCTGTGTAATGTCCCGCGTGTTCTCCTGCGCATCTACCCAATGAAGCGTCTCAGGGTTAAAGGCACGCATCCCCGATAAAATATCAAATTCCATGAGAAAGCGCCCTTCCACATCATTAGACGCCGTTCTCGAAAGACTGAGTTCTCTGACGTAAAGATTCTTGCTGTGTTGCCTTACCCCTCGTAAAAATCCCATGAGCTCGTGGTAGTCCCCCTTGTAGGTGACTTCTGTCAAATGGGTGTCCATTTGATAGGCTTCAGTTGCCTTGGTAGAGAAACCAAGTTGTTCAAAATCAACTTCCAGCGGCGTTGCAATGGAACGCACGAGCATTAAAGCTTCTTCTTGGTCGAGCTGCCTGTAATACCCTTCAGAGAGCGCCGAAATTTCCGATTCTAAGAAGAGAATTCTGTCACTCAAAGGCTTTTCGAGTAATAACTTATCCTTTATTTCATTTTGAATGGCGGTTTCTGTTTCAACATCACCAACCAGAGACTTAAGCTTTTCCTCTGTCGGCACAAAAGCCAGAAAATAGAACAGTGCGCCCACGAGAACAAATGCCAATAAAATCAATAGGTTCCGATCTCTCTTGCTAATCTGCATTGACGACCTCCTCTTGCCACAACAAGTCGATGACGTATTGCAGTTGGCCGTTCTGGTCTGCAACTTTAGGCAGTCTCACATCTCCATAGCGACCGGTAGTTCTCAGGTTGTACGCCAGTTGTGCAACGCCCTCATAGCTCACGGCGTATCCTTCAATGACCACCCCACCACCTGTAAAGTCAAACCGATCTAGAAACACCCCTTCAGGCACCTGAGCGTTTACTTCTTCCATGAGAAGGTCTGTTACACGGTTTTCGCTTTCAATCTGCGCAGTGGTGACATTGACCTCCGTATAAAGCGTTTCAAGTGCTTGTACGCGCGCCTGCATCTGGTCGATAAGGTCCAGGGACCTCACAACTTCCGGCGATTGATTGTAAGCTTTAAGCCCCTCTAACACCGCTTCTTTCTGTCGTATTTTGTTCATATACAGCACCTGTATACCGCCCAGTGCCATGACCAACACAATTGCAGCCACCGCAATAAACCATTGCGAGTAATTGCGCTTTACAGGCACTTTTATGTACGGTTCAAAAAAGTTAAAATCGTTCATATGCCGCCCCTTTACTTTCGAATTAATGCCCCGACGGCATTGAGGTATTGATTGAGTGCGCTAAAGGTCGCCTTATTAGAAAGCTCCAGAATCGATACTTGATCCACTGTGAGGGTCTCAATTAAAAAATGTGCCTTCGCATAAGCCAAAAAACCCTGTATGTTCGAACTGCCTCCCACAAGTATGACGCGATCAATTTTGTTGTCGGCACTGCGGCTGACGTGGTATTTGAAAACTTTATCGATTTCCAAAAGACAGTCTTCTAAATACGCCTTGACATCGTCTGCAATAAAGCGATCGATTTCGTCGCCCTCTGTCTCTTCAAACGGCTTTAATGCGCGCTTTATTTCGCCAATATTGCCACCGCGATGGCGCTCCACAGCGCGGTCGATTTCGTACCCACCGAGCCTTAAAATCCGGTTAAATCTGTATCGACCGTTTTCATACACGCCCACATCGATCATTTTGTGTCCAAAATCAATGAGTGCAGTTGTGCCAATCGATTCTTGTAAACGCTCAACAAGAGTCAAATCCATTATCTTACCGAGGCTGTTGCTGTGGATATCCATGTATTGTGGCGTTAAACCACACCCCTTCACCAGTTCAAAGTGTGCCTCGACGATTTCCTTCGGAACGGCGCCGAGCAACACTTTAAGTTTTTCGTCCCCCCCATCCACTACCGTTTCAATCCGTTTGTGCTGAATCACGTAGGCATCAGTATCTATTGGCAAATACTGTGCCACTTCAAAAGCCACGAGATCTGTTAAATCGGCATCGTCTACCTTTGGAACAATCATTTCACGCTTAATAATCTCTGAGCTCTCCAATGTGAGCGATACGTCCTTTGTGCGGATGTGATTTTTCTTTAGACCCGCCATTACAGCAGCTTGCAAAACTTCTCGATCCAATATCCGGCCGTTTTCATAGACGCCGTCAGGCAGCACTTCTTCAAAAGCCGCGGTCACTTTTATGCGTCCGCCAATCTGCTGGCCTACGACAAATTTGATGCTGTAACTGCCGATGTCCAGTGCGACCATCGGTCGCGTCTTCGTCTTTTTCGATGATTTCAAATACGTCCTCCCTATCCCAACAACTTGTGTATGTTTTCTTGGTCCACGGCGTTTTCTAGTGCCGTCACTTTCGATATGTGATGCGCACGATAAAGTTCCATTAAGTAGGCATCCATCGTTTGCATCCCCATCTTCTGTCCCGTCTGAATAAACGTTTGAAGTTGATGAACTTTGCTCTCTCGAATTAAATTGCGCACCGCAGGTGTGACAATTAAACTCTCCACTGCGACAATTCGTCCCGGCGCTTGCCGCTTCGGCAATAGGCGCTGACTAAAGACCGCCATAAGCGAACTGGCCAGCTGAACTCGAATCTGTTGTTGATGATGTGCCGGAAACACATCGATAATGCGCTCTATTGTTTGATGTGCTGTACGCGTATGGAGCGTCGCCAGCACAAGGTGCCCTGTTTCAGCAGCCGTTACCGCAGTGGAGATGGTCTCTAGGTCTCTAAGTTCGCCAACCATGATAACGTCCGGGTCTTGTCGGAGACCAGCGCGTAACGCCTCTGAAAAGTTGTCGCAATCCCGTCCGATTTCCCTCTGTGTCACAAGGCTCATTTTGTTGCGATGCGTGTATTCAATAGGGTCCTCAATGGTCAAGATATGACAGCGCTTGGTCTCATTGATAACACTGAGGAGCGACGCTATCGTGGTAGACTTGCCGCACCCCGTCGGACCGGTGACAAGGACCAACCCAGATTTCAACGCGGCAACTTTTCGGACGGCTTCAGGTAATAAAAGTGCTTCCGGTGTGGGAATGTCGTTGGAAATAATGCGCAGTGCCATGCCAATGCGACCACTGGCGTAAAATATATTGATTCGAAAAGCGTACTGCCCTTCCGGCAAGTAAGCGCTGTCAATATGCCCGGTTTGTTTGAAGGTTTTTTGCTGCGTTTCTGTTAAAATGGCTGAAACGACACCCCTAATCGCCTCATGTGTCAGCGGCGGATAAGGCATCTGAACGAGTTCGCCGCTCACACGCATCACCGGGGGATCGCCCACGGCGATGTGTACATCAGAAGCCCCTAGTTCTGCCGCTTCTATAATGACTTTATCAAAATTCATAGACAGCCTCTTACTGTAGTTTTGTGTCACCTGTATAAGGTGCGTAAATAATTGCGGTGTTGAGTGTTCCGTTTTCACCAAAGCGCTCTAGTGCCACATAAGCCCCGTACAAGGTCATGCCCCCATAGTTCAAGTCGATTTCCTTGCTGACCACCGCCCCCACCCACTCAGAGCCGGCATCGCCGAGCCAGAAGTGTTCGCCCATCTCCCAGTAAACCCGTTGAGACAGTGTTTTAAGCGCTTCTGTGGAAAAAGCCGATAGCGGTTGATAGCCTGCACTCGAATCGGTTTTTATCTCAAATGTGATCCGACGGTTTCTCAGGTCGATTCCCTTTTCTAAATAGACCCTGAGTGGTGCCGTACCGGTTAAGTCGAGTCGAATTTTGGCGTTGTAAACGGCTGAGTCAATAGACTCCAGGACATGCGTTTGATTAGCCGAGAGTTCAAGCGGCCCATTGATTCTAATACGCGTGTCGGATTCAATGGTGTTGAGTACCGGCGGCGTATACGCTATCTCCGAAAAGTCGGGATCGCGTCGTCTCGGGTCATTGGCTTCGTAAAGTGCACCATACGTAAAGCGTCTGTGAAGGACCGCTTTTTGTAAGCTGTGAATTTCACCGATAATTTTCGAAGAACCGGCATTCCCTGTAAAGCGTCCAAGGGTATACGCGTCTTTTCGAACCTCCCAGTTGCTGCCGATATCAATATTGCCCTTTGCGTGAATAGAGCCATCGATGATGCCGCCGCCATTTGTTAAGTCCACGGTGCCTTCTGGTGCATAGATGCTCCCTTCGATAACCGGATTGGCACCGGCACCTTTTATGACGATATTCCCAGTCTTTGAAACCACATCGCCTTTTACCGATGCCTTTGCTGGGTCGAACGCGAGGTCGCCCACTGCATAGATGCCGCCATCGATGGAAAAACCGTGTTGTACGGATAGGGCATTCGGGGCGTAGACGATGTATTTAAACACGTCATCTTTACCACCACTATATGCATCAAATGCAATGTTTTTGTAGTTGACGGCAAAATTGCGGTCGTATCTACCGTAGATTTCGTAGCTTTGGTCTTTTATATAATCGAGACCGCTGTAGCCTTTGAGTCCGACATAGGTCGGTGTTAAGGCCGCCTGCAGCTCGATTTCAACAGTCTCCGAGGTGCGGGAGCCCGTCGCGTCGGTTTGAGCTAGGACAACGGATAGTTTAGACGCAGCTTTGTCGTATGCCAGCTCAAGTGTCGATGTTCCGGACCAATCGATGATGGCGCTGCCGTCTACAGAGACTTTTAAGGCGTCAAAAGCATCGGTCGTAAGCATGTTCGCCGTATAAAGCGTCGCTTTGTAGGCGCCGTTTTCGACAGTTGTAACGGCCAACTGATTGGCACTGGGCACAAGGGATACCATGACGCCGTTGTTGTCGGCATCTACCAGTCCGATGCCGCTGCCCACAGTAACCTCGGGAACGAGTGGGGCATACGTCAGGGCGACACTGGTCTTAAAGCTTTTGCCGCTATAAGCACTTGGCACTGCAACGCCCACTAAGGCCCCCTCCGGGTCTTTGTTTTGGAGCCAGTCCAAGTTCAGCGTAGGTGTCGTCCGGTCGTTAAACAGCTCGGCATAGACACCGCTTCTAAAGTAGTGCGCGCGCTCAAAGTAGAGGTCCTCAAAGAAATTTTGCCAAGTGGTCGTACCGGCCCTGTTCAAGACCAGCAAGCGCGGTTCGTTGTAGTGCTGTGACAGCTTTCCCGCCAAAGTGTATGGGCGCGCTTCAAAGTGGTAATACCGGCCGGCTTCTATCTTTTTATCCGGTTCCGACGCCGTCGCCGTCTTGAGCAATCGATCGGTTTTCAGCCCGGGGGCCGGCTCTTCTGAGATGCTTTCAGAAATGGCCTCAAAGCCACTGGGGAAATAAGGGTTCTCGTCGGCGCTCAGAGAAGCGTACCACCGCGTGCGATTTTGAAAAATTGTCGGTGTCGCACCGAGACCGTAGTACGCACGAAGCTCAATGGCGTCGTCGTACCACGGAAAAGCGCGCGTATCGGTGCCCTGACGGTACACATCTACTGTAAACGGCGATACCGATGGGGCCGCCGGTTCCTTAATTAAGACACTGGAGACGAAGCCCGTATAAGCGCGGCTCCCCTGAATAACTGTTTTAACCCGCTTGACTTTGACACTGGAAGCGTATGCACCGTCAAACACCCCAAGGGTTTCTTCTGATGCACCATAGCCGTCATAATCGATCTTATGCTCAAAGAGTGCCTTCTCCATTACCGCTTGATAATCAAAAGTCTCTTGAGTAATGGCCTTGCCTTCAGAGACAATGCGAAAGCCACCGGCGAACACCGTAATGTAGGCGACGAGAACAAAACTCATAAGCGCGAGCGCCACAATGACTTCGATGAGGGTTACCCCTTTTTTTCGTTTGTTCATAGTCGACCTCCCGATTATGGATTGAGTCTAGGCCCCTCAATTTGCCAAAGGGCTTCGTTGATGTAACCGCCAATATTGTCAAACGCCTCTTTTAAACTCTCTCTATCTGAGGCGATGAAAACAAAGTCATTGTTAACAAACTTCTCGTCGGCTTCGGAAGCGTCGACGTCAATCCCCAGTGCTTTGGCGATGTTGACGACACTTTCCAGTTCGGGATAATCGCCATAGGCGTCTTTGTAATTGGAATACCCGATGACAAAACACTGATCGATTTTCGGCGTCCCCGAAGCAATCATTGTCCCAACAGCCCTGACGTAGGGCTCGCCGTAAGTTTCATCTAGTTGAGAGCCGTGTCCCGCGGGATAGGCGCCTATGTTGCCGTTAAACGGATTCATTGTCACTCTGTAATAGCTTCCTGAACGAGAAGAAAACAGTGTGTTGTTAATGTTCCCGTCTTCTGTAATAAAGCGCTTAAACGAGCCGTAGTACACCCACCAGTCGCGATAGACGGCCAAACGCGCACTGCCTGCTGTCGTTACGCCGTCGACGAGAACCACCATGTAGTTTTTTACCGACTGGTCACTTTTTAGCCCATAGCTGGTCTTTTCACTGTTAAATTTTTTGAGTTGGTAATAAGCCCGTCTCAAGCCGTCGCCGGTATTGGTGGCGCCGCCGGTGTTCAGCAGATTGACCAATGCCGACAGCGTCGCTTTATCGTTGCGGGTATTGTAAAATTTAGAGGGGTCATAGCCGCCGTAGTAGGCGTAATTGCCATGGGGAATGTTGGCATTTTGAGAGAAGGGCACGAGTCCCACATAGGCCTCGGCGTCCTCTAAGACTGTGAAAAGACCGTCGCTGCTATCTGTCAACGTGTTTTTTAGTAGAGAAAGTCGCACCGGATTGCTTCCAGTCACCCCTGTGGTAGAGGTCCCCTGACCATTCATGCCCCACGCCATGCTCCCCGACGTGTCGAGAACCATCGCCAACGAGGCCACCGGTCTTTTATTGATTTCAGGGGTCTCGTCAGTTCTGTAGGCAATGGCCACAGCCGGCTTTGCCGCATCGCCCCAATCGATGATGTGAAGCGCGTTAATCGCTTCCAGTTCTGTGGTAATGGCTTCAGTACGCGCACCACGGGTATACGTCAGCGTGTATTTTAAAATTTTATCGGTTTGCGCCGGCGTCTCTTTCTTAAAAGTTAAAGTATATGAAGAACCGGACTCTGCTGTGGCCAAAACTTGTTGGTCGTAAGCGCCGCCACCGGTGCCGTCGCTTTTGAACACGTAGTGCACTATGGCGTCTTTGCCGGGGGATAGCCCAATGTAGTTCCAAGGTTCTACCAACCCCGTGACATCGCCGCCTCCGGTGAGCACCGGCTTGTAGTCGTCTTCCGTAACGGCAAAGCCCGCCGTGGCAAATTTTACGGCGTTGTTGGTCACTTCGACAGCATAGCGCACGTCGGTTTGCTCTTCAAAAGACGTACGCGTCTCCGAAAACCCTCTGAGGCCCGTAAATAAAATATTGTACGCGACGAGCATCAACACCGATGCAATGGCTATGGTCACGATTAATTCAATTAATGTAAAGCCCCTCTTTCGCATAAGCCCCTCTATCTTTCCCATCTTGTTTTTGAGAAGTCGTCCTTTTCTACATAGAGATTTAACGTGCTCGAACCACCGTCGTTTGCCGTGGCTTCGGCTTTAAATCGTACGTCGTCTCCCACGACAGATACTGTAACAGCCACCGTCCCCAGCGTCTGGCCGTCTTCGGTTAACGTCAAGGTGTCTGTGAGAACAGTCGTTCCGTCGGCGATGAATGCGTGTATCTTCGCCGTGCCGCTCTCTTCACTCATAAGCGCCGCATAGCTGATATCGATTCCCGACCGCGCCAAGTAATACGCTCTTAAGTTGTCTTCTTGCTGTGCCACTTGCTTGGTGTTGGTTTGCATCATCGTCGCCAAAGCGACGAACAGAATCGACAGCACGACCACCACGACCAAAACCATGGGCAACGCATACGCGCTACGGCGTTTCTTCTTCATCATCCACCTCTTATACACACTTTTCTGCTCTAGCGAAAGCCTTTTTTCAAAGGCCCTCGATACAGCATGCCAATCTGCTGGGCAGATTGGCAGTGAGTGCTTAAAACACCGACTGTATTTTTAATTTGTTTGTCATGCGTTATTAGACACATAACAAAACGGATACTCATTTTAGTTAAAAGTTACTCTGTAATCTCATTGAGGTTGAAGATAAACTGTCGTTCCAACAGCTTCAATATGAATTACTACACTGCCCTCATCATACTCGATATAAGGAACAGTTTTAGCACTTTTTTGATATCTGTCAATATGAAAAGTTTGGAATTTAAAGAAATATAAGTCAATTAAATACAGCTGTCACTTTCCCATCGGCTACAGTAAATCCCAACTTCTTGCTGCTATCCTCTTGAGATATTGGTACGGCATCTAAATACTTAGGAACTATAACTGCTATTATTGCTGCCTCATCCAAATCTTTTCCAGATGAATCTACCAATTTATCACCAGCGTCATTTAAAGCCAAATCGCCTGCAGCCATAGCAATAGAGATTGCAGATTCTACCGTTCTTAATGAAGCTAAATCGGCTTTTTCTTTTGCATCAGTGGTAAATCCCCCCAATCTCGGCACCGCTATCGCAGCCAAAATCCCCAAAATAGCAATAACGACAATCAGTTCAATGAGGGTGAACCCGCCCTTTCTCTTTTTCTTTAGTGTCTGAACCATAGATTCCTCCTAAAATTTTAATAGTTTATTTTAATGCCCTGCAACTAACCGACGGTCTTCATCATGTCGAACATCGGCATCACCATTGCGATGACAATAAAACCAATAAGTACAGCCATTACAAGGATCATTAACGGCTCCATAATGGCGACGAGCCTTTGAAGTGCCACTTCCAGCTCTTCATCGTAGTAATCCGCCGTCTTCTCCAACATTTCTTCCAGTGAACCGGACTCTTCCCCAATGCTCACCATGGAAATCATCATCGGCGGAAAGACGCCGACCCGTTTTAACAAGCGGCTCAACTGCGCCCCTTTTTTAATCTCTTCCGATACGGTTCCAATGCCCTCGATAACCACTTGATTGCCCGTAACAGTGGCCGCGGACTCCAGTGCTCTTAAAATCGGGATCCCACTGCCCATCAGCGTGGAAAGGGTACGTGTAAAACGCGAGGTGATAATCTGCGCCACCGACCGCTTCACAAAGGGCACATTGAGTTTAAGGCGATCTAAGAAACGCTTCCCGCCCAAACTGCTTTTAAACGCCTTAAACGCAAAGACGAGGAGCACAATGCCCAGAATAAACAAATACCAGTAGTTTTTAAGCGCATTGCTGAAAGCAATCAGCACACGCGTCGGCCCCGGCAAAGCGACACCTGCGTTTGTAAACATACTGATAAATGTCGGCATAATAAACAAGAGCAAAAAGGTGACAACACTTACGGCGAGAAAGCTGAGGATAATTGGGTAAATCATAGCGCCTTTTATTTTAGAGTTGATTTTGTTCTCTTTGGTATAGTGCACGGCCATCCGGTCGAGCACGTTGTCGAGATTTCCGGTGAGCTCGCCGGCCTCCACCATATTGATGAGGAGCACTGGGAAGATTTTTCGGTGCTGTTTCATAGCGATCGAAAGCACATCGCCCTTTTGTACCTGAATGGCCATGGCCTTTAACGTCGTTCTCAACGTGCTGTGATCGGTTTGTTCTGCTAGCACCTCCAAAGCGGTTATCAACGGCATTCCGGCGTTGAGCATCGTGTGCATCTGTTTACAAAAAATGGCCAACTGCTTCGTTTTAACACGCTTTTGAAACAATGGTGCCGATGTGCCGCCACTCGATTGAGCCGTATCGAGCTCTACTTTAACGGGTCGATGGCCTTTTGAGCGAATGCGATTGATGATTTCGTCTTTGGTTTCACCTTTGTAAACTTGTGAAACGACGGCACCGTTTAAATCAATTTCTTTACACTTGTATATATTTGACACAAACGCCTCCGTTAAAATCCAATCTGACGGTTGATGCCGTCGACATCCACCGCGTATTTTTTAAGGGTATCCCGACGTATCAACCGCCGGTTGTACAGCGCCAACAGCGAGGCATCCATGGTCTGCATCCCCAAGTGACTACCCGTTTGTATAACCGTTTGAATCTGATGCGTCTTGCCTTCGCGCACGAGGTTGCGTACGGCAGAGTTTGCCACCATAACTTCAAAAGCGGCGACGCGCCCTTCCCCATCTGCCGTCGGCATAATCTGTTGCGAGATAACAGCTTCTAGAACTGAAGCGAGTTGTACCCGCACTTGCTGTTGCTGGTGGGGGGGAAAGACATCAATTATACGGTCTACTGTTTTCGCGGCGCCGATGGTGTGAAGCGTCGACAGAACCAAATGGCCTGTTTCAGCAGCTGTAATCGCCGTTGAGATGGTTTCGAGGTCGCGCATCTCGCCGACGAGAATCACGTCGGGGTCTTGGCGAAGTGCCGCACGAAGGGCGTTGGCAAAACTGTCGGAGTCGTTGCCGATTTCACGTTGGTTGACGATGCTTTTGTCATGCTTGTGCAGGTATTCAATGGGGTCTTCAATGGTCATGATGTGGTCGTTTCGATTTTTATTCATATAATCGACCATTGCGGCAAGCGTCGTCGACTTTCCGCTGCCCGTCGGCCCTGTGACCAAGATTAGTCCACGCTGTTTGGTACAAAGTGTTTCAATGACGTCGGGAAGGCCTAAAGCCGACATGTCCGGAATTTTAAGCGCCACGACGCGAACGGCGAGACAATAGCTCCCCCGTTGTTTGTAAGCATTGACCCTAAAGCGACCGAGTCCCGGGTTCGAATGCGAAAAGTCTAACTCGCCATGTGTTTCAAAGCGTTCAAGTTGCTCTTTTGTAAGCATTTCTGTTACAATTCGGATGGTGTCTTCCGGCATCAGCCGCTCATCTGACAACTTGATGAGCTTGCCATTGACCCGCATAATCGGCGGCGACGCCACTGTAATGTGTACGTCTGAGGCACCGCTCTCTATGGCTTTTTGTAAAATCCAATTGATCTCCACGTCTTTGCCTCCTCTATGCATCCACTCTAAACGTCATACGTATCATTTCATCGATGGTGGTCACGCCGCCGGCCACCAGTTCCCTACACGTCTCCTGTAAGGTAACCAGACCACTTTCCTTGGCCTGTTTAAGCAGAGTTTCTGCATCCTGATTTCGGGTCACCATGGTCTTTATCACACGGTCCATAACCAGCACTTCGTGTATGGCGGTTCTGCCGGAGTACCCCGTTTGATTACAGGCGTTGCACCCAGTGCCTTTGTACAGATGCTGTACCGAATGTCCGAGCATTGCCTGTTCTTCTGCACTTGGCGTATATGCTGTTTTACACTTTAGGCATATTTTTTTCACGAGACGTTGTGCCACGACACCGACGACACTGGAGGCGATTAAGTATTCGGGAATCCCCATATCTGATAAGCGGGTAACGGTGCTTATGGTATCGTTGGTATGAATGGTCGAGAGAACCACATGACCCGTTATTGCCGCTCTAACGGCAATTTCTGCCGTTTCCACATCGCGTATCTCACCGACCATAACGATGTCGGGGTCTTGTCTGAGAATAGAGCGCAACCCCTCTGCAAACGTCAGACCCGCTTTGTTGTTCACTTGCACTTGGTTGATGCCCTCCAGTCGATACTCTACGGGGTCTTCAACTGTAATGATATTTTTGCTTACTTTGTTCAGCTCTTTTAAGAACGAATACAGCGTCGTCGTCTTGCCGCTACCGGTGGGACCGGTGACCAAAACAATGCCCTCGGGCACTTTCATAATTTTCTCCACCAGTCTCAAATTGTGTGCTGTAAAGCCTAAATCGTCTTTTTTAACGACGAGACTGCTCCGATCGAGAAGTCGTATAACGACTTTTTCGCCATAGACCGTCGGCAAAACCGAAATACGCATATCGATGGGAATGCCCTCTATGGTCGTTTCTACGCGTCCATCTTGCGGCAGTCGACGTTCGGAGATGTTCATTTTCCCCATGATTTTAATACGCGTTACCAACGCGCCATGGGTGGATTTCTCCGGCGTCATCACTTCTCTGAGATCGCCGTCGACGCGAAAGCGTATGCGGACGTTGCGTTCAAAAGGTTCTATGTGAATGTCACTGGCTTTCGAACGCACCGCTTGCGAAATAATGCTGTTGACCAAGCGCACCATGGGTGCATTGGTAACGTCTGCGTCTTCTTCGTCATTGATTTCTTCTAAAACGCCCGCTTGACTTTTATAATCTTCTACCGCTTTTGCCGCCGTTTCAGAGGTGTCGTAAAAGCGGTTGATGGCCTTGGCGATATCGAGCGAAGAGCTGATAACCTGCTGTATCTCAAGGCCGGTAATAATGCGAATATCATCCAGTGCAATGATGTCCAAAGGATCGGACATGGCCACTTTCAGCACATTTTTCTCAAGTGCAATGGGGATTAGCGAATGTTTGCGCGCCAAAGATTCGCTAATCAGCTTTGGTACTTTTGGGTCTATATAGATTGTATTGATGTCTAAATACGGAATGTCGTACTGCTGTTCGAGCACCTCAAAGAGCTGCTCTTCTGTAATCCAGTCTTGTGTAATAAGAACAGCACCGAGCTTCTGTCCCGAATCCTTTTGCAGTGCCAAGGCCTGCATCAGCTGGGCTTCTGTAATTACCCCATTTTGAACGAGGATGTCCCCAAGTCTCATTTTTAATTTCATATTGCCCCCAAGTTTTTATAGTCTATATTCAGTATACCGCAATTTGACGCCGAACTCAGTTATTTTTTATCGATGTTTGTTAAGTTCTTTATCGCCTATTTATAGAGCCCCCTAAACCAAGTAGAAATGAACAGGCCTTTGATGTGCTGTATCGGTGAACTCTCAACGATACAGTACACGATTATGTATAAACGCGCACCTATAGGGAACAGTTTTAGAAAATAAAAAAGGCTGCAGTATGTAAACTGCAGCCGAACCGTCATAGCACCATGCCTTAGACTTCATGCTTTGCGCCCTGTTTTTTCAAAACAGTTTGCCCAACTTATTATAATATATTTCTATACTCTTGTAAACAAATATTTAACTGCATAAACGCCTTACTGTCATAAGTGTCTTTCCAATTAGCCTTGCCAAAGCACAACCGCTAAACACGCCGACACAATAAACGGTGCCAACGCCAAGTGCCGTTCACTTGATTTGAAAACGACTTTTTTGAAAGCCGCGTAGACACCGGCACAAACAAACATCAACCAAAGTGCTGCCCATATGTACACGCCCCCAAGGACTGCGCCGACAACTAGAAAAAACTTGACGTCACCATATCCGAGGCCATTGCCGCCTGTGGTCTTGTTGGAAACCAGCGCCAGCCCATAGAGCACTAAAAATCCGGCCAAACTCCCTGCGAGTCCCATAAGCGGTGTTGTATACAAAGGATTTTTACCGACAAAACTCATGACCCAAAGGGGCACGGCCAACAGGAGCCCCATGAGCACACTCTTGTTGTGTATTTTGTGGTGGTCGATATCGATAAAAGCGACGACTATAAAATAAGCAGACAGCAGACAGTAAAAAGGCGTCGCCAGCTGAAAGCCAAAACGCGCAAAGATGCCTAGAAAGACTGCACTTGTCAAAAGTTCCACGCCAAGGTAACGCGCTGAAACAGGCGTCCCGCAGTGCGCACAGCGCCCCTTAAGCCAGAGCCAGCTGAACACCGGCACCAAGTCAATCGGCCGCAGTACCGTCTCACAAGTGCCACAACGACTTCTCGGGGTCACGACACTTACGCCTTGAGGGATTCTGTAAATACAAACATTTAAAAACGATCCCACCGCAAGGCCGATGAGACCGATGACTAGAAAATTACTCCACATTTTCTGATACCTGTTCGACAAAATACTTGTACTCAAAATCATCGCCTCTAATGTGGTCCACAATCCAAGTCGATAAAAACGCAAAGAGTTCCAAAAGCACCTCTTCAGGAGCGTGGGATAACCGTTCGCTTGAAACCTCTTCTAAGTACGCGATAAATCCGCGGTGCTGTGAACTGTGTACCTCGGACATGGGGTAGTTTACAGAGATAAGATACGCCTCTTCATCAGAAAAATGTTGTGTTGCAAACCGTTTCAACCCTTTGAGTAAGGCCTGCGCCTCGTCAAACAAATTGGGATCCTCCATAGCGCGCCTAAACAGCTGCTCCGTTTGATCTGTTAATTCCATAAGCTCTCGATGCTGTTTGTCCAGCGTCTCTACACCGACACTCAACGATACGTCCCACTTCATTATGGCCTCCTATCGACTTCATATTGGGTCATCATAGTTTTAATGGCAGACACATCCCCTTTACACTGTCGCACTTCAGGACGCGCTGTTTTTTCCATAATCTCTCCTAAATAATAATGCGCCAGATCTCTTATATTGTCAATACGAATTAGGTAATCTTTAACGCGCTCGGCTTTTCTTTTTTGGTGGGCCATATCCTTCAAAAGCGCTTCAAAAGCGTCGATGTCGCCAAGGATTGCCACCAAGTCCGCTTTTTGCTCGTGATAGGCGTCGACCCCATCGAGCGCACTGTGCCTCGACATAATAGCGTCTAAAGTCTCCGTGACATAGGTCATGCGCTTTTTCAGCATGCCTTTATAAAAGAAAATCGAAAACGTGTAATTGTAAAATAAAGCCACCGCTATCCCCGCTAAGAGGGCAAACATGCGCACGCCAAAAGTCAGCGGCATGCTCGGTGCTCCATTTGCGCCAACTTGTAGGTATTGGGTCATATAAATGGCTGTAAAAAACGCCACCGGGGATACCGCGCGCCAGTTAATGGTCAATGCCAAATAAAGTGTCAGGGCAACTGAGAGCGGCACAGTGACGAGGTTTACGCCAAACGCCGCAACGAGCACCGCCGTGACAAGCCCTCCCATTGCCGATGCCTCTATTTGCTCAAAGGCAATCTTGCACCCCGACCGGTTAACCGGTTCCAGTGTCAGCATCATCCCAAAGAGAACAGAAATCATATCTCGCCCCACAATGGGGTGGTCCTTAAACAACACATACGCCGTTAAGACGCCTGTAAAAGCTTTTAAAATATATAGTGGGGAATCGAACAACATGGCCTCTCGCCCCAATGTCCACTTAATTCTTCGCATCTGCGCCTCCTCGTTATTCTTTCTTAATTTATATCCTTTTTATTTTAGACTATTCATCATTATAGCCCCGACATCTGTCTATGCCTATGTAAAGTCATTACAAAACGTCATATCTTATCGCAGTTTTCGGTAATTTTTAATAAAATTTTGATATTTGGGGATAACATTTGGATATAAGTATGGATAACGAAGTGACACCATCGTTTTTTCGAATATTTAGCTATGGGAGGGATCGTATTTTGAAAGCATTCAAGGAAATTCAATTTATGAAGCAAGCTATGATGAGAAAAGTTATTTACGCACTTATTCCCATTGTATTAGCAGGCATTTACTTTTACGGCTGGCGCGTGCTCAGTTTGTTAGCCGTCGTATCGCTGTCCGGTGCTCTAACCGAATGGTTGTTTGTCAGGAAGACCACTAAGAAAATCACTGAGGCCGTTTGGGTGACCGGGATTCTCTTTACATTGACGTTGCCGCCGAGCACCCCTTATTGGATTGCCATTATCGGGATAGTCTTCGGCGTCGTCTTCGGCAAGATGGTCTTTGGCGGCTTCGGGAAAAATCCGTTCAACCCGGCACTCGTCGGCCGCGCTTTTATCTATGTGAACTTTCCCAGATACCTCACGGTTGAATGGAACGAACCTGCAAACGGTGCAATAGGCGCACTTACCCAGTACTTGACGCCGCACATTGACGCCGTTACCGAAGCGACTCCTATGATGATTTACCGCGCAACTGGCAAAATGTTTCCTATAACGCGGGTTTTGTTCGGTAACATCGCAGGGTCTATTGGTGAAACCAGCGCATTGTTAATTATTTTGGCGGGGCTCTACCTCATTTTTACGAAAACCGCTGCAAAGGAAACCATCATCAGTGTCATTTTAGGCTTCCTCGGAATGAGCGGCGCCCTATACCTCGCCGGCTTCTCACAAGTGCCAAGCCCTCTGTACGGTTTATTTGCAGGCGGGATTTTATTTGGTGCCGTCTTTATGGCCACCGATCCAATTTCGTCTCCTAAGACTTTTGAAGGCCGTATTTTTTACGGTCTGCTCATCGGATGTATCACAGTTGTCATCAGGGGATTTGCCCTATTCTCCGGCGGCATTATGTTCGCTATCTTAATCGGCAACACCTTTGCGCCGATTATAGACGAAGCCGTCAAGGGCTTAAAAGCACTCAAACAGCAGAAAAGTGCAAAGGAGGTGCGCAATGGCCAATAAGAAGAAAATCCTGTACCCTGTCGTCTTCATGGTGATTTTAACAGCGGTTTACACATTTGCACTGGCATTTGTCAACGAAGCCACAATAGACACCATTAAAGCGCAGGAAGAGCTCGATGTTCAAAAGGCGATTCTCTACACCTTTAACATCGAACACGACGGCAGTGATGAGATGGTTAAAAAGCTGTATGACGAGAAACTCTCCTACCATGCCAAAGACGGAGAAGATGATTTGGCCTATTACATCTACAAAGACGCCGGTACTGTCAAAGGGTATGCGTTCTACTATACGGGCAAAGGCCTCTGGGGCAGTATCTCCGGGTATCTCGCTTTCGACCCGAATTTCGAGTCACTCCTCGGCATCGTTTTTACCGCCCATTCTGAAACACCGGGACTTGGCGGACGAATTGACGAAGCGTGGTTCAAAGAGCAATTTCGTGGCCTCTCTATCGTAGAAGACGACCCAATAGAATTTAAGCCGGCTGCTTCGGGAACTATCGACGGCATAACCGGCGCCACTGCAACCTCAGTTGCCGTCAAAGAAATTGTGAACGATTTTGTCAAACAAGCAAAAGACGCTGCAAAGGAGGGCCTAATCAATGAGTGAAATTAAACGCGTTTTCAAAGACGGGATTTACAAAGACAACCCCGTTTTCAGACAAATACTCGGCATCTGTTCCTCACTTGCCGTTACGAACCTGCTGATGAACTCCCTCGTTATGGGCATCGGTCTGATGTTTGTCACCGCTTTCTCAAGTTTTACTGTATCTCTGCTTCGAACGGTCACGCCAAAGCATATCCGCATGATGGTTCAAACGCTGATTATCTCCGCCTACGTCATCTTGCTCGACATCTTTCTAAAAGCCTATATGCCGAGCATGTCAAAGGCACTGGGGCCTTATGTCGGCTTAATTATAACCAACTGTATTATTATGGGGCGCTGTGAAGCCTTCGCTCAAAAAAACAAGCCGATTATTTCTTTCTTTGACGGCTTGATTATGGGTATTGGGTACACTTGGGTCTTGCTTGCAATTGCATTCTTTAGAGAATTTCTCGGATTCGGCACCTTGTTCGGCGTACAAATACTGGGCGAAAGCTGGGTCAACTGGACACTGATGATTATGCCTCCGGGAGCGTTCTTTATGCTCGGCATCGTCATTTGGGCCACCTACAGGCTGTTCCCACACCCTGAGACGGAACAAGGAGGTAAATAATTATGCTAGAAATCAATCCATGGGTCATCTTTTTTGCATCGATCTTTACAAACAATATGATACTCGCCAGTTTTTTAGGCATGTGTTCGTTTATCGCCGTTTCAAGTGAAATCAAGACGTCGCTGAGCCTCGGACAGGCAGTTACCTTCGTCCTCGCCTGCACGTCAGTACTCAACTACTTTATCTACAACAAAA
This sequence comes from Fusibacter sp. JL298sf-3, assembly GCF_053842995.1. NCBI lineage: Bacteria > Bacillati > Bacillota > Clostridia > Eubacteriales > Fusibacteraceae > Fusibacter > Fusibacter sp. JL298sf-3. Next base: position 1,221,383 of record NZ_CM132608.1, read on the forward strand.
TCCTCGTTCCACTTGGGCTCGAGTACCTTCGCTTTATCATCTTCATCATCGTCATTGCTGCTTTTGTACAATTGGTCGAAATGATTATCGAACGTTACTTTGAATCGCTCTACTACTCACTGGGGATTTTTCTACCGCTTATTACCGTTAACTGCGCCATTCTCGGTGTGTCGCTGTTTATGATTATCCGCGAGTACTCGCTGATTCAATCGTTTGCTTTCGGCGTCGGCTCCGGACTCGGCTGGACACTGGCCATTGTGGCCATGGCCGGTATACGGAAGAAGATTAAAAACGCCAAAATTCCAAAAGGGCTTGAAGGTCCTGGGATAACACTGATTATCACTGGGATTATGGCTCTTGCATTTTTAGGTTTTTCAGGCATTGTACAAATTCAATAGGAGGTCCTTATGGGTACTATAGGCATTACAGTCTTAACCATCAGCGGCATTACCGGCGTGTTGGCACTCCTTTTGTCCATTGCCAACCGCACCATTGCCAACTATGGTGAAAAGAAAATTACCATTAACAAAGAGAAAGAACTTACTGTGGACGGCGGCGATACCTTGTTGTCGGCTTTGGTAGAACAAAAGATCTTCATCCCCTCTGCCTGTGGTGGGAAAGGGAGCTGCGGCTACTGCAAAGTCGCTGTCAAAGAGGGGGGCGGAGCGATACTCCCTACAGAGCTGGGTTACGTATCTCCCGCTGAGCAAAAAGAAGGCGTCCGCCTCTCGTGTCAGCTAAAAGTCAAAGAGGATCTCCAGATTGAAATACCTGAAGAACTTTTCAGCGTCAAACAGTTTGATTACCACGTCGCATTCTTGAGAGATGTCACACCGACCATAAAGCACCTCCGTTTGGAGTTACCTGAAAAAGAGGAGATCTCCTTTAAACCGGGGCAGTACATTCAGCTCTTAGCGCCTAAATACAAGGGGAACCCCGAAGAAGTCTACCGCGCGTATTCCATCGCCTCTTCCCCTTCTGACACAAAAGCTGTGGAGCTCTACATCGGCTATGTGAAAAACGGCGTTGCGACGACTTATGTACACAACCACATTAAAGAAGGTGCCACCGTACGGCTGGTGGGCCCTTACGGCGACTTCTATTATCAAGACGGCGACCGAGAAATGGTTATGGTGGCCATCGGCACAGGGATGGCGCCGATTATGTCGATTCTCAAGTACATGCGCGATGAAAAAATCGACCGAAAAGTCACCTTTTACTTCGGCGCTCGAACGCGAGAAGACCTCTACGAAATGGACACGTTGGCACAGCTTCAAGCAGAAATGCCGAACTTCAAACTCATTACTTGTTTGTCGCGGCCGACAGAAAGTTGTAACTGGGAAGGCGAACAAGGGCGTGTGACCGACATGCTCGACAAGTTCCTCACAGAGGGCGAGAAAAAAGAAGCTTACCTCTGCGGCAGTCCCGTTATGATCGATTCGGTCATCGAGGCTTTAAAAGCCAAAGGCATGCCAGAGTCACAAATCTTTTACGATAAATTTGAATAAACTCACCTATTGCCGCCCGCTCTTGTATAGAGAGGGCGGTTTTTTATGGGCCCGTGACATCAACACAGGCGTCGTGGTAAACTGTTAGAAGACACTACAGGCATACACTACCATAGGTCAAAAAAGGTAGCTGCTTATCCAGTTTTTCGAAGGAGGAAAAATGAACAGTACTTCACTCAACCAAAAGGCATGGGAACACAGCGCTTACAAGTTTTGGACCACACACCTCGGCCCTCCGGAAAAAGAAGCACAAAAGATACTGGACAATCCTAAAAAACTGCTGCGCCGCTATTTACCTTTTTTCCCAGACATAGAAGGCAAACGCATTTTGTGTCCGCTGGGGTCTTGCGGTCGTCGGTCCCTAGCACTTTCGTTATTAGGTGCCGAGGTCACGCATCTCGATTTTTCCGAGGGCAATATTCAGTACGCTCGAGAAATGTGCGTCGCCATCAATCAGGACATGGGGTTTGTCTATCAGGACTTTATGTCTTACAATGGCGATCAATACGATATTTGCTTTATGGAAGGCGGCATTTTGCATTACTTTCACGACCTCGACGCCTTTGTCAAACGCGTTCGCCAACACATCAAGACCGGGGGAACCTTTATTCTCAACGACTTTCACCCTTTTAGAAAAGTATTTAGCCAGCGCGATATCTTCGCGAGCGATACTGCGTTCCAAACCACCGGAGACTATTTCGATACCGACATACATGAAGCCCCTGTGGCGTACGAAAGATTTATGAAGGACACCGACCTCCCCAAATGCGCTCTTCGCTATTTTACGTTTTCGGAAATTCTAAACGCGCTGGTTTCCAACGGATTCCATCTCATTCATATGAATGAAGGGCCTCGGTTTGATGTGCACAAACATTTGCCCGGTGACTTTACAGTGGTATTGAAAGCCGTATAAAATACGGCGCCATTGCGTGTACATCTTTCGCTAATTAGAACCCTTTAGGCTCAAGGCTTGTTGTCAAAAAAGTCCTGCCACACCTCGCGTGTAGCAGGACTTTACTTTTTTACGTTACTTGTAGAGCGGGTATTTGCCGCAAAGTGCTTTCACACGTTGACGTGCAGGCTCTAAATCTTCAGCTCGATTGTCGATCACCCAGCTGATGATATCGGCAATTTCAATCATCTCTTCTTTGCCAAAGCCGCGCGTTGTCGTGGCCGGCGTTCCCATCCTAAGACCGCTCGTCACAAATGGACTCGCCGTTTCATTAGGGACTGTGTTTTTATTAGTGGTGATGCCCACTTCGTCTAAAAGCTTCTCAGCGTCTTTACCGGTAATGTCCTTGTTTCTAAGGTCTACCAGAAGAAGATGGTTGTCCGTTCCGCCTGAGACGATTTGGAACCCTTTTTCCTTGAGGGCCTCCGCCAATGTCGCCGCATTTTCGACCACTTTCTTTTGGTACGCTTTGAAATCGTCTGACAGCGCTTCTTTAAAGCAGACAGCTTTGGCGGCGATAACGTGCATCAAAGGCCCACCTTGAATACCTGGGAATATGGTTTTATCCACCGCTTTGGCGTATTCCGCTTTACAGAGGATAATGCCGCCTCTAGGCCCTCTTAGTGTCTTATGTGTCGTACTGGTGACAAAGTCCGCATATGGCACCGGATTGGGATGGATGCCCGCTGCAACGAGACCGGCGATATGTGCCATATCCACGAGCAAGTACGCACCGATTTCATCGCAAATCGCTCTGAATTTTTCAAAATCTATAATTCTCGAATACGCGCTGGCACCGGCGACAATCATTTTAGGCTTTTCTTCAAGCGCCTGCTTTCTCAACGCCTCGTAGTCGATAAACCCATTGTCATCGACGCCGTAAGACGTGAAATTGTAGAGCTTTCCGGAAAAGTTAACCGGACTGCCGTGTGTTAAGTGACCGCCGTCGGACAGGTTCATCCCCAGCACTTTGTCACCTGGCTTTAAAACGGCCATGTACACGCCCATATTGGCTCCTGAACCGGAATGCGGTTGGACATTGGCATGTTCTGCACCAAAGAGTTCTTTCAGGCGATCGCGCGCCAAATCCTCACTGATATCTACATATTCACAACCACCGTAATAGCGCTTATTGGGATAGCCTTCTGCGTATTTGTTGGTCAAATGCGAGCCCATTGCCGCCATAACCGCTTTGCTCGTGAAGTTTTCAGAAGCAATGAGTTCAATCCCGTTTTGCTGTCTTTCAAGTTCGAGCGCCATGGATTTGTACAGTTCAGGGTCTTGCTGTTTGATAATGTCTAAGTTCATGCTATCTCTCCTTTTTCTTTTTTTTAGGCGCCAAGTGAATGGCGGTTTCTAAAATGCCCATGCTCGCTTCGGCAAAAGCTTCGCCCAGTGTCGGATGCGCATGGATGGTCTTGCCGATTTCGCTAACGTGTAATTTTTGAGTGATGGCCAGCGCCCCTTCATGTATAAGGTCTGAGGCATGCGGCCCCATGATGTGCACGCCGAGGACGATGTCGTTCTCATCGGTGATAACTTTTACAAAGCCCTCTGTCTCGTCGATGCTGAGCGCTTTGCCGTTTGCCACAAAGGGAAACTTGCTCTTTTTGATGGCAACGCCCTTCGCCTTGGCACGTTCTTCGTCGAGACCCACACAGGCAATTTCAGGGAATACAAAAATACAGTTCGGCACGACATCGTTGTACCCTTCGGGCTCAATACCCATAATCGCTTCTGCCGCAGTGATGCCTTGATGCGAGGCGGCGTGAGCCAAGAGCATGTGTCCGTTGACATCGCCAATGGCGTAAACGTGGTCTACAGACGTTTTGTAATGGGCGTCTACGACAATCCCCTTTTCCGTCTGTACACCAATGCCCTCGAGGTTGAGCCCTTCAAAATAAGGCTTTCTTCCTGTGGAAACCAACAGTGTATCGCCTTCAAAAGCAACTGGTGCCTCTTTCTGACGGCCGACGAGTCGCACCCCCTCTGGGGTCTTTTCAATCTGCTCCATCTGCACGTTTTTATGAAGGGTAATGCCTTTTTTCTTAAGCGATGCGGTGAAACGCTTGGCGATTTCCCCGTCAACTTCTCTCAGACAGCGGTCACTTCGAATAACCATTTCAACTTCTGCACCCAGTGCAGAAAAAATACAGGCAAATTCCATGGCGATAACACCGCCGCCAATGACAATGAGCTTTTTAGGAATTTCTTTAAAATCCAAGAGTTCCTTACTCGTCACGACGCCTTCTGTCTCGAGCCCCCCTATCGGTGGGAGGGAAGGGACAGAGCCCGTTGCGATAATCACGTCGTCAAAGGTGCGCTCGTATACAGCGCCCTCTTCCGGTTGAATAGAGAGTTCGCCCGCACCTTTAAAGGCTGCCGTTCCCTCAATCACTTCAATGCCGTTTGTTTTAATCAACTGCTCGATGCCCGACACCAATTGGTGCACGACTTCGTTTTTGCGCGCTGCTATTTTACCGGCATCGACATGCATGCCTTCAATGGTGACGCCGAAGATTTCGGCGTCGTTTAATGTCCGCAGGACTTCTGCGTTTTTGTACAGCGTCTTTGTCGGTATGCACCCGTAGTTCAAACAGGTGCCGCCGATTTTGTGCTTTTCAATTAAGGTGACTTCCGCGCCCAGCTGGGCCAAGCGAATGGCCGCTACATAGCCCCCTGGACCGCCACCGATGACGGCAACCTTTTTTTGCATAACGCCTCCTACTTAGTCTTCTCCCATTTAACCACCGGTTGACGTGCTGCAGCGACTTCGTCGACACGTCGGATAATCGTAGTCGTCGGGGCTTCTTTAAGCACTTCAGGTGTTTCTGCCGCCTCTTTGCTGATTTGAATCATGACATCGGCAAAGGCGTCTAGCGTTTCTTTCGTCTCCGTTTCCGTCGGCTCAATCATAATCGCGTTTGGAACAATCAGTGGGAAATAGATGGTCGGCGGGTGGAAACCGTGGTCGAGCAAGCGCTTGGCCACATCTAATGTGCTACAAGCAGAATACTCGTCCTTTAAACCGGCGAGAACAAACTCGTGTTTACAGATGGTGTCTACAGGCAGTGCGTAATGCTCTTTTAACTGAGCCTGTAGGTAGTTGGCGTTGAGAACCGCCATTTCTGAAGCGTGTTTCAACCCCTCTGCCCCCATCGTCAGAATATAGGTGTAGGCGCGAACCAATATGCCGAAGTTGCCGTTAAAGGCCTTCATGCGACCGATGCTGTCCGGCCGCGCTTCATCGAGGAAATATCGGTCGCCGTCTTTAGCAACCACCGGTTTCGGCAAAAACGGTTCGAGGTGCTTTTTAACCCCTACAGGGCCGGCTCCTGGGCCACCGCCGCCGTGTGGCGTAGTAAACGTCTTGTGCAAGTTGTAGTGAACGACATCAAATCCCATATCGCCGGGGCGGGTTTTGCCCATAATGGCGTTGAGGTTGGCGCCGTCGTAGTAAAGCAGACCGCCGGCTTCGTGTACCAGCTTTGAAATCTCGACGATGTTGCGTTCAAACAAACCGAGTGTGCTCGGGTTGGTCAACATCAGCCCTGCGATTTCGTCACTTAAAACACTCTTTAAGCTGTCGAGGTCGACAGAACCGTCCGGTGCCGATTTCACTTCCACCACATCGAAACCTGCGACGTGAGCACTGGAAGGGTTGGTACCGTGTGCCGAATCCGGCACGATTATCTTCGTCCGCTTGGTATCGCCATTTTTACGATGGTAGGCTTTGATAATCATCAAACCAGCCAACTCACCCTGAGCGCCTGCTGTAGTCTGTAGCGAAAACGCGTCCATACCGCCGATTTCACTTAGCTTACCCGCCAAATCGTACATGAGTTCCAAGGCCCCTTGTGCCAGCGGCCCTTCTGTATGCGGATGCAATGTGCTGAAGCCCGTCAGCGAAGACATATCTTCGTTGATTTTAGGGTTGTACTTCATGGTACACGAACCCAGTGGGTAGAAACCGGTGTCGACACCGAAATTCAAATTGCTCAATCGGGTGTAGTGTCTGACCAATTGCGGTTCGCTTACCGACGGTAGTTCAGGCGCTTCTTCTCTTAGCAAATCACTTGGCAACACAGCCGTTATGTCCATGTCGACCTCAGACGGCGGCAGTTTATAGCCGCGTCTGCCTGTTTCCGACAGTTCAAATATCAATTTATCGTAATTCTTCATAAGATGGCCTCCAATGCTTCGACAAACGCGTCCATCTCTTCTTTGGTACGCTTTTCAGTGACACAGAACAACACCCGCGGTTGATCGCTCTCGTAATCGCGGTTGAGGTTGTAGCCGCCCAAAAAGCCTTTGGCCGCGAGCTCTTCGTTGATGCGCTCTACCTCTTCAGTGGTCTCCATGACAAACTCCCTGAAAAACGGCGCATTGTATACCAGCTTAAACTTACCTGTCGCTTCGAGTTTTTCTTTGAGATAATACGCTTTTTTCGCCGACTGTTCTGCCACTTCTCTCAGGCCGTCAGCGCCGAGCAATCCCATGTAAACAGTTGCTGCAAGTGCATTAAGTGCCTGATTTGAGCAAATATTAGACGTCGCCTTTTCACGACGGATGTGTTGTTCTCTCGCCTGTAGCGTCAAAGTAAACGCGCGTTTGCCATCGACATCCACCGTTTGTCCCGCTATACGTCCCGGCAACTTGCGCATCAGTTTTTTCGTAGAGGCCATGAACCCGAGATAGGGCCCGCCATAGTTTAAAGCGTTGCCCAGGGGCTGCCCTTCTCCGACGGCGATGTCTACGCCATAAGCACCGGGCGTCTTTAACAGTCCCAGTGAGATCGGGTCGACATTCAGTACCATCAACGCCTTGTTGTCATGTGCTAGCGACACGGCGCTTTCGGGATTTTCAACGACGCCAAAGAAGTTTGGAGATTGCATAATCACCGCGACAGTACTGCTGTCAACGGCGCTTTCAAGTGCCGCAGCATCAGTTCTGCCATCGCTGTCCACAGGCACTTCTACCACCTTGATGTCTTTAAAGCGCATGTAAGTTTTTACCACTTCTCGCGTCTGGGGATTAACGGCTTCGGATACAACGACCGTATCGCCCTTTTGGCTGCCGGCAGCCAGCATTGCCGCCTCGGCAGTTGCAGTCGCCCCATCGTACATAGAGGCGTTGGATACTTCAAGCCCAGTCAAGTTCGCAATCATCGTTTGGAACTCAAAAATAGCTCTCAGCGTCCCTTGGCTGATTTCCGGCTGATAAGGGGTATAAGCGGTATAAAACTCAGACCTCGACGTGATGTGATGGACGACACTTGGGACGGCGTGATCGTAGGCGCCTGCCCCCCTGAAACAAACTAAGGCATCTGTTGCGCAGTTCTTCTGTGCCAACTTGCCGAGTTGCTTCTGTACTTCAACTTCCGAAAGCGGCGGGTTGATGTCCAGACGTCTGTCGAGGCGAATTGAAGCCGGTATATCACTGAACAATTGATCCACACTGTCGAGCCCCAGGCGATCGAGCATCGCCTTAATGTCTTGCTCAGTGTGAGAAATATATGGGAACATATTATGCCTCCTCTTCGCAGAACGCCTCATACGCTTTTGCGTCCATCAATGACGCCAAAGCCCCTTCATCTTCGATTTCAATTTCGACAATCCAATTTGCATAAGCGTCTTGGTTGAGAAGTGCCGGATCATCGTCGAGTGCTTCGTTGACAGCGACAACTTTACCGGTCACAGGCATCAACATATCCGATGCCGCCTTAACCGATTCAATCGTACCGAAGTTGTCCTCTGCATCATATGTTTCATCGATTTCAGGCATTTCGACATAGACGATGTCACCTAGCGCATCCTGTGCAAAATCCGTGATGCCAACCCAACCTTTTTTACCTTCAACTTTTACCCATTCGTGATCTTCCGTGTAATAAAGTCCATTTACGATTTTCATAATAGCCTCCTCGTTTTTGCAAAGTGTTTTGTATGAAAAGGGCGCTCTGTCGCCCTATACTAAAAAAGCTTACGCTTTTTTATACTATTTCTTGTAGTTTTTTTGATAAAAACGTTTGCTGACAATTGTCGCAGGCATAACTTTTTTTCGGACGCCGATTTCAATGGCGTCACCCATAACGGCATAAGTGGCATCGATGAGCGCCAATCCGATGTTCTTCTTAAGCGTCGGCGACAAGTAGCCCGTCGTCACGTGACCGATTGTCTCGCCGTCTTTAAGCACTGGATAACCGTGTCTCGGAATGCCTTTGGCCATCTCAAAACCGACAATTTTGCGCTTCAGACCGTCTTCTTTCTGCTTAATCAGCGCGTCTCTTCCGATAAATGCGTCTTTTGTCAACTTGACGCAGAAGCCAAATCCCGCCTCTAAAGGTGAAATGTCTTTGTCTATTTCGTTGCCGTACAGCGGCAATGTCGCTTCAAATCTCAGTGTGTCTCTTGCACCGAGTCCCGCCGGTTTTAGCCCCATCGGCGCGCCGACAGCCATAAGTTTTTCCCACACCGCCACGATGTTCTCATTGGCTGTGTATATTTCAAAACCGTCTTCACCTGTGTAGCCGGTTCTCGATACAATGCAGGAAATCCCATCTATTGAAACCGCTTCATCAAAGTAGAAAAAGCCAATGGTTTTCAAGTCTTTGTCGGTAAGTTTTTGAAGTATCTCTTGGGCGAGCGGTCCTTGAAGGGCTACTTCAGAATAGTCTTCCGACACATTTTTCAAATCGATCTCATAGCCTTTTGCCTGTTTCTGCATCCACTCGTAGTCCTTGGCCACATTGCTGGCGTTAATGACGAGGAAAAAATGTGTGCGGTCGTACTTGTAGACGAGCAAATCATCTACGACACCACCGTCTTCATAACACATCATGGCGTACTGAATCTGACGGTCTTCGAGGAGCGTAACATCGTTGGTAACGAGGTTCTGAACAAATGCTTCAGCCCCTTCACCCTTGACTTCGACTTCACCCATGTGAGATACGTCGAAGATGCCCGCTTTCGTTCGCACCGCTTCGTGCTCTTCCATAATGCCCTCGTACTGTACGGGCAACGCGTACCCAGCGAAGTCGATGACCTTGCCGCCGGCTTTGACATGAGCCTCATAAAGCGCTGTCTTCTTTACTGCTTCCATTTCAATGCCTCCTTTTTTATCACTAGGAGATTTATACCCCCAGCAACTGTTTTTATGCGATTTTTGCTATGATGATATAAAAAAAACGCACAAGAATAGCTATAAGCTGCCTTGCACGCCTCTGTTTCTTTACCTGAGCGTTTCGTCGCCTTCGGTGCTACATGAATTGTAGAGCTCTCCAGAGTTCCATCAGATAACGCTTATGGGGCCTGAGAGTTTCATCATATGCGGCAGACATACAACTTGCGCCTTCGGCTATTCTTGCAGAATATCTCACATCATCGTCAAATGGTAACGGTATATGTTTGTTCTACTGTCATTGTATGCCTTTGAAACAGTTTTTTCAATATCAATTTTGATTTTTTCTAATTTTCTTATAAATTTTGCGTATAGAACTTATAACCGTTCCGGCCGTTCCGCTTAACTTGGTACAAAGCCCGGTCCGCTTTGTCGATTAAAGCCTCTTCCGAAACGTCTTCTCCACAATAAAGCGCGATCCCGATGGAACACGTCAGATAAATCGTATGTCCCCCTGCATATATAGGGGCCCTGACCGATTCCAGAATACGACGCGCCACCATTTCGAGATGCGCTCGGCTGCTTTCATGCGTCATAATAATGGCGAACTCGTCGCCTGAGAGGCGCGCCACGAAATCCGAACTCCTAATACTCTCTTTAAGGCGTTCGGCAAACGTCTTAATCACATCGTCCCCCACTTGGTGTCCATAAGTGTCGTTAATGGGCTTTAAATGGTCCATATCGATAAAAAACAAACCAAAAGCCGACGCCTTTTCATCTGCTAATGCGACGGTTTCTTTTAGACGCTCTAAAAAGAAAGTCCGATTGGGGATTTGCGTCAGTGCATCGTGTAACGCCATTATGCGCGACTGCACCTCACTTTGCTTAATACTCGAATTCTCCACCTCGAGTTTTTTTATAAAATGCCGCATGTGTTTGACCTTATAGTTGTGTGCTGTCACATCGGTCACCTGTATCATAACGACGCGCTTCCCCTGATAATTCAGTCTCTCCAGTTGAAGATTCTGACGGATGCTGTCACCTGCCAAATCGTCAGCACCGACAAAAAACGACTGGTGTATGGCACCTGAAAGAAAGCGGCCGCGACCGGTTTCAAAGACCTGTTCAACCACTTTTCGGTAAGCCGGTAAGGCAAACTTATCGGACAGCGCCTCTAGGGAATGGCTGACAATCGAATCCGATAACACCGACATTTTTGAAGCAATCCACCGGTTGACATAAACCACTCTAAACGCGTCGTCAATAACGACGATGCCCATGTTGAGTTTGTCCAGAAGATCATAGATAAAAGTCTTCATCGCATGCTCCTATTACGGCGTCTAATCGATCGATGAGGCGTTTGAGGGAGTTGACTCCCAGCGCAATGATAATGACCCCGTCGATTGCCGTCTTCTCTAGGGTAAAACTCGTATGCATCAACAGCATATAGACGTTCTTCTTTAAAACCTCTACTTGTTCAGTTTCGCCGACAAAGACCAGTTCAATATCCGGAATGGTAAACTCGACGGTGGTTTCAACGAGATTGGAAAACTCGCCCACAACAGAATTAAGTATGACGTTGCTGATTTCTTTTAAGACGTCGAAGTCGGTATCCATCAACGCCATGTCTTGGTTTTGACCTGTACTGGGCTCGATGCCGAGGCAAGAATCCACCAAGAGCTTGGCCTTGTCTGCACTAAAAATCAAAAGGGCTTTTCCATTAAAATCATCCCCAAATTGCATGGAGGACGAAACAATATGGCCGTGTTTAAAAAGACCACTTTGACGGTCTATGTTGTAGGTCGTATTGATGACTTCCACTTCCGGAACGGTGAGCAGTACGCGCTGATTGGCCATCTCAGACAACATGCCCGCCGCTTTTCCGATAAAGACGTTGACATACTCTTTAAGCAGGTCTTTTTGCAATTCATTCAGCATGACCTTCTCCCTCAATTAAAGCCACTAGTGCTGCCGACTTTTCCGGATTGAGCGGCTTGTTAATGTAGTGTTCGACACCCAGCGCTTTGAGCTCATCTTTTGTCCCGCGCTGCACATCTGCCGAAATCACCACTGTATTCGGCAGATGTCCTTCTCCTCTAAGCTTTTTAATCAGCTCTTGTCCCGTCATAACCGGCATGAGCAAATCGGTAATCAACCAGTCGGTCTGAGCTGCTCGTATCGCTTCATAAGCAACTGCGCCGTTCTCACATGTGACAATCTCTGCCGCATCGAATTTCTGACGGACGACGCGCTGAATAATTTGTCTGATAAAAGAAGCATCATCTGCTATTACAATTCTCATTTTAAACTCCTTAGCACACAGGTACTTTTTTCGAAAACTTTCTCCTGTACATTTCTTGATCGGCTTTCATAATTAAGGTCTCAGCGTCTACTGTCTCGCGTCCTTTGTAAACTTGAACCCCATAGCTAAACGTCACTACAAACGGGTAGTCTTCTGAGGCACTCAGCGTTAAAAGCGCCTCTTCTATACGCGCGAAGAACTTGTCTGCTATCGCTTCGTCACTGTCGTAAAGGACGAGGACGAACTCGTCGCCACCATATCGAAACAAGGCATCTGTTTGACGAATATTGGCCAGCATCATCTCTGCGGCTTTAATTATGGCGATGTCCCCCATATCGTGTCCGTAAGCATCGTTGATTTTCTTTAATGCGTCTACATCTATAAACGCCACGGCCAAGGGCTTTTGATGGACTCTCGACTTTTGAAGCAAGAGATTCAATCGATTTAACCCTGCCGTCTTGTTGTAAATTTTCGTCATATCGTCGAACTCAGACTTATTTTTGTACTTCATATAGTAATAAAGCAACAAAAAAGACATCACAAAGTAAAACAAAACCATCGTTGAGAAAAAGATTTCTACAACCAACCCTATTTTATAAGCCCTCGGCACAAAATAAATCGCCGGATTGAGTGTACTTTTGATAAAGGCAAAAGTGCCATAAGCCAACATGGGGAAAAAACCGTTTAAAACAACTAAAAATGCCGCCAATCGACGCTTAATGTGTAATGTGTCGTGAATCAACGTCGCATAAGGGCTGAAAAACCACGCGCCGACAACAGTCGCCGCGTAGATGAGCACGGTAACCGTCCCGTCAAGCCATGCTGCGTTTTCACCTTTAAACAAAAAGTAAAACCCGCCCTGTAAAAGCATGCGCCCGTATACGACTGAAACGAAAAAAAGCGCCGTGATAAACAGGGAATACACCATATTGTTTTCGAAGACTGCGTAATCGATTAAAGCTTGAAAGACGATTAGCATAACGATGGCGAGCATATAAGGCAGTTCCAATACAAAGACGAAGAGTCCCAGATTGACGGCCTGCAAGCACAGCGCTTTTGCCATTTGTCTCAAGCCTATTGCGGCGTTGTTCCTATTGATGCAGTATTCAGTAATCAGCCAAGAGATACTGTGAATAAATCCTGTGAAGATGAGTGCGTCCATTGTTTTACCTCGTTGCTGTTAAGCTTAACCTACTTTTGTCCCATACTAGAGTATATCATTATCCCCAAAGTGCATCAACGACTAAATCAAAAGTACCAATACCCACTGTAGAACCCCGATAAAGAACCCGATGAGACCGCCGAGGTACTCGATGTGCTTAAGTTCTTTTTGTGCTATTCTAATAACGAGGGCTTCCAGCTCTTCCATTGGGAAGGCGTTGATTTTGTCTTCAATCATCTGCGCCATGTCGATTTTGTCAGTGGCGTGATGAATGACTTTTTCAGAAAGCTCATTGATTAAGCGCTCACCTTCTGAGGCAATGATGTCATGCACATAATTCAAAATCATCCCTCTAAACATGCTCGGCACCATTGCCGGCATTTTTTCTTTAACGATTTCGACAATGTACACCTGCATCTGCTCAATAACCTGTGTCTTGTCGACGCTCTCTATCAGTTCATCCATAATCTCCTCTACGGAGATAAGTTCCTTCTCAACAGTTTCCCCGATACTCTTGGCAATTTCCGCTTTGCGCTTCGGCATCAACCCCTGTATATAAAACGGCAACAGCGGTACCTTGACCGGGTGAATTGGCCTAAACAACAATTTGATGGCGATGACGTTGGTGGTCCACCCTATAAAAGCGCCAATTGTCGCCATAAGCACTAACTTTATCAACATATACATCCTCCAAAAAAACTTCAAAAACCAGCCCGACTACAGCTGGTTTACTGAATATTAAGTCCTATGCTATTTTAGCACTTTTAAAGTTATCTGGCTATAAAAAGTTATCGACCTCTCGACTGTCGTCTTTAACAAAGGTGCCGATATAGTCGATGACAGCCACCATGAGTAAAATGACGAGGATACATGTCAACGCCACCTTGTAGTTGAGTAGCCGCATGTTTGTCAGTAGGAAGAAACCGATACCGCCGGCACCTACAAATCCCAAAACCGTTGCAGAACGTACGTTGACTTCAAAGCGATAAAACGTCATGGCCACAATTTGCGGCATAATGCTCGGCAAGATGCCCCAGACAATGACTTGAAGCTTGTTGGCACCTGTGGATAACATCGCTTCTCTGAGTCCTTTATCCGACGATTCGATGTATTCTGCAAACATTTTCCCCAAAACCCCCGTCGTATGGGCAGTGAGCGCTAAAATTCCCGCGAAAGGTCCCAACCCAACAGCGGTTACAAAGAGCAGTGCAAAAATAAGCTCGGGTATGCCCCTTAAAAAATTTAATACGTTGCGCATTAAATGGTAGATGCCTCGACTCGGTGTGATGTTTTTAGCCGCTAAAAAACTCAAAGGGATTGCGAGTAACACTGAAAAAGAAGTCGCTACAAAGGCAATTTGAATGGTCTCCACGGCGAGCCATCCCACTTTGGGCAAAACCTGCCAATCCGGTGGGAGCATTCTGGAAATCAGGTGCCCCATGTTGCCTAGGCCCTTATAGAGTTTCACTGCTGAAACATCGGTGGCAACCATGCTGATGCCGAGGAAAATGACCCATAAGAGCAAATTGCGCACCTTGTGGTCCCCTTCTGCCGAGTGGCTACGCGTAAATATTTTTGAGAACGGATGCGTCGACGTCTTCCGCTTTGCCATCGTATACGACCTCCCCTCTGTTAAGTCCAATAATGCGCGTTGCATACTTGAGCGCCTGTTCCACGTTGTGCATGTTCATGACAACCGTTATGGCTTCTCGTCTGTGAATATCTTTAAAGAGATCGAGCACTTCTTCTGAACTCTTAGGATCTAAACTCGCCACCGGTTCGTCTGCTAAAATCAACTTAGGCTGCTGAACCAGTGCTCTGGCTATAGCGACACGCTGCATCTGTCCCCCACTTAAATGCTCTGCTTTTGCAGAGAGCTTGTCCATTAAGCCCACACGGGTGAGTGCCTGATGTGCCAAGTCGACCTCTGCGTCATCAAAACGGCCGAATAGACCGGACAGCCCACCATGATAGGCGAGCCGACCGGCCAATACATTTTTAACCACACTTTTTTGAGGCATGAGGTGAAATCTCTGAAACACCATGCCGATGTCTTTGCGAATAGTTCTCAAGGTCTTCTCATCTGCTGTGGTCACCGACCGGTTGTCGAAGGTGATATCGCCATTTGAGGGGCGTACAAGCCCGTTAATACAGCGTATTAACGTGGATTTTCCTGAACCGCTCTTCCCCAATATGGCCACCATTTCGCCTTTTCCGATGGTCAATGTGACGTTTTTAAGGGCTTCGACCTCTTTGCTGTAGCGTTTGCTCACGCCTCTAAAGGTAATCATATCGACCTCAATCTATTTTACTTGTTCTTCTAAATCCAGTTCCAAAATGTCGACGAGGTTTCGAATGACATCGTAGTCTTCGTCTTGAGCCGGAACAAATCCAGTTGCCAACTGCGGTTTTAATATGGCTTCGTCGTCAATGGCGACAAACGCTTCAATCAGCTTGTCTACCAGTTCTTGATCGAGATCTTTACGCGCCGCCCAAGGGTATTCCGGAATGGCGTCTGACTTGTGCAGTACAGTTACGACGTCTTCGTCAATAACGCCTTCTTCTACAAGGTGTTTGTAGTTGTTTTCGTTCATACCGCCTGCCAGCGCTTCTCCATTTGCTACAGCCAGTGCCACGGCGTCATGGCCGCCTGTAAATATTTTTTCCACATCTTTATCTGGATCGATGCCGTGCTCTCTCAATACAGCGTTTGGCATAAGGTGACTCGAGGTAGACGCAGGGTCGCCAAAGGCAAAGATGCCACCTTTGAGGTCTTCAAAAGTAGATACCCCGCTGTCTTTTTTCGTAATAATAATCGAGTGGTATGTCGGACTGCCCTTCACTTCAGCCTTAACCAGTGGAATGGCACCTGTTTTAGCTTTGGCGAGAACATATGTTAAAGGCCCATAATAAGCGATGTCCAGTTCCCCTGCATTCATCGCTTCGATAACGCCGACATAATCCGATGCAACGAACAATTCAACCGGCTGTCCAAGGGCTTCTTCTAGATAAGTACGCAATGGTTCGTTGATTTTCAGCATTTCTTCATGGTTCTCATTTGGAATAATCCCAACTTTAAAAACATCTTCATCTGATTTACCACAAGCGGTAAATGCAAATAAAAGCAGTGCTGCCAATAACAATGAAACGATTTTTTTCATGCATGCCTCCAAAATATAATTTTTAATAAGATAAACGAGATGCCATAGCGCCCAAGGCTTCTACCACTCTCTCGCGACCGTCGGCGTCCCACCACCTTATAGGTCGATTAAAAAAACGGTACAACCTTGTAAGCGTTGTACCGTTTTCCATTATATAAAAACCTGTCTTGTCAAACCAATAGATTGTTTTTATATATTTTTAGTATTTATAAGTTGTGTTTATGGCGTTGTATTCAGGTGCATATTTATTCTATAAGATGCATAACTACTCATCCGCGTATGCACTCTCAGTAACCACCTCGATGCCGTTCGCCTCTAGTAAGGCCGCTGTTATACCGTCTCCGTCGACGAGGACGCCTTCAAAAGACCCGTCGTATACACGTCCTTTTCCACAAGATGGACTTCTCGACTTGAGAACGGCCTTTGCACAGCCGCTTTCAACGGCAATTTGAAGGGTTTTCTCAGCACCTCGTTTAAATGCTTGCGTCACATCTCGTCCCTCGGCATCTAACGCTCTTATCAAACCACCTTCTGTCGTTTGAAGTTCCACACAAGGGCGCGGTGTCTTTAAACCACCCAAGACTTCAGGACAAACCGCTATGGCTTTTCCTTCTTTATAGAGTTTCACTAATGCCACCACAGGTGTCGCCTTACCGTCGTAACGACAAGGCTCTCCTATGAGGCACGCACTGACGAGTATCATTTGGCCTCCTTGAATATTCATACGAAAGTATCTTTTTGTTAATAATTCCTCAGATTTTGTGTTCCCCTTGACGACATGATATACTCTTTATAAAAACAATGTTAGGAGTGACATCATGCTCAATATAGGTGCACATTTATCTGTTTCTAAAGGGTACGCACACATGGGGCGCGAAGCCCTTTCCATCGGCGCCAACACGTTTCAGTTTTTTACCCGAAACCCCCGTGGCGGCAAGGCCAAGGATTTGGATCCCGACGACATCAAGGCGTTGATAGCGCTTATGGAGGCAAACGACTTTGCCCCACTTTTGGCGCACGCGCCCTATACGTTAAATCCGTGCTCTGACAAGCCGCAAACGGTGGCTTTTGCCGAAATGGCTATGGCGGACGACCTTGAAAGACTGCGTCACCTTCCGGGGACGCTGTACAATTTTCACCCCGGCAGCCACGTCGGCCAAGGGGTGGAGATGGGCATACGCAAAATTGTAGACCATCTGAACCGCGTTTTGAAAGCGGATCAACCCAATAAAATTTTACTTGAAACTATGGCTGGAAAAGGCAGTGAAGTCGGTAGCCGCTTTGAGGAACTGCGTGCCATCATCGACGGCGTCGAGCACAAGCATTTGATGGGCGTTTGCCTCGATACGTGCCACGTCTACGACGCCGGTTACGACATCGTCAACGATTTGGACGGTGTGCTCGACACTTTTGACGCCGTTATCGGTCTCAATAGGCTTTACGCCATCCATCTCAACGACAGCAAAAATCCTTTTGAGAGCCACAAAGACCGACATGAGAAAATCGGAGCAGGCAGCTTAGGGCTTGAAGCCATTACCCGCATTATCAAGCATCCGAAACTCAAAGATTTGCCGTTTTTCCTCGAAACACCGTGTACGGTAAAAGAGTACGGCGATGAGATTGCGCTGCTTAAAGGGCTGTAGACGCCCTGTACAATCGAGACGACTCTCCCCAAGGGTGGTAGCCGGTTCCGATGTATTCAAAGCCAAATTTTTCATAGTAACCAATGTGATCGGTACACAAATAGACGTATGGGAACCCCGCTTCCAATGCGTCTTTTTTTGCCTGCTCTAAAAAACACCCCCCAAGTCGCTGACCGCGATACTCGGGGTCGATGTATAGTGAGCACAGCCAAGGATAGAGATCCATTCTGCTGATAAAGTCGTTGGTAATAAGTCCTGCGCAGCCAATCGGCACGCCGTCGTCTTCCATTAGATACCACTGCGGTAGCGGCGCCTCTGCACCGACGGTGTGCTCCAAGCAATCGTCATAGACGTATTTGCTGTCTTCACTTGCCCACTTGTCTTTAATGTAGGTCTTCATGGTGTCGAGTTTCTCCGGATGATTTCTCAAACTGTATAGGGTCATATGATCGCCTCCAATTCTTTTTCTAATTCCGCTATTAACCGTTGCATTTCGTCTGCAACCGCTTTAAAATGCGTCCCCGATTTGCTCGCTTCAATCTGTGCATTGAGTGAAACGAGCTTTAACGAGGCCACCAGTTTTTCTATAGGCGCTTTGGAAATCGACGTCGAAACCGTGTCTTTTGAGGTCAAAAGCACTTTGAGTTCAGCTATGTCCTCTTGTAGCGGCGTTACTGCCGCCTTCACTTCCGCCCCTAAAGGGACCGGATCCGGGATGAGGCCTTTGACCTGCTGAACAATGGCCTCGATGAGGTCGTCTGATGGCGTCGAGGCGGACGGGTGCTCTATGTAGACGATTGAAGGGGCTTTAAACGCCGTTTTATCGTCAGTCTGTTCAGACGCTTTTTTAAGCGCTTCTTTAGGTGTTTCTTCGACAATAGATGCGGCTAGCAAACGGTCGACGAGGTCGAGCTGGTAGGTGTAAAGGGCCTGATTGTAGGCGTTTTGATGCGTTTTACGACTCGTCCAAATATGCCAAATGGCGTAGCCTGCGAGGACTGCGGTAAAAATCAAACTTACTATGAATAGAGCGCTCCTCCAAAACCCCTCTGCACCCAAAGCGTCTACGCCACTCTGAACACCTGTCAGAAAAGACAGCCCTGAAAAAACAAGTGCCACAGAACTGATGACTGTACTTTGAAATGCCGAGACCGCGTTGGAATCGTTGGCTGTCAGCTTGTAACAAAGCTTGCGCCGGAGGTCTGGAAGTGCTTCTTTAGGGGCCTTATTAAGGGTCTCTTCTGCTTTTTTGCATTTGTTGTCAAATTTTACTTCTCGATTGTCTTTATCACTGAGTTCTTTTTTCGTCAATTTATATGGTTCGATACTGTTCCCTCCTATGCTTGAACTCTTTTAATCATACCATCAATATCTTAATAATTGTATCCTTTTATTCACCAGTATACGATAAAATGTGATAAGATGTGATTGATAACAATTCTCACTTTATAAACAGGAGGTTTCTATGAAAAAAATGGAAGTAGTTCTTTATAAAATGCCTATTATTAAGGGGCAAGAACCTGTAGCAGAAGAATGGCTCAAGTTTTTAGAAAGCATTCCCCCATCGGCAATAGTCGAGATGCTTAACAATGAAAAAGCCTATTATGAAACCTATTTTAAAAATGTCGAAGACGAGAGGCTTTATGTGTACATGGTTTTTGCTTCAAAGTCCATTGAAGCATCCAACAACACCGCTTGGAACAGCGAAAACGCTTTCGACAAGCAACATTTTGACTACATGAACCGTTGCGTGGACCGAGAGCGCGTTCAGGTGATTCCAGGCGTCCCTCAATTTAACACTTGGTCTGTGTAGAAAAAGCCATCCGCTTAAGTGGATGGCTTTTCTAAGGGGGCACATCAGTTTCGCGGTGCCCCTACACTATTACGCTTACTATACTGCTCTTTTGGTTCCACAACACATTTTTAACCCATCTATTTTATGCGCTTTGAAAACGCCCAGTAACTTAAATCAAAGTGCAAGATTAGAACGTTGTAAATTATGTTTTCATTAGTACATTTCAAAGACCGGTCTATTAAGTCTTTTCTTCCCCAGACGTTGAAGCAAACTTTTTTGAGACTTCCGACACAAGGCGTACAATTGTCTTAGAATCCGCTGTAGGTGTTGCTTTGGCGGCTACAGCAGCTACCATCTCAACAAATTGCGAAGAGAATTTCGATTCCATGACTTTTTTCACCCATTGTGTGTCAGATACACTCTTTTTTCCCAAGTAAACTTGTTCAAAAGCATAAATTGAGCCCTCTCCCAATGCGGCGACGATGCTTCCTGCAATAATGGCGTTTAAAACGCTCGCACCTAAATTAACTCCGGGAATCGCTTTTAAAGCACTTATCGCTGTCTTTGCAGCGACGCCAACTGTACCGACTTCCACTATCGAGTTTAGAAAACGCTTTGAGGTTTCATCTTTTCCGACATCATAGAGCTGCGCCAGTGCATTGACCAAAGCCAACTCAATGGGCGCAAGAATCAGTGCATCGGCAAATGGAATCGGAACAGCTGCCACCACCGCTGCCGCCGTGGTTGAAATGCCCGTGATACCATGTGCCAACGCCCGTTTGCGACTGAGCTTAAACGCCGCAATGTCTTTTTCTCCGGCTCTAATACCTTCGGGCATCAAGGCGTTTGTCGCATCGATTAACTCGGCAATTCCCTCCGGTGCCGCATAAGCATGTGCATTTAAAACATACGCTGAGGCAACAACGGGGATGACGTTTCTCAGTCGCTTTAAAAAACGCTTCTGTTTTGCAAAAGCATCTTTGACCATTTGGATACTTTGCGCTCTTTCAGGCATCGAATAAGACTTTGTAATGACGACAATTACCGGCACAGAGGGCCAAAGCGCTGTTGCTCTGGAGAGGTCTTTTAGCGTTTTCGCAAACAGTTTGCTCGACGTCCCATCGACACAAAACCATATGACATTTATTGTCCTCATCTGATCGTCTTCTACAGCACTGTTCTTAGACCACTTCCTTACGGCGTTTACCGCTCTTAGCGCCTTTGTAAAAGATGGCTCAAACCCAACGGTATCGATTGCCCTAAAAGGGACTTTTGAATTTTCGTAGATTGCCAGTGCCCTTGTGGTTCCTTCAGTTCCCCAGCCCGTCTCAGCACTTTCCTCTCCGAGAACCGCATTAATCAAGGTGGATTTTCCGACGCCGGAATTGCCGATAACCAACACATTACCTTTCTGCATAGTTGCTATCTCCTTTAAATACTTTGAACAGCTATTAAGAGGCCTAATTTTAGGTGCTACAAGAGTCCATTGTAATAAATGCTTAGTGTTCTTCTTTGTACTTATTTAGAATGTCATCGGGTATATGGCAATAGTCCTCAGGACATCTCTCCAGACGATCTTAGTGTTCTTCAGCACTTCGCACATAGTTACTCAATAGCAGAACTTCTACGACGATTTTTTCAGAATCTTCCCTATTGGAAATATACCGCTTCACCTGCTCCAAGTGGCTGGGGTCTTTGCTGTAGACACCGGTTCGGTATTTTTCTCCGACATCTTCACCTTGCTTATTGACACTGTATGGGTCGATGATTTCAAAGAAGTACGTCATTAACTGAAAAACAGAGACTTCCTTTGGATTAAATACGGTCTTAACGCATTCGGCATGCCCGTCATAAGGCCCCTCTAGCGTACAAGTACTGCCGTTCGCCCGTCCCGCCTCTGTTGCAACCACACCTTTTAATGTTCTAATAAACGCCTGAACGCCCCAGAGGCATCCACCGGCAAAATAAATGGTTTCCATATGAAAACGCCTTCTGTCAGTTCTGTTGTTAAAAGCCGCTGCTCTGATACCAGACAATCTACAGGCACTTTTCTAGTATACCACGACCAAGAAAAATGTCATGTACCACTACTGTACATGACATTTTTTCGACCCTGCAGTATAATTTTATTACCATTTACGCAAACATAATGCCTATCCATCATTAAAGATTTAAATAGCCTCCAAGTCAATGGATCGGTCACACAGTTTCTCGATGATACTGTTCTCGTGGCTGATAACCAATAGTCCCATATCGTATTTTTTTACAGCATGTAAGATAATTTCCCATACTCGTGCCTGCATAATTGCATCGAGCATTGTTGTCATCTCATCAGCAATCAGAAAACGGGTATCCTTGTGTAAAACCCTTGCAATGCAAAAACGCTGTAACTCTCCACCTGACAGCTCGTGAGGGTATCGTCCAAGCCATGCGTCATTAATACCAAGCGCTCTCAGAACTTCCTTATCCGGCTCAAAAGCCTCTGTCAAAGTCTTTTTAAGTTTCCATCGAGGATTTACAGCCTTTTCAGGGTGCTGATATATAAGTTGTACCGGATTATAGTTTCCGGAAACATGTGTCTTTCCATTTACGGTCACAATTCCTTTTTGTGGTTTGGCATATCCTGCCAGTATTTTTCCAAGAGTCGTTTTTCCTCGACCACTAGGACCTTTTAAACCTACAATTTCGCCGGAACGGACTGTAATGTCAAAATCATTGAAAATGTTTTCGCAGTTGTTATAGCAATAAGTAATCCCCTTACCTTGCAATGCCTCACTTCTATTCGTAGCAGACATTGACCTGATTTCATTCACCTCTACAAACTGATTTTGAGGCAAGGACTGCCATAATTTTCGTGTATATGAATGTTTTAAGTGTTCTCCTGTTCCTCTAAAATCCTCTTTATTAACAGAATCAATTGTTGCACCGTCGAAGAAAACAGTAATACGGTCAGCAACTTGAATAGCGGCCTCGATATCGTGGGTAATCATCAAAATTCCACAGCCTTCATCTGCCAACTCCCTAAGATTTTTTAAGGTTTCCTTTACCAAATCAGGACTTAGTCCAGGAGTAGGCTCATCTGCAATGATAAATTTCGGTTCTCTTACAACAGCCGTTGTAATCAGCACTCGGCGTGCCATCCCACCTGACAATTGAAAAGGATAAAGGCAGTCTGCTCGTTGTCCAAGTTTGTATCTGTCAAATGCAAGTTTTTGTTTGGTTTCAGAATTGCCCTTGTATATGATACTCTGCACCTGTTTTCCTACTTGCATAAGCGGGTCAAGATAGTTGACTGATTGGGGAATAAGTGCAATATCAGACTTTCGCAATTCCTCCTTAGACTTTTGTGTAAGAACTTCTCCGTTATAACGTATCACGCCCTTTTCAACCGCATTATTAGGTAAAATCCCCATGATAGAATGTGCCAATAGACTTTTTCCGGAACCGCTTGCTCCAACAATAGCTACTACTTCTCCTCTATTTACAGTAAGATTAAGGCTTTTAATCGGTTGTATCACGTCTCTCTTAAAGCGCTCTACATATTGTTCAAATCCAATAGATAAATTTTCAACCTCCAAAAGGGGGCGCTGTTTGTTTTCTGCCATCTTTTTTCCTCCTATTCCTGACTGGTGTATGGATCAAGCAATTTATTCAAGCTGGTACCGATGGCATCAAAGCATCGAACAACCGATAAAAGTGCAAGACCGGGGAAAACCACCAACCACCACATGCCAGTGGAAAGATATTGCAAAGCCTCAGAGAGAATAACACCGATAGCAGGTTTTAATGGAGACAGCCCAAATCCAAGGAAAGTCAATGATGCCTCATGTAAAATTGCATGGGGAAACAAAAGAACAAATCCTACAAAAAGTTGTGGCAACAAGTGAGGAAGAATATGCATAAAGGCAATATACATTCTGCTTTTTCCCATGTTCGCTGAAACCTGAACATAATGAGAAGTCCTAATCTGTAATACTTCTGCCCTTACAACACGAGTAAGTGCGGGCCAATGCGTACACGCAACAGCAATCACAACACCTTTTGCTCCACCACCAAAGGCAAAGGATATTAAAATCATTAAAACCATGTGAGGGATACCTAAAAACAAATCTACAAGCCATGACACAAAGGCATCTACATACCTTCCCAAAGTCGCACTTATAATTCCCAAAAGCACTGCAACTCCTACGCTAATAATTGAGGACATTAAACCGATACGAACACTAAGGGTTAATCCTTTCATCGTTCTTGTCAACATATCACGCCCTAACCAATCTGTTCCAAATAGATTTCTAAAAGAGGGTGGCATTTTTTGTGAGGAGAAATCCATTGCCATTTTTGAATCACTCAGTACAAAGCTAAGTGCCAAGACAAATCCTAAAAATAGTAAAGAAAGAATTATGCTAATCACCATCTTCTGACGATTATTTAGTTGCCTTTTGTTTATAGTAGTAGTTTTCTTAATGGCCTCCATTCAAGACACCTCCTTCCTTCATACGAGGATCAATTACATAATAGAGAATGTCTGCTATTAAATTTCCTGTAAATACGAACAATGCACTGGCTAATACAGTGCCTAAAAGAAGTGCCATATCCCCCTTGGTCCCCGCCTCCGAAACAACACTGCCCAGTCCTGGATAGGAGAAGATTTGCTCTACCAGTACAGAACCTCCAAACAACTCACTAAAAGACAAAAATTGTAGAGTAATCGCAGGCAATGCGATATTTCTTAAACCATGCTGTACGACTAACTTCAACCCAACTTTGCCATTTGCTTTTGCAAAAAGAACATACTCGCTCTCCATTACTTCAATGAGCTTTGCTCTAGTATGAAGTGTAATATTTGCTACACCGACCACACTTAACGTAAATGCTGGAAGTATCATATGATATAGACGTTCCCATATGGTTACGTCTACTGCTACTTTTCCAACCGGTACCGAGAGTGCAATTGGGAACCATCCAAGCCATGATCCAAAAACAAGCAAAATCAATAAAGCAATCCAAAAGACAGGACTGGAAGATAGCATTAAGCAATACCATTTGACAATTTTATCAATAGGCTTATCTTTGAAATATGCACTCACAATTCCCATTACGAATCCTAAAATACCAGATAACAACCATGCAAGAAACATAATACCTAATGACGCCATAAATCGACTTCCTAAAATTTCAGACACAGGGCGATTATAAATCATAGATATCCCTAAATCTCCTTGAAGAACATTGCCTCCCCAGTTGGCAAGCCGTTCTAAAGGCGGCTTCTCTAATCCCCAGTACTCTGCAATTTTCGCTCTCTGCTCGACGCTCATTGTGGAACTGGATTGCGTGCTTAAATGGGCACGAATTGGATCGACAGGGGAAACAATTAAGAGCAAAAAAGAGAGTATGGATAGTGCCACTAAAAGTGACACCACCCTTGTTGTTTTCTTCCCTATAAATTTAAGTGCATTTTTATTCATCCCAAGACCACTCCGTTACATTGTGTAAAAGTGCCCATCCCATAGAAGCGCTTTGTAAACCTTGGTCGCCAATACTCAGTCCATGCTTGATGCGGTATACATGATCTAATCTTACAAGCCATAACCAAGGGGAATCGCCTTTAGTACTAAGTCCCGTCTGCCCATCCCATTGTGCTTTTTTCCAATACTGATAGGCTTCTTCCTGTGTATCCGCTTGCAAAGCAAGATTTATATATTTATCAACTTTATCATTTTTATAATAGCCACTATTGTAGTAACCCTTACCCATGTTAACACTGTCAAAAATATATTGGATGTTAATCGGATCCTTAGAACCCCAAGCCAGTACATAGGGCTGTGTGTAAATAAGCGTATCAATTTCTTCCCAGCTTTTGCTTTCCACATTAATTTGAATCCCAAACTGTTTAGCCATTTCTGATACAGCCATGGCTAAGCCTTGATAGCCCTTGTTTCCGGATGCAGCCACAATCGTCATTTCAGCTTTTAATCCATTTTTTTCAACGATGCCGTCGTCATTTACATCTACCCAGCCAGCGTTTGCTAGTACTTTTTTTGCACCTTCTACATCATTATCCTTATATTCAGTGTCGGAATTGTACCAAGGCATAGATGGGTCTACCAAATCATAGGCAGGACTTCCGTAGCCTCCAAGAATGCCGTCAACAAGAGTTTGGCGATCGATACCAATATTAATTGCTTTACGAATGGCAATATCCGATGTTACATCATTTCCTACCGAAAGTCTGTCCTCTCGCGTCACTGCACCTGAAGGCTGAACAGACCATCCGATATTCTGCACATCAACACTTTTATAGTGAACCAATTCCATTCCTTTAACATCCTGACTTGTATATACGCTCGGCACATAATACACATCTAAAGTACCTTTTTTCGCTGCTTCAAAAGCGGCCTCTTCACTAAGGAAAAGTACAGTAAGCTTCTTTATTTTAGGTTTTTCTCCGAAGTATTCGGGATTTATTTCTGCGATTAGCTGCTGTCCTTCGTCCCATTGCACCAACTTGTATGCACCAGAGCTGACAGGATTTTTCCCGTAGCCTTCCCCATAAGCATTTTCAGGTACAATTCCAAGACGAATCACTGCATAAATAAACAGCGAATTAGGTTGTTCGAGGTTGATTACAACCGTATTGTCATCTGGAGTATCAATACTTGTTATCTGATCTAGGTTGCCAACATATCCGGTTTCCGCTGCCTTTGTATACGTAAAGGCAACATCTTTACTTGTAATTTTAGTTCCATCGGAAAATTTAGCATCCTTCAATTTGAATGTATACGATTTACCATCCTCACTGATTTCATAGGTTTCCGCCAAATCTGCTACAATATCCATGTTTTTATCTTGTTTAAGCAAATTACTGTGAAATATACTGACCCCGTCCACATTAGCCCAGCCAAGAATAGGGTCAAATCCCATTGAAGGTTCACCTAACTCTCCAAGATACAGTATTGCCTCTTCTGTCTTTGCACTTGCTTGCCCATTGCTATCCGATGGTGTCGTAGTGGATGAACACCCCACCGTTAAAAGCAGCACAGATACCATCATCAGTGCTAATAGTTTTTTCATTTGAAAGAACCTCCTATTTTTTTAATATAGTTAGCCAAATCTAACTCATGTCACTTAATATATAAAAAATCAAGTTCAAACACAATATATTCACTTCTGATTTCATAATGTTTCATAATTACAAAATCGAATTTATGTGAGGTATAATTTTCATATCAAGTTTTAGCCAAAATAAAAACAGCGATCTAAAATCCGCTGTTTTTAAAAATATATCTTTCTTTCAGTCCCACTGCCATTCGGCTATGTTGTGCATAATAGCCCACCCATTTGAAGCATTTTGCATGCCCTGTTCTCCAATATTCAGACCCGTCTTAACACGAAAAATATGATCCATACTGGCCAACCACAACCATCCAGCATCTCCTTTGTTGCTAAATCCGGTATTTCCATCCCATTGTGCTAATTTCCAATACTTGTTTGCCTCTTCATTTGAGGTAGAGCGAAGTGCGAGTTTTATATAGTTGTCTACGGTATTGTTGTGATAATAAGCACTATTAAAATATCCGTTTCCACTATTTAAACTGTAATAGAGATATTCAATATTGATAGGGGAAAGAGACCCCCATAAAAGGACAAATGGGTTGGCATATCGCAATTTATCTATTTCACGCCAACTTTTAATTTTGACATTTATTTCAATTCCCAATTGACTAACTTGACTGGAAATAAGCTGCGCAATTTCTTGATAGGTCTTATTATCAGATGCAGCATAGAGGTCAAACTTTGCCTTTACACCATTTTTATCTACAATGCCATCTCCGTCTGTATCAACCCAACCACCGGATTGCAATATAGTTTTAGCCAAAACGATATTGTTGTCCTCATAAGAGGTTTCTTCATTAAACCACGGCATTTCTTCATCAACCAAATCATAAGCAGGCTTTCCATATTGGGAAAGCGCTTTATCCGTAATGGATTGCCTATCAATCCCTACGTTAATCGCATGACGAATGAATTCATCTGAGGTTACGTTATTTCCTACTGGAAGTCCGTCAGCACGGGTAACTGCTCCGACAGGTACATTCGGCAATGAAATATTCACTCTGTCTGCACTTTTAAAATGTAATAAATCCATTCCGGGGATGTTTTCGTTCGCATAACGCCTTGAAACAAAGTAGAAATCCAGTTCCCCATTTTGAGCAGCTCTATAAGCATCGTCTTCATCTAAAAAGAGTACCGTTATCGTTTTAAGAAAAGGTTGCTTTCCATAATAATCGGGATTCGCTTTTGCAATCAATCGCTTACCTTGTTCCCATAACTCAAGCTTATAAGGGCCGGAGCCAATTGGATTAAGATAGAAGCCGTTACTATATGAATGTTCCGGAACAATACCTAATCTAGTAACAGAATAGAGAAATAATGAATTTGGTTCTTTTAAATGAATAATAGCTGTAAGTTCATCAGGCGTTTCTACGTAATCAACTACCGATAAATTCCCAACCTGACCACTTTTAGCTGCTTTATCATAAGTAAATGCTACATCACTGCTTTTCACCTTACTCCCGTCTGAAAATTTAGCCTCTTTCCTTATACTAAAGGTATAGGATAGCCCATCTTCACTAATAGCATAGCTTTCAGCTAAATCTTCAACAATATTCATATTTGTATCTTGTTTAAGCAAGCTGCTAAGAAATATGCTAACACCATCTACATTCGCCCATCCAGCGATTGGGTCAAAGCCCATTACCGGTTCACTCAACGGCCCCAAGTATAATACGGCCTCATCAGAATTACGCAAAGAGTTCTGATGTTGTGGAATAAACATATTATCGCAGCCAGCAATAAAAATACATATAACGACTCCCAGTAATATTAGTCTTTTCATTGTGACACCTTCACTCTCAATTAGAAAATCAATCAAGCCGAATCTTCAAATCCACTTGATAGTTGTCTCCATAGTCATTTACTAACAGATGCCCCCCTCGTTCTTCTAATAACTCCCGACAGGCTTTAAGTCCAAGCCCTGTACTAACCGCATCACTTTTATCAGCTTTAACAGCATTTAGGATTGAAATCGTCAAAAATGAATCTTCAACTGCAATCGTAATAGAAAGAGAAACTTCTTTATCTGCATATTTTAATATATTGGAAATCAAGTTATCCAATATTCGTTGGAGAGGTTCTCTGTAAATATGAACCCGATATTCTGTACGTTCTTCAATCGTAATTTTAACACGAAACGCTTCTGATTCAAGGAGAAAAATACAATCGAAAATCAATGCTTCTACTACGGAATTATCAATGCCGCCCTCATGTCTCGTCATCATTGAATTCTGCTGTGACACTACAAAATGGTCAAACAAGTGATCTGTTAAAATTCTAAGCTGTTCTGCTTTTTCCCCACTCTTAACTAAATATTGATGGCGTTTTTCTTCATCGCTTGTCCTTTTATGAACCAATATATCCAAATATCCAATTAAAACGGCTAGCGGTGTCCGTATGTCATGCGACATTGTTGAGGCAAATTGTTTACTTGAAATACCTCTTTCTTTTTCTTCTTGTATCTGCTTGATAAATACACGCCGCATTTCATCTAGGCTCTCAGCAAGATTAGATATTTCATCATTGCCTTTTGAATCTATTGGCAGATCCAATGTGCCGCCTTGCATAAGCTGTACCTGCTGCTCTAATTTCAAAATCGAGGTTGTTTTTCTTTGAACGAAAAACAGCACAATAGAAATAAACAGTATAAAAAAAATAATGAGATTTCCGAGCAAAGCCATGTCATAATCGTGATGTCTCAGATATACAGTCAGGCTCATTTGTACTTCTTCATCTTGAAACTTTATAGGGTATAAAGTTTCCCAAGGAAGAGGTTTTCTTTTAATTCCACTATTAAGAGTGCCTGCACGATAAGATATATCAGAATTGTAAATTAATCTATCTTCATAGTATAATGAGATTGCCGTAATTTTATCCCGATCTACCCATTGAGTGATTTTATAAAAGTTTTGTATGGCAATTTTATTATCTGTTACATAACGTTGAAGAGCATCTACCTCTTTTTGCATATGTTCTGCAACAAAGACGGAATCCTGATACTTTGCCTCTATATGGCTAGCAGTCAGCTGTTGCAATAGAAGAAAAACTAATCCAGCAAAAGTGAAAGCAAAGATAACTGATAATCCAAGTTTACGGACTAATATTTTTTTAAACAATCTGATAACCCCTTCCCCAAACAGTAAGAACATACTTCGGCTCTTTGGGTTCTTTTTCAATCTGTTGGCGTAAATTCTTTATATGGGCAACAACTGTATTATTGGAAACAGGCAAAAATTTTTCTTCCCAAATAGTTTCATATATTTCCTGTGCAGATAAAACTCGACCTCGATTTTTTGCTAAGAGAAGCAACAATTTATATTCCATATATCGTAAAGAAATTGGCTTATTGTCAAGCCACACATCTCCGGTAGTTCGATGGATACGAAGCTCTCGAATGCGTATAATTTCGGCTTTCGGATTTTGCTCTTTTCCTTGATAGACAGCATATCGTCTAAGCAATGCTTTTACTCGTGCAGTTAACTCTACAGGTGAAAATGGCTTTGGTAAATAATCATCTCCACCGATAGAAAGTCCCTTTTCTTTATCCTCTATATGAGATTTGGCTGAAAGAAATAGAATAGGGGCAGTTGTCATTTCTCGAATTCCTATGCAGGACTCAAAACCAGATTTCCCCGGCAGCATAATGTCCAATATAATTAAATCTGTATTGTGATGAGCGTTTAATAAATGGAGAGCCTTTTCTCCACTGTCTGCCGTGACAACATCATAGCCTTCATTAGTAAGCAGAACCTCAACAATCTCACGAATATCCTCACTATCATCTACAATCATGATTTTGGCACACATAAACTTCTGTCCCCCCTTAATTTTATCTCTGATAATGTATCATAACATTATATTTTATAACAAATGGGAAAGCAACTGTATAGTTGTTTTTCCCGCATTTTGAATTATGAAATATTATGAAATAGGTTAGCTCGACTTTCAAAACACGTTGTATTTTATCTATGAAAGTTAAACTATTTATTGCCGCCCCTTTATAAACCGTTTGGATTTTTTGGTAATAATTGCAAGCTAACAGAGAGAGGGGGGGACTATGTCTAAAGACCAAAAAAATATGGCTTTAAGGCGATGAGAAAAGCTATATAACAAGCTCAGATAAGTCTAGGTTGGACAAGGCGTTAGGTGGATTAAGGGGTCAACGTCTCCCTCCGATACATCATGTTCCCTGAGAGCCCAGGAGTATGGGTTGATACAGGCGGTATCTTAAATGTAAAATAGTACATCACTGAACCAACGCCTCTTTTATCGAGCAGCACATCGTCTATAACCCACTTTTGCGCCAAGGCCCAACCAGCCGTAACAGCGCCACTAAAAAAGTTAAACATACGAACGCCTTTCACAGAACAGTACGCTGTCTCTTCGAAATACAATTAAAAATGTCCGATCGTTTGTATCTGTACACGGCAATGAGAACTGTCCCCTAGCTCTCAGCCCATCTGTCCGCGCAAAGGTCACAACGTCTTCTCGTAAATGCCGTGGTAATCGCTTCCAATAAGCATATTGTCGCGCAAAATCACACCTTTGTTAAAATGCCCTGTGGGAAAATCGAACCGCTTGTACAATTCGAGCGTTTGTTTATCCCAAAGAGAGATTCGCCCGTCAGCAACGACAAGCCACTCTTTATAAAGGCCAATGATTCTCGCCATCCCCGTAACGGCTTTATTGGCCACGCCGATACATTCAAATGTTTTAACGTCTACCGCTCTTATCGTCGTATCCTGCGACACCGTATACAGTATATCGTTTGAATGAACGACGCTGTAAACATTCTTTTTACAGAGTTTGATTTTACGCAGCGGTTCCATGCTTACAGCATCTGTTTCGACGAGGTCGCCAATGACGGTGCCCGTATAGAGACGCTCCCCTACCACACAGTGGTCCCATGAACTCGACACATCTATACAAACGGTTTCGTAAGTCAATGTTTCAAGATCCATAACAGCCATCTTGCCATTGCGTACGTTGACGTACGCCTTTCTTTCGTCAAATCTGACAACGCCTAAATCAGAGGATCTGTTTTCGCCAATCCGCATCGTTTTAACGGTTTCTAAAGTGAGTTTATCGAGGACGTACAAATCGCAATAGTCGGTAAGGAAGATATATTTGTCACAAATTGAAAAGCCACGTGCTTTCCCGTCTTTTTTGAAGACAACGTTTTGGCCCGTCAAACACCTACCATCCAAGTCGTACTTATAGAATGTGCGTTTGCAACGTATGTATAAAAAGCGCTCGTCTGCCGCCATATTTAAACCGTCGTTCTCCAGCTCAAGTATTTTCATAACTTTTCCTTTCTATGATTGTGTGGGGGGGGTTACAAGAAGTGACGCGCTGCGCTCTATTCATCTGGTTCAGATATATGCAGTGTCTTTAGCTTTAGGCTTCCTTACGATTGAGGCATATCCAGTCTATTAAAACTTCATTTGAATATTGTTTATTGGGAAACACGCTAAAGATAATACAATTTTCAATAGAAGTGTATTTATTAATGCAGACCGCCGGAACCCAAACGGCAATTGATGCAAAGACACCTTTCGTTTTTGTCTTCATGTGCCTCCCTTGTTACTTTCTACACCATCTATTGTAGCAGAACACGGGTGAAAATAGGTGCTAAAAAGCCTTTTTTAGTCGATGCTGTTTACCAGATCTTATATTTCTACAGAAACAAGCTTCTAAGTAGTGTCCCATTCACATAACCCTTGTCTATACAATCTAAAATCTGGAGCGCCTGGTACTAGGCGTTTTTATCTCAAAAGCCGTTCAGCATTCGCTAGCCTTCTCTGGAGGCTTTACTTCGTTTAAAAGATTAATCTAAGTGACGGCTGCAATGCTTGCGTCCTTTCATTTGTTCTGTTAACGGTACCCGCATGTATTAATCTTTACAACACAAAATACTTTTTGTTAATTTTATGTAAACTATGTCACTTTTTACACCTCTGGTGACATGTTATTAGTAAGAGGGCTTGGCACTAACTAAGCGTTCTTACCTAAATCTCGCTTGAAGTGTAAGATTTCAGCGCAATAACCATTTTATTTTGGAAGGAGGGACAACGCCAAAAACTGGCTACTAGATTTGTTTGAACTAAAACACTAAAAACTTTATTTTACAAGGAGGTATCGTCGTATGAAAAAAATATTAGGCATAGTTTTATCTTTAGCACTTGTTTTTACAACTTTAGGAACCTCATTTGCTGATACAAACAATAATATAATAAGACTAAGTAATGGAAATGAAATGACTGAAGTAGAACTAATAATTTTCTTTGACAATTACGCGGGCGAGATCACCAAAGTGTCTGGCAGTACTTTTCAAGAAGAGACAGATACAAACACGGGGCCCCAACAGGCCGCTGTTATAGCGATACCATTTTGGGCTGTTGGAAAATGGGTAATTCCGCTAATTGGAACAGTAATAATAACACCTGCTGCTATTTATATTGGTGAAACTGTAGTTGAGGCAGGAAGCAAGTTGTTTAACTCAATACTTTCTGCAATTGAAAATTTATTTCTTTCAGAGAGTGGCGAAAGGGTACAAGGGGTATTAAAAGATAAGCAACATGATAGGAAAACATCATCGGACTGATATTTATGTAGGATCCGGTGGCTATAGCGAAGCAGAAAGTGATTTTGAAGAATTGAATGAAGGCGATTCTACAACATATCCTAATGGGACGAAGGTTGGCCAGCTACCGGATGGAACCAGCATAAATGTCAGAAAGCAAAGTTCAGATAGTAGAGTCACTTTAGAAATTCAAGGAAAGTATAAAATAAAAATAAGGTATGAATGATATGAATAGACTTAATTATGAAAAGTGGGTACCGCAATCAAACTTCAAACTTGACACTGTGTATGACATTGAAAATGTCTATTTGGATAATGGGCTTATAATCACGTTAATACCAGATAATATTTTCAAATCACAAAGAGGCAATTTTAAACTAAAGCTGTATTGGGAGTCTTTTTTGAGCTTTAATATAACAGAAGAAAGCCATAAAGAGTCATTGTGGATTCACGATGCAAAAGAGTCATGGACATTTTATAAAGCCAAATCTTCAGCTTATATCAACTTTATAAAACAAGATAGCATCCTATTTCCAAAACAGGATGTAACACATTTTTTGTTAATAGGAACTAATCTTATTGCTGATATCATTTCATTAGAAGAACCTGTTATAGAGACTATGCAAATAGACCTATAATAGTATTTTTCAGTTTAAGTATATAAGACGCTTTTGAAAGCTTAGTGCAAATAAAAAATTTTCATTAGGGCAGAACCGGTTTTTCTGGTATCTGCCCTTTAGCGTTATAGCGGTTTTTTAATAAACGTTCTGAACAGTCCTGCTGTACTTTGTATTCGTTGGGGAACTGTGCTTGAGGACGGTCAAATTAGTCCAATTTAATTTTACCCTCTGCTGTTTCAGGCACGCCTACGTAACTTTTTTGACTCGGCAAGGTATAAGAAATAAATGCTCTTAACAGTTTACCAAATGGCGATAGACAGCAAAAAAAGCTTGAAACCTCTAATTGTAATAGGTTCAAGCATTTTGCATACTCTGAACAATAAAGCTAACGTTTAAAGACTAGATTTTTCTGGCCTTAATTACAAAAGTCACCGGAAGCAGTTTTGCTTTATTTGCAAACTGGCTATTTCTTGATTTTACGAGTTCATCTTCTGCTTCTTCAACCAGTTCTTCAATAAAGAATCCCGATTTTGCAAGGGCATTAATGTATGTGGACATTTTTCTATCAGTTAGTGAAAACAGATTGCCTTCAATGGGAACCGAGTACCAAGATTCATCAAAATAATTTTTCTTGAAAATGAATTCTTCACCTTCCGCTGCAACGCATTTATGAATGGGATGGGACCAACTAAAGATAAAATGACCTCCTGTTTTCAAATATGACGCAACTTGATAAAAAGTTTTTTCTAAATCTGTCGACCATCCAATTCCAAATACCGAATAAACATAATCAAAATAGTTATTGGGTAGCCCACATTCCGATTCCATTGGTGAACAGATCAATTTTGCTGTTAGATTATTGTCCAGTAAATGTTGACTAGCCTTCTCTATTTGATCACTTGAGAGATCTAGTCCCCATAATTCTGATGCACCACGCTCGCCTAAATAGCGTAGTGAATGACCTGTACCACAGCCAATTTCAAGCACCCTTTTATTTTCAACTTCTTTGAAAAAATTGCAATGGTACTCTGTAATAAAGGCACCATAATTGGGCAGTGCTGTGCCTCCAACCAGTTCAGTACCCACCTTGTCCCA
Organism: Fusibacter sp. JL298sf-3; assembly: GCF_053842995.1. NCBI lineage: Bacteria > Bacillati > Bacillota > Clostridia > Eubacteriales > Fusibacteraceae > Fusibacter > Fusibacter sp. JL298sf-3. Next base: position 1,256,433 of record NZ_CM132608.1, read on the forward strand.
AAAAACTTGATTGGTTTGATGAATCTCATCGACACTCATCTCTTTATAAATTGCATATTCAGAATCTCTAGAACCCATTATGTTCTTTCTGCGTTTTTGACTATTCTCCATCAACTCATTCTCCTTTAAAACCAATTTAAAGGCAAAAGGCTGAAAAGGTTTAAGCTGAACGCTATCGTTTCGTGCCATTGTTGGTGTTACACCATATAGTTGTTTAAAGGCTCTTGAAAAAGCCGCATGAGATTCATAACCATAGTGCTGTGCTATGTCTATGATTTTTTCTCCGTTTTTTATAGCTTCAATGGATGCTGTTATACGCCTTTTACGAACATATTCCGATAATGACATTTGTGCTAGGAAAGAAAACATTCGTCTAAACTCCCAGTCTGAACAGTTGATTATTCTTGCCAATGATGCATAATTGATGTCTTCTGTAAGATTGTTTTCAATATAATCCATGGCTTGATTCATTCGCTTTTGCCAATCCAACGCCTCACCTCCAACTCAATTTTAGCATTTGAACAATGAAGTTACTGTGCAGTTCGTGTAGTCTGTTGCATAGTTTAAAATTTAAGCGCAGAAGAGGCTATTTGGGGGTAGATATCTGATATCGACTCGAATGCTAAAAACGCTCTTTCCACCGCTTCACTAGAGTCGAGCATCTTTTTGAAATCAGTTTGAATATGTAACTCGCCTAGTTCGGGATCGAAGTCAATAGCCTTAACGTAAATCGGATTCTTAAGTCCTCGTGCACTATCTCGTTAAGATTCAATTAGAAATTTCAGATAGTCTGTATCCGTGCAAGGCAAACTTTCGACGACAATGCGGGATAGTGTCGAGAGATTTTAACGCCGCAATGATGCAGAGTAGATGAGCCGTTTTTTAATGATGAACGCTACAGGACACTAGAAACAAAACACGCTCTTAAACACCACTCGGAACACCTCACCAACTTTTAAACAAAGGAGGGCATCAATTTTCTCAGTCAAATTATTTTCAATAGACACCATCGCTTGATTCATCTGCCTTCCCCTCTTACACGTCACACCCGCAGCAGCTCCCTGTAACTCTACAGCCAATCGAGCCCCCCTTTGATATAAGGAAGATTGAGTCTTTGTCTCTTGTACAGCATCTATCTAAAAGAAATACCGATACGTAATAAAGCGATATCTTCTGCAACACCACTTTCAGAAAGCCCAGTAAAATCAATACCATGTACACCACAAATGTTAGGACACCCACCCAAGAAAAAAAGTGTAGCTTCTTCATCAAACTGTTTTTTTCCTCTGTGCTGTACTCGGCCAATTTGTATACCATTTCTTCTGTTTCTTCATTCATTTTTTTACTTTTCCGATAAAACGGTAATTTATCTCGATTTCCTGTATTCTTTCATTACTTTATTGTAGTAGATTGGCGGTGCAAAATACATTTTACTTCCACCACGTTTTTCAACACTTTGTTGATCTATAATGGTTTGAAATTTTTGACAACCCTCTATTTTTCAGCCTACAATTTACTACATCGGTTTCAAATTTTTACTAAGTCTATCTACCATCCAATCAATTCTCTTTTTTCTACCTTGAGCAGTCTTGGCATCGAAATAGGCTTTCGCATAGGTTTTCTTAACTGATGGAGACATTAACTGAAAATTTTTATAAGCAAGTTCATATTCTTTTAGAACATTAGATACTTCTAAAATATGCGCTTCTGTTATTTCAAGAGCTTTTGACGCAGTCCATTGACCATTATTTTTAGCTTCTTTTATTTTATTTCTACCATATTCAGTCATAAGTCCTCTTTCTTCAAGACTTTCTGTTAAAGCTTTATTCTTTTCCGACCACTTGCTTTTTGGTCTACGCATAGAAAAATATTTTTTATAAGCTTTATCATCAATCCTTTGCATTTGTCCATCAATCCATCCAAAACATAATGCTTCTTCAAGTGCTTCATTTGCCCTAATTGTTTTTGGCTTTCCTGACTTTCTAAATAAAATCCAAATACCTTCCTCTGATAAGCAATTATCAGATAACCATTTTCTAAACTCTTCTCTATTAGCAAATTCTAAAATATCTCTCATTGCATATCCTCCTGTGTTCGATAAATTTTGATTTTTCGCTAAACCTGAAAGAACATGATGGCCCCAGAGCCATCTCAACGGATCTACTGTTTGATGACAATTATCAGAGCTATCTTAAACTAGATTCTATAAGCCCTTCTCAGCTCTATAGACGACCGTCAGCTCTCGATACATCTGTGCTTCAAAACATCTTCACGCATCTGGTGTCAAACTACATCTCGGCCTTCGCTATTATGGTGAAAACGCACTTTATCCAAGTAAAACCACTGTCACCGGCGCAAAAGAACATGATGTGAGTGAAATGTTCAGTGTGACAGATTTTACACCAGGCGTCATCAACGTTTATGATAAAGGCTATGTGGATTACAATCGCCTAGATCAAATCCACGAAGCTGGTGGTTGTGAACACTTTTTCAAATGGCTTAAACAGCATTCTAAAGTCAAGCATTTCTTTGCGACAGATGAAGTAGGCGCGGTAAAACAAATTTACCTTTCGCTCATTCTCTACTGTCTGCTCGCTCTGTTTAAGCAAAACATGAGAACAGATGCGACACTAAACAAGATTCGAGTTGCTATAAGAGCAAGTCTTTACAGCACTTTCGAAGGTTTCAAACGAAAGATTATGAGGCTCAATCCTTTTTAGATTAATCTATCCATATGTGGCGCCCATCACTGTGCAACGCTAGTGATTTGGCATATAATAGTCCTCTTTTCTAAGAGAATTATACCCTATATAAAACGATATGTTAATTGATTTTAATCATTCTAGTTAACTATCTGTCATACCATTTTGCTTGTTCAGTATATAATCGAGAATATACGCCTTCTTCACCAATGAGTTCGTTATGTCTCCCATCCTGAACGATTTTACCATCACTAAAAACTACAATCCTATCAGCGAGTGATGCTACACTAATTCTATGAGTTACAAAAATAACTGTCTTATCCTCTGCTAATGAAATAAACTTGTTAAAAATGTCAGTTTCCGCTAATGGGTCAAGATTGCTCGTAGGTTCATCTAAAATGATAAAGTCCTTATTACGATATGCTGCCCGTGCAATTGATAATTTCTGCCATTGCCCTCCAGATAAGTCTGTACCACCAACATCTTTACCTAGCATAGTATCATTCTCGATTTCACTTAATCCCGAAAAAGATAAGGCTTTATCGATATCCGCTTCATCTCGAGATTTTGTTGTCTCTCCAAGAAAAACATTGTCCCCAACGCTAAAAGTTACATACTGCATTGTTTCTTGCATTACTGTACTTATGTTGTTGTACCAAGCAATTGGATTAATCTCCTCAACAGATAAATCATTTATCTTAAGCTCACCACTTGATGGTGAAAGTATGCCTGTAATCAATTTAACAAATGTAGTTTTTCCCATTCCGTTTTCACCAACAAAAGCAACCTTTTCCCCTTTTTGAATGGATATACTAATATCATCGAGTACATATTTTTCAGTCAGTGGATAGCGATATCTAAGTTGTTTCGCATCGATTGCATTAAACGCCTCCAATGTTTCGCCTTCGTTCTTTTGCTCTGGTAATGTCATTAGATCAAAGAACTGTGCAGCTTCGTTTTTCTTCATATAAACTGTTGCAAATCCTACAATTAAAAGTCTCGTATCTTTTACCAAGGTTGATACTAATAATAGGACAGCACCTAAAGCTCCTAATGATAATTTACCTGTTGTCAATAAAACAATTGCAAATACACTACCACTAATGGTTGCAAGGCTGATTAGAAGTGAATTTAATATCTGTAAGAACGCTCGCTTACGAATCATAATCTGCTCTTTGACAGTATACTCATCAGCTGCATTCTTCCATTTTTCATAGAAAAAATCATGTAGTCCCAATACTTTTAACTCTTTTCCCGCTGGTGACAACATCACATTCTGGAAGTATTCCGCTTTCCTCTCCAGTTTCATATTATTTTTTATAAACTTGAAGTTTAATTTCTGTCCTATAGTCAGAGACCACACAGTAGGAATGGGAGCTACTAAAACTGCTAAACAAAGCCAGGGATTAAATATATAGAGTGATGCTGCAATCGCAATCACAGAAATAGCTTTAGCAATTACGATATAGCCATTCATCATAACCTGTGTATTTAGTCCTCTCCATTGATCACTTACAAATTTATACACCTGTTCCATGTTATCGTTTATCTTTGGCACCTCATAATACTCAGGTGAAATTGATGCATATTTCTCAAACATTTTTGAACGCATCAACTCAGATTGGTGATTTGCTTGAACAATGTTTAGCATCTCAATTCTATTATATACACCTACATAACGATCAATCAATTCAGCTATAAAGCTAATAGAAAAGTAAGATAGTAGTAGCAAAACAGCTGTAATCAAATAATTTGAATCACTAAGTAGTGTTGCTGTTTGAATATACTCACCCCAAATAAAAGCCAATAAAGGTCGAAGTAATGATAACAAAATAAACAAGCCTAAATACACAATGCTAATAAGTTTAGTAGTAGAAAAAGTAACAGCAAACAACTTAAATAAATGTTTAAACTTAGGTTTCTGTTCCTTTAAAACATGATTTTCAACTTCTGTTGTTTTATCATTGAACATATTCAAGCACCTCCTCATTTTGTACATACCATTGCTTCTGAGAACTGAACATATCGGCATATAACCCACCCGACGCCATAAGTTCATCATGTGAACCACTCTGAGCTATCTTACCTTTAGCAATAACAAATATCTTATCAGTAATTACAGTAGAGCCAAGTCTATGTGTGACAAAAATTGAAGTTTTATTCTCCGAGATCTCTGCAAATTCGGAATAAATACGACTTTCTGCCATTGGATCCAGCTGATTTGTTGGTTCATCAAGTATTAGAATAGGCTTATCCCCCATAAATGCTCTAGCAATTGCAATACGCTGCCATTGCCCTCCCGATAAGTCGACACCACCTTCAAAATCACGCCCCAATAGAGTATCGATTCCATTTATATAAGCTTCAATGTAACTATCAACACCAGCTTTTTGCATAGCAGAACTTATAGCCGCTCTATCATCTATTTTATCAATATCACCTATTCCAATATTTTCACCAATAGTCATACTATATCTCATAAAATCCTGGAAAATGGGACCAAACATCTTTCTTTGAACGCTTCTTGAATAACTACCGAGTGGTTTACCTCCAATAAGAATCTCACCACTATCCGGTTGAAACAATCCAAGTAATAGCTTTATCATTGTGGTTTTTCCTTCACCATTCTCACCAACAATCGACACCTTAGCACCGTCTTCTATCTTCATGCTAAGTCCATTCAATACTTTTCGGTCTGTTCCAGGATAGGTAAAATGAACATTGTTAAACTCGATTGAAAACTCAGTTGGAATCTCATCGTCTTCCCCATACTCACTTTCAGATAATTGGAAATATTTATCATAGAACTCGAAGACCACTACTTTTCTTCCACTAACAAGGAAGATATTCATTATTCCTTTCAATGAGTCAAAAAATCCTGTAAACATGATTAAAGTTAAGGAAACAAGTACACCTATACTCAACTCCCCATTTAAATAAAGTATTAGCAATAATAACGCATTTACAATTTGAGAAATGCTTATAATAATTTTTCCTGCTAGCTTTCGACGCATATGCTTAAAAAAGTATTTCTCATATTCACGGTTACGTTTTGATAATCTATTACGATATGTATTAACTAAAAAACCAGAAGCTTGAATCAAGGTGTTTTCAATAATAAACTTACGTGACTTGAGCATATTTCCCAAAACCCCATATTGTCGGTCTTTATCCCAAAAGCTTGCCATTTCCTTGTAAATATCTTTAGAATATTTCAAAGATATATATGCATCAATCATGACTGGTATAAGTATCGTTAATATCAACCACCATTTTACTGATCCAACAATATATAAAGTACCTACTGAAGCTATCATTGAAGTGATAAACCCTCTTAAGTATATTCGTGCCATGTCACTTGCAACTTCTTCAGCACCATCATCCCGTCTATAAACAGAATCTATTATTTTTAATGACTCCTCATTCTCCAAATGCTCATATCTAAGTTTGCTTAGTTTTTTTAACATCTCTCCCTTGAGTGCTGTACGTAAAATAAGCTCAACTCTCGGTCTAATATATGCAGCATTAAAAAGATCCCCTATAATTGCTGGCAATATTGTTATTACAATAAATAATGCTAAATATGGAATATATGCAGAAAAACCGATACTGCCAGATGCTACTTCTAAGCCAAGATTAAGGATTTTACTGTTGACCCAAACAGAAACTGGCATTATTGCTCCAGTTATAATAGCTGACAAAAAAATAACTATAACCAAAAATGGACTCTTGGAAAATAGAATTATCAGTAGCTCTTTATACGCTCTAAAAATACGTTTCATAAAATGATTTAACTCCCTTATAATTACTGTAATCATAACTATTCTTTGATAAAAATCCGATAGATTTTCATCCCCTCCGGTCAACACTTCATCAGACAGATTTCTTTATATGTAAAATTTATAAGCATTTGGAGGCGAATGGCCTAATGATGAGTGCAGCCTTTTATTGTTATACCAGTTTACATAATCAAACAGTTTCAGATACTGATATTAGTTCGTTTTAGCCATTATACGTCCGATTCGGCGTCTAGATAAGATAATACCTTCCTTATCTAATTCTTCTTTATATACGTCTGATCCCGTAACACTTTCGATTTACATGCCCCCCCTTATTACATCATCGGTGTAAGGATCTATAGTCGGCTCTGATTCGACTTTATTCAATTCAAAGTAATAACTGCTTCGAGAAATTTTTAGGACGGTACACATTGTGATATCGAGTATTTGTCACTGTTTGCACTTATGACTTTTACTTTCGTCCTACTATCAGCGCTGCTTGCTTTAAAATATCAACTTCCATTTCAAGCTGTTTATTTCGCTTTCTCAATTCAATGAGTTCTTTTTCAGAATCTGCTAAATTATCAACAGTTTAAATGAGCCTGTATTTTGATGTTGTTTAATCCAATTATCTAGAGTAGAAGCATAGAGACCATACTCTTCTCGGATCTCAGATTTACTTCAACCAGCAAGATAAAGCTGAACAACTTGTTCTTTAAATTAATCGGTAAAATTACGACGTTTACTCTATCCGCCTACGTGACTTTTTTGACTCGGCAAGGTATAAGAAATAAATGGTCTTAACAGTTTACCAAATGGCGATAGACAGCAAAAAAGCTTGAAACCTCTAATTGTAATAGGTTTAAGCATTTTGCATACTCTGAACAATAAAGCTAACGTTTGCAGATTAAGGCAGCGCTGAATGTTCTGACAGGCTTGAAGAATCGCGGTGTAAAGGATATACTGATTGCGTCGGTCGACGGTCTTTCCGGCTTTGTCGAAGCGATTCACGCGGCATTTCCTAAGACCGAGGTGCAGCGCTGTATTATTCACCAGATTCGTGCCTCCACGCGCTATGTCAGTTACAAGGATGTCAAGGCGTTCTCAGCTGATTTGAAGCCGATTTACAAGGCGACGGCCGAGGAGTCCGCCCTTATGGCGCTTGATGATCTTGAGGCAAAATGGTGCTCGAAATACGCCATTAGCGTGAAGTCGTGGCGCGTCAACTGGCTGGAGCTTTCGACCATATTTAATATCCCCTGGGGCTTCGAACGCTGATTTATACGACCAAAGCCATCGAAAATTTCAACCATTAGTTGCGCAAGGTGTCCAAGACTAAGAGCGCCTTCTTTTCCGATGGCGCACTAATGAAGATTCTCTATTTGGCCACTATGAACATCACTGAGAAGTGGACGATGCCCATTCGTAATTGGGGCACGATTTTAGACCACTTGATGATTTACTTCGGCGACAGAGTTGAGATTGCAATCTAACTTTGCATTGGACTGGCTTTGGAATTTACACGAAATTTTACGCACTACCCATTTAGATTTGATAATTCACTCAACTATATCTACAAAACATCATCAAATATTACTGGTACTAAAGATTTGAACTCATTAAGTAGCGGTATTGCAATTTCCCTCATTTGAGGATGAGCTTTAACTGAAGTTCTCAACTTAAAGAAGTGTCTCCATTCCCTCAAATTCATAGTTACAACTATTTCAGTTTTTAAACTATTAGGCAATATACTTCGAGCTTCTTCAGGTTTTGCACCCAAAGCTATTAACTGATTATACGTATCTTCTATATTTTGCATTGCATTAAGCCAAAGTTGATATTTCTCACTATTATCTTCCCAATAAAATGGTTTAATAAAAGTCAACTCATTTCCAAACTTATCTTTTGAATAATTACAATATCTTGTACTTTCTTGACTATAACTTGCAATTCTGTGACGAACAATCTCATGGCTTACTCCCCTATCACAAATAATTTTTACTGAGATTTTTTCGTGCTCAATTACTGATTCATGACCACTCAGCAGTATCATAGAAATAAATTTGGATGAAGAGTCTTTATTAATTTTATCTTCGCTTTTATAGCAAATTCTTCCTATTAACTCGATTTTTTTCAATAGATTTTCACCATCAATTTTATCTAAAATTTCATAACTTGGAGAAATTATGTTCATATAATGCACCTCACTTTTGGGGTTTATTTAACGCAATACAGCGTTCTTTTCTTTCACATTCTGATTTACTTACAACTTCAATTTTAAATGTTGAATTCAAAACATATGTTTTTTTTACTAACTCATCGGATGATGGTATGAAATTTTTGTTAATATATTTTGGTTCTCTATATAGTACAGAGTAAACTGAATCAACATTCTCATAATCAAACTTATAATCTTCCATTATTTCTCTAATGGTTCTCCATTGGGAAATAACATCTGTTACAAAAATCACATTTGAATTTTCTGATAATTCTGTTGTTGCATCATGAGCATCGCTTATCTCAGACTTTACCTTTGGTAAAACGTATGTGAAATTTACATCAAGCAAAAGAGCTAACTTAGATGCTAATAGAGCTCCTTCAACATCTATTCCAATTAATACGGTCTCTTTAGATGGATTTCTTACTTCATTAATATGTTTATATAGCTCATAAATAATAGAGTCTGAATATGTTACAGTCTCAAGCAAATCCCTTGTATCAATCCAATCACGCGAGCAAATTGAATCATTAATAATAAAATGTCCTTGATGAAATGCATTTTTCTCTTCAATCCATTGTTCAATACTTTCAGACAGCTTCCCTATTACTTCCGGTACAGTCAATTTTTTTTCATCCACAGAGCTGATAGGTACATTACTTTCAGTATTTTCTGGTGGATTATCATTATTCAAACTAGAAGTGTTTGCTAGTATCAAATTTTTTTTATTCATAATTTCATCGATAATTTTACGAATATCATCGTCTTGTGTACCAATCTCTATTTTTCTAGGTACTATAAAAGTTCGAGGATTCTCAAATCCATCTTTAGAGGAATATTCATCAACGATGCTATTGAAACCATCCATCTCGTTACATACTTTTATATAAACTTCTGAGATATCGCTCTTTACATTTAAGGCATCACCTGCTATTAACTGTGATTTTACATACCTGTCAGATATGTTTAATTTAATAGTTACACAAAATTCTCCCTTGAAACCAGAAAAGTATTTAAGCTTTTTCCAATGATGATATGACTCTCTCTCAGATGCATTCCCTTTTTCAAGTTGCTTATATTGATGCTCGTGCCCTAAGCGATTGGAGGTAACATCAAGTTCATCTGACAATCTTAAAATTGATGCCAACAGCTTTGTTCTTACTTCTTCATGACCGCCTTCATCGTAATCGTTCAAAAGATCTAACTTATTTTCACCACTATGTGCGCTCACAATTTTACAAAGAATTTGTACGTCATTTTCAGTTAAATGTCCTTGAGTTTTTAAAACAGCATCTTTATCGTACTCCGCTTGAATATAATCACTAGATTCATTAGAATGATTTTCCCTAGTAAAGTCTATTTTTTCAGCCATTGATACATCATGAAACAACACGGCAACAGATAATAAAAATAGTTCGGACTTATTTAACTTTTCAACATTAACAACGTAATTGCCCAATACTCTATAAATATTATAACAATGCTTATCAAAATTATGAAGAGTATAGCCGGTACGTTTTATTAAATTTCCATTATTTAATTTTACACCATATTCCTGAACCAATCTATCAAATTTAGATTTATCTTGAGTATCTAACTTTTTATAAAAATTAAGATTTTTGTATTTCGTAGATGTAGTTTCCCCCATTTAACCCTCCAACTCTTTTTTAGTACCTGCCACTTTGTAATTTATTCCACACTCATCAACCCTTGCTATAAATCTTACTTTGGAAAGAATTGACTCTTTGTACACAGCATCAGATAAATCTAAGTATGAAGCAACGACGACGCCGCCAACTATCTCAGAGTTATTATTTGCAAGTAACACATTTAGAGTTTTTAGTTCTGTTCCTAAACAAATAAAATCACCAACATATAAATATTTTTTCTTAGCTCTTATTTTTTTCATCATATTTTTTTCAGTAATAGCAAACTTGGGTCCAATAGAAATGTAGTGAATAACCTTTCTATTAAGCAAATAACCAATTAATGTCGCAAAAATTGAACCCGTTTTACTCGAACTTATTATTCCGTCGAAACTATTCCCATACTCATTTGTAATTTTCGTCATTTCATACAATATAATCTTTAAGTTTTCTGAATGCATAAACATCTTTTTAAAGTCCACGTAATGATTGCTCCAAACACTCGAAGAATTTAAATATTCGCTTCCTGGAATCGCATATGTAGCTATTATTTTTTTAAAATTGTCACCATAAACAGTTTTAAATTTCTCTTTAAAATCTACACCAAAGTTATTATTTTTTCCAAATGTAATCATATCATTTCTCACTTCTAGACCAAAACTATTTAAGTCTTCAAAGATTTTTTGCTTTACAATAGAATTTTTATCTACATTAATAAAAACAATTTTTTCCACAGCTGTTAATATTGAAAATTTCGAAAATGCTCTGCTATCTGCATTAGTAACATACTCTAAATCAATTCCAATGAATTCATATTTATTTATTACATCTTCAATACGATTGATTAATTCAATTACATCAGAATCTCTTAAATATACACTAGTAGAAAATCTACAAGTTAAAGAATCTCTCTTAAAAGAATTGAATAAAACATTGCTTGCAATTGGATATAGGATAACTTCATTATTTATATGACAAATCATCTTCGTCCACCATCCTCTAAATATTTGATTTCAGCTTTTTGCAATGGAATTTCATACTCTATGTGTACACCTGCATACTTTTTATCTCTTCTAATATTAAAATCAAAGTTTTTATCAGACATCAATTGATTAACGTTTAGGTCACTATTATTGAAGTATTTTAATAATCTATTTGTAAAAACAACTTGAGAATCCATAGAATGAATACGTACAACCCCCCCCTTTTCAATAGTCATTTTTATTGTGCTATATAACCCATATATTTTACTACTTTTACGAGAAAATACACCTTGAATAATCGCTTCAACCTCATCTGTAATAGGAAAATCTTTTATTTTATAACCGATTCTACCTGACCCAATTCCTTTTGTAACTGTACTCAAAAATCCCACGCCTGAATCTGAAATTGAAATTTTAACTTTTTCCTCCTTAAAGTTATACTGAAATGTTAAGAAGGAAAAACTCTCTCCATGAGATTTTGCATTTTCAATTATTTCATGGCATAAATCTACCATCAAATTGTCGTTTTTGCCCAAATTATACTTATTATCGTATAAGTGAAGATATTTGCTGGCAAAACCTTCCATTTCCCTATTGATCTTATACCAGGTATCTTCCTGCAACTCATTTTGCGAAAAATATATCGTTGAATTTAAAACATCCATATTCCTTTCGCTCAAGCCACAGTCGATAGAATAATCAAACTCATATATCTGTAATTTTTTTGAAAGTAAAATAAACCCGATATTATGAAGATAGCTTTTTATTTTTCCAGATTCTATAATATCTTCAATATAAAAAATAGGCTTTTCACCAGTGTATTCTTTTATTATATAACCCACTAATAGTAAATTCGGAATAACAAGCCCATCTATTTTTTTACAGTTTGTTAAATTAAAAACCAGTCTTTTACCAATATGATTTGATTTAAAAAAAATATGTAAATCCGGCAAAACTTCATTATAAAACTTGTATGAAGTTAGTGAGTTTCTAATTTCTATTTCATAATAAACCATGAGCATGTCTCCTTTAAAAATTTTAGATAAAAAATCTTTACTAGCGTTGCTTGTTCATTAGAAAAAAGCCAAGAAAGCTAAATAACATTAAATTTGACTTCATGTTAACTCTCTTGACTTTCATATTGGTGGAGATGGCGGGAATCGAACCCGCGTCCAAAAACAAATCACTTATGCTTTCTCCGAGCGCAGCTGCTGATTAACATTCGCCACAAAGCGCATGCAGCAGCGCATATGCCCTATGACTATTTCTATCGTACGCGCATCATCCATTAGAAAAGCATAGATGGACGCGGCCCCAGCAGGAGTTGGTCAGCTAAAGGCGGCTGAGACAAGGCCTATAGGTGACAGCTGCATTACGCAGCTAATGCAAAATTATTGTTTTTTGCGTTTATATTTAGTAATCCAGTTCTTTAACGTGTACCCCAGATTAGAAAACACGGCTCGCTTACATAAGGTCATCATCCCTGTCGAAACCAGTACATCCCCTTGTTAACGTTGATTGTACGCCTTAATGGCCTTATCGATTTTACGCTTGGCGTCTTTCTTGGCTATGGTCTGGCGCTTGTCGTAGAGTTTCTTACCCTTGGCGACGGCGATTTGTACCTTAACCAGTCCTCTAGCATTGACATAGACTTTTAGGGGCACCAGCGTGTACCCTTCCCGCGTCGTCATGACGATGAGTTTGTGAATTTCCCGCCTGTGCAAGAGCAACTTTCGCACTCTAAGCGGATCTTGATTGTAGCGGTTGCCGAAATCGTAAGGTGTTACATTCATACCGAGTACAAACACTTCACCGTCTTTAATTTCTGCATACGCCTCTTTAATGCTCACCTTGCCGTTTCGGATGGCCTTCACTTCCGTCCCGAAGAGCTCTATGCCAGCTTCGTACGTTTCTTCAATGAAGTAATCGTGTCTGGCTTTTTTGTTTTGTGCGCATAATTTAGATTCTGCCATACAGCGACCTCCTTATGACTCTATTAGCTATTTTATCATAAAAAAGCATGTATTTCAACGCTTGACATGGAAATGTCACGCAGTCGTCATACATGCTGTTTCTCTACCCGATAAACTTTTTAAGGGCGTGTACGAGGCCGTCGTCGTCATTGGAGACCGTTACAAAATCTGCAACGCGCTTCAACGCTTCAGTTCCATTGGCCATGGCCACGCCGATGCCTGCATAAGTGACCATCTCGGTGTCGTTTTCGTTATCTCCAAAAGAAATCACATCGGCTACTGGGATATCGTAATACTTTTGAATCGCTTGAATCCCCAGCGCCTTTGATACACCTTTTGCCATCACATCAAACGATGTCTCCAAAGACTTACACGTCTGTATGCCGTCCAGTGCATTAATAGCCGTCATTACAGCTTCAAAACGCTCTGGGTCATCACTGTACACCCCCACCTTGTAAACTGCACGGTCGTCGAGTCCTTCGAGGATATCCGGCATAAAGCAAACGTCAAAGTGGTACGCCTTTGGTAGCGCACGCATCTGGTCGTAAAATTTCTTTGCGAGGTGCATAACTTTTTCTGCGTAAATCGCTTCTATGCCGTAAAAATGAAAGTACGCGTCATGCGCTCGGCAAATGGCTGTAATATCGCGTACCGTCTGTTTGTCCATCTCAACCGCTTGAATCACTTCACCGGTTTTGAGATGCTTGACCACTGCGCCGTTGCAAGAGATTAAAAAGCCGTCGTAGTCCAACATTTGCGTCACCAACCGCCCTGCGCCATGCATTCTCCCAGTGGCAATGGCAAAGACGTGCCCGCGGTCGATGTAATCGAAAATGGCCGTTGCCGTCGCTTCAGAGATTTTCTTATCGCTTCGGAGAAGTGTGCCGTCTATATCTGATACAATGAGTTTTTTCGTCATGTTCTGCTCCCTTTATACGATGTCGAAGTCAACTTGTCTGAGTTCAGGGCTCGCGCCGGTCACCACAACTTCAACACTGTCGCCTAATGCATAGACTTTCTTAGTGCGCTCACCCACCAGTTGCATTCGCGACTCATCAAAATGGTAGTAATCGTCGTCGAGATTTTCCATGCGCACAAGGCCCTCGATGGTGTTTTCAAGCTCCACAAACATGCCAAATGACGTCACTGACGACACAACCCCTTTGAAGGTTTCGCCGACAAACTGCATCATGTACTCGGCCATTTTCATGTCGTTGACTTCTCGCTCTGCCAGTTCGGCATTGCGTTCCCGTTCAGAACTCTGAATCGACACCTCAGAAGTAATCTTTTTAAGGCGTTCTACGCGGTTCGCCGACAACTCACCGCGTAGAAACTCTCGTATTATGCGGTGAATCTGTAAATCCGGGTAGCGCCGAATTGGAGATGTAAAGTGACAGTAGTACTTCGCAGAAAGACCAAAGTGTCCTTCGTTGTAAGGGGTATATTTTGCTTGTTTTAACGAACGCAGTGCCATTTTGCTGATAACGTGTTCCTCTTTTTTACCGGTGACCTCTTCAATCAGTTGCTGAATCGCCTTCGGATGAATATCGTCAGCTTGCCCTTTAACTTTGTAGCCAAAATGGTACAAGAACTTGTTGAGCGTCTCAATTTTTTCAGGCTTGGGATCCTCGTGAATCCTGTAAACAAACGGCAACTCCAGCCAGAAGAACTGCTCGGCAACAGTTTCATTCGCCGCAAGCATAAACGATTCAATGAGACGGTGTCCGGTTCGGCGCTCGGCTTTCCCTACCCAAATCGGTTTACCTTCACCGTCGAGCTTGATGCGCGTTTCGGCAAAATCAAAATCAATGGCCCCACGACGCACGCGCTTTTCGTGCAATATCTTCGCCAGTTCCGCCATCATCAAAATATCGTCGTAAATTTCTTTGTAGCGCGATATCAAAGCATCGTCGGCGACGCCCTCAATCATATCGGACACATCGTCATAATTCATGCGTTCTACAGTGCGGATAAGGCCTTCTGAAATTCTGTGGTTGATCACATCGCCCCTCTTGTCGATTTCCATAACACAAGACAGCGTCAAGCGGTTTACCTGTGGGTTTAAACTACAGATGCCGTTGGACAGGCGCTCGGGCAACATAGGAATCACGCGGTTGAGCAAATAAACACTGGTCGCGCGTTTCAACGCTTCCTTATCCAGTTTGGAATGTTCTTTTACGTAATAGCTGACGTCTGCAATATGGACGCCGAGCTCATAGTTGCCGTTATCCAGTTTCTGAATGTGCACGGCATCGTCGAGGTCTTTTGCATCTTTGCCGTCTATTGTAAAGACGCGCAGTCCCCTGAAATCGTCTCGCATTTTCAGTTCATCTTCCGATACTTCCAGCGGTATTTTATCGGCTTCTTCAAGCGTCCGGTGATTAAAAGCCTCCGGTAAACCGTAAGAACGAATCACCGACAAGATATCCACCCCCGGCGCACCGGATTGCCCCAGCACCTCTATGACCTTGCCTTCGGGATTCCGTCGCTCTTCTGCGTACTTGATAATCTGTACCACGACTTTATCGCCCTCTCTAGCGCCTAAAGTGTTGTTTTTAGAAACGAATACATCGTTTTTGAGTTTGTTGTCATCGGGAATGACGAAGCCGAAGCTCTTTCCTTCCTGATACGTCCCCACCACCGTGCTGTGCGCGCGTTCAACGACTTTAATAACTTCGCCTTCACTCTTCGGCCCTTTCTTGGTGAGCTTTACCATGACTTTATCGCCGTTCATGGCGCCTTTTAGTGCACCTGCGGGAATAAATACATCGCGCATATCGACATTTTCAACGAGGACAAAGCCAAAGCCCCTTTGGGCGATTTGAAGCTTGCCTACATAAATTTCAAAAAACTCCGGTAGAGCGTATTTGCCTTTTTTCGTCTTTATCACGCGACCTTCGGCTTCAAGGTCTTCAAGTGTCGCAATAAAGGTAGAGCGATCGATGGGTTCAACGTCAAGTGCTTCCATTAACGCCATCTCTATATATGGTTTCGTATTGTTTTCTTTCAAAAAAGACAGTATCTGTTCTTTGTCCATTGCGACCTCCATTCTTATACTGATATTCCTATCTCTATTATACCACACTTGCACAGGCCTCACGCTTTTATTTCCATGCAAAAAGACCCGGCGAAAACCGGGTCTTTTATGATAAAGTGAATGATTATTTTACGCTGTATTACTTATAGTTACGCTCTAGAATAACGAGCCGATGGCCACGAACAATGGTGCAAATACCAATGATACGATGGTCATCAATTTGATTAAGATGTTGATTGAAGGGCCTGAAGTATCTTTAAACGGGTCACCGACAGTATCGCCAACGACACTCGCTTTATGCGCTTCTGAACCTTTGCCACCAAAGTTACCTTCTTCAACATACTTCTTCGCATTGTCCCAAGCCCCTCCTGCATTTGCCATAAAGATAGCGAGGAGAACGCCTGTTACAAGGCTACCTGCAAGCATGCCGCCAAGTGCTTCAACACCGAGTACAAGACCGACTGCAATTGGTACCAACACAGCCATAAGGCCCGGAATCATCATCTCTCTTAAAGCAGCTGTTGTCGAAATGTCTACACATCTCGTGTAATCCGGTGTTGCTTTACCTTCCATGATGCCTGGAATCGACTTGAACTGACGTCTAACTTCTTCGATCATATCGTAAGCTGCTTTACCAACGGATTCCATTGTAAGCGCTGAGAAGATAAACGGCAACATACCGCCGATAAAGAGACCGACAACCACTTTTGGGTTGAGGACGTTAATGCTTGTAAGGCCGACTTCTTGAGAATAAGAAGCAAAGAGACCAAGTGCTGTAAGTGCCGCTGAACCAATGGCAAAACCCTTGCCGATAGCAGCTGTTGTGTTACCCACAGCATCGAGCTTGTCCGTAATAGAACGCACTTCTTTTGGAAGCTCGCTCATTTCTGCAATACCGCCGGCATTGTCGGCGATTGGACCGTATGCATCGACAGCAACCGTAATTCCCGCTGTTGAAAGCATACCAACGGCAGAAAGTGCAATACCGTAAAGGCCTGCAAACTCAAAAGCAACAAGTGTTGCAACTGAAATAAAGAGGATTGGCCAGAGGGTTGAAACCATACCTACGCCAATACCTGAGATAATCGTCGTCGCAGGACCTGTTAAAGATTGCTCAGCGATTTTCTTAACGAACTTGTGGTCGCCTGACGTATAAATTTCCGTCACAACGCCAATTAAAATACCACATAATAAACCTGCAACAATTGCAAAAAATGCTTTTAAGTCGCCGAAGAAATACTTGCTGAGTCCAAATGCAGCTATTGTTACCAAAACACCACTGACATATGTGGCTTTTTTAAGCGCTTTATGCGGATCAGATTTTTCATCGCCTCTTACAAAGAATGTACCGATAACAGATGCTAGGATACCACATGCCGCTAAAATAAGCGGGAAGTAGGCACCGTTTACACCTTTATCAAGTGTACCGAGTGTAATAGCTGCGATAATAGAACCGACATACGATTCAAAGAGGTCAGCGCCCATACCGGCGACATCACCGACGTTGTCACCCACGTTATCTGCGATAACCGCTGGGTTTCTCGGATCGTCTTCTGGAATGCCCGCTTCAACTTTACCTACGAGGTCAGCGCCGACGTCTGCTGCCTTCGTGTAGATACCACCACCGACACGGGCAAAAAGTGCAATAGATGATGCACCGAGACCAAAACCAGTGATGATTTGAGGTTCACCAAAAATGAAATAAAGTGTGCTGACGCCGAGTAAGCCTAAACCAACGACAGACATCCCCATGACGGCACCACCTGAAAACGCTACTGAAAGCGCTCTGTTCATGCCGCTCTCTTTAGCTGCAAAAGCCGTTCTCACATTGGCTTTTGTCGCAACGCGCATGCCGACAAATCCTGCTGTAGCAGAAAAAGCAGCACCACATAAAAAGGCAACCGCTGTCGGGACGCTTTTTAACCCTAGGGCTATTGCAACTGCCAACACGATTGAAAAAATAACCAATACCTTGTATTCTCTTCTTAAGAAAGCCATTGCACCGTCTTGAATATACGTCGCAATTTCTTTCATTCTCGGGTGGTTTACCGAGATCACGTTGATCTTTCGAACCACCAAAAATGCAGCAAAGATCAGGGCAATAAGACCTGCTCCCGCCGATAATAATGCGTAATTCATGTTATTATTCCTCCCCACAATCTAAAGTCACGCATAGGAAAAAAATATACAACAATCGGCAAGAATGCCAATTATTGTATATAGGCCATAACTAATGCTGAAATCATGAAAACGATTGCTGAAATCTTCGTAATCTTGTCAAATTTCGCATCGTAATCTCGCGCCTTGTTTTTACCCCATAGTTGTTCAGCACCGCCGCCAATAGAACCCGAAAGTCCCGCCGACTTGCCCGACTGAAGTAAAATACTCGCAATCAGCACTACAGACGAAATAATAAGTAATACGCTGAATAATGTGTTCATATCCCTTTCACCTCCACTTTACTTGCTTAACGTATGTATTTTATCATACGTAAGCCTAAATTACAACGACCCATTGGATATTTGCGTCATATTTTGAAAAAAGCTTGGTGGTTGCTGTCCACCAAGCTCTTAACTTGTAGATAAACGCCGAAATACGGCGTTGCTGGTCAAATCCCGCTCTAATCACGTACGTTCGGTACGCTCTTCTCGCTGGCTTTTCCCGCGCCTTGTCTTTCGACTTTTCCTAAAAGTTCTCATCTAGCCGACTTCGCCGACTAGATGAGAGCTTGGTGGTTGCTGTCCACCAAGCTCTTCTTTTTTTCTTTTTCTCTTTGTCATTGAGAATTGCGTTATTGGCACCTCTTAAACCTCTCTTAAGAGGGATTGCATAAATTGTGGGAAAATGATGCTTATCTGAGATTGTAGAACGTCTCCATGCCTGGATAAATGGCGTTATCGCCAAGTTGCTCTTCAATTCTCAGCAATTGATTGTATTTTTCTACACGGTCTGTTCTCGCAGGGGCACCTGTTTTGATTTGTCCCGCGTTAACAGCCACTGCCATATCGGCAATTGTCGAATCTGCTGTTTCGCCTGAACGGTGTGAACTGATGGTTGTAAAACCAGCTCTCTTCGCCATTTCGATAGCGTCAAGTGTCTCAGTAATCGTACCGATCTGGTTGAGTTTAATCAAGATAGAGTTTGCAGATTTCTCTTTGATGCCTCTTGAAAGTCTCTCTGTGTTCGTAACGAACAAGTCGTCGCCGACGATTTGAATTTTGTCTCCGAGTTTGGCCACCATATGTGTCCAAGCTGCCCAGTCTTCTTCAGCTAAGCCGTCTTCAATTGAGATAATTGGATACTTATCGACCAAGTCGCCGTAGTAAGCGACGAGTTCTTCAGACGTAAACTCTCTGCCTTCACTGGCCAATGTGTACTTACCTGTCTTCTCATCGTAAAGCTCATTTGCAGCGACGTCGAGGGCAAGTTTAATTTCTTCGCCCGGCTTGTAACCCGCTTTTTCAATCGCTTCTACAATGACTTTAAGTGCATCTTCATTTGTCGGCAAGTTCGGTGCGAAACCACCTTCATCGCCTACACCTGTAGCCAGTTTTTTAGATTTGAGAACCGCTTTAAGCGCGTGGTAGATTTCAGCGCCCCATCTCAAAGCTTCTTTAAAGGTCTTTGCACCTACAGGCATTACCATGAACTCTTGAATATCGACGTTGTTGTCCGCATGTGCGCCGCCGTTCATAATGTTCATCATCGGAACAGGCAAGGTCTTCGCGTTGGTACCACCGACGTATTCGTAAAGTGCAAGACCTAAAGAGTCTGCCGCCGCTTTAGCCACGGCAATGGAAACACCGAGAAGGGCGTTAGCACCGAGTTTGGCTTTGTTTGGCGTACCGTCGAGCTCGATCATCATTTTGTCGATACCCACTTGATCAAAGACATCCCAGCCTTCCAGTTCAGGTGCGATAATGTCATTGATGTTTTCAACCGCTTTTTCGACACCTTTGCCGAGGTAACGCGATTTGTCGCCGTCTCTTAATTCAACAGCTTCGAAAGCACCGGTTGAAGCACCTGATGGCACTGCTGCTCTACCCAAAGAACCGTCTTCTAAATAAACTTCTACTTCTACTGTTGGATTGCCGCGTGAATCCAGTATCTCTCTTGCATAAACATCTGATATAACTGACATTTGATACCTCCAATTATTTATTTATAATAATAGACTTACCTGACATTTCAGTTGGCACGTCCATGCCTAACATACCCAAGAGGGTCGGTGCCAAATCGCATAATTTGCCGTCGTTTCTCAACGACACCGATCCGGTACCACCGACAATGCATGGTACTTTGTTCGTGGAATGCGCTGTCATCGGCTTGTTGTCCGCTGTCAGCATTTCTTCTGCATTGCCGTGATCCGCTGTAATAACAAAACTTCCGCCGACTGACTCCAGCTTGTCGACAATTTTACCGAGGCACGTATCCACTGTTTCTACAGCTTTCACCGCAGCAGGGAAAATGCCGGTGTGGCCGACCATGTCCGGGTTGGCGTAATTAATAACGATAAAATCGTACTTGTCCGCGTCGATTTCCGCAAGGAGTCTATCGGTCATTTCGTAGGCCGACATCTCCGGCTTAAGATCGTACGTGGCGACTTTAGGCGATTCGATGAGCACACGGTCTTCCAGTGGGGTCGGCTGTTCGACGCCGCCGTTGAAGAAAAAGGTCACATGCGCGTATTTTTCTGTCTCGGCAATGCGCAATTGGGCTTTGCCGTTTTGAGAAAGGTACTCGCCAAGTGTCATCGTAATCTTTTGCTGTGGATAAGCAATGCCCAAGTTGGCAATGGTCTTGTCGTATTGTGTAAAACCGACGTACTTCAGTGGAAAATGTGTTCTTTCAAAGCCTGTAAACTCAACGTCGAGCAACGACCGCGTTATTTGTCGCGCCCTATCGGGTCTGAAGTTGAAGAAAATAACCGCATCGTCCTTGCCGACAGTTGCCGTCGGCTTACTGCCATCCATGATGACAGTAGGGAGAACAAACTCGTCTGTAACGCCTTGTGCATAGGAGTTTTCAATAGCTTCAACAGCATCAGACGCCTTGACGCCTTCCCCCTTCACGAGCATGTCGTAAGATTTCTCAATGCGCTCCCAACGGTTGTCTCGATCCATCGAATAGTAGCGGCCTGAAATCGATGCAATTTTGCCGAATCCGATATCGTCCATATAACGCTGAAGGGCCTTGAGGTACTGGACACCTGCTGTCGGGGACGTATCGCGACCATCCATAAACGCGTGGACGTAGATGTTGTCCAGGCCTTCTTGTTTGGCCATTTTAATCAATGCTTTTAAGTGATTGATGTGGCTGTGCACACCGCCGTCGGACAAGAGCCCCCACGTGTGGAGTTTGGTGCCGTGTGCCTTTGCATGTGCCATCGCCGATTTCAATTCGGCGTTATCAAAGAAGTCGCCGTCTTCAATAGACTTGGTAATCCGCGTGAGTTCTTGATAAATGATGCGCCCTGCACCGATGTTTAAGTGGCCGACTTCCGAGTTGCCCATCTGTCCGTCGGGCAGCCCCACAGCCATGCCGCTAGCGGCGAGGGTCGTATTGGGATACTGTTTCAATAAGCGATCATAAACCGGCGTGTTGGCTTCTAAAACCGCGTTTCCGGCTTCAGTATTGCTAAGCCCCCAACCGTCGAGTATGATTAGCGCTGCAGGTTTTTTCATAAATCGCTCCTTAAAAATTGACGAGCTGGACAAAGCTCTCTGCTTCAAGGCTGGCGCCGCCTACCAGCGCGCCGTCGATGTCCGTTTGATTCATAATGTCTTCGACGTTTGCAGGTTTAACACTGCCGCCGTACTGTATTCTAATTTCTTCAGAAACCGCATCGCCATAGAGTTCTGTTAAAACACTTCTAATAAAGGCGATGACATCGTTTGCCTCTTCGCTACTGGCCGTCTTACCGGTTCCAATTGCCCAAATCGGCTCATAAGCGACGACGACCTTTGCCGCGTCGGCTTCTGAAACCGTTTCAAAAGCTTTTTTTACTTGTCGCTCACAAACGGCCTTTGTTTCACCGGCTTCTCTCTCTTCGAGGCTCTCGCCACAGCAAACCACTGGAACCAGACCTTTGGAAAGCGCTTTCAGCGTCTTCTTGTTAACCGTTTCATCGGTTTCACCAAAATACTGTCTTCTCTCCGAGTGGCCGATAATCGCGTGTGTCACCCCGATATCAAGGAGCATATCGGCACTGACTTCGCCTGTGAAAGCGCCCTTGTCTTCATAGTGCATATTTTGTGCGCCGATTTTAACCGGCGTTCCTTTTGCCGCCTCTACAAGTGCAGGCAACAATGTGTAGGGTGCACAGATGAGCACCTCCACATCGGTGCCTTGAACTTCCGGCGCTACCGCTTTGACAAAAGCGACACCTTCAGAAACGGTCTTATGCATTTTCCAGTTACCAGCAATAATTGGCTTTCTCATAAGTCCTCCTATTTATTGTTAAGCGCATCGATTCCAGGGAGTACAAGACCTTCTAAAAACTCTAAAGAAGCGCCGCCTCCTGTTGAAATATGCGTCATTTCATCCCCAAATCCAAGGGTATTAACTGCCGCTGCACTGTCGCCGCCACCGATAATTGTCGTCGCTTCAGAAGAAGCGAGCGCCTTGGCGACTTCAATGGTGCCTTTTGCGAAGTTTTCAAACTCGAAAACCCCCATTGGGCCGTTCCAAACCACCGTTTTAGCATCTAGTACCGCTTTGGCATAGGCCGCCGCAGTCTTCGGTCCGATGTCGAGGCCCATAAAGCCGTCTTCAATATTGGCATCTTCAGTGACAATCGGCTCAGCATTTTTATCAAAATCCGTCGCGACGACGTGATCTGTCGGCAACAGCAACTGAACGCCTTTGACTTTTGCGTCTTCTAGCATTTGCTTAGCGTAGTCGACTTTGTCTTCTTCCACGAGGGATTTTCCGACTTTATAGCCCTGTGCCTTTAAAAACGTATACGCCATACCACCACCGATAATCAGTGTATCAACTTTCGTAATTAAGTTCTCAATTACCTTAATTTTATCCGAAACCTTGGCACCGCCTAAAATGGCACAAAACGGTCTAACTGGCGTTTCAACAGCTTCTCCTAAGAACTTGAGTTCTTTCTGAATCAAGTACCCGCACACAGACGTGTCGATAAAAGCAGTTACGCCCACTGTAGAAGCGTGCGCTCTATGTGCCGTTCCGAAAGCGTCGTTCACAAACACGTCAGCAAGTGATGCCAACTCTTTTGAGAACGCTTCGCCATTCTTGGTTTCTTCTTTTCTGAAACGCGTATTCTCAAGTAAAAGCACATCGCCTTCTGAAAGTGCTTCTACCGCCTGACGCGTCAAAGGACCGACCACTTCTTCTTCCGAGTTGAAAACCACCGGTTTTCCAAGCTTTTCAGAGAGACGGTCCGCCACAGGTTTAAGTGTAAACGCAAGATCATAGCTCTTCGGTTTACCGAGATGCGAACATAAAATAACTTTTGCACCGTTTTGCACAAGGTATTCTATTGTCGGCATAGCGCCGTTAATTCTATTTTCATCGGTGATTTTGCCTTCTTGAATCGGAACGTTAAAATCACATCTCACAAGCACCCGCTTGCCTCTTACGTCTATGTCTTCTACAGTTTTCTTATTAAACATTCAAAGCCTCCATCTATTATCAAATGGGGAACAACAGTCATAGCCCTGAAGGCATTCAGGGCTACTCATGTTTTGCGCAGAGACCGGGAGACAGGTCTGTTGCCCCTTCTCCCGTTTCCCACTGCAGCTATTATCGATTTGGCGTCGATAACGCGTGTCTTAACGCTTCACCAAGTGAAGACCGTTCCCCTTCAAGAAGTGATTATATCACAATTATTCATTACAAGAAATATAATGAAGTGAAATTCGGAGCGTTCTTACAGTCCCTTTTCTACCATTAAGCTTACGAGGTCTACAACTCTGCAAGAGTAACCCCACTCGTTATCGTACCAAGAAAGAATTTTCACCATGTTGTCGCCCATAACCATAGTTGAAAGCGAATCGATGATAGAGCTTCTAGGATCTTGTTTGAAGTCCATTGATACAAGTGGCTCTTCTTCAAAGCCCATAATGCCTTTTAATTCGCCTTCAGATGCAGACTTAAGTGCTGCATTAACCGCTTCCATAGTCACAGGTTTTTCTGTTTCAATGACGATATCTACTGCAGAAACCGTTGGTGTCGGTACGCGCATCGCCATGCCGTTGAACTTGCCCTTAAGTTGAGGAAGGACCAAAGCAACAGCTTTAGCAGCACCGGTTGAGGTAGGGATGATGCTTTCAGCTGCCGCTCTAGCTCTTCTCAAATCTTTGTGAGGCGTATCGAGAATTCTTTGGTCGTTTGTATAGGCGTGAACCGTTGTCATCAAACCTTTTACAATGCCGAACTCTTGATCTATTACTTTAGCAAAAGGTGCCAGACAGTTGGTTGTACATGAGGCGTTGGATACAATGTGATGTGTTTCAGGATTGTAATCCCCGTCGTTAACACCCATTACTATTGTAATGTCTTCGTCTTTCGCTGGTGCAGAAATCACCACTTTTTTAGCACCGGCTTCAATGTGTTTACCCGCAGACTTTTTGTCTTTGAAAAGACCTGTAGATTCAATGACGACATCTACGCCGAGTTCTTTCCAAGGCAATGCGCCTGGATCTCTTTCAGCAAAAATTTTAATCTCTTTGCCGTTGACGATTAAAGCGTTCTCAGCGGCTTCAACTGTACCGTCGAACTTGCCGAAAAGCGAGTCGTACTTCAATAAATGCGCAAGTGTTTTTGCGTCTGTTAAATCGTTGATTGCAACGATCTCAAAGTTAGGATTTTGTTGTGCCATTGCCACTTTAAATACGTTTCTTCCGATTCTACCGAAACCATTAATTGCTACTTTAGCCATCGTGTTATCCTCCTTAAATTAAATACGATTGAATTGACTTTGCAGTCTGTTCATCCGTCACCAAGACGAGGTTCGGATTAAGTTTGGTAATGGCGACAATCGCCTCCACTTTATCCTCACCTGCCGCAACGGCGATGACGTTCTGTAATGTCTTGTATTTTTGCAAATCAATACCGATGGTACTGATTTCATGAACAATTTCACCGTCTTTGTTGAAGTAGTAGCCAAAGGATTCAGCCACAGCACCCTTTTTCATAATCGTGTCAATCTCCGTTTGGTCGAGCACGCGTCGGTTGGCCATAACGCTCGCCTTGCCTACGCCAAAGACCAAAATGTCTATTGCTTCAATGCTCTTCAGTATTTTCTGTATACTCGGTTCGTTTTTCAGTTCTTCAATCGTCGACTGCGACAGATTGTCCTGCGTGTAAAGCAGTTGGTATTCCGCATCGAGCTTGTTTGCAAGGCGTTCGGCAAGTGTATTGGCTTGGTGCTCGCTCTTATTGCCTAAGCCGCCCCTCGCTGGGACTACGACTACCTCAGACCGGTCAAATTGTACCCAGTCAGTTTTATACCCACTTATTACTTTTTCTATCGAAGAACCGCCAGTTAATCCGATAATACTTTTCGGATGGATGCATGTGTTCAAATACTTGGCCGCTTCAATGCCCACTTCGCTCAAAGTCGCCTCTTCTCTATAGGGGCCGATTGAGCCGATGACAACTTTTTTAATGTTGAGTGCCTCTGCCAAATGCTCTGACAAAGTGGTCAATCCGGTCATTTTATAGAATATGTCTGATAACGCGTCAAGTGCTTCGACGCCCCGTTCAGTTATGCGCATACCGTCGGGGTGATAGTCGATGAGATGCGATTCTTTTAAAATGTCACATTCCCTTCTCACCACGCGTTCGGTATACCCCATGGTGCTGGACAGCAGTCTTCTGCCCACAGGCTGCTTTGAGTGTATGGCATTCAACAGATTAAATCGAACAGGCAACAGTTCGTCCATTTCTGGAAATACATATTTTAAGACAAACATCATTTTTTCTGTGCGATTCATTTCACCTGGTTTCACGCGTACACCTCCTGGGATAATTTTTAGATTAGCGTTTTATTTTCTGTCCCGCATAGGTTAAAAAAAATAACCTCACTGACATTATACCATCTGTAAAAAGGAATACAATAGCTTTTGAAAAAAAGTTGGACTTTTTTCGCCACGCGGGATAAATAAAGTCCAACTCATTATAACTATTCTATAACTAAACGCGTTTGCGCTTAGAAGAGGGGGGGATGAGCAGTTCGTCTCGATACTTTGCAACGGTGCGTCGAGAGATTTCGATCCCCTTCTCCGCCAGTGTATCGGCAATTTTTTGATCACTTAACGGCTTTTTCTCATTTTCTTCTGCCACCATGCTGCGAATCAGCACCTTAATGCTCTCTGACGACACGCCGTCGCCGCCGAAATTTTTAACACCGCTTTGAAAAAAGTATTTGATTTCAAAGAGCCCATTGGGGCACTGCATGTACTTGCCGTTGACGGCTCGACTCACAGTGGATTCGTGCACTTCAATTTCATCGGCGATATCCTTGAGATTAAGGGGCTTCAAGTAGAGCAACCCCTGTTCAAAGAAATCGATCTGATAGGCCACAATAGCCTCACAAACGCGTTTAATGGTGTTGCGACGCTGTTCAATGGATTTAATAAGTCGAAGCGCCGATTGGAGATTTTTACTGAGGTAGTCCACTGTGTTGGCGTCTTTTTCGATCTGTGACAGCATCCTTTTGTAAAAGCTGTTAATTCTCAAGCGCGGCGCAGAAGATTCGTTGACGCGCACATTGTAGACGCCTTTCTCTTTTTCAACATAGACATCCGGCGTGACGTACTTCACATGTCGCGTGGAACTAAACCCTCTGCCGGGTTTCGGTTCCAGCGTTTTAATGAAATCGTAGGCGCTTTGTATGCGCTCCGGCGACTCCTTCAGTGCTTTTGCAATCTGCGCGTACTTCTTCTCACTCAACGCTTCTAAATAGTTGAGAACCAGTACCTCTT
This sequence comes from Fusibacter sp. JL298sf-3, assembly GCF_053842995.1. Taxonomy (NCBI): domain Bacteria; kingdom Bacillati; phylum Bacillota; class Clostridia; order Eubacteriales; family Fusibacteraceae; genus Fusibacter; species Fusibacter sp. JL298sf-3. Next base: position 1,283,726 of record NZ_CM132608.1, read on the forward strand.
CGAGGCTTTCTTCAAACCCTTGCTGATAGAGCTGAATGAGCAGACACTCTTCTACACTTCTGCCGCCGACCCCTGGCGGATCAAACGTTTGAACCAGTTTTATCAAGCGCTCCACTTCTTCGTAGTGGATGTCAAAATTCAAAACCACTTCTTCAGTCGTCATGTTGAGATAGCCGTTGTCGTCGATGTTTTCGATAATGTAATCGCACACTTTTTCAAGAGGATGCTCCAGACCGGCAAAATTAAGCTGCAGGCGCAAATACTCTTTAAGCGTCTCTTCATCTGCCAAATAGTGGTCGTAAGCCAAAGTTTCCGACGTGTCCACATGACGATCTGAGCGAATTCTCGGCTCGTCAAAATAGTTGACCACTTCCTCCCAGTCAAAAGTCTTATCAGCCCCTTTATCGTGGTCGTAGTCAAACCCGTCCTCTTGCGCTTGCGCACTATCGCCGAGTTCCTCACCGGAAGGCTTCTCCAGTATAGGGTTACTGAGAAGCGCTTCTCCAATGAACTCGTTGAGCTCCTGCGATGTGTACTGTAGTATCTCAATAGCTTGTTTCAACTCCGGTGTCATAACGAGCTTTTGAGTCTGCGACAAATTCAAATTGAAGTTCATTTTCATAATTATGCCTCATCTCAACAGAATTAAAGAAATCGCATAGACCTTGCAATTTCTTCATTAAAATAGCAACTGTCTCACCGATTTTTAGATGCTGACGTCGCATCTTACGTTATTTTTCGGTTAAGAATATTATATCAAATTTAAGGACTTGTGAACAGTCGGTGCGGGACTTTTAACGCCGCGCACCTTGTCTTTTTATAGCTGTCATTAAACAACGCATCGGCACCCAAACATAAAATTGTTAACAACACATTTAAACTTCAGAGAATTCTTGCATTTTCAAAAAAACGTGGTACTATAGAAACCATCTATAAAAAAACAAGTGGAAGGAGGCCGCAATGGAAGCATTGTTGTCAGAGATCAAAGCCGCCCATCGCATTGTCATCAAAGTGGGCACTTCAACACTCACACACGAGAGCGGCAAATTGAACCTCAGACGTATTGAAGCGCTGATAAGGGTCATTGCAGATTTGAAAAACCAGCAGCGGGAAATTGTGCTGGTCAGCTCCGGCGCCATCGGCGTCGGCATGAGCAAACTGAGGTTGCGCAAACGCCCGAAAACAATGGCGGGCAAACAAGCTGCAGCAGCTGTGGGACAATGTGAGATTATGCATCTTTACAGCCAGTTGCTTTCAGAACACCACTACGCAGTCGGTCAACTGCTTTTGACGCGAGATGTTGTGGAACAACCGGACAAACGCCAAAATGCACAAAACACCTTTAACCGTTTGCTCAAACTGGGTGCCCTACCTGTCGTCAACGAAAACGATACTGTCGCAACAGAAGAAATTGAATGCAACTTCGGCGAAAACGATACCCTCGCCGCAATTGTCGCTGTTATCATTGAAGCGGATTTGCTCATTAACCTCTCTGACATCGGCGGCCTTTATACAGCTGACCCACGGGAGGATCAAGCCGCCGAACCGATTGCCGTCGTCGAAGACGTTACCGAAGACATCTTAAAGCTAGCAGGTGGCGCCGGTACAGCCAGAGGCAGCGGCGGCATGCTGAGCAAACTAACAGCGGCAAAATTAGCGGGAGAAGCCGGCGTCAACACCATTGTTGCCAGCGGCGAATCGCCGGCCATTCTCTACGATATTTTAGAAGGCCGACATCGGGGGACACTCTTTGTCCGACGTGGAAAAATCCTTAATAAGAGAAATGAGGTGTGATCAATGACGGATTTAAACAACATCGGCGCTCGTGCCAAGAGCGCATCGCACCTTCTGAGCGGCGTTTCAACGTGTGAAAAAAACCGCGCTTTGTTGCGTATTGCAGCCATGTTATCTGCCAATAGCGCTTCTCTGCTGGCGGAAAATCAAAAGGATTTGAAAAAGGCGCGGGAAATGGGGATGCCACCGGCTCTGCTCGACCGCTTGACCCTTACCGAGGAGCGCCTCTTACAAATGGCCGACGCCGTTAAAGCCATTGCCGCGCTGGAAGACCCCATTGGCGAAGTCGACCGCATGTGGCAACGCCCAAACGGTCTGACCATTGGAAACAAACGCGTCCCACTAGGGGTCGTCGGCATCATATACGAGGCGCGCCCCAATGTCACTGTCGATGCCGCTGCCCTTTGTTTAAAAGCCGGAAATGCCGTTGTCCTGAGAGGTGGAAGCGAAGCCCTTCATTCAAATCTCGCCCTATGCGCCCTTATGTCTGAGGCGCTTTGCCAAGTGGGGCTTCCCGATTATAGCGTTCAGTTGTTAGAAGACACCAGCAGAGAAACCGCCACCGCCATGATGCGACTCAACGCCTACATCGACGTTTTGATTCCTAGAGGCGGTGCCGGACTAATCCAAGCGGTGGTTCAAAACGCTACTGTACCGGTTATTGAAACCGGCGTCGGCAACTGCCATATCTATGTGGACGAACACGCCGAGCTGAACATGGCCATTGAAATTGTCGTTAACGCTAAAACGAGCCGCCTTGGGGTCTGTAACGCCGCTGAAAACCTTCTCGTAGATTGCGCCGTCGCCCAATCGCATCTACCTAAAATCGCCTGCGCTTTAACGGCACTCTCCGTTGACATACGCGGGTGTAAAAAAACAGTTGAACTGCTGTCTGAGTTTGGAATCACCTCTACACTTGCTACAGAAGAAGATTACCACACGGAGTTTTTAGACGCTGTCATCGCCGTAAAAATCGTCGACGGTATTGCCGAAGCTATTGAACACATCAATCACTACGGCTCTGGACACTCTGAAGCCATTGTCACCCACAGCTACGATAACGCCATGCGCTTCCATCGCGAAATCGATGCAGCTGCTGTGTACGTCAACGCATCGACGCGCTTTACAGACGGGGCCGCATTTGGTTTTGGAGCTGAAATCGGCATCAGCACCCAGAAACTGCACGTCAGAGGTCCTATGGGCCTTAAAGCCCTTACGACGAACAAGTACATCGTCTTCGGAAACGGCCAAGTGCGCTAGCGCTCTCTAAAACATAAAAAATGACACAGCTGAGGCTGTGTCATTTTTATATTACAAAGTTAAGTTAACGCTTACCCACATCGTACGGCTCGCCTGCCGCTTTCGGACCGGCGGCATTTTTAGAAAACAGAACCAATGCAATGAGTGTCATCACATATGGGAAAGTGTTGAGTATAATGTTCGGTACAGATTTTAGCGAATCGTAAATCACAGCGATGTTGGAAATGGTCATCGCTGTACCGAAGAACAGTGCGGCACCGAGAATCCCCCAAGGCTTCCAGCGACCGAAAATCAAAGCGGCTAACGCGAGGAAACCGAGACCGTTAAAGGTCAACTGGGAAAACTCTTTTGCATAGGTCAAGATAACAATGGCACCGCCGAGACCTGCTAGAGCCCCTGAAATCAAGACGCCGGTGTAGCGCATTTTCTTAACACTTACGCCCATTGAATCCGCCGCATGTGGGTTTTCACCACAGGCGCGCAGGCGAAGACCAAAGCGCGTCTTGTAAAGTAAGAAATAACTAATGGCAACAAGGGCCAAGACAATATATGTCGTATAGTACACTTTGCTGAAAAGCAAAGGCCCGATGACGGGAATATCGCTGAGCAACGGAATCTCCGTGCGGGCAAAAGAAGTTTTAATTTGAATGTTGGAGCTCGTTGTAATCCAACGCGCCAAGTAAACCGTGATGGCGAGTGAAAACATATTAATCGCCGTACCGCTGATAACCTGATCGGCATTCATCGATACACTGGCAAATGCGTGGAAGAACGATAAGAGCAAGCCCGCCATGGCGCCGACTAACAGCGCAAGCCACACGGTCGCCCCGCCGAAAGCACCGGCGCTCTGAGCGACAAATAGCGCAGAGGCAAAGGCGCCGACGCCCATTAAACCTTCTAGACCGATATTGACCACACCGCTGCGCTCACTGTAGAGACCGCCGAGGGCGATAACGAGCAATGGCGCTGTATACGTAAGTGACAAAGGTATGATACTCGTAATAAAATCCCACATTAGTTTGCACCTCCACTTCCGGACTCGGCCTTGGATTTTTTATTGGCAACCCGTTTCATCCACTTCTTAATGAGCATTGTCGATGCCGAGAAAAAGATGATAACGGCGATAATAACTTGAACGAGTTCGTTCGGCACTTTGGTAGCGGCCTGCATTAGACCCTTTCCGGCGTTCATAATACCAAATAGGAGCGCAGACAGCACGACGCCAATTGGCGTGTTTAAGCCGAGTAGGGCTACGGCGATACCGTCGAAGCCAAGCGTCGGCAACTCACCGATTTTCACGTTGTCCGTATACCCTAAATAGAAAGTAGCACCAGCAAGTCCTGCTAGAGCACCGGCAATCATCATAGAGTAAACGATGTTGCGGTTCACTTTAATACCTGCGTACTCAGCAGCGTGTTTGTTGTGCCCCACCGCTTTGAGCTCGTAGCCGAAAGTGGTCTTTTCGAGAATCCACCAAATGACCACCGCCGCAACTAAGGCTAAAAATAAACCGAGATTGACGCTGGAGCCGTTAAACAAATCCGTCATCCAATCTGTTCTCAAGCTGGCTGATGCGCGAATAGGCGCCGATTCCGTATCGAATTTACCCTTGATAAACTCGGGAACAAACCAGTAGACGCTCCAAACGGCAATCCAGTTCATCATAATCGTCACGACGACTTCGTGCACGTTGAACTTGGCTTTTAATATGCCTGGTATCATGCCCCAGAGTGCACCGACCAAAACGGCAGTTACTACAGCCAGTGGCAGATGGACGATTTTCGGCAACTCGAGAAGGACGCCGACAGCTACAGCTGCACAGCCCCCCATCAGCATTTGACCGGAAGCACCGATGTTAAAAAGACCGGTGCGCATGCCGAAAGCCACTGACAGACCCGTAAGAATAAGCGGCGTCATTACAAGCAACGTATCGCCGAAACGCTTGATGTTCCCATAGAGGCCAGCGCCTTTAAAGAGCTCTGAATACGCTCTAAGGGGATTAAACCCTGACAAGAGCATGACCAGTGCCCCGATGACAAAGCCCAGTGCAACCGCAACAAAAGGAATCAGCTTGTCCTGTCCGCTGTCACTTGCCAAAAGTCTTTTAAACCTTTTCATGCGCTGCACCTCCTTTTTTTGAGCCGGCCATTAAGAGGCCGAGTTCGTTTTCATCTGTCTCTTCGGCGCCCATTACACTGACGATATTGCCTTCGTAGATAACCGAAATCCGATCTGACACATTGAGTACTTCATCCAGCTCAAAAGAGATGAGCAACACCGCTTTGCCTTTGTCGCGTTCTTCAATGAGACGCTTATGGATGTACTCAATAGCGCCGACATCTAGCCCACGTGTCGGTTGTGCCGCAATGAGAAGTGCCGGTGATCGGTCGACCTCTCTGGCGATAATCGCCTTTTGTTGATTCCCGCCGGACATACTTCTGGCAGTGGTAATAGGCCCTTGACCAGAACGCACGTCAAACTCCGCTATTAAGCGTTCGGCGTAACTCTTAATTTCCTCTTTGTTTAAAATGCCGTTTTTAGAGAACGGCTTTTGGTAATACGTCTGCAACACCATGTTTTCACCGAGAGAATAATCCAATACCAAGCCGTGTTTGTGGCGGTCTTCCGGGATATGTCCAATGCCGGATTCTGTTTTCTCGCGAATGCTCAGTCCTGTAATATCCACACCATTTAGTGTAACCGCACCGGATTCAATATGGCGCAAGCCTGTAATGGCTTCGATCAGCTCTTTCTGACCGTTGCCGTCGATACCGGCAATCCCCATAATCTCGCCGGCTTTTACCTCGATGTCGAGGTTGCGCACAGCGGGCAGTTTTCTGTTGTCGAGGACATTCAAGCCCTTGACACTCAACACCACTTGCTTCGGTTCTGCCGGTTTTTTATCGACAATAAAGTTGACGTCGCGGCCGACCATGAGCTTTGCCATATCGTCCTCAGAGGTTTCAGCGACATCCACCGTACCGATGTACTTGCCCTTTCTGAGAACGGTACAGCGGTCCGAAACTTCCTTGATTTCTTTTAATTTATGTGTAATCAGAACAATTGATTTGCCTTCTTTTTTCAAGCGCTTCATAATCCCCATTAGCTCGTGAATCTCCTGTGGTGTCAACACCGCAGTCGGTTCGTCGAAAATGAGTATTTCAGCATCTCTATAGAGCATCTTTAATATTTCCACGCGTTGCTGCATACCGACAGAAATGTCTTGTACAAGCGCGTGGGGATCGACGCTTAAACCGTATTGGTCCGACAGCTCTTGTATGCGCTTCGCCGCCGAATCGATATCGATTTTAAGCCCTTTTTTCGGCTCCATCCCCAAGATGATGTTCTCAGTTACCGTAAAGACATCTACCAGCTTAAAGTGCTGATGCACCATGCCGATACCGAGGTCGTTGGCAACATTCGGGTTGGTGATTTTGACGTCTTTCCCCTTGACTTTAATCTTTCCTGCTTCGGGTTGATACATTCCAAACAAAACCGACATCAAAGTGGACTTTCCCGCACCGTTTTCGCCTAACAGCGCGTGAATTTCGCCTTTCTCCACTTGCAATGTCACATTGTCGTTTGCAACGATTCCAGGAAATTCTTTTCGAATGTCGAGCATCTCAATAACGTATTTCATTGCTTCACCCTAACCTTATCTGAATTCGTTTTTGTTTACATCACAAAATTACTGACGTCCGGCAGGCCTCTGCGACTTTGCCGCATGAATAGAGAAGGTGCAACATCTCTTGTTGCACCTTCCAAGCCTGTATCTTTCAGTATTTAAAGTCGGACAACTTTATTTTAAATATTCATCTAGTGCTTCTTGAGTAGCCGGTACGACGACGTCGCCGTTTACAACTGCTTTTTCAGCTTCTTTAATCTTTTCGAAGACTTCATCGCTTAAGTTCGGGTTTTCAGCAGGGATGCCTACGCCGCCGTCAGCAAGTGAAAGTCTGATTTCTTCACCACCTGGGAACGAGCCGTTTAACTGTGCATCAATGTACTCATACGCCGCAACGTCAATACCCTTAACTGCTGAAGTTAACGTAACTGATTTTGCATCGTCTTCTTCTGAGATTTTACCTTGGTCGTATTGGTCAACGTCGACGCCGATAACGTATACGTTTTCACCAACTTTAGCACGCTCAATAGCTTCACCAAATACGCCGACACCTACGCCACCTGCTGCGTGGAAGATAATGTCGATGCCTTTGTCATACATACCTGAAGCGATTTGACCGCCACCAGCTACGTTGTTGAAAGACCCTTCGTAAATGTAGTCAACCACTTCTGCGTTTGAGCCGAAGTTGTCGTTTGCGTACTTAACGCCAGCTTTATAACCCCAACCAAATTTTTGAACCGGTGGAATCTCTAAGCCACCTACGAAACCTAATTTGCCAGTTTCAGTAGAGAGTGCTGCTGCTACACCTGCTAAGAAGCCCGCTTCGTGCTCGTTAAAGAATACAGCAACTGTATTTGGTCCGATTTTGTAAGTAGGACCTTCCTCTGCTTCAAAATCGGCATTGTTTGGAGAACCGTCGATTAAGACAAAAGTCGTATCTGGGTACTGCTCTTGTGCTTGGTAAATCGCTTCTTCAAACTTGTAACCTGGTGTTACGATGATTTTGTGGTCTGTGTCCACTAAGTTTTGAATTGAGTTCAGATAATCTGTTGTAGACTCGTTATCTGGTTGTTGATAGCTCGCTTCAATTGTCTTTTTCTCTTCTTCATAGCGCTTGATACCCGTCCAAGTCCCTTCGTTGAACGACTTGTCGTCAATAGAACCCGAGTCCGTTACCATACCTACTTTTGTAACGTCTCCTTCTGATTGTGCGCCACAGCCTACAAGCGATAAACTCATAAGCATCGCCACCATTAGAAAAGCAATCACTCTTTTACGCATTTTAATGTTTCCTCCTCTTTTCATTCATATAGAATTTTGCCCGAATAACACATATTCGACATTCAAAAGAAAAATCCTTCTTAAACCTAAAAACTTTTTGAATGAATTTATAAAACGCACGAAGCTATTGGGCTGTCTTTTATCATTATATCCAATTTATATTTGTTTAATCATTATATTAAATCACCAAATCCATCACCAATTTAATATAAAATGAACACCAATCGCCTCTTTTTTTTGTAACTTTACCACATGAATTCGTATAGTGCGTTAATAAATTCTTCAATTTTGATAATTTTAGCTTTGTTTTGCATCTAAAGTTGCCAGCGCTATATTGGAGGCGTGGTCAGATACCCGTTCCAAATTGCTCAACAAGTCGAGGAAGACAATTCCCGAACTCGTTTCACAGCGCCCTTCATTAAGACGTGCAATGTGCTTTTTACGCAACACTTTTTCCATTTCATCCACAACGCCTTCCATTTCCACAGCTTTCTTCGCCTTGTGGATGTCAAACGTGTTTAAAGCTGCTAAAGCGTAGTCGTAGGTCTCCATAACTTTAGCGACCATCTCCTGCATTTCTGCAAGGGCTTTTTCGGAAAAGCGCACGTTGTTGTCGACTTTGTAAGCCGCCAACTCCGCGATGTTGTCCGCGTGATCGCCGACGCGTTCAATGTCGTTAATGGTATCAAACAAACTGTCGATGACAATGCGGTCGTCGGCATCGATGGCCGTATTCGATAATTTCACTAAAAATTCACTGATTTCGCGTTCGAGTGCGTTAATTTTCTTTTCCGTTTTGAAAGTGCTCTTCGCCATTTTATAGTCGTTGTTGATGACGGCTGTCGTTGCAGAATCCAGCGATTTCTTCGCCAGTTCTCCCATTTGTAACACCGCCTTGGTCACTTGGCCCATGGCAATAGAAGGCGTCTCTAAGAAACGGTCGTCGAGAAGACGTTTTTCCAGAAGCGCTTCTTGCTCTTCTTCTTCAGTCACCGGTAAGATGTACTTAACCGCTTTGACGATAAGACCGGCAAACGGCAAGAGCAACAACGTGTTGGCAATGTTAAACAAGGTATGCGCGTTGGCAAGTTGTCTTTCCGGTATCACACTCATCGACGTGACGAGCTTGATGGTTAAAGAGCTCAAGAACAGTAAGAAAATCAAACTACCCACTAAGTTGAACAACAAGTGCATCCAAGCCGCTCTCTTCGCCGTTCTGTTGGCGCCCACTGATGAAATCATCGCCGTTACACAAGTACCGACATTGGAGCCCAGCAAAATCGGAAATGCCGCTTCTATCGGCAGTGCACCTGCGTGTGCAAGTGCTACGAGCATCCCTGTCGTCGCAGAAGAACTCTGTACCACAGCAGTGATGAGCAGCCCCAGTGCGAACCCTTCAATAGTCCCTAGCCAAGTTCCTGAACCGATGTTCTGAATCATCTCTACAAAAGCTTGACTGTCTTTTAAAGGGGACATCGCCTCTTTCATGACATCCATGCCGAAGAACAAAATACCGAAGCCGAGGAGCACTTCTCCCCAAACCAACTGCCTGTTGTTCTTCGAAAACATGCGCATCGCCATACCACTGACAATGGCAATCGGTGCGAGCGCCGAAACGTCAATTGATACCAACTGAGCCGTAATCGTCGTTCCGATATTGGCTCCCATAATAATGCCGATTGCCTGTGTGAGGTTCATAATCCCCGCGTTGACGAAACCTACGACCATAACTGTCGTCGCAGAAGAACTTTGAACCACAAAGGTCACAAACGTTCCCATGAGAATCCCTTTGAAAATATTGCCCGAAAGCTTTTCAATAATCTTTTCGAGCTTGTTTCCAGCTGATTTCTCGAGGCCGTCACTCATGATATTCATACCGTAGAGAAACAGTCCGAGTCCCGCAAACAGTGGAAGTAGGATCTCAAATAAACTTTTCAAATCAAAGCCACCCATTTTCCTCTCCTTCAAATTGACTTAAATCTATCATCAACTGCCTTCTCGCAGTTCATGTCATAAAAAAGCACTACAGTTCATGTAAATACAGAAGTGTAGTGTTTAATTTACATCCAGGGCACCATACGCTATTTCAGTCCCTTAAACCCCGTCTGTCTAAGTGCTTCATACAACACAATCGCCGCTGCATTGGAAAGATTGAGACTTCTGAGTGCTTCATTCTCGAGCATAGGAATTTTAAAACGTCCTTCTGCGTACTGCTCGTGAAGGTGTTGAGGCAGGCCCGACGTCTCTTTCCCGAACACGATAAAGCACCCGTCGTCAAATGTCATTTCGTCGTAGTGTTTATGCGCTTTTGTCGTGGAAAGAAACAGCTTTTGGTCGCCGTATTTTTCAAGAAACGCCGCCTCGCTCTCATGTACCTCGATATCGAGATAAGACCAGTAGTCGAGCCCCGCTCGTTTTAGATGTTTATCGTCTATTGAAAACCCAAGGGGCTTTATTAGATGTAGTTTCGACCCCGTAATTGCGCAAGTACGCGCAATATTACCGGTATTTGGTGGTATTTCCGGTTGATAAAGAACAATATTTATTGCCATGCGTTTTTGTATTCTCCAGTTTAATTTTTTAAGCCGATGTCGAACTCGATGGTGCCTTCATCGCTAATTAGCGGTACACAGATGGTTTCCATCCCCGCTGTACTCACTTCGATGCTACTGCCTTTAATGAGCGACGGCGGTGTAATGTCCACCTGAAACCCTTGGTTAAAGAGCAATGTGGCAGAGTTTCCCATAATCATGTTGCCGAGTTCCGATAAGGCGCTCTTGGCCATCTCGTCAAGTGTGTCAACGGGCATGCCCATCATCATACCAGACGCGACGCGCTTGGCCATCTCTTCATCCAGACTCAGAACAGCTTGACCTTTTATATCGCCGGTAATTCCCAGCATGATAACGACTTCTTTCGTCGGAAAAGGACTCTGTCTAACAAAAGGTTTGCCCACGCCAAATTTGCTGGACACAAAGTTATTAAGGACTTCTTTAGATGCACTGATAAATGCATTTACTTGTTCTACTTTCACGCCATACCCTCCTTATTTATCTCCTATTACACTATATCATACCTAGTGTTCGTGTGACAATGAATATGCTATACTGATGCCCATTTTTCACGTCGGTATTCATGTAAAGTGAATTTTAATAGGACGGTTTTACGCCAGCGTACTGTAGGTGTTAAGCTCTTTCGACACGCTCTCGCATTGTCGTCGATAATTCGCCTTGCGCGGAAACGAACGATTTACCCGTTTTAATTAGGCCTCAACGAGACTGTTCACTAGGCATTAATCTGTCTTATAACCGGGTAGCCCATGACATATTCTACACGATTGATACCGCAGTTGTCTACACGAAATCTCCAATATCCCGAGATATTTCCGTAGCAAATATGACTCATGAGTGCCTGAATGACGCCGCCGTGTGCCACAATCAATACATTTTTGTCGGAATCCTCGCCGTGCGCCGCTACAATGGCGTCGTACGCGGCGCTGACGCGCTCGTAAAGTTCCGTGACACTTTCCCCGCCGTGAGCATTAAACGTTTCATACGCTTTTACCCACTCGAAAAAACCGTCTTGGTCCATTGCTTTAATCTCCGCAATGGTCTTTTTCTCCCAATTGCCGAAGTTCAGTTCTCTAAAGGCCGGCGTCGGTTCGATATCTGCGCCGTTGGCAATGGCTTCAGCTGTGTTAAAAGCACGCTTTAAATCCGAAGCGTAGATTTTGTCAAATGCGACGGCATTGAGTTTTTCAGATGCGCGTCTGGCTTGTGCTTCCCCGATTTCGTTCAGCGACACGTCCCAAATCCCTGCAAATTTTTGCTCGGCGTTGGCATATGTCTGCCCGTGTCTCACCAAATATACGTTCATATCCTGCACCCCTTTCCTATCGATTGTCGTTGTGTTGTTCCACCGCCAGGGCCCACTGTTCCCTCGCGTATGTGACAATTAAACGGTTCTTATAAGCGAACTCATGGCGCACCGTTTGGTCAAACCAACGAACGGCCTCGCTAAAGTTGCCAAGTTGGCGGTTGAGTTCACCAATGAGGTATATGGTCTCCAGTTCTTTACCGCTCATTTCGTCTAGTTTCTCATTTTCATAACTGTCTATAAAAGCGTCTAAAGCCAAGCGCATGTACTTTTTACTGTCTGTAAACAAGTCGCTTTCTCTATAAAACCACGACAGCCTCAAATAGAGCTTCGCCATTGTACTGGCGGGGGCATTTTTTAATTTGTAGCTGGCAATGGCTATGGTGTGTACGCGTATGGCGTCTTCAACGCTTCGCTCTTTTGTAAAGTCTTGCGCCTTCCAATTGGTTGAAATTACAAGTTGAATTTTATCTCGGTCGGTATCGGTTACTTTCTTTTTAAAGTCGCTCTCAAATTGTGCATAGCCGCAAGACGGGCAACAAATCACACCGTAATAGGTTGGGTTTTCCCCGTGAAATGTCGCATGAAAATCTTTCATTCTACTTTTGGTTCGAATTGCAGAGGTTCTCACTTGTTTGGAGTCAAAATTTTCTCCACAGACTTCACAATGATAGGCGCGATCAAATAAATCGCTCATGATTGGCCTCCTGTTATTGGTTCCATTTGATTTCGATGACATCTCCGCCCTCAACCAAATCCGTGTATTTTGCACGTTCGCCGTTTAGCCTCAAGTGCAAAATGCCCTTGGGTTCAGACAAGTCGAATTCAATGTGGTCAAAGATGTCGACAAAGACGACGCGGCCGTCTTTATAAGGTATTTCTACAGTCTCCCCGTTCACGAGAACATCAATCCCCGGGGCTTTGTTTTCGTAGTCAAAATAAGGTGTCGACGACACCGGCGCAGCTTCTACAACTTCTTCTTCTACTTCTCTTTCACATTTTTTGACGGTGTACACACCCTCTTTTTGCACCATTTCCAATGCGTCGAGCGGTTCTCCGTCGAGGCATATATCAAAATGCGTCAAATCGACTTCAGCGAGTTTGGCGAGATCTGCAACGGTGCGCACGCCTTCTGTCTCAACGACATCTCCTGCCCTTACGATGTAGTCTGCCGTTCGGTGCGTACCGTTGACGGACACGTACTCGACCAACCGAATCGGCGTCTCGCCAAAGTAACACACCCCGTCGTAGTCAATAAGTGTTTTTAAGGCAGCTTCCCGCTTCTTTCCGGCTTCCGCGGGCACGACGACAATGTGATCCTTGTGCCCAATCCGCGTGTGAAGCGCCGCTGCAGCCCCATTGACGAGAATTCTGGCGGGCTCGCCGTAGTCGCCTCGGACAACCGCCGGCCTGCCGTTAAGCGTATAGGAGATGTTTTCGCCGCGCTCGGCAATCAGTTTCCGCGCGCTGTACCCCGTTAAAACAAGTGCATCGGATACGTGAAGTGGCTTAGAGTGAAAGAGGCGAACAGTGGTTTCATTAACCGTCACTTGTATAAAGTCCTGATCGCGCTCTTCAAACGCTGTAACGCCGATCCCCACTGGGGTTATAAACTCGGGCCCGTTTAGCACCACTTCATTGTAAACGACTTTTTCCAGGCTTTCAGCCGATTTAATGACAACGCGTTCTTCCGGAAGCCCTAAGGCCTCTGCAAGATGCTGTGTAAACTGAGGAATCTGGGCGCCGCCACCGATACAAAACACAGCGCTTGGCGATTTTTGATTGAGTTCGAGAAGTGTATCGGCGATGTGTTGGGTCAGCTCTTTTAAACCGCTGCCCAGCTCGTTCATGACGGTCTCCCTGTCGACGGTGTGCGTCATGCCGATAACGTCGGTATACGTCAGTTGTTCGTGTTGGCTCAAGCCGATTTTAAGTGTCTCCGCCGTGTTAAAGTCGAGCAGATACGTCTGCGCCAAATGTTCCGTAAGCTTATCGCCTGCCTTTGCCACCATGCCGTAGCTCATCACAGCGCCCTCTTTCGAAATCGCGATATCCGACGTCCCGGCTCCCACATCCACAAGTGCGAGGTTTAACATTCTGAGGTGCGGGGGAATGGCGACGTTAATGGCCGCAATCGGTTCAAGGGTCAAATTCATCACTTCAAGTCCCGCTTTATGCACCACGGCATACAAACTATCGACGACAATGTGCGGCAAAAAAGTGGCAATAATCCCAATCTTTATACGCCGTCCCCTATGACCGATGGGATTGAGAATCATGGCGCCGTCGAGAGCATACCCGATGACGCTGTGCCCGACGCAGTAGTAATCTGTGTCGACAGCGTCTTCTTTGAGCAATCGGTCTTGTGCCTCTTGTATCGCCTGCATTTCAAAGCCATCTACGAGGTTCTTGTCAATTTCCTTGGTGACATCTATTGAGCCTTCGACTTCAGCGCGCGCCGTTTTCAACGCTCGACCTGCGGCGGCAATAGACGCCTGCTCCAGTTTAAAGCCATTTCGCGTCTCCAAAGTTTCAATCACCCGCTTTACCACTTGAGTGACTTTTGCAATATCGTGTATCTGTCCGTCGAACATCGCGCGTTCGGGATGCGGCTCCAAAGCGTAATCCAGCACTTCGTAAGTATCGTTGACTTTTTTCGACAACACGCCGATAACGCTACGCGTGCCGATGTCCAGCGCAAACATTAAATTTTTCGGCATAGGCGCCAACTTTATTTCTTGCATTTTTTCGACTCCTTTTGCTGTTGTTTAAAATAACGACAGTGCGCCGTCAGCGGACACGCGTCACACTGGGGCTTTCGCGCTTTACAAATGCGTCGGCCCAAGAAAATCAACTGATGATGCGCCTTTGTCCAACGCGCCTTCGGCAGCGCCTTTTCCAGTTGCTTTTCAGTGGCTTCCACAGTAGAGGCTTTTGCAAGTCCCAATCTGTTGGAGACTCTAAAGACATGTGTGTCTACCGCAATGGCCGGTATACCAAAGGCGTTGCTCACGACGACGTTGGCCGTTTTCTGACCGACGCCGGGAAGCTCGAGTAAGGCCTCATGTGTTGAGGGCACTGTGGACGCGTAGCGTTCATAGAGTATTTTTGCCGTCTGATGTAGGTTTTTTGCCTTCGTTTTAAACAAACCGCAAGGTTTGATAATGGCTTCGAGTTCAGCTATTGGGAGTTTGTACAAATCTTCAGGTGTCGATGCCACTTTAAAGAGTTCCCCCGTCACCTGATTGACCCTGACATCAGTACATTGGGCGCTTAAAACAACTGCTACCAGCAGCTCGAACGGGTTGTTGTAGTCGAGTTCTGCCTTGGCGTCCGGATACAGGTCATCCAAAATATCTAGTACTTCAATCGCTGCTTTCTTCGTCATTTGTATCGTCCTCCTTTAAAGCTAGAACCATTATAACACAGACTGACGGCCCTTTGACTTATTTTTAAAGGTCAAAGAGCCGAATCAAAAGTGTTGTATTAAAAGGATTTACAATGAGCCCATGTCCACATCACACAGCGCACTACTCATCGATCATCGGCACAACTTTACTCAATGTATAGAGAATCCAAGTGTATACCGGAATGGTCAGCAAAGAAGCGACAATGCGTCCCGGCAACAGTAGTAAAAAGCCCTTGTCCAACATAATGGTCAGCCACAGGGTGTTCAAAAACAAAGCGTTTACAATATAGGAAACGCTCACTGCAAACGCAATTTTATCAAAATGCCCCGCCAGCCGGTAAACGCGTCCCAAAACAAAGGGCAACGCAATAAACAACACAGTCACCACGAGCAGCGCCACAAACATCGGCAAAGCGCTCTTTTCTGTAAACATCAGACCGCTGTCCGTGAAAGACAATGTCCCCGATTTAAACATCACGCCGACAAAAGCCAAAGCGAAAAGCCCTGTTAAGAACGCGTTGATGTAGTTGAAGTTTAGCGACAGCTTCTGAATTCGAAAACGCTTAAACAGAAGGCCTGAAAGGACACCGTACAGCGCGGCCGAGACGGTGAATCCCGGAAAATAAGCGCCTCCCATAGGGTTCAGTACATAGCCGATCAGGTCGGCGACGACACCCACTGCCCCTCCTACAAGAGGACCGAACATCATACCCGCCGCAATGAGCGGCACATTGCCAAATCCAATTCTAAGCGCCGGCATGCCTCCAAGTGGAATCATATAGGAGAAAAAGCGCGTCAGTACAATGCTGATAGCGGTTAATAAGCTTGCCTTAACAAGCACCGAAGTGGTCAAGCCACTTTTGTATTTTGTGGAATTCATCGATGAAAAAGTCCCTCACTTTGCGATCATTTTAAAGAAGAGAACAGCGCCTGACTGTTCTCTTCAAAATAGGCCAATTAAATCAAAGCATCAAATGCGTCAACAGCCTCTTTAAAGACTTTAAGTGCATTGTCAACAGGTGCGCCTGTGGCCATGTCCGCTCCGGCTTTTCTCAAGATATTAATCGGATAGTCTTTTGAACCGCTCGATAAGAATTCAAGGTAGCGTTCTACAGCCGGTTCACCTTCTTTTAAGATGCCGCTAGACAGTGCAATGGCAGCAGAGAATCCTGTTGCATACTGATACACATAAAAGTTGTAGTACATATGTGGTATACGCGCCCACTCGTATTTGATGGCTTCGTCGATGACCACATCTGGCCCATAGTACTTTTTATTCAATTCGAGGTAGTGCTCACAGAGGTACTCTGCTGTAATAGCGCCACCGGCTTCAGCGTGCTGGTGGATATCGCGCTCAAACTCAGCAAACATGGTCTGTCTGAAGACAGTGCCTCTAAATTGCTCAAGGTAATGGTTGAGAATGTACTTGCGCTTCTCTTCGTCTTTCTCCGTCTTAAGCAAGTAGTCGTTGAGCAGCGCTTCATTGGTTGTGGACGCCACTTCAGCTACAAAGATAGAGTAGTTGCCATAGACATAAGGCTGGTGCTTTCTCGTCAAATAGCTGTGCATAGAGTGTCCGAGTTCGTGTGTTAATGTAAACATGCTGTCCATGTTGTCTTTGTGATTGAGCAAAATGTACGGCTTTGAGTCATAAGTGCCCCAAGAATAGGCCCCTCCGCGCTTACCTTCTGTTTCATAGACATCGATCCATCTGTTGTCAAATGCAGATTGAATGGTCTCCTGGTAGTCTTTACCCAGCACTCCAAGCGATTCCACAACCATTTTCTGAGCTTCTTCATAAGAAATTTTGTAGTCGACATTGTCGATAATCGGCGTGTAGATGTCGTAGAGATGCAATTCGTCGACACCCATTGCACGCTTTCTGATTTTCATGTACTTGTGGAAAGTATCGAGATTGGCGTTAACCGCGTCGATTAACCCGTCCGGTACAGAAGCCGGTACGTTGTTTGCAAAGAGTGCCGCTTCTCTAGACGACGGGTATTGGCGGGTTTTACTGAAGAAGATGTTTTTAGTAACTTCACTTCTCATGAGCGTTGCTATGGTGTTGATATGCCCTTTGTAGACGCTGTAATATTTGTCGAACGCATCTTTTCGAAGGGTTCTGTCGCCGGACATCATCATCGGAATGTACGAGCCGTTAGTCAAAGGGTGTTTCTCGCCTTTTGAGTCTACAACGTCTTCAAAAGTCATATCGGCGTTGAGAAGCATGCTGTAGGCACTGCTCGGAATGTTGCCCAGCTCTCCCGCTTGAGCCAATACGGCCTCCATCTCTTCTGAGAGAATATGCGGCTTCTTTCTGAAAACATCTGAGAAATACTTTTTGTAAATCGCCAGCTCAGCATTTTCGGCCATCATTTTCTCAATGGTGTCAAACTCAGCTGTCAACAGCTCTGGGTTCATAAACGCTATCGCCTCACTGACTTCAGCCATGAGCTTCTCCGCTCTTGAAACAAATCCTTGGTAGACGGCGTCCTTGGTGTTTTCATCGAGTCTAAGCCTCGAATAGGTTAAAACATTCACGGCCTTTCTATTCAATGTTTCAAACGTTTGAAAAGCTTCCAGCAATGTGTCAGCACTTTCAAGAAGTCTTCCTTTATAGGCACCGATACCGCCTGAAAGCTCTTTCACTTCCTTAAACGCCACTTCCCAAGCCGCGTCGTTTTCAAATAAGTCGCTCAAATCCCATTTGTAGCATTCGTTAATTTCTGTTCTTTTCATCATACAATGGCCTCCTTTTCTGATGGAACTAATTGGTGTATTTGGTGAACGTCTCTGGCATATCGGAAAAATACGCCACCAACTGTTCAGGCATATAAATGAGTTTTAGGCCGCAATCGTATTTGTTCCCACAAGCGTCACCACAAAAATGACACCATACGATTTTGCCTATTACGACAAAACTTTCGCCTTCAAATTCCAAGTTGACGCTTAACGTCGTATCCGTTTCTAAAAACGCATTGGACTTGATGCCCAATCCGCCGGCAGAAATATCTCTCAGCGAAATTTCTAGAGGGAACTGAATTTCCACTTCCCGATTTGTCGTGTGAAAATTAAATGATTCTATGTTGCCGATGCTGTACCGTTTGTCACGCCTATTGTCCATAACCACTCCTTTGCGTTACTTAAACTTACACCTTCAATACACGCTTAATGGCTTCTATGGTATAGTCGATCTCTTCGATTGTCGTGAAACCGGAAACACTAAAGCGGACGGCACCCTGAGGAAAACTGTTATAAGCGCGATGCGCAAGCGGCGCACAATGTAATCCGACGCGCGTGCTAATGCCGAACGCTTTGCTGAGCTCAAAAGCCACAGCGGCGTTATCCCACTGCTCAAAGTCGAGGGCCAAAACGCCGAGGCGCTTTGACGCGTCTCTTTGTCCGAGCACCCGTACGCCACTCATGTTTTCTACCCCTTCTTGGAGCCTCTTAATCAATGCGTTTTCATAGCGGTAGAGCGCCAAAGGGTCTTCCGCTGCCATTAAATGCGCCACACCGGCGCCGAGTCCCATAATCGCCGGCGCATTGGCCGTACCCGACTCAAATTTGTCTGGCATGAGTTCAGGCTGTTCAAGAGATTCTGATAAACTGCCTGTCCCCCCGTAAAGAAGCGGACGAATGTGCGGTGCAAGTGACGGGTTCATTAAAACGCCGCCAACACCTTGAGGCCCCAACAAAGACTTGTGCCCTGTAAAAGCCAAGAGGTCGATATGTGCCGCCTTCATGTCGATGGGAAGAACCCCCGCCATTTGAGCCGTATCCACGAGGAAAGGCACCCCGTAGCGATGACACATTTCGCCAATGGCCTCAATCGGGAGCACGTCACCGGTTAGGTTGGACGCACAGGTACTCACCATAAGTTTTGGCTTTTGTTCCAGTTGACGCTCCAACTGGTCTAAATCGAGCGTCCCTGCAGCCGTAAGCGGCACACAGGTGTAGCGGACACCACGCACCTGACTCAAATGTTCAAGTGGCCTGATGACTGCATTGTGCTCGAGACAAGTGGTCACCACTTTATCACCGGCCTCTAAAAAGCCCATGAGCACCAAGTTCAAACTCTCAGTGATGTTCTTTGTGAACACCACGTGGTCCACATGGTCAAAATTAAAATACGCGCACAACGCACTGCGCGTCTCGTAAATCCCCCGTTCAATCAGCAGCGCATCGCTGGAGTAGCTTCTGTTGCTGCTGCCCTCAGTATGTAAAAGCATTTGATGCATGGCCTTTACAACGACGTCCGGCTTTGGAAAAGAGGTTGCCGCATTGTCTAGATATACTTTCTTCATTTCGTCCACACCTTTACGTTTACTATCGGTCTTTAGCTACTGGTACGATTATATCACAGCTTTTTAAAACAAAAAAGTCCAAATCCCAAGGATTTAGACTTTTTTTACGATACACGAAATATTATTGTGGCAATGTACTTTCATTGAGGTGTTTTCCCTCTACAGAATAGATGACCCACTCTGCGATGTTGGTGGCGTGGTCTGCCATGCGCTCAAAGTACTTGGCAATCATCAAGAAGTCCATGCACTGCTTGATGTTGTCTTGACGGGTTTTCATCAACGCCTCTAAGTCAACGCGAATGGTGTCGAAATAGGCGTCGACCACATCGTCGTGTACGCAAATTTCACGCGCTTTTTGCGTGTCTCGATCGATAAAGCAGTCCACGGTCATCTTGACCATTTGTTTGACTTCTTGCGCCATCTTAGGGATGTCGATTAACGGCTTTACATAAGACTGTCCCGCGAGTTCCAATGTAATCCTCGAAATGTCCTGACAATGATCGGCGATGCGTTCGAGGTCGGTTATGATTTTAACGATGGAAAAAATTTCTCGAAGGTCCGAAGCCACCGGTTGCTGGGTAGCGATAAGTGTGATGCAACTGCTCTCGATGTCGAGCTCCATTTGGTCAAACTTATCGTCGCCTTCAACGACTTTTTGCGCACTTTCTAGGTCTTGCTTGACCAGTGCCGACACAGTCTCCTCAATGGTGCGCTCGAGCAAGGTGCCCATTTTTATAATTTCAACGTGAACATTTTTCAGTTCCTGATCCAAACCAATTCTCATGATACGCTCCTAAATGTACGGTGCTGATCGACTGTTTTAACGTCGCCGACAGCTTCTCCAGTTGTTGACTTTCATTTAATAAAGTCTTAATTTTAACATCTTGTGCGCCAATGTGCCCCACTGTTTCCTCAGTCTTTTGTCGATTGAGAACACTGGCACTTTCTAAAGCCTTCACCGTCTCGACGAGTGTGCCTTTTACCCCGGCGACCTTCTCAGACGTATGAGCCATTTTTTCTATCGTTTCGTCTATCGCTTTTGAACACCTAAAATACTCGGCATAATGTGCTTCCGTCTCGGCTACAGACGCCATTTGAGAGTTTGATTTCGCCATCATCTCCCCAACGGAGTTCGCTATGCCCCGATTTGCCGCTTGAAGGCGTTCCAGTAGACCGCGTATGGTCTCAGCTGACGCCTTCGATTGTGTGGCAAGCATGCCGATTTCTGTGGCCACCACTGAAAACCCTCTGCCGTGTTCACCAGCCCGTGCGGCTTCTATAGCGGCGTTAAGTGCCAGTAAATTCGTTTGCTCAGCAACCTCTTTAATCATGGCACTGGCCTCTTTGATGCCCGCCGTCTCCGAAACACTCTTCTCTATAGATGCCTTGACGCGTTCACCTTCCAAGCAAGTGGCGGTGTTAGTCGCCTTTAAAGTTTCAATCACTGTTTCTCCGGTCTGTCCCACCTCAATCATCGCGGCAACAGCTTGACGCATCGTCGCTATTAAGGTGCGGTCTTCCTCTAAAACAGTTTCCAAAGCGACGATGGCTTCAGAGCTGTTCTCTGAAGCAGACTGTGTTTGCACAGCTCGACCGGCGATGGCCGTAATGGCTTCAGAAATTTGTTTGCTCTGATGAACCATCGCCGTGGCACCGCCGCGTACAGCGCCGGCTTCTATTGTGAGGGCATCAGATGTTTGTGACATGTCTGACAGGAGCGCTTTAAAGTTGTTTCCGATGCGCGTAAGGGAAGCTTCCAGTCGATCGATTTCACTTCCCCCTTCCGCAGGAACCTCAGTCAGATTTTCGAACTGAAGTTCCGCCACTTCACCTGCCAACAAAATGGTACGCTCTAAAGGCCGCTTAATGCTTTGAGTCATTAAAAAAGCGGCACCGAGACTCAAGGCGACGGCAACGCCCGTCATCCAGGCCAACCGCCCGCGGACGTCGGCAACCGGTGCCAATGCCAACTGCTCGGGGATTTCAATTAAGAGTATCGCCTCAGCAGCCCCAAACTGTACCGGCGTAACCGTTCCGAGAACCGGCTTACCCGAAGAGGTCAAGTAGCGAACAGCTGAATTGTCCGAAGCCTGTGCCATTAAAGTCTCAAGCCGTTCAATCTCTACAGAGCTTTCTAAGGGGACTGCACCTGACACCGCGGGGGCCGATAGCAAGCTGCCGTTTACGACGAACAGCATCGATGTCCCAAGTGCCTCATCGCCAAGGGCCACCAAGTTGTCCACATCTTGCTGTACAAAGACCAAATTCACACTGCCAATTGTCTCCTCTTCTACACCGTAAATCGGCGTTGACAATATGAGCAAATTGTCGTCGACCAATGTGTTTCTAAAGAGAGGTGACCAGTTCTGCCTGCCTTGGAGAGCGGCGTCAATAAAAGCGCCGTCTGCGGCTATCGGCGCCATGTCCAGCGGCGCGTAGTTTAGTGAATAGACGATTTCCCGATAGGCGTTTGTCACAAATATATCTGTATAGCCATAGGTTTTGCCCGCAACACTTAAAAGCGATTCAAACCGTTTTTCAATACCCAAGCGCTCTTCTTCGGTATATTGAAAGGTATTCAGTTGTTCCAACCCCGCTTTGAGGTTGTCGGCATTTGACAGCAGGACAGCTTCACCGGCTTTTTGTGTCATAAAATGTTCCATTCGCGCTTTTGTCATCTGCGCATAAAGCCCATGTGTCGCGCCAATTTCCCTTTCGAGTCTTTGCTCAATGAGGCCGGTGCTCTGAAGGCTGAGTGCAACCAGCGGCACACTGCCCACGAACAGAACCAGTATCAGCAATTTTGATAGAATCCGCATGTGGTAGAGTCGATGCTTTAACTGCGCCATGAGCGCCTCCTTCAAACTGTTTTTAACCGAATCTGCCGGTAATGTAGTCTTCGGTTCTCTGATCTCTCGGATTTGAAAAAATCTGTTCGGTCTTTCCGTATTCGACGAGTTCCCCCATGAGGAAAAATGCCGTCTTATCTGAAATACGACCGGCTTGTTGCATCGAGTGGGTTACGATGCTGATGGTGTAGTCCTTTTTCAAACGGTCGATGAGTTCTTCTATTTTCGCCGTGGCAATTGGATCGAGAGCCGAAGTCGGCTCGTCCATTAAAATCACATCCGGCTGAACCGCCAAACACCGCGCGATACAAAGACGCTGTTGCTGCCCACCGGAAAGCCCGTAGGCGTTATCGTTCAATCGATCCTTCACCTCGTCCCAAAGTGCAGCACTTTTAAGACTTGACTCGGCAATGGCCATCAAAGTCTGCTTGTCTTTAATCCCGTGAATTTTAGGCCCGTACACGACGTTTTCGTAAATGGATTTCGGAAAGGGATTGGGTTTTTGGAACACCATGCCCACCGTGGTCCTCAGTTGCTCCACTTTTACAGAGCGGTCGAAGATGTCCTTCTCATGGTACAAAATCTTGCCACTGGTCTTAACGATGGGGACGTTCTCAATCATTCGGTTGAGCGTTTTAATAAACGTCGACTTCCCGCAACCTGAAGGCCCTATAATTGCCGTGACCTCATTTTCATAAATCTTCATGTGAATATCTTTTAGCGCCTGGTCGTTACCGTACCATAAATTGAGTCCCTGTACGTCGTATACGACTTTCCGCTTTGTTGTATGCGCATTGTTCAAAAGTCTGCCTCCATTAAAAATTTCTCTGATACTTGTTTCTGATAAATATGGCTACCGAGTTGAGTAAAAAGAGTACTGTAAGCAAGACGACAATAGTCGCCGCCGCCAAATTGGCGTATTCTTTTGTCAAAACCGTATCCAATGTCCAGTAGTAAATTTGTATTGGCAACGCTGTAAAGTCGTCCATTAAGCTGTTGGGGATTTTCATAATAAGTGTAGGAATTCCCAGTACAACCAGAGGCGCCGTTTCGCCAAGCGCTCTTGAAATCGATAGGATGGCACCTGTGAGTATCCCGGGAAGTGCTACTGGCAGAACGACTTTTTTTATGGTCATCCACTTGGTGGCCCCCATGCCATATGAAGCTTCTTTTAAAAACGAGGGCACCGCTCGAATGGCTTCTTGACTGGCAACGACGACTATCGGCAACACCAAAAGCGACAGTGTGAGGCCCCCGGCGAGGATACTCGATCCGAGATTTAAGAAGCGTCCGAAAACAGCGAGTCCCAAAAGGCCGAAGATTACTGACGGCACACTGGCGAGGTTTGAAATATTCACTTTAATAAACGCTTGAAGCTTGCCTTTTTTGGCGTACTCCTCGAGGTAAATGGCCGTTGCAACGCCTAAGACCAACGTAACGGGAATCACAATGAGCATCAAGCCTACCGAGCCGATGATGGCGCCGTAAATCCCCGCCTTTTCAGGAAAAATAGATAAGTTGCCCGTTAAAAAGTTGATGTTTATCCACCCAATTGCCTGACTGATAATACGGTACAACAACACCAGCAAAACCACGAGTGCAAATACCGTCGACAGCGAGAACAAATGCTTCGCAAATGTGTTGCGCCGTATTCTTTTATCAATGCGCTTTTGTGTAACTGTTACTTTTGTTTCCATCTCCGTTATCTCCGATTTTTCAAGTGACAGTGCTTTCATAGTTAGTAGGCCTCCCTGAATTTATGCGAAATGTACTGGGCAATTAAATTCATAACGAGTGTAAAGCCGAATAAAAGCAAGCCGACAGCGTACAAACTGTAGTAGCCCGTCGTACCGCTTGCGGCATCGCCGCTGGTAAATTCGACAATGTAACCGGTCATGGTCTGCATCGACTGTGTCATGTCGAAAGTCAGTGCTTTTGAACTGCCCGAGGCGATTACCACAATCATGGTCTCGCCGATGGCTCTCGAAATGGCGAGGACAAACGATGCCATAATACCGGAAATGGCCGCAGGCAAAATCACTTTAAAAGTTACTTCCAACTTCGTCGATCCAAGGCCGAGAGCACCTTCTCTCATAGCATTGGGAACCGCACGCATGGCGTCTTCAGATAAGGACGCTACCATCGGAATGATCATAATCCCCATAACGATTCCCGGACTGAGAACATTTTTAGCCCCGAGAGTCGGGATTAACTTCATTAACAAAGGGGTTACAAAAGAATAGGCGAAAAAGCCGTACACAATGGTCGGTATGCCCGCTAATACCTCCATAATGGGTTTGACAACGCGTCGCATTTTCTCCGAGGCGAACTCGCTGAGGTAAATCGCCGCCGACAAGCCGACGGGAATCGCCACGAGCATAGCGATGAGCGTTGTAAAAAACGTTCCTGTTATAATAGGTAATATTCCAAAACTCGGTTCTTTTTTAAGCGGCGCTAGATCCGCGCTAAAAAACTCACTGAGCGGCACTGCACTAAAAAACTTTGCGGCGTCGGTGATTAACGTTATTACAATGCCCGCTGTTGTAATAATCGAAACCGATGCGGCCACGAACAAAAACAGGGGCATGAGTTTATCCGACCTATTTTTGCGCTTTGAAACATTTGCCTTAATTTGCTGCCTGACATCTATTTTATCCGTCATCCGTTCTCTCCCTTGCACTAAAAGGGTTTCAAAGTCTCAAACCGAGACCTTGAAACCAATTGTTTCCCGTTTATTTAAGGCCGTTTAAAACGTCCATGTAGCCGTCGTAAACACTCTTTGGCAGTGGTGCAAAACCATTTTCGCCAGAGAGTTTAAGCGCGCCTTCCTCTGATACCACGTATTTGGCGTAATCGAGAACTTGCGGCTTTTCAGCTGCTTTAACGAGGTTTACATAGGTGAATACCGGTCTCGTAAACCCTGCGTATCCGAGGTCTTCACCGATGGTATCCAGGGACGGTGCCACAGGCCCTTCGCCGAAGTCGACACTCACCGCTTGAAGTTTGTCTTGGTTGCTCGCATAGTAACCGTATCCGAAAAATGCAATGGCGTTCTTGTCTTTAGAAACGAGATCGACAAGTGTTGAATACTCTTGTTGCAGACTAGCTGTCTTCACCATATCTTGTTCATCTAAAATAACTTCGTAGAAAAACTCGTAAGTGCCGTGGTTCTCATTTGGACCGTAAAACTTAATTTCTTCTGCCGGCCATTCTGATCGGATATCTGACCAAAGCACTTTGTCGTCCGCTTTGTACTTACCGGAGATGTACATGTCGATAATCTCTTCTTTCGTCATTTCAGTCGCCCATGTATTCTCTTTGTTAATAACCATTGTAAGGCCGTCTAGAGCGATTTTGATTTCCAACACATCGTCTTCACTGTAGCCGTTCTCTTTTAATGCTTCCACTTCTGTGTCTTTGATTTTTCTAGACGCATCAGAAAGGTCGGTTTCGCCGACGACGAATTTTTTAAAGCCCGCACTCGAACCGGCACGACCGACTTGAACACTGACGTCACTTTCTTTATTGACCATGTACATTTCTGCAATATGTGCCATGAGTGGGTAAACTGTTCCTGAACCGTCTACAATAACCTGTCCTGATAAAGTGGTCTCTTCTTTTTTGTCGCCATCCTTGTTTTCAGAATCCGGTTCATTCGTCGTCACATCCCCGCCTGTTTCCGGTTCTGTGCTCTCTGTTTTCTCCCCACAAGCTGTGAGCGCAAACATCAATGCAAAGATAAGTAATACGCCTGTTAACACTTTGATTTTCTTCATTATTAAAACGCCTCCAATTTTCTGAGATTAGTTATGAGCTTTATCGCTCACACATAGACTTTAACACCGGTTTGTTAGAGACACATAACCCTTTTGTTAAATCGAAGTAAAGTCGATGAAACCAAGTCCAGTCAACTGTTTTAACAGCATGTTAACGCTCAAAAAAAAGCTGCCACCAGGCCCTTCGGACCGACGACAGCCAATAGACGCTTTTAAATGTCTTTAAAAACAATCTCAAATTGTGTGCCTTCATTTGGCGTGCTTTCTACGTAAATCTGGCCGTTGTAAAGCAATACAATATGCTTCACTATGGAAAGGCCTAACCCCGTGCCGCCCTTGTTGCGGCTTCGCCCTTTGTCTACTCTGTAAAAGCGTTCAAACAAGCGCTCTTTATGTGAAGCGTCAAACCCCATACCGGTGTCTTTTACACGTAAGACCAGCCCCTGCGGTGTTTTTTTAGCAGTGATTTCCACGTAACCGGTCTCAGTGTACTTAATAGCGTTGTCTACGAGATTGATGAGCAACTGCTTTAATCGATCTCGGCTCCCGCTCATTGTGAGTTCCCCCTCTACACGGTACTTGAGCTCAATGCCTTTTTCCTCTGCCGACAGACTCAGGATATCTACAACCTCTTGAATCAACTCTTTCATATACACACTGGAAACATCTCGTTCATGCGCCATTTTTTCTATTTCAGACAGCGACAAAATGTCGTTAATCAAGCGATAAAGCCTATCGCTTTCTATTTCAATAATCTCGAGAAAGCGCTTCGCAGTCTCTTCATTTTGAAGCGCACCGTTTTTAAGTGTCTCGACAAACCCTTTGATACTGGTCAGCGGCGTCTTCAACTCGTGAGAAACATTGGAGACGAAGTCACTGCGCATCTGTTCGAGCTTTCGCATCTGCGTGACGTCTTGTACCACGAGAATGCTTCCGATGGTATTGCCCTCTGTAGAGCGCACGGGATTGACGAAAATTCTCAAAACTTTATCCAGATGTGCGTAGTGAATTTCCTTTACTTGCGACTGCCCTGCTTCTATGGACGCTTCCACAAGGGAAGCGATCTCATCATTTCTAACGATTTTATACATGGAATCACCCTGTTTGACATAGGTGCTGTCCAGACCCAATATTTCATAACACGATGGGTTGATGAGCAGGATGTTTTTCTCACCGTCGATGGCGATTACGCCGTTAATCATGCTGTTGAGAATGCTTTCTAACTCGATATTTCGATTTTGGAGTTCGGTCATGGTGTCCTTTAAATTGAGACTCATGGCATTAAACGCTTCTGTCAGCCGTCCGATCTGATCTTTTGAACTGCTGTAAATTTTCTTCCCGTAATGTCCGTTTTGAATTTCTTCCGCTGCCCTGGTCAAGGTGTAGATAGGGTCGGTAATCTTTTTAGTTGTAAAAACAGCCAGCAGTGTCGCTACTAAGGTGGCGATGACGATGGCGATAATCGCGTAATTGAAAATTTGTCCATTGAGCTGTTTAATTTCAACCAGAGGCATGGACAAACGCAGGATGAAAGCCCCTTCAATAGGCACTGCGACATACATGTGGTCGACCTCAATGGTCTCGCTGTAACGGGTTGCTACAGCCACATCGTTAGTTAAAACACTCTCTTTAATTTCATCTCTGAGTTTGTGGTTGTCCATTTCACTGGGGTTTTTCTCCGTATCGACGAGAACGGCTCCATCGAAGCCGATTAGCGTCACCCTTGCCCCTGTTTCTCGATTGACTTTTTCAGCAAAAGCTTCCAAAGACCAATCGGTGCCGGCGCGGTATAAAGAACGCGCCATAACGGTTTCGTTGACCAATTGACGCTCGTATTGCCCCTCCATGGAGCGGTTGAGCGCCCCTTGAATTATCCAGACAAACCCCAGCGCCATAAGGAGGATTAAAGCGATGTGAGAACCGATGATTTTCTTTCTCATAAAAGCCCTCCTATTACCCTTTAAACTTATAGCCGATGCCTCTAACGGTGAGAATCAGTCTCGGATTTTTATCGTCGTCTTCTACTTTTTTGCGCAGTTGTCGCACGTGGACGTCCACTGTGCGCGTTTCCCCCATATAATCGTACCCCCATATGGTTTCAAGCAGTTCGTCTCGGGTAAATACTCTTCCAGGAGACTTCATCAATTTTTCGAGGAGTTCAAATTCCTTCAATGTCAGAAAAATCTCTTCACCATTTTTAAAAATTTGATGGGTTTTGACGCTGATGGACAGCCCCTCTTTTTGTATCTCATCCACAGCGGCTTCAGACGCCGTCTCCACCCGTGCCTTAG
The DNA here is from genome assembly GCF_053842995.1 of Fusibacter sp. JL298sf-3. Classification (NCBI taxonomy): domain Bacteria; kingdom Bacillati; phylum Bacillota; class Clostridia; order Eubacteriales; family Fusibacteraceae; genus Fusibacter; species Fusibacter sp. JL298sf-3. The sequence goes on from NZ_CM132608.1 coordinate 1,312,194, forward strand.
AGCGCCTCAGCACCGACTTTATACGGGAAATCAGCTCTCGTGTGCGAAAAGGCTTTCCTATATAGTCATCTGCCCCCATCTCCAAACCGATGACCGCATCGATTTCCTCGTTTTTTGCAGTCAGCATCATTACGGGGAGCAGCGGGTTAAGTGACTGCCGAATTTGACGGAGCACTTCAATGCCATCGATTCCCGGCAGCATTAAGTCTAAAATCACGGCATCGACTGCACAAGTTTTAAGAATCTCTACAGCGGCTTCGCCGGTTTCCGCTTCAACCACCTCGAACCCATTGCTTTCTAAATTGTATTTTAGAAGTTCCAAAATATGAATTTCATCATCTACAACCAGTATTTTTTGTTTGCTCATTTTGAACGCATCCTTCCTTTATGTTTTCTTTACCTTATTTTAACGCATCTTTGGCAGTTGGATGTTAAGTTTATGTTGGCTATTGGTTAAAATCATGTATAATAGAATCTGATGCTAAAATTTATACAATAGAGGAGGTTTGCATATGACCGATTTACGCATTCGCAACAACAAAGAATTCTATACCCTCTTGCTGACAATTATGCTACCTATCACCGTTCAAAACCTGATTTCTTCATCTCTTAACCTTGTGGACAACGTTATGATCGGACGGTTGGGCGAAGCGCCCATTGCCGCCGTTGGACTCGCTAACAAAGTATTCTTTTTAATGACGCTAATGCTCTTTGGAGCCAACAGCGGCGCCAGTATCTTTATTGCGCAGTACTGGGGTAAAAAAGACACCCAGCGCATTAAGAATGTCCTCGCTCTAGCCTTGGGCTTCAGTTTAATACTCAGCAGTGCCTTTTTTCTTTTGTCTTTTATTGCACCGCGCGCAGTGCTGGATTTGCTTTCTGACGACCCGGAAGTTATTACGCTTGGAAGCCAATACCTTCAAATCGTCTGTTTAAGCTTTCTCACCACCGCCATTAGCTTTGCCTACGGCGCGTCGTCGCGAAGTATCGGAAAACCCAAATTGCCTATGTACGCCAGCGCAATTTCGCTGGGGATTAATACGGTGCTGAACTGGGTGCTGATTTTCGGTTATCTGGGATTTGAGCCCATGGGGGTCAAAGGTGCCGCTATTGCGACACTTATCGCTCGATCAGTCGAAGTGACCATAATTGTCACACACATCTACCGGTCGACCCCAGAACTCGCCATTCGCATAAAAGATTTCTTCTCTGTGCCGAAGGCGTTGATTAAAGAGCTGATGATTAAAACCTTGCCCGTCATCTTAAATGAGACCTTTTGGGCGCTCGGCGTTACCGCCTACGCTTATTTTTACGCCAAAATAGGCACCGATGCCACGGCGACTGTCATGATTTCAGACACCGTCAGCAGCCTTTTCATGGTGCTCTGTTTTGGACTCGGCAACGCCTCTGCCATTATGATCGGCAACATTTTAGGTGAGAACAACATTGAAAAAGCCGTCGACTTCAACAAGAAGTTTCTCACACTTGGCGTCTTGGCCGGGGCCGTGGTCGGCGTGCTGATTATCGTGCTTTCACCGCCAATGGTTAAGGCGCTCTACAACCTCACAGAAGTTTCGACCCTAAACACCATTAAAACGCTGAGCGTTATGGCGCTGTTTATGCCGTTTAGATTTTACAACACCATTGTGATTATCGGTACACTGAGAAGTGGCGGCGACACGTTGTTCTCCATGCTCATTGAAATGGGCTGTGTCTGGGGCATCGGCGTCACCATGGCCTTCTTTGGCTCTGTGGTTTGGAAGTTGCCCGTCTACGTCGTCGTCGGACTCGTTTCTTTTGAAGAAGTGGCAAAGGCCATCCTGGGATTCCCGAGAATACGATCGAACAAATGGGCTAAGAACATCGTAGGCTAAGCCCATTCTGTGGAGATTTCAACACAAGTCTCCCCGCGTTCATTGGCGACAACTTGATAAACCCCTTGCCTTTGACCGAGCGCGTGCATTTGTGTACTGACGCTCGGTCTGCTGTTTTCGTGCATCTCTTTTTGGTAGCGAATGTGTAGCCCGCAGAGGCTTCTGGTATGGAAGTCTTCGTAAGTAAGGTGCATCAACGCATCAATTGCCCAGCGCAGATAAACGACGTTGTTGACGTGCTGGTTGATGTCGATATCCGAATAGACGACATTAAAATGGTGGTTGCTGGCAATCACCGCTTGTGCGTCGGGTTTTACAACTTTGTACGCCTTCGGCTTAACATGTTCTTCTATGCCGAAGCGCTCGCTGAACGCCTTCGGAATCGTCTGAGGTGCACGGGTCGTTTTGTGAAGGTAAGCCCACTTGCTCGTACCCGACGCAATCAATCTACCGTCCTCAGCATAGACTTCATACCGTCTGTAGGCGACAAACTTCCTAAAAAACAGAGGTTCTGTAATCACTTTTACTTTTTCGAGACCGACTTTTAGGGTATATACTTCTATGTCCCATGCGACGATGACCCAAAAACCTTCATCGCGCTTGCCGATAACAGATTCAAAGTGTCTCGTAGATATGTCTTGTAAGTGATAGAGCAACGCTGTGGGTTTCAAATGCTTAAACGCATCGAAATCACAGGTTTTTAAAGTGTATTCATAGGCATAACGGCGATTCATAAGTACCTCCAATGTCGATTGTTCGTAAGATATATTTATCATATCACTATGCTGTCGCAGTGTAAACGTCAATCCCATTGGAGGAGAACTGCATTCATTTGGAGGGTAAATATGAAATTTAAAAGCATTGCGTCACGACTTAGGGCGATTTTTATCGCCATTTTATTGGTGGTAACCGGTGCCCTAGGGTACCTCACTTTTACTCAAATCAAACAACAGAGAGACTTTGCCAAGGAAGATCTCGAAAAAGTTGTCTATCTGACAGAGACACTTGTCGAAGGCAGAATAAACGACGCAGAGGGTCTCGCCATTACCTTGGCACAAGATGAAAACGTCGTTTTTTCACTGGATCAGGGCAACCTGACTATGGTAAAGCGCACATTGGACCCCATCTATGCGGAACTGTCACAAAGCATGGGGATGCAAGTTCTCGAGGTCGGCGGTGCCGACGGGAAGGTGTTTTACCGGGCACACAACCCCGAGAAAAACGGCGACGATAAGTCTGACAACGGATCAATAGCCGCAGCGCTGAACGGCGAAAAAGTGGCCGGTACTGAAATGGGCTCCTCGGGGATAGCTATCCGCGGTTTTGTCCCCATTATCCGTTACGACGCTGTCATCGGCACCATGCAAGTGGGCTTTTCCGACGCCCTTTTCCAGCAGATTAAACAGACGACGGTTTCGGATATCGACATCTACAGCACTGAAAAACGCACCTTTACCACAGCGACGTCAGAAGATGCACAGCGCCTTATCTCCGAGCTTCCAGAAGACCTCCAGTCAAATCTTCAACGCGCGTTAAACGGTGAACGTCACGCCATTACCACTTGGTCAGAACTGGCCTATTTTATTCCCATCACTGAACCTGTCGGCGACGACATTATCGGTGCTTACCACATCACCTACTCCATGGCGGCCATCAATCGTAAAATTTTAACTGGGATTATTTTCGAAGCTTTCTGCATATTGATCGCCATCGGCATCATCACCTACGCATCGCGCACCATTAGCAAACAGGTGGTCAAACCCATCGCACACCTGTCCAATGAAGCCGGAAAAATTGCTCGTGGCAACCTACAAGTTGAACTGATGCAACTGAAGCAAAAAGACGAAATCGGTACATTGGCCGGCGCTTTTAACGAAATGGTCGAAGGCTTGAGGGCCCTTATTCTCACAGTAAATGACAACGCACAAACCATCGCCTCGACCTCACAGGAGCTCACGGCGACGACAGAGCAGTCGTCTGCAGCAGCAGATGAAGTGGCAAGAGCTGTACAAGACATAGCCGAAAGCGCTCTGGAGCAATCGCATGAAACTGAAAAAGGCGTCGAGAAGACCCGTGTTCTCAGCGAAACCATCCAAGGGGTCACCGCCAATATAGCCGAAATCAAAAATCAATTGACTTTGTTAAATGAACACAAAACCTCCGGCTTAAGCAGCATTGAAGCGCTTACCAGTCACAGTGGAGAAACCATCACCGCCATCGACTCCATACGCAAGACGACACATGAAACCAATGAAAGCTCCAAGCGCATTGGCGAGGCCAACCAGCTGATTGAAAGCATCGCCGAGCAAACGAACTTATTGGCGCTTAACGCGGCTATTGAAGCCGCCAGAGCCGGTGAAGCAGGCAGAGGCTTTTCTGTTGTCGCAGAAGAAATCAGAAAACTTGCCGAACAATCGACCCAATCTGCTAAAGAAATCAGCGACATGCTTAGAACACTTCAAGTCAACTCCAACGCTTCTGTTGAGACGATGACACATGTCCACGACATTATTCAAAAGCAAGTGGTGGGCATTCGAAAGACCGAAGGTGACTTCAACAACATTTCTGAAAGCATTGAAAGCGTAGACGCTATGATTGGTGAAACAGAAGGTGCCGTTCACCATATGGAAAGCAATCGCACAGACCTTCACGACATTGTCAGCAGGCTGTCGGAAATTGCACAACTCAACGCAGCTGGTACAGAAGAATCCGCGGCGTCCGTTGAAGAACAAGCCGCGTCTATCGAGGAAATCGCCAATTCAAGCGAAAGCCTTTCGCTAATTGCACAAGAGCTTATGGGCAGAATTCAGAAATTCAAAGTGTAGAGACTTTACAAAAGCGTCCGTCAAAATCCTCGACGGACGCTTTTAGTTTCAAAAAAACAACTTGAACTGCCCAAAGGTTTGTGGTATAGTTTTTTAGAACAAATTGCATAGTCGATGCTTTTTAATTTGGTCCTGTGAGGCTAAGAAGAGAAGATCCCAATCTTCTCCCAACTATTATTCACTTTAGGGGAGGTTTTTTTATGTCTACAAACGCATACGTCCAGTCACCGACGACGTCAACACTAAAAGATGCAAGGAATTTTATTTTAGGCCTTCAACATCTTATTGCCATGTTTGGCGCAACGGTACTCGTTCCCATTCTAACTGGATTCAACCCATCGGTTGCACTCTTCAGCGCCGGTGTCGGCACCTTAATTTTCCACTTTTGCACCAACTTCAAAGTTCCGGTTTTCTTAGGTTCTTCATTTGCATTTATTCCACTTATTATACAAGTAAAAGAGATGTCCGGTGGCGATCTGGCCTATGCACAAGGCGGTATGATTGTCGCGGGTCTTATTTATGTGCTGATGTCGATTGCTGTACGCTTTGTCCGCGTCGAAACCATCCGACGCTTTTTACCGGCTCAGGTAGTCGGTCCCATGATTGTGGTCATCGGTTTGAAGCTGATTCCAGTTGCTTACGGCATGGCCAGCAGCCAATTTTTACTGGCGGGCATCGCCCTTGGAACAGCACTTGTAATCAACTTATTCGGTAAAGGCTTTGTCAAGCAACTGGCCATCCTCATTGCCATCGTCGTCAGCTACAGCATTGCCGCGGCAATAGGCGCAATTGATTACACGGCCATCACCGGTGCCAAAACCTTCGGACTGCCGGCATTCACACTGCCAAAATTCAGCCTTGAAGCCATCTTTATAATCGCGCCGGTCGTTATCGCCGTCTTTATGGAGCACATCGGCGATATCACCACGAACGGCACCGTGGTCGGGAAAAACTTTATCGCAGACCCCGGTCTTCACAGAACGCTTCTCGGAGACGGTATCGCAACGATTTTCGCAGGATTTATCGGTGGCCCGGCGAACACGACTTACGGTGAAAACACAGGGGTTTTGGCACTGACTAAGAACTACAACCCCGGTGTTCTAAGAATTGCAGCGGTCTTCGCCATTGTTCTCAGCCTCGTGGGTAAAATCGGCGGCGTTCTCGCCTCTATTCCTACAGCAATCATCGGCGGCATCAGCTTTATGCTCTTTTCAATGATTGCCATTGTCGGCGTGAACACCATTAGAACCAGTGCGGTTAAATTTAATATCAAGAACAGCCTGATTATAGCGACGATTCTTTTTATCGGTCTCACACCGGCGTACGCACCGGCTATTGCACCGACACTCGCTATTCCAGGGACTGCTGTGGCACTTTCAGACTTGAGTTTGGCAGCCCTCGTCGGCATCTTGCTCAACGCAGTTCTCAACTTTAAAGCACCTGCTCAAGAAACCGCGTAATATCGGAAACTCATAATAACAAACGCCCTCTCGCAAGTCAAATAGCGAGAGGGCGTTTTTATGTCGGGTGTATTTAAAGGCTGTTCACAGAAAAGCGATTGGCAATACGCACAAGTGTTTCAACACTCTTTTCAATGGCATCGTCGGGAATACCGCTGTACGGGAAAACCAAGATACCGCTGTCGAGGTAATTGTCCGCCCCCTCCAACGTCAGCCCTCTCTCCCGCGCTTCGGCGAGCAGCCCTTCTACGTCGGTTCCCCGCTTAAAGGCCAGCACAACGTGTAGACCGGATTCTTTTCCCACCAGTGTAAAGTCCTCGCTGTCGTACCCTTTAAACGCTTCCACCAACAAACTGTTTTTACGCGCATAGTGCTTGCGGATGCGGCGGATATGCTTGTCGAAATACCCCTCTTGCATAAACTGCGCCAGAGTCAATTGTTCGATTTTTGAGACCGACTGCGAGTAGCGCCCTTTTATCGCATGATACGCATCTAATAAGCTGTCCGGCAACACCATAAAACTGATTCTAAGAGCCGGTGTCAGCAGCTTTGAAAAGGAGCCGACATAGATGACCCCCAGCCCTTTGCTGAGGCCCTGAAGTGCCGGAACCGGATGTCCCTCGTACCTCAAAAGGCTGTCGTAGTCGTCTTCTATAACGTACGACCGGTTTTTAGCGGCCCACTCCAGTAGATGAAAGCGCTTTTGTATCGGCATGACGCTTCCCGTTGGATACTGATGTGACGGCGATACATAAACCATTTTAACAGGCAACTTTTCAAGCTCTTTGACATCGATGCCGTCGGCGTACACCGGCACGCGGTGCGTGGTGTAACCGTAGTCCTGAAAGATGTACAAGCCTTTGGAAAATCCCGGGTACTCAAAGGCAATTTCATCGGACTTTGCGTCAAACATCGTCGCAATTAAACCGAACAAATACTGTATCCCCGCCCCTACGACAATTTGTTCCGGCGTGCAGACACCGCCGCGGGTCGTGTGAATAAACTTGGCAATTTCCTGTCTCAGCGCATACTCCCCTTGCCCATCACCATAAGTGAGCAGGTCGTGGGTACGGTATTCCAGAACGCGATTGGTCACTTTTTTCCATTCGTTAAACGGAAAGCTCTCTTCTTCTATGCCGTCAGTGCGCATTTCTAAGCGCTTCGGTACGACGGCAGACGGTTGAGTGCGTTCACTTTTAAACCAAGAGATGTCGTAGCGTTCCAAGGCGTTGACATAATACCCGCTTTTAATACGACTTTCAATGTACCCCTCGACAACCAGTTGGTTGTAGGCGCTTTCTATTGTCGATTTGCTCACCCCGAGCGTGTCGGACATAGCGCGAATAGAAGGGAGTTTTAGCCCCTTTTCGAGAGTGCCTTTTAAAATCTCCTCTCTTATAAAGTCGTAAATCTGTACATACTTCGGCCGGTTGCTCTTTTCGTCAATCGGTATCAGCCATCCTGTCATTTCTGTCCCTCCGATACTGGATTAATTAGGCATTTTTCTTAGGTCAATTATACCCTATGACGCACCTGTAGACAACATTTGTTGTGATTCGGCGTTTTTTTTGATATATTAGAGCCATATCAACAACTTATAGGAGATCTTATGGAAAAAATATTGATTGCTGAAGACGAAAGTAAAATCAGCCGAATCATCGATTTACAGCTCAAACACGTCGGGTACGATACCACGGTAGTCGACAACGGCAAGCGGGCTCTGGAATGCCTGGCGCACGAATCTTTTGACCTCGTTTTACTCGATGTGATGATGCCCGTCATGGACGGTATAGAAGCTTGCCGAGAAATAAAAACGCTCTACCCCGACATCAAGGTTATTATGCTCACCGCCAAAGACGATATCGGCGATGTCATCACCGGACTCGATTCCGGTGCCGATGACTACGTGACAAAACCCTTCATCTTCGAAGAGCTTCACGCGAGAATACGCGCCAATATCAGGAAGACTGTCAAGCCATCAAAAGCAAATGCCAGCGAAAACGCTTTGGCTTTTTTAGACCTCAAAATCAACACCACCACTTTTGAAGTGTATCGTCAAGACCAATTGATTACCCTCTCTAAAACGGAGTTTGATTTGCTCAACTATTTGGTACTCAACAAAGAGATTGTTTTAAGCCGAGAGCAAATTCTCAACCACGTTTGGGGATACGATTACTTTGGTGGCCTCAACATTGTCGACGTCTACATCAAATACCTACGCGATAAAGTTGACCGCCCTTACGAACGCAAATTGATTCATACAGTGAGAGGACGCGGATACGTTGTTAAATAAAATTTACCAGCGCTTCAGACGCTTTAAACTGACGACGCGTATCGCCATAACCAATCTGATTTTGTTTGTGACCTTGCTCATGCTCATCTACTTTTTGGTTTCTCTACTAACCAAGCAATTTATCTTTATGAAAAATCGCGATGAGCTCCTCGACAAGCAACGGCAGATTAACGAATACCTCGCTCAGGACAAAGCGCTTTTTGAAGGTGAAGAACCCAAAGAAAAAATTCATAAAATCAGCCAAACGCTTTCGGAAATTCGCTTATTTGAAAGCTCACAGTTCATCCTATTCATCCACGATAACTCGACGTTGAACTCGTATTACTACGATCCCAACTACTACAAAGACCGTCTGCAGCCCTATGTACCTTTTGAGATTAAAAATATGAACCTCGTCACCACTTATGGTGAACGCCTCATTGGCGATACTTTTCCCCATGCGTTTTTAAAGTTTGATATTTTACACAGTTTTGACGGCTTTGACTACAAGAACGTCTTTACAGGCACTTTACCGTTGCCTAATGCCGGCATGAGCAGTGCCGTTCAATCCATACGCATCGGAAAAGAAGATCTGTGGTACAGCACGCTAAGAATGGGCTTTGAAGACGGTGACACCGTGTTTATCACGCTCTTTTTGACGCCGCAACTGGACCTGAGTTTTTTAACCAGCTTGAGGACGGCGCTGATACTGGGGAGCACCATCAGTGTTTTTATCATCTTTTTCTTCGGAAAAGCTTTAACCAAACGGGCGCTCCGACCGCTAGTGGATCTCTCTTACATCTCGCAAAGCATCGACAACGAGACCCTTAACTACCGCATTCCCACTAGTGGTTCCAACGATGAAGTCGATACGCTGATTAAAAGCCTCAACTTAATGCTCGACAACTTAGAAAAGTCGTTTAACACGCAGCAGCGCTTTGTATCAGACGCCTCCCACGAGCTTCGAATCCCCTTGACAATCATCTTAGGGTACACAGACCTTTTGAAAAATATCGGCAAGGACGACCCGGAATTGCTTGCGGAATCTCTGAGCGCTATAGAAGACGAAGCTAAAAATATGAACCAGTTGGTGGAACGCCTCCTCTTAATTGCGCGGCTCGAAAACAACCGCTTAACTGCCAATCTCGAAGAAATCGACTTGCTTCTCTTTATGAAGAAACTCAAGTACGAGTGCCAGAAGATCTACAAAGACCGAGATTTCATCTTTCAAATGCAATACAAAGACGGTCTCTACGGCGACGGCGAGTTGCTGAAGCAAATTATGCGCGCCCTCATAGAAAATGCGGTTAAATACGCACCGGAATCGGACATACACATACGCACTTACGAGGAGAAGGATACCCTCGTCATCGCAGTGGTGGACTTTGGCCCCGGGATTCCCAGTGCAGAACTGCCACTGCTCACCAACCGCTTTTACAGGGTAAGTGCCGACCGCAACCGCACGACTGGCGGCACAGGCCTCGGCCTCTCCATTGTCAACGCACTTTTAAAAGTGCACCACGGCTACCTTCAGATTGAAAGTCAAGAAGGCAAGGGCACGGTGATGAAATGCGTTTTTCCAAAGACTTAACCTTCAGTTTATGTTGTGAAAGCTGTTTCAAGCGCACGAAAAAGCAATAGTTTTTCGAACAGTGCGCATACTCTAAACCTCATCTGAAACAAAGACCCGTCTCTAACGATGGTCTTTGTTTTTTAATGTGCTCTCGACGCACAACGTCGGCGCCGTTACTATGCCCCCCAAAAAAGCCTAAAGCCCCTTTAAAAAACGGGCTCCTGCTATTTTTTCGATATGCCAACGGTACTTGTCCGGCAACTCTTTGTCTACAGCAATCACACGAACGACAGCTGCTTATGGCAATCCCCGCGATTAAGAATCACTTGCTTTATGTGCGCCACAATAAAATACAGCACACATTGCTAAAAATGAAACACCATACACCAATGCCGTGGAGATTCTCGCAAACAAAGCCATCAACCCGACAAGTGGTAAATAATAAAATTGAGTTGCGACACCTACGACGTTTGACCAATAATGTCCCAAAATAACCACTTGGTACAAAAGCAACAGCAGCACCGCAAAGGCCATTGCGTTGCCGATAAGAAACGCCGACTTTTTATTTTCAACGAGTTTATTCGAAAACCGTCCAACAAAGAACCAAGCGATTAGAAAAGCGATGCCAATCCCTTTATAAGGCAGCACATGTTCATAAAAGATATCTGTCGCCAAGACATTTATAAAACTCCCTAGGAAAAACGGAATACTCCCAATCAACAGCAAAATCGCCTTTTTCATTTGCCCCTCCTTCTCTCTAAGTCAACATACATTTCATCCCCTATACGTCTCTAAGTTTCTACTAAATACATCATCTGGTGCCATATCTCGTTATTGTCTCGTTCACAACAAAAAAACGGCACAACTTCTTTTCAAAATTGTGCCGGTTCTTTGATAGTGAATTCTTTTATTAAGTTGCTATAAAATCATCATGCTAGAAGGTAAAACCTCTATTTTTTATAAGTTGCTGCCAACTTTTCAAAAGCAGGTAACGAGCGGTGGATCATCTCTAAATCCACGCAATAAGAAATTCTAAAGTGTCCCGGGTAGCCAAAACCACTTCCTGGAACGAGTAGAATGTTGTGCTTTTTCGCTTCCATAACGAACTCGACATCGTCTTCGCAAAGCGCTTTCGGGAAGAAATAGAAGGCGCCGTCCGGTTTGACGATTTCAAAGCCGAGGTCTACCAAATGCTTGTAAAGCAAGTCTCTTCTCGTCTGATATTCTTGAATATCCACAGTTTCATCAATGGCGTCAGCAGTTACTTTCTGCCAAAGAGCCGGTGCGTTGACAAATCCCAGCGTTCTGTTGGCAAATGCGAGACCGCTCATTAAAAGCTCGACGTCTGCAATTTTGCTGTTCACTGCAATATAACCAATGCGCTCTCCTGCGAGACCGAGAGATTTTGAATACGAGTTGACGATAATGGAATTTTCAAAGATGTTATGGATATTCGGCACCTTGTGACCTTCGTACACAAGGGCTTTGTACGGCTCATCTGATAAGACGTAGATGGCGTGGCCGTATTCATTTTCTTTTTTCTTTACGATAGCGGCCATCTCTTTGAGTAGGGCCTCTGAGTAAATCACACCCGTCGGATTGTTTGGCGAATTGATCATTACCGCACGGGTCTTTTCTGTAATCGCCGCTTCAAAGGCGCCTAAGTCCGGTTCAAATGTTTTGTCATCTGCTTTGACGACCACTGGGACGCCGTTGTGATTTTTAATGTAGAAGTTGTATTCCGCAAAGTAAGGCGCAATGATAATGACTTCTTGTCCAAAATCTAAGATGGTTCTCAGGACGACGTTGATACCGCCTGCCGCTCCGACAGTCATTAAGACGTGTTCGCTGCCAATTGGCTTTTCAATATCTTTATTAATTGAGTTCGCTACTTTTTGACGAACTTCTTTATAACCTGCGTTGTCCATATAGCGGTGCGCGCCGGGTTCATCGGCATTGACCACTTCTTTTAATTTATCGATAACGGATTTTGGGGGTTCAAAATATGGATTGCCCAAACTGTAGTCGTATACATTGTCTTCGCCATAAGCCGCTTTTAATTTTGCGCCTTCGACGAACATCTTTCTAATCCATGATGCATTTTGTAAATTTTCTTGAATGACTTTTGAAATCATATCAACGCCCTCCTTATATTTTCGCTACAATGCATTTGCTTTCATTATAACATGAATTCCGGGTTTTGCAATTTTTTTGTACCGTTTAAAATTTTTTAACAACCCTTTGTGGAGAACTTGCGCTTGACAGCGGTTTTGTTTTCCTATAAAATTGCTATGATACTAGGTGCCTCAACTGAGGAGAATAGGGAATTAGGACGAGCCTAAGCGAACCCATCACTGTGTTGCGTAGAAGGTGTACACGATGCCACTGCCCTCGGGCGGGAAGGCGTACCCCCTCGGAGACGCTGAGCCAGGAGACCTGCCTATTATCGGCAAATTGAGCGACGGTAAAGCCCATTGCCCCCAAAGGGGGTAGTGGGCTTTTTTTAGTGAGACCCCTGTCTTTCTCCAAAGGGCGTCGACGTGCTAATAAGCCGCGCGTATTTGTAATTCATATAAAGGGGCGTATAATATGTATACACTAAACAACTGTTTAAAACAAATTGAGTCTGTAGATTTGGAAATGGCGGCGCACGTGAGAGCTCGCGTCGACCAATTGATTAAACCTCAAGGCTCTATGGGGACAATAGAGGAAATCGCCGTTCGCCTGTCGGGCATTATGCGGACGCCTTTTCCACGAATTGAACACACCGCTGTAATCGTTATGTGCGGGGATCACGGTGTTTGCGAAGAACACGTCGCCTCGGCACCTCAGCCGGTGACACTCATGCAAGCCATTAATATGACCAAAGGCCTTACAGGAATAGGCGCACTCACCAAAGCATTTGGCAGCCGACTCTATACCGTAGATATCGGAATCAACTCCGAGAAGGTGCCCTACGATGCCATTATCAATCGAAAAATCAAATACGGGACTGCCAACATGACGCAAACTGCTGCGATGACGAGAACTGAAGCCATAAAAGCCTTGGAAGTCGGCATTGAAATGGCACATACTGCCGTCGAAAATGGGGCTCACCTATTGGGCACAGGGGAAATGGGCATTGGCAACACCACACCTTCCACAGCTATTTTATCTGTTTTAACTGGTGAATCGCCTGAAGTGCTCACAGGTATGGGCGCGAACTTCCCCGAACATCTGATTCCCCACAAGGCGCAAGTTATTAAACGCGCTCTGCTGAGGAACACACCGGATCCCACGGATGCGCTAGACGTCCTTTCAAAAGTCGGGGGCTTAGATATTGCAGGAATGGCCGGCGTCATGCTCGGTGGCGCCCAGCTTAAAGTCCCCGTGGTTATCGACGGGTACATCTCCACAGTGGCAGCGCTTGTCGCCTGTGCACTGGAGCCGAAAGTCAAAGAGTACCTCTTTGCCTCTCATGTTTCCCTTGAAAAAGGGGCGGCGCTTGCAACTGAGCGCCTTGGCCTAAAACCGTTTCTCGACCTCAACATGAGGCTGGGGGAAGGGAGTGGCGCCATAATGGCCTTTAACGCCTTTCAAGCCGCGTGTGCAATGAATGCCCATATGATTACCTTTGAAGAAGCGGGGTTTGGCGTCGTCTAGTGTACCGGCGCTTACTAAAGGCGGTACAGAGACGCGTCATTTAACCCCAGCTACTAATTTAAAACTTATACAAAGCAACTAAAAAAACTGACCGCTTATTCTGAAAGACTTATAAGTCCTTCAGATAAGGGGTCAGTTTCAATTCAATAAGCTGTCTCTTTTAGGCTCTATTTAACTTTGTAAATCCAACCTTCAGGTGCCTCTACTTCTCCGAATTGGATACCTACGAGCGTATCGTAAAGCTTCTTAGTCACAGGGCCAACTTCTGTTTCGCTGTGGAAGACGTGAAGTTTGCCGCCGACTTCAATGCCGCCGATAGGTGAAATAACAGCTGCAGTACCGCAGGCGCCAGCTTCGATAAACTCGTCGAGTCCGTCTACACGGCAGTCGCGTTCTTCAACAGTCATTTTTAAGTAGTGCTCCGCCAAGTGCATTAATGAGTACTTGGTGATACTCGGCAAGATTGACGGTGATTTTGGCGTCACAAATTTATTGTCTTTTGTAATACCAAAGAAGTTTGCCGCACCGACTTCTTCAATTTTAGTGTGTGTTGCAGGATCTAAATAAATACAATCTGCGAAGCCTCTTTGAACAGCTTCTTCATGAGGCAATAAGCTTCCCGCATAGTTACCGCCAACTTTTGCAGCGCCTGTACCGTGTGGTGCAGCTCTGTCCATATCCGCAATCATAAAGTTAACCGGTGACATGCCGCCTTTAAAATATGCGCCAACCGGTACACAGAAGATACCAAACATGAATTCCGGTGCCGGTTTAACGCCGAGGTTATGTCCAACGCCAATTACATATGGTCGAAGGTATAAAGACGCGCCGGTGCCGTATGGCGGTACAAAGTGTTCATTTGCTTTAACAACTTGCATACAAGCATCAATAAATTTATCAACTGGAACTTCAGGCATTAAAATACGGCGACAGCTTCTGTTAAGACGCTTGCCATTTTCATCAGGTCTGAACAACTGAATTTCTCCGCTTGGTGTTCTATAGGCCTTTAGACCTTCAAAACACTGCTGTCCATAGTGAATCGCCGTAGAGGCTTCACTAATAGAAATCATGTTGTCCTCTACCAATTTGCCTTCGTCCCATGCGCCATCTTTCCAGATTGACACATAGCGTAGGTCCGTCTTATAATAGCCAAACCCCAAATTGTTCCAATCGATATCGACTTGCTTTTTCATCTTCCAAGCTCCTTTCACTTTTTTGCCCGTACGACATGTTGCCGCCGGGCGCTTGACCCATCGGCGTTTCACTAGCCGACGGTTTTGTGTAAAACGCTTTCTTGGAAAAAGGTTACCCACAGCTATTATATAATAGTCTCAGACAATTTACCAGTGCGATGTACAAATATAAAACCTTTATAACAAATTTATAGCATTTCAAAGACCCTTGTTGCCCGCTCTGTTCAATCGCTGTATGATGGCTGTATATACACGATATGGAGGCTCTATATGAATTTGAAAAGTTTGACCATCGGCACACTTTCTGTGCGCTACCCTATTGTTTTAGGTGCCATGGGTATCGGCGTCACGCGGTCGGGTCTCGCCAGCGCCGTTACCAATGCAGGCGGTCTCGGCGTGCTCTCCGGCGTCAATCTCGGGTACGCGGAAAGCGACTTTAAAACCAACAGACTCGAAGCCAATCTGCGCGCCCTCAAGCGCGAAATTATAAAGGCAAAAGAAAAGACAAAGAACGGCGTGCTCGGCGTCAACTTTATGGTGGCGATGAACGCCTATGCAGAACACGTTGTGACCGCAGTTAAAGAAGGTGTCGATCTCATCGTTTCAGGTGCTGGACTCCCCACGGAACTCCCGGCATTTGTCAAAAACAGCGCCACTAAACTCGCGCCTATTGTTTCTTCTGCCAAGGCCTGCGCACTCTTGACTAAAGTATGGGACCGCAACTACCAAACCGTTCCAGATGCCATTGTTCTAGAGGGCATTGAGGCCGGAGGGCACCTCGGTTTTAAGCTCAAAGAGCTCCAAGAAGAAACATACAATTACAAGATGTGCATTGAAGAAATCAAGAAAATTTTAACCCCCTACGAAGAAAAATACCATAAAAAAATACCGATTATCGTCGCCGGGGGCATCTTCGACGGCAAGGACATTGCAGAAGCCATTCATGCCGGCGCCTCAGGTGTACAGATGGCCACGCGTTTTGTCGCCACACACGAATGCGACGCACATGAGAACTTTAAAAAGCTCTACGTGTCTGCAAAGGCAACTGATACTGAGATTATTATCAGCCCTGTGGGTATGCCAGGACGCGCCATTGTCACCCCTTTAATCGGCAAATTAAAAGAAGGCATAAAGCCTCCTATTCGTTACTGCGTCGATTGTCTGAGAACATGCGACCCCAAGACCACCCCTTATTGTATTTCAAACGCGCTTATTGAAGCGGTAAACGGTCATGTGGACACCGGTCTTTTCTTCGCCGGTAAGAACGTTCACAAAGTCAAAGAAATCGTCTCTGTGGAAGCGCTTATGTCAACCCTCGTACAAGAGGCGGCTAGAACCACACTCTAATTTCTCTTTGGGCACTGTACACGCTGTCGGAACCGTGAACCAGATTCTCGGTGATGTCACAGCCGTAATGCCCCCTTATACTGCCGCAGTCCGCTTTTTTAAAATCGGTGGCGCCGTTGATTTGCCTCACGCGCGCCACTGCTTCATTGCCGGAAAGCACCATGGCGACTACGGGTCCCGATTGCATAAACGCCGACAGATCACCATAGAATGGCTTGTCGATATGTTCAGCGTAATGCTCTTTTAATACGGTTTCCGATGGTACCGTCCACTTCATTTTTTCAATTTCAAGTCCAGCCGCTTCATACCGATGAATAATCGTACCTATAAGCCCGCGCTTGACAGCATCCGGTTTAATCAATACCAATGTCTTCTCTGCTTTTTTCCCCGCCACTGTTAACCTCCTCATTTTTCATGGGTTTTCAATTTTTCTACCCCGTAATCGACGATACTAACAACTTTTTGGTTAACCTAAGCAAATTCAAAGTTGACAATCGACCGTCATCCCCTTATACTATTAGCGAATACCAATCTATAAGGAGTGAATTATGAAGACTAGAGAACTTACAGTTGTTGCACTTTTTGCAGCTATTATCGTCGTCCTTGCGGCAATTCCGCCTATTCCACTGCCCTTTTCACCGGTGCCAATCACCTTGCAAACCCTTGGCGTCTTTTTGTGTGCCGCTCTTCTAGGGGCCAAACTCGGCGCTTTGTCTGTTTTGGTTTATGTGCTGCTCGGCGCTTTGGGGCTCCCTGTTTTTTCTGGTGGTGCAGGTGGTATTGGCATAATTGCCGGACCGACGGGGGGTTACCTCATCGGCTTTGTCATCGGCGCTTTTGCATCGGGCTATTTGATAGAAAAATCCAAGGAAAGGCACCTTGTTTACGACGTGGGCGCCATGCTCGTCGGCCTCGCCATAATTTATTTAATCGGAACGGTTCACTTGGCCGTTAATCTGGACATCGATTTTGTAAAAGCCTTGAAAATAGGGTCGTTGCCCTATATTCCACTGGACCTCATCAAAATGGGTATCGCCGTGGCGCTTGCCAGACCTGTTAGAAGACGCCTTAAAGTTCAGTTGA
This sequence comes from Fusibacter sp. JL298sf-3, assembly GCF_053842995.1. Taxonomy (NCBI): domain Bacteria; kingdom Bacillati; phylum Bacillota; class Clostridia; order Eubacteriales; family Fusibacteraceae; genus Fusibacter; species Fusibacter sp. JL298sf-3. Next base: position 1,329,463 of record NZ_CM132608.1, read on the forward strand.
ATGGTGCACAATAACTTTGAGACCACACACAACAAATAAAAATCAGTTGTTCGCTTTGAACAACTGATTTTTTATTTTAGAGTTTTTTAGTTTTGTACGTCTACGCTACTGATAAAATTTCGGTTTCGCGCTGTCTGATTTCCTCGATGACTTCACTGTACGGCTTATCAAATCGCGTGTATTTCCCAATGACGGCATTGAGCAAGTAATGTGTCTCGACGATGCTCATTTCATCGAGAATGCACCGTACCGCCGTTAGAAGGAAACGGTCCATTTTAGGCGAGTCCTTCATCAGTTTGCAGTAAAGATGCTCACTGATCGGTTTGTTTTTAAGGTCTAAGAGTTTGAAGTAGAATCGGAGCTCTGTGTTATCGTATTGTGAAAATACAATTTCTTTAACCTTGTCATACCCTAGTTCCCGGCGCATTTTAAGTAAAGCGAGTAAGTCGTATTTGAGCTTTCGGTACGTGTAGTCGAAATCTCTGTATTTAATGTCGATAATGTTATCACCGGTTAAATCGAGGGCATCTTTTTCCCGGTAGATGCGCTCGTAATTGTCTTTTAAGAAAGCGTTGCCCAGTAGGGATACGAGATAACTCAAAATACTCTCTGTATCAATGCCTCGCTGAATCATCAAGGCCCCTGAGCCCAGTATAATCAATTTGGCTCTGAAGACGGCACTGTCGCCAAAATGATGCGCGTAAGAGTCGACGACTTCTGAGACGATTTCTTCACTGATCCCCGAGGCGATTAACGAGATGAGCAGGTGAAAGGTCGGGTCCATTTCATAATACGGCGATTTTGTTATCGCTGCTATGTCTTTTTCTCTAGCGACATCGCTGGCACTTCCCACGAGCTTGATGTATTGAATCAGTCTGAATTTGTCGGTTATGGGTAATGTCTGGATGCTGTTTAAATCGTATGTTGATTCGAAATAATCTGTGATGCAACTGTACGTTTTGGTCATATTTACCTCCCTACTATTTAGAGGCTACTGGAACAAATGCCATCTTCGGCTGATTGCACGACGGGCAGCGCCAGTCTTCCGGAACTTCATCAAAAGGCGTGTTTTTGGGAATACCACTCATCCAATCGCCCCTTTCCGGCTTGTAAAAGTAACCGCAGACTGTACATTTGTAAACTTCCATTTTTACCTCCATTCATTACGTCAATTCGAACAGAGACTCTCTGTTCGCTTATTCTTATTATACCACCTATAAAAAAACTTTCACATTTTCTTTTTATAAATTAGGGAATTTGATGTTTTTTCGGGTAAAAGATGAATACATTACAATCAATTTCGGAGGTTTAATTATGATTAAAATATACACAAAAACAGGTGACAAAGGACAAACGAGTTTGTACGACGGCACACGTGTCGATAAAAATTCAACTCGAGTGGAGAGCTACGGCACTGTAGACGAACTCAACTCCAACATTGGATTTGCCCGAACTTACTGCGAGGACGACGACATTCGTCAAATATTATTTAAAATCCAGCGATCACTTTTCAACGTTGCCGGTGAACTCGCCACTGAAAAAGGCGATCAGTTCCCCGAACGCGTAACTGAAAAAGACATCGAGTGGCTCGAGCAAATCATCGACCACTACCTCGATCTAATGAACAGAGACGAAGTTTTCCAGTTTATCATCCCGGGCAGTAACCACTTTTGTGCCGCATTGCATATTTCCAGAACTGTGTGTAGACGCGCTGAGCGCCGTATATTGACGCTCTCTGAAGAAGCGCCGCTAAGAGCGGAACTCGTCAAGTATGTCAACAGGCTTTCAGACACGCTTTACACACTTGCCAGATACTCAGAAACTGAATTACACCGCGTGGAGTTTATCAAATAAGCTCCACTGTTTTAAAAAAGGAGGCGTTACGTATGAAACGACTTAACGGGATGCTTTTCGGCTCATTTATCGGTGATGCACTGGCCCTGAATTTGCACTGGGTCTATGACACGGAAAAAATAGCCTTGGAGTTCGGACAGGTCGACCACTACGAAGAACCGACGGCCAGCCTCTTTCACGCAGAAAAAAATGCAGGAGACTTTACCCATTACGGTGACCAAAGTCTCCTACTCCTTAAAAGCATCGCATCCAACGAAGGGTTCAACATTCAAGTCTTTCAGAATCACTGGATCAACTACATGAAGCACTACAACGGCTACATGGATCGAGCCTCTAAAGAATCTCTCGAACAACTCGATGCCAAATGCCATATCGGTGCCGTATCCGATGACTTATCAGGGGTCTCGACCCTTGCGCCCCTCCTCTACTACCATTTCGACGACACGAAGCTCTTGCAGTTCGTCAAATCCTACGTTCAAATGACGCACAATGACCCTCAGCTCCTTCAAATCGCCGAGTTCACGGTTAAGTGGATACAAGAGATTGTCATCGGACACGATTTCGAAAAGTCACTAGAGACCCTTGTAGGCGATTTCCCGCTGGTCAAACAACACTATGAAAATGTTCTGAACAGAATCAATGCGCCTACAGTCGACGCCGTCAAAGATATCGGTCAAAGTTGCTCCTGCCAATACGCTTTTCCGAGCACCTTATTAATTCTACTAAAGAATAAGAACAATTTTGCCGCTGCGATGAAAGAAAATCTACTTGCAGGAGGCGACTCCGCTTCGAGAGGCCTCTACATCGGCATGGTACTCGGCGCGTATTTGACAAGCGAATCGATTAGCAGTAAACTCATAACATCGCTCACAGCCTATGAGCCCATTTTATCCTTTACCAAACACCAAACACTCTAACAAAGAGGTGATTCTATGTTCACAATGAAACGTTTGCTCAGTGCGTACGACGGCGCACACCGCGTAACGTTTGATCCCAACAGCAAGTTTATATTTTTTAGCGATGTGCACCGAGGGGACAACAGCCTTTCTGATGAATTTGCACACAATCAAAATCTCTACTACTATGCGCTTCAGCATTATTACAAAGAGGGGTTTACCTATATAGAAGTCGGAGACGGTGACGAGTTATGGGAACACAGCAAATTTGAAGTCATTCGCTACGCACACAGCGACGTCTACATGCTGCTGAGAAAATTCTTTGACGACAACCGCTTTATTATGCTCTACGGCAATCACAACGCCGCTTTTAAAAAACCCAATTACATTGAGAAGAACCTCTTCCATTTTTACGATGAGTACGAGTCGTTTTTCAACGTCTTGTTTCCCGGTATAGAAGTCTACGAGTCTGTCGTTCTCGAAGAAGCCGGCACAGGCAGTGAAATATTCGTCGTTCACGGCCATCAAGGGGATTTTATCAACGACCAAATTTGGCCGATTATGAAATTTTTAAACCGACATTTCTGGCGCTACTTTCACATTATTGGTCTTAAAAATCCGGCGAGCCCGGCAAAGAATGCCCACAAGCGTCATAAAATAGAGAAAAACTACTCTAAGTTTATTCGACAGTACAAAAAGATGCTGATCGTCGGTCATACCCACCGTCCCAAATACCCTCGAGACAATGAACTGCCTTACTTCAACACCGGTTGCTGTATCCACCCGCGCAACATAACCGGACTGGAGATAGAAAACGGTGCCATTAGTTTTATAGAATGGCGCATCGTTCCCGATGAAGACGGCAGACTGAAAATAAGGCGACGCGTTATTCGCGGCCCTAAACCTCTCACTCAGTTTATGTACCCTGTCGATAAGAAAGGAGCTTCCAATGGAATTCCCACTACCCCATGACCCCCATCTGCTCATCGGTGTCATCAACATGAAACTGCGAGACTTTTACCCGACGCTAGAAGCGCTTTACGATGACATGAACCTCTCACCAGATAAAGTTGAAAAACCGTTAAATGCCGCCGGGTATTACTACGAGACTGAAAGCAATCAATTCCATAAGCGCTAACTGAAAAAATGCCCCGCATCTCTCTACTTGAGATGCCGAGGCATTTTTGCGTTAATATCAATTTTAAACCGCCAACTCCAGTTTTACAGGACAGTGGTCACTGCCCATCACTTGGTCGTCGATATCTGCGCTTAACAACTGAGGTTTGAGCGCTTCCGAAACGAGGAAATAATCAATTCTCCACCCCGTATTTCGTTCACGCGCCTTGCCCATGTAAGACCACCAAGAGTACCGGTGTTCGGCGTCTGGATAAAAATGTCTAAACGTGTCGATGAACCCCGCTTCAATAAGCGCTGTCATTTTACCGCGTTCTTCATCTGTAAAGCCGGCATTTTTGCGATTGGTTTTAGGGTTCTTTAAGTCAATCTCCTTATGGGCGACGTTTAAATCGCCACAAACCACCACCGGCTTAGTTTTTTCAAGCGTTTTTAAGTAAGCTCTGAAATCGTCTTCCCATTCCATTCGATAGTCGAGACGTTCCAGCTCTCTCTTGGCATTTGGGGTGTACACTGTCACGAGGTAAAAGGCCTCGTACTCAAGTGTGATAACGCGCCCTTCTTTGTCATGTGCTTCAATGCCCATCCCTCGCGCCACAGAAAGCGGTTCATGCTTCGTAAACACAGCGGTACCGGAATAGCCTTTTTTCTCAGCGTAATTCCAATACTGGTAGTAGCCGTCCAGTTCCAACTCAATTTGCCCTTCTTGAAGTTTAATCTCTTGAAGACAGAAGAAATCCGCATCTTCTGCTTCAAAGTACTCTAAAAAGCCTTTTTTTAGGCATGCTCTAAGACCATTGACATTCCAATTGATAAATTTCATACTGCCTCCGTTGTTACGATAATTTTTGTAAAATAAAATACGACAAGACGGCTGTCGCCCCTGAGAGCACAGCACCCCATGTCAAATCGATAAAAGTAATTGCCGTCGGCCAATCTTTCATCGTCGCCATATTCGTTAAGTCATAGGTGGCATACGTTATTAAACCATAAAACGCACCTGCTAACAAGGCGTGCCGCCAGCTTTCCTTCGAAAGTGCCGGCGTGAGGACAAAGTATATAAGACCGATGACAAACAAAATGTAAAAGGCAATGGCTGCAAACCAGTTGACTTGCGCCGCCATTAAATGCCCTAGATAGCGACTGTACAAGTTTTTTGCCACGACGCCTAGCCACAACATGTCCAGTGCAAGAAACACGACCATGGCCACAATAAACTGTTTTAAAGTTGTCAAGTTAATCACCTCACTATTCTATCACAGATTAAAAGGGTATAAGCCCAATGGCTTTATACCCTTTTATCAACTGATTATGCAAAGGTGTTACTTAGCGGCGTTGTAACGCGATTCAACGACAGACCAATCGATAACGTTAAAAAACGCTTCGATATAGTCTGCACGTCTGTTCTGATAATTGAGGTAGTACGCGTGCTCCCAGACATCTAGCCCCAACAACTCTTTGTAGCCGTCGCTGACAGGGGCGTCTTGGTTTGGCGTACTTACAACTTCAAGCTTGCCGTCTTTTATTACAAGCCACGCCCAGCCGCTTCCAAAGCGCTTGGTCGCCGCATTTTTAAATTGCTCTTTAAACGCTTCATAAGAACCGAAAGTCGATTCCAGTACCGCTTTAAACGACGCGCTAATAGGTTTTCCATTAGGCACTAGCCCCTCCCAGAAGAGGCTGTGGTTGTAATGGCCACCACCGTTGTTTTTTACTGCTGTTCGAATGCTCTCAGGAAGTTCTTCCAAAGTGGTCAACAGTTTTTCTAACGACCAGTCTTTGTAATCGCTATGGGATTCAAGGGCGTTATTTAAATTATTTACATATCCCGCATGGTGTTTTTGATGGTGAATTTCCATTGTACGAGCGTCAATGTGTGGTTCAAGTGCTTTGTAGTCGTAGTTTAATTCCGGCAAAGTAAATTTCATAATTCAACCTCCTAATAGTTGTCTGTTCTATATTGAATTTTTACGAATGATCTATTAGGAGTATACCACCCATTGATAATAATAATCATTTACATTTCATTGTGACGAATTTTTAATATCTCTCATGTGTTTGTCGCCGTAATAAGCGATTTCTTTCGCACAGTACGGCTCAATATGGCTGGTGACAATGCTGTCTTCACCAAAGTGTTCTAGAATCTCATTTTCAATGGACGTCGCTATATCGTGCGCCTTTGTGATGTTCATATCCGGTGACACCATGAGGTGAAACTCAATGACAAAACGGTTGCTGAGTTTACGCGCGCGCACTTCGTGATACGCCATAACCTCCTCGCTGTTTTCAAGCAACTCGTACAAGTAATCCATCTCTTCCTGAGGAACGCCTTTTTCGAGCAGTTCATTCATTGAAGGCATGAAGATTTCTATCCCCACCTTAAAAATAAAGAAGCTCACCACTATAGAGGCAATGGGGTCAAGTATGGCCCACTTGTTTCCCAATGCTGCTGCCGCTGCCACCCCGATAAACGTCCCAATAGACGAGTACACATCGGACCTGTGGTGCCAAGCGTTGGCCGTCACAGCACTGCTCTCAATTCTCGTACCTACTTTTAACGTTATTCTAAACAGTACCTCTTTTACCGCCATAGATGCCAACGCCGCTAAAACGGCAATGTAACCGGGACGGACGGGAACATCGCCTTTGATAAATGCGTGCAAACTCGAAATCCCCGATTTTAAGATTGAAAATCCTGCAAAAAACAGCATGACGCCAATGACGACGGTCGCTACTGTTTCAAACTTGCCGTGGCCATATGGATGGTCTTGGTCCTCCGGTTTGTCCGTAAATTTAAAACCAATGAGGACGACTATATCTGACAAAAAATCCGACAGGGAATGAATCCCGTCGGCAATCATCGCCTGGCTGTTACCGACAAAACCGGCGATGAGTTTAATAAAAGTCAGTACCGCATTGACCAAAAACCCCATAAGCGTTATGCGACGCGCTTCTTTTCCTCTTAACAGTTGACTGTCCATACTCATCTCCTATTGATTCGTCGATCGAGCCAAATACCGGCATAGGCACCGACAACACCTAGTGCGGCGGCAATGGCCACCAGCGCCCCCATGTATTGAGGCGTGAGCTTCTCAAAAAGTGCCGATCCAATTAAATACTTTGAAACCGCCAACGAGACACCGACGCAAAAAGCACCGTAAGCAGCGCCGGCGATCTGGACGCGCCAGCGAGAGCCGTCTGAGACGACCTCGACCAGTGTCGTCAACAGACCGACACTGACTATGGCAAGTCCCATATAAAGATTCACCAACCCCATAATAAGGGCAAAGACGGTGTTTACCGTCAATACGATGTACCGTCTCTTAAAATGCTGTTTAATAAAAGCCACCATCAAGGCCAGATAAGGGGCCATCGCCGTATATTTAACCCCCGGCAACGGCACTTGCCCCATAATGAGGTAAATCACATAGCCACCGGCGACAATTGCCGCAACAATCATCGCGATTTCTGCGAGCTCTTTCGTTTTAAGCGGCTGTCTCATTTTTACGAACCCCTTTTGTGTAAAGCGTACTGCTCACAAACGTCGTTATAGGAATCGAAAATAGGATTCCGAAGCTGCCTGAAAGCGCCTGTAGAACTTCTATAATAACCATCTCTCGATTGAAAATGTCCAACAGGTTGGCGTTGTACGTAATGAGCAAAAGAACGATGGAAAGTGAGCCGCCGATATATGCGAGAACCAGTGTATTGGCCATAGTGCCCATAATGTCTTTCCCGATGCGCATGCCCGATTGAACACGCTTCATAAAACTCTCATCAGGTGCCTTTTCATGGAGCTCACTCATTGAAGACGCAATCGACATAGAGACATCCATAATAGCCCCCATAGCACCAATGAGCATAGCGCCGAAGAACATCGCCTTGAGATCAATTGGATTTTCAGGATTTAACATGATGAGGTAAACGGATTCGTCGTTCACGACACCTGTCAACTTCAAAAAAATATCCATAACGAGGATGATGCCCCCTGAAACCAACAGACCACCCATACAGCCTGTAATCGCCGCCAGTGTCTTTTTATTGATACCGCTAATCAACACGAGACTCATAACTGTGGTAAACAGACAAATGACAATCGCCCAAAAGTAAATGTTTCGACCGGTCAATACCGCCGGAACAAAGACGCCAAAAATAGCCAAGATAGTAAACGTCAGCGACACGATGGTTTGGAAGCCTTTTATACCGCCAAAAATAAGCAGTGATATGAGGAATATTATCCCTAGAACGATCATTGCATCGGCGCGAACGTATTCGCCGTAAACCCAGACAGAAGCCTCATCTACATTAGGGTCTAAAATTTTGTACATGAGAATTTTATCGCCGACCTCTACCTCTTTAGGTGAAAGCTTCATATAACTGTTAAAACTCTGTTCGCCTTCAAGCATTTGTCCTTTGAGCTCGCCACTCAACACCTCTGCCTGAAATCGAATAACTTTGGTGTGAAACCCTTCGGTCCCACTTGTTTCAACTTCATCTTCAACTATTTCAGTCAACTGCGTAACACGGACTTTCGCCACATCTTGGTACCCTTGTTCCTGCAGTGTATGAAAACCTTCTGAGGTGTACTTGTTGCCTAAAAATATAAACACAAGGGACAAGACGATGGTCACCAAATAAATGTATAAAGGGACTTCCCTCTTTTGTTTGACTTGCTGCATAAGTTATCCTTTCTGAAATTAATAGTGTCACAAACTTCACTACATTATATCAAACCTCATCTGATTTTGCATACCCATTTTAGATGCCTTTCACACAAAATTTGACGCTGGAACGCCCCGTAAAAAAAGGGTGGCTAAACGCCACCCTACTGTCGCCTACAGGCGCACTTTCTTAAGTTCTTCTTTCATGCGGTCTATATCTGCGAGAAAATCTTCAATGTCGTGCTCGTGTTCGAGCTCATCGTTTAAAATGCCAACGGCCATTTGATAGGTCGCATGGTCTTTGCCGTTAGTGAAATCCGCGATTTCTTCGTATCGGCTTATGGCACACCGCTCGCCTTTGAGATTCTGCTTCAACACCTCTTCAATATAGGGATCTGTCGGCGCCTCGTAGTCGCATTTGGCGTATTGTGTCCAATCGGCGGGATTGAGCACCGGCGTGCCACCTAATTGAATAATACGGTTGACAACCAACTCTGCGTGAGCCAGCTCTTCGTTGGCGTGAAGCAGGAGTTCCGGCTCGATTTCACTGCGCATGGGCCCTTCAATCATTCGTGCGCCAATCCAGTATTGATAATACGCAAGCCATTCTTCTGCAAGTGCCTCATTTAACATTTGAATCAATTTTTCAACATCGAGTTTTAAAATTTCAACTGCTTTTTTGCCCATAAACACACGCCTCCTCATCTCATAGGTTAAAAATCGCCATTTATACGTTTACCCGAAATGAGAGAACTGAAACGCATTTAAAAATGAATTTCTTTTTTCTTGAACAAATAGACATTCAGCGGCACAAAGACGGCAATCGGTGCAGAAATGGCCACAGCGGCGCGCCACCAAAAGCCGGAAACTGCCGGCAGGCTACTGAAAAACAAGGTGTAGTATTCCGTCACGAAAAAGTATTGCGCATCCGGCGGCAATACCTTTAAAAACACCATCATTGTCACAGCGCCGCTTGCAAACACTGAAATGACAATCCCCAGTGTGGTTACCAGTGTCGGTATGTTGAAAACCAACCCCAGAAACGTCACCAAAGATAGAAACGAGTTAATGACGAGAACGGTCAACATCGTCGCTTTAAAAACAGACAACATTGCCGTCATACCGACAAATCCCATGCCGATTGAAGCAAAAATCAAACCGGACACATAGGCAATAGAGTACATTAAGAGGACAGTTAAGGCGATAAACAGCATCTTCCCTAAAATAACTGAAGCTCTATTCAGCGGTTGTATCACCGACATTTTAATCGTCCCAGCCTTCATATCTTCCGTCACAGTCTGTGACACAAACAGTATGCCGAAAATAATAACAAATGTGTTGACCGCAGAGAGGAGTATATTAAAGAAAACCGGTGCCTCAACACCTATGCCCTCTCGCACTGAAATATAAGTTGCGGCACCTTGAAGCAACAGTGTTAAGACAATAAACACATAGAGCTTCTTCTGCCTAAAAATCTTGTAGAATTCATTTTTTACAATTGTTCCCACTAAACTCGCCTCCCATCTACAGTCTCCATAAAATACTCCTCCAAGGTTTTGTTAGACGGTACAATGCCACTGACTTTGACACCGGCCTTCACCAAGAGGCTATTGGCCTCATGTGATGCAAGACATGCCTCGTTGAGCAACAACTGGTTTTCTTCATAGCTGACAACAGCGCCTTCATAATGTGACAACGCGTGTTGTGCCTTGTCACCGTCGTCCACTGTAAAAGTCACTTGATTTTGATTGTTGAGCATTTCTCGGGTTAAACCAGAGGCAATCAACTTGCCTTTTGAAATAATGGCCACTTTGTTGCACATGAGCTCTACTTCATGAAGTATGTGGCTGGAAATCAATACTGTAATCGACTCTTTCTCAACGAGCTTCATAATAATGTTCCGAATGGCAACCACACCTTTAGGGTCGAGACCATTGGTCGGTTCGTCCAATATGATAATCTTCGGCTTGTTTAAAAGCGCCGCAGCAAGGCCCAGCCTCTGCTTCATCCCCAGTGAAAATGTCTTGAACTTTTGATGGGCGGCGTGTTTCAGCGTTACGAGTTCCAGCACTTCTTCAATACGCGCCTTGGGAATCTCTTTATGAAAATTTTTGAGCAGCTTGAGGTTTTGATATGCTGTCAAATCTTCATAAAACTTAGGGGTTTCAACGATTCCCGCAATGTTCTTAATGGCTTTTGCAAACTCTTTTTGAACACTGATATCGTCGATAAACACCTCGCCACCGGAAGGCTTTATCAGACCGAGAATCATCCGAATGGTGGTTGTTTTCCCTGCGCCGTTTGGTCCTAAGAAACCAAATACATCGCCTTTTTCAATATGAAGGTCGACGCTGTCGACAACGGGCACGCCACGATACCGTTTGGTTAAATTACGCGTTTCTAATATCAAAAGAATAACCTCCTTGTATAGCACTTAACGTTGTATGTCATTCAATTGTAGCAATTTTAAGGGGGCTTTGCATTAAAGCCCCCTTAAAATTTAATTAAACAACAAAAGTTAAGCCGTAAGACTTTTCGTGAATGTTGAAGTGGACAATGCGCTACCAACGTGTCAATTGTTGTTAAATCGTTTTTGAAAACGTATGGTAGATCAAAGGGATCACAATAAGCGTGAGCAAAGTAGACACCATCAGTCCGCCCATTAGCGCCACCGCCATTGGGGTGAAAAAGGAACTCCCGGAAAGTGCCAACGGCACCAATCCGATAATGGTGGTCATACTGCTGAGCATAATCGGCCTAAATCGTCGATTCATTGCCGTTACACAAAGGGTTTCAAGCGACGCCTCCTGATGCTGTTTCTGCTTAAAATAATCCATTAAAAGAATGGCGTTGTTGACGACGATTCCGATTAAACTTGCGACGCCAAGGCCTACCGTAAACGTAATGTGCATATCGAGCAACAGCAACAGGCCGACTGAACCAACCACTGAAAGCGGTACAGTGGCCAAGATTATAAACGGTACTTTAAAAGAGTTGAACTGAATTAAGAGAATCAAATAAATAATAATCAAAGCCAGTGCAGCCGCACCGAATAGGTCTTTTACATATCGGTCGACAATTTCCTTGTCTCCACCGTATTCCACAGATACGCGACCGTCGAGTCCTAAAGTCTCCACATACGCTTCGACATCTTTCTGTAAGCTCGTTGCAGATGCCGACGGCATTACATCGGTACTGACAAATACCGCAGGCTTTTCATTATGCCGTTTGATTTGTTGATAGGCCTCTTTGGTTTCTAGAGTCGCCACATCAGCCAGTCGGATGCTTTCTCCTGTGGCATCCGTGGCAAGCTTCATATACCCAAGGCCCCTCTCTGTCTGAATATCGCTATCGACAACGACAGGGTACACATCAGCACCTTTGTAAATCTCTGTTACCGTTCTCCCACTCAAAGCGATGTTTAAATTGTTTTGCACATCGTATAAAACCAGCTGACTATCTTTGAGTTTTTTTGAATTATAAACCACTTCAATTTGGGGCGCAGTTTCCACGCGGTCACTTGTAACCCTTACTGTACGCGTATCCTGTTTGAGATAGGCTTCAATTTTTTGAGCCGCATCATCGAGAGCTGCTCTGTCAGTCCCCGAAAGGCGCACATCTACTGCCGGGCCCGGTTGGTTGATTTCAAGTAAATTCACTGAATAGCGACCCCTCGGCAGACGTTCATCTAAAGTTTCTTGAAGTTTAAAAGCCATCGTTTCAAGGGTTTCACCGCTCTTAAACTGCGAGCTATCCACTTTTAGTATAAACTGTCCGTAGTCTTCTGAAGGCGGCCGAACCCCCACAGTCAAATAAAATTTTGGAAAGCTCCCGCCAACCGACTGATACACGGCATCGACACTGTCAGTTTCGTCGATGATCAGTCGCATTTCATCCATAAGTGCACCGGTAGTGGCCAGTGTACTCCCCGCTTCACTGAACACGTCGATGTAGACAAGGTCCTTATCCGCATATGGGAACAGTGAAATTTCCAGTTGCATTGCGCCGTAAACCGATGCGGCGACGATGAGGACGATAAATACAAAAGCCGTTTTTTTACGCTTAATGGCGTTGATTAACAAGACCTCGAATCCCCGTCGCGTTCTGCTGGTTTTCACTTGTATCGGCAAACGTTTTTTCTTAAAAAACACGCTGGCAAGTGCCGGCGTAACAAACATCGCTACGAGGTAAGAGGCAATCAGTGCTATGATCACCACTTGCGGCAACGACTTGGCGAACTCACCGGCTTCTCCGGGCAATGCCATAAGTGGTGCAAACGCAGCAACCGTCGTCAAAGTGGAGGTCAGAACTGGGATACTGCTCTCTCTTGCACCTTGATAACACGCCGAGTAAACAGGTTTCGAGTGATTGAGTTTTTCCTGAATGGCATCGCTAATAACAATAGAGTTGTCCACCAGTATGCCCAGCGCAATAATCAATGCCGAAATGGACATCTGCTGTAAATCGATACCGAGCAAACTCATTACCGCTACTGTAGCCGCAATTGAAAGCGGAATGCTCACACTAACCACGACGGCATTTCTAAGCCCCATCCCCAAGAGAACGACGAGGACGACAAACCCAACGCCTTGAAGAAGATTCATCATGAAGCCATTTGTCGCTTCGCTGACAGCGTCGGGCTGAAATACCACCGAACTCACGGCAACCCCTTGATAATCTGATTCAAAGGCTTCTATTTTATTTTTGATGGCATCTCCGGATAAAACGATATTTTCGTTGTCCTCAAAAAAGACATTGACTAGAACAGCTTCGCTTTCCCCCTCTTTATATAACTGCTTCTTTTTGCCTTCTTGCTCGACAGTGGCAATATCTGCAAGTGTAACCACTTCTCCCGTCTGAGGGTTGGTAAATACTTTAAGTGCTTTTAAACTTTCAAGGTCTTTGAGTCCCCTTTCGCTGACGACAGACAGGCGACCGCTCTCCCCTTGAACATCACCTGCGGGAATCATGGTATTTTGCGCCTTGATAAGGTCTGCAATCTGCGCATAAGTCAGCGGGACGTCGTCCATCTTTCGACTTTGTAACGTCACCGTATACCGCGTTTGCGCCTCTCCCTCTACCGTTGCACTCTTAACGCCTTCCACACCCTTGATGGCATTGGCCAATTGCTGTGCATACCCTTCTAAATCCCCCTCCTCAGCTGTTACCGATAAAACGGCACCGCTAGAAGTTGTCAGATCCGTATCGATCTGAAAATCCATTACACCGGGGGGCAATTCGGGCTTGAGGTCTTCGAGAAGCGTCCGCGCGCGCGACCATTGTTCTTCGTAATCCACATCGTAGTCGAGGGTTATAAGAACCACAGAACTGTTGGGGTTTGAGTACGAAGTCATATATGAGATACCGTCTAGATTGCTCAAGGCCTCTTCGACTTTCTGCGTTAGCAATGCTTCAACTTCCTCAGCTGCAGCACCTGGGAAAGGTGTCACAATCTGCGCTGCAGGACTCGAAGTATCGGGATTTTCTTGTTTCGGCAAAAAATAGTACGCGTAGATGCCAAAAAACAACACGAAAAGTGCCATAACAAAAGTGACCTTGCGCTCTTTTATAGCCATTTCAATCCAATTCTTCATCTGTGCGCCTCCTTATCTTTTCTTCTTTTATACCCTTTATTTTATGTGAAGCCGCGTCAAAAGTAAATTAAAATAGGTCATCTGGTTGTACAAACGCTACCATATGTTTTTATGTATAAGGGGGTGTCCGCTCTGCGGTGCACCCCTTTTATGACTTTGTTGACAAACCGAGTAAATCGGTCTACTCTTCTGTCTTAGGCTGAACATACACTTGGTCGTAGATATTTCCCGTGATGTCGATGTCTTCAATACGCGCTTCTTTCTTTACGGCGCCCTTTTCTGCATACACCACAGCGTAATACGGCGCTCCCGCTCGCCTGTCTTCCCAGCTCACCGTATGGTCTGCCAGCGGAAGAATATACGTCGCTTTGTAACGCCCTTCGCCCTCGTGTGTCATCTCAAGCGGGAAATCCACGCGATACCCCACCATCTCCTCATACGCATACCGCTGGCCCTGAGGGTTTATATAGTGCATGGCCTCCAGCGGAGACGACAGCCGAAGCGTCACTCGATCCGGATTCCCGATGACCTCAGCTGTAAACACCACCTTCTCAAGACTTAAAAATCGATGCGGTTCCACGCTCATCTGCTTGCCGAACATATCCTTTTGACCGCGCCAGTGGTTCCAGTAACCGCTGACGTCAAACGATGTGATTTTCAGTTGTTCGACCCGCTCGTACACCACGTCCTGCGCCGTCTTACCACTTGGCGTCTCCGTTGTAAACACATAGGTATAAAGATCCGCCGGCATCGACGGCGTCGGCGTCACTTCTACGCGCCAGACCTGATCACCTGACGGTAGAACGCTTTCCAGCGTCATCGGATAACGACGCTCGTAAGGTGTCCCCTTAAAGCATACCACCGATGTTGCACTGGAATACTTTCCGGTACGCGCCTTTAGTACCCCCGGGTCGCCTGTGGTCAATACGGGAACCGTCCCTTCCACGAACACCGGTGTGTTCACTGTAAACGGTAAAATGACAGTCTCTGAGACATACGGTGCCGCTTTGGACTTTGCCGTTACCTTAACGCTGTAGGGGCCATCTGGAAGGGTTGCCGACAAGTGTTCTTCAAAAGGTACCCAGTTGTATTTATCGCCTCTTATGTTATATTTTGTCATGTCATTGTCTAAAAATAACGCCATGTCACGCACCTTCTCATTTCGGCTGTTCATCAGTGTCAACGACACCTGATGGCCTCTATGATAACGCGTTACCATGTCGTATACGGTGACGGCCTCACTTGCCGGTACACCGCTGAGTGGAAAATCACTTCTGAGTTTTGCCCACAACCGCATCGGCGGTTCGTTCTGAAGTGTAAAGGTCATACGGGCTTCGTCCGACCACACCCCTTCAATGTCTTTGACAATATAAATGACTTCGTAACTGCCTGCGGCGAGTTCATCTGGAATCGTGTAAATCCACTGATTGTCGCCATCTGTCTTCCTGTAGCGAATGCGGCGGTCTCTAATCCCTTTCTGTGCGTCGCTGTGTTCATGGTCTCGGTCATAAGATAAATCCACCCACGTGGTTTTGTAATGTTGTTTTGTAGAATCGTAAACCCAGTCTAGTTCAAACTTGGCAATAGGCTTGCGGTGCACGTAAATGAACATCTTTTCGAGGTTTGAATCCTCCGTATACTCTGGCTGTTCTTCAGGTGTATCTTTTATCTGACGTATGACGGTGTATTTGCCCGTCTTGCTAAAGGACTTTTTAACGGCGTCTGTAAAAGGCGCTGTTTCTGCATCTTTGCCGGTCCCCGGCTCTTGCCCCATTGGGTTATCATAATAATCCGCCTCGTGCACGTATTTAAAGCCGTAGACGTCTATGGGGTCTTTCTCGTCGTCAAAGTCTGTGTGCATCAGTTTAAAGGGTTCGCCGACGAGCAGCAGCTGTGCGTTTAAAAAGGCATTTTCTTCTGCAATAATATCGGTGATTTCGCCGAGGATTTCATCTACCGGCTTCGACCCGTCTACAAAGTATTTGTGTCCCGGGTACGCAGTCTTCAGTGCAGGTTTTCCCACGAGAATCACTTTGCTCTTCCCTCTGGCCATAACGGCGTCGATGTCCGCGCGGTTATTGAGTTTATCGTCTGCAAAATAAACGAGGTATTTATCAGAATCCATTCTAAACTTTCCGGCATACGCTTGTTTGACGTATTTGTATAGTGTGCCCTTGTAGGTGCCGGTATAGTAGTAATCCGTAACGACCTCGGAGTGATTTATGGTTTCTGTCCAGTTTCTGACAACAGTGCCCTCATACCAGTAATCATAGCCTTTTGTGCGCGTATAGTACTCGCCAGGAGAACCTGTTCCAGATGGCGGCCCATCATCCCAGGATAAAGATGATTTCTTTGTCAGCGTCCCCTCGTATCCGCCGCTACTGTATGACATTGAACCCGGCATAGTGGTGAAGCTAAACCCCGACTCCAACCACCATCTCTTCCCATCTGATTTATAAGTGGCACTAGAACTGTTTACGCCGCCCCCTGCAGTTACGAAATCTGGGTCTGACTTAGGAATGTACTCTGTCCATCTCCTTGTCCATTTATCTTCATTCGTTACTTGATTCACACGTGAAATCACGCCTGAGTACCCCTCAACGGTGAACTCACTTTCCAGTGGGGTTTGTTGATTCTTCTTTGTGATTTCTTTCTCAACGTACTTTTCATAGACATAGGTGTGCAAGTCCCAGTGATATACATTGGCGTGTAGCCCTGTTTGTCTAAAAGTGTTCATCCAGTCCACACGCTTTTCTACAAGCGAATCGTTAAGCGTTCTTTCAATCGATTCGTCAGTAAGCACTGTAACATCGACTTTTGGAAACTCTATTTCAATATCCGTATAAAGCCGCGTCATCGGCGCAAGGTTGGCCACGTAAAACGGCCTTTCTACAGTTGCCGTGCGTTTATCCTCTTCTGTAATAAACTGCTCAAGTGTTGGCTGTCCAAAGGTTTCTTCCACATAAAAGACAATTTTATAAGCGCCGAGTTTTGGCGGCACATAACTTTTGTAGTCTTCATAGTTGCCTTCTTCAAGAAGCTTTTCAGGGATGCCGTCTTCGTCTTCATCGATGTAGATTTTATAGGTGTTTACAGATAAAATGTCTTCATCAAGACTGGCCGGTTCATAAATGAATTCAAGCGCTTCATTTCTCGGCAGCGTCCAGTTCCAGATGTTCGCTACAATATCCGGCGTTATATCAGCCAGCACATAGCGGTGGTACTCGGCTTCGTCCTCGTGATAATCCGCAGGAATGTCGCTGCGCTGGATGAGATCCGGCCGAACGTTCATTTTTACTTTTAACTTCGATGCTATCTCTGCCGGCTCTTTTACGATGAACGTCTGAAGCTTGTCGGTTTTAGCCGCGAATTTAATCACGCTGTTATCGCCACTTACATTAACCGTGTCAAAGTAAACCGTATCGACACTGGCGCGATCTAACACATACTGTGGATGAAGTTCTGAAGACGCTTCTTTAAACTTGATGGTTCTATTTTCTTTAAAGGTGCCATCGGGTTTAACAAAGGTCTCCGGCTTTGTGCTGTACACATACACGTAGTTGTAATAGTCGATGACGATAGGGTCGTGATTTTCATAATTGGCCGTGTAGACGATTTTATAATCGTAAATGATATGTCGGCCTTCCAGCGGAAACAAGTAATCACCCGACAGGAATGCATCTGCATCGGCCTCTGAGAGCTTTTTACCTTTGAGGTAGACTTCTCTAGTAAAGCCGTCGTAGAGCACGGTGTTGTCTATAACGCCAAACCGCTCGGTATCGAGCATTTCATTAGGTGCTGATATATCTAAAATCAGCGGATCGAGATTCGGCGGCATGTATTCCGGCTCATCGACAACCATCTGAGGTTCTTTAGGTGCGTTGACATTGGCATCTGTGCTCACCGGCACGCGCTTCTTAACACCATTGTAATACTCAATTTCCACAATACCGTTAAACACAGGGTTGAGTTCACGGTCTTCTTCAGTGATGTATTTGCTGTAATCGTCATACGTCATAACGACTTCAAACACCGTCCCCCCCATGTTTGGTGCTGTCCTCTTTCCCTGTTGTTTCAAAGTCTTCTCTGTAATCGAGTCCTTTAGTTCAAAATTCCACTGCTTAATATCTTCGCGGTTGTAGTAAACGCCCCTGAGCACGTCGTCTGAAAACTCGGCGCCTTTTTTGTTATCCCATAGATGCACATCGTTGAGAACACCTGAAAGCTTAACATCAAATGTTATGTTGGCTTTTTTCGCCATTTCCGCTTCGGTGATAACATCGTCTCCTTGTACCACTTCTATAAAACCTTTGTGAGGAATATAACTTTTGTTTGCCACTTTTTCTAAGCTGAAGACCTGGTACCAAAGTCCGGTATTTTGTCCGGTTCTAATCTCAGGATACGGGTCGTGGAACATAAGCGCTTCGCCTGTTCTATAAGTCGTTGGCCGCGTCTGTACATGTGCGTAGTTGTAAGGCGACTTATCGCTGTTCGTCCCTTTTTTAATTTCAAACGGCAGCGTGTCGTTAATCCATTGGCGGGTAGATTTGATTTGATGCTTTTTATCTTCGGCGATAGAATCGTTTAAATCTATTGTCGCCGCTTTATTGTAATCACTTGCTTCTGCGATTCGTTCAACCCCTTTTAAATCCTCGCTATAGTAATAGTGATAGACACTTTTTTTATCCCATATCCGGTAAATCCAGTGCTTTTGTTCAGGCCGCGTTCCCGAATCGGCATCTAGCCTAAAGTCGCGGTTGGCATACCGATTGCCTACGGAATCATACCCGTGGTAGCGGTATTCACCAGTACTGTTTTCATAGTAGCCACTTTTAAAATCCTCGCCAATACGTGTTTCACCATCGGGGGCAAAGATAATGCTGCCGGGCTTAAACTCGTTGTCAGCCACGTCTTTATAATCGCCATACACCGTGATACCGAGATCGTCAAAGAGTTCCTTGTTAAAGAAAAAGCCGTCTTTGTTCACATAAGGCAGCTCCAACGGAATGCCTTTTTTCTCCTTATAGTCAAACCATGACACATCGTAGTATGGGTCTGTTTTAAAATAATCACCGCTGTTGTCGTATTTGTCTGGGTTTGGGTTGCCATAGGCAAACGCTGGCAAGGTACCTAGAACCATTACAAGAGCAAGTGCAGCTGCTAGAATTCTTTTCATGTGTATTGCCTCCACTAATCTTTAAAATCGTTTAAGAGATACAGTTAAATTAATACTTCCTGACGTAATGCCCATATGAAAGTACCTACCATTAATCACTTCTCCAAACCTTGTATTTTCTCCCTTATGCGACATGGCATTGAGGTACTTTGAAAAAGCGTAGTCGGACTGGTCTTCAAACCAGTAATCAAAAAGCGCTTTCACTTGTTCGCCATAAGTATCCATAAAAAACGCCTCGTAATCTTTGTAGCCCGCCATATGCTCAGTGCGTTTCCAAAGCATTAGATTATAAGGGCTGTACTTGTTTTCGAGGTCTTCGGTGTTTGCGCGAAAATCAAAGTCCATGCGTTCAGCAAATAAGAAAGTTCTGTCGAGTGCCGAATACGAAGGGTTTTCATACATATCATCATGATATGACTTTGTTTTATATGCAAGCACACTCACACTTGATTTTTCACCGTTACCTGCTGCAAAACTCATGTACCCTTTTTCTCTAAAAGACATGTTGAATAACAGCTTGGAAATTTCTACAAACTCATTTAAAGGTTCCTCTCTATAAAGCGGTGCATAAAACTTGTACTTTCCTGTAAGCTTACGCACATAGGTATCCGTAATCTCTAGATTAAAATCAGTTACTAGGTTTCCCTCCTGATCATAGTTCTCCATAAAACGACCTTCCATCGACTGCACCGCCCTATTCTCATACGGCTTTCTCATGGCATCGTCCATCAGTCTAGAGATAATCGCTGCGGCTTCTGCACGTGTGGCACTGGACTTTGGCAAAAACTTGCCACCGGTTCCCGTGGTGATGCCAAGGCGATAGCCAGCAAGAACTTCGTCGCTGTACGCCGCATCGATTTTATCAAAGTCCTTCACATCGTTTTCAACATATACATCGAGGTAGTCCGACGGCAGCTCTTCTTCGAGGCCCACCGCTCTAACGCCAATGGCAATCATCGCTTCACGTGTAATCGGCTTGGTGTAGTCGGTAAATTCTCTAGCACCAATGAGGTTCAGTTCTTTAGCTTTTTCGATGTACGCTTTAGACCAGCCGCCATCGGTGTTGAGTTCATAGCCTTCAGACCTAAGCGTCATAACGATAAACTCGTCGATGCGCGTGAGGTTCTTCGGTTTAAAACTGCCGTCATCATAGCCTTTGATAATGCCCTTCTCTGTCAGCGCCATGACGTTGGCATATGCCCAGTGGTCATTGGGTAAATCGCTGTACCCCTGTGCCTCCCCAGCGGCAATTCCCGCTCCTATATGTAACACCATCACTGCCCCTAAAATCCAGCCTTTTAATTTCCTCTTCATAAGTTAGTGCTCCTTTTATCAGTATTTCTTTCTATTATACAGATTATTCCATATCTTTACAAGTGCATTCTTCTATAATTTTCCACACTTAAAAAGTACCTCGTATAACGTTTGGGACGCTTTTAGTACACCCAACTGCCTGTTAAGTCTTTGAACTCAAAAGGTTGTCGCACATAAAAACCGCCCCTTCAAAACGAAGAGACGGCTCTATAAAACTAAAAGAAATGCTTAGCCTTTAACCACAATGTTGAAAATTCTACCCGGGACAAAAATCTCTTTCACAATGGTCTTGCCTTCTGTGAACTGCTTAATTTTTTCATCGGCCATCGCCAACTCGTGGGCTTGTTCCTGTGTGGCATCAACAGGGATAGAAATAGTCGCTCTCACTTTCCCGTTGATTTGTACCGCCATCTCAATGACGTCGTCTACTACTTTTGACGCATCGTATACCGGCCACTTTTGTGCGTTGATCATACCGCCGAACTCGAGCAAAGACCACATTTCTTCTGTAACGTGTGGCGCGACGGGATTAAGCAATATCAAAAGTGTTTTCATATCCGCCGCCGTCAAGGTTTCCTGCTTTTTGTAGTCGTTTAATAGACTCATCATGGCAGCAATTGCCGTGTTGAACTTTAAGGTCTCGTAGTCTTCTGAGACTTTCTTAATCGTCTTGTGAATGGCGGTTTCAAGCGAAGGGCTGTATGCGTCGCCTTTGACCACATTCGGCATCAGAGCCCATACTCTGTCGACAAATCGTCGACAGCCCTTTACGCTGTTTTCCGACCACGGGACACTCTTCTCAAAATCTCCGATAAACATTTCATAAAGACGGAGAGTATCAGCACCTAAATCGTTGACGATTTCATCTGGATTGATGACGTTGCCTCTCGATTTCGACATTTTTTCGCCGCCTTCACCGAGAATCATACCGTGAGACGTACGCTTTAAATACGGCTCTTTTGTCGTTACCACACCGATATCGTATAAGAATTTGTGCCAGAATCGAGAGTACAGCAAGTGAAGCGTCGTATGCTCCATGCCGCCGTTGTACCAATCCACAGGCATCCAGTATTCAAGTGCCTCTAAACTCGCCAGCACATCGTTGTTGTACGGGTCGCAATAACGTAAAAAGTACCAGCTCGATCCCGCCCACTGCGGCATGGTGTCCGTTTCTCTATGCGCAGGTCCGCCACAGTGTGGACAAGTGGTCTCAATCCAATCGGTCATCTTGGCCAGTGGCGACTCGCCGTTATCTGTCGGCTCGTAGCTGTCTACCTCGGGAAGGGTCAATGGCAAATCAGACTCTTTAAGCGCTACCCAGCCACAAGTCGGACAGCTGACCAGTGGAATAGGTTCTCCCCAATAACGCTGTCTTGAAAAGACCCAGTCTCTCAACTTAAAGTTGACTTTGCGCTCACCGAGCCCCTTGCTCTCAAGGTAATCAGAGATTTTTTCTTTTGCCTCTGCGACCTTCAAACCGTCGATAAGTGGAGAATTGACGAGAACACCACTTGCGATATCGGTATACGCCTCTTCATCAACACAACCGCCGCCGACAACTTCGATAATCGGCAAATCAAATTTCTTTGCAAACTCCCAGTCTCTCGTATCGTGTGCAGGAACGGCCATAATTGCACCGGTTCCGTAGCTCATTAATACATAGTCGGATATCCAAATGGGGATTTCTTGTCCGGTTAGTGGATTTACCGCTCGAATGCCTTGAATTTCAACACCGGACTTTTCCTTGTTGAGCTCAGTTCTTTCGAAGTCAGACTTTTTCTTAGCCTCTTCGCGATAAGCCATGAGCGCTTCGTAATTTTCTACGCGCTCTTTATAGGCTTCAATAATCGGATGTTCCGGTGATAGCACCATGTAAGTGGCGCCGTAAATCGTGTCTGGGCGCGTTGTAAAGACTCTGAGTTTCTCGCCCACTGTCGTGGTGAAATCAACTTCCATCCCCACGGATTTCCCAATCCAGTTTTTCTGTTGTTGTTTGACGCGCTCAACGTAATCGAGGTCGTCGAGGTCTTCAATTAAACGATCGGCATATTCGGTAATCTTTAGCATCCACTGCGATTTTGCACGCTTGACGACTTCGCCACCACAGCGCTCACAGCAGCCGCCCACCACTTCTTCATTTGCGAGACCGACTTTACAGGACACACACCAGTTGATGTCCATCTCTTTTTTATAGGCGAGGCCCTTTTCAAAGAGTTTGATGAAAATCCACTGCGTCCACTTAAAGTACTTCGGATCGGTGGTGTTGATTTCTCTCGACCAATCAAAAGAAAGTCCCAAAATCTTGAGCTGTTCTTTAAACCGTGCGACATTGTTTTCCGTTACAATGGCCGGGTGAATTTTATTTTTTATTGCGTAGTTTTCCGTCGGTAAACCGAAGGCATCCCACCCCATGGTATAGAGGACGTTGTACCCTTCTAATCGACGTTTTCTCGCTACTATATCCAGTGCCGTATAAGGTCTTGGGTGACCGACGTGAAGCCCTTGCCCTGACGGATAGGGAAACTCCACCAATGGGTAATACTTAGGTTTCGTAAAATCTTGAGCCGCTTTAAACGTCTCTTCTTCTTCCCAAATGCGTTGCCACTTCTTTTCAATTTCGTTTGGATTGTACTCCATATGACCCTCTCCTTTGTTTGAATTTCATGCCTCGGCATCAGCCTCTATGCACCACTTGCACAAAGAACGCCATTTAAACACCCTTTGCGCGCACCGTGCAAAAAATGGGTACAAAAAAGGACCTTTCGCTAGAGACGAAAGATCCGCGGTACCACTCTAATTGATTGCCAGGCAATCCTCTTAAGGCGTATAACGGCGCCAACCGCTGCATGCTACTCCGTTCACTTGCAGAGCTCTGAGACGAGTTCAATCGTTAAGTCTACCGTTTCACACCTTCCAACGGCTCTCTTTAGAACATTTCGATTTACTACTTCTCATCATTGCTCACTATGACTTTATAGCATTATAATACAGTTCCAAACATTTTTCAACCACTATCTGAGGTGCCGCCTCATTAGTCGCATCTCAAAACGCCCCTGCAGGACTGTGTCGAGAAATTTTAACGTTGCGATGTTACGACGTAGATGAGCAGTTTTTTTATTGTGAACGATACAGTACACTAGAGCGGTGCATACTTGGAAACAAACTTCAGTACATCCTCACTGGATAATTTTGAGGCATCGAGCAAAACCACTTCGTTTTCACCCGTCCCCATAAACGTCACGGGATCGATTTCTTCGTATGTCTCGTCGACGTTATTAATAATACAGACCTTTGTTTGAGCGCTTCCACCCCGATAAGGTATCAGTTCATACCCCATAGTCCCCAGTTGTCTTTCAAGCTCCCCAAGTCCCGTTTGAATGGTAATTTTCATTTCCAAAGCCTCCTCTCTTGATACAGTTGTTATAAGATATGTACCCGAAAACGCTCACATCTATCATCTGCTTTGTGTTATAATAGTTTCAATCTAAACACAATAGGAGTATTCATGAGTAAAACACTTTGGAAACCCGGGACAATGGTCTATCCCGTTCCCGCTACCCTCGTTACTTGCGGCACACTGGATGCCCCCAATATTATAACCATTGCATGGACGGGCACACTCTGTACCAATCCCGCTATGACTTATATATCGGTAAGAAAAGAACGCTACTCGTACGATCTGATACAAGCCACAGGCAAGTTTGCCATTAACCTCTCCACTAAGAGACTTTTAAAAGCCGCCGATTACTGCGGGGTTAAATCCGGACGCGATGTCGACAAATTTAAAGAGATGCAGCTGACAGCACTTAAAGGTTTAGCACTCGACGTCCCCATTATCGCTGAATCACCACTCAGTATAGAGTGTGAGGTCACAGAAGTTAAACCACTCGGCTCTCACGACATGTTTTTTGCAAAAGTTGCAGGCGTCACGATAGAAGAGCGTCTAATGGATGCCACGGGAAAATTTCGCCTTGAAGATTCTGAACTCATCGCGTACAGCCACGGCGCCTATTACGAACTCGGCAAACAACTGGGTACTTTTGGTTACTCTGTGCGCAAGCGCAAAAAGAAAAATAAGAAAAAAAAGCCCTATAGAGGCTCACATCCTAACAGGAGGCCATAATTATGTTCAGTCGATTTGAACTGTTTATCGACGTATTGGCGGACTCGACAGATTTCAGCACAATAACCGATATCATTGCACGATACAATCATCTTTGTTCTCCTGTTTTTCGCAAAATTGCGGATTGGGACTACCCACCGTGTAAGTACGATTTGCTTGTGGTAGACGCCAAGCACCTTCCACTTGGGGACGAACGGCTGTTACTAATTCTGACTTACTACGAAAACGTCGTCGTCATAAATACCACCACTGATGCCGCCTACTACGACTATCTCTACAACCACGGCATTACCCACTGGCTAAAAGTCGGCTACACCGCCCTCGATTGGCTCGCTTTTTTTCAAAACTTTGTGAAAAGCAAAAAAATGGCAACGGAAAAGGACATTTTAGACAAGCTGATTCACAGCGCTGAAAACTCCGTCGTCATTACCGACAAATCCGGCAATATTGAATACGCCAACCCCTACTTTGAAAAACTCTCGGGATTTCGTCGAGAAGAACTCATAACGCGCTCTCCAAATGTAATCAAGAGTGGGTTTCACGACGATGCCTTTTATAAAAATCTGTGGCAGAAAATCACCAACAAGGAGGTATGGGACGGAATTTTTGTCAATAAAAATAAGGCGGGGGAACGCTTTTATGAAGAAGCGACCATCTCGCCTATCTTGACACATCACGGGGAAATCGATCGCTTCCTCAAAATCGGAAAAAATATAACGCGCGAACGCTTGCTTCTGGACGAACTCGCCTCAGAAGTCAAACTCGCGCGTAAAGTTGTAGACGCCTTGTTGCCTAAGAATTACAAAGACAGCCAAATTCAGATGCAGTACGAATTGATGCACCACAACGAAATCGGCGGCGACTTCGTCTTTTTCCAAAAAGCCAGTGCCTATAAGTACCACTTTGCTCTCATTGATGTTATGGGGCACGGCGTATCCGCAGCACTTGTGGCGATAACCGTCATCCAAATGTTTGCCGACTACATCCAGTTTAACAGCCTAGAGACCTCAGTCAATGCCATCAACCGATTTTTGTGTCTCTTTAACGACGATCAAGAAGACCGTGGCCACTTCGTCACCGGCACTTTCGCCTCATTTGACTTTAAAGCCAAAACAGGTAAATTAATCAACGCCGGACACAACGATACCATCGCCTCAACATGTGACGGTACCATTGAAAAGCTGCCGTCAAACAACATGCTTCTAGGCGTCGTCTACGGGTTTCATTACGAACTTTATACCTTCAGCCTCACCCGATACACCCAACTGTTTTTCTTTACAGACGGGCTCTACGAAAACCAAGCGTTGACGTATCAGGAAGCTGTAGACATCATCGGTACAGTGCTCAAAGACAGCTCTCGCGATAAAACGCTTCAAAATGTCTTTAAGGCTTTTAACCCGTCCGGCGACGATGTCACCGCTGCAAACATTATTCTAAACGGGCCTTTCTAGAGCTCACCAGGTCCTTTATCCCCCTGTTGGCATCCAATATTTCACTAATGGACACATCGTAATTTAAACGATTTACAATACGCGCCATATAATATGAAAGGTCGACCTCTGTAAACCAAGGTTGGCTTTTTGTATTTTCGGGCACATAGGTTAGATTTGTACTGTAGACCTTGTCGAAGAGACCGCGTTCATAATAATCGTCAAACTTAGCCGTCCCCTCTGTAAACAGTGCAAAAGAAGTGGCGATAAAAATCTTGTTGGCCTCGCGTTGCTTCAATTCTTTTGCAATATCGAGCACCGATTCTCCCGATGCAATCATATCGTCGACAATTAGGATATTCATGCCTTTGACATCGCGACCGATGTATTCGTGTTGGACAATGGGATTTTTGCCTTTTACAACCCGACTATGGTCTCTGCGCTTGTAAAAAAGACCGATGTCAAATCCTAAAACGCTGGAATAGTAAACCGCGCGGTCCATGGCGCCAGTGTCGGGACTGACAATCAGGGTATTGCCATCGCCTTCAGCAATTTCAGGCTCGTTTTCTATCATGCATTTAACAATGTCAAAAGTTGGGTACACGTTTTCAAAAGATATCAGCGGTATGGCATTTTGAATTGTCGGGTCGTGGGCGTCAAATGTAATGATGTCGTCCACACCTAATTTTTCAAGTTCTTGAAGCGCCATTGAACAGTCTAAGGACTCGCGCCCTTTTCGGCTATGCTGTCTCGAAGCGTAGAGCAAGGGCATGAGAATGGTAATGCGGCGCGCTTTTCCCGCCATAGCAGACAAAACCCGTTTCAAATCCTGAACGTGGTCGTCGGGGCTCTTTCGATTTTCATAGCCGTACAGTGTATACGTCATGCTGTAGTTGCCGATATCCGTTAGAATATAGACGTCTTTGCCCCGCACTGTTTCTTTCAGAAAGATTTTACCTTCGCCATTGGCAAATCGAACTTCTTGCTTCCTCAATAGAAAGGTATCGGGGACCCCCAGCTGACCGGAACGCATTTCTTTTATGTGTCTGTTGATTTTCCGCCCCATATCTATGCAATTTTCCATACATATGATACAGAGATCACCAAGTGGTAAATGATTCTCATACTGTGTGTACTGCATCTTTTGCCCTCCTTGTTCCGTACTGTATTAACAGCCTACATTTATAAATACCCCACAAGCAGTCGGCCAAACGGTGAATAACCCCCTATAGAGCTGGGTATCTAAGGCCTATACCGTATGAAAAAGTAAATCGGATGAAGGAGTCCAACCATGTATAGAACGCTCATAAGCGAAGATACCAAACCTTGGCGCGAATTGCTCATGCTCCACAAATTTGCTTTAGACGAGATGTTGACGCGCCTTAACATACTCGATGAGGAATTCCGAAACAACCACGACTACAACCCCATTGAACACATTCGGTACCGCATTAAAAAGCAAAACAAAATCATTAACAAGCTCGATCGGCTCGGCTTTGACCCGTCGCCTGAAAATGCCAAAGCACATATTTTTGATATTGCGGGCATTCGCATTATCTGTGCTTTTCAAGCGGACATCTACAGTGTTCTCGAATTGATTAAATCGCATAAGGACATTAAAATTATACAGATTAAAGACTATATCAAAATGCCGAAACCCAATGGCTACAAAAGTCTACATGTGCACATAGAGGTGCCCGTCTACCTGAGTCAGGGGTGCATACCCGTTCGCGTCGAAATTCAACTGCGCACCATCGCCATGGACTTTTGGGCCAGTGTCGAACACAAGCTCTACTACCGCTACCAAAAAAAAGCGCCGCCCTATATGCAGTCGGAGTTAAAACACTGTGCCGATTTGATTTCGGAGCTCGATAACCGCATGTACCGCCTAAAACAAGAAATTCAAAAACTCGATGCGCGCAAAGAGGTCATCGCCAAAGAAGAACCTTATTTATCTCCACTTGTGAAGCAACTGGAAAGCTAAAAAAAGCCTCTCTAAACCAAATCTCGCATCAAAATTAAGAAAATTTAATGAGTTGATTTTCCGCTCAAACTGTGTTAGATTATTCGTGAAAGCTTTGACGGAAAGTCATTGAAAAGCATAAAGTGTCACTGCTAGGGGTGCTGTAAAACGGACAGCTGAGAAAAGAATCCCATTTCTTTACCCTTCGTACCTGATCCAGATTATACTGGCGTAGGAAAGCTGATAGACGTTACCATACAGTCGCAGACGCGTTCCTATTTAGGAGCGCGTTTTTTTTTCAGCTCTCGTACAACAAGGGATTTTAGTGTTTAAGGAGGCTATTACTATGAGTTATACCACGCAAATGGATGCTGCTAAAAAAGGCATTTTAACACCACAAATGCAACAAGTTATCGAAACTGAGGGCGTCGAAGCCAATTGGCTGATGGCTCAAATCGCTCAAGGACAAATCGTCATCCCCGCCAACAAGAACCACACCTCGCTGGTACCAAGTGGCGTCGGCGGCGGTCTGAGCACAAAGATCAACGTCAACCTCGGTATTTCTAAAGATGAAAACGACTATTGCAAAGAGATGGCCAAAGTTGAAAAGGCACTTTCTCTCGGTATCCACGGCATCATGGATCTCAGCAACTACGGTAAAACCGCAGAGTTCCGAAAAGACCTTGTGGAAAAATCTACTGCTATGATTGGCAGCGTCCCGATTTACGACGCATTGGGCTTTTACGATAAAGAACTCAGTGAAATTAAAGCACATGAGTTTTTAGATGTCGTGGAAAAACACGGTCAAGACGGCGTCGATTTTGTCACCATTCACGCCGGTGTCAACAAGCACACTGCCCAGACTTTCCTCAACAACCCGAGACTCACCAATATCGTTTCAAGAGGCGGTTCACTGATTTTTGCATGGATGCAACTCACAGGCAATGAAAACCCATTTGTCGAATACTACGACCGCCTGTTGGACATCTGCGAGAAATACGACATCACGCTGAGCCTTGGCGACGCTATGCGCCCAGGGTGTATCGCCGACGCCACAGATGCCGTTCAGATTTCTGAACTCATCGCTTTAGGTGAACTGACCAAACGCGCTTGGGCTCGCAACGTTCAAGTGATGATTGAAGGCCCCGGTCACATGGCCATCGATGAAATCGAAGCCAATATGCTCATTGAAAAGAAACTCTGTCACGGTGCACCTTTTTACGTCCTCGGCCCTCTTGTCACGGATGTTGCACCGGGATACGACCACATTACAGGTGCCATCGGCGGGGCGCTCGCTGCGAGCAAAGGGGCGGATTTCTTATGTTACGTCACCCCTGCTGAGCATTTGAGACTCCCGACACTTGAAGACATGGTGGAAGGCATTATGGCGTTTAAAATCGCGGCACATGCCGGTGACATCGGCAAAAAACTAAAGGGTGCCCGAGATTGGGACAACGCTATGAGCCTCGCGAGAAAGAACCTCGACTGGGAAGAAATGTTCCGCCTCGCCATCGATCCGGAAAAAGCCCGTCGTTACAGAGCGGACAGCACGCCGGAAGAAGAGCACTCTTGCACCATGTGCGGTAAAATGTGCGCTATGCGAACGCTCAACAAAGTCATGGGCGGCGAAGACCTCAACATTCTGCGCAACTAAGAGGTGTGCGTATGCATAAGACGTATAAACTGGCGCTATCAGGGCTTCTAATAGCCCTTGGCGTCCTCACGGGCAGTTTGTTTTTTATACCCATCGGCGTTATTAAGGCCTTTCCCATTCAGCACTTAATCAACGTCCTATCGGCCGTACTTCTCGGCCCACTCTACGCCGTCGCCAACGCCTTCTTGATTTCTCTTTTTAGAAATTTAATGGGCAGTGGCAGCCTTTTGGCATTTCCAGGCAGTATGATTGGCGCGGCACTGGCAGGTGCCTTGTTCTATGTCAACCCCCGACGCCTCTTCGCATTTTTAGGTGAGCTGGTGGGAACTGGGGTTATCGGCGCTGCTGTCGCCGGGTTTATGGCAAAGACTTTTCTCGGCTCAACAGCCGCTTTTGGCATCTTCTTCACGTCTTTCTTTGCCAGCAGTGCCATTGGCGCTCTAACAGGTGTTCTCCTTTACACCGCCTTTGACAAAACAGGCGTCCTCGATAAAGTCAAGGTGACACATCTATGAAAACGGTACTAACTATCGCCGGACTCGACCCGACGTCCGGTGCAGGTCTTCAATCAGATGTCCTAACGCTTTACGCCCAGGGCGTCTACCCGCTTTCCGTCCCCACATCTGTTACGGGACAAAATTCAAAAGGCGTCTTCTATCGAGAAGACCTTTCTCCTGAAGCGGTCATAGACCCTCTGCGCATATTGCTTCAGACGCATGCCCCAGACGCCATTAAAATCGGGATGATGGGACAGCTCAGTGTCTGTGAGGCGTTGTACCGCTTTTTAAAAGCGCATTATGGCATAGACATGCCTCCAATCGTCCTCGACCCCGTCCTCATTTCAAGCAGCGGCAAATGGCTAGTGGACAGAGAAGTGGTCGACTATATACGAGAAGTTTGGCTGAAAGACCTGTACTTGATAACCCCCAACATCGACGAAGCCAAAGCACTTTTTCAGTTGACAGGTGATGAAAGTGCCCTTGAACCCACTCTCCGCGAGTACGTGTTCCCCTGTAACTTGCTGCTCAAAGGCGGACATCTTGAAAATACGGCGACCGATTACCTCAAGCTCTCAAACGGGAGGTTGCACGTGTACAGGCAGGCGCGTATCAACGCCCCCTATGCCCACGGCACCGGTTGTACCCTTTCTTCAGCCATTGCCGCCAACCTCGCACTGGGGTACCCTCTTGAACACGCTGTTCAAAAGGCGAAAAACTATCTATTAGAGGGGCTCCGCAATCCGATTCGGTTTGACTTTGGAGGCGGTGCCATTAGGAAGTGATACACATGACTCGACCTTTGGTTCATATTATTGCAAACGATGTCACAAGGGCCTTCGTCGCCGATGGCGTTCACTGCTATGGCGGAAGTCCTATTATGACGGAAAACCCTAAAGAGTTTGCCGACATCCACACTGGCGCTCAAGCTTTGGTCATCAGCCTGGGCATGATTGACGACGCCAAGTGTGACGTGTTATTAAAAGCGGTGAAAAGTGCTGAAAAAGCAGGTATCCCCATCGGTATCGACCCCGTCGGCGTACACCTGTCCTCGTACCGAAAAGCTGCTCTAACACACCTTTTAGATGCCGTGACCCCGGCTTTTATCAGAGGCAACTACGATGAAATCAGAGCGTGCTACACCGATAAAATAGCCGCCCGTTCATCGACTTTAGAATCACAAGCCCAATCGCTGTCTTCAGACGTCTCGCTGCCGGCTGAGATTCTTCACGTCGTCACCGGTGCCGTCGACCGACTCTATTATAAAGGGCAACATCTTGAAATAGCAGGCGGTAGCGAAAAGTTGACGCGGATTTCCGGAGCTGGTTGTTTGCTTTCAGCCCTTATCGGCGTCGACCTCGCCAAAGGGTATGCGCTGTACAACGCGGGAAGTCGCGCTTGTAACGCGATGAAAACAGCGTCTTTAAAAGCATCTGCAAGCGGCCTCGGTCACTTTAAACTCAACTTGCTAGATGCACTTGGAAACGAGGTTTTACATGACTAAAAAACTCTATCTCATCACGCCGGATATGCCTTTAGAGCGCTATATCAAAAAACTGAAAGCGGTGTTGCCAGCCGGCATCGACTATTTACAATACCGGCGTAAAAATGTCGACTTCGAAACCGCTGTGCAAGAGGCGACACAGCTTAAAATGCTTTGCGCGCTCTACGATACGGCTTTGATTGTAAACGATTTTTCAGAAGTGGCTCTAAAAGTCGGCGCCGACGGCGTCCACTTCGGTCAATCCGACTATACAGCTGAGGCCGCCAAACACTGTAAGGCAAGGGGGCTTATCGTCGGGCGCACTGCGAAGACACCGGAGCAGGCTGAGAGAGCCGCAAAGGATGGGGCCGACTACCTCGGGGTCGGTGCCTTCTTTCCTTCGGGAACCAAAAAAGAAGCGCTGCCCATGTCTATGGAAACGCTTCAGAAACTTAGGGATATAACCGCTCTCCCTCTGTACGCTATCGGTGGGATAGTACCTGAAAAACTTACAGCGCCACTGATGAGCCGCGTAGAAGGCATCTGTTTTTCAGGTGCTGTGTTTACCAGTGAAACCCCTATGGAAACCTTAGAGCGTTTTAAAGAAAAGTGCGCGGTTCTTTAAACGCTGACATCAGCGGTCGCTTCAAGGCGGCCTAACGAAAAAGAGAGGGGAAAATCCCCTCTCTTTCGTCTTTCAATCCGTTTTAACGCGATTGCTTACGCGACAACTCTCACCTTTTCTTTTCTAAGCGCTTTCACAAAATCAAAAAGGGTCAATCCGATACCGATGACCGTATAAATAAACTGTTGTCCCAAGTGCTCATCCATCATCGCCTGTAACTCAACATCGGTTGCCAACAGATGCTTGCCATAGGTGTAAACTGTCGATACAGCCTCCCTAGAAAGTTCGCTGAGGCTGTAGTTGGCGCGATACACTTCAATGTAATAAAAAAGCCAAGTGCCGACGTAAACGGCAACTAGCGACAAGAGCGTCGTTAGAACAAATCCCACAATAGGGCTGCCTTTTGAAAGCATCATATACCCTCTAAAACCAAAGAACACCATGGCAACACCCGCTATGGAAACTACGTAGCCGGCAATGTTGGCGCCGATCATAATCAACATCCCCAGTGCAATCCCAAACACGCATCCGATCGCTCCCAATAAAATGCGTCCTCTCGGGCTCTGAGTACGGGCGGTGCAGGCTTCGCAAATGGGTAAAAGGCCCTTTTGTGTCGCCAAATGCTTGTACCCCACCGTACCCGTCTTATTGCAAACACAACATTTGTTTCGGATGCCCTCAGCCTCTAAAAACTCAAAAAAAGCTTCCAAACACGAAAGCCCCTCATCTGATGCCTCCACAACCACAGTCGCGCCGTCTGCCGTAAACTCCGGGCTGATGTGTGTGCCACAAGTCGTGCCACAGGTCTTTTCCAAATAAGACACGGCTCGCGTGTTAAGGTTTTCAGCCTCGTCGATTTCAAGCGATAAAATCAGCGTACGCTCTGAAAAGCTTACGTGATACCCCCGATACCTCCCGTAATAAACACCGCTTTTCTTATCGCGCTTCAGGCCGAGACGCTCTGTTAATTTCGATTGCATAACCCCTCCTAAAAAAGTTATTTTAAAACACAGTTATTATAACTTTATTTTTACAACTTACAAATAGGTCTTAGGGAGCGTTTTTTCACGCTTTAACCTAGGTCTTAATAAACTGTTCAATGATTATTCACAAAACCTATGTTATAATTAGGACAGATGCGGGTATATAGCCCTTAACACTAATTTAAAGGAGATGGTGACATGTTATTTAAGAACGCACGATTGAGAAGAGAAGAAGAAATCCGACAGCTCAAAGCCGATGCAATGAAAAAAGCGGGTATTGCTTTTGTTGCGGGCTCAGCGATTGCAACACTGATTACATTATTTACAACACCTAAAACCGGCCGCGAAATGCGCCAAGATGTTGCCCAAAAAGTAGAAACCGGTGCCGACAAGGTCAAAGAGAAAGGCGAGTTTCTCGTTATTAAGACGGCAGAAGTTCTAGACAGCACTCTTGAAAAGGGCAAAAATGTTAAGTCTAAAGTGTCTTCTAAATTTGCTAAAAACGCGAAACAAGCGATTGAAGTTACAGAAGATGCTGCTGAAGAAATTGTTGAAGACGTCGCTGACGCAGCTGAAGAAGCTGTGGAAAAAGTTGAAGAAGCTTAGAGCCTCCTCAGAAAACTCAAGACATTCTATTATAAATTAATCCGGAACGCTTCCGTCTTTATTGAGGTGTGCTCCGGATTTTTATATTAGACATTTGAACGCTTTTTCTCCACCCAGAGCGTATAAGGTGCTCGAGCGGTTTGATTGATATAGCTTTGGCGCATAACGTGGAAAACAGTGCTGTCCAGTGATGTTAAATACCGCTCAACGGCTTGTGCCTCAAGTCGTCCGGCTTCGTGTCCCGGATAGAGGCTGACACCCATCACCCCGCCTATTTTGAGACAAATCAACGCTTTTTTGATGCTCACAAGTGTCGAATCGACCTGCGTCGTTACCGCCTTATTGCCTCCCGGCAAAAAACCGAGGTTGTAAACGACAGCATCCACCGTCTCCTCTAAAAAATAGCAATCAATGTCCTCGTGAGATCCGTGAATCAGCACGACCTGTTCATAGGGTTTTAAAAGCGTTTCACTGGCAACTATTGCGGCTTCTTGGACGTCGAAACCGCAAACATGCCCTTCTACTCCCACCATCTGTGCGAACATGAGCGCGTCATGCCCCTGTCCCAAGGTGGCGTCCACAGCTGTCATCCCCTTTTTTAAATACGTTTTCCAAAGCGCATGATTCAGCGCCGTCAGTTGTCTAATCATATCGACCTCCTATAAAACTCAAAAATCTTAACACAGGAAAAATATTCTGTCAACGTCGCGCCGGATTTACTTGAATAGGAGTCGTGAGAATTGGTATTATATAGTTAGAACAGAACATTCCACTAAATTAGGAGGCCACATTATGAGATTAGTTACGCGTTCAGACTTTGACGGTTTAATCTGCGGCATGTTGTTAAAAGAAGCCGATATCATTACCGACTGGACTTTTGTTCATCCAAAAGATTTACAGGACGGTTTGTTTACCCCTACAGAAGATGACGTACTCGCCAACGTACCGTATGTCGAAGGTTGCGGCATGTGGTTTGATCACCATACTTCAGAAAAAGATCGCTTAGGCTGGCACCAGGGCGTCAAAGGCGAAAGTCGACTTGCCCCTTCTGCCGCACGTATTATCTATGAGTACTATGGCGGCGAAAAGCGCTTCCCAAATTACAAAGAAATGATAGAAGCCGTAGACAAAGTGGATTCCGGTCAATTGACACGTGAAGAAATTTTGAACCCTACGGGCTGGATACTCCTCGGGTTCATCTCCGATCCCCGCACGGGTTTAGGACGCTTTAGAAACTTTAGAATCAGTAATTACCAATTGATGGCCGAGCTCATCAACCATTGCCGCAACTACGCCATAGAAGAAATATTAGATTTACCCGATGTACAAGAGCGCGTTGCACTCTATCACGAGCAGACCGAGCACTTTAAAGAAATGGTGACCAAGCATACCGATATTCGATACAACGTTATCGTTACTGATTTAAGAGATGTCTCTCCTATTTACACAGGCAACCGATTTTTGATTTACAGCATGTACCCCGAGCAAAATGTTTCACTTTGGATTGTCGACGGCAAGCAAAAGCAAAACGTCAGCATTGCCTGTGGCTACAGCATACTTAATAGGACGTGTTCGGTGGATATCGGCGCTCTAATGCTTCAAAACGGCGGTGGCGGTCACAAAATGGTCGGCACTTGTCAAGTGCCGTATGACACAGCAGATACCGTTATTAAAGAACTTGTTACTGCACTTACTCCTCATTAAAAAAGATCTTTAGGGGGACCTACTATGTTACCGACAACTGCCAATCAACGCCTCAAAGAAATTGACATCATTAGGGGATTTGCTCTATTCGGCGTTCTCCTAGTAAACTTGACGATGATCGATCGAACCCTTTTTGGCTCATTAACAAACTTTAGGGCTCTACAAGGTGCCGATGCTGCCGCGTCATTTATCATTCACTTTCTCGCTCAGGGAAAATTCTACACCATTTTTTCTTTTCTCTTTGGATTGGGCTTCTTTCTTTTTATGGACAAACCCAATCCTGAAAAGAGAACCCTTTTATTTAAAAGACGCCTCTATGCCCTGCTCTTATTCGGTGTAATGCACCTCGTCTTGGTGTGGTATGGCGACATTCTACACAACTACGCGATTTGTGGCTTTATTTTACTTGCCGTCGGGCGAAACAAAGCGTTTAACTACAAGCGCGCCATTGTGATTCTACTGGTTGCCTCTACTGCGATTATGGCCTTGACAGCCGGACTTTCTTCAGTTGATACCGGCGATTACGACATCGAAACTTACAGTGAAGCAGAAGCCATTGCCGAAAACGCCTACACTCAAGACAGTTACATGAACATGGTCTTGTACCGTGCCTCTGGCGAACTGCCCATTGTCGTTCTGAACTTGTTGTTCGTTACCATCAAACTTATCGCCATCTTTTTTATAGGGTATCTCGTCGGCGCCAAACGGGTCTTTCACAACATTGCAGCTTATCACCCGTCAATTAAGCGCCTCTGCATATTTTCAGGTGCCGCTTTCGCCATTACAATTGTCGGCGAACTGGCACTGTATACACTGGCTAAAGAGACCTACTGGATACGGATAGTCGTCGGCCTCTTAAATGAAGTCGGCACGTTGGTCGGTGCACTGTTTTACATCACCGGGTTGCTCTGCCTGCTACAAACGGCTTTTTTCAAAAAACTGCTGTCACCGCTCCAGTATATGGGGCGTATGGCGTTAACCAACTATTTAACACAGACCATCGTCTTTACTACGTTCTTTTTCGGCTATGGTTTTGGCTACTTCGGAAAGTTGCCGATGCGTCTGTACCCGGTGCTGGCGATTTCATTTTATTGCCTACAGTTGCTCATTAGCGCCCTCTGGCTCAAACGTTTTAAGTTTGGCCCCATGGAAGCCCTTTGGCGCAAAATGACTTACGGCAATCAACACGCGGCGCGCTAGTGTATTTTTTCATCCACATTTAATCAAGACAAATCGAGTAGGAGGGAAAGTTGAGTAACTTTCCCGACCTCTCACAGCACCGTACATATGGGTCTCGTATACGGCGCTTCCTAGGTTTATGCACTAACAGATTTGTAATAATCAGAAAAGAATTGATAACCTGCTTTTCTCAAGAGATTATCTGTAATAGAGCATTGAAGTACTTGGCTACCGGCTATTTGCCAGTAGCCTTTTCTAGTATTAGAATACTTCTTTGCGTTAGAATGGTTATATCCAAGTTGTCTTAACCGCCTGTAGCGTGTTTTGATTTTCTTCCATCTCTTCCAGATGAACATGCGTAACCTTCTACGCAACCATTCATCCGTACTCTTTAGAAGTTTCTTCATATCAGCTAATTTAAAGTAGTTCGTCCAGCCTACTACATA
The DNA here is from genome assembly GCF_053842995.1 of Fusibacter sp. JL298sf-3. Taxonomy (NCBI): domain Bacteria; kingdom Bacillati; phylum Bacillota; class Clostridia; order Eubacteriales; family Fusibacteraceae; genus Fusibacter; species Fusibacter sp. JL298sf-3. Next base: position 1,366,785 of record NZ_CM132608.1, read on the forward strand.
CTGTTTCAGCTCTCGTTTTAATACTTCATAACGAATACCACGCCGTCTTGTGGTTATTTGTCTTATTCGGCTCTTCATGCGAATAATGCTTTTCTTATGAACTCTGAATTTCATACCACCTTTTGATGAATAAAATCCATAGCCAAGAAATTTTACACGGCCTATATAAGATACGGATGTTTTATCCTTATTCACTCGAAGTTTTAACTTCTTTTCTATGAATGGTAAAATGTGTTCTAGTATCCTTTTAGCACTTCGCTTTGTTTTTGCAAACAACATTAAGTCATCGGCATATCTGACAAAACGCACACCGCGATGTTCTAATTCCTTGTCTAACTCATTTAGGATGACGTTGCTACAAAGAGGGCTTAGATTCCCGCCTTGGGCTAGTCCTTTAACTGTTGCTTCATACTTCTTATCAGCGATTGCACCCGCTCTTAAATATTTATGAATCAACGATATCACTCGACCATCTTTAATGGTTCTTGATAATATTTCTATCATCTTCGATTGACTCACTGTGTCAAAGAATTTCTCTAAGTCCATATCTACTACATAAGTGTAGCCTTCATTGGCGTATTCTTGGCACTTCTTCAAGGCATCATGTGCGCTTCGTTTCTCTCTGAAGCCATAGCTTGTTTCACTAAATGTTGGTTCATATAAATCTGACATTACTTGCTGTATTGCCTGCTGAACCATTCTATCTACTACTGTTGGTATACCCAACTGTCTTTTCTCCCCAGTGTCTTTTGGTATTTCTACACGTCTCACTGGTTTAGGACGGTATTTACCATCCAGTATAGACTTTCTTAACGCTTCCCCATTATCTTTCAAATGTTGTAGAAGATGCTCTACTTCCATTCCATCGACTCCGTGAGTCCCTTTATTTTTCTTCACACGTTTATAAGCTTTGTTCAGATTTTCTTGGGACAAGATTTGTTCCAAAAGTCCATACCCATTTCTGTCGGCATCGGTGATGTTGTTTTCAGTTATCCTCTTTTCAGTAAGCACTCTGTCATACCCTTTGTGTTCCGCACTATCTCTCTGACAGTAGCCATCAACTTTATGATGTTTTCTGCTTTTCTTCGTCCCGATTTCGGTAACTTTCATTGACTTTCACCTCCCTAGGTTCAACCCTTCATGTCTACACCTGTGTAGCCACTACTATGGTATCTGCTGACTTCTCATGACAAATCTTATTTCAACCATGCTTCTGAGATGCCTTTCACATGTCCATGAGACCTCCCCAGGTAAGAGCACAATCTTTCTCTCCATCTATCTGCCACATTTACGCTGTTGATTCCGAGTAGTTATTGGACTTCAATTTGTAATGCAACCTTATCCATCAACCTGCGCCTGATGTGATTTCTGTTCGTCAGACCAGAGATTTGCCGTAGGCTTCCTTCAGATTCCTCGTCGCCGAGGACACCCTTGCCGTTAGCTATACACTTCCCACTACTAGGGCGTGTTCAGGACTTTCACCTGTTAGATTGTGCCCATGCTGGGCACACATCGTAAAAACGGTACGGACCACATAGGTCTCGTACCGTTTTTTATCGCTCTGCCTCTAGGCTTTTGGCGTAAGCAACTCAATCTTTTCAATGGGTTTAGATAAACCGTAGCCTTGATAATAGTCACAGCCCATAGCGTCTAAAATATCGTACTGAACTTTGGTCTCAACCCCCTCTGCAATAATCTTCATGTGAAAGCCATGTCCCATCTGTATGACAAGTTGTGTCAACTCATGCATTTTGTCGTCATTTTCAATACCAGCGACAAAACTTTGATCAATTTTCAAAACGTTTACCGGCAATCGCCCGAGCATGCTTAGAGAAGAGTACCCGGTTCCAAAGTCGTCCATGTGAATTTCAAAACCGTTCTCGCTGAGTTTGTTGAGGTTGTTCACAACGCGATCAATGTACTCACTGATAGCTGTTTCTGTGATTTCAATATGGATTTGATGGGGTTTTACAGTATTTTCACGGACTTTTTCTAAAATATAAGACACGTACTCATCCCGTACAATCTCTTTTAAGGACGCGTTGATGGCAATGCAGATTTCTTCATCAAACTGTGCTTCATAGGCTTTGATAATAGCAATGGTTTCCCTGACGACAAAACGTCCGATTTCGTATATGAGGCCGTTTTCTTCGGCAAGTGGAATAAACTCACCCGGCGATACAAAGCCGAGCTCCGGATTTTTCCAGCGCACCAGTGCCTCGTAGCCGTGGAGTCCGCTTTTGTCGTATGAACTGTACTGAGGCTGTAAAACCAAATAGAGTTCATCGTTGACAACAGCTTTTCTCAAATACCGTTCTACCAGCACTTCACGGTCTTTTTCTTCTTGCATCTCACGGTTAAACCATGCGATATTTCCTGTCGATAAGTTTTTCTCAGCATAATCAAAAGCGATTTCTGCGTATTTTAGTGCTTTCTGTGCTTCATTGACTTCAGACTCCAAGGCGACGCCACTGTAGATAAACCCAAACTCCGAATAGAGGAGGTCGCTGTACATATAACTGGCGACTTGTGCTTCAATCGCCGCAATACAGGCTTCTGCTCGAGACTTATCGTATTTGTCGCCGAGCCATATGGCAAACCTGCCGCGTGGCAAGGTACTGATTTCTTCAATGTCTTCAAAAATGGTTTTTAAACCGGCACCCAGCTGAAACAGCAAAATATCGGTCTTATTGCGACCACAACTCTCAACAAGCTTCCCATAATGACGCGCGCCGGCAACAAGCAATATGGCATTTTCGCTCCCCTGTGTCATTAAATCATTGCTCACTGAATCCAGCAGATAGTCCAAATTGTAAAGACCTGTAGCCGAATCGTGAAAAGCATAAAACATAATCCGTTCTTTTTGAATGGTCGTCTCATGAACATCAGATAGCGAACCGACGATGCGCGATACGTTTCCAAATGCGTCTCGAACCACCACGCCGATAAAATGATGCCAGCGGTACTGATGGTCTTTTACCGCCACTTTGGCATCGACTTCATACACTTCGGGGATAGCTGTGTAATCCGATACAGCCTCATCAAACCAGATTAAGGAAAGTCTATCTTCCGGATGTACCCTTTCTAAAAAAGCCTCTAGAGCGTCGAGTTCGGAGTCCGCCCACTTAAAGGCGTTGGCTATTTCAAAAGCACCTGTTTGAGGGCTGTATTCCCAAAAAGCCTCTTTGCTAGCTTTTAAAATCAACTGGTACCTCAACTTTTCTTCTTCCAGCTTAACCCGATAGGCTTCCAGTTCATCGTAATTGTATCGCAAGGTCTCTTCAGCTGCAGCCATCTCTTCATAGAGTGCTTGGTTTTCAAGATTCGTTTCCTCAAGAATTTGATTTTTTTCTTTTAACGCAGTTACAGTGTACTCGAGTTCAGTCTGCGTCTTCTTCAGCATCTCCTCTCGGGCAACTTCTTCGCTGATGTCGAGAATCACGCCATCTATGTAAAGCATGCCCTTAGAGTCCTTGACCAATCGGCCAACTTCAGATACCCAAATGATGTCGCCGCTACGTGTTCTAATGCGATAAACCAAATTGTACGCACTCCCCGCTTCTAAATCAATAGGTGCATCTACAATCTGGATATCGTCTTCTAAGACGATATCTCGCCACTGACGCTCCCCGGTGTCTGATAAAAAGTCAGAGGCGGGATATCCAGTCGTCTCATAAACCCCTTCGCTTATATAATACATCAGCCAAGGCCACTTGGCCTTTGACCTGAAAACGATTCCCGGTATATTATTTTCCAGCGCCAATTGGCGCTTCTCTTTTTCACTGATGCGCTTTTTCAAGACGCGGCTGTAATACACGTAGTAGACGAGTACAATTAACGCTAAAAAAATCCCCCCTAAAACAGCCAACGATATGACGATGTCCCACTGGACACCTCTGCCGTAGTTGGCGATAAGGGCATCGTAGTCAAAGAGACTCATCACGAGGACGCCGCTGTCCTCAAGGGGCTCGAGGCGTGCCAAATGCTGGATGCCGTCGATTTTAAAGAAGAAGTTGCCTTTGTCGTCGCGCTGATAAGTTTTGTTTAAAGCGATGGTTTCCAATCTATTCTTTGAATCCGACAACACCACGCCGGTTTCGTGAAAGATAACCAATCGCTCATAGGGTTTCATTTCGAAGAAATCAAGATCGTCGATGGTGGTCTCATAACTGTAGTCGATCCCCACAACGCCCAGTAGGCTGTTCTGTTCGTCGTAAATCGCCTTTACATTGCTGAGAATAAACAAATTGGTGACTTGATCGACATAGGGGGTCGTCTGATGGATATGACCGCCCCCTTCTATCGCCACTTGATACCATGGACGCTCTCTTGGGTCATAGCCTGCAGGCAAAGCACTTGCCGGCCAGGAAACATACCCACCTGCCGCGTCGGCCATATAAATGTATTTTAAATCGTCATGAGACATGGCATAAGATTCGAAATAATCGTACAAATCCCGCTCTGCTTTACTCCCCAACTGAGGGGTCATCTCTGTTTTGGCAGTGGTACGGGTGTATTGCGTCAGCCGACCTGCTACTTCTTTAACATTTTTTTGGCGCGCAATAGTCTCTATGTCTTCTTCAATGCGCTCATGTTTAAGTTGGGCATATGCCGATATAGCATCAATCCGATAGTTGGTTTGACGGTTAAAATGCGCCACAGCGGCTTCTTTAACGCTGTAATTATAATAAGCTACTGAAAAGAGGCCAAAACCAATAAGAAGTATGGCAATCAGTAGTCTTTTTAAAGTATTGTCTTTCAAATTGTGCCTCCTGTAAAAGATCCTCTTATGTTTATTTGTAACCATTTTATACGATTGTAAGCAGAAAATCACACCTGTTTTTGTTAAACATTAAACAATTAAACCTTCTAATTTTAATAATTTCTCAGAATCTATATATTTCATTTTGTTATTACTTATTGCGTTCTCGTAATGAATTGGCATTTTACTCGATGCTTTTTTCTTGTTCTGAATCTTCCGAGTATTAATCGTTTCTTTTTTGTCATATTTTTATGGAAATTGGTACGTTTTTATCTTAAATTATCTTATCGTATGGAATTGAAATTAAACACCCTTTGTGATATTATTAACATGCATAAGAGATTAACTCTTATTCACTGTAGGCAATCGCTGCTTGCTTTATCATCTGTCACTCCATGACCGCAAGCATGGTTCGTATCCCCCAAAATATTGCTAAGCCTTCTCATCGTATAATCTAACAATATTTTGGACAATCCCTCAGCAAGCAGCATTCCTCTCTTTTTATTATCGTATTTGGAGGTTCACGTTTATGGAAATCAAAGTGTGTATCGGCAGTGCATGCCATTTAAAAGGGTCTTACGAGGTCATCAAAACATTTAAATCATATATTTCAAAAAATGCGCTTGAGGATACTATTGAACTCAAGTCTTCGTTTTGTCTGGGGAAATGTTCAGAAGCGGTATCCGTTCAAACCGACGCCGGCGAGATGTTTTCAGTTTCTCCTGAAACCGCTCAAACTTTTATAGAGGAACTCCACAGGTGGGTGATTAAATGAAGTTTATCAATTTCGACGCAGAGAAATGTGATGAATGTTTTAAATGTTTAAGGGCATGTCCGACAAAAGCCATTGCTTTTACGAACAAAAGCCATCATATTATCGACGATCTTTGTATTAAATGCGGTCTGTGTCAAATGCATTGTCCTGAAGGGGCTTTGACGATTCAACTCGATCTCGACTCTGTTCAGCGCGCCATTAAAAGCGGCAAAAAGGTCGTCGCGTCTATAGCGCCGTCCTTCGCCGGTTCTTTTGACCTCGAACACCCTAACCAAATGCACACGGCGCTGAAAGCGCTCGGTTTCTTTGCCATTGAAGAAACTGCACGGGGCGCGGAAATTGTCTCGCTCGAGTACGAAAAAACCATAGCACTAGGTGAAAAGAAAAACATCATCACCAGTTGCTGTCCTTCGAGCAACTACCTTATTGAGCACTACTTTCCAGAAGCCATAGACGTCGTAATTCCAACAGTTTCTCCTATGCTCGCACACGGCTTTGACCTCAAAGAACGCTACGGTACAGACGCCTATGTCGTCTTTATTGGACCCTGTCTTGCAAAAAAAGCCGAGGCTGTCGAAATCGAAGGGGCCATCGACGCCGTTATCACTTTTAGAGAACTTGAAAAGTGGCTCATCGAACAAGGCATTGCCATTGAGACATTGGCGCAAACGCCTTTTAGTACGCCTGTGAGCAAGCGCGGTCGCGCTTATCCCCTTGGCGGCAGTTTGTGGAAGAGCGATTTGAAAACGCGGATTAACCCGACCTACGACTACGTCCATGTCGACGGTATCGAAAACTGTGAGTCCTTCTTAAAATCCATAACAAGTGGCGAAATCAGCGGCTACTGTGCAGAACTCAATATATGTGACGGTAGTTGCGTCAACGGTCCCAACATGCCGGACTCTGCTCCGAATATGTTTAAGCGCATGCAGAAAGTCAAACAACACGTCCAGTCTCAAGAGGGATACTCGGATGTTGAAATACCTTTTGAGCTGTCACCTGAGCAACTGCGTAGAAGTTTCCATTCAAAATCTACAAACGAGGCGCCAGTCAACGACTTAGAAGTGGCTGAAGTGTTGATGAAGATGGGTAAGTACTCAGAACAAGATCAGCTCAATTGCAACGCCTGTGGCTATACCACGTGCTATGATAAAGCCGTAGCGGTCATCAGAGGCCATTCGGATATCAACATGTGCATGGATTCTTTAAGAAAAAAAGCGGAGGGGCTGCAATCGATCATCTTTGAAGCGAGTCCGAACGCCATCTGTATCCTCGACCAAGAGCTGCGCATCCAGGCAGTTAATCCGTCTTTTCACAACCTCTTTAATTCATCGCGCATTAAGCTGAACTACTGGCCGATTGCCGCTTTAATAGAAGACCCTATTTTCGACGACCTCCTCTCTTCCGGCGAACTGAGAGTGAGCAAGAAAATATACCTTGAGTCCGTGGACAAATCGTTCTTCTCCAATGTGGTTCAATTGAACGAAGGTAAAACCATCGTCGGCATCTTTACCGACATCACACAGGCGGAGAACAATAGACAAGAACTCGAACGCGTTAAGGCTGAAACCATTTCAACATGTCAGGAAGTCATCGACCACCAAATGCGCATCGCACAGGAGATAGCCAGCTTACTTGGCGAGACGACTGCGGAGACAAAAATCGGCCTCAACAAACTGAAGAAGCTCGTGTTATCCGATGGAGGTGACGCTTAATGGCTTTTCCTTACTTTGTCGATATCGCGCACCACTCGCTCAACAAAATTGGCGAAGAACTCTGCGGAGACAAAGTCGAAATTTTCAAGACGGACAATCGCCTTATCGCCGTGCTTTCCGATGGACTGGGAAGCGGTGTCAAGGCGAATATCCTCGCGACTTTGACCAGTAAAATAATGATAACTATGTTAGAAAAAGGGGCTAGCATTATCGAGACCATCGATACGATTATCCATACATTGCCTATCTGCAATATCCGTAAAATCGGCTATTCGACATTTACCGTCATCGATATCGACGAATCCCTGCACGCAAAAATTATCGAATTCGACAACCCGCCGATTTTTATGATGCGCGATAAAGCCCTATACCCAATTGATAAAAAAAAGATAGTGTCTAACGATAAAAATGTTTGGGTGAGTCATGTGGACTTGAAAGTCGGCGATTCCCTAACGCTGTGCTCAGATGGCGTCGTCCACGCTGGTGTCGGCCATTTGCTCAACCACGGGTGGGAGTGGCACCACGTCGCAGAATTTCTAGAACTACAAGAGACCCCATCGGCTGAAAAACTCAACCGCCGACTAATTGAGACATGCAACAAGCTCTACAACGAGCTCCCCGGTGACGACACCACCGCACTGACCATTTGTATACGCAATCCCGAGCGCTTGCAGGTACTGTCGGGACCACCGGAGCAAAAAAACAAAGACCGGGAAACCATTGAACACTTTATGAAACAGCCAGGTAAGAAAATCGTCTGTGGCGGTACTGCGGCCAACATCGTGGCCAGGGAGCTGAATAAAGACATCGAAACAGAAATCGACTACATCGATCCCTTCGTTCCCCCTACCGCTAAAATAGACGGTATCGACCTGGTCACAGAGGGCGTCTTGACGCTTAAAATGGTTCTTGGCAAATTAAAAGCACTCAACAAAAGCTGTGAAGAGCCTGTTTTTAATAAAAAAGACGGTGTGAGCAGATTGCTCAGGCTCATGGTAGAAGACTCCACACATATCGATTTTTGGGTGGGACGGGCCATAAACCCCGCACATCAAAACCCTGATTTTCCAAGAGATTTAAGCATTAAAACCCGCGTCATTAACGAAATTATAGAAGAACTTAAGACAATGGGGAAAATTGTTGACCTTCATTATACGGACTAAATACAAAGCAGGTGACCCATGAGAAGTTATGAAAATCACGTACAAAAATTTAAAAATCAAGTTATGAAAGAAGTGGCAAAATACGCATTTGAAGGCACTCTGAATCAGCACTTACACCGAATTCCGATTACCGTTGCACCCGGACCGGACTCTCAGTTCAGATGCTGCGTGTACCATGAGCGCGCCGTCGTTGCCGACCGTGTTCAGCTGGCTATGGGCGGTAATCCCGAAGTGAAAGGCGTCGTAGAAGTGTTGCCTTCCGCATGTGATCAGTGCACCATTAACCGCTACGTTATCACTGAAGCGTGCCGTGGTTGTATTGCCAACCGATGCATCGCCAGTTGTCCTGTTAACGCCATCACCATGCACAAGGGCAAGGCGGTTATAGATCCCGATAAATGCGTCGAATGCGGCCGTTGCAAAGACGCTTGCCCTTACAACTCTATTGCAGACGTTATGCGCCCTTGTAAACGCGACTGTCCAACAGACGCCATCCAAATCGACCAACGCAAAAATGCCGTTATCGATTACGATAAATGTATCTCCTGCGGTGCCTGTGTCTATAAATGTCCTTTCGGTGCTATCCAAGACAAGTCGCAAATTGTCTCGGTTATCGAAGCCCTTAGGATGAATCAAAAGCCCGTTTACGCCATGCTCGCACCGGCTTTTGCCACTCAGTTCGAGTACGTTGAACTGGGCAAAGTTATCACAGGGATTAAAAAGCTCGGCTTTAAAGACGTTATCGAAGTTGCACTCGGCGCCGACATGGTGACACGTCACGAAGCACAGGAGCTTCTCGACCACAAAGAAAAAGGCGAAGTGCTCACCAGTTCTTGTTGTCCGGGATTTGTCAACTACATTGACTTAAAGTACCCGGAATTGAAGGGACATGTTTCAAAGACTATTTCACCAATGACAGCCACTGCGCGATTGATCAAGTGCATCGACGCCGACGCCATTGTCGTCTTTATCGGCCCTTGCATCGCCAAAAAAACTGAACAGATGCGGATGCCCGATACCGATTTCGTGCTCACTTTCGAAGAGCTCGCGGCTATCATCGATTCACAGGAAATGGACCTTAGCACCTTGGAGCCGTCACCTCTAAACAACGCGTCGTACTACGGCCGTAAATTTGCTTCAACCGGCGGCGTCAGTGCTTCTGTGGCCAACTACCTCAAGTCGATTTCAGAAGAACCGATTACAGCCCTCGCCTGTGACGGCATTCAAGAATGTGACAAGGCGCTCAAGCTGGTAAAATTCAAGCGCTTTGACAAAGACTTTATCGAAGGGATGGCGTGTAAGGGCGGCTGTATAAAAGGCCCTGTCACCATGCACTACGGCCCTAAGGACTTAAAAGTTCTCGAATCTTACTCAAAAGCCGCGCTGGAGAGCAATCCGGACGATGCGCTGGAGATTTTTAAAACGTATTGTATACCACTTGAATAGTTACCCATATAAAAATAAGCGGCCCTCGCTACTGAGGCCGCTTATTTTGTGCGTAGTGGGTCTACTCTTTAATTATAAACGTCTAGACATTGACGAGTGGTTTAAATGCGGCAACGACGTCGCGCTAAAAACGCATTTTCCACTTGTAGTAAGGGCTGTCCGCTTCTTTTTCATACGTCAAAAACGCCGAGAAGCGCTTGCCCTTTTTGCTGACGAACTTCGAACTGTAGAGTTCGCCCTTCTCCAGCAATTTTTCAACCGTTTGACGTGTGGCCGTCACTTTTAAACTGCGCAAAAAGGCGTCGTCTTTCCATATGACAAACTTACAGCCCGATTTCCAATTGCTACAGCCGTAACCTTTCTCACCTTCCACGACATCCGCGCCACAGCCCGGGCACTTGCCCAAACGCTCTCTTGGCACCTTTTTGTCTTCGAGGTCTTGTATCACCTTATAGGCATCGTCTTTAATCGTCACCACCGCGTCTTTTACAAAAGCAATCATTTCAGACATAAAAGCATCGCCGTCCAGCGTCCCTTTGCCGATGTCCGCCAGCACTTTTTCAAGACGCCCGGTGTACTCGAGGTCAAACAGCGCCTTTACAGGAAAATCGGCAATCATCTTAGCCCCTAAAGGCGTTGCCTCAAGGTGTTTCCCCTTTGCAACGATATACCCGATGCGCTTGAGCTTTGCAATGGTCTCGGCACGCGTCGCCGGGGTACCGATGCTGAAACCGCTTAAAATCTGTTCAATCATTTCATCATCGTCGTCAGTGTCATCTGCGCGCTTCTTATAGTGCTTACCGCACGTTTCCATCACTTTGAGAAGCGTCTTCTCTGTATGGTGCTTTGGCGGCTTGGTACTTTTCTCTTCCAAAAGGGTTTTCTTCACGTGTACCGCGTCGCCTGTTGCAAGTGCAGGCAACACCTTGTCCTTAGACTGAATAGCCTCAGCCAAGCGCCACCCCTCTACTTTTTGAATTCGTCCCTTCGAAACAAAAGCGTGTCCCTCGACGCCGGTTGTCACCGTGACTTCTTCATGCTGTGCCACCGGCATAAACTGTGCCACAAAACGCATTTTAACAGCCTCGTAAACCACGCGTTCATCAGCTGACAAAGTCTTTGGAACGAGGTAGGTGGGCATAATAGCACTATGGCTTTCAACTTTGGCGTTATCGAAAACACGCGGCGACACTTCGAAACGAATAGCCGCTTCAAAGGGCAGGCCCTTCTTATGAACATTGAGCACTTTCTCAGCTTTGCCGGCGAGAGACGTTTCAAGTGCGAGACTCGACGTCCTCGGATACGTAATCAGTTTTTTCTCATAGAGACCTTGTGCCACCTTGAGAACTTTTTCAGAAGTCCACCCCTTCGCTTTACTGGTCACGTGCCCCTGTAAACCTGAAAGATTAAAAAGTGGCGGCGCGTACTCGTTTTTCAGTTGTCTAATGACATCGTCAACCGTGCCGTTCTTTCCTTTTACCGCTTCGCGAATTTGCTGAAGCGCCTCCTTGTCTTCAAACTTGTCTTTGCCGTCGACAGTGAGATGGCCGCTATACCCCGCCCCACTCTCCAAGAGAAAATCTACTTTGAGTTTGTAATAAGCCTCTTTGACGAAGTTCTGAATTTCCACATCCCTATCGTATATAATTTTAAGCGTCGGCAACAACACGCGCCCTACATTGAGAACTTTGCCATAGCCGCGCTGGTACTTCAGCGTCGCCACAGACGTAAGATTGATACCGATCAGCCAATCGGCCCACTGCCTCGATATCCCCGCCGCTTTCAGAGGTGACATCTCGCCGTTGGGAATCAGCTTTCCCATCCCCTCCGCCACTTCGTCCGGCGTCCATTCGTTGAGCAACAAGCGCTCCACGGGTTTTTGCACTTTGAGGTAATCGAGAATGATGTCTCCGATAATCTGCCCTTCGCGGTCGTAGTCACATGCAGAAATAACGCCGTCAACTTCTGCTTTATCAATGAGCCCTTTAATGGTGCGCAGTTGTTTTTTTGCCCCGTCGTCAGGACGTTTGCCGTTTTGTTTAACCTTGTATAGAAACTCTGTGGGCACAAAAGGGAACTGTTCCATTTTCCAGCTCCCCATGTTTGAATCGTAATCCTTTGTATCGTACAATTCCAGTAGGTGGCCGAAAGCCCACGTGATGTAGTACTGTTCCCCACTGTAATACCCGTCATTTCTCTTCTTCGCCCCTACGGCATCGGCGATATTTTTCGCCACTGAGGGCTTTTCAGCTATAATCACTTTCAATTGTCCGCGACCTTTCTAATTCATGAACCTATCGCTTCTATTATAGCATCATTTAACCTTGGGGTCGATGCCTCCACCGCCGGTAGAGAAAAACGCTCAATTTCCCGTTGGAGCATTGCCGCTTGTCCCGAGAGTTCCTCACTGGAAGCCGCCGTTTCCTCGGAAATTGACGACGTTCCCTGTACCACATCTGAAATCTGTCCGATGCCGCTGTTGATGCGTTCCACACTTTGCGCCTGTGCTGCAGAAGTGCCCGCTATGCGCTCCAAAAGTGCCGCAAGGTCTTCGACCCCCTGCACGATAACCGTCAGCCCCTCTGCCGTTTCTTCAGTGGTTTTGGCGCCGCCTTCTACCCGATCGATTGTACCTTCAATAAGCCGTGTGGTCTCTTTGGCCGCACGTGCTGACCGCGCCGCGAGGTTCCGTACTTCGTCAGCTACAACGGCGAAGCCCTTGCCGTGTTCTCCTGCACGCGCTGCCTCAATTGCCGCATTTAGTGCGAGGATATTCGTTTGAAAAGCGATGTCGTCTATAACCTTTATAATTTTAGAGATGCCACTTGCCGACCGCTCGATGTCCGCCATTGAAGAGCGCATATGCGCCATATGCGATGTCCCCTCCCGTGCAGCTTCCATCACATTTTCAGCAACAGCTTTGGCATTTCCCGCATCGCCTGCCGCCGCCCTTAGGCGCTCAGTCATTTCGTCTATCTGGTCTTTGAGTACCGTAACGGCACCTGCTTGCTCAATGGCGCCTTGAGAGAGCGATAAGCTCGAGTCCGCCACTTGACTCGCCCCTACAGTCACCTGCTCTGACGACGCTTTAACTTTAGATAAAACGCCGGTGATGTTTTCTGTCATCTGATTAAAAGTGCGCGCCAATACCCCCACTTCGTCTCGACCGCTAACTGGAATCTTCACTGTTAAATCTCCCGCCGCAATTTGACGCGACGCATCCACAACCGCTACAATCGGCTTTTGAATCTGCGCTCTGACAAAGACGACGAGCAATACCGCGCTGAGCACCACAATCCCCGCCACCAATGCGGCGATAAACCATAGAAGCCTGTTGACAGAGGCAAACACTTCCGCTTGATCCACCTCGACAATCATCCCCAGCGTCGTCGCACCGACGCGTACAACGCTGTAACCGCCCAATACCGGATTTCCCAAGTAATCGTCGTAAAGACCTTCTCCTAAAAAACTGTGGTCGCCGGCTTCAATTGCCGCCGATAAGCGCTCGACGGCGTAACTGTCGATGGTGGCCGTCATAGCGGCGCCCTCTTTATAGGCACCCAACATCGTATCGGTGAACAGCAACCCTTTGCTGTCTACCAGGTAGACATCCCCACTGGTGCCCACGAGGTAGATGTCGCTCTGAATCATCTCCTCAATGTCTCCTAAGGGAATCAGGGCGTTGACAACACCTGTGACCGACTGATCCACACCGTAAACAGGGGTCGAAATTAAAACAAAATAGCTGTCGATAATATCGGAATACATAAACGCCGACACGTTTTGCCTACCGCTTAGCGCCGTTTTAAAGTACGCTCGCTCTGCAATAGACGCGCCCTCTGTGTCACCATACGCCCCCGTTCCATAGACGATCTCCCCGTCGGCGTCTGCAACGACGAGACCATCGAAACCAAAGTCCGTTCGGTAACCCTCCATAAGCGGTGACAACTGTTCATACGCGTCCTGCCAGTCGGCACTTTTGGAATGCGTCGAGGCGCGCGTCTCCAATGCCTTCTGGATGCGTGCGTTGCCACCGACCGCTTTGACATACGTATTTTTGTTTGAGAAATAGTCGTTAAACTTAGTGTTGACCAAGCGGTTGAACATCTCGAGCTTTCGAAGCGTCTCTTCTCGGATTTCCTGTCGCGCCTGAACATACGACAAACTACCGATTAAAATCATCGGTAGCAAACCCGTTATAATAAAAATAACCATCAGTTTACTTTGCAATGTCAGGGCTCTTTTCACGTTCCCCATCCCCTTCCTGATCGAACTCGGCCTTCTGTCTTCTGTCTTACTATCCCGTCATCCTTAGTTCGGCACTTAAATATTTTATGTACATAAAATACAATTGACAAAAAATACTTACCACAAATTTAAAGGCCTACACAGAAATCATGACATTTTTTTAATATTCGAACAAAAAAACCTGTCGATTCTCTTATAGAGACCAACAGGTTTTGCCACAAGTTACATGCCGGTTCGTAGAACGCGCTGTTCTTCATCGGTGTCGATAAGGCGCTTGGCAATTTCGTAAAACGCGCGATGGTGTTTAATAAAAACAGATGCAATTTCGGGATCGAAGTGCGTCCCCGTGGACGCTTTTATAATTTCAAGCGCCTCTAGATGCGGATAGGGGACTTTGTAAGGACGTCTGCTAATCAACGCATCATAGACGTCAATAATACTCATAATACGGCCGAGAACCGGAATGTTCGTGCCGCTAAGACCTTCTGGATAGCCAGAGCCATCCCATTTTTCATGATGGGTGTACGCAATAACTTGCGCCATCTTTAAAAAAGAGTCGTCGCCCAATATTTTTTCTGTAATCGCCAACGCCTCGCGGCCGTAAACCACATGTTTTTTAATCTGTTCGAATTCTTCCGGCGTGAGCTTCCCGGGTTTGTTTAAAATCAAGTCGCTGACGCCGACTTTCCCAATGTCGTGTAAACAAGCTGAGCGCGAGAAGTCTTTAATAAATGTCGATGTGAGAAGCGAGCGGTACAAGCCTTCTGTATCGAGGCATTCGCAAAGCGTCTTTACATAATGTGACGTTCTCAAGATGTGATTTCCCGTCACTTGGTCTCTAAACTCAGCCAATGTGGCCAAAGCGTAAATCGTCACTTCCTGAGTCCCACGCAACTCCTTTCGCGCACTCTCAAGCGCTTCTGAAAGATGCGCCTGCTCGTGTTTGAGCACATCGACTTCATTTTGAATGCGCAGCACCAAGTATTGGAAAGAGGCTTTTTCTCTCTCCAGTGTTTCCTGAAGGGCAGTGTAGCGCTCCTGAAACGCATACGCGTCTTTATAGGCACCGCTACTTGCATAGCATTTCCCGATTTTTTGTGTAAATGTGGCAATGTATTTTGGCGCTTTAATCCGCTCCGCCTTTTCAAGGCCCTCTGTCAGCACCGCAAGCGTCCGCTCTCGTTTGCCCTGCCGCTTGTAAACCGTCGCCTTCAGCAACAGCAAATCGAGCCACATGGACATGTCCGTTTTGAGCATCGGCAACGCTTCTATCTCTTCAATTTGCCGCAGGGCTTCTTCGTAATCAGCTGCTAGACAAGTCAACCGGCAAGCGTTGATCAGAAGGCCCACTTTAACCACACTCTCTTCACCTTCATCGAGCAGTTTAAGTCCTTTCTTTACATGTACGCGAGCCAGTTCGGCGTCATCCATCAAAAGTGCCGTATAGGCGATGTTGTTGTGCAGCGATTTTTGAGTCCCTGCGATTTCAAGGGCTTCTGACAAGCGCAACCCCTTATTAAAATACGTAATCTGAAGGGCGTAATCGGGAATGACGCTGTAACAAACGCCAAGTGCCGTATAGCAACGAATCACCTCTACGTCATCAGAGATGGCTTTAAAATAGCTCAGCGCTCTAAAGGCGCTTTCTATTGCGAGGTCGGCGAGGCCAATGACATAAGCCGAATAGGCCACCAAACGACTAATCCACCCCATATAGGCGCTGTCCGCCGCGCCGACGTTTAGATGTTTCGATTCATGATGCAATCTGAACAGCATTTCGTAAGCAGCGGTTGTGTAGCAGTAATAGGCCTTGCAATAGAGCAGCCTCAAATAGACGCTGTCGTTTGGGGCTTGTTCAGCGTACCAACGGTTGAACCAATCGATGGCCTTTTCACGCCTTTCGATATGTGCTCTTGAAATGGCTTTGAAAGCTTTGACCAAAGCATCGGCTTTTTCCAGTGGCGTGTCACTTCGTCGGTTAATTTCTTCAAATGTCTCAATAGTTTTCATGCGCGCCTCCATTTCTACTTTCTTTAGATATACCCAAATTTAAAAAAACCTTGCATCTAAAAAACAAATAGTTGACTTTGCAACTAATTCCACTTAAACTAGTAATGCACCTACAAAGAAAGGACTTATTTATGGAACTTGTAAAGCGCATATCTATCATTCACCGTTACGGCCGTTCTTACATGGAAGACTGTATGTTGGATAAATCCATCGGAAGCGGACAATACACTTTTATCTTGTACCTCTTCGCTCACAACGGCGTCAGTCAAGACACCATCAGCCATGCCTTGGCGGTGGACAAAGCGACGACGACGCGGGCGATTCAAAAACTCGAGCGACAAGGCTTCATCTACCGTGAAAAACACCCAGAAGACGCCAGGGTCAATCTCGTCTTCTTAACGGAAAAGGGCAAAGCCGTTCGAAACGAACTGGCCGCTTTTGGAAGCGAATGGGAAGAGACGTTGCTCGAAGGCTTTACAGAAGAAGAAATTCAGTTAATCGACGTCCTAATCGGCAAACTGACTTCAAATGCGATTCGGTCCAAATACAGCACACTCATTTAAATTAAGGAGCAAGTTATGACACAAAACGAACTCGGAACGAAACCCATTGGCGAGCTGCTATTAAAATTCTCTGTGCCGGCCATCGTCGGCATGCTGGTCAACGCCCTCTACAACATCGTCGACCGAATTTACATCGGCCGCCTCACCCCTTTGGCAATGACGGGCATCGGCCTTTCACTGCCCTTTATGACCCTGCTCATGGGCTTCGGCATGCTCATCGGCATTGGAGGTGCCGCGCGCATCAGCATTCGCCTTGGAGAAAAGCGCGAAGACCTCGCCGAAAAGATTTTGGGCAACGCCGTCACCCTACTCGTTCTGATTATGGCAGTGGTCACCGTTGTCGGCCTCACTTATAAGACGCCACTTCTTTATTTTTTCGGCGCCAGCGACGCCACCATCCACTACGCAGAAAGTTATATCACCGTAATTCTCATGGGCGCTATTTTACAAGGCCTCGGCTTTGGTCTCAACAACATCATCCGCGCTGAAGGCAGCCCTCAAATCGCTATGTACACCATGCTCATCGGCGCTATCACCAACATCATCCTCGACCCGTTGTTCATCTTCGTCTTTGACCTCGGTATTCAAGGGGCGGCTATCGCCACCGTTATTTCCCAAGGGGTTTCAGCCGTTTGGGTTCTGCACTATTTTACAAGCGGCAACAGCAAACTCAAGTTTCACGTACACAATTTAAAACTCGATGCCGATATCGTCCTCAGCATTATCACCATCGGCATTTCGCCGTTTTCCATGCAAGTGGCGGCCAGCATCGTGACCATCGTTTCCAACAATGCGCTAAAAACGCACGGTGGCGACATCGCTATTTCCGCTATGACAGTTATCAACGCGGTAGCCATCTTTTTCTTGATGCCGATTTTCGGACTCAACCAAGGCTCTCAGCCGATTATCGGTTACAACTACGGCGCAAAGAACTACGCACGGGTCAAAAAGGCGTTGTTGCTCGCCATTGGCGCCGCTACAGCCGTCTGCATCGTGGCCTTTATTCTGACACAGTTCTTCACGACCTTTATGATCGGGCTGTTTAACAACGACCCGACACTGGTTGAAGTCACCAAACGCGGCATGCGCATCTACTTGTGCATGATGCCAATTATCGGTTTTCAGATTATCAGTGCCAACTTCTTTCAAGCCACGGGACAAGCGCCAAAAGCTATGTTCCTCAGCTTACTAAGACAGGTCATCGTCTTGATACCGATGTTGCTCATCCTCCCCAACCTCTTCGGATTGGGATTAGATGGCGTTTGGCTTTCAGGGCCTATTGCGGACTTTACTGCATCGGTGCTGACTTTTGCCTTCCTAATGCACGCCATTTGGAAACTCAACAAAAATGCGGCAACGGACAACGTGCCATCGTAACCGCCTATTAAAAAAACCGTCCCGGTGCACTGTATCGTGCCCCCGAGACGGTTTTTCTTATATTGATGCCGTTACAGCGACCAGTAAAAATCCACGGTCTCTGTGTGTTTCATCGCACTGTAAGCCGGAATGTTCTTGTAAAGCCATTCCCGCATATCGCCTGCTTTTTCGACTTCTGAATTGGTGGTAAAGATGTTCATCAGCTGGGTGACCGCTTCGATGTTGGTGAAGCGCACAGGGCCCTCCACAACTTTACGAACAGTTTGTACATGTCGGTCGGTAGACGTTACAGTCCCCTCGCTCTCGTAGAGTGTACGCGACGGGATGATGACATCTGCACGCTCTGACAGCGCCGACGCGTAATCGGTCATTACCGCTAAGAAGCCAAGGTTCTCAAGCGCCGAAGGATTGACGGTTTCAGTGCCGCCAAAGGCGACGAGTCCTTTTACCAATCCGCTTTCAATCGCTTGGAGCAACTTCGGCGTATCGGCGTTGACGCCAATGTCCACAAGCCCCTGCGTATTGGCTCCCATCTTCAGCTGAATAACCCCACATCTCGGCGCACCGTTGTGTCCCGATGCCAACGCCGCAATGGCGAGATACCGTTGCGCTTCGGTTGAAAGCGCATCGTAGTCGAAGACGATGACGGCTTTTTTATGTCCCATATAGCTGTTCATTACGGCCTCAATCGACGCCGGCACGACGACACCTTCCAGTTCAGAAGCGTATGCCTGTGCGGCCTCTCGATTCTTGCCGCACTCGAGCGCAGCTTTTGCCATGGCCTTCGCCGTCATTTCCAAGTCGGAAGTTACGACGCTGGTAGTCGCCCAGTCATCGAGTTTGCCTTTGTGCTCTGTGATGTTCAACAGCTCTGCTCCGCTGTCCACCGCTTTTTTAATGCGGATGCCTGCGACGCCGTGGCGCTCTTTAAACCCGACGCCTACAGTTACAATGCACGCAGTCGACAGCAGTTCTTTAAAGGTCGTTGTCGAAGCATCTGTGCCTAACACCGCTTTAAGCCCACTCTGTTTCTGGTGGAGCATGTACGCATCTTCTAACTTGAGAATTTCTTTTGCAAAGCGCGTCGCTTGAGCAGCTGCTTCATTGGTCCACTTGTCGGAGATGCTTACCGCCATAGCGTCAAAACCGTTGACCAGCTGGAGGCTCTGTGCCTTGCGCGCCGTATAGGCGAATGCCTCTTCATAAGTGACTTCAGTGAGCACGCCATTTTTGCGAATCATCGGTTTTTCAATGCGTCGGCGTTTATCAAAACCACCGAACTCAAAACGTCCCTTTTTACAGAGCACCGGTGCTTCCAAAGCATTGGTGGCTACCGGCAGCGCTCTGAGCATCAGTTCACCTTGATGCTCCATTTCCACCGGACAACCGACGCCGCATCCTTGACAAACGGTCTGCGTCTTGTGTGCATCTAACGGCACCGGCTTCTGAATGGCCTTCTTCTCTTGAAGAGCTCCTGTTGGACAAAGACTGACACACTGACCGCACGAGATGCACCCCGACTCGTTAAACGGCTTTAAAAGCGCCGGTTGCACAACGGTCTCAAAGCCCCTGTTGACAAGGCTTAGGGCGCCGTTGTCCATCACTTCATCGCAGACGCGGACGCACATGCCACACAAAATACACTTGTTGGGATCTCTCAAAATGTACGGATGGTCGTCCACAAGCGGCAGGGCGTGTTTTTCGCCGGTAAAGCGCTCGGGCTTGACATCGTAGGCGTTGGCATAGCTGTAGAGGTCGCATTCAAACACGTCGTGACAACCGCACTCGAGACAGCGCGACGCCTCTAGAGCCGCATCTTGTACCTCATAGCCGTGTACCACTTCTTCAAAATGGTGTTTGCGCGCTTCCGGTGCTTCGTGTCCCATTGGCGCCGGACGCTGTGTGTGCACGTTCTGGAAATCCAGTGCTGTGACATTTTCTTTTTTCACCGTGTAAATCGGCTTGTACGGCTTCATTTCACCTTTGAGGTACGTGTCCATCACACGTGCGGCGCGCTTGCCGTCGGCAATGGCCTCAATGGCAATCGACGCGCCGTCGTTGGTACAGTCACCACCCGCAAAGACCCCTTCTACACTGGTCATGAAAGTGCCTTCATCGGCTGAAATAAAGCCCCAATCGTTTTGAGCGAGGCTCTCCACACCAATGGGCAACAGCTTTTGGCCAATGGACATAATAACCGCATCGACTTCCAGCGTTTCAATAGCCCCTTCTACCGGAATGACTTTGCGACGCCCGCTGGCATCGGGTTCTGTCTGCATCATCTTCTGAAGTTTAATGGCCTTGACGTTGCCGTGGTCATCGCCGATAATTTCTATCGGGTTTTGAAGGAACTTAAACTGTACGCCTTCTTCTTCTGCTTCTTCAATTTCCACATCCACAGCCGGCATGTCTTTTTTCGTTCTTCTGTAAATGGCGTAGACATCGCTCGCCCCCAGTCTCACCGAGGTTCTCGCGGCGTCCATCGCCGTGTTGCCACCGCCGATTACGGCGATGCGCTTACCGAGTTTAATCGGCTTGTTGATGGCGAACTTGTTTAAGAAATCGATGCCGCCGTGTACGCCGTTGAGGTCCAGTCCAGGACACTTCATCATCGTACTCTGCCAAGCGCCAACGGCCACGTATACCGCGTCAAAATTGCCTCGTAAGTAATCCAGTGTCACGTCGACGCCGATTTTGATATTCGGTTTTAAAGTAACGCCCATGCGCTCAATGAGCTTCACTTCGCTGAGCAACACTTCTTTTGGGAGTCTGTAGAGCGGAATCCCGTATTTGAGCATGCCGCCAAACTCGGGCATCGCCTCGTAAATGGTGACGTCATGCCCCTTTTGTCTGAGGTAATACGCCGCCGTTAAACCACTTGGCCCGCCGCCGACGATGGCCACGTGCTTACCCGTCGGCGCTTCCAGTGCCGGTTGGTACGGCGCGTCTTTTTCGAGGTCGAGATCTGCCACATACCGCTTGAGCCAAGCGATGTGCACAGCATCTTCCAACAACCCACGTCGGCAAGCTGTCTGGCACGGATGCGGACACACTCTACCGATAGAGGCCGGCAACGGCAGTTCTTTTTTAATGAGTTTCAGCGCTTCGTCGTATGCGCCGTTTGCAATTAGGCCCACATAGCCCTGTACGTCTACCTGCCCTGGACATCCGAGGACACACGGCGCCTTACAATCGCCTGTGTGGTCAGAGAGCATCAGTTCCAGTGTCGTCTTTCTCGACGCACGGATGCGGTCGGTGTCGGTCTTGACAATCATACCGTCTGCCACTTCGGTTGAGCATGCGCGCAGTAACTTCGGCGTCCCCTCCACCTCTACGACACAGATGCCGCAAGAACCGTAATTTTTAACGAGATCGCTCTGACATAAGGTAGGGATGTGAATGCCGTTTTCTCTAGCCGCTTCTAAAATCGTCTTCCCGCTATATGAGACCATTTCGAAGCCGTCTATATTTAATCTGATTTGTGACATTGATTAAGCCTCCTAATGCACTGCAATTGCGTTGAATTTACACTTTTCTACACATTGACCGCACTTGATGCACGTCTCTTGATTGATGAGATGCGCTTGCTTGACTTGGCCGTCTATTGCAGACACAGGACAAGCTCTTGCACACAGCGTACAACCGACGCATTTTTCCGCGTCGACTTCGTAGCGAATCAATGCGGTACATTGCTTCGCTGTACACTTTTTATGGTAAATGTGATCTTCGTACTCGTTTCTAAAGTACTTCAGTGTTGTGAGAACCGGATTCGGCGCCGTTTGGCCGAGACCGCAGAGCGACCCTTCTTTGATTTTATGACTCAGTTCAAAGAGAAGATCGATGTCTTCCGGTACCCCATCGCCTTCGATGATACGCGTGAGTATTTCGAGCATGCGCCGCGTACCAATACGACAATACGTGCATTTGCCACAGGATTCTTTACAAGTAAATTCTAAAAAGAAACGCGCCATCGACACCATGCAATTGCTTTCATCCATAACGACCATACCGCCCGAACCGACTATTGCCCCCGTTGCATTAATCGCTTCGTAATCGATAGGCGTATCGAGCATTTCTTTTGGAATACACCCGCCTGACGGTCCCCCCATCTGCACCGCTTTAAAGGTGCCGCCATTGGCGATACCGCCGCCAATACCATAGATGACGTCTTTTAATGGCAGACCCATTGGAATCTCCACCAAACCGCCTTTTTTAATTTTTCCCGTTAGAGCAAAGACTTTCGTCCCTTTGGATTTTTCACTGCCGAGTGCCGCAAATGCCTCAGGGCCGTTTAAAATGATAAACGGGACGTTGGCAAAGGTCTCGACGTTGTTGATGTTCGTCGGCATGTCCCAGAAGCCCTTTTGTGCCGGAAACGGCGGCTTCAACCTCGGCATGCCGCGCTCGCCTTCTAGCGACGCAATTAATGCCGTCTCTTCACCGCAGACAAACGCCCCTGCACCGGCCTTGATTTTGAGCTCGAAATCGTAGCCCTCTATGCCGAAACAGTTTTGCCCCAAATAGCCTCGTGCTTTGGCGTCGTCTATAGCCTTTTGCAACCGGACTATGGCCAGTGGGTACTCAGCTCTGACATAGACAACTCCGGTCTTTGCGCCGATGGCATAACCGCCGATCATCATCCCTTCGATGAGTCGATGCGGGTCGCCTTCCAGTACCGATCGGTCCATAAACGCACCTGGATCGCCTTCATCGGCATTGCAGACGATGTATTTCGTCGCACCTTTCGACTGGTAGGCCGCTTGCCATTTGAACCACGTCGGGAAGCCCGCGCCGCCGCGCCCTCTCAGGCCGGATACTTTCATCGCGTCGATAACAGTCTGTGGCGTCATCGTCTGAACGGCTTTTTTTATGGCGTCGTAGCCGCCGACTGCCGTATAAGCGTCGATGGATTCGGGATCAATCTTCCCATAGTATGCCGTGACCACACGGTGTGCCTGTGCCTCAAAAATACCGGCGTCTTCTGCACTGATGTGGTACGGGTTGTCTTCGGGCGACGCCAAGATGGTCTCCAGAGCGTCTACACCTACATTGACATGTCGATATAGAATATCGTCCACGTACACGTCTACAATAGGTTCGAGGTAACACATGCCGATACAGCCTGTGATGCCCACCTCTAAATCTGCGCGATGCGCCTTCAAGTGATCGATCAACTTGCCTGCGCCTGCTGCAAAGCCGCAGCTCGATGCGCCAACGACTACTTTCATTAGAGCACCTCGCTTTCTGATTGTTGAATGCCTTTTAAAATTTCTCTGGTCTTTTCAGGGGTTAAGTTGGCGTAGGTCTCGTCATTCACCATCATGACTGGCGCCAATGAACAGCACCCTAGACACGCAACATTGTTAAATGTGAACAGCAAATCGTCTGTCGTTTCACCTTCTTGAATTCCCAGTGTTTCGCAAACAGCTCTCTCAATGGCCGCCGACCCGTTGACATAGCACGCTGTTCCTTGACACAACATAATCAGATACTTGCCGATGGGCTTGAGTCTGAACTGCGTGTAAAAGGTGGCGACACCATAGATTTTAGAAGCTTTGATGCCTGTTAATTTTGAGAGTTCTTCCAAGACTTCTCTCGGCAAATAGCCGTAGATGTCTTGCGTCTCTTGTAAAATTGTGATCAGGCTGCCGTTCGTCCCCTTGTACTTTTCTGCAACAGGAGCGACCAAACCAAGATCTACAGGGGCTGTGATGACCCCTTGTTCCTGCTGCGCGTTACAATTACAACACATGAACTTCACCTCTTCTTATGATTGGGATAGTAATCCCCCAATGAGTTTATCATTTATTTAACGAAGCATCTAGTTGTTTTCATTATTTTTTTTTATATTTAAAGAAACTTCATAATTCTTTTATTTTTCTGCGTTTCATGGGTATAAATTGACGGCGTTTTTACGAAAAATGAGATAACTCGACAGACGGCGAAAACACTCTGCTTCAAGAGTGCGCACGCATTTACCCTATACAAAACAGCCCTCTTGTCAATGGCAATCGCCTTTAAACGCAACTTAATTCAAGTCTGAACGCCCTCTGCTATACGAACGTTCTTTGTTAAAATGTTCTCTAATAATAGCTCGGTTCAACTCACACATTTCCGCGCATCGAAACAACTGATAAAGACGGCACTCCCAAAGGTTCTGTCCCACATCGCGTAATCTTTTCCGCCTTTCCTTCATTAAAAAAAACACCGCCTCAACAAGTGAGTGCGGTGTTTGCCTGCAGATTATTTAAAAGGTCCAGTTGCCTTTTTCAAAGAGTTTTACAGTGCCGCCATCTTTTTCATGAGCGACGATTTCCATTTCCGGTCCACCGACCATAAAGTCGACGTGAATCAGTGAGAAATTTGCCCCTCTTTGAAGGAGTTCTTCTTGAGAGAGGTTTGAACCGTCTTGCATAGCGTATGCGTAAGCTCTGCCCAGAGCAAAGTGAACGGAAGCATTTTCATCGAACAGGGTGTTGTTAAAAAGGATGCCGGTGTTTGAAATCGGCGAATCGTGACCGACCAGTGCCACTTCTCCGAGGTACGATGCCCCTTCGTCGTTGGCGAGCAGTTTGTCGAGGACGTCTTTGCCTTTTTCAGCGTAGTAATCTACCACTTTGCCGTCTTTAAACGTGAAGCCGAAACCGTCCACGAGCTTGCCGTTGAGGCTTAATGGCTTAGTGGCTTTAAGGGTGCCGTTGACTTTGAGTTTATGCGGCGTTGTAAACACTTCCTCTGTTGGGATGTTCGCCACAAACGGATCGCCTTTTAAGCTGTCTTTTGAGCCGCCCATCCAGTGATGTGCGTCGGCAAGGTACACTTCGAGGTCCGTGCCTTCTGCTTTGAGTGTGAGCTTTTCAAACTGCTTATCGTTGAGGAATTTTTTATACTTTTTAAGTGCGTCGTCGTGCTGTTGCCACGCCTTAACGGGGTCTTCAGCGCTGACACGCGTCGCGTCCAGGACTTTTTCCCAAAGCGCGTCAACAGCGGCTTCTTCAGAGAGCTCAGGGTATACGCTCTTCGCCCATGCCGGTGAAGGGACCGCCACAATCGCCCACTTGGTATGTCCTGTCATTCGGTACTTCATCGCCGGTGAAAGCGCCTCAGAAGCCGTTTTTTGGTCTTTTGCCACCACATCGCCTGAAATCGATTTTAAGAGTTCCGGATTCTGCGCCGAAATAAACAGGTGGTGGTAATTGTCTTTGTACATGCTTTCGAGCATCTCCACTTTCCATTTTGGATAATTCTCAAACACTTCGTCGTGTGCATTTTCGTAGCGTGCAAGGGTGATGTCATCGTCGCTGAACATCACTTCCACGTGCTTGGCGCCTAGGGCATAAGCTCTTTTAACTATTTCCCTAGCCAACGGTAAACCGTGTATGTTGGTACCGACGATAAGGCCTTCGCCTTTTTTTAAGTTGATGCCCACTTCAACGGCCAGTGCCGCATATTTCTTCAGTTCATTTTGTCTGTCTTTCATGCTCGCCTCCGTTAATTATGTTTTAATCTTACTGATTAGATTTTAAATCATTTCGGGTAACTAATCAAGTCGGTTAAGATTATGTTACAAAAGAGACACCGCCATTGAACGCTTCCATGCACTTTGATACACTTTTGTTAGAATTTTCTGAAAGGAGTTTCTCATGACGTACTGGATTGGTTTAATGGCCTATATTTTAACGGTTCTGCTCATTCCACCCTTCAACAGATTCGCCCTCAAAATCGGCTTTGTGGACTGTCCGACGCGGCGAAAAACCCACTGCCGTCCCATGCCGCAAATCGGCGGCGTCGTCATGTTCCTCGTTTTTTTTACCTGTTTTTTTGCTGTGACGCGCACGTTTGATCGCCAGATACTCGGCTTTTTTTCATCTGCTGTTCTCATCTTTGCAATCGGCCTCTACGACGACGTTCAAAAGTCAAAGGGCCGCGAGCTCTCCGCATTGCCTAAACTCATCGTTCAAGTATGCGCCGCATCCATTCTCTTTTTTTCAGGCGTCGCATTCACGGGATTTACCCATCCCTTTTCCGGACAGATTGTCGTACTGCCCGCGCTATTACAGTATTTCCTCACCATCCTTTGGGTCTTCGGTATCACCACCGTCATCAATTTCACCGACGGCCTCGACGGCCTCGCCGGCGGCGTCTCCTGTATCGCCAGTACGACGCTGTTGATTGTGGCCTTGTTGATGCAAGACGCCGTTCCCGCACTGATGTCGGTATTGCTGGTGGGCATACTACTCGGCTACCTGAGGTACAACAAACCGCCGGCCAAACTCTTTATGGGCGATTCAGGCTCAACGTTTATCGGCTTTGTCCTCGCCGTTATTTCGCTAATGGGCGTCTATAAGCAAGCCACTGTTCTCTCACTGTTTATTCCGGTTCTCGTGTTTGGCGTCCCGATTTTCGACAACCTCTACGTCGTGATGCGGCGTTATCGAGAGGGCAAGCCCCTTGCAAAAGCTGACCGGCTTCAACTCCACTACCGACTAATCGACAAGGGCCTTAATAACAAACAAGTCAACGCGTTTATCTACCTCGTCACCGCTTGCCTATGTCTCATTGCCATCCATCTGTTCTGGCTCAACGCCTTTATCACTTAACCCGAAGTCTCTAGGCGGGTCATACGCCCTTTAAAAGCCCTCGAGAAGACCATAACCGTCAAAGTTGCCGCGAGAATGTCGCAAACGGGCTCAGCATAAAAAAGTGCATCTATGCCCCATAGGCGCGGGTACAGGATGACACCTGCGAGAAACAGCCCTTTGCGCGTCAACGACAAAAACAGCGCTGTACCGGTACATCCCAGTGCTGTCAAACCGTCCACAAACGTGTACTGCAGAGCAAGGGGGATAATCCCCAGCGTAAAAACGCGAATCCCTCGTGTCGCCAACGGCAAAATCACAGGGTCTAAAGTAAAAATCGCGGCAAAATCTCTCGCCCATACTCTTGAAACGATGAACATCGTCGTGGTAAAAGCGAGGCAGATGCCCGCCACTGTCCATTCGACCTGTCGTATACGCTTCGCTTGTCTCGCCCCATAGTTGTAGCTGATGAGCGCCTGCGTACCGCCGGTGATACCTATCATAGGGCCGGTTATCAGCAGCAGGAAGCTTTGCATAATAGTGACTGCGGCGATGTACGTCTTCGCCTCTACACCGCCGTAGTGCTTCAGCGCGGCATTCATGGCGATAATGATTAAACTGTCTGTCAGCAGTATTATAAACGGCGTGCCCCCTAGGGCAACCATCGATTTCAACAGGTCTCCCTTAGGACGTCGCGCTTCTATTCTATAAGGGGCGCGTTTAGACATAAGGAAGGCGACGATGTAGAGACAAGCCGACAGTTGCGCAATTACAGTGGCAACCGCTGCGCCTTGGACGCCCCACTTCAACTTGACGATGAATACATAATCCAAGGCCATGTTTAAAAAAGCGCCGATAAACACTGTGGCCATCGCTTTGCGCGGGTGCCCCTGACAAATGGCAAAACTGCCGAGCCCAATACTCATCAGCGCAAAAAAAGTACCGCCTACGTAAATACGCATGTACGCATCGGCATGTACAAAAGTCTCTTCAGTTGCACCGAACAGCATCAGCAACGGCCCTTTAATCAGATAAAAAATCACTGTCAGTACCACGGCGAGGACACTGAGGGCAATAAAACCCGTGGCCAGAACGTCACGTGCTTTTTCCTCTCGCCCTTCTCCCAAAGACATGGCCATTAGGATGGATCCACCGATGCCAATTAAGGTGCCGAAAGACGACAGCAGCGTCACAATGGGCCCACAGATGCCGATGCCTGCCAATGCCGTGTCGCCGATTACCGGAATTCCCGCGATGAAAATCCGGTCTACAATACTGTAAAGAACTGAAACAAATTGTGCCAACATAGCGGGCACAGCCAGTTTGAATACCAGCGGCACAACGCGGTCGCCGCCCAAACGATACCCTTTTTCCACTTCAGACTCTCCATTTAACGTCACAAGGGACTTATTCACGTCCATCTTACCACAGCTTTCAGCCGCCTGCTATACACTTCTTTTACAAACAAAGAAAAACCCACGCACTGCGGATACACTACTGATAGCGCACTTCTATAAACCGCGCCACTTATCAGAAATTTCGAACTTTTGCCGTAGGGGTTGACGAAAAGGTTAAATGCATTATAATAAATAAAAATGTATATTTATACTAAACGAAAGGGGTAATCACATGTCAACAAAACAAAACAAGTGGCTTTATTTTATATTGCCATCGCTGCTCGGTGTATTATTATTCATGGTACCGTTTAAACTCAATGGAGAAATGACCATTGTCGTCGCCTTTTTAGCAGGGGTACTCAAGAACTTCTTATCCGAGTGGATGTCGGAAATTATACTGGCCATTGCCACGTTCTCTTTTGTCTATCACCTCGCCAAGGCGTCTTATAAAAAAGACTTTCTTTGGACGATTGTCAAAGGCATCGGGATTGTGTTCATCTACCTGACCTACTTTAATATCGGTCCCGAGTTTCTCATTTCTGAAAACACCGGTGGCCTTTTGTTTAACGATTTGCTCAGCGTCTTATTTGTCGTCTTCTTATTTGCCGGCTTCTTCTTACCATTGCTTGTTGAATTCGGTCTATTGGAATACATCGGCGCCATGTTCTCTCGATTTATGCGCCCGATTTTCACCTTGCCGGGACGAAGCGCCATCGACTGTATGACATCGTGGCTCGGCGATGGAACCATCGGCGTGTTGCTCACCAGCAAACAGTACGAAGAAAACCACTACACCTTGAGAGAAGCCGCCGTCATTGGAACGACCTTCTCTGCTGTCTCCATCACCTTCAGCCTCGTCGTCCTCTCTCAAGTGGGTCTCGAGCGCTACTTTGCGCCGTACTATTTAACCATTATCCTGGTCGGCGTTGTCGCTGCAATTATTATGCCGCGTATTGCGCCACTTAAAAACAAAAAAGACATCTACTTCAACGGCGATGTGAAAGGGGTCGACACAGAAGGTGAAAAAGAACATCTCTCTCACAAAGAAGCCTTTGAACTCGCTAGCAACAGAGGGTACACGTACTTTAAAAGCGGGCAGATGGTGAAAGACGGCCTTTCCAATGTCAAAGACATGTGGCTCAACGTGTTGCCTATCGTTATGGCACTGGGCACACTGGGGCTCGTCGTCGCCGAATACACGCCGGTCTTTACCTACCTCGGTATGCCGATTAAACCATTGCTCGACCTCCTGCAAATACCGGAAGCTGCTGCCGCAGCACCGACATTTGTCATCGGTTTTGCCGATATGTTCCTGCCGTCGGTTCTTGCAACATCCTTGAACAGCGATTTGACCAAGTTCGTTATCGCAGGGGTCTCTGTAACACAGCTCATCTACATGTCTGAAGTCGGCGCTCTATTAATCGCTTCCAAGATTCCGGTGAACTTCAAGGACTTGTTAATTATCTTTATTGAAAGAACCCTCATCAGTTTGCCGCTGTTCGCTTTGGTGGCACATATTCTGTTTTAAAAAACTCTAAAACCCCCTTGTACAGCGGTTCTAGTCCACTGTACAAGGGGGTTTTTATCTTGTCGTCCCATAGAGAAAATTACTTCAATACTTTAAAACGTTTATCTAACGGCTCAAACTGCTTCTCATCGGCATCTGCTTCTATGCTGCCAAACGGCATTTGAGCAATGAGCTTCCAGCTTTCGGGAACTACAAATGTCTGGCGTACCGCTTCTTCTACCACTTCGTTGTAATGCTGTAAAGAAGCGCCGATGCCCACTTCAGCTAAACGCGTCCATACGACGTATTGCAACATCCCCGACGATTGTTCCGACCATACCGGGAAGTTGTGCGCGTAAAGCGGAAAACGCTCCTGTAGATTTTTTACAATGGATTGTTCTTCAAAGTAAAGCACGGTTCCCGCGCCTGCATCAAAACTCATAATCTTTTCTTCCGTTTTGGAAAACTGATCTTCCGGAACAATTTTTCTAAGAGCTTCTAATGTAAGTGACCAGAATTTGTGGTGTTGCTCATTTAACAAGAGCAAGACGCGCGCCGATTGAGAATTAAAAGCCGATGGTACGTGCTTTACAGCGTGTTCTACAAGTGCTTCAACTTCATTTTCAGAAATCGGTAACGTCTGTCCTAAAGCGTAAATACTTCTTCTCTTTTCAATAATTGATTTGTAATCCATTGGGTCAACCTCCTCATTCTTTTTATCTTTAATTCAAGATAATCATATCATATGCTTTTGACACTGTCAACACCAGTTGATAATTATTTTCATTTACTATCCTCTTCCGATTCAACGCCTGCGAAAAAATCCTCATCTTCATCGGTGTCGTCAAAGAAAAAAATACTCTTTTTAGAAAAACGCAATACGGCAAGCAATATCATGAATCCTACGAAAAATGAACCGAAGAACAAGTAAACCATATAGTTGGGCAATCCCAGCACAGCGACCTCCTAGGCTTCTTTACAATAGATTATACACCAGTATTGTAACATATTGCGCCGTTAAAAGGTCATGGTTCTTTTAAAGGATTCAAAAGGAATTTTATTGCGCAAACGGTGTGCTGCCCCGTACAAAATCTCTTCGAGTGCCTCGACAACTTTGGGATCAAACTGTGTCCCGGCAAGGGCTTTTAGCTTTTTAAAGGCCTCGTCGTCAGAACAACTGTCACATTCGGCCGTAAGTCCCACAAAAGCATCTGCCACAGACAAAATACGCGCACACAAATTGATACTTTCTGCTTTAATGCGCCGAGGATACCCCGTCCCATCCCAGTGCTCGTGATGCGATAAAATCCACTCGGCTATATCGGCGTACTCTTCAACAGACTTTAAGATGTGATAGCCGATTTCAGGGTGTTTTTCAACGACTTTTTTCTCTTCAAGTGTCAACGGTGCCGCCTTCAATAAAATGGCCTCATCAATGGCGATTTTTCCGATGTCGTGCACGCGTCCCGCCACTTCCAACTGGTTGAGCTGAGTTTCCGAAAGGTTGTAAACCGTTCCGATTTTTTTGGCCAATGTCGCCACGCGATCGTAGTATGCCTTCTTGATGGACTTTCGCGACAGCAGGCCTTTTTTGATGTTCTCAATGACTTGTGTTTTAAACGGCTTACTCAAGTGCAACTTGTTTTCATACATCCGGTCTTCTGCGATGCTTAAAACTTCCGAACGTCGTGTGAACGCATCGCGTTTCATAGCGTAACCAACGGCAACTGAAACGGGAACGCAATTAATAGAAAGCGTCTTCAAACTGGTTGAGAAACGCGTAATAATGCTTTTGACTTCATCCTCTTTCGTTTGGGGCAAAAGGGCGACAAACTCGTCGCCTCCGATTCTGGCAACGATGTCATCGCCCCTAAAAACCTGTTTCAACTGTTCACCCATCATCTGCAGCAGAGCGTCTCCATGGGCGTGGCCAAACGCGTCGTTGATTAGTTTTAAGCCGTTGACGTCAAACATAATAACCGCTAAAGGGTAATTGCGCTCGACGTCGAGGCGAGAGATTTCTTCTTCAAAAAACCGCCGGTTGTAAAGCCCCGTCAACTGGTCGTGATAACTTAAAAACTCGATTTCCTTCTGACGCGCCAACTTCTCCGTAAAGTCTCTAAAGGCGATGACCAGGCCGCTTTCGCCCCCCTTGATATCGTAAATAGGGGCGACGGTTTCTTCAATGTAAATCGGCTCGTCATCAGCGGTTAAAATCACTTTGGAGGCATTTTTATGCAAGACTTTGGGGTTGAATTGACACGTCTTTTCAAGGGTCTCGTCAAAACGCCTGTAGCACGCTACAATGGGCTTTCCGACGAAATCAGACAACTGGTATTTCAGCAGCTTAAGGGCAGTGGGATTGGCATTTTGAATAATCCCCTGTGAGTCCACCGAAATAAACCCCTCCTCGATGTTGTTAAAGAGGTTTTCGAGTTCGATACTCTTGATTTTAAGTTTGTTTTTGGAAGCGCGAATAAAGTACATGTAGATGGCGCTAACCATTAGAGCCAACATCAGTACAATAAACAATACAATCAGGGTGCCCCTCGCTCTTTTTCCTGCGATTTTTTCATCTGTAATGTCGTGAATCACTGAGTAGAGATAGGTTTTGCCGTCTTCATTTCGGTAAGGGTAGGAATAGACCTCCACATGCCGTTCACTGCCGTCTTGAATTCTATGTATAAAGTTAAAATAATTGCGTTCTTCTTTAACTGCAAGAGCCATTTCTTCAGCGACTTCGCGTTCTGTCAGTGTGTTGAGATCATCGATGTTCATCGTTTTGAGAGCGTCGATAGAAAAACCGTAAAACTCAGCTGCCGCTTCGTTTGCCGCTACGATATCGCCGTCTTTAACATCGATGATAAGCATAATCGTTCCGTGATTTTCAAACAGTTCATCAAACAAAACATTCGAAAAAGAAGGTGCGCCCATGGTAAAGAACGCACCTAAGTAGATTAAAGTCAAGAGCATCAAGCGCTTTCTAAAGCGTCTCATAAACTACTCCTTGTAAATTAATTTTACCTTCCGATCTTTAATTTTTTCTGTGGACACAATTACCGAATCTTTCGGGTAAGTGATGGCTTGAGTCACTAGGTCATCTGGATTAGGTGCTGACGTGGTATAATATACCACAATATCGGCCTCGTTAAACAGCACCTTATCAATTTTAATCACATACCCCCCTGTCGGCTTTTCTCCCCAGCTGATAATCAGTTCACTTTGGTTGTTTTCAAGGGGTTTAACGCTATAGCCTACCATTTTATCCACAGGATTCATCACCACCTCTTCCGGATTTTCAGTTTCGCGATACGTCAACAAACGATTGACCATCACCATGCCTTCTGCTCGTGTCAGCGCTTCATCCGGCATAATGCGATTGCCGTTTTGGCCTTTGAGTATACCCGTCGCCGTGGCCCACTTAATGGCATCGTGATACGTCGAATCAACTGTGTCCAAATCGGTATACTGTTCAATAGACACATCGGCATAGGCGGCCGGTGCAGGCATCTCTGCGCTGTAAATCATTTGAATCATCTCAAGTCGCGTCATGATTTGATTCAGTTCCGCTTCCGACCACATTGGAATCCAAAGCTTCTTCTTGGCATCTCTCACCGCGGCTTCATACCACTTTTCATCATCTACTGCCAAACTGTCCGCCACCAGTCTGTGAACCAGCACAACGGATTCCATGCGCGACAGCGTCCCGGAAGGATTCATTTGCGTCTTATTAACGCCTTTCACATACCCTTTTTCATAAAGTGTCATAATTTCTCCTTCAGCCCAATGGTCGCTCAGGTCTTCAAATGCTGTCGCCATATTTGACGCGCCTGTCACCATAAGTGAAGAAGCTGTTAAAATGGCCAACCATTTTGCTTTTAACATCTTATCACCTCTCGTTCAGAATTTTCTAACATTTACCACTTCTATTTTACCCCTTATCTGACGTTTAATCAACTTCAAAAGGATTACAATTTAATTTCGTTGGCGGACAGGTAAGCTAAAGCTGTTGAATATCCGCCTTTGTTACGACTTTCAGGCCCAAAATTGCGCAGACGTAAAAACAAGCTGAACCGGCCACTGCACACAAAACGCTAAAAGCCACTCCTGTGAACCCCTCTAATACCCCGGCAGTCGCCCCATAGAGGCCACGGGCTAAAAGCACCAGCACACCGTTTATCCCAAGGGTCAGCACCACCTTTTTTAAAAGCCCTTTAGGGAGCTGCAGACGTTGTAACAGCAGTCGAACATTTAAAGTGGCCGCTACGGCATAAGCTGCCGAAGTTGAAAGTGCCACTCCGAGAATATTAATTGACGGGATTTGAATCAAAACGAAGCCCATCAACACTTTTATCACTGCGCCAATAAGCATGTGGCGCACAGGTTGCCTATACGCATTAATGCCTTGTAAAATACTCGTTGTCGCCATATAAACAGACAAAAAAACACTCCCGATTCCCAGAGTCGCCAGTACAGGTGCCGCGTGAGGCGCTACATCGGACTTAAAGTAGTACAGCAGACTCAATATCGGCTCTGCCAGTACCGCTATACCGAGCCCCATAGGCAATCCAAGCACAAGAGAAAGCAAGATGCCTAGTCCCGCTTGATTAAAAAGTTCTTTTCTTTTTTGTACAAAGGACTCGGCAATCAGTGGCAACAAACTCAGTGCAAGTGCTGTAAACACAATTTGAGTTAAGTTGACAATCGGTGCAGAATATGCGGACACATAAGCGTACAAAACAGGCGCCCTGTCGCCCATGCCGATAGCCGATAGAAGCCGAGGCGCCATGATGCTGTCTAGAATACCGAGCAACGGCAAAATAGCAGCCCCCGCTGCAATGGGCAACATAATGCGCAACATTTTAAGCGCCGTTCCTTTGAAATCCGATACAGCCACTTTGGAAATTCCAATCTTTTTTCGAAACACCGCTTTAGAAGCCAGCCAACATGCAACGGCGCCAAAAAACGCACCTGACGTCGCCGCTCCGCCGAGGAACGCATCACCAAGGTGCCATCTTGATAGAACAACCACCGCCGTCAGCCCTAAGAAAGCCCTTACAAGCTGTTCTGTGAGTTGATTAAATGCCAACAACTCCAATTTCTGATACCCTTGAAAAAAGCCGCGGTAGACGGCATTTAGACAGACAAACAACACCGTCGCCCCTAAAACATAAAAAGAATAAACCGTCTCCGGTGTCTTCACGAGGTGTGCCAACCCTTTGGCACCGCCAATTAGAACCAGCGACGACGCGATGCCGAAAAAGCGCATCAACCACAACGAAACCGTGTAAATTTCCCTTTGAGCCATTGCGTCATTGCGGGCCTGTGCTTCCGCAACCAACTTTGCTAGTGCTGCTGTTACTGAAACAGACGAAATGGTAATTAAAAACGTGTACCATGGGTACGCCAGGCTGTAGTAGCCAACGGCTTCCTCAGAAATAAAATTAAACAAAGGAATTCTGTAAAGCGCGCCGATCACCTTAATTAAAATGCCGACAACCCCCATTATGCCAACATTTTTAGCAAATTTACTTTTCATACAACCTCTTTATATATAAAATTTATTTCCAACAACAACCTTATTATACGCTATATTGTATTTGTTGAACAGACCTGCGTCGCCGGCACTAAAAATGGAGCTACAACCCCCTCCATTTACATGCCTTTACAAAAATAACGTCTCAGCTTCCCCTTTGCCCGTTGCACACGTTTTTTACAGGCGTCTTCTGAAATGCCCATTTCTCTTGCCACTTCTAGTATCGATGCCTGATCTAAAATCACCTTATGCAACAGTCGGTACTCAGTACTTCTTGAAATATCTAGATACAGGAGATCGACGCAAACATCCACCTCACAGCATCGGTCGATAACGTCATTTAAATCGTAGCCATAGGTCAACTGCGTATTCAAGTAGGCTTGTTTTCGAATGGTCCCCCGCACCATGTATCTCAATGTTTTAAACAACCACCCTCTTTGATTGGAGGCCCCAACAAAAGTGTTTATGCGAACACAAGCGATTCGAAACGTCTCCTGAACAGCTTCCTCGGCGCTGAACCTATCTTTTAAGACGCTGTAAGCATAACTGTAAAGCGCTTCATGCATCCCCTCATAAATCGCTTCAATGTATTCTCGTTGCTCAGTGGTCAACTTCACTGCATTCACCGACTTCCTTTCAGATGCGCGTTACACGTATGTCAAAATGTCTTATGCCAACGACAGCTTCTCTACTTAAAAGCGTGGTTTCCGCTTAGATACCAAATATCTGGTATTAGGTTTTAATAATAAGACTGAGATTTACAAAAAAAGTTCCTTTTTACTCCCGGTATTTATGACATGCCCCTCCTCCATATTTGAAAATTCATCACTTCAAAAAAACAGCGCTTTTCCCCATACAACGACGAATTTGAGAAAAATATTAATTTTCAGACATATTTCGTAATAAAATGCTACTTACAAACCTTAGGACTTGTGATACAATAGAACTATTAATAAAGTGTCAGGAGAAGAAAATGATATTAACGTATGGACAAAAAATAAAACTGGTTCGAAAGCGCTTAAACCTCAAGCAGTCGGACATAGTCAACGAAGAGGTCAGTCGGAACTTCATCAGCATGATTGAAAACGACAAATCCAAGCCCTCGTACAGAGTGGCGCAAATCATAGCGGAAAAAGCCAATGAGGCGTGCGTCAAAATCGGCCTCGATCCGGAATACACACCGGAATACTTTCTAGAAACCATGGAAGACCAAGTCAAACGCAAAATGCAAGGGCATCTCGATCGATTAAAAGCGAAAGAAGACAGCCCTTACGAAGCACTAGAACCCCTCGTGGAAGAAGCCGAGGCTTTCTTCACAGAGTACAGTCATTACAACCTGTTGCCTTTGGCATCTTATTTAGCGGGGATATACAATCAAAGTAAGCGTTTTGAAAAAGAGTACTTCATCGCATTTAGCGCCATCTTGGCGTCGCCACCGGCATTTGAATCATCAGCTTACATCGAGTTGCTTATCAACTTGACTTACTGTCAAATCAAGCTTGAGAAATTTGAAGAATGCCACAAATACTGCAACTTTGCCCTACAGAATCAAGAGTACTTTTCAGGGTTCCAGAAATACGCTTTCCTCTACAACAGAGCGCTCTCACTGCTCAACCTCGAAAAGTACCACGAAGTCGTCGACGCGACTTACGACGTGCTCAAATACTTCAATCTCAACGGCATGCAGACCATTCATATTAAAACACTCTGTGCACTGGCCTATATTAAAATTCAGCGCTTTAGAGATGCTGAAAAAGTCTTAGTGGAAATCGACCGCATTATTTCGATGAAAGACATCGACAACAAAATTATGAACGTCGGCAACTTCCTCTACCTCTATGGGGAACAAGGCGACATCTACAAAGCAGAACACTACTACAACATCTGCGTATCTCTTCTCGAAAAAGAGGAAATCGACCGCATCGAGAAAGAAAAAGGGTTAATTAAGGAGCTCTTCCACGCCATGCGACTGCTGGGCAAATACGAAGACGCTTATGCCCTTCTCAAACGGGTATTCAAATACTGTGTCGATATTGCAGCTTATCACCGCGCGATTGACACCATCGACTATTTGATTGAACTCTACCAAAAAAACCAGTCGTACAAATACCTTGAAACCGCCCATGACTTTTTTGAAATCATCGTCTTGGAAGATGCGTCGCTACCGCTTATCGAAACATTCTTAACGTTACAAAAAGCCTTTTACGACAACGATTACCCCGTTGAAGCTCAAACACTCAACACGCTCTATCTTCTCGAACTTCAAAAAAAGCATGCGTAACGTGCCTATTAAGAGGATACCGCAGGGTATGCTCTTTTTTTTGTTTTCCACTACCGACAACAGGAGTGCTTATGAAAAAAAGCCGTACAACAGACAGTAAAAATTGGTACCGCCTAGACAACGCCGGCAAGCTCTACCCCTCAATCGCTTCAAGCCGCGTATCTACAGTCTTCAGAATCACCGTATACCTCCATCGGCGCGTTCACGTCAAGAAACTCGACAAAGCCATTGCTATGACGTTAAAACACTTGCCGATGTTCAACGTTCGACTTAAGCGGGGCATATTCTGGTACTATTTCGAGCAAATGGATGACATTCCCACAGCAGAGCCGGAACGTTTTTTCCCCTGCACTGCCGTTCAGTATAAAAAAGAATACGCGCACCCCTTTAAAGTGCTCTATCATGAAGATAAAATACACTTTGAAATCTCCCATGCCATCTGCGATGGGGCCGGCGCGCTGGTGTTTTTAAAAACGCTGTTGCACTATTATTTTTACCCGTCGGAACCCTTGCCGACAATAGCGCTGAATCAACTCAACGCCATGAGTGAAGACGCTTTTCAAACACATTATCAAAAGGGGATACCCGTTCCCGAAAAACTGCCACACGCGTACCACTTCCCCTTTGAGCTCATCGAGAAGGGCACGTACCACATTACCATTGGAACGGTTTCATCACAGGCGCTTCTCAGCCGAGCCAAGGCGCTGGGCACGACAGTCACAAAATTGCTACTCTGCCTTTACTTTGAGACCATTTTGGAGTTTGTGGACGATGAAGGGGACGGTACAAGACCGATTATTCTTAACATGCCAGTCAACCTTCGCGGCTTGTTTCCAGCGGAGACCGTTCGAAACTTTTTTGTCAGCATTACCCCTCATATCGACCCGCGTCTGGGGACCTATGAGCGGCAAGAATTATTGCGCTACATCGACGCTTATTTTGGCCAATACCTGACGCCTAAATACCTCAAGCGCTACATCACGCGAAACGTTCAAAACGAGCGTTTTTGGCACGTTCGTCTGATTCCCCTCGTCGTAAAGGACTTGATTATGCCCTTCATTTACAGTTACTACGGCGAAAGCAGTTACACATCGAGTCTATCCAATCTCGGCGTCATCAAACTCGATGAGAAATACAGCCGGCACATTGAGAAACTGGCGGTACTTCCCCCGCCAAGTGAAGGCAATCTCATTAAAGTTACCGTTGTCGCTCACGGCGACTACACCACCATATGCTTTGGGAGTTTAGCGGTATCTAAGTCGATTGAAAAGCGCTTCTTTAGAAAACTACGCGGCGAAGGCATCGACGTCGCAATAGAAACCAATTATTAGGAGGTCCTTTATGGCCTATTGTTCAAAATGCGGCGTCGAGCTGGAAGCGGCTGTTGAGCGCTGTCCCCTTTGCGCCTACCCGGTTCCCGAAGATTTAATCGCCGATACACCTCGCGCTTTTCCAGAAGCGGAAAATGCCTATACCGATGAAGCCAAAGGCTTTCGGAACAAAGTCTTTTACATCTATTTTATGATGGCCATTGCCGGCATCACCATCGCCGTCGTGTTGGAGACTTTCTTCTCCCTCACTACTGGCGTCATCACTTTTTTAAAGTACGGGGTACTCAGCATTATCGCCTCGCTGTTTTATCTCTTTTTCTTACTTGGCTACATTCAAAAACTGACGCGCACACTGATTGGCATCGGGATTACCACTTGTCTATTTACATTGGCACTAGACGCACTGGACACACAGCTTTCCTGGTCGTTGACCTATGCCCTGCCCATCGCTGTCACAGCAACGGTGCTCTTTACAGTAACGGCAAAGCTTTATGCGCGTTCAAAACACACGCGACATATCATCTTTGTCCCGGTGTACGTCTGCCTAGCGCTGTGTTTGCTCCTGCCGGTTATAGAAATTATCATCAGTCTAAACCTCAGAGGCGCCATCACTTTGAGATGGTCTTTAATCACCACCGTTTCACTGCTGTTTTTCTCAGCTTTCTTATCCGGTGTGTACTACAAATTGCCTCAATATGTCAAAGAGCGTCTGATTCGCCTCTTTCACATTTAAAAAAACGCGTGTTCCCATGATAAGTCATCATGAGAACACGCGTTTTTAAGTTAGGTCTTTGTTTACCGCGCCGTTAATCGGCGCGTATAGAACCACTATTTCTTCTTTTTCAAATTCAAATTGGAAAGCGCCGCAAATGGCGATTCCACTTCAATCGCCGCATTCTGTTCTTTTAAGAACTTTTCCAAATCGCGCTTGGAGCCCTTGTCTGCTGACGATTTCTTTCGCTTGTTGAAGGCCTCGAGTTTTTCTTTGTAGCCACAGGCGCAGAAAAAGCGTTTGTCGCTGCCTTCCCCTTTCATAACCATCTTTTTATGGCAATTGGGACATCGGGCATTTGTAAGGACTTCAAGGCGCTTTTTATAACCGCACTCACGGTCTTGACAGACGCGCATTTTCCCTTTTTTGCCGTTGACCTCAAGGAGCATTTTACCACATGTCGGACATGGTTCCTTAGTGATGTTGTCGTGCTTGAATGTGGCTTCTGAGTTTTTAATCAGACGCAACACATGCTTGGTATACCCCATCATTTCATCGATAAAAGCCTCTTTCGAGAGCGCGTTCTTCGCAATCTTTTCGAGTTTCTGCTCCCAAGCTGCTGTCAGTTTCGGCGATTTGAGATCGTCTGGTACGATTTCGAGCAACTGGCGTCCCTTAGACGTCATATAAAGGCTGTTTCCCTTCTTTTCAATAAGAAAATTGTTGAGAAGCTTCTCAATGATATCTGCACGTGTGGCCACTGTACCGATACCGTACTCAGCACCTTTATAAGGCTTTTCCATCATCGCCAAAAGCGTGCCCTCGGTGTGGTAGGCCGGAGGTGTCGTGGTATGTTCTGTTACATTGAGCTTAAAGCGCTCGGGATCAAAGCTCGGTTCAGAAACCACTTCAGGTGCCGATTCACCTTCGAGTACCTGCCATCCTTGTGATAGGGTGCGCGTTGACTTCGCCACAAAAGTCGCCGTGCCCAACTTGGCTTCATAAGTGGTCTGCTCAAACGTATGCGGTGGCATTAGAACCGCCAGGAAGCGCTTGACGACCATTTCGTAAATCAAGCGTTCCTCCCGATCAAAATCCTGTACGAAGCACGTCGCCTCAGTGGGGATAATCGCATGGTGATCCGATACCTTGTTGTCGTCTACAAAGGCGCTGTTTGCCTTAAATCCATTTCGTAGAATACCGCCGGCTATTTTAGCGTAAGGCTGGACGCCAATGGCCCGCAAGCGCTCGTTAAGGGTCGGAACAATATCCTTTGAGAGGAAGCGCGAATCCGTCCTCGGGTAAGTGAGCACCTTATGGTGCTCGTAAAGGCGCTGCATAATATTCAGCGTCTGTTTGGCTGAAAAGCTGTAACGGCTGTTGGCCTCGCGCTGAAGCTCTGTTAAATCGTAAAGTCCAGGCGCGTGGTGTTTCTTGGTTTTGACGGTGCCTTTTCCGACGACTGGATGCTCCTTCTCAAGGGTTTTACGCAACGCTTCAATAGAAGCTTTGTCTCTTTTTTGGCCCTTCTCAGGTTGCCATTCAAACACAATGCCGGCCATGTTGAGCTGCAGACCATAATACGTTTTCGATTGAAACGAACGAATTTCAGATTCGCGGTTCGCAATCATAGCGAGGGTCGGCGTTTGGACACGGCCACAGGAAAGCTGAGCGTTGTACCGACACGTCAAAGCGCGCGTGGCGTTCATACCGACGTACCAATCCGCTGCCGCACGGGCGATGGCACTGTGGTAAAGCGGCACATACGCCTGACCGTCTCTCAGTTTTTTAAAGCCATCGGCAATGGCCTTGTCCGTCACTGACGATATCCATAGGCGTTTAATCGGTTTCTTCAACTTCGTCTTTTCAATAATCCATCG
The DNA here is from genome assembly GCF_053842995.1 of Fusibacter sp. JL298sf-3. Taxonomy (NCBI): domain Bacteria; kingdom Bacillati; phylum Bacillota; class Clostridia; order Eubacteriales; family Fusibacteraceae; genus Fusibacter; species Fusibacter sp. JL298sf-3. Next base: position 1,408,067 of record NZ_CM132608.1, read on the forward strand.
GGCTACGAGTTCCCCTTCCCGTCCGGCGTCAGTGGCAATTACCACTGAGCCGACATCGTTTCTCAAGAGCTGTGTTCTTACACAGTTGTACTGATGTCTCGTCCCCTTGATAACTTCCAGCTTTAAAGGCTTCGGCAACATGGGGAGATCTTCCATGCGCCACTGCGCGTAAGCGGGATTGTAACTTTCAGGATCTGCAAGGGTTACAAGATGGCCAAGCGCCCAAGTGACAATATAGGCATCGCCTTCAAAGGCGCCTTTTAACTTTTTATGACATTTTAAAACCTTCGCAATATCTCGAGCCACTGAAGGCTTCTCTGCTAAAACAACTGTTTTCACATTTAACTCCTTTTCAACCGGTGTGCTTCCCTTCTCGTCATAGTATATCACAATTCCCCTTTTAGCCAAACACACCCCTGTGATATAATGGCTTATAACAGTGAGTTCGAAGGAGTCCCTATGCACAAAGAAGACCTTAAAATCGTCATCGGCTTGGCGCGTACTTACAACCGCGTCTTTACACAAATAGAAGCACATCTCAAAACGCTAGGCGTCAACGCCAGCGAGTTCGGCGTTTTGGAGTTTCTCTACCACAAGGGTACGCAACCGGTTCAGAAAATTGCCGAAAAAATACTCGTCACCAGCGGCACCATTACGTACAACCTCAACAAGTTGACCACGCGCGGGTTAATTGAACGCCGAAAGAGCTGTGACGACGGCCGCGTCTACTCTGTATCCCTAACTGAAAAAGGCCGCGCTTATATCGCCGACATCTTCCCCAAGCACGAGGCGTTTTTGGCGACGCTTTTCGCCGGCTGTACCGCAGAAGAAAAACGCTTACTGGCCCAAGCGTTAAAAGAATTTTACAATCGACTTGGCGAAATATGATACAATAAGGGCGATGTTTGATACAAGACCTATGCAATAAGGAGTTGAACTATGAAGACAAACAAAGACAAACTGGTCATGCAATCTGTACAAGGGGGCATACGCCAACCAAGTTTTTCAGGCTACCGTCTCGACACGGACGGCAACCCTTATGTCATTCCCGCAACTGGCGGCATCACGTACAACGTTAAAATCGGCGACTGCGCTTTTGGCCTCGCAGGCGATCATATTGAACCGGGTGTCTCCCTATACAACAAAGACGCCGGTCCGTCAGGCGCACTGAATATTTTCAGCTGCATCGGGAATACGGCAAAAGTCGTTACCGGCGAAGCAAAAGGGAAAACCGGCTTTGTCACCGGTACACACGGCGGCGTCGAACACGTTCTCTGCCATTTTGAAGACGAAGTGCTCGATGCTTTAACCCTCGACGACAAAATTTTAATCAAAGGCTACGGACAAGGGCTTGAGCTCACAGACTATCCGGAAGTAAAAGTCATGAGTATCGATCCCGCCGTCTTACTTAACATGGGCATCCGTGAAGAAGACGGCAAACTGATTGTGCCAGTGGTCAAGAAAATACCTCAGGCGTTTATGGGCTCCGGCGTCGGCGCCGGCTTCAGCCAGAAAGGCGACTACGACCTCATCACTTCCGATAGAGAAGCCATTGAAGCACTTGGTCTCGACACATTGCGCTTTGGCGATATCGTTCTTTTGGAAGACAGCGACAACACTTACGGCCTCGGCGGTATGCGCAAAGGTGCTGTCTCCATTGGTGTCATTATCCATTCAGACTGCATCAAAGCCGGTCACGGCCCTGGTGTCACCATTATTATGACATCTAAACAACCGATTATCGAAGGGGGGTTGTCTCCAGACGCCAACATTAAAAACTACATCAAATAGCTGTTTTAAAGAAAAAACCGTTTGTCTGCAAAATGCTGACAAACGGTTTTGTTATTATTGGGCTTCGTCAAACGGTTTATTGAGCGCTTCCGTCCCCGGGAGAACAAAACGACCGTTTTCAATAATCGGAATAGCTTCTCCAGACGCCGTTAAGACCGTAATGTGCTCAAGAGAATCATAAGGGATGGTGATGTCTGTATGGCAGTTCGTATATGCCTTGCTGACATCTTCCTTTCTCAAAATAGAGCGTTCGTTATCCCGTGCGATAATCTCTTTGCCATCAGTCGGGTTGTACACCGGATGATCTTCACCCCAAGAGAAACACGTATCGCCAATGGCAAAGTGTGGCCCCATCTTTTCGACGATGAGAATCGGCATTTTGTCGACGATGCCGTATTTTTCACCGATGACATACGCCAGTGTGTTCGTGCCGATGGCAAACTCGCCTAAAGGCAAGGTTTGATGTGGAAAGAGCAAATTCTCTCTCACATACTCTTGACACTTATCCGCCGACTCAAAGTTGGTACAGCTGTAAGCGTCGATGTAACCGTCTACAAACTCAAGTCTCAAATTCTCGTAATTGAAATTGTTGAGGTACACAGTGTCCACATGCAAAAGTCCCGTCGTGTCTTTGAGTACTGGCGACGTAAAGACTTCGCCCACCGGAATGTTAACATCCGCTACACAGTTGACGAAGTTGGTTTCTTTTTCAGGGTTCTCAATTTTTTTAAGTTTTACCTTGATATCGGTTTCGTTGCCGTTGCCCCCTTTGACATGAACAAACTCACCGAGGTCCAACGCATCGATAATCACTTGTTGGATGCTTTCATAAGCGGCGCTGTCCATTTGATTGATGCGGACTGTGTCCTTAAAAATTGCTTCGAACTCAGGACCGATTTCAGGGGTTGGGAACGCAACGATACAGAAGCTGCGTTCGGTTTCGGGAATATAGCGCTCTATCAGTTGCGAATGAGCGATTTGGAGTGCTTGGTGTAACCCTTGCTGGGCTTCGTCAAGCTTAATGCGCGCGTCGTTGTTCACCGGGCTAAACGGCTCTTCCCCAAAGCGCTCGACAAACAGAACACCCGAGTAGTTTGAAAGTGCCGTTTTGCTGTTTTCAGCAGCCTTTTCAACAGCGGCGATAACCGCGTCATTAAAGGCGGCATCTAGGTAAAGGCCTTTGTCAAAGCGATGGTCAAAGGCGTACTGAGCGTTAAACTCTGTTGAAACCACAGTGGCGACATAGCCTTCAAGCCCCATCTCAGCCAAAGCTTTTATAACGAGACGCGTTAAACGCTCTTGTCCGGCGTTGGCAATAATACGTACCGCCGAACGCGTTCCTCTGTCTTTGTTGTCTCTGACAAATCCGGCCACATACGCCTTGGCAATAGATGTCGCAAGGGCACTTAGCGCTTCTGCATCAAAGTTTTCTAAAAATGTCGCCGTCTGAACTTCAAATGTTGTGATGTAGACGCCGTAACGGTAAAGGTATCGAACATCTGAAAGGTCCGCATGAACCGTTATATCTTGGTAATGCAACTGTTTTCCACCATAGGTTTCGTTCATTGTCTTCGTGTAGTCCGCAATCAAATGTGCCGAAGTCATCTCGCGGATTCCCCTTACCCAACACGCCACCTCTGTTGTTTCGTAGATGGTTTCGAGGAGCTTACGATTGCGTTCAATGGCTTCCCTGTCGCCTTTAAATGCCGCACTGTAGCTTTGTCTCACAGCGGCGTAAACAAAAGTCAAAACTTGACCTTTCTCTTTGCCAAAGACTTCACAAGCGTAGACGGGGTTTGCAAAACTCGTCGCATACTGCGCCGGCAACAGGTCTTCATAGAGCGCTGCATTTTCAGCAGCGAGCACTTCTATATCCTGAGACAAGTAAGTACCGTTTTCAAGTTGCTTTAAAAGGCTTTCGCTCTTTTCGAGAATGGCACAGGCTTTCTCAAAAAACAATCTAAGCTGAGGTTCTTTTACATTTTCCAGCTGTAGCGTCATATATACCTCCAAAAAATCGATGTGTGTAAAACTTCCTGAACTCTATTGTATAAAATAAAGTGTCATTTGAAAATTAAAATCGCATTAAATTTTTGATGAAGTGGTAATTTTCTAACAGTATCACATCAATTTATCTGGTGTACTGTCTCGTTAAAATTAAAAATGCCAAATAGTCTGTATCCGTGAAAGGCACACTAGCATGCCTCACACCGTACCATTATCCTATTGCACAGATCGAGCAGTGTCTCATAACTTTCTATATGCTCTGTACTCTACAAGGTTATTTAGGAACAATCCCATCATCAAGGCTGTTGAAAAAACATAGTTGACTCTTTTTACCATCGTGTACAAATAGACCAGTCCTAAGAATAGTAGAATAGCTGTCCTGACTCTAGTTTTAAGTTTCCAAGTATCAAAGAGATAGCCTTTGTTCTGCAAAATTAATGTGACAACTATATAAAAAAGTACAAAGACTGTATAAGGATAGGCTAAAGCTTCCGATTCTATCCAAAAACAATACACGGCTAGTGCACTTCCATAGAGATACACTATAAAATTGATTACAAATTGAGAATCATCTTTGCTCATACACGCACCTCCTCAAATGATAGATGAGACAATTTCATAATAAATACACCTTGCCAATCCGTCTTTTAATCTCTTCATCATGAGTTACCACTATGAGCGTCTTGCCTTGCTTGTTAAGGGACAACAGTGTATCTACAACACGAAGCGCATTCTCTGAATCCAATGACCCCGTCGGCTCATCTGCCAAGATAATAGAACACTGTTTCAAATAGAGCCTCGCCAGCGCTACACGCTGTTGCTCTCCTCCGGAAAGGGTATAGACGGCGACATCAATTTTGTCTTCGAGTCCCACAATGCGAAGGGCCTCTTCAACTGTGTATTCAGTTCTATATTTTTTATGAACCAACTCTAGATTTTCTCTGACCGTTTTGTTTTCAATAAGCGCATAATTTTGAAATAAAAACCCTACGTCCTTTCTAAAATACATCAATTTATCACGTCTACTTTTATAAGCCTTGCCGTCAATAAGAAGCTTTCCACTGTCAAAAGGTTCAATTAAGCCAATCATATGAAGAAGCGTCGTCTTACCGGAACCACTCACCCCTGAAAAACATACGGCTTCACCAGATTCTATTTTAAAATTTAAATTATTGAATAAAATGCAATCACCAAACTGCTTCTTAAGGCCAATACCTTCAATCATATACTTTCCCCCTTTAATATAGACACCAAACTATAGCGTTCGACCGTGTGTACTTTTCGAATAATGTAGATGAGCTCAATAAGCATCATCCCAAGTCCAATGTATACCAAATACTTGCGATGGCCTACAAAATTGATTCCAAATGTAAAAACCAGTACTGTCAACAAGATGCTGAAAACCGCGCTGAATAGGGTGGATAAAATCAGTCGCCTATGTCTCGAGAATAGCGTATACCCGTAGATTTTTTTGAGTGCCAGTTCTACGGCATTGTAATGATAGGACATCTGGATGATTAATACATCTAAACTCAAATTGAGAACAAGAAGTAAAACGGACAAAACCGTTAGCATTCGTATGTTTCTAAAAGCGGTATCCCACTGAGCTTTATACACTTCAAAGGCGCTTGACCTCGACGCGATTTCATATTCCAGAGCATTTTCTTTCACAAACGCCTCAAAATCCTTATTGGAAATCTTAAATAAAATCGATTTAACATTAAAATCCCAAGGCTGATTTAGAATTTTATCACTTGCACTATTGTAGTAAAAAACAATTGGGTTGCGATACGCCGTTGTCAAATAACCTGAGCGATTATCCACAGCGACCATATCTAGCTCTTCACTGTAGTAAATAGGTTCGGGCTTTCTGTCTACAAATCCCATAAATCGCGCTTCATAGGCCAACTGAATAAATGACATAACTTCAGAGCGCTCTCGAACTTTCTCAGGTACTAAGACTGCAAATTTCTTCTCACTCAACAACTTGTCTATAAAAGGATACTGTAAAGCAAGTTCTTCCTTAGCAGGCTGATTAATAAACACGATTGGGTATGCCTCTGTCATATTTTGGGTATAATCTGTATACTGAATAGATGTGTCATGATATTGCCTATAAAAACGATTGTTTAGCACCCTGTACGCATTGTAAGTTCTATTTTCATCAGGCTTATACGAAAGATTGTAGTACGCATAGTCTCTATGTGTTTCAAAGAACGTCCTTTGTTTATACAAATTTATACCATGCATAATGCCTACAAAATTGCTCGAAAGAATGAGTAGCGTCATAGCCGTAAATAGAACTTTCAACGTAAAATTAACCCCTAACAATACAGATGCCTTACGCTGAGAAGACAGATGTTTTTTGAAATTTATGTTAAAAATAAAACTGTGAATCCATGTGTTCACCATTAAAAATCCTATGAAAGCCAAAAGCAAATACGCGTACTTAAAAGCCGAAAATGTTACATACGAAAGTACCCATTGGCTGGCGATTAGTATTACACTATAGGCAATCAAATCCTTAGCACTATAATTTGCAAACAATTTAAATAGATTTGCACCTAATACCACCCGAACAGCCACTTCTTTTCTCCTATTTAGAAGTTCATACACCGTCATTAAGAGCATCATCGTAAAGGCGAGTAACCAAACCGTCAGCAAATTAGACCAAAGCTCTTTGTCAGAACCATAGAGTTTTGGAAAACCACCACCATATGGAGATATGAGTTCCCTCTTAAACGCACGCAGATTACCAAGCTCTGCATCGCCACCAACGTAATAACACGCTTCGTATTTTTTAATAGCCTCAATTGTGTCAAATGGCTTGAATACAACGTCAACGGTCCCCATAAAAAGGCTCTTGTAAAGCCCCGGTTCTATGCCCTTTGTGCGGATGGCGTCGAAGGCCTTTTCTGTACCGTAAATCGTAATTTCATTATAATAAGCGGACACAATTTTACGGTTGACAAAGAAAAAGTCGACTTCATGTGTTGCGGCAGCCACTTTAAAATCCCTCACAATTTGGCTATTGTCAGTTGCTGTGGCACTCGTTCCAAAACTAAAACTCGATTGAAAAAAACTGTTTTGAAAATTGTCGAGGTACAAGATGTAAATTTCTCCATTAAAGCATAGCAAAGTTACTAACAACACTGTTCCAAATAATGTTTTAACACGTCTCATAATAACTCCTTCAACTTACAGCCGACTATTTGATTTTAGGTTTATAGTTGTATGAACATGTAAAATAAGAAACTATTTACCTTTAAAATCCCTATCAAAATAGCAATTCTTCTCTCAGGCTATGGCTGTTATTTTACCCTTTTCTATAATAACAACGTTTCAACCGCCCAAATCTTACACTTTCAACTAAAAATTAATTTTTTTAATATTTATCTCTATTTCTGTCCTCACACAGCCCTACTTTAATAAGCCCCATTGGGCAAATAAAAAAATCCTAGAGTTTTTCGCGAAGAAAACTCCAGAACTTTTTTGAGAAAACGATTCGATTTAAAACCCTACAATTTTCAGCTTGATTTTAACACCGCCACAAGCTTTTTACTCACCAAAGCTTTCGCTTACCGACCCGATGTAATCGGCAATTGATAAAAAAGCATCCACGACAGTGGGATCAAACTGGCGGCCTTTTAACGCGACAATCTGCTCGACAACGGACTCGTGCGGTATATCCTCTTTATAAACGCGCCGACTCCGAAGGGCATCGTACACATCGGCCAGTGCCACAATACGCGCCGAAAGGGGAATCGCCTCTCCCTCGAGACCGTCCGGATACCCCGAGCCGTCCCACCATTCGTGGTGGCTCCCTGCAATTTCAATAGCCATTTTCAAAAAAGGTCTCGACCCATGTCTAGAGACCTCTAGCAGTGTGTTGCGCCCGATAATCGTATGCGCCTTCATGAGTTCGTACTCCTCAGGAGTCAGCTTCCCCTTTTTAAGCAGAATTCGGTCTGAAATGCCCACTTTGCCGATGTCGTGTAAAGGACTCGTCTCGTAGATGCTCATGACGAAGTTGCCGTCGACAACCGAAGCGTAGGCGGCAGTGTTCCCAAGTGCTTCTGCAATAAGCCGAGAATACGTTCGAATTCTTTCGAGATGGGCACCGGTTTCTTTGTCCCGCGTCTCAGCAAGACGTGCCAAAGCGTAAACCAAAAGTTCCTTTGACTGAAGGTTGAGCAGACGCTCCCCCGCTTTCATTCTAAGAAAGAGTTCTTGCCGACTAAAAGGCTTTTTCAAATAGTCGTCTACACCGGCATCATAGGCTGTCTTCATATCGACTCCAAGATCTCGAGATGTTGTAAAGACCACATACGTGTAATGACCATCACCATTTGCCCTAATATACCTGAGGAGGTCAAGCCCTGACAGCCCGGGCATGTTCCAATCTGCAATTAGCATTTCCGGTCGATATTTTTCCCACACCATTTGAGCTTCGAAACCGTCACTCGCTTCGTACACACAGTAGCCGAATCCCTCTATGTAACGTTTGAGCACCGTCCGGCTAACGCGATTGTCTTCGGCTATAAGTATTTTCATCCTATTCCCCCCTTTTGAAAACTTCGGCTGCTCGAAAATAAGCCTCTTTTTCGCCAATAAGCACTTTAATCATCCGCCGGGCGTCGTCGAGGCATTCGGTTCTCATAAGTTCTGTACAGAGTCCGACAATGCGTTCTGCCGCAACGTAGCTGGAAGCACCTTTCAGCTCGTGTGCGATGTTGTGAACTTCGTCGAGAGCATCACGTGTCAACGCTTGCTGAAAACGCTCTACAAAGTTGTCAAAATCTGTCGTATAAATCTCCAACACTTCTTCTGCCAGGTTTCTATCCTCTTCAAAATGTCGCAAAAAAGTCATCTGGTCAAAAATCTGTTTTTCGGTATCCGCAGAGATCTGATCTATCTGTTGCTCAATGGCGAGCAACTCTTCTACTTTAAAAGGTTTGCCGATATGGCCATCCATGCCACACGCCAAGGACTTTTGCCGATCCTGTTCAAGGGCATTGGCACTAATGGCTACTATGGGAATCTGTTTGTTCTGAGACGCGCCTTCTCGAATACAACGGGTCGTCTCGTAGCCGTCCATCACAGGCATCTGGATGTCCATTAAAATCAAGTCAAAGACGCGTTCTTCAAGCATTGCCAAAGCCTTGACACCACTTTCGGCTTCATGCACCTCGTAATCCGCTTTGGTTAACAAATGGCGTACCGTCATGCGATTAATGGCGTTGTCGTCGACAATGAGGACTTTTCTTTGGATCCCCATGGTCCTTGACGGCTCAGCCACCGGCGGTCGTTCCAGAGTGGCCCCCCCCTCTTCTGGCTTCAGAAGGCCCTTCATTTTATCGAGGAGCATTTTTTTAGAAAAAGGCTTGGCCATAATAACGTCAAAACCACATGCCTCGTATTCGCGATCTTTCTTCGACCCCACATTTGACGACAGCATCATTAAGTACATGGACGCCCAAGCGGGCTTTGAGCGAATCATCTGACAGAGCATGACCCCATTCATGCCTGGCATTACCATGTCGATCAGAGCATAATCGAACAGTGTCCCTTGCTCATACTGCTTTTCAATGGTCAATATCGCTTCTAATCCACTGTCTACCAAAGTCACTTCTATACCCTCAGACTCTAAGTATGTCTTCAGTATCTTTAAGTTAACTGGGTGATCGTCGACAACAATTGCCGATTTCCCTCTGAGTAAAGTGTACACTTCATCGCCTTTAGACGGTTGAGGGGTCACTTGAATTGGTAAGTTTACCGTAAAAGTGGTTCCCTCTCCGACGACACTTTGCACCTCAATAGATCCACCCATCAGTTCCACCAGCTGTTTTGTGATGGCGAGACCAAGTCCAGTTCCTTCGTACTTTTTCGTAGAAGAATCATCTTCTTGAGTAAACTGTTCAAAAATCTCATTCTGGGCTTTGTCTGAAATCCCAATCCCCGTATCCACAACAGAAAAGCTAAGACCTTCATCGCCATAGCCGACTTTGACGATAATCGACCCCTCGTGCGTAAACTTGACGGCATTGCCGATGAGGTTGAGCAACACCTGACGGATGCGTACGCCGTCTCCAATATAACATTTGGGGGCATCTGACGCATAGTCCACAATCCACTCTAGTTGTTTTTCTGAAGCTCTGGCGTTGAGCATACCGCACACTCTGAAAATTTCTTCTTCAAAATCAAACACTTCTTCATTCAAAGTAAAGTGTCCCGCTTCAATTTTAGAGAAATCTAAAATATTGTTGATAATGCTCATTAGGGCGTCGATGGAGTCGTTGATAATTTTCAAGTACTCTTTTTGATTCATTGTTAAGTCGGTATCGTTGAGCAAATACGTCATTCCCACGATGCCATTGAGCGGCGTTCTAATTTCATGGCTCATATTAGCGAGGAAATGACTCTTGGCTTGACTAGCTGCTTCAGCAAGTTTTTTTGCTTCGAGAAGCTCTTTTTCATACTGTTTTTTCAACTGTAGATTGGCAACCATCTCCGCCAAAACCTTTAGCAGTGAAATCTCATCTTCGTTCCACTTTTTCAATGTGTTTACGGCATCGAAGCCTACAAAACCAACACAAGTCTTGTGGTGCATCATCGGTATGGTAATCAAGCTCTGTATACCTTGTTCAGACAGCACTTCGTACAGCGGCGACTGATGATCCAAAGCGTCTACCGATCTCACCAACAAAATTTCCCCACGCATATGCTTGCTAACCCAAACATCCATAAACATGGCAATGGGGACTTCTTGGAGCGAATCAATAGACGGTTCGATATCGCAACTGCACCATTCATGCGTGTTGTTCATAACACCGCTCTCAAAATCGTAGCTAAAGACATACGTTCTATCAATACTGAAAAATTCGCCCGCCGTTTTTAAAGCGTCGTTGACAGCGTCGTTGGCTTGCTGAGCCTCGACATTGATAAACTTTAACGCAAGGGACATGAGCATGCGCTGAAAGTTCTCGAGATCGACTTGTCGGATAAACGTGTGACACGCCAATAAATTGACAGCAAACATATCGATAATAGGGAGCAGTTCTGAAACAAAAAGCGTCTCCATTTTATCGGCACGCGTCAACACCAGTACCCCAAAATCCTTCAGTTTAAAAGTGTAGACATGTTGCCCGCTGACTTCATACACATCCCATTCGTCATCTGTGGCGGCAAAAGATTGAACTGAAATCAAGTGAACCTCTAAGTTTTCTATAATGCCAGGTGCTTTATATAGCAATACAGGGATCCCCTCTTCAAAGCCGTAGACTTGAAACGACAAGCAGTCGAGCTTTTTCAAAAATACTCGGCCAGCTCTGTAAAGCAGCGTCTTGAGTTCTTGCTCCCGGCTAACCGCCAGCGCAATTTCCATCAGTATTTGAAGCCATATTGCGTAACTCATCTTACACCTCCAAGTAGGATACGACAACGGTCTTGTTGTAGATCTCCAAGTAAGCACGACCAGTATTTGCGATTTCACCCAGTGTCAATAGCCCAACAACAGGGATGCCGTCACTTAATGCTTCGATTTCAGCGTCATAGGCGTCGCCTAAAAAAAGTGCCCTAGAAACACAGTCCACTACCATCGCAAAACACTCTCCATTGGCTTCATCGAACCCTTTCTTTTTATAAAAGTCGTCGGAGGCGCTCTTCCGAGCTTGTATAGCGCCATTAATAAGCGAGCGATTCGATCCGTTCAATATATGAACAAAGACATTTTGAGGCATTTGTGCAATACACCGTATACTACCGTCCGCGCCTACAGCAATAGGGTCTCTCACAATCATTTCTTGACTCATCTTTGCAATGCCAAAGGGAAAGGCCTTAGCGACATCAAAAAAATTGTCGGTGGTTACCTCAATATTTGAAATGCGTTCGATTTTATCACTGTAAACCTCTAGTGCAGGCTTACCATTGAGTTCGTAAACCGTATTTTGATTCGCCCGACTCACCTTAATCTCTTCTGTAATCGGATGCCACCCGTGCGCTACGCCGATGCCTGATAGACTGTCTATGTAAAGCAATGCTGCAGCGTCTTCCAGAACCCCTTCATTGGTATAGACACAAGGTTTTTGCTCAAACGACAAACTCCCTGCACCACCACCTAAATAGTTGAAAACAAGTCCCATTTCATCAAATAACTGCTCTTTGAACCAATCGACCCCGCCGGATAGGCCGTCAAAAGCCAACAACACCGTGTGGTTGTAGGTCAACCCCTTTGAAAATGCCCTCAGCTGTTCGCATATAACCTCTTCGTTCTGGCTGATATTTTTAAAGATGGCAGAGCGAACTGCTTTTTCAATACCGATGACTAAAGTGCCAAACTGCCTTTTACGGCCTTCGTAAAGCAGCGCTGGATAGCTCCCACCAAACACTGGTAAAGGCAACGACCTTAAAAGAGCGCTCAGCTCTTCCGCATCGTAAGCGTTGTCGTCACATGCCCAAACCATAATAGCTTGGAAGCGCTTCTCAGAAGTGTATACCCCTAGCTCAGCTCTCAATGCCTCTAGGCTGCATTCGGGAATATAAGTACTTTTCATAAAATTGCCTTCTTTCTTTAATCTGTTTAGCCTTCGCCAAACAGGTGTATTATTAGATAAAGCCCCTAGCGGCTCTGTGTACTGTATCGTTGGCAGCAAAGCAACTGTACACGAGACCTATCCCATATACTACCCTTTTTTACAAGGAGATTAACGTATGAGTTTACATATAAAAATATTAGAACGCCTCTTTGAGCAGACCACCGACGCCATCTTTATTTTAGATTTAAACGGACAGCATCTCACCGTGAACAGTCGGAGCAGTGAGATGCTCGGCTACAGCAAAGCCGAACTGCTCACCATGTCTTACAAAGACGTTTCTGCGGAAGTCGAGAAAAGCGAAGAAGTGTTGAAGCTCTTGCAAACAACACCTGAGAATCGAAAAGTAGAGCGAAAGTTTCGAAGAAAAGACGGCACCGTTATCGAAGTGGAAATCTCTATTGAAACCGTTTTGAACGACGACGGTACCCCGCTCTATATCCAAAGCATTGCGCGGGATATCACTTCCAGAAAAAAACAAGAAGCCGAGTTACTCGCCGCCAAGGACAATGCAGAAAAGGCCAGTTTGGCAAAATCCAAATTTCTCGCCAATATGAGCCATGAAATTCGCACCCCACTCAACGGCATTATCGGCTTTACGGACCTACTGCTCAGCACGCCCCTTAACGCGCTACAAAAGCAATACGTCGAATACGTCCATACTGCCGGACACGCCCTTCTCGATATCATCAACGACATCTTGGACTTCTCTAAAATTGAAGCGGGGAAACTGGAACTCTTTCCTGAAAAAACAGCACTCAATACCCTCTGTCGTAGCGCTATAGATATTGTGCGCTACACTGCGGAACAGAAGCAACTGACTCTTACCGTCACCACAAGTAACCTGCCCAACTATATCGTCGTAGATGGGGCACGACTCCGTCAGATACTCGTGAACTTGCTCGGCAATGCCGTCAAGTTCACCGACGCTGGGAAAGTGGCACTAAGTGCATCTTTTGAAAAAACCGATCGCTTTTCCGGTAGATTGAGCATCTCGGTAACCGATACGGGCATCGGCATCTCACCTGAGTCCGAACAGAGGCTGTTCGAAGCCTTTGAGCAAGGCGATCGCTCAGTGACTCGAAAATACGGCGGTACGGGCCTCGGGCTCAGCATCTCCAATCTGCTGCTGAAAAAAATGGGGAGCCGGCTTCGATTTACTTCGACGCTAGGCGGTGGTAGCACCTTTTTCTTCACGCTAGAGACGCCGTATATTGACAGCCCTATTGTTAAAACGCCCCTCCCTCTCGATCTCCATCTAGACGTGGCGAACACGTCTGTCTTTGACATTCTCATCGTCGAAGACGTTCCCATGAACGCCTTGGTCATCGAACGTTTTATACAGAAAAAATACACCGGTGCACACATCCACAAAGCCAAAAATGGCCAAGAGGCACTGGCGTGTTTGGAAGTCACCCCCCTTTCGCTAATTTTAATGGACGTTCAAATGCCCGTTATGGACGGCGTTACCGCCAGTCTCGCCATTCGCGCGCTTCCCGTACTCAAAAAGGCAAGCGTTCCCATTATCGCTTTGACAGCCGGCGCCCTTGAAGACGAAAAAGAACGGTGTCTCGCAGCGGGAATGAACGACTTTCTCACCAAACCGATACAACCTCGAAAACTCTACGAAAAAATAGATGCCCATCTCGGCCACGCAGACAGAGAAAAAGCGTAACGTCCACCGGCTCACAGTTACTTGGAACGTTACGCTTTTTTCTATTGTTTGTATTTTGTACGCACCCACTCGATAAGGGCGTTTTTTTCGTTGACAACCTGCTCGTCGATAACAGCTTCCAAACATCCGGACAACACCTGCCCGATGTCCCGACCGCAGTAGCCCAGCGCTATGGCATCGTGTCCATTGACTGCGAGGTCTCTTATTGAAAAGGTTTGTGCTTCATCTAAAACAGTCGTGACAAGTGCCTGTAGCGCTTCAATATCTTCGAGGTCATGTGGTGGTTTTGTCGCTATTCGATCGGCCTTCATCAGTTCGAGCAAGTACCCAACCTCATCGACGCCCACTTTGTTTAAAAAGCGCTTCGCCACTTTCTTATCTACCTTCGGGTAGTACAGCATATGATGGTGAACGAGGCTTTTCACTGTTTGTATCGTTTTCCGGTCGTATTTCAACCGCATAAGGACGGTTTCAGCGAGGGTTTCACCAACCCGATGATGGTTGTAAAAGTGTCCGATGCCCTCGGTGTCCACGCTAAAGGTCTCTGGTTTTCCCACGTCGTGTAAAAGGCCGGCGAGCCGAAGCGGTAACTCTTTGGGCAATGCGTCGAGCACGCACAAGGTATGTGTCAACAAACATTTATCGTGATGGGGGTTTTGTTGGTCAAATCCCGCCATCGCCGCAATTTCGGGCATAAACTGTTGCAGCAAACCAAGCGCCATCAAGTCTTTGATGCCTTTTGACGGCTTTTCGGTCATGAGAATCTTATCGAACTCCGCCCGAATGCGCTCGGCACTTAGCGGCGATAAATCAATAGGAAAATCAATTTTCTCGTCGGTTCCGAAGTCCAGCTGTCTTTGAAACCGGACAAACCTCAGAATTCTCAATCGATCCTCTTCTATGCGGTCAAACGCATTGCCCACAAAGTTAACCTTCCCTCTGGAAATAGCCGCCTGTCCGTCAAAAAAGTCGTACACGCACCCACGGCGGTCCACCGCAATGGCGTTCATGGTAAAATCCCGTCTGGACAAATCGGCCTTTAGAGAATCTGTAAACACGATGGCAGCAGGCTTTCTTCCGTCGTAATCCGATTCGCTCCTAAATGTCGTGACTTCAAACGGCATGCCGTCTACAACAACGGTCTGCGTTCCATAGCGCACGCCGGTTTCATAAACTTTTTCAAAAAGCGCTTTAACCGCCTCTGGTCGCGCATCGGTGGTCACGTCGTAATCCTTCGGTGAGACGCCGCGTATGAGGTCTCTTACCGCTCCGCCCACCAAATAGGCGCCGTAGCCTGCGACCTCAAGTGTCTCCATTACTTTTATCAGCGCCGGCGGCCAACAATCAACTGTCATTGTCGGCCTCCTCCCGCCTTGTGAGGGTCAACTTAAACGCCTTGCCATCTACGCGTACAGCGTAATGCGAGGCGGCGCCTAAATCCAGCCGTTCAAAAGTCTGTTCTATACACGCTGTCTGCTGTCTATAGGCTTCGTGTGCCAGCTCGACAGAGACCGCTTCAAAAGTGACCTGCGTTTCCGGTTTTGCCTGTGCCATTTTCCAGAGATCTGCGCCGATAACATGTGCGACTTTTGTGTAGCCCCCTGTGGTCTGCGCATCTTTCATTAAAACAATCGGCATGCCGTCTCCCGGTATTTGTATAGCCCCGGGAACAATGCCGCCGGATATGACGTCGGCACCTGTCGTGTGTACCAGCGACGGGCCGCTCAATCGGCATCCCATACGGTCAGACGCAGGTGTCACCGTGTATCGACCAGTTAAAAACTGTTGAAGGCTCTCTTCAGTAAAGGCGGCTTCATCGGGACCCATGACGACTCTCAGCTTCAGCTGTTCTTCAAACACGGGCCGATTTGCCACTGGCAGATAATAGCCGAAATCCGTTGCTTGGCTCTCAGGCGCCTCTAACATTAAAACGTCGCCTTTGGCTAGGGGACGGTGAAACAGAGGGTAAATCTTACCACGGGTATACGTGGCACAGCTTCCTAGAAGAGGGGCACACCGAAAACCACCCTTTACCGCTAGATACGTGCGCATCCCCGTTTTCGCAGTTGAAAAGATTACCCGCTCTCCCGCGTTCACTTTAAAGGCGCTCCACATAGGAATCGGATGCCCCTTTGCGTCTACTGGCGACATGTCTGCCCCAGTCACTGAGAGGACGACGTCTTCGTGAAACAAAAACTGTCCGCCGATGCCGGTCATCTCGAGACAAGCTGTATTTTCAGGGTTCTCCAGCAACGCATTGGCAATGGCAAAACTCCTGTCGTCCAGCGCACCTGAAAGCGGCACGCCCAGTGCGCGATACCCTGTACGCCCCGCATCTTGAAGCGTCGTTAACATGCCCGTCTGGAGGATCTCAACACCTCTTGCTTTCATAAGCCGCCATCTCCTCTTCTGTAATCGATATAAATTTAACAAAATCTCCTGCAACCAATTGGAACGGCTGTTGCGCACTTAGGTCGAACAGTTTTTTAGGAGAGCGGCCAATGAGTTGCCAGCCCCCTGGGCTCGAAAGTGGATAAATGCCCGTTTGCTCGCCTGCAATGCCCACAGATCCCGCCTCAATGGAGAGCCTCGGTTTTTTCAGTCGTGGCGTGAAAAGCCTCTTGTCGAGGCCACCGAGGTAGGGAAAACCCGGTGTAAACCCCAGCATATAGACTCTGTACACTTGCCCGGTGTGAAGTGCCACCACTTCGTCTACTGTGAGACCGTTGTGCGACGCCACCGTCTCGATATCCGGTCCGTAGCGCCCACCGTATACAACGGGAATTTCCACGATGCGCGGCTCGGTGCTCACCGCATCTCCTACAGTGGTTAGGCAGGTTTCAATAACTTCATTTAGCGCCTCTAAACTCAGTCGCAGAGGGTCGTATACCACCGTTAACTCGCGATAAGCCGGCACAGTTTCTATAAGCCCCTCTATCTGTCGACTTTTAAGTGCCGCGTCAAGTGCCACGACGGCGTCGTTAACAGCGGGGTCGATTCGATTCTCAAAATACACTGTAACGGCGCAGTCGCCACAACAGGCGATTCTGGGGGTCATCGTTTGCCACCGTGCGCTTCGAGCGCCACATCGTGCAAAGCCATGGCCATGCGTACAGCTTTTACCACTTCCAGCGCGTGTGCGTTGTCGCCGTGAACACAAAGGCTGTCGATTTCAAGGCCGATGACTTCGCCGCCTACAGCAGTGACCGATTGCGTCAAAACAATTTGAAGAACTTGCGCCACCACTTGGTCCACATCCTCAATAACCGCACCCGGCAAGCTTCTGGAGGCCAAAGTCCCCTCTGTTGTGTACCGGCGATCTGCATACCCCTCGCGTATATAGGGAATGCCTACCGTCTGCGCAGCACGAATCATTTCCGACCCCGCGAGACCCATCAACCGCACATTGGGATCTACTTCGTAAATGCCTTCGGCAATGGCACACGCTATCTCAAAATCTTTCGCTGCGAGATTGTATAGAGCGCCGTGCGGCTTAAGGTGCCCAACTTTAACATTTTCCGACCGCGCAAAGGCCATTAAAGCGCCCAGCTGATATTTAATACTATTTTTAACGGCAGAAGGGGTCATGGTCATCGCCCGTCTTCCGAAACCTTCTAAATCTTTGTATCCCGGGTGACAACCGACTTGTACGCCGTTTTTCTTACAAAGCGCCACCGTTTTGGCCATGACGTCGGCATCACCGGCATGAAAACCGCACGCGATATTTGCCGATGTAATCAACGGTATAATGACCTCGTCACAGCCGACTGTATAAACGCCAAAGCTTTCTCCTAAATCACAGTTCAAATCCAATTGCATAAAAGCCTCCTTAAAAACGGATTTTACCTCATGTATATGATAACATTGTCGACTCAAAAAACAAGAATAGAAAATCAACTGGTGGGTATATATAAATAGTTTTTATAGGAGGTTACAATATGTTAAACAAGTATTTTAGGGGGATACTTGCGATTTTATCTGTATTTTTACTGGCTACAGCACCTGCCTATGCTACCGACTCTCACGTCCTACCAGTGTTTGAACACATTCGTCAAGAAGACGGACTTAGCAATGAAGCCGTTTCCGCCATTGTACAGGATAAAGACGGGTTCTTATGGATCGGAACTCAAGACGGTCTCAACCTGTACGACGGTCATCACTTTGAAACGCTTCGCCACAAACCGTTTGACGACACTGGACTCTTACATAATCTCATTCAGACTATGGCGTATAAAGACTCAAGCCACGAGCTTTATATCGGAACTTATCAAGGGCTCTCCCGACTCGATCTTAACACGAGAACATTTAAAAATTACAAAGTACGCCCCGACGGTCTCAGCCACCCCGTAGTTACCGCCATCGCTTTTGAAACAGAAAAAGCGGTGTGGATTGGTACCCTTGACGGCCTGAACCGCCTTGACTTAAAAACCGATGAGCTAACCGCTTATCAACTGGAAGGCAAGGCCATTCGAGCGTTACACTACAGCGCTGACGGCACTTTATACGTCGGCACCGACGCCGGTCTCTACACATACGACGTCTCTTGCGGGGCAATCTGTCCCGTCGTCGACCTGCCCAAAGATGCCGTCATGTCCCTATCAGAAACACGAGACGGTACACTGCTCGTCGGCGTGTGGGGACATGGCCTCTACAGATACACCGCGTCAAAAGACGTCAAACAGCTTCTTAAAACCCCCAGACTCTACACCCATTTGACCGACTCAAGGGGTTCCATCTGGGTGGGCACTTGGGGCGATGGCTTCTACCAGATCCATCTTGACGGCACGACAGAACACTTGCTTGAAGAGGCACTCCCGAGTACAATCGTCTACAGTTTGGCAACGAGCACTTCCGACATCCTCTGGGTAGGGACCAACGGCGGTGGCCTCGTGAAAATTGATACGACCAAGCGCAACTTTATCCAGTTCGCCCATAAGCCATCTGACGAAAATAGCTTGAGCCAAGGTAAAGTACAGTTGCTCTACCCCGATACAAAAGGCAGTCTCTGGGCAGGCGTGTACAACAAAGGCGTCGAACGCCTCAACCCGGAATCCGGCACCACTGAAAAATACCCACTTGAAGAAACAGGCAGCATCGTTTCTGCCGCCGTCACCCTTCCCGACGACCTGCTCCTCTTCGGCGGAAACAATGGCCTCAAGTGGTTTGACGCTACTCAAAATCGGTTTAGACCCTACCCCATCGGCCTTCCTAAAGACGTCCACATCTACAGTTTAGCCTATCAAGCGCCTGACACACTTTGGGTCGGCACCGCTACTCGCGGTCTCTATGCCTACACTTTAAAAACAGGTGGTTTGGCCCACTTTCGTCAAGAGGCCGGTCAGCTCTCTGACAACGCCATCTACGCCTTGGCAGTCGACCCTGAGGACACCCTTTGGGTCGGTACAAACGACGGTCTCAACGTCCTTAAAAAGAACGCAACACAGTTTAAAACGTATTTCAGAACGGCAGGAGATCACCAGAGTTTGCCGAGCAATGCGGTTAGAACCCTTGCAATCGACCATAGCGGCGACGTGTGGATCGGCAGCGTCGGCGGTGGTCTTACAACTTACGACGCCGATGCAGATGCCTTTATCACTTATACCGAAACCGACGGGTTATCCAACAACACCGTACTGGGCATACTGGAAGATGGTGAAGAGACCCTGTGGCTTTCAACACTCTTTGGTCTAAACAAGTTTGACAAATCGAGTAAAGCCTTTGAAGCCTTTTATCCGGAAGACGGCGTCGGCGGGTATACGTACGCTTCCGGTTACGCCAAACATCCTAACGGCGACTTGCTGTTTGGCGGCATCGATGCCATTGCGGCCATCGATGCGCAATACCTTTCTAAGCCTCTGGTACTGCCACGGCTCTACGTTACAGAAATCGCCGTCAATCAGAAGCCCGTCGATTACAGCGGCAGCAAACCCTTTGAATGGGGACCTGAAGACAACAGCGTCACTTTTAATTTGACGGCTATTGAGTACGCCAACCCCGGAAAAATCACATACTATGTCCGTTTAAACGGCCACGATACCCGCTGGCTAAACCTCGGCCAAACGCCGAGCATCACCTACAGCAACCTACCGCCCGGCAACTATCACTTCGAAGCCTACGCCAAGTCTTACAGCGGCATCGTCAGCGATAAAACCCGCATTTCTTTTGTCATTAAAAGGCCTTGGTTTCAAACGCCTTGGGCAATGCTTTTGTACGCGTTGCTGCTTGGCAGTGCCGTGAAAATCCTCTTTAAGCTCAAAACACATCGAGTCCTAATCCGTAAAAATGCGGCGCTGCAACAAGTAAACAGTGAACTTGAGTCCGCCAACTGCCGCCTTGAAGCCCTCAGCATTAAAGACCCTTTAACCGGCCTCTACAACCGACGGTATTTTGACAACGTCTTCGAACAGCACATCCAGTTGGCGCTTAGAAGCGACTGCGCTCTAGGGCTCCTAATGATCGATATCGACAACTTTAAAGAGATTAACGATACCTTCGGACACGTCATCGGCGACGAACTGTTGAAAAGCGTCGGCGCCTGTCTCAAAGAGACCCTACACCGCCGTACAGACTTCGCCTGTAGATTTGGCGGCGACGAGTTTGTCGTCGCCCTCTATGACACCAACTGTGAAGGGGTTATACACGTGGCTAAAAACATCAAGCAAAAGTTGCGACTCTGTGGTGGACACCTTGGCATTGCCCACGCCGTTACAGTGAGTACCGGCGTGTACAGTGCCGTGCCAGCCCTCGGCGACACAGTGACGACCTATGTAGACAAAGCCGACGACGCTCTTTACACGGCGAAATCACAGGGGAAAGACCGCATTATCTACGCTGGCGACCCCATTCTCGATTAACAGTTAACAGATAAAAAAACGTTTGTACACTTGTAGCGCCCCCCATAGACTGGATTTTAGGTCTCACTTATTGGGGGCACTACACTTCTGCATACAAACGTTTTTTATTTTATGAGTTTTTTAAACGCTTCCGCCATAGACTTTGAAACCGGTTCAGCGCTGTAACGCGCCAATCGGTAGGACGTTTTAACAGCATCTGCCGCCTCGAAACCCTCTCTTTCACCTTGGCGCGCCACGTCTTCACTGGTGGTATCGAGGCGTCTATCGAGTGTCAGCGACGCCATATGCACTCGATAAAGCCGTCTGATTTTAGCAGTCGGCGTCTGTCTAAAGAGCGGCAACCGCCCTTTTTTAGGCTTTTTTTCTCGCTTTATAAAAGTCTTTTTTACAGTCACACCGTCGTCAGTCGCTTTTTCTCGTGCACTTTTAAAGCGAAACATCTTGTAGACCTTATAGAGGATAAAGGCCCCCAACAAGGTGATTATCACCCAAAGACCTATTTTAAAAAGAAGTAGCGCCCAGTTTACAGCCGCCTCTTGGGCCGTTTGTGTCGCTTCGCCGGCACTTTCGCCAAACGTTTGCAACGTCTGCGTATCGCTTGAAATTTCCTCAAGCGTTTCAAAAGGGTTTTCTTCAAAACCAAAATCTGCAAAAATAGCGTACACCGGCTTTAACAGAAAGTGCACAACCGATTGTGTGCCCGTGCGTACGGCTTCGAAAAGCTGCGTTCTGACCTCGTCAAAATGCGCCAAAACAAAGGTCGTCGCCATCAGCCCCCCTATAGCCAAATTGCTCTTTCTCAACTCTTTTGTGGACAGCTGACTTTCAGAATGTCTGTAAGTCCTCAAAAATAGAAACGACATCATTACAAAAGCGATGATTAGGCTGCTGGCACTTTTAAACCGCTGGTCAAAAACCTCTGAAAACAAGGCATCTAGCCCTAACCAGCCTGCAAAAAACAGGCCGAGAACCCCGTAGCCCGCTATGACCAAATGCTTGTAATCCAGGAGGTGATTTTCCCGAACAACACCGTAAGCACTTATGCCGCCGGCATACAAGAAGATCACAACGCCTGCAAGTGAATTCTTGAACCACAGCAGCGGTGCAAATAATAAGAGTAAAAAAAGCGGTTGTTTGTGTATTCGGGGCACCGTCACAAGACTTACTCCAAATGTATACGCCCATACCCCCCACATTTCCAACGGTGTCAACGCATTAAAGACGAGGGTTAAAAGGCTCATCAGATAAGCCGTAACCAAGAAGAACTCCATTACAAACAGTCCCATCATACGGCCCTCCTCGTCAAGCGGCAAATGCCCGGGTGTATCTGAGACAAGTTGTCTTCAGACATCGAGATGAGGACGACTTTGGGGAGCCGTCCATAGAGGCGGTTAATTTCATGAACATGCCTCGGCAAGACACACGGCACCACGATGACCAATGAGGTAAACGTCGATTCAACCGCTTCGAGCATCTGGTCTAAAAAGAAGTTCAACCGATAGTCTACCCGTGCGAGATGGTCGAGAACGGCGTTTAAATGGTGTGTTCCCAGCCCGCTGTTCAGGTAAAAAGCGCTGTCTTTAGCAGACGATCGAAACGCATACGGCGTTCGCTTCTCTTCCAAGAGCGTCACCACCGCTCTCGCGTACTCCAACGCCGATTCAACCGCCTCTGTTCCCGGATCCTTTTCCCCAAGTGTGTGACTTTCACACCCTAGAAGTACCAAGGTGCTGTTGTCCTGCGTATGATCGAACTTTTTCACCATTAACGCCCCTGTACGCGCCGTGCTCGGCCAGTGAATATGCCGCATCGGATCACTTGACGTGTACGCGCGAACCCCCATAAACATCAAGGGGTCATCGAGAATCCAGCGGTTGACGGACATTGTGCCATGGGGGTCGCCATAGGGCACCAAGGTACGTTCCAAATCGCGCTTTTGAGGCAATACCGCTATCTGACACCCCGTCTCGCGATAGAAGACGTCGCTCTTTAGCCCGACGAGGTCACCCAGTTCCAAACGACTGGCCCGCGCTGTGTGAAGCCCGCGCCGATGAGCAGTAACCCGATGGGTTCTCACGAGCTTTTGAAAGGGCAACAAAGACAAGGCGTAGGCACAGCGCTTCTTCTCAAACGCTTCTGGAAAATGTTCTTCAATTTTTAAATACGAAACCAACAGCCATTTCCTGTTCTCAACTCGGCTGATGACGTCAAACGGCTCGCCGATTTCCACACGCGACTTCCCAAACCCTAGGCTGTAGTCAAGCCCGTCAAGCCCTCTGGCTAAGGTCAGTCGATTGAGTACAAAGACGACGCAGACAACTGCCACCAACACCCACATGTTACTGCGCCTCCAAAGGTACCGGCACCGTTTTCACCAAAGCCTCTACATAGGCCGTCGTCTCTTCGACACCGGTGACCCCGTTAATCTGCATCCGGTGATTTAAGACATAAGGTGCCAGCCACTGGATATCTTCCGGCACAATAAAATCTCTACCCGAAAGCGCAGCTTTGGCTTGAGAGGCCTTAAAAAGGGCAATTGAGCCTCTCGGGCTGACTTTCAACCGCACCTCTTTATCTTTCCGCGTCGCTTCTACGACACCGAGAAGGTACGTCAAACACGCCTCTGAAATATGCACCGATTTAACCGATTCTATCAGTGCCATGAGCGTCTGTGTGTCGTAGCGGCTCTGAACGGCTGCCATCGGATTTTGATTCTGCCTCAAAACAATATCCTTTTCTTCTGAGAGCGTCGGCAGCCCCAGTTTAAAACGCATCATAAAGCGGTCGAGTTGAGCTTCCGGCAGCGGAAATGTCCCATAGGATTCCACGGGATTCTGTGTCGCCATTACCATAAAGGGCTTTCTCAGCATGCGGGTCTCACCGTCAGCTGTAATTTGAGATTCTTCCATGGCCTCGAGAAGCGCCGACTGCGTACGCGGCGTCGCCCGATTGATTTCATCCGTCAACACCACATTAGCGAACAGGGGCCCTTCTCTAAAGACAAATGCCCCTTCTTTCTGATTGTAATACTGAATGCCGGTAACATCTGAGGGCAGCAAATCCGGTGTAAACTGTATCCGCTTAAACGGCAGTGCCACCGATTTTGAAAACGCTCTGACGAGCATGGTCTTGCCCATCCCAGGCATATCCTCGAGCAAGAGGTGACCGCCGGCTAAAAAAGCCGTCATCATCAGCTCTATTTCACGTTCTTTTCCCACGATGACCTTTTCAACATTTTCTGTTACATGTGCTTTAAATGTCATGACTTCAGTGCTCATGTGTACCCCCTTTTGTCAATAAAGTACTTTTAGTTTATCACAGCACTTCTTAACAAAACATTAAATTTTCAGAATCATTTGATGCACTTTTGGCGCAACACTTGCCGTTCACTAAAAAAGCAAGTGGACACCTGACGAAAGTGTCCACTTGCTTTAAACAAAGGCTTACTTGACAACCAGCAACCGATAATAGGCGCGCGCCGTCAACATGTAAACCAAGTAGTAAATCACTGCAAACGCCGCTACAGTCCCTACAGTGCACATGATGAACAACTGCGTGTTCACCATATTAAACACCGTCAGCAGATGCTTAATGACATTGAAGGCGAAAGTAATGTGTACAATAGCCGCCACAAGCGGGAGAAAGAAGACCATGACAATCTGGCGGTTGATGCTCTTTTTTATTTCCGAATGCGACATCCCAACTTTTTGAAGAATCTCAAAACGCCCTTTGTCATCGTAGCCCTCAGAAATTTGCTTGTAATAAATAATCATCGCCGTGGCCATTAAAAAGAGCGTGCCGAGGAAGATGCCCAAGAATAAGAACCCGCCGTAGATGCCCACAAACTCCTCTTTAACCGATTCGCGCGATTCGACGAAAACTTCGGGACTGTCCTCAGCGTAACTGTACGCTTTCAGCGCAGAGGAAAATGCCGCTTGAGCGGCCTCATCGCCTTCTAAATCGAATGCGTACGTGTAGCGGCTCGCCGCCTCACCACGCGCCGCAGCGTCTAAAAAGGCCTGTCGATTCGTTTCGTTGCCAAATACTAAGATGGCGTATTTCCCCATTTCATCTCTGTAAAATTTGTCGATTTCAAAGGCGGCTTCCGGCGCTTTTTCAACTTTAAAAGTTGTGCTGCCCACGGTCACCTGCTCGGGAATCCCCTCTGCTGCTTCTCCAATCGCCAACAGCTCGCCCTCTGAGACGGAGATGCGTTCTCCTTGTATCCGAGACATTTCCTCTGCCAATACCAGGTAGACATTGTGCATCTTGCTGTAATCCCCTTCAAAGGTCCACTGAGATTGAGCGATGTCCGTGAACACAGCGGCATTGCCATAGGCAATAGGACTTTTCACCGATACACCATGTGTCTCTGCCAGCCGTGCGACAACCCCTTCAAGCGTCTGTAGTGCCTCGAGCGGTGCTTCGTCTCGAATGGTCATTTCCACGGTCATAGGGTACCGTGTTTCAAACATGTCGTCGATGCCGATGTACATCGACACCGTCGTCGACACAGAGACCAAAACGGCACAACTGAGCACACAGATGCTCGCCAATCCCGAAGCGTTTTGTTTCATCCGGTAGATCATGCCCGACACGGCGATAAAATGCTTGGGGTTGTAGTAAAACTTTTTATTTTTCCTAAGGCCTTTCAGCACCACGATGCTCCCCGCTGTAAAAAGGGTATACGTTGCAACAATGACAAACAACACAGCAATAAAAAACGTCTGTATTGCCATCATTGGGTTGTCCACACTTTGGGCGAGGTAATAGCCGTAGCCGAGACAGCCTGCGCCAATAAGTGCCATTAACCACTTGCTCTTAGGCTCTTTCTCTCCGACGACACTGCCTCGCATCAAATTAATCGGATTGAGCAGATGGATGCGCGCGACGTTGTAAAGCAACGTACAGGCAAACAAAATGCCGAAGAAGACGCTGGTAATGGTCATGGCCTTAAACGAAACTGAAAAGGCAATCGGCACTGAAAAATGCATCAACTTTAGCAAAATCAAAAACATGAGCTTGCTGAGCACCATGCCGCTTAAGAGGCCGAGGACGAGACAAGCCAAGCTCGACACCCCCGTCTCAATGCCCAGCATTTTGGCAATATGTCGCTTCTCCATCCCCAGGATGTTGTAAAGACCGATTTCCTTCTGACGCTGCTTCAATAGAAAGCTGTTGGTATAGAAAACCAGAATCGTCGAAAAAATACCGATGATGACGGTGCCGAAAAACAGCATGGCTACAGTTGACTGTGCATACGGCATCTCGTTAAACCCCTTGTTGAGTCCTATGGAAAGCATAATGTAAAACATCGTGATAATCCCCACATTGGTGACGCAGTAGGGCGCGTAAAGCTTCCGGTTCTTAACGAGGTTGCCCACGGCAAGTCTCGTGTAAAAAAAGTTACGCATGCTGCACCTCACCTGTTACGAGTACGGTCAGCGCATCGCTGATTTTGCTGTACATCTGATCGTCGTTCATGTTGCCTCGGTAAATTTGATGGAACACCTCGCCGTCTTTGATAAAGAGGATGCGCCCGGCTCTGGAGGCCGCTTTCACACTGTGAGTGACCATTAACACCGTCTCGCCTTCTCGATTAATGCTTTGAAACATATCCAGCAAATGATCCGTCGCCTTGGAATCCAGTGCCCCTGTCGGCTCGTCAGCCAGGATGATGAGCGGCGATGTAATCAGAGCCCTCGCAACGGCAACCCGCTGCTTTTGACCGCCGGAAATTTCGTAGGGGAACTTGTTCAGCAAATCGGCAATCCCCAGTTTGTGTGCAATGGGCATCAGCTTTTTCATCATCACATCGTATTTTTCGCCGGAGAGCACCAGCGGCAAAAAAATGTTGTCTTTTACCGAAAAGGTGTCGAGTAAGTTAAAGTCTTGGAAAACGAATCCCAAGTGATTTCTTCTAAAAGTCGCCAGTTCTTTAGGCCCCAATTGTCGAGTGGATTTCCCCTCGAGCAACACCTCGCCACCGGTGGGCTGATCTATCGCCGCCAGTAAGTTTAAGAGCGTCGTCTTCCCCGAACCGGACTCACCCATAATCGCCACGAACTCGCCTTTTTCCACTGTAAAAGAAACATTGCTAAGCGCCTGAACAGGGTTGCCCCCAAAACGCGTTGTATAAACTTTCTTTAAATTTTTCACTTCTAAAATCGCCACTATTTGTTACCTCCATCACATAATATATACTCTAGCTACAGTATAAAAAAAAGAGAACGGTCTCGCCATCGCTTTGGCTTACAATTCCCTTTTAAACCTTACATTGATGTAAGAATAATCACACGTGTGCCCTCTCCCACTTTAGATTGAATATCGATGCCCATAGACAACTTGCGGAGTATTTTCTTAGTGAGGTATAGGCCAATTCCCGTGGACTTTTGGCTCAATCGACCATTGTACCCTGTGAACCCCCGATCGAACACCCGCGGCAAATCTTCCGGTTTGATGCCACAACCTGTGTCTTCCACAATCAGCTGTCCACAACCGAAAGACAGGCTAACTGTCCCTCGGTCCGTATACTTGAGGGCGTTGGACAACAGCTGCTCAATAACGAAAGTCAGCCACTTTTCATCTGTTACCACCGTGGTTTCCGGCTCAATGGACAGTTCCAGCGAGAGGCGCTTTTCAATAAAAACCTTTCTGTATTTTTTAACAGCGCTTTTGGCACAAGCCAAGACACTGACGGGTTTAAACACGAAATCAGACGCCTCGGAATCCACCCTGAGATACCCCAGCGCCATGGCGACGTACTGCTCGATTTTAAAAAGCTCCAGTTGCATCGCCGACTTGTCTGCATCTGTCCGGGTCTGCAACATCAGGTCCAGCGCAGAAATCGGCGTCTTAATCTGGTGCACCCAAAGGCTGTAATAGTCCAGCATCTCCGCTTGAGAAGCCGTGTACTTGTCCGACATCCGGTTCTTCTCATCGATGAGAACGTTGACGACGTCGATGTAATCCCCCTCAATACCGATGCTCGGTTCTAAAAATGCCGTGCGGTGCGGCGCGTCTTTTATCAGGCGCCCCATGTGATGGTGTTTCTCGATGTATTTGAAAAAATCATAGGCAATAAATACCGCCCACAAAAATGTCGTCAAAATCATCGTATACCGTATGGCCCCCTTAGGTGTTTCGTAGAGGGAATAGGTGAGTACGGCGATGCCGAGATTAATCGGAACGACGAGAAGCAGCTTGTACTGACTTCGAATATACGCTTTCAAAGAACGCATGTCCACCTCCTATGGAATTGTATAGCCAATGCCTTTTTTGGTCACAATAAAGCCGCTGAGTCCGATGTCTTCGAGTTTTTTCCTCAATCTCGCGACGTTGACCGTCAATGTGTTGTCGTCGATAAAGCTGTCGCTTTCCCACAAGTGGTTCATCAAGTCGCTTCTGGATACCACCTCGGAGTGACGCTCTAAAAGCACTTGTAAAATTTTCAATTCATTTTTAGTCAGTTCTAGTTTATCGTCGCCATGTGACAAGGTGCACTCGCTGAGATTGAGTACGGCACCCCCATGTGACAACAGGTGCGCCGCCCCTTGAAACGCGTAGCTGCGCCTGATAATGGCCTGAACTTTTGCGACGAGCACCCCGAGATCGAAGGGCTTGGCGATAAAATCGTCGCCCCCCATCTGCATCGCCATCACGATGTTCATGTTGTCGTCAGCCGACGAGATAAAGACGATGGGCACAGTGGAAATCTTTCGAATTTCCGAACACCAATGGTAACCGTTAAAAAAAGGCAGCCCGATGTCCATTAATACCAAATCCGCTTCCGATTTTATAAACGCCCCTCTGACATCCTGAAAGTCTTGAACCACTTCGACTTTGTACTGCCAAGCCGCAAGGTGTTTTTGAATTTGCTCTGCTATGGTCTTGTCGTCTTCGACCACTAAAATTTTAAACATGCTGTCCCTCCTTCTCGTGCTTTTACTGTCTTCATTATACCTTAAATCAAAAAAATGTTTACATTTTTTTTAAGGTATGCTATCCTTTAAGTAATTAAGCTTAGGAGGCAAACATGTTCAAATTACGTTCACTTATCACAGTCAAAACCACATACCGTTATCGAACTTAAGTGAATGGTCCTATTTGTCTTCAGGGCGCTTCGTTGCGTCTCATTTTATTTTTTGACAGAAACCGCTCAGTTGAGCGGTTTTTTTGTACCCAAAACCGCGGAAGGAGGGATGCCCCATGCGCATTTTTATCAGATTACGTCTACAACTGCGATACTAAAAACGGCATGACCTTTCCTAAAAAGGCTATGCCATCACACCAATACAGGAAAGGGTGGTACATCTATGAAAACATCTATTAAAACCGTTATCGTCGGTCTCAATACACAACAAAACGCTGAATTCGAATGCCTTATGGAGGAGCTCGAACTGTTGGCAGAAGCCTGTGAACTGGAGGTTGTCGGGATGCTGGTTCAGAACAGCTCGTCTCCCACAAACGCCACTTACATCGGTTCCGGTAAAGTCGATGAGCTGAGACTGCTCGTCGAGGCCAACGATGCCGAACGCGTCGTCTTCGCCCACGAACTTTCCCCTAAGCAGCTGCGCAATCTCGAACGCGCTCTCCAAGTGGATGTTCAGGACAGAACAGCACTCATTTTAGAGATATTCAGCAGACGCGCCAAGACAAAAGAAGCGCGCATGCAAGTCGAACTGGCAGAGCTCCAATACTTGCTGCCCCGTCTGGCGGGGTCGTACATGGCCATGGGCCGACAGCGCGGTGGCAGCGGCACCCGAAACAAAGGCGCCGGAGAGAAGAAAATCGAACTGGACAAGCGAAAGGCCGGCGACAAAATTACGGAACTCCGAAACGCGTTAACACAGATTGAAAAAGAACGTCAAACACAGCGCAAAAAGCGAACGGATACCACGTACCCACTCGTCGCGCTGGTCGGATACACCAATGCGGGAAAATCCACGCTGATGAACCACTTTGTGAGACGCTCTCAAAAAGACGCCCACAAGACTGTGTTTGAAAAAGACATGCTCTTTGCAACGCTGGATACTTCTGTGCGCCTCGTGACGCTGGGCAACAAAATGCGCCTATTGCTGTCGGACACAGTGGGATTTGTCTCCGATTTACCCCACACGTTGGTCAAAGCATTTGGCTCCACACTGGAAGAAGTTGTTGAAGCCGATTTGCTTTTACACGTCATCGACGCTTCAAACCCAGAGGCGGAAAATCAGCGCCAAGTTACCCTAGACACTCTCGAACGCATTGGCGCATCAGATATTCCCGTCGTGTACGTCTACAACAAATGCGACTGCGTCGAAGGCCCTCTCCCAGAAGGTGCCTCAAACGCGGTTTACGTCTCGGCTAAAACCGGACGCGCTATGGACACGCTGGAAGCGGCCATTAGAGAGGCTCTGTTAAAAGACTATGTGACGTGCAATCTGCTGATTCCCTACACATCAGGAAGTGTTTTGAACTACTTTAACGAACACGCCCTCGTCCACAGCAGAGAACACCTTGAAAACGGCACCCTTATAAAAGTGGCCTGTCACGAAGCGGACTTGCAAAAGTACAACAGCTTCGTTCAGTCATAAGCTTTTAGAGGATCTTAAGACTTTTTTAATACCGGTGCGTTATACTAAAAGCAACCATACAACACCTACTAAGGGAGGCAATCATGAAAAAACTATTGGGCTTTGGGGTTTTACTCATTGCACTGGTCGCCACGTTTTATATAACGTTACCGGTGATTTCCATTCACTTTCTACAAGTTCCGATTATCATCACCGGTGCCGCACTGGTGCTCGTCGTCTTCGCTTTTGCCAAGGGGGTTCAAAGCGACGACAATGGCAAATACAAGCTCACCGGTATTCAAAATGGCACATTGGGCATTTTAGCAGTGGCACTGCTCTACCTGATTGTGGCCTGTGTCAGCATGTTCCCCCTCTTCAACTGGAAGAGCAAACAGGCGGAGCTCAAGGTCGTTCAAATCGAAAAATTCGACGACTCAGTGCCCAATGTAGACATGCAAAACCTCGTCATTCTCGACGAAGAAAACGCCCTTCGCAACTCAGAGCGTCTTATAACTGAAACCAACCCGACACTGGGCAGTCAGTTTCAAATAGGAGAAGGGACTCTAACGGTCGTCGAATCCAAGCCCTACTGGATTTTCCCCCTAGAATACCGCGGCTTCTTCAAATGGCTTGGCAACAAGGGGGAAATCCCCGGCTATATTAAAATCAACGCTACCAATGCCAACGACGCCGAGTTTGTCGAATACACGTACAACTTGTCGCCTAGCGGCTATTTCGGCAGCGATTTAAAGCGCGCTATCTACGCCGAGTTCCCTCAGTACGGCCTTACCGATATGTCTTTTGAAGTCGACGATCAAGGCGAAGGCAAATGGGTCGTCACGGCGTACACCCATAAGGACTGGGTGAGCACACCACATGTGACGGGTTCTATTGTGGTCGACCCCGCCTCCGGCGCCATGACCTTTTACGAAGTCGGTGCCCAACCCAAATGGGTCAATCGGGTTTTCTCAATGGCTATTTTCGATCAGCAACTCGAATGGTACGGCAAATACATCGAGGGCTGGTGGAACCCATCGGATAAGGGCAAGCTAGAAGATACCTCCGGCAAAGGATACGTCTTTAAAGACGGAGAGCTCTATTTCTATACGGGGCTTACCAGCGTCGGCAAGGACAGCGCAACTACGGGCTTTGTCATCTACAACCCGCGCACCGGCGAGGCCGAATACAACAAACTTTCCGGTTCTATTGAATCCCGCGCCATGGGCCTGATGGAAGAACTCGTGCAAAACGCCGGTTACACAGCGACTTACCCGTACCTCATCAACTTGAATGGCGAACCGACGTATTTTTCAACGATGAAAGGCAACAGTGGCAACATCGTCGGCTATGCCTTCGCCTCTGTTCAAAACCCAAAAGCCGTGGCCTATGGGAAAACCTTGAGAGAGGCTCAAACCGAGTACTCCAGAGCACTGGTTAGAGAAGGCGGCAGCAACAGCCTCGCCAATCAATCCAACAGTGCCGAGAGCTTTAAAGGCACCGTCTCACGCGTCGGCGCGCTAGGCGACGGGTACTTCGCTCTAAAATGTGTAGGCGACAACAGGCTGTTTGTCATCAGCAGTGAACAATACCCACTAATCGCTCTAACAGAAGCTGGAGACAGCGTCACGCTCACCTATATTGAAACAACAGAAACCGAACGCGTCGATGCCTTGACTTTTAAAAACGACAGCATCCGCTAGAAACAAGCAACCGCTATCAGCTCTTGATAGCGGTTGTTTAATGTCATGTTCTACACCTTAACAGTTTGCCATCGTCCACTACAAAATCTCAGCATCAAAAGACTTCCACGAAGAACAAGATCTAATGCATACGCCCACCAGATACCAGAGAGCCCCATTTTCATAACAACCGCAAAATAATAGCCCCCACCTATGCGAATGCCCCATATACCAACTAGTGTAGCAAACATCGGGTAGCGTGTGTCCCCAGCGCCTTGTAACGCATGCGTCATAATCTGAACAAGGGCTGCAAAAGGTTGAAAGAGGGCAATAATACGCAAAACCTTTACCACAAGCGTCTGAACAACCGGCGTATCTGAAAACAAACCCGCCAAATCTGAAGCCGTTATATAAAAAAACAAACCTATTCCCATCATTAAAAGTGCCGTTAAACGATATGCAGAAAACGTCAATGAACGAGCTTCTTTCACAGCACCTTCCCCCATTGCATTGCCTACAAGCGTGCAAACAGCAAGCCCAATGCCCATAGCGGGAATGTACGTATAGCTTTCTATTGTCCCTGCAATAGTGTGTGCAACGTAAGAAGTCGTTCCAAGAGTGATTATCATACTGTTGTAAACGAGTTGTCCCAAACGCATAATCAGCTTTTCTATCCCAGCAGGCATGCCGATTCGAAGCACTGTAGAACAAATTTGCTTGTCCAGAGGACATTTACTAATATGGATTCTTTCATCGTGATGTTTTAATCGTATAAACAACAAAATTGCACCCAATAATCGCGAAAGTGTTGTTGCAATACCCAACCCTACAAGCCCCCATTCCATGGACATAAACACGA
This sequence comes from Fusibacter sp. JL298sf-3, assembly GCF_053842995.1. Lineage (NCBI taxonomy): Bacteria > Bacillati > Bacillota > Clostridia > Eubacteriales > Fusibacteraceae > Fusibacter > Fusibacter sp. JL298sf-3. Next base: position 1,441,077 of record NZ_CM132608.1, read on the forward strand.
CATTGAGAGCTATGTTTACTACGTTTGAAGCTCCGGTTACAAGCATCGGTGTACGCGTATCCTTTATCGCACGAAGACACCCCGACAAAGTCAGCTGTAAACATAAAAACACAGAGGGAACAGCTACAATGAGGTAGTAGGGCATGGCAACCGCTATCGTCTGTGCGTTTGCCCCTGTAGCCGCTAAAATTTGATTGCGGAACACATAGCAGATTGTCCCGCAGATGCCTCCTAAACCAATTGCAATGATGAGAGCATGAACAATTGTAGTGTTCACTCTATTAAAATCTTTTTTTCCAAAATAACGCGCAACCACTGCAACAGCTCCAACGCTAACTGCCGTATAAAATGCAATAAATAAATTGACCACAAGACTCGTAACGCCTATAGCAGCAATAGCAGAGTCACTTATTTGACCCGAAAAGTAGGTATCTGTTGTACCCAATAAAGTCTGTAGCACGTTTTCAATGACAATCGGCACTGCTAAAACGAGTACAAGTTTTTGATGCTTTAGATGTGCTTCTGTATTGGTCCCCATTCGAAACTCCTTGACAATCCATCTAGATATGTTAGTATTTTTAACGAACAAAATGTTCAGCTTTCATGTTAAAGGAAGTGCTCGTTTGAAACAACATTCAATTTAGATATTATGTATGTTTTTGAACATTTAGATAAAATTGTTTACTTAAGGAGGTTCCCATTTATGGATAGACGTGTGAATCGAACGCGAAATGCTATATTCGAAGCTTTCAACCACTTGCTCTCACACAAAAAATATGCCAAAATTACCATTCAAGATATTATTGACGAAGCTGACGTGGGGAGAAGTACTTTTTACACTCACTTTGAAGCAAAAGAAGATTTGCTCCACAAAATGTGTGAAGACTTGTTTGCACACATCTTTTCTGAAGAACTTAACGAAGAGACTTCCCATGATTTTTCTTTAAAACCAGGCAACCTCCGCAACAAATTGTTGCACTTACTCTACCATCTCAAAGACAATCAAAAGAAAATCAATGGACTTCTTAATTGCGAAAGTGGGAGGCTCTTCTTCCAATACTTTAACAGCTACCTCGAAAGGCTTTTTCAAACTAATGAATCTACTCGCTTCATCTCTACGCCCCCAGTTGCCTCTAAGGAATACCGGCGCAATCATATGACCCGTAGCTTTTTCGAAACCATCCGATGGTGGTTTAACCGACAACTTGTCGACGCCCCTGAAACCATTGTCGATTACTACCTGTCTGTCATCTCCTTTGTGCTATAAGCACAAACCTTTGGGGACACATCATACCCACCAACTATTCAGCTATAACAACGCTTTCAATAAAAAAACGCCCCTATTTGCAAACTCAAACGATTTGCAATAGGGGCTTTTCTCCACCTTATACGACGCAGTTCAATCGGGCCGATACACAGCCTTTATGGGACTTACCAGTTAAAATATATGGTAAATTTTAGTGTTTTCGTGCACAAAAGAACCGTCCCTCTAAGAGAGTTTTACCACGAGGTAGTTTGGCGCCTTCATATACGCCTTGTACTGATTTGGCGCCGTTTCGCGCCAAGCCGCCGGCGGCTTGGGCTCGACCAAAGCCTTGAGCTGAAGGCCTACGCCAAAAAACGCTTCGAAATAATCTTCCAAAGTGTGATGATAACTGTAACAGAGAAAGTTCTCAATCGTCTTGTCAAAAGCAATCCAAGGCTGAACATAAGCACGCTTGTCCTTATACAAGTACTTGAGCACGTAGTCGGATTTCTCCGGGAGTCGCCCCTCCGGCAGTTCCACAGGGTATAGAGCGGCGTGCACCGGATGAATTAAAGAAAACACAACCGTACCGCCGGGTTTAAGCACACGGCGGACAGCTTGCATCACCGGATTTAAATCCGGAATAAAATGGAGCAGTGTCGACGCAAATACCACATCCATCGACGCCGACGAAAAACTTTCCAACGTGTCTACAGAACAGGTACTGAAGCGCACCGAAGACCCGTTCATGCGCTTTTTGCCCTCTGCCAACGCAATCATCATCTCCGAAAGATCCACAGCATGCACCACTTCAGCGCCCTTTTTTTCAAACTCAAACGCAAAGCGTCCGGCACCACACCCCAGCTCAAGCACCGTCTTCCCACTTAAATCGCCCACTGTTTCCAAAACCGCCGGCATCTCAATAGCTTGGCTGAAAGACGTCGGACTAGACACAAAGCGGTCGTACGCCACAGCCATTTGCTCCCAATTTTCTTTAATGGTCATATGCACTCCTATTACTCGACCTCTACGGCTATTTTTTCAAAACGCGTCACATCAAAATACCCTTGGTCGGTTATTTTTAGTTCGGGAATGACGGGAAGCGCTAAAAAACTCAGTGTCATAAAGGGCTCAAGTGTCTTTGGTATGCCCAGCGTTTCGTGCGCTTCGCGGCGCAGTACCTTCAGTGCACTGCTCACTTCTTCCATTGGCGCATCGCTCATTAAACCACCGATTTTTAACGCCAATTCCGCGCGAACTTCCCCTTGTGACGTTACCACAATACCGCCGTCCATGTCAATTAAACGGTTCACAGCCAAAGCCATGTCGGCGTCGTTGTCGCCGATGACAATGAGGTTGTGCGAATCGTGTGCAATACTCGTGGCAATAGCGCCGCCTTTAAGATTGAAGTTTTCCACCAGACCGATGCCGATGTCCCCAGTTTTACCGTGCCGTTCGACGACGGCTATTTTAACCACATCGATTTTAGGGTTGCTCTGGAAGCACCCTTCGGCATCTTGATAGACGCGGCGCACCACGTGTTGAGTGACAATCGACTTCGGTGTAATTCCAATGACATTGACCACGTCGCCTGCTAGTTTAAGTTCAAAGTCTTCTGGCCGTACCTTTGAACATCGAACCGTTTTCTCTACCGCTCCTGTCGCCACCGGCGCGACATCAAAATACGCCGTGCCGCCCTCTGCAACTTTCACACCTTTCTTGTAGACCGCTTGAATGTTCAGTGCCTCTAAGTCGCTGACGACTGCGAAATCGGCATCGTATCCCGGTGCTATGGCACCGATATCCTTCAGGCCGTAGCACCGCGCCGTGTTAATGGTCGCCATTTGTACCGCCAGTATCGGGTCGAGACCCAAAGCGATTGCCTTGCGCACGTTGAAGTCGATATGCCCTTCGACGAGAATGTCTTCGGGATGTTTGTCATCAGTACAGAAGAGGCAACGGTGCGCGTTGCGCGGGGTCACCCCTCTAATGAGCGCTTCCAAGTTTCTCGCCGCCGACCCCTCGCGAATGGCGATGTACATGCCGAGGCCGAGACGCTCCTCCATCTCCGCTACAGTCGTGCACTCGTGTTCGGTCTGCACGCCGTTGATAACGTAGGCATTCAGTGCCTTTCCCGTCAGTTCAGGCCCGTGCCCATCGATAATTTTGTCCTTAAAGAGATGGACTTTTTCCATAACGTCATCATCGCCGGCGATGGCTCCCGGGTAATTCATCAACTCGCCTAAACCGAGGACTTTCGGATGCGTCATCATCTGCGCCAAATCATCGGCTTTTAAAATGGCGCCTGCGTGTTCAAAAGGCGTTGCAGGGACGCAAGAAGGCAACATGAAAAAACCTGTGAGTGGGGTTTGTTCTGCGGCTTCTATCATATAGCGTATACCTTCCAGCCCGCAGACATTGGCAATCTCGTGTGGGTCTGCAATAACCGTTGTCGTGCCTCTCGGCACCAAGATTCGCGCCATTTGTTCAGGCGTTACCAACGTCGATTCCATGTGCATATGGGCGTCGATAAACCCTGGCACAACTGTGGCGCCCTTTAAATCGACTTCTTTTTCCCCCACATAGCTACCGAGTCCGATGACCTTACCGCCGTCGATGGCGATGTCCTTCTCTTCAATTTTACCGTTAAAGACATTGACGACTTTACCGCCGCGCAACACCAGTTCCACGCGGCCTTCGCCTGCAGCAAGGCGCGCCCGTTTTTTTATACGTTGTATTCTATTACCGTTCACTACCACACACCTCTTTCAAAAAATAGATTGTTCCTATTGTAACGCACTTTCCCCTAAAAAACCATCTCATTTTGTTTGTTTTTTATAAATATAATAAAAACGAGCCCTTTTTAAAAGGCTCGTTTTGTATATTTTATCTAAATGTAGTGTTCAATGCTTTAAGCAAGACTTTAACATCTCTGTGATAAGGCGTTACCGGACAGACCGGTCTCTCAATGCCCATCAGCTTGTAGACCGCCATACGCGCTGCGCGTACAGAGTACTCTTCTGTAAAGACCATGTCTTCAGGAATTTCTACAAATTGACTGATCATGGCCAGATTGGTTGAACCCGCCGGTACCACATACGGTCTATCCGCTATTTTTCTCGGCTGGAACTGAGCGTCAATATAAGGCATCATGCATGGAATAACATTGACGACGTCTTTTAAGATTGCGTCTTTGTCATCGAGCATGTGTAGGTGGTAAAGCAGTTCTAACAGCATCTCTTCACCGGTACACTCGCGCATTGGCTTTTTAATGTAATCACCTGGTACATCGGTGTACAAACTGTAGCCCCAAAAGATGGTTTGATCTTCAGGCTGGTTGATAAAGTGCGGTTGTGCAGCCACGACGATGCTCATACGCCATTTGGAATCTTTAAATGTCATGAGAGCGCCGCTTCCAGGCACATTTCTCGAAAATGCTTCGATTTTTTTGAGAAGTCGGTTGCCGTTAGACGTCACCGTAAAAGACGCCCAGTTGGTCTCTTCAGGCTTTCCAAAGAAAGGTGCCGGATCGCCAAGCCCTTCTTTTTTAGCGGCAATTCTTCCCCAAAGTTCTCCAGAAGGCGGATTTTCAGGTCTGTAAGGCGCCGGTGTTTTTAAGTCGCCAAGTGTTGCACAATCGGTCATACAGCCGTTGGTCACAAAGCATAAATCGCCGTCTTTGAGGTCGATTTTGCCCGCGCCTTTGGCGTCTTCATAGTGAATAGCTGTCACCGTGATACCGTCGCCGTCTTTAAAGTCTAAGTCTTTTACAAGGCACTTCAAGCTGAAATCCACATGGTGCTTTTCAAGGTGCGCTTTCATCGGCACAATTACTGAGTCGTATTGGTTGAATTTTGTACGGGTGACGCCTTCGAGCGTTTGAATTCTCGAAAACTCAAAAATCATGCGATTCATGTAACGCTTAAACTCAAATAAGCTGGACCACTCTTGAAAAGCAAAAGTCGTCTGCCACATATACCAAAAGTTTGTCTCGTAAAAGCTTTTGTCAAACCAGTCGGAAATTTTGAGCCCTTGTATTTTTTCTTCAGGTGTCATCATCAGTTTGCCCATGGCAATACGATGTTGGTTGCTGAAGCCCATGCTGAGGACATCGAGCACATACGCGTCTTTGTCGATGAGACGTGCATTGGCATGTGTCGGATGCGTGTGGTCAAATGCCAAAATTTCCTCACTCAAGCTCATGTTAGGCGCTTCTAATGACGGAATTGAGTAGAGCAGTTCCCAAAAGTTTTCATAAGTTTCTTCGTTGAGCATTCTGCCGCCTCGACATACAAACCCCTTTTCAGGTGTTCCAATGCCGTCATTTGAGCCCCCTAAGATGTTGAGGGTTTCAAGGATGTGAATGCGCTCGCCCTCTACACCGCAATCTCTAATGAGATAAGCTGCCCCTGCAAGTGACGCCAGACCGCCACCGACAAAGTAATAGTCGTTTTGATTCGGATTTTCTCTCATGTGTTTACCTCCTAAGTTTTTTCTGACCTCATCATACGCCTTTTTACAGGAAGCGCCTATAGACAAACTGCACCGTCTGTCTAAATTTGTGACAAACGCCGCCGAATGTCTAGAGAGTCGTGGTATAATAGGAGAAACTATTGTCCAAAAGGAGGAGCGTTCTATGATTAAAACGCAAAGCCTCGTCTTTAATAACACCATCCGCTACAAAGACATGCACTTTAAAGAACATCAAGTGACCTTTGTTACCGGTGAAAGTGGCCGAGGTAAAAGTACGTTGCTGAAATTAATCAACCGTACCGCAGAGAAGTCTTCCGGCGACCTCTTTTACCGCGGTGCTTCGGTGACAACATACCACCCACTCGACCTTCGCAAAGAAATTTTACTGGTCAATCAAGACCCTTTTTTATTCAGCGGGACCATCCGAGAAAACTTCCGCCTGTTTCACAGCTACAGAGAGAGCGCACTCCCCGACGATGATACTCTGGCTTCATACGTCGAAACCTGCCGGTTAAACTTTCCATTAAGCGCCAAATGCGACGCCATGTCCGGCGGTGAAAAGCAGCGGCTGTTCCACGCCATCGCTTTGAGTTTTGCACCGAAGGTCCTTTTGCTCGACGAACCCGCATCTGCTCTCGACGAGACCATTGCCGCAGAGTTTATGAACGCACTTGTGGCAACTGCCAACTCGCAGCAAATGACCCTTCTTGTCGTCAACCACTCCAGTCATCTGACCAAGCGATTTGCAGATGATGTCATTACTTTATAACGAGGAGATGTTATGCGCTCAATAGTCGAACTGACCCTGCTTCAATTCAGTCTGGTATACCTGTTGCTCATCGTCGTGCTCGCCATTATGAAAAAAAGTCAAATCCGGCAAACACACATGCTGTTTATCGCCAGTTTCAGGATGACACTCCAGTTGGTCATCGCCGGACTTGTTCTCACGTTGATATTTGATAACCCGCACCCGCTTTTTACAGTGGCCTATTTAGCCGCTATGATCGTCTTCGCCATCAACCGAGTCTACAGCAGAGTTCCTGAAATCTCAAAGGCCTTTAAGAAGGTTGTTGCGCTGTCCCTTTCCGCATCAGGCCTATTGATTATCCTCTTTTTTGTAAAAGTGGTTGTAGGCGAAAGCCTCTTTAACCCACAATACGTCATCCCCCTTAGCGGCATGATTATGGGGAACGCTATGACCGGGGTCTCTTTGGGCGTCAAGACTTTCCACGAGAAACTCAAAGACAACCGCCATCGCATCCAGACCCTATTAAACTTTGGCGCATCGCCGTCGGCAATACTGAAGCCCATAGCCAACCAATCGTTGGAAACTGCCCTTTTGCCGACGCTAAACTCGATGGTGGGGATGGGTATTGTTTCGTTACCCGGCATGATGACGGGACAAATTCTTTCAGGCACCCTTCCCAAAACAGCCATTATGTATCAGATTGCTATTATGATTGCCATTTGTACAGTGGTGGCATTGGCTTCATTTTTGGCGCTGTACCTCGGGTACCACACCTTCTACGACACACGCGACTACGACATTAAATTATAAGGCTAGAAAGGATTGGTTATGTCACAAGTTACCAAGAACGCATTGTGCGATGCTTTAAAGATACTTCTCACCAAAAAGACGCTAGACAAAATTACCATTAAAGAGCTCACGGCACACTGTGGTGTCAACAGGCAAACTTTTTACTACCATTTTCAAGACCTCTACGCGCTACTGGAGTATTTACTCGTGCGCGAAGGGGAAAGGGTACTGAGCGACAAGCGCACACGCGACAACTGGGAAGAGGGCCTTTTAGAAGTTTTTCACTACTTAAAGGCCAACAAAAACCTCGTGGAACACGCCTATAGGTATATGAGCCGAGAAAGACTCGAAAGTACGCTCTACACCCATGTTCAAAAGTTGCTCAAACACGTCATCGACGAAAATCTCCACGACTTAGACGTCTCTCTAGAAGACCAGCTCTTTATCGCCAACTTTTACAAATACGCCTTTGTGGGGATCGTCTTAGAATGGGTGAAAAGCAATATGAAAGAATCGCCGGCGTTTATTGTCGACCACATGCGCACCCTACTCGAAGGCTCTTTTAGGCAGAGCCTCATCAAATTCAGCCGATAATCTAAAAAAGCTCCGAAAGACGCGTAGATCGACGTCATTTCAGAGCTTTTTCTTCATTTATAAAACGGACAAACTTGCTGCTGATTTCCGGGTCAAACTGTCGACCGGACGCCTTTTCGATAATATCGAGCGCTGCCTCAGGTGTGATTTCGTTCTTATAGGGTCGCGATTGCGTCATGTACACATAGGCTTCTACGATACTGAGAATACGAGCTTGGAGCGGTATCATTTCGCCTTTGAGCTTTCTCGGATAGCCCTCGCCGTCAAACCGTTCGTGGTGGCTTAGACAATAGTCTGCCAAATGTGCGTAATCCGGTGTCGAGCGCAAAATCTGATAACCGATTTCCGGATGGCGCTTAATTTCGTTCCACTGCTCAGGCACCAGAGGACACTGAGAGGAAACCCACTTGCGGTCCATCCCAACCTTACCGATGTCGTGAAGCAGTCCAAGGGTTCCCATGTCCTGAACTTCTGCATCGGACAAACCGAGATAGACTGAAAACTGCTTGCAAATATCACGCACCGCTAAACCATGTGATTTTTCATGCGGCATCGCTTTGTAGAACTTTTGAAGGATGTATTTGATGGTCTTGTTTTTCATGCTGCGGCTTTCCATCAGCTTGCGCTTATACATAAAGTCTTCTGCACGTGTAAACACATCTTCTATGTTTTGGTCGCTTTTTGTCTTTGTGGCCCAGCCAAGAGAAATCGACGGCTCCATATCGTTTATTTTTGCCGCCCTCAACATTTTTTGAACAGTGCTTACCAGTGCTTCAGCGTCTTCTCCAGTCGTATTGGGAAGAACGAATACGAACTCGTCCCCACCGATGCGCGCCAAGACATCCCCCTCCCGTTTTAACGTGGCCAACTGCTTCGCCACTTCTATTAACAAGTGGTCTCCTGCGTAATGACCAAAGGCGTCATTGGTCAATTTCAACCCGTTGACATCTGCGAGTACCAATGACAGCGGTAACTGTTCTTCACAGTCCATCACCGCGAGCTGCTCTTCGTAGTATCGGCGGTTATGAAGCTCTGTCAACTGGTCGTAGTAGCTGAGATAGAGCACCCGTTCTTCCTGACATTTGCGTTCTTCAATGTTCCGGCTGACGCCGACGAGCTCAACTTCTCCAAACGCGTTCAATCGATAGCGGCTGGAAATTTCAACCCACAAGAGATGACCTTTTTCATGGCGTTGTTGAACTTCGTCGATGTAGGCGCTATCGCCGCCAATTTCCCGTTCAAATCGATGCCCTCGCGCTTTCACCGCTTTGATAAACGCAGGTGCCTTTCGACCGCTTACAGACGCCTCTAAAGTTTCTCGCGTCGCACTTCGAACATTGAGGCCTCTCAGTTGTTTGATCGAGGGACTGATGTAGCTAAACACTTCGCGAGACAGGTTGTATATCCAGATTACATCCGAGGTGTGCTCCGTGAGCAACCGGTACTTTTCTTCACTGCGCTTCAGCGCCTGTTCAGTCATTTTGCGTTCCGTTACGTCTACGACAAAACGCAAACTCGCCGGCTGACCATTCCATGAAATCTCAATACCCGTCGCTTCGAGCCACCGAATCTCACCATTTTTATAGATGACTCGAAACTGTGCCTTAACTGGCGCCTTCGAAGGGCTATCGAAGGCGCTACGGTAGGCTCGGAGGTCTTCGTGGTAGATAAACTGAGCAAAGGGCACAGCCATTAACTGCTCCGGTGCATAGCCCAAAATCTCTCGAAGTTTGGGGTTGCAAATTTTAACGTAATCCCCCTGTAATACCACGATGCCCTCAACGGCGTGTTCAAACAGTTGTCGGTAGCGCTCTTCACTGCTTTTAATCGTTTGCTCACTTAACACCCGCCTTGTAATATCGCGGTTGTTGGCACGGTAGCCGAGGTACGCGCCATTTTTATTATAGGCCGGCATACAGCGGTGCTCAATCCAAACGACATGTCCCGCTCTATGCACAATTCGAAACAAAAGGCTCTGAGGATCTGCCGTCGGTGTAAGCCGTCGTCTATGTAGGCGCCACGCATCGAGGTCATCGGGGTGTAAAATGTGCTCAAAGAGCTGGGGATCGGCTAAAAACGCTTCTGCAGAGTAGCCGGTAATGTGCTCACAGGCATTAGATACGTACAAGAGCTCACCGGAAGTGTGTTCCCACGTCTCCCAGTCAAAAAAGTAATCGGAGACAATCCGGTACTTTTCATCGATTTCCACGAACTTTTCATTGATTTCAGCAATCTCTTTCACCTGTTCTTTTTCAGTGGTAATATCTGTAACATAGGCGATAAAATAGCCCCTCTCAGGTGAGAAAGCTTCTATTTCAAAATAGCGGCTAATGACGTCGTCGTAAAGTTCAAATGTCACTTTTTCGCCGCCTCTTACAGCTTCTTCAAACGTTTTAACGCGCTCTATTATCGGCGCCTTCATCGAGGGGAAAACATCAAAAACCGAAAAGGATTTCAGCTGTCCCAAATGTTTGTTAACCATTTCACAATGCTTGCGATTGGCATAGAGATAGATGAAATCTTTCGGTTTTTCGTCTGTATCGTACACGATTTTATAATACGCACATCCCAAAGGCATCTCTTCGAGAACGGCCGCGTTGAATTTTTCCATTGGGGCACCACCATCATAACAGTTTATAAGATAATACCCTTAATATAACATATTATTCACGTTTATGGTTTAAAGAAATACAAGAGGCCTGTAGAAATCGTCCAAAAAAGCACGCTGAGCAATAAGAGAACTACAAGTTGCTCGCCTCTGCTGCGGTGTTCGACAAGCCGCCCTTTCAGTATTCTCCCCACCGCTAAAATCAACGCTGTCGGAACCGCCAGTCCTAAAAGAGCACTCACAACGCCCAGCTGTACCGACACGACCCCAAACAGGCCGATAAGAACCGCACCGACATAAAGCGGCCAATACGATGGTGAAACCATTGCGCCAAAAGGATTGACTGTGGCAATGACCGCCTGAGTCTCAACATCTATTAGAAGGTGGTAGCGCGTCCCTTTGTAAAAGTACACCACGAGAACCACTGCTCGAGACGCCATTTCATACTGTGTTTTCAACACGCTTTGCGTCTTTGTTTCCTGAGCCACCCGCCGCATTGAAGTTCGTACTTCCCCTTTTAGATAGGCCAGCGTTTTAGGCAAAACCGAAAACACTTGTCCGATGTCCTCGTAGATTGTGGTCGCCGTAAGCATTTTCCGCAACGCCTCTATTTCGCCTTTATCCACTTCTTTTAGCAAGGGCAACGGCGCTAAAAAATCGCTGAAACGCTGCCAACTTGCCTCTTGTACCAGAACAGATTTTTCGTAGAGCTGTCGACGCCCTTCACACACCGAACAGGTGACGCCGCCAGTGCCTCGACACACCGGGCACGAAACGGCGCCCACGCCCTTACATGTCGGACAAAGCTGCCACCCCTCGGAACAAGCTGCGCAACCTTTTTCTTCATTGTCCGCACAGGCCGGACACGGCAAGCGCTTTTGTCCGCCACATGTGCCGCAGACCACAGCGCCCTTGGCGTCACAGTTCTCACAGTCCCACTCGCCGATGCCGTTACACGCAGAACAAACACTTTTTCTGCGGGTGTTTGGGATAGCCACCGTGTAACGCCCCGGCTCTCTTACGTCTGCACCGTTTACATCAAACGGCGATGCCGGCATCCGGTACACGGCGTCTAGCGACTCACCGTGAAACGGTGCGACGATGGTCTCAATGCGCCGTACTTCTTTCAGCGCCGTTGAATGACACAGTGCCACTGTGTAAGTATGCGTTTGAACCACCTTGACGGCATTTGATTCTTTCCCTGCATAGTCATTCAATATACGTTCTATGGTTTTATGATCTAACATCGCATCTCTCCATTTAATAGCCCCTTGCGTAATCATTGTATTTTAAGGTATATATAAAACACAGATTTGAAAGGGGGGGATGGCCAATGGCACCCTAAATTGTATCAAGACGTCCAACTGAATCCGTTTACGCTTAGTTTCAGAGGGCACTATGCCTCTGTCGAGCGCTACTATATCGTCGATAGCCAGATTCAGCACACACAACAACAGCGCATCCTATTGGCTTTCAGTATTCTCGCCTACGTCATTTTTATCTTTGTCGACATCAACTCTCTACCGCATCTCGCACCGCTGTTTGCCTTCGTTCGCTTTGGCCTCTACACGCCTCTGGCCGCGGTGACAATTCTCTTAAGTTACACCAAAAAATACGTTCACATCGCCCAGCCACTTCTCAGCACTTTAAGCCTTTTGGCTTTTTTCGGTTTGCTGTTTATCCACTACCACGGCAGTCAACACGGTTTTTACAGTTACCGCTTCGCCATCTTGTTCACTTTAATATACGTTCTATTCTTCTTTACTTTGCGCTTTATCTACAGCGTAGTGACTGCAGTGGGCATTCTAGCCTTCTACAACTTATTGCAGTTGGCAACAGGGGTCTTTCCCGCCGAACTACACCTCGATTCCAATATTTTATTCTTGTTTGTGGCACTTTTCGGTTGTCTCTTTAATTACCTGTCGGAAAAAAACGATCGTATGCAGTACGTTTTAAAGCTCGAACTCAACAAAGAGCGCGAGACGATTCAAAGCCTGAACGAACACCTTGAAAAGCGCGTTATTTCAAGGACAAAAGCCCTTAAAGAAGCTTACGAAAAATTGGCGATGAGCGAACACGCCTTCAAAGAACTGATGACCGCTTCCGACGACGGCGTCGTCCTCCTCGCCTCTGATAGAATTATCGACTGTAACGACGTTTTCTTAAAGTTTTTTGACTGTCATGAGAAAAAAGACGCTTTAAACGCACCGCTACTAACTGTTATAGGCTCAAATCCTCACATTTCAGAAGCCTTTAAAAAAGGCGCCTTCAGCACCTGCGGGCTCCACATCGAGCATAAAGCCCCCACAGGCACCCAGCTGTTTGAACTGAGCTTTACGCCGATTAAGCTGCCCGAGCAGTCCGTGCTGTACTTAGTCGTTAAAAATGTGACTGAACGCTATGAGTTTATTCAACAACTCGAATACCTCAGTTTCAAAGACCCGCTGACCGATTTGTACAATCGACGCTATTTTAAAAAGTACTTAGAAAACGACTTGCTCCTTGAAGACTACCCCGTGGCCATTGTCCTTTCAGATGTCAACGGTTTAAAACTCGTTAACGACACCTTTGGGCATATGGTGGGCGACCAATACCTCAAAGAAGTTGCTCAACAGCTGACCGCTGTTTTCACGACACCGAGCCTCGTCAGCCGGCTCAGCGGCGACGAATTCGCTATCGTCATTCCCAGCGCTACTAAACCGCAGGTTTCTCAACTGCTCCAACAGTTTAAAACCGCTGTTCGCACCGTTAAAATTGCAGGCGTTCCCCTGTCGCTTTCCTTTGGATACGCCATACAAGACACACCTGAGGACAGCTTTGAAAGCACCTACAAGACGGCGGAAGATTTCATGTATAGACACAAAGTACTGGAAAGTCCGAGCATACGCCGTCGAACCATCGACATGATGATTCAGACCCTTCACGAGAAAAACCCCATTGAAAAGAGACATTCTAAGCGCACCACCAAGTACGCACTGGAACTGGGGCAGGCCATCGGCCTTTCTGAACAGAAGCTCAAAGAACTCGAAGTCGCCACATTGCTCCACGACGTCGGTAAAATTGCCATCTCCGAAGTCATTCTATCTAAAAAAGAACCCCTCACCAAAAGTGAAAGGCTCATTATTCAACAACATTGTGAAATTGGGTACCGCATTTTAAACACCTCTAACGAACTCAGGAAACTCTCCGAATACGTCCTCTACCATCACGAGCACTGGGACGGTACCGGCTATCCCGTCGGCATCAAAGGCGAGAAAATACCGCTGTTGTCTCGTATTATCTGCATAGCAGACGCTTATGACGATATGATTCACGAGCGCCCTTATCGGCATGCCCTGACGCCGAATGCTGCCCTCGATGAACTCAAACGCTGTTCAGGCAAACAGTTTGACCCCACTTTGGTCAGTCACTTTGTCGATTTGAGAAACTCTAAATCACAGACGACTGTCCACTGACGAGGAAATAAACATCGATGGGGTACACCTCAATAAAAGCTTCTGCAACGCGCTTTCCCGTGTTAAAAATGGCATCGTACCACTTCACACCCCCGGATTGAGGCTTTATTTCAAAGACAATTTGACGTTGATTGTACGCACGTGCCAACAGCAAGACGCGTTCAAAATTAATTTCGATGTTGTGTTTTGCGTAATCGCTCTGTTCCACAAAAAATGAATTGGTATCGACGACTTGGCCGTCCACTGCACCGAGCTCGCTCTCAGTGATAATTTGTAATGATCCTTTGTATCGCATCCTCCACGCTCCCTTTCTCTATATCATATAAAAAAAAAGACGTGACCACAAGTAAAAAAAAGCCCTTCGATTTCTAAGTTCGCCTCCAAACGTCGCTTTTATAGCGTCGTCCTCTGAAGGAAACTTAGCCATCGAAGGGCTTTATCTATTAGCTAAAAAGACCCTTCAACCAACTGAAGAACCCTTCAGAGGTCTCTTTCTCTTCAACCGCATAGACTTTTTCTTCTTTTGGGATTTTTAAAGCCTCTGTTTTCATAACAAACTTTACGCTACCGTCCATATCTTCTCCTATACCGGTAAAGTTGTTGTACGCCTCAGAACGTTCGGCAAGTGCGTCTTTGACCGACAGAAAATCGCCTAAACCGTCGTCGGCACGTCTGCTCTCAGCGCGCATTTCAGCAGTACCTTCTCTTTGAAACTTCGACATATTGGCACTGAGAAGTGCTTGATTTTCAGAGAGTTTCTCTGCACCGGCAGCGAGTTGAGTGGTCGCACCAGAAAGTTGTCGATGGGCCGCTTCTAACGTTTCCTTGCCATCGTGTGCCTGTGTGACCCCAGCAGAAAGCTGCGCCAAGCCGTTTTCGAGATCTTGCGCTCCCGTCTTCAGCGCTGCAACACCACTCGTCATGGCTTCTGCCCCGGCACCGATGCGCTCAGCGGCTCCAGATAAGCCTTCAGACGCAGTGCGTAGACCTTCGCTGCCCGCTTTCAGCTGTTCGGCGACAGGGGCTATTTTTGCCGTCCCCGCACTCAGTTGATTGAGACCTGTCGCCACCTGATTTTGACCTTCCCAAACCGCCCCCATCTTCTGAGTTACCGTTTGAGAACCGCTCTCCAAGGCTTTTAAAGAGGTCTCGAGTTCCACCAAAGACAGGTACAGCGGGTCCTGTTCGCCGACAGTTTGTTTCACGGCGGCCTTTAGTTTTTGAACACCTGCGACACTGTCTGATAACCCCGCAGTCACTTGTCCCTGTCCGGCTTTTAACGCCTCTACACCTTCCAGTACCCCCGTTGCCCCTGCGCTGAGAGCCGCTGTCTGATCGGCGAGCCCTACCGTTGCGTCGGCCAGTTCAGAAGCGCCGCTTGAGAAAGCCCCTGCACTTTGCGCAAATTGGCTACCGCCTGAAGCAAACTCTCCTAGCCCACTGACCAACGGCTGTGTGTTTTCTTCAAGTGCCACAATACCGCCGCTCAATGCTTTCGCCCCTTCATAAGCACCGTCTGCGCCTGTTTTCAATTGATTAAGGGCTTCAAACAAACGGTTCATCCCCTCGTTGTAAGCGCCAAAGCCCACTGAATAGTCGGCCATTTTTTGGCTAAACGTCGCTTGACCTGCACTCAGCTCTTCACCGGCATCTGCCAAAGCTTTTGCAGAATCGTCAAGGGTGTCCACAGCGTCAATTAAATCGCTAAGTTTGTCGAGCCCTTCAATCGACGACACATCTGGAAACTTCGACAGCGCTGTTACCACAATCGGCGCCATTTCAAAATGCTCAACTTGAGCCTCTACAATTAAGGTTTCCGGAACATCGACAAATGTCGACGCTTCGCCAAACACTTCCGACATGCCCGGTAGCGCCACATAGGTGATGATGTTGTTGTTGCCGTCGCTGACAATGCGTCCGGTGTTTACTTTGACGTCTGAAAACACATCCATCGGCAATGTTACGACACTGGCTGTTTCAAAAATCGTATAGAGCGTGCGTTTTTGCCCGTCGATAACTTGCTCAGAACGCTCGTTGTTTGTGAGCTTTAAGTGCATCGCCACTCGACCGGATTTGCCGATGAGATCTTTGCCGGTGATTTCCTCGCCGTCTAAAAAATAAGTGACGTCAACCGTTATCGGCAACGCTTTATCAACCGTCCCTTGATAAAACAAGTCTTCGTCCTGCATGGTCCACTGAAGCTGTTCACCGTCGACAACAGGGGTTTCTTCTCCTTTGACATTGACGATGTTTTTCAGCGCGCTTCGGTCTTCCACAGTGGCACCGGCTGCGCCTTGGAGCCAATCGCTGACGATGATTTCGGCCACGTCGCCTTGCGCTGTTAAATTGACATAGACGGTTTCGTCTTTAAACACAGCCTCTGAAGCAAAAGACAGTGTGCCTTGAAAAATGAGGACACCGGCTAACGCCATACCGGCTATTTTTTGAGAGAGTTTTTGACTTGACATATTACGCACTCCTTTCAGATATCTTAGCTTTAATTCTCGATTTTGGCTTTCTGGACCAGTTGAGCGATGTGCGCCGCACCAGTCCTTCAAAAATCAACAGTATTGAAGGCAATACAAAGATGATAACGAGCATACTGATTAAAGCCCCTCTGGAAATGAGCAGTGTCAAACTTTTGATCATTTCAATATCCGCTATAAAAGCAACGCCTACCGTTGCGCCGAAGAAGGTCAGTGCACTCGTGACGATGGATCTCGACGACTCTTTTACGCTAATGCGCATGGCGTCGAACTTGTCTTTGCCGTTCCGAATCTCTTCTCTAAACCGCGTCGTCAATAGGATCGCATAGTCCACCGTCGCCCCTAGTTGAATCGTACCGATAACAATGGTGGCAATAAACGGCAACACCGCTCCTGTGACATATGGAATGCCCATATTGATAAAGATGGCCAGTTCTATTGAAGCTACGAGAATCACCGGAATCGAAATCGAACCGAAGACAAAGAGAATAATGACAAATACCGCGGTAATGGACGCCACTGAAACGCGTTTGAAGTCGGTGTCTGCAATTTCAATAAGGTCTTTGGTTAAAGCGCCTTCCCCTGTTACCATGGCTTTGCTGTCGTACGCTTTTACAATGGTTTCAATTTGATCCAATTGAGTGTTTTGCGCGTCAGTTGCCGCTTTAAAACTCGAATTGGCAAGTACGAGCTTGTAACCGCCCTTTTCAAACGACTCAGTGAGGTCGCCTTCTAAAAAGGCTCCTGGAACAGCCGGCCCAATAAGCTTATCTGCCGCCATGACTTTCTCAATGCCCGGCAGTGCTTCAATTTTATCGAGCATTTCTTTCATGCGGTAGGTCGGAACCTCATCGCCGATGACAATCATATGCGTGGTGGTCATGTCGTAAGTGGTTTTAAGCTTGTCAAGTGCCGCTATTGATGGCATGTCTTTCGGCAAGGATTCATCGAGATTGTAATAAACGGCAGCCTGATCCTTCGCATAGGCAAACGGCAGAATTAGCAGTACCGCCACCAGTGCAAAGAGCTTGTAGTGACGCGTCACCACTGAAGCCGTTTTATCAAATGTCGGCAAGATTGTCCCGTGGTTGAATCGATGAATGGCCCTGTCAAAGGTCAAGATTAAAGCAGGTAAAATAGTCAAAGTGCTGATTACCCCGATGAAAACACCTTTGGCCATAACAAAGCCAATGTCCTTACCGAGACCAAGCTCCATAAAACCAAGTGCTAAGAAGCCTGCAATTGTGGTTAAAGAACTTCCGGCAATGGACGAGGCCGTTTTGACGATGGCTTCGGTCATCGCCTCTTTTTTATCCGAGTGGTGCACAAGTTCTTCTTCGTATCGGTGGAACAAGAAAATTGAAAAGTCCATGGTGACGCCGAGCTGAAGTACAGCAGCAAGCGACTTGGTCACATAAGAGATTTCTCCGATAAAGACATTAGAGCCTAGGTTATAGAGAATCGCAAACCCAATGCCAAGCAAAAAGATGACCGGAACAAATGTGGACTCCATGGTCAACGCCAAAACGATGGCCGCGAGAACAACGGCTAGGAGAACGTAAATAGGCGTCTCTCTGTCGGCGAGGTCGATGGTATCTCTCAAGATAACACTCATGCCACTTAAGAAACTGCGCTCGTCAAGCAATCCTCGAATAGCCTTAATGGCTTCCTGCGTTTCATCTGACGACCCCTGATGCGTGAACTCAATCATCATCAACGTCGTGTCCTCTCGATAGAAAATCTCCTTAAGGTCATCCGGCAGAAAGGCCTTTGGTACAGTGATGTCGACGATGTCGCTAATCCACGTCACCCCTTCAACGCCTTCGACCTCTTCGATAGCCGCTTTCGCTTTCAACACCTCTTTATCCGGCATATTCTCTATGACCAACATACCGGTTGCCGCTCTATGGAACACATCATCGACAACTTCCTGCCCCTTCATAGAGTCCAGCTCTTCCGGTAAATACGTCAACAAATCGTAGTTGACTCGCGTATTGACGTAACCGTAAACAGATACGAGGGCAAGCAGCACAGCGATTACGATCACCACTTTGCGATGATTGGAAATCATATGTGCAAAACTTCTCATTCTTCATCCCTTCTTTCTTCAAAAAGAGGGCGCGTTAGCTCAGCATTTTACGAATCATGCTGTACAACAGATGCTTCATTTCATCTATTGGTGCAGGTTCTTTTAAGATAATAGCGCTGTAGCAGACCGAGCCCACCAGTTCAATAATAATAAACAGCATTTTTTCGACTTCTTGTTCGTCGACAATGCCCTGATGGTCTTTTAGCGCCAAAACAAAACGGTTGTAAATCAGCTCCATATCTCGATATTGATCGCTATCGGCAAGCGCCTTTCTGAAAAGGCCCCACGAAAGGTTCTTATGAATGATTCTCAACAAGAGCACATCGTCCTCTAAATAGGTAATCACTTCATTGGCAAAGAACACAACCGATTCCGTAAAATCCTCATGTGCCACAGCCAGTGTCTTTTCGTAGGCTTCTTTTAAGACGACGGAGCTCTTTTTGAGGATAATTTTATCCAAAAGATCGTTTTTATCTCTAAAATAAAGGTAAAACGTCCCCTTTGCCACACCTGCTTTTTTCACAATATCGTTTATGGCCGTTTCATTAAACCCTTTGGTAACAAAGAGTTCATACGCCGAAGAAAACAAAGCGTTCTTCTTTTTCTTTTTATTTTCTGTAGACTTACTGATTTGTTTTGACATAATGCCTCCTTCCATCCGGAAAGCATTTATTGACCATCGGTCATTTTTTAGATTACCCCAGTAGTGTACTCCTAAAATGACCATCGGTCAATAATTTTGCGGATGATTTATTTTTCTTAATATTTTAAAGACAGTCTGCGTTATATAAATAAAATTCTGATACTGTAAGCGTATCAGAATTTTTCTTAGAGCTTGAAGCCGTTATTAAAATTCACCACTAATGACAGCGGGAAATCGACGCTTTCAATGAGTTCGAGTGCCGCTTCATAGCGTCCGATATGCGCGCTGTAATGCGCGTCGCTGTTGATGATAATCGATTGACCACGCGCTTTACAAACGGCGAGCAACGCTTTGTAGTTGTCATGTGCATTTTCCCTAAAAGACGTCGGCCTCAGGGAACTGTCGTTGATTTCAATCCACACGTCGTGCGCCTTTGCCGCCTCGACAATCGCCTCGTAATCGAGGGCGTAACGGCTGTCGTCTGGATGTCCGAGAATTTTCACTTTCGGATGGGCCATCGCCCGTATAATAGCCTGTGTGTTCCCTTCTTTCCCGAGGTCTTCAAAGCACGGTGGGTGCAAGCTGATGATGGCATAGTCTAAAAAATCCAGCGTGTAAGCATCTAAATCAATTGAGCCTTCTGCATCGAGAATATTCAGCTCTACCCCCTTTAACACCCTGACGCCTTCTATAACTTCCGGCAAAACTCTAAGGTTGCTAAAATAATAGGGATGCGTACTTCCCGGCATCTTAGGCGCGTGGTCGGAAACGCCTAATACTTTAAGGCCCTTTGCCGCCGCCGAACGAATATTTTCATTGAGTGTGCTGTACGCGTGCCCACTGGCCAAAGTATGCGTGTGCAAGTCTAATGTATTCATATGTTCTCCAATCTTTTTTATCACATTTATCATAACACATTTGCCACCAATTCGAAGATTTATATAAAACTATTTTATAATCGCAGTTCTTTTATAAAATATCCAAATGCCCGTTAAACGTTTCACCATTTAAAATCATATAAGAGAATGTTATTATGATATGGCAAGTATTAAGAGGTTATTGAAAACAAATTTTAGGGGGTATTATCATGGTTGAAGCAGTAAGCATTCAAAAAATTAAAAACGACGCAGAGGAATCTTTTAGAAGAGGCGACTTCTTCTGCTCAGAGGCGATTGTCAATTCGTTCAGAAACAACTTCGAAATCGACATGCCGGAAGAAATGATTGCCATGGCATCTGGATTTCCAGTGGGTATCGGCCGCTCAAAATGCACATGTGGCGCGGTAACGGGGTCCGTTCTGACACTTGGCTACTTTTTCGGGCGTACAAAAGGCGGTGACCCAAAAGTCAATCGCACACTGGAGCTGGCCAACGAACTTCAACAACGTTTTAAAGACAAACACAAGGTGCTTTGTTGCAGCGTCCTCACAAAGGGCATGGACATGGCATCCGGCGAACATAAACAGCAGTGCATCTCTTTTACAGGCGAAATGGCTGAGAACTTAGCGGAAATCGTCGTAAGAGAACTCGGCATTCGCAATCTCGACGACGAAAACGCATAAGGAGGTCGGTAATGAACCGCATTCTAAAAGCTCTGCCTTTGCCTATAGCTGGGGTGATGCTCGCGCTGGCGGCACTTGGGAACTTACTCAAACCCTATGGTGTTGAGGTGCGCTACACACTCGGCGCCCTATCGGCAATACTCTTTGTGCTCCTTACAATCAAAGTGGTCATGTATCCCGCTTCAGTTCGAAAAGCACTGGACATGCCGCCGGTTTCAGGCGTTCTGGCCACTTACCCAATGGGGATGATGATCTTATCGACTTACGCGCCCAATGCCTTCGGAAAAGCGTTGTGGTGGTGTGGGGTCGGCATACACCTCGCTCTGATGGTTGTCTTCACTGCTAAGTACATCGCTCAGTTTAACCTCATGAAACTCTTTCCGAGTACCTTCGTCATGTATGTCGGCATCGTCTGTGCTACTGTAGCAGCACCAGTTCACGGTTTAAACACATATGGGCACTTGGCCTTCTGGTTTGGACTCGTAGCTTACGCTGTACTGCTTCCGTTAATCAGCTATCGCGTTCTTTTAAAGAAGCAAATTCCCGAACCGGCGTTACCGACACTCGGTATTTTTGCAGCCCCTGCCAGCCTTTTGCTTGCAGGCTATCAAATCGGATTTGCTGAGAAATCACCTCTCTTGGTGCAAGTTCTCACCATCGTCGCTTTGTTTATGTACGTCGCCACTTTCCTCGGCACTTTTAAGTACCTGAAACTCAAGTTTATGCCGAGTTTCTCGGGCTTTACATTCCCATTTGTCATTTCGGCAATTGCTCTGAAGCCCCTTAGCATGAAAGTGGCTTATTTCGCCCCAATACACAACTTTATGATGATTTGGGCGACACTAATGGTTGCTTTCGTACTGTTGGGCTATGTGCGTTTGGTGTTAAAATCACCTGAAACAGCGCAATCAAATGCATAAAATTCAAGAGACCTCATCTGAGGTCTCTTCTTATATTATTTATTAAGAACTCAACAAGCGCTTACCGCTCTACAGGCCGCCGTACACCATCTGTATGAAGGCGCTATCAATAAAGCGCAGAGGAACCATCCAAGCCAGTAGGGCCCCCACAACAAAATACAACAACAGTCTCATACTGTATATCAGACGGATTTGAACAGGTGTATACCCCAAATTGCTAAGTGCTGTCGAAGTTGGCAACAACACCTGAAAAAACGTTTGCACAGATGCGGCAAATACAGCGCCAAACGATACCACTCCAACCAAGCCGGCTAAAGCGCCTGTATGCTTGACCTTTTGTATCATCTCCCGCTTGTCGTCAATGCGGTTCACATGGTACGCAACGCCTTCTAGGTAAGCAGGCAAATTAGAAATAGCTTGATTTTTCAATCTGTAGTCTTTAAGTTTTGCAACCAACACTGTGCGCTCATGCGCGTCTTTCCCAAGTTCAACCCACTCGACTTCCCACATTTTTTTTATATCTCGTGCAATCGTCTCCAGCGTGCGATTTTGTCCCTTAACAATAGTCATCTTCAAAGTTCTGTCGATACCGCCACCGATTGTGTTCACTAAACTGTCCAGCCCGTACGCAAAGTGGACCGCTGTGCGACAGCAAATGACGATGAAAAGACTGAGCACTATAAAGCGCAGCCTAAACATCGCCGCTGTTTCCGGATCTATTATCTTCTTACTCAGCAGCCAAATACGATAAACGTTCATATACTGTCCCCTGCTTTCATTTGGTGATGGTATCCAACTTACCCGCCGTCATGTAGTAAAAGTCGGTTGCATACGGCTCTATATTAAAATCACTTGCTGAAACGACAACTGTTTTCCCCTGCTCGACAAATGATTTAAGCAAGTAAAATATCTGCTCGGTATCACTTTTGGCAGGCGCTACTTCAGGTTCATCAACAATTAAAATGCTCGGATCGTTGACCAGTGCACGTGCCAATGCAACGCGTAGACGTTCTCCCTGAGAAAGGCTTTCAGGCAGTGCGTTTTCGCGTCCCCTTAGGGCAACTACCGACAGCAAAACCTTTGCTTTTGCCACCATATCTTTTAAGCGCATATGCTCGTCTAAATACATGGGCAAAAGAACGTTTTCCAGTATGGTTAAATGCGGAATGAGCCCTAAGCGCTTATTGATGTAGGCAATTTCTTCGTGCCGAATTTGAGAGCGATGCCCTGCCGTCAGTGTTGTCACGTCGTTTTGAAAATACAGGTACTCACCGGTGGTATGCGGTTCTGAGAAAGACAAAATATCCAGCACAGCTGATTTTGAAGCCGTATCATCGCCTAAAAATGCGTAAAAGCGCCCTTTTTCAATAGACAGATCGACACCGCTCAGCACTGTCCGCTCGCCGGCGACTTTTTTGACATTGTTAAAAGTCATTATAGACTGATTCATCATAAAAGCCTCCATGCAGTCGGTTGAAGGGGGGTAAAGTTGACACATTGGAAATACGATTGGTGGTAGACACTCAACCGACGCTTATTTATTGTTATTTAACAATTTTAAATCCTTTATTTTACATTAAAAACATACAAATAGACAACATATGTTTATAAGAAGTAAAATAAATAATTATTTGGTAATTACACAATCATTTTACTCTTATTGTGATTTGCTTGTCAAGGTGTAATCCAATAAAAAAACACTGAAGGAGAGCAGAACTACGCCTTTTCAGTGTTTTTTAGAAAATTCTCTTTATTCAACTGTCAATCAGAAACAATCACCATTTATCTTTACAAGCTTTGTTTATTAAGCCTGAATTATTCATGAACCCATGATATCACCAAAAATCGAGCGGATTTAAGTTTTTGCGCTTCATAATGCTTATCATAGAAGACGTCTTCCTGTTTATCACCTAAAAATGGGCAGACTTATCCTGTGGACAATACTTTTCTCGATTTTCAGATTTCAAAGTTCATCAGTTACGTTTATTCCAACTGTGGAAGTCGACGGATGTTCTCAAGAATTTCATAGAACTCATTCTTGTATGGACAACTGCTACACAGTTTGAAATGAATATATCTTGCTGCTTTAACAACCTTTGATGCGATTTTGAGCAGCTTCAATCGAATGGTATCTATCAACATTTTCTTCATGCTTTTAGGTGAGACTCTTGCATAATTAACTCGATAATTTGAGAAAAAGGCTTAATCCTAAGTAACAGCCCCTGCCATGCTTTCAAATTTCAATCTTTTGTTGTTCATTATGCTACTAAGAGTTCCTCATTTCTGTTTACTTTAACTTTTGAAGCGATGGTTCCTGCAACCAACGCAATGCAATTTAACAACGCATGAACAGTTGCTTTCTTGATACCTTTAGACCGGATTGAATTCAAATTTAAAATCGTCTTTAGTCGACCGTTGCAACGTTCAACAGAAGTTCGCTTGTTGTATAGAGTCTTCCATTGATCAGATGATCTTAACGGATATCCGATTTGTCTTGGATTTTCTTTACGATTTATCTTGAGCGTATAACCATAATTGCTTGATGAACACCATGCACTCCCATGTGGACAGTTACATTTCCCCAGTACTTGTGGACATCTAAATTTCATGTAATCGCCGTCAATCCCCCAATAAACGAGTTTGTAACCACCAGAACAGACTGGATGAAACTCATCATCTAACCCTTCTGGGGCGGCGTGACTGCCTCTTGGGTTGTAGGCTATGATTGGAGTAGCTTCAAAGTGATTTATTACTGCATCATAGACAGAATTATAATCATATCCAGAGTCCATCGCATAGAACAATGGTCTAAACAGATCTCTATACTGCTTTAGAAACTCTTCAATCAGTGGAACTGCAATTGTTCCATCATGAACATTCGCTGGTGTTACCATAACTGAAAGTGGTAATTCACTGTATGAATCGCTCAGGATATGAAGTTTCCATCCAAACCAACGAATGTTATTACCGTGAGTATCGCGCTTCATTCCCCAGTTTGGGTTGGTGCCGTCATCTACAATATCTTTCTTTGGTTTTGAGGCTTCGAAAGCATCTACCTTAGTAGAGTCTATTGAAATATGACTACCATCAACAATTCCTAATTCTTTAGCATGAACAACTAAATCACCGAATAGTTTCAGCAACGCATCTGATTCTGACAGCTTATCTGCGAATCTGCTGAAAGTGGCTTCTGATGGTACTTTGGATAACACCTCAAAACCACAGTTATAACGTAACACTGGGTTCTCTTTCAACTGTCTCACCAACTCGCTGGTGGTCGAAATTCTCAGAATTTGCTTAGCAATTAATGCGTAAATCATCGGTGCGACTCTGTAACCTTTTGGACCTCTCAAATGACTCTGTTTAGATAATGCCGCAACCAAAGGTGAGATGTTGATCTGAGCAAGAATTAATTCCAATTTCGTTTCTTGCTGAAAGTTCATAATTTCTTCAAAGGAAAATAGACATGTTTGTCGAATATACATAAGTGGAAACTTCCTCCTTCGTTTGGATTGTGTTTGCTGCCACTTATATAATTCGACGTTTGGGGTGAAGTTTCCTTTTTGTTTCTTTAAAAACTTGTTAAATCAACGGTTATAAATTATGCAATTTTCTCAGGTAATACCAATCGTTTAAAGTAATTAAATAGGTTGTATGCTAGGACATGGAGCAGTAGATGATTCGCATTAACGACTTTGTCCTTACTTGGCGTTGATGCAAAGTTGAAGCCACTTTTACCTTCTTTGATGAAGTTTTCCATGGTGCCTCGATGTCGATAGAACTTAATTAGTTCTTCAGGACTGAGATCCATGTTGGTCACAATAAAGGCATACTGATTGGTTAGCTGATTGTACGGTTTCTCGACCTTGACGATAACCCGTCTAGGATAGTCCCATTTACCGGCTTGGTACAAGAACTCATCATAACGGACCACATAATCAATCATGTTATCCTTTGTAGCTTCGGTTATTTCATCATCCAAATGTTTTGCGTGAGCATACAGTATTTTGTTTGCTTTCAAACGTATGGCATAGGATACACCATTGCTTTCACACTGTTTGTACAAGTCTGGTGTTGCAAAACCACTGTCTCCACGGAGGAACAGATGGACATCAGGGTACTTCGTAAAGTATTCATCTAATAAAGGTTGCATGAATTCGCAGACGCCTGTAGAACTATAGGCGGTACCATCTCGAAGCTCTGCTTTGAGAAGATCTCCAGTGAGTCCGTCATAGCAGAGTAAGGGGTGATATCCATGAGCTTGATAGTGGTAATTAAAGCCTTCGCCTTCCTGCTTGCCGTACGTGTTAAGTAGGGTTGAATCAAGATCAAGCAGAACTTGTTCTGGCATTTTAGTCCTGTAGGCCGATGATCTCATATGACGGATGATATCTTCAAACTGTTTGACTGTATCTCCATCCATACGGTTCCAGAACCTCGACAGTGTGGGTTGTGAGGCAAGAGCCTGTTTACCCAGAATACTTTTAAAGACAGGTTCATTGGTCAGTTCGTCTGCATCATTGTCATTAAAGTATCCAGCAAGGATTTGATAAATTAGCTGGGATAGATTTTGATGGTCTTTGTGTTTACGGAAGCTATCATTTTTGTCCGTTACAAACTGGCTGATGTGTTTATTGAAGCCAAACTTATGGGCGAATTCTTTTATGAGAAGCAGCCCCGAATCGGAGGATAAATCGCCTCCATTGAAATTTATTTTGATTTTACTATTGCTTTCGAGCTGAAGTGAACTTACACTAGACATGAAGAGTTTCTCCTTTGTTAGTTTGTGAGTGTGGTAACTTCATTTTAACAAAGTTGGAGCTCTTCTTCTATTTATTTAGGTTTCACTTGATAAGTGAAAAGCAAAAGTAGTCTAAAACACAGTAACTATGCGGTTTTGGGGAGTGTTTCGTGAACCGTCATGAATAATTCAGGTTAAGTTATCGTTCAATACACTTAAAACTTCCTAGTTCAACGCTTGTAATCATATAGACCCTATTCTCTTTTTCTAATACTAATTCTCCTATTGTTTCAATCACTATCCCCGGCTTATTTTCAACGACTAGTTTTAGTGTGTAGTTACACAGGATAGCTTCATCTTCTTTTTTATCCAACACCAATGCCATCGAACTCACTTTTAAATGTATTTGATATTCGTGAGCCAGTTGTACGATTAACCAGAACTGATTCTCATCCATAAGTCTCTGTAGTTCTTTCTTCGTCACAAACTCTTCGTAAGTACTTGCTAGCTCTGAAACATAAAGACATGACTCACTCTTCTCTTTCGAAAGTACATAATCGTTATAGCGTTCAATATCGGTTTTGCTTACCTCGTAGTAAGTCTTAAGAAAGCTTTCAGCTACTGCTTCGTAGTCGTCATCTACTTTACGGCATCCCGATAACAACAAGATAATTACTACAATTAAGCAAACAGACGATTTTCTACGTATACCCAAAGTTAACTCTCCTCTTAATAATGCATGTAAATGCTCTATTTTTCTTAAATAGTAACATTAAAATCTGTCGCATTATAATGATTTGCTTAAAATGTATGTCTTATTGTAATGAAATGTCATTGCCAATTAAACTAAGGGCATAACAATTTTCACTTCAAAGCAACTGCCCTCGTACTCATATTCTATAACACCATTGTTTCTCAAAACAGCTTCCGATACACTTTTCAAACCAACACCTTCAACAGCGTATCCTTTTTTCCGTGAAAGAAAAATGCCATTTTTCCTCTTGGACAAACCTTCATAGCTATTTTTAACTGCAATAAAAAGGTTGCCCTTTCTATAAACTATACTTAGTGCAAAAAATTTCTTCACAACCTTGCAGTGCTTGAGTGCCTCAAGAGCATTATCAATCAGATTGCCCAATATTACGGTAATATCGTATTCTGATAACGCCAAATCTTTGGGCACACTTACATGGACTTTGGGAACTATCAGATATTCAGAAAGCACCTGTAATTTAAAATTAATAATACAATCTATCGAAATATTACCTGTTTTAGAATATAGTTTTTCACTCTCAGGTTGAACACTAATACAATCTATATAGCCATGAATTTTTTGACTTTCTTCACTCTGAACCATGCTCTTGATTGTAATCATATGGTTTTTTAAATCATGCTGAACAATCTCAGTCTTTTCCACTAACGCTCGAATGAGCCTCAACTCGTTCAGATACATATTATTTTGCTGTTCTAATAGCATCTTTTCCGTCTCGACTTTGAATCCTTTATACAAATTTTCATACAGAAATAAAATCATAAAATTGATGCCTAGAACAACTGCCACTAAGAGGACACCAACGCCCTTTCCAAAGTTTCCAGATTGCAAAAGCATTGCAAAAATAAACAATGTTGCCAAGGAAATAAACAATGTTCCCAACCAGTTTACAAGAGGAACTGAAAAATTGCTTTTTAGATTTTTAAAGTTGGAAAGATAAACTACCAAAAGCATAGAAATCACTCTGATTGCAACCAACCCCATT
Source organism: Fusibacter sp. JL298sf-3 (assembly GCF_053842995.1). Classification (NCBI taxonomy): domain Bacteria; kingdom Bacillati; phylum Bacillota; class Clostridia; order Eubacteriales; family Fusibacteraceae; genus Fusibacter; species Fusibacter sp. JL298sf-3. The sequence goes on from NZ_CM132608.1 coordinate 1,469,187, forward strand.
ACAGATGAAAACTCGCTTGTCTGAAATGCACTAATTCCTACATACTCTGTTTGAGCATAGTTGATTAACACACCTACAAATATTTCAACACTCATAAAGGTAACATAGGCCAGCAAAGAAAAAAGTATCCTATCTTTAAATGAGCTCTTGTAGTTATACGTTAATCCCAAAAGCATAATAAGATTTAAAATAAGCATAACAAATGGAACTGGAACCAATATAAACGTCAATGTACTTACGAAGTAATACATTATATAGCCCAGTGTCTCTTTGACTTTGATTGTCCCTATTGCATCGAAAAACACATGCATTAATTTGTAGATAGTGTATGTTGAAAAGGCATTGGCTATTATGTATGTCGTTTGAAATGTACTCATTTTTCCTCCAAACTTGCAAACAAACTAAGTTGATATTGCCTAACAGCCTTTGCTTTCAACCTGCTAATAGGAATTATACTATTATTCACCATAACAATTACATCTTTTTTTATTATTGAAACTGCGTCGTAATTTACAAAATAGGATCGATGTGGTTTGAAAAATTGAGGACTCTCTACTTTTTTCTCTATTTGTTCCAGCGTTCCATAGAACTCATAACGTTCTTTATTTGTAAGCAAAATTATTTTTCTTTTAACACTTTCAAAATACAGTATATCCTTTATCAGAATCTTATGGATATCTTTTTTTATTTGAAATTCAAACCACTGTTTTTCATTGTTTGTCAATTTAATGACTAAGTCTATATCTTTCACTATCCGCTCTTCTGCTATGGGTTTTTCTAAAAAGTGCAAGGGATGGACGTCGAACAGCTGTCGATCGTAACCACTCTTTGAAGAAATATAAATAATTTTAGTTGTGTAATCATCCAATTGATTTCTTATGTAGGCGCCTACCGCTACACCATTCATATTGACCAGTTCGATATCTAAAAAAATGGCATCGTATCGCTCTGAGCTTAATAAATATTGAATTAAAGATTCACCTGAGTAAAACATATCAACACACGCCTCAATACGCCTAGACCTACAACGCATCACAATTATCTCTTCTATTTTACTACAAACAACTTGATTGTCATCACAAACAGCAATCCGCAACATAAAATCTCCTCAACTTTTGACGTCAAAGCCTTTTATCTTGGCTAAACAACTAGTAAAGAAAGCCAGCAGACGCGTCCACGAAGAACGCCTGCCGGCTATTTCCCACCCTACTGATGGACATAACGCATCGTTACCTTTTCTCCACGGACACCGGTCTCCTCGAAACCACAGCGCTTGTACAGCTTTAAAGACGCTGTGTTGTAAGCGTAGATGCCGTTTAAATGAATTGAAGGGTAACCGAGGTCTTTGGAAAGCGCTAAGAGCGCCTCTAACACACGCGTCCCGATGCCCTGCCCCCAATAAGCTGTCTCGCCGATGCAAATCGGCAGTGTATTAGGTGAAAGCGTCGCATCGCCTATTGTGCGCCAGTGGTCTACATCGTAAAACTCTATCATATACAACTGTCCGATACCGTCGAGGTAGCGGTACATCTCTTCGACTTTATCCAGCTTGTAGACGTGTCCCTCTACGCCCTCTAAACTTTTTAATACCGCCGGTGTCCTGTACCATTTCAAAGCGGCTTTTGCATCACTCGCATGGTATCGTCTGAGACGCACCGTCTCGTCTACCTCGATTACCGGCGGCACTTCAAGTGCCTTAATCATATAAAGACAGGGGTTGTCACGCCCCCAAAGTTCAGGCAATGTCTCTAGCGGTGCATACCCTAGATGTTGATAAAATGAACGGGTTTTTGCATAATGCACGTCGGGATGCGCTTCGCTGAGGGTTTTCACCGTCACATACCGCTTCTTTAACGTACGTGCCCGGTACTCAAGCGCACGCACGAGTTTCTTACCGACGCCGGTACCGTGGTACGTCGGCAAAACGCCCAAAACGTGCATGTCACAAGCCAGCGCACCGGTCTCCTCTAAACTGGCAAAACCGACAAAGCCCTCTGCACCTTCGTAAGCGACCATATATTGCTTTTGCACCGCCTCTATATACGCACGCGTGGCGTCTTCAATTCCAAACCATTCCGGCAACGCCTTTAAGACGGTTTCGGCAATCGCTGATTTTTGATCTCGATCTGTAATTTCTATAAGCATCGGTGCCTCCTTTTAGCCATTATACCACAACGGCCTCTAGGACAATAGCGTCCACGGGACAGCGCGACGCACAGAGTGTGCAGCCGCGACAGCGCGCCTGATTGAACACCAGTTTATCCGTCAGGGTAAAAGCGTCAAAATGACATGTGGCAACGCATTTGCCACATTGAACACAGCGCGTCTCATCCACTTGAACCGTGTACCGCTGCTTTGGCCAAAGCCCCACTGCACCAATTATTTCAGAGGCGCGAATCGGGTAGCAGCAATCGCCGCAACAGTTGCAAATCGCATGATGTGTCTCCGAGGTATGCATTAAACCATCTGCATGGGCCCTCTTCACCAGCGCCTTTGCTGCGTCCTTCGAAAGGCGTTCGCCGTGTCCCCTATCGTGCTCGGAATTGAAGCCGGTTTCAAAGAGAATACAGACATTTTTCAAATGCGCACAGGACGAGCGAAGCGATCGACAGTTACACGGTACAACATACAGTTCGCCGTCGATGTCATCAATGAGTGCGACAGTTTCTTCTAGTGTAAAGAAATACGCGTTTTCAATGACCTCGCGCGTCCCACTTTGAACGGCCTCTAGACGCGGCAGAACGCTCTGTACATACTGATTGAGGTACCAAGCGTCGATGGCAAGTCGCGTTTCTTCCGGGACTGCGAGCCAGGCCTCGCGTTCATATTGCGCCAAATAGGCCAGGCGTACATAAGTTGTCGCCGCACAATAACCAACAGCGTCCTCCAGTGCCTCTTTGTTTAAAACAGCGCGTCGATACATGCTGTTGAGTTGCCGGCGACTGTCCTCTGCGATCTGTTCTGATTCAAAGTAGGTCTCAATCAATAAAAGGACTTCGGGCTCAGTGAATACGCATCGGCCCATGGCTTCAACAATCGCCCGTTCACGCGCATTGGCGAGGAGCGGTTCAATAGCACGTGCTTCTGTAGGGACTTCAAAGATTTCAGAAAAAGTCATTTTACCGCTCCCCTCTTCTTGCTTCTTGCACTTTGATGCCGATTTGTTTTTGCGGCGCTACCTCGTCTAAACTGTAGTTTTTATCAATTACCAAACGCTTCACAATCCCCATATAGAACAGTACCATGATGATTAGAACCGGGAAGCCCGATATCGCCAACAGTGTTTTCATACCGTCGATGCCCCCTGCCATTACAAAGATAACCGCCAGCGCCCCCATTAACGTCCCCCAAAACACCTTGATGCCAATCGGTGCCTCTTTAATCTGTTCGTTGTGCTTTAAAGACATCAGCGCAATTGAAGACGTCATAGAGTCCGCCATGGTGATGTACGACAACATCACCGTGACGATTATAATCGGCTGTATCAGGCGTCCAAGGGGCAAGAATTCCGCCACCTTCAACATGACACCGTCAAATCCCGCTGTATTCATGTAGGCAAACATGTCAAAAGTGCCCGAGGCCGTCAAATCGATTGTAAATCCGCCGAACACGCCAAACCAAACGATACCGAAGAGCGCGGGGGCGATTAAATTAATGAGAACGAACTCCCTAATAGTCCTACCGTAGCTGATGCGCGCGAGGAAAAGACCGATAACCGGAGAAAAAGAAAGCCAGTCCGCCAAGTAGAAAGTATCCCACCATTCCACCCATAGGTCGCTCGTACCCGGCGCCAAAAAAATCGAACTGCTAATAAAGTTGTTGGCATAGCCACCGAAAGATTGAACCGTCAGTTCGAGCAAATACTTTGTCGGCCCTGCAAACAACACGATTAAAAGAAAGGCGATAAAAATCCACGCGTTTTTATCTGATAGAAATTTGATGCCTTTCTGTAAACCTGAAGCAGAAGAAATCGTATAGATGGTGGTAATAGCGACGGCAAACCCAATCCACACCGGCAAACCGGCCGGAATCCCCGAAATCATCTCCAGACCGGCACCCAACTGAATCAACCCGTTGGCGAGGCCGCCGGCAAGTCCGCTGCAGATGGCCGTCAGGGCAATGGCGTCCACTGCTACGAGCCATTTTTTCCCCTTCACCTTTTCTCCAAAGAGCAACGCCATACCACTGCTTACCGACTGGGACAGTTTCATGTTGTAGACGGCGTATGCAATGGCGAGGCCACAGAGTACGTAAAGCGCGTACGGTGTAAAAGTCCAGTGCATAAACGCTTTGTTCATGGCAAACTGAATCGCCTCTGCAGATCCCGGCACCAAGTCTACCCCCTCGGGCAATGCTCTTGAAAAAAACAATGGCTCTATAGGCCCCCAAAACATAATGCCCGTTCCAATGCCCGCGCACAAGGCGATGGTAAAATACGACCACGTCTTGAGTTCCGGTTTGGCGTCTTTACCGCCAAATCGTATGCGCCCAACCGGCGTCAACGCTATAATAAAAACAGATATGAGAAATATAAAGCAGACGAGTTGTGCCAGCCACCCAAAGTTTGTCGCCATCCACAGGTAGACGTCGGTAATAAAAGTCGTCGCCGTTGCCGCATTCACCAAGCTCGCCAAAATAACCCCTAGAAAGATTGTAATGGGAACTGCAATCATGCCCACTCTCAATTTTTTTAACATCTGATTCTCCTCTCTACTTAAAAGATCAGCTCGCCGACTGCGCCTTCCGCCCATTCCAGTAAGATCCGTTCTTTTACCCAGTCGGCCATCGTTTCCAAATAGCCGCTCATATTGCAATCTACCGCCACAAAAGGCACTTTTGCACGAACGGCATTTTTTATTTTTTCAGTTGCAGGCGCCGGTTTCAGTTCTTCGTAAAAGTCTTGCGCCTGACAGGCGTTGAACAGTTCGATTCCGATAATATACATCGACAACTGTGCCGCCTCATACAGCTTTTTAACCGCATTGTATCCCATGCTGACATAGTCCTCCTGATTAGCACAGGTCACGTAATTGTCCACCGTTGCAGGATGACACAAAATCTTAAGTTGCCCCATTAGCCCCGCTGCCGTGTACTGGGGAATCATCAACCCGTTATTCAAACCGGGATTGGCGTTTAAAAAGGGGGGCAACGTACTCACATGCGGATTCACCAGTCGGTCGATACGCCGCTCTGACATTTTACAGAGGTTCCCCAGCGCCGCCGTCGCCACATCTGCAGCCAGCCCCACATAAGTGCCGTCGGCATTACAGCCCATTAAAGCCACACCGCGGCCTTCTTCTGTCACGATAAGCGGGTTGTCCACTGACGCATTGAGCTCGATTTCAAGCGTCTTAAGACTGTCTTTTAGACACTTTTTCACCGCGCCGTGTAACTGCGGCATACTTCTTAAAGAAAGGGCATCCTGTACGCGGTAATGCACATGGGCCTCGACAATTTGACTCCCTTCCAGCAACGTGCAAATGTTTTGAGCTGAACGCCGTTGGTCTTCGTGCGGTCTCAACGCCATTAACCGCGGATCCATTGCACGGACAGTCCCCTTCAACACTTCAAGGGACATCGCGCCGACGACATCAGCCGATCGTGCCAGCGTAATGGCATCGTAAAGCCCCAACGCCGTCAAGGCAGTTACAGAAGTCGTCCCCGACACGAGTGAGAGGCCCTCTTTGCTGGCCAGTGTCGTCGGCTCAATGCCCTTGCGTTTAAGCGCTTCTCCTCCGGAATACAAGATACCGTCTACATAAGCGCTCCCCTCTCCGACAAGCACCAAAGCAATGTGTGCTTCCAGTGACAAATAACCCACAGAACCATTTTCAGGAACATGTGGGACGATGTGCGCATTGAGAAGTGCCCTCAGCGTTTCTAAAGTCTCTAAACGGATGCCTGTGTAGCCGGTTCCCAGATGCTGAAGCATCACCAACATCATGGCACGCACCGCTTCAGGCGCCAGCGGTGCACCGACAGAACAGGCGTGTGAGCGCAAGTTGTTGAGTTGTACACGGCGTCGATCCTCCACCGATATTTTTTCCTTCCAGTTCTCCCCCAAGCCGGTGGTAATGCCGTAAATCGATGCAGATCCTTCCGATAGCTCGTCTACTAAACGGCGACAATCCGTCACCCGCCGGCGATACGCCTCTGAAAACCGAACTTTCGCGCCGTATCTGGCCACCGCTACCACGTCCTCTATGCCGATGGCCTCTCCCAGTACAATTGTCGTCACTTGTTTTGCTCGCATCAAAACCCTCCTCTCTTTTTAATAATGTTAATTGCAAGATTAATGCCAAGAACGCCCACTTTTTCTAGCGTAGAACTGCGTTTTTTCAAAAGAAAACACCTACTTCCCCAGAGTTTCTAACTGTCAAAAAGAGAAAGTGCCAAATTAAATTGCATACTGCAAAATAATTTGGCACTTCCAGACGCATTGGTTTTGTTGCAATTTTGCCACAATTCAAATTTTAAAACAACCTGTTTCCCAACAATGCCATTATTTTTGGCACCCCTCTGCGCTTAAATTGTATTTTCGCATGCGGTATTGCAAACTCTGTCTTTTAATTTGAAGTATTTTTGCTGTTTGAGACACATTACCCGCATTTAATTTCAAATATTTATCGATGAGGGCCTTTTCATGACACGCCATAAGTGCCGACAGCCCCAGGGCCTCTGCTTTCGAATTTTTCAGCGCGTATGTGGTCTTTCCCTGCACCAAATATTCCGGTAAATCAGAAGGATTCAGCCACCGCGTCTCCTCCGATGTCATTGCAAACGCATACTCTATGGCGTTGGACAGCTCCCGTATGTTGCCGGGCCACGGGTAGTGTCGAAACAGCTGTGCCACCGCCTGTGTCACGCCGGCCACTGCTTCGTTGTGCCTGGCGATAAAATGCGCCGTCAGCGCCTCCACGTCTTCTTGTCGCCCCCTCAACGGCGGCACCGATAAGACGATGGTGGAAATTCTATAATAGAAGTCCGGTCGCATCGCCTTGTTGGAAACCAGTTCCTCCAGTGGGGCATTAGATGCGGCGATAATCCGCACATCCGCCGGCACTTCCCGCTTGCTACCGACTTTTCTATATTTCTTTTCCTGTAGGACTCTGAGAAGCTTGGACTGCATGTCGAGTGGCATCGAATTGACCTCGTCGAGAAAAAGTGTGCCGCCATTGGCCTGAGCGAAGAACCCCTCGGTGTGTTCGCTACCTGTAAACGCCCCTTTAACGGTGCCGAAAAACAAGCTTTCGGCAAGCGTTTGGGGAATCGCTGCACAGTTTACAGAGACAAATGGCGCCTCCTCACTTTTGCCGAACTGGTGGATGCTCTGTGCGAGGAGTTCTTTGCCGGTCCCCGTTTCACCATAGATGAAAATCGGTGCTTCATTGAGTGACAGCTTTTTAGAAATGTGAATTAAATCGGCCATTTTTTCGGATTCAAACACAATGTCGTCAAATCTAAAATACTTGGATTGTCGACGCTCTTTTCCCGATCGCGTCATATAAGCGTTGAGGTAGCGGTTGATATACGCTTTTTTCTCCAGCATCTTCACATCGTTTTCCAATAGAATTGCGCCGATAAGCTCCCCGTCCATAATAAGCGGATACGCCGAATTGATGGTCGTCAAGGTCTTTTGATCGCAAGTCCGAAACACATCGCATCGGTTTAAAACCGGCTTTTTCGTCCGTAGCGTCGTCAGTGTTGTGCTAAAGTTCTCGTCCAGTTCGTAGAGATCCAGCAGATGTTGCCCTTCAAAATTAGATTTTTCAATGCCTGAAAGACGTTCAGAAGCCTTGTTTAAATAGAGGGCATACCCTTGTTTGTTGTAGATGTGAACCCCCTCTTCCATGACGTCCATCGCGCGACTGTAAATGACGCTGTTCATCGCGCTGTGGCTAAAGAGAACTTGCCGATATTGCGCGCCACCGACTTCAAGCGGCAGTACTTGGTACAACAGATGCATCTTCGTCATGGCCACAAGCCCGCTGCTTTGGGAAAGGTCGATGGACAGGCATGCTTCAATAGGTTCACCCACCCAATTTTTCAACAGCGCTTTAAACGCCTTCAAATGTGTTTCGTCGGCTAAAACATACGATACGATTTTGCCACTGGCGTCTACGACAATAGATAAATCAACTGCTTTTAACATTTTTGTCACCTCCGCGAACGCTTTTCTACTATTATGACATATTCTCTACAAGAAACAAATCGAATTTATTTTTACATTTATCGAATTAGTATTGACGAATTCGTTTTTATGTTTTATAATCTGTTTAGACAAACATCAAAACACATACACATGGGAGGACCACATGAAATCTTACTTAGTAAAAATAGCAGAAAACTTAGCACTAGGCGCGCCGACAACCGTTCTGGTGCAACTCTGGGGCGACGCTGAAGACAGCGCTCAACTATCGGCATTTGTCGAAGCCTTAAAGCCGCATCACACACATGTAGAAGGCCTTCTCTTTGACAAAGACACCGTTGCTGCCGAGTGCAAAAAAGGCCCTTACACAAGAGCTTTTAAGACGCCTGAGGTCGTCATCGACCTGTGCAAATACGCGCCGACAAGTCTCGTGGCAGCTTGCTGTGAAAAAGGTCGAGAACACTTTATTCACTTTATGAGAAATCACTTTGCCACCATCACAGCCCCCGGCAAGCGTCTGATTCAAATTCGAATCCCTTCTGAGGCAAATGCACAGGAAGCCGGACTGGATAAAAGTCGCTACGAAGCCATCTGGAAAGAGATGATTGATACCGACTATTCAGATATGCGCACACGTGGCGAAGCGGCTATTGAACAGTATAAGGCCGCGCACAGCATTCAAATAGAAAGCGGCGGGAGCTGTTGCCTCACACTTGAGACAGCAGGGCGCCCTTGGCACCTCGACGCCGGCGATGGTGACTTCCCCGCAGGAGAAATTTACACGGCGCCTATTGAAACCAGTGCCGAAGGCACTTACTGTGTCGATGAAATCTTCTGGGAGGGCAAACGCTTTAAAAATGTCATCCTGACGTTTAAAGGCGGTCGCTTAATCGACGCCACTGAGCCTCAGATTATGAGAGATCTCGCCGAAGCTGATGACAATGCGTTCGTACTGGCTGAGTTCGGTCTCGGTCTCAACCTCAATCACCAAACCGTGAGCGGCTACAGCCTCTTTGACGAAAAAATAGCCGGGTCTTGCCACATTGCCGTCGGCATGAACACCCTTTTCGGCGGCACCAACGACAGCATGTGCCACATCGATTTTGTGGCGCGCACACCTAAAATTACATTTAACAAATAGAAAGGACTCTATTATGAACACCATTATTCAAAAATACCAAGGGATTTTAAAAGAAACTAAAGACACCTTGACACAGGAAATTGAAACACTTCAAGCTACCGATAGAAACGACGAAGCCAACTGTGTTAAAGTCGAACTGAACATCGTCGACATCTTTGAAAAGATGTTTGGTATCAGCGTTAAAAAAGCAGGTGCTGATAACCTGCAAGTACTTTCAGAAACCTATCTCGCATTTTTCGAGAAAATTCCAGTGGCTTGGAAGGAAAACCTTCGCAGAGCAACTGCCCATGACGATACCGAAACCATCCACGTGGAAACTCTTAAGCTCGAACGCGCGGAACAGTTGAAGCAAGCCTTTATGGAGCAGTGTCATGAATAGACCCGTCGACATTGGGGAAACGGTCAAACGCTTTAAAGCGCTCGCCGATGCCTCGAGGCTCAAAATCCTATCGGCGCTGATGGAATCGCCCAAATACGTGGAAATCATCGCCGAGCGATTGGACCTCACCCCTTCAACGGTTTCTTTTCACTTAAAAAAACTGGAGGCAGCCGGGCTGGTGCAAAAGCATAAAGAACAGTACTACATCGTCTACAGTGTCGTTCCCGGCGTCTTAGACGCCCCTGTCTCCAAATGGATTCCGACTGAACACAGCACCACTGATGACGAAGAAGCTCGGGAATCGGCCTACAAAGAAAAGGTGCTCAAAAGCTTTTTCAAGTACGACCAGCTCAAGAGTATTCCCGTTCAACAAAAAAAGCGCCTCATTGTTCTGGAGCGCATTGTCCAATCGTTTGAGTTCAATTGCAGTTATACTGAAAAAGAGGTCAACTTGATTATTGCAGCGTATCACGACGACTTTGCCACACTTCGAAAAGCGTTGGTAGAGGCCAAACTCATGTCGCGATGCGACGGACTCTACAAGCGTCTCCACTAGCTCTTCCCCCGAACCACCTGTCAGCCGACTTGGTATCGGGGGATTTTCTCGTTTCAATACCAACGGTTTGTTGAAACAGCAGGTTGTTTATGTTAATATTTAGTAAAATATCTATAAAACCGTTTAATTCATCTCTGTTAACGCTCTGAACCAATCGACTTATATGGGGTGAACACGATGTTCGGCGACATTATACGCACTTTTTCTTTCTAAGAAATGGAGGCGCCATTTGAAGAAAAAACTACAAATAGGGCTTATTTGCCTTACTCAGTCACTGCTTATACTGGGGTTAATGAAGTTGTCCAAGTTGGCCATTGCGCATACAGCAGTTCTCATCCTTTTGTATTTTGCCGCCATTTTTATTACGGCGGTTTGTCTCTTTGGCCTTTACAGCGTCAGCAAACGTTAATTGTTGTTATTGATATTTATCGATAACTTGCAATAAAAGACTACGGCTAATTCATCTGACCAAATAAACGCCATATCTATAAAAATCAAATCTCATTTTTGAAAAGTACAATATATCCCCCTCAACGCAAATGCTCCGGGGCAATAGGCTTGTTCCATCTGAAGTGTTGCAAACTTTCACGATTCACTCATATAGTCCAGCTGGGCTAACACCAATGGCCTCCTCGATTTATGCCTTTCTCTTTGAGTATTTTATCTTATTTTCTACGCGTTTATCACGCATACCATCAAAGTAATTCACCGTTGCCGAAAGAGATGCTGTACTTGGTGGAACTGAAAATGCAGTTATGTAAGGAATTATTTCCTTTTAATACTGACCATCAACTATAGGTTGAACAGCACCACAAACCTATTTTTTAGTTCAGCATATTTGTCGTTGATACTCTTGCTGTGTTGTTGATAATAGCAGCTGCTTCCGGATATACATAGCGTTTTCACGACTTGTTATTATCAGCTCTTTTTAGACCTACTAATGACAAACTTCTGTCCACTCTCCACCGATGCTTTTCATATGATACATAAATGTTTTTAAAATGTTAATTTTACGTAATTCATTTTAAAAACTGTCACTTTTTATGTCTCTCGTGACATTGTATTAGTAAGAGGACTTATTCTCACATTGATAATTGTATGTTTGTCGATTTTAAGTCTGAAAGTTAAGTAGGTTACTTTGTTTTATTAATGAAAAAAGGAGGTGGTGACGCTATTGCGTTATGGTAAGTTGACAGCATGGTGGTTTCTTTTATTACGAAATGAAGAGGTTTCACCATAGGTATACAAATAACATCTATTCCCAGCAAGAGAAAAAATGTTACTGTTGACGTTGTTAATCAATTATGAAATGAGGTGTACGTATGAAAAAAACCAAAAATATTTTCACCCTTTTTCTTGGGACATTAATCGCATTGAGCTTTTCAGTTTCTGCTTTTGCATCCGATATCAAAGCGGAACCAACACTGACAGTAAAAGACTACACTGAGTTTTTAGCAAAAGAATCACCGGAAGATTTTCAGAAGTTTAAAGCCCTGAGTACAAGTGAACAGGAAAAGTATCTTGATTACCTACTTAATCCAGCAACATACAGTGGTAATTTGAACACCTCGGATGTGACCGCAAGTAGCATCGACGAACTGGACGAAAGCAGTTCTCCTACCAACACGACAACACGGAACGCATGGGGATCTAGAACTGTAACAATTCTAGGCATTAAAGTCTTAGAGTATCGCATTGAAGTTGGCTACGATGTTACCGGAAGTTCAATTGAAAAAATAAACTATTACGATGCATATGTCGTGAAAAACTTAAACCCTTTAGTACAAACTGATACAACCAGTAAAAGTGCCTATATTAGCAATAATGTTGTTCATGCCAAAGGTGTTTTCTATTACAAAGTAGGACCGCTTAAAGGATTATCTGTTCAAATAGGAAATGTCTACGGCGAGCTTTTGGCTTATCCTAGTGGTGAATCAAGTATTTCTTATTGGGGAGACAAACTATGAAAAAGAATCTGTTTTTGATTGCACTGCTTGTTGTCTTAGGAATTATAATTGCCCTTAGTATTCTCGCAATTGTAACCTACTATTTAATATAGCCCAATAGCAACACATCGTGTGAAGAAGGTGGATGACCATCGTTACTTTCTTAAGCCTCAACAAAGTCTTTATCCCTGCTGCGGCGCAAGAGAGTCGAAAACGCTTATCTTTATAATAACCAAAAAAAGCCCAGGGGGATGGGCTTTTTTTGGATGTCTCTATAATTAAACCTAAAAGGTTACAGACGCTAGACCAGCGTTTCTAAACAAGCGACAACAGCATCTACGGCCTTGACATCGTCAGAACAAATTTCGATTTCATCACCTTTTGAGATGGCGGCGGACATTAAGCTCATAATACTTTTGGCATTGTAGGCGTTCCCCGCTTTTTTTATGGAGATCGCCGCATCAAATGCCATGGCGGTCTCGACCACAAGCGCTGCCGGTCTCGCGTGTAGCCCCGTCTCATTTTGTATGGTAAATTTCATAAGACCTCCTATCCCTTCATCGTAACAGTACAAACTATTTCACCGGCTTTTTTCTCGCCAAAGGCGACCTCCAGCGCTTTAACCTGTGCCTTTTCTGTAAAGACAACTGGGGTTACAGTTGCTTTTCCATGTGCCGTGAGCGTCGACAGCGCCACTTCAATCAAAGGGTCGCCTGCGACCAGCTTGCTTCCGGCTTCCATTAGCCGCGTAAACCCTTCGCCTTTGAGGTTCACAGTGTCGATGCCCACATGTATGATCATCTCCAGCCCTTCATTTGTACAAATGCCTGCGGCATGATTGGTCTTAAAAATCTGTATCAAAGTGCCGTCACAAGGACTGGTAACCGTCAGGGTATCGCCACTTGGCAATATGGCAAAACCATCTCCCACCATTTTCTTAGAGAAGACCTCGTCAGGCACTTCTTCAATTGGAATCACGACGCCGTCAAAAGGCATTTTAATCTGAATGGTCTTTTCTTTCTTTCTAAACTTAAACATGTTGACATCTCCTCTGTGACTTTTTACTCTATGATAATATATCCTTCAATTCTTCTGCAAGATTTTCCGCTTTTGTGCCGACAATTACTTGAATATTGCGTTCACTTGCAACGATAACGCCTGAGGCACCGAGGCGTTTGAGTTCCGCTTCGTCGATTCTGCTTGAATTGTGGAGCGTCAATCTCAAACGGGTGATGCACGCGTCTACTTCTTCAATGTTGCCGCTGCCGCCGAGGGCGTCGATATACGCCTCTGCCACATGGGAAATACCCATGCTTTCTATGAGCGCGTCGTTCCCCGATTCGTCGTCGGCACGCCCTGGCGTCTTCAAATCAAAGGCCTTAATGAAGAAGACGAAGACCACGTAGTAAACGACGCCGAAAGCGAGCCCCAGCGGCAACAGGAGAATCGGCTTTGTGGCGATTCCAAAGCTTAAGAAGTAGTCAATGGCCCCTGCCGAGAAGCCGAAACCGTGTAAGATGCCCAGAGCAGACGTCACCGCCAAAGACACACCTGTCAAAATGGCGTGTAGGACGTAGAGTGCAGGTGCCAAGAACATAAACATGAACTCAAGCGGTTCTGTAATCCCCGTTAAAAACGACGTAAATGCCACAGACATTAACATACCGCCAACTGCTGCGCGGTTTTCTTTTTTAGCCGTGGTGTATATGGCCAGTGCCACCGCCGGCAAACCGAACATCATAACCGGATAGAATCCCGCCATAAAAGTGCCCGCTGTAGGGTCGCCTGCAAAGAAGCGGTTGAGGTCGCCTGTTGCGCCGCCGAACTCACCGAACACAAACCACAAGAACGAGTTGAGCACGTGGTGCAGCCCTACAGGAATCAACAGGCGGTTGAGGAAACCGAAAACGCCTGCACCAAGAGCACCTGCACCGATAATCCAAGCGCCGAGGGAATCGATGACCGCTTGAATCGGTGGCCAAATGTAACCGAAAGCGATACCGAGAACGAGCGCCAAGAGCGATGTAATAATGGGGACAAACCGTTTTCCACCGAAAAAGCCCAGAAATTCAGGCAGTTTGATGTTGTAGTACTTGTTGTAGAGCACACCGGCCATTATACCGGCAATCATACCGGCGAGGACACCCATGTTGATGGTGTCGTTAATGGCAACGGCCACGTTGGTTAAAACGAGGTAGCCGATGGCACCTGCCAGCCCTGCCGCGCCGTTGTTGTTTTTCGCCAGACCAAACGCGACGCCAATGGCAAAGAGCAATGCCAAGTTATCGAATATGGCACCGCCGGCTGCTGAAATAATCGGGATGTCAAACACATCGGGCTGACCGAGTCTCAACAAGAGTGCTGCCACCGGCAAAGCGGCAACAGGGGTCATAAGCGCCTTACCCACTTTTTGTAGCTTACCAAAAATCTTTTTCATGATTCTTCCTCCCTTATATTTGAGGTGCGCAAAACGCGTCACCTAAAGTCACAAAAGCATCTTCCAAACAAAAAAGGCATGAGCAACACTTCACCTGTGAAGTGTGTGCTCATGCCTGATCGAATCAGTAACACGCTACATGCGCCTGAGGCGCTCTATGTGAATGGTCATATAAACCCGCTCGTTTTTATAAACAGTCTTTCCCATGGTCTTTTCGATATAGGCCACCACTCTTTGTGAGATGTCAAACGCCTCCGGAAACTGAGTTTCTATCGTATCGCCCATAGGGTTGTCGATGTCCTCACCTTTTTCAATGCGATCCAAGCAATACCACAAATGACTGACCAGTCGATCATACACCATCGTCCCGCGTTTGAGCTCTGTGCCCAGTTCCCGCTCAATCAACTCGATAAGTGCTTTAATGACCCGTGTGTTTTTAACAGTTTCTTTGACGTCTTTTTTAAACCGCGCCGCGTGCATGTGAAGTGTGATAAACCCCACCTCCCCTTCGGGGATCTCAATGCCGGTTGCATCGAGCAGCATCTCCTGTGCCCGCACGCCCATCTGGTAAGCTTCAGGGTACAGCATTTTGATTTCGTACAAGAACGGGTTGCTGATGTCCTGTTGCTGTTTAAGGCGCTCCAAGGCAAAACTGATGTGATCGGTCAACACCAGAAAGAGCTTTTCACTCAACTCGCCAAGCGCATTTTCCGCTTCAGAAACAATCTCGGCGCAAACGCCCAGAACCCCTTGGTCGATGCCTTTTAGAAGCGTCATGTAACGCGCTTTGTACGCTTCGTCATATGCTCTGAAAATGCGTTCGACAGCGCTGGACGCTTCGTCGATGACTTGACCTTTTTTCTTGTTAAATCCCAACCCTTTGCCGATTAATATAACTTCTTGACCCGAGTTCTCATCAAACGCCAATACGACGTTGTTGTTCATCGGCTTCTCAATTAAATACGTCACGCCACTTCCCTCCATACCAAACACCCGGTTTTATCTGCTCGCACAAAAAAGGCACAAACACATAAGGACTTCCTTCTGAGTTCATGCCTGATTGAACAGTAACATACTACGAGTTATTGACTTAAGCAAATGATAACATTTTGTAATAGAATCGTCAAGCGTGTATCGGTGTAATTTTAGTTTTTTTCTGAAAATTTCTTTTTCACTTTCGACCGCTCTTGATTTTAGGTGGTTTTAAGGGCTGTTTTCTATTGAACCCCTCCTTAAAACAGCCTTTTTTTGTTGAAACCGTGTAGTTGGCGTAACGCGTAACATAGCGTCCCCTCATTTAGCCGTTCAACTTTTCGAGGGTTCGTGGTATGATGAAAAAAGAGAGGAGTTTTTTATGATTGTCTATTTTTCTGGAACCGGCAACTCCAAATACGTTGCCGAACAACTGGCGACCACTTTGGGAGAAAACGCTTATAGCCTCACGGAGCCCACGCCGCCGACAGTTTCTGAAGAGCGCCTTGGCATCGTCTGCCCCGTGTACGCTTGGGATGTGCCGGCGTACGTTACCCAAAAACTCGCCCCCCTATTAAGCAACCGACACTTTTCGTACATATACCTCGTGCTCACCTGCGGTGAGAACGTCGGTGCCGCTGTTGGGAAGTTCAGGCGTTTTCTCGAAAAGAAGGGCCACGCACTGAGTGCCGGATTTTCTATTCAAATGCCCAACAATTACATTCTATTCGGCGACGTCTGCTCACCTGAAGAAACGCAGCGCCGCATCGACGCGGCTTCTGAGCGCGTCGCAGTCATTGCCGCCCGGGTATCTGAGAGGCACATCGGTGTCGATGCCGTTAAAGGCCCCTTGCCCCAAGTGATGAGTTACGTCATCAGCCCGCTGTTCAACAGGTTTGGTCGTTCCACAAAGCCTTTTGTCGCCGATGATACCTGCACCGCTTGTGGCCTCTGCGTTCGCCTATGCCCTGTTAAGAGCATCGCCCTCAACGCCGAAAGGCCGACTTGGGGTGAAGCGTGTACGCAGTGTTTGGCTTGCCTGCACCGCTGTCCGGTACAGGCTATCCAATACGGCAAAAAAACGACCGATAAGGGCCGTTATTTTTTAGAGTGATGCGTTTCAACACATGTGCGGCATACGCAGGCTTTTCCCCTGTGCGCTTCCGGGATTTCACTGAGTAGGGTCTCTGGAATCGGGGTCTCCATGCACCAGCAGGTATCTGCCGGTGCCCCTTGTGCCATGTGACAGCCGTTGGGTTTGCCGCAAATCGGACAAAGACTCTTGGATTTCTCCGCAGTCATCACAAAGAGCTGATAGGGAACAGAGGTCCCATCTTTCTCTTTTATCCCTTCGTAAAAAACGTCGTAGCGGATATTTTGAAAGCCCGCCGATTCCAAAGTCGCCTTGAGGTCTTCAGGCAGTATACCGTGCACATGGGCGTCTTCATCGTGAAAGCCGTCGTCTTCACCGACTTTTTCCACAACTGTAAACTGAGCCCCAGGTGAAAGCACCGTGTAGACGTCTTCAACAGTTTGAGAAACATCCGGCACATGGTGCAACACCATACATGTAAATACGGCGTCTATAAGCCCTCGGTACGCCGGATAGGCATCCAATGTGCCCTTTAAAACCGTGACGTCTTTCAGCTGTCTTTCCTCGACTTTGCTTCTCGCGACTTCTACCATGCCCTCTGAGGGGTCGAGCATAATCAGTTCTTTAAACCGGTCGTGCAGGCCGAAGCCGATAAGCCCCGTGCCGCATCCGAGTTCTAAGGCAGTTTGCCCCGGTTCATGGCGCATCACGGTCTTCAGTTTTGCGACGATGGCTTCTGCACGTACGATGTTGGCTTCAGAATCCCATACTTTTGAGAGCTCATTAAAATCGGTCATTTAGATTCTCCTTATCTTAATCGAATGATTTGTAAAAGCGGACATCCCCAATCTTCGATTCAACACTGATTTGACGAGTGGCATCAGGTGCTGTATCGAGGGGAAGATCGCCATAGCGCTTGTATTTTAAATCGCCGACGGACAATTTAGTAAATATGTTGTAAAGGCGCGGATTTTCAATACACAAGCGGACGTCTCCGGCCCCCATTTTAATGGCAGCTGTTTCGAGTACACCAAGCGGATCCACTTTAACATCACCGGCTTTGCTCTCGATTACGACGGATTTCAAGCCGCCAAAATATTTCACATCGCCGGCAATTAAGTGCATTTCCACGTGATCAAAGGCGACGTCTTGACATTTGATATCGCCGTATTTGTTTCTCACCGCCAGTGTTGCCGCTTCGACGCCACTAAGTCTTAAGTCGCCGGCACCCATTTTAATGTCGATGGCATCGACGGCATACGCTTCGGGAACTTCGATGCATAGAAAAATGTTGCGCCCGCCAAAATTCAAAAAACGCCCGACGTTTTTCAGGGAAAAGCCCTCGTCCATAAGCGGCTCCCGAATACAGAGCGCACTGTCGTTTTCTTCGATAATAATGTCCTCTGGCAAATGCGTCAGCGCCCCTCTTCGAGACTGCTTTACAGTAACTTGTACCTCATCGACAGATGATTTGATGATTTCGAGATCGGCATAAGCAAGAGCAACTTCCATGTTGTACATTACACACTTCCTTTCTGGTCTCAATTTCAATAACCTGTTTCTATAGTACCATAAAGCGGCTGTTATTGTTTACGATTTATTTAAAGTTTCGCCACGGTTTCAAAATGAAATCACGGTATCCTATTAACGTATTAACAAGCAGGGTCACTGCGAAAGGAGAATTTAATGCACGCCATTCAAGACAAGACTTACGACTTACTTGACAGCTTTAAAGCCAACACATTACCAGAGGGTTTCTTCGACGCCATGAAAGCGTTCTTCAAGATTCAAAACGTCTACCAATCCGCCATCAGGGAAGTAACGACCAAACTGGAGAACCTCAACGACGAATTTAAGTTTGTAAAGGACAGAAACCCCATTCATCAAATTAACAGTCGTATTAAGGCGCCTAAGAGTATTCTCGAAAAACTGATGCGCAAAGGACACGACATCGACATCGAAGCGGCGCGAACAAATCTCGACGACATCGCCGGCGTTCGTGTCATCTGTTCTTATATCGACGACATCTACCGCATCGCCGACCTCCTTTTAGCACAGGATGATATTAAGTTGGTGCGCAAGGCCGACTACATCGCCCATCCAAAGCCCAATGGCTACCGGAGTCTGCATCTGATTATCGCAATTCCCGTCTTCCTTTCAGATCGAAAAGAACTGGTTAAAGTCGAAGTTCAGATTAGAACCATCGCCATGGATTTTTGGGCGTCACTGGAACACGAACTCGCCTACAAGATGTCCAGCGAAAGCGTCGAGGAAATCCGAGGTGAACTCAAGGATTGCGCCGATGTCATCGCTGCAACCGACCAACGCATGCAGAGTTTGCACAACTTACTTTAAAGTGTTGACATAGATTTAAAGAGAGCCTCCCCTTGGCTCTCTTTTTTTGTTCGCACTTATAAACCGACTTAATACAACGGCATTTTCTATAAAACTTTTCAATCCTAAAGCTCGCCTCTTGAATGTTATAATGAAAGAAAAATCGAGGAGTTTGTGTTATGAAAAGTCAAATGACCCCACGCGAACGCATGACTGCATTTGCAAAAGGCGCCCCCATCGACCGCGTTCCCGCCGTCCCCGACATGGGCGTCACCATGGCCCCTCTAATGGGCATCAGTGCAAAGGATTACTACCACAGTGCCGAAAAGATGGCCGCTGTGGAAATCGAGTTGTTTAAAGAACTCAATCACGACTCAGTGAGCATCTCCACCAGCTTGCGCGGTGTCGCTGAAGCCATGGGCGCCGAAGTCGCCTATCCGGACTATCAGGTTTCCTATCTCCTGAAACCCATTATCCAAAAGCCCGAAGAAGTGGCGACACTCAAAGTGGCCGACCCTTTAAAAGACGGAAAGCTCCCCTTGCTTTTAGAAGCCATTGAGCGGACCTACACAGCGCTCCACCAGTCGGTTGACGTCTCCGCGGCCATGTCCGGTCCCATAAGCGTCGCCGCCTCTGTACTCGGCACCGAAACCCTGTTGAGGTGGATGATTCGTGAGCCAAAAGCCCTGCACGAGGTTATGGCTGTCGTCCTCGAATCCAACAACCGATACATCGACGAAGTGGCCAAGCGCGGTGTCGGCATCGGCATTGCCGATCCTGTTTCGTCTATGAGTTTGTTAAGTCCCTCACAATTTAGAACCTTCTCTCTCCCCTATCTGAAAGCCATGTGCCGCCACATCGAGCAAAAAACGGGATCGGCACCGGGCCTTCACATCTGCGGCAAGAGCCGTGCCATCTGGGAAGATGTCGTCGACGCCGGCATCTCAAATTTCAGCCTCGACAACGTCGAATCGCTGTCAGAGGCTAAAGCCGCCATTGGCGATCGGGTCATTATCACGGGGAACGTCCCACCGGTGGAAGTGATGCACCTCGGTACAAAGGCGCAAATTGCAGAGAGTGTACAGGCGTGTATTGAAGCGGGAAAAGACGCCCCTAAGGGGTATATCCTCAGCACGGGCTGTCAAATCCCCATGCACACACCTATTGAAAATCTACACTATTTTATGGAAGCCGCCGACTTGTACGGCCGTTACTAAAGGAGTCTCCTTATGAACGCACTACTCAATCAAATTGCCACCGCCGTGGTGGAAATGGACGACGAAGCGGTCGTCAGTTGCTGTACCCGTGCCTTAGAAGCGGGAATCGATGCCAAAACCATTATCGAAAAAGGGCTGGTTGAAGGGATGAACACCGTCAGTGCTTATTTTGAAGACCAGACGTATTTCCTGCCTGAAATCCTCATCTGCTCCGATACATTTAACTTGGGGCTCTCTCAGGTGAAGCCGCACCTCCGCTATGACGACGGACACAAAACCAAAAAAGTCGTCATTGGCGTCGTCGCAGGCGATACCCACGACATCGGCAAAAACATCGTCCGAATTATGATGGAATCTGCCGGTTTCACCTGTTACGACCTCGGGCGCGATGTGCCGCTAGAAGCCTTTATCGACAAAGCGGAGGAAGTCGACGCGGACATCATCTGCATGTCGACGCTGATGACCACCACCATGACCGGAATGAAAACGGTCGTCGACCGCTTAAAAGAACGCCAAATCCGAGACAAGTATACTGTTATGATTGGCGGCGGCCCGATTTCTAACAAATTTGCCGAGGACATTGGTGCCGACTATTACACCAAAGACGCATCGGAGGCTGTGAAATGCATTCGACACCTCAGCTGACCCCCAAAGCGCGCTTGTTAAAAGTCTTGGCGGGGGCTGTGATGGATCGACCGCCGGTAATTTGCCCCGGCGGTATGATGAACGCCGCTGTCACCGAGGTCGTCAAAGCGCTGTCTGTCAACCACAACACCACGGCAGAGGGCATGGTACACGCGGCCCGCGCCGTCTACGAAAAGACCGGCTTTGAAAACTACGGCGTGCCTTTTTGCATGACCTGTGAAGCGGAGCCGTTCAACCCCAATATGACCTCCGGAGACGCCTGCTGCGAACCTAAAATAACCGCGTATGTGCCGTGGCCTGACGACGCCACCCTACAGGCAAAGGCGTCTTACGCCAATAGCCCCAAGTGTCGTCAGGTGCTCTCTGCAATTGCATCGCTGAAAAACGATACCGTTCCCGTCATCGGCAACATCACCGGTCCCGTCAGCACGGCGACGAGCATCGTCGATCCAACGGACTTTTTTAAAGCGCTTCGCAAATCGCCTGAGCGCGCAGAGACCCTGCTCCATACGATTAACGACACCCTTGTGGCCTATGCCCGTGCAATGATTGCCGCAGGGGCGGATGTCATTGCGATTTCAGACCCAACAGCCACTGGCGAAATTTTGGGTACGCACTATTTTGAACGCTTTGCAAAACCGCTCTACACCGCTTTTATCGACGCACTGGAGGTGCCGGTTATCGTCCATATTTGCGGCGATGCCACAGCGGTTGTCCCACAATTGATGACTGTCGGCGCCCACGCCCTCAGCTTTGACGCCATTGTCTCCCTATCGCGCGTTCAAAAAACTGCTCATACGGCGCTTATGGGCAACATCAACACGCAGCTCCTGCAAAACGGATCTCCTGAAAAAATACAGCGGGCAGCGCAACACGCTTTAGACGCCGGCGTGTCCATCGTCTCCCCGGCATGTGGCCTCGGCATGGCGACGCCCCTCGTCAATCTCAGGGCATTGACCGACTATGTTAAATCGGGAGGCCGACAATGCATGTAACCGTTATCGACCAATACGACAACAGGCGCACCGTCGAGGCGGCGCCGAATCACTCCCTGCTCGATACTTTCAGGGCAAACGGCATCGATCTGGACAGCCCTTGCAACGGTTTCGGCACTTGCGGCAAGTGCCGCGTCACCGTCGACGGCAGCGTACACCTCGCTTGTAAGACGTCACCTACTGACGGCGCCTGCGTCCACTACACGTCCTCTGAAGGCACCACCGAACACGTGACCACCACCGGACGCCACGAAACAGAACCCTTGGGCATTGCCATCGACATCGGTACAACCGGCATCAGCTGTGTCCTCGTGGGCCTCCACAGCCATCGCCGCCTGTCTGCGGTGGAAGCGGTCAACCGCCAAACGCGTTTCGGCGCCGACGTCTTTACGCGAATTGCACACAGCATGAGCGGCAAAAGTGCCTGTGCCGATTTGCAAGAGACACTTACCAAGCAGCTTGACGCACTGTGTCGCGCGGCAATCGGTACACAGTCGCCAAACGCCGTTGAGAAAATCGCCATCGCTGCGAACACGACGATGTGCGCTCTCCTCCTCGGCCTCGATGTCACCGGTTTGTCCCGCTACCCCTATACCCCACCTCAATTGACGTTTGAAAACACCTCACCAAGCGATGTGGGCTTATCTATCTTTTCAAAAGCACAGTTAACTCTGCTGCCTTGTGCCGGAGCGTTTATCGGCGGAGACATCACCGCGGGGCTCGCCGTTCTGCCGGATATAGCACACACCGCACTCTTTGTGGACATCGGGACAAACGGCGAAATCGTCCTTTTAAAAGCAGGGCGCCGATACGCCACGTCCACTGCAGCGGGCCCGGCACTGGAGGGGATGAACATCTCCTGCGGGTCGCGGGCTATTCCGGGGGCCATTGAGCGGGTAACCCGCATCGGCCAGGACATCGCCGTGAAAACCATCGGTGACTTACCGGCGAGCAGTCTCTGCGGAAGCGGTCTTATTGACGCTGTTGCCACGCTTTTAGACAGTGCAGTGCTCACCCCTTCCGGACGGTATCTCCCCAAATTTAAAGACGGCTACCCACTGGCGGAGGACATCGTCTTGACCCAAAGAGACATTCGTCAGGTTCAACTGGCCAAAGGGGCCATTGCCTCGGGGATACGCGCACTGCTCAGAGAAACGGGCACAGCGCCCGATGCCGTGCAGACCCTTTACATCGCCGGAAACTTTGGCTATCACCTGACACCTTCCGCCATAAGGCGCATCGGACTCGTCCCCGAAGAACTCCCCTGTGCCATTGAGTTCTTGGGCAACACCGCACTGGCCGGTGCTGTGGAACAGCTCTACCGAAGAGAAACGCTAACTGCAGGGGCCGTTGACATACTGGAGCTCTCGACCCTCGACGATTTCCAGACGCTGTTTATCGACGCCCTCAACTTTCCCGAAGAAAGGACTTGCTAATGGCCACTTGTCGCCCTCATGAGACAACGCCTTATCCCAGCGGTATCCAGTACGACGCCGACGCTTTGTTTACGTTTTTACAGACCTCCGGAAGGCGCTTGCAGCTCCCCCTCGACCACACCTTGGAGTGCGAGGCGTTTGGCTGTTCACTTGCATACGATTCGGCGACGGGACTGCGCGTCCGCGAGCCAATTTTAAAAACATTAGAAGCCGCGGCAACGGTTGTCCCTGTGACGACCCCACGCTACACCGCGCTTATGGACACTTTAAAAAAACTTTGTGACAAAGGCCTTTCCCCTGAGCTGTCCCTTACCGGCGGCGTCACCGTCGCCACGACTGTTATGCCCATGGCCTTATTTTTCAAGGGCTTCCGCACACAGCACACCGGAACTCTCCAGTTGCTGGAAACGGTCGGTGCCTTCCTAACGGCCTATGTGGCCTCGGCGCTACAAGCGGGGGTACGGCAATTTAGCTACGCCGACCCCATTATGCGACCGGACCTCTTGGGATACGCCGTTTACCATGGGCTCATCGATGCCTTTTTTATCCCCCTTCTCTCTGCGTGGTACGACTTAGGGGACTCTTTTACTCTGACACTGTGCCCTCAGTTCTCAAAGGCCATTGCTCGGGAACGCCTTGAGCCCTTCTCAAAGCGCATTAGCATCACCGAGACCTGCTGTGTGCGGTCTCAAAGCTTATAAGAAGTGCCTCTATTGCACACGCTTGTGGCGTTACCCACTTTCAATAAGATTCTGCGCAGTGGTCTGCAAACGTCTTTACAAGTACACAAACTTCTGCTATGATAGATACAGTTTAAAACAAATGAACCGAATGAGGAGATGAAAACATGAATAAAACTTCTTGCTAATTATTGGCCACGCAAACCTTAAGAGTCCCAAAGTCTCTGTCGCTGTTGATTCAGCGTTGTTTGTCGTGCGCTCGTGCAAGAAGTAATCATCTCTGGACTTTTTTTGTCGTGCAGACGATGCGAGAATACTTCTTGCATCGTCTTTTTTATATCCAAGCACTTTAAAAGCGCTTGGCACACACGTCAAAAGGAGGCCTCTATGTCTATAATACACATTAAAAATCTTACCTTTGCCTATCCGGGCAGTTATGAAAACGTCTTCAACAATGTCACACTGGTCCTCGAAAGCGACTGGAAGCTCGGCTTTACCGGTCGGAACGGCCGCGGTAAAACGACTTTCCTCAAGTTGCTCGCCGGGCACTATTCGTACAAGGGCACCATTCAAACCTCAGTCACATTTGACTACTACCCGCAGGACATCTCGCCTGCCGAAACGCGTACCGTGGGGCACCTCGTCGACCACTTGGCCGAGGCTTGGCAAGTGGCGAAGGAGATGAATGCTTTAGGACTTCCCGAAGCGTATCTGAACAGGGCATACCACACGCTCAGCGCCGGGGAGCAAACCAAAGTCCAGATGATGATGCTCTTTTTAAAGCCGCATCGATTTTTACTAATCGATGAGCCGACCAACCATCTCGACCAAGAGGGCCGGCGACAAATGATGGCTTATCTCAATAAGAAAAAAGGCTTTATTGTGGTTTCACACGACCGAGAATTTTTAGACGGCTGTACCGACCACACCCTCAGCATCAACAAAACCCATATCGAAATTCAACGGGGCAGCTATTCGTCTTACCTCAGAAACAAAGCGTTAAAAGACGGCTTTGAGCAACGTGAAAACTCAAAGCTCGAAAAGGAAATCCACACCCTCTCTAAAGCGGTTCAACGAACAGAGGGCTGGTCGCACGCAGTAGAGGCCACAAAAATCGGATTGGGCGGCGTCGACCGAGGGTACATCGGCGCGAAATCGGCCAAGATGATGAAGCGTTCTAAAGCCATTCAAAAACGGAAGCTACGCCACCTCGAAGAAAAGGAGAAACTGCTGAAAGACATCGAGTCAGCCGTCCCTATTGAACTGAAACCCCTTGCGTTCAGAACAGAAAAACTGGTGACAATGAAAGACTTAGGGGTTGCTTTTACCCCGGACACACCGGTGATTAAGGGACTTGATCTGGAGATTAAAAATGGGGAGCGCATCGTCCTCGAAGGCGGCAACGGCGCGGGGAAATCCACAGTCCTCAAGGCACTTATGGGAGAATGTCCCCATACGGGTACCATTACCGCGCCAAACGACCTCATTATCTCCTATGTGCCACAGGAGGCCACCCGTCTTTCAGGCACTGTGAAAAACTACATCAAAGACAGCGGCGTCGCCGAATGGCTCTTGGTGTCCATGCTTGAAAAGCTCGATTTTTCACCTGAGTGGCTTTCAAAGCCCATCCACTGTCTCAGCGAGGGACAGAAGAAAAAACTCATGTTGGCGAAGAGCCTCTGCGAAAAAGCGCACCTGTACATTTGGGACGAGCCGCTGAACTACATCGATATCCACTCTCGAGAGCAGCTGGAAAACCTAATTCTCACTTACCAGCCGACGCTGATTCTCGTCGAACACGATGCCTATTTTAAAAAGCGTATCGCCACGCGAGTTGTTACAATTTAAGCCCTTTTATAAGGCGCCCACTGTGTTATAATAGCTTTAGATTAAATTTAAGGGAGATGTCGCATGATTAAAAACTTGAAAATCGATCTGGAACTCATGGAAATGATGCACTACTATTGGAAGGCGAGCAGTGAGAAAGAAAAGGTCGGCGAGCCTTACATCTACGCCGTTGTAGACCACCCACACATGGCCGTTTTGTATTCGGATAACTTTACGAAAGAAATGGCGCGCCAAGTCATGAGCGCCATCTCCAATCGCGAAATTTTTAAACCGGAGACCAAAGAAGCTGGGCGCTTTTGGAACAACAACATGTGGATGATGGAAGACCTCGGCGTTACCGACGCTATGTTTGCGCCGATTAAACAGCTCAACCTCGACGCCATTATCGGGAATCCCGAGCTCGGCGGTGCTGAGACAGCGTTGGAAATCATCTTCGTTCCCGGTCACCTCGACGTTCTCTACCGTGCGCCGGGCAAACTCTACATCAACTTCTTCAAATTGATGACCAGCTTTGTGGACGACACGGTGAGCATCGAAGGCCAGCCGCTTCAAGCCTACATTGAATCCGTGCTGAAATAAGGCCTTGCTGTACCGTTCACAATAAAAAACGCTCCTCGACGCCGCATGCTCGCGGCACTAAAAGGCAGCGTCAATTGTCTATTAGAAACGGCCCTCTCCAACTGGAGAGGACCGTTTTTTTTAATAGAAGATATAAATTTTAGCGCACCGTACAAAGTTGTCGCTTCTGCCTTATTTTACCTTTGTTTATGCAACCGTGTAAAAGGGATGACGCCCCTAACTACTCTAAGTCTTAAAGTGGCTCAAGATATCTAATATTCTTGCCAACAGATTTTGCATACTCAATTTCAGACTTTGTGAGACTACCAACGTAGCCGCCTTTGTTAATTACAAAAATTTCATTAGCCATATCAATTTTACGACGATGCATGTCAGCAAGCATTTCTTTTGTACCCTCTTCCCACACTTCATTGTCGTCCAATTGTCGAAACATTCCTACAGAAATCACTATGTTTCCTTTCAAAGTCAACTCTTTTTGAACCTGTAAAAAATCTTCTTCAAATCTGGTGCTACCACATAATGTAATCACATTGTATGCTTTCATCTTAACGCCCCCCTCTATCTAGTAGTTGCCGATATACAGTGTACTGGTTGTCGTTTTAAGGGCATTACTCTAGCCGATTGTAGTATCGAGTTCTCCAGCATCGCTTTTATTAACGCTTTGACGCCCACGCACATAGAATGTGCCGTTTTTTCTACCCGCTCTCAGCGAGACAGTGACGGTAAGCCTGTCGCCACGCGTTTGACGACAATACCGATGGCGATGCCTAATAGGGCGCCCACCAAGACATCTGAAGGGTAATGCACAAACAAGTACAGCCGACTAAAGCCCATAAGACCCGCTGTCACCAATGCGAGAACGCCCCACTTTTTTTCATTTAGAAAGAGCACCGTCGCACTTGAAAAAGACGCCAACGTGTGCCCCGAAGGAAAAGAAAAATCCGTCGGATTCTCGATGAGCAAAATGACGCTGTTGTCAACCCAACACGGTCTGGGACGGGCGACGAGATTTTTTAAAAAGACGTTGCCAATCAAGGCACCGATAATCAGCGCAAGGGCCATCTGGACCCCCAGCATTCGGTAGCGCTTCGTAAAGAGCAGAGCGACAGCGATAACAATCCACATGGCACCGACATTGCCCAGTGCAGTGAAATGTGTAAAGAAACAATCCAGTCCTTCTGTGCGCATGCCTTGCAAAACATGTAAAAATTCCATTTCCATATGAGGCCTCCTGTGTCCTTATCTTACAGAAAAGCCCCGTCGAAATCAAGTCCCCTATCGCGCTTCACACAAGCGATAAAGGCGTCAAAAGCCATGGGTTTGTAATAGAAATACCCTTGAATTTTCACCTTACTTAACGCCAACTCGCCGAGATGCTTTTTAAAGTACCGGACTTGAGCTTCCGTCTCGACCCCCTCTAACGTTAAATCGAGGTCAAAGCAGTTGGCCATTTCCACAATTTTATCGATAAGAAACAAGCGTCCTTCGTCTGACGGATAGCCATCTGAAAACACCTTGTCTATTTTAACAGCGTCAACAGGAAGAGACGACAAATAATTAAGAGACGAAAAACCCGTTCCGAAGTCGTCGATAGAAACGCTGAGGCCGATATCTCTCAACTGAATCAATTTTTTGTTCAGATTGTGACTCATAAACACTTCTGCAGTCTCTGTAATTTCAATAATCATTTTTTCCGGGTCTGCACCGTTCATGTGCAGCGTGTCGTTGATATCGTCAAAGAGATTGTCCGTGTTGATACTCGATCCCGACACATTGAATGAAATAGGGATATCTCCAAATCCCAATGCCTGAAGCCGCGCTTGATCTTGACTGACGGCGTTGACGACGTACTGGTCGAGGAGGTAATCTAACCCGATTTTACTAATGGCCGGTAAGAAAACCGCCGGCGATACCAAGCCCCTTTCAGGGTGCTGCCAGCGCACCAACGCCTCGACACCGGTAATCTTGTCCGTCTGCATATCGACTTGAGGTTGATAGTACATAACGAACTCCCCGTTGTCCATGGCACTGCGTATTTCACCGAACAACACAATGTTGTCGGAAATCTCGTTTTTCATATGCAATGTAAAGAGACTAAAATCACTGGTGCTCGATTTAGACAGATCTTTTAGCGCCAAGTTTGCATAACTCACCAAATCCAGTGGACTTTCAGCATGTGCAGGGAAAACGGCGACGCCGATCTTCACATTGGAGAAGAAGACGAAATCGTCGTAAAACCAAGGCGTTTTAAAATAGTCGATGAGGTTTTCAGCAAACTGCTTGATACGCGTGTAATCCTCTATGCTACAGTACACCCCCAGTGTGGCTTGGTTGTAGAGAAACAGAATCGCTTCCTCATCGGCGATGGACTGGATATAGAGTTCCAAAGTCTTAAACAGCATTTGAACGTACTTCTTACCGAAGGCGTTTAGGGTTCGCTCCCACTGCTGAATATAGAGCAGCGCCACAATCGACTTACACTTGTTCTTAACGGTACAGCCACCGTTGTACTGAAAAGAAGCGATGTAGTAAAAGACATTTGGAAGTCCCGTGGCCAAATCGATAAAATTCGGTGCCAAATCGCGGCTCTTCATGACGTGATTCTTAGAAAGAACCTCGGCTATACCAAACCGATAACGCGCATTTTCACTTTTAAACTCCGAAAGCATCATAAGCACAGGAGAAGAATTAAAAACAAACCACGTCTCAAATAAAAAAGACGGATAACTCAGGGGCTTTCGACTCGTAATCATTTCGCCAATAGTGGCATTCTCGTTGCTTGGAACACCAGCGGTACGCCCGTTGTAGATTGCAGGGACAGAAATAGAAAAAACACCGCCTTCACAATCGTACACCCAAACAACGGCATAGGGATCGTTAAACGCTTTTATAGGTGCCTCAGCATAATACGTCAGACTTAAATCGCCAAGCAGCTGAGTCTGTCGTCTTGGAAGCGTTTGTGTCGCGTACCTCTCATAAGTTAGGGTGCTGAATAAAACAGTCTGATGATAACTCAAAGAGTAGGGAACTTCTTCAAATTGTTTCAACCACGAAACCACTTTATACACTGAATTCAGCATTTAACCCCACCTTTCAACTCTGTAAATAGTTATCAATTATTTCTTTAATCTGTTGCTCTTTAAACGGCTTGAGTAAAAATTCTGTCGCGCCTTCACATATAGCTCTCTTAATCCACTCTTCATCCCCCATGGCGGAAAGCATAATAATTTTTAAATCGCTCTTCTCATCCTTAATCTTGTGCAAAGCTTCGATGCCGTCTAACACCGGCATTGTGATATCCATAAAAACGAGATCGTACGGCGTCTCCATACACATTGTGTACGCTTCTTCGCCATTGGTCGCTTCATCGACATCTTTGATGCCAAATCGAAACAATATTTTCTTTAAATTAAGGCGCATGTAAAGCGCGTCGTCTACAATCAATACTTTTCTCACTTTGATCCCCTCCTTACCCTACCTTGATGCCCCATTATTGTGTAACTAAAACAAAAAATTCACATCAATCAACCATTTATGCAATTGAATAATACATTTATTTCACACTTGTTTTTCTCTAAAAGTTGTCCGTGTATTATTGCTGTCTCGCCTACAGATAACCGCTCTTTACCAGAAGGCATAAAAAAGCTTTTCAAACACAACGTGCTCCTCAAATGCGGACCCAAATCTGTCCTTGGAGTGCTGTACATGCCTGAAAAGCTCTTGCTACTAATCGTCTATTTCTTCTGTGTCGTCTACTTCATCCCCTTCTTCTTCCTCTTCCGCCTCCTCTGAAACAGCCTCCGAAATGCCTTCAGAGTCCACTTCTTCTTCCGCTTCTGAAGGCGCCTCTTCTACTTCTTCAGTTGCGTCATCATCGACTTCCTCTTCTTCGAAAGCGTCGTCATCTGTCGTAGGGCCTTTAACTTCCGAATCCGTATCATCATCGGTTTCTTGCTCTTGAACCTCAGGTTTATCCGGCAAAGAAGGCGCTGACACCTCATCGTCTACCGAATCATCTGCCGATTCACTCTCTGCGTCATCGTCGGTCTCAAACACGTCGTCATCATCGGCTTCATCGTCATTGTCATCAGACGCCTCGTCTTCTCCATCAAAACGCACGTCTGTGTCATCGACTTCTTCAGACATCTCGTCCTCACCCTCGTCTCGAGGATACACCTTTTTCACCTTAGCGCTTTCCGGTACATGCTCGACATAGTGCCCTAGCGGTTCTCCGGCAGTTGTCGCAGCTTCTAAATGCGCGGCATCGGTTTCAAGTACCGTCACTGTCATACGCGCCTGTAAGTCAGCCGATTCAATTGCACCTCTAAGGACGTCATCAAACCCTGTAAAGTTCAGCGCTTTTCGCGAAACGGGAATATAAGAAACCGTCACCGCATTGTCGTTGCCGATAATAAAGCCCTTGGCTTCCGCTTCGTCAATAAAGGCCAACACCGCTTCCTGTACAGGCATCTCTCTATACACTTCCAGTGCAAACGTCGACGCGTCTTCGTTAAGCGCCAAGACCTTCTTCACACGTGTCGACGGTCCCAATACAAACTCAACACTTGGGTTGATGTCCACAGTAACGTAGCCGTACACCGCGGTGCGTTCAAAAATTTGCCAAGAGCCCAGCAAAATTAAAAACATCGCCGCAACCGCCAACCAACGTTTGTTAAAACGCTTTTGAGATTGCAGACGGTCTTCTTCAAAATAGTAAATGGTCTGTCCCACTGTCAGACCAGGCTTCTTCTTTAGTTTGACATAGGTCCCCGCTTCGTCGAGAACGACTACTGCGTCTTGTCGAACAGAAAAGACCAATCCTTTACGCACCGCGTTCACCTCCTTCTATAAATGTCTGTATGTGCTCAAAACGTTCTCTAAAAACAATTACAAGCGCTATGAGATACGCTCTAAACCGCACCAGTTTTTTCTTAGTGGCTCTGAACTTAAGAACAATCTCACCCATGGGCAACTTCTTGGTTCGATACAACTTTTCCGACAGGGGGTCGTCGGCTGCTATCCCACGGCTCAAATCGGCGTTTTCCTGTCGCGTCTTCGCATGCTTCGGCGCCGTTTCAACCAGCTCGTCCAAGGTGATGCCAAAGCTGTCCAACCGCTTCAAATAGGTGCCAATTTCTTCTTTTACAATATAGCTATCCTCCACCCCACGTGCATCGCTGACGGCATCAAAGGTTTCGGGCATCTCTTCATGCTGTGAAATCCGCGCCGTTTTTTTCAGCCAGTCGTTCAGCCGACTCTTTACAACCAGCGCCGAGTAAGGCAGAAAAGAGCCCTTTGAGGAATCAAACCGGTCGATGGCCTCGTTAAAAGCCTCGAGGGCAATGCTGAGTTCCGGCGCATTTTCCACCGCTATGTAACGCCCAGTGTGGTTGGCAATCACCTTAATAAGGTACGGCATGTGCTCTTCGATTAACCGGTTGCGCTCTGGATGGTTTTCGTCTTTTTTGCTTAAGTATACGCGTTCTTTTATCGTCATTGTCATTTCCTTTCACACCTTCGTCATTAATCCCATCATAACGAATTAGAGAATGAAATTCAATCTTTATCGTCAGCTGACTTGCAACGTGTGGGCAATTCGATTGGGCGCAAGCGGACGGCTCATAAAATACCCTTGACCATAGACCACCTCCAATGCTTTCAGCATTTCAAAATCTTCTCGAGTCTCGATTCCCTCTGCGA
Organism: Fusibacter sp. JL298sf-3; assembly: GCF_053842995.1. NCBI lineage: Bacteria > Bacillati > Bacillota > Clostridia > Eubacteriales > Fusibacteraceae > Fusibacter > Fusibacter sp. JL298sf-3. The sequence goes on from NZ_CM132608.1 coordinate 1,501,294, forward strand.
TAACCGCAATGCCCAGCCCTCGGGCCAGTGAAACAATGGCTTCGAGAACGGTTCTCTTCTTCGTATCTCCGTAAGCCGATGCGACAAAGCACCGGTCGATTTTCACACCATCTATAGGCAACGCCTCCAGAGCTTTTAAAGAAGCATACCCCGTCCCGAAGTCGTCCAATTCAATTTGTATGCCCAGTACCTTAAGCTGTTCCAGTTGTCTGCAGGTGGTACGCCAGTCCGAAATGGCAGCTGTTTCAGTTATTTCGATTATCACATCGTCTCCAGACAGACTGTATTGCGATAGAAACCGCTTGAAACGCTCTGCAAAATGCGATGTGTTTAACGTGAGTGCCGAAATGTTAATGGCAATGGGAACCGCCTGTCCCTGTGCCTTCAACACCTTCAGAAACTGAAAGGTCTTTGTTATGACAACATCACTTAGTGCGTCGATGAGCGCATACTTTTCCGCTAAGTGAATAAAAACTTGAGGGGAGACAGCGCCGAACTGATGGTCTTGCCATCTTGCCAAAGCCTCGTACCCCATAACAGTCCCTGTTGCAAGGTTGTATTTTGGCTGGTAAACCAAATCAATCGTCTGTCGTTTAATCGCTTGTTTTAAAGCGTTGACCATCAGCTGCTCGCGCATACCGATCCCCCCTTTTTAAGTTGCGCCTATTGGCTACGCATTGTCATCGTCTGAGTCGTCATCCGCATCGTCTGAGTCGTCATCTGCATCGTCTAAGTCGTCATCTGCGTCGTCTAAATCGTCATCTACATCGTCTAAGTCGTCATCTGCGTCGTCTAAGTCGTCATCTGCGTCGTCTAAGTCGTCATCTGCGTCGTCTAAGTCGTCATCTGCGTCGTCTAAGTCGTCATCTGCGTCGTCTAAGTCGTCATCTGCGTCGTCTAAATCGAGTTCATCTTCTGTGAGCAGGAGCACATTGTTTTCCAAAAGTACTCTGTTGGTTTCATCTCTGACGAAGTCCATAACTTTGGTGCCTGATTCTACAGTGTCGTCCAGTGTAACCAGTCCCAGTGGCAGCGCTTCTTTAAGCGCCCTTTCTAACGTCTCTTGATCCGCCACTTGCAAGGCAATTTCGACCTTCTCTAGCACGGTGCCCTGTTGAACATCTTTGCTGATTTTCTCTAAAACCGCCTGAGCTTCAGGACCGCTCTTAGGCTTTGCGTCTACCGCTGTAATCAAAATAACCGCGTCGTCATCGTCCGAAATAAAGCCTTTGTCTTCTGCTTGATCGATTAAACGCTCAGCAGCTTCTTCAATTGAAAGGCCTTTTAACGTTTGCAACGCCAGACTTTTAGCGTCTTCATTTATCGCCTCTACCTGAACCACTTTGTCATTTTTGTTGAGCGATAACGCCACACTTGGGTTGATGTCTACTGTCACCGTCGTATGAACCGCTTGACTCGACATATACGTCGGTACACCAATTAACATCCCTGCTGCTATAACAGCGCCTATTACAATTCCCTTCATCCTTTTCATTGTTGCCTCCTTTTTAATCGTATGTGTTGCTTCCGGTCGAAACCGTTTGCTCACTTGTTTTTTGTGCCTTCACCATAACATACGGACCCCCACTGAAATTTAGGGCACTGAAAAAGTAAAAAGTTTATTTTTTTTGAGTTGCATCTTTCAAGACAACTTAACTATAAGGACGAAAGCTTGTTATTACAAGTGTTACAGCGCATTTTATGACACGGGTACCCTATGTCGTTCACAACAGAAAACGGCTCACCTACGCCGCATCCTTGCGGCGATACAATTTCTCGACGCGCTCTCGGCGGTTCAAAACGCCTTTCGCTGACGAGAACACTTTGGGCTCAAGGCTTGTTGTTAAACAACATTTGACCGCTCTCGGCGGTTCAAAACGCCTTTCGCTGACGCGTTCTCGCGTTGAACATTCACGAGAACACTTTGGGCTCAAGGCTTGTTGTTAAACAAACGACGCGTATAAGAGGCAATTGCTTCTTTACGCGTCGTTCTCTAAGCCTTATGATAGCGGCTCTATTTCAATTTAGTTGAATGAGACGACTTGTAATCGCCGTCACTTTCTATTTTCTCTTGACAGTATACGACCAAATCAGTTGATCCATAAACAACGTCATCCGGCTCAAGTAAGTCGCTAAATTCAACGTGCTCTCCACAGTCATCAACCGAACCAGTTGACCTTGAAAATACGTTTGAATAAAGCCGTTGAGCGCTTCTACATCAGATGCATTGAGGTTTAAATACCGCTCAAACGCCACAAGCTGTGTCAAAACGGGGTCGAACAACGCATCGCTAAACGGCCACGCGTCGTCGTTCTCCGGTATCACATCGGTGTAGATGTGGCGATAGTCCTCCAAAACTTCCTGAAAATCTGCTGCATATTTGGAAAACATCAAAGTGTAAACGGCATTTGGGTGCTCGTAAGCAAACGTACAGAACGCACGCCATACCGATTCGAGCGCTTTTTCCGGCGACTGGTCAGACACCTCAGTCTGACTTAAAATCGCATGTAAAGCCGGTACTTCTTTCATGTAAGTGTAGTAAATCAAATGATCGAGATTGGAAAAGTAACCATAGAGCGTTGCACTGTTGTAACCGGCGATTTCACTCACGCCTCTAATCGTCAACGCCTCCAAACCCTTTTCCGATAGAATTCGATCGGCAGCATCGATAAAATGCCGCATTTTCCTACGCCTCTGCAGGGCTTTCTTCGGACCGAGCGCCTTCATTACGCGACCTCGCTGTCCTCAGTCACAATATCGTAAGCGTCAATCATCTCTTCAAAATGGTCCCGTTGCTTAATTTCTTTTTGCTTGTGATAAGACTTTCGAACACTTTCTATCAGCAAGAAGCTCATGAGAATCAAAATGATAGCGAATGGCAAGCCCGTACTGATAACAGCCGTTTGAAGTGCCGATAGCGCTTCAGACCCACCGATTAAGAGCAGAACGGCTGCAATAAAGCCTTCCATACATGCCCAGAAAACACGTTGCGGTACAGGAGAGTCGAGCTTTCCGCCTGAAGTGATGTTGTCCACCACAAGTGACCCCGAGTCACTGGAAGTTACAAAGAACGAGATAACCAACAGTGTTCCCAGTATCGATAAGCCCGTTCTCACAATGCCTTCGAAGAGCGGCGCATCCAAATACTGAATCATTTCAAACAGCGCAACCGGCAGATTGTTTTGAACCGTAGCGAAGAGACTGCCGTCAAAGGCTTGGTTCAAGTAAATAGCTGTACCGCCAAAGACTGAAAGCCAAATAAACGATAGTAGCGACGGTATAATAAGCACCGCTAACACGAACTCACGAATGGTACGGCCTTTAGAAACACGTGCGATAAACATGCCGACAAATGGCGACCACGAAATCCACCACGCGAGATAAAACACTGACCAGTCGGACTGCCAAGCGCTCTCACCGGTTGAAATAAAGAATGAAGACTGCACAAAATCGTTTAGATAAAGCCCTAAACTGTTGCTGAACGTCTTTAAAATAAAGGCTGTTGGCCCTAAGACCAAAACGACCACCATAAACACAAACGCCATTTTGATGTTCATCTCCGAGAGGAACTTAACCCCTTTGTCAATACCTGAAACAACGCTGATTGTAGCAATGCCTGTGATAGCGGCAATTAGAATAACTTGAACAATAACGCTGATTTCAACACCGAATAGATAGTTGAGTCCACTGTTAATCTGCTGAACCCCGAGGCCAAGCGACGTCGCCAAACCGAAGAGACACGCGACAACAGCTAAAATATCGATGAGATCGCCCCAAAAGCCAAAGATTTTATCCTTGAGAAGCGGGTAAAATACAGAACGCAATGAAAGCGGCAACTTCTTATTGTACGCAAAGAAAGCCAGCGCTAACGAAATAAGTGCGTAGATGCCCCATGGGTGAAATCCCCAGTGAAAAAATGTCGTCGAAAGCGCCTGAACAGCCGAATCCGGATTATTGAAAATCGGCGGTGCAATCGCGTTGTGGTACAGCGGTTCTCCAACCGCCCAGAACATGAGTCCAATGCCCATTCCCGCAGAAATTAACATCGAGTACCACGCGAAGTTGCTAAATTCCGGCTTGGCATTGACCCCACCGATACGCACTTTCCCGAGTTTGGAAAACGCAACAAACAACGACACGCCGATAAAAAAGTTACTGGACAAAATAAAGAGCCAGTCAAAATTGCTTACAATAGCGGTCTTAACACTTACAAAAATAGCATTGGCCTGTTCCAAATTAAACAGAGCAAAAGCTGAGAACAGCAAAACAATAAGCCCTGCCCCAATAGACACAACTGGATTCATGTCCATTCCAAAGCCCTTAATATTTCTGCTATAGAGTTTTTCCTCCATTGTTTTCTTTAAATTCTTCGGCATAAATACCCCTCTCCTTTCAAATCATTCTATAGTAAACTGTGGTGTCTTCTGACCCGACACCAGACAAGTTAGGTCACTATAATAAAAAAGGCACCCCAACTCTTCAATAAAGAGTTAGAGTGCCTAAGTTTCGCCATAATGACTCACATTATACCACCAGTCGATAGTATAGCACATTTCCTTTCGGACCTGTGCAGACCCCAGTTCTTAAATCGTTTTTCGATTGTAGTTTCATTTACACGAGGGAAAACTCATAGCCATCTGTCAACGCGACATATGGATACTTATAATCCAAATTACTACTGCAATCTACTTCACAGAACCTTCAATTTTTATAAATCACACCATAATAAGATATCATATGTAATCACGATTGTCAAATAGTCGCGATTACTTTTTTGTTGTCGTTCTATTTTTGAAACGCAACGATCGGCTTGCCAAAAGTATCCCCGCAGCGATAACACCAAACAAAACAGCCACCGAAAACGTTTCAGCCAACCAACCGAAAACAGGTGCAAACACAATGGCAAACAAAGCGCGCAACTGACTTTCCACAGACAATACCGTTACCCGCTCGGACTTAGTCATATAGTCTCCAACGTGATCCACAAAAACGGCGCGTCTGGCATCTTTCATCAAATACAGGACAAAGTACGCCGTCACAATAACCGCTGTCCACCCCTCGAAAATTGAAAAGCCAATCACCGCGCAAACCGCCCCCAGAAGCACAAACAGCTTATCGAAAACCACTTTGCTCTCATAACGCCCCGTTACGCGATAAACATTTCGAGACACCACAGCGCTGAAAATGTAAAAAGTCCCATACAGCACCCCTAAAGATACCTTCAGCAGCTCCCCATCTGACGCATTGAACAGCAGACCGATCCCCGCCGAGAGCATAACCATCTCCAAAATCGGCTGAATATAGTCCTTAATCGTTCGAAACACCGCATCGTAAATAGCCGAACTCATTAAAATGGATCCCAGCGCCCCCTGGCGACGAATCCGCTTAAAAGCCCCGACGCTCTCAGCTAAGAACGTCTTAAAATGCTTATCCGTTTGCCGCGGCGCATCCAAATACCCCGGGTACGACAAAATCAAAGCAAAATCCAACAAATAGGGCACAATACTGGCGAGAAACACCCAATTCAAAGCCGGAACTGTTAAAACTAGCGCCACCGAAACAAAAGCAGACAACGAAGAGCCCAGCAGGGAATAGGAGCGTGTTCTGCCGTAGACATAGCCTTTATGCTCAAACCATCCGCGATGCTCCAAATAACTTAGAATCATCGCTTTATGTGTTCCCGACCTGAAAGCCTCTCCCAGTCCGAAAAAGAACATACCCATACCTAGCCCCCAAATGCCACCTGCAGCAAAAAAGAAACCAAAGGCTACGATGTAAAAGACAAAGCACAATAGCAATTCTTTCTTTTTGCCATAATGGTCTGCAAGCATGCCGCTGGGCACTTCAAACAAATAAGTCACCGCTTCTCTCAAGCCGTAAAGCAATCCGATTTCAGTTAAGCCCAGCCCTTTGTCCATTAGAAAAAGCATCAAGTATGGTTCAAAAAACTTTAAGTTCTTTAAAAAGCCGTACAGACAAAACTTTTTGATTTGTCCGTCGGCGTCAATCTGTTTTCGCATCCCGTTCGCCTCCTGTTGTAATGAGCTTATTATACCACTTTGAAAAGGGGGACGGTTCTTTTGTGCCGGATTCCACTAATTTTTAACATTTTGATTTATCTACTGTTACTCACACACCTTGAAAAAACGAGATTGTCGACTTTAAGTAAAACTATACACTCGTCGCATACGCCAAAGGCTAAAAGCGCATACCTTCCCAGTAGCTTCGCTATATACAATTGAAAAAAGCCCGCTTTTCGAAGGAACAGCGGGTTTTCATATGGTAAATTATAGGGTTTTCCGGCACAAAAGAACCGTCCCCAAAAGCTCATTTTTACAAACCGTGTGATTTAAATAAATCCTTGTATAGAAAATCAGAACCGCTGATATGCTTGAAAACCCAAGTAATCAAATAGTTCAAAATCTTCTTCCCGTGAGCCACTTGATCGTCGTCGAGCGCTCGAAGGTCAAGGGTTTCAATCTCATCAATCAACTTTTTGTGCTCCTGTTTGTGGCGCTCTTTATCTTCATAGCCAAATTTATCGAAAAGCATTTCCTCATAACTGAAATGCTCCACTGTGTACGCCTTAATATCGCCGACAATCGTCACCATGTCATCGTAGATGTCCTCGCCTTGTGTTGCGCTTCCCAGAAGGTCTGACAACCGCCCCGTAATGCGAACGAGCTCCTTGTGCTGGTTGTCAATGCTCTCAATACCTAGTTCGTAGTGACTGCTCCATTCAATCATTTTATGCCCTCCTACTTGTACTTGATGTCCAATGCATGTTCCTCAGCCAATGTAACGACAACTGAAAAGATCAAAATTGCCGCCAAGCTCGCCGTGGTGTTGTCGTGGTCAAAGCGTGGCGAAACTTCAGCGATATCGAAACTGGCCATCTTCTTTGATTTTACAATATGCTTAATGACTTTCAAAGCCTTTTCAGGATAGAGCCCGAGCGGTTGTGCCGCACTGACCCCCGGCGCATAAGCTGATGAAAAAACATCGGCGCAAATGGTCATATAGAGCTGATCGTTTCGATTGATAAAGTCTTGTATTTTAACAATAGTTTCAGAGGCCGAATGCGCTTCAATATCGCTTGCCAGCAAGTACTCGACACCCAATCGATGTGCCGTCTTAAAAAGGTCCACCGTGTTGCCGCTCTTTTGTATCCCGAGACAAAGGTAATTGTACGGCACATTTTCAGCCGCACAGTAGTCGGCAATTTGTCTAAACATCGTCCCCGACGTTCCACCGTTGGTATACGGTCGAATATCAAAATGTGCATCGAAGTTGACAATTCCAAGTGTTTGACCGGGTTTGACGCGTTCGAGATACTTTCTGACGCCGTGGTAATGCCCCAGGGCAACGGCGTGTCCACCGCCTAGGACAATGGGAACCAACCCCTTCTCCAACAGCACATCAACCGCATTTTCCAAATCTTTTTGAGCCTTCTCGAGATCGCCGCTTTGGCCGTAGATATTGCCCGCATCGTACAGTTTGAGCCCCGGTGAAAAAGCACACGGCCTGTTTTTAAGTTCATTTCTAATACTGTTCGGGCCCTTTGCCGTTCCCGGACGACCGAGGTTTCTCTCGACGCCGATATCGCTGCAAAAGCCGATAAAGCAAATTCCCAGTTCGTGTTCAAAAGTCGCTGTGGATAACGTCCGTAAGTCGACACAGGTTATCCACTGATGCCACCTAAAAGCGTCGTAATTGTCCTCACTGTCCACACGCCCCATCCAAAATGAGGGCGCTGTCGGTTCATAGCCTCTGTTAAAATTGTATTTTTCCATCGTATTTCAACCTTCCAATTTCCTTTGCATTGTCTTGAAACATCCTACATTATACCACAAAGACCGCGCAACAGGGACAGAGGGATTCTTACAAAAATGAAACGACGTTACGCATACGCTTTAAAAAGGTTGGCCATTTCAATAGCGTTCATAGCCGACTCAAATCCCTTGTTGCCCGCCTTTGTACCGGCGCGCTCAATGGCCTGTTCAATATCTTCTGTGGTTAAAACGCCCATAATAACGGGGAGATGATGCTCAAGCGATACACGGGCAATGCCCTTCGTCACCTCGTTGCACACGTAATCATAATGCGTGGTTGCCCCCCTGATAACCGCACCGAGACAGATAACGGCATCGTAATCCCCTCGGGTGGCAAGGCGGTTGGCCATCAAGGGAATTTCAAATGCCCCCGGCACCCAAAAGATATCTAAGTGCGTCTGCTTCAACCCATGTCGAAACAAACAATCTTCCGCCCCCTCTAAAAGCTTACTTGTAATAAAAACATTAAAACGGCTGATGACAATCGCAATTTTCAAATCCGCTGCCTGTAGTTGTCCTTCATATACCATATCCTTAACCTCCTTTTATAGCCAATGGGCCATCTTGTCTTTTTTAGTCTTCATATAATACGCACTGTGCGCGTTCTCTTGTGTAACAACCGGCACGCGTTCAACCACTTCAATACCACATGCCTCCAATTGCCTTACCTTATCGGGATTGTTGGTCATCAAACGCACACGTGTTACGTCAAGCGCTTTGAGCATCTGCGCCGCCGTGTCATAACGGCGGAGGTCATCTGCAAAACCCAGAGCGAGATTCGCTTCCACGGTATCCATGCCCTGCTCTTGAAGCGCGTAGGCGCGAAACTTGTTCACTAGACCGATGCCGCGACCTTCTTGCTGCATGTAGAGCAGTATCCCCGATGGGCTGTCTGCAATTGCCGACAAAGCCATTCTCAGTTGATCGCCGCAGTCGCATTTGAGAGACCCCAAGACATCGCCCGTCATACAGGCAGAATGGATGCGCACCAGTGGTGGCTTTTCACTCTCGCTCATCTTGACCACGGCAAAGTCCTCTAAATCGCCTAAATGATTTTGAAAGCCCTTCACCGTCAGCGCTCCATATCGACTTGGAAGCGGTGTACTCACCGCGACTTCCACCGCATTTTGACAATAGGCGATTAAACTCTCAATTTTAAGGCATTTTAGCCCGTGCTTCTCACAAAAAATTTTGAGGTCATCCAGCCGCGCCATATGGCCGTCGTCGCGCATGATTTCGCAAATAACCCCTGCCGGTGCCGCACCGCAAAGGCGCGCCAAATCAACAGCGGCTTCCGTATGGCCGGCACGTTCTAATACGCCGCCGCTACGCGCCCTAAGTGGAAAGATATGCCCCGGCTTCGTAAAGTCGGCACCGGTTGCTTCGTCGTCCATTAACTTTTGAACAGTCTCCGCCCGTTCATAAGCGCTAATCCCCGTGTGTGTCGTTCTAGCATCTACCGAAACCGTAAACGCCGTCTGTTTGCTATCTGTATTAACGGTCACCATGTCTTCAATGTCCAGGGCTTCAAGGCGTTCAGAGGTCATCGGCATACAGATGAGCCCCTTTCCCCAACGCGCCATAAAATTGATATGCTCCGGCGTCGCCGCTTCTGCCAGCATCAGTAAATCGCCTTCATTTTCTCGGTTCTCATCGTCAACTACGACGATCATCTCACCTTTTTTCAACAAGTCCATCGCTTCTACAACTTCTATAAACATCTTCGACCTCCTATAAGATACCAGCTGCACTAAGCATCGCCTCAGTTAACGCCACACTGGATTTCACTTGTCCGTCGTACTCAACATTGACGCTGTGTCCACACTTTAGTCGACTCAACGTCGTCGCCGCATACGTATGGGGAATAATAGACACTACAACTTGTCGTGGCGACCTATCTGCAACAGTTAAGCTCACCCCGTCTATAGCAATAGACCCCATGGGTACCGTGTTCTGATAGGTTCTAGCTGTTCCCCTGAACACAAGTCGAACCGCATTGCCCTCTCGACGGATGCTTGCAACGGTTAACACCTCGTCGACATGTCCTGAAACGAGATGTCCGTCTAATCGTGTCCCCACTGCCAGTGCCTGCTCTAAATTAACTCTGTCTCCGGCCTTTAAACGACTCAGCTTGCTCTTTCTTAACGTCTCCGGCATCACATCGGCTTTAAAACCGCCTTTAACTTGTTCCGTCACAGTTAAACAGGCGCCACTGGTGCAGACGCTATCGCCGATGGCCACATCCATTGTCGAAGAAATGGTCAGCGTGCAAGCACCTCGACGTTTGAGAACATTTTTAACACACCCAACATCACCAATCAGTCCTGTAAACATGTCACCTCCTCAATATGCCCCTGTACGATAACATCTCCGGCAAGCTGTAACACTTCGCATGATGCAAGCGGCAGCGCGTGCGCCACTTGCGCTACAGTTTCACCGGCGATAGGTGAAACGCCCGCACCTAACAAAAGTTTCGGCGCAATGTACACCGAAAGATCGTCGACATAGCCCTCTCTAAAAAAGGCCCCGTGCGTTTTACCGCCGCCTTCTACGAGCACTTTTTCCAGTCGCAATTTCACGAGCGCCTTTAAGAGCGTATGAACAGTCAGTGGCTCGAGGACGTGCACTTGTGCCCCTTTGCGTTCCAAAGCCCGACGGTTTTCCACTGGTGCATCAACACTCGTAAAGATGTGAACCGGGCCACCTTTCACCTCAAGCATCAGCGCGTCTTCAGGCGTTTTTGCCGATGGGTCTACCACCACTCGATGAGGTTGTTTCTCTATAGCCCCATATCGAACAGTTAATGCAGGGTTGTCCATAAGCACGGTGCCGACGCCAACAACCACTGCCGATGATTCCGCCCTAAGACCATGTGCATGACGTCTGCTCACTTCATTGGAAATCCAAAAGGCGTCCCCGTTGCACGTCGCCAAATTGCCATCGAGTGTCATGGCGTATTTGGCTCTGACCTTCGGGCGCTTGTACTTAAGCCAATGCAAATACCCGGTATTTAAAGCGCCTGCGATTTTCCCAAGCAAACCGATTTCCACCTCGATGCCACTGTTTCGAAGCGCTTCAACCCCTTTGCCCGACACCACCGGATTGGGATCGCGCATCGCCACATATACTTTTCGTATGCCCGCCTGTATCAAGGCATCGGTGCACGGCGGCGTCTTCCCCGTATGTGCACAGGGCTCTAGGGTTACGTACATCACGGCCCCTTGTACCGATTCTGTCGCCGACGCCAGTGCGCATATTTCCGCGTGCGCCCCGCCGAACTCGGCGTGATACCCCTCGCCAATACACACGCCGTCTTTCACAATGACAGCTCCCACAAGTGGATTGGGCCACACGCTACCGGCGCCTTTTTCAGCCAGCGCCAATGCTTTTGACATCCATTTTTCTTTCATTTGCCACCTCCTAAAAAAACTCTAGAAGTCTTCAGAGCGCTTAATCTTGTGGAAATAGTATGATGCAACTGCAGTTGTCAACAACATTTGATGCGTTTTCAGCGCATCAAACGGCCTTCTCGCGTTGAACACCCGCAAAAAGGCTTTGAGCTCGCCCCTTGTTGTCCAAATAAAAAAGCCCCCTATTGGGAGCTTCGTGATTTTTTTGCCAAAGTTTTCGGCACCTGCATCTGCTTTAAGTGGTCTAGCGATAACGACTATAAACTCAAACGCTACCGCACAACAACAGTTTAAACCGCTAAAACAACTTTTGCCTATCGGCTCAAATCTCACTGTTTAAAAAACCCCTGATTTCACTTGAAAATCAGGGGTTAATGCACTTAAAAAGACGCTGTTTTCTCTTCTCCCATCCAGACTTTACTGTCGGTCTTGGAATTGCACCAAGTCAGCTGCTTGAGCAGCTCGTGGACTTTAACCACCGGTCGGGAATTTCACCCTGCCCTGAAGAACTATTAAGTTTTAATCAATCTACCATATTGAGAAAAAAATGTCAAGGTGTTTTTTTAGCTGTTTTTTACACCGATTTTTTTAAGAATCGGGACAATTTCATTGAGTCGATGTGCCATTTTAACACCGGCATTTTCAAGTGCAATCGTCTTTGATTCCGCCGTTCCAGTACCACCGGAAACAATTGCCCCTGCGTGTCCCATCGTCTTGCCCTTCGGCGCAGATTTTCCGCTAATAAAACCGACGACGGGCTTTTGCATATGTCGTTGTATCCAAGCTGCAGCACGTTCTTCGCTCTCGCCGCCAATTTCACCAATCAGTATAACGGCGTCTGTGTGCAGATCTTTTTCAAAGGCCTCTAAAACCTCAACAAAGTCCACCCCTTTAATCGGATCGCCGCCAATGCCCACAACAGTCGACTGCCCAAAGCCATTTTCAGTGAGAACAGCAACCGCTTCATAGGTTAAAGTCCCTGAACGCGAAACGATGCCGATGTTCCCGCGTCTGTGGATCGCACCGGGCATAATGCCTATCAATTGTTCTTCCGGCACAATAATCCCCGGACAGTTGGGGCCGATTAACCGCACGCCTTTGCTGCGCGCGTATTTTTCCGCGACGAGCACATCGTGAACCGGCACGTGCTCTGTAATGCAAACAATTTGGCGAATGCCACCGTCAACAGCTTCTAAAATCGCCTCTTTTACAAAGGCAGGGGGGACAAAGATAATAGACGTATTGGCACCGGTCTTTTTAACCGCTTCTGAAACCAAGTTGAAAACAGGCACACCGTGCACTTCTCGACCGCCTTTTCCAGGGGTCACGCCCCCTGCGATGTTCGTCCCGTAGTCGAGCATGGCCTTTGTGTGCAGCTGTGCCGCGCGTCCGGTAATTCCCTGTACGATAATTTTATCCATCCTATTGACAAATACGCTCATGATGCCCTCCTCGCTTGACCAAGTCCACAATGCAATCGACACCGGCGTCTAGTGTCGCCGCCGGATAAACGGCTTTAGAAGAACGGCTCAGCAGTTCCATCCCCTCAGCCTTGTTGCGCCCTTCCAGTCGAACGACTATGGGAATCCCGATTGCCATTTCTTCCTGCGCTTCAACCAATGCCGATGCAATGGTATCGCACTGCATAATCCCACCAAATATATTGACAAACAAGCCTTCCACAGAAGGGTCTTTGAGGATTAACGCAATTGAAGCCTTGACCATTTCACTGGTGGCGCTGCCGCCGACATCTAAAAAATTGGCCGTGCGACCGCCGGCGAGTTCCAGCGTATCCATCGTCGCCATCGCCAGCCCGGCGCCGTTGACGAGACAGCCGATATTGCCTCCGAGTTTCACATACGATACGCCCAGCGCCTCTGCTTCACGTTCACTGGAATCGTGATGGACGTCTGGAGTGACGTAGGTATTTTGCCTATATCGCGCGTTGTCATCTATAGAAAGTTTTACATCGAGAACGCGTAGGTTACCCTCTTTGGTCAATACCAAAGGATTGATTTCCAGCAGAGTTGCATCGTGGCTTAAAAAGGCATCGAGCAAAGCGGTGAGCAGTTTAGTCACTTTAAATCGATACGCGTCTGACAGCTGAAAGGCGTTGAGCACCGCTTGGACGTGGTAACTCTGAATCCCCAAATGGGTGTCGATTTCACAGCGATGTCGATCGTTTTCAGACACGCTTTCGACTTCTACGCCGCCACGCCCTGAAAAGACCAGAGCGATACTTTTAGAAGCCCTATCCAACATAAAGCTCAAATAAAATTCTCGTTCGATTGTGCAAGCTTTTTCCAAATACAAAGCGCCCACGTACGCGCCGGCATCAGCTGTCTGGTGGGTTGCCAAACGCGTTCCCAAAAGTGCCTTTGCGAACGTTTCGATTTCCAAAGGATCGCGCAGAAGCTTAATGCCTCCTGCTTTTCCTCTACCTCCTGCGCGAATTTGCGCCTTAACAGCAACCAAATCACCGTGAAAATGCTCAAGTGCCCTCGACACCTCTTCCGGTTTTGTGACGACAACCCCTTTTTCAAATTGCAGGCCATAGCCCTTTAACAGTTCTTTTGCTTGGTATTCCAGTAAATCCATAGTGCCCTCCTCGCATAAAAAAAACAAGCTACGCGCTTGTCATCTCTCAGAGAAAGGTGTGAAGTTCAAAAGACGGTTTGCGTTTCGGGCTTTGCCTAAAACGATTTTGGCCGACCCAAACACATCAGCTCAAATTTTGCCATACAACACTACTTTAGGCATCACCCTAAAATCGTTTTCGCAGACCGGCGCCATGCGGCCCAACCCTTGTTGTTATAAAAAACACCCCAAACGGTGTTTGGGGTGTAGGCGTCTTGTGCACACTTCTAACACCACTCATCCTCGTGAGTCCAACAGCGTTTTTTCCATTGGCAGGTCTCCTGACTCGAGCGTCGTCGATGCTTTTCCCTTCCCGCGTACAGCAGTGGTTAACAAAAGCCTCTCTTCTCTTACAGTGGCGGGACCGCGCCGGACTTACACCGGCTTCCCTATTAAGCAATTCGCATTGCACCAACAGTCTATTCAATTTGTTTTAGAACAGATTCAGCATAACACTCTGGCACCTCTTTTGTCAACTGCTAGCTTGTGACGCGATGGGTTAACTTATTGCGCAAAAGACCATCGTGTAAATGCCCTTTCTCCATAAAGTAAAACGACAGGCCACCGAGACCGACGTGTACCCCAACAGAGACGCCCATTTGCATCACCAGAATCTCCCCTTTGTAATCGGTTTCATCTTCTATAAGGTGCACGAGGTTCTCCGCATAGAGTTTGTCCGACGTGTAACCGACGATGACAAAATCGCTTTCGCTCTCGTCAAGTCGCTCTTTAAACGCGTTGATGTAGTGCTGGAGAACGCGCTTTCTGCCGCGCTCCTTGCTGACAATCGCCCCTTCACCTTGTTTCATTGTCATAATGGGCTTTACTTTAATAATCTTGCCAATTAGTGCGCTGCCGTAGCGCAACCGCCCACTTCTCACGAGGTTGTCTAAGTCGTCCACTGATAAAAAGTGCTTGACCTGACGCTTATGTGCTTCGAGGTAGTCGACAACGGCCTCAAAAGTTTCTCCTGCCTCGCGCATGCGACCGCTCTTTAAGACGAGGTAGCCACTGCCGTGGCTCATGCAGGTGCTGTCGAGGACGTGAATTTTGCAGGCGTCACCATACATCTCCTCAAAATACGTCTGTGCAATAGTCGCCGATTGGTACGAACCGCTGGTCTTTCGAGACATACAGATACACAAGATGGCTTTGAAGCCCGCTTTATGTGCTGCTTCAAAGCGTTCTAAAAACTTTGCCGGCGCCGGCATAGCAGTCGTCGGATGCGTCTTGTACTCCGCAATCCTAGAGAAAAAAGTATCGGCGTCTATGTCTACGCGGTCTGCATAGGTGCGCCCTTCAATAATCACCGACAGGGGCACGAGATCCACCTCGTACTTTTTTAAAAACGCATCGGATAAATCACACGTCGAATCTGCTATTAGCTTAAACATTTGTCCTCCCATTTCTTTTTTTTAAGATTCATTCATTTTATCAGAAAACCTATCTTTAGACACCCCCTTTTCAGCAGATTTTTTCAAAGAAATAATAATTTTAAGTTCTCGTATAACGCCGTTATTTACACAACGGTTATGTTATAATAGAGGCGTCAACAAAAGACAGATATAAGGAGATTGGCTTATGAACATTGCAATTGTAGGCGCGGGAACCGGCGGCAAAAAAATTATGGATTTGTTCCATACCGTCGACGGCGTGTCCATTGTCACAGTGGTCGATAAAAATCTACACTCTGAGGGAATTGCTCTAGCGAAGTCATATGGGCTTAATTGCACCGACGACATGACGGGGATTGACAGCAGAGCGGAAGTAATTATCGAGGCGACAGGCATCAAATCTGTATACGACCAACTTACAGCGCTTTATGAAGGCAAAGCGCAAATCGTCGGATCGGATGTTGCAAAACTGATGATGCACATTGTCGACAAACAAACTGCGACAACTGAGCGCCTGAATTATCAAATTGAGGAAATTCACAGAACAAGTGCAGCTTTGCACGAAGAGATGAACGAAATTATTAGAGTCACCGACCGATTGGGGGTCATTAATCAAGCGCTCATTGCGTCCTCTGATGAATCCAAACGCTTTATTGCACAGTCTGATGAAATGATTAAAGCGGTCAACAAGCTTACCCAGCAAATTAAAATTTTAGGGCTCAACGCCAACATTGAAGCCGCACGTGCCGGCGAACACGGTCGCGGGTTTTCAGTCGTCGCCACAGAAGTTCAAAAGATGTCGGACAGCACCAGCCACTTTGCCAATCAAATCGGAGAACTGCTCAGTGCACTTAACTCTGAAAATGAAAAAATATCCGGTGAAGTTACCCGACTTAATGAAATTGCAAACGATCAAGCGGTTATCACCGACCGTACACGAAAAATAGCAAACCAACTCAATGAGCTGTAACAGTTCTTCCGCCTCTTTCGGTAACCACCGAAAGAGGTTTTTTTTTGACAACAAGTGCCGAATCCAAGGGCTTCTTCTGCTGTTCCGTGCGAGAAGTCGTCATCAAATGACGTTAAGCGTCCAGTTGAGATGGATTTATTTGAAATTATCATTTTATTAGATGATTATCTAATGTTTAGATTGACTTTTTGATAAAACCCTTCTAAAATTAAATAACAAACCGTTGTCAAAAAAGAAAGGTGGGTAAAATGAACTGTCTAAAAGATAAAAACATACGCCGCTTAATGTTCGGCAGCGTCACTTCACAATTCGGTAGCAACATGCAGCAGTTTGCATTGTCGCTATACGTTCTGGCCATTACAGGGTCCGCAGGGCTCTTTGCATCGCTTTTGGCCATAGCCATTCTACCGCGTATTTTCTTAGCCCCTATTGCCGGTGTCATCGGCGATTGGATTGATCGAAAAAAAAGCATTGTCCGCCTCGATTTGCTCAATGCCGTTATTATTGCAGTGTACGCCATCTACTTCAGTATAAATGGCAGTCTTTCGCTTAAAAGCATCTACTTGCTTGTTATTTTGCTCGAAATCACGGAAGTGTTCTTCTCCGCATCGATGTCGGCTGTGGTTCCCAGTATGGTGCCTAAAGAAGCGCTCTTCGATATCAATCGAGTGCGCACCGCTATTGCCAGCTTTTCAAACATCGCTGCCCCTTTGCTTGCGGCGACACTCTACGGATTTTTGGGCCTCCGCGTACTTTTAATTGTCAACGCGGTGAGTTTTCTCGTATCGGCAATTTGCGAAATGACCATCGACATCCCCAAAACCAACAGCGCCCCTGAAAAAGTCGACTTTAAAGTGTTCAAACGGGATTTTCTTGAAGGCGCCGCCCTCGTTAAAACACAGCCGATGCTCCGCCGCATCATCGGGCTGGGCATCATCCTCAATTTTTCAATATCAGCTCTGTTCAGTGTCGGCCTCATCTATATCCTCATTGAAGTGCTCGACATTTCAGAAGCGGCATACGGTCTTGTTTCGACGCTCCTCGCCACTTCAATGTTCTTAGGGCCTCTCCTCCTCGGCGGCGTCGCCAAGAAGGTAAAAGTGGGACGCCTGACCATTATGACTTTTGCGGTTCTCGATCTACTGGTGTTCGGTCTCGCTTTTGCCACTTCAAAAGGGTTTCTCACCCAGTTTCAAACCTCGACGGTGCCCCTCGTCATCGTATTTGCCATCGCCTTTATTACAGGTATGCTTTCGTCGGTGAACAACATCGCTCTAAGTACGCTTTTTCAAACGCTGATACCGCTGACGCATATGAGCAGAGCCAGCAGTTTTATGAATCTAGCTCTATTACTTTCAATGCCACTTGGTCAGCTTCTTTTCGGTTTTGCCCTAGACACCTTAGCGCCGAGCACCGTTATTTTAATAACCGCTTTCATCGTTCTGGCAGGTGTGGTATTCTATTATAAACCGTTTGTTCACGACGAACCCGAAAAAATACTGCCGACCTCGGTTTAGAAAGGGTATCTTATGACTTTTACAACATCGCTTATTGAAAGTAAAATCATCGATTTTATAACATTTCCAAACTGTGCGTTTATCACCGAGAGAGAAGCCGAAGAAAACGATCACACGTACGATGCCTTTGTAGAAAAAAGCACCTATGATTTTTTCAAAAGCATTGAGGAAGAGTTGAAGCCTTATAAAAGCCTCATTAAAAAATACTACCTTAAAAACACCAGTTTTTACCGCATTATAAAATTTGCCGTTCCCGCACGCGACTTTGACTGTGTTGACAGCTATCTGGAAACGTTGTCACAGCTTTCTGAAGATGCTGTACGCGACCATTTGGTCGCCTACATGAAGCTTTCAGCTTCTGAAGCGTCTGAATCCTTAGACGAAACGGACGACGTCTTGGGCCTCATTGACAGTCTGACCATTGAAGACGACGAGAAGTGGCTCTTTATGCAATTTATAAGGCAGCCAAAAGCGACTCTGGACGGTTGGCTCGAGCTGCTCAAAACTCTAAAGCCTATTTTTGATAGACGCTACGCCTATTACGAGTCTAAAATCAAGGCGTATAGCACAGCGCTTATGGCGCGTCTCAATGAAACAGACGGCGCTGTTCTAAAAGACATCACCGGCGGGCTTATTACGGTGGATATTATTCCGTGTACACACTTTCTTTTCAGCTTTGTCAACATTCACACCGTTGAGCTCTCAACTAAAACCGGTGCCCCTTACGTCCTCTGGGGCATTGAGACCGAGTCCGTTCTAAAGAGAATAAAAGAGGCTGAAGCCGACGCTTTAATTGAACGCGTCGCCGCTTTTAAAAATCTCGGTGACAAGACCCGATACGAAGTCTTAAGAAGTGTGGCCAATGGGATGCACGCCACAAAAGACATCGCCAAGAAGCTCGGGGTCTCGTCGGCGACCATCTCCTACCACCTCAACTCTCTCGTCACGGCAAAACTCATCAAAATCGAACTCGTCGAAGGGAAATATACGCAGACCGTTAACGCCGAATGGCTGGAGTATATCTTTGAAAATCTAAAAAAGGACTTGAACCTATTGTCCTAACTGTCAAAAAAGCGCCCTACACACTGGGGCACTTTTTTTATGTCTTTCGGTCTTTTGAAAATGTCACCAAATTGTTTTATCACGATATTTCAGCATATGGTATACTGTTAGTGGTTTACAAACACTCTGGGCAATGGCCTAATACAACAAAAGAGGTGGCAAAATTGGTTTTTTCCAGTCTGACATTCTTATATCTTTTTTTGCCAATTACTTTGGCTCTTTACTACTTGGCGCGTTCACTCAGCGTTAAAAATGCGGTGCTCATTGCGGCGTCTTTATTTTTTTACGCTTGGGGCGAACCCCTTTGGATATCGCTCTTGCTCATCAGCAGCATTACCGACTACCTCCACGGCAGGGTCATTGAAGCCCACCGTGGGCAATGGCAAAGTCGATTGGCACTGGTATCCTCACTCGCTATCAATCTTGGCCTACTGGGCACGTTTAAGTACGCCGGTTTTTTTGTGAGCAATCTCAACGCACTCTTAGGCACGGCGTTCACTGAACCGAACTTCGCGCTTCCTATAGGTATTTCTTTTTACACCTTTCAGACGTTGTCGTACACCATAGACGTCTATCGTGGTGAAGTACCGGCTCAAAAATCAGTGGCGAAACTCCTACTCTACGTCTCGATGTTCCCACAACTTGTAGCGGGGCCTATCGTGCGGTACAAAGACATCGCCGAAGAAATCGACCATCGCAACATTCACGTCGCCAACATCAGCTATGGCATCAACCGGTTCTGCATCGGTCTGTTTAAAAAAGTTCTCATTGCCAATACCGCCGGTGAAATTGTCGAAAAATTTTTAGTCAGCGGCTTTTCAAACTTGACGACACTTGGTGCGTGGCTCGGTCTATTGGCCTTTGGTCTCCAAATTTACTTCGATTTTTCAGGGTATTCCGATATGGCCATTGGCATCGGCCGCATGTTAGGCTTTACTTTTAAGGAAAACTTCAACTACCCTTATATTTCAAAATCCATCAGCGATTTTTGGCGACGCTGGCATATTTCTCTGGGGTCCTTTTTTAGAGATTACGTCTACATTCCCCTAGGAGGCAATCGGCGCCATCGGTACAGGAACCTGATTGTGGTGTGGTTTCTAACCGGCTTATGGCACGGTGCCAGCTGGAACTTTATCCTGTGGGGGCTCTACTTTGGCTTCTTCATCGCTTTAGAGCGTCTCTTTCTCGAAGGATGGCTCAAAAAATGCCCCGGCATCTGCCAATGGGCTTACATGTACTTTGTCGTAACCTTCGGTTGGGTGATGTTTTACTTTACAGATTTCGGACAGGCAGCGCAGGTTCTCAAAGTGCTCTTTAGCATTGGAGATGTCGCCTTTACAAGCGGCGAGACCTATATCCACCTTATGAACAACAGCCTCTTTTTTATAGCGGCACTTTTTCTCTCTACACCACTGTTGCGGAGAGGACTCGAAAAGTGGATCGACATCACCGGTGGACACCTCGGTCACACCTTTTACAACCACTACCTCAGTCCGGTGTTTAACGTCTTGATTCTCGTCGCTTCAACTGCACTTTTAGTCGGCAACAGCTTCAACCCATTTTTGTATTTTAGATTCTAGGAGGACCTATGAAACTCTATAAATTCAACATCATATTATGCAGCTTATTGGTGCTGGTGCTCATGGGCCTCAACTTGTTTTTGCCCGATACAGCCACTATTTCATCTGCTGAAAATAGAAAGCTCGAAGAAAAACCGGAACTCACGTGGGGCAGTTTTCTTTCAGGGCATTATTTTGAAAGCTACGACAGTTACTTTGCCGATCACTTCGTCTTTAGAGAGCCGTTTGTCGACCTCTCGAAGCATCTGAAAAGTTACACCGGTCTCAAAGGCAATACGGTGGGTGAAATCGTCGTTAGCAAAGGGGAAAACACTTACGACGGCATCGACGCCGTAGACGTCGAGTTCGAAGATGAAGACCCTACCACGGTGCTCTTTTTAGAAGACCGCGCCCTGACCCTGTACACTTTCGATGCTATTAAAGCCGAACGCTATGTCGACGCCTTTAACACGTTGGCGGCGCGCATGCCGCAAAACGTTCGCATGACCTCCATGCTCGTACCGGATCAGATTCAGTTTATGGACGACCCTCGGCTTAAAGACCTCGCCGATTCTCAAGCAGATACCATGACCTATTTAAAGGGGCGATTGAACCCGCGCATAGCACTGGTTGACTTGATGCCGACTTTCGAAGCGCAAAAAGACGCGTATTTGTTCTTTAGAACCGACCACCACTGGACGGCGCTAGGTGCCTATTACGCGTACAGCACTTTCATGGAAAGTCAAGGCGAGACCCCGATACCACTTGACGACTACACCGCGACAGATGTCGAAGGCTATCTCGGTACGCGTGTGCCACTAAACGATGGTTTAAAAGCACATCCGGATACGCTGACCTACTACAAGTACAAAGGGTACGACGACTTTAAGTTCTCTGTCTTCAAAGACGGCGCCTATAAGGAAACCGCTTTAATCAACACGTGGTATCTCAAAGGTGAGAGCAAATATGCCGTCTTTATGGGCAGTGACCACCCACTGGCTAAAATTGAAACGTCCAATCCAAACGGCAAGACACTGCTCGTCATTAAAGACTCTTACGCCAATGCCTTTGTACCGTTTTTAGCACCACACTGCAGCACGGTCTATGTCATCGACCCGCGCTACGCGACATTGGACATCTACGATTTTATTCAAGAGAACGCCATTGAGGACGTCTTGTTCCTCAACAGTATACACGCCACCAACCGCAACCGATACGCGCGGTTTATCAAGCAACTTGTCCCGGAGGAGGTCAGCCGTGAAACGGATTGATGAGCGCGACGCCATGTTTTCGAGGATGGCGAGAAAACCCGGTACCGAAGCGTACGACACCTATTACGCTGAAAACCCTGAAAAACGCGCCGGCGACGATGCACTGCGCGCTCTGCCGCCCATGGGCGACGACAGTGCGCGCTTTTATCATCCGCACTTTTCAAAGATGGTGGACAGCACGTTTCATCTATTGTCTCACTTAAATCAGCTGTGTGAGGGCCCCGACAAGGCACCTGAAAAAGACACCGCCTCTCCGGAAGTTCTAACGGCGCGGGTCAAAGCGCTGGCAGAACTCTATGGCGCCGCATCGTTCGGTATAGCACCGCTCGATGCGCGCTACTACTATACTTATAAAGGGCGTACCGACGACACTTACGGTCTCAAGATCGAGCCGCACTTGCCGTATACCATCGTATTTGCCGTCCCAATGGACACCGCGTTGTTTCACCAGTCGCCAGATGTGCGTGAAAGTCTTGCCGTGACCAAGGGCTACATGGACGCCGGCATCATCGGTCTCGTCCTCACGTATTTTATTAAAACCTTGGGCTTTGAGGCGCGCAACCATATGGACGGCAACTATCAACTGGTGCTCCCCCTGGCAGCAGAATCCGCCGGACTGGGCGCACTTGGAAAAAACGGTCTCATCGTCACACCGGCACATGGTAGCTGTGTCAGGCTCGGCGCCGTCACCACCGACCTCCCACTGGTAGCTACTAAGCCGCCCGGTTACACACTGGAAAAGTTCTGTTCCCTATGCAACCGTTGCAGCACCTATTGTCCCAGCAAGGCCATTCAAACTTACGGCCACCCTATCGCACAGGAAAAGTGCTACGACAAATGGCAGACATTCGGTTCTGATTGCGGCCTCTGCATTTCAGTTTGCCCCTTTTCACACGGACTAGAAGCGCAGTATTTGAAAGCGGCGGGCCAGGAAGAAGCTACGTTAAAAACGCTTTTGAAAACACTGTCCCCCAGCCCCCAGTACCCGCTGAAAGCAGAAGGCTTTAAACGATAAAATCAAAAGGAGTTTGTTAAGATGGATTACCGCGTTTTGGGAAAAACAGGCCTCGAAGTCAGCACCATCGGCCTCGGCGGCATACCGATTCAAAAATGTACACAGGCAGAAGCAGATGCCCTTATTAAGGCCTGCTACGACAACGGCATCAACTTCATCGATACCGCAAGGGGCTACACCGATAGCGAGCTGAAAATTGGACAGGCCATTAAAGCGTATCCCGACCATTTTATCCTCGCGACAAAGTCGCCGGAAAAAACGTATGCCGGGATGAAAGCCGCTATTGAAACCAGTCTCAAGACCCTTGGCGTTTCAACGATTCACTTGTATCAATGTCATTTTGTCAAAGATCTCGAGCAGTATGGGGTCATTACCGGTGAAGACGGCGCGTACCGCGCATTGTTCGAGGCCAAAGTCGAAGGAAAAATCAAACACATCGGCATCACGGCGCACAACAAAGACGTTTTGTCTCATGCACTGGACAGCTCGCTATGGGATACCGTGCAATTTCCCTACAATTTTGTAGAAACACAAGGCGAAGCCGTGTTTGAAAAGGCCAGTCAAAAAAATATCGGCGTCATTATTATGAAGCCCCTCGCCGGCGGCGCCATTGAAAACGCCCCTTTGGCACTGAAGTTTATTTTGAACAACCCGAACATCACCTCGACGATTCCAGGCATGAACGCTCCGGAACAGGTCGTCGAAAACACAGGGGTTTTAAATGCATCAATTGCCCTTACAGATGCTGAGCTAAAACAAATTGAAACTTTTCGTGAACGGGCCGGCCAAAATTTTTGTCGGCGATGTGGGTATTGTGCCCCTTGCCCAGTGGGGATTGACATCCCACTGATGTTTACACTGGAGGGGTATCTCACACGATACAACCTCAAGGATTGGGCGGCTTCCCGCTACAGCCAAATGACCATTAAAGCTAGTGATTGTATCAAATGCGGCGCCTGCGAACCGCGATGCCCTTACGACCTCGCCATACGCGACGGCCTCGAGCGGGTAGCAGCGACATTTGCATAAAGGAAACACCAACGCCTTCGTCTTGCCGGAGGCGTTTTTGATGTTTAGGCAGTCTCCGAGGGCCCCTTAAGATGAGCGGTTTTTAAATTAATTCGTTTTTTCCCTATTCGTGCAACGGGGTATGGTTTATAATACGCACATAAGGAGGTTTGAATGCTACCCTTTAAATACTTAGAAGACAATAGAACTTGCGTCCGCCACTTACTGTCTTTCTGGCCACACGATGCACCTTCTGAAAAGCACCTCGATCAGTTCAGAATAGCGTCAAACGCCATATACCCATTTACTTATAACGGTGATGTACACCTGCTGCGATTTGCCCCGCTATCGGAAAAATCACTGAAAGCAGTTCTCGCAGAAATTCAGTGGGTGGACTTTTTATCGCTGAACGGTCTAAAAGTCCCGACATTTGTTCGCGCCTCTAAAGGCGACTGGGCAGTTTCCACAACTTTTGACGGCACCGATTACGTCGCCACTGTTATGCGCCACATCGGTGGAAAGTGTTTAGACGCCCTACCGCTTTCCAAAGCCCTTCTTTTCAAGTACGGCGCAGCTCTAGCGGAGATACACGTACATTCCCGCACGCTGACTGTACACTTAGACCGCCCGGATTTTCGCCAAATTCTCGATTTTATTCGAAAAGAAGCCGGCTTGCCTTCACAGGGCGTAGACGCGTTGATCCATCACCTCAGTGCACTCCCCAAAACGCCCGAACACTTTGGTCTTATCCACTACGACTACGAAGTGGACAATGTGTTCTTCGACACCGCTACCGATTGTATCGGCGTCATCGACTTCGACGACTGTCACTATCATTTTTACGCTGTGGATGTCGTCAAATCGCTTTTAAATTTGGCCGATCTCTCACTGCCTATGCCCTTAGACGATGCCGAGCGCACTTTTTTAGACGGTTATGCTTCAGTGGCGCCGATACCGGCGCTTATGTGTCTGCATAAGCCTCTGTTTGTAGAGTACATCGAGGCCTATCGGTGTGCGCGAATGGCTTATGCCCTGAAAACGGCCGTCTACCGAAAGGAACCGTGGGCAAAGGCTCTTAAAGAGCGTTTCGAAAGAGAAATCCAAAGCATTAGAGAGCGCTATACCCGCTAGCGGGGCACTGCAAGTTTCTTTTGAAACCTTCTGTAGAAAGTGGTACACTGGTTTAAGAAAAGTAATTTTCAAAAAATTAAATAATTGAGGAGGCTGTTCCATGACATTTAACGAATACCCTTATGTCCGCTTGGATGTGGAAAAATTACAAGCGGATTTCACACGACTTATCAGCGCGTTTAAATCGGCAGAAAGCTTTGAAGAACAAGACCGATTAATGGCAGAAATCAACGACTTACGCAATGAGACTGAAAGTATGTTTACCCTTGCCAGTGTGCGAAACAGCATCGACACAACTGACGACTTCTACGATAACGAAAAGACTTTTTGGGACGAAGTCGAGCCCGTCTACCAAGGCCTCATTAGTACTTACTACGAAGCACTCGTCGCTTCCCGCTTCAAAAAAGAGTTGGAAGACAAGTGGGGCAAGCAGATTTTTACAATTGCTGAACTCTCACTTAAAGTTTTCAAACCTGAAATTATCGAGTTGCTTCAAAAAGAAAACAAACTCGTCAGCGAATACGTCAAGCTCACCGCCAGCGCCAAAATTCTCTTTGAAGGTGAAGAACGCAATCTGTCACAAATGACCCCTTTTTCACAATCGAAAGACCGCAACACGCGTATTATGGCGCTCAAAGCAGTTACAGCTTTTTTTGAGTCAAACGAAGACGCATTTGACCGCATTTACGACGACATGGTTAAAGTACGCCACGAAATCGCTCTGAAACTCGGCTTTAAAAATTACATTGAACTGGGGTATGCCCGCTTAACGCGTTCGGACTACGACGCCAACATGGTGGCCAACTACCGCAAGCAAGTCTATGAAGACCTCGTGCCACTGGCCAACTCTTTGAGAGCGCGCCAAGCAAAGCGTCTCGGACTGGATAGCCTTAAATACTACGATGAGCAACTTGAATTTAACACCGGCAATGCCACGCCAAAAGGCGACCCGCAGTGGATACTGGAAAACGGCAAAAAAATGTACCGTGAGATGTCGCCTGAAACAGATGCCTTCTTCACTTACATGACCGATCACCAATTGCTCGACCTCGTCGCGAAGAAAGGCAAGGCAGGCGGTGGCTACTGTACATTTGTCAGCAAGTACAAATCGCCATTTATCTTCTCTAACTTCAACGGCACTTCAGGCGATGTGGACGTTTTGACCCACGAAGCCGGTCACGCCTTCCAAGTGTTCTCAAGCCGCGATTACAAGCTACCGGAATACGTATGGCCGACATACGAAGCCTGCGAGATTCACTCGATGAGTATGGAGTTTTTCGCTTGGCCTTGGATGGAAAACTTCTTTAAAGAAGACGTTGAAAAGTACAAGTTCTCTCACCTCGCAGGTGCGTTGCTGTTTATACCTTATGGTGTTACTGTCGACGAGTTTCAGCATTTCGTCTACGAACACCCTGAAGCGACACCTGCAGAGCGTAAAGCCAAATGGTCGGAAATTGAGAAGAAATACCTGCCACATAGAGATTATGATGACAACGATTTTATGAACCGCGGTGGTTTCTGGTTCAAACAAGGCCATATCTTCAGCACGCCGTTCTACTACATCGACTACACTTTGGCTCAAGTCTGTGCCTTTGAGTTCTGGAACAAATCTCGAGTGAACAGAGAAGCGGCGTGGAACGATTACCTAACGCTCTGTAAGGCCGGTGGTTCTCAGTCTTTCCTCGGCCTAATTGAGACAGCTAATCTTCACAACCCATTTGTCGACGGCACCATCCGAAACATTGTAGAACCGATTAAAGCGTATCTCGACAGCGTCGACGACTTGAAACTGTAAAAGCAATAGAAAAAGACCCTAAATAACTACAAACAGCATGGATCCGTCTTTTCGGCTACCATGCTGTTTGTACTTATGCGTTACTTATTAAGTTAACGATTATTTTTACTAAACGTTCACGTTCTCGCAGTTTACTTTCTGCGATTAAAAGTGTTAGTGCAACCCGTGCATCGTCTGACAACCTCTGCCTATTCATAGTCTTTAACAACAGAGAGAAGATTCTTAATCTCATGATTTGCTTCGTTTTGAGACTTTAAAGCTAAAAGTGCGTTTTTTCATAGCTTTACGTCATTTACTGTACTATGGGGGTTAGCCCACGAATTTCCACAACATTTATATACTACTTAATGCTATAAAATTTAAAACTAAATCTCATTATTTTTTCTTTGTTGGGGTAGGAATATTTACTACACCTCTCTTAACAATCTTCGTTCCAAACCTTGGTCTGCTACCATTTGGCTTTGGATTTTTACTTCAATTTTGCTTTGCATATCTAATCTTCATCTAACACCTACTTTTTATTAGTTGTTGCCTTATTTTCTAATGTTTTTCCCGCGTCTTTCTGTACCAACTGTGTACCAATTTTGGGACCATTAGACGACTGATTAGAACTGCTCGAACTACTACTTGATGATTTATTTTTATCAGACATTTTTTCACCTCCTTATTTTAACTAAAATGAAATATTACTAACATAAGTAGACTTAATGTTAATAATTTTAAACTTTGAACATACCGTTTACCCTTTATATCATTTTCTTTTTTGTTATGTACCAATGAACTTTGATAGTTTTTGAGTACCTCAACAGCTATAATATCTTTAGGAAATACTGAATTTTCAATATCAAAAGAATCGTAAGATAGTATCTTATAATTCTTTAAAGACAGCACCATTGTCATTCGAATAATTGCGATTATAAGCAACAAATAATAGCCACAATAAGATATTATTGGTACAAATTCTGTAAAATGTATAACATTCTCACAGAAAGGAAGTTTTGTAATAACATTTTTTAATGCATCTGTTGATGGTGCATTTAAGTTAGTAAGAGAAAATACTAACAGCGACCCCTCAAATCCTAAAAATACTCCTGCACGAGTTTCCATTCCAGATTTCCTGTTTTCCTCTAAGTCATACTCACGTATTGCAATGTCAAGTAACATTTCAGCAGATGGATATTTTTCTTGCTTTATCTTTGCACGTCTTCTCACTATATCACCCTTATAATTAAGTATATAATATCTTACTTATTTTCTAGCATCTCAATTAACATAGTGTTGTGGTGTGGTTTGACATCCTTCAGCTTTACTGTTTTGTTAAGGCTCCGCCCACGGTTCTATGTTATTTTGTTTATGAGTTAGATAATACTTGATTTTTTATATAAAGCAAGTATACACGACATAGGCTTTGTGGAAATCACAACGTTTTTAAAAAGTATGTGTCTCATGATCTATGTAGAATATCGATGTTGCTAAGTACAAACAAGATTGTTATATTGTCAACTCTGATGATAAAATTATTGAAGATGTCTTTACTTTTTCTAATGATTTAAATGGTTTTACCCAACTGCTTAATTCTGCTCCTAATGTTTCTTCTGAGCAGATAAAAATAAAACTTGAAGCCAGTAGACATTACAGTATAAAGCTACTCACTTCTTAAAATATCACTATCACCACATAGTTGTCTTTAACCCACTACAAACTAATCTTTTTCGTAAAGCTCACAAGATTAGAAAAAATAAAACGGATAAGATAGGTACTCAATTTATAGCTTTAACGCTATGGTCAATCGACTACAACTCCTATTTAGATATATCTTATCACTTACAGGATTTAAAGTCACTACCTATACATCGTTTTCGATTAAAATCTCACTCTTCCAAGCTTAAAATTCCCCTGACGTGCTTAATAACAATTATGTTTCCAGAGCTACCCTCTATTGTTTATAGCATTCATCAAAATTCTACTTATGCTTTACTCGAGCATTTTTCATCCAAATCTGAAATCGCCAATGCTCACCTAGTTACTTCAACCAATCTTCTCCATAAGGCTTCCAAAGGCAAATACTCTAAAGACAAAGCTGTTTTAATAAGAGATACACCCAGAACCTCTATCGGTTCTGATTCAAGAGCGTTCAGATTTATCGGCACCAATTTGAGAGGATAATTCAGCCTCCATGAGCTGCTCGCAAAGCCATTTGAGCATTTCTAACATCGGATCTTTCTCTGCGACAAATTTTAATAGCATTTTTTCAAAAGGTAAAGTAGAATTTGGTTAGGCCATTGGTTTATAAACTCCTTTCTAGTTTTCTCGACAATTACCTTATTCGGAGTCTCCGATGGCTTTTCCTTTTTTTATTTACTTTTGCGCACATTACTTGACACTATCGTATCACCGAATTTCGACGTTGTTTAGCGTAAAGAGTAAAATTCGACTTGCCTAGTGACTTCCCTACCACCTTCAGTTCGAACTTCTGCATTTTTTGCAGAAGTTGCTTCTTTACTAGGTTCGCTTTCTCTGTAGACATTATTGATGTGCCTCTTTATAGCGGTTGGATCTCAATCAAAATTACATTAAGCGACCAGTTGTATTTTGGGTTTTTTAGCCTATTAAAAAGTACTGTTAATTGTATTAATAAACAGTACTTTTTATAATTCTGATAAACATTCGGATTCTAGTTTAATGCCCAGCATTTTATAGCCCTCGTAACACTAAACGTGTCGGTAAACTCAGCAAGTCACCATTATTTATTGAACAATTACTTTTCTGCTTATACACAAAACAAAGTGATAAAAGTAAGCTTATCAACAGTTCTTAAATGGAAAATTCAAGGGTTTTCCGGCACAAAAGAACCGTCCCCCTTAGCATTTGATTTTGCCCAATACCCCTTTGAGCTCTTCAATCATCTCAATCATGCTGTCGTTTATAGCCTTCACCTTAGTTGCATCTTGGCTCAACTCCTGATTCATATCGCTGATGACTTCTACACCCCTTGCACCGTTTTCGGCGCTTTCAGAGAGTTCCTGTATCGTCTCTAAAATCGCATCCATCGAAGCGTTTAACTCCTCAGAAGCCGCGCTGAGATTCATCATAATGTCGTTGAACACCTCTGCGTCTTCCCTGTACTTAACACCCGTTTCCTGCAACTTTCGGTAGTCCGGCAACACCTGAACATCGATGAACTCAAGTAGCGATTCGCTGAATCCGGCGAGCTTGTCGACACTGCCGATAATGACTTTAACAATGCTTTGGATACTGTCCGCCGTCTCAGAAGACTGTGCCGCCAACTTACTGATTTCATCCGCCACCACAGAGAATCCCCTGCCGGCTTCCCCAGCCCTTGCCGCTTCAATAGAGGCGTTCAATGCCAAAAGATTCGTCTGTTCCGTAATATCGATGATGTTGTCTGCGAGACCGATGATGTTGTTGACGCGTTTGGAATCGTCGATGGCCTCTTCCAGCTGCGTTTTAACCCGCTCGTAAAGCGTGTTGGCATTTGTGGAAGCCTTTAGGGCGTCTTCCTGTATATCGTTAGCGCGTTCGGCAACTGTCTTAGTGGTCATAGCACCTTCAGTGGCGCGCTCGGCGATGCTTTCAACAGCGTCGCGTACTTCCTGAATCTTATCCGCCATGGAACGCGTGGCCTGGTCGGTCTCGCTGATGACGTGCGCCATATGCGTCGAGGACTCTTCCGTTTGTGCCGCGCTGTCACTTAGGCCGTCAGTGAGCTGGGTCAGCGTACCCGAATTCTCTTCAATTTGCTGATTAAAAGTCACGAGCTGAGCAATCAGCACTTTTAAATTGGTAATCGTATGATTGAACGCTGTGGCGATTTTGCCCAGTTCGTCTCGCGTTTCCACTTCAATCAACTGCGTGTAGTCGTAGTTTTCATACGCTTCAGACCGTTTCGTAATTGCGTCGAGCGATTGTTTGGTAATGTGTTGAACCCAATAGGTTAACAAAACAGCTACAAGTATGACCCCTGCCAAAATCAACAGTGCCAAATTCCGCGTTTCATTTTTGATAATGTTGAGGTCGTCAATCCAGATACCTGTGCCGACAACATAGTTCCACGGTTTGAACCCTTTGACATAAGAGAGTTTCGGCAAAGGCTCGCCGTCTTTTACTTTGGGCCATTCGTAGCGGACAAAACCGCTGCCGCCGTCTGCACCGATTCGGGCAAACTCCGAAAAGATTTTGACGCCGTTGGCATCGGCCAGCGTCGACTGATCTGTGCCATTGAGTCCCGGGTTGGTCGGATGCATAATGACCATTGCAGAAGCATCGTTCACCCAGAAGTAATCGCTCTCATTGTAGCGCACTATCTCTAATGTCTTGAGTGCCTGAGCGCGGGCGTCCTCCTCACTCATCAGCCCCTCTTCATAGGCTTTGTAGTAATATTCCAGCGTTCCAAGTTGTGTCTGTACCAGATTTTCCAGTTTCATCTCCACTTGCGCTTCAATTTGGCTACCTTGTCTAGGCAACAAATACACCAAGATAAATGAAGCAAAGAGCAAGATGATGACCAGCGCAATTAAGCGCAAACGATTCATCAAGCTAATGTTTTTCATGTAAACCTCCCCTATAATAGTTTCCCACAAAGCGCTTTTATTGCACTATAGATTCTATTATACCCGAACCGTCTACAAAATTGACGCTTTTCTGAAAAAACCTACGTCAAACAACTGTCTCAATTTGATATTTTTTGCCAATGGTAGGTTATTTTAAAAGGCCCCCGTGCTCAAAAGAGACGAGGGCCTTAATCCGTTACGCGCGTTTTTTAATCAAGCTGTACACAGGTAGTCCGAGAAGCGTCACCGCAACGCCTACAACGGCATAAAGAGGTTCTGTCACCACGGTGCTCACAGCAATGTAAACGCCGCCGATGATGCCGATAATCGGTACAATGGGGTACAGTGGCACCCTATACGTCGGCATGAGGTCTTTACGGCGGGTTCTCATGATAAAGATGCCAAACACGGTGATGGTAAAGAAGACCCATACCATGAGCATGGCCAAGTTGGTGAGCACGTCAAACGACCCCGACAGTACGTAGAGACTCGCCAGCAGCGACTGTACGACAAACGCATGTGCCGGTGTGTTAAATTTGGGGCTCAGCTGTTTCAGCTTGCTTGAAAACGGGTAGAGATTTTCGCATGCCATTGCATAGGGGATGCGCACACCTGTGATCATGTAGCCGTTAATGGCGCCGAATATAGATACCATGATGCCCACGGTGACAAATCGCGCACCGCCACTACCAAAGAGCACGACGGCGGCATCTGCTGCAGGGGTCTTTGTCCCGACGATGGAAGCCATTGGCAGTACTTTGAGAATGGCAAGGTTCATCAGCACATAGATCCCAATGGTCATACCGAGGCCAATGATAATGGCGCGCGGCAAGTTTTTATGGGGGGACTTGACTTCTCCGGCGATGTTGGTGACGCCGATCCAACCGTCATACGCCCATAGCGTTCCCAATATAGCCGCACCAAATCCGGCAATTGAAGCTGTTTGTGTGTTTAAAACCCCTTCGGCTGTCGACGCCGCTGATTGACTCAAAAGCCCAAAAGCGATAATCCCCACGAGCGGTACCAGTTTACCAAAGGTGGCGATAGTCTGTACCTTGCTTCCCACTCGGGTTGAAAGGCAGTTGATAAAGGTTAAGAAAACAATAATACCGATGGCAATCCCCTTTTCCACCCCCGGCGAAAACGCTGTAAAGAAGCCGAGTTGCGTTACAAAGATAATCGACAGCGCCGCAATAACGGCGGGGATGTAAATCACCGACTGCATCCATCCAAATAAAAATGCCAATTTTTCGCTGTACAAAGCCCGCAAGTAGACGAATACACCGCCGGTTTCCGGTATGGCAGTAGCGATTTCACTGATGGTCAAAGCCGATGCCATGGCGATGACGCCACCGCCAAGCCATGCAAGAATACCCAGCGCCGGTGTACCGGCTTGGTCAAACACCACCGATGATTTGAAAAAAATGCCCGACCCGATAACAATCCCTACAACCATCATCATGGCGTCGAGTAAACCGATGTTCTTTTGAAGTCCTCTCTTTTCTTCTGTCAAAATTCAATCCTCCTCGTAAGTCTCGTGCTTAATGGTACAAGGTTTGACTGGCGCTGTCAATGTCAAAAAATTATCAATTTCTTTATAATCGACGTCTGTCGAACAAAATGCCCTTTAAACTTTACAAGACTTATGACTTATCGCTATAATCGTTGTAGAGACACACCAAGATAAATTGTCGAAAGAGGTGGTAACTTATGAAGAAAAAAACAGTTTTAATTATTTGTCTGTTTGTTCTCGGTGCCCTACTCCCCAACGTTCCATGGCATCGATCGCTTGAAAAAACATACGACGGCGTCTTTTTGACGCTAAACAGCAGCCGTCCGCCGGAGCCTGCTCAACTGACGCTCAGCGGTGAACGCACTTATACGCTCCTCGGTTTTCGAAGTTTCAAAGGCACTGCGACGATTGACGGTAAAATCTTGCCGGTTGAAATCGCCAGCTACAATGGTGCTTCTATGACACTTTATGAAGTCGGTACCTCACAGTTCGGTGGCGCTACCCACCGTCCAATTGGGCTCATCGACATCACTGCACTCGATAAAGAAATCATCCTCTGTTTTTATGAGCAGGTGGGCGACCGCTTTCTTTTTGACCCCGATTCAAGTCGACTCTTTGTCGCCTCTGAGACATCGCCCCCTCAAGCGGCTGCCGAGCAGTACTTAGAAGCCTTAAAGTAATCCAAAAAAATACCGCCCATCGTGTAGAGCGGTATTTCATAGGCACTCACTCGAAGTGCTTTTATCAGATGTTTTTGATTAAAGTCCCTGTACCGGTATGCAAATATCACAGGCACCGGTCTTCGGGAACCGCTCATCATAGAGTTCAAAACTGACCCCAAAGTCCATTTTCATATTGTTTGCCGGTAAGTAAGTTCTGTAAATCTTATCCCAAAACGCTTTCATTGCAG
The DNA here is from genome assembly GCF_053842995.1 of Fusibacter sp. JL298sf-3. NCBI lineage: Bacteria > Bacillati > Bacillota > Clostridia > Eubacteriales > Fusibacteraceae > Fusibacter > Fusibacter sp. JL298sf-3. The sequence goes on from NZ_CM132608.1 coordinate 1,534,889, forward strand.
ACAACTCGTCCTCAAACAAAAAGCTCGCATAGCGTCGCCCTGGCAACGTTTTGGCAATCATGCCACTTGGGATGTCTTCTGTGGATTTGACTTCGACACCGGCCAAATAACCGAATTCACCGGGCTTATCGGTCATGTAACACAAACCGTACATAATTTCAGGATGATAACCGTCAATTTCTTCAAAACGCTTCATAAAAACTTTCCAAAGATCGACGATTTCATCGTGCTCGTTCTTACCGCGGTATTCCATGCCGACGATAATCTTCTCTTCCATTTGAATCACTTCGTGTTTCATAAACGCCTCCTTAATCCTTTTTGTTAGGGTCTTAACGTTATTATAGCCCCCTATTGCTGACACCTATCTGTCAGTGAGGGGGTATTTTGTCGTCAATAATTTACCCAAAAGGCGAAAGCGTTCAACAAGTGCTTCCGGCGCGAGAACTGTCACCGTCTCACAATACGGTAACAGCTGTTGATAAGCTATCGACTCGCTGACAAAATCCACACAGTACACCCCTTCTTCAAGTGGCACTGTATTGAAAACACTCAGTGCGCCCTGTGTGTACCCATCGCAGCGAAGGGTTACAGGGTAGCGCATGGCACTGCTGTCTTCAGGTCGCGGTTGTCTTTGGTTGTAGTTTTCTGTATTGGTCGCCCAATAGCTGCTCATATCAAATGCCTCATGAGGGGCGTAGCAGGTGTCGAGCACGGAGAGTGCCTTAAACTTCCCCACCATAAACGTCCGGTAGGCCTCTCTAAGCTCGCAAAAAGCCACCAAATACCATTTGCCGCTCTTCTCACAGAGACCAAGTGGATGCAAGATGCGATCGACACTGGTGTTGCCGTAGCTGTCGTAATCGACGCGTATTTTATTCTGCGCCACGATGGCCTCTTGAAGACACTTTAAATGCCCTTTTGTCACCTGTGCGCGCCCATACCAGTCTTTTTCGTCGCGCAAAATTCGACTTGAAAGCTTGTCGAAAGCCTGTTTCGCCGATTCAGGAAGCTGCGCCCTGAACCGCAAGGCCAAGTTTTCGTCTTCACTTCTCTCCAGAGCGAGCATCTGAACCAGTTTTTGCATTTCATCGGATTCCAAGCTGTTGACTTTAACCCCTTTGTTCTGTAGCCATATGCCGCCGCCTGTGCCGGACTCGGTTACAATATCGTAGCCGGCAATAGACAAAGCATCGAGGTCTCTGTAAATGGTGCGCACGGACACTTCAAAGTGTTCAGCCAGCTGCTTAGCCGTCATTTTATTGTAATTTTCCAGCATGAGCAAAATCCCCATAAGACGATAGAGCTTCATCGTGCACACCCCTTTCTAAGCGTTTAATAGAGCCAATGCCACCACAGTTAGGCCAATGGCCCATTTGTTTTTTGTCGGTACCGCTTCTCCAAAGAGCAGGCGGCTGCCAAGGGTAATCAATACAATACTCCCGGCGCTGTAAAGCGGAAACGCCACCGATGTCTTCACCGATTCAAGTGCTAAAATTAAAAAGTATGATGAAAACAAGTTGGGCAGTCCGACACAAAAGCCCAGCAGAATGTCTCTCATCACAACCTTTTTCTTCGTCGCATAGCAATACAGGGCACTGATAACAAAGGCGACAAAGAAGACAGCGCATAAAAAGACGTCTTTATAGGCCGTTAAAGCGTATTTTTGAAACACCTTTGTGGAGAACTCCGCTAGGCCCCCAAAGGTGAACAGCAACAGCAGACCCGCTTGCCAATTAAATCGCCGTGCCTTATTTTTTGACACATTGACCACGACAATTGCCATCAACGACAGTGCGATGCCGAACCATTGAAGTGTCGTGGGAAGTTCCTTCCACAACACCAGTGAAAGTACCATCGGCACTAAAATGCCCATTTTCGCAAATGTTCCCGAGAGCCCCGCGCCATACTGCTTAACACAGCGTTGGTAAAAGACAAACGACAAGAAGAAAAAGATGCCGCTCACCCCGCCGAAAGCTAAGGCAAAGTAAAAACTTCCGGCGGCGCCCATTACCTCGTCACCGCGCACTGCACTTGTGAACGCCGTAACAAGTCCGTCCCCTGAAACCTCAAAGGCATACAGTTTTTGCTGTAAGACCATGGCCAGACTCACCGCGCTGGCAAAGAAGTAGTTGGCACTGGTAATGGCGTAGCGGTTTGTCTCCCGACTTTCAGTAAACTTGAAAATCAGCGCTATGGCGGCGCTACACATCGTTGCTAAAATTAAAAAAAACATCGTTATTTATCCCCCCGAATTTCGTTAACACTGCTTTTATCTTATCACAGATCTGCTCAAAATAGTTGACATGTTGTTAACAATATGTCATCATATATTTAGTTACCGGTCTTGTCTTAAATCGACAAGTTAAAAGGGAATGAGGTGAAAGTCCTCAGCAGCCCCCGCTACTGTAAGGAAGTACGAACTCTCACGGCCACTGATGCACAGCATCGGGAAGGCGAGAAAGTAGGATGATTTCCGAGCCAGGAGACCTGCCGTAACGTTAGAACATGTAGCTTCGGAGGGAGGTTTACGGGTACAGTCATTTTGAATGTATGAACACATCCCTTGTGGATGTGTTTTTTTGTTTAAACAACGCGGTTGTTTATTCGGCAATGCTTTTTGCCGGTCATAAAACTGTCCCCTCTGGCGAAGTCGATTGAAGTATAAGGAGGATTTTATGTCGTCACTGAACACGCTGCTCGGCAGCAGCACCGCTATGCACATTGCAGAAGGCTTTTTACCACAGTTTTGGACACTGATTTGGTACGCCATTTTTGCACCGTTTTTTATCATGAGCATCGCCGCCATGAAAAAACAATTTAGCGCCAACGCATCCAACAAACTCTTATTTGCACTGATGGCTGCTTTTGCATTTACGCTCTCATCTTTAAAAATCCCATCAGTTGTCGGCAGTTGCTCACATCCGACGGGGATGGGGCTCGGTGCCATTTTGCTCGGACCACTGCCAATGGTGGCCATCGGTACTGTCGTCCTTTTAATGCAGGCACTTTTAATTGCCCACGGCGGCATTACCACTTTAGGCGCTAACGCCGTCAGTATGGCTGTTGTCGGACCGTTTGTTTCCTTCGGTCTCTACAAACTCTTAAAGAAAATGGGCGTCGGACAAAAGATCAACATCTTTATCGCCGCTGTTGTGGGCAATTTGGCGACGTATCTCGTCACCAGTTTTCAACTTGGCGCCGCGTTCCCCGGTGACAGCTTTATCGCCGCAGCCGGTAAGTTTATGGGCGTCTTTATGTTGACACAACTGCCTGTTGCCGTTGCCGAGGGCTTACTTACCATTGTCGTATTCAACTTAATTGCCGACTCTAAACAATTCCCTGTGCTCGAAGGAGGACGCTCATGAAGAAAAACGGCTTATTACTGATCTTGTTTGTCATTTTAATCGCCACGCCGCTATTGATCAATTCCGGTGGTGCCTTTGAAGGGTCAGACGGTCAAGCGGAAGAAATGATTACCACCATCGACCCAAATTACGAGCCGTGGTTTGAACCGCTTTGGGAACCGCCAAGTGGCGAAATCGAAAGCTTGCTCTTTACGCTGTTTGCCGTAGCGGGGTCGTCGACCATTGCCTTTTACCTCGGCACACTAAAAGGGAAAAAGCATGCTTAGAATCGATGCCCTCGCCAACCAGAGCAAGGGCAAGAACGTCTACCCAAACTTGCGCATTGGCGCCAACTTGGCACTGCTCGTCTTAAGTCTCAGCATAGAAAATTTATGGCTCTACGGGGCGCTTATTTTAAGCGCCTCTTTTCTGATTTTAGGGTTAACGCGCATCACCTTTAAACAGCTTGCCCTCCTCGTGCTCTTCCCTATGAGTTTTGTGTTCTTTTCCTGTGTAATCATCTTTTTTCAAATAGGGCTAGAAGAAACACTCATAACTTTTGTTCGCTCTCTTAGCGCTTTGATGATTCTGCTGAGTATCAGCCTCACAATGCCTATGCACCACTTCACTCAGTTTCTAAAAAAACTGCATCTGCCAGACGCGTTTATAGAACTCTATGAGCTCTGCTACCGGTTCATCTTTATCTTCATTGAAGAGGCCGCGGACATGATAACTGCACAACAGATGCGCTTCGGATTTTTTTCAGCTAAAAATGTGTTTCAAACACTGAGTCTGACACTGGGGACTTTGTTTTTACGCGTTTTTGCACGATTTAACGATTTAGAAGACGCCATGTCTTTGAGAGGATTTCAATAGAAAGAGGTTTATATGATTAAATGCGAAGGGCTCTCCCTTCAATACCCCGATGGTACAATCGGCATTCAAAAGGTCGATTTTGATTTAAGCAATGGCCATATCATAGGCGTTATCGGCGCCAACGGCGCCGGAAAATCCACTTTTTTCAAATGCCTGCTCGGCCTGTTGAAGCCTCAATCGGGCGCTCTTTATTTTAACGGTTCGCCCCTCACCTACTCGAAAGCTGCCCTCAAGCAATTGAGGCGCGCCATCAACCTCGTCTTTCAAGACCCTGAGCGCCAACTCTTCTACAACGATGTCGTTCAAGATGTGTCCATGGGCCCACGGAACCTAGGGTACGATGCAAAGACTGTGGCAGACATTACAGATAACGCTCTAAGAGCCGTCGACGGCCTTCATCTGAAAGAGCGTCCGATTCAGTACTTGAGTTTCGGCCAGAAAAAGCGCATTGCCATCGCAGGGGTTCTCGCCCTGTCCTGCGATGTGCTCTTAATGGATGAACCGGAAACAGGCCTGGACCCTCAAATGCGCAGAGATATGATTGCCCTCATGCGTCAATTGACCGCCCAAGAGAAAAAAATCATATTGTCCAGCCACAACATGGATTTGATTTACGACGTTTGCGACTACGTCTATGTCATGCACCGCGGTGAAATGGTGGGGCATGGTGACAAAGAGACCATAATGACCGATGCCGAACTCCTGGAAAAATGCCGATTGGAGCTGCCATTGAGGGTTTCCCTAAGAAGGTGTTGAAAAAGTCATATAGCGATTGCGCACCGCCGTCTGAAGGCTATGTTTGTCACTTGCGTCGCCAAATTGAAAAAAAGCATATAAAAATGACTAGGACAACTCGTTGAGACTTGTACTAGTCATTTTTCATGCTTAGTTAATTTTGAAAAAAACTCATGGCCATCAAGCATATCGATCAAATTTCATGCCCTTGCCTTGGAACCGTTTAAACGCCTGCAAGGTTTCCTTAGTATTCGCTGCACGTTGGGCCTTTGCTTGGTCAAATCTTTTAAAAAATCCGGGCTCTACTATTTTTGATTTTATATGGTCTTTACTCTTTGATTCTGCTATCGCTCGGTTGAGAGTCGCTTCTCTCGCTGCTTTTTCTTTTTCTACGATTCGGTCTAGTGCAGTGGTTTTACTCGGCATGTTGTTGTACGCACGCCACATATTGGATAAACTTGAACTTGGATTGTATACGTTCATCAAACCACCCCCTATCGTATGTTATATTCATATTATAGCCAATTTGATGATGATTAATCAAGTTTCCGTTAGAAAATTCATTTAATTTCGATAAATTGTTCATAAACAGAAACTGTCCCTTCCCCAAAGAAGGTGGAGCAGTTCTTTTAGGAAGGGACAGTTGAAAACACTATTCGCCTATATAGGCTGTACTAAAGTCGATTGTACCGAGAACAGATCTGTCCCAATCCTTAACTTTATCTTTTGAAAGCATGTAGTCAGAATAGTGGTAAATCGGCATAATCGGTAGTTCTGACATCAAGATGTCTTGCGCTTTGTAGAGCAAGTCAAAGTGCTCTTTGCCCCTTGTCTTAGAAGACTCAGAGAGCAATTGATCGTATTCGGCATTGCTGAACTTCGGATCGTTGTACGCATTGCCTGTTGTGAAGATACTTAACAAACCACTTGGATCCATAAAGTCTGTCAACCAGCCGCCTCTTGCGAACTCGTAGTCGCCTACTTTACGCGTATCTTGGAATACAGCCCACTCTTGGTTTTCAAGTTTTGTCTCGATGCCGAGATTGGTTTTAAACATCTCTTGAATCATTTCAGCGACGAGTTGGTGACCCTCTGAAGTGTTGTACATAATTGTAAATTCAGGGAATCCTTCGCCACCTGGATAGCCGGCGTCAGCGAGTAATTTTTGTGCTTCTTCAACTTTGCTACCATCTGTTACGATGCCGTAAGTCCCTGCGGTTTCAAAGAAATCGTTACCGTCTGCATCTTTGAATCCCGGAGGTACCATACCCACTGCAGGAATTTCACCGGCGCCTTTTGTTTCACAAATCAGCTCTCTGTCGATGGCCAATGTTAAAGCGCGTCTGATGTTTGGATCTTTCCAGAGATCCAAGTTGAGGTTGAAGTTGTAGTAGTAAGTACCTAACAATGGGTACACGTAGAATTCGCTGGACTCTGCAATCAACTTAGGAATTTCAGCTGTTGGCACCGCAACACTTGGTAAGAAGTAAAGTTCGTCATTTTGGTACGCTTGGTAGGCAGTAGATGCCTCGTCGACAAACACGGCCTCGATGCGGTCGAGCTTAACGTTCTCAGCGTTCCAATAGTTCGGGTTCTTTTCAAGGGTGAGACCTTTACCGATTTCATAAGAAGTTAAAACAAATGGACCATTTGAAACGGCGAGTTCAGGGTCTCTTGCCCATAGGCCGTCTGCTTTTGACTCTGCTGCAGATTGCTTAATCGGCATGAAGTGGTAGAAAGAAAGCAAACTGACGATGTAATCTGTCGGTGTCGACAAGTTTACGACCAGTGTGTGGTCGTCTTCTGCTTTGATGCCGACATCGTCGAGTGACGCTTCGCCGTTAACGGCTTCAAAAGCGTTGACGATATTGGTGTATTCCCAGATCCAAGCGTACTCAGACGCTGTGGCAGGATCCATACCGCGCTTCCAACCGTAGACGAAGTCATTTGCCGTCAAGTCGCTGCCGTCAGACCATTTCGACTCTCTCAGGTGGAAAGTGATGGTCAAACCGTCTTCAGAAACATCCCAAGATTCTGCGATACCCGGTTGAACTTCACCGCTGCGCTCTCTTGTAAGCCCTTCAAACGTCTGATTGATAACGTCGCCACCGTCGCTCGCGCCGTTGAGCGTCGGGTCGATGGTCTTAGGGTCTGCACCGACATTCCATTTGAGCACTTGCTCAATTGACGGATCTACCCCACCTGTTTCTTCTCCGTCTTTTGAACAGCCGGCAAACAGGGCACTCACTAGAACAAAAACCAATAAAAGTGATAAAATGCGTTTCATATTCTCCTCCTTCTTATTATTAATCAAGGCCACCTCTTAAAAGCAACCCAAATTACTGAGGTCAGGTGCCTACAATGCGTTGAGCTCTTTTACGCGATGGCAGGCGACAAAATGGTTCGGCTCAATTTCTCTAAGCATTGGCGTCACGTCGTTGCACTTGTCGATGCAATAGCGACACCTCGTGCTGAACCGGCACCCCTCTTTCGGATTAATCGGGCTTTTGACATCGCCTTGAAGGACGATGCGGTCTTCGCGCTTCGCCGTCGGGTCAGGCACCGGAATCGATGACAGAAGCGCTTGTGTGTAGGGATGCAGAGGCTTATCGTAAAGCGCTTCACTGGTGGCAATCTCCATCATATTCCCGAGGTACATGACCCCGATGCGATCGGAGATGTGCTTGACCATAGAGAGGTCGTGGGCGATAAACAAATACGTCAGCCCCAGTTCCTCCTGCAAGTCTTCCAGCATATTGACTACCTGCGCCTGAATGGAAACATCTAGTGCCGAAATCGGCTCGTCGCAGATAATCAATTCCGGCTCAATGGCCAGCGCTCGCGCAATCCCAATACGCTGCCTTTGCCCGCCTGAAAACTCGTGTGGGTAACGCCCTGCATGCTCTTTTTTCAGCCCAACTGTTTGAAGCAAGTCGTGTATCCGCTTTTCTTTTTCCGCCCCTCTAAGAGTTGTGTGTATCTCCATGCCCTCGCCAATGATATCTGCAACTGTCATACGCGTGTTGAGCGAAGCGTATGGATCCTGAAATATCATTTGAATTTTCTTTCTATACGGGAGCATTTGCTTATCTGAAAGTTCGGCGATGTCTTCGCCGTCGTATATAATCTCTCCGGCAGTAGGGTTGTACAGCCGCACAATACACCGACCCGTGGTCGACTTGCCGCAGCCGGATTCACCGACGAGGCCGAAAGTCTCCCCCTTGTAAATCGTGAAAGAAATGTCGTCTACGGCCTTTAGTAAATTCGGCGTTTTTTGAAACATAGGCGTCTTAACGTGAAAATGTTTTTTCAAGCCGTTGACTTTTAATAAAGGTCTTTTATCCGTCATAGCGTTCACTCCCTCTTTTGTATCCCTCTACTTCTGGGGCATCTTCGTGTAACAACCAGCAAGCCGATGTCTGTGTTTCGGTGATTTTGTACACAGGTGCCATTTCTTCTATGCACATCTGCATCGCATGCGGACACCGCGTCGAAAACGGACAGCCTTTCGGCGGGTTCAAAAGATCTGGAGGCGATCCCGGAATCGGCTCCAGTCGCCCTTTTTGCTTGACGTTCATCTTTGGAATGGAGTTCATCAGCCCGCGCGTGTACGGGTGCTGAGGACTGTGGAAAATTTCTTCCACACCACCGGTTTCCATAATCATGCCACCGTACATGACGATGAGCTTGTTGCACGTTTCAGCGATGACACCGAGGTCGTGGGTAATGATGATAATCGACGTGTCGATTTCCTGAGACAAATCTCTGAGAATCTCCAATATTTGCGCTTGAATCGTCACATCTAGCGCTGTCGTCGGTTCGTCTGCAATTAGCAAATGTGGGTTACAAGAGAGTGCCGTCGCGATCATCGCCCGCTGTCTCATACCCCCTGAAAACTCATGCGGATAAGAGAAAATGCGCTTTTCAGGTTCGGGAATACCCACCATTTTCAGTTTGTCAATGGCAATTTTTCGCGCCACTTTTTTACTGACCTTTTGGTGGCGCATAATGACTTCCACCATGAGGTTTTCAATAGTAAACACCGGGTTGAGCGACGTCATAGGGTCTTGGAAAATCATAGAGATGTCCCGGCCTCTAATGTTGCTCATTTCCGAGTTCGATTTTTGGGAAATCAACTCGCCGTTAAAATAAATTTCACCGGAAACAATTTTCCCGGGATGTTCTATAAGCCCCATAATCGAAAGGGCTGTGACACTTTTGCCACTGCCGGACTCCCCGACAATCCCCAGTATATCGCCTTTTTCCATAGAAAAGGAGTTTCCTCTGACGGCCTGTACCTCGCCGAGATGCGTGAAAAAAGACGTATTTAAATTTTTGACTTCTAATATCTTCATGACTGTCTACCCCTTTCTTAATCTCGGATCGAGTGCGTCTCTTAAACCGTCGCCTATAAAGTTAAAGGCCAGCATCATAACAGCAATGGTCAAAGAAGGGATGAACAGTTGGTACGGATAGGTCAAGAGACCGGCGAGACCGTCGTTTGCAAGTGTTCCAAGTGATGCCAGCGGCGCCGGAACGCCAAGGCCGATAAAACTCAAGAACGCCTCTGTAAAAATCGCGCTTGGAATCATCATGGTCATTGAAACAATAATCGGTCCCATAGCGTTGGGAATGAGATGCCGCATAATGATTTTCTTTTTAGGAACCCCTATAACCCGCGCAGCCAGTATAAATTCTTGCTCTTTAATGGAGAGCATCTGACCGCGAACGAGACGGGCCATGGAGACCCAGTACACACTGCCCAGTGCGATAATGATGTTGGTCAAACCGTCACTCTCTCTAAATGTGACCATGAGCAAGATAACGTAGAGTACCAGTGGAACAGAGTTGATGATATCGACGATACGCATCATGACGTTGTCCACAGAACCGCCTTCAAAACCGGCGATACTGCCGTAGACCACGCCTATAAAGAGGTTGACCATGGTGGCGACAAGTGCAATGATTAAAGAGATACGCGTGCCGTACATGACGCGGGTCAATATGTCACGGCCCAAGTTATCGGTACCGAACGGATACGACTTGTTCCACGAACTCTCGTTGGTGTACAGCAGTGTTTCCCCTTTGTACGTCACTGTATAATCGTAATCGTACCCCTCTTTACCTCTAACGGTGTTGTAGGAAAAATCCAGCTCAATCAACTCGGCATCGCCCTCGCCGTAAGCATAGGTATAAACTTTGTTGATGATGTCCTTATCTACCTGTTCCAAACGCTCGACAAAATGTCCACTGTCATCGATGAGAAACATGTTATAATCTTTTGATAAATAGAGATTTATACCGTCTGCCGTGCGATAATAGTCGATGCTCGGCGGTAAATTTCTAAAAATACTTTGGTCAGAATACGTCACCGGCGTCAAAAAGGGGCCAATGACGGCAAAGAGTACAATAAGAATAATGGTCACAATCCCCACCATCGCCATCTTATGTTTCTTAAGACGACGCCATGCGTCTTGCCAATAGGTCAAACTCGGTCTCGAGATTTCTTTGTCCTGTTGCTGCGCATCTAAAAACACAAACTTTTGTTCCGCCATTGTCTACTTCTCCTTTCCGAGTCTTATTCTTGGGTCGATAAAGCCATAGGCGATGTCTACGATGAGAATCATCACAATATAGAACGACGCGTATAAAATCGTCATGCCCATAATCGTGGTGTAGTCCCTGTTCGTAACACTCTCGACAAAATAGCGGCCCATGCCCGGAACGGCAAAGATTTTCTCGACGACAAACGACCCAGTTAATATGGCTGCTATCATCGGTCCGATATAAGTGACCACCGGAATTAAAGCGTTTTTAACCGCGTGTTTAAAAACGACTTTATACTCTTTTAGCCCATTGGCACGGGCTGTCCGAATGTAGTCCTGTCTCAAAACTTCCAACATGCTCGAACGCGTTAAACGTGCCACAAAGGACAATGAATACCCCGAGAGCGCCAACACCGGTCCAATATACCAGAACGGCTCTGTGTTGCCGTAGGTCGGTATCCAACCCAGTTTGCCGGCGAAGAAATAGATGATCAGTGTCGACAGGACAAAACTCGGTACTGTTATGCCAAACGTCGCCATAAACATGACGAGATAGTCGACGGGTTTATTCTGCTTCAAAGCTGAAATAATCCCCAACGGTATCCCCAAGACTATAATGAATATCGTCGCCAAACCGCCAATTTGCGCCGATACCGGAAAGCCTTTTGCAATGAGTTCATTAACCGATGTCCCTATCTTAGAAAACGACGGCCCGAGATCCAAAGTAAGCAACCCCTTCATGTAATCTAGGTACTGCACATACAGCGGGTCGTCCAAATGGTACTTTTCATTGAGCGTTTTCATAATTTCCGGTGGTACCGGACGCTCCCTTGTAAAAGGCCCTCCCGGAATAGAACGCATCATTACAAAAGTCAAGGTTGCAATGAGTAAAATGGTTAAGACGGATGCCACTAAACGTTTAAGTAAATACTTCGCCACAAAACCTCCCCCTTCTTATAAATTTTCTGAATAGTTTGTCTACTCAGAAACGTTGCATTTACTCTATTATAAAGCCGAGAGAATAATTCTTCAAGCAAAAGTTTTTCGTTTTGTTAACACATATTAAGCTCTATTAACACTCACTTATATGGAATAATTAATCTCTTACATGTATAATTATCCTAATAGAAAAAGCTTTTGCGCCTTGATTTTACACATTTTTTACAAGGGTTCTGATTTTTTTTGAAAACCTAAAAAGGGTTTTGCGACAGCTTTAACGAATAATAAAAAAAAATATAAATTTTAGAAAGGACACGATACTATGGCAACTCAAATCATCGGTCATCGCGGTTACAAAAGTAAATATCCAGAAAATACATGTCTATCATTTGAACGCGCACTTCAATGTGGCGCCGACGGTCTCGAACTCGATGTACACTTTTCAAAAGAGGGAGAACTCGTGGTTTACCACGACTTTTCACTGGAAGGCTTAGCAGGTGGTAGCGGCAACATTTTTGAGCACCCTTTAAAAGCACTTAAAGCACTCGACATCACAGCGCACGGCTATACCGATAAGATCCCTACGCTGACAGAAGTTCTCCAGTGCATCGTCAAGACGAACAAACACTGCCACCTCAATGTCGAGCTCAAGGCCGGCAGCACTCTGTATCCGGGCATAGAGGCCAAAGTGCTCGAACTCTGCTCCAGCTATCTCCCCCTTGAACAACTGATTTTTTCTTCTTTTGACCACGACGCACTGGCCGCCTTTAAGCAGATGGATGCCAAGGTTCAAACCGGCGTGCTCACAACCGCATCGCTCTATGAGCCCTGGTCTTACATGAAGCATTTCGATGCCGACTACTACCACCCACATTACCTCGCCCTTAGGCCTGAAAAACTCAAAGCGCTGTTGCTCAACGGCGTTGCAGTCAACACGTACACAGTCAATGACGTCTCCGTTGCCGAATCGCTTATTCACGCCGGTGTTCACGGCATCATCACCGATTCTGTCGAAGAGATGATGGCTTTAAAAGAGAGGTGTTTGCTTGAAACTTAATGTCAAAAAAACTTTTTTGCTCGGCCTCGGGTTCTTTACCGTCTCCTTGGTTTGGCCTCTGTACAACGTGTACGTACCGGCGTACCTCAGCGCTTTTATCGACAGTCAGTTTAAAATCAATGCCATTATGACCCTCGACAATTTACTCGCCGTGTTTATGATTCCCTTTATCGCTTCTATGAGCGATCGAACGGTTACGCGGTTCGGGAGACGGATGCCTTACTTGATGGTGGGGATTCCACTGTCGGCTTTGACATTTATCTTGCTCCCCAATCACACGTCCTTTTGGACGCTGATGCTGATTATCACGGTGTTGAATTTCTCCATGGCCATCTTCAGAGCACCTACTGTGGCGCTGATGCCCGATATCACCCCGGCGCCCCTGAGAAGTAAAGCCAACGGTATCATCAACTTTATGGGTGGTCTCGCCTCGGTGTTCGTCCTGTTGGGCGGCTCCTTCCTCTACCGCGCCAACCCCAACTACCCGTTCGTTTTAACGGCGATACTGATGCTCGCCGCACTGGGATTGCTCTTGAAATATATCAAGGAACCAAAAGTCGGGGTCGACAGCAAAGAAGAGCGGGTCAACTTGCACGACGCCGTTCGCAGCATTTTAACAGATCGCGACCGCTCAACCCTCTACATCCTTTTCGCCATCTTTTTTTGGTTTGTCGGCTACCAAGGGGTAGAGGCGACGTTCAGCAACTACTGTGTCAAGTTTTTAGGGCTTGAAGTGGCTGACGCCTCATTTATCCTCGGCTTCTTTGCTCTGGCTTTCTTGGCCTCAGCTATTCCCGCTGGATTTATCGGCTCTAAGCTGGGCAAACGGCGCACCATTCTCGTGGGACTTCTCGGTGACACGGTTATCTTCTTCTGTCTGGCGACACTTGGGACGGTGTTACCTTTTAACAAAGTGCTCATGATCCTTCTCATGCTTATCGGCGGTTTCTTTTGGGCACTGGTCAACATCAACTCCTACCCGATGATTGTTTCGAGAACCAGTGAAGAAAAAATCGGTACTTATACGGGACTCTACTACTTTGCCTCGTCACTGGCTGCGATTTCAGGGCCTCTTGTGGTCGGTGCCTTCGTCGATGCCATCAGTTTCAAAGCCACGTTTATCGTCACCGGTGCCGCCTACGCCATCGCCTTTTTATTAATTCGACTAACGAAAGAAAAAACAGCGTAGCCTTGGGGTTTATGGGTATAAATTGAACTGAAGAGAGAAAGGAGGTCCGATTTGTCCTATAAGAAACCCAGCAAAGATGAAATTCAAAAAAAGCTCAATACCATACAATACGCTGTTACACAAAACAGCGCCACAGAAGTCCCCTTTCAAAACGACTACTGGAACCATTTTGAAAAGGGTCTATATGTAGATGTTGTCACCGGCGAACCGCTTTTCACTTCCAATGAAAAATACGATGCGTCTTGCGGTTGGCCAAGTTTCTCTAAGCCCATTCGCAAAGAGAACATACGATATGTAGAGGATTACAGCCTCAACCTCGTCAGAATTGAAGTGCGCAGCCAAGTTGGCGACAGCCATTTGGGGCACGTGTTTGACGACGGTCCCGAAGCTACCGGCGGCATGCGTTATTGTATCAACAGTGCCGCATTGCGCTTTATTCCCTATGAAGCTCTGGAAGCCGAAGGGTACAGCGAGTACCTCGATTTGTTTGAGACATCTGAAAAAGAAAAGGCGCTTTAACGTCTGTCCAATGCCCCCTCGATGCCGAGGGGGTTTTTTTGTCTGCTCAGCGTCTCGACACTGTAGCCGATGTCAACGCTTTTCAAAAAAAGAAACACGGGAGGCATAAATGCGTCTCCCATGTTTCTGAACACTCCAACTATAGATGCGATTTAATAAGCGAACTCAACCAGCACTTCTGCTTGAATTTCCATTTCACCTGACATCACTTTTGTTTCTACCGCTTGATCTGCCATAACGTTGGCTTCTGCTCTCATATACGGTGCGTAGTAGTTGCCTTGCTCTGTAATTACTACCGGACGCATCTCTGTAATGCCAAGGCCTTTGCCCATTGCTCCGGCTTTTGCTTTGGCATCTTTTACAGCGGCTTCAAGTGCTTTGGCATAAAGGGCTTCTTCGTTGCTTAAACCAAATCGAATGCCCGATACTCTATTGCCACCGGCTTTGACGACAGCGTCTAAAATTTTACCGGAGTTGTCGACGTTTTCAATTTTAACTTCCAATTGATGTGAAACGGTGTAACCGGTGACTTCCTGTCTGCTTTCATCTTCAATCCACTTGTAATTTGGATAGATATTGTAAGCAACTGTTTTGATATCTGATTCCTTAACGCCTGCCTTTTTAACAGATGCGATAACCTCGTTCATCGCTTTGGTTACATCTGCCTGTGCCTTTTCCACGGTATCACTTTTCTTTTCAACACCTAAATTGACCCAAGCGACATCTGGTGTCGCCGTCACAGATGCCTTCCCATTGGCCTTGATACGACCTGTTTCAACATCTGTATCCGCTTGTGCCACACCTGGCAGTACGGAAACTGTCAACAGCACAGCCAACATCATCACCGCTGTCATTCCCAATATTTTTTTAATGTTTTTCATATAAAAACCCCTTTCTATCTATTAAATGCTATACCCATAAGACGCATTTTCGTTTCAAAAAGTTCCAAAAAAATTCATACTTCTTCATCTGTCATGGTGTGTTAATTGTTTTTTGTAGTTTTACACATGACAATAGGTTGCTTATAATGGGGCTGTAAAGACAAATACTAGGAGGCTATGACCACGATGAAAAATGAAAGGTACTTTTTGAACAAAAATCTTGCCGAAATGTTTAAAGGTGGGGTCATTATGGACGTCACAACGCCTGAAGAGGCACTTATTGCAGAGGCCGCCGGTGCGTGTGCGGTTATGGCACTGGAACGCGTACCGGCCGATATACGAAAAGACGGCGGTGTCGCACGCGCTACTGATCCGCGCATTATACGCGACATACAAGCCGCTGTCAGCATCCCTGTTATGGCGAAAGTCCGCATCGGGCACTTTGTCGAGGCGCAGATTCTCGAAGCACTCGAAGTCGACTACATCGATGAAAGCGAAGTTCTGACCCCTGCAGATCCCGAACTGCACATTGACAAATCCCAGTTTAAAACCCCCTTTGTCTGCGGTGCTAAGAATCTCGGAGAAGCTTTGCGCCGATTGCAAGAGGGCGCTTCTATGATTAGAACCAAAGGCGAGCCGGGGACGGGCGACGTCATTGAGGCAGTGCGTCACATGCGCCTGATGAACCGCGACATACGCCGAATTAAAGGACTGGACCCCACGGAACTCTACAACGAAGCAAAAAAACTGCAGGTGTCGTATGAGCTTTTAAAAGAGGTACATACCAGAGGTAAACTCCCCGTTGTCAACTTTGCCGCCGGCGGTATTGCCACACCGGCAGATGCCGCTATGATGATGCAACTGGGCTGCGACGGCGTCTTTGTAGGCAGCGGCATCTTTAAATCAGGCGATCCTAAGAAGCGCGCTGCCGCTATTGTCAAAGCGGTTACTCATTACGAGGATGCCAAGCTGCTGGCCGAGCTCTCCGAGGACCTCGGCGAAGCCATGGTGGGCATAAACGTCTATACAATTGATGCAGACCACCGCATGTCTGAGAGGGGCTACTAAAATGAGCATCGGCATACTGGCGCTTCAAGGCGCTTTTAAAGCACACGCCAACGCCTTTTCTAAACTCGGCGTCGAAACCTGCTATGTCAAAAAAGCGGCGGATTTAGAAGGCCTTTCCGGCTTGGTGATCCCCGGCGGCGAAAGCACCGCCATGGTGAAGCAGCTACGGGATGCTGGGCTCGACGATGTTCTCAGGCGACATTTATCTGCGGGCCTTCCCGTTATGGGCACTTGTGCGGGTCTGATTCTCTTGTCAAAAACGCTGAGCAATAGTACACTAAAGACACTGGGAACAATGAACATCGTTTCAAAACGCAACGCCTACGGCAGGCAGCTTGCAAGTTTTGAGGCCAAAGCAGTGGTCCCTGTACTCGGTAGGGAACCGTTTCCCCTCGTCTTTATCAGAGCGCCTCATATTGAAGCTTTAGAAGCCTCTGTGACACCTTTGCTCTACTACGACGGCAGAACTGTCGCCGCGCGGGAAAAGGCCGCGTTAGCGCTCGCTTTTCACCCAGAGCTGACTGACGACCTCCGGTTCCACGAATATTTTGTAAAGGAAATGGTCGCGCGATGCAATTACATTATCAAGACTTAGGGCAGCGCCCCTATATGGAAGCGCTGAAAATTCAAGAAGAGACGCTGGCATCGGTTCAAAACGGTGCTGTGGATACGCTGTTTCTACTGGAACATCCCAAGGTGATTACACTTGGCTTAAACGCCGACGCCAATCACCTTTTGATGCCGGTAGAAACGCTCGTGGCAAAGGGGTACGAGGTCCTGTCAATTAAACGTGGCGGCGACGTCACCTACCATGGCCCCGGTCAAATCGTGGGGTACACTATTTGTGACCTCAAACGCCATCACGGACGAAGCATTAAACGGTTCGTCCACCAACTGGAAGGGCTGTTTATCGACTTTTTAAACGACAGTTATGGCATTGAAGCCAGACGCGATCCCGTTAATGCCGGTGTGTTTGTCAGCAACGATAAAATCACCGCTATTGGCCTCGCCGTAAAACGCGGTGTTACCATGCACGGCTTTGCCTTTAATGTCAACACCGCATTGGGCGATTTTGACGCCATTGTCCCCTGTGGCTTAAAAGACAGAGGGGTCACTTCTCTTGAAGTGCTTACCGGTTGCAAACACAGCATTCCACATGTAAAAAAACAACTGAGGGAACGCTTCGAAAAGACGTTCAGTTACACGCGTTTCTAATACAATCAAATGTTGCAAAGCCCCCAAAAACCTTGTGTTTTGAGGGCTTTTCTCAATTTATACGAATCCACTTTTGGTAAATTTAAGTGTTTTCGAGCACAAAAGAACCGTCCCCTAAAGACGGTTTCTTTGTATTTTGTAGTTGAGTACCCCGGCCGCAACGATACAAAGGCCTCCGAGTAGCGTCCACTGATCCGGCAGCTCTCGCCAGATAAGCACACCAAACAACAGTGAGAAAATGGTATCTGAATACGTGTATACGGAGATTTCTGAAGCCGGTGCATGCTGATACGCCGTGGTCATAAACAGTTGGGCAATAAGCGCCGATACACCAATTCCCGATAAAAAGAGGAGTTGGGAGACATTGGGAACAACAAAGCCCTGAATCGCCATAAACGGTATCATCACCACACTTGAGAACAAGCAGAAATAGAAGACGATGAGTACTGGTTTATCGTAGGCGGTAAGCTTTCGGATAACGGTGTAAGCCGCCCCTGCAAACATGGCCGACCCCACGCCGATAAGTCCCGGCAGCATATCGATGTTAAATGTCGGCTTCACCACCAAGAGTGCCCCTGCAATGGCAATCCCCATCGCCATCTTTTGCTTCGCTGTCACATGCTCTTTTAAAAATGCCATGGCGAAAATCATGACGAACACGGGCGAGAGCTTGTTGAGGATTACCGCATCTGCCAGTCTGAGTTTGGCAATGGCCGTGTAATAAAGCCCCACGCCGATAAGCCCGAACAAACATCTCAAAAACATCAGCTGTTTGTTTTTGGGGACGAGGGATACGCGCTTCCTAAAAAGCGTCACTGAAATGGCAACCAGACCGATAAAATTTCTGAAAAACATCTTTTGAGACAGTGGGATTTCAGGAACGGATTTAACAAACACCGCCATGAGTGAAAAGAATAATGCCGACATTAAGATGTATAAAATCCCTTTATTTTTTTCTTTGATCATTAAATATCTCCTTTAAAAACAGTCGCAGGGCGATGCTCAAAGCCCACTAACGCACTAAAAAAGAGCGACGCGACAATTATCGAGACGCTCTTTTAGACATGCGTTTACACTTGTAATACGTCCAGTTGATTCTCATGCGACAGATCATGTTAAAATCGTCAATGCGCTTAAAGCGCACGCGACTGACCATAGCCACCGCGAGAACGCCCATGAGCAATGCCGTCGGCAACGCGTCGTACCGATAAGAAGTCAAGTAATACAGGGCGAGCAAGATACCGCCACACGTAATGGGCATACCGCTGAACACCGTACAATCTTCTGAAGCGTTGTAACGCGCCAACCGATACGCACCGGAGGCCACGTAGAGCAACACGACAACTGCAAACCTCGAATCAAAGCTCGACAGTGCCGAGTGCCACAGCATCACAGCAGGTGCGACGCCAAATGTGACCAAGTCGCATAGCGAATCCAATTCCTTGCCGAGCTGACTCTGAGCGTTCAGACTTCTCGCCAGTTTGCCGTCTAATGTATCCAGCACAGAGGCTATAAGTATAAAAACCGCCGGCCATGCCGTGCCGTTGTTTTCAGTAATGAGCATGATAGACGCCACTCCAAGGCAAAGATTGGCCAATGTCAACCCATTGGGTATTTTTTTAGTTAACGATTCCATTGTCCCCTCTCTTTCTATACCCCTATAGAATATACGTACCTCTATTTTACCTAATTCTAACTGCTTTTGCACGCGATTTTAACGCTTTTCATCTAATTTTAATATTTTAGAAATTATTGTCAATAAAGCCGCATGCTGTTGACCGCAAAATCACTTTGCGCGTACAACAACATTTGACACACTTTCAGTGTATCAAAACGCCTTTCACTGATGTGTTCTCGCGTTGAACATTCGCGAGAACGCTTTAGGCTCAACGCTTGTTGTTTACAACATTTGACGCGCTTTCAGCGTATCAAAACGCCTTTCGCTGATGTGTTCTCGCGTTGAACATTCGCGAGAACTCTTTGGGCTCAACGCTTGTTGTTTACAACATTTGACACACTTTCAGTGTATCAAAACGCCTTTCACTGATGTGTTCTCGCGTTGAACATTCGCGAGAACGCTTTAGGCTCAACGCTTGTTGTTTACAACATTTGACGCGCTTTCAGCGTATCAAAACGCCTTTCGCTGATGTGTTCTCGCGTTGAACATTCGCGAGAACGCTTTGGGCTCAACGCTTGTTGTTTACAACATTTGACGCGCTTTCAGCGTATCAAAACGCCTTTCGCTGATGTGTTCTCGCGTTGAACATTCGCGAGAACTCTTTGGGCTCAACGCTTGTTGTCTAATTAAAAAAGCGCCCTTCTTATCAAAGAGCGCTTTAACAAAGTTGACTAGAACTTAATATCGCAAGTATCGGATTTCTTCGTCTTTTTCGAGTCGGAGCAGCTGCTGCACCCCGCACACTTTCCGCTTTTTAACGTACGTCTTGCATGGATAAAAGCCCATGCGAAAATCGCTAAAAACAATCCGCCTATTACAAAAGTTCCCATAAGCGCCACCTTTCTTTATTTCATATTAGAAGCCACTGTCGCTTGCTTCGGCCGCTTAATTAAATACGTAATCAGAACGGCGTAAGCTGCCAGAATAATCATAGCCGGTACGAAGCCCGTTGCCACCTTGCCGTAAATCACCAGCGAACCGACGTGGCTAAATAAAATCGCCAACAAGTAGCCGACACTGAATTGGAATGCCAGTCCTCGTGCAAGCCATTTTCCTGAACCGAGTTCTGAGCGCATTGCGCCAATTGCCGCAAAACACGGTGGTGTAAACAAGTTAAACACTAAGAACGCATAGGCAGTAACCGGGTTGAAAAGTTCCGCCATTGGGCCGCCGGACATGTGGAGCATATCTTCAGAAGCGGCGAGTAAGATACCAAACGTCGCCACGACGTTTTCTTTGGCTACAAACCCTGTAACAGATGCTGCACCTAACTGCCAGCCCACAAAGCCAAGTGGCAACAGAATTGGTGCAATCCATCCCCCGACACTTGCGAGGATACTCATGCTCTGGTCTTCAACAGGCTGAAGCGCCCAGCTGAACTCTTGCATAAACCAAACGAGTGTATTCATAACGAGAATAATGGTCGTCGCTTTGTAAATAAAGCCTTTTGCTTTTTGAAGCATCTGCGTCAATGCGTATTTAAGGCTCGGTACCTTGTACTCCGGCAACTCCATAATAAATGTCGATGTCGCTTCCCACTTGAATGCATTCTTAAGGAAGAGACCACCCAAAATGATGACGACAATCGCCAAAATATACATACTTGGGCCAACCCAAGAGGCATTCGGGAAAAACGCCGCAGAGAACAACGCAATAATCGGTAATTTCGCACCACATGGCACAAACGGTGTCAACAACGTGGTGATTTTCTTTTCATTTTCATCTTCAATGGTACGCGTCGCCATAACGCCCGGAATGGCACATCCTGAACCGACAATCATCGGAATAATCGACTTCCCAGACAGGCCGATGCGTTTAAAGTAACGGTCCATAATGACGGCAACTCTAGACATATAGCCACTGTCTTCCAACAGCGACAAACAGAAAAAGAGAACCATAATCAGCGGCAAGAACCCGATGACTGCCCCCACACCTGCTACGGCGCCATCGACAATCAGGCCTTGTAACAGTGGGTTGACCTCCACGGTTTCAAACAGACCGTTCAGTGCATTCGGAACGATTTCACCAAAGAGTGTGTCGTTAAAATACCCCGAGAGATAACCGCCTAGGCCTTCAATTGAAAACCAATACACGCCCCACATCACGAGGAAGAAAATCGGCAGACCTAAATACTGATGGGCGACAATTCGGTCGACCTTATCGGAAAACGTCACTTTGCTGAGATCTTTGGTACGCTTCATAGCGCTTTTAACGACCTCATCGACGTAGTTTTGTCTTTCTAAATCGGTACAGCTCTTTGCTAGGGAAAGGGCTTTTGGCGTCTCGCCCTTATCGACGAGTTCGACAGCTTTATCGATTAATTCGTTTAAGCCTTGGTTGCGATGCGCCACTGTTCGTATCACCGGACATCCCAATGTCGACTCGAGCTTCTTAATATCGATTTGATCGCCGCGACGGTTGAGGACATCGTCCTTGTTCAAGGCGATAACCATCGGCAAACCGAGCTCTATCAACTGTGTGGTGAAAAATAAGCTCCGCGACAAGTTGGCGCCGTCGACGATGTTGATAATGACGTCTGGGTTCTCGTCCATTACGAAATCTCGGGTGATGCTCTCTTCACTGGTGTAAGGTGAAATGGAATAAGCTCCCGGTAAATCCACGACGTGAATCTCTCGATCTTTCGACGTGTACTTGCCTTTTAACTTGGCTGCCTTTTTGTCAACTGTTACTCCCGACCAGTTACCAACTTGTTCTGTCTTACCTGTCAATGCGTTGTATAAAGTTGTTTTACCTGAGTTGGGGTTACCGGCTAATGCTATGCGCATACTGTTCCCTCCTAGCTATTAGTGATAATCATTATCGTAGATGTGGCTTAAAAAAATGCCGCTTTCGGCATTTAGTCTGTAATTTCAATGCTTTTCGCCATTTTTTTGTCAATGGCGTATCGGCTGTCTTTGATGTTGATGACGTAATTACCGGCCAATATAGAAACCAGTGTAATTTCCTGACCTTCATAACACCCCAGTGAAAACAAAAACTTCTTAATTTTTTCACTGCCGTCGATCTTTACTACTTTCCCCTGATGTCCTACACTTGCCTTGGTCAATAACATGCTTCCACCTATCTACTTTAAAAAAGTTTGTCTGTTTAATCTTTAACACGTCGCTCCGAAAAAAGTCGAGCATCGCTTTTTGTACAAGATAACAATTATCAGTTTCATAATCTATAGGTATTATAACACGCACTTTTCTGATTGACAACACAAAAAGAGGGTACTTTTATCTTTTTGGAGCATATTAATGTGTCGCGCGGGAGAACACGCCTTTTAGCCCGTTGCCCCCACGCGCGTAACGCCTTCTACTTGTGTTTGTTCTTAAAAATAGCTGCAATAAGAAACCCGTTGACACCAAGCAGTACCGCAATGCAAATCGTTATGGCGTAGTACGCCACTGTTCCGATTAAAGGCGTCGCCTGAAAGCGTTCGGGAAACAAAATCTGAAAGAGCGCAATGACAAGTACCAATACAAAGGCGATGTACTGAAACGTCCGCGCAAGTTTTCTCAAAAATTCAATGCGATTCATAAGGGGGTATTTTCTCCTTCCAATTCGTCGAGCCATTGGCGCACGGTTTTCCCCTTGAAGGATACCGTTTCATCTAAGGCGGCCAACGGCGTAAGTACAAAACCTCTTTCGTGCATTCTCGGATGTGGAATGGTCAACTCCGGATCATCGGATACGAAGTCGTCGTACAGGAGTACGTCGACATCAATGGTTCTCGGTCCCCATCGGATGAGGCGTTCGCGTTTTAAAGCAGTTTCCACAGCCTGACAGATGCTCAGCACCTCCAGGGGCAAAAGCGTGGTCTCTATGCAAACCACCGCATTGAC
Source organism: Fusibacter sp. JL298sf-3 (assembly GCF_053842995.1). Taxonomy (NCBI): domain Bacteria; kingdom Bacillati; phylum Bacillota; class Clostridia; order Eubacteriales; family Fusibacteraceae; genus Fusibacter; species Fusibacter sp. JL298sf-3. The sequence goes on from NZ_CM132608.1 coordinate 1,557,784, forward strand.
AAAGGACGCTTGATCGAGGTAGCCCACCGGCGCTGTTTCGTAGTAAGGGGAACACGTCACTGCACAGACACCTTTAGAAGCTTCTATTTGCTTAACGGCGCTGTCGAGGTGCGCCCGTTTTGGCTCGATGTTGCTGCCAAGCCCTAGGTACACCTTATGCATGTCGCCTCCTTGTAATAACCACTTCAAAACTCTCGAAAATCCCGCTTACAGGTGCCTTTGGTTTTTTTACCGACACCGTCACTTCACTTATGCGCGCAAAGGTCGCGAGCAAATCGGTGGCGATGTTTTCGGCGAGGGCCTCTATCAGCCGGTAGGTCTTCTCCGTCACATGACGCTTGACCACTTCATAGGCCTCGCCGTAGTGCACAGTATCCACAACGTCGTCAGACCGCCCTGCTGCCACGAGATCAACCGCCATGCACACATCCAGTACAAAGGGTTGCCCCAAGCGATTTTCCTCTGCTAAAGCGCCGTGGTAGCCGTAGAAAGCCAAACCGTTCATTTTTATTCTGTCCACATCTGACCTCCTCTGACGATGGCGTCCGCCATTCGACACGCACGCACATTGGCCTGAATGTCGTGAACTCTGACGATTTCAACGCCGCTTTGAATCCCCATAGCTGTTGTAACCAGTGTGCCTACCAGTCTTTCATGCGCCGGCAAGTCGAGGACTTTGCCTATCATAGATTTCCGAGACGTCCCCAAAAGAACTGGGTATCCCAAAGCACAAATTTCGTCTAGTCTGCGCATCACTTCTAGGTTTTGACTTAAATTTTTTCCAAAGCCAATCCCGGGGTCCAACACAATTTGGTGCTTGGCCACACCGGCTGCCTCGGCTATTTTAAGTGAGGTCTCAAAAAACGCCGTCATCGCTGCCACGATGTCGCCCGCGTAGTGCGTCCCCACTTGATTGTGCATTAATATGGCGGGCACGTTGTAAGCTGCCGCCACTTTTGCCATCTCGCGGTCTTTTTGGAACCCCCAGACGTCGTTGATGATTTGAGCGCCCGACGCCAGTGCGGCTTCAGCCACTGACGCCTTGTAGGTATCGATGGATATAGGGGTATCCGTCACTTGGCGAATGCCCTCGATAACGGGAATGACCCGAGCGATTTCTTCTTCTGCGCAAACCGGTGTCGCCCCCGGTCGCGTACTTTCCCCGCCGACGTCTATAATGTCTGCGCCTTCTCGAACCATCTGCTCCGCGTGTGTCACCGCTTTTGAAACGCTCAGGTACTGCCCGCCGTCCGAAAAAGAATCGGGCGTTGCATTGAGAATGCCCATAACGTAAGTTTTTTTGCCGAACTCAAATTGAAACTGCATGTTTAACTCCTAAACTGAATCAGTGCCATCGCTTCTGCACGCGATTTGGCATCGGTTTTAAAAACCCCTCTCACCACCGACGTCAACGTCTTTGACCCAGGTTTTTTCACACCGCGCATGGTCATGCACATGTGCTCGGCTTCGACGACGACAATGACGCCGTGAGGGTTCAACTGCTCTTCTATGGCGTCTGCAATTTGTGCCGATAACCGCTCCTGAAGCTGCGGTTTCTTGGCCACGGTTTCGACGACGCGCGCCAATTTGCTCAATCCTGTCAACTTGCCTTTTCTCGGCAAATACCCCACATGCGCTTTTCCGTAAAACGGCACCAAGTGGTGCTCACATACCGAATAAAAGGGAATATCCTTTACAAGTACCAGTTCTTCGTGATGTTCTTCTTGAAAAAAGACTTCCAAATACTTTTTAGGGTCTTCATCGAGCCCCTTAAAAATTTCCTCGTACATATTGGCAATCCGCTTCGGCGTATCCAAAAGTCCTTCTCTGTCGGGATTTTCGCCAATGGCCTCTAATATATCCCGTACAGCGCGTTCTATTTTAGGTTTGTCCATATGAAGCCTCCTTAAAAAATGATGTTACAGCGCTGCATCAGCGCCGCTGTCTGAGCATCTGAAATAACGGGGAACACCTTGTCCTCCACGGCATTTACAGGCATCACCCCCATGAGGGCGTTGGTGAGAAATACCGATTCCGCCGCTTCAAAAGTCCCGCGATCAAACCGGCCTTCTACAACTTCGCCGCCGAGAGATGCCCATTCGGCCATCACCTTGGCGCGCATAGTCCCCGCAAGAATGCCGCAGGCCTGTGCCGGGGTGAACAAGCGCCTCCCGACTCTAAAAAAAATATTGCTCACAGCGCCTTCAGCGAGTTCTCCGCGTTCGTTAAAGAACAACACTTCGTCAAAGCCCTTGTCTCCTGCGGCTTTCTTTTCAAAAAGTGCCGCTGTGTAATTGGTGGATTTCACTCTGGAGAGGATGCTCGACGACGGCTTCACCGTCGTGCTAACTGAGACCCGAAGCCCTTTTTCATACTGCTGGGCCACGTAGGGGTACGGCGCCGTTTCTATTAAAAATACCATGCTTTTCAACAGAGGTAAATAGCGCCATTTCATTTTCCCTGTAACGACGCCATCGCGTTTCGCCGCAGTAAGCGAGGCTTCTAAAACAAATTCGTAAGGCGGAACCGCGGGAAGTTTCAACGCATCCGCACTCACCTTTAAGCGCCGATAGTGTGCCTCTAAAGCCTCGGGCACACCGTCTGAAAGGCGCAATGTTTCAAATAGTCCCGTTCCATAATGAGAAAAAGGGGCCGTCCACCAGTCGATGGTTTCCAGCGCCACCGGAACACCTTCTATATAGCCGTACATGGCGCCTCCTCCACTGTGGCGTTTAGCGCCTTTAAAAGAGCACGTCCCTTGTCGAGGGACTCTTGATACTCCGCCGACGGGTCCGAATCCCAAACGACACCGCCGCCGATGCCGAGATGCGCCCACCCGTCTTGGCAAAGCAAGGTTCGAATCACGATGTTGAAATCGGCATCGCCGTTGAGAGCGATATAACCGATGGCACCGGTATAGAGGTGCCTAGAAGTCGGCTCCAGTTCGTCGATGACTTCCATCGCCCTTATTTTAGGCGCGCCGGTTATGGAACCTCCCGGAAAAACAGCTTTGAGACACGACACGGCGTTGACATCGCTTCTGAGTTCACCGGTGACTGCGGCGACGAGATGGTGAACCGTCTCGTATGTCTCCAGTTTAAAGAGCTCCGGCACTTTGACCGTCCCGACTTTGGACACGCGACCTAAGTCGTTGCGTTCTAAGTCGACAATCATCAAGAGTTCCGAGCGGTCTTTTTCACTGTTTAAAAGGGCGGTTTGAATCCGCGCATCTTCCAAGGGGTCTAAGCTCTTTTTTCGCGTCCCCTTAATCGGCCGCGTCTCCACCACGCCATTTTGAATCTGTATAAAACGCTCCGGAGAGCTGCTGACAATATGTGCATCTCCTAAATTAAAATAGGCGGCAAACGGCGCCGGATTTACGGTTCTAAGCTTTCGGTACACCTCGTAGGGTGTCGCTGAAAGCGGCGCCTTCAACTGTTGTGTAAAATTCACCTGATAGATGTCGCCGCGCCGGATGTAGTCCCGTACCGACGCCACGGCTTCGAGGTATGCCGACTTAGAGAGGTTCGGATACGCCGCGCAAGATGCATTGGGGCGCGGCGGTACGTCGACAGCCACTGCACCGCTCAGCTTTTCGGACAGAGAAGCCACTGCCGTTTCGCCACTGCCAAAGCATTCGAGAGAGGCCAAGTACGCTTTTTCTTCAAGGTGGTCGTATATCAGTACCCCGTCGTACAAGCCGAAGAAGGCGTCGGGAATGGCCACCGCAGGTGTCGTCGTCTCGGGGAGCACTTCCGCATGATGCGCCATCCCATAGCCCAAGTACCCGACAAAGCCCCCCATAAAGGGCAATGTGGCGCGATAGGCCTTTTGGTATTTTTTAAACAGCGCTTCCAAAACGCCAAAGGCGTCACCTTCTGTTACTTGACGCTTACCGCAATCGTCCACTGTTATTTCTCGTCCCCTCACCGCATACGTCACTTCCGGGCAACACCCCATCATTGAGTAGCGCCCCTTGGTGACGTCGTAACGCGCGCTGTCCAAAAAAAACGCATAGGGTTCGTCTTTAATGGTCTCAAACAATTGTGCCGGCGATGCCACCGTCTCCAATAGCCTTATATACATGATTTTCCCTCCTGTTGCCGCACGGCGCTTAAAAAATTCGCCATTAACTCATGGCCGCATTCTGATAAAATGGCTTCCGGATGGAACTGCACCCCTTCTATGGCATATGTGCGATGCCGAAGTCCCATAATCTCTCCCGAGGCACTCCAAGCCGTCACCTCTAAAGACGCCGGTAACGTCTCCGGTGCCACTACAAGCGAATGGTACCGCGTTACATTTAAGGGCGACGGCAGTTCGCTAAAAACCCCTTTCGACGCGTGTTCAACGGCGTGTACTTTCCCGTGAACGGGTTCTTTAGCACGCACGATTTCGCCCCCAAAAGCAGCGGCAATGGTCTGGTGCCCCAGACAAATGCCCAGTATCGGGATTTTGCCCTTAAAATGCCGAACGATATCGAGACAGATGCCCGCTTCTTTGGGACTCTTTGGGCCCGGAGACAAGACGATGACCTCTGGGGCCAGCGTATCAATCTCGCTCACCGTAATGGCATCGTTGCGAAAGACGGCCACTGTTTCGCCGAGCTCAGACAAATACTGTATGAGGTTATAGGTAAACGAATCGTAGTTGTCAATCATCAGTATCATAGTACACACTCCTCGATAGTTTAATACATCAGCGGCTGCTGTTTTTGATTGTCATTTTTACAAAGCGCTTTTGACGGACACGAAAAACAAGGCCTCGAGGCCTTGTCTGCACGATAAACAATCGATTCAAGGGCATTTGCGTCCGGCGTCTCTTTTCTATGCTTTGCGATGGCCGCGCACACGGCTTCTACATCGGCCTTGCCGAATCCGGCTGAAATCAAGATAGGGCGTGCAAGCCGTACACTGGCAAGGGCGTGGTCCTCGCCGGTCTCGTACTGCACAAATCGCCCGATATCGTGTAGCAGGCCACAGGCGTAGTACACGGCCTTGTCGATACCGGCCTCGGATTCGAGCCCCATAATGTAGGCGATTCTGGAAACACTTAAAAAATGGTTCATATCGTGTCTGCAAAATGGGCGTTCGCTCTCGTGTTTCTCTATTTCAAGTACATAACGCCGATACCGCTCATCTTCTAAAATTCGGTTAACGCGCTCCATCTAATGGGTCTCCTTTCAACGCATGGGCACTCAGCGGTGTGTAAATGCGGCGAATCCCTTCGTGCTCGCTTTTAAACAGGGAGGCGGCGTCTATGACAATGCGTTTGTTCAATTGGCTGACGGCCTTTCGGATGTGTCTGAAATCGCAGTTGAAAACCATTTGTTCGCCAAGGGCGATATGGGGCACATACCCTCTCAAATTAGCGCTGAACCCATGGCGTATTAACGCCATTTCGATGTCGTACTGCAACGCCTTCAGCGCTTGAGTGTCCCCGTGTACACCAATCCAAAGGGTCTTCATGCCACACATGCCATTAGGCGTGAGTTTGGGGTCCAATCCGTAGGCGCCTACAGAGTGAAGTATCAGTTCAAACGGCGGCGTTTTTTGCGTCACTTCCGTCAGTTTCTCTTCCACTAATTGCCGCTGACCATCACTGATCTCACCCAAGAACTTAAGATTGAGATGGTAGTTGTATTTCGACGTCCAACGTCCTTTGAGGGCATGCGGATTCAACGTCTCTTTTAAGCGGTAGATATCTTCTTTCACATCGTTCGGCAAATCGATACCGATAAAACTTCTCATAAACAACCTCCCAAGTCTTTTTCTACGGCTTCGACAACTTTTTGTAGAGCCCCGTTCTGTGTATACCCAGTTCCCGTGCGGCCAGCGCTTTATTCCCCCCGCAGGCCGCCAACGTCTCTTCTATAATCTTGCGCTCGTAGTAAGCGAGCTGTACCTTTAAACTCTTGCCTTTTAAAGCAACCGGCGCTTCGGGAAGGTCTTGGATGTTGAGGTCCTCCGATTCAATCACCGAATGATTGGTCAGCGCTACAGCGCCTTCAACGACGTTTCGAAGTTCCCGAATATTCCCCGGCCACGTATAACTGCGCAGCGCCGTCCAGGCGCCATCTGAAAAGCCCGAAATCTCTTTTTGCGCCTTCTGTGCGTAGATTTTCAAAAAATGCACCGCCAAGAGGTCGATGTCGCGCGCTCTGTCTGCCAATTTGGGCAGTGCAATGTGGACGACGTTGATTCTGTAGTACAAATCCTTTCTGAATCGCCCTTCGGAAACGGCTTTTTCAAGGGGTTCGTTACTTGCGGCAATAAGGCGAATATCCAGTGGGATCCGCTCGTGACCACCGACCCTCTCAACTTCACGTTCTTCTAAAACGCGCAACAACTTAGACTGCATTTCTAGAGGCATCGAGGTAATTTCATCTAAAAACACCGTACCGCCACTTGCCAACTCAAACTTACCGAGTTTGCCATGGGTACTGGCGCCGGTAAAAGCACCGGCTTCGTAACCAAAGAGCTCTGATTCAAACAAGGTCTCGGGGATGCTGGCGCAATTAACCCGTACAAACGCGCCGTATCGCCGCGTGCTCTCACCGTGTATGGCATGTGCAAAATATTCTTTACCCGTGCCGCTATCGCCTTCGATGTAGACACTGGAGTCCGTCTGAGCAGCGCGACGCGCCAAAGTCATCACGTGATGCATGTTCGAATCATTGGTTAAAATGCTGTCGAATGAATACTTTGCCATGTGCAAACGCTTGAGGTCTTTTTTGTATTTGCTCACATACTGTTTCATTTGGTCAAAATGTTCAGCCATATACCGGACTTCGGCGACGTCTTTAAATAAAATCGTCCCCACCACGCCCACTACGCGACCTTCGCGTTTGATGGGGATGCGAGACGTCACCACGCGGTGCCCTTTAATCAACTGGATGTCGCCGAGCTCCGGTTCGCCGGTCTTCAAAACATGGTGCAATCTGGTGTTTTCTATAACTTCTGTAATCGGCTTTCCGAGAACCTCTTCTTCCTTTATACCCAAAAGTTTCTCGTACTTAAATTTGACAATGAGGCCTTTATCGTCAATAATAACCAGGCCCTCATAGGCTTTTTCTATAAACTCATCTATCAGCGCCATCTCCCACTGAAGCTGCGCGTATGTCTTCTTCATGGCATTAATCTCCTTACTATATAATATACCACAAAGGAATGCCGTCTGTAATTCGAATTTTTAGGCAATTCAAAAGGACCCCTCGTGTACGATTCGCTAAAGGCGCTCGACGTCGTTTTCAAAAAACAAAAAAACCGACGCTTTTGCGCCGGTCTGCTCAATTTCAACTTAAAGCATAGGCTTTAACTGTGGCGAAACCTTTAGTGTCGCCTCAGTTACCGCCTGAATTTCTTCCACGGTGTATTCGGGGTTGTACTCTACAAGTTCAAGGCCCTCTGGCGTAACATCGATAACCCCCATCTCCGTGACAATTTTACGCACTTTTTTTGCCGCTGTCAAAGGGAGGTTGCATTTCTTCATTATTTTAACAGCGCCTTTGGCTGTATGAGTCATTGCGACGATAACGTTTTTAGCACCGCCTACCAAATCCATTGCGCCACCCATACCGGGCACCAGTTTCCCCGGAATCATCCAGTTGGCGAGATTGCCTTCTTCATCTACTTGTAAGGCACCGAGCACCGTTGCGTCGAGGTGTCCCCCTCTGATAATGGCAAACGACATGGCGCTATCGAAAAACGTCGCACCAGGAATGGTGGTTACAGGTTGACCGCCTGCGTTGACCATATCCATATCGATGTCCTCTTCTGCCGGTGCCGGGCCAATACCTGTAAACCCGTTTTCAGACTGTAGAATTATTTCTACATCTTTGTCGATGTAGTTGGGAACCATTGTCGGCAATCCGATTCCGAGGTTCACCACATCGCCGTCTTTAAATTCTTTGGCCACTCTCTTTGCAATAATCTCTTTTGCGTTCATTGGAAACCTCCTAACCTTTTACAATATAGTCGACAAATAACCCCGGTGTCATAACGAGATGCGGGTCGAGTTCCCCCACCGGTACCAGCTTTTCCGCTTCAACGATAACCGTTTCCGCCGCAGTTGCCATTAACGGGTTGAAGTTGCGCGTCGCCTTATTGTAGAAGATATTGCCTTTTTCATCGACAATTGAGCCAAAGATTAACGCCACATCGGCTTTTAAAGCTTTCTCCAGCAAATACGTCTTGCCGTCGATGAGCAAATGGTCTTTGCCCTCTGCCACAGGGGTACCGATTCCAATTGGCGTCAAGACACCTCCGAGTCCGGCCCCACCGGCGCGCACTTGCTCTGCAAGGGTGCCTTGAGGAACGAGTGCCACTTCCATCAGCCCCTCGTTCATTAGCCTACCCGTCTCTTTGTTGGTGCCAATGTGTGAGACGATGACTTTTTTCACTTGGCCGTTGACAACTAAGCGACCGATGCCACGGTCGACAAAACTCGTGTCGTTGCCTATGATAGTTAAGTTTTTAACGTTTTTTTTGACAAGAGCATCGATGATTTTATGCGGTGTACCGCAAGCTAAAAAGCCGCCGATCATCAACGTCATGCCGTCTTGAACAGACGCCAGCGCCTCGTCCATACTCACTGTTTTCTTCATAGATTGACCTCCCACTGATAAACTGCTCTATGTGCTTACACCTTCTGGTGTTGCAAAATGGATGCCAGTATCCCCCCTATTGGCTGAAAGGCGCCTCGTTGCCAATTTATCTTGCAATATAAAAGCTGAACAGACAACCGTTCAGCTTAAAAAGTGTCGTTTTTTTTATACAGTCGATGCATGATTTATACACCTTTCAACAGAGCGGCTTCAAGCAGCATCAGCTCTTTTCGAATGGCCTTCACCACTTCCGCTACCCCTTTTAAATCCCTTAACCGGCAGCGCTTCTCACCGTTCTGCGCCAAATCATAAACGCGAACAATGCGGACGTTGCCTGAAGACCCTTTGAGTTTATGAAACTGCTCTTTTAAATTCTCAAAATCAAAGCGGTATTGTGTCACACTGGCCTCCATGATGTCGAGAATCTCTTTTGACTGACGCACATAAGCCTCTAAAATGGTGTAGCTGGCGCTTTCGTCCAGCCCCACAGCTTCCATTAGCGCCTTTAAAGACGCATTGACATCGTAGGGCTCGCTCATACTTCTACCTCGGCACTTTTTTTCTGAATGCCCAACTTGCTGAGCACATTAGACAGTTTTAGCGTGTCAATCGGTTTTGAAGCATAGGCGTCGCAACCGAAGTCAAAGGCGCGCTGAACAATTTCCGTTTCCCCCAGCGCTGTGGTCATGACAATTTTAACGCGATCGGCCTTTGGCACATCGTTTTGATTTTCAAGCTCTCGAATGGCTTTTAACACTTTGACACCATCGACTTTCGGCATCATAATATCCAGACAGATTAAGTCATAAGGTGTCTGTTCTTTAATTGAAAGCAGAAAGGCATCAATGGCTTCGAGACCGTCTACCACCATGTCGCATTCCCCGTAGGCGCTGAGAAAGCGGTTTAAAAATTTTCTGCTAATCATATCGTCCTCGACAATTAGAATCCTGTTCATCTTCACCCTCCTATGCATCGGGATACTCAAACATCCCCAATATATTATTAATCTGCTCGGCGATGGTCGTCGCTTCGCTCAGACGCTCTTTCCTTATTTCGAGTTCCATTTTAAACGCCAACTGTTTCAGTTCCTCTGCCCCCATTTTTTCAAACGTCTGTTTGAGACCGTGTGCTTCCGACTCCAGAGCGCCCCAGTCTTCTACAGTCAAGTGTGTAAGAATCATTTCAAGTCTGCGATTGGCCTTGTGTACGTCTTCAGCTTTTAACTTAAGCTTCTGCTCTGTCTCAAAAGCTTCTATGCGCTCTTTGAGCAACACGTCTACTTCTGGCGACTTGGTGTATTTTTTAATAACTTTGGTAAGGGTTGCGCTCTGTACGGGTTTCGACATATAGCCGTCCATGCCACTGGCCATGAAAATCGCCTCGTCCCCTTCTAAAGCATAGGCCGTTAGTGCGATTATCGGCGTCTTTTTTCGTCCGCTTCTCTTTTCGAGCGTCCGAATGCGTTTGGTCGCCGCTATCCCGTCCATTTCCGGCATTTGAATGTCCATAAAAATCAAGTCGTACACATTTTCTTCCCATTTGGCAACGGCAATCTTGCCGTTTTCCGCATAATCAACTAAAATTTTCATTCTGTCGAGAATTTTCCTCATGACCACTTGATTCACGCGGTCGTCTTCTACTAACAGCAACCGCACGCCTTCAAAGTGTTCAATTTTTGGTGCCTGGACATCGCTTTCCTTTTTAAACGACGTACTGAGTTTCAGCGGCACAGAAAATTCGAAGGTACTGCCTTTACCGGGGTCGCTCTTAAAGCTGATGGCACCGCCCATGAGTTCAATCAACTGCTTGGAGATAACGAGGCCGAGTCCCGTGCCGCCGTATTGCCGCGTATACGACCCATCAATTTGAGTAAAGCTTTTGAAGAGCTGGTGTTGCTTGGACTCTGGAATTCCGATGCCGGTGTCCACCACTTTTACATGGAGCGCAAATGTATCCAGCATAGCGGTGACTTCTTCTCGAACCAGTACGTCAACCGATCCGCTTTCTGTAAACTTAACCGCATTGCTGATGAGGTTGTTCAGCACTTGCCTGATACGCTTGCCATCTCCAACGAGCAACGGCGTCATCGGCGTCAAATAAGAGACGCCGAGCTCTACAGCCTTTATTTCAGCGTGCGGGACATGGGGCTTAACTGTAGCGTCTATAAGCGCTTTAACATCGATGTTCTCCGGTTTAATGGTGAGTTTCCCCGCTTCTATTTTGGAGAACTCCAAGACGTCGTTAATAATGTCCATTAACGTCTTCACGCAATCCTTTGCCGTATAGAGGTTTTCTCTCTGTTCTTCTGAAAGCGCCTCTAAAAGTGTCAAATCAATCATGCCGACAATGCCGTTCAGCGGCGTTCTAATTTCATGGCTCATATTGGCCAGAAAATCGCTTTTCGCCCGACTGGCTTCTTCAAATCGCTCCTTTGAAGCCTTGAGTTCCAGTTCTGCGCGCTTTTGAAAGTCCACATCCGACGCGAGGACGGCGACGTAATCTTTTTCAGGCGAGTATATAGAGATGTCAATCCATTTTTTAATCGGTTCAAAATACAAATCGCTGAGCCGTATGCTGACGTTATCCGTCAACGCCTTTCCAAAGCGGTTGAGCAATTTTGCCTTTAGCGCCTCTGGAAAACTGGCAATCTCTGAAAGCTTCTTGCCTTTCCACCCCGCCGAAGTTTCCCCAAAGAGTTGCTCTGTGGCGGGATTCGTCTCGATTATCTCAAAATCGACCACGCGGTCGCCTTCATCTTTAATCACGCGGTGATAGCTCATGCTCGACTCGAGATTTTCAAAGAGCAATTGATACTTGGTCTGACTCTTCTCATAGAGAGCCTTTGCAGTCTTCATTTCGTGTATGTCCAAGAATATGCCGATGACACCGGCGAGTCCCAGCTCGTCTTCAATCAGCGGCGTCATCAAGGTCAACATCGACCTGAATTCACCGGTTTTAGAGCGAATGGCCGTTTCAAACTTGCACACTTTGTGTTCGTAAAAACAATGGTTTAAATGCCGTCTAAAGTGCGCATAATCCTCTGCGGACATCTTGTCTTCTAAAAAGTGATCAAAGGCGCCGACTTCCATCGTCATCTCCAAGTACCCTCTAAAAGTTTGATTTACAAAGGTACATTCTTCATTGGAGCTGTATCTAAAAATCATCACAGGCAGATTGTCGAGTAGGAGCAAACTGTTATTCCGCGCTTCTTCCAGCGCCCTTTCATGATAGACGCTGTCTGTAACGTCGTCGACCGTCATCAAGTAGCACCAGTTGTCTTCCAGGCTAATGGGCATAACATTGACATTGACCCATTTGCTGACGAAACGCTCGCCCTTGACAACGGTTATTTCCACCCGTTCATTGCGAATCATTTGGTGTTCGTGGTTCAATCGGGCAATCAATTCCCTAAACTCACAAAATTTGCACCGGTGTGACTGACCACAGCCCTTTTCTAAACGCCAAGCGCATCTTATGGCCTCGCCCAATGTCTTTTCATAAACGTCGCTCTCCACTTGATGAAACGCCTTGAGAAAAGTCGGGTTTACCTTTACGACTTTTAGTTCCCGGTTGAGGATTACCATCCCCGTCGGCAGAATGTCAAACATGCGCTCCAAACTCTCTTTTTCTCGTTGTACTTGCTTTTCCGTGGCGATAATATTGGTGATGTTTCGAAACACCAAAACAAACCCGAGAAAGCCTTCAACTTTGGACTGAAGCACCGTCATCTTTGCCGATAGATAGGTTTTTTCTTTAGCCGCACTGAGCAAATACGCGCCCTTGGGAAGCCCCTCTGTGTAAAAAGCTGTTTCCGTTGTACAGTCAAAGAAGAGGAGTGGGCGCGCCTCGCTCTCTACGTAAACGGTAAAGACCTCGTGAAAAGAACGGCCTAGAATTTCTAACATGTCAAGGCCGATTAACGCACAGGCGTAATCGTTACAAAACGTCACCACGCCACTTTGATTCGTCGTTACAATTGCATCGGCGACGCTTGTAAGTGTCGACGCCAGCCAATTTTTATTTTTATCGAGTAATAAGTCCCACATAGCCCACCTAGCCCATTATTTTTTGCCTTAAAACCGTCAACGCCCTGTCATCAAAACTAAAAATGACTGTTCTGCTCAGCATGCCACCGGTTTCGATATAGTCCGGTACAATGGTGTGAGCCTTTAAAACGGCTTGTGCCATCTCCACATTCCTCAGGCCCACTTTAAATGGATCCGCCACTGAACTGTCAGTGCCACCGACCAGCGCACAATATACTTTCTGAGGTTCTACTTCTGACCGTCTTAAAAATTGTTGAATCATCTGTGTCAAACCGGTGTCCACATAGTACCCGCGACGGCTGTCTGCTGCCGTGTACGCGCCCTTCGTCGGCAAAACAGCGTGAATCATGGCCCCGATGGCGCTCTTTTCCTCATACAACACCACGGCGATGCAGCTGCCGAGCGCATGTGTTACCAGCTGACCTTCTCCTTGGGCAAACTGCAAACCGCCAATGCCCACATGGTAGATGCCACTCAAGATTTGACCCAGTTCATAATGGCGCGTGGCATGTCTTCAAGCGGCAGTTGCTTTACCACGCTCCCTACTTCATACGCCACTTTGGGCATGCCGTAAACCACTGAGGACTTTTCATCTTGACCAAGGGTAAATGATTTGTGCCGTCGCATACTCAAAAGCCCTTTGGCGCCGTCGTACCCCATGCCGGTAAGTATCACACCGAGAGCGTTGGTTCCCGCGACTTTCGAGATTGACTGAAACAACACGTCCACAGACGGACAGTGTCCGTTGACTTTCTCACCGGAAAATACGTCAACTTTAAACCCGTCGCCCTGTTTCACCACTTTCATATGCCGGTCTCCCGGCGCGATAATCACCCGTCCAGGCAACACCCGATCACCGGTTTTCGCTTCGAGAACTTCCAGCCCCGTCTGGACGTTTAAGCGCTCGGCAAACATCTTCGAAAACATCGGTGGGATGTGTTGAACGACGACGATACCCGGAATTTCTTTGGGCAGCGCTTTGAGAATCTTGTGTATGGCTTCTGTGCCGCCAGTGGAGGCGCCTATGGCGATGATGCGGTTGCACGACGGTTTGGATTCGGCGGGAACCGCCTTTTTCAGCTCGCCGTGATGACGCTTCACTTTGGCACGCGCCGCCACTTGAATCTTCTCTATAATCTCGCTGATAAAGCCGTCGTAGTCCCGCTTCGACTGTCCACCGGGCTTCGATACAAAATCCACCGCCCCAGCGTCCATAGCGTCGAATACCGAATCTCCAATGGCGCTGATGACAATAATCGGAACGGGATGTTGCGGCATCAATTGCCTGATAAACTCAATGCCGTCCATCTTGGGCATCTGCACATCACAAGTGATGACATCGGGGTTAAATCGCTCGATAAGCTCGACGGCATCATAAGGATTTTCAGCAGTTCCCACAACGCGTAGACTACTTTCTTTGGATAAATTTCTGCTTAGCACTTCTCTAAAAACGATACTGTCGTCTAAAATAAGTACTTTTATTTTTTTCAAAGAGCCCCTCCCCCTTAGCTATATTTTTCTGTAAACTGAAGGACAAACGTATTTAAAAGGGTTGCCGCGTCTGCCGATGGATTCTGAATGGCCGATAAACAAGTACCCGCCATCTTCCAGCAAATTGTAAAACTCCCGTATAAGGCGGTCTTTTGTCTGCTGGTCAAAATAAATCATCACATTGCGGCAGAAGATGACGTGCATTTTCTGCTTAAAAGGAAAAGGGTAATCCATGAGATTCAGACGTCTGAAAATCACCTGACGCTTAATCGGATCCCTCACTTTCATATGCGTTAAATCGTGCCGCATAAAATACTGGTTCAACCACTTTTTAGGCAGTGGTGCCAGTCGATCGTTGTCGTAGACGCCCTGTCTGGCTTTTTCCAGAGCTTCACTGGAGATGTCCGTGGCGAGAATTTTCGTGTCCCAAAGGGGCAAAACATCTTCAAAGGCGTCTCTGATAATCATCGCCAACGTATAGGGCTCTTCGCCACTGGAGCTGGCAGCGCACCAAATGCGCAAATCTCGCCGTCTTAAATTTTGTTTGTAAAACGGCAACACCTGGTCCTTGAAGTACTCGAAGTGCTCGGACTCTCTCATAAAATACGTGTGGTTCGTAGAGATGCGATCGACGAGCTCTGCCACAGCAAAGCCCGTTGAGTCACTTTTGAGGTACTTGTAGTACTCTGAGAAATTGTCGACACCCTTCGACATCAAGACTTTATGCAATCGGCCAATCATCATGGCCTTTTTTTCTTTTTTCAGATGGATGCCGTAATTCTCTTTAATAAAAGCCGCCATCTGATCGAACTCTTTATCGCTGATATCAATCATCAGTACTTCCCAAAGTCGTTGTCACTGAGTACGATACGCTTCTTCGGGGCCTCTGCTTTCGGCTCATCATCATACGCGTAAGGGTCATCTAACAACTTTTGAGGTGTCTTTGAAGCGGTTCCTCGGTTTCTAAGTTTGAAGCGCATCACTTGATCTTTCAGCATATCTGCCTGACTGGACAGTTCTTCGCTGGCTGCCGCAGTTTCTTCAGAAGTGGCAGAAGTGGTCTGCACCACGTCGGCGATCTGATTGATACCTTGGTTGATCTGCTCGACGCCTTGTGCCTGTTCTGTCGACGCAACAGCGATGTCGCTTACCAGTTGAGAAACGCGTTCAATGCTGTCCACTATAGCTTCAAGCGCTTCTGCCGTCTCGTTGGCGATAGCTGTGCCACCTTCGACTTTCTTAATTGAGCCCTCGATCATCGTCGTCGTTTCTTTTGCCGCATTGGCCGAGCGCGCGGCTAAATTCCGAACTTCTTCGGCGACTACGGCAAAGCCCTTGCCGTGTTGACCTGCCCTAGCGGCTTCAACAGCGGCGTTCAGCGCCAGTATATTGGTTTGGAAAGCAATTTCGTCAATGACTTTGATAATCTTAGAAATATTGTTGGACGACTCGTTGATTTCTTCCATGGACATGAGCATTTCCCGCATTTGAACATTGCCTTTTACCGCGTTGCTCTTTGCTTCGTCTGAGAGGTCGTTGGCCTCTTGGGCGTGTTCGGCGTTGAGCTTTGTCTGGGAAGAAATCTCCTCTATTGAAGCGGTGAGTTCTTCTATCGAGCTGGCTTGTTCAGTGGCCCCTTGAGAGAGGGACATGCTCGAATCGGAAACTTGGCTGGACCCTGCGGCCACTTGCTCAGAAGCGGCGTTGATGTTCGACATAACTTCGTTGACATTTTCCGCCATGCGCTCAAATGCCGAAGCGAGAATCCCGATTTCGTCTTTGGAATTGACGTTGACGTGTACATCGAGATCGCCGTTGGCCATTTTTTCTGCGGCGTCGACCATTTGATAAATCGGCCGTTTGATGCTTCTCGAAATAAAGTACCCGAGGCCGATAGACAACAGCATGCCTAAGACGATGAGAATTAAAGTCGTGGTAACAGAAGTTTCTGTTGTAGCTTCGTTGGTGTCTGCTGAACGCTTTGCCATCTCGATTTTAGCGGCAATGATGTCTCGATAATCCGTTTCGATATTTTTTCGAATCGCTGCCATTTCACCGTTGAGGAGTGCCATAGCTTGATCGTCTCGGTTTTCCTTTGCCAACGCGATAACGGTTTCAGCATGTTTGTCATAGTTGATTTTCTCTTCGAATATCCGATCGACTGTTTGCTTGCCTTCATCGGTTAGCAATGTCTCTTGGATGCTTAATAGATTTTCAGTAAACTCCGCGTTGCGCTGTTGAATACGCGCTTCAAAATCTTCAATATCGTTTTGAGCGGTCGCCAAGACCATGTCTTTTAGGTTGCCGCGCATCCGCTGGAAAGACTCGGCGACGTAAATCATCTCGCCGAGGGGCACCGTCATGCGGCGGTACGATGTCCTATCGTTTTCCTGTACTTTTCTGATGTTGTATATGCCGAGAAGGCCGATGCCACCGGCGATTAAGGCGACGATTAAAAATGCCACCACCAATTTCGTTCCTATTTTCATATTGCGATACCAACCCATGTGTTCTACCTCCTTAAAATGCTTCCAAACCTTCAAATGCTTCTAAGTCGGAAGCACTCAACAGTTTTTCACAATCCAAAAGCAATTTGACGTGATTGTCCACTTTACCGATACATTTGATGTACTTGTTTGCCGTTCCAGACGAAAGCACCGGCTTCTCGACAATGTCGCCATCCAATATTGTCGTCACTTCTGAAACGCTGTCGACAATGAGGCCGATGGCGCTCTCTTCAATTTCTATAACGATGATACAAGTCCTTTCATTGTAGGGGACAAATTCTTTTCTAAACCTCAGGCGCATGTCCATTACGGGGATAATCCGCCCTCTTAGATTCATAATGCCTCTGATGTATTCAGGCAACTCGGGGACTTCTGTGATTGGAAGTATGCCGATAATCTCTGTGACGTACTCAATGCCGATGCCATAAGATTCTTCGCCCAAATCAAATGTAAGGTACTTGCCTTTTTGCGTATCTTCTTCAGTCAACAAATCCTTATTTGATTTTTCCATAAGTGCCTCCTTATCACCTTACGCGGAGTCCAGTTAGACCCGCTATGTCGAGTATTAGGCTGATACTCCCGTCTCCGAGGAGGGTACAGCCGGAAAGTCCCAGTATATTTTTAAGTTTGCGAACGTATTCGGGCAACGATTTTACCACCACTTGCTGTTGTCCCAACAACTCATCAGCAAAGAGGCAAATCACCCGTTCGTCTTGCTCAACCATAATCAGAATGCCGTCTTCAAGCCTTTCCACGGCGTTTTTTACACCGTACAGCGCATGTAATCTCAGGATTGGGAAACATTCCCCCCTCACCATGACCATTTCGTTGCCGTCTGGATCGACGATACAGTCTTCAGTCTTCGGTCTAAACGACTCTTTAATTGCCGTCAGGGGCACTGTGTAGCGCGAATTGCCCACGCGGAGATTCATTCCCTCGACAATGGCCAACGTCAGCGGAATCTTCATGGTAATCGTCGTCCCCACATCCGGTTCGCTTTCGACGACCACTGTGCCGCCCACGGATTCGAGTTTTTTGACGACGACGTCCATGCCTACGCCACGGCCTGAAAACTCGGAAATCTCTTCTTTGGTTGAAAAACCGGGCAATAGAATCAGGTTGTAAATTTCCCGGTCCGACAGTTCTTCCTCGGGTTTTGTGAGCAAGTGATTCTCTTTGGCCTTTTCCAAAATCCGCTCTCGATTCAGCCCCTTACCGTCGTCTCGTATGACAATGTGCACATCGCTGCCGACATTTTTAGCTTCCAGATAGATATGCCCTGCTTTGGCTTTGCCTTTCTCTTCCCTGACCTGTTCTTCTTCAATGCCGTGGTCAATGGCGTTGCGTATAATGTGAATAAAAGGATCCGATATGTGTTCAATGATGTTTTTATCCACTTCGGTCTCCTCGCCGGAGAGTTGTAATTCCACTTGTTTGTCGAGCTTTTTACACATGTCCCGCACGATGCGGTGCATCTTCATAAACGTCGTCGACAGAGGCACCATCCGTATAGACATCACCATATCCTGTAACTCGCCTGTTATTTTATGAAGCATGCGAGAGGATTTTAAAAAGCCCTCTGTGGCGTTGTTCAAAACGGATGGGTTCTGCGTTACCATCGCCTCTGAAATCACCAGCTCACCAACCATGTTCATCAAACGATCGAGCTTCTCCACGTGAACACTGATCATATGCTTGGAGGTCGACGACTCTTTAACAGGTTGCTTCGACGCCTTCTTTTCGATCTTCGGAACTTTTATTTCTTCCTTCGGTGCCGTAAGGGTCTCGACGACGGGTTTCTCCACAAACGGTTCAAAAGCGCTTTCATCCACTTCCTTAATGTCCATCCGGTCGAGGAAGACAGCCTCTTTAAAATGCGCTTCCAATTTTTCAAGCGATTCCTCCGACTTGATGTAAAGGTCAAATCCATTTTCTCTAATTACAAATGCGGAGGCTTCGTTTTCTGCAATATCATTTGGTATGTAATAGACTTCTTCTGCTAAATCTGTTAATCCGAAAACTAATGTGTAGGCTCTGATGTTCTCCATTTCACAGCCCTCTTGAAAATAAACTTTGGCGTAATAGTAGTTGCTCTCTCCCTTCGCCTTCTTATCTTGAGGGATGTAATACTGTATCCGCTCCGGCTCCGGTGCGGCGACAGCCTCTTCAACTTTCTCGCCTTTCAGCGTCTTTAAAAGCCCGGCGACTTTTTCAATTAACCCTTCTGCGTCACCGTCTAAGTCGTCCTGATTTTTAATCTTAGCAACTTCGACTTTGATAAAGTCGACGCCTTCGAGGACGATATCCGAAAGCTCGCTAAACGGGAGGTCATCGGGCTTTTTCTCTCTGATAAAGTAAAACACATCTTCGAGTTTGTGCGCCACTGTTGCTATGGTATCGAACAACATCATAGCGGAAGAGCCTTTTATGGTGTGCATACATCTGAATATTTCGTTGACGCCCTCTTCGCTGAAGGCCATATTCTTTTCACTTTCGAGCACGATATATTCTATTTTTTCAATTTGCTGCTCTGTTTCAAACATATAGACTTCGAGCATCGGCTCATTTTCAAAATTATTGGACAACTTGATCACCTCTCTTTTTACACCACGTACTTTGGCTCAACTCCCGACCGACGGTTGCCGTATAAAAAAAAGCGCACGGTAGCACAGGCTACCTTCCGCTCCCTTTTGTCATCTATTCTGCTGTTGCGGCAAGCGCTTAACGCTGATTTTGTTTTAAGAACAGTCGGTATGCGGTCCTCCACTTTTTCTCCTAAACACCCTAAGAATTTTATACACCAGTTTTAGGCGTTTAAACATTTAATGTGCATAAACCGCATGAGATTCGGTTTTCCCTTTCGTTCTTAAACCCCGTCGCGCGCCACCATAAAGACGGCAATATCATCTGAGATGTCGTCGATTTGGTCGACCTTAAAAAACTTCAGCAACCTGTCCAGCCACATGTCCGCGGAAAGCGCCTCCCACGGCAACGTTTTCACAATATGCCGCATATCGTCGGACAGTACGCGCACTTTCGTCGTGTCGTACCCCGCATCGTAAAGGCCGTCTGTGTAACAAAACAAACGATCGCCGCGCTCAAAAGGTTCCGTTCGCAGTTCGTAAGTCGCATCGTCAAAGAGGCCCGCCATAAACCCGGACAGTGCCAGACTCTTACAGCTGCCGTCCGCCTTTAAGACCAGTGGGTACGGGTGACCGGCACTGGAATAGGAAAGCGTCGTCTCATCGATTTTACAGACGAAAGCGGTGAAATTCATCGCGTTGTCTTTGTCAAAGAGGTGACAAAAGAATCGATTCATCTCTGACAGTACCGCATCGGGCTGTGTGTGGCGCTCAACGGCGTAGCGAAACATCACCTTTACCATCGTTGACAACATCGCAGAGGCGACACCGTGGCCCATGACATCGGCAATAATCACCCAGAGAGTTTCCGCATCTGCCTTGACGAAATCAAACATGTCGCCGCTGACGCCTGCTGAAGGGTAATACAAATAATCCACCACATATGGTGATAAGTCGTCTTCAATTTTAACCATGGCGCCTTGAAGGGCCCTTGCCACTTCAATATCCTTGGTAATCTTCTTTTGCTGTTCATAATATTTTAAAGCGTTTTGTACTTTAAGCGGCACGATAATCTGAATTTCGGTCTGTGTCAACGGCTTGAAGAAAAAGTCCAATGCGCCGAGTTCAAGCGTCTTTTCAATGCTCACGAGGTCGTGCGCCGCCGTGTAGACAATCACGGGAATATCCCGTGTAAGAGGATTTTGCTTCAGTATTTTCAGAACTTTAAAGCCATCCACTTCCGGCATCATCAAATCCAGAACAATGAGATCAATGGATTGTTTGAGCACAAACTCCAGAGCTTCACGCCCATTTTTGGCGTGTTCAAAACGATAATTCCCCATTTTTTTCTTAATGACATTTTCCATGATGACGCGATTCACTTTTACATCGTCTACCAGTAAAATCGTATAAGACACGTGGACACCTCCTTTTCAAAAGGCTATATACCCGTTCAGCGCATAAAAAAACTGCCGAACAGGTTTATTCGGCAGTTCTATTTGATCATCGCCCTCAACTGTGCGATGTCGTATATGAGTATTTTTTTAGCGCCTATAAGCTGTATAAGCCCCGCCTCTTGAAAGACTTTGAGCTTTCTCGACATGGTTTCTCGCGCAATGCCGGCGTAGCTGCCGAGTTCCTCTCTATTCATGGAGAGTTCCAGCAGAACCCCTTTCGGCGTCGTCCGACCGTGGTCGTTGGCGAGGTCAAAGAGCAACCCGAGCACTTTGGAATCCGGATTGCCACTGGACAACCGAGACACCAATGTCTCCGCTTTCTGAATGCGCTCGTAAGCTTTTTCAAAAATTTTTAATGTTATTTCGGGATTCGACAGTATAATGGCGTCAAATGCCGATTTAGCAAGCATACTGATATGCGTCGATTCCAGCGCAACACAACTGGAGTCGAACTCATCTTCTTTAAGCAAGTTAAACGCACCGAAAAAATCGCCGTCGGAAAGCAGGTAAAGAATCTGCTCTTTGCCGTCCAAAGTATTTTTAAAAACTTTGGCCTGACCTCTACAAATGATGTACAAGCGATTGGCTTTCTCACCTTCTTTAAAAATCACATCGCCTTTTTTAAAGGTCCTCGACGAAATACTCGCAGAAATTTTGTCGATTTCATCCGAGTCCAACGTTGAGAGCAGGGGAATGTTGTGGATACACAATTTTTTCCCACAGTCGATGCAATTTTCCTGATTACATGTGAGCGCTTTTATAAGATCACCTTTTCTATACCGCGACTTTCGCGTCTTTTGCTGTTCTCAACCACTCGTTGATCTTGAGCTCAAAAGCCTTTGCCGCCTTAGGGTCCATTTCGTCGACACCTGTGAGCAAATAAGGCAAATTCAGTTGAGAGTATTTTTCAACACCAGCTCTATGATAAGGTAAAATCTCAATTTTTTCAATACTTTTCTGAATAGGTTTAATAATATTTAACAACTTGTGCATGGCTTCGTCGTTGTCTGTTTCGCCGGGAACCATCACGTGGCGCACGACGATTTGACCGCCAAAGCGCTTAAGATGCTCTATAAACTCCAGTACGCCGTCCATTGGGCGACCGATTAACCGCTCGTGGTCAGCGGCGTCGACGTGCTTCACATCCAGTAAGATCACATCGGTGTTTTCAAAGATGCTGTCGTAATACTTTGAAAGACCATACCCTGACGTGTCTATGCAAGTGCCGATACCGTTTGATTTTAATGCGGCAAGCGTCTCGACGAGAAACGCCCCCTGCATTAAAGGTTCGCCGCCGGAGAAGGTCACCCCGCCTCCGGTGGCTTTATAATAATCCACATAGCGCGTCGCCATGGCGACGACTTCCTCTGTGGTAATGGTATTCTCGCCCATAAAGTGCTGAGAATCCGGGTTGTGACAGTATTGGCATCTCAAAGGGCAACCTTGCAGAAAAAATATGGTTCGGATGCCAGGGCCGTCGACAAGTCCCATAGTTTCTATTGAATGTAAAGTTGCCTTTGCCATAGCCTACACCCTTTCGTGGAATGTTCTAGCGATTACCTCTTCCTTCTGCTCTCTTGTGAGGCGGTTGAAGTGCACCGCATAGCCTGAAACGCGGATTGTCAGCGTCGGGTACTTAGAAGGGTTTTCCATTGCGTCTTCTAAGAGCGCTCTCGACATGACGTTGACGTTTAAGTGGAATGCCTTTTTGCCAAAATAGCCGTCTAAGAGACCCGCGAGGTTCTTGTAGCGGTCTTCATCTTCTCTGCCCAGCGCCGTTGGCACGATGGAGAAAGTGTTTGAAATACCGTCTTGGCATACTGACTGGAACGGAATTTTCGCAACGGAGTTCAGCGATGCAAGGGCACCCATGTGGTCTCTGCCGTGCATTGGGTTGGCACCTGGTGCAAACGGCTCGCCTTTGCCTCTACCGTCCGGTGTAGAGCCTGTTTTCTTGCCGTAAACGACATTTGACGTAATGGTGAGTACGGAGAGCGTGTGCTCGGATTCTCTGTACGTCTCGTGCTTTTTAAGCTCTGCTGTGAAGAACTCGAGAACTTCTTTTGCCAAGGTGTCGACGCGGTCGTCGTCGTTGCCGTATGTCGGGAACTCACCGTCGATTTTAAAGTCCACTGCAACGCCCTGTTCGTTTCTCACCGGCGTTACTTTCGCGTATTTAATGGCGCTCAAGGAGTCTGCGACAATTGAAAGACCAGCGACGCCAAAGGCCATATAGCGGTGTACTTCTGTATCGTGAAGGGCCAATTGACCACTTTCGTAAGCGTATTTATCGTGCATGTAGTGAATGGTGTTCATGGTGTTGACATAGAGCTTTGCCAATTTTTCCATAACCACTTTAAAGTTGGCGTACACTTCTTCAAAGTCGAGGGCGCCGTCTTTAACAGCCGGGATGCCGCCGATGACTTCAATGAGGTTGCCCGATTTGTCGAGTTTCAACTCGTCTTTTCCGCCGTTGATGCTGTATAGAAGTGCTTTTCCAAGGTTTGCTCTCGCACCGAAAAACTGCATTTCTTTACCGATGCCCATTGGCGATACGCAGCATGCGATACCGTAGTCGTCGCCGTAGATCGGACGCATTAAGTCGTCGTTTTCATACTGAATGGCGCCGGTTTCAATAGACATTTTCGCACAGTAACGCTTAAACGTTTCCGGCAGTTCCTGCGACCAGAGCACAGTCATGTTCGGCTCCGGTGCCGGTGTGAGGTTCGTCAAAGTGTGGAGGAATCTGAACGCCGTCTTTGTAACCAGGGTTCTGCCGTCAGTTCCCATACCGCCGATAGACTCTGTTACCCAAGTCGGATCGCCTGCGAACAAAGTGTTGTACTCAGGGGTTCTCAAATGTCTCACCATTCTCAACTTGATAACCAATTGGTCGATCAGCTCTTGAGCTTCTTCTTCAGTGAGTACGCCGGCTGCGATGTCTTTTTCAATAAAGATGTCTAGGAAAGCTGTGTTTCTCCCCAATGACATCGCCGCGCCGTTGTTTTCTTTAACAGCAGCCAAGTAGCCAAAGTAGAAAAATTGAACCGCTTCTTTGGCGTTTTGTGCCGGCTTTGTAATATCGTAACCATAGCTAGACGCCATGTTTTCAATTGCTTTAAGGGCTCTAATCTGCATAGAGACTTCTTCTCTAAGACGCATCACCGCTTCTGTAGCAGGCTTTTCTGCAAGTGCGACAAAATCTTTGCGCTTTTCTGCAATGAGGCGCTCTGTGCCGTAGAGTGGAATTCTTCTGTAGTCGCCGATAATTCTGCCTCTACCGTAAGCATCCGGTAGTCCCGTGAGCAAGCCCACGCTTCTCGCCTGTTTCATTTCCGGTGTATAGGCGTCAAAAACACCTTCGTTGTGTGTTTTTCTATACGTTTTAAAATCGTCCGCCATAGCGTCTTCAATGTCGTAGCCATAAGCCTCGAGTGATTGCTCGAGCATTCTGAATCCACCGTATGGGTTCATGATGCGCTTGAGTGGTGCATCGGTTTGGAAGCCTACGATAACTTCGTTTTCTTTGTCCATGTAGCCGGCTTCGAATTTGTCAATGCCTGAAAAACATTTGGTTTCAATGCCGATGATGCCCTTTTCAATTTCCTCTTGAATCAGCGTTTCCACTTGTTCAAAAAGTTTCTCAGTGCGCGTGCTCTTACCCGCTAAAAACGCTTCGTCGCCGTGATAAGGCGTGTAGTTTTTTTGAATGAAGTCGCGTACGTCGATTGCGCCTTCCCATGTCCCCTTATTAAACATTATCGCATGCCTCCTTGAATTTTTTCGGATGGTCTAAATTTCCCCCTCATTATAAGAGTTTCTCTCTAGAAAAGATGTGACCAGACGCACTTGTGACAATGTTTTAAAGAGTTTTTCGTTTTTGTATAATGTATACATATCGTTTTTTTGAAGATTCCTATTGACAAGTAAGTGCCGACTAGCGTATAATTCGATTCAACAATTTCATTAGCTTATCAAGAGCGGCTGAGGGACTGGCCCTGCGACGCCCGGCAACCTATTGGATTAGGTGCTAATTCCAGAGACTTTATGTCTGAAGATAAGGAGACGACTGTACGCAACCGCTTCTGTTTTTCAGGAGCGGTTTTTTTAACAACAAGATTTGAGCCGAAAGGCTTTCTGCGACTATTCAACGCGGAAAGCTGTCAGCGAAAAGCGGTTAGGGATGCCGGAGGCATTACTAATGTTGTTAACAACAAGATTTGAGCCGAAAGGCTTTCTGCGACTATTTAACGCGGCAAGGCATCACTAATGTTTTTAATTTGACAACAGACTTCGTGGCAAAACGCGAAGGACCCCTGTTGTTTCATAAAGTAATCATATCCAGAGCGGTGGAGGGAACGGCCCGATGAAACCCGGCAACCTATTTTAAGTTAGGTGCCAATTCCGGCAGCGAAAGCTGCAAAGATGTGAAAGCACACCCCCTTTCACGCAAAGGGGGTCTTTTTTTGCCATATAAGGGCTATATTAACAACTCGTTACCCGAGGTACAATGCGGTACAGCCGTCTCGTGAAACAGAAAGGATTTTTATGATCAGCATTCAGAACCTAAGCAAAACGTATATTAAAGAGCACCGAGAGGTACAGGCCCTCAAAAATGTCTCCATTGACATCGGGCGCGGCACCATCCACGGCATCATCGGCCTCAGCGGCGCCGGCAAATCTTCGCTGGTACGCTGTATCAATCGATTGGAAACACCTACAGCCGGTACAGTCTTCGTCGCCGGCGACAACATGATGGCACTCAAAGGCACTGCGCTAAAGCGAAAACGCCAAAAAATCGGTATGATTTTTCAAAACTTCAACTTGCTCTCCAGCAAAACCGTGTTTGACAACGTCGCTTTTCCACTTGAAATCATGCATAAGTCGAAACAGGAGATTCGAAGCCGCGTGGTGGAACTCCTCGCCTTAACGGGGCTCTCTGACAAAGCAGACGCCTACCCGGCGCAGCTGAGCGGTGGCCAAAAACAGCGGGTCGGCATCGCAAGAGCCCTCGCCAATGCCCCCGATGTGCTCCTCTGTGACGAAGCGACCAGTGCGCTGGATCCTTTAACCACGGCTCAGATTCTCGACCTCGTTCGAGAAATTAACGAGAACTTGGGGGTCACTGTGGTGGTCATCACCCACGAAATGGACGTCATCAAGCGCATTTGTCACGAAGTGACGCTTCTCGAAGGCGGCGAAGTGGTGGCGTCCGGCGATACGGTTAAGCTCTTTACGCAACCTGAGAACGAAGCGGCGCGGCAGTTTTTCTCAAGCGACGATGTGCCGCCCTACTACGCCGAAGACAGCACGGTCTGTCACTTGATTTTTAAAAGAGGCAATGTCGACCAACCGGTGCTCAGCAAGCTCATTCGCACACACGACGTGACGGTGAACATCCTCAGCGGAAAGATAGAGACGTACGGCCGTCAAACGGTGGGCGAGCTCACGGTGGCTCTGACGGGAAGCGATGCCGCTATTGCCGACACGCTTAAAGCCCTCGAAGCCCATCAGGTGATTACGGAGGTGTGCCATGTTTAATCTCTTACTTCCCGCCACTTTGGAAACCCTCTACATGGTAGGGGTCTCGACGCTCTTTACGGTTTTGCTCGGCCTCCCGCTCGGCATTTTACTCACTCTAATCGGAAGGGGACACTTGCTGTCGTGTCCACCGGTGTACGAGGCGCTCTCTTGGCTTGTGAACATTATGCGCTCTCTGCCGTTTATCATCTTGATGATTTTTATTATGCCGTTTACGCGGTTGGTCATCGGTACCGCCATCGGCACCAATGCGGCGACGTTGCCGCTGATTATTGCAGCCGTCCCCTTTTTCGCCAGACTCACTGAGGGTGCGCTACGCGAGGTGGACGACGGCGTCGTAGAGGCGGCGGTGGCCATGGGGGCTTCCACCCCTCAAATCGTCGTAGGGGTCATGCTCAGAGAAGCGCTCCCGAGTCTGATTTTAAGCGCTACGACGACGACGATTAATTTAATTGGGTATTCCGCTATGGCTGGTGCCGTCGGAGGCGGCGGCATTGGCGATCTGGCGATTCGATATGGGTACCACCGTTTCAGACTGGACATTATGTTTGCCACTCTCGTCATTTTGGTGGTGTTGGTGCAAGTGGTTCAGTCTTCGGGACATTATGTTTCACATCTCACTTTAAAAAACAGGAGGAAATAACACATGAAGAAGATTTTAAGTTTGGGTTTTGTTTTGATTGTACTCGCCGGGGTTTTAATCGGCTGCGGCAAAGAAACAGCTGAGGAGACGACTTTAAAGGTGGGCGCGACGCCGTTGCCGCATGCAGAACTGTTGGCACTGATTAAAGACGACCTCGCTGCTGAAGGCATTGAACTCGAGGTGGTGGAGTTTACCGATTACGTGACACCCAACCTCACTCTCGGCGAAGGCGAAATCGACGCCAACTTCTTTCAGCACGTACCGTACATGAACAGCTTTGCCGATGAGCACGGTCTCGAACTCGTTTCGGCAGGTGCCATCCACGTGGAACCGCTGGGCGTCTACTCGGCTTCTACTGAGGCGCTTTCCGATTTGAAAGACGGCGCCACCATTAGCATTCCAAACGATCCAACCAATGAAGGCCGCGCGCTCTTGCTGCTCCACAACGAAGGGCTGATTACTCTGAAAGACCCTGAAAAACTCGAATCCACACCTGAAGATGTTCTAGAGAACCCACGCAAGTTTGTGTTCGAACCCATTGACGCCGCACAGCTTCCTCGGACGCTTGAAGATGTGGACGCCGCTGTTATCAACACCAATTACGCACTCGAGGCCGGTTTAAACCCACTGGAGGACGCCCTTGTTCTCGAAGGCGACGATTCGCCTTACGCCAACATTGTGACGGTGCTCCCTGAGAAACTGGAAGATCCGGCGATTCAGGCTTTGATTAAGGCGCTTCAGAGCGAAAAGGTTAAAGCGTACATTTTGGAACACTATGAAGGCGCTGTAGTCCCTGTATTTTAGCTTGTTCTTTCGAGGAAAAGCCTGTACAATGAAGACGACAAATCAAACTTAGGAGGTTGCCATGTCGTCTTCATTAGATTTTATTTACAAACGACACAGTGTGCGTCAGTTTAAGGCCTGTGATGTGCCAATGATGGACATTGAAGAGATGCTGAAAGCCGCGTCTTATGCCCCTTCGGGCAAAAATCGTCAAAACTGGCACTACGTTGTCATCAAAGACAAGGCGTTGATTGAATCTATCGCCCAAGCGATTGAAGGGGTTCACGACGACATCGTCGAAAAGGTCGGGGATGTGTCTAAGACCCAAGAGATGACTAAGTTTCTGAAGTACTACACGATTTTCCGGTCGGCGCCGATTCTCGTGGCCGCCTATGTAGGCCCCTACCCCAAAAGCGAGGTGGGTCTGCTGAAATCCATCGGTATGGAAGCTCAAGCGGAACGCGTCGAACGCATGAATTCCGGGCTACAAAATGTGGCGGCTTCTCTCGAGAACTTTATGCTCGCCGCTGCCAATCTCGGGTACGGCACTTGCTGGATGACGGGGCCATGCTTTGCTTCTCTGGCTATTGAGGCGCTGATCCCTTTTGAAAAAGAGGGCTACGAGCTCATGGCGGTGACGCCGCTGGGACTCCCGGCTTCTGAAGGGCGTTCTCCTGCACGGCGACCGGTGTCGGAGATTTACACGTTGATTAAGTAAGGGCTCGACGTTTGTACAAGTGCTTTCACGATGAAAAGCCATGCGCGGCTGCGCATGGCTTTTGTTGTTTGTGCGATAATACGCTGTATTGTTCGCCGGCCACCACACGGGTTAGCGCGGGTGTCTTCGGCCATCTAAGGTTCTATCACCTTAATACGCTTGAAAGCGTTTACCAAATTCTTCACAAAGTGAGACGCCTTCAGCATCCGGGGTTTCGTTAACCATTAACCCTTCTTCAAAGAGGTTGGCGCCGGTTTGTTCGGTGCGTTCTTGCCAGTCTCTCATCCACTGGCCGTCGCCCCAGCCGTAAGAGCCGAACAGTGCGACTTTTTTGCCGGATAGGTTCTTTTCGAGGTCTGTAAAGAATGGTTCGAACTCGACTTCTTCTAGTACTTCAGCACCCATTGAAGAGCAACCGAGGCACAGTTTGCTGTAGGCGCTTGCTGCGTTTGCATCTATCTCCGATACCGGAAAGACTTCGACTTCGCCACCTGCTGTTTTGATGCCGTCTGCGATTGCGTTTGCCATGGCTTCTGTGTTGCCTGTGCCACTCCAATAAACGACTGCTATTTTTTCCATTTTGAATTCCCCTTTCCTGTTGTCCTATGCGACAGAAACGCACGCTTCTATGCTGTGGCCATCTGAGAGGGCGCACAGCAGCCGGTCCCTGCACTGGTTA
The DNA here is from genome assembly GCF_053842995.1 of Fusibacter sp. JL298sf-3. NCBI lineage: Bacteria > Bacillati > Bacillota > Clostridia > Eubacteriales > Fusibacteraceae > Fusibacter > Fusibacter sp. JL298sf-3. The sequence continues at coordinate 1,586,836 of NZ_CM132608.1, forward strand.
AATTGATCAAAAAGCGATTTGGCTTTTTCTGCGTCGCCATAGACTTTCCAATAACCACAGAGTTTGCAGTTTTGCCCTCTATGCTTGATAAAGCCCACGACGTCTTCGAGGGGGTACCCAAGGAAAACGCCGATTTCATGCGGAAAGCCACCTGTTTGGGCCACGCGTTTTTTAAGGTGGCGCAAAATCTCGTCGAGTCCTTCATTCATCGGATACCCTTGTGTCACTAGAAATCCCCATATTTCGGGGCGGTTAAGGTGCGCTATCAGCATGTCCTTTTGGTAGACAAGTGTCAGCAGCTTGCGCTCACAACCGCATAGGCGCTCGATATAGATGCCTCGTGCATTGAGCTTTTGAATCGCTTCGTCTGCATCGGGCATGTGCTCAAAGTCTTCTTTTACTGAATGAGAAATTAAGTTTGCAGGCTTGAGCCCAAATAGTGTCGGCGCACAGTGAAATGCCAATAGTTTGTCCATAACGTTCATTTAAAGTGTTTCCTTCCTCTTTAAAGCCAATTGATAACTTCTCTCATATGATAATATTTATCATTTGAAATGTCAACAGTTTTTTAGGGGACGGTTCTTTTGTGCCAGAATCCTATAATTTATTCCATTTATGTAAACCTAGTCAAAGCACCACTTTGTCGATTTTTCAATTGGTTGGATGCTATTGAACCCGACTTCACACTGTGATAAACTATTTAAAATAAAACATTTGGAGGCCACAATGTCTAAAATTCTTAAAAACGATTGGGACGATGCTTTGGCACAAGAATTTGATAAACCTTATTACCAATCGTTGCGTCAGTTCTTATTAAATGAATACAAAACACGCACCATTTTTCCGGGAATGTACGACATTTTTAATGCCTTGCATTATACGCCACTGAGCAAAGTAAAAGTGCTCCTGTTGGGACAAGACCCTTATCACAATGTCAATCAAGCACACGGTTTAAGTTTTTCTGTTTTACCTGGGCAACAGATTCCGCCATCTCTACAGAACATCTACAAAGAACTTAAGGAGGATCTCGGTATTGAACCGCCTCATCACGGCTACTTGAAGAAGTGGGCAGACGAGGGTGTGTTGTTGCTCAATACAGTCCTGACTGTTCGCGCGCACGAAGCCAACTCTCACAAGGGAATGGGCTGGGAAACGTTTACCGACGCCGTCATAGAGGCCATTAACGCTCAAGACCGACCAATTGTCATCTTCTTATGGGGGCGCCCTGCGCAGAACAAACAAAAGATGCTCAACAACCCCAAACATCTCGTTCTCAAGGCACCGCATCCGAGCCCGCTTTCTGCTTACAGAGGATTCTTTGGCAGCAAGCCCTTCAGCAAAGCGAACGATTTTTTTGCCACTCACGGTATTGCCCCTATTGATTGGCAGATTGAAGATTTGTAGAAAACATACAAAAGGCATCCGACTAAAAATCGGATGCCTTTTTCTATTTTTGGAAAAATATATAGGATTTCGGCACAAAAGAACCGTCCCTCTAAGCGTTGTAGAGATCTGCGTAGAACCCTTTGCGCGCAAGAAGCTCTTCATGCGTGCCCTGTTCCACAATATCACCGTGATTGAGCACGAGAATCGTATCGGCGTCTTGAATTGTGGACAGACGATGTGCAATAATAAAGCTCGTCTTATCCTTCATCAACCGAAGCATTGCATTTTGAATCTGCACCTCAGTTCGCGTATCGACCGAACTCGTCGCCTCATCTAAAATCAACAGCTTCGGATTGGCCAAAATAGCCCTCGCAATCGTAATCAACTGTTTTTGCCCCTGAGAAAGGTTGTTTGCCTCTTCGTTGATTTCCATGTCATAGCCCCTTGGAAGCATGTGCACAAACCCGTCCACATGTGCCGCCTTCGCCGCTTCAATAACCTCTTCATCTGTGGCGTCCAGCCTGCCGTAACGAATGTTTTCCATAATAGAGGCATTGTAGAGCCACGTATCCTGTAGCACCATGCCAAACTGGCTTCTCAAGTCGTGACGCGACACCGCTGTAATTTCCGTGCCGTCAATCGTAATGCGCCCCTTTGACACATCGTAAAAGCGCATGAGCAATTTGACGAGCGTCGTCTTTCCTGCACCAGTTGGACCGACAATGGCCACCCGTTGCCCCGGATGAACATCGAGATTAAAATCGTTGATGACCGTTTGCTCCGGATTGTAGCCAAACGATACGGATTCAAACCTCACAGCGCCCTTCACATCTTCGAAAGTCAACGCATCTTCGCGCTCCTTCACTTCTTCTGACTCGTCTAAAAACTCAAATACGCGCTCAGCTGAAGCCACTGTTTGCTGAAGAATGTTTGAAATATTGGCCAGCTGCGAAATCGGCTGGGTGAAATTGCGGACATACTGTATAAACGCCTGAATATCGCCGACTTCAATCGCCTGACGTGCCGCGAGGGTACCGCCGAGCACACAGACCGCCACATAGCCGAGATTCCCGACGATGTTGATGACCGGCATCATAATAGAAGACAAAAACTGTGCCTTCCACGACGTCTTGTACAAATCATCGTTGAGACCTTTAAACGTTCCAATGCTCTTCTCTTCACCGTTAAACGCCTTGACCACTCGGTGACCGCCGAACATTTCCTCCACATGGCCATTGACGTGGCCGAGGTACTTTTGCTGACGTTTAAAGTACTTTTGGGATTGCTTCACAATCACCGAGACCACAATCATCGACACCGGGATAATCGCCAGCGCCACCAACGTCATCCAGCCGCTGATGCTAATCATCATCACCAACACGCCGACGACAGTGGTAAACGATGTAATCATCTGCGACAAACTCTGATTGAGGGTTTGGCTGACTGAGTCCACATCGTTGGTCATACGCGACAACACTTCGCCGTGGGTGTTTTCATCAAAATACTTAAACGGCATCCGGTGCATTTTCTCTTCTATCTCACGACGCAAATTGTAACTTACGTCCATGGAGACACCAGACATGATATACCCTTGAATATAGGCAAACAGAGCACTGAGACCGTAAAGGCCCACCAGCGTCAGCAATATGCCGCCCACATAACTGAAATCAATGCTGGCACTCGTGTCGACAAACTTCTGCATAACGCCTTCAAAGATACGCGTCGTCGCTTTACCGAGCAGTTTTGGCCCGAAGATACCGAAGCCGGCACTGACCGATGCAAAGACCAAAACGGCGATCATTTTCATGCGATAGGGTTTCAAATAAGTGAGCAGGCGTCCCATTGACGCTTTGAAATCCTTTGGTTTGGCGCCGGTGAGTCGCATGCCGCCCGGACCGTGATTGCGGTTTTGTTTCTTTTCACTCATCAGATCGCCTCCTCTCCTAATTGTGACACTGCAATTTCTCTATACGGCTCACACGTTTCAATCAACTCATCGTGTGTCCCGCGACCTACAAGTCGACCTTCGTCGAGCACCAAAATCTGATCGGCATTTCGAATGGTCGATACCCGTTGAGCGACCAACAAGAGCGTCGTATCACCTGCTTTTTCAAGCAGCTGCGCCCTCAAGCGCGCATCGGTTTTAAAGTCCAGTGCCGAGAAACTGTCGTCAAGTACCAGAATTTTCGGCTGTTTGGCCAGTGCCCGTGCAATAGAAAGCCGTTGCTTCTGGCCACCGGAGACGTTGCCGCCGCCTTGTGCAATTGGCGCCGCAAGCTTTTCTTCCTTTTCTTCGACGATTTCACGTGCCTGTGCGATGTCGATGGCCGTGTTCATGGCCGCCGGCTCAACAGTGGCGCCGCCAAAGGTGAGGTTGCTCTCTATGGTGCCGCTAAACAACACCGACTTTTGAGGCACGTAGCCAATCAACGTTCTGAGATCGTGCTGTGTCATCGCTCTGACATCGACGCCGTCGATGGTAATGGCGCCGTCTGTGACATCGTAAAACCTCGGCACGAGGTTCAACAGCGTGGATTTACCGGCACCTGTCGACCCGATAATCGCCGTCATCTGGCCCGGTTCACAGGTAAACGAAAGCGCTTTCAACACCGGTTCTTCTGCTCCCGGATACTTAAAGGTTACGTTGTCAAATACCACTTTGCCCACGCCGTCTGCCTTAGGCTGAACGGGTTTTTCAGGGTCTTTGATAAGTACCTCGCGATCGAGGACTTCTGCCACACGCAACGCAGAGACCGACGCTCTCGGTACCATAATAAACATCATAGACATCATTAAGAACGCAAAGATAATCTGAAGAGCGTACTGCATAAATGCCATCATATCGCCGACTTGTAGCGCCGAGGCTTCGATTTGGTGCGCCCCCACCCAAATAATCAGCAAGGTAACGCCGTTCATAATCAACATCATCAGCGGAAAGAGCACCACCATAACGCGGTTGACGAACAGGTTTGTCTTGGTCAAATCGCTGTTGGCTTTGTCAAAACGGTTGCTTTCGTACCCTTGGGTATTGAATGCTCTGACGACCATCATACCGCTGAGTTGCTCCCGCACGACGCCGTTGAGTCGGTCCACAAGGCGCTGTACCGCTTTAAATTTCGGCAATGCAATGACAAAGACCACGGCGATGACCCCCATGAGGACGATAACTGCCAGTGCGATAATCCACGACATCGAGGGACTTTTGTCCAGGGCTCTAATGGCGCCGCCAACGCCGATTATCGGCGCATAGAACAGCATGCGAATCATCATGACGAGTAGGGTCTGAATCTGCGTGATGTCGTTGGTGGTACGCGTAATAAGGGATGCCGATGAGAAGTGGTCCATTTCAAAGCTTGAGAACTGTGCCACTTTTTCAAAGACAGCTTGTCTCAGGTTGCGACCGACGCCTGAAGCGACTCTCGCCGCAATAAGGCCGACGGCAATAGAGGCCACCGCCCCGACGAGGGCGATTAAAATCATCTGTCCGCCCACTTTCAATATATAGCGCATCTGTTGCCCTTCGACGTCTTCACCGAGGCTTTCGTTATAGCCTTTTACCATGCCGATAGCCACTTGGGTGCGCATGTCGTCTGTTAGGCCTTCGGTTTCAATGGGCAGGCCCATTTGCTTGGCGGATGCGATGAGAAAGTCTACGGTGACGGCTTCCAGTTCGGTTTTTTGCTCCGCATCGATGCCGCCGAGTACGTAGTAGTCGCCGTCTTTTTCATAGGCGTCCAGTGCCGATGCCCTGTCGCCCGCCACTTGTCTGAATACGGCGTAGTCCTCTGCTTTCAATACGTCCAGTACCGCGGATTCATACCCGCTTTGCTGGATGCCCGTGTTGACGATTTTGGACATGTAATCCGGCAGTGCGAGATCGGCCATTGCCTGGCCGTACAAAAGGACGACCGCAACTATTAAATAAAAGACAAAGGGCTTTAAAAATCTAATCAGTTTGGTCATGTTCACCTCCTACGAGCATTGCTTCCAGTATCGCCAGCCCCTCGATGACTTTTTCCACATCGTCTGGGTCCGAGTCCTTTATGCGCTCGATCCACTTCATTTCTATTTTCTCAAAGATGCATTTAGAATTCTTTTTAAAGGTCTCGTCTATGGCGACGAGTACCACGCGCCCGTCCTCCGGACTCTTTTGTCTGCCGACGACGCCGTCGCGTTCCAGTCGATTGACAATTGCCGACACGGTGCTGTTGGACAAACCCATTTTATCGCTGAGTTCTGTTATGCGTTGGGGCCCGTGTTTGGAGATGATGCCGACCATCATGCCCTGTGGCGCTGTCAACTTCGTCTCTTTCAGTTCTTCCTGTATAACGGTTTGAAACGCACTGTGTATGCGTTTTATGCGCTTCATCACTTCATAGCTTCTCTCTAAACCTATCATGGCTTCACCTCCTATAATTATTTCGCTTACGAAGTTTCGTGTACGAAGTAATTATAAACGCCAATTGTGAACTGAATATGAACGCCAAGTAAATTCGATTTGCATCTACATGGTAGATGATTATCAAATAATTTAAAAATTCTAATGGACTTTTAACGTTTTCACTGAAAAGCTGTGGTACAATAGAGGCAACTTAATTTAAAAGGAGGCATTTATGTACAATTTCCCCGAAGGGCTGTACACCGATGTGCGCATTGAAGAAACAGCTACGACAAAAATTTCATTTAAGAATTTGGAACTTGAAGAAGAGAAGATTCGACAAAATAAAGGCGCCTTTATTCGCGTTTTCGACGGCACCAAGTGGTATTATGCCGCTTTGACCGACCTCGACGCCATTCAGGCGGAAATCGATGCGTTGGCACAGATGGCAGCGCCAAATGCCGACATTTTAAACCACCCCATTGTCAAAGCGTTCGAAGTCCATCAAGAGGTATGCATTCAATACGAAGACAAAAGTGTCGCCAAAGTTTCGTCAGAAGACAAAACGGCACTTTTAAAAAGTTACATTGAGGCCATTGGCGACGAGACGATTCTGAACCACAAGTCCTACTACGTAGACACCAAAATCAAGAAGACCCTTTACACTTCAAAGGGATCGGACATTACGTTTGACAAGCAGACGTGCGGTTTTCGCATCGGTCTCGACATGGCGTCAGGGGGCAACAAAGAACAGATGGGCCTCTCACGTGCCGGTATTTTCTTCGACGACTTAAAAGGCCTCGCCTCGGATGTCCAAGGGGAAATTCTAAAGTGCATCGACTTTGTGAAGAACGCAAAGCCGGTGAAGCCCGGGGTCTATCCGGTGCTGATGAGTCCTGAGGCCGCAGGGGTTTTTACACATGAGAGCTTCGGTCACAAGAGCGAGTCCGATTTTATGGTAGGCGATGAAACCATGAAGCGCGAGTGGGCCCTTGGCAAAAAAGTCGGTGCGGATATTTTGAGCATTATCGACGACGGCACCGTCCTCGGCAACGGGTATGTGCCTTACGATGACGAGGGCACCAAAGGACGCAAAAATTACATTATTACTGACGGCAAACTCACCGGTCGCCTCCACTCAACGGCGACGAGCGCCGTCCTCGAAGAAGGCCTTACCGGCAACGCCCGAGCCATGAACTTCGAGTTCGAACCCATTGTCAGAATGACCACGACCTACATTGAAAAAGGCACGCGCCCACTGAAGGACATCGTCGCAGAAATCGACTACGGCATCTACATCGACACCATCAACCACGGTTCGGGGATGTCGACGTTTACCATAGCGCCATCAAGAGCCTACGAAATTATCGACGGTGAAATTAAAAATCCGGTAAAAGTATCTGTTGTAACAGGGAACGTCTTTGAAACCCTCGGCGAAGTCGATGCGGTCAGCGAAGAATTTATGCTGCACAGCTTTGTCGGCGGCGGCTGTGGCAAAATGGAACAGTGGCCACTTCCCGTAGGCTTTGGCGGTCCTTACACACGTGTTAAAAAACTAAACGTACAATAGGGGGCACAGATGAAAAAAGAATTTCTAACGCAAACGACACAAGAAATGGCGATTAAAGTGCGCAATACCCGCGTCGAAGCCATCCGCAATAAAAACATCACTAAGAAGGGCGTTCGCGTCTACAAGGACGGCTTAATCGGCATCTCAGGTGCCATAGGCGACGTCGACGACGCCGTGCTTTTAAAACAGGCCGAGGACAATTTAAAAACGCGACTCCCTTACCCTTATGCGTTAAGCGCAGGGGTAAAAGACCACCGCAGCTACTGCGAAAACACCACAACAGCAAGTGAACTTCTCAATCATACAACGGAAATCCTCGAGACACTTCGAACAGAGTACCCCGCTTTTGACTTTAGCGAAACGGCCTTGCACAAGACCTCTCGCGTTCAATTGACCAACTCCGAAGGGCTCGACCTCGCTTTTGAAACCACGACTTATGAACTCGGCTTCTTGCTCAAGGACAAAAAATCCGCCAACCTCTTTGACGGCTTTCTCTTGAACTCAGGGCATCGCTTTGATCCGGACGCTTTTTGGGCGTTTAACCGCGAACTGCTGGACGCTTACAGCAACGAAGTACCACTGCCTGACAAAGAGGAGATGCCGGTGATTCACCTCGCCCCAGGTGTGGCACAGATTTTCTTAAACCGCTCTCTCAACGGCGAGCGCTACGCTCTCGGCAGTTCCCTCTTCTCCGGTAAAATCGGTGAAAAGCTCTTTGACGAGCGCGTGACCGTGGAACAATCGCGCGACCCGCTCTTATTTAACGAACCCTTTTTCGACACTGAGGGCACTGTTGTTGAGAACGACGCTTACCCACTGATTGAAAACGGCGTCCTGAAAAACGTCTACACCGACAAGAAAATCGCGCACAAATACGATTTGCCGCACACTGGTGCAGCTGGGGGCGGTTACGACGACCTGCCGACACTCGCGCCTCAATACCTCTTTATACGACCGGATTCAGAGGACTTAAAGGCCGCGTTAAACGGCGAACCGGCTGTTCTCGTCGTCATCAGTTCAGGCGGCGACTTCACGTCTGACGGCGATTACGCCGCGCCGGTACAGACCAGCTTTTTATTTGACGGCGAAAAAATCGTCGGCAAGTTGCCGGAGTTCTCCATCCGCTCAAATATCTTCGACATGCTCGGAAAAGACTACATCGGCACATTTAAAAACCGAGTCTTCTATATGGGTGATTTTGAAAACCACCTGCAAGTCAGCAGAATGACCATCGTCCGCTAATTTGTAAACAAAAAACGCAGGCTCTTTTGTAGTGCCCTCCCGAATAGGCTAGATTTTAAGTCTAACTTATCGGGAGCGGTTCATTCACTACTTAGAGCCTGCATTTTTAATTTAGACCACAAGCGTTCAACCGGCAATCATACCCTTTAACCGATTTCAGCGCTCATCATGTAATAATGCCCCTGAATGGCCTCAACTTCCTTGACATGCCTTAAAAAGAATCGGCAAGCGCGCCCTTCGAACTGAGCGGCAACCCAAATGTGACACAGGGCAATGCCGATGTCAATTTGATTCATTCGGTCGAGAAAAAAACCTTTAATGGGGTTGTTTTTAATGCGGTACACGTCGATGCCGTCGGGTTTCGTCACGAAATACCAGGGCTGTGCATTGGTGGCAGACGGCGCCAAACGCGCCGCTTCGATTAACGGCTTGTACAGATTCCCGTCTTGTATGGCTTCATACGCCTTTCGGCTGCGGCCCTCTGCCGTTTGATACAGGGCCCCTGTGGGCTCGCCAAACGCGTAGGCGATGACAAAAGGCAAGTCGAGCATTTGCTTGACTTCTTTCATCGGCTTGGCCATTCCCACCCAGCACCCACCGATGCCTTCGGCAGCAAAGAATAAATCCAGCTGCTGCAATAGGAAGCCGACATTCATCAAATGGCCGCTCACTTCTTCTGCACCCACGAGGATATAATGCGGCGCCTTGATGCCGATAGCACCCTTTACAGCGTCTCCGCTCACAATTTTAAACGTCACGGCACACTCTGCCAGCAAGGGGGTCAGCGTTTGGACAAAGGCCTCTACCTTATTGAGCATCTCCTTTTCTAAAGGGGTACCCATGTAGCGCCGTGTCGACTTTCTTTTGACGATGTAAGGATATAGTTGTTTTTCCATAGTACCTCCGTCTCTTTTTGCGCCTCAGTGCGCGTACTGCTTGTTCTCCCCATAGGCGCCTATTCTAATTCTCCTGCACTCGTACCAGCAATCCTGCCAAAGACCACCGCGTCGAGCAATGAATTGCCCCCTAAACGATTTTTCCCATGAACCCCTGTCGTCGCTTCACCTGAAGCGTACAATCCCGATATGGGTTGATTTTTAGAATCCATGACACGTGCTTCGGCGTCTATGACGATGCCTCCCATGCAATAATGCACGCCGGGGATCACTGAGACGACGTAAAAAGGGCCCTTGTCCAACGGTTTGTCCAGAGATTGACGGCCGAAATCCGCGTCTTCACCTTTGGCGACAAATGCGTTGTACCGCGATACAGTCTCCAACAAAGCGTCGCTTGGAACGCGTATGAGGGTGGCCAAAGCCTCTAAGTCGTTTGCTTTTTGCACAATGTCCATATCGATGTAATCGTCACTGGCTTTAAGCGACTTCCGTATTTCTTCGTTAAAAATAAGATAAACTTCTCGGTCCTTCTGAGCCAACAAATCTTCACTGAGAAAATCCCGATTCTTCAGTTCATCGGCAAAACGCTCGCCCTGATTGTTGACTAAAATACCGCCATTGCCTCTAATCGCCTCTGTTATCAACACGCCGTAATCCTTGGAAATCGTCGGATGCGTCTGAATATAGGCCATATCCTTCAGCTGCACGTCGAGCCCTTGCACCAGTGTCACAAAATCACCTGTGGCCCCCGGCGTATTGGTGGTCTCATACCCTTTGAGCTTTTGATTGTAGTACACAAACGTCTCCGGGCTCCCCCCGAAGCCACCGGTGGCAATCACCACACTTTTACAATCGATGGTGTACTGTTTACCGGACTTATCGACGACATCGACACCGACGACTGCGCCACTAGAGTTCGTTAATATTTTAACCGCTTTATGCTCAACGCGCAAGTCTACAGGACTTTTTTCTATTTCTTCTCTGAGAGTCCTCACAATTTCAGCCCCAACGGGCTTGCCACCGGAGGGTCGGTGCGTTCTCGACGCCCCGTGTCCCGCCAAAAGCCCCACATCACTGAGATCAGCCCCCTTTGATGCAAGCCACTGAATCGCTTCGGCACTCTCGTAGGCCAGTAGGTTCACGAGCACGCGGTTGTTTTCCTCGTGCCCCGACGCCAAGGTCTCTTCTATAAAGGCCTCGATAGAATCCTCGATGCCCTGTGCCGCCTGTGCTTCCGTTTCAGCGCCGTTCATACCGCCCGTCGCGCGAAACGTATTGCCGCCGACGTAGGGCATTTTTTCGAGCAAAACGACTTCGCGCCCCATTTGACTGGCTTCCAGTGCGGCACTCATACCGCTGGCCCCTGCGCCGATAACCACGACTTCCGCCGAATCATCGGGCTCGTAGAGCCAAAATGCCGCAAAGAGGAAGCCCACGACGATTGCCAATAGTCCCAGACGCCACTTCAAACTATTTTTTGACATCTCTCGCCTTCTCCTTTATCCAACAGTACGCTTTCTGAGGTCTCCCGACTTTGCCGTATTGAAAAGTCTCCGTGACCAAGCCCTCCTCCAACATGTGCTCAAGGTACCGTCTAACCGTCACCCGAGCAAGGTCTGTGCGCGCGCTGATTTCTTGTGCCGTAAGCGGTTCATCTGAAGCCGCTATTGCCGTTCGAACGCGCTCATAGGTACTCTGATTGACCCCTTTTTCAAACCGCACCTCCCGCTTGACGCCGGCGCGGATGATGTCGTCCAACTGCGCTTGACTGACGTAATGATCCTCTTTAATTTGCCGACGGCTCAACGCATTGACAATCGCCTCTTTAAAGCGGTCGTAATTAAACGGTTTGATTAAGTAATCCACTGCCCCGAGTCTAAACACGGTCTCCACCGTTTGCGCACTGTTGTCCGCCGTAATCAAAACCACGTCCATGTCGAGGCCCTCGCCTCTAATCCATTTCAAAAGGTCCGGGCCACTTTCCTCACCGAGGTAGACGTCCAATAGAACCAAGTCGATTTTATTTTTTTCAATACACCCTTTTGCCTGGTCGATTGTCGCCGCTTCCCGAATATCAAAATGGGGATCGACTTTCCGCAAAAATCCGGCGTTGATACTGCGCACCATCGGGTCGTCTTCGACAATTAAAACTCTCATGTTGCCCCCTTTCTAACGCATCGGCAATTTAACTTGCACGACGAGCCCCTCTTCGTTTCGCATTTCAATGTCGCCGCCGCAGACGTCGACAATTTCCTTCACAATAAACAACCCGTACCCGCGATCCTGACCTTTAGTACTCAGACCCTTTTCAAAGCAATGGGCCATAACCGCTTCTGGCATCCCCGGCCCCGTATCGGAAACACTCATATAAAAAGCCACCTCGTCGTGGTAAAAATCCAAAACGATTTTGCCACTTTCCCCTTGCATCGCCTCGATGGCGTTGTCGATGAGATTGCCCAGTACGCTGGTGACATCCGCCTCGTCTACTTGTGCCGGGAGTTCTGTTACCACAGCGTCTTCATCTAATACCACCTCGATATGCCGCTCTAAAGCTTTGGAATACTTCGCCAGTATCAGCCCTGAGAGCACTGAGACTTTGATGCGCTTGTTTAACGATTCAACCATCTCCTTTCGGGATTTGGTAATCGACTCGATGTACCCCAGCGCATCGTCGTACGCCTCCAGCTGTATCAGTCCGGAAACGGTGTGGAGCTTGTTCATAAACTCGTGATTTTGAGCTCTCAAAGCTTGGGTCAACTGTTTCATATTGGTCAGTTCTTCCGCACGGGCCCTGACGAGACTCATGTCTTCAATTTTAAAGAGAAAGCCCGATTGATTGCTCAGTGCACTGAGACCAATCATGTGAATGGATAAAATCTTACCGCCTTCCATGCGCCATTCCCCCTTGATTTCCGGCATTTTCTCCCTGTAGTACCTCAGTTCAAAATGCTTGTAAAAGGGCATGTGCCGCATTAAATCTCCCAGTGCTAAACGCTGGAGACGCAACAACTTTTTAGCGTTTTCGTTCACCATGACCACCTTGCTGTTTTGATCGGTGGCGAGAAGGCCTTCCCCAATCTGTTCGAGGATGGTCTCCTGTTGGTTGAGGAGCAATGCAATGGCTTGCGGTTCGAGACCATACATAGCCTTTTTAATATTCTTTGACAGCACATATGCCATAGCAATGCCTAAAATAAGTACAGTCACCGATACAAACAGAAGCCTAAACGCGTGTCCGCGAATGGTCTGAAGAATTCGACCGTTGTAGATGCCGATAATCACCACACCGCTCTTGACGCCGTCGGTGTATATCGGCATATAGGCTTCCACCATGGCATCGCCTTCTAAAGTATCGTAATAACCCCCTTCTTCCACTAGGGGGTTTTTCTTTGTGTCGCCGTCTCTATAGGACGTATTCAGTTTTTCAGGTATGGGATGCGCGTAATAGCGCCCGTCTCGGCTGACGATGTACAGGTACTGAATGCCTGTTTTCAGTTGAATGGCTTCAACAGCTTTGTTTACCGTGAGGTAGCCGTTCTCTTCCGCCATTGCATCCTTAATAATTTGTTGCTCGGCAATAATCACCGCTTGGTCTTTGGCATCCAGTGCCACTTGCTTCTGTATGGAATCAAACCACTGGGTGTACATCAAAACGGATAGAACAAGGGTAATTGCCGAAATCATGCCGACGAGCGTTACCGCAATCTTTGTTTGCATGCGCATGGTCGCGCCTCCACAATTTTTTCTCGCCGCTTACTCACTAGTGGGCAAACGGCTTTAGAACCTTCTTTTTTCTATTTTAACACAGATGAAAAAGAGAAGTCATTACAACTTCTCTTTCCCTGGGTGTTATTATGAAGAAATCAGATTATGATAAACACTTTTTTTATTTTGCCGCTTCTGCAGCTTTAGTACCGGCGATGCGGCCAAAAGTTGTAATGTCTGAAAGTGCGTTACCGCCGAGACGGTTGTTGCCGTGAATGCCACCTGTTACTTCACCGGCAGCATAAAGGCCTTTGATGACCTCACCAGATGCGTTTAGTACTTCAGCGTCTGTTGTAATTTCAAGACCACCCATTGTATGGTGAACAGCCGGTGCCACTTCTACAGCATAGTAAGGGCCAACTGCTAATGTCGTCTTGAGATCTTGTCTTGCAAAGTCTGCGTCTTCACCGGCTTCAACGTAACCGTTGTACGTGTCGATTGTCGCTTTTAAAGCCGCTGGGTCAACAGAGATGAGCTCAGCTAAAGCTTCTGGCGTCTCTGCTTCTAAAAGGAACCCTTTGCTGTGGTATTTTTCAATAGCTTTTAGACTTTCTCTTACCGATTGGTCGAACACTAAGAATGCGCTGGCACCCGTTTGTGCGAGCTCTGCATTAGAAACATTTGCACGCGTCTCCAGTTCGTTGACAAAACGTTGACCTTCTCTGTTGACGAGAATCGCCCCGTTACCTCTTACCGCTTCGGTAATCATGTAGTTGTTAGACGGCATTACGGTTGGATGCGTTTGAATTTGCTCCATGTCTACATAAGAGACGTTTAAATTCTTAGCAAAGTCGACGACATCACCTGTCGCGCCGGGATGGTTGGTTGTTCCATAGCCTTTTAAGTCTTCTTTGAAAGAAGCTACTCTGTCGTTATCAGCGCCAAATCCGCCTGTTGCAACGATTACCGCTTTTGCATTTATTGTGAACTCACCGGCTTCTGTTTTAACTTTAACGCCGGTTACAGCGCTTTCATCGCCGATTAATTCGATGGCTTCATGACCTAAAAGAACTTCAATGCCCATTTCAGATGCTTTTGCGTTTAACACTTCAACTAAGTGGTTACCCACTGCAGCACCGCCTGTCGGTCTGTGCGTTCTGTCTGCACTTGCACCACCCATTCGACCGACATCAGAAAGGTCTGCGCCGATAGAAACGAGCCATTCAACTGTTTCAGCTGAGTTGTTGGCTAAAACGTCAACGAGTTCAGGGTTGTTGAGGTCTCCGCCACCTTTCATCGTATCGCTGATGAATAGGTCAATAGAATCTTCAATGCCTTTTTCTTTCTGAACAGCTGTCTCAGCAGCGTTAAGACCGCCTGTTGCATACTTTGTATTACCACCAATTAATGGCATTTTTTCGATAACGACAACTTCTGCGCCACCATTTTTCGCTTCAATAGCAGCGGTTAAACCGGCACCACCTGCACCGATAACCACAACGTCTGTGTCTATATCTTCAAGCGTTGTCTCTCCCGGTTCTTCTGACGGTTCGTCTACTGGTGTTTCTGTTGATGCCGCACCGTCGATAAGCGCCTTTGAAAGCGCGTCGTTAACCGCTTCTAAGATACCTTTTGATGTTTGAGAAGCACCGGCTACACCATCGACGTCGCCGCTGTTGGCTTCAATAATTTTTTTAACCAACTGGTCAGCTGGGTCAACTGCAAATTCTGAATCACTAAATTCAACGATTTCAATTGACTCAATTTCTGTCTCAGTAACGGTTACATTGACCACCATTGTACCTGAATGGCCTTGTCCCTTACCTTCGTAAGTACCCGCTGTATAAATAGCTTTTGAAGCTTCGTCTTCTTTTGCACCGCAACCGGCAAAAAGCCCCACGACAAGCATCATTGTCATTAATAGACAAAGGTGTTTTTTCATTAATTTCTCCTCCTCGTATTGGATGAATCTATATCGTCTGAAGGTAGTGTAATACTTTGATAATTATTTAGCAATCTTTTGTTCTTTATAAATACTTTTGTTCATTTAGTTCTATAGAAAATAGCAAAATCATCAGTTTTTTTCCCTAAATAAGAGAATCTTTTGACTTTCATTTAATATTTATATACAATATAAGGGATTTAACCATTTATCTTCATCATCTTTTTTCACTTCTTTGTTAATTTTAAACAGACTTAATTTACAGAAATGAGAGGTTGATATGACTTTTTTCTTGCTGCTCTTCGGTTTTCTTTTTCTACTTGCGCCAAAGGCGATGTGGTTTTTAGAAATCGGTTGGAAGTTCGCTGACAGCGAACCCAGTGAAGCCTATCTCGTCTTCCACCGTCTTATAGGCGTCATTCTAGTGGCTATTGGTTTTCTAAAGTTCTTTTTTCGCGGTTAAATGTAAAAACGAGGAGGCTTCAGAGGCCTCCTCGTCACTTACACGTCTGTAACTTTTGTAATTTTAAATCGACAGGTCCGATCGCCCGTGCACCAGCAATCGATTTCCTCGACGTGGTGCGGTACGCCTTTATAGGCTTCAAAGACCCCCGACAAAACCCCTTCTGTGTACTGACACATCTCGTAATCCATCACCGGCAAGCCCGAGCACTCGAGGTCTTCATCAATGCTGATTAACAGTTCTTCAGCATCTTCCGATTGTGATTCGAGATTCATGTACCCGATGCCGAGATCGATTAATAGCCGTCGACAGCGGTCAAAAAAGGTTTCTGTAGACGTCATACCTTGAAAATAGTGTTCGTAAAACGCCTTACCTGCTAGATAACCGGCCTCTGTAAAAAGCGCTTCTACCTTTTCAGTTCCAAAGCTCTTTTCCATCACATCCTTTAATGTAAACTGAAAGAGACGCAACATTTCCACACTGGCCATATGGCCGAGATTGGGACGCCCCATCTCGACGTCGCCAATCAGTTCCCACTTAAATTGATACTTTCTGCTCTGCATATCAACCGCTCCTATGATTATAATTTAAAGAACTTGATTTCCTCTGTTATTTTTTGAACCTGCGCATTGAGTTCTTCAACTGTCTCCTGACTGCTGGAAAGCGCGTTGACAATTGTATCAAAAGATTCTGTACTCTCAAATACCAAGGACTCTATATCAATAGCGTTTTCAGCAATATCGCTTACAGCTCTGGTAATCTCTTCAGAGGCAATCATCTGTTCATGCGAGGCGCTTTCAAGTCCCTTCACATGAGTGAGTGTGTTTTTAATCTGATCGAGAATGGTAAAGATGCTGTTTTTCACTTTTTCTGAAGTTGCGATGCCTATAGCGACGCTCTCTGTCACTTGATGATTGGCACCTTCTACCACGCGCACTTCATTTTGAATATTTTCGACAATAGACGTGATTTTGTCTGTTTCCGCACTGGTTTGCTCAGCCAGCTTTCGGATTTCCTCGGCGACAACTGCAAACCCCCTGCCGGCCTCACCTGCACGTGCGGCTTCAATCGCCGCGTTCAAGGCCAAAAGATTGGTCTTCTCAGAAATTTCGTTAATTGTCAATAAAATGCCGCCGATATCCTGTGACAACTCGGTTAACTTTTTAACTTGAACATTTGCTTCGGCGACGTGTTCATTGATGTTCACCATATTTTGATTCATAAGATCCACGTCGCGACCGCTCTCACTGGCGTGTTCAGAAGTTTCTTCAGAATATGCAAGCGTTTCTTTCGTCTTGTCGTAAGATTCCTTACTGCTCGCCAAAATCTCCTGTAGCCCGGCAAGCGACTCTTCTGTTCCCGCCGCTTGATTTTTGACATTGTCTAAAACGCGGGTTAAGTTGTCACTCATCTTAATCATCCCAGTATCCACCGGATGTGCCACTTCACTTGCGTGGATACTGTCTTTACCTCTAATAATCGTGTCGACGCTCTTGTACACAGCGTTGTTGTTGTTTGTCGCCGCAACCAAGACGCCGTTAATGTCTTCAATCACTTGGTGAATGCGTCCAATGAACCCGTTGAGTTCTTCACTCATAACGCCGAACTCGTCTTTGGATTCCATTTCAACGCGAACGGTCAAGTCACCGCCTGCCCCCTTTTCAAACGCTTGCTTGAAATGCGTAACGGAGCGACCAAGTTGTCTCCCCATAAAGACGGCAATCCCTACGGCGATGGCGATGCCTATGACGCCAATTAACAAATAGATTGCGGTCAGCCGATTGAGGTCTGCATAGATTTCGCGCATTTTGGGATTGGCCGTAATATACCACCCGTTGCTAAGTCGTTTATAGGCGACGAGTTTATCTTCGCCCCCCATCTCGTAAGTCAATACGCCGAGAGCTTCACCACCTTGAATCCGGTCGGCCAATGAGCTTAACGCCCCCTCGTCGAGGGTCTTCAAATTCTCCCCCTGTGCCGTCGGGTGGTAAATAAAATCGAACCCTTCCGACATAAGTGTCACATAGCCCGTCTTGTAGACGCTTATCTCACTGAGCCGTTTCCCCAGTGCGTCGTAAAAGAAGTCCGTCCCCACGACGCCAATCACTTCTCCGCCAATGGTTACCCCTTGGCTGTAGGAAATGATGTTGGCATCCCAAGGTTCCCAATAGTAAGGGGAGGACCAGTTGTAGCCGTTTTCGACAGCGCCCTTATACCAAGCGTCTTCCGCATAGCCGTCGGCTCTTACATTGTAATCGGCTTCCCGGTTGTAATCGCCTTTAGAACGTCTGGTAAACGACAAAATCCCCGGCGTCGTTAGCGTGCCATCGTCAAAAATAAACCAACCGCTCTGTGCGTCAAATGTCGTCAAAGCCCCCGAAAAGGTCTCTTCGATCTCATCTTTAAAAACGCCCATTGCACTTGGGTTGTTTCGAACATTTCTCAAGTCTATATTGGTCACTACGAGGTTTTCCAGTTGATCGGCAATCACGCGCATTTCTGTAATTGAAGTTTCTATCTCCCCGGCATTTTCATTGACGATGTTTTTCAGATTGTCTTCTGCCTGACTCAACAACATCTTGCGCACACTGATGTAACTGACGCCCCCCATAATGCCAATGACCACAAGTGCCACCAAAACCATTGCCGCTATAAAGCGCGACGCTATTGTTCTCATATGTTCACCCCTCCGTCTTCTCCTAAATCATTATTTTTATCATTCATATCCGTTTTTAACTTTTGCGAAACATTTTTTAACATTTAGAAATCATTAAGAAATTTTCGCATTTTTCAGGAGGTTTCGGGTAACAACTAATACAAGATTCTTTACTATGGGGGCATTCAAAATGAAACGGTTCACACTCAAACACATAAAATCTAAAATAGTCTTCTTCTTGGTTCCAATCGCCCTAATTATGATTATCGTATTCGGGGCAGTCATGTTACACATCGGTCACAGCGCACTGGAAAACGAAACCACGGAAAAAATGGAACAGACGCTTTTGGGCATTAAGTACCGATTTGACAGCAACTTATTTGAAGCGAAGAAAGTGGTTCGCGTCCTCGAAAACGAGGTCACACAACTTGTGGATTTTGACGCCGTTGACGACGACGCTTACCTCGAAGAGATTGTGCGGGCTCTCACTCCCGTTGTAAAACGCGAAGCGCAAAACCACTACCAGAGCATGACGGCCTACATATTCTTCAACCACGCACTTACAGGAAGCCCTCACGACGTCTTTTTTGCAGATGAAACAGGCGACAGTATTGTCAAGCGCCAAAAGCCGCTACCCGCAGACTATTACACGAGCGGACCTACCCCTGTAGACGACAAGAGCTGGTGGTTTGGCGCTGTAGAAAGTCGTCAGCTCTACTGGACCCGCCCTTACGACTGGACCATGGACAACGGCAAGACCATGCGCTTCGTCTCTATCACAAAAGCACTCTACTACAAAGACGAACTCATCGCCGTCGTCGGCACCGACATCTCTTACGATATGCTGAAAAAGACCATTGATTCTTATCAAATTGGCAACAACGGCTTCGCCTACTTGCGCGATGCAACGGGTGAAATACTGTACACGCCGGAAGTCTTCAGCGATACCCCTGACGATGTGTTTACATTAGAAGCGCCTCTGGACAACGGTTGGTCAATTGGGATTCAGGTCGACCGAGACGAAATCTTTAAGCCGCTGCGCAACTACGTTCTCTTGGTCATTATCATACTCATCGTCACATTTTCCCTAATCGTCCTCGTAGCGCTAAAACTTTCGGATACCATCAGCAGACCCTTGACACAAATTACGGGGATTATCAATCTCAACAGCAACTACCTGTCGCCCATGACGCTACCTGAATCCCTAGCCAGTCGCGCCGATGAAATCGGCGTCTTAGCGCAGGCACTCGTCAATATGAACCAAAACCTCATTGCTTCACATGAGCGCGCACTTGCCGAGCGACATCTTCGAAAGGATACGGAAACGCAACTGGAGCTTTTGACCAAAACACTCGAACGCAGTGACAGCGGCTTTTTTATTACCAACATGAACTTCCAGTTGATTTATGTCAACAAGACCTATATCGAAATTACCGGTTTCGATGTCACACTGAACCAAGATATTCTCGACGATAACGGCGTCTATTTAACCAAATTCCAAAAAGAGCGTTTGGAAGCCTCTAAAATGATACAAGGTGAGTCCGAACAGTTGCGTGCAGATGGAACGCCGTATCCGCTTCAGTTTTACATTACAAAACTTCTCGAGCCCAATGTCTACTACTTGGGCATTGTAAAGGATTTAACTCAATCAAAACTCAAGGAAAAGAAACTCAACTACATCAAATACTACGATAGTATGACACAGCTCCCCAATCGAGAACTCTTCTACGACAGCGCTGAAAAGCTACTGGAGACGGTGCAAGAGATGCAGTACGTCTGTGTGCTACTCAACCTCGACAATTTCCGAGTGCTCAACAGCGTCCTCGGAACGGAGGCGTGTAACCGCGTCATTATGCAGGTCGCTACACGCTTTAAAAGTTTTGCCAAAAACCGCGGGGTCATTGGCCGTATAGAAGGCGACGAGTTTGCGCTGTTCTGTCACATCGATTCGCCTAAAGATGCCGAATTGTATTTAAAACAGTTAAAGCACGTGCTCTCAGAGCCCTACACCATAGATGGCGAAAGCATCTACGTTACTTTTAGCGTCGGTTACGCCCTATATCCTGAAAGCGGCAACACGTTTGCACAGCTGATTAAAAACGCCAACACGGCACTGATTCAAATAAAGAGCGCCGGGAAAAACCAAATCCAAAAGTTTATACAAGCGCACAACACCCTTCACGAAAATGAATACGTGTTGCTTAAAAATATTCGTTTTGCTCTGGAACGCGAAGAATTGTCTCTCGTGTACCAACCGCAGGTCGATGTAACCACGGGAAAAGTTACAGGTGTCGAAGCGTTGCTCAGATGGTCTCTAGAAGGTAACGCCGTTAACCCGTCGACGTTTATCCCCATCGCCGAACAGTCGAGATGGATTGTTCCCATTGGCGCCTTTGTCCTGGAAGAAGCGTTTAAAACCGCTTATGAACTCTCCCAAATCGACGCGTCCATAGACGTCTCCATCAACTTGTCTGTGGAGCAACTGAAATTCAATTTATTGGTCAAAACCCTAGGCCAGCTGCTAGAGAAGTATCCGGTTGCCCCAGATTGTATCACTTTTGAAGTGACAGAAAGTCTCCTTGTAACAGCCGTTCCGGAAGCCGTAGAAGTCATTCACTACCTCAAGGAAAAAGGCTTTAAAATTGCACTGGACGACTTCGGAATGGGCTACTCCTCCCTCAGTTATCTCAAGCGCATCCCATTTGATGTCATCAAGCTCGATCGGACATTTATTAAAGATTACCCCGAGAAAGACACGGGGAGCATCGCCAGCCTCATTATCCATCTGGCTGCTGAACTGAAAGTCGATTTAATTGCCGAAGGTGTGGAAAGCGAGGCGCAAAAGGACTTTTTACTCGACAACGGTTGCCAGACGATACAGGGGTATTTGTATGCAAAACCACTTGAAAAAGACGCAGCCATCCAATACATTCAAAAACACAACACCCTTAATTGAATTTTAATAAAAACATGTTACAATAAACACATTATTCTATAAAATCGAGAGGTCTTCATGCATCACAATTGTCTACGCGAACTTCAAAAATACGCTATTTTGCCGTCCTATTGCGCGCAAATCCACGCCAAAGACGGCGTTGAGCTCTATCGGATTGCCTACAAAGGGGAATCCATGGTCTTAAAACTCTTTACAAGGGGCGATTTCACCCGTGAAATTAGCCACTACAAACGCTTGAGTCAGTTGGGGGTACGGACACTAAAAATTCACGACGCCACAGATGTCTCACTTTTAATGGAAGACCTTGACGGACACCCCACCTTGCGTTTGGGAACCCCAAACGATCTTTACGAACCGGAGGTTCTAAGGCCTCTCGCCCGTTGGTACAGCGCCCTCCACAAGAGTGGCCGCACACTGGACCTAGACGGTGACTACAAAGAAACCGACTGTTTGACCTTGGAAGCACTTGAGAAAGTCATGCACTTAACACAAACACAGGCCATGGACTTCTGGCCAAAACTTTTTTACAATTTTCATCACATTGAGTCGCTCCTTGACAATCAAGCGCTGACATTGACTTACAACGATTTCTTCTGGACAAACCTCGTCGTAGCAAAAGACGGGAGCGACGCTTTTATGTTCGACTACAACATGATGGGGGCAGGCAGTGCCTACAGTGACATCAGCAATGTTTGCAGCAGTTTGCCTGAGGACAGCAAACCGATCTTCCTCAAAAACTACGGCCCTGTAGATGCCCTTGAAGCGCACTTAACCCATTTGACCGCAGACCTCATCGGCCTCATTACCGCTTATAACAGACCGGTCTTTCCGGCTTGGGCCGCTTCCTCTGTTGAAGCCATTAAAGACGGTTCGCTCACGGCAGCTCTCGATACACTGCTTTTAAAATTGCAGCCATTCTAGTGTCCTGTATCGTTCACAATTAAAAAAACGGCTCATCTACTCTGCATCATTGAGGCGTCAAACGCTCTCGACACGAGCCTCGTTTTCTCTAAGTCCGCCTCCAACCCCGCAACTCTATCCCTTAGAGTCAGCGGGGTTTTTTACGCATATTTTTTCTTCAATCGGGTATAAATTGAAAACAATCTTAGCACTTGAACAAGGAGGAATCATGGCAACATTTGAAGCGGCCTTTACAAAGGCCTTACAGGCAAACGACAGAAAAGCCTGCGTCGCACTGGTTCAGTCTCAACTGTCTGATGTCGCCTTCGACATCAAAAGCCTCTATGAAGAGACACTGGCCAATAGTTTAAAAGCCATCCGCACAGAGGAAACACCGATTTGGAAAGAGCACGTCCAGAGCAACATCGTTCGAACGTGTATCGAACTGTGCGCGCCCTACGTACTTGAAAAGGCGCCGGCAACAAAGCGTGCAACGGCTCTGGTCTTATGTCAAGAAGAAGAATATCACGAAATCGGCGCACGCATGACCGCCGACTACTTGACGCTGTTGGGCATCGATACCTACTATATAGGCGCCAACACCCCGCAGGCCGAGGCACTCAAAGCAGTAGCTGAATTGACACCTGCGCTGGTCTGTATCAGCATCTCCAACTACTACCATCTCACCCATCTGCAAGTACTCATCGACGCCATTAAATCGGCTGCCTGTGCACCGGCAGTTGTCGTCGGGGGCTACGCCATAACCGCCATTGCGTCGGCGCGCTCTCAGATTCAAGCCGATGGCTACGCATCTAACTACACCGAACTCGAGGAGGCGCTTTATGAGATTATCCTTTAACATCGCCAAGCGCTTTTTAACCTCCAATAAAGCTCAAACCGCACTAATCGCGCTTGGTATCGGCATCGGTATTGCGGTACAAATCTTTATCGGCTCCTTAATCGAAGGGCTTCAAATCAGTCTGGTCGACGCCACCATCGGGCGTTCTGCTCACATGGTCGTCAAACCGTCTGATGAAACCGACTATCTTGAGAACTACCCAGAACTCTTGGAAACAGTCAATCAAAACATCCCCCCTCTCACCGGCCTCACGCCGACGCTGACCCGAGGCGCCTTCTTAAAGCGTCCGGACGACACCTATTATCAAATGCTCTATCGGGGCTTTGACCTCAGTCGCGCAGAGGGCATCTATAAATTTAGCGAGGCGCTCGTCGCCGGTGAAATGCCCGGTGTGAACGCGGTTTTAGTCGGCACTCAACTCGCAGAAAAAAACGACCTCGAAGTCGGGGACGCCGTAACCCTTCAAAGCCCTTCCGGCAAAACTCATGAAGTTACTGTCAGTGGACTTTTCGATTTCAAAGTCGATGCCGTCAACACACAATGGGTTGTCGGTTCACTTGAAAACGGTCACGCGCTCTTCGAGCAACCCGACGCCACTGCCAGCGCCATTGAGCTTCAGGTGGAGGAACCCTTCGAGGTGGAGGCGCTAACGCAGAGTCTTTCTAGTGTCATAGACAGCGAGCGCCTAACAGTGGACAACTGGCAACTGCAAAACGCTCAATTGCTCAGCGGTCTCACCGGTCAAAATACGTCCAGTTTGATGATTCAGATATTTGTCATCCTATCGGTGGTCCTAGGCATCGCCAGCGTTCTCGCGGTGACTGTCCTTCAAAAATCCAAACAGCTGGGGATTCTCAAAGCCATGGGCATTTCCGATCGCAACGCAGGGTTCGTTTTCCTGTTCGAGGGGTTAATCCTCGGTGTTATCGGCGGTATTATCGGCATCGTCATTGGCATCGGTCTCCTCTACATCTTCCAAACTTTTGCTTTAAAACCCGACGGCACACCAGTTGTCCCTATTTATATCAACCCGGCATTTATCGGATTTTCAGGATTGCTCGCCGTCGTTGCCAGTACACTTGCAGCGGTTTTACCCGCTAGAAACTCAAAAAAATTAACGCCAATCGAGGTGATTCGCAATGCATGATATCGTTCAATTACACAACATCGACAAAGTCTATGGCGATGCGGTTAAAACACAAGTGCTCTTTGATGTGAACTTGTCGTTGAAAGCGCAGTCGTTTAACAGCATTATCGGGCAGTCCGGCAGTGGTAAAAGTACTCTGCTCAACCTTATTGGCACGTTAGATCGGCCGACTTCAGGCGATGTTATTATCGACGGACAACGCACGTCGACGCTGTCGTCAAATGCGCTCAGCAAACTGCGCAATGAAACCATCGGTTTCATTTTTCAGTTCCACTATTTGCTGCCGGAATTTACAGCACTTGAAAATGTCTTGATGCCCCACTACATCAAATGTGGAAAAATCGATCATTCTATTGAAGAAAGAGCGGTTGAACTTCTGGATTTGGTAGGGCTGAGTCAGGTTCGGAACAGCCTCGCCTCAAAGATGTCCGGCGGCCAGCAGCAACGCACCGCTATTGCTCGGGCACTTATCAATCGCCCAAAACTCATTCTCGCAGACGAGCCCACGGGCAATCTGGACTCCGACAGCAGTGAAACAGTGTACCAGCTGT
Source organism: Fusibacter sp. JL298sf-3 (assembly GCF_053842995.1). Taxonomy (NCBI): domain Bacteria; kingdom Bacillati; phylum Bacillota; class Clostridia; order Eubacteriales; family Fusibacteraceae; genus Fusibacter; species Fusibacter sp. JL298sf-3. The sequence continues at coordinate 1,611,487 of NZ_CM132608.1, forward strand.
TGCGCGATATCAACACCCGTTACGATACCACATTCTTAATCATCACACACGACAGGCGCATCGCTGAAAAAACCGACCGCATTATCGAAATAAAAGACGGACGCGTTGCCCACGATTTTGAAAAATAGGGTTGACGCATGCCAGCAGTCTTCACCACTTAAAAACACCGGCCTCTGCCGGTGTTTTATCGTTGTCAAAAGAATGGCGTCCATTGGTGTATTTAATGGGGTTTTCCCGGACATTTTATTCGCATTAATTGTATCCTCCAATAAAACACCTTGTGTTTTTTTTGAAAGATTCATAGAAATATGGGTATCTATACATCACGGGCTGTTTTACCGAAAGGAGGTGCCTCTTTGAATGAACTCGAAACCATCCTAAAAATCATCAACTTGTTCCAGACCCCTATCGTCATCTCTCGAAATCACCGGATAATTGTTGCAAATGACGCTGCCAAACGCTACGCACCCAACATACATAGCAAATCGATGAAAGAACTCTTTGGATATCAGCACGATACGGCGGCAGAGCGACTGCAAACCATATCAACGACTCGAAAAAGCCTTCCACCACATCTCTACAGCATAAAACTGAGTTCAACGCATAAAACAACCTTTGAACTCCGGTCGTATTATCTGGAGATTGAAGGGCGTGGTGCCGTTCTCACAAAGGCTTTAGACGTCTCTGAAAAGCGCCATGCATTTTCCCAAAGTCGATTGATGAAACAGTGGCTTTTAAAACGCAACTTACCTCATATAAACGGTATGATGTTGCACACCAACTACAAACCCTGTACCCAAAACAACGATGCCTTTTACTTTACCACATCGACCTCCAAAGGAGACCGGTACCTTTTCTACGGAACCCTTGATAAATCCGCTACGGTCTTCTCGCTGGCAGTGTCGGGCATCGCTATTCTCTTTGACGAAATGGTAGAGAAGTCCGGTAATATAACCGAAAAACTCACTTGGTTTAAGGAAAAATTTCACGCCCACTTCGGCACCTATAAATGTCGTGGCGGCATCGTCTACTGGGAGACGTCCGGCGATCAGTTTTATGTAGCTAATTTTTCTACAAAAGCTTTTTTATTGTTCGACGACGCCAACTGTACCGTCGATGTCCGCGTGTTAAATGGGGCCCTCGGCGATAAAAACGACAGCGCTGTTTCTATAGAACGCTTTCAAAAGTCCAAGTACCGTTACCTGTTACTCGGTTCGGAAGAAGCTCTGAAAAACACCTGTGTTACTGAAGCGTATAACGAGAATCTTTACGCACTGGCACAAGGCATTTCCTCTCGTCCCATTCCCCAATTATTTTGGATAGGGATCGACATGCACTACCAAGGTGCTGTGAACCATTACTTAATTGAGGGCCTGCACGATTTCGATTTTGAAATCAACCGCATCCTTGGGGATTTGAATCTGACGGAACACTTTGCCGTTCGACTCGCCATGACCGAACTCGTGTCCAATGCCTATAAGCACGGCAACGATGGCGATGCAACACTTCCGATTTTCATAACCGTATCCGTAGATGCGGCGGCCTATTACATTTCCGTTCAGGATATGTGTATCGTGCCCAAATCGATTAAAATCAACTACCCAGATGATGAAAGTCTCTTACTCAACGAAAGCGGTAGAGGCCTCTTTCTCGTTTCACAGTTCTCAGAAGAATTGTACCACGACTTTTGCTCTGTAACAGTTAAAATACTGCATAAGGAGGCACTGGAATGAAATCTTTAAAGTCAAAAATCATGTTGATTATGAGCGTCGTTATCGTCTTACCGCTCATTCTCCTAGGGTCGCTCTCCATGCTGCGTTTTAAAAGTGCAACCACCGATAGCGTCTCCGATAATCTCGACAGACTCCTCGCACTGACAACCCGTTTGATGGAAAATGAGATGGAAAAAGCCTCACTTGTCGCCGGCATCCTCAGTGACAACTCCGAACTCATCGACGTGGCAAACGGCAATGTGATGAAAAATCGGTCGGCTTACGAGACCCTCGTTTCGACCCAAAGCAATAACGACGTTTCGATAGAATCTATTATTCTCACCAACGTCAGCGGCAAAGCCGTCATTTCCAGCGATAGCCTTCAACCGGCTATCGACTTGAGCGACCGCGCCTATGTTCAGCGCGCCTTAAGCGGAGAAACCGCCCAAAGTGCCGTGTTGCGTTCAAAAACCACTGGCGAGTCCGTCGTCGCCATCGCCTCGCCGTTAACAAGCAACAACCGCGTCATCGGTACCATCGTCACCACAGTTAAATTTTCCAACATCGCCAACCACGTCCGGAGCATTCAAGTTTTCGACGGCGGGTATGCGTATCTATTTGATAAAGACGGCTTAATACTCAGTCACAAAGACGCTGAAAACGACTTCACACTGACTATGGGAGATCTCGGTATTCCGGCGCTGGACCAAATGGTCGCCGACATTAACGCCGGCACCTCCGGTGCTGTGGACTACGTTTACGACGGTGTGGACAAATACGTCCAATACGCCCCCGTCGCCGATATGGGGCTTGCTATAACCGCCAACTACGACGATTTTTTATCACCGGTTTACACCATAAGGTCATTTCTCATCGTGTTTATTCTAATTGCCGTTGTCGCCGCACTCGGGATCTCATACGCTTTTACAAGCAGAAGTATCACCACACCGCTAAAAAACCTGGCTGCTCTAATGGCTGAAGCGGGCAAAGGCAACTTAACGGTGAAAGCCACCTTTACAACAGGCGACGAGATCGAAACCATCGGGCACGCCTTTAACGCGATGATTGACGAACAGTTTGATATTGTCAGCAAAGTCAAAACCGCTTCTGTTGAAGTTTCTCAAGGGACCGATGACATCGCCCACTCCGCCAACGACATTTCCTCTGCCTCAGAAGAAATCGCAGGTGCCATTATGGACGTGTCCGACAACTCAAAAACCCAAAATGATCGCGTCGTAGAAACCTCTGAAACACTGCTTCACTTGAGCAGTTTGATACAACTGGCCAAAGCGCGAGCGGTTAAAACTGATGAGAATGTCAAAGAAGCTTTGGCCAAGGCACATGACGGTCGCAACAGTGTGGACATCACCATAAAGGCCATCGAGTCCATACAGGCCGTCTCCAGCGAAACCAACAAACACTTATCGGCGCTCAACGCCCTCTCTACGCAAATAACCGGCATCAGCAGCACCATCAATGCCATCGCCGATCAGACCAATATGCTGGCGCTCAACGCCTCTATTGAAGCAGCGAGAGCTGGTGAACACGGCAGGGGGTTTGCCGTCGTCGCCGAAGAAGTGCGCATCTTAGCTGAACAGACCAGCAGCGAAGCAGGCGGCATCACAAATGTGGTCAAGGAGATGACCAACCGAATTGAAGAAGCCGTCGCCTCCATGAAAGACGCCACCGACGCCGTTGCCTCAGGCGTCGAAAAAACCCAACACACCGATGCCTCTTTCATTAAAATAGTAGGCGCCGTTAACGAAATTTCAAAAGATGTTCAAAAAATCGTCGAGGTAACCGACGATGAGGTTTCCAGCTCCGAGCACATTCTCGCCCTTATAGAAATGGTGGCGACACTCTCGGATCAAAACACAGGGAGCTCAGAAAACGTCGCTTCTGCTGTGGAGGAACAAACCGCACTTATGGAAACCATAGCATCGAGCAGTACCCAGCTCAGCACACTTGCCGCTGGGTTGAATCAGATTGTCGATCGATTCATCATAGGAGGTGATGACTTTGAAAAATAAAAGAATCGATATACCTAAGCATTTTTCAGTCGTTGAAGCAGGCGATTTCAGGGAAGTGACCTTCTCTCTCGTCAAACAAGAACAGACGCTCTTCGAGCTCGATTTTACCGCCTGCCAATTTATCGACAGTACCGGCCTCGGGGTCCTCGTCGGCCTTTACAAAAAATGCAATGAAAATCACTCAAAGATGGTTCTTAAAAACGTATCCGGCGACTTGCTCAACTTGTTTAAAATGACGCGTCTGGATCAAGTTTTCACCTTCCATTAACGCCACTTTACAGCATATACAATGCCGTGATCCCTAGGCGCCCCTTTAAAAACTGGCTTCGGTCAGTTTTTTTGCGTTTCTTGACACCCCTTGTGCAAAATGCTACTATATTTAGAGAATCGAAACGTTGCGCACGCAACACAATAAGGAGTGACCTATGATCCCCATTATGAAATACATCAACCAATCGGCGCGTTGTGGCGTCCTTTACAGAAATGAAGTCTTTAAAGACATCGGAATCCTCGACCATCAACACGCTTATATCTTACACATCTGCGCCGCCCCCGGCATTCGCCAAGACATTTTGGCAAAAAAAGTTTATGTAAACAAAAGTAACGTTGCCCGTCAACTGGCTCAACTGGAAAAGCGGGGGCTGGTCTACAGAGAAGTGTCTCATGACAACCGGCGGCACATGTGCGTCTACCCGACGGAAAAATGTTTGGCCATACACCCCCTAGTCAAGTCGCGGCTTGCCGATTGGCATCGGCATTTGGTCAGTGACTTAACCGATAGCGAACAGCAAGTCCTCTCGGAACTGCTTTCTAAAGTTGCAGAAAAAGCACGTCACGCCCCTGCACGCCCCACAGAATAAAGGAGCCTCCCATGTCGCTGAAAAACTACCTAAAACCCTACTTTCCACGAATGTCACTAGGACTCACCATCAAATTTATAGGTACCATGACCGATCTTATGATCCCTTGGATTCTCGCACACCTCATCGACGTTATCATTCCCCAAAACTCCGTTGAGAAAATCTTTCTCTGGGGTGGCGCCATGGTCTTGTGCGCAGCCATCGGCGTGCTTTCAAACATCACAGCCAACCGCATGGCTTCCGCCGTATCCCGAATGACCATCGAGCGCATTCGACACGATTTGTACACGAAAATCACACACCTTTCGAGCCGACAAATCGACGATCTTTCGTTGCCTTCACTGATTTCCAGATTGACCTCGGACAGTTACCACGTCCACCACATGGTCGGTATGATGCAGCGTCTAGGTGTCCGGGCCCCTATCCTGTTAATCGGCGGGCTCATTATGACGCTGTCGATGGACTGGGTACTGGCAAGTGTCTTTATCTTGAGTCTTCCCTTCATTGGGATACTCGTTTTCAACTTGTCTCAAAAGGGGATTCCGCTGTACAAAGCCCTTCAAAACAACGTAGATGACCTCGTGCGCGTCGTCAGGGAAAACATCGTCGGCATCCGCGTCATTAAAGCACTTTCAAAACACCCGCACGAAAAAAAGCGTTTTGACGGCGTCAACACCAAAGTCGTCGACGCTGAAAAAAAAGCGGGGATGACAATGGCGCTCACCCATCCCGTGATGAACCTCCTATTGAACTCGGGCTTGACATTGGTCGTACTCGTCGGTGCGTTTCGAGTCCACTCAGGTGCGACACAAACGGGCACCATTATTGCGTTTTTAACTTATTTTACACTGATACTCAACGCCATGCTCAGCTTGAGCCGTATTTTTATCCTCTACTCTAAAGGCAGTGCTTCATTCAATCGAATTCAATCAGTTCTTGAGCTTGAAGACGACCTCGTCGTCGGGACGCCCGATTACAAACCGACGGAAAATCACATAGAGTTTTCCAATGTCACCTTCGCTTATGGGGAGGGCGCTCCAAACCTTCACAACCTTTCATTTACGCTGAAACGCGGTGAAACCCTAGGCATTATCGGGCCGACAGGCAGCGGTAAATCCAGTGTAATTAAACTGCTTATGCGCTTTTACGACCCGAGTTCCGGCGAAGTGCGCATTGGCGGTACGCGTATTGACACGCTGCCCAAAGCTGAGCTGCATACGAAATTTGGCGTCGTGCTCCAAAACGATACCCTCTTTGCCGACACCATTAAGGAGAACATCGCTTTCGGTAGAACGGTGTCTGAAAGAGCGGTTTACGCTTCGACACAAATGGCGCAAGCCGGTGAGTTCATCGATACGCTAACAGACGGTCTCTACCACGCGCTGGATGTTAAAGGCGCCAATCTCAGCGGCGGTCAAAAACAACGCCTGCTCATCTCCAGAGCGCTTGTTGACAAACCGGAAATCCTAATCCTCGACGACGCTTCAAGCGCGCTGGATTACAAAACCGATGCCAAACTCAGAACGGCATTGAACCGTCATTTTGAACAGACCACCGCTATCATTGTCGCGCAGCGCGTCAGCGCCATTATGAACGCCGATAAAATCCTCGTCTTAGACGATGGAAAAGCCGTCGGCTACGGTACGCACGACCATCTACTCGCCACTTGTGACGACTACCGACAAATCGCAGAAATCCAACTTGGAGGTGCCGTATGAAAAACAACAAAAGTCAAACGCTTCGCCGCCTCGGACGCTACCTATACACCTTTAAGTGGTCTCTTTTACTGGCCATGGTTTTGACACTCGTCGCCAACAGTTTCTTGCTCATAGGCCCCTACCTCTCCGGTGAGGCGATCAATGCCATCGCCGCCGGCAAGGGCAAGGTCGATTTTGAAACGGTATTTTTCTATTGCGGCCTCATGTTGGCGTTTTATGTAGCTGCTGCGCTCTTGACTTATGTCCTCAGAGTACTTATGATTCAAATCAGCCAAAAAGTCGTTTATAAAATGCGTGCCGACGCCTTTGAACGCATCAGCGGTCTTCCTGTGCGCTATTTTGACCGCCATCAGACGGGAGACCTCGTTTCGCGTTTTACGTACGACATCGATACCATCAACGCTTCGCTATCCAACGATGTCATACAAATTGCCACCAGTGTGGTCACTGTCGTCGGGGCACTCATCATGATGCTGAAGATTAAGCCGATACTGGTTCTCGTCTTTGCCGTCACCATCCCGGTGTCTTTTGCCTACACGCGCTTTATGGCCAAGCGCCTCAGACCGCGTTTTAAAAAACGTTCTGCTAAGCTTGGGGAACTGAACGGCTTTGTAGAGGAAACTCTCAGTGCACAGCAGTCCATTAAAGCCTACCATCAGGAACAAACCATGATTGAGCGCTTTGAACTGAGAAATAAAAATGCCGTCAACGCGTATTACGAAGCCGAATACTACAGCAGTACCGTCGGACCTTCTATGAACTTTATCAACAACTTGTCGTTGTCACTTGTGAGTCTTTTCGGCGCCATGCTTTATTTGTTCGGATCCATGCAACTCGGCCATCTCTCTTCTTTTGTCCTGTACTCTAGAAAATTTTCAGGACCCATTAACGAAATTGCCAACATTTCCAGCGAACTTCAATCGGCACTTGCAGCGGCAGACCGTTTCTTCAGACTCCTTGACGAACCGCTGGAAACAGATGATGCCCCCGGGGCCCTACCACTGGAAAACGTGGTTGGAAAGGTGGATTTTGAATCGGTGACTTTCGGCTACGCGCCGGGGCAAAAAGTGATTAAAGACCTCTCCCTCTCCATAGCCCCCGGTCAAGTGGTGGCCATCGTAGGCCATACCGGCGCCGGAAAAACCACTTTGGTCAATCTGCTAATGCGCTTTTATGAAGTAGACGCAGGCACCATCGGCCTAGACGGCGTCGACATTCGTCAAATCCAGAGAAAAGCGCTTAGAAAGGCCTACGCCATGGTGCTTCAGGACACGTGGCTGTTTAAGGGCACTGTTTATGAAAACCTCGCCTACGGCAACCCGAAAGTTACTCAATCCGATATCGTACGCGCTGCAAAAGCGGCTGGGGTTCACGCGTTTATCATTAAAATGAAAAACGGCTACGACACCGTTATAGAAGAAGACGGCGGCAACCTTTCGCACGGACAAAAACAGCTTTTAACCATAGCACGGGCCATGCTAATCGATGCCAAACTGCTCATTTTAGATGAGGCCACTTCGAGCGTCGATACGCGAACGGAACACCTCATTCAAAACGCTATGTTGGCCCTGATGGAAAACAAAACCTGCTTCGTCATCGCCCATCGACTTTCCACCATAACCAGTGCCGACTGGATACTGGTTATGGAAGACGGCAACGTCATTGAACAGGGAACACACGAAACCCTTCTCAAGGCAAAAGGCCAATACCACACCTTATTTAACGCACAATTTGCCTAATTGATAAAAAAACGGCAGTGGATGCAACTTCCCACTGCCGTTTTTATGTGTTTTTTAGAACTCTATTTCTTATTCGGTTTCTTTTTACCACCTGTGTCCGCCTCAGGTGACGGTTCTTGCACCACCGTCGCCGGAGAAGAGACTTCCAAGCGACCGATGTACTTCTCCCGATAGGCCATAAAATGTTTCGTCAACACCTTCAGCGTACCGGTAATCGGCACCCCTAAAATCATGCCGGGAATCCCGAAGATGTTCCCGAAGAGCAAAACGGAAAACATAACAGTGAGCGGATGTAAGCCGACACTTTGCGCCATAATTTGAGGCGATATAAAACTCGACTCAATCTGTTGCACGATAATAATCCAAATAATAACCCACAGCGCTGTAATCGGTGCGTTCATCAGCGCGAGGATAACTGGCAGTATGCCGCCCAGCCAAGGGCCGAAGTACGGAATGATGTTGGTGACGCCAGCCACCAGACCTATCGTCAGCGCATACGGCACGCCAATAACGGCACACCCTATACCGATCAACGTTCCGACAAAGATAGCGACGATAAACTGTCCTCTGATAAAGCCCCCCAATACGCGGTCGATATCGCTGAGAATAGCTTTTGCCGACTGTTGTTGCTTCTTGTTAAAGAGCCCTTTAATCCCCCCGATTAAACGGTCTTTGTCTTTTAGCAAATAAAAGGCGATAATCGGCGTCATAACGATGTCGAGAAGTGTTCCCGTCGATGCGATAAGAACGTTACTCAACTGGCTGAAACCGTTTTTAAAGGCTTCACCGAGCTTTGCAAGCTCCTTGTCGATATCCAAGTAGTCCGCGAGGGCATCTGGGATAATGGTAATTTTCCCCTCTTGGAACTTCGTCATCAAATCTTGAACAAAATCAAAAATATCCGGTACGTTGGCGATAAAGACAGAAACGTCTTTTGCAAGCTTCGGAATAAAGCTCATAAACGTCAACGTGATAATCAGAAAAATGGAAACAAAGACGATCAAAATCGCCCAAGGCCGCTTGATTTTTTTCTTTTCTAAAAAAGAAACTGCTGGATTCAATAAGTAAGCTACAACGGCACCGTATACAAACGGCGTAATCACCGAATTGATATTGCCCCTAATAAGAAATAAGACAACGGCCACCAATAAAACAAATCCCACGTCCAACAGCAGACGTTTGTTCTTTATAACAAATCTCATGCGTCACCTCTTATACTCTATTTTCTCCATTTTATCACGATTCCCTTTTTTACACCAGTAAATGTCTCGAACCCACCAAGGCTACAAATCATGACCGCCGGCTTAGCCGGCGGTTTGTTCTGCCCCTATAAGGGGCTGGTACCTGCTGCACTCGGAAGTGCATGAATAGTCCGCCTTGCGCACTAACTTTCTCAACTACCGCTAAAGCGGTTTATTTTTTGTTTTTAATCTCCTGCTTACCCGTAAACGGGTCAATGTACTCTTTCAGACTGATCTGATCAGCTATCTTATCTTCTTCTATCTGATTTCTAATGTATTCCTGAATCTTCTTTGCATTCTTTCCCACTGTGTCGACATAATATCCTCGGCACCAGAAATGTCTGTTTCCATACTTATACTTTAGATTTGCATGTCTATTAAATATAATTAGACTACTTTTTCCTTTTAGATAACCCATTATTTGAGATACGCTGTACTTAGGTGGAATTCTTATCAGCATATGCACATGATCTGAACATAGTTCGGCTTCAACTATTTCTATCCCTTTTCGATCACATAAATCTCTTAATGTTTTCCCAACATCAGTCTTCAATTTTCCGTAAATCACTTGTCTTCTATACTTCGGTGCAAACACTATGTGGTATTTGCAGTTCCATCTTGTGTGTGTTAAACTCTGATTGTCCATACGGGACGTTCCTCCTTTTTAGCTAGTGCGGTCGGCAAACCAACACTAGTATACTAAAACGGAGGTTCTTTTTTCTTGAAGCTAAAGCCAATTCCTCCACTCGCATAGCGAGTGGTTTATTTGTTTTGAACACTTCGTGATTCAAAACACACTAAAGTGTACAACATAAAAAACCCTCCACCGAAGTGGAGGGTCTGTCGTCTAATACTAGCCAACTACTGTGATGTTCTCAGCTTGAGGACCTTTAGGACCTTGAGCAACTTCGAAAGTTACGCTTTGGCCTTCTTCTAAAGTTCTGAAACCGTCAGAGTTGATTTGAGAGAAGTGTGCGAAAACGTCTTTTCCGTCTTCTCCAGTGATGAAACCAAAGCCTTTGTCTGCATTAAACCATTTTACTGTACCATTCATATTATAGTACCTCCTAATTTTTTCCTTAAACCACGAATTCAGATCTTTAGCACATTTTATTAGGATGATACTATGACGATGATCACCATTCAAACACTATGCAAAACCTAGTAATTCTTATTTAAGCTTTAATTTATTCTAACACACCAATTAAACTGTGTCAAATCTATTTTTTTGACTTTTCAACAATTTCGATAAGTTTTAAACTTCGTACATTATTAAGGGGTCTGACTGCTAAATCTAACACCTTTAACAAACCAATCGAACTTTAAGATGTCTTCAATGGAGAGTGCTTCTCCCTCTTGCCCTCTAAGGCGCCCTTCCGAGTCCTCGAGCACACCGTAAAACGGGTGGAACTGGTCTGTTTTAATCATGTGCTTCATAAACTCTACCAGTCTCGCTGTTTCAGCCGGCAAATGCGCTTTTGAATAATAGAGGTCTAAAACGCCGGTCTCCATGCCCCACCAAAAGTTCACCAATCGCTTGGACGATTCTTTTTGGCTCATCAATCGGCTATAGGTGCCGTTGAGTATTCCCGAGATGATTTTTTCGTAAAATGCGCCCCACCGCCAAATGGGCGACGCTAAATAGTGTTTTGGCTCCCGAGTTTCGCCGTCAATATCGCAAAGCATCGCGTATACGCCGTAGTCCCAAGTCACGTCTCGCGGTACTTTTAGCGTCTTGTTGCTGATGATATCGGCACCGAGCTCTATCAGCTCCGCGCTTAAATCCGTGGTCACTTTTGGATTGTTCCACTCGCCTGTCCATCGGACGACGACTTCGGCCTTAGGGTTGACAAACCGGGCGCCTAGCGTAAACGCATTGATACAGCTGATGACCTCCGGATTTGGATCCGTTGCGGTGTAACCGATGAGGTCAGTCGACGTCATAGCCCCTGCAATCATCCCCGTTAAAAATCTCGGTTCGTAGGTCTTTCCGAAATAGTTGTTCATATGGACATACGGTCGATTGCCCGAGCAGTTGAAAAATTTAACCCCCGGCATGTCCACAGCACAACTTGCCGTGGCACGTCTAAAAACTTCACTTGTGGTAAATACGACGTCATAGCCCCCCTCTTCGGTAAACTTCTTGATGACGCCATATGCACTCTGATCTTCAGGCACTTGATCGATATACCCTGTGGTCACATACTCTTTAAACTGCTGCTCAATGTACTTGCGGCCGAGGTCGTGTGAATACGTCCACCCGGAAGAAGCCACATCGCGTGCGTATACAAAGCCCACTTTCAACTTCTTGCCGCCGAACCCCGACGTCAACAGGCTGAAAAACGACTTGTGCGTCATCTCTTCATCGTCTTCTATCACTTCAACTTCTTCGCGCTCTCTATCGTGGGACAGCTCGTCGAGCAATCTAGGCAACACGTCTTTCAAATGCGCCTCATCCAGCCCCTGCGGTATCCCGTACAGCCGCGCGTAGAGCAAGAAAGCGTCTCCAGTGGTTATCTGCGTCAACCGGTCGCCACCGCCCTCTAAATAAATCCTTCTGAAAGGTCTGTAAACATATTTAACAAAGTGTTCGTACTTCGTATCGTAGTAACTCGCTTCGGGTTCATAAGTCCCCAGGTACTTGAGCAAACTTTTAAACCCGGCGCGCTTAGACAACCAGATATCGACGATATGCGTCTCTTCAAAAAATGTCATAAACGCGTAGTAAAGCTTGATGTCCGCGTCGTTTTCATCGTACTTCGGCACCAACCGAATCACTTCTGCGTCCACCTTCATCGCATCAAAGTACTTGAGTACACTCATAGCTTTGTTGCCGTCCATTACATAGTAATAATTCAAGTACTCATAGACTTTAATCGGCTTTTTTATGCCTTCGTTAAGGTGCTTATGGCACAGCGACAGCCACTTTTGAGCAAACACGGACTCCAGCGGTTCTAGTGGTAAAAAATCTTTTGAGAACACCGTTCGACGCGCCTGATAATACGTGCCTATAATTTTGTGCAGTGGGATTTCCAAAACGCCCATATCCACCGTCGATACGATTTCGACATCTTTTAATACGCCATCTATAGACGCTAAGTGGCCTGAAAGTCCCTTGGCCTTTCGTGCACTGTAATTGCGCCGTGCGCGTTGTCGTGCATCGTAATAATACTCTTGCATTGCCGCATTCCAGCTCATAGCAACCTCCTTTAATTAATAAATCATGTGTTTTATACCCGACAACCTGTTATTTTAACAACCAAAACGATTAATAAATTTATTTTATAATTTCATTTATGTTTTTTATGTTAGAATAGAGGTGAAATTTGTATAGCGTCGAGGTGAAAATATGTTTAATTACAAGCAATTATTAGCTTTTGCAACCATTGTGGAAGAAGGCAGTTTTTCAAAGGCCGCCAAGAAACTCTACATTACACAACCCGCTATCAGCTCTCAAATAAAAGCGATGGAAAAAGAGCTGGCGGTGGTTTTAATTGAACGCGGCGAAAGAGGGGTTATCCTCACTGCCGCAGGGGACATTCTTTACAAGAACAGCAAAATTATCTTAAATCAGTACAAAGTGCTCGCCGACACCATGGCGCAGTATAAATCTACCAGTACAGGCAAAATTAGAATTGCCGCCAGCACGATCCCGGGCGAGTACCTTTTGCCGAAATACATGTACGACTTCAAAAAGAAGAACAGCGACGTGAAGCTCTACCTCACCATCTGCGATTCCAAGTGTGTTCTTGAAAAGGTTCAAAACGGCGAGGTGTCGCTGGGGGTCATCGGCTTTATGCCGAGAGAAGTCAACATAGAAGCCGTGCCCTTTGTGGAAGAAAAGCTCAAACTCATCTGCTCTTCCAGCACAGCTTTTGACGCCTACACCCCTTTGAACCAATACCCGCATATCTTGAGAGAAGAAGGATCGGGAACGCGTGAAGTCGTGGTCAAACATATGGAAGAAAGCGGCTTTTCACTGGAAAACGACTTCGACTACACGGTTCTAGGCAGCACGCGTTCGACATTAACCGCTGTGGAACAGGGCCTCGGCATCGCTTGGGTTTCTGAACACGCCATCGGCGACGCTCTAAAACTCAACAAGGTCAAATGCGCACACGCCAAATACGACATCGAGAGAGCGTTCTATGTCATCACGCAAAAAAACCGAACACTGAGTCCACTAGACACTGCATTTAAGCACCACTTGTCACAAACGGCAAAGTTGTAGCCCCCGTTGCTTCAACGGTTGCTTTTTAACGCCGTTCAGTCGCCGAATCACTTCTTGAGAATCGCCTTGAAAGGCTTCCAGCCACAGCGCACCGCGCGATGTGTTGCCGATGCCCTCTAGGCGATTTTTAATTTTCTCCCCCACTTTCAGCGCACCGTAACGCCCGGTTTCAGGTAAGAGGATCATCAGCGTGTCGCCGCCGTCAGTGCCGATGGCATCCAAGCGTCTCAACACATCTTTCACTTCTGCCGTCACAGCGCGCATTGCCATGGCGTCACATGCTTCCAGCCTAATACAGAGAACGCTAAATGTTCGACGGTACCGCTCGCAGCGCAGCGCTTCCATTTTGAGCGTATACATAAACAGCGCTTCCGGCAGCACTTCTTTTTCATATACCACGGCCTCTGTCACTTCGCGCTTGATGGTTTTTAGTGCAGATAAAACTTCATACCGCTTCGAGAGTGCCTCTGTTGCATCGCCCCCCATGTACACGCGCCACTGTCGCTTCTCTTTCACTAAGACTTTTGCGATCCGATCGCATTCTATCGTATCCATAATGCCGTTGTAAGCCTCTGTCATCACCGTCATCCGCACGATGGACTTATAGCGGCGTGAACCGAGAAACACGTTGGATTCAACGCCTTCCGGCTTAAAATGGAACTTTTCGAGCGTATACACACCCGCCACCGCCTCCTGCCATCGATTAAAGGCTTCAAATGTCACCATTTGACGATCGGTAACACTGAGAAGGTCATAGGCGTCTTTGTATTTTCTCTTACGAATATGCGACAAATACAACCGCATCAATTGCGTCGCCTGAAAAATATCATCCCCTTGGCGAATAGGTGAAGACGTTTTTCTCTGAGGGACATGAGACTGCCGTTGTACGTCGTACTGGCCGCGTGATTCAGGGCTTTTTAAAACGGTATAGGCTTCATTAAGCGCCTTCATCTTTTCGTCAGAAGCACCGCTTTCAATCTTATCGGGATGGTACTTCTGCGCCAGTTTTTTATAGGCGCCCTCAATGACTTCGGGCTCGGCCTTAGGATGAACTTGTAGGATTTCATAGTAGTCTTTCATCAATTGACACCCCTGCCTTGTTTTTTAAAAAGGTACTGTGCGACAATCTGTTTCAGGACTTGTTGGTGAATGGGCTTGCTGATAAAATCATCCATTCCCGCCTGAAAACACTTTTGTTTTTCTTCTTCTAATGCACCGGCTGTCAACGCGACAATCGGCGTGTGTCTGTGGTTGACTTGATCGATTTTTCGGATGCGCCGCGTCGCTTCAAGACCATCCATACCGGGCATTTGAACATCCATCAATATGAGGTCAAAAGCGGTCTCATTGGCGTACTTAACGGCCTCTTCGCCCGACGGCGCTGTGACAATTTGGAGGTCCTCAGAAATCTTCTCGAGCATTTTAACCAGTAAGAGGACATTGACTTCTAAATCTTCTACTACGAGGACGCGTGCATACGTCGGGAGTTGGCCTGTTTCAAGCACATCTGTAGAGACAAACGCTTCCTCAAATCCGGCATCTATAACCATAAATGGAACTTCTATATCAAAGTAAAATGTCGTCCCTTTGTCGACGATACTTTCAAACTTTAGGCATCCCCCCATCTGTGTTACGAGTTTTGAAGAGATGGTCAGCCCCAGTCCCGTGCCGCCATACTTTCGCGTCGTCGACAAATCGCCCTGTGAAAACGCCTTAAAAATAAGCGAACGCTTTTCTTCATTAATGCCGATACCGGTATCTTCAACGTAAAAGTACAGCTTTCCTTTAAAACTATCGAGCGCCTTAAACTTTACAGTTAAAGCCACGCGTCCGGCTTCAGTGAACTTAATCCCGTTGTTGAGCAAATTCATCAACACCTGTTTCAAACGTACCGGATCCGTCCAAATGTATTGAGGGAGATTCCCGATGCGAATCAACTCGATGTCAATAGAGCGTTTTTTCGCAAAGACTTTCATGTTCTCGATAATCGTACTTAGCAAATCGTTTAAATTGACCTTGAGCGACTCCATGGACAGCTTGCCTGCTTCTATTTTAGAAAGGTCTAGGATGTCGTTGACGATGGCGAGCAACGATTCGCCGGACTCTTTTGCATGCTGTATGTAAAAGGCTTGCATCTCGTCCAAAGCCGTTTCCGAGATCAAGTTGATAAACCCCAGTATGCCGTTTAAAGGCGTTCGAATCTCATGGCTCATGTTCGCCAGAAACTGAGTTTTGGCTCTGTTGGCCACTTCTGCCGACGCTTTCGCCATCAACAGGGCCTCCTCAGAGTCGTACTTCTTTCGGGCATCGTTGAGCATATGCGCGATTACTTCCATAAAGTGGACTTCTTGACGCGACCAGTGTTTCTTCGAGTGAACCGATTCGAGCAAAATAAAGCCGATAACCGATTCGACCTCCTTAAACGGGACGCTCAGCAACGACGCCACTCCTAAGTCACCAAACATCTTTTTTTCATTTGCGGCTTCTTCAGGAAGTGCTTCAACGGACTCGAGAAAAATAGTTTCCCCGATGCGTACTTTCTCGTGCCACCATTTATACGTCTTTAAAGAAAAGCTTTCAGCAGTATCGCCAAGTGGCAAACCCCCTTCCGCTGCTCGCCCATAGACACTGTTGATACGCGTATTTTCCGCATCCAAAAAAAATATGCGCACGCGTTCAACATCAAAATACTCTAACAGCTTATCCAAAATAGACTCTATCTTCTCATCGTAGTTCCGACGATCGACCTGCACCAGTGAACTCGCTATTTCCGAAACTAGAACCTGCAACTTGTTTAGGGTA
This sequence comes from Fusibacter sp. JL298sf-3, assembly GCF_053842995.1. NCBI lineage: Bacteria > Bacillati > Bacillota > Clostridia > Eubacteriales > Fusibacteraceae > Fusibacter > Fusibacter sp. JL298sf-3. The sequence continues at coordinate 1,627,820 of NZ_CM132608.1, forward strand.
ATCAGCGCCATTTCGGTCTGCTTCCGCTCGGAAATATCGCGTATCACACTCTGTATGTAAGCGGGCTCGCCAAACTGATCCCGTATCACTTCAAGGTTAATGTCTACAAAAATGATTTCGCCATCTTTGCGTATAAAGCGTCTTTCGTACGGCAGAATCTTCTCCCCTCTTTGCGCACGTCTAAAGATAGCCTCGCTGTAGGTGGTTTCTGCGCTGATATCGCGATAAGTGCGTTTTTTGAGTTCTTCTATTGAATAGCCTAGAATCTCAGCGGCCCGAACGTTGGCGTCTACATAGTTGCCCTCGAGGTCGAGGATGAACACCCCGTCGTTGTTCTGATCGAAAAGCGCCTGTATCTTTGAATCCATCCCCGTGTCTATAGCGACGGCTACCGTTATAAAGAAACCTTCTCTCGGCGAATAGTTTTTCACACTGTACCATTTGTCGACTTCAGATGCGTACACCTTGTATTCCTTAATAATCCCATAGAAAGCAACGTCTTCGAAAAAGCTCGGTGGCTTCAACGCCTTGTGCCTATCCATGGCCTCGAGTTCAGTATAAGTGCAAGACGAAGACATCAGACCAAAAATGGTCTGAAACCACTCGTTGGAAAACACGATTTCGTAATCCGACGCGTGACCTTTGCCGTCTGGAATCAAGCGCTGATAGGCAAAACCAAAGGGAATGTTGTTCATAAAATCAAATTCTGCCGTCTGTTTCATAAAAAAGCCTCCATAGCCAATTAGCTTATGGAGGACATACCCCAAAACACCTGTTTTTAAGCAAGGGCTTTTGAGAGGTCTTCTATCAAATCTTCGGCGTTTTCAATCCCCACTGACAACCGTATGAGTTCCGGTCCGGCGCCGGCGTTGACGCGCGCTTCGTGGGACAACTGTGCATGCGTGGTGCTGTAGGGGTGAATGACGAGTGACTTGGCATCGGCCACGTTGGCGAGGAGTGAAAAAAGCGTCAGCGACTCAATCAGTTGGCGACAAGCTTCCGCACCACCTTTCAGCCCAAAGGTAAAGATAGACCCCACCCCTTTTTTAAAATAGCGTTGATACAGCGTATGGTATGGGCTTTCTTCAAGCTCCGGGTAATTGACCCACGCCACTTTCGGATGCCCCTTTAAAAAAGCGACGATTTTTCGCGTGTTTTCAACATGTCTTTCCACGCGTAGCGAGAGCGTCTCAAGCCCCTGTAACAACAGGAACGCGTTAAAAGGACTGAGCGAGGCACCGGTGTCTCTCAAAAGCTGAACCCGCGCTTTCACGATGTAAGCCTGTTCTTTAAGCGCCTCTGCGTAAACGAGACCGTTGTAACTGGGGTCCGGTGTATTAAAGCCCGGAAATCTCGGATTGCCCAGCCACTCAAAATTGCCGCCGTCGACGATGAGACCGCCGATGCTGTTCCCATGTCCGCCGATAAACTTCGTCGCCGAGTGTACGATGATATCGGCACCGTGGTCAAAAGGCCTGATGAGGTAAGGGGTTCCAAAAGTGTTGTCTACAATGAGAGGGACGCCGTTTCGATGGGCGACAGCCGCCACGGCTTCTATGTCAATGAGGTTGATGCCGGGGTTCCCGATGCTCTCTATAAACACCGCCCGCGTCTTTGGCGTAATAGCTGCTTCAAAGGCTTCAGGGCTGTCTGGGTTTACAAATCGCGTGGTGATGCCAAACGTCGGCAACGTGTGTTCAAAGAGATGATGTGTGCCGCCGTAGAGCGTTTCAGCGGCGACGATTTCATCGCCACTTTGCGCCAAATTCAGGATGGCGTAAGTGACTGCCGCCGAACCCGATGCAACTGCCAGCGCACCGACACCGCCTTCCAGCGCCGCTATACGCTTTTCCAGCACGTCAGTGGTGGGGTTCATAATGCGCGTGTAAATGTTGCCCGGTTGACTTAAGGCAAACAAATCTGCCGCGTGCTGCGCATCGTCAAACACATACGATGTGGTTTGGTAAATCGGCACTGCCCGTGCACCTGTCGCCGAATCGACTTCTTGTCCTGCATGTACTTGCAACGTTTCAAATTTCATCCCGTGTCCTCCTTTATAAAAATGCGTTCTCATCCAATAGTTTTAACAAATCCAAGTAAAGTGCCGTCCCTGTCGCTTCGCCACCGGCGCCCGGGCCTGAAAAGCCCAGTTGCCCCAGCTGTAAGCTTTCGACGACCACGTAGTTGTCAGGCCCCTCAGCATCGGCCAAGGGGCCTTCCGGCGCAACCTCGACGACTTTTACGGCAGTTTCCAGTTCCCCGTCCGGACGCCTACGAGCGGTGGCTACCAACTTCGTATACGGGGTCACATCGCGAATCCCTCTAATGCCCTCGCGGTCGATGGTTTGAGGGGCAACCGACTTCCCCCAGATCAAACCGCAGAGTACTGCCAGTTTGTTGGCGCTGTCGATGCCGTCTACATCTGCCGATGGATCGGCTTCTGCATAGCCCAGCTCTTGCGCTTCTTTTAGAGCGGTTTCGTAATCGATGGCACGCTTTGCCATCTCCGACAAAATAAAATTACTCGTGCCATTGAATATCCCCGAGACGGCGACGATATCGTCTGCACGCATCAAGCGTTCCAATGTTTGTACAACAGGCACGCCACCGCAGACGGCGCCTTCAAATAAGAGCCTTTTTCCGGCGTGTGCCGCCGAGTACTGCAGGGCTTCATAATTTTCAGCCAATGCGGCTTTGTTGGCGGTAATCACATGTTTCCCATTTTCCAGACTCTTGGCAATGTAGCGGCCTGCGGGATGCGCCCCTGAAATGGCCTCGACGACAATGTCGATTTCCGCGTCTTCAAACAGCCGTTCAGGCTCTGTGGTAATCAACGGCATTTGCATTCTCCGCTCCTCAAAATAGGCTGCGGCGCGCTCGGTATCTCTAACGCAAACGGCCTTAATGACCACTTGGTAGCCTTGCGCGTACAGAGCCGAATGTCGCCTTTTCACAACATCGCAAAAGCCCCTGTTGACGACGCCCAGTCCCAACAGTCCGATTTTAACAGTTTTCATAATTTGGCCTCCCTCTCTTTAATGTTCTCCAGCCAGCGAGCGATGAGAACCTCTGCCGTTTCTGTCCACCTGTGAAGCGTCTTGAGCCCGCCCCCTGTGGTGATGCCATACCCGGCGGGCACAGAAGGGTCAAGACCTTTCATTCGATCTCTCAGGTACTCTTTTTCCAGTACGTCGACAGTGTACTCGGGATGTCCCAAGCAGTACAGATGATGTCCGCCATCTTGAAAGGCGACGATTTCATCATCGTACTTTAATACCCACACCGCCTCCGGTACCGTCAGTTGCCAAGTGGCATACCGCGAATGCGGTAGCCAATAACGCTCGCCATCGCCTATCGCTTCAAAAACACCTGAGCATTTTGCCTCAAAGACCGTTTTGTCCGCACCGTGGTAAATTTTAGCTGCCGCCAGTGCGCCCCAACAGACGCTGAACGTCGGCACGCCTTCTGTCGCCGCCGCTAAGAGCACTGCCTTGAGCTCTTCCCAGTAGTCCACAGCTTCATACGGTATTTTTTCCACCGGTGCGCCGGTGACGACGATACCGTCCACAGTTTTCAGCAACTCAGCTGTTAAAACGCGGTTTTCGTCTAAAGACCTCTGAGACTTCGACACATGAGACCCCATTTTGAAAAATTCTACATGGATTTCACAGGCACTGTGCAGAAAAAAAGTGCGCCAATGCGCCTCTGTCTCTCGCTTATTGGGCATCAAATTGATTACCGCCAGCCTAAGGCGTTTTTTCTCTGAAACTTGTTTAGTCATTGTTTTTCTTGGGTAACTATAACTGGGCATTGTTTATCTCCTCAATAAGTGTTGGCATTTGCGTATGGCTGCTCATGTCTGCAATAGAAGCCGTCTAGCTGAGTGTGCGGCATATAAAAAAACACACTGCCGAAAAACAGTGTGTCTGATTGCGCGTCACTCTATCTTTCGAAAGCTTACTTTCGCTGGAATTGGCACCTTTGTTTAAAACAGGTTGCCGGGCTTCATAGGGCCAGTCCCTCCGCCACTCTGGATAGAACTATTAAATTAAAGCGATTATACAGAACATTTTTACAGCTGTCAAGACGCGACCCCAAAAAAACATTTACTTTTTGAAAAAGTGTGATAAAATAATATCAAATGAAACGATTACAAGTTTAGATACATTACATTTATAAAATTTAGGAGGCCAATTATGAGTAAAATCGTCATTGTCGGTGCCAACCATGCGGGCACTGCAGCAACCAGAACTATTTTATCTAAATCCAATGAACACGAAGTTGTCGTTTTCGATGCCAACTCAAACATCAGTTTCTTAGGCTGTGGTATGGCGCTCTGGATAGGGGATCAAATCTCAGGACCTGAAGGCCTTTTCTATGCGAGCAAAGAGGGGTTAGAGGGGATGGGCGCTAAAATCCACATGGAAGCACCTGTTGAACACATCGATTTCAATAAGAAAATTGTCTACGCCACACTTAAAAACGGCGAGAAAAAAGAAGAACCTTACGATAAGCTCATTTTAGCCACGGGCTCATTGCCAATTATTCCAAATATTCCGGGCAAAGACCTCGAAAACGTGCAGATGGTCAAACTCTATCAACACGCTGAAGAAGTCATCGCCAAACTTAAAAACAAAGACATCCAAGACGTCGTCGTCGTCGGCGCCGGCTACATTGGCGTAGAGCTCGCAGAAGCGTTTGAACGCCATGGTAAAAACACGACGCTCATCGACATTGCCGATACATGTCTCCCCGCCTACTACGACGAACCGTTTACAGATTTGATGAAAAACAACCTTAAGGACCACGGCATCAACCTCGCTTTCGGCGAAAAAGTCGAGCGTATTGAAGGCGATGGCAAGGTAGAGCGCGTCGTAACGGATAAAGGCACTTACAAAGCGGATATGGTCGTTCTCTGTATCGGCTTTAGACCGAATACCGACTTAGGCAAAGGTGAAGAAGGCGTTCGCTACACCAACACAGGCCTTCAGTTGTTTAAAAACGGCGCTTACCTCGTCAACAAAAAACAACAGACAAGTGCTGAAGGCGTTTACGCAATCGGCGACTGTGCAACTGTTTACGACAACGCCATTCAAGATACGAACTACATTGCACTTGCAACCAACGCCGTCCGCTCGGCAATCGTCGCAGCCCACAACGCCATAGGCGTCGAGCTTGAGTCCGCCGGTGTTCAAGGCTCTAACGGCATCTCAATCTACGACCTCAAAATGGTTTCAACGGGCTTGACACTTACTAAAGCAAAGGCTCTGGGCATCGACGCCGCTTGTACCGAGTACGACGACCTCCAAAAACCGGAGTTTATCGAACACGACAACCCAACGGTTAAAATTCGCATCGTCTACGACAAAGCGGATCGACGCGTTATCGGCGCTCAAATCGCTTCAACTTATGACATTTCAATGGGCATTCACTTCTTCTCTTTGGCCATCCAAGAAAAAGTGACCATCGACAAAATTGCCCTCACAGACATCTTCTTCCTGCCGCATTTCAACAAGCCATACAACTACATCACCATGGCGGCACTTTCAGCAGAGTAATCACGACAAACCAAACGCGCATGCAACATACCGCATGCGCGTTTTTTACGTTTAAATAAAGCCCCACTGATAAAAATCCTTTCAGTGGGGCGTCCGCTATAAACTTTTGACCTTGAATGGCTTTAAAGCCTCTAATACCGTTTCTTCAAGCGGTGCTTCACAGATGATAACGTCAATAGAGGCGAGGTCGTAAAACTCGAAAACACCCTGGTTTTCAAATTTCAGGCATTGTGTGGCCACCACCTTAACGCGAGCTGTATCTAGGATAGCGCGCTTTGTCTCAGCAATATCCATGAAGCCTTCAAATACGGCGCCGCGTACCACATCGATGCTCCGGCAACTGACAAAAGCGCGATCGAGAGCAAAACGTCTGATGGTCTCCAGGCTAAAATACCCGTGAAAGCCACCGGTGTAGCGGTTGTATGTGCCGCCAATGGCGATGACAGTCACGTGTTTGAGACCGCTTAAACGCGTCATAATATAGAGCATATCGGTAATGACTGTCACTTGTTTCTCACCTTCGGCTATACAGTCTGCAATATGCGCTGAAGTACTGGACGTGTCTAAAAAAATATGTTCTCCAGACTCGATAACGTTGTACGCCTTTTCGGCAATGCTCTTTTTATGCGCCGCTCGGTGCGCCATTCGATGTTGTATGGTCGACAGTTCAAACTTTTTTTCCCTGCGCTCGGCGCCGCCGTGTACGCGATCAATCAGTCCGAGTTTCTCCAACTTTTTCAAATCTTTGCGGATCAAATCTTCTGTGACATTAAATTGCTTTGCGAGGTGCTTCACTTGAACCGTGCCCTCGTCTTCCAACAGTTTGATAATTGTGTTCAGTCGCTCTTTTGCCAGCACGTCTTATTTCCTTTCAAATTGAGGCAGATACGGGGCGTTAACCTCTAATAACTCGTCATATAGTGATTTGAGTACTTGTCCTGACCGCGTCAATGGATGAATGGTCAACGCCTGAAGCCCGCTGCCGTAGTCGCCGTGAACCCCCGCCTCAATGGTCAGGCGTTCATAAGTTTTGAGCAGTACCAACTCCGCCTGAGCCGACGCGTTAAACGGTTCGACATTGAGTGGTAGTGCCCCTGCTTTGGTTATTAAACAAGTGGTCTCTATAACGGCATCATCCGGTAAAAACGGCAGTGTACCGTTGTTTTGAACATTGACCACCATTAAGCTGCGCTTGTCGTTGTAGATGGCGTTAATCAGTTCGCACGCCGCTTCGGAATAGTAGGCACCGCCTCTGTTTTCAAGCTCTTTGGGCTTTTCAGACAACGTGGGATTCTTATAGACCTCGAACAAATCGGCTTCAACCGCTTTGACCACTTCTCCACGGGTACCGTTCTCCTCATACGCTTCCAGCGCATGGGAAAGCATCTCGTCTTGAAGGTAGTAGTAAGCGTGGTAGTAACAAGGCATCATCCCCGTTGCTAAAATCTGCTCGTCTACATACGGCGTCGCCCCGATGTTTTTCGGATTAAACGTCTCGTCTTCTAAGAGTTTCGGAAGCATTTCCGCCATGACGTCTTTGCCGTCGACGTAGATGTGCCGTCCCCATACATAGTGGTTCAAACCGCTTGCGTGAAAGATAAATCGGTCATGACCGAGCAGGGCGCCGACGGCTTTGCGCATATTCACCGGTACATTGCACAGGCCGATGGCCTTTATAGACGTGTACCGAAGAACTGTTTCTGTAATAATTCCGGCGGGATTGGTGAAGTTAATCAACCACGCATCGGGACAAAGTCGTTCCATATCGTGTGCGATGTCGAGTATCGCCGGAATGGTGCGAATGGCCTTGGCAAAGCCGCCGACACCGTTGGTTTCTTGTCCCAGCATGCCCTTTGACAGGGGCAGGCGTTCGTCTAAGATTCGCGCATCCAACTGACCGACCCGAAATTGCGTGGTTACAAATGTCGCGTCTACAAGCGCCTCTTCTCTGTCGAGCGTCAAGTGAATCGTCATTGGCACACCCGATTTTTCCACCATGCGTTTGGCCAAGTTTCCGACGATTTCTAACTTTTCTTTTCCCATTTCAATATCGACAAGCCAAATTTCATCAATTGGTAACGTCGCATGTCTTTCAATAAACCCCTCGATTATTTCAGGGGTGTAACTTGATCCACCGCCTATAACGGCAACTTTTAACAAACTCATAAAAACCCCTCCTTTTATTGTTTTTTATTATATTACTCAAAACAATAAACTTCAAAGGGGTAAATAAGAAATTTTGTGCTATTTTCATTTAAAACAAGAAAAAGTCTGCCGCGACTCAGCTGTTACGCATAACAGGCTTTTAAAAACGTCTCTAGCCGCTCCCAAGTGGGGCTGGCGTAAGGCAACGCCACATCGTAAAGGGCTTCGTCCAACAAATCGTAGGCAAATATAACCAGCGACCCATTGAGACACTGCGTTTGCAGGTGCTCGTACGCTTTAAGATCAGGTGTAGCCAGCGGTGCGTGCGACAAGCGCTTCACATAGACGTAAAACGGGATGTCAAACCGTTGACTATCCGCCGCACATCTTTGGTGCATGGCCTTTAGCGCCGCCAGTGGGCTAAGCACATACGACGCCTTCACCTGTTGAAGGGTCAGCATATGTTGAATAATCGGCGCTACAGATTGTACGAGCATCTCAATCATAAGCGTCTGTTTTTCATGAAGGCGCTTTTTCGATTTCATCACAACCAAATACCCCAAGGGTTTAGAATCGTACTGAGCAATGAGAATCGGCGCAATCAAAAGGCAGTTGCACGCGTCAAACGTCTTGTCGTAAAGTTCTCCGCAGTACGCTTGTATACTCGTTTCGGTATATTGAACCTCGAGCTCTCCCGTATTGTGCTCAACGAGGGTCTCGATGAGGGCATCTGTCTTCGGTGCCGCATCTGAAAGACGCGCTACAACCCTGAAATCCGGCATATGGAGCGCCAAATACGCTTCATCGATGCCGAAAGTCAAATTGAGTGTGTCCATAATTTGATCGGTAAGTTCTTCTAGTGATTCTGAAGCGTTAATGCCCTTCATCAAATGGTTCATTCGCTTCATCACTTTGACATTTTTATCGAGTTGATCTTTTTGACGAAAAATGGTCTCGTATTGCTGTGCGTTCTCAATCCCCACAGTCAATATGTCGGAAACATCCCGTATACGCGACAACAATTCTTTCGAATACGAAGTCTTGGCATAAGACGGCCCTAAAGTGACAAACCCTTTAATGGTCTTGTTAACCAGTAGAAAAACGTGGGTCGCTCCGAGCCTGCTGAATTTTTCAGGATGATAGAACAAGTCGCCGAGCAACGCTTGATCGCTTTCAATATCCAGTACCAAGCAGCCTTCCGGCGGCGTCGTACACTTGAGTCTAAACACTTCATAACACTTGTCTTCCGAATGCACACTGGCATACGCCTCCACTTTGACAAGACCGTCTGAAGCATCTAAGAGCCCAATGGCCGCCACTGAACTGGCGCTCATTTCCTTTATGACTCCCAGGGCCAACTCTAAAAGCGCTTCTTGAGACAACTCTGACAGCAGAAGACGCACCGTGTGCGATAGCGTATTTAAATTAAACAGCTGTTCGTCTACAGCTTGCCTGAGTGCTTTTCGCTCAATGTAGCGCGAGGCCTTTTCCAGTGCCAAATTCATGAGAAAATTAAAGCGTGAGAGAAAGCCGTCGCCCATCTTCGTCTCCTGCACCTGATGGCGCGTGAACACAAAGCCGTAAAGCAAGTCGTCAATAATGAGCGGCATAACGCTTTCGACACCGGCGCAGTCGAGCATTTCGCCGCAAAAATAGCGTTTTTGCGTCTCGGGATCTCTCAAGAAAAAACCGTTGCGCACGGCAAATGCATCGTGATGCGTCTCCTTCTCAATGGCCTGTGGGTAATCGTTGTCGCCGAATTCAAAAGCGCTTCTGTAATGCGTCTTTGCGTCGTCGAGGACGTAAATGGCCGAGTGTATCGGCTCTTCGAGGGCGTTAAAAATATTAAAACCGTACTCGACAATTTGATCGAGATGTAAGTTTTGTGAGAAAAAATCGATAATACTCTGTAGAGCGCTGTATTTTTCTGCAGTATACGTTTGCATAGCCACTCCTTATTCTCCAGTGTGAATGTTGTTTCCCTTTACATAGAAAGAGCATTTCATCAACTGGGTGATTTGTCTCTGGATTTTTTTCAGTTCCATCAAGGTCTTCGGATAGACCTTTTGGTGCACTTTGACTTCACCGTCGCCTCGCGTCCTCAAGATATCTTCATGCGTTTTGAGTTTTCGATAATACCCGCCGATTTCGTCGAGCAGCGTCTCGTATTGTAGGGTCAAAGCCTTGTACGTGTTTTGAGCGCGTTCGTCAAGCGCATCCGCGTTTTGCTCAAAAATTTCAAGCTTACGCTTTAAGCGGTTGGCCGCAGAGATAATATCGTTGAGCTTTAACTTAATCGCCTCGTGCTCTGCCATAATCTGACCGCGTTCAAAGCCCTCGACATGCACTTTTGTCTCTCTTTCTTGAACGTTGCCGATGGTTCCTGAAATAATCTTGTGTTTCGCCTGAATATGCCCGCCGACAATTTTACCTTTGGCGGGGTCTAGTAAAATTTTATCCGCTTTTACCTGACTATCGTAAGCGTACTTCCCGATATGTACCTCTCTCCCAGCTGATAAAAGCGCTTCGTTGACAAACTTGACGTAGATGTTTTCTTTGGCAATTATCTGACCGCGGGTTTTGCCGTTAATACCGCCCTTGATGACAACAGACCCTTTTTTAGACTCGATTAAATCAATGGCGCCGACACCTTGAGCCCCTTTGATCTCAATATTGCCTGTAGCGACAACTTTAAAGTTGTCCTCCACAGTGCCCTCTATGGTCACACTCCCATCAAAATCGATATTGCCCGTCTCATAGTCCACATTTCCATTTATATGCAAGTGGTTTTCAACTGTAATGCGGTCGTGCTTTATGGCCACTGCGCCATCGCTGAGGGCTCTCAAGACAATTTTATCGCCTTCTTCAAACTCCCCGACGGTCTTTCGGTCGTATTTTAATGCATAATCCCTTCCGCTACGCGCAGGGATAGGGTTCCCACAAACCGTCATGCCGCCAACACCTTTTGTCGGACACGTCTTTTCCCCTAGCCAGTCGCCCACTTTTACATTGTCGATTAAATCCAGCTCGTAATAATCGGAAGAACCGTCTTCATTCACTTTTGGGGTTTTGTTGCCTATTTTATAATAGTGGTACTTGGCGTCTTCTCCTTGCATCGGCTGAATGCCCTTTGCAATGAGCACGCGTTTGCCTACGGGAATATCATCCACAAGAGCATCCTCGATGATGCCGGTGGTCACCCCGTTGTTTTTTATATAGTCTATAACTTCTGCATACACCCTTCCGAAATCGGCGCGCAACTCTTCTTCTGAAATATTGACTTTTACATGTGCACTCATTTCGTCGGCACTGACTTCTAATGTCACTCTGTCAGAGAGCTTTCCTATAACGACCGGTTGCGTCGTCTTTTGCGTTATCGCGTCTTTAAGTGCCTTAAACTCCGTCACTTTAACTTGCGGGTATTTTTTCAGCACTTCATTGAATTGGAAAATGTCCAATGACACATCGCGTATTCTCAAATACACCTGTTCTTCATCGGTTTCTAAACTAAACACATCCGATACATACAAAGTTCTCATGAACGCTTCCCCCTTCGATTAATATCAAAATTTTATCATTATTATTAACAAGTAACAAGTTTTTAGATTGATTTTTCCCACTAATCTGAATAAGGAGTACTAGTTCACGTTTTTTTATAGGTCTTTTGGTGCGATTTTTAAGCGCTCTTTTCGGTACTTAAAAACCATGTGAGGGCAAAGGCCAACAGAAACCCACCGATCGCTTCAAAAGTTACGGCTGAGGGCATTAGAATTCTCGCCGATCCAATAATAATGCCTGAAAAGAGGTAAGAGAGTTCGCTTCGCCACTTATCGTAAAGCACGGCGAGCAATTTTACGAGAAAGAGCATGCCCACCAACGCACCGATGCCATAAGCGACGAGTTTGTCTATGCGAACGGCACTGACATAAAAGATAATCTCCTCGTAGACCCCCATTAATATCAACACCGAGCTCCCAGGCAATCCGGGAATAATCATTGCCGCACTGGAAAGAGCACCTGCCACAAAGAGCGTTACAGGGCCGATTTCTCTCAGCGTCGATGCGGATAACGGCTCTTGGACACTGAGAACGCCTACACAGAGGCCTATGGCAAAGAGAATGGCAAACTTGCGATTGAGCTTCGGCACATTGGCCAAAACCGACTTAATGGACGCGAGCAAAGCTCCCATTAATACGGCCATAGTAAACTCTCGATGACTTTGGAATAAGAAAGCGAACAGTCGGCCGCCTGCGAGAACCCCTAAAACGCCCCCAATAAACACATAACGGTATTTAAAAAAACGCAGTTTGGATAAATCCTTTAACAATTCTTCATAAAAACCGAAAATGAGCAAAACTGTTCCCCCACTCATTCCGGGTAACAAAATGACGAGTCCAAGGACAACGCCTGAAATAAAATCCTTCATAGAACCTCCAGTATTTCAATTGTTTATTTAATTTTTATTATCACCATAATCTTTATACCCTTTTTTTGAAAAAGCTATCCACTGATGCGATGCATCAAAAAAAACCTCTACATCTAAGGCTTGATATAGAGGTTGTTTGCACTTGACTATTCTAAAACGGCTTATCGTTCACAAATAAAAAAGCTGCTCGTCTACGCCGTATCATTGTGGCCTTAGAACGGCCCTCATTGTCGTCGGTATTTTGCCTTGCAGAGATACAGACGATCTGACATTTTTAATTAAATCTCAACAAGACAGTATTCTAGACTTATTTCATCCGGTGCTCTATCTTTGCAAACACTTTCAAAATAATGAACATAATAATCGCTGTAATCCCACCCATTAAGTAATACCCCGCGCCTACGACGAGGCCTAAACAGGCCACTGACCACAAACCTGCCGCCGTCGTCAATCCCTTTACATTGACGCCTTCTTTTATAATTGTACCGGCACCTAAAAAGCCCATGCCGCTGATAACCTGTGCGCCCAGTCGCATGGGGTCTGCCTGTGGGTAACCCTGTACGAGTTTAATGTTGACATCCATTATCAGTGCAGAGGCTACGCAGACGAGCATATGTGTCCGCATCCCAGCTGGGCGCTTTACCGCTTCGCGTTCAAGACCAATTAGACCGCCGATAATCACCGCCACTAGAACTTTTATTAAAGAATCTAAATAAAATGTCATATTTATGTCTCCTCCTTAATATTTCAACCTTTTCTCAGTGTTTTCTAAATATTTTAACAATTCTTAATTTTATACCCTCTTGTTGTGGTATCAAACTTATGATAGCATGATTGAAAGCATAGTATAGACGTTTAGGGGGGGATATATATGTTTAAAATTGCTTTTTCCGGCATGAGAGGTCGGAAAAAAGATACTTTTCTTATGGGGAGTGTCATCTTATTATCTATTATTTTTGTCGTAACATCAACTGTTCTCTATTCGAGTTCCGAAAAAACCAGAGTTGAAGAGAAGGTACAGACCTATGGCTTATGGCAACAGGCCATTGTCGACAACACTTCTGAAATTTCAGCGATTCGAGATTCTTTTGGTAAAGACGTAACCATTGGACAGCTTAAAAAAATTGGGGATTCTTCAACCACTGGGGAAATTGCCGCTATTGACACAGCTTACGCGGATATGGCGAATTTCAAAATCGTCGAAGGGCGTATGCCCACTGCCGACAACGAAATTATTCTCGAATACAAGCAGCTTTCAAACTTTAACCGGGAAGTTTCCGTCGGTGATGAAATTCCAGTTGTTCTCACCGTTACCGTAAGCGAAATGGACGAATACGACGCTTACATGCATCAAAAAAATACTTACATTGCCCATCATTTTCAAGAAATTCTCGACTATTCAAAAGACTACCCAGACAGCGATCTCGCACATTACATCGAAACTTTTCCAAATACTTATTACAACGACATTCTCATACCATATTACCAGCGACAAGCGGCAGAAACCGGCGAATTTCTGACAAATGAATACTCGCTTGCGCTAAAACAAGAATACGTCGACCGCGCTTTTGACAGCTTCGTCTACTTCCGCTACACCGGCCGCAACACGCGCAACACTCTCGACACACTGTACATGGACGATATGCGCGTCGAAGTGAAACAATCGGTTATGTACAGCTACTTCGACCCCACGACGAGAAATAACTTCCTCGATTTCACTGACAGCTCTAATGAGAGCACTGTGGATACGGCACTGACTCTAGAGGCTATTTTAGACCGAGGGACTGTCACCAATCAACAAGTGGTTGTCACACGCCCCATGGTCGTCACCGGCTTTATCGACAACTATACGGAGAACTGGACGACTGACGGTTACTCGATGCCCGGTGCTTACATCACCGAAAACGCCGGCAACCAGTTTCAAAAAGCCTTTTACAACAACACCTTCTTGGATGTGTCGCATATACAGCTCGATCGCCTCTTTTTCTTAAAGGGGAAAGACGTTTTTGACACCCTCTCAGAAGTCACTTATGACAGGACCTTTAGAAACATCGGCACTTACCCGGTGGTGAAGGCTGAAAGCGATAGAACCATTACTTATGGCATATTGGCACTAATTTTTGTCGCCACCATTGCATCGGTTTTCCAAATCAACCTCACACAGATGCGCCGACGAACGCGAAAACTCACTTTGCTCAAATCTATCGGTGCCGTTAAAAAACAAGTACGGGGGTTGCTCATATCCGAACTAATTCTCTACTTGATGGTAAGTGTCCCTTTGGGCTTATTGCTCGGATTTGGGCTTTCATTTGCAGCCATCGCACTCTTAAAACAGTTTACCGATGTGTCACTTTTGTTTGCCGTGAACGGGGCCATGCTCGCCTTCGGTCTGCTTCTCGCCGCTTTTTCTGTCGTCATCGGCTCGTTCTTCCCGATGGTTAAAGCACTTAGAACACCTTTGACTGGCGCCATGAACACACCGCCGAAACACAAAAAAATCAAACACGCCAAAAAGTGCGACGGTATGCCACATCGACTGACTTTTAAAAAGATCTCATTTGCCCATGCGCGAAGTGACTTCAAGAAGAACCTAATGACGCTTACCCTATACACCGTAGCAATCACAACGTTGCTGTTGACAGTGGGCATCAGCTATATTGCTTTCCAGCCCTACATCGACGATGTCATCGTTACTGACCAGCCAGAGTATGCTATTGAAATTCGGCACGGCCTCGGAAGTCGCGATATGGAAAGTGTTAAAAACGAACTGATGACCATAGGCGCTGTCGAAGACGTCCAACTGTACAAGTACGGGTTGCGGGGCTATCTGTATCACCCAGACCTAAAAAACCACGAGCCCTTTACCACTATGCGCCTAAGGGTGCCTCAAAAGTCTTTTGTCAATATTTCTGAGGACAATGCCTACTTAATAGAAAAAGCCCTTATGGTCAACAGTTACGGCGTATCTACTGACGATCGTGTCTTTGAACGCCTTATGGCAAACGGCGCCCGTGAAACCCTCGACGTCGATGCCTTTGAAGCCGGAGAAGAAGTTATTCTGTTGCTACCAAATTACGATAAAAACAAATTTACCTATGCCTCTAAGTCCCGCGATAATACCTCGAGCGCCTACGCTGTTGAAGTCGGAGATACCATCGACATGACCATCCCGACTGAGAATATAGCCGGCACTGCCCTTACCAACGACGTCGCGTTTAACACCCTTAAAGTCGGCGCCATCGTCAACGACTTCGATAAGGTCGGTGTGTGGCCGTTTAATAGAACCCTAGAAATGCCGGTGCTCATCACCTCATACCGAGGGATTGTACAACTGTATCCCGGCGCACTTTCCACCGTAACCATTCCGGCAGATCAGCTGGAGGCATTGCTCAACTCGTTTGCACCGACGCGTTACGGCAGAACTTCTATTAACATCTATATGGCAAAGGGATTTGACCCGCTGAAATCAGAAGCCGCCATCAAGAAAGTCGCCGATGCCTACGGGGTCAAAATAGACAAACATTACATCGACAGCCGCATACGCTTTAACAGCAGTTTGAAAGTCGTTATGATTGTCCTCGTACTCGGCATCGCTGTAACACTTATCGCCCTGCTCATTTTGTACAACACCGCGCTCTCCAAGGTGGAAAACGAGCGCACCCGCATCGGTACACTTCAGTCGCTCGGCGTAACCGGGGGACAATTTAAGTGGCTCTACCGCATCACCGGTGCCCTATTTGGCTGCCTCTCTATCGGCATTGCGTTCCTTTTTAACAGTCTGCTTCTATACGGCACCTACGGCGCTGTAACGGGCCTGTGGCTTTATCCCTACAAACTGGTCTCTATCATCTGCGGCGTGTTCTTCGCAGTCTCTGTACTCGCCTACTACTTGCCGATAAAGCGTATTTTGAGGAATCCGCCTATCTACAATATACAGGGCAATCAAAAATAGACTCTTGAAAACAACGCATTCTAGAAATGCGTTGTTTTTTTGCCCCTCTTTTCACCTACAGTTACACAGAACGTCAAATTTTATAAACAGCGCTTAAAGATTAACTTAAGTGTATCGCTTGTTGTCATTTAGAGCGCCTTCATTCAAGTTTTTAAATTGTAAAAAAATACAGCATTTCTCCGTGTGATTAATTCCAAATGTTTTGTCGCTATATTCTCATTTTTTTAACAATTGTTAATTTTACTTTTTGTTACTATGACATTAAACTTATTAATAGAATGATACAAATATTCGATAAAAAATATTAAAAGGGAGGGAGTTATGCTTAAAATTGCTTTTTCCGGTATGAGGGGGCGGAAAAAAGACACACTTCTAATGGGTAGTGTTATCTTGTTGGCCTTTGTGTTTGTCGTGGTTTCTATAGTCCTTTACTCGAGTTCAGAACAGACGAAAAAACAAGAAATGATGCGGACCTATGGCTCATGGCAACAGGCTATTGTCAATGTGCCTTCTGAACACTCGCACATACAAGCGTTATTTGGTAAAGATGTGTCAATCGGACAACTTAAAAAAGTGGGATTTTCGTCAACCTGCGGCGAAATTGCAGCTGTTGATGCCGCCTACGTTGAGATGGCCAATTTTAAAGTTGTCGACGGCCGTATGCCACTCGCCGACAATGAAATCGTTCTCGAATACAAACAGCTCTCAAACTTCAATAAAGAAATCGTTGTAGGTGACGAAATTCCCGTTGCCCTTACCATTACTGTCAATAAAATGAGCGATCTCGAAGCCGATGCACACCAAAAAAATAAATACCTTACACATTATTACGATGAAATATTAGAGCACTTAGAAGCCTATCCAAATAGTGGGCTCGCCTACTCTATTAAAATGTTCCCTAAGATTTATTACAACGACGTAATTATTCCTAGCTTAAAACAAGAGTTTATACGCACTGGTGAGTTCTTAACCAATACATATTCTCTCGCTATTCAGAAACAAGCTATTGATGAAGCGCTTGAAAGCTATATCTATTTCGAAAGTACCAATAGAAACACTCGAAATACCGTCGACACACACGTTATTGAAGACATGCGCATTGAAGTTAAGCAATCTATAATCTACAGCATTTTCAATCCACCATGGTACCTAGATCTAAACGCCTTAAATACTCTCGACTATGTGAGGGACTATGACTACGACTCCTCACTAAACCTAGAAGAAATCAAGGCGCGAGGTTCAGTGATCAATCAAGAAGTCGTCATTACCCGCCCCATGGTCGTCACCGGCTTTATCGATAACTACACGGAAAACTGGACGACTAACGGTTACTCGATGCCCGGTGCTTACATCACCGAAAATGCCGGCAACCAGTTTCAAAATGCCTTTTACAACAACACGTTCTCGGATGTGTCCCACATACATCTCGATCACCTCCTTTTCTTAAAGGGGAAAGGCGTTTTTGACCCCCTCTCTGAAGTCACTTACGACAGAACGTTTAGAAACATCGGCACGTATCCGGTGGTGACGGCTGAAAGCGATAGAACTATTACTTATGGTATATTGGCACTAATTTTTGTCGCAACCATTGCATCGGTTTTTCAAATCAATCTCACTCAAATGCGCCGACGAACGCGAAGACTCACTTTGTTAAAATCTATCGGTGCCATAAAAAAGCAAATTCGACAGTTGCTTATTTCGGAACTATTGATTTACCTCATGATAAGTTTACCCCTTGGTTTATTGCTGGGGTTCGGGATCTCATTTGCCGCCATCGCACTCTTAAAACAGTTTACCGATGTATCACTTCTGTTCGCCGTGGACTGGGGCATACTCGCCTTCGGCCTGCTTCTCGCCGCTTTTTCTGTCGTCATCGGTTCATTTTTCCCTATGGTCAAGGCGCTTAAAGCACCGCTGACCGGTGCAATGAACACGCCACCAAAGCACAAAAAGGTAAAACACGTCAAAAGGCGTGTCGGTACGGCATATCGACTGACTTTTAAAAAGATCTCATTTGCCCATGCGCGCAGTGACTTCAAGAAGAACCTAATGACGCTTACCCTGTACACCGTGGCAATCACAACGTTGCTGTTGACAGTAGGCATCAGCTATATTGCATTTGAACCTTATATCGATAACGTCATCGCTGCCGACTCACCAGAATACGCCATTGAAATTAAACATGCCCTCGGTTATCGCGATATGCAAACCTTTAAGAATGAATTAATGTCTATAGATGCCGTCAAAGACGTCCAACTGTACAAATACGGGTTGCGAGGCTATCTGTATCACCCAAATCTAAAAAACCACAAGCCCTTTACCAATATGCGCCTAAGGGTGCCTCAAAAGTCTTTTGTCAATATTTCTGAAGACAATGCCTACTTAATAGAAAAAGCCCTTATGGTCAACAGTTACGGCGTATCCACTGACGAACGGGTCTTTGAGCGCCTCATGGCAAACGGCGCCCGTGAAACTCTCGACGTCGATGCCTTTGAATCCGGAAAAGAAGTTATTCTGTTGCTACCAAATTACAACAAAAATGCCTTCAGCTACGCTTCAAAGTTGCGTGATACTTACACCAACGCCTACGCAATCTCTGTCGGCGATAACATCGACATGACCATTCCGACAGAAAACAAATCCGAAGACGATGTAAGAAACGCGCTCACCAACGACGTCGCTTTTAACACCCTTAGAGTCGGTGCTATTGTCAACGACTTTGACGCAGTCGGCGTGTGGCCGTTTAGCAGAACATTTGAAATGCCTGTACTAATTACATCCTATCGCGGTGTCACAAGCTTGTACCCGGGAGCGCTCTTTACTCCGAGCATTCCGAGGGAAGAATTAGAGGGACTACTCAACTCGTTTGCACCGACGCGTTACGGCAGAACTTCTATTAACATCTATATGGCAGAGGACTTTGACCCGTTGAAATCAGAAGCCGCCATCAAGAAGGTCGCCGATGCCTACGGGGTCAAAATCGACAAACATTACATCGACAGTCGTATACGCTTTAACAGCAGTTTGAAAGTCGTTATGATTGTTCTCGTACTCGGCATCGCCGTAACACTTATCGCCTTGCTCATTTTGTACAACACCGCGCTCTCCAAAGTGGAAAATGAGCGCACCCGCATCGGTACACTTCAGTCGCTCGGCGTAACCGGGAGACAATTTAAATGGCTCTACCGCATCACCGGTGCCCTATTTGGCTGCCTCTCTATCGGCATTGCGTTCCTTTTTAACAGTCTGCTTCTATACGGCACCTACGGCGCTGTAACGGGCCTGTGGCTTTATCCCTACAAACTGGTCTCTATCATCTGCGGCGTGTTCTTCGCAGTCTCTGTACTCGCCTACTACTTGCCGATAAAGCGCATTTTGAGGAATCCGCCCATCTACAATATACAGGGCAATCAAAAATAGACTCTTGAAAACAACAGGTTTTAAAAAAACTTGTTGTTTTTTTTGGACACTTCGCTACTCTCATCCGTTATATAAGTGAGAGTACCCTTGAAAAAGGAGGCCGGCAATGACCCTTTATGAAGTTTACACCTCTCACCACGAAACTTTGCTCCGCTTTGCACACAGTCTAACGCGCGATCCCTACCAAGCGGAAGATTTAACTCAAAGTGCCTATTTGAAATCACTAGACAACGACAGGCTCTTTGAACACATGCATCCAGAGCAAATAAAAGCGTGGTATTTTACAACCATTAAAAATTTGTATATCGATCAACTAAGACGTGATACCCGATATCCCAAAACACTTCTAGACGCGTATCAGCCGGACACAGTCCTCACTAAGATTCTCGTCAAAGAAGCGCTCGAAAGCCTCGCACCTCAAGACCGCGCTTTAATCGTTCTTCGGTACATGTACGGTTACACCAGTAAAGAAATTGCTACAATTACCGGAAAAAATGCTTCGACAGTGCGTTCGAGACTTTCGTATCTCGTCCAACACCTGAAACCAGAACTCTAAGGAGGTTCGTATGAAAATTTATGAAAATATCGGCGTTTTAAAACTGAATGGCGCAACAGATGACCTGTTAAAAGATATCCATGAAATCAGCAATTGCGGCATGGTCATTCTAACTGAAGCGCAACAAGCCAAAATTGCTCATGTAACCTTTAAAAATATTGGCTCTCAGTTGGTCGTGCCAGACGATGTGGACGTCATCATGCGCAACGGCAATTTCGAACTGACACAATCCTTCTTAAAAAGCCAAACGGGGCCTTTTGCACTCTTAATCAACGGCACTATCGTCGTCGATAAGGACGTCAGCATCTCTGAACTCAATGCCTTGAAAAAAGCGCTTGTCAATGGGCAGCTCTACGTACCGGAGCACCTCGACGCTACCATAAACCGCGTTACCATGATCAACGGTGACGTAATGCCCTACCCTTCAGAAGCACTCTTGTTTACTGAAAGAGTTGTGCTCAACGACAGTTTTATGTATGGGATTCCCGCCGGAACGCCTCTCTGTTTTAATACCTTAGACTTATCAGGCGACTTCTCGAGAACACTGTTTGAAAAGACGCTTTCTAAAGTGACGGTGTTAAACGAACTGATTGTCAGACAAGAAGACATCGAGTGGCTCGCCCCTTATATCGAGCGCTTCCCACAAGTTAAAAAGCATATTCTTAAGCCCGGCTATCACTACTACGAAAACTTGACCTTAGAGGACAACACCTTGTACCACCTCAAAGGCGATCAGCTCTTCATCAAGGACAAACTGGTCGTGAAGTGCGCACCTGAAAAACTCAAAGAAAAAGTAAAAAAAGTCATTTGCAGTACTTTAAAAACGTATCCGGATTCTGTAGAAGACCTCATGCCTATCATCGAAAAAGTCGACAAAGTACAGTCACTTTACCGGAATACCACGGCCAACTACAACGTCCTCGTCATCGGCGAATCCGAACTGGCGCATTTGGAGACGCTTTCTTATGAAAACTATGGCAAACTCACATTTGACGATACCGTTCAGCCGGAAACCTTCAAAGCTAGAGTGAAACTACTGGTAAATTACGGCGTCATTCACTGTCCACCATCACTCTATCCATTGGTTCTAGAAAAATGTGTCGAAAACATGGGCAAAATTAGCAAGACGACTGATGCCGATGCAGCCGACACATCCGATTCCGGTGAGCGCAACGGTCATACAATCGTGGCAAATATGGGGTTCTTAGATCTTTAAGATTTGGTAATAAACGCCTAGAGGAGAGACACCTAGGCGTTTTTCCTGTTATAATAGCTTTAATTAAACAGGGAGGCCATTATAGTTATGCGACTACATCCCATTGGGATGCGAACGATAAAGACCGGGATCGCCGTCAGCTTAACCTTGTTGCTCACAAGGGCATTAGGCGTCGATAACCCTTTCTTTGCCCTCATTGCATCTGCCATTGCCATGGAGTCTTCAGTTTCCGAATCTGTCAGCGTCGGTAAAAACCGCATGATCGGAACTGCTATCGGCGCTGTCATCGCCATTGTATTTTCGTATACGCTACCGACCCAGCCCCTATCTGTGGGGATTGGCGTCATTGTATTGATTTACATTTCCAATCAACTGAAACTCAAAAAATCCATAAAGATTTCAACCATAGTCTTTATTGCCATTCTCGTGAACAACGATGAAGTAACGCGCTTTCAATACGCGGTATTTAGAAGCTTTGATACGTTTATCGGGCTTTCTATCGGAACCCTCGTCAACTACTATATCAAACCGCCCAACGGTCGAAAGAGCTTATACGCTTACATTGAAGCCAGTGAAAAAAAACTTCAGTCACTTATTGATCAATACGACCGCGGGGAATCTATCGGCACCTACGAGGACATGCTCGCGACTTTGATGGCTGTGGAAAAAAAACGTCGAACGCTTATCAACGATCAGAAGCTTTTTCTATACGACGCGTCAGACCTTCAAGCCATCCACCAAGCATTTGAAAACATCAAGAAGGGGTATACCCATCTCAGTGTTCTCGTCTCACTAGAGGGCGCCACAGAAGCTGTTCGCGCCTATCACTTAAATGCTTTAAAACACTTCAAAAATTCTCTGTCTTAAAGAGCTAAAAAACGGTACGCCTCTCCGCGCACCGTTTTTTTATAGGCGTCACCTCTTAAGAGGCCTCTGTCTTTTCCAAACACTCTCGAGCTGTTTGTAAAACATACCATGAAACCAGTGCCTTGAGTCCGGCTGACAACCGGATAATACCGTAGCCCGATAGAACGGCACTGTAGAGGAAAGTGTAACAAAAGATAGCAAAACTAAAATACAGAATCTGATAAACCGCTTTTTTATTGCGTTCGGCAAAAGTGATTACCAGTAAAATACCAAGTGCCAACCAAGCAAAGAAGGTGGCCGCATCTATAAACTGATTGATCAGATACCCCCTAATGCTAAATGCATTGACGACAATAATTGCAAATGACACCACTTGAATGGTTATATGATTCTTAGAAAGCCCATTTAACAGCTTCGACTGCGCCTTTATGTCTTCTACAAACTTACTAAAAATCGATAGCGTCTCAGCGGTCTTTTCGCCAACAGGTGACTTAACTTTTAAGTAGCCCAGTACCGCAACGGCAACTAAGAGCCCTGCGAGTAGAGTATCTTCCCAGTCTGCCGAAAACAGAGGGAACAACAAGGCAAATACGAAGCCTATACCGATAAACAAAAAACCTTTTTTATAAGGGTCTTCTGTTTCCAAAGCGCGCTTGCCACTTTTAAAGACGTCGTTGTCTACGAGATGATCCTCAAAGTAATCCAGCTTTAAGTTGATGACAAAACCCACAACACCGACAATAGCAGCAGCCCATGCGACAAAGTAACCAAAGCTCACCTTAGAAGTGAGAAGTAAGGCCAAGTAACCGTCCATGCCCTTTTTCAGCACTATTGGTAGCGCCAGCAATAAGCCAATGGTTGCGAGATACGTCAAAGCAAGCGCTGGTTTAAACCATTTCTTTTGTTTGACGCAATAAAGCGCTCCTGTTAACACACAAAGCGCGGGAATCAAATAGTAAGCTGTTAGCGCGAAGCGCCACCCTGTGATTCCCGCCATAGAGAGATGACTCCCCTCACGTAACACCATTACGAGTTTGGGAATCGAAATCCCCCATTTGCCATACGCAGTACCGAAAGTCGTTGCGACTTGAATCCACGGCAGCCAAAAGGCAATGAGCAAAACCCCCAATGCATATAATGACATATGACGTTTTAAATTTTTCACTGTTATGTACCTCCAATTTTATTATGTCACACAATACCATTATATACCATATAAGTTATGAAATCCACCTTTATTGTATTCTTTTTTAAAATTATAAGGACATTTTTACAATCAAAAAAGATCAGAACGTCTGTCTGATCTCATATAAAAAAACATGATACACATCATGTTGTCAACTTATCGATTTGTAATTGGTGCCCAGAGGCGGAATCGAACCACCGACACGGGGATTTTCAGTCCCCTGCTCTACCGACTGAGCTATCTGGGCTTTTTAATTGTGGTGGGCATAAGTGGACTCGAACCACCGACCTCACGCTTATCAGGCGTGCGCTCTAACCAGCTGAGCTATACGCCCACAATTAAAAAATGGTGATCCATCCGCGACTCGAACGCGGGACACCCTGATTAAAAGTCAGGTGCTCTACCGACTGAGCTAATGGACCCTATTAAAAAACTATTGGTAGCGGCGAGTGGACTCGAACCACCGACCTTTCGGGTATGAACCGAACGCTCTAGCCAACTAAGCTACGCCGCCTTGTGGCTCAAAACGCAGTTTTGAAATGGTGGGAGTAATAGGGATCGAACCTATGACCTCCTGCTTGTAAGGCAGATGCTCTCCCAGCTGAGCTATACTCCCGGATGTGAGCTGATGCTCACAAAATAATTGGTGACCCCTAGGGGAATCGAACCCCTGTTACCGCCGTGAAAGGGCGGTGTCTTAACCGCTTGACCAAGGGGCCAGTGGTGCGGGTAGAGGGACTTGAACCCCCACGAACCAGTCACTAGATCCTAAGTCTAGCGCGTCTGCCAATTCCGCCATACCCGCAATAAATCAGCAACGTTCTACTCTCCCAGGCAGCTGCCCGCCAAGTACCATCGACGCTGGAGGACTTTACTTCTGTGTTCGGTATGGGAACAGGTGTTGCCCCTCCGCCTTCGTCACTGAATTGCTTAACTATGAAACTGTGAAGGTTAGTACCTTCAAAACTGTATATATAAGAACCGATAAATCCTCTTAACTCTAAAGCGTGGTCAAGTCCTCGACCTATTAGTACCTGTCAGCTGAATGCATTGCTGCACTTACACCTCAGGCCTATTACCATATTATCTTCATGGGGTCTTACTCTATTAAAAGATGGGAAATCTCATCTTGAGGGGGGCTTCGCGCTTAGATGCCTTCAGCGCTTATCCCTTCCAAACTTAGCTACTCAGCAGTGCTCTTGGCAGAACAACTGATACACCAGAGGTTTGTCCATCCCGGTCCTCTCGTACTAAGGACAGCTCCTCTCAAATTTCCTACGCCCACAGCAGATAGGGACCGAACTGTCTCACGACGTTCTGAACCCAGCTCGCGTGCCTCTTTAATGGGCGAACAGCCCAACCCTTGGGACCTACTTCAGCCCCAGGATGAGACGAGCCGACATCGAGGTGCCAAACCTCCCCGTCGATGTGGACTCTTGGGGGAGATAAGCCTGTTATCCCCGGGGTAGCTTTTATCCGTTGAGCGATGGCCCTTCCATGCGGTGCCACCGGATCACTAAGCTCGACTTTCGTCCCTGCTCGAGATGTCTCTCTCGCAGTCAAGCTCCCTTTTGCCTTTACACTCTTCGCGCGATTTCCAACCGCGCTGAGGGAACCTTTAGGCGCCTCCGTTACTCTTTAGGAGGCGACCGCCCCAGTCAAACTGCCCACCTGACATTGTCCTAGAACAGGATCACTGTCCATAGTTAGAATAACGGTATACAAAGAGTGGTATCCCAACAGCGACTCCTATAAGACTGGCGTCCTATATTCTTAGTCTCCCACCTATCCTGTACATCATATACCATTATCCAGTGCCAAGCTGCAGTAAAGCTCCACGGGGTCTTTCCGTCTAGCTGCGGGTAACCGGCATCTTTACCGGTACTACAATTTCACCGAGTCCATTGTTGAGACAGCGCCCAAATCGTTACGCCTTTCGTGCGGGTCGGAACTTACCCGACAAGGAATTTCGCTACCTTAGGACCGTTATAGTTACGGCCGCCGTTTACTGGGGCTTCAGTTCTGTGCTTCGCCTAAACTAACACTTCCCCTTAACCTTCCAGCACCGGGCAGGCGTCAGCCCCTATACATCATCTTTCGATTTAGCAGAGACCTGTGTTTTTGGTAAACAGTCGCTTGGGCCTATCCTCTGCGGCCGGATCTAGCTCTTAACCTGATCCGGCACCCCTTCTCCCGAAGTTACGGGGTCATTTTGCCGAGTTCCTTAACAATGGTTTTCTCGCGCGCCTTAGTATTCTCTACTCTCCTACCTGTGTCGGTTTACGGTACAGGCACCTGCTCCCTCGATAGAAACTTTTCTTGACAGTGTGATATCTGCTGCTTCGTTACTTAAGTTCACTCCCCATCACAGCTCATCCTCAGTAGCGCGGATTTGCCTACGCTACAGACTCGCTGCTTGGACATGCTCTTCCATTCGCATGCTCAGCATAACCTCCTGTGTCATTCCTTCTCTCAAACGGGTCTCGGTGGTACAGGAATCTTCACCTGTTGTCCATCGCCTACGACTTTCGTCCTCGGCTTAGGTCCTGACTTACCCTGAGCGGACGAACCTTCCTCAGGAAACCTTAGGTTTTCGGCGGACGGGATTCTCACCCGTCTCTCGTTACTCATGCCAACATTCTCTCTTGTGTGATATCCATAAGTCCTTGCGATCTTACTTCACCTCTCACACAATGCTCCTCTACCAATTGTCTAAACAATTCCATAGCTTCGGTAGCAAGTTTTAGCCCCGGTAATCTTCGGCGCAGGATCACTCGACTAGTGAGCTGTTACGCACTCTTTAAATGAGTGGCTGCTTCTAAGCCAACATCCTAGTTGTCTGTGCAATCCCACATCCTTTTCCACTTAACTTGCATTTTGGGACCTTAGCTGATGGTCTGGGCTCTTTCCCTTTCGACTATGAATCTTATCACACATAGTCTGACTCCTGAGTAAAAGATATCGGTATTCGGAGTTTGATAGTCTTCGGTAGCCGGTGAAAGCCCCTAGGACATTCAGTGCTCTACCCCCGTATCTCTTAACTCAAGGCTAGCCCTAAAGCTATTTCGAGGAGAACCAGCTATCTCCGGGTTCGATTGGAATTTCTCCGCTATCCACATGTCATCCCAACCTTTTTCAACAGATATGGGTTCGGGCCTCCAAGAGGTTTTACCCTCGCTTCACCCTGCACATGGATAGGTCACCCGGTTTCGGGTCTACGCCATACAACTTATTCGCCCTATTCAGACTCGCTTTCGCTGCGGCTCCGCACCTGAAGCGCTTAACCTTGCTGCATAACGTAACTCGTTGGCCCGTTCTACAAAAAGTACATGGTCGTTCTTTAACGAACTTCCACTGCTTGTAAACATAGGGTTTCAGGTTCTTTTTCACTCCCCTCCCGGGGTTCTTTTCACCTTTCCCTCACGGTACTGTGCGCTATCGGTCACCAGGTAGTATTTAGCCTTGGCAGATGGTCCTGCCTGCTTCCCACAAAGTTTCACGTGCTCCGTGGTACTCCGGATCAGTACGTTCGATCTTCCCCTTTCGCCTAAGTGGCTCTCACACGCTTCGGCGGACTTTCCCAAGTCCTTTGGCTAGGGTACCTTCTACTTGATATACTGTCCACACCCCCTCGTCCGAAGACTTGGGTTTGGGCTGTTTCCCGTTCGCTCGCCGCTACTTAGGAAATCACTTTTGTTTTCTCTTCCTTCGGGTACTTAGATGTTTCAGTTCCCCGAGTTCCCTTCCTATGACCTATGAATTCAGTCATGGATACCTAGACATTACTCTAGGTGGGTTCCCCCATTCGGACATCTACGGATCGGCGCTCGCTTGCAGCTCCCCGTAGCTTTTCGCAGCTTACCACGTCCTTCTTCGGCTCCTGGTGCCAAGGCATCCACCCTATGCTCTTAGTAACTTGACCTTACTTTTGAGTTTGAGTTTTTACTTTGGCTTACATTGTTTTCAATGCTTGCTTTTTTACTAACTTAATAGTCGGTTCTTTATATATACAGTTTTCAAGGTGCTAATTTACGAAGTTTGCGTCAGCAAAGTTCGCCGGATGCGTCAGCATCCTAAGACGTCAGTCTTGAATTTGCGTGAGGCACTTTCTGAAAGAAAGTGACGAATACTCGTCCAAGATTACATCTTGTTTTGAAAGTTCCTAGAACCCTCAAAATTAAACAGTGTAAATGTCTATTTACTCCTTAGAAAGGAGGTGATCCAGCCGCACCTTCCGATACGGCTACCTTGTTACGACTTCACCCCAGTCATTGATTTCACCTTCGACAGCTCCTTCCTTACGGTTAGGCCACTGGCTTCGGGCGCCCCCAACTTCCGTGGTGTGACGGGCGGTGTGTACAAGACCCGGGAACGCATTCACCGCGACATTCTGATCCGCGATTACTAGTAACTCCAACTTCATGTAGGCGAGTTGCAGCCTACAATCCGAACTGGGATCGGCTTTTTAGGATTCGCTCCAGGTCACCCCTTCGCTGCCCGTTGTACCGACCATTGTAGCACGTGTGTAGCCCAGATCATAAGGGGCATGATGATTTGACGTCATCCCCACCTTCCTCCGTGTTCTCCACGGCAGTCTGTCTAGAGGGTTCAGCTTAACCTGTTAACAACTAAACATAAGGGTTGCGCTCGTTGCGGGACTTAACCCAACATCTCACGACACGAGCTGACGACAACCATGCACCACCTGTCTCCTCTGTCCCGAAGGACATAGCCGGCTAAGGCTACTTCAGAGGGATGTCAAGACCTGGTAAGGTTCTTCGCGTTGCTTCGAATTAAACCACATGCTCCGCTACTTGTGCGGGTCCCCGTCAATTCCTTTGAGTTTCACACTTGCGTGCGTACTCCCCAGGCGGAATACTTATTGCGTTTGCTGCGGCACCGAGCTTTGACACCCGACACCTAGTATTCATCGTTTACGGCGTGGACTACCAGGGTATCTAATCCTGTTCGCTACCCACGCTTTCGTGCATCAGCGTCAGTTACAGTCCAGTAAGTCGCCTTCGCCACTGGTGTTCCTCCTAATATCTACGAATTTCACCTCTACACTAGGAATTCCACTTACCTCTCCTGCACTCAAGCTTAACAGTTCCAAAGGCTTACATTGGTTGAGCCAATGCCTTTCACCCCTGGCTTGCTAAGCCGCCTACGCACCCTTTACGCCCAGTGATTCCGGATAACGCTTGCCCCCTACGTATTACCGCGGCTGCTGGCACGTAGTTAGCCGGGGCTTCCTCCTAAGGTACCGTCATTTTTTTCTTCCCTTAGGACAGAGTTTTACGATCCGAAAACCTTCTTCACTCACACGGCGTTGCTGCATCAGGCTTGCGCCCATTGTGCAATATTCCCCACTGCTGCCTCCCGTAGGAGTCTGGACCGTGTCTCAGTTCCAGTGTGGCCGATCACCCTCTCAGGTCGGCTACTGATCGTCGCCTTGGTAAGCCGTTACCTTACCAACTAGCTAATCAGACGCGGGCCCATCCCATACCGATTAATCTTTGTCGCTCAGAACATGTGTCCCGTGCGAAGTATGAGGTATTAATCACCGTTTCCAGTGGCTATCCCTCTGTATGGGGCAGGTTGCCCACGCGTTACTCACCCGTCCGCCGCTTTCCAAAACTTCATTTGGCCGAAACCGCATTCCATTTCTTCTCGCTCGACTTGCATGTGTTAGGCACGCCGCCAGCGTTCATCCTGAGCCAGGATCAAACTCTTAATTATAATGTTTGACGCCTGTTACCTCAAAACGAGCTAACTGTGTGTGTTGTGTCGCTCCCAGTTTGAAAATCTGCCGACCTGTTTTACGCCATTGCTTCGTCAAGCATTCTCGACAATGTACCACATTGCCTTCAAATACTTTCCTTGCACTGCCGCAAAACATCTGACATCTTTTCTAAAGCGGATACGAAACAACACACGCGCATTTGTTTTTCCGTTTTTCATCACTCTTCTCGAATTGCTTCGAGTAGGTTTTGACGTTTGGTTTTTCTTGCATTTACACTGTTTAATTTTCAAGATTCTAGCGTGTCACCTCTCGACGACAGCTTATTTAGTTTATCAAACCCGATGAGGTTTGTCAACTGTTTTTTTAACTTTTATTTTTGTTGTCATAACTTCCGTTTGGCAACTTGTATATCATACTACAGCCCCCTCACACCGTCAACCCCAAAACAAATAGTCGGAATATTTGTTTTACACATTGCTGAAACGCTCTATTTGATTTTAAAAAAGATCGCCTCTTTTAAAGAAGCGACCTCTGTCAATCAAACGCCTTAAAACAAGTGTCTCAAGCATTTACACAATACAATAGACCAGCTACATACTTTTGTCCCCCCGTCGTTACCGCCTTTGCCTTAGCGGCCTCTCGCGCCCCTATTTCAAAAACGGCGGGCTGCAATCCCAGAAGTCCATTAAGCGTTCTATCGGTCTGTACGCACCTGTCGAAGCTTGACGACGCTTTCTACAGCACCTGTCCAAGGGAACTGATCGATGAGGATAAAGCGTTCCACTTCATACCCTTCGCCTTTGAGAACCATCAAGTCTTCAACCAGTGTCTTCGGATTACAAGAAACGTAAACGAACTCTTCGACGCCGTACTGAGCTACTTTTCGCGCAGTCTTTTCCCGCATACCAACACGCGGCGGATCCACAACGATAACATCGGGCTTCACTTCAATAGTGTTGAGCACCTCAAAAACATCGCCACAGAGAAACTCACAGTTTTTAATGCCATTGAAATCAGCGTTTTTGCGCGCGACTTTAACAGCGTCCTCTACAATTTCGATACCGATGACTTTTTCGGCACGCTGCGCCATCAACTGACCGATAGTACCGGTTCCACTGAAGAGATCGAGACATACTTTGCCCTCAATCCCCTCTATTTGACGGATTGCCGTGTCGTAAAGAATTTCAGCACCTAGTGTGTTCGGTTGAAAAAAGGCATAGAGACTGATGTGGAATGTGAGACCGAGAATTTCTTCGCGAATTTCTTCTGAGCCGTATAGGCACTCGATGTCCCCAGCTACTACGTCGCCGAGCCCATCGTTTTTAACCCACAGTATACTTTGAACCGTTCCTTCAAGAGGTAGGGCTCTAAGGACTTCTACAAACGCCGTCTTATCGAAAGGCACTTGTGTAGAAGCCGACAAAGCAATCATAATGTCGCCGGTGCGCTTACCTTTTCTAACGACGAGGTGTTTGAGCAACCCTTCGTGTCTAAACTTATTGTACTTCGGTAGCTGATGTGTGTTTGCAAATTCCAGTACCGCAGTAATGATACGTCTGTAGTCGCCGTCGCAAATGTGGCAGTGATCCACAGTCACCACATCGTGGTGGCGGCCTTTGCGATGCATGCCAAGTGTCATCGGTCCGTCTTTTACTAAGTCGCCAAATGAAAACTCCATTTTATTGCGGTACTCAAAAGGTTCCGGACTCGGAATAACGCGTTCGATTTCAATTTGAAGGCCCGCGTCATCGAGCAAGCGCTGAACCATTTCTTTTTTGTGAAGGGTTTGTGCTTCGAAAGACAGTGTCTGAAGCAAGCACCCCCCGCAGTCGTTAAAGTGCTCGCAAAAAGACGCCTGTTCGCGGGGGCTTCTCTTTAATACTTCGAGCAGACGTGCCTCTACTTTGTCACTGCGCTTTTTCTTTATACGCGCAGAAACCGTTTGACCGACCAATGCGTTTTTCACCCGTACTTTTTTGCCTTCGTACACGCCGACACCAATATTGGGAAAGCTGTTGTACGCAATTTCAACTTCTATTTGTTCACCTTTTTTCAACGATTCAATACCTCACTAAACGAATTTATAAAACCATCTGCATCGGCAATAATGGCTTCTTGATACGGTGCCGACAGCGCATCAAACACGGCGATTACTTGCATCCCCGCTCTTTTTCCCGCTAGAACGCCGGCATGTGTGTCTTCAAATACCAAGCACTTTTCCGGCGGCACCTCTAGGTCTTCTGCAACCTTTAGGAAGACGTCCGGCGCCGGTTTCCCTTTCACCACTTCACACGATGTTCTCAGCGCGTGAAAATGATTTAATATGCCATGTGCGTTGAGCACCTTTTCGAGCAAGTATCGAGAGTTGCTCGTTCCAACGCCCAACTTTACCCCGTTTTGAGCCGCCTCAACCAACAGTTGAAAAGCACCTTCCTTTAATGGAATGTGCTTCTCGTAGTAGGTTTCAGCCATTTCAAGCCACTCACTTTGTATGGCTTCAATGGGTTCGGTCATTTCAAAGCGATTGATAAAGTAATGAGCAGTTTCTGTAAAACTCATCCCCTCGATATCTTTCTGCAAATCACTTGGCAAAGTCAAGCCACGCTTTTCTAAAAAGTCTATGTCGATTTGCTTCCATATCCACATAGAGTCGACGAGGGTGCCATCTAAATCAAATATGATAGCGTCTACTGTGCTGAAATCTATCATCTGCGTTCTTCTCCATTCGTCTGCTAACCGTCCTTTTCCACCGACGCGTCTCTTTTAGAAGCACGGTTCAAAAGGCTGTTGTAATTAACAATCTTCCTTATATGTTTCCCTGTGGCCACTTTTCCGTGCTCGTCAAACACATCGAAATCAAGGCGAATTGTATCGTCTTCTACACTTACCACAGTCATCTCAAGTGTAAAGGTGGCGCCGAGACAAGTCGGTTTAAAATGATCGATTTCAACATGGCGGCCTACTGATACGAGACCCTCTAAAAGTAAGGGGTCAATCATATCCGAGCCCACCTCAATGGCGTAACCCACCAGTGGCGGTGTGGCTAAGAGTCTCTCAATCTTGCCGCTGCCAAAGTTCATAGACGTATCCTTTTCTGTCACACGTTTTTGAACACGTTGTTTCATCCCTTTTTCAACCGGTTCTTTTTTAAACATATGGCGCCTCCTTTCACCTAGAGGGCTCCGCCCCCTTACAATTTGGTGTTGACGTAGCTTTGAATCTTAGAAGGTCGCTTCTCATCTGAAAAGCATCCTGCATTCCGCAATTTGTGGAGGATTTTACGATCTTTTGAATGCAACACGACTTTTTCGTGCTCTAAGCAATCAATTTCATAAATATGCCCCTCCAGTTGCTTTGAGTTCATAAATATATAATAGGCATCGAGCCCCTTATATTCCAATATTTCAAGAAGTTTCAACGTCACTTGATCCTTTTTAACGTAGAGGTCATAAGCTTGTTCTTTTAACTTTTCAGCGCCTCTGGGATCCCTAAAGGTGATGTCGCCGGCATCCAGCATCATCTTTTTGGCGAGGGTGTTAAAGTAGTGGTACTTCATCACACCTTCTCTTATTGTACGAACGCCTGTCCCCAAGCGCTTATAAGGCGCCAGTATCTTATAGTTTTCAAGAATAAACGTTTCTTTTGTCAACTCGCCATGTTCGAGTCTTTGTATCAGCTCCAGCCTTTTGCCATAGAGCATATGCATATCGATTTCTTTCACTGTTATGACCTTTCTAAAGCCATCTGAACAAACTAAACTCTAAAAAATCGCAAGAGGTCAGATGGTAGGAAACTCCATTAAAGACTTGGTTGAGACCGTATTTGAAATTCGCCTTGGCGTGTATATGGCCGTATACGACTTCTTTAATACCGTGCTTTTCGAATATTTCAGTAAATCCCGAGGGATGCTTTTTATCATTTGTCGGCGGGTAATGCAATATGCCATATATATTATTATACCCAGCTTTTTTGGCGGCTAAAATAGAATTTTCCAGACGCAGGATTTCACGCTTGTAGATTCGGAGGTCATCTTCATCAAATTTCACTTCATTTGGACAAAGCCATCCCCTTGTGCCACACAGCGCAATTCCCTCGTATACTGCAAAAGCATTGTGGACGAACTCTATCGTCGCGTACTTCCCTGCCATCTTGGATTGCGTCGACCACCAGTAGTCGTGATTGCCCTTAAAGCACACTTTTCGCCCGGGGAGCGCTTCAATCCATGACAAATCCACATGTGCAGCTTCAAAGCTCATCGCCCACGAGATGTCTCCCGGTATGATGACCACATCTTCCGGAGTGACTTTGGAAAGCCAGTCGGCTTTTATCTTTTCGTGATGGTTCAGCCAATTGTCACCAAACACGTCCATGGGTTTGTCTGCACCAAAGCTCAGGTGCAAATCCCCAATTACATAAAGTGCCATGTTACCTCTCTCTTTATTTAATCAACAGTCGACTGTCGTCGATGTGGTGTAAAGCTTGAACGATTTTATCTGAAAAGTCGGGTTCTGTCAACTCAATTTGTTGTATAAGGGCTTCTGCCTGAGAACGCGTCCGTTTCTTCGCAAAGGTACACGTGTCTTTCATCAGCGGTATCTCCAGGATGGTGACCGCTTTAATAATCTCCGGTTCAGGAACGTACAGCAGGGGGCGAATCAATGTGAGTTCACTTACTTCATCGCGCATGGCCGGAGGCATTCCCGCCAATTTACCATGTTTCAACACATTCATCATAAATGTTTCGACGAGGTCGTCTTTCGTGTGACCGAAGGCTATTTTATTAAAGCCATGTGCTTTCGCATAGCGCTTTACAATCCCCTTGCGCAATCGGGAACACGTGTAACAAGGGTTGTACGGGTTGTCGTGTGACAACCGATCCGCATAGTGTTCGCTGTGGACGTTCAGTGTCAACCCTTCCCGTGCACAATAGGCCTTATACGCTTCAAGGCCTTCAATCATACCGTGGTCCACTGTGAGCCCCTCGACTTCAAACGGATAGATACCCGCGCGTTGAAGCTGAGTTAAGGCATAAAAGAGCAGCGAACTGTCTTTTCCCCCTGAAACGCCTACGAGGACTCTGTCGCCCGGTTGTATCAAATCAAAACGCTCAATTAAGGCGCGCATGGATTTCAAATAGAGCCGATGCATCCAGCTTTTCATACCAGTTTACCTTTTTCAAAATTGTTGTACCTCGGCAGTTCCTTCTTGATTTCACTAAGCAACCGTTCATAAGCCAGTACGTCATCGTCTTTCATTTTATCGAAGCGCTTTTGAAACAAGAATGCCTTTTCTTCTTTTCCCTGTAAAAACAAGAGCCGAATATGCGCTGTAATTTCTCTGACGATATTAGAGCGCTCTTCAAAAAGGACTTGTGCGTTACGCACCTCTTTACTGATCTCCGTCATCTCTTCGTCGAGCTGAGTGGCGGCAAGCGCCGAATTCTTCAAACGCGCTTTTATATCCTCTGGAATCTGACTTTTGTATTTGTAATTGAGAGAGTGCTCAATAATGGCCCAAAAGTTCATGGCCAAAGTCCTAATTTGAAATTCGACGAGAATTTCTTTTGTGCCCACTGCCGTCTGAACAGGGTATTTGATGATGACATGATAGCTTTTATAACCGCTCGGCTTGGGACTCTTAATATAATCTTTTGCGTAGAGTACTTCAAAGTCCTTGCCACTTCGCGCATAGATGAGGTTCACCACATCGTAGATGTCGTCGATAAACTGGCACATGATTCTCAGACCCGCTATGTCTTCCATCTCCGCTTCAATTTTATCGAGGCTCATGTTGTTGCGTTCGGCTTTTTCTATAATGCTCGATATCTTCTTAACACGCCCGGTGACAAATTCTATAGGTGAATACTCATTGAGCTCTCTGTATTGATTTCGAATTGCCTTGAATTTGACTTTGAGTTCTTCAACTGCTTGTTCATAGGGAATAAGCAGTGTCTTCCATTCTCTTACGACTTTCATAAAGGCCTCCTGTACAAGTCCCCCTGACGGTAGTGCTTGTTCTTCATAGTCTCTTCCAGTTCATTTTGAAGTTTCCGCCAACTCATCCCCCAGTTGCAGAATAAGGTCTCTTCCGACGGTGCGCGCCCAAACAGCCTTTGGACGGCAATATCAGGAGACAAAACTCTCAAAAAAGTCACTACGCGGTGAATGTAAGCTTCTGGAGAAATCATCGTCACCTCGCCCGCCTCATACCATTTGCCCAGCGGCGTATCTTTTAGTATATAAAGTGAGTGTACTTTGACGCCATCGACTTTTAAGAGCGATAGGAGCCGCGCCGCTTCGTACAAATCTTCCGGGGTATCCCATGGCAAATTGCCAATCAGATGGGTACACGTTGTGAGGCCCGCGGCTTTAATGCGCATGGTGGCATCGATGAAATCGGTAAGCGTATGGCCTCTGTTAAGGGTCTTGAGTGTGTTGGGATTGATGCTTTGAAGGCCGAGTTCTATTTCCACATCGTAGCCTCTGCTACGCAACGATTTAAAGTAATCGAGATGTTCCGGCGCAATACAGTCCGGCCTCGTGGAAATACTGACGCCGACAACTTTGTCCACCAATACCGCCTCAACGGCTTCTTTTAAGTGCTCCATCGGCATATACGTCCCCGTGAAATTTTGAAAATAGGCGATGAACTTATCGGCACTGTACTTTTCGCCGATATACGCCATATTTTGACGCAGCTGCTCAAGCGGTGCGACGCAATTCGACTGCATTTCAAAGCCCGTTCCAATTTCTCCACAAAAAATGCACCCGCCCTTGGCAACTTTGCCATCTCGGTTCGGGCAAGTTCCCTTTAGGTGGATGGGGAGCTTATAAACTTTCTCACCATACCTATTTTTCAGGTAGTGGCTGTATTTTAAATATGGATCGCATCCGTCCGTTTTCATAGTTTAAAACCTTTCTATCTCTATACCTCTATTTTAACATAGGTCGGATATTTGTTCTACGTTCGCCTTCAAATCGTTTTCGCGCGTTAGACATTCGCGAGAAAGCTTTCGGCTCAAAACTTGTCTCTAAGACATTTGATGCAAACCGTTTTTCGCTGATGCTTTCGCGCGTTAAACATTCGCGAGAAAGCTTTTGGCTCAAAACTTGTCTCTAAGACATTTGATCCAAACCGTTTTTCGCTGATGCTTTCGCGCGTTAAACATTCGCGAGAAAGCTTTTGGCTCAAAACTTGTCTCTAAGACATTTGATCCAAACCGTTTTTCGCTGATGCTTTCGCGCGTTAAACATTCGCGAGAAAGCTTTTGGCTCAAAACTTGTCTTATAAAAAATGAAAGCCAAAGCGCTTTGCGCTTTGGCCGTTATTGTTTAGGCATTCACCCTAAAAGGGGTCTCAATGACTTTGCTTTCACCGCTCTCGGTAAAATCAAGGGGCACGATTTGGAATCTCACTTTTATTCTCGTTTTGTCTTGAAGTCTATTGATCATATTTTGTTGCTCACTTTTCTCGAGCGACTCACCCATTACAATATCCGTTATTTTGTTTTCTTCTGAAAAATCTGCCAGTGTCTTTTCAATATCTTTTGCTTTAATGACTGTGAGCATCGCATTTTGCTTTTTTGATACTTCAAAGAGGTACTCAAGTGCATCCTGTTCTTCAAGCTGTCCAAAGTACTTCCAGTTTTCCTTGACTACGTGAATCACGTGAAGTTCATCGTTGTCTGTCTTTATGAGATTCACACCAAAGTCAATTAAACGTTCACAAGACTTTTGCTGCGTTACACATACCAATACTCTCTTTTTATGCTTCATAAAAAAGATCTCCTTCCAGTCTATCTGTGAGCTCCTTCACTATTATACCAAATTTTCGCTTCAAAATAATTAAATTAGATTGTCTAATTCGTAAACTTTTAGTATCCATTTCTCAATTTCATGTTATAATGAAACGGTTAATTTAGAAAGTGAGGCATTCCATGAACCAGTACACCAAAATTATTGGCTTGACCGGATCACTCTATGTAAAAGAGTACCCCAAAATCAAACATCACAAAAATAAAATTAGAGAGCTCCACGAAGATACGGTTGCAAAAGCTTTTAAAGCAGGCAATACGGAAATTATCGTCTACTTTGAAGAAACCGATACCGAGATAATTATCGACGACTTTTCCGACGAAGCCATCATTAAAAAATATTTGGGGCGCAAGTTCCTTTAATTTCAAATGCAATGAAAAAGGCAGCCGAGGCTACCTCAAAACAC
This sequence comes from Fusibacter sp. JL298sf-3, assembly GCF_053842995.1. Lineage (NCBI taxonomy): Bacteria > Bacillati > Bacillota > Clostridia > Eubacteriales > Fusibacteraceae > Fusibacter > Fusibacter sp. JL298sf-3. The sequence goes on from NZ_CM132608.1 coordinate 1,665,109, forward strand.
TGAATACCCGTTCACACATCAGAACCCACACGCATACGCTGTGGGTTCATCTGTATCTTAGTTCTGCGCTTTCCAGAAAATTTACTCGCCCTACCGACAGAGCCGGTAGTTTGAAAGGCCGCCGAGGCCACCTTTATATAGAAAAGTCTAAGCTATTGTACATATTTGTTCAAATGCTCTGGTAGTGATTCACTATAGTTTAGCGTGACTGTAAAATCAACTTCGTAAGATTTGGATACATCTTCTAAACGGGAAAACCATTCGAGGAGTTCTTGTTGAGACATTTTGACGGTGTTCATAATGCCGTCGATATAAACGTTTTGTATATCGTAATTATTGGATATTAAGCCGCAAATAAACCCTAAAAATTCACATGAGGACTTCACCGGAAACTCGGATAAGTTGACGAACCGAATATCGTGGTGTAAATCGTACATGGCGCGATTGTCGTCGTCAATAAATATCATACTGCCTTTTGAACCTTCTAACATGTTGTTCGCTCTGCTCACAATGTCTTTTGTCTTGCCGGATCCCTTCTTGCCTGCGATTAACGTAACCATCTTAATCTCCTCCTTCATCCTTTAAAAACGAAGAAAATTGCAATAAAGCAGTTTTCCATCCCTAAACTTGTTAAACATTACTACCCGCTTATTGTTTTATTCGAGATACACGATGCGTATTCCTTCAAAACGAAAAAATTATTTTCAGCATAATCGTTCGGAATATTCTGCTTATTCTTTTTCGTTTCTCAGTTGACCACATGCGGCATTAATATCAGAGCCCAACTCTCGACGCACAGTGGTCGTCAAGCGGTGCTTGCGAATCAACTGTTGCTTAAACGCCTCGATACGACGTTCGTCTGAAGGGTTGTAAGCGCGTTCTTCCACCGCATTAATCGGTATGAGGTTGACATGAACCAGTTTACCTCTGAGCAATTGACCTAACGCATCGGCATGTCTTATAGTATCATTTACCCCATTAATCAGCGCATATTCAAAACTTACGCGCCTTCCAGTTATTTTTATATAAGTCTCCACCGCCGACATCAGACGTTTCAAACCATGACGTCGATTGATGGGCATGAGTTCCGACCGCTCGTCGTCAAAGGGGTTGTGAAGCGAAATGGCCAACGTAATCTGGAACCCTTCGCGCGCCAACGCCTCTATTTCGTCCGGTAGACCGCAGGTTGAAACCGTGATGTTGCGCACCGACAGGTTGAGGCCTTTTTCATCTGTGGCCATTTTAATAAAGCGTACAGTTTCATCGTAGTTGTCCAGCGGTTCGCCGCTGCCCATGAGCACCACATTGCTAATGCGCTTACCTGTAAGTTTTTGAAGGGCGTACAACTGCCCCATGTACTCTCCGGCATTGAGATGGCGTACGACGCCGCCGAGAGTTGACGCACAAAACGAACAACCCATTTTACAGCCGACCTGTGTTGAAATACAAGCGCTGTGACCGTGTTTGTACGTCATAAACACCGATTCGACGCGCTCCCCATCTTTAAGAGCACTCAAGGTCTTCAGCGTGCCGTCTTTTGAAGTCAGCGTCTTGACAATGGTGCAGTTGTCGAGATAAAAGTCCTTTTCCAACTGGACCCTAAGATTTTTGGAGACATTAGAAAATGCGTCAAATGTATCGGCGCCCTTCGCCACCCACTCGTAAATTTGTTTTGCTCTAAAACGCTTTTCACCTATTGAAGTCACATATTGCTCAAGGTCTTCGAGCGTCTGGTTTCTTAAATCTTTCATATCTATCCTTTCAAAGTGTTTATAAGCAACGGAAGCCTTTCGGCTCAAACCCTATTGTATAAAACAGAAAACAGCGGCGCACAGCCGCTGCTCAAAACGTGACTATTCTTCTATTTCAATATCGTCGAAATACTGTCTGAGAATATCCGCCAGTCCTGTAAACTCGCAACCGTACTGAAAGCCACCTTCAACAGCAACTTTTCTAATAATGCGTAGGACTGTAAAAAACTTCTTACCCGTACCCAAATCAATCTTCGCATTGAAATAATAGTCCACCGGCAAATCACCGGCGCTGAAAAAGCCCATACCCCCTTTGGAGATGTCGTGCACATCAATGTTGATGACACGCGGCTCTTTTACGACTGTGTCCTGGTTGTAGATTTCTTCCACTGAAATTGTCGCGCTGTACGGCATGCGCTGTGTTTTTCGTCTCTCTTTCATTAAATCTCCCTAACAACAGCTGTCGCCGTTGTCTCTCCTTTCTCGATTGCTCCTACTGGTTTTCAACAAAGTCGTAGTAATTGGAATAGACTTTAACCTGCTCGTGTTTACCACTTAGATCTGACACCACGTGCATGATATCTGCGCCGTCGATGAGATAGAGTTTTTTACCATTATTAGTGAAAGCCTTAATATAGCTGATGCCAGACAATTCCTGTGCCTCGTAAATCGGCTTTTGCGCAGGGGTATTAAAGTTCCCCCAAACAGAGGCTTTACCGGTTTTACTCACGGCCAATACCAGAGAGTCTTTAACACTCAAAGCCTGTATATCTTTTAGGTTGGGAATCTCTTCCGGGAAAAAGACCTCACTTTTGGCCTTTAACCCCAGTTGGGCATAGGCGTTGTTGCCGGCACCATAAACGCGGCCGTTTTCCGTGACCACAAGCGAGAAACGGTCACCTGCGTAAACATGTGCTACATTTTGGAACAGCGTGACAACGGGCTCTTGAATCGTTCCCTTATACCCGACGCCGAGCTGACCGAAGGAGTTGTCCCCCCAGCCCACCACTGTGCCGTCATACTTCAGCGCCAAACCGGAGTTAGAACCACAGGCAATTTCCTTGACGCCGTCGACCCCTTTCAATTTAACGGGTGCCGAGGCGTCCGTTAAGTCGTGCTCCATCAGCTGATCGTCGGAATTATCCCCCCAAACGAAGACATTGCCCAATCGGTCAAGTGCCGCCGCAAAGGATTTTCCCGCATCAATTTGCTTGATGTTCTCGAGTCCCCAAACTGCCGAAAGGGCCTTTTGGGGCGTTTTGTCACCGGTTGCGAGTTCGCCGTGTCGGTTGTTGCCGGCACCATAGACTGTGCCGTCGTAAAGTCTAAACAGGTTAAACCCTTCGCCACAGGCAATCTCTAGCACACCGTCGTGAAGGGCGCTGTGTTCCCAGTCCGCAACGGCATTTAAAGAACCGATGCCCAGTTGACCAAACTCATTTTTACCAAAGGACAGCACTTTCCCACAGTTGTACAACAAGAAGTGCGACCCATCAAAAATTTCAATGCCTCGAATACCGGTCTCTTCAACGACTTTCACTTCCCGAGTGAACGCGTCGGACCAATTGCCGTTTTTGTCTTTAATTTTCAAAGACAAGGTGTACGTGCCCGCCTCTGAAAAGACCGGTTTCTTGTTTTCCCATTTTTTCTCGACGATTTCGCCATCTTCGGCAACACACCCCGACATATCGTAATCGATGGATGTCGTCGTCGTCAATTTCCCTTCCGGTCTAATAGAAAAGTGCGCTACGGGCACCACTGTACTCGGGTCGTTCTTGCGCACCAAAGTCAGATAGGCCATTTGGCCATTAATATAGGAATCGCCGCCGATCTCATTAATCAACTTCGTCGCTTCCTCTTCATCGAGATGTTTCACAATCAAAAATTTGCCGTCTAGGGATAGGCCGTACCGCTTGAGCGCCACCGCTTTTATCGAAGGCTCCAGAGCGACGAGCTCAGCCATTTCTTTGGCGTAGTGGCCGTTGGCCTCTCGGTAAGCAGTCGCCACTTCTAAAAAAGTTCTATACGTCTCGTAGACGTCTTCTTGGGGTTTTTCACGTTTTCTAAACAGTGAAAACGAAGCCAAAATGGCCAACGCTATAATACCGATTACAATCCCTGTAAGCACCGTCTACACTCCTTCAAATTGATCCATTACATAGGTTAACAAAACGGCATTTGTCACCGGTCCGACGCCGCCGGGAACCGGTGTGATACCCTTCACTTTAGATACCAACGCCTCGTAGTCGCAATCGCCCACGAGCTTGCCGTCGAGGGCATTCATGCCGACATCGATGACAATAGCGTCTTCTGAAACCATATCTGCCGTGAGAAAATGTGCGCGCCCTACGGCCACGACGACTATATCTGCACGCCTTGTGTGTTCTTCGATGTCTTTTGTTTTAGAGTGACAAAGCGTCACTGTGGCGTGCTGGTGTGTCAGCATGACGGCGAGCGGTTTGCCGACGACATTGCTCCTACCGATGACGACGACGTTCTTTCCGGCGAGACCAACGCCGATTTTCTCGAGAATCACCATAACAGCGCGCGGCGTACACGGTGCCATCGCCGGCTTTCCTTGGAACAATAAACCGGCGTTCATCGGGTGGAAACCGTCGACATCTTTCTTCGGATCGATGGCCCCTATAACCGCCTCTTTCTCTATATGTGGGGGCAACGGCATCTGAACGAGTATGCCGTTGACTTGGTTATCGGCACTTGCGGCCTCGACAGCTTCTACAAACACCTCCTGCGAAACCGTCACTTCAAAAGCCCTGAGCTCGTACTCAAAGCCGACACCTTTACAACTTTTCTCAAGCATTTTCAAATACGAAAGCGACGAAGGGTTGTCTCCTACAATAAAGGCGACCACCTTGGGACTTTCCGAAAGATGCTGACGCTTTTCTTTAATTGTATTTCTCATTTCTTTTGCAATAAGACTTCCGTCGATAATCATACTGTCACCTCGTTGTTCTTTTTAATTTACTATACCCTTTTTTAAAGAGAATTTCAACAAAAGCCCGCGAAGAAGCTGTCATAGAAAAACCCCTAATGTAGGCGCTGTCAAATCACCTTGCAGTCAGAACCTTTTAAGCGTTAACCGCAAGCTATTTGTCGCACCACCGATTAGGGGTCGCTCATCTGCTTTTTTTAGTTTGCCTTTACTTCCGTCCAAATGCGATCGTACTCTTTAATAAACTCGCCTGGATCGCTGAAGATTTCAAACCCTTCAAGCCATTCCGGCTTAGGGTAGGCATATGTCGTATCCATTAAGCTCTCGTCGAGCATTTCCTTCGCCTTGACATTGACAGTAGAATAACCGACGTAGTCTGCATTTTTAAAGGCGATGTCTTCGCGACATAAGAAGTCGATAAACTTATGCGCACCCTCGATGTTCTTAGCACCTTTTGGAATGACGATGTTGTCGTACCAGAAGTTTGACCCTTCCTTCGGCAACGCGTATTTAAACTGCGGGTTGTCTTGAATAACCGCACTGGCTTCACCTGACCACACAACTGCCATAGCCGCTTCTTCGCTAATGAGCATGTCTTTTACGTTATCGCCTACATAGGCGAGTACGTAAGGTCTCTGATCGATTAAGAGTTGCTTAGCTTCTTCGAGTTCGTCGAGATTGCGCGTATTCATCGAATAACCCAGTTTTTTAAGCGCCACCATAATGGAGTCTCTTTGGGAATCCATCATCGTAAACTGACCTTTGTATTTTTCATCCCATAAGACATCCCATGAATCAATGTCTTCTTGAATTAACGCCGTGTTGTAAATGATGCCGACAGTTCCCCAGAAATAAGGCACTGAATACTGGTTCTCAGGGTCAAACGACAGGTTCTTAAACGCGTCGTCAATCAGATTCCAATTAGTGATTTTAGTCAAATCCACCGGTTCGAGAAGCTCTTCTCGAATCATCTTTTCAATCATGTACTCAGAAGGGATGGCTATGTCGTAGCTCGCGCCACCACGTGCAATTTTTGTGTACATTTCCTCATTAGTTGCAAAGATGTCGTACACCACTTCGATGCCCGTCTCTTCTTCAAATGTGTCCAAAACCGATTCATCAATGTAATCGCCCCAATTGTACACGTACAGCTTTTCTTTTGCTTCACCTGAACACGCTGTGAGCGCAACGAGCGCCAGTGCGATGACCAGTAGTAAAACCCCAAATTTTTTCATTAAAATGCCTCCTTATAAGTCTTCTATTTTAGTCCTTTTGTTTATAACGAGAATCAATACGAGCACTGTTAAAAACATCAACGTCGACAGCGCATTGATTTCGGGTTTAATACCGCGTTTTGCCATAGAGTAAATGGCGATGGACAAGTTGTTGACCCCATTGCCCGTGGTAAAGAAACTGATGACAAAATCGTCAATAGACAGTGTAAAGGCAATGAGCGCCCCTGTGATAATCCCCGGTTTAATCTCCGGAATCACCACTTTTCTAAACGCCGCCCACGGCGTCGCCCCTAAATCCATTGCAGCTTCCAACATTTCACTGGGCATCTGCTTCAGTTTCGGCAACACCGACAGCAAAACATACGGGATATTAAAGGTGATGTGCGCAATCAGCATGGTGACAAAACCGCGTTCCATACCGAGTGTCACAAAGAGCATCATCAACGCCACACCGGTGACAATGTCCGGGTTTAGCATCGGAATTGCATTGACGTTGAGAACGACTTTTTCTTGCCACTTCTTCATATAATAGATGCCGAAGGCCGCAAATGTACCGATTATCGTCGCAATAATCGACGACAAAAGCGCTATGAGCACTGTGTAGTACAGCGACTTCATGATCATCGAGTTGTCGAAAAGACTTCTGTACCAATCGAGGGTAAACCCTTCCCATTTCGCTGTAGATTTCGAATCGTTAAACGAAAAAACGATGAGGACGACGATTGGTGCGTAGAGAAAGCCAAACATTAAGAAGGTATACAACCTTTTCAGCCACTTGTTTACCACAGTTGCCCACCTCCTTGTTCCACTTGATTGCCGAGTTTATTCAGCCGGTTCATCAACGCCATTGAAATGAGGATAATCAGCATCAGTATCAGCGCCAATGCCGAACCGAAGTTCCAGTCGTTGGTCACCTTAAACTGATTTTCAATCAAATTGCCAATAAGCATGTACTGACTGCCCGAAAGGAGCTGAGAAATGACAAATGTACTAACCGACGGCATAAACACCATGGTCACACCTGAGACGACCCCCGGCATGGACATCGGCAAAATCACTTTTCTAAACGTTGTAACGCTCCCTGCTCCCAGGTCGTGTGCCGCTTCGATCAGTCCCTTGTCCATCTTGGAAAGCACCGTGTAGATCGGCAGGACCATAAACGGCAGGAAGTTGTATACGGTTCCCAATAGGACGGCGCCTTCAGTATACAAAAGCTGTACTTGCGGCAATCCGAAGAATCCCAACACTTGATTTAAAATCCCGTTTTTGCCGAGGATGGTCATCCACGCATAAGTCCTCAGTAAGAAGTTCATCCACATCGGCACGACGAAGAGCATCACGGCGATGGTTCTGTATTTAAGTTTCATAGTGGCCAAAATCATAGCCATTGGATAGCCAAAAATCAAACACAACAGCGTGGCTTTTATAGCGATGGCGAAAGAGCGTTGCCAAACCGTTTGGTACTCGGGCTCAAAGACGCGCTTAAAATTAGAAAGCGTGTAGACATGGGCACCCGTCTCGGGGTCGACAGAAACGACACTTAAAAAAGCCACCATCATAATCGGAATTAAGATAAAGACCACTATCCATATAAGGTAAGGGCCTGCGGACAGCTTTTTAAGCATCTTGACCTCCCTTTTTCATAATGTGAATATCGTCTGGGGTGAGGACGATGCCGACTTCACTGCCTTCTTCGACGACATCGGTGCTGTGCACCATCCACTCGTGTCCGTCTTCTTGAATCATCATCTCGTAGTGCACCCCTTTAAAGACCACTGAAGTAACCGTTCCCTTGAGAATCCCTGCTTCAGGTGCCACCAAGTCCACGTCTTCCGGTCTGATGACGATGTCCACCGGCGCGTTTTCACCGAAGCCGCCGTCGAGACATTCAAAGGTTCTACCGGAAAACGATACGAGCTTGTCTCGTACCATGGTGCCTTCAAAAATGTTGCTCTCGCCGATGAAGTCCGCAACAAAGACGTTTTCCGGCTCGTTGTAGATGTCTATTGGCGAGCCGATTTGCTGTATTTTACCGTTGTTCATAATAATGATTTTATCGCTCATTGTAAGCGCTTCTTCTTGATCATGGGTCACATAGACAAAAGTTATGCCCAGTTCTTTTTGCATATTTTTGAGCTCGATCTGCATTTCCTTACGAAGCTTGAGATCGAGTGCGCCCAGTGGCTCGTCTAACAAAAGAACCTTAGGTTCATTGACCAATGCCCGTGCAATGGCAATTCTCTGTTGCTGGCCGCCGGAAAGCGAATGAATGCTCCGCTTTTCGTACCCGGACAGATTGACGAGTTCCAAAATCTTTGAGACTTTTTTCTCTATTTCAGAAGAGGAGAGTTTTTTGATTTTCAAACCAAATGCGACATTTTCAAAGATATTCATATGTGGGAACAACGCATACTTTTGAAAAACCGTATTGATGGCGCGCTTATAAGGCGGAATGTGTGTAATGTCCTTGCCCTCGAAAAATATCTGTCCTTCAGTCGGCGTTTCAAACCCCGCAATCATCCTCAGCGTCGTCGTCTTGCCGCAGCCACTGGGGCCCAATATCGTTAAAAACTCATTCTTTTTTACCCAAAAATCGATCTTGTCTACAACTTTGGTTCCGCCAAAAACCTTCGTTATATTCAAACCCTTTACTATTTTATCACTCACAGCTGCCTCCAATACTTAAAAATTAGGGGGCGTCCCCACTAGCAAAATTTTTGCTTCTCTCTTACCTTTATTGACGATGTCGTGGCTCCTATTGGCTTGGTAATAAATCGTATCGCCGGCTTTGGCGACATACTTCTTACTTCCCAATCTCACCACCACTGAACCCGAAAGCACGTAGCCAAACTCCTCGCCTTCATGCGGGTCATGCGTTTCATAAGCACCATTTGGCGCCAGCGTCAGCATAATGGGTTCCATCATATTTTTTTGAGCATTGGGAATAATCCACTCCAATTTATAACCCAATGTATCATCTTCTTTTTCAAAAAAATCTTCCGATTTAAAAACGATTTTTTCTTCAACTGTCTCGCTAAAAAAGACTTGCAAATTTGTGCCAAGACTTTCGAGAATATCGACTAAACTCGCAATGGACGGCGATGTCATATCGCGTTCCAACTGAGAAATAAAGCCTTTTGATAGTTCACAACGATCTGCTAATTCTTCTTGTGTCAGGTTGTTTTCAAGTCTTAGACGCTTTATTTTTTCACCAATTTTCACAACCGTTCTCCTTAATCTAACTTGCGTTTTCCATTCGAAATATTCAATAAGTTTATTATTACTAAACTTTTCACTCGATTTATTATACTAGAGACCTCCAGTCACGTCAATAGAGGATTGCAGACTTTTTTGCATGTTTTACGCATAAAAAAAAGCGCTTTTTATGGGTGAAAAATCGCACATTGAGGAAAATTGAAGCCGATGTTTTTCAGCGCTTTTGAAGTCGCTTGCAATGGACACCATATAAAGCTCCCGTATTCATCCAAATCGATTTTCATCGTCGTCGGCGTTTTGAACAACAGGCGAACAGCACGCTCTAAACAGCGGTCTCGGTGTATTTGAAGCTGAACACAGCCGCTGTCGAGTTGATACCATTTGATTTTCTCATTTCTTCCCCCCTTTGTAACCAACACTCCAAAACAGACTGCCGACTTAACGTTCAAACTTCCTGAACACAGAGAAATACGCTAGAGAGAAGGTTAACCCCGTAAAGAACACCAACGCGCCTATCGGCCCCAAGTCCTCTCCCAGTGCCACATCCAAGCCTGCAACCGCAAAAACGGCGAGCAAAATGCCGATTAAACCCTCTCCTGCAATCAATCCGGAGTCAATTTTGCGCTTTACAAGACTTTCAGCTTGAGCATCCGTTGCCTTCTTTGTTTTTCTGTCCAATCGCAATTCCAATGCCAACACCTGTAAACACAAGTGCCCAAGGCAAATTGCCGCCCATCCCCCCTCGACAACGAGTCGCATCAATGTCGCCTGCGGCGATGGCTGTTCGGTGGCATCAAAGCCCTAAGCGTTGTTTAAAAGTATCAACACATACCCAATGGCAAGTGCCAACACGACGCCCCCGACAAATTCGCCGATTTGTTGCTTTTTGGCGTTGCGCCGACCAAGAATCCGGTTTTCAAGTCCTGCAGCAATGGCGGCAATGACGTAGATAATAGCACCTACCGTCAGTGTTGCAATCATGCCTTCATAGTCATCCCCGAAACAGGATTGGACGAGGAACCCCGTAAGCCGACATAGCGAATATAGTTGTCCCATACACCTGAGTAACCCAACTCCTGAATAGGGACTGATGCAGGATACATAATCACATCGCCTATACGGCCGATATTTAAAATTAAAAGAATAAACGCACACCACCCTAAGAAGTGCTGGAAGCACATCAGCGCCTATTGCCGCGCCAGGATACCGTGGAATCTCGGTTTCGATTTCACTAGGGAACAGTTTCAAACCATCGGTGATCAACTTATAGACTGCTCCAACCCCTAGCCCAATAAAAGTAACGGTTGCTTTTTCGCCGCCTTCTTCACCGGCTAAGAACACTTCGGCACACGCAGTGCCTTCATGGTAAGTTAAAACGCCGTGCTCCTTGACAATTAAGACCTTTCTAAGGGGAATTAAAAACAGCACCCCTAAAAGCTCTCCTGAAAGGGCAATAAATGTAATTTCCAGAATGCTCGGTGTCCCCATTCCCCATTCTTTCATCCAAATAAACATAGCGGGGAGTGTAAAAATCGCTCCTGCCGCCAAAGATTCTCCTGCAAAGCCAATGCTTTGAACCATGTTGATTTTCCAGTATGGACTCTTTTCTCAGTATTCTGCAAATAACGCCCATAGATATAACCGCAGACGGAATAGGCGCCGAAATCACTTTGTCTGCTGAAATAAAAGGCTTGTGTTGATGGCTCATAGTATTTAAGGCGCTTAACATTTGAACAGCGCCGTTCACCAAATCCTCTTTAAGCGGCACTTCTACATGCAAAAAGAACACTGCAATTGCAGTATTCTTCGGTACTTGCGACAGTTGTAGCCGCTTCCTAAAGCATCTGTTAGATTAAAAAAACCGCCATGATTACTGGCGGTTTTGACACATTATTCAATTTCTAAGATTTCGTCGATAACGCGTACCAACTCTTCGATTTCAGGCTTACTCATCTGAGCATTGGCACCGACAGCTTCTCCTTTGTGTAGCAAATCGCTGGTAATCAATGAAGAGAAGATAATAACCGGTAAGTTTTTCAGAACTTTATGTTCTTTAATGCGACGCGTCAACGAATGACCATCTAAATTCGGCATCTCAATATCCGTAATCAAGAGGTCGAGATCGTCCATGAAATCTTCACCTTTTTTATCCAACAGGAGCTCGATGTAGTCTAGCGCTTCTTGACCGTCGTCAAAGAACTTCAAGTTGATAAAGCCGGCACGCGTCAACGTATCCAAGAGCACTTTTCGTATCATCGGCGAGTCGTCTGCCAATGCGATTTTTTTCTTTGTACGGTCTTTCATTTCAATATCTTTAACGCGGTCGGCATGAATCCCTGTACTCGGACTGATGTCCATAACCACTTTTTCAAAGTCGAGGAGCATGATAATCTGGTCGTTTAAATTGATGTTTCCGATGATGAGCGAGTTGGTCGATAAATCATCGGGCTTTAAGATGTCTTTCCAGCCGATTCTATGAATCCCCAAAACTGCGTCGATGGCAAACCCCACCTTGATTTGGTTGAACTCACAGACCAACGTCATGCCATTCTTAACTTTTTCATTATTTCGATTCTCCAAGACATACATGAGATCCACTACAGAAATCATTTCGCCTCTAATAAGAGAAATCCCTGAAACCGCCGGATGAGAACTAGGAATCTTCGATAAATTCTCTATTTGCAGCAGTTCTTTCACTTTAACGACATTTATGGCGTAGTGTACATTTGCCACTGTAAAATGAAGTATTTCGACTTCACCCGTACCTGATTCTAGTAAAATACCTGATTTGTTATCCATATGTTCTCCACCCTCCACACAACTTATTTTTACAAAATGACTTCCAGATAATCGACTGTCCAAGCGCTTCACACCTTAAACTGCGCACTGTTTTCTCAATCCAACGCTCTAACAAAACCGTCCAATGTGCCTTTTTATCTATTATACCTATTTCACAGGCTGTTATAAACATTTATTTTATACCCGCAACAAAACGATTTACACCTATAAGATTTATCGACGACATTGTCTTAAAAACTTACCTCTTTTTGTCATCGAGAACATCAGTCGTATAAAAACGTACAGCCTGTCGACATCGTCGACAGGCTGTAACCATTTAATCGTATCCATAGGGTTCTGTGGATTAAAGAAGTCCCATTTCTTTACCGACTTCTTCGAAGATACCCACAGCTCTTAACAATTGTTCTTCTGTGTGTCCTGCAGTTACCATACATCTCACACGACCGGTTCCCTTTGGTACCGTTGGGAAGACAATCGGCGATACAAAGACGCCTTTTTCAAGCATGCGCTTTGAAAACTCAACTGATTTAGCCTCATCACCAATGATAACCGGTGTAATCGGCGTCTCGCTGTGACCGATGTCAAAACCTAATTTGCCCAAAGCTTCTTTAAAGATTTTAGCGTTGTTCCAAAGTCTATCTGTGTACTCTGAAGTCGATGACAAGATGTCTACAGCTTCTTCAATGGCGCAAACAGCAGCAGGCGGTAGTGACGTACTGAAAAGAAGCGGGCGGCCTCTGTGAAGCAACCATTCTTTCATCACTTTGTTACCGGCAACGTAACCGCCGATAACGCCAATAGCTTTTGAAAGCGTGCCAATCGTAAAATCGATTCTACCGTGTAAGCCGAAATGGTCAACTGTACCGCGACCGTTTTCTCCAAGAACCCCTGAACCGTGTGCATCGTCTACATACGTCATACAGTTGTACTTTTCAGCGAGTTCAACGATTTCAGGTAATTTGGCAATGTCGCCATCCATACTGAATACACCGTCTGTAATAATTAAACAGTTGTTGTAAGACGCTCTTTTTTCTTCGAGAACGCGCTCTAAATCTGCCATATCGCTGTGCTTAAACACCGCTTTGTCCGCTCTGGAAAGGCGCACGCCGTCGATAATGCTGGCGTGGTTGAGCTCGTCTGAGATAATCAAGTCGCCTTTGTTGGTAATCGCCTGAATGGCTCCGGCATTACAGTTAAAGCCCGATTGGAAAACCATAACGGCATCTTCTCTCTTGAATTTTGCCAGTTTAACTTCAAGAGACTCGTGGATGTCCATGTTCCCGATAATGGTTCTAACAGCTCCTGAACCGACGCCGTATTTTTCTACCGCTTCAATAGCCGCCTTCTTCATTCTCGGATGATTGGCAAAGCCCAAGTAGTTGTTAGAAGATAGGTTGATGACTTTCTTGCCATTCAACATAATTTCCGCTTCATTCGCCCCTTCTAAAACAGGCAATACGCGGTAAACGCCTTGATCTTTCAAGTCTTGAACTTGATCTTGCAAATACTTTAGTTCATGTACATTTGACATAGGAAGCCTCCTAGATTATTTATTCTGCACCTTTAGTATAGCATTTATTTGCCTTGCATGGCTAAGCATTTCTATAAATATCACATTATTTTAACCGTTTGCTCAACTGAAAGCACGCGTAGGTGTAGGCCGCTTTCAGCCTGTCGTCCTCCGCAATTTCAGGGTGCGCCTCTAAAAAAGTCAGCGCCTCAGAATCGCCGGTGTTCCCCATGGTGATAAGCAGGTTGCGCTTATACACCCAAAGACCGCGCCACGAAAAGGCCATACCGCCGTAACGCCGCTTAAAAGCCTTGTTGGTCAGACTGAAAAACGTCCTGTAATCAATCGTTTCATCAGATACGCACTCAAAGAAAGGCATTGCCCTGAGACCGGCGTTTGACGGACAGACGTTCTGACACAAACTACAGCCGTAAAGGCTGTTCCCCATCTGAGACATTTCGAGTGCCGTAAGGGGCCTCTTAAGCTGCGTGAGCATGCCGACACACTTTTCGGGATCTCGACCGGTCTCCCCGCAGATGCCGGCAGGGCAAACGCGTTCACAGCGGCTGCACATTTTACACCCGTCGTATAGCTCAGGAGCGGTCACGACCGAGGTGTATGCGTCGGCCTCAAAACCGAGGTCGACATCAAACGTCAAGTAACCGATAAAAAACTGCGTACCGTAGCACGTATTAATCAACAAATGATTTTTACCATACTTTCCGAGCCCCGCATACAGTGCAATTTCACGGTCGATATAAGGCGACGTATCCACGTGTTCTCTACCATTTTCAGCGAGTGGTTCACACGCCGCCAGTTCCTCTCTGATTTCACTCAATCGGCTGCGCAACTGCGTGTGGTAATCGTAGCCGTAGGCAAACCCGTCGACGACGCCAATAGCGTTTTGCGCGTGTGCAAACGCATCGTAAGGTGCCAATACGACCAATAGGGTCTTAACCGCTTCAGAATAAGGCGTGTTGAGGCAGAGAAACCGCGTTTCAATTGGATGCGTACAAGAAAGACTGTGCATCGTTTTCATGAGATTTTCTTCTCGCGACTTTATTCGATTGTATGCCGCTTTATCGATTTTGAGAAGTGCAAACTGTTCGATTCCATGCGCCATACAAATGGCCGTCAACCTCTCGTGGTTCATTTGTCAGTCTCCAAGGACCAGTGCCTAATCTGCTGAACAACAGTTGTGTAAGTTGTCGGTTCAACGCCTTTGACTCTCTCGTTAACGCCCCAAAGACCGCCCGTATGCGCTACAAATAGAACCGGCAACTCTTCGTTGGCGTATTGAAACCACTCTACAAAATCCTTACTGTAAACCGATCGACCGCTGTCCTGTTTGAGTTTATGAAACAGGGCATTTGCCACATCACTGGCGTAGGCGCCAGCATTGTAGTACGCCCCTTTTCCGAAGAGCAATTCCGGTGGGTAGAGCATCGGTACCTGCCACCCCATAATATAAAAATCCGATGTCCGCTTTTCAAAGACATCCGCTTTAAACGTCTCAAAATCCGATTGAACCACTTCGACTTCGATGCCGATGTCTTCGAGATTCTCCTTGATTAAGTACGCCAAATGATACGCCCACGCCACGTCGTTAAACGCATTTAACGTCAAAACAATCGGTTCGTCGCCGTTGTACCGCCGTTGAGTCTCTTCATCGTAGTGAAATCCCATTTCTTCCAACAGTTCAGAAGCGCGAACGGGGTCGTATTTGTAGACATTTGAAGCTTGCGACTTTGGGTAATACGGATGTGTGCTCGGCACCGGTCCGTGAGCCACTTCTCCCCCCTCCGGCCAAAAATCTGAAACAAAGCGCTCTTTATCAATGGCGTAGGCGAGTGCCTTTCTAAAATCGAGCGATTGGAACAGTTCATGCTTGTGATTCATCCCCACAGTTACTGTAAAAGGCGTCAAGTACGCCAGCCCTTTTAAAAACGGCGTATCGCGAAGTGCCATATCGTTGGTTAACGACGGTGTCAGCGGCGCCAAATCCACGGCCCCCTGTGTCAAAAGTTGAAGCCGTTTGGCTTCGTTTTCAAAGTGTAGCGTAATGCGCTCAACAGGGTAATCTGCCAATCGGTACGACTCAAAACGCTCAACCCCCCACTGTGTCTGTTGAACTGCACTCACTTTGTAAGGGCCTGTCCCCAAAGGCATACTGTTGTGGTATGCGGCAAAATCCAGTGCGAGGTCCGGATACTTATAGATGGGAAAAGCAAACTGCGCCATATCGTAATGTGAAAAATCATCGACTTTAAACGCCACTGTAGACACATCTAATACCTCCACCTCTGCCAACCTGTCGAAAAATTGGCGGTTGATCAAACTGTCCTGCGATATTTTTGCCGCATTGTAAACGTCTGCAACATCTTCTGCAGTAAGCAGAGATCCGTCGTGAAAAGCGATGTTCTCCTTCAAATAGAAAACGAGGCGTTCTTCCTCTTCAATCAACTCATAGCGCCTAGCGAGAACATTTTCCACAAGGCCGTTGTCGTCAATGCGCAACAGCCCTTCATAAAGCAAGTCGTTCACTGTTTGCTGCGTCACATAGGTGCGGTCATAAGGTTGGATACGCTCCTCAGTTCTCGGGAGCGCTATAGCGAGTGTTGCCCCGCGATCACTAGCCGGATTTTCGAGAGCCGCAGTCGGCGCTGTCGGCGCCAGCGGCTTGGGTTCAGTTGTATCCGACGTCTTCGTGCAGCCCACTAAGACGAAAAGCCCTGCCAAGAGCAAGGCTGTTACTTTCTTCTTCATGCGTGTTCTATACCTCCATCAGTACAAACGTTATGTCGTCGTTTAACGTATCCTTAATCGGCTTAATTTTATCTTCGAGCAATCCGTAAACCGTATCGATGTCCAAATGCCTGTAACGGTTTAAGAACACAATTAGAGCTTCCGTGTTGAACATGCCGTTTTTTTCCTCATCGACTAAGCCGTCTGTGTAAAAAATTAAGCGATCACCGGATTCTAACTGCACGCGTGCACTTTTAAACTCCGGTGTGAAGAAGTCGTCGAGTTTACAGATAGCAAAACCGCTGCTGTCTTCCAAAATCTCGTAGCCGCCTTTTGCCTTGATGCGAATCGGCGCGCAATTCATTCCTCCGGAGCAATACGTCAACACCTTTCGGCTGAGGTCTAAAGTCGCGTAAAAGATGACCATGTGCATCTCATCCGGAAAATTCATTTTGTTAAATTCCTTGTAAAATTGTTGCAAATTCACATCGGGACGCATGCCCCTGTAGCGCTTGAGATTCTGCTCATTGGACTTGAGGTAGTTGTTGCTGAACATCGTCATCAAAGCCGCCGATATGCCGTGTCCGGCCACATCGAGGACGTACAGCGCCACGTTGTCTTCATCGATGCGATAGACATCGTAGAAATCACCGCTGACCTGCTCGCAGGGGAAATACCCTGATACAATTTGAACATCTCGAAACATCACGCGATTTTCAGGCAAGAGCGATTGCTGAATTTTCTTAGCATACGCCAGCTCTTCCATAAACTTATCGTTAACTTCGATTAACTGAATGGTCTTCTTATCGATGATTTTCTTCAAGTTTTTAGCATACATATTGAACTGGCGCTTCAATTGCTCGCTCTCGCGTTTCGGCACCGTGCTGTTCAACTTGTTGAGGTACGTGAAAAAATACAACACCGCCATGGACATCAACAGCATTCCTTGGATCAAGTTCGGAACTTTGTACGGCATCAAAGTAAAATATACCTGTGCCACAAGAAACATCCCACCGCCGACCATGGATTCGATGTACGTGTCGATGCGCATTTGCGCAAAGGCATTGATTACGGTGACCAGCATCAACACACTGGTGCCCACATCTAAAACAAATAAAAGGGTCAAACTCTGAGCAAACTGATACGCCCAAATCTTATAGAGAATATACTCCACGCCTACAATGAGAACCACCGCACCAATAAACCTGGAGATGCGGTTGAAAATTATCACGAACCGAGAGGTGCCCGACGCCTCAAGATACCCTAGCGCAAAGATAAAACGCCCGAGGGACATCCAAAAGAGAATGTCGTAAAAATGAACGCGCAGCCCTCTAAAAACAAATCCCAAACTCACAAACAAGTTGGTCACCATGACGAATGAGAGCAATGAGAAGATGATAAACCGCTTTTCGATTTTAGCTCTATTACTGTAATACGAGGCGTTAGCCAGCAACGTAAACAATATGGCGGTAATGAAAATCACTTTTGATAAGTAGGGCTTCCCCACCAGCATATAGTTCTCAAAAATAACCATTCTGTTAAAAACGAGTATAGCCACGAGAACCATTAACGAAGGAATGTATTTTTTAAGCCCTTTAAGGATTTCCATTTCCGCCTCCCATGCTATAAATCAAATCCACTGCCGCCGATAAACTCTTTTAAGATACTGATACTCGGTACGATGTCATCGTCATCGATGGATTCAAAATAACTTAAAAACTTTCTAAGCATCAACGCTTCCGTGTATTCAGGGTCAGCCGGTTCAATGGCCTCCAGCAACGGCAACGCGTGTTTTTTTAATACGGCGAACTCATAAGGCAGTGATGTGTTGAAGATTTCATCGGCGCGCTCTTGGAATGGGAAGATGTTGCGTTCTTCTCCTCTGCGAACAGAAGGCCACATTTCAATGGTGCGCTTCGCACTGTGTCCTCTAAACTGATTGTCTCTGACTATGCGTCTCAAAAGGCGCGTCTGCGTCGTCGGGATGCGGTTGTGCTCGTCGATGTTGAGCTGGGTCAACGCGCTGACGTAAATCTTAAACTTTTCCTTTTGGTAGATGCCCTTAGTCAAAGCGTCGTTGAGACCGTGTATGCCTTCGATGATAATCGGTTGATTTTCAGCAATTTGGAGCTTATTGCCGAGGTACTCGCGCTCGCCCTTATGGAAATTAAACGTCGGCAGTTCGACGACTTTTCCCTCTAAGAGCGCACTTAAGTCGAGGTTAAACTGTTCTGTGTCTACCGCATCTAGAGATTCAAAATCGTATTTGCCGTTTTCGTCCAGAGGCGTCTTGTCTCGATTGACAAAATAATTGTCCGTCGAAAGCGTTATCGGGTTAAGGCCATTAACTCTGAGCTGAATCCTCAGTCGGTTGGCAAAAGTCGTCTTGCCGGAGGAAGAAGGCCCTGCAATTAAGATGACCCGCTTGTTGCGTCGTGTGATTTCATCTGCGATAAATGCAATTTTCTTTTCATGTAGGGCTTCTGCCGTTTGAATCAACTCTCTATACTTACCCGAGCGAATGACGTCGTTGAGATTGCTCACGTAACTGATGTTCATAATGGAGCTCCATCGGTTCGCCTCGCTGAAAACCTCAGCGATTTTAGGCGATTCCACAAAAGCTGGCACGCCGAGTGGCGATTCCACAGTCGGGTGCATTAAAATGACGCCCTCGTCGTATCGAATTAAGTCAAAATGCCTTAAATAGCCGGCACTGGGTACCATGTAGCCGTAGAAATAATTCTTCACCCCATCGCAATCATAGAGGCGAATATAGTCTTTTTCTCTATACTTTAAAAGGTCGACCTTCGACATCATATGGTACGACTCAAAGACATCCTGTGCTTCTTCAATAGTGCTTGTGAACTTCTCAAAAGGCACATCAGCTTCGACATACGCCCACATTTGTTCTTTGATTGCGTCAAAATCTTCATGCGTTAAACGCCTTTCGTAATCGAACTCACAGTAGAGACCTTTGCTCAGCGAATGTTCAACGCGCACCTTAATACCTTTAAAAAGCGCAATGGCAGAGCGTATCAATAAAAACGTCAAACTTCTTTGGTATATGCGAACGCCGTCGGACATGGCGAGTGTGACCCAAGTTATATCGCAAGTGTCGTCATACGTTTGCGTCAGTTCTTTTAATACATTCCCACAACGTACGGCGACAATTTGTGGCGCATCAGCTTGTTGATGGGTTTTCACTAACTCTTCATAGGTTTTCACTGGTATTACCTCCTCCGTCTCTTATCTCGTCGTTGAGCCAATTGAGCACGAACTCATTGATTACCGAGTACTTGTAGCGAAACACTGAGATATGCAACGCTTTAATACACGCTTTGAAATCGTCGAGTACGTGGTAGGGGTCGCCGTAAACTCTTTGAATTTCTTCTAAACTGACCCCCTTAAAGCCATGACCGATTAGCGAGTCGTGTCGCAATTCGATCAATTGGTTCATTTCTTTCGTATTCATGGTCTCTAAAACCGTGTCGATGGCACTATCGTTTTTAACGTATTTATGAAAATAGCTGTTCAGTGCATAAACCAGGTGGTTGTTGTAAATCTTGTAGTGGTTGCGCAACACCTTTAAAATTTCTTTTTTCTGCATAAACCTCGATTGAAACGTAAACGGTCGATCTTTCATCTGGGTTTTTAAAAATAAGTATTTGTACACCGCTTCCTTGAATCGATAGACCCTGCCCAGAAAGTCGATGTACTCTTCATTGACAATTTGAAACTTTAAATTTTCCAGCAGTTCCGACAACAGCGCTTCCGGTTCGCCGCCGTTTAAAGCCTTCAAATTATCGAGTAACAGCTGATACGATGCATCGTCTTGTCTAGCAGTATTGACGTTTTGAATGCTGCTGAGCGCCTCTGTAAAATTAAAGTTCACCGCATGCCGACAGGAATCGACAACATGCGCTGCGTCGGTGTCGTGGAGCCCCTCGTCCTTTAAAAGCAACAAGGCGCCACCATAGTCGTAACGCTCTAATAATTTAACAAATACCGGATAAGACGCAAACACATCGACCACCTCTTTTTACAAGTTTTCTAAAAACGCCTCAATTTCGTTACACCCTGCTTTAAAAGTCTGACCTTCGAGCACCATTCGGTGACTGTGGAGAAGCTGATTTTTAACACCCAACTGTCGCTTAGCACCGTATTTGACATCTCCCACAATGGGGTGTCCAATAAGTTGCATACTCGCGCGAATTTGATGACTTCTACCAGTGATGAGCTGAACCTCAACCAGCGTATAGCCTTTAGCCACCTTCAGCGGGGTATAGAGCGTATGACAAAATTTTGCCTCATCGACATCTTTCTGTACGATGCGCACCTTGTTCTTTTCGCTGTCCTTAATCAGATAGCCTTTCACTTCACCGGCTTCTCGAACCCGACCCTCGACGATGCAAAGGTAATACTTCTCCACGGTTCTCGATCGCATGCAGGCATTGTAGTGCTTAAGCGCCTCATAGGTCTTGGCGAAGATAACGAGACCGCTGGTGTTTTTGTCCAGACGATGAATCGGCGCCGGCCTAAACGTATTTGTACACAGATGTTTCAAATAGTACTGAACCCGCGTCGCAAGCGTATTCTTGAACTCCGAGTGATCGGGATGTGTCAAAAGCCCCTTCGGCTTGTTGACCACGAGAAGCTGTTCGTCTTCGTAGACGATGTCGAGACCGCTGTTTTCAGGTTTGACGACCTCTACAGGTTTTACAAGACCCGCCAGCGTTTCATCTGCCAAGTAAATTGAAAGTGTGTCTCCCGCTTTCAAAAAGTAGTCCTCTTTGACTCGGACGCCGTTGACTTTAAACACCTTTTTGCGTATAAGCTTGTAGATGTTGCTGCGCGTCGTATCGTTTAAATACTTTGTCAGATACCGATCCAGCCTTTGGTTGGCAGCATCTTCTCTAATAATAATTTCTTTCATCTTGCCTCACTTAAAATTCTATTTCGACAATGGTATAAGGACCTACCACCTTATACCCAATTTTTTCATAAAGTTCACTGGCGACGCCATTTTCTGTTCGAACAAACAAGTAAGGCGTTTTTCCACGCGCCTTCACTCTCTGTGTCAACGCTATAGACAATTTGCGTCCCACCCCTTTTCGGCGCCATGTCGGTGCGACGTAGATGCCACCGATAACGGCGTAATCCAGTCCTTCTTCTTCAATAAGCCCCTGGGCGATAAAGCGTTCGTCTCGTACAACAAAGACGCGTTGTTCCTCTAGGAACTCCCCCATCACCATCTTTTGAATGTCGTTTATCGGTGCATTTACCCTTCCAAAATGTCGGTTGACCTCTAATATAAACTGAACGTCTTTATTTAACGCCTGTCGTACAGTCTCCACATCTGCGCACACAAGCGCCTCATCGCCCTCGACATCGACGCCTTGCATCAACGTCACTTGTGTAACCACATCGCTTCTAAACGTTCGATATAGGACTTTGTATAAGCCTGCGACACTTTTGTAATCGCCTTTGATATACCGCGGCTTTAGTTGCTTAATCAGTTTTAAAAGGTCGAGTCTGGCAAAGGCGCCTTTAGACTCAAAATGAACGATAAGGGCACGCGTCACCGTATAATACATCAACCCTTTCAACGCTCCCGCCTCAAAATACCCAATTAAGTATTCTTCTGATTTCAATCCGTCTTTTAGTTTATTGAAATAAAAACTCTCCGCTTTTGAGGCATCGAGATATCTCCAAACTGTTTCTAAATCTTCTTCTACTATTTTTCTAAACATGATACACCTCATAAAAAATTGTAACATGAAAGTAATCGTTTTGGAAAGAACAATACTTTGAGATTCTCTTTATTTTGTGATATTCTAGTGGTAGACTTAACATTACTACCGAGAGCAGATGCACAACTGGAGGAGACTATGCTGGACAAAATCAAGAACTTTTTTTACGATATCAGCGATATGGTACTGTCATTAATTATTATCGGTGTCATCTTTTACGCCGTTTCATGGAAAATTTCCGATACATTGAGCCCCGACACCGACTTATCTGCCCTGCCGATTGAATCTGAAGAGCCGGAAACCCCTGACACATCCACTCCTGATACCGGTGCTAACACAGGCGATACAACTGGCGACGGCACAACTGATGGCACGGGGACAGACGCCGGTGAAAACACTGCACCGGAAACCGACGGCACACCTTCTGAATCAGGTGACGGTACAGATGGTGATACTGCCGGCGGCACGGATGGCGGTACGGATGCAGACGCCACCGATAGCGAAACTGAAGAACCGGAAACGCCTTCAACAGAGCTTTTGGTCTTTACTGTCGATCCCGGCGCATCGGGTTACAGCATCGGTCAAAAACTTGAAAAAGAAGGGTTTATAAAGAACGCCAACGATTTTACACAGCGCATCATTGAACTCGGTGTCGACAACCGATTGATTGCGGGTGACTTTAAAATCAGCAAGGCCGATACTTTGGACACCATTATCAACGTTCTAATTGGAAAAGGCCGATAGGCACTGAAAACACCTCGTATACGGTCTTGCCAAACTTAATTACAAGTGCTCAGTCGTTTGTATCCGTACTCGAGTAAACGACCATTCGAGATAGCGTCTAGGGATTTTAAACTGCACTCATCAGGCGTAGATGAGCCGTTTTAAAAACGTATACGATACAAGACACCAGATACGATGAACCGACCCCCCAAGAGTCAGAGTGAACACTCCGATTTCTAGGCGGTCGGTTTTTTAGTGGCAAAAGTCCCTTCCGACTTCAAGATAAAAGTCGCCACGAAAGGCGAAGCACATACAAAAAGAGCGCAGCAGTAAATACAGCGACGCTCTAAAGTCTAGTATCCCGTCTCGTTGAGATTTAATTAAAAATGCCAGATAATCTGTATCCGTGCAAGGCAAACTATCGACGACAATGCGGAACAGTGTCGTGAGATTTTAACGGTGTCTTCCTTATTTAGTGGGCGTTTAGGTGATTGAGTTCTTCATCCGTCAGCCTGCGGTAAGCGCCTATAGGCAGCTCCTTATCCAGCACAAGCGCTCCCATCTCGAGGCGCTTGAGATAAGTGACCTTTGCGCCCACCGCCTCAAACATCCGCTTGACTTGATGAAATTTGCCTTCGACAATGACCACTTCCGTTTCAGCACATTTTCCGTCGCAAGACAGAATCTCCAGTATCGCCGGCAGACATTTGTACCCGTCTTCCAGTACGACCCCCGCTTCAAACGCGCGAATGGCCTCTGTGTCCACATTGCCCTCAACACGTGCGTAATACCGCTTGCTCACGTGTTTTTTTGGCGAAAGCAACCGATGGGCGAGCCCGCCGTCGTTGGTGAGAAGCAACAGCCCCTCTGTATCGATGTCCAGTCGCCCCACGGGGAAGAGCCCCATCTGATTGTAAGGCGCTTCCAAAAGGTCGATGACCGTCTGGTGTCGGTTGTCCTCAGTCGCAGAGATAACCCCCTCCGGCTTGTGGAGCATCAGGTACGTGTGCTTTTCATAAACGATGCGTTCACCGAGGTATGTGACGACGTCATCGGACAAATCTACTTTTGTCTTTCCCAGCTTTACAGTTTCACCATTGACCTTGACATAACCGTTTTTCAGCGCATTTTTTGCATCGGTTCTCGACCCCTTCCCCATATTGGACAAGAGCTTGTCGAGACGCATTTTTTCTCCCATTGTTTTGACTCCTTTACATCATCCGCCATGAAGCGGGATACATATTCTTTAACATACCAGACGCAACCTTTCCGAACCCCAGAGGGTAACCGTCGACACAGACGAGATGAAGCCCGTTGGGGGCCGCCTCCACTTGAAGGGTTTCGCCTTTTAAATATTTGACGACGTCCAAACTGTCAGAAGACAGATCCAGCGTCGGTTCAAATGCCCCTTTAGTCAACGCCATTGCCAGCGCTTGACTCGGCACAAAGCGATTTTTTTTGAGTTCGCCGAGCAAAAGGCCTTCGCGAACCACGCGGAGCCCTTTTAGCGGCAAGCGCCTTTCGGGTCGCAAGTACACCTTATCTTTAGAAACTTCTATACAGCCAGGTAAAGCGCCCGGTGCAATGTGCGCCTTCATAAATGCCTCAAAAACCGGTGGTACAGGAGACGCCTGAGTACTTTTTAGCACTTTTGACGCCTGTCCCGCCCCTTCGACTTTCAGGGCGCAAAAGAAATGACCTTCACCATCGTGTAGATGGGGCCATATCCGTGCCATATGACCGTCGACAGTCAAGACGTCGCTTGTAATGTTAAGGGGCTTAAACACCTCGTATTCATCTGTAAATGCCTTCATTTGATCTTCATTTTCCTCAGGTGCAAAGGTACAGGTCGCGTAAACCATACGGGCGCTTGCCACGACGAGTTCCGGAATCGAAGCCAATATTTCACGTTGCATTTCGGCGCATTTGGTGGGCCCAAACGCGTGCCACGCGCGTTCTGCCTTCGGGTCCTTTTTAAACATCCCCTCTCCAGAACACGGTGCATCGACGAGTACAGCGTCGAATTGGCGACCGATAATTTTGGCGATTTTATCAGGGGCATCGTTTAAAACGACTATGTTGCGAATGCCGAAGCGCTCTGCGTTGCGAAGTACAGCTTTTATACGCGTCTCATTGATGTCGTTGGACACCAGCAGGCCGTCGTCTTCAATAAAATTAGACAACTGCATCGATTTGCCGCCCGGTGCCGCACACAAATCCAGTACCGTGTCTCCAGGCGACGGTTTCAAAATGTTCGCAGGCGCCATTGCAGAGGGCTCCTGTATATAGTAGAGACCGGCATAAAAATACGGGTGCTTGGTCACCGGATCCTCGGGATTGTAGTAAAAGCCGTCAGTTGCCCACGGCACAGGGGTCAGCCGGTAGGGGAAACGTTCGACAAACGTCTCAACATCTATCTTTTGCGTGTTGACTTTTAGCCCTACACACGGCGGTCTGTCGTACGATTTCAAAAAGGCCTCGTACGTCGCCTTTAAAGTCGCCTGCATTCGGCGCTCAAATTCTTCTGGAAATGCCATCTCTTTCTCCAAATCTTTTTTGCTCAATCTCTAGTAAATTCATGTGATATGCTTTATAATATCATATATAGCAGGAAATTGTTATACTTGTCATTGAGAATTGCACTTAATCTAGGACGTCAAGTCCATTACCCAAAAGGAGTGATTAGAGTGCCATTAGTAACTACAAAAGAAATGTTTAAAAAAGCCTATGAAGGTGGCTACGCAGTCGGTGCTTTTAACGTCAACAACATGGAGATTATCCAAGGGATTATCAAAGCTGCCGCTGAAACCAAATCGCCGTTAATTCTTCAGGTATCTGCAGGTGCGCGCAAGTACGCAAGCCCTGTTTACCTAAAAAAACTTGTTGAAGCTGCACTTGAAGAGCATCCAGAGCTCGATATCGCACTTCACCTCGACCACGGCGAGAACTTTGAAATCTGTAAAGCCTGCATCGACGACGGCTTCACATCTGTGATGATCGACGGTTCTCACCTCTCTTATGAGGAAAACGTCGCACTCACCAAGCAAGTTGTCGACTACGCACACTCAAAAGGTGTTGTCGTAGAAGCGGAACTCGGCAGATTGGCCGGTATCGAAGATGCCGTCAACGTCTCTGCTGAAGATGCAACGTACACCGACCCTGATCAAGCTGTGGATTTCGTCAAACGCACAGGCTGTGACTCTTTGGCAATTGCCATCGGTACAAGCCACGGTGCTTACAAATTTGCTGCCGATTCAGATCCTAAACTCGACATCGAAAGACTTAAAAAGATTTCAGACCTTCTCCCAGGCTTCCCGCTCGTATTACACGGCGCGTCTTCAGTTATTCCTGAATACGTCGAGATGTGTAACCAATACGGCGGCCAATTAAAAGACGCCAAAGGATGTCCTGAGGAAATGCTTAGAGAAGCGGCTCAGTACGGTATTTGCAAGATTAACATCGATTCCGATTTAAGACTTGCCCTCACCGGTACTATTCGTCGTGAACTCGCAGAAAATCCTGAGAACTTCGACCCTAGAAAATATTTAGCTCCTGCTAGAGAAGCTATCTACGGCATGGTAAAACATAAGATTGTCAACGTGCTCGGTAGCGATCAATAAAAAAAATGCTGGAATAAAACCACCCGAGCGGTGGTTTTGTTTCGCCAAAATACCCTTATGGAGGTAAGAGATGAACCCTAAAGTAACATTCCACGTAAAAGGTTACGGCACCATGACTGCTGAACTGTACCCTGAGGTTGCGCCTACCAGCGTCAACAACTTCTTGACACTTGCACAAGACGGCTTTTACAACGGCCTGATCTTTCACCGCGTCATCAAAGGCTTTATGATCCAAGGCGGCTGTCCCGACGGCACTGGCATGGGTGGCCCAGGCTATGGCATACTCGGTGAGTTTACGTCTAACGGCGTTAAAAACGACCTCAAGCACACTGAAGGCGTGCTCTCAATGGCGCGTTCGCAAAACCCGAACAGCGCCGGTAGCCAAATCTTCATTATGCACAAGAACTCACCACATCTCGACGGCAGTTACGCCGCTTTCGGCAAAGTCATCGAAGGCCTCGACGTCGTCGACGAGATTGCTTCTGTGCAAACCAACTACGGCGACAGACCGCTTGAAGACATCGTCATCGAAAAAGTCGACGTCGCACTTGAAGGATACGTCATCGGGGAAGTTCAGAAGTTTTAAGGTGTGTTAGATTCTCAACGAGGTCTTAAGCATATTTTCTTAATATAATAATCTAGGTGCTGTTGCAAATCTGATATGAAACAAGATAGGCAACAGCATTTTTTCAAGATATTGGTATTTAAATCAAGTCTCTTCTCACACAATTATGCACTTCATGCAATACGCCTTACCAAAATTCAGAAAGACCAAAGGTTCATTTGCCCTTGAGTCTCTTGTACCGTATTTGTCGTTATTTCGTATTTCAGGTTTGCTCTGTCGGATGCTCTCCACATTCCATTTAGAGCTCATTTTTGGTGTTTCAACCTGTGCCCAATGATCGATTTATCATATATCTGAACTCTACTACTCAAATACTGGACTTTTTCCAATTCCGATGATAGAGAACACTCAATACAACGGTATTTTTGAGTTGATTGAAAATGATCTCTCTTTTGAAAGTGCTTTTGTAAACAAATTAAAATGATTCATATCAAGACCATGCTCTACGGTCATTTTACAAAGCTAAAGTCTATGCAACACTTGTCTCCCAAGTGACTGCTTCATCTATTGTATTTCTTCAAGGTATAGGCGGTAGAGAAACCGCTGAAATGCTTATAGAATTTAATCCGTGGAAGAAAAAGAGCCAGTTAAGCCTATACGAATCTAAAATCAGAAACCGAGGTTCTCTCCTATGAAAAACTTGAAAATGCTAAAAACTGTATTCAAAGAAGCAAAGTACGATATGGCAGTCGGCCACTTGTTTTTGAAATCATTCTGGGCAAATAAAAATACTTCTCTTAAAATACGTGTTTATTGCTACCAAAATCTCTAAAACAGCCTAGTCTGTAATTATGAAGCTTTCAGGAAAATATCCTTTTAAGGAAGTGTATGAAAAATTCCTGTGTTGAGCTTTGAAAAGAATGGCCAAAAAATTTCATTTTTAATGTGGCTGCAATAAAGAGGCTTATTAAACATCCTTAAAATCAAGAGATGTTTGAATATTCATAATGTTGCTGTTGAAAGGGGGTGACTTGAAATGTTAAACTGTACAAGTAATTGGATGAATTTTTAGTAGGTTTGGTGAAAATATGGATTTTAAATCATTTTCGTAATACGACGCAGAACTTAGGTCCACCAATTGATTTTCAATAAAATGAGCAGCCTCCCTACTATATGCCTTAAACCTACTCTTCATAAAGGGCTCCTATTATTAAAATGGTAATATAAGTATACATAAAACTTTGAACTGGGGACTATTATGGGCGAAAAAATTTATAGAAAGTTAAATCTTTCAGATTAAAAATCGTTTTGGCAGAAGAAAAATTATCGGTTTTGCTTATGGTTATGAGCTTAATCACTTGGATTCAAATGGGAATATGCTCTACATTCACGAAATCGGTGTTTTGCCTCAATATCATAGCCAGGGGATAGGCAGGACCCTTATTGAAAATCTACGTGAAACCACAACACACCTGAGCATATGTCGATTTTTCCTAAGCACATAAAAAAGCAATTTGCCAGCTTGTGCCTTATATGAAACATGCGGCGGACAAAAAAATCCCAATCAAATAGATGACGATGTACTTTATTATTTTAATAATTGAGAAAATTGCATAATTTATAACCGTTGATTTAACAAGTTTTTAAAGAAACAAAAAGGAAACTTCACCCCAAACGTCGAATTATATAAGTGGCAGCAAACACAATCCAAACGAAGGAGGAAGTTTCCACTTATGTATATTCGACAAACATGTCTATTTTCCTTTGAAGAAATTATGAACTTTCAGCAAGAAACGAAATTGGAATTAATTCTTGCTCAGATCAACATCTCACCTTTGGTTGCGGCATTATCTAAACAGAGTCATTTGAGAGGTCCAAAAGGTTACAGAGTCGCACCGATGATTTACGCATTAATTGCTAAGCAAATTCTGAGAATTTCGACCACCAGCGAGTTGGTGAGACAGTTGAAAGAGAACCCAGTGTTACGTTATAACTGTGGTTTTGAGGTGTTATCCAAAGTACCATCAGAAGCCACTTTCAGCAGATTCGCAGATAAGCTGTCAGAATCAGATGCGTTGCTGAAACTATTCGGTGATTTAGTTGTTCATGCTAAAGAATTAGGAATTGTTGATGGTAGTCATATTTCAATAGACTCTACTAAGGTAGATGCTTTCGAAGCCTCAAAACCAAAGAAAGATATTGTAGATGACGGCACCAACCCAAACTGGGGAATGAAGCGCGATACTCACGGTAATAACATTCGTTGGTTTGGATGGAAACTTCATATCCTGAGCGATTCATACAGTGAATTACCACTTTCAGTTATGGTAACACCAGCGAATGTTCATGATGGAACAATTGCAGTTCCACTGATTGAAGAGTTTCTAAAGCAGTATAGAGATCTGTTTAGACCATTGTTCTATGCGATGGACTCTGGATATGATTATAATTCTGTCTATGATGCAGTAATAAATCACTTTGAAGCTACTCCAATCATAGCCTACAACCCAAGAGGCAGTCACGCCGCCCCAGAAGGGTTAGATGATGAGTTTCATCCAGTCTGTTCTGGTGGTTACAAACTCGTTTATTGGGGGATTGACGGCGATTACATGAAATTTAGATGTCCACAAGTACTGGGGAAATGTAACTGTCCACATGGGAGTGCATGGTGTTCATCAAGCAATTATGGTTATACGCTCAAGATAAATCGTAAAGAAAATCCAAGACAAATCGGATATCCGTTAAGATCATCTGATCAATGGAAGACTCTATACAACAAGCGAACTTCTGTTGAACGTTGCAACGGTCGACTAAAGACGATTTTAAATTTGAATTCAATCCGGTCTAAAGGTATCAAGAAAGCAACTGTTCATGCGTTGTTAAATTGCATTGCGTTGGTTGCAGGAACCATCGCTTCAAAAGTTAAAGTAAACAGAAATGAGGAACTCTTAGTAGCATAATGAACAACAAAAGATTGAAATTTGAAAGCATGGCAGGGGCTGTTACTTAGGATTAAGCCTTTTTCTCAAATTATCGAGTTAATTATGCAAGAGTCTCAATTATTAAAATGACTTGACGAAAGGAAAGAAGAATTTGGAAAAACTACTCGTTTGGAATGGCAGTATAGACGCCTCCATAGATAAGGTCCAGTCAATGACACTGGAACATGTGGCGCTGGGGATTTTTGGAGGTGAAGGGACCGTAAAAAATGAAGACGGTTTGATTGTAATGGTGGGAGAAGATGGCAGTGTTTTTAGCGTTTTGTTTGACGCCCACGCCACAAATACAAGTGTATTGTATTTAACCCATGAAATAATAGTGAAAAAAGAGCTGATTTTTGAGTATTTAAAATGCGATATAGCGGAATGCATTGGACAAATAGAAAAATTATTGGAATGTTGGTTAAAATCAGAAGCTACTTTAAGAGAATTAAATGCCTTAAAAGGCGAAACGGCTTTCTTGGTGTGCCTTCAGAAAGGTGCCTACTTATGGTGGCTTTCTGTGGGAGACAACTCTCTCTATGCTCTTCATAAGGAATTTTCAGAACTTGGCCAATACAGGCTTAACCAGAGGGTATTTTATCAATGGCTTGGTGAAAAAAATGCCATGGATTTAACCGTATCATGCTATAGCAAAGGGACCATTCAGTTAAGAAAGGGGAAGACGACCCTTGTGATGCTCACAGATGGCGTTCTTGAAATTGATGGGAGACCTTTTGAAGACAATGAAAAGCTAAACCAATATTTTCAGGGCTCAAGTTTGGAAGATGCAATTGATAATATTTTAAATGAAGTAAAATTTTTAAAAGGCAAAGATAATGCCAGTGTAATTGCATGGGCTTACGATAATCCCATTGATGGTTTAAGGCCTACGCGATTATAAATCAGAAAAGCCTTAGGAAAGTTTGCACCAATCACTTGACAGACGCCTTTATTTGCCTAGTTTATCACAAACTTCTAAATGATCATAATGCAATGAATCTAAATAAATGCCATAACCCTTCTTCAAATAGTCTCCACTCTTATTGGTAACTTTATAAACTATTTGACCTTTTACTTTAACTGAAGTTTTTGATAAATTGTTCTCAATACTTTTACCAAAACCACTCTTGAAAAATTCACCCATGTTAGAAACCGTTTTTACCGTCCCCTCACCTCGGCCACCACCACCGGCATTCTGAATTAACGGGATAGACGCTTTTGAATTCTCATACCCATTGCCGACAGATAGCGCGCCATCGACTATGAGACCTCCGCCAGCTCACCGCTACCACCGGCGCCGCTGCACCGTAAGTAGCGCCGGCAGCCACTAAACTGCCTCCTGTTAAAGCAACGCCACCGACAGCTGTACCTGAACCCCTGTGTAGCTTTCGATGGTTTTGTCTGCCTTGCCATTATTTCTGAGATATGTTTCAAAGTCTTTAGTGTACTCCATGGTAATCCTTTCTTTCCACACCTCATGAGACCAATGGCATTAGCTGTTGGTCTCATGAGGTGTGATTGTCGTTTTTTCGAGTTATTGTTTCAGTTCCTCAGGATTGTCTCCACTTTCCGATTGGAGCCGATTTAGCTTCTTTCTGTTGGGATTTGATGATTATTATTTGCAGGTAACTGCAGAATGATAATTGTACAGAGAGATTTTTCGTGATGGGCAAAAAAACCATGGTATGACTGGGATTGTCAAAACCATGGGTTATGTGTTGAATTATGCGGATAGTTTTGTTAAATTTATGCTACCACTTTCCATTTTCAAAATCTTCATCGTAAAGTTCTTTTATGAAAACGGATATCCAGATTACTTGATTATTCTCTGGATTAGTCTCAATGAAAATACCTTTTGAGCTTTCGTAGACCTCTTCAAAATCATCATATGTGAATGAATTTTCTATTTCTAAGACCTTTTTAATATCCATCCCAATATGGATTTTATCGAAAAGTACTCCTTTATACTCTTCACAAGCAGTTATCTTAAAGAGTTTTCCGTTGATAATATTAAACCATAAGAAAAATTGGTCTTTTACCTCATATCTAACCAAATATCTTCCAAGTATAAAAGCCTTTGCACTTGATTCATCCAACAACCTCTTAAATTCACTTATATGTGAATATAATTCAATTCCACCCAATCCTTTCCACGGATTGATTTTAGCTTCTAAGTTAAACATTATTGACCTCCTATAAAGAAAATTGTTGCCTTTTCAACTGCATTTGAAAGATAATTACTTGCTACACCATCTACAATTTTAAAAATCCCTTGGTCAGAGGTACTAATTTTAATGTAAGGATTTGCGCCATGTCGTCCTCCACCTGGCGAAACTTGAACCTGTGTAATGTTCATTCCACTTCCATTATTATGAATTTCAATGATTTGTGCACCAGATGATGATCTTGCTGAG
This sequence comes from Fusibacter sp. JL298sf-3, assembly GCF_053842995.1. Lineage (NCBI taxonomy): Bacteria > Bacillati > Bacillota > Clostridia > Eubacteriales > Fusibacteraceae > Fusibacter > Fusibacter sp. JL298sf-3. The sequence goes on from NZ_CM132608.1 coordinate 1,697,371, forward strand.
TTTCGAATCGTCACATCATATCCTTGAGAGGTCAATGCATCTGCAATCTCATCTGCACTTTTTCCACTAAACCACTCTAAGTTTTCTCCAATTGTTTCCGCAGTAACATTGCCATTCTTAAAGACAGTTTTATCTATCCCCTCGCCCCGGCCACCACCACCGGCATTCTGAATTAACCGGATGGACACTTTTGAATTCTCATACCCATTGCCGACAGATAGCGCGCCATCGACTATGAGACCTCCGCCAGCTCCAACCGCTCCCCAACTCACCGCTACCGCCGGTGCCGCTGCACCGTAAGTAGCGCCGGCAGCCACTAAACTGCCTCCTGTTAAAGCAATGCCACCGACAGCTGTACCTACACCACCAATCACTTCAACAACACCTTTAGCCATTATTGCTACATTGCCATAGAGATGTCCCAAACCGTAAACCCGCGGGTCTCTTACTGACGCCTCTGCCATAAGCTTGTGATTTTCTTTGTTACCCTCTACGATACCACTGTTCTTTTCATACGTTTCTGAGTAAGGTTTTACCGTAATCGCCGCTTGCAAAAAGGATCCTGTCTCCACAACTTGCTCCAATAGTGTTTCTGAAATCGCATCACCGACCCCCTGCGAAAAATCCATTGAATCATAAGCCATCTGCGTTATATGCGATTCGACTTTATCCACTACCGACTCCAAAAAGCCCTTCTTTTCAGGCGCCTCTTCTACTTTGAGTCCGCCCTTTTCCGACTCCGGGTATTTAGTACCCTCTTTTTACCGCCAAAGGTCTTTAACTTCATAACCTATCGTCACATAACTCCATTACAAAATCGCCCCTATCAACTTAATTTAGCTTTTAATCTTAAGTAATCATCTAGCTCATCACCATCCAATGAATATAAAGACTCATACTCACCAATTTCTTCACCCTCATATTCAATATCTGCAAAAGCTGATACAAATGTAATTGGTTCATCGAACCTGTAATTAACTGTTAAACTGACTTTACTGATGGTAATATTTAAATAATCCATCTTTGAATTACTATGGCCAACATGTTCTAGCTAATCACCTATAAAAGCATTAATTCACAAACTTTTTGTTACTAGCTTTCATCTAAACAAGTAGAATTAATATGCTTTGTACTTCTTGATAAAGTTGATTATTGAAAGACTTTCTAAGTCGCTAAGAATTTCTTTATCCTCTTCCCACCATGTATCACCAGCATAAATCCTGCTATCAACATAGTTCCAAGGCACTATTTCTTCTTCGTTAATTTTGAGTACAGGAGCTAAATGATAAATGTAAATATTATTCGTGAGAGAAACACAAAACTCATCATCCAACTGATACATCATTTCAAAATACTCATTATCTTTTCCATCGTCAAGAGTCTGAGCATATTTCTTATAAATTAACTCCTCGTACAATGACTCAGATTGAGTATCTTCTTCATACAACTCTCTCATTATACTCTTTAAACTATATTTTTTAATAAAGTCGTCGACTGAGTTAAAGTGATAATCCGCAGTTAATCTAATAAAATTCGATGAAGCTAAGCTTTTTTTTGTCACCTTTTTTCTTACAACAATTCTTTCCATTTAATCACCCCATGTAATATGAATTCTAAACTTTTGTCTCTTGCTATAAATGTTTATATGGTCAATTGCTTCTTTACTTCCACCAATAGGGTGACTATCGAAATGCCACCCCTCTGAACTTCTAGCACCTGCAACTTCTTCTGCAAAATCGGGGAACTTCTTGTTAATAAAGTCTAGAGCCTCATCTTTAGTTTTGAAATGTATGTCATTCCCACTAATAACTTGATCTCTATACTGATTTAATTGTTTTGGAGTAAGACGACTTGAATTCCCAACGCCCTCACCCCGGCCACCACCGGCATTCTGAATTAACCGGATGGACTCTTTTGAATTCTCATACCCATTGCCGACAGATAGCGCGCCATCGACTATGAGACCTCCGCCAACTCCAACCGCTCCCCAGCTCACCGCTACCGCCGGTGCCGCTGCACCACCAGTTGCTCCAGTAGCCACTAAACTGCCTCCAGTTAAAGCAACGCCACCGACAGCTGTACCTGCACCACGAATCACTTCAACAACACCTTTAGTCATTATCGCTACATTGCCATAGAGATGTCCCAAACCGTAAATCCGCGGGTCTCTTACGGACGCCTCTGCCATAAGCCTGTGATTTTCTTTGTTACCCTCTACGATACCACTGTTCTTTTCATACGTTTCTGAGTAAGGTTTTACCGTAATCGCCGCTTGCAAAAAGGATCCTGTCTCCACAACTTGCTCCAATAGTGTTTCTGAAATCGCATCACCGACCCCCTGCGAAAAATCCATTGAATCATAAGCCATCTGCGTTATATGCGATTCGACTTTATCCACTACCGACTCCAAAAAGCCCTTCTTTTCAGGCGCCTCTTCTACTTTGAGTCCGCCCTTTTCGGACTCCGTGTAGACGCCCTGCTTCAGCTGATCTTTGTCATAGAGGATAATCGCCGGATCCCCACTCTCTGCATAAGCCGCATCCATATGGAACAGCGTCTCACCTGTGCGATTGACCTTAATCATATGGTCGTATTTATCTAACCTAAACTCATTTCCAAACAGTCGAACGGTCCCTTTACCGCCAGAAAAATAAGGTTCGGAAAAAGCCACCACCTGTTCTTTCCACGCCTTTTTTTGAGCCTCAAGTTTCATAACCTGTGGCGACTTAAGAGGTGAAAGACTTTGGGTGTACACATCTAAAGCCGCTCTGCCATAACGTCCATTGTAGATGGGCCGTTGCTTTTTTGTATACGCCGAATGTATTTTTTGAGCAAATGGAACAAGCTTTGAGAGCACCGGCTCAAACACCTTGGCACGCGCTTTTTGCTGTGGGGTCGGCCGCGTCGACACCTGTCTTCTTTCCAATTGTACCACAGCCTCTGTCACCGCTCTACCGCCTCTTAAAAGTGTCCTTTGAGTTCTTGAAAAGAGACGCTCTAAAGCCATATCTGCGCTGTTGTCTTGTTTGGATTCAGCAACCGGTTCAGGTGGCTGTTTACCGCTAAGTACCTGTGTGGCAACGTAGGCAGCTTTCGCCAAACTGTTCTTAGACTGGGCCAACAAGCGCTTTTCCCCTCGCCTCTGAGCCGCCGATGCTTGTGGACGTTGTGTCGGTGTCACCACAGGCCGATCGCTCTTATGGTTAAGCTTTTCGGTAACGGCATTAAACACCTGTCCTATAGCTTTTTGAGCTTTTGCCGCATTCTGCTTTGCTAAGCGGCGCTGTGCAACGACTTGAGCCGATGTTACGCGCCCTGTACCGTGAGAACCGCCTGAAGTCGCGTGGCCTGTAGACGGTTTAGGCTTCGGCCTTGATACAGGCGAAGCAGTGGCGCTGCCCTTTTTCAGCTTTTGTGAGACAAACTTTGATACCGTGCTCACAGCGCGTTCAACTCTTGCCGCATTCTTTTTCGCTAAGCGCCGCTCTGCAGCCACTTGAGCCGATGTCACGCGCCCCGTACCATGAGAACGCCTAGAAGTCGTGTGACCTGTAGACGGTTTAGGTTTAGGTTTAGGCTTCGGCTTTGATACAGGCGAAGCCGTGGCGCTGCCCTTTTTCAGCTTTTGCGTGACAAACTTTGATACCGTGCTCACAGCGCTTCCGACGCTTGCCGCATTCTTTTTCGCTTGACGCCGCTGTGCGGCCATCTGAGCCGATGTTACGCGCGCCGTGCTGTGTGCACGAGGTGGTGATTTCCGCGTACTGCTCGCCACCCGTTTGGCTTTAGATGCCACCTGTTTGACAATGCTGAACGTCGCTTTTTTCGAGGGCGAGGGAACCGCTTGATGTTTTCTCGCCACAGCTGCACGCGCCGCCGCTGATCGACTGGACTGCGTACTGGTTTTGGCTGTTGCCACGCGCCGTGTAACCGATGAGGGCGCTCTGTTAACCTTTGATTTGACCTTGGCACTGACAGTTGCCCTAGCCTTGGACGAAGCGTGTTTTGCTTTTGTCAGATGCTTTTTCGCCGACTGAACCGCTTGCCTGACGCGGGAAGATGCCGAAGACTTTGATGTACGCGTCGTCCGCGTAGCAGGTCTCGATGGACTTCGCGATTGTGTGCGGGTTCGAGACGGCGTCGAGCGTTTGGGCTGACTGCGTCGCTGAGTACGTCCGCTGGGGATGGCGCGATACGATGGTCTTTGAATTCTCATTTAAAACCTCCTGTAAAAATCAGATTTATTTAAAAGAGGTCTGTCGCCGTCAACACAGAGCGGTACAGCCCCTCTCTTATTGACATTGAAAGGGGGGCTTAAACCCTCTGATACACGAGCCCCGAAGTCTTTTCTATTGTAAAGGTATCTTCAAGCATCCATTGGCCGTTTAGGAACAACCTCAGCGACCAAAGCTTATCAGTGCTGTCGATGTCGTGTAGCCCGTTGTACGGATCCACCATCTCCAGTTCACCGTTGATTAAAAAGCGATACGGGTACTCTCCCTGTGGTAGCGTACAGGCAAAGTGCCACCCATCAGCTTCTTGACGCATAGCCGAATTGTAGTCGTTAAATGCGCCGATTACTGCAACCGTTTCAATGGCCTGTGCCGGATCGTCGTACTTGAGTAAGACATTCATTGTATCACCTCGTTTTAAATTTTGTAAGTTTACGGTAATCCTTGTATTTGATTTCATTATTATAGCGAATTTAACCGTATTATACAGCGTTTAAAACGGATTCAAGTCTGTAGCACCAACAAAATAAGGCGGTAGACCTAGTCGAATTGCCGTCGACAGCTTTGTCTTGCACGATGACCAATCACTTGCAACACCGTCACGCATTAACGCTCACTCTTAACAAAGTGACTAAAAATCAGACAGAATTATCGCTCATCTGAACCGGTTCTCAATTTTTTGCACAAAAAAATGACCAGAACACGCCTAAAAGACTTGTTCTAGTCATTATACAGTTGGGCTATTTTGTAAAAGCACCTTTTTCATGCCCTCAAAAGGCACTTAATCGTTCTATCTAACCATTTTGTCTTTCCATGTGGATGTCAAGACCATTGACCTCAAAAATCTCGTTGAACAGGTCCCAGACAGTGTACTTGCCATCTCTAGAAGAAGAAGAGATTGGAATAATAATCGCATCCGCCGGCATATCCAACTCTTTGCGTATCATTTTAACCTGCTTGGCAACTTGATTTTTACTGAGTTTGTCGGACTTTGTCGCAACGACAATTCCCGAAAAACCGTAATCTAAAATCCAGTTGTACATATTCTTGTCTTCACCAGTGGGCTTGTGGCGAATATCGACGAGTTGTATGACTTCGAGTAAGTTCTCCCGCTGTGTCAAATACGTTTCGATAATCTTGCCCCAAGACGCTTTTTGCACCTTGGAAACCTTTGCAAAACCGTATCCCGGGAGATCGACGAATCGAAAGAGACCGTCGATGTCGTAAAAGTTTACCAGCTGCGTCTTTCCCGGTGTAGAACTCGTTTTAGCAAGCCCCCTCCGGTTGAGCAACATGTTGATTAACGACGACTTCCCCACATTGGAACGCCCGGCAAAGGCGATTTCTCTCAGATCGTCTTCAGGGTACTGCTTCGGTGAAACAGCGCTGATGACAAACTGACTGTTTTTAATCTTCATTAACGGACTCCTCTTTTATCAATGCATGCTCTAAAACCTCGTCCATCGTCTTCACCGGAATGAACTCGATGTCCTTTTTTACTGAGTCCGGAATATCGTCGAGGTCCTTGGCGTTGTCAAACGGGAATAAGATTTTGGTTATTCCCGCGCGTTTGGCCGCCAGCGCTTTTTCCTTAAATCCGCCGATGGCGAGTACACGCCCTCTTAACGTAATTTCTCCCGTCATGGCCACATAGCGGCTCGCAGGAATACCAGAAAGCGCCGAGAGCATTGCCGTTGCCATAGTAATGCCGGCAGAAGGGCCGTCCTTAGGTATCGCCCCCTCCGGAATGTGAACGTGCATATCCAGCTTTTCATAGAAATCCGGTGCGATGCCGTAGCGATCGGAGATGGTTCTGATATACGAAAGACCGGTCTGTGCCGATTCTTTCATCACATTGCCCAGTTGTCCCGTCAGCTGCAACTTGCCTTTGCCCTTCATGGTGTTGACTTCAATTGAAAGGGTTTCACCGCCTACAGCCGTCCACGCCAGTCCGGTTACAATGCCGATTTGATCTTCCTCGGCAATTAAATCGTAACGGTATCTGGATTTACCGAGGTATTTTTCGAGATTTTTATCGGTGATGCGCACGCACTTGACATCGCCTTTGACAATGCGCACCGCTGCTTTTCTGCACAAATCCGCTATTTTCCGCTCGAGTTCGCGCACACCTGATTCACGTGTGTAGCGTCTGATAATTTCCAAAATCGCTTCGTCTTTTACCGTAAGTTGCGACTTTACCATCCCGTGCTCTTCCATTTTCTTCGGCACGAGGTAACGCTTTGCAATGTTGAGTTTTTCCACTTCTGTATACCCGGATACCTGAATCACTTCCATACGGTCGAGCAACGGTCTAGGAATGGTATTGAGTGAGTTTGCCGTCGTCAAGAACATAACTTTAGACAAATCAAACGGTACTTCGAGGTAATGATCAGTGAACTCTTTGTTTTGCTCGGGGTCGAGCACTTCTAAAAGCGCCGACGCCGGATCGCCTCTAAAATCACTGGAAAGTTTATCTATTTCATCAAATAAGAACACCGGGTTTTTCGTGCCGGCTTCCTTGATGCCGTTGACAATTCGGCCCGGTATTGCTCCGATATAGGTCCGTCTGTGGCCGCGAATTTCCGCTTCATCGCGTACACCACCTAGAGACATTCTCACAAACTCTCTGTTTAGCGAACGGGCAATCGATTTAGCAATAGACGTTTTACCGACACCTGGAGGGCCCACCAGACAAATAATCGGCCCCTTCATGCTCTTAGTCAAATCGCGCACGGCCAAGTACTCGACGACGCGCTCTTTGACGGATTCGAGTCCGTAGTGATCGGCATCCAAGACGTCTTGCGCCTTCTTGAGGTCGATTTCGTCTTTGGTTTCTTTTTTCCAAGGCAACTCTAAAATCCAGTTGACATACGTTCGGATAACACCGCTTTCAGCAGAAGACGGTGACAATCGCGAGTACCTTTCGATTTCAGACAGCACTTTCTTTTCAATTTTTTTGCCGAGTCGCAGTTTTTTAAGCTTGTTCTTCATCTCCTCGACTTCGTCTTCTTGCACCTCATCTTCGCCGAGCTCATCTCGAATCGCCTTGATTTGCTCGCGGAGGTAGTATTCTTTTTGAGACTTGTTAATTTGATTTTTCACCTTGTCGTTGATGCTCTTTTCCACTTCGAGAATTTCAATTTCTGTCAGAAGGATTTGAAGCAATCTTTCAAGGCGCGTTTTGACATCTATTGCATCGAGCAGTTCTTGCTTCTGCTCAGTTTTAAGAGTCAACTGTGCCGCGATAATGTCGGCAAGCCTTCCCGGCTCATCAATAGCTGTTACAGACAGCACCACATCTGGGTTGACGCGATTGCTGATGCTGATATAGCGTTCAAAGGCGCCAATGGCGCTGCGCATAAGCGCTCTGATTTCTTTGCTGATTTCGTGGCTGTCTGTAAAAGCGTTGACCTCAACTCTAAAGTAAGGCAGTTCTTCTACAAGATGCGCCACTTCTGCTCTCTGTATCCCCTCTACAAGCACCCGGATTGCATCCCCCGGCAGCTTGAGCATTTGCTTTATTTTACAGATAGTCCCGATTTGATAAAAGTCATCGAGACTCGGGGCGTCGTTTTCAATGTCGAATTGAGTGGTTAAAAAGATGCGCTGGTCTTTTGCCATTGCCGCTTCTAATGCTTTAATTGATTTTTTTCTCCCCACATCGAAATGTAAGACCATGTAAGGAAAGATTGATAAACCACGCAGTGGAATCAGTGGTAAATTGATTAATTTTTCATTGGTTTCCATGCAATCACCTCTTTCTTGCTTTATACTATACCCTTTCTATCCCCTTAAAACCAAAAGCATACCGAACAGTATTTTCTCTTGTTTAAAAAAAGCGAGCGCGCAGACGTATTTGCCTACGCCGCGTCTGCCCGCTTTGATCACTTCTCAACTCGAGGCTGTTTAGCAGCCTCAGACGAGCACTGCTCGTTGATTATGATACGCTCTCCTCAGCGTCTTCAGATGTCTTTTTGCCATCTGACAACACCAAAGTCGGCATTTGATTGTTTGTAATCGTCTCTTTAGTCACAACGCATTTTACCACATCTGACCGAGAAGGGACTTCGTACATGATGTCCATCATCACACTTTCGAGAATCGATCTTAAACCACGCGCCCCCGTCTTGCGCTCAATGGCCATCTTCGCCACTTCCGTCAAGGCATCTTCTTCGAACTCAAGCTCCACATCGTCGATTTTCAGCATTTTCTGATACTGTTTGACAATAGCGTTTTTCGGCTCTTTTAAAATTCTCACAAGGGCTTCTTGATCGAGTTCATGAAGCGATACGACTACAGGTAAACGTCCGACAAACTCGGGAATCAGACCGTACTTCAACAGGTCTTTTGGCTCTATTTTTTCAAAGAGCTTGCCGAGAGAAATGTCTTTTTTGCTCTGTACTTCGGCGCCGAATCCTAGGGATTTGTCGCCGATTCTAGAACTGACAATGGCGTCCATGCCGTCAAATGCACCGCCGCAAATAAAGAGGATGTTCGATGTATCCACTTGAATAAACTCCTGATGTGGATGCTTCCGACCACCTTGAGGCGGTACATTGGCCACAGTGCCCTCAATAATTTTGAGAAGCGCCTGCTGAACCCCTTCGCCTGAAACGTCGCGCGTTATTGACGGGTTTTCCGATTTTCTGGTAATTTTATCGATTTCGTCAATGTAGATAATGCCTTGTTGCGCCCTCTCTACATCGTAATCTGCAGCCTGAACGAGCTTTAGGATAATGTTTTCAACGTCTTCACCGACATACCCTGCTTCAGTCAACGCCGTTGCGTCGGCAATGGCAAACGGTACGTCGAGGATGCGCGCAAGCGACTGCGCCAAAAGCGTTTTACCGGAACCCGTCGGACCGATGAGCAAAATATTGCTCTTTTGCAACTCGACTTCGTCCTCGCTCTCTCCTGATTGAACGCGTTTATAATGGTTGTACATCGCCACTGAAAGTGCCTTTTTCGCCTTTTCCTGCCCAATGACATAAGCATCTAAAATGGCTTTGATTTCAGCGGGTTTAGGCAGGTGTTCAATTGTCCACTCGCCTCCGTCTTCCTTTTTATAAATCGCAAGCTCTTCTTCCAGAATTTCGTTGCAAAGCTCTATGCATTCGTCACAAATATACACATTTGGACCTGCAATCAAGCGTTTAACTTGCTCTTGACTCTTGCCGCAGAAAGAACACTTCAAAGTCGATTTATCCATTCTTTACCCCTTTTCAGAAGCTACTTCTTGTGAAAAACCTTGTCGATAAGCCCGTATTGAACCGCCTCTTCAGCCGACATAAAGTTGTCTCTGTCAGTGTCTTTTTCAATGCGCTCAATCGGTTGTCCGGTTTTTTCACTTAAAATAGCGTTTAAATCTTTGCGTAACTTCAAAATTCGGTCTGCTTGAATCTTAATATCCGAAGCCTGACCTCTTGCACCGCCCAGCGGTTGATGAATCATCACCTCTGCATTTGGAAGCGCATAGCGCTTGCCTTTTGCACCTGCTGCCAGCAGGAAGGCACCCATACTCGCCGCCATGCCGATACATGTCGTTGATACTTCGGGCTTGATGTACTCCATCGTGTCAAATATCGCCATCCCGGCCGTTATAGAACCGCCTGGGCTGTTGATGTAGATGTTGATATCTTTATCTGGATCTTCAGCCTCTAAAAACAAGAGCTGAGCCACGACCAGATTGGCCATGTGGTCTTCAATTTCACCGCTGATAAAAATAATTCTGTCTTTTAAAAGGCGTGAGTAAATATCGTATGAACGCTCGCCTTTACTGGTTTGTTCAATAACGTAAGGAACATAACTTGGCATGCTTGCACCTCCTTAAGGTACTATACTAACTTTGCATTATCCACTAAGAAGTCCACCGCTTTTCTGTTTTTAAGGTTGTTTTTAAGGTACTCAAAGTTGTCTTTTCCAAAGAGGTTGCGTACTTCTTCTTCGCTTCTCTTTTGCATTTCAGCCACTTTTTTCACTTCTTCGTCGATGTCTGCATCGGTTACTTCAATCGTCTCTTGCTCTTTGATTTTTTCGATAACAAGACCTGTTTTCACGCGCATTACTGCGTCTTCACGCATTTGCGATTTAAGGTCTTCAAGGCTTCCACCTGTAAATTGTACGTATTGCTCTAAACTAAGCCCTTGGTATTTTAACTGTTGGTCAAAATCTTGAAGCATGCCGTCCACTTCAGCGTCTACCATTTTCTCAGGGATTTCAGCTGTAATCAACGTCGTTACCTTCTCGATAACTTTATCTCTTTGAGCCGCTTTTGCACTTTCTTCAGTAGAGCGCTCAAGGTCTTCCTTGATATTCGCTCTATAAGCTTCTAGCGTATCGAATTCAGAGACGTCTTTAGCAAATTCGTCGTCGAGTTCAGGGAGCTCTTTAGACTTGATTTCATTGATTTTCACTTGGAACACAGCGTCTTTGCCAGCGAGTTCTTCCGCATGGTATTCTTCTGGGAAAGTGACTTTTACTTCGATGTCTTCTCCGATGCTCTTGCCGATTAACTGCTCTTCAAAGCCCGGAATGAAGCGGTTTGAGCCGATGACGAGTTCTTGATTTTCAGCAGTGCCGCCCTCGAATTGCTCGTCTCCGACGAACCCTTTATAGTCGATCATCGTAATGTCGCCATCTGCAACAGGACGGTCTTCAACAGAAATTAAACGCGCATTCATATTGCGTGTCTTATCGATTTCAGCGTCGATCATTTCATCTGTTACCGATGCGTCTACTTTTTCCACTTCGATGCCTTTATAACCTTCTAAAGTGAACTCAGGTGCCACTGTTACAACAGCTGTGAACACAAAGTCTTCATCAGCGCCGACGTTTTCCACGTTGACTTCAGGTCTTGCAACAGGTTCTACTTCAAGTGCGTCTAAAGCTTTGCTATAATGTTCTTGAAGCAAATCGTTTACTGCGTCTTCAAAGAATACGCCTTCGCCGTAGTGTTTTTCGATAATGTTTTTAGGCGCTTTCCCTTTTCTGAAACCCGGGATGTTAAAACGGCCTTTGTTCTTGTTGTAAACAACTTGAACAGCCTTTTGAAACGCTTCGTTTGCAACGGTTACTTTAATTGTAACTTCGCTATTTTCCTTTTTTAAAATCTCATAATTCATTGTCTAAATGCCTCCCAACTATTTCTACTGGTCAAGCCAGTAATTTTTTACGCTTATGGAATGAATCGAGCCAATACGCTTATTTATTAGCTCATTAACCTAATAATCGTATCGTATTTATCCAAAAAAGTAAAGATGAATAGTAAAAATCACTCTAATTATACCGTAATTACGCAGATAAACAACCGTTTATTGCAAAATTTACTGATTTGCCGTATATTATTAATACTATGTTTACATTTTTTAGAAAGCAGGTTTTTATCTATGGCTTTAACTGATCGGCAACAGGCCGCAATGGCGCATTACAAGGGACCGGCGCTGACACTCGCCATCCCCGGAAGCGGCAAGACGACCCTGTTGCTCCACCGACTCATCCATTTAACTGAAGAAAAAGGCGTTCCGCCTCATCAGATACTGACACTCACTTTTTCCAAGGCTGCGGCCAACGACATGTCGGCGCGCTATACTGAAAAGTTTGGCGACGTCTACCCGCACCGGTACGCATTTATGACCATTCACAAATTCGCCTACGCCATTTACCGCGAATACCTCAGTAAAACCGGCAAAACGGCGACGCTTATCGACGAAGGGCAACAAAAATACAAACTCCTCGCACAAGTCTTTAAGAAACATCAGCATGCGCCGCTGTCAGACGACGACTTCGAAACGCTCTCCAGTCAGATTGGCCTGATTTATAACTTGATGTTGAAAGAAGGCGACCCCACTCCTGTGGAATTCGCATGGACCAACATTTTCGATATGGCGAGAGATTACCACCTGTATAAAAAACAGCACGGATTATTCGATTTTGACGACATGCTTGCAGACGCCATTAAAATACTCAACAAAAATCCCAACTGGCTGAAAAGCCTGCGCCACAAGTACCCGTTTATCCAAGTAGATGAAGCACAGGACACGTCGAAACTCCAATACGCTTTAATTGAAATGTTGCTGACAGAAGAGCAAAACCTCTTTATCGTCGCCGACGATGACCAGTCCATCTACGGCTTTAGGGGGGCTTTCCCGGACTATCTGTTGTCTTTCCCCAAGCGATACCCTTCGGCAAAGCAGTATCAACTCGCCGAAAACTTCAGGTCCGATGCCAACATCGTTAAAACCGCAGAGGCGATTATCGGACAAAACGCCAAGCGCTACGAAAAGGCGATGAACCCGACAAAGGCTCCTGAAAATCGGCTCCCGGTCAAAGTATTCAGCGATGTGCACGCCCGTAACGCCTACTTGGTCGATACTTTCCGAGACGGGGATAAAACCGGTGCCATCCTGTACCGAAATAAAGTGTGTGCTCTAAGTGTCGTCGACGCACTGCTTCAAGAAGAGGTGCCTTTTGCCATTAAGGATTCGCCTGCGCACGAACTCAAACACTGGCTGCTCGTCGACATCCTCGCCTTTTTAAACTTAGCCCTCATTCCGCAGGATCTCGAGAGCTTTTTAAAAATCGCCTATAAGACCAACGGGTTTATTTCAAGGGAAATGCGCCAATACGTCATCGACAACCACCGCGGGCGCAACGTATTCGACGTCCTCGTAGAAATTCCTTTTCTCAAGGACTACCAGACCCGCACACAGGAACGCCTTAAAGAGGATTTTGAAACACTTGGACGCATGCGCCCGTTCGACGCCATTCACTTTATCGAAACAGAACTGGGGTATCTCGACTACCTCAAACAAAACACCAAGCGCCTCGGTGTCACCATGAACTTTTCGAGAACTCGGCTCGACGCCTACAAGGCGATTGCCAAACCTTTAAAATCGGGCTTCGATTTTATCCAGCGCATTGAAACACTGAAAGAAGCTGTAGAGCGTCTCTCATATGAGACCTCTGCTCCGCTGGTGCTCACCACCATCCACGGCTCCAAAGGGCTTGAATTTGAATCGGTGCATATGATCGACGTCAACCCGCAGATATTTCCGGGTTTCGTCGAAAACGCGCTGGAAGAAGAACGTCGACTCTTTTACGTCGGCATCACCCGTGCCCAAAAGCACTTCGAAATCGACCACTGTGAGTTTATCAACGGCGCCTACAACCCGGGGTCAAAATTCGTCGAAGAACTCCTGAGCCAGCCGCTCGCCGACCACTTGTTTAACAATGTCACTGGAAAAGCCGCGACTGAATAAAAAGCGGCACAATTTTCCGTACAGTTTGTTTTTATAGGCGTAATCGCTTTCAATCAGTGCCCAGTCGACAGACAGGGTGCTGATTTTTTTATTCAGAAGCTGTCCGGCGCGATCGCGTTCGTCAACCAGTTCCTCTTCTTCTGTTAAATCGGCAATGGCCGCTTCTATTACCGCGTCGTCAATGCCCTTTTGTCTGAGCTTCATTTGAAGTTTGTACTTGCCGTAACGACTTTGCGTCGACTCGATGTAACGCATAGCATACGCCGCGTCGTCGACCCACTGTTTATCTTTCAAAAACGCCATCACCGCTTCTGCGGTATCAGGCGCCACTTCTTTGTCTTGTAACTTGGTGCGCAGTTCTCGCTCAGTACGCGCTTTTAGTGACAAATAATAAAGCGCTAGATTCAGCGCTTTTTCATAAGCTTTATCGCTCATGTGACCTCCTGTTATTTTTCGCGTTTGTGCTCTATGCGGATTTCGACCCAATCCACCTCCACGAGATGCCCACTGCCGAGGCCAAACGGGTGCATCATAAATCGCACCGAGTCTTTGTCGAGTTCGTAGCTGTTCAGCTTGTAGGCCTTGCCGTCGATGCTGTAAAACATCTGACTCGACCGCGTATCAAAAGTGACTTCTTCATCAAACCACGTGTCGTAAACCGGACTGATTAGCACAAAGTTGTCGTTGTAAGACCAGTCGGCTGCGAGAAATCTGAAGATGTCCCGACCGGGCCGTTCCTGCTTGTTCGTCAAGTCGTAAGAATACTCTACGAGGTATACGCCGTCGCCGAAGCCCGTGGTCCAAGAACCGTCTGTTTTTTCAGGAATCAGTTCCGTTGCATCGGTTTGATACATCGAGATGCCCCCTGCAAAAGACTCCACACCGTGCTTTAAACGCACCCGTCTTTTAAAGACGATGACATCGCCCTCATCCACTTCTATGGGCATACTGAGCATATAGGGCATTTGCCCGGTTATGTCGCCTGAGAGGCGCAATATACCGTCTCTTATATTGACCAGTCCGTAGTCCCGTTTGTATTGCTCCCAAGGGCTGACAAGCCAAAAAGAACGGTCGATTTCCTCGTCGAAATCAAAGCGGTAGACATCCACCGGCTCCTCGGGTTTTTCCATTGTAAAAATGCTGTATACGATTACCAGTATAACGGCTACCAAAGCCCCTACAACGATTTTCTTCATATAGCCTCCCCGCCTTTAATGTTGTCGGCCCGTTCGATTGTGTTCGAACTCCTCGAGGCCGATGACAAACTTGTATTTGGGATGTACCTTTTTAAAGTTGAGCTCAAAGACGAACTCTATAGCGTCGGCAGAATGCCACGAAATCGTGATATCGCGCACCCATGCGGACATTTTGGTCTCTTTGAGTCGATTGAGCAAAACCCCTTTCAAATGGTGCAAATCGACGAAATTCTGAGGAGTCTTTTTCAAGTAGTGAAAAATGCTCATCAGTATTGTCGTCCGAACGCGCTTAAAAATTAAAAACTGTCGAATGCTCTTGACGAATTCCACTACGATATAAATGCCAAGTGTTACAAAAGATGCAATGAGTACATTCATCAACATAATTCTATCCTTTCTCGCCGGGGCCTAAAACATGTCCTTTAAGTACCTTGAGCTCCGAGTCTGTCAAATGGCGCCATTTGCCCTTCGGCAACTCTCCCAGCACGATATTTAATACCCGAAAACGCTTTAGGCGAACCACTTCATAGCCCAACGCTTCGCACATTCTGCGAATTTGCCGGTTGAGCCCCTGCGTCAATATGATTTCAAAGCTGTATTTATCAATGGGTTTGACTTTGCAGGGCCGCGTAACGGTGTCGAGTATCGACACGCCGCGACGCATGTGTTCAATAAAAGTATCGTCATAAACGCGGTTGACCTTTACACAATACGCTTTTTCATGAAAGTTTCGCGCCTTGAGGATGCCGTTGGCGAGTTCGCCGTCATTTGTGAGCAAAATCAAGCCTTCAGAATTCTTATCAAGACGTCCCACAGGAAAAATCCGAACGGGATAGCCGATGTAGTCGACGATGTTGTTTGGCACCTCTTTAGACGCCGTGCACTCCACCCCCACCGGTTTGTGAAAAGCAATAACAACTTTTTCTTCAATAGGGGTCAAGCGCTTGCCTTTAAAAAACACGTCGTCACCCGGTGTCACCTGAGTCCCCAAAGTGGCAACGCACCCGTTGATAAGCACCTCACCCGCTTCTATGTGACGGTCTGCGGCACGCCTAGAACAGACGCCAGCTTCACTTAAGTATTTGTTAATCCTCATAGAAGCTCTCCTAAATTTAATAATTTAATGGACACCGTGCCGTCCTCGTTGTTAAATATCTCTAAGTTTTCCTTGCGCGCCATGTACGCATAGGGCACGACGATTTCCACGCCACTGGACGTCTTGATTTTATGCGTCCGCTTAATTTTACTGCGCTGCGACTCCGGCACTTCCCAAGGGGCCTCATCGATGCCCTGCTGCTCGATGACTTTCGTGTAGGCCTCTTTCTCCGCTTCAGTTTCAAAGCACTTTTCGGCGATGACCTTTGTGTCTACATGGCCGTAATAGTCGATCATATCTTCCACTGCGGCTCTTACTTTTGCCGTTTCCACAAGCGGGTCGTCTTTGAACTGCTGCACGATTTTCTCCGCCGCTTTCGTCGCTGTGTTAATGGCGCGTTTCGCCGTCATCACTTTCGGCGTCCCGATGATACATTCTGAGATATAGGCGCATCGCTTTTCGTCTAAGGTCACTTGCTTGTCTTTAATGTACGCGGCGCGTTCTTCAAGCCCCACGACCAGCCCTTCTTCGATTTTCTGCGTCATCGGCGGCAATATTGTCTGATGCAGAACCAGTTTGTTGGTGATGGCGTTGGCCTCCATCTCAACAGTATGTGAAAACGACGGCTTGTAATTGAGCTTCAATGCGGCGACGTACTCGGTCTCTCCGCGGGAAAACAGTACACAGACCAAATCGCACGGCTTGATATCCGGCGATTTTTCCATGGCGTCGATAAACGCATCTGCCAATTTGAGAGAAACGGTTTTAAAGTCCTCTGCCGCCATTATCTCCGACAGGTTAGAACCTTCGGGAATCGGCGTTTTACCGATTTCGAGGCCCTCGAAAAAAAGTTCTATATGTCGCGTTAAATAATCTTCCACATCGCCTTCAACCGCCATGGGATTCTCTGAAAAAATTTTTGTACCGGTGGTTAAGTCCAGTATATGTGTGTACGCTTCTATAATTTGTACGGGTTCCATTCCCTGTCCTTCCTCATGTTATTAGTCAAGTGTACTGTCTCGTGTTGCGAACGCTACAGGACATCCTTTTATAAGTTTCTTAATACTCTTAAGCATAGCGAATTTATAGCGAGATTGCAAGCGCCGTCTTTCGATATTAAAAGAGCTGAGGCAATGTCCTCAGCTCTTTTGGTCTATTGCGTCGCCTACGCGTTGTACACCGCTTCAAACGCCGGCAGATTTTCCAAGAAGACCTCCACCAAAAACGGATCAAAATGCGCACCGGCACCTTCTTTAATAATGTTTACAGCCTTTTCAAAGGAAAAGGCGTCTTTGTAGACGCGCTTCGACGTCAAGGCGTCAAAGACATCTGCTATGGCCACAATTCTCCCCACCAGCGGTATGGATTCGCCTCGAAGGCCCATGGGGTAACCGGAGCCATCCCATTTTTCATGGTGAGACCGAGCGATATTCTCCGCCGTTTTAAAGAACTCCGGATCGAACATCATGAGCCCTTCGCGCAAATCCTGAAAAATATTGGCGCCGACGGTGGTGTGGGTTTTCATAATCACCCATTCTTCCGGTGTGAGTTTCCCCGGTTTTTTTAAGATGGCATCTGGGATGGCCACTTTTCCGATGTCGTGTGAAGACGCGTGGCGTTCGAGATCCAGTATATCGCGTTCGGTGAGCTCATAACCCACTTTGCGCTTGCGCTTAATGCCTTTTGCCAGCAGCACGCAATACCGCACCATGCGCTCGATATGCTCTCCTGTAGACGTGTCTTTTCCCTCTACAAGCGTCGAAAAACTGGTGGTGATCTTCGTCAAAATAATCTTAGTAAAGTAAGCTCTGTTGAGAAGCGGGGCAATTTCGTCCACAATGGCTTCACCTGCTCTCAGTTCGGCTTCGCCAAAGAACCCCGTCTCCGTTGAACTGAAAAACAGCATCCCAAAAACGGCCTGCCCCATTTTCAGCGGAATTACCATATTGGAGTTCATCCCCTCTTTTCGGAGCAACCCCAGTGTCGGACTCTTGGGCTTACGGTCATAAGCCAGTGAAAGATCTTCTTCCATGGCGGGACGCCCCGTCCGAATAATCTCCTTGAGCGACGTGGTGGCAATCGACTGTTCAAAGCCGGCACTTAGATAGAGTCGACCGGATTTGACAGTACTGTGCTCGGCGATAATCTTACCCTTGTTGTAGTCCACAAAAGCGATACCCAGCCGGTCGATGGGCATCTTCTCCTGTAATTTTGAAAACAGAACTTCAATAACATCGTCTACAATGTAACATTTGGATACAATATCCCGAATCTCCTTAGAAAAGCGCCTTTCCTCAATGACATTGGAAAACACTGCCACCATTTTAACCTCTTCGTCAAAATACGGCTTGATTTTAGGCAAAGTGCTTCTATCGTAAGTGCGGTTCGAAATTACCGACAACCCCTGCATCATAAAGCGAAAGTCTCTGTCCACGTAGCGCATGAGAATAAACCCGAGGAGTATCAGCAGCAAAATCAACAACGTGACCACGATATTGACAATTAAAGCCACGTCTCTCACCATTTGGTTTTCCAGTGCTTTTTCGTAAAAGGCCAGTTCTTTAAGTTGTGTCTCCTGTGTTTCATAAAGACTGTGCAGCAGCTCCGGGGACAGCGTCTCTATAGAATCGGCCCCAATGGTCTCCTCAATGGCGCGTACGGTGATGTCCAGTTCTTCTAAAATCCCCTCGATCTCCAATACATTTGTGTCGTGCCGCCTCAAGCTCAATTTTTGGATAGTATCAAGGTTTTCTTTCAATGCCAGATAGGCGTCTTCGAGATTGTCAGTTGCGCCTTCTATAATCCCTGTATTGCGCAAATAGGCTTCCTCTAATGCGGTGTTCAGCGGCGTCGACTTATCCACCACCTGTCCGTGGATGTTCTTCATGACAGCGACGGGCAGACTCAATTTTGCATGCGCCACCATGCTCTCGTCAACAATATTCCGATTGATTTCGGAATACGCTTGAATCTTTGGCACAAGGAAAAAATTGAGACCAATTGCGGCAAACGATGCCATAATGATTATCATTAAACTCAATCGAATCAAATTTTTAAACTGCTTCATATCGTTTCCCTCATAATTGCTCCCAGCGGGGTCCGTCGCGCCCGCTACTGGGAAAAGTGTTTCTCGTAGACGCGCATGACGTCGTCGAGATTTTCAAAAAACACGTCGACCAAATAGGGGTCGAGATGACTCCCCGCGGCCTCACGTATAATGGTTAAAGATGTTTCAATATCAAATGCCTTCTTATAAACGCGCTTACTCGTAATCGCGTCGAACACATCGGCGATGGCGACAATGCGCGCACTGAGTGGAATGGCTTTTCCAGCCAACCCCTCAGGATACCCGCTGCCATCCCAACGCTCGTGGTGATAACGCGCGATGTCTTCTGTCATCTTGTAAAACTGAGGGTCAAAAATCTGTAGCCCCTCTCGCAAATCGCTGAAAATATCCGAGCCGATTTCTGCGTGGGTCTTCATAACCGTCCATTCGCTCTCGGTGAGTTTCCCCGGTTTTTTAAGGATTTCATCCGGTATCCCCACTTTGCCAATATCGTGCGCCGACGCGTTGCGCTCGATGTCCAGTATAAACTTATCATCGACTTCGTACCCCGCTTTCGGACGCTTTTTTAGCCCCGAGGCAATAATCACCGAGTACTGAACCATGCGCGCAATATGGTCGCCGGTTTCATTGTCTCGTTGATCGACGAGGGATGAAAAACTGTGGGTCATCTTGGTCAAAATCACTTTTGTGAAATACGATCGATTGAGAAGTCCCTTGACGTCGTATATAATTTTCTCGCTGAGGTGCATATGATGTGCGTTAAAGTAATGCGGCTTTTTCGAGCTCAAAAAGAACATGCCGAAAACGGCGCCGCCCATTGTCATAGGCAAGATGAGATTTGAGCGTATGCCCTCCTCCACAAGGGCATTTAAAGGGGCACTGTGTGGTTTTTTCTCCAGCGCCACAGAAAGATCGTCTGTAATAGCAGGACGCTTGCTCTCGATGATTTCATAGAGTGAAGTGCCCTTGAATCCGATTTCAAATCCGGGGCCCAATAAGATTTTACCGTAATTGCACGCCCCGTACTCCGCCATAATCTTTTGACGCTTGTAATCTACAAAGGCAATGCCCACTCGGTCGACACCGAGGTGTTCGTTGAAAATCTCAAAGAGCTTTTCAACGGCATCGTCGACAATGTAGTGCCCAAGTAAGACATCTCGAACTTCAGAAGTAAGTTTGTTTTCCTCAAATACCTCTGCAACCAATGTCTGTACTTTTTCTTCTTCAGCAAACATGGGCTTGATGGTCGGGAGGGCGTCGTAATCGTACGCATGATTGCGCAACGCTTCATAACTCTTGGTCACAAACTCAAAATAAGCGGTCGTTATCCTGAGGACGACGGCGCCAAAGAGGAGAACCGCCAACAGCAGACAGGCTGTTAAAACGTTTTGGCAACCTTCGAGAAAACCGTATACTTTTTCTTTGAGCTGATTGTAATCTGTCGCCGTGGCCTCAAATGCCACCTCCACATCTGCATGCGCCGTATCTAGCGACGGGCTTTTAAATGCCGCGAGCTCTGAAGATTCCACCTCTTGACGAAGATGATTCAAGGCGACTTCAATATCGTTTGCGTAGGCGTTTTGTCGATCAAATTCCACCCCATAGAGTACCGCAAGCCATTTTCTGCTGCGGTTCATCCGGTTGTGGTAAGTGTCGAGCGCTTCTTGGGCGCTATCTATTGAAACAACGGCCTCCCCTTTTAAACGTCCAACTTCGCCGGATAAGGCTAGAGAAGGTTCGAGGCGATTCATATGAATCGCCATCGCCTCGAGACCGTCTAGTGCACTTTCTGCTTGTGCTAAGTATGCTGCAATGGCTTCTTTCGTCGCCATATTTTCACCGTCAATCTCCCTGACTTTAGGCAATACCCTGAAATTGACGACACCTGCCAAAAAACCTAAGATAAATATGCCTATCAACGTGTTTTGCGTTGTTTTCCTTAAATGAACCATGCGTGTGCTCTTCCTAAGACAGCTGTTTTAAAACATCCTTTTAAAAAGACATCTTCCTGTCATCTGACATTATAGCACAGCATGAAACTGTATACCAGCCGATTACAATTCTATAATATCCTCAAGGGATTCTGTGAAAATCGTCACGAGTTCAGGGTCAAAATGCCGCCCCTTTTCCCGATTGAGATAATCCAATGCTTCTTCTACTGTACTCGCTTCTTTGTAGACGCGCCTATGTGTCATGGCGTCGAAAACATCGACGATAGCAAGCATCCGTGCATTGAGCGGTATAGCCTTCTCAGAGAGGTGGTCCGGGTAGCCGGTGCCATCGTATTTCTCGTGGTGCCAATGGGCAATTTCAGAGGCCACCTTTAAAATTTCCAAATTAGATTTTGACAAAATCTTGTACCCGATAAACGCGTGCGACTGAATGACTTCGTACTCGCTGTCGCTCAAGCGCCCAGGCTTTTTCAGTATGGCGTCGGGAATGGCAATCTTGCCGATATCGTGCATGGTACTCGCAATTTTCAAAATTTCAGCTTCTTGAAAACCGAGGTCTAAACGCCTGGCAAATCGGTACATCATCTCAGAGATGCGCTTAACATGGCCGCCGGTTTCTTCAAAGTGGCTCTCGACCACTTCCCCTAGTGTAAAGATAATTTCCTTTTGTGTCGAAGAAATCAAATTGTTGAGGATAAAGTTGTCCAGTGCCACAGAGTAATTTGCCAAAAACAGCTTGATTAACTCAAAATCGTAAATTTCATGGTTGCCCTCGATAAAAATATAGTTTTTCATGTGCTTATTGCTGTGGCTACGTATTAGAAAACCTTGTTCTACCGGTATGATTTCTATGCCTTCATCAGACGCGTTTCTTATGAGCTCACCGACTTCTCTCAAGTCGTCCACCTCAAAGATCGGCTTCCCTATGTAGGAGGTGTATTTCCCAGTTGCCGCCACAATCATCGGGGTGTCCTGATCACTCAACGTCACGAAGCCCGAATGACTGCGCACATACACCATTTCGGTATAGTCGTAATAAAAGCCAGAAAGCTGAGATAAAATACTCGTCAAAAACGCATTTAACGAATTGTGTTTAAACAAGTTGGCACTGGTTTCTATAATCTTTTCTAGACCCATTTTATGCCGATCGATGCGCTTTAAGTCCCTGTAGCCCCTAAGTGCCGTATAAAGCGTCGTAAAAAGGCGTTTTACGGTCATTTCCGTCTTGAGCCGATAGTCGTTAATATCGTATTTTTCGATAACCGTTTCCTCCGGCGCCTCACCGGGCTGACCGGTTCTCAACACAATGCGCGTTAGACGATTTTGAAGTGTCGACCTCAAGACGTCGACGACTTTAAGCCCGGCGTCGACATCTTCCATAACCACATCTAAGAAAAGTACCGCCGTGTCCGGATGCCGCTTGAGAAGCTCTATAGTTTCAGCCCCTGTGTACGCATCGATAAAGGTCAACCCGTGGTCTTCAAAAACAAAGTCTTTCAAAATCATCTTCGTAATCGTGTGCACTTCTTCATCGTCATCGGCAATCATAATTTTATAGAATCCCCTGTATGTCTGCTCTACTGTCGGTTCATCTTTTAAAAAATCCAGCTGTCCCATACTTTATGCCTCCTCTGATTCGAACACGATCTCAAAACGTGTTCCTTCACCTTCTGTGCTCTGAACCTCGATGCTTCCGTCGAGCTGTCGCTTCACGATATTGTAGACGACATTTAACCCTAGACCACTGCCGCCGTTGCCGCGATTTGTTGTAAAGAAAGGGTCGTAAATCTTATGCAAAATATCTTTTGGAATGCCTTTGCCGTCGTCGACATAAGTCATCGTCACACGGGTACCGTTCTTCGTCACGCCTATAATCACTTCGCCACCACGCGCCTCTCCAAACCCGTGGATAATGGAATTCATAATGAGGTTCGTCAAGATTTGTGAGATGGCGCCCGGACGGGTAACAACAGTCAGCGCGTCATCGCAATCGATAACAAACCGATGCCCGCCGCCTTTATACGCATGTTTAAGGCTCAACAAAATCGTTTCAATATACGTTTTTACGTGGACTTCTGTGAGATCGTCCATGTGTTGGTCAATGGCGATGGCTTTAAAGCTCTTAATCAAATCCGATGCGCGTTTGAGGTTGGTGTTGAGAATAACCGCTGTTTCCTCCATTTTTTCCACATACGCCAGAAAATCACTTTTGGTAAGCGCGCCTTCTTCATACCGCTTCACAATCCGCTTGTTTGTCGATTCCATAAAAGACGCCGCAGAAACCGAAACGCCCAAAGGGGTGTTGATCTCGTGGGACACGCCGGAAACAAGGCTCCCCAAAGACGCCATCTTTTCTTTTTCAATCAATTCCACAAGCGCCTTTGAGAGCGCTTCGTTTTTCTCATTAATCAGGTGTTCAAGGCGCATTTTTTCGGAACTGTAGAGGCTGTTGAGCATTTCCTGCGTCTCTACCAACTTCGTCACATCGACATTGGTACCCAGAACAAACTCCACAACGCCTTTTCGGTCGAACTTCGGCACCCACGTGACGTTGTAGACCCCCCGTTTGCCATCGGCATGTTGGTATTCAAACATGAAAGTTTGCTTTTCAGGGATCGCCTGAAGCGCTTTGAGGTTTTGTTTTAACGGCAGGAGTTGTCCATTGTCCGACACCAACTCAAAAAAATTCTGACCGACGACCGTCTCTCGCCGAACGTGAAAACGCTCTTCAAAACTCTTGTTCACCGACAGCAGCGTCCCGTCCAATTTAAAAGCGTAAATCATATCGTCTACGTTTTCTACGAGTAAGCGGTACTGAACCTCTTTGTTGGAAATTTCTTTAAAAGACTGATTGAGGTGCACCGACATGCGGTTAAAGGCCTCAATCAAATCCGACGTTTCCTTGTAACGGACTTTATCGACATGTATTTCAGAGCCCCAGCGGCCTTTGCTTATCGCTGCGGCCATTTGCGTACTGTCTAAAATCGGCTTCAGAATTCGAGAGAGCATGTAGGACCCTATTGAAGCCCCCACCAAAAGCAACCCTAAGATAAAGAGACCTACCACCCACTGACGGGCTCGAATATCGCCGAGAATCACCTCTTCCGGTATGACGACAGCAACCTTCCAATTTAAATTTTCAAGTGCTTCAATGTTTTTGATGCGGACAAAGTACGTCTGTCCCTCGATGTCGATCTGTGCGGCCTCATGATAGGCGACATCGGTGCTGTTAAAATAGCTCATAGACGCTCTAATCAAAGTGTTCCCGCTGTCGAGTGCGTAAACGAGATCCCCCTCGCCACTTGCCTCGTCTATTGTAGCGGTTTCTCCCTCTGACGATTGGGCGATAATCTGATGTTTCTCGTTGAGTATGTAGACGACCCCTTCGCCGATTGAGGTATCGTTTTTCAAATAGTCGTGAATACCCGAAAGCTTGATATCGACACAAACGACCCCATTGACTTCACGTGCTTCGAAAATAGGCATCACCGCAGAAATGGTCGGTGCCATCTGTTCGTCCATATTGACGTACACTTGACTCCATTGCCACTTATCGGTATAAGTTGCCGCCGTGTACCACGGCCGAATGGTGGGGTCATACCCCTCAAGCTCTGCGACAACTGTATCTGAGATCGCAAGACCGTCGTAAATTCTCAAGTAAGGCGCTGTGCGCGCGTCCTTAAGCATGACGCTAAAAGAGGCGTCGTCATTCTTGCGAACGCCTACAAAGCGTTTATCTGCATCGCCGTAACTTACTACGCTCAACTGAGGCAACGAACTGTGCACTGTTGTAAACACATTCGTCATCATCTGCTGCATGCTGCTTAAATCATCGGCGCGGTCATAGCCCTCGTAGACAATTACTTCCCTTAGCGTTTCTCCCAGTGTCATCGGTGCTCGAAAAAACTCTACGAGACGCCCTTGAGAATGGCTGGCTATTCCATCTACAACTTTTGACCCGCCGTTTTCAGATATCCAGTCGTAATCTTTTTGCCATACCACCATCAAAGCGGCGAGCATAAGCAATGCAACGGCTATAAATGCCCTGATAACGGCTGTCTTTATCGACCTTCTCTTCATGGTTCCCCCCATAATTGTTATAGATAAACTCGCACTAATAGATATACCCTAGTAAATACACGTCAAACCATCTAACCCTTTGTACAAACCCCTTTTTAATTTCCAAATAATATGATATAGTTTTATAGTATTCATGTTATAATTAGAGAGTTACTAAAGGTACAGCTATACCGTATGGGAGGTTTGCGTTATGAAAGCAACAGGCATCGTAAGAAAAGTCGACGAACTCGGAAGAGTTGTCATTCCAATTGAGTTGAGAAGAACACTTGATATGGAAATCAAAGATGCACTTGAAATCTTTGTGGATCAAGATCAAATCATCCTAAAAAAATACCAGCCGTGTTGCGTCCTTTGTGGCGAATACCGCGACACAGTTTACCTTAAAAACAAACTGTTGTGCAAAGATTGTGTGGACGAGATAAAAGAACAGGATTAATCCTGTTCTTTTTATGTGCCCAAATCACCAACACTTAAGTATGTTACAACTTTGCACCCTCTTTAAGCCGTTCACATTCCACAGCTGTCAACCACAATGCGAACCGTTTATTAATTTCAAACAGTACACTAGGCCCCTTCACCAATTGATGCCACAACTTTGCCACCTACATGGCCTTCTGACAAGGTCTCAAGCCACTTGGGAATCTCCTCAAACCTCACCTGCTGCTTAATCACCGGCACAATCTGCCCGCTGTCTGCCAGCATTTGAATGTGCTCCAAATCCTCGGTGTTGGGATGAGCCATCAGCACTTGAAAAGACTGTCCCCCCTTATGCGATATAAACCGACCGAACACAGCAAGCCACAACAGTTGCCCCACCGATTGACCGCCTATGAGAACAAAGCGACCCTTTGGCGACAGCAACTTCTTATAAACGCCTATTTTATAGTAGCCGTTAATTGCCAATACCACATCATAAGTTGCCGCTATATTTTCCAGAGACGCTTCAGTATAATCGATAACCGCATCCGCCCCAAGCGCTTTGGCCTGATCGGCATTTTTGCCACTGGTCACAGCCGTTACACATGCACCCATGGCTTTCGCCAACTGTATGGCGTAGCTGCCGACGCCACCTGAAGCGCCGACGATTAAAACGCTTTCACCTGCCACAGTACACGCTTTGTCCCTTAGCGCCTGTAATGCTGTCACTGCCGTCAGCGGCAATGCCGCCGCCTCGAGCCAACTGAGCGTTGCCGGCTTCAGTGCCAAATGCGCGGCTTTTACACAAACGTACTCGGCAAAGGTGCCAAACCCACTACCGGAGGCGTCACAGTACACGGCATCGCCGACTTTAAAGTGTGTAACCCCCTCCCCCAGCGCTTCAACAACGCCGGCGGCATCGGTACCTTTAACCTTATCTTTTGGGGCCATCACCCCCGTACCCAACCTCATAATAAACGGCGAGCCCGTTAGCAAACGCCAATCCGGTGCATTTAGAGATACCGCCTTTACCCGCACCAGCACTTCCCCGGCTCTCGGTTTTGGAAGCGGTACTTCTTCAATTCGCAAGTTGCTGGCCGTACCGTATTTTTCTTGAACGATGGCTTTCATCCTATCACCTGCTTTCTCAATCCATAGGGACTTATGGTATTTATACACCGCGTTCTACTCGACCATTCATCGTAATTGTCGAAACAGCTGTAGACGGTGACGCTTTTAAATTCATTTACAAACACACTTATTGAGCGGCGCTATATAAAGTCGTGTATCTTATCAGTTAGGCACTCGATGCCTTTTTTTAAAATATAGATTTAGGAATGTTATGCCTATAGCCAATGCGGCATATGGGAGAGATGCACCCTAAAAAGTGTTACACTCTAGTTTGGGCTGTCTGTACCTTACAATAACAACTGGGTATTTCGTACTGCCTAAGATAGCGGCAACCAAAGGAAGGGCACTTCCTACAACCGATAGTCGCCTCATTTTGAAAACATGGGGGTAGAGCATCCTTGAAACCAACACCTCCAATTAAAACAACTTTTAGAGAACATCATACTTTTTAACATCTTCTACCAATTACATTTCATCACATTGTTGTGAACCGTCAATTGCCGACACACACCAATCGCCAAAGGGACTTTGGAGAGCGGCGGAAAGATGCTGTAGGGATATGATATGGTTCAATGAAGAGATTCTAGCTCCAAATATTAATCTCATCAAGTTCAACGCCTTTAACGCTCTCTTTTTACGCTTCAAGAATTCTACGTATCATTTGCGTATCACGTTTTGACGCATTTTAAAATGCCCCCTCGCATGCTCTTCGTCCACTTCCCTTTGAAATGCTGGATCGACCATCAGAAGCGCTTCTCTCTCATTGTCCATAAACCCATTTTCCGTTAAAATCGCTGGCATATTGGTGTACTTTAGCAAATAGAACGGTGCCTCTTTGATGCCGCGGCTCTTTTGCGGCGTACCCATAGCCATCTGTTTTAGGACATAACCGGCAAGGCAGCGTCCTTCTTTTGAACCCGGATTGATATAGATCGTATGCCCTTCGGGGTTATAACCGCTAAATTTTCCGTCATAGGCGTCATAGTGTATTGAGACATAAAGGTCTGCCTTCTTCTTGTTCGCTACCGCCGCACGCTGTTTTAACGGCGTATCCTCATCGGTAAGTGCGACGATAGAACATCAAAACCACACCTCAAAAGCGCTTTTTTAAGCAATGCAACAACAGGTGTTTTCTTTGGTACAAGCTCCTCCTAGGGCTTTTATTGTTGGTGTACGTTTCCCTAGTGTCTTTGCGCCATGGCCATCGTCAAGTGCAATTTTTCTTTTCATTCTTGATGTCTCCTTCCCTTTCATGTGAAGTTCATTTTCAAATTAAATATTAAGTTTTATTAATATGTGTAAGATTTCAGCGAGTCATTCGTTTTTATTGTGAAAGGAGGTTTAACGAGCTGCCAGATTATTTAAATTTTATTGTGTAAAATGTAAAAACTAAATAGGGAGGAATCCATTATGAAAAAGATAATTAGTTTGTTTTTAGTCCTAGCAATAAGTATGTTAACAATTCCAGTACATGCGGTAGAAAATAATACTTCAGATATGAATATTTTAGAGAGTCAAGTAAATGCTGATGGAGAAATCATAAAGGAAATATCAACGATTAATGGCGTATATTACTACTTTGAGAAAAGAATTAATGAAACCATCTCGATTGAATTGTCAGAAAAGACGGCTAAAGTGTATGTCCGTGATTTAAGTAACACTTCAGAGGTTAGTGTTGGAACAGTAGACTTAAAAGATGTTAGAACGAATCCGTTGAGAGAAATAAGAAAAGTGAGTAATGACTTAAAATATGGCAATATCGTATTGGAAGCAAAGCCCTTGATGGAGTTAGGGATTGAACAAATAGAATCTGTAAATGAGGAACATAGTGTAAAAGGGTTTAGATCTAGTGTACTGTATCGTTGATGTTCAATTAAAAATGCCGGAGAGTCTGTATCAGTGCAAGGCAAATGCGACGACAATGCGGTACATTGCCGAGAGATTTTAACGCCACAATGATGCGAAGTAGATAAACAGTTTTTTAATGACGAACGATACAGTACACTAGGAAGTTTGGTATTATCTTATTATAGGGTGAGAAACAATAATAATAGGTAAAAATGTGGATATAGGCTCCATTATGAAAGGTTTTTGTTGAAAGTATTGAGTTAAAGCAAAAAAGAAGAGCTGGATTTCGGTATGTTGTGAGCTCCGATAAACACCCAAGCTTAGAAAAGGGGGATAATTATGAAGAAACAGATACTTTTTTGCATCTTTGGGGCTTTTATTATAATTATGTCAAGCTATATTGTATATAATATTCTTTTGGATTATCAAATAAATAAAGTGGTTGACTTTAAAGACAATTTTGATGCTGTTGAAAAGATAAAAATTCATGATTATATAGCAAATGAAAATTATGAGATTTCTGATTCTAGGGAAATTGCCGAGATGTTGGGATCGTTTAAGATATCGACCACTTATCCAAATAAAATTAAAAAGAAAGTAGTCGATGAAAGCAATAGTGTTTTAAATTTTAAAGTAGAGTGCTTTAGTAGGGACAAATTACTGATTACAGCATATGTTTATAAAAGTAATCAAGCAATTTATTACAATGATAAGTTCATTAGCTATAACCATAAAGGTAAGGAATATGTACTAATTATTGAGAATCGTTTATGGGCGGGAAGGGGCTGTCGGAAAATAGATAGCCAAAAAAATAAAAAAAATTAAAAAACAAAAAGAAAATCCTCCTGCCCATTACCGTCACATCAAAAGCTGACTTAATGAGGAAAAAAGTAGTGGCACTACACGTTTCGATATTGTGTAGTGCCACTACTTTTTTTCATAAAGCACTTGCACATTGTGCTTTATTATTTGTGGAAACTGCGTAATTAGACATTGCCTCAAGTTTATGTGAACAAAAGTTCGCCGGCCTTATAAGCCACGACGGCACCGGTCTGCTCAAACATCCCCCAGGCACCAATATACGCGCAGCTGTCAATCAGTTTAGGCGCTACAAGAAGGTCTATGTCTTTCGTTATGACCTCATCGCCCCTGAACACAATCCTCGTGCCCTTTGTCTCCCCTACCCTACACCTAATCTGCTCCGCCGTGTAGTATTTAGGGGTCTTTAAAAGACCGAACCCTGTGCGCAGGTCTTCCCCTGCCTCCCATATGTTATGAGAGTTTTCCCGAATAAACCGGTCGACCTTATCAAGACTCGGGTACGTGCCGGTTTTGGATTTATACCATGAAAAAAGTGTGCCAGAATCCCCGCGACAACGGGACAGGTTGAACTGGTACCCGGTCTCTCTTTACCGCCGATTACCGGCAGTCTCGCCACCGTTTTCACTTTGCCAAACCCATATGAGCTATACCAGAGAGGTTTGTCATATTTATCAACAGCGCCGACCGCACACCACCAGTCGGTACGCGCCGCATAGCTTTCCCCTTTATCGCCATAGTTACCGGCGCTCGTCAGCATAAATACCTCGACCTGCTCACACATTGGGCCATTTCCTAGGGACTCAATAGCATAAAATAAGGACTCCACAGTATTCTCCGGATGGGTTTGTTCTCTCCATACATTTCAATTAATACAAGTTTCATTGTCTTCTCCTAAAAGTGATTAAAAGGGCCCCTTTTCCGCCTTACTTGCCGCCCTTGATTTTAGCCGCATCCACCAGCCCCTCGCCAATAATATAAGCAATAAGCGTAGAAGAGGAGGTAATAACAGCAAGCACCTGTTCACTCGTCACTTTGTCAACCTTGAAAGCAACCAGTAGCGCCATCACAGCCCCGGTTACCGCCGTCCAAAACTTGCGGCTTGTCAGTTTTTTTGACGTATTTACTGCAGATATCTCAATATTATCCGTGAAATTTCTGAGAAAGGTTGCGTTTGAACGACTCGAGAAAGATCGCATTGAGAAATTATCTTTTTTTTTAGAGGAAAAAGGAGTAACACAAAATGAATACAACCACATACTAATTGATTTTGAAAGTAAATTAAAGGCATCCAAGCCGCGTGCCATAGGTTTTCCAGTTTTTTTTGCTTTAACTTTTTCGATACTACTAGACAAGTTCTATACAAAGCTATTTGATATAATCAATCCTAATGATGTTACATCACTTTTCGATAGTACTATCGTTATAACAGTACTTCATTTTATATCGTTAGGTTTATTGAGTTTGCTCTACTTTTCAATACGTAATTTTTATGCAGAGATTAAACAGTCAGAATATAACTCTTATAAAAAAATATACGCCTTACTCAAAAAAGCTGCTCCAACTCAAAGAAAAAGAAGCATGTATTTTGAGTAATATTTAACTAAAACCATAAAAAAATCCCTCCACAGCGTTGGTGCGCTATAAAGGGACTGTCACATCAAATCAATAAATGATTCAATGCGCCTTAGATAAATCCAGTATAGCATCTTTCCATCGTTTCTTCAACTTCGTAATGAAAAGGAGAAACTATGGCCACAAAATGTATCAAAAACGGTAATCAGTATTGGCGTCAGATTGTGACCTATGGTCGCAAAGCTGACGGGAAATTGCTGAAAAAAGAGTTCCTAGGAAAAACTAAAAAAGAACTTGCATCCAAGCAAAAAAATATTTGAATCTCATCTTGACAGTGGGCTTTCTTTCGAAGAAGCATCTGCACTTTTAAAAAAGCCCTCGCCCCCCGTTTTAACACCACCTAAAACGGGAGAGGAACGCTTGCTTGGGGAAACCCTTAAGAGTTGGTTGTTTGACGTCAAACACGTTTCTGACAACGTTAAAGCATCAAGTTTTTCACGCTACGAAGGGCTGTATCGGCTTTACGTGAAAGATAGGCCTATCGCATTACTCCCCATTAAAACGATTTGCAGCGGCATTACAACTACTTATATGAAAAAGAGGGTAAAACCTACGGTGTCCTCAAAGAACTAAATAAGCTGCTCAAAGCTTTTTTCAATTATGAAATCGCACAAGAACGCCTTTACATCAACCCATGTTCAAGTAAAAAAATTGCGATTCCCGGTGCATCAACCCAAAAAAAGCGTACTGAAATCATGTCTGCTGATGAGCTCAAACAGTTTATCCAGGCCCTAGATGGTAAACGACTCGAAATGCTATTCTTATTCGGTATAGGCACTGGAATGCGCATCGGTGAACTCTTGGCTCTTAAGCTACAAAATCTCGACGTAGAAGGCAAATCAGTCGATGTCGTCGCTACACTATACGAGTGTAATGTCTTTGATGCAGATGGAAACAAGACCTTTGAAACCATGAGAAACTCGACAAAGAATCGACAGTGCCGAACAGTACCGATTCCGTCGAATCTCATTCCAAAGCTCAAATCGTACCTACTTGCCCGTAAAAAGTACAAACTAAAACTTGGTCGTGCCTTTGAGAACGCTTCTTATGTATTCCCCAATGCCGTTGGTGGCCCCCTAAGTTACAGCAACGTCCGGAAACAGTACCTTAAGATTTTTGAAGAGACGGGGTTACCGTATAGACGAATTCACAGCTTACGCCATTCTTACGCCTCCATGCTCAACGAAAATGGCGCCAGTATCGTCAACATCCAAGAGCTACTTGGCCATAGCGATACAAAAACTACCGAGATCTATATCCACACTTCCGACGCATCAAAACGCCGGGATGTCGACACCCTTTCTATCCTCTAAACGGTGTCCCCTTTCCACCAAAACTCAAAAAACGGTGGAAACAAAGTGGAAAAGTTCGACCAAACAACATTAGTGATGCCTCCGGCATCCCTAACCGCTTTTCACTGACAGCTTTCCACGTTGAATAGTCGCGGTAAGCTTTTCGGCTCAAATCTTGTTGTCAAATAAAAAACGCCAATGCTGTAAAAGCATTGACGTTACTGGTGTGTGGTGCACCCTACAGGATTCGAACCTGTAACCAACGGATTCGAAGTCCGCTACTCTATCCAATTGAGCTAAGGATGCAGAAGTGATTACCCTCATTATTTTACCATGTTCATCATGGTATGACAAGTTTTATTAAAGATAAAATTAAAGCCATATGATTCACATGTGATAATGTCTTAAGTAATCAAACGTGATTTTGTCCCAAAAGATATAATGCTATAATAATACCTCAATGAATGAAAGCATCGAGGTAAATTAAATGACAAAGGTAGAATTACGTATGAATGAAAATCTAAAATATGAAATCATTAAAAAGCTCGTCGATACGAATGGCAATAAAAAAACAGCTTCACTTAAGCTAGGCTGTAGTATTAGAACGGTTAATCGATTAATCCAGGGCTATCGGTCAGAAGGGAAAGACTTCTTTGTCCATGGAAACCGTGGAAAGAAACCCGTTCACGCCCTGTCTAGCGAAACTAAAACGTTGATTTTAGGACTTTACAGGACCAAGTATCCCGATGCGAATTTCGCTCATTTTACTGAAATCCTAGCAGAGCAAGAACACCTTTTTCTTTCTCCAACTACTGTAAAAAATATCCTTATGGAACAAGATGTTTTATCTCCCAAGGCTCACAGGTCAACAAAGAGAGCCCTTCGTAAAAAATTAGAAGCCCAAAAGAAAAAGGCTACTTCTAAAAGGGACATGGCGATTATTCAGCACAAGATCGTTGAACTCGATGAAAGCCACCCTAGAAGACCTAGATCCGCCTACTTTGGAGAAATGCTTCAGATGGACGCTTCGGTTCACATCTGGTTTGGTGGCGTCAAAACCCACTTACACGCTGCTATAGACGATGCCACAGGGCGAATCGTGGGGGCTTACTTCGACCACCAAGAAACACTTAAAGGCTATTACAATGTCTTTCATCAAATTTTAACAACCTATGGTATCCCACACATGTTTTACACAGACAGAAGGACTGTTTTTGAATACAAACAAAAAAAGGCCCCTTCACTTGAAAAGGATACCTTCACTCAGTTTTCTTACGCTTGCCATCAACTAGGGGTAGATATAAAAGTAACAAGCGTTCCACAGGCCAAAGGACGCGTAGAACGCTTATTCCAAACACTACAATCACGACTGCCGATCGACTTAAGAAACGCAGGCGTATCAAGCGTAGAGCATGCCAACGAATTTCTGAACTCCTACATAAAGAAATTCAATGACAAGTTTGCTCTGCCTTTTGATAATAACAAATCTGTGTTTGAAACGCAACCGTCTGATGAAAAAATCAATCTAACGCTTGCGGTAATTGCTGAGCGCAAAATTGATACAGGCCATTGCATTAAATTTGAAAATCAATATTTTAAACTCATGGACGACAGAGGCCTCCCTATTTATTACCACAAAGGCACTCCGGCTGTCATTATTAAGGCTTTTAACGGCTGTTTGATGGCCTCTGTAAACGAGAACGTTTATGAACTCGAACTTATCCCTTCTCATCTAAGGAAATCTAAGAACTTTGATTTTCAGGACGAGTTCGAGGCTCTGCCTAAAAAACGCAATATCCCTTCTATGATACATCCATGGCGGAAGAGCGCCATCAAGAAATTTATCAAAACACACTATGCTCAACACAATTATACTTTTGAGGACATCATTAACACTCAAGAAAACTTTTTCTCCGCTAATTAACAAAGCACCAGCTTTTTACTGGTGCTCATGTTTCATTTATTTTGGGACATTTTCAAAAGTGATTGACAGTTTTATTAAAGATAAAATTAAAGCCACCCCGATTACGCATCAAAGTGACTTCAAACTGGTGATCCATCCGCGACTCGAACGCGGGACACCCTGATTAAAAGTCAGGTGCTCTACCGACTGAGCTAATGGACCGTAATATGGCTGGGGATACAGGATTTGAACCTGTGAATGACGGAGTCAAAGTCCGTTGCCTTACCGCTTGGCGAATCCCCAACATAAAAAAAAATGGGGCGACTGATGGGATTCGAACCCACGCATACTGGAGCCACAATCCAGGGTCTTAACCGCTTGACGACAGTCGCCATATCCATATGATTAAAGTGGTGCGTCAGTAGGGACTCGAACCCCAAACCCCCGCCTTAGAAGGGCGGTGCTCTATCCAGTTGAGCTACTAACGCATAAAGTTGGTCGGGGTGGCAGGATTTGAACCCGCGACCCTCTGGTCCCAAACCAGATGCGCTACCAAACTGCGCTACACCCCGTCGCCAACTGACGAATTTTATTATACATGAACCCCCATAGCCCGTCAACTCTTTTTTTCACTTTTTCTCGCACTTTTTTTACAAACTGCTCATACTTTCTTTACAATCGGAGGTGTTCAAAACTTATAGAACCCGCTACAATAGTTATAATTCCAGCACTTTCAGTTTCCCCCAAAACGGGTTTTGACAAACTGCCGGGATTAAAAAAATGCTTATTATTTTCTTCAAAATACACCGGAATATGCGTATGACCAAAACAGACCACGTCAATTTCTTCTTCCAGAGCCGTGTAATAAAGGCGGGTTAAATTAGACTTCACACCGTACAAATGACCATGTGTTAAGAAAATTTTATAACCGCCACGCTCTAAAAGCAGCGACGCCGGCGCCGTCGCACCGGGGTCGCAGTTGCCTTTTACCGAAAAAACCGGTAAGTTGAATAAATTGGAAATCTCTTTCACATCTTTGGCGTGGTCACCGAGGTGCCAAACCTCTTGAACATCTGGGGCCAATTGCGCTTTTAACTTATAGGCCCCTCTAAAAATGGCATGTGTGTCGCTTATGACCAATATCTTCACGATCTTTCCAACAACCTTTCTT
Source organism: Fusibacter sp. JL298sf-3 (assembly GCF_053842995.1). Lineage (NCBI taxonomy): Bacteria > Bacillati > Bacillota > Clostridia > Eubacteriales > Fusibacteraceae > Fusibacter > Fusibacter sp. JL298sf-3. The sequence goes on from NZ_CM132608.1 coordinate 1,732,467, forward strand.
TTAATAGGTTAAGCGCCCGTGCACGATGACTCAGCGCATTTTTCTCACTTGCGGACAACTGAGCAAATGTTTTGCCCACTTCATCACAGAAGAACAGCGGGTCGTAACCAAAACCGTTCTCGCCCATTGGCTTGGTGCCGATGGTTCCCAGCACTTCGCCCCGCGTCTCTATAACATCGCCTTCTTTTGTAAGCAGTGTCAGCACCGTTACAAATCGGGCTTTACGCTCTTCCCGAGGAAGGTCTTTCAACGCACTGAGCAACTTGAGGTTGTTTCGTGCGTCGCATTTCGGTTCACCTGCATAGCGTGCAGAGTATACACCGGGTGCCCCGTTTAAGTAGTCCACCTCGAGCCCGCTATCGTCTGCCAGCACCCAAGCATCGACTTTCTCTGCTACTGCTCGCGCTTTAATCAGTGCGTTTTCCGAAAAAGTCGTTCCCGTCTCTTCAATGTCCATATCGCCTAAACCAATGTCCTTCATACTGAGCACATCGTAGCCGAGCGGCGCCAGTATCGACTTAATCTCGTCGACTTTGTGGGCGTTGTTAGACGCCAACACCACTTGTTGACGCACGGGCATCACAGCGGCTTGTGCCTCAATCAGCGACTGAACGCCCTTGCTGCCGAGCTCTAGAAGGGTCATAAGTTGCGCTTGCGTAAACGGACGTTCTTCGCCTGTCCCCTGAAGTTCAATCCACTCGCCTTCTCCGGTCATAATGACATTCATGTCCACTTGTGCGCGTGAGTCTTCTTCATAGCACAGGTCGAGCATCGGCTCGCCGTCTACGATTCCCACGCTCACAGCAGCCACCTGCGTGCGAATAGGCGATGCCTTTAACGCCCCCGTCTCAATCAGGTGGTTCACGGCGTCGTTAAGCGCCACAAAAGCACCTGTAATTGACGCTGTACGCGTCCCGCCATCTGCTTGAATCACATCGCAATCAATCCAAATAGTGCGCTCTCCAAGCGCTTCTAAGTCGACTACAGACCTTAGAGACCTGCCGATTAACCGCTGAATTTCCTGGCTCCTGCCATCGATGCCCTTAGTATTTCTAGATTTTCGCGTTCCCGTCGACCCCGGCAACATGCTGTACTCCGCAGTCACCCAACCACTGCCTTTGCCTTTTAGAAACCCGGGAACTCTTTCTTCCACACTGGCCGTACAAATCACTTTGGTATGCCCCATTTCCACGAGGACCGCACCTGCCGGATGCATAATGTAGTTGCGCGTGAACACAACCGGACGCAGCGCGTCGTTTGCTCTTTGATCTATTCTCACTCTGGACTCCTTTTTTTATACGTTTAAAGACGAGCGATTGGAACAAACTGTCCCAACCGCCCTAAAATGTCACTATTTCAGATACACATGTACCGATTCCGCCATGGCCTTCGCCAGCTTTTGCTGGTAGTTGTCGGACATGAGGTTGCTTTCCTCTGTAGCGTTCGTCATAAAGCCGAGCTCTACGAGGACGGTTGGCATGGTACTGTTTTTAATCACCACATACCTCGGTTGTGGTTTGGCGCCACGGTTGGTTGCCCCCGTTGCACCGATGAGTTTCTTCTGCATAATATCGGCCAATTTCTTGTCTTCTGAATCGCCGTAATACACTTCGATACCGTTTGCACTAGAAGACTTGAAGCCGTTGGCGTGAACGCTGACAAATACGGCGGCATTCATGCTGTTGGCAATTACCGGACGGTCGTACAAGTTGACGTACTCGTCTTTCGTACGCGTCATGTACACGCGGTAACCGAGTTTTTCAAGCTCGAGCTTCAACTTCATAGACGTTTGAAGAACGACTTCTTCCTCAGTGCCTTTAGAGCCCACAGTGCCCGGATCGTTGCCGCCGTGACCTGGGTCGATAACGATTAACGTACCGCTGTTATTGACGTTTGTCGGTTTGTTTTCAAACAGGAAGCCGACGCTGTTCTCGTAGACGATACGCTGCTTTGTAACGCCCTCGTCGAGTTTCGCCGTCACCACATAAACGTTGTTCACGAGCTCAACGCTTACCGATTTGACCAAGTTGTCGTTGATTTGCTCTGAAATCAAGTTGAGGTTGGTCGCCTCAGCCGGAATGCGCATCACGACTTTGCCTGCCGCCTCGTCGATGCTGACGCTGTTCTGGTACGAAGCGTCTTCTAAAGTGATGAGCATCTGCGAATTGTACGTATCGGTCTTCACATATTTGAACATGTTAATGGCGTCATCCGGTACGTACACGAGCACCCGCGTGGTGTCTTTAGGGTCTTGCTCAACGTAGTAGTTGTGCTCGTTTATCGGCTCCGAGAGCTTGATGGCGACGCGAACCGACTCGTAGCCGTAAGTGCTCTTCGGCAAAACCTCAGAGGTAATGCTCTTAATTTTACCACGGTTGATACCCGCGAGGTTTTCAAAAGTACTTTCCCTGTTGAGCACACTTTTTACAAGGTCCACATAGAGGGTATCCCCTTTAAAGTCGATGTTGTACGGCGCATTTTCTTCACCGGTGTCGATGACCACGGTGTTGGTTTCATAAACTTGTTGAACGTCGATTTTATCGACGGTATTAATGAGTCGAACCACCATTTCGCCGGTTTTGGCATCGTAGTAGATGTCGTGACCTTGGCGTTTGGATTTGTAAATGGTGACGCGCGTTCTCGCAGGTTCCGTTTCAGTCTGCTCCACTTCGACGCGGTTTAGGCCGAAAATGCCGTCGCCGATGTCGTAAGTCCACACGCCGTTTTTAAGTTTGCCGCCTTCCGGCATGGTAAATCGAGTATTCTGAAAGTCGATAACCGTTTGGTCGAGTCCGCCGACGTCGAGGCCTTTGGCTACAAAGGACGTGTAGTCGACTTCGCCACTGACTTTCAGTCTAATCTCCGGAAACGGTCTGCTCGTCGATGTCTTCCAAAAGAGGTCGACATTGCTGAGCACCTGTTCGGGCTTATTCACCGCTACAGTACGCGTGCTGCCAATCCAGCTCACATCCAGCCCCAACATCTCGGACACAAAACGCACCGGCACATAGGTGCGGGCATTGGAAGCCCCCTGAGTATCCTTATAGGTCATAATACGCGGCGCGACGCCATCCGGCAGCGGCACTTTTTTACCGTTTACAGTTGCGTTTGGGTTGCCGATTTGAACCACCACCGAGCGGCCCTCGGACTCAAACGCAATCTCTTTTGTCTGTTCGTACCATTTGTATTCGACGCCGACACTCTTAAAAATCGCCGCTATCGGCACGAGGACGCGTCCATCGATGGCAACGCCCGGTGTATCGGAAAAGACGTCCTTACCAAACACCGTCAAGGAGACGGGGTCGTAGGCGTCGCTCCGACCGGTTGAATGGTCGAATACCGTCACATAATCCAGTTCAGAATACTTGTTTGCAAAATCGATTCTAAGGGGCACAACAGCTGTTAAACAAAGTAAGAACGCGATTAACAAGCAACTTTTGGCTTTAAAATCTTTCATAGGGTAAGTCCTCTTTCCACCATCGTCCCTAGCCGACCACTCGATAGAGCTCGTCTGCATCGGGCATTTGAATAACTTCGACAATTTCAGTAACAGAATCCTCGCCGTAGACAATGTGCTTTTCGAGGTCTTCTGTTATCAGGCCCACTCTCGAATAGGGAATTTCAGCGCTGAGCAAAGCCTTCTCCAGAGAAGCGGCTTTGTCCGGTGCCACAGTGAAGACCATGACGCCGCTGGAAATCAACTTGAGCGGGTCGATGTGAAAGTGTTCACAGATCATTTGGGTTTCCGGTAGAATCTCAAATTTTTTATTGAAGACGCGACAGCCCTTGCCACTGGCATCACAGAGTTCGTATATAGCGCCCAGCACCCCACCCTCTGTGGCGTCGTGCATGGCGCTGACACCTATTTGTGCGCCAATTCGACCTTCGCTCAGAACACTGATGTCGTTGACGAGCGCCTTGGCACTTTCCAGTGCGCGCTTCGACAACACGCCGGTGAGTTCCGCTTCAAAATCCGTCGCTAGAATAGAAGTGCCTTCAAGTCCCGGATGCTTGGTCAAGTAAATCATGTCGCCTGTCTGAGCACCGCCGGTTTTAATCAGATGCGAATGAAAAACGCGCCCGATTGCCGTTGCAGAGGCCACGGGTTTCGTCACGGCAGAAGTGACTTCCGTGTGTCCCCCGAGAATCTCAATGCCCAGTTTGTTCGCCGCTTCGTTGGCTTCCCTGAGCACGCCCTGTATCTGCGATTCTTCCGTTTCTTCCGGAAAGAGCAGAGTCAACATAATGCCGATGGGTTCTGCACCGCTTGAAGCGATGTCGTTGACGCAGATGTGTACAGCCAATCGGCCTAGATTTGAAGTCGATCCCGTAATCGGGTCTGTCGTCAACACGCAGGCCAAATCGCCAAAGGCAACTGCCGCGCAATCTTCCCCCACACTTGGTCCAATGAGTACATCCGTTCTTACTTTTTTTATTTCTCCAAGGACGATTTCTTCTAGTACGTCGTTTTTTAATTTTCCTACTTTCATCCTACACCTCACACCTTTCGGGTCTATTATATCATACAGTCATGTGTGGACAACTGAATTTACCGCTTTGTAATGAACTCTTCAAATTCCGCTTCAGAAAGAACCGGCACGCCGAGTGCCACGGCTTTCTCAGCTTTTGAACCCGCTTTTTCCCCTGCGATAACATACGAAGTCTTTTTCGACACACTACCGGTCGCCTTTCCGCCGAGGGCCTCTATACGCGCTTTCATTTCATCGCGAGAATAGTTCTCCAAAGTTCCCGTAATGACAAATGTCAATCCTTCGAGAACAGGGACTTCTCCACTGTCCTCCGGCGCATCTTCTTCCAGACGCATCCCAAGCGCTTCAAAGTCCACGAGCATCTCTCGCGTCTGTTCCAGTTCAAAATAGTGAATAATGCTCTGCGCCATTTTCTCCCCGATTTCATCAATTGCCGTAAGGGCCTCGACATCCGCAGCTGCCAGTGCCTTCACCGAGTGAAAGTTCTGCGCCAACGTCTTGGCCGCCTTTTCACCAATAAGGGGGATTCCAAGCCCTGAAAGCAACTTGTGGATGGGGTTCGCCTTGCTTTTTTCTATGTTTTCGAGCATTTTTTCCACCGACTTTTCACCGTACCCGTCTAGCGCCATCAGCGCTTCTCTATGGGATTCGAGACGATAGAGGTCGCTAATGGTCTCGACGTAGCCGTGTTCAATTAAAGTCTCTACGACAGCTTCGCCGACGCCGTCGATGTTCATGGCACTTCTGGAAACGAAGTGGGTCAATAGGCGCTGTATCTTAGCCGGACACACATCGTTAACGCAGCGCAGTGCCGCTTCCCCTTCCTTGCGCACCGTAGGCGACTCACATACCGGACACCTTTCGGGCAGTCGATAGGGCTCAGCGTCTTCCGGTCGCTTGTCTAAAGCCACTTTAACCACTGCGGGAATCACATCCCCCGCCTTCTGGATATAGACGTAGTCGCCGATTCGAATGTCCTTTATGTCGATGTAATCCTGATTGTGGAGCGTCGCCTTACCTATGGTAGAACCCGCGAGTTTTACCGGTTCCAGTACCGCCAGCGGCGTAATGACGCCCGTTCGCCCCACTTGCGCTTTGATGTCTTCTATTTTTGTGAGCGCCAGCTGCGCCGGAAACTTATACGCAATCGCCCAACGCGGACTCTTTTGCGTCGTCCCCAGCTTTTCACGCTGGGCAAAATCGTCGACTTTGACGACGAGGCCGTCGATTTCAAAGGACAGACCGTCCCGTTCATCCACCATCTTTTCACAGTAGGTGTACACGGCTTCCATATCGTCAAAACACGCCATTGGCGCCGTCTTGAATCCCAAGGCATCGAGCTTTTCAAAGGCGGCGCTCTGCCCGTGGATGCCTAGGCCTTCTGCGCCTCTCAACACGTCGAACACAAAAATGTCTAGCGGTCTCGATGCCGCAATTTTAGAGTCCAGCTGTCTGAGAGAACCCGCCGCGGCATTTCGCGGATTGGCAAAAGGCTCTTTACCTGCGAGGGTCTGAGCTTCGTTGAGCTTGGCAAATCCCTTTTTCTGCATAAAAACTTCGCCGCGCACCAAAAAGGAGGCCTTCTCTGGAAGCCCTACCGGCAGCGTGCGTATGGTTTTTACATTTTCAGTGACGTTTTCCCCTGTGACACCATCGCCGCGAGTGGCCCCCAGCGAAAGCACACCTTCTGTGTAAGTCAAGCCGACTGTTAGGCCGTCGATTTTGTACTCCACCACATAGCGCGGCGCCTCACCAAGTTCTTTGCGCACCCGCCGGTCAAATGCCATGAGGTCTTCGGCATTGTAGGCGTTGTCAAGGCTGAGCATCTCCACTTCGTGGTCTACTTTCTCAAAGGCGCTTAAAACAGCGCCACCCACTTTATGTGTAGGTGAATTGGGATCGTCGTATGCCGGATACGCTTGTTCCAATGCCATCAACTCGCGCATCAGTGCATCGTATTCGAAGTCCTCGATTTCCGGTTGATCGAGGACGTAGTAAAGGGCGCTGTGCTTGCGAATCGTCGCCCTTAGTGCTTCTATTTTCTTTTTAATCTCTTCCATTGAATTCATCTTACCCCATCTTTTTAATCGGTGCCACTGCGGCGCTCAGTTTTTTTATACCGTGCGCATCAAAGACGATGGTCATGAGGTCGCCGTCTTCTGCCACTGCGATAACAAGCCCTGAGCCAAATACTTTGTGCATGACTTTGTCCCCCATTTGAATGCGCTCACTCGGCACCGTTTCTTTTGGTTTTTGAGGCGGCATGCGCTTCGCCGACTTCAACTGAAAGTACGACGACGTCTTCTTCTTGGCCTCTTTAAAAACCGCTTTCTCCGCTCTAGATTCTACCCCTTCTAAGACGTCTAAATCCATTTCGGCTAAAAATTGACTCGGTTGGCGTGGCTCAAACCTACCGAACGTGTTGCGGTGCTTGGCATGTGTCACATATAAAATTTGTTCCGCACGCGTAATGCCCACATAGCACAATCGGCGCTCTTCTTCCATTGCCTCGTCGTCGTCCATGGATCTGAACGATGGAAACAGTTGGTCTTCGAGACCCACGAGGAAAACCACCGGAAACTCGAGCCCCTTCGACGCGTGAAGGGTCATAAGGAGCACCCCTTCTTGTGTTTCGTCGATACCGTCCTGGTCACTTCTCAGCGATGTCTCCGCCAAAAAATCTCTCAAATTCGGAGACTCGGAGCGCTTTTCAAACTCCTCGATAACTGTTCTGAACTCGTAGATATTGTCGATGCGGGCATCGGCTTCTACACTGCGTTCCAGTTCGTATCCGGCAATAATCCCCGTCGCCGTCATGAGCTCGTCGAAAATCTGGGTGATAAAATGACTCTCCACCATTGAGGTGAGCGACGCAATCATCTTAGTAAACCCTTCGATGTTCCCTTTGGTCTTCCCGGTTATCCCGTCGATTTCTTCTACGTGGCGCACGGCGTTTAAGAGGGATAGCCCTTCGCGCCGAGCGTAATCCTGTATTTTTTGAATCGTCTTGTCGCCAATGCTACGCTTCGGCTCGTTGATTACCCTGAGAAAACTCACATCGTCAAATGGGTTGACCAGCAGTTTAAAGTACGCCATAATGTCCTTGATTTCTTTGCGGTCGTAGAACTTGGCGCCGCCGATGACTCTGTAGTGAATGCCCTGATACATCAGCGCATCCTCAAACGCTCTGGACTGGGCATTGGTTCTATAGAGAACAGCAAAGTCAGACGCCTTAAATTCGCCTTCGCGCAGGCGCTTTTGTATTTGATCCACCACGTACCGCGCCTCGTCTTTTTCATCGTAACCGCCATAATAGTGGATTTTCTCGCCTTCCTCCGCATCTGTCCACAAGTTTTTCTCGCGTCTGTTCGGATTGTTTTTAATAACGCTGTTGGCCAGCGAGAGGATGTTCTTCGACGAGCGGTAGTTCTGTTCGAGTTTGTAGATCTGCGCCCCCATGTAGTCTTTTTCAAACTCTTGGATATTGCGCACATCTGCGCCTCGCCATCTGTAGATGGACTGGTCACCGTCGCCGACGACAAAGAGGTTTTCGTGCTTTGATGAGAGCATTTTAACGAGCTCGTACTGCGCGCGGTTGGTATCTTGATACTCGTCGACGTGGATGTATTGGAACCTATTTTGATAGGTACTGAGAATCTCCGGAAACTTCTTAAACAGCTCGATGGTTTTCAGGAGCAAATCGTCGAAGTCCATTGCTTGATTGGCCAAAAGGCGCTCTTCGTAAAGCTTATACAGCTGAATGAACTCACGCTCTCTAAAATCCCCTTCGTACAGTTTTTCATACGCCTTGGCATCGACCATATCGTTTTTTGCCGCAGAAATTTTAAACTGATAGTGTTTAATCGGCGTGTGCTTTTCATCGATGTTCAGCGTCTTGTAGCAGTTTTTCAAGAGCGCCTTTTGATCGGTGGTATCGTAAATGACAAAGTCGCTGCCATAGCCGATATGTTGACCGTCGCGTCTTAAAATTCTGACGCATATGGCGTGGAAAGTGCCCACCCACATCTGACGGGTCACCGGCCCGACCAGCGACTCAATACGGCTTTTCATCTCGCTCGCCGCCTTATTGGTAAAAGTAATGGCCATGATTTTTGAAGGAAAGATATCATGCCCTTCGATAAGGTTGGCAATTCGATGTGTTAAAACACGTGTTTTTCCGGAACCCGCGCCCGCCACAACAAGTATCGGCCCTTCAATGGACTGGACCGCATCACTCTGTACTTTATTCAAACCTTTTAACAACATACTGCTGCCTCCGTTTCTATAGTCTGGTGCGCTGTACGCTTTCCATACCTAAGACAAATCATACAGCACACGAGGGCACTTCCCCGTATGATTACAACAACAAATTAACCAGTAGGCCTTTGATCTCGCCCACTTTTTTTAAGATATTGATTTCTTTGTGTTCGCGCTTTAGAATCAAGTTCGTCAACTCGACGAGTTTGGCGTCCACTTCGGACACCGTTCTGAGAACCTTGGCGCGACCGACTCTTGAAAAACCGCGTTTTTCACTGATTTCAAACCCATCGCTCACCACTTCGTCTATAAAACTCTTGATGAGTTTTTTGTACTCGTAGAGGTTTTCTACCGTTCTGTTTTCCAGCAGTTGCTGGCCTTTTACATCAATGATGTCCAGCGCCTTTTGAAGCGCCTCTTTTTGACGTTCGTGGTCTTTATGCGCCAACACCTCTGTAAACTTAATCAGCGGCACCTCTGATGTGGAGACGTTTTGAACGGGGCGTTTTCCGGAAGTTTTGGCGCTTTTAGAGGTCTTGTTGACTTTCATCTTTCCGGCTCCTTTCACCTTCCATTTGCTCCACACAAGTGGCCACTGCTCCAATTATCGCGTAGAGCTGCGCGGGAAGCGCCTCTCTCAAATCGCCTTTGAGTCCCTTGGCCACTCGGTTTTCGTCTTCTTCTATAGGCATCTTTTGAGCTTTTGCGCCCTCGATGACTTTTGCGGCGTAACTGTTAAAATCCGCCGCGTTGTCATAGCGCTCGTAAGCTGTCGAAATCGTCTTTTTCATATTTTAAAATCAAACCCTTTCTCATCGCCTTCTGTTTGACGCGGTTGCGCTTTCGTCTCTGCCTCAGGCGCAGCACCTGTGCCCTCGTAGGCGATGGTGCCCAGTGTCAGGCCGGCGGCTTCCAGAACGTCTTTAAGCGGCTCAAAATAAGGCGCAAGTGCCGCCCCCGACTTCGATGCCACTGTAATGTCACATTGACCCATAACCGTTTTGACTTTAATCCCCACCTCGCCAAAGCGCTGTGTGTTCACGCCAAAGAAAAGCGCCGTGTTCTTATAGTCCATAGTCGCGCCGTTACGCGCGCCGTTCAGGTAGATTTTCATCTCGCCGAGACTGCCGTCGGAAAGAGCCACCGGGTAGTTAAAGTAGTGCATGCCGCGCTGTCCACCGGACTCCTGCTGATTCATCGACTGCTGTCCAGAGAGATTGGTTAACTGCCCTTCTGCTTTTTCCACTTGTCTCGCATCGATTTCGCTCTTCATTAATTTTAACAGAATTTCTTTTACATTGTGATTAAAAAAATCTTGATTTTTTTGCACGCGACGACCTTCTAGAGATTCTGCCACTTCCACTTCGTGGTTCAACCCCATGAAGCGGAGGGTGTCCAGTGCGTCCTTGGCCTGTCTCACGCCGTTTTCTCCCTGAAGCACTTGAAGTTGTCTGGCGATGAGCTGTTCCGCTCTAGGCCCGCCGTTTTTCGACTTAAAAGCCGCTTCGAGCATTTCACCTTTTTGAAACGCGAAAGCCTGAACCCGCTTGACACTCGGTTCAAATGTCATTTTGCCCACGGTCTTTTGCACTTTTTCCACAAGTGTACGTGCCGACGCCACATCGCCCTTTTGGATGAAAGTACGCGCTTTGTCCAGTTCAGCAGAAGCCGCAAGTAAGTCGCGCTCCATTTTCATATCGGTAAACAAGGTTACATTGGTCTTTAAAATCACTTTATCCAGCGCTTCAATCGTCGTCTGAATGTTTTCTGCGAGTTTTTGCGGTGGTACCGACGGTTCCAGCAACGGGGCAACTTGCTCTTGAAAAGCTTTAAAATCAGTTTTTGCCTGTATCGTCTTTTCCGTCGTCACTTCTACCAAAAAGAACTTGTGGTCAAATGTATCTTCTAAGAGCGCCCCCATGTGTTCAAGTCGCGTCAACACTTCGTCCAGTGCCGTCGCCACTATAGACGCCGTCTGTTGATCCGAGCTTTCAAAAGCCGCCTCTAAAGGGGCTTTATCTTCACCTTCATTTGTTGCCGTCGGGTTCACCACCCGACCGCCGGCGGCGCTTTCATTTGTAGGCACCGAGGGTTGAGGGTTCACTTCCACAGGCGCTTCCACAGGCACCGTGTTCGGCACTTCCGGTGCCGATGCTGTCGCCGACGTTTCTACCCCCAGAGCTTCAAATGCCGCTTTAACCGCTTTTTGAAGTTCTGAAACAGGCATATTCTGAATCATGTTTTTAAGGGTCTGCACCAACTCGCCAAGTGTCATCGACTCGGCTTTTGCGCCGTCGACGCCCAAGAATTTTGCAAAGTGCTTCAACGTGCTCGACAGCACTTCCCTCAACGGAATGCCCTTCCCCAGTTGCTCTAAGAGCAAGTCTTTAACCGCCTCGGGAAGTTTTAGCGCCACAACCCATGTCTCGGCATCGCTTTCGGCAACAGCCGTTTCAGCCGGTTCTTCTAAGAGCACGGTAAAATCCGTCGCCCCTTCTTTCAGGGCGGCGTGTACGTCGTTGAGCTCAGACGCTTTCACATCAAGGCCCTTTTCAAGCGTCGTTTCCAGCGTCTTAAGCTTGTCGGTCTCTGTACCCTCAGCTCTATCGAAGAAGGTCTCTACTTCTTTTATTTTAGCGTTGTCCAGCGGCACTTTGTGCTTCTCAAAAAGGCGTTCGATTTTGTCCATCGGCAAATGACTGCGCGATGCCGTCGCCTTTTTTTCCGCCGCAGTTTCAGCTTGTCTGTCTTTCTTTGTAACCGGACTGCTCACCAGCCCCTTCATAAGTCCTGTAATTTTCATATCATCACCTCTTTAAAGGTATCGGCAAAACGCCACTTTCGCCTTAACGCCTATGTTTCGGCTTCGACACCCTTTTCGCGAACTCCGGTCACCGTCAGCGAGAGTATAATCAAAATCCCGCCCATAGTTTGTGTCAACGAAATCGTCTGTCCAAGATACACATAACCAAACGCCAATGTGACAATTGGCAAAAAGTTAATGTAGAGCGACGCTTCAGTGACCCCCAACAAATCCATCGCCTTGGCGTAAAAGTAAAAACCCAGTACCGAGGCAAAGACGCTGAGAAAGACGAGGTGGATGATATCCGATCCCACAAGGTGTTGCCAACGGTTGCTTTCAAAGGGGACGACGACGACAAAAAAGGGCAGTGCGTATAAAAACTGATTGTAGATAATCGTCAAATAAGAATACTTCTTAAACAGCGGTCTCGATGCCAGTGAGTAGATGACCCAAGAGAAGACCGCGCCGATCATCGCCGCGTAACCAAACCATGCCCCACCCTGCTTGAGATCCGACAGCCGAATATCCATAACGCACACGACGCCCACAATGGAGATGACAATGGCCAAAATATCGACTTTGTCAATAGCGCGCTTAAAGACAATGGCTTCAAAAATCAAGGTAAACATGGGAATTGCTGCGATAATAAGTGCGGACGGTGCCGCAGACAGATACAGGATTCCCGTGTTTTCAAAGTAAAAGTACAGACCGATACCGACGCCGCCGGCGAGCCAAAACAGCTTGCGATCCCCTTTTTCTATGGCCATGGGCTGTTTAAAATAGCGCATCATCGCGTAGAGCATCGCCGTGGCAATGACAAATCGTACGGCGCCAATGGTCATAGGCCCCATTTTGTCGAGAAGAACCTCTGTACTGACAAAAGAAATCCCCCATACGACAACAGGGACCATAACGCTGATTAAGCCTTTCATTTTCTGAGACATGTTAGTCGGCCTCCCTTTCCATAATTTTGGCGCCAATTGCCTGCGCCGTGGCATGCGCCGAGGCAAAAGCCCACTGGAGGTTGTAGCCCCCAGTCTCGCCATCTACATCGAGCACTTCACCGATAAAATAAAGCCCCGGCTGAAACGTGGACTCAAACGTTTTGCCATCCACTTCTTTCGTAGAGACGCCACCTGCTGTCACCATAGCCTGTTTAAGCCCCGACAGCCGTTCAATAGACACCGGATAGGCAGCGAGCGCTTTGACAAGTGCTTTTCTGTGCTGTTTTGAAATCGCCGCGAGCTTATCATCACCATTTAATCCTGAAAATTTGAGCGCCAGTTGTTTGATGCCGTCGGGCACTGCGAGACCGTTGAGAAAATAAGCGACGGGGTGATGGCCTCTAGCTTCAGCACATGTTATAAAAGTCGACTCAAGTGTTTCAAACGCATCCCCGACGAAGCGAATGGTCAATTTATCACCAGGTGCAAACGAAGCCGAGTGGTTGATGACCACCGGACCGCTTATGCCGAAGTGGGTAAAGAGCAAGGTGCCTTCATAGGTGTGCCCACGCCTCTCGTGCGTTAAAGCCACCTCGACGACAAGCCCTTGAAGGGCTTTTAAAAGCGCATCTTCTGTGTACACTGCCGCAAGCGCCGGGCGCGGCGGCACCACCGAATGCCCAAAGGCCTTTGCAATGTCATATCCGACGCCTGTGGCACCGAGTTGCGGGTACGTGACCCCACCTGATGCCACGACGACCCTTTTGGTCAAATAAGTGGTTTTATCTGTTTTTACTGCATAACAGTCGCCTCTGGGGGTACAAGATAAGACAGACTCACCTGTAACTGTTATCGCCTGTACGCGGCTTACCAAAGCATCGACGACGTCTGACGCCGAGAGCGATTTGGGAAACACTTTGCCGTCCGTTCGCGTCAACAGCGGAACGCCTGCGGCTTCGAAAAATGCCATTACCGCTTGGTTGTCGTGAGCTTTCAGCGCTTTTTTTACATATTTTTTCTGATTGCCGTAGTGCGCACTTAGCGCATAGCCTTTTCCCGCGTGGGTGAGATTGCACTGGCCGCCGCCAGATACAAGCACTTTGGCGCCAAAGCGCTGATTCTTTTCGACAATGAGGCATTTGCATGGCGGCAGATGTGCTGCAAAGTAAAGTCCCGACGCGCCTGCGCCGATAACGATTACGTCGTAAAGCATAAGGTCTCCTTATTAACAAAAGTTAATTTAATTGAGTTGAACTTTCAAAAAAAAAAGATATAATGACAATAGATGTCCAAAATTTTCGGAGGTGAGGACCACTGAAACTGTCTGCAAAAGAGGCCCAAAATTTAATCAATGCCCTGAGAAACGGGACGACGCCTCTCCATTATACAGAATCTGTGTTAAGCGGTCGTCAAAAGGAGATTAAAGAATTTTTGCGCGGGCTCGAACTCGCTAAAAACAACACCGGTCAAGTCAAAGTCATCCTCGGCGACTACGGCGTGGGCAAGACGTTTCTGCTCAGAACCTTTAAGACGCTCGCCGCGAAACACGACTTTATCATCTCGTCGTTTACCCTTAGCGACAGCTTGCGCATCAATAAGACGGAAGACTTTTACTACGCTTTGATGCACAACCTGAGCATCGACAACCGGCGCACGTCTTTTGAACATCTTTTCAATATATGGATAGACAATTTGAGGCACAGCCCCGTTCCAAGTCAAGCGCGTTACGAAATCAGCACCGTATGCGATGCACTGGCCGCCTACAACCAAAACTACGCCAGAGCCTTTACCAATTTTATAAAGGCGCGCGTTCACAACAACGGCAAAATGGCGCAGGTAACTTCTTCTTGGCTCAGCGGCGAACCGGGTATCCCCCACGCGTTAAAAGAGAAATACCAACTCGTCGGCTACGTGGGCAAATCCGAAGCGCTCGACAACCTCAAAGCGTTTATCAAGCTCATTACTCTGCTCGACTTTAAAGGGCTCGTCGTCTTTATCGACGAACTCGACTGGATTCTCAGCATGCGTAGCGATATTCGCAGCGCGGCTTATCACAATATCAAACAGCTCGTCGACCTCACCACTTCAGGTGAAATCGGCCATCTGTTTATTGTCTTCAGCGGTACGACGGCACTCCTACATAACGATGAAAGAGGACTTCTGAGCAGCCATGCATTAGCCCAGCGCCTCGGCATAAGAAGCACCGCACTTGAGGACGACGGGTTCAACCGCTTCTTGAGACCCGTGTATCAAGTTAAACCGCTTGAAAACCACGCGCTCAACGAACTGACCCACAAGACATTGCGGCTCTATAAATCCGCATACACTGTCCCACCCGCGGTGACTGCAGACGGCATCTATGAAGAAACCCTCTTAAAGTTATCGAATCAATCATTTGTCACACGCGAGTTTGTCTCAGAATTAATTGCACGACTCGACGAAGCTTGTCACGATTGTTCATCGTAAAGATCAGCTACTATTTTATCATATTTGCCGGTCGATACGATACACCATTGCCAAATAAATTTACACTATAGAGAGGTCACTTATGAAAGGAACTGTTGTTAACATTTGGTTGAACACCCTTGAAAAACTCTACGGGGAGTCCACCAAGACAAAGATTATGTCTGACGAGGGGTGGGACCCTCATAAAATCATCACCCCCCTCGAGGAAATCGAAGACGAGCGCATCAAGCGTTTGATCGCCGCCTTTGCCAAAGAACGCGGCGTTTCTACTGAAGAACTTTGGAAGGTTCTCGGTCAGAACAACATTCAATCGTTTTACGATTGGTTCCCGTCTTATTTCGACACGCAAACGGCCATGGGCTTTCTCATGTTAATGGACAAAGTCCACGCACAACTGACCAAGATGATTCCAGGGGCCAAACCACCTCGGTTGATTCCGGAGCCGATTGACGAAAAGAATTTCTACATGACTTATAAGTCCAAACGCGGTCTTCAAAACTACTTAATGGGCCTCATCGAAGGGGTCGGCGCTCACTTTAAGGAAAAAATCGACGCCAAAATCGTCGAAGAATCCAAAGAGGCCGATGGCACCACTGTGGTCAAAATCCACCTCGCTTTCGAAAAGACGCCTAAATCCATTGTAAAATTCGGCCCGTCCAAATGGCTCGGCCTCGGTTTTATTAAAAACCTCAACATCAAAACAGCGCTGTTGCCGGCGCTTTTAACGCTCGGGTTCGTCTTTGCATTTTCAGGGACGTCTAACTTGCCGCTTCTCATCGGCACGCCGATACTGACCTTTGCATCGGTGGCTGCGGTCGGGTACACGCTGTCCAAGCCCCTCGCCCATATGGAAGAAGAGCTGAAGACACTTCAAGCGATGAATTTCTCACAAGAAGTGCGCATTGCCACCGGCGACAAGTTTGAAACGGTTTACGATGAAATCGCCAATACCAAAGGCAAAATGCGCGAGGAGTTCACTTACTTTAGAGGCGGTCTCGACGATTTGTATTCTTTCGCGGGAAAATTCTCGAAAGTGGCCAAGAATATGGGCAATGTGTCCGACCTTATTTCCCGCTCCGTTCAGGAAGTGGCAGACGGCGCCGGACATCAAGCGCTTGAAACGGAAAACTCCGTCAGCATTTTGTCCGACAACATTCAAATTTTAAACACCATCAGCCAGCGGGAACTCGAAGGCAAAGAAAACCTCGAATCCGCTGTGTCACAGATTGAGGTATCCTTCAAAGACCTTCTGGAAGTATCAGGCGCCCTCAATGTGGTCAAAGACAGATTTTCTGAGGTCAACAAACAAGGTCAGACGCTGGGCAACAAAGTCAAAGACATTATTTCCATCGTGAGCACTGTTGAAAGCATCGCAGAACAGACCAACCTCCTCGCCCTCAACGCTTCTATTGAAGCCGCAAGAGCAGGCGAGATGGGCCGTGGCTTTAGCGTCGTAGCAGAAGAAATTCGCAAACTTGCCGAAGACTCAAAAGAAGCAGTCAACACCATCAACCTCAGCTTGAACGAGTTTATCGACGGCGTCAACCACATGGTCGGCCAAGTCAATGATCAGTTTGCCGAACTGGAAAACGGTACCAACACCATGGTTTCTGTTACCAACGAGAGCAAGAAGGCCGCCGATCAAATCAACACCGTTACCCACGCTATTGCCGACATTTCAACTCAGCTTTCTTCTGAGACTGAAAAAATCAACAGCGTCTTTGAAAACATGCACACCTTGGCGGCGATTGCACAGGAGAACTCGGCGACGTCTCAAGAAATGAGCGCCAATGTCACCAGCTTCTCCAATGAAATCCTCTCCCTTACTGAAAACATCGAAGAGCTCGAAAAAGTCGTTCTCTTCCTTAGAAACGAACTCAAGCGCTACAAACTTTAACGCGAAAAAGCGGCCACCTTTTGGGGTGAGCCGCTCTTTTTATGCCATCCAGACACAGATGCCCTCGACGCGTCATTAGACGATTTTCGCGTTATGGTAGATGTCAATCCCTTTGTAAAACGCCGTGTTGAGCACCAGTCGCACACACATGTCCAGCGCAATGGCGAGAAATACGACATTGAGCGACCAGTTCATCGCATACGCCGCCATATAGGCAATGGGAATGCGAACGAGGTAAAGGCCAATTCCCGCCGATACCATCGGCACTTTGGTGTACCCCGCCCCTCTCAAGGAACCGCCGAGAACCCCGGCGATGTTCTGAGGCACTTGCGCCAGTCCGCAATAAATCAGGTAAACGCGCGCGGTGTCAATCAAATGCCCCTTATCCGTCATCACGCCTAAAACCTGTTCCGGCAACAAGACGAGAACTCCGCCTCCAATAACAGAGGCGCCGAAAGCCCAAAGCAACACTTCTTTGAAATACGCCCGCGCTACATCCGGTTTACCGGCGCTCAAATACTTGCCGATATACGCCGTCGCCGCCACTTGAAAACCCGCCGCCGGCATATACGCGAGGCTCTCCGCCTGAAGGCCCAGCTGATACGCTGCCAAAGCGTCGTCGCCATATGTCAATATCGCGCGAATCAGAAGAATTGAACTCACTTGCCAAAAGAGCGATTCCAACACGCTGGGCAACCCCGTCTTATAGACGGACACCATTTCTGAACGCGTAAAGCGCACGAGGTGCTTTGGCGAAGCCCCACCTAAAACGCCTTTCTTAGACAGCAGTAGCCCCAGTCCAACCAATGCCGCTACCACCTGTGCCAACGTCATCGCCAGTCCAGCACCCATAAGTCCCATCTCCGGAAAACCGAAGAGGCCTTTCACCAAAACAAATCCCAACACCACGTTTAGAACGTTCATCAGTCCAGTGATAAACAGCGGCGTCTTGGCGTCGCCCTTTCCCTGTAGGGCCCCTGAGAGCACAATGACAACGCCCAAGAATGGGAAACCGATGCCCACGACTTTCAGCAGCGCTTTGCTCGTATCAAAGAGCGCCCCTTCTGCACCGAATATCCCGAGCCAAGGGTCGGGAGACAGCCACATACTGCCGACAATGACTAAGGAGAGCAGCACAATTGACCCCACCGTCTGCAACATGGCTTTCTTAACCCGTTCATCGTTTTCAACCCCCACAGCCTGAGCCACGACGACCTGCACGCCTATGGCAATCCCTTTGTAAAGCGCCCATACGAGCCCCCGCACTCGCAGACAGAGCCCCATGGCGCCAATGGCGATGCCGCCGATGTGCCCAATGAGTCCCATTGAGATAATCCCCACGAGCATCTCCAGTATATTGGCCATTAGTATCGGCGTAATCATCTTAAAAATATCTTGTCTTACCGTCATTTTCGAGACCATTTCTCACCTCGATACCTTATTATTTCGTAACCCTTAATAGTTTATCAAATGTTTAACGAAAGGGGAATCTTTTTTTTTAAAAAAAGGGGACGGTTCTTTTGTGCCGTTTTGGCGCGACACATGCACCTAACCTCAGTAAAGGAGCGGCTTTCACCAATTTGAGCCCCGCGCCCTTTCTGCTCCTACACCGACGGCATCGATGAACACCTCTCCGGAGACAACCCCCTATCGCCGAGCACCTGAAACACCAAAAAGGGGCGCGTTTACAACCGTTTAACTGCCGCCCCTCGCATCTCAATATGTAAAATTTTAGTGGATTCTGGCACAAAAGAACCGTCCCCAAAAGCATGTTAAAAAACGCCAGTCGACATCCCATCGACTGGCGTTACCTTTAAAAACACTTGTATTACTTCTGCAAAATCGGCGATATGCGCTTGTAGAGCAACAGCGTTATGCCCGCCGTCGCCACCGCCTTGAGCAAGTTAAACGGCACCACGCCGTAGAGAATCAAACTTTTAATACTCACAATGTTAGGGTTGACAACTGTCCCCGCTTTAATAATCACATCGATCGGCATCACATTGGAGTAAAACGGAATAATGATAAAATAGTTGGTCAACGCCCCGACAATCGGCATTGCCACAACACCGGCAATCAGTCCCAAAATTGCCGATTTTCTCGACTTGTCTCTACGATAAATCAAAGTGGCGGGAATAATCAAAGCACTCGCCACCAAAAAGTTGGAGAGCTCGCCGACACCAGCCGTGTCCGTTTGAAGCAAGTGGAGCAAGTTTTTCACCGCCGTGACGAGGACACCGGCTAAAGGCCCCATGGCAAAACCACCGATAAGCGCCGGCATATCGCTGACGTCAAACTTTAAAAAGCTCGGAAAAATCGGAATGGGAAAGTGAACAAACATCAAGCCGTAAGCCAAAACACTCAGCATGGCAATTTTGGTCATTTGACCGACACTCAATACGCGTTTTTCATGTGCAATCATCTCTAAAACCTCCTAATTATTTAAACATTAAAGATGGCTTTAGGCTTCTTCACAGGGGGC
Source organism: Fusibacter sp. JL298sf-3 (assembly GCF_053842995.1). Taxonomy (NCBI): domain Bacteria; kingdom Bacillati; phylum Bacillota; class Clostridia; order Eubacteriales; family Fusibacteraceae; genus Fusibacter; species Fusibacter sp. JL298sf-3. The sequence goes on from NZ_CM132608.1 coordinate 1,751,806, forward strand.
GAACCCCGACAAAAAACCCCTAAAGCATGCACTTCAGGGGCTGATAATCATCAAAAAACATAAATCGCTTCTCTCATCCAGACTATAACTGTCGGCTCCGGAATCTAACCGGATCAACCTTTCGGTTCGCGGGCTCTACCGCCGGTGGGGACTTACACCCCGCCCTGAAGACTCATTTATACTCTTATATTAGCACATTTTTTTCGTTTGTCAATAGTCTTACGACCGCGCCACCACAACCTTCTTCGGTTTGATGACCTTCGTCTGCCAACGCCCCGTCATATAGATGCCCAGGCCGATTAAACAGATAATTAAATTGCTGAAAATCATGGCGTACCAAATGCTAGACGGCCCAAAACTCGCTTGGCGACTGAAAAACATCACCATTGGAATCCGAAGGCCCCAAAGTCTCCCCATCATAATCAGCATTGCCGAAAACGTGTGTCCGGAACCTTGGAAAACGCCGATTAAAATCTGAAAATAGCCCATCAGCGGCACCGTCAAAAACAAAATCTTCAAATATTCTGTGCCACTGGCGATAATCTCTGGGTTTTTAGAGAACCCCTTCACAATCGTATCGGTAAACGGGTACAGCACCAGCCCGCCGATGAGCAACATCACCGTCGACAGCAACACACTTTCGCGCACAGCCTTCTTTGCCCGAGGCACATTCTCAGCGCCGAGATTTTGACCGACCACCGTGGCCAGTGCACTGCCGATACCCATAGCAGGCATCATAATCAGAGAACTGATGCGGTTACCGATAGCAAAAGCCGTCAGCGTCACCTTGCCCAAATCCACCAAGAACACATTGAGCACCGTAAAGCCGAAAGCCGTCGTCGCCTGCCCTGCAGAAGACGGCAGACCAATCCTGACAATCTCCCCCATAACGGGCCAATTGGGTTTCAAATCTTTAAATTCCAGCATCAAACTCTGCTTCTCATCAAAAGATTTTAAAATGCCGTAGAGGGCAAAAACGCCGGTAGACAGAATCGTCGCCATGGCCGCCCCTTCAATACCGAGGTCGAGGACAAAGATAAAAATCGGATCGAGGACCATGTTTACCGCTACGGAGGCACCGCCAATTTTAAGTGGCGACACCGTATCCCCTTGCCCTTGTTTAATCGCATTAAACGCGTTCATCAAAAACGTCGCCGGCAAGCCCAGAAACATAATTTTGAGATACGCGACGCCGCTGTCGAGAAGCGTACCTGTCGCCCCCATTAAGCGCACGACATGCGGCGCCGAAAAAAAGCCAATGACGCCAAAAACGCCGGCAATGAGCATCAACAACGTAATCACCTGTCCCGCCGTCTTCTTCGCCTTGTCGTGTCGATGGGCCCCGATGTACTGAGCAATCAGCGCCGAGCTCGCCACGCTCATGCCGATGCCGAAAGCCATGGTCAAAAAAATCAGCGGCCAGACGAACTGCACCCCCGCTACGGCGTCATCGCCTATCTTGCTGACAAAGTAAGTATCCGTGATGTTGTATATGGTGTGAATAAAGTTGTTTAACATAATCGGCAGCGACAGGGTGAAAATCACTTTTCGCATATCGCCCTTTAAAATCAGCTCTCTCTTCTGTGTGTAATCCATGCGCCACTCCCCAAAAACTAAAAATTCAATAATTTTAACAATACATAATGAATTATACCACAATTTATTTCGAAGCACAAACGTTTCGTGCCTCTAATTAATATTTTTTTAAATCTTTTTAACTGCCTTTGCAATTGAAATACAATCCAGTATAATGAACTTAACACGACCTAAGGAGGTTCGCCATGATCGTTTCAAACATGAAAGACACCAAAAAAATAATTGTGGACAATCCACAAGTCAAAAACGCCGCCATGCAAGTGCTGGTCTCCCCTCAAGAGGGTTGGGACGGGTACGTCATGCGCGCTATGGAACTCACAAAAGACGGCTACACGCCTAAACATCAGCACGATTGGCCGCATATCAACTACGTCATTGAAGGCGAGGGATCCGTCTTAATAGACGACACCGTTCACCCACTCACTGCCGGCAGCTACGCCTATGTGCCTTCAAACGCTCTGCACCAATACAGAAATACCGGCGATGCGACGTTTAAATTCCTCTGCATCGTACCGGAAGAAGGACACAAATAAGCACTGTCATCACAGAATTAAGGGAGGCTGTTACATGAGTACAATCAAACACATCTTGCAAGAGATGTCAAACGAAAACATCGACGCATATATCATCCCGTCCAGCGATCCACACGCCAGCGAATACCTGCCGGCGCACTACAAGACCAGACAGTGGGCATCCGGCTTTACAGGCTCTGCCGGCACACTGGTAGTCACCAAAGACAAGCAAGGCCTTTGGACAGATGGCCGCTACTATATACAAGCTGCACAAGAACTCAGCGGCACGGGCATCGACCTCTTTAAAGCGGCGGAGCCCGATGTGCCAAGCTACAAAGAGTGGCTCGCACAGACATTGCCCGCAGGCGCCACAATCGGCTTCAACGGCTTTCAAATGATGACTCAGGAAGTGCTCGGCATGCTGGAATGCTTTAAAGCCAAAGACGTCACACTGAACTACACCGCCAACATCATTGACAAACTCTGGCTAGACCGCCCGTACATCCCATGCGAAAAAGTCTACCTGCACGACGTCGCCTACGCCGGTGAAGACACCGCTTCTAAAATCGGCCGCGTGCGCGAGGCCATGAAAAGCGCCGGCGCCACTTGCCATTTGATTTCAAAACTCGACGACATCGCGTGGCTGTTGAACCTGCGCGGCAGCGACATTGAAAACAACCCGTACTTCTTATCGTACCTATTGGTATTAGAAGAAGAGACACTGTTGTATGTCGATCCGCTGAAACTCAACGAAGACATCGTCGATTACTTACACGCCAACGGCGTCAAAGTGAAACTGTACGAAGACATCGTGGAAGACCTGCCGACTATGTCCTGTGCCGCCGGCATGCTCCTCGATTTCGCCTCAACGCCTTACCATTTGTACACCTTGATGAAAGACCGTTTCAAACTCATTCACCAAGACAACCCGAGCACGGGCTTCAAAGCGATTAAAAACGCAACGGAAATCGAACAGCTCAAAGCCTGCTACCGTCAAGACGGCATCGCTATGGTGAACTTCCTCTGTTGGCTCGACGAGGCCATCGGTTCGGAAACGCTGACAGAATCTTCTGTTGCCGAAAAACTCAAGGGCTTTAGAATGGAAAACCCGCTGATGCGCGGCACCAGCTTCGACACCATCGCCGGTTACAAAGACCACGGCGCCATTATGCACTACCGCGCCGAGCCCGGCAAAGACTACACACTGGAGCCCAAGGGACTTCTCCTCGTAGACTCCGGCGGCCAGTACCTCAACGGCACCACTGACATTACGCGTACGGTGGCACTTGGCCCACTCACAGACGAAGAAAAGCGCGACTACACGCTAAACCTCAAGTGCACCATGGCGCTCTCCAACGCCGTGTTCTTAGAAGGCGCTACCGGAACACATCTCGACACCATCGCGCGCATGCAAATGTGGGCACATGGCATGGACTACAAGTCCGGTACTGGACACGGTGTCGGCTTCCACCTCGGCGTCCACGAAGGGCCGCATCGCATTTCGATGAACCTGTCACCAGTGCGCATGGTACCGGGCATGGTGGTCACCAACGAGCCCGGCGTCTACAGAGCAGGCAAACACGGCGTTCGTCTCGAAGACACCCTCGTCGTCGTCCCACATGTGGAAAACGCGTTCGGTCGTTTCTTCAAATTCGACAACTTCACCAAAGTCCCTATGGACAGACGCGCCATTGACGTCAGTATGCTCAGCGCTTCTGAAATCGAGGCACTCAACGCGTACCATGCCGATATCTATGCGACGCTGGAAAGTGGCCTCGGTGAAAAACAGCGTCAGTGGCTCAAAGAAATGACAAGACCACTCTAACAGGGACGGTTCTTTTGTGCCGGATTCAACTAGATATTACCATTTCCACATGGTGAACCCTTTGAAACCGGCCATTTGTGACTTTGGTTCTCCGCAGGCGCCCCACTGACTGCGCAAAAGCCAGTGTACAACGCACCGGGACTTCCAAAGTCACCGACGCACAACTTCTAAGCAATTAAAAAAGCAGGTGCAGCAACGTATTCAGCGTTATTCCGCGAATGTGTGCACCTGCTTTTGTTTTGTATGAAATGGTAAATTTTAGTGTTTTGTGGCACAAAAGAACCGTCCCTTAAAGTGCAATGTCGCTCCGGTTGTACTTGCCCTCGAACTGAATCTTCTCAGCGGCCTCGTACGCCTTTGCCCGCGCCATTTCAAGGGTAGGCGCCTGTGCCGTTACACCGAGGACGCGACCGCCATTTGTCACCACGGCATCGCCGTTAAGCACCGTACCGCAGTGGAACACCGTGGCATCTGATACTGCGTCTAGCCCCTTGATGACAAAGCCCTTTTCGTAGTGCTCGGGATAGCCGCCGGAAGCGAGAATGACGCAAACCGTCGATTGTGCGTCCCACTGGAGGGTCACCTCGTGGAGTCGACCGTCTATAGTGGCTTCAAACACGTCGATTAAATCGTTCTTTAAACGCGGCAGCACCACTTCAGTTTCGGGGTCGCCAAACCGGACGTTGTACTCGAGCACGCGAATGTCTGAATCGATCATAAGCCCTACGAACAACACGCCTTTAAACGCCATGCCGTCGGCTTTAATCCCCGTGACAAACGGGTCGAGAATTTCACGCTGAATGCGCGCCATCATAGCGTCGTCGATGATGCGGCTCGGACAGTAAGTCCCCATACCGCCTGTGTTGAGGCCGGCATCGCCGTCTTGCGCCTTCTTGTAATCTTGTGCCGGCACCATTGGGACAATGGTCTCGCCGTCGCAAAAACAGAGCACAGACGCCTCAGTTCCCGTTAAAAAGCGCTCCAGTACCACCGTCGTTCCCGCAGCGCCGAAAGCACGACCGCGCATCATCGTCTCGAGGGCTTCCACCGCCTCCCGTTCGTCGGCGGCAATCACCACGCCTTTACCTGCGGCGAGGCCGTCAGCCTTAACCACTACCGGGTACCCAAATTGACCGACCTCGGCCAGTGCCGACGTCACATCGGTGTATGTTTTGTAGTCCGCTGTCGGAATGCCGTGTCGTAGTAAAAATGCCTTTGTAAAGTCCTTGCTGCCTTCAAAGCGCGCCGCCTCTCCATTGGGGCCGAAGACGCGAAGACCTGCCGCTTCAAAAGCGTCTACCAGCCCGTCGACGAGCGGTTGCTCCGGACCGACCACTGTCAAATCGATGTTCTCTTCCAACGCAAAGGCCTTTAGGCCTTCGATGTCTGTTGCCGCAAGGGGCACGCACTGTGCAATTGAAGCGATACCCGCGTTGCCGGGCGCCGCAAAGAGTTCGGGTTTCTTTGGACTTTGAGCCAGTTTCCACGCAATGGCGTGTTCTCTGCCGCCGCCACCTACAACCAAAATCTTCATCGTCTGCTCCCTTCTAGTGTTTGAAATGTCGCATGCCGGTAAATACCATCGCCATACCGTGGCGATTGACCGCCTCGATGACTTCTTCATCACGCACAGAACCGCCAGGCTGAATAATAGCCGTTACCCCCGCCTTAGCTGCCGCCGCAATGTTGTCGGCAAATGGGATAAAGGCGTCCGACGCCAAAATAGCCCCTTTCACCGGGTAATTGGAGTGACCGATGGCGTTTTCTGTGGCCCAGACGCGGCTCACTTGCCCTTGTCCAAGGCCTAAGGTCATGCCGTCTTTCGTGAGCACAATGCCGTTGGATTTTACGTGTTTGCACACTTTCCAAGCAAACAGCATCTCTTCGAGTTCCTTTTTCGTCGGGATGCGCTCCGATACGGTTTCGAGGTCGCCTTCTAAAAGGTTTTGATCCAGTTCTTGAACCAAAAGACCCCCTGCGACCTTCTTAATGTCCACTCGTGCGGCACTTGTGCCTTCTGCCATAGAGGCCAGTTCCAACAAGCGGATGTTTTTCTTCGCGGTCAAAATCGCCAGCGCTTCTTCTTCAAAATGCGGTGCAATGACAACTTCTAAGAAAATAGATTGCATTTTCTCCGCTGTTTTGCCGTCTAGCGGTCGATTCACCGCTACAATGCCGCCGAAAATCGACTGCGGGTCGCAGTTGTACGCTTTTGTATACGCCTCAAAGAGGTCGATACCGGTGCCGACGCCACAAGGCGACGCGTGTTTAACCGCCACACAAGTCGGTTTTTCAAACTCTTTAACCAGGGCAAGTGCCGCTTGACAATCGTTGATGTTGTTAAACGAAAGCGCTTTGCCGTGCAGTTGTTTCGCATCGGCTAGGGTGCCCTCTGTTTGGAAAGTCTCTTTGTAAAACGCCGCTTTTTGATGCGGGTTTTCGCCGTATCTCAAGTCTTGTACCTTGTCGTAAGTCACTGTAAACGCGTCGGTAATCGGCGACTTGTCGCCTGTTTTTCTCAAGTATTCGGCGATGAGCGCATCGTATTTTGCGGTGTGTTCAAATACTTTGAGCGCCAAGTCGAATTTCAGCGCACCGTCGATGGAATCGGCCTCCAGTGCTTCTATCACCCTGCTGTAGTCGCTTGGGTCTACGACCACCACCACGTCTTTGTGGTTTTTGGCTGCGGAGCGGAGCATGGTCGGGCCGCCGATGTCGATGTTTTCGATGGCGTCTTCAAAGGTCACGTCGGGTTTGGTGACGGTTTCTTTGAACGGGTAGAGGTTGATGACGACGAAGTCGATGGTGTCGATTTCGAGTATTTCCAGTTGTTGCATATGGTCGGCGTTGTCCCGCATGGCGAGGATGCCGCCGTGTACTTTCGGATGGAGTGTTTTGACGCGACCGTCTAAGCATTCTGGAAAACCGGTGACGTCGCTGATGTTGAGTACGGGGATGCCCGCGTCTTTGATGCGCTGTTCGGTGCCCCCGGTGGAGATCAATTCGACGCCGTTGCGATGTAGCGCCTCTGCTAATTTTACGATGCCTGTTTTATCTGAAACACTCAGCAGTGCTCTTTTTTTCATTTTTATGCCCCCTCGCCAATTTTTATTCGCCCTTCTGCGATACCCGCTATGACGGTTACCAGCAGTTGGTGTTCTACTTTAAGAACTCTCTCTTTTAAGGTGTCGACGGTGTCTTCCTCAAATACGGAGACCTCCATTTGCGCGATGATGCGACCGGTATCTACGCCGTCGTCGACAAAGTGGACGGTCGCCCCCGAATGGCTGTCCCCGGCGGCAAGCACGGCTTTATGAACGCGCTCACCGTGAAAATGCATGCCGCAGTATTTGGGAATCAACGACGGATGGATGTTGATAACGCGGTCTTTAAATGCCGATACAAAGCCTTCGGATAAGATGCTGAGGTACCCCGCCAGTACGACGAGCGCTACCCCGCGAGACGTCAAGAGTTCGATCATTTGATGCCCCATAACGGTGGTGTCCGCGCAGTTCCCCTTGCCGACGTAAAAGGTCTCAATACCCGCTGCTTCAGCACGCTGTCTCGCGTAAGCCGCTTTTCGGTCGACAATGACGCAGGCGATTTCTACATCGAGAAAACCGCCCTGAGTTGCGTCGATGATGGCTTGCAGGTTTGAACCGCCCCCTGAAGCCAGTACCGCTATTTTGAGTTTTGACATAACAGAACCTCTCTGTTCCCCGCAACCGCTTTGCCGATAATCACCGGCGATTCGCCGTAGCCTTCAAGTGTCCCCAGCGTGGTTTCGAGGTCCTCCGGTGCCACGACGACAATAAAGCCGATGCCCATGTTGAAGGTGCCGAACATTTCTTCTTCGTCGATTTGACCTTCTTGCATCATATAGTTGAATATCGGAAGCGGTTTCCAAGCGTCTTTTTCAATCGCCGCTGAGATGCCTTCCGGTAGAACTCTCGGAATGTTTTCAAAGAAACCGCCACCGGTCATGTGAACGGCCCCCTTAACGGTCACTTCATTTAAAAGGCCCAGAATCGGTTTGACGTAAATGCGCGTCGGTTCAATAAGCGCTTGTCCAAGGGACATACCCAGTGCGTCGACGTGGTCGTCTACGCCGAGGCCGAGTTTTTCAAAACACAGTTTGCGCACCAGTGAAAAGCCGTTGGAATGTACGCCGCTTGAAGCGAGGCCCACGAAGACGTCGCCTTCTTTAATGTCTGCACCGGAGATGATTTTGCTCTCTTCGACGACGCCTACGGCAAATCCCGCCATATCGTATTCACCATCTTGGTAAAAACCCGGCATTTCCGCTGTCTCACCGCCGAGAAGAGGCATTTGAGAGAGCTTACAGCCATCGGTGATGCCTCTGACGAGGTCCGCTGCTTTTTCCGCTTCCAGTCTGCCTGTCGCCAAGTAGTCGAGGAAAAAAAGCGGCATGGCGCCTTGGCATAAAATGTCGTTGACGCACATGGCCACAAGGTCTTGGCCGACGGTGTCGTGTTTGTCCATCATAAAGGCAATTTTGAGCTTTGTGCCCACGCCGTCTGTACCCGCTACAAGTACGGGTTTTTCATAGGCGCCGCTCAGTCTCAACAGGCCGCCGAAACTGCCGAGATCGCCGATAACGTCGTCGTTAAACGTCTCTTTTACGTGTTTTTTCATGAGTTCAACCGCTCTTGCACCTTCTTTTACATCGACGCCTGCCGATGCGTACGTCAGTTTTTCGTTCATGTCCTCTCTCCGTTTCTATCTATTCAAACATAAATTTGTCTACTTCAATGGGTACCGGCATCGGGTAGTTGCCGTTAAAACACGCGGTGCACAGGGCATCGCCTTCAAGTGCAATGGACTTCGTGAGCCCCTCGACACTTAAAAAGCCCAGTGAATCGGCACCGATCATCTCGCACATGGCGTCGATGCCGTGTGTCGCCGCCACGAGGTGTTGGCGATTTGGCGTGTCGATGCCGAAATAGCACGAATGCGTTACCGGCGGCGAACTCACGCGGATGTGCACCTCTTTTGCGCCGGCTTCTCTCAGCATGTTGACGATACGTCTGCTGGTGGTGCCTCTGACGATGGAGTCGTCGATGAGTATGAGGCGCTTGCCTTTTACGTTGTCCGTCATGACATTGAGTTTCAAGCGCACAGCCAGTTCTCTCGATTTTTGATCCGGCTGAATAAACGTTCTGCCGAGGTATTTGTTCTTAATCATGCCGATGTCGTAGGGAATGCCCGAGGCCTCAGCGTAGCCAATGGCCGCCGCCACCCCTGAATCCGGCACGGCGATGACCATGTCCGCATCTACCGGATGCTCTGCCGCGAGGATGCGCCCCGCTTCTTTTCTGGAGACGAACACGTTGGTGCCGTCGATGACACTGTCCGGTCTTGCGAAGTAAACGTATTCAAAAGAACACACCGCCTTGCGCTTCTCCGAATCGTAGCACACGGATTCGACACCTTCGTCGTCGATAATGACGATTTCACCCGGCTTGATGTCGCGGATAAAGCGGGCGCCGATGACGTCGTGGGCACAGGTTTCAGAAGCCAACGCGTAGCCACCGTCGAGTTTGGCAAGTGCCAACGGTCTGAGACCGTGCGGGTCTCTGACGCCGATGAGCTTGCCGTCGATGACGATGACGAGGGCAAAGGAGCCCTTAATGGTTCGAACCGCTTCGACAACGGCTTCTTTTATCCCTAAATGATAATTTTTAGCAATGAGGTTGGCAATGACTTCTGTGTCGATTGACGTCTGGAAAATCGAGCCCTCGTCTTCAAGTGTGGATCGGATTTCCTTAGCGTTGACGAGGTTCCCGTTGTGCGCCAGCGAAATGCTGCCGCCCTTGTAGCGCACTACCAGCGGCTGTGCGTTGGAAACATAGCTTTCGCCGGTCGTCGAGTAACGCACGTGGCCGATGCCGATGTCGCCTTCGAGCCTGTCGAGGATGTCGTTTGTAAAGACTTCCTGTACGAGACCCATTTCTTTGTAGTATTGCGTCTTGCCGTTTTTAGAGACAGCGATGCCTGCACTCTCTTGCCCCCTGTGCTGAAGGGCGATTAAGCCGAATCCGAGCATATTGGAAATGCCCGTTTGCCCCGGTGCGTAAATGCCGATGACACCACATTCTTCACTGAGTTTGTCAAGTTTCAAAAATTCGTCCACCAGAAGCCTCCATTATTTTTCTAATCGATTTAATACTTCTTGATAAACCGCTTCCACATCGCCTAAATCGCGTCTAAAGCGGTCTTTGTCCATTTTTCTATCGGTTTCAGCGTCCCAAAGTCTGCACGTATCCGGCGAAATTTCATCTGCGAGGATTACGGCGCCTTTGTGCGTACCGAACTCTATTTTAAAGTCGATGAGTTTTAAACCGCGCTCGAGGAAAAAAGTTTTCAGCACGTCGTTGATTTTTAGCGCGTACGTCTTTATCTGTTCCAGTTGCTCAGCATCGGCAAAGCCCATGGCGAGAATATGGCTGTCGTTGATCATCGGATCGCCGAGGTCGTCGTTTTTGTAACAGAATTCGAGGACGGTAGACGCCATCGGCGTGCCTTCCTCGAGACCGAGGCGTTTGGCCAATGAGCCCGCGGCCACGTTTCGAACGATGACTTCCAGCGGCAATATCTCCACCGCCTTTACCAGTTGTTCTCTGTCGTTAATCAATTCGACAAAGTGTGTCGGAATCCCTGCCTCTTCGAGCATTTTAAAGAGAAGTGCACTCATTTTGTTGTTGACGACGCCTTTGTCTTCAATCGTGCCCTTCTTCTCACCATTAAAAGCCGTCGCATCGTCTTTGTACTCAATCCAAAACACTTGTGAATCCTCAGTTTTGTAAACGCGTTTTGCCTTGCCTTCATAGAGCATTGCTAACTTTTCCATAGTCACAGCCTCCTCAATCGTCCCCTTCGATAAACCGAATGATTTAGTTTATTTTAGTCGTTTTATTCGTCTGTGTATAGGATACAAAAAAAAGCCGAGAGCGTCAAGGAAAAGGCGAATGTTATTCTGTAAAATATAATTAATATTCATTTGTTGTTCAATTCTAACTTTTTGACTCGACACGCTAAGGTTGAATGATTTTTACAAGATATTTTTCTTATTTGAAATATTTTACCCCTTAAAAATCTTGTTTTCACCCTTACACATCATTAAACTTGTTTAGATTTAACAAACCCCATGTAGTTCTTTAAAAATAGCCTTATTTTTCACAGCCTAAAGAATCATTCGACATTTGTGCTGTTTTTTCACAACAAAAACTGCGCTTTTTACATGTAAATGTCGAAGGCGGCTGTACGCTGTGCTAAAATGTAATCATTCCAACTCCACTCAACTAAAGGAGCCTATTATGAGCGCATACCATCTCTTTGAAACGCCACTCTACACTTTGAACCTCTCGCCGACCCTGACGGAAAAACGTATTTTGGACGTAGGTGGCGGCGGCGAAGGCGTTATCGGCAGACTGTACCAAGAACGGGTCACCGCCATCGACAGGCTCAAAGACACGCTTCTGGAAACGCGCAACCGCGCCGTTAAATGTGTGGCCGACGCACAGAATATGCCTTTTTTAAAAGAGACTTTTGACGCCGTCACTTCTTTTTATACCATGATGTACATGGACAAAACAGAGCGCTTCAAATCGCTGAAGGAAATCCATCGGGTGCTCGTCAAAGGCGGTAGGTTCTACATCTGGGATATAGAGATGCCTCCGGCGGAATCGCTTTCCAAAACGGTGTTCGTCGCCAACATCGAACTCAACTTTACCCATGAAAACACCTCAGTTAAAACCGGGTACGGTGTGGCCATGTCGCCGTCGGGCCTTTCCTATGAAAGTCTGTTAGAAGCCTGCGCCCACTTTAAGTTCACCTGCATCGAGCAACGCCTCGACGGCACACACTACCACTTGGTATTTGAAAAAGCCTAGTGTACTGGCTCGTTGAGATTTAATTAAAAATGCACCTCTACGCCACCTCATTGAGGCACTTTGCGCCGTATACCCAGGCGCTTTTTTGACGTGAGGCCACTCCATTGAAAAGCCTTCTTTTGTCGGCTGAGGTATCGGGAAAACTGTCAAGTGCTCTCCCAGTTTCAAAAGAGCCACTGTCACACATAAATGCCTTACATTGACAGTTTGTGTTAACTACGGTACACTACAGACGTCACCCTGCGCCTTGCCTGTGGTCTAAAGCAAGAAAAGCGCTTTACACAAACTGATTGAACTTATGCGAAAAGGAGGTTCACCCCTATGGCAGTTACCGGCACCCCACCCAGTTCCTATCCTTTATTTGCAGAACTCTATCCGACTCTCGCCCTCTTGATTTGGCTCGTCGTCATCATAGGAGGGATTCTTTTGGGCTTAAAGCTGTATAAAATGCTCCGAAAGCTGGATCGCAATGTCAGTGCACTTATGACGCATCTACAGCTTCCTGAAGAAGAGTGATCAATGTGCAATCAAAATTCCGCCACTATATGTAGAGACGCTTTGCTTTAATACAAGTGGTCATAAAGACACAAGCTACACAAAGTAACACAATCTTTCAGATTTATGATAAATCAGAGCATTCACTACAATAAAGAACGCCAAACAGCCTTGCATTTAAAACGGGGAACACCTCATGGTGCCCCAACCATGCCCTGATGCTTGGGCGAACAATAGCCGAAGGTTATGACCAGCCTAAACATAAAACTTTCCTTGTTAAGTGACACGTTTTTTATGGATAAGTCTTCTTAAAGCAGGATTCAGGAGGAACGCACAACGACCTCTCTGACAATGAGAGTATCGTACGGTGTTTAGAAAAATCGTGGTTAAGTGTCTGTGAGTCGTTGAACTATAGTTTCAAAATTATCAAAGAACATTCGGGGATGGTTTTTAACCTTCCCCTATATTTAGCTTATAAGGTGGCGAAAAGATATGAAAAAGATACATACTAAGAAGGTTGCTATAATAAGTCTTTCAACATTTGTATTATTAGCCGGTATCGTGTTTATTCGAATGAGACTCTCCGCTCAAGATAAAAAGCACTTTGATCTAAAAGACCATATTGCCTATACGTGGGAAGATGCGTCGGGAACGATCGTTTTGAATACAAGCGACGCCTTTGAAACTTATCATTTTGCTTATACGTTACAAAATGAATCGCTCAGTTCAATGACGACTGTTTATGTAGATAGAGAAATCAGGTTAACGTTTGATCGCAACAGTGTTATTTATTATGATGTAATGGATGGTTATGAAATGTCATTAGACCGTGGTGAAATTCATATGGAAAAAGCGTTGCAAGATGCCATTGATATAACGGGTTATTTTTTTACGACACCTGAAACGTATAAATTACAGTCAGAAGTAGCGTTTAAAAGTACGCCAAATGATTTGATAGCAAAAGGGGAGACGGCAGAAAGTTTAATAGATTATGCAACGCTTATCCTTTATAAAGAGGGTGTGGTTATAGAGCGTCAAAAGTTGGAAAAAATGCCCTTTGAAAGGTATTATCTAACGTTAAATATTGAAAAGATCGCCGATCAATCACTTGCAGACTTTAATGAAACACCTATTCTGCGTGAAGAAGTATAGAAAATGCTTAACTTCTTGAAATATCAACACTTACGTAAACCTATCTTTTTCACTCATTGGTGAAAGAAAAAACTATTGAATTTGCTGTTTTTTGTGCCTTATTTAGGGTGAATGTATAATGTAAACTTAACTCTAAAGGGGGGGATTCATGATAAGCAAAATTGATTTCAGCGAAAAGAATCTTACCTCAAATTCTGGAACTTTAATGTTATACAATCACACTGATGCTGAAGGTATCTTTGAGATGATTGATGAGGAAGTCAAATTTCATAATCGTCTTGTTTAAGATTTTAATTTGCTCAAGATGTGTTTTTTAGTAAGCAATTTTATGGTATAACAAAATGGAAAATAATACTATTTTTACATAAATAGATTTTTTGATGTAAGCGTAACCATATACGCAGAATTCTGGTGTAAATATGATATGAAAGGGGGAATGAACTTTATGTCAAAACCTAGTGCTCCATATTATCACAAAGAAACTGGGAGTGATACGTACCGCTAGGGAAAAATGTAACAATAACCATTACAATTAAGAGAATGGTTAGAAAACATCAAAAGATGTTCCTACTGCTAGGGAGCAATGCAATCAATGTAAAACAAAATAAAATGGTAGAATGAAAGGAATATGAAATGAAAAAGTTAATTACTCTATTACTTGCAACACTGATGGTAATGCCACTTATGACATCTGCATTTGCAGACAACAACCAGCAATATGTAATCAAACATTTTGAAGATGGAACATCATACATCCTCAATACTGATAATGGCGAGAAAATGACAGGTGGTATGAGGCCAAATGAAAGCGGTGAACTAGAATCAATTCCTCTTGAGGAACTAGTTAACCAATTAAACAGTTCAAGATCAATAGATACTACACAAAATCAACAAGTGAATGATGAGAATGCCTCAAACATACAGTTATGCTTTGAAAAATGCTAGGATGACAAATGCATCAGATGCAAGAGGTGTCAAAGTAACTCCTGATGTCCATGGTGGTACTGAAGGATCTACAATCACACATGGAGTATCAGAAACAATATCTGAATCATTTTCAGCATCTGTTGGCTTAACAGGAACTATTAAAACTGCAATCGAAGCAGGTGCGAGCTTTTCTTGGACAGATTCAGCCTCTACAGAAAGAACGTTCAGTGCTTCTCATCAAGTGCCAGCTGGTGAAATTGGTTATGTAAGATTCCATGCATACTATGATGTTGTTAATGGAACTTTATACAAGTATACTTACAGCTATGGTGGTAGTATCATTGGTACTGACAACCTTGGTTCAGCTAGTGGTTTCTCACCAAAGAAAGTTGGCTCTTTCGCAGATGGTATTTACTTACTTATTTTAAGATAGGAGTAGAAAGTTGAAGAGACTTATTGTTGTGATAGTTTTAGTTGTAGTGGCTGTATTATATGGATATTTTGGTGTAACATCCACTTATGACGTAGATCAGTTATTAGTTGAGGAATATATACTAACCGATACTTACATCGAAGTTTCTTCACCTGCTCCACTGAGTGATGTGAATAATCGTATTACTAGGGTTTTTGAAATCTATGCTGATGGGACATGGAGTACTATTGACTTAGTTGAGTATCAGACTACCGTTAATGAATTTAGTGTGGATGAAAATCAACTTGGACACCTTACCTTGGGGAGCAGTATAGCACTGACAGGTACTTCAAAAGTATCAAGCAAAGATACAACCATTGGTCAGTTCAAATATCCGATTCAATTAAGCTCGAGATTTGAAACAAGTAAGGACCTTAACAACATTGAGTTGTCATTATTTGATTATCGAAAATTCGAACAGTTTAATAAAGTTATAGACTTACAAAGTGATATTACCTTTACTGCTGATAGAGAAAAGACAATCAAGTTTTTCTTTAAACCATATGTGATATTCGAAAACGTAAACAGTGAAGTATTATTTACTTCACCGGCATATACCAAGTTGAATGTGATTGGCTATATTGAAGTCAGGAGTAACTAACAAATAAAACACAAAACCAAAAGATCAGTTCCAAAAAAGGGCCTGTTGCATAACAGGTAATAAATAACAAAATAAAAAGGACATCTTCCATAAAAGAAGGTGTCCTTTCTCTATACCTAGCCCAGTGGAACCGTTCATTACTATAAGTTCACTGATAGGAAGCTCACTATCAATATATTTTTTCCACCTTTTTGAATTAAAGCTATCTCGATTTAATTTCGGGAACGTGCCATAGACTTATTCCTATAAAGCTAAATATAAGCCATATAGAAAGAATATTGAAAGGCACAATGCTTTTTATTGGGTTGTAGAAGAAAAGGCAAATATAGAACAAAATAAGAGCAATATCGCCCGATACAATCAATTTGAGCAATCTATCAATATAAGCCTTGTTAATGTCTTGAACAAACTTCTTAATCGTTTTGATTAACTTTTTAACGATAAAGAATAAACCTACTGCTATTCCAATAAATATCAGTGTTACAATGACGTAATTCCATATAGCTTTTAATTCAAATTTACCTTGAATGAATTGAATAGCTGCCATGTATCTCATGGCAATCCATGAAAGGAATGATTTGAAATTGTTAAACCTAAGTGGAAACCATCCTAACATCTCCAAGAGGACTTCACTTTTGCTAAATACCACGAAAAAAGCTAAAACTAGAGTAAATATGCTGTTGCCTATAAAAAGGCTCTTATAGGTCGATTTTGAGTGAAATGTACACTGTTCATCTTGAAATCGGCGAACGAAGTGGGAGAACACATACTTTTTCTGTAAAGCCAGTAGAAGAAGGAATGTTTGCTTGTGAGATTAACTGGGTAAAAAGCGAGTAGGTACTGTTGAGGGCATTTTGTTCAAACACAGAATTAATCGGGCTTTCCTTTCAACCAAGCATAATAAAAAGGAACATTGTATTGAAGCTATATGCTTGAAGTTTATAACACTGCTTCAGATGAGTCACCATTCATTAGTAGGCTCAAAAAGTACCCTTATGAACACGCCACTAAGCCGCGGCGTCTTTTACATTTTTTGAAACGAAGATGCCTATAAAAACGGGGCCCTATATATAAGAAGAAAACTGTTTACAGCATCCTCAAAACACTTTTCCGCACACCCACTTTGACACGTCTAGAACGTTTCAAAATTGTTCACACTTTCTTAATGGATTTTTGCGCCACACATGGTATCATACAACTAGAACAACTTAGCACTCGTTAATGTAGAGTGCTGATAAAAGGAGTGTGATACGATGTTAGATCAAAATAAAATGACTCAGGAA
Source organism: Fusibacter sp. JL298sf-3 (assembly GCF_053842995.1). Lineage (NCBI taxonomy): Bacteria > Bacillati > Bacillota > Clostridia > Eubacteriales > Fusibacteraceae > Fusibacter > Fusibacter sp. JL298sf-3. The sequence continues at coordinate 1,768,582 of NZ_CM132608.1, forward strand.
ACCCTAAAGACACTGAATCGCGCACAGCTCATCGCAGACGACTACCAGAACCCCAGCATCGAGCCGGCGCATTTGTTCTCTGCGCTTGTGGACAACACAGAGGCGTTTGTCCCACGCATTTTAAAATCGCTGGACATTGACATCGACCGGTTAAAAGACGCGCTGTCGAGAACCATTGGTGAAAAACAAAAAGTCACCGGCAATGTCAACCTCTACCTTTCAAACGACGCACAGCGGGTTTTAATGAAGGCAGAAGACACCGCCGATAAAATGAAGGACCACTACGTCAGCACAGAGCACTTGCTTTTGGGCTTGTTCAGTGCAAAAGGCAGCGACATTCAAAAACTCATTCGCGATTTTGGCCTTGAAAAAGAAGCGGTTCTCACGGCGATTCAAGCCATCCGCGGCGACAAAACCATCCAAAACGACAACCCCGAGGGCACATTTGACGCCCTCTCCAAATACGGCGCAGACTTGGTGGCGCTGGCAAAGGCCAACAAACTCGACCCGGTTATTGGACGCGATGAGGAAATCAGACGCGCCATCCGGATTCTATCGCGCAAAAACAAGAACAACCCCGTGCTCATCGGCGAGGCCGGCGTCGGTAAAACCGCCATTGTGGAAGGGATTGCCCACCGCATCGTCAGAGGCGACGTCCCCGTCAGTCTAAAAGACAAGCGCATTTTCTCGTTGGACATGGGTGCATTGATTGCAGGGGCCAAGTTCCGAGGCGAATTTGAAGAGCGTCTGAAAGCGGTACTCGACGAGGTGAAGGACAGCGACGGTCAAATCATCCTGTTTATCGACGAACTGCACACCATCGTCGGGGCAGGCAAAGCCGACGGCGCCATGGACGCGGGCAATATGCTGAAACCACTTCTCGCCAGAGGCGAACTCAACTGTATCGGCGCCACCACGCTCAACGAGTACAAGCGCTATATCGAAAAGGACAACGCCCTCGAAAGGCGCTTCCAGCCCGTTCTCGTAGTGGAACCTTCTGTGGAAAGTACCATCACCATTCTCCGCGGGTTAAAAGAGCGCTACGAGCTCTACCACAAAGTCACCATCCACGACAAAGCGCTGATTCAAGCGGCAGTGCTCTCCGACCGCTACATTCAAGACCGTTTCCTACCGGACAAGGCCATCGACCTCGTCGATGAAGCCTGCTCACTGGTCAAGACGGAAATGGAGTCCATGCCGACGGAACTCGACGACATCTCCAGAAAGATTATCACCTTGGAAATCGAAGAGGCAGCTCTCAAAGATGAAAAAGACCGCCACGGCAAGGAACGCCTCACCCACGTACGCAAAGAACTCTCCGATCTCAAAGAGCAGTTCAACAGCAAAAAAGCGCTCTGGCAGATGGAAAAAGACAAAATCGAGCGCTTAAACGCGCTGAAGTCAGAACTGGATCAAGTGCAAAACGACATCTTAGTGGCACAGCGCGCCTACGACCTCGAAAAGGCCGCCAAACTCCAGTACGGTCGATTGCCTGAACTGGAAAAGGAAATTGAAGCACTGAAAGTGGCCATTCAAGCTGAGGAAAAGACAGAGTCTCTCATCCGAGAAGAAGTCACCGCCGAAGAAATCGGCGCTATTGTCTCCAAATGGACGGGCATCCCACTTGAAAAGCTCATTGAAACCGAACGGGAAAAACTCTTGCAACTGGAAGCGACACTGGCCCAACGCGTCAAGGGTCAAGACGAAGCGGTGCGAAAAGTCACCGAAGCCATTCTCCGTTCGAGAGCAGGTGTCAAAGATGCAGGCAAACCCATCGGCTCCTTTGTCTTCCTCGGGCCAACAGGTGTCGGCAAAACCGAACTCGCCAAAACGCTCTCAAAAGCCCTATTTGACAGCGAAGACGCCATGATCCGAATCGACATGAGCGAGTACATGGAAAAACACGCCGTGGCCCGCATGATCGGTGCCCCTCCGGGATACGTCGGCTATGAAGAAGGCGGTCAGCTCACTGAAGCCGTGCGCCGCAAGCCGTACAGCGTCATCTTATTCGACGAAATCGAAAAGGCCCACCACGACGTGTTCAACGTCCTGTTGCAAGTTCTCGACGACGGCCGCATCACAGATTCCAAAGGTCGAACCGTCGACTTCAAAAACACCATTATCATTATGACGTCCAACATCGGCTCAGACATCCTCCTAAACGCACTTAACGAAAATCAGCCGATAGACACCGGCGTCGAAGAACAACTCCGCGCCTTGATGCGCGCCACATTCAGACCCGAATTTCTCAACCGTCTCGACGACACCATCGTCTTCAAACCACTCGACAAACACGTCATCCGAGACATCGTCGCGTTGATGATTAAGGACCTCGAGACGCGACTCAAGGACCGCTTCGATGGTGTGGTCATCAGCGATGCCGCCATCGACTTTATCATAGAAAGCGCCTACGACGTCCACTACGGTGCGCGTCCGCTCAAACGTTATATCCAAAATACCGTTGAAACGATTCTAGCCAAAGCCATTATCAAAGGCACACTAATCGAAGGTCAAACCATTCACATAGATGTCTCTGAAAATGCGCTCACCGTACACGCGTAGGCCCCTAACACAGCAAAAGAAGCCACTTGATGGCTTCTTTTTTGTCCTTTAAAACAGATGCGTTTGGGTGCCGAGAGATAGGGCTTTGTCTCAGTGGACACTGCTAGTGTCCTGTAGCGTTCACAATAAAAAAACTGCTCATCTACTCTGTATCATTGTAGCGTTAAAATCTCTCGACAATGTCCCGCATTGTCGTCGATAGTTTGTCTTGCACGGATACAGCCTATCTGGCATTTTTAATTCACTCTCAACGAGACCGTATACTAGTCTTTAAAAAAAGAAACCACTTTGCGCCGAACAAACTCAACCAAATCAAACCACAATTTGAATAGATACGTCACCAAAAATAGTAAAAATAGAAACGCGACAGCTTGTTGTAACATAAGCCTTCTAAACCTCCTTTAAAGCACCGTAATGTATAAGGGGCCTTGTGCGTGTAACGTTTTGAAAATAAATACGAGTCACCCACTACCCCAACGCCGTCAACAAAATAAACGTATATACAGCTACACAGCTGTTGATAATTTCAAAAAACAGGAGACTTTTCGACATCGGCGTCGGCGATTTGGGGAAAATACCGGCCAGGTCGATTAGATAGACCCCTGCAAAGAGTACCGACAGCACTTGACCGAGCAAGACCGCCCACTGGGCACCTACCAAGAGCGCGTAACTGCCCACAAAGGCACCGAGGCCAATCGCGATTAAAAAGACGTTAAAGCCCCAAAATGCCGCGCCCTTCATTGCCGAAAAGTCGCGGTTTTCTATTGGCCCACCTGGTACGAGTACCGTCAACAACAATACGTTTAAAAACAACCAAAAACTCATCCACAGCGTCATACCCATTGCACACCTCCACATTCAATCGACTTGTTCTATTTATGCCCGCAAGTCTCCCTCTGAAACGACAACATTCGTGATACCTTCGGCATCACGAACCGCTTTTCGCTGACGGCTTTCCGCGTTGAACAGTCGCGGTAAGCCTTTTGGCTCAAATCTTGTTGTCAAACAACATTGTGATACCTTCGGCATCACGAACCGCTTTTCGCTAACGGCTTTCCGCGTTGAACAGTCGCGGTAAGCTTTTTGGCTCAAATCTTGTTGTCAAACAACATTGTGATACCTTCGGCATCACGAACCGCTTTTCGCTAACGGCTTTCCGCGTTGAACAGTCGCGGTAAGCTTTTTGGCTCAAATCTTGTTGTCAAACAACATTGTGATACCTTCGGCATCACGAACCGCTTTTCGCTAATGGCTTTCCGCGTTGAACAGTCGCGGTAAGCCTTTTGGCTCAAATCTTGTTGCTAAAATAAAAAGCGCTCTAGAGCGAGCGCTTTACAAGTACAGTTCTATAGACAAAGACCGCCTACAACGGCCGCTTTACGACAGTTCCGAAAAAATCTCGTGTACGTTGCCGTCGGGATCTTTAAACAGCGCCGTCCGCTGTCCCCACGGCATATCTGCCGGTGGGTGTACCCCTTGAGCGCCTTTTTCAATGAGACGGTTGTAGCTTTCGTCCACCGCCTGTGGCGACGCACATGGAAAAGCGAGTTCAAAGGCTTGACCGGTTTTCGAGGACTTAAACGCATCGGAAAACCCGTGCATCACCTGCCGTTCACAAATGGCAAAACGCACCCCTTCGTTCTGAAACTCGACATAACTGTCCAGCGACAACTTCACTTCAAACCCCAAGACGTCTTTATAAAACGCCTTCATCGGCGCCAATGCTTCTGTCCAAATCGTAATCAAATCAATACGTGCTTTCATAGGTGTACCCCTTTCTTTCGATGCGCCTCCCCCGGCTTTTCAACGAGAAATTTCCAATATTTCTTCGGCATAAAGTTGCGCTGACATTTGGGATTGAGCCGCTCTTTAATGGCAATATGTTTAAAATACCCCTGCCACAACTCTTGAAACATCGCTTCTTGTTTTGAAAACGCCACATCGTCCATGGGTTCTAGGGCGTTGAGAAAGCTGTGCGTCCCGTCGTAAAACGCCGCCTGTCCTCTAAGGCCATCGTGAATCACCCACGTCTGATCGCCAAGGCGCTGTTCAAAATGCGGCATCAAGAGCGGCAGCAAATTGTAAGGCGGTTCAAAATACGCGTAAAAGGTGCCGTTTTCAAGTTCTTTAAATCGCAACAGACCCACCATCAGATGCTCTGCGCGCACCACTTTGCGGTACAGGTCGTAGAGCGCCATAACCGCAGGGTCCGCCAGATTCATCAAAGCGTCTTTGCGCTTCATTTTATGGCCTGCCTTTAACGCGCGAAACAGCCGAGTACCGTAATCGGGGGCATCGGAAAGGTACGCCGTGGCCACCCGCCGAATCCCCTCGGCTTCAAACGTTTCCCCCATCCACTTCGTCACCCGTTCGGCCCTCTCAAAATCGGTTGTCACAACTTCAAAGGTATCGAACAACGCCATCTGCTCGGCAGCCTCCGTTTGAAGTGTTGCACTGTCTTCGTCCACGCGGTCGTGGAACATTTTGTACACCCCGGTCATCGCCCCTTCAAAGGAGCCGTCGTATAGATAATGACGCATGTTGCCTCCTCTCTGCAATGCCGTTAGCTGAACAGCGTCGGGTACTTTTCAAACATGGACAGTTGCGGCTTGACGCCGTCTGTCAAAAGGGGCTTCAGTGTAAACGGGTTCATGTCCAGCGTATTGACTGAGCACCCGCCAATGGTAATAAAGTATTGAGCCCGCTTCATTACCACACCGAGTTTTTTCAGGGCTTCTTCCGAGAGCCTGCCGAATTTTCGGGCGCCGATAATGCGTCTTGCGCTGATATTCCCGATGCCCGGCACCCTTAACAGCACATGCAACGGAGCGCGCATAACTTCTATCGGGAAATACTGCATGTTGGCTAGGGCCCATTGACATTTGGGGTCGATTTCCATGTCGAGGTTCGGCCGCTGCGCATTTAAAATCTCATCGGCTTTAAAGCCGTAAAACCGCATCAGCCAATCCGCTTGGTAGATGCGGTGTTCCCGTCTAAGGGACAGCGCGGTGTCTTCGACAACAGCCGGTAAATTGCCCACGGGCATGTACGCCGAGTAATAAACGCGCTTTAGATCGACCCGCTGGTAAAAGGCCTCGGCGATTTTTATGATGTGGTAGTCGGCCTCCCTGCTAGCGCCCACAATCAGCTGAGTCGTCTGTCCCGCCGGTACGAACATAGGTGCATTTTTATAGCGCTTTCGTTCCAGAGCCGCCAGTTGGCTCTTTTCTTTTATAAACTGCATCGGCGCCACCATATCTTGGCGCTTTTTCTCCGGTGCGAGCAATCGGATGCTTTTGCTGGTGGGCAATTCGATGTTGATGCTCAGTCTGTCCACATATCGCCCCGCTTGTTCAATGAGTCCTCGATCGGCGCCCGGAATGCCTTTCAGGTGTATGTAGCCGTTGAAATTTTCTCGCTCTCTAAGGCGCTTCACCACTTGAAGCAGCAACGACATGGTGTGATTGGCGTCTTTGATGATGCCAGAACTAAGAAACAGGCCCTCTATATAGTTGCGCCTGTAAAACTGTATGGTCAAGGCGACAATTTCGTCCACTGTAAAGGCGGCGCGCTGGATATCGTTGTTACTGGCGCGGTTTTGACAATAGGCACAGTCGTAAATACATTGATTTGTCATCAGTATTTTAAACAGCGACACACACCTGCCGTCATCTGCCCAACTGTGACAAATACCGGGCAAGGCGGTGTTGCCGAGGGCGCCTTTTTTCGCCATGCGGCTGCTGCCGCTGGACGAACACGACACATCGTATTTCGCCGCATCTGCCAATATCTTCAGTTTGTCTAATGTCTCCACAACAGTCGCCTCCTTTACAGAACGTATGTTCTGTTTTTATTTTACACGACCTGTGTGAAACTGTCAAGGGGGGACGGTTCTTTTGTGCTCGAATCCTATATATTTTACCATATTTTCCACCCGCAATTTGAGATGCGTTTGCTTCCTGCCATTGATTTTTCAACACTTCTAAAGATACGTAGGACAACATTTAATACGCTTCCGGCACACCACACCGAGTGTGAGCAAACGCTTTTCACCATGTGAAACTGCCGCAGATACACTGTGGCAATTAGCAAAGACATTTGCTCTCACGTCAGTATCTGCGGCAGTTTGCCGTTCCTCGAATTGTCAATTTTTAGTGTTTTGCTGCACAAAAGAACCGTCCCCCAAGAATTTAACCAGGCTGTCGATGAGCTCGTCGACATTTAAGTCTCCGCGACGGGCGATCATGTCCAGCGTCGCTATGGACGACATGGTCTTGAACAACAGCGGGTTGTTTAATTTCTCGAACTTCGGCGACTGGCTAAGCAAGAACGCTTTCACCTGAGGATGTGCTTTGACGAGATCGCCAATGACAGTGTCTCTAGTAATCCCCAGTGCGTTCGCCGGCGGTTCTGTCGCCCCACCTGCTTCTGATTGATCCTCTGAATCGGCCCAAGAGAGCAGGCGGCGGCTGCCTTCGAGAGACCGGATGTGCGTGGCGTCCTGCATCATTTCCAACACGCCGCGGAAGGTGCCTTGGTCATCGCGGACGGCGGTGTAGACGATGTAGACAAAGCGACCGCCGATTTCAAGCCAAAACTCAGCTTCGTCTTGAGTGCCCGCTTTAAAGGCCTCTATAATGGCTTTGACGGTGTCAACGCTTTCGCTCGGGTGGCAATTTTTCACGTCGCGGCCGATGACGCCGGGGCTCCTTGGGAAGACGCGGTGCTTGGTGTCGCTGTAAAACTGGACGATTTCGTTTTCGTCGACATACGACAGGTCGACTTTGAGGTGGCGGTAGATGAGGTTGATTTGCTCGAGGGTGAGTGCCCCTTGGCGGACGTTCAGCTTGCCGCCGGATTCATGCGATGTCGGGATGCCGCTGCCGCTGTTCGCCGGAGCCGCTTTCGCATAGGCCGGCGGGTCAATGAGACAAAATCCGATTTCTGCGTCGCCTGCTTTCATCTGTTCAAAAGCCGCTTCCGATACCAACGACAACGCCGTGGGGTAGAGAATTTCCTCTTCCTTGACCATCATGTCTTCTACGAGGGCGATGAGGGTCTGCTGATGCCGCATGAAGGCCTCTTCCGATTGGGATTCCAGCAGCGCTCTGCCCTGTCTGATGCTGTCTCTAATGTCATTTTCAAGCGACCACATGACTTTGGACGGTTTGTCGAAGCCCGCTTTTTCAAGTTCGGGATACAGTTGATTTTGTTTCCGTGCAAAGTGGACTTTGATTGCTTCCAATTTATCGTAGAGTTCGAGCCACGGGTTGTGAATGTATTTTTGCAGCGCCTGTTTGCGCATGGCGGCGAGCAGTTCGCGAATGGCGGCGACTTCTTTGAGGTAGGTGTCGACGGGGTGTCCCTCTTCGACGACCTGTTTGTCGGCGACACGAATGGTGTCGAACAACGCAAAGAGGTCGTCCACACGGGCTTTGAGGGTTTCGTCGGTGACGCCGTGTTGCTGAAGGGCTTGCTCGACGAGGGCAAACTCTTGCGGCGTGATGTAGTCTAGGGTCTGTTTGATGCGTTGTTGCGCCTGTTCACGGCTCAGTTTGCCGTCGAGGTAAGCGACTTTGATGTCGATAAGGGTGTCTATTTTTTGCGCGTCCAGTTGAAGACGGGCGTTCATTTTTTCGTAGGACATGGGGCCTCCTTTTTAAATGGCACTGCTGTGCGATGGGGGTGTGTGGTTTGTAAGTATATGATACCAATTATCGTTCTCGCAGTATGTAATGTATGTTACCAAGGGGGACGGTTCTTTTGTGCTCGATTTCTATAAATTTTACCATTTATTCCATAGTGGTGTTTGCGACTTTACAAGGCGCCAAGGCCTGCAAACACCTTATTTAACGCGATTGATGGCCCTATGGGTAAAGGGTAAGATTGTCGCCTCTCGGCCACCTTGGCGCCATCCACAGGACAAACAACAGCCGCACGGCTTCCGCGGGACAGTTCACATCGCGAGTCTTGTACTCGAGATGTTGTCACCACTTGGTCGTGCGGCTGTTTTCTCGCCTAGCTTTTTATCCAGTTTTTAGTGGATTCGAGCACAAAAGAACCGTCCCCCAAAGCTCTTTTACACGCGCCTCAATCGCCTCTAAATCCTCCGTACTCGGCGCACCGCAAAACTCCACGCTCGGCAAAAATGTCCAGTTCATCGCGTGACGTTCCATAATAGCGGCCAGTTCCTTTTCTGCTCCGCCGCTCCACCCAAACGAACCGATGCGAAAGGCTTGCCGGTTTTGAACCCGTTTCTTCCCGAGTTCGTCGAGCACCGCCGCCATCGTTGGAAACATTTTGTTCTCATATGTCGGCATCGCAAGCACAATCCCGCTGGCATCCCAGACTGACGCCAAAATTGATCCCAATGAAGCTTCAGCGACATTCAGCACTTCGTATTCAGCACCGGCTTCATCGAGACCTTTTAAAACCGCTTTAAGCCCTCTTTCAGTCATGCCGTACATAGATCCCCAAAGCACCGCCACCTTGGGCTTAGCCTCCCCTGAACTGTATCCGGCAATGCGGCGGTACATGTCGACGACAGTTTCAGGGGACTGGCGCCAGACGATGCCGTGTCCAGGGGCCACAGCGCGTATCTCTAGGCTTTTAAGCTTGTCGAGCGCCTTTAAGACAAAGTTTGAGAACGTTGCAATGATGTTGGCGTAATAGCGCATGGTTTCCTTTTCAAGCACTGGGTAATCCTGCGCCGCCAGTTGATCATCGTAATCCTTTCCGTCAAACGTTCCAAACGACCCGAAGGCATCGCAAGAAAACAGCGTTCCCGACAGCTTGTCCAGCGTCACAATGGCATCGGGCCAATGGACATTGGGAATGCTGTAAAACTCAAGACAGCGCCCACCGCCTAAGTCAAGTGTGTCCCCGTCTCTCACGACGCGAATGGGGCCTTCGTAATTGTAAAAGGCTTTGAGTAGTCTTTCAGAAGCCTTAGAGCACACCACGACCACATCGTCTTTAAGTGCCCTAATCTCCTCAATCCACCCCGAATGGTCGGGCTCCATATGATTGATGATGATGTAGTCGATAGACTCGAGAGGCACCTGCATCTCATCAAGCATGGTAAAAAACGTCTCAGGTACCCCCTCCCAACCGCAGAAACCGTCGACAATTGCCGTTCGCTCGCCTTTTACAACATAAGAGTTTAAAGTGACACCATTGGGGATTTCCCAAAGCCCTTCAAATAAAATATCCCGTATCGAGGTAGAGAGCTTGTAGATGCCTTCAACTGTTTGTGTTATCGCCATTGATAACCTCCTTTAATTTAATGAGAATCATTATCGATTGTATCGTATACTGAATTTTATAGCGTGTCAAGGGGGACGGTTCTTTTGTGCCACAAAACCATATATTTTTCCATAATTGTCAAACGCTATTTCAAGAATTGCAGTGGTTCCACTTCCGTCGCACACAAGAGGCGGGGTTTACATCACTTGCCAAATCCTCTAGCTCAAAATGAAGCATCTCTCACCGACGCCCGTCACCACAAATCGCTGAAAACCAGTCAAAGCGCCATTTTAATATGGAACAAATGGTAAATTTTATAGAATTTCGGCACAAAAGAACCGTCCCCCTTAAGAAAATTGTAAGAAACATGGCTATTTTGTTGTAAGATACTAATAGTACACTATAGATATGCATTTGGGAGGGATTACATGAACAACTCGAAAATATTGGTCGTGGACGACGATATCGCCATCGCCAACGCCATAAAAAGGCTCCTTCAAAAAGAGGGACACGTCGTCTTTACCGCGCACAACGGCCTCGATGCACTGAAGATCGTTGAAAGCCGTCACATGCACTTGATGATTCTCGACATTATGATGCCGACGCTGGACGGCCTGTCGACGCTGATGAAACTCAGGGAAAAGCAAAACATCCCCGTCATCCTGCTGTCGGCAAAGTCCGAAGAGAGCGACAAAGTACTCGGCCTGTCCATCGGTGCAGACGACTACGTCACAAAGCCGTACAACCCGCAAGAGCTCGCAGCGCGCGTCAAAAGTCATCTGAGGCGCTACACCGACCTCGGCGATGTCACGAAGACCGCACGGCAAGACGCCCTCACTGTTGGGGGCCTGTCGCTGAACACAGGGGAAAAGCAACTCTATGTCGATGGCGACGCCGTGCACTTGACACAGACGGAGTACAACATCATGCACCTGTTGATGTCGCATCCGAACATCGTCTTCTCAGCAGAGCGCATCTACGACAGCGTGTGGGGCATGGCGGCTCACGGCGTCGAAAACACCGTAATGGTACACATTAGGCGGATTCGAGAAAAAATCGAAATCAATCCCAAAGAGCCAAAATACTTAAAGGTGGTGTGGGGCATTGGATACAAAATTGAAAAACTCTAACAAAAAAACGGGGATAAACGCGCTCTTGTTTGTCCTCGTCGTCGCTCTGGTAGTGGGTGTGGCGCACACCGGGGTCAAACTCCTCGAAGTGTCTAAAACCGGAAACTATTTAGACGAAAGCAACTATTACGACACATGGGCTTACTATGTGGATACCGCCAATTACATTTACAAAGCGTTGGGCGAAAGCGACGGCAACAGCGAAGTCGTCGATCTCTTTGGCCTCAATCGGAAGGAAGGGGTCCGAGTCACCTATCGCAACGGCGTCTTAAAAACGACCCCCTATACGCCAAAGTTGGAGCACTTTTTCGATGTGCCCAGCGAACCGTCACAGGAATTTGACCTCTTTATTCCGAAGAGCGCCTTCAATCGGGAAGCCACTGTGTGGGAGAAGAACCGAACGGCGTTTAACGTAAACATCTATTGCTTAATTGGGCTCGCGGTGGCCATCTTTGCGCTCGTGGCCGTGCTGTTTTACAGAACCCCTGCGCGGCAGCTCACCTTGGACCGGGCGTATACAGAGCTGTTGTTGCTCGCCGGCGGCGGTGCGATTTGCTTATGGGGTGTCTATGCCAACAGCTTTATACCGCGCTATGGCGCCGATACTACGACGGTTGTCAACGTCCTGTTCTACGCGTTTACCGCTGCTGTTGCAACCGTTGTGGGAACTTGTCTCCTGGCTCTCGTGCGCAAAATAAAATGCCGAACGTTTTTTAAAGGCACCTTGTTGTTCACACTTCTCGCAGGCATCGCCTACGTGCTCAACGCCATTGTCAAAGCGGGTATGGGCAGCAGCAAAACCCTGACGGAAAACATTCTCTGGCGCGCCATCGTCTTTATCGTCGGCAGCTTTTTATGCGTCCTCGCCTTTTTTCTATTGCTGGTCAACTACAGCAGCGTACTCTTTCTGTCGTTGCCGCTCCTCGCCGAAAGCGTCCTCATTTACTTCTTAATCCGGGGGAACTACCGGGTGCTGTCCGGTGCAGACGAGGCACTAGAAGCCGCTGTAGAAGAACGCCTCAAAAGCGAGCGCATGAAAATCGACCTCGTCACCAACATGTCACACGACCTCAAGACACCGCTGACGAGCATCATCTCCTATGTGGATCTGCTCAAAAAAGAACCACTTGAAAGCACTGCGGCAGAATACGTCGACGTCCTCGAAGGCAAATCGGCACAGCTTAAAAGCATCGTCTCCGACCTCTTCGACCTGTCCAAAAGCACCAGCGGCAACCTGGACATTCAGCGAACCCCCATCGACCTCAACAAATTGCTGAGACAGTCTTTGGGCAACATGCAAGAAGAAATCGAACGCTCAGAACTCAAAATCATCACCAGCGACAACGACGCCCCCGTGTGGGTCTACAGCGACGGCGCCAAACTCCACAGAGTCTTCCAAAACCTGCTGGAAAACATCCTCAAATACACCCTGCGCGGCACCCGCGTCTTCATCACCCTCGAAACCGTCGACACAAGCGCCCGCATTCAGTTTAAAAACATCTCAGAAGCCCCGATAACCGTCACCCCGGAAGCCATCCTCAGACGCTTTGCCAGAGGGGACACCTCACGCGGCTCCGAAGGCTCCGGCCTAGGCCTTTCCATCGCTGAAAGCTTCACTCGGGCGTGCGGCGGCGACTTCCAGCTCGACATCGACGGCGACCTCTTTAAGGTCACCTTGACGTTTGAAGTCATCGAACACGTGGCTGAGGCCACTTCGGAGGGGCTACAGCGTTTAGATGCTCCGTTTGAGTCCCAAGACCGCACCATTGCGTCAACAGGGGATACAGACGCAAATGAAACGATATAAGCACTTTGTGCACTATTTCATGAAAAAGTAAGCTTTTATAAGCTTTAAAAATGGAAAAACCAAGGGTTTTCCGGCACAAAAGAACCGTCCCCCTTGGAACGCAAAAATCACGCGCCGTTTGGCGCGTGATTTTTTGATTAGCTTTCTGATTAGCTTTCAATTTTCAATTGTTAAACATCAAAAGGCAAAAGACCTTATCTTATCTGTAGAAGTAATCGCCTTCAATGACTTTGTAAAACTTGCTGGAATCGATCCACGTATGAGGTCTGTAATTAAAATAAAGACAGTCCTTCGCTACTTCCACGCCCATGAGTGCGCGTTCAGCCGCAACAAAACTCGACGCCTTCGGTACGCGTGTCGTAAAGCCTGCGCGATGCGCCGGCGGGAATTGTCCACTCTCAAAGATAACGCCGTAAATACTGTTGGCGAACTTTGGAGACTTCACGCGGTTGAGCACCACATTGGCCACAGCCGTCTTCTTGTTTACAGAGGCGCCGTTGGCTTCGACATCGACAATGCGCGCCAGCCACAAGAGGTCTTTTTCCGTATACGAAACAGCTTGAATGACTTCGTCCGGTTCAACAACCGGTACAGGTGTTGTGAGTTTTAAACGGTGTAACGTCTCGTCGTACGTGTAGGACGTCCCCATGAGATCTGCAATGTAATACAGTGGGACGTAGAGCTTGCCGTCTTTAGTAAAAGTTGAATACTTCAAGTATTCGTGTTCGTTGTTCACTGTGATTTTATCCGATTCTGAACGGAAAACATAGACATCTTCATCATGACTAAGCACTGCGTACTTAGAATATTCGAGCCACTCCATCTCTAGATCAAAGCGCTCTACCCAATCGAAAAATTGAACATACAAAGTACCGTCCCTATCTAAAACGGTCTGTTCATTTTTGATGAGTTGGTCGTTGTAACTCACGATTACATCGTAATCTTGAGCAAAGCCTACGCCTAAAAGACATACGGCAGCGACCAAAGTCAAAAACAAAAGTTTTAACTTCATAAATCCTCCTTAGTTTTTTGGAAGGCAACCCTTCCGAGTTTAATAGTTTCCCTCGCAATACCATTTTTGCTATTTCTTAGTGTGCGAGAGGACTTTTTAAATACATTTATGCATTTTATCACACTTTCGCAAAATTGCAAATTTTTTTGTCTTTTCTCAAGTATAGTCACCTGTCTTAAAACTGCCAAGGGGGTTTAAATTTCGGCGATTAGTGGTATAATAAACACAAATAAATTTTTTAAAGGAGCGCGCCTATGTTTTTTCCGTTTAGCAGACAGTCTAAAGTCCAAACCAAGAAAAGCTGGTTCTCTAACAACGACAACCCGGTTCACAACCATTTTCGCTTCAGCTTTTTCGACATCAACCCGGTGAACCACAACAAGTCCATACACAGCAGTTCGCCTGAACAAGCCGCTCACATAGATGACATCGTACTCGACGCCAGCGAAGACGCCACAGAGACCATCGCTTGCTGCGGCGGCGAGACTTTGGAGTCGAACCTCGCCGCATTCCTCAAGGGCATCGTCATCGGCGTCGCCGCCACAGCGTTGATTTTCACCGGCGTTTTATGCCTCGTCAAATGGCTTCGAAAGAAAAACGCCAAAATCGAGCTGATGGACTAAAGTATCGCAGGCGTTTTGCCGATACCCTATACGTTAAGCGTTTTGCGTGCCCGTAGCGCGTCAAGCGCCACCGCGAGGAGGCTATTCATGTTAGGAAAAACTTTTAATAAAATCAACATCATCAACAAGGCACTGGACGGCGCTTGGATGAAGCAAACCACCATTGCCAACAACATCGCCAACGTCAATACGCCGGGCTACAAACGCCAAACGGTGAGTTTTGAAGACGCCCTGCGCGCCGAACTGGGCAAAGCGCAAACGGTGCCGATGACTCGGACGCATTCGATGCACATGGACCCTAATTTCCCCAATGTGCCGCGTGTGGAAAACGTCGGTGACAGCAGCTACAGAGCTGACGACAACAACGTCGACGTCGATGTTGAAAATGCGGAAATGGCAAAGAACACCCTTTACTACAACGCCATGATCGACCGCGTCAACGGCCAGTACAACCGCCTTAAAACCGTCTTTAACATCAGCAAGTAGGAGATGACTTATGACGATTAATCCCATAGCTGCGAACGCCATTGGCGTCCAAAATAAAATAGCCGATACACAGAAGACGCTTCAAAAATCCAGCGTGGATTTTTCGGAGCTGCTCGTGAACGCACTCAACGAGGTCAACAGCGCTCAAAAGGCCTCTGAAATCATCGGCGACCAGTTTATGCTCGGTGAAATCGACAGCATTCACGACGTCAAAATCGCCGGATTAAAGGCCGATTTGACCCTTAACCTCGCCGTCGAAGTCACCAACAAAGTGCTGGGCGCATACAGCGAAATCATGCGTTTACAGCTCTAACGCACCGTTTCGGTCTAAATAAAACAGCAAAAGCTTTGGACAGTTGTCCAAAGCTTTTTTTATGTCGATTTTCACCGCTGTTTTACAAATTGTCTTTAAAAATTTCTAAAAAAACCGTACAGATTTCCGCCAATCGCGCGTCATCCAGTTCGATGGGGGCACCGCCGGTAGCTGCCTTGAACTCCTTAACTGTCACTTCGCCTGAAGCGATGTCCATTTCCGCATACACATAAGGCCCTTCGACAGTGCCTGTCTGCGTACCGTCTGAACGGGTGATGCCAAAGGCAATCAGCTGTTCGCTCGGTTTGTACACAGCGCCGCCTTCATTGACGTCGCCAAACTCTTCAAACATGTTTATATCGGTGACGTAAAGCCACGGGTCCTTCGTTTCTACGAGTTCGAGATAGCCCCAATCTCCTTCAATCACTTTGCGCGCTTCTTTTACAATCACAGGCGTGGGTTCTGCGTCTTCGCCATCTTCAATGGCCACTGCGACAACGGGTTTGTCATCTTTAGAGTCCAATGTACCGATGAGTGAACAACCGGTCATACTGGCGATGGTCGCCGCACATACGACGCTGTAAAGCCATTTCTTCATAATCGCCTCCTACTGTCTTATCGACTTCTCCTCTATGGTAACACAGATGGCGGCGTCATTCAATCGCGAAGGCATCGACGCATCGTCTGTGCAAAGTGATTTAAAGCACGGGCAAAAGGGGGGCTGCTATTCTTCTAAATCGTAGACCACCGACGCCCGAACGCGCTCTGTCATCTCTACAATGGCCTTTTGAACCGCTTCGTATTTGACGCCTAAGATGCGCGCCGCCAACAGGCCTGCGTTTTTAGCGTTGTTTACGCCCACAGTGGCCACGGGCACGCCGCCTGGCATTTGAACGATGGAAAGCAGAGAGTCCAGACCGTCTAAGGCCTTCAGCTTTACAGGGACGCCGATAACCGGCAGCGGCGTTAACGACGCCACCATCCCCGGCAGATGTGCCGCGCCGCCGGCACCGGCGATAATCACTTCAATGCCCCTATCCGCCGCTTCTTTGGCATACGCCACCATGCGCTCAGGGGTTCTGTGCGCCGATACCACTTTGAGTTCATAGGGCACCGACAGCGCCTTTAAAATATCCACTGCGGCCTGCATCACAGGCAAATCCGATTGACTGCCCATAATAATGCCCACGCGTTTAATCGATTGATCCATTCTTAGCCTCCTTGCTTAAAACCGTTTACGCTTTAATGTACTCTATATCCGAAACAATTTGTCTTGCTATCCGTTGTGCCGTTTCCACATCGGCGTCGAGCACCGTTACATGCCCCATTTTCTTTCTCGGCGCCGTCTCCGGCTTGCCGTAGAGGTGCAAGTAACAGTCGTCGTGCATCAACGCCTTTTCAATGCCCTTGACGTAATACGTTCCCGTAGTTCCCGGCGTTCCCAAAATGTTGTGCATCACACATGGGGACAGAAGGCGCACATCGCTGAGCGGCATGCCCGTCATAACGCGCAGAAGTTGGCCGTACTGGGAGATGTTGCACCCTTCAATGGTGTAATGCCCCGTGTTGTGTGGTCTCGGCGCAATTTCATTGACCACGACGTCACCGTCTTCGCCCACAAACATCTCCACGCAAAACACGCCGTAGTCGTCGATGGCCGCCGCCACCTTTTCCGCCAGCGCCACAGCGCGCGCCTTGACCGCGGCGTCTATGGCCGCCGGCACTTTAGAGGTAATGAGGATGCCCTCGTCGTGGGTGTTTTCCGCTATGGGAAAGACCTTTACCCCGGCGTCACCTCTGGCGTAAATCACGGAAATCTCTTTGGTGTAATTGAAAAATGCCTCGACGTACAGCGGCAGATGTCCGATTTTCTCATAAAGGGGCTCAATGTCCGCCGCATCGGTGACAAACCAGTTGCCCTTGCCGTCGTAGCCGCCTTTACACGCCTTGATGACCACATTGCCGCCGTGTGCCTCGAAAAACGCCTTGAGCTGTTCGGCGCTTTCGACGGCTTCAAAAGTGTTTGTGGCAATGGCCGCCGCTTCCAGCATGCACTTTTGTTCGTACTTGTTCTGAATCAACTTCAGCGTCTTAGACGACGGGTACACGGTGTAACCGATTGCCTCAACTTTTTCGAGGACACCGGCGTCGATGTGTTCAAACTCGTAGGTGAGCACCTGCGTCTTCATGGCGAGGCGCTCTACAGCGCCGTAATCCGAAAACTCCGCCACAATCTGCTCGTCGCATATTTGTCCTGCCGGCGCGTGGGGCTTGGGGTCTAAAACGACCACCTTATACCCCATTTGCTTCGCCTCTTGTGCCAACATTTTTCCCAGTTGCCCCGCGCCGATAATGCCAATGGCCTGAGGCGGCACGATGCGTCTCACTTTTCTCATATAAGCCCCCTCCTATTTGAAGTAGTGTACACCTGATTTAAAGATGTCAAACATCTTGTCGCCGACAATGTTCTTGTACAGATGGTTGCCCATGCGCTCCACATGACCCATTTTACCGAAAATGCGGCCACAAGGCGATGTAATCCCTTCGATGGCATCTACTGAGCCGTTGATGTTGTGCGTGGCGGAAAGGGCTACCTGCTCGAGGTCGTCGACGTACTGTGTCGCAATCTGTCCGCCGGCACTGAGTTTTTGAATCATATCTTCCGATGCGTAGAAGCGCCCCTCGCCGTGTGAGAACGCCGTCTGGTACACTTTGCCCACCTCAGTATGTGCCATAAACGGCGACATTACAGAGGACACGCGCACCTTGGCCATACGCGCCACATGGCGGTTGATGGCGTTAAACGTCAACGTCGGCGACTTTTCGTCAAGTGGTCGGATTTCGCCGTAAGGGAGTAACCCCACCTTTACAAGCGCTTGAAAACCGTTGCAGATGCCCAGCATCAAACCGTCGCGCTCTTTGAGCAGCGCCATTACCGCTTCGGCAATCTGAGGGTTTCTGAGCACCGATGCGATGAATTTGCCCGAGCCCTCGGGTTCGTCGCCTGCACTGAACCCGCCTGGAAGCGCAATCATTTGAGCGTTTTTAATCTCCGCAGCCATGGCCTCAAGAGAGTGTTCAATGGCCGATTGGCTTTGATTTTTAAATACAAAATGCGTCACTGCCGCCCCGGCGTCTTCAAAGGCGCGAAGGGTATCGTATTCGCAGTTCGTCCCCGGGAAAACCGGCACAAATACTTTTGGCTTTGCCGTCTTTACCGCTGGGAACGCCGTGTTCTTTTTATAGTAATCGTGCTGTCGCGCACTGATTTTCTCGCCGTGTACACTTGGTAAAATCGGTTCGAGCGGCGCTTCCCAAATCTCTTTTAGCGCACTTAAAGGGTGTCGCTTGCCACAGAACGCCAAAACGGGTTCCTCTACCGTTCTACCGATGCGCTGTGCCCCCTCTATGGTACATGTGTGCCCTGCTTTCATCTCAAACACAATGCTGCCGTAAGCCTCTTCCATTAAGAGCGCTTCGTCAGCGACATCAAACTGTACGCCGATGTCGTTGCCCGCCGCCATTTTAAAGACACTTGTCAATACGCCGCCCTTGCCCACAGCGTACGCCGAGACGATATCGCCGGCGATAATGCCGCTGTGAATGGCCGCATAGCCCTTCTTCAGCGCTTCAAAAGCCACCATATCGTCGGCATCGCGCTCTGCTTTGAACAGGTACAGTGCCGCGTGTGGCGATTTGAACTCCGGCGAAATCACATCGTGTGCCTTGCCGTGCCCCACTGCAAAGGCAATGAGGGTCGGCGGCACGTTTAAGTCTTTAAAGGTGCCGGACATGGAATCTTTGCCGCCGATGGCCGCTGTGTCAAAAGCGTACTGCGCGTAAGCCGCGCCGAGAAGTGCCGAAAACGGCTTGCCCCATTTGACAGGGTCTTTGCCGAGGCGCTCAAAGTACTCTTGAAGAGACAGACGCACCTTTCTGTAATCGCCACCTGTCGCCACGATTTTCGCCATGGCGTCGACGACGGCATAAGCACCGCCGTGGAACGGCGACCAGCTGGCGAGGTCGGGGTCGTACCCGTAGCTCATCATGGAGACCGTCTCCGTTTCACCGCCTAAAACCGGCAACTTGGACACCATGGTTTGGATTGGCGTCTGTTCGTTGACGCCGCCGAAAGGCATCAACACCGTGGCGGAACCGATGGTGTTGTCAAAGCGCTCCACCAAACCTTTTTGAGAGCAGATGTTGAGGTCTGCCAGCGCCGTTTCAAGCGGCTGTGCCGGCTTTTGGAAAAACGATGGGCCCACCGGTGCCTCAACAGCGACTTCGGCGGTTTGACGCACGCCGTTTTCGTCGAGAAACGCGCGCTTGATGTCGAGGATTTTAGCCCCGCGCCATTTCATAACGAGGCGACCGGTGTCGGTGACCCGTGCCACCACAGTGGCTTCGAGATTTTCCTCGGCGCTCATTTCAATAAAGCGCGCCGCATCTGCCGCCGCTACCACGACTGCCATGCGCTCTTGAGATTCAGAGAGTGCGATTTCCGTCCCGTCGAGTCCCTCGTATTTTTTCGGTACGGCATCGAGGTCGATTTCGAGGCTGTCGGCCAGTTCGCCAATAGCCACTGAAACGCCGCCGGCGCCGAAGTCGTTGCATTTCTTAATCAGTGTCGTCAGTTCTTTTTTACGGAACAGACGCTGTATTTTGCGTTCTTCAGGCGGGTTGCCCTTTTGGACTTCCGCGCCGCAAGTCATAATACTGTCTTCGTCGTGTGCCTTGCTGGAGCCCGTCGCACCGCCGACGCCATCTCGGCCGGTTTTGCCGCCGAGTAAAATAATCACATCGCCGGCTTCCGGCGCCTTGCGCACGACGTTTTCAGCAGGTGCCGCGGCAATTACCGCCCCCACTTCCATGCGCTTGGCCATAAAGCCCGGGTGGTACACTTCTGAAACGAGGCCCGTTGCGAGACCGATTTGGTTGCCGTAGGCACTGAAGCCCGCTGCGGCTTTTTTGGTAATGACCTTTTGAGGCAGTTTGCCCGGTAGCGTCTCTTCCACAGGCATCAGCGGATTTGCCGCCCCTGTGACGCGCATGCTCTGGTACACGTAGCTTCTCCCTGAGAGCGGGTCTCTAATGGCGCCGCCGAGACAAGTGGCCGCGCCACCGTAAGGCTCGATTTCCGTCGGGTGGTTGTGGGTTTCGTTTTTAAACATAAGCAGCCACGGCTGTTCCACGCCGTCGACATCCACGGGCACCCTGATGCTGCACGCGTTGATTTCATCGGAGACGTCGAGGTCGTCGAGGCCGCCGGTTTGACGCAGGTACTTCATATTGATGGTGGCGAGGTCCATAAGCGTCTTGAGGCGCTTGCCGTCGGGGTACACCGTTTTGCGCATGGCTTCGTACACTTCGTAAGCCTTTAATGCGGGTTTAAAACCGCCGAGGTCAATGGCGTCAATGGCGCTCATAAACGTGGTGTGTCGGCAGTGATCCGACCAGTAGGTGTCCACCACTTTGAGCTCTGTTACCGTCGGGTCGCGCTGTTCGTCTTCTTTGAAGTACCCCTGTACAAAGGCGAGGTCTTCGAGGGTCATAGCAAAGCCCATGGACCCGTGGTACGCTCCCAACGCCTCCGGCGTCATCTCTGTAAAGCCCGTGACTTCTGCAACTGCTTCTGGCGCTTCAAACGCCATGTGCACTGTCTTCGGTATGTCCAGTGGGCACGCGTGTGCCTCTACGGGATTGATGAGGTAATCGCGGATGCGCTCGAAGTCGCCGTCGGACAAATCGCCGGCTAAAATGACGATTTTCGACACTTGGAGTGCCGGCTTCTCTTTTAGTGTGACGAGCTGGATGCACTGCATGGCAGAATCCGCACGCTGGTCGTATTGACCGGGTAAAAGCGCCATTCTAAAGCAGCGCGTACCCTTTACCGGTTCAAATGCCCCCATGCGCACGTGGTCCACATTGGGTTCTGAAAGCACGGTGCCGATGACTGTATCGAGGTCAGACGCCTCGATGCCTTCGAAATCGTAGCAGTTGACAATGCGCAAATCTTCGAGATTTAATGGATTCAGTGTCTGTCTGATATCGCTTAAAAGGCCTCTCGCCTCCACATCGAATCCGGCTTTTTTTTCCACAAGTACGCGTGTTACCATAAGTCTCTCCTCCAGGGCAATTTTCTTAATAGTTGCCTTTATTTTACCACGTTTATAACGATTAATAAAATTAATATTATTAATGTTTATTATTAGCCACACTAATTTAAAATTAGATAACAAAAACGAGATAGGTGTTTTAAGGGATTCAATAATTGGTATAATAGGAATAGCAATACGTATGACCATTTTTATATTAGGAGGCGCCAACGCCATGGACAAAGCAACACTCGATGCCAGCATTAACTTTGAACTCTACAAAATATTCTACTACAGTGCCCGTGCGCTCAACTTCTCCAAAGCGGCCATAGAGCTGCACGTCACCCAATCTGCCGTCAGCCAGGCGATTAAGTCCCTCGAAACGCAACTTGGCGTCGCCCTCTTCTCCAGACAAGGGCGACATGTAAAGCTCACCTACGAGGGCGAAATTCTCTACCAGCACATTGAAAAGGCGTTCAACTTCATCAAGTCCGCCGAGAACTCCATACGGAGCATCAAGTCCCTCGACGAAGGCACGGTGTTTATCGGTGCCAGCGACACGATTACGCGCTATTTTTTAATCTCCAAAATCAAGGCGTTCCACGCGCTGTACCCCAAAGTCAAAATCGCCATTAACAACCGGCCGTCACCGAGATCGGTGGCCCTACTCCAAAACGGCGAAATCGACATCGCTGTCATCAACGTAAACCCGACGGTTGAATACGACGGCCTCGACATGTTGCCCATAGCCGAAATTGAAAACGCCTTTATCTGTGCGGCGTCTCGAACTGACCTCACCGAAGTGCCTCAATCCCTTGAAGCCATCAGCGAGCACCCCCTCGTCTGCCTCGAGCAAAAATCCACCACGCGGACGGTGCTCGAGACTTACTACAAGGCACACGGCGTTCCGCTGACACCCGCTTTTGAATTCGGGTCCCTCGAGGTCATCCTGGAGTCGGTAAAATCCGACATGGGCATTGGGTTCGTGTCGCGCAACATCGCGCTAACCGCACTGGAAGCCGGCAGCGTAAAAGAAATCGAGGTGAACGAACAGGTGCCGAGCATCACCGTCGGCGTTTTAACCAATAAAAGCAAACCGCTCTCCATCGCCGCGCAAAAATTTTACGAACTTCTACAGTAACTGAAAGGAGCCGTCTATGAACCAAGAGCCTCTAAAAGAACACATTTACGAAAAAGGTTACTTTTACTTAAACGAAGGCGATTTCGACGTCCACCTCTTTCACGAGGGCACGTTTTACAAAAGCTACGAATTCTTCGGCGCCCACCCCATCGAGCGGTATGGCGTCGACGCCGTGCGCTTTACCGTCTACGCACCAAACGCCGCTCACGTCGCCCTCGTCGGCGCGTTTAACGATTGGTCAGACGACGGCTACCCCATGCAGCGCCTTATGGGCAGCGGCATCTACCAAATTTGCGTTCCCAATGTCCAGATTTTCGACGCGTACAAATACAAAATCCACACCCAGAGCGGCGACGTCCTCTACAAAGCCGATCCCTATGCGTTTCACGCAGAGGAGCGCCCGCACACCGCATCCAAATACTTCAACCTAGAGGGCTACATATGGCACGACCAAAAGTGGATGAAGCGCCGCGCCAAAAAGAGCGCCTACGATCGGCCCATGAGCATCTACGAAGTCAACCTGCTGTCGTGGCGCCAAAAACACGACGGCGCTCAGTACAGCTATCGAGACCTCGCCAAAGAGCTCGTGGCGTACGTGAAGACCATGCACCACACACATATTGAACTCATGCCCATTATGGAGCATCCTTTCGACGGTTCCTGGGGGTATCAAGTCACCGGCTATTATGCGCCCACCAGCCGATTCGGCACGCCGGACGACCTGATGTACCTCATCGACGTCTGTCACCAAAACGACATCGGCGTCATCCTCGACTGGGTGCCCGTGCACTTTTGTAAAGACGCCCACGGCCTCTACCGATTCGACGGCACGCCCACCTATGAGTCCGGCAACCCCGATCTCGCCGAAAACGACGCTTGGGGAACGGCCAACTTCGACTACGGCAAACCGGAGGTCCAGTCGTTTTTAATTTCGAACCTCCTCTACTGGCACGACCGCTACCACGTAGACGGCATACGCGTCGACGCCGTGGCGTATATGCTGTACCTGAACTTCAGCGGCAAAGTGCTCAAAAACAAATACGGCGGCTACGAAAACCTCGAAGCCATCGCCTTTATAAAAAAAATGAACGAAGTGGTCTTTCAGTACTACCCCGACACCTTGATGATGGCGGAAGAAAGCACCTCATACCCCATGGTTACTTGGCCCACCAGCGCCGGCGGCCTCGGTTTCAACTTCAAGTGGAATATGGGCTGGATGAACGACATCCTCGAGTACATGGCCCTCGATCCCGTTTACAGAAGCGGTTTCCACTCGGCGCTGACCTTTACCATGACCTATGCGTTTTCGGAAAACTTCGTGTTGCCGCTGAGTCATGACGAAGTGGTTCACGGCAAGAAATCCCTACTGGAAAAAATGCCGGGCAGCTACGAAGACAAATTTGCAAACCTGAGACTTCTCTACGCCTATATGTTCGCCCACCCCGGGAAAAAACTCCTGTTTATGGGCAACGAATTTGCGCAGTTCATCGAGTGGAACGAATGGCAAGCCCTCGACTGGCACCTTTTAAACTACGATTCCCATCACTTTATGCAGCTCTACATCCAATCACTGAACAAACTCTATCTTAAAGAACCCTGCCTATACGAATTAGACACCACACAAGACGGCTACGAATGGATCGAAGTCGACAACAAAGACGAAAGCATCATCTCCTTTGAGCGACTGGATAAAAAGGGACGGCGCCTCATCGCCCTCTTTAACTTCACACCTGTGCCCCGCCATCACCACCCCATCGGCGTCACAGAACCCGGCGCGTACAAAGTGGTGTTTAACGCCCAGTCCAGCGCTTACGGCGGCATCGTCACCACACCGCACCCAACTTATGAAGCACTGAACACCCCTGAACACGGCAGACCTTATGCCATCCGAGTGGTCGTGCCGCCTTATGGGGCACTCTATATAAAAAAGAAGGACAAAAGACAGAAGAAGAAGGAGGGCCAGTAATATGATTCACGGTAAAATGATTGCCATGCTCCTAGCAGGCGGACAAGGATCGAGACTAAAAGCACTCACTACTGAACAGGCAAAGCCCGCAGTTCCCTTTGGCGGCAAGTACCGCATCATCGACTTCCCACTGAGCAATTGTTCCAACTCCAATATCTTTGACGTGGGCATCCTCACACAGTACAAGCCCTATCAACTCAACGCCCACATCGGCATCGGCAGCGCGTGGGACCTCGACAGGCGCAGTGGCGGCGTGAGAGTTTTACCGCCCTACACCAGTGAACACGGCGGTCGGTGGTACAAAGGCACCGCCAACGCCATCTACGAAAACATATCGTACATCGACGAACTCGACCCCGAGTTCGTGTTGATTCTCTCAGGCGACCACATCTACAAGATGGACTACTCGCAGATGCTCGCCGAACACGAAGCCAAAGGGGCTGACGCCACCATCAGCGTCATTGAAGTCCCTTGGGAAGACACGTCGCGCTTCGGCATCCTCGCCTGCGACGCGGAAGACTTTATCGTCGAGTTTCAGGAAAAGCCCGAAAACGCCAAGTCCAACCTCGCCTCCATGGGGATTTACATCTTCAATTGGGAAGTCCTCAGACGCTATCTCCTCGAAGATGAAGACGACGAGACCTCAGTCAACGACTTCGGCAAAAACATCATCCCGAAAATGCACTCAGACGGTCTCAAAATGTTCGCCTACAGGTTCGACGGCTACTGGAAAGACGTCGGAACTGTGCGCAGCTATTGGGAGGCCAACATGGACCTCCTACGTGAAGACAACACGCTGAACCTCTACGACAGAAACTGGCGGATCTATACGAAAAACAGGCATTTGCCACCCCACTACATCTCGCCTAACGCCAGTGTTATCAACAGTCTCATCAATGAAGGCTGTAAGGTTTTGGGCTCGACGGAAAACAGCGTTTTGTTTAACGAAGTCACCATAGGCGTCGGCGCAAAAGTCAACCACAGCGTCCTTCTCTCAGGTGCCGTTATTGAAGACGGCGCGGAAGTTTACAACGCCGTCATTATGGAGAACGTCGTGGTCAAAGCCTGTATGAAAATCGGAGACCCCGATAGCGACACCGTCTACCTCGTCAGTGAAAACATCGTCATAGAAGCGAAAGCCTAAGGAGGGGAACTCATGAAAAATTGTCTCGGTATTATCAACTTAAGTGAAAACGATCTCGAGATGGGGGCACTGTGCCAAAGCCGCCCAGTGGCTATGCTGCCTTTTGCCGGCCGCTACAGGCTCATCGACTTCACCCTCTCCAATATGGTCAACGCCGGCATCACCGGCATCGGCGTCTACACGGGCAACAAAGTGCGCTCGGTAATGGATCACCTCGGCTCCGGCGGTCCTTGGGATCTCGACCGAAAAATCAACGGTCTCTACACGTTCTCGCCGACGTACAGCTACGACAGCATCCAGCAGCGCCCCGGCGACGTAAGCCTGTTTTACCGCAACAACGCGTTTATCGAAATGGCCAAGCAGGACTACCTGCTCTTTTCCAAATCCTATATGATTGCCAACATCGACCTCAGAGAAGCCTTTGAAGCCTTTGTGGATTCCGGTGCCGACATCGGCATCCTGTACAAAGAGGTGCACGACCGCAAGAACCGCTACATCGGCCTCGATAAAATACATTTAGACGCCGACGGCAACTTCGAGAGCATCGGCACCAACCTCGGCATGGACGACACCTTTAACCTGTCGCTGGAAATGTATTTTATGAAAAAGTCGGTCTATTTTGAGCTGTTTAACGACGCCATAGAAAAGGGCACGGCCAACTACCTCAAGCAAGCTGTGCTCGACCACCTCGGACAATTTGAAGTCACCACGTTTCCGGTGACGGGGGAACTGCTTTGTATCAACAACATCAAAAATTACCTCACAGGCAATATGGCGACGCTCAATCCGGAAGTGGCCGAAAGCCTGTTCAACCGTCAGAGACCGATTTACACCAAGGTCAAAGACGAGCCGTCGACGTTTTACAAAAGCGGCTCTAAGGTGCGCAACGCCTATGTGGCCAACGGCTGCGAAATCGCCGGCTTTGTGGAAAACTCCATCATCTTCAGAGGGGTTAAAATCGCCAAAGGCTGTATTGTGCGCAACAGCATCATTATGCAAAAGACGCACATCGGCGAAAACGCCCATTTAAACTATGTCATCTTAGACAAACGCCTTACGGTACAGTCCGGCGTCACCTTAATCGGGGACCCGAGCAGTCCGTTTATCAGCGGCAAGGACTACACCGTTAAAAAGGAGGCACGCTAATGAAACGACTGGCTTTTGTCGCTTCTGAAGCGACACCGTTTTCAAAGACAGGAGGACTCGCCGATGTGGCGGGTTCTCTGCCGAAGGCCTTAATGCAGACCGCTGAAAAAGCCGGAGAGGCCTTCGACGTCTGCGTCTTTCTCCCCCTGCACCCCACCATGCCGCTAGAGTTTAGAGAAGCGCTGACCTTTGTGGACAGAACCGATGTCCACATGGGGTGGCGCTGTCAGTATGTAGGCATCTTAACTTTGATGCACGACGGCGTGCGCTATTATTTTATCGACAACGAATTTTATTTTAAACGGCATCATCTCTACGGCGAAGGCGACGACGCCGAACGCTACATCTTTTTTTCAAAAGCCGTTCTCGCGGCGCTGAAACAATTGGACCTCAAACCGGCTATTATCCACACCAACGACTGGCACACCGCCTCAGTGAACATTTTGCGCCAAGAGTACGCGTATTACGACGATTTTTACAAGGACATCAAAACCGTGTTCACCGTCCACAACCTGAGATACCAAGGGATTTTCGACCCGTTTATCCTCGGCGACCTCCTCGGCCTCTCCTACGATTATTTCAACGAAGACGCCCTTAAATTTCACCAGAGCATCAACCTATTAAAGGGCGGACTCGTGTTTAGCGATCATATTACAACTGTTTCAAAGAGTTATGCCAAGGAAATTGGGTATCCATTCTTTGGGGAGAACCTCGAAGGAGTGATTCAAAAGTACGGCTACAAACTCACCGGCATCGTCAACGGTATCGACTACGACGTTTTTGACCCAGCCACTGACCCGGCGCTGAGGGAAAACTACAACCGGACGACGCTGGCACAGAAAAAAGAGAACAAGGTCCACCTTCAGATTCAATACGGTCTGCCGGTCGATCCGGCGATTCCGATGCTGTCCATGGTTACGCGACTTGCGGATATGAAGGGCCTCGACCTCGTGGAACACATCTTGGAAGAACTCCTGCTCGAAGACATTCAGCTCGTCGTCCTCGGCACCGGTGAAACCAAGTACGAAAACCTGTTCAGACATTTTCAGTACAAATATCCCCACAAAGTCAGCGCGCGCATCTATTTCAGCCCACAAGAAGCAAGCCGCATCTACGCCGCCTCCGATATTTTTTTAATGCCGTCTCTCTTTGAACCCTGCGGCCTAAGCCAACTCATCGCCCTCAGGTACGGAACGATTCCCGTGGTGCGACAGATCGGCGGCCTCAAGGACACCGTGGTGCCGTACAATCGGTACACCGGCGAGGGCAACGGTTTCGGTTTCTTAAACTACAACGCGCACGAACTCCTGTTTGCGATAAAAGACGCGCTGAACGCCTACCGAACCCCCGAGGTTTGGAACGGGCTTATGCAACACGCCGTAGAGGCCGACCACAGCTGGGCGGTGTCATCGAAAGCGTACATGGCCATCTACGAAGAGCTTTTAAAAGTATGAATTGAGAATTGAGGTGAACACATGAAAGTCACGGTAACACAGTTCAAAGAGGACTTTTTAAACGCCATCGCCACCACCACCGCCAGACAACCCGGCGACACCACACCACTGGAACGCTACAACGCACTCGGACTTGTTGTAAGAGAATATATTGCAAAACTTTGGGCGAGCACCAACAAAAGGTACCGCGATGAACAAAAGAAACAGGTGTATTATTTTTCTATGGAATTTTTAACGGGTAAGTTTCTGTCGAGCAACCTCCACTCACTGAGCCTCTACAAAGTCGCCGATCAGGCGCTGCGCGAACTGGACATGAGCCTCGACGACATCGGCGATGTGGAACTGGACCAAGGCCTGGGCAACGGCGGCCTCGGGCGGCTTGCCGCTTGTTTTCTGGAGGCGTTTAGCGCTCTTGAGATTCCCGGACACGGCAACGGCATCCGCTACAAAAACGGACTCTTTGAGCAAAAAATTATCAACGGGTACCAAGTAGAGTACCCCGACAGATGGCTGGTCAACAACAACGTTTGGGAGTTCAAGCGCACGAACAAGGCGGTAGAAGTGCACTTCAACGGTCGCGTGGAGTCGTATATGGACGGCGACCGATTGAAGTTTAAACACGTGGATTACGACGCGGTGCGCGCTGTTCCTTACGACACGCCGATTATGGGCTATGAAAACGACACTGTTAACACATTGCGCCTTTGGTCAGCTGAAGAAATCGAGGACGTTCTCGACTTTGAAACTTTTTCAAAGGGCAATTACGCCAGCGCTTTTGAGAAGAAACACTCGGTGGAAATCATCACGCAGATTCTCTACCCCAACGACTCGTACGAGGAAGGCAAGCTCCTCAGACTGAAACAAGAGTACTTTTTCGTCTCGGCGGGCATTCAGAGCATCTTTGGCACCTACAAAAAGACGGGAATGCCGATGAAAGACTTCGGCAAAAAAATCGCCATACACGTCAACGACACCCACCCGGCGCTGTGCGTACCGGAACTGATGCGCCTGCTCCTAGACGAAGAGGAGATGAGCTGGGACGATGCTTGGGCCGTTACGCAATCTTGCATCTCCTACACCAACCACACGATTATGGCGGAGGCCCTTGAAAAGTGGCCGTTGTTTATGCTGAGGGAACTGCTCCCGCGCGTTACGATGATTATCGAGGAAATCCATCGCCGCTTTATGTTAGATGTCCCTGAGCACCTCGCCCACGACATGGCCATTATCGACGGCGACATGGTTAAGATGGCGCATCTGGCCATTGTGGCGTCTCACAGTGTCAACGGCGTGGCTGCCCTGCACACGGAGATTCTCAAAACTAAGGAACTCAAGCCGTTCCACGAGTTCTATCCCGGCAAGTTCAACAACAAGACCAATGGGATTATGCACCGACATTGGCTCTTAAACGCCAATCCGAAGCTGACACAGCTCATTACACAAACCATTGGTGACGGGTTTAAAAAAGAACCTGTCGCCCTAAAAAATCTTTTAAAATACAAAAACGACAACGCTTTTCTGGACGACTTGTTTGAAATCAAGCATCAAAATAAGGAAGCACTTGCCAAATACATCTGGGAGACGGAGCACATTAAGGTCGACCCATACGCGATTTTTGACGTTCAGGCCAAGCGGATTCACGAATACAAAAGACAACATCTCAACATTTTGCACGTGATGCACCTTTACAACTGTCTCAAGGCGAACCCGAATCTCGACGTGCCGCCGAGGGTGTTTATTTTCGCCGGCAAGTCTGCACCGAGCTACTATGTCGCCAAGCAGATGATTAAGCTTATCACCACTGTCGGCGATATGATCAATCATGACAAATCCATTAAAAATAAGCTCAAAGTTGTCTTTTTACCGAATTATGGTGTATCATTAGCTAGTAGAATTATACCGGCGGCAGATGTCAGCGAACAAATTTCCACGGCTTCTAAGGAAGCTTCGGGCACCGGCAATATGAAGTTTATGATGAACGGTGCGGTGACGCTGGCGACGCTGGACGGTGCCAACATTGAAATCATGGACGCTGTGGGCGAAAACAACATCGTTATTTTCGGTCTGAAAGATGAAGAGGTGTACCGCTATTACCACGAAGGCGGCTACAGCGCTTACGACACGTACAACGGCAACCCGCACCTCAAAACGGTTGTGGACCAGTTGATCAATGGGTTCTTCCCCGTGTCGCGCGAAGAGTTTTTACCGATTGTCGACCGCCTCCTGCGGTTTAACGACGAATTCTTTATCTTAAAAGACTTCGAGTCGTACTGCGAAGCCCAAGAGCGCATGGCGCTCTACTACCGAGACAAGGTACACTGGAGCAGAATGTCTCTGCACAACATCGCGGCTTCTGGCAAGTTTTCTGCCGACTACACCATTGAACAGTACGCAAAAGAGATTTGGCACATTACCCCTTAGACCACGGTTCATTTCAAAAAGGTGAGATTATGAGTTATAACAATTACCCAACGACTAAGAAAAAGCTCGGCGTCACCTACACCCAAACGGCGACGACGTTCCAGGTGTGGGCGCCGCCTCAAAAACAGATGAGTGTCGCGCTGTACGAAGACGCGCGGCACGTCCACCGGACGATCTACCCGATGGAAAAGAGCCTCGACGGCGTATTTTCTGTCACCATTCCGGGCGATCTTCACGGTCAGTTTTACACGTACATCATCGACCACCACCTCGAAGTGACAGACCCTTATTGCGTTTCGTGCAGTGCCAACAGCATCAGAAGCGCTATTGTCGACCTCGAGCGCACCAATCCGGTGGGATGGGACAACCACAGCAGACCACCGGCTGCGAGCCCTTGCGACGCCGTTCTCTACGAGGTACACGTCAAGGACTTCACTGGGAACGTTTCCAGCGGTTCTGTCCTCAACGGCAAGTATTTGGGCTTTGTGGAGCCCGGTACTGACTGCGACGGTTACGCCACGGGCATCGACCACCTGGTCGACCTCGGCATCACCCACGTCCACTTGCTCCCCGTCTACGATTTTTTAACAGTGGACGAAACGGAGGATTCTGACGATAACTATAATTGGGGGTACGATCCGGAGCACTACAACGCACCGGAGGGCAGCTACGCCACCGACCCCGACGACCCCGTGCGGCGCGTAAAAGAGCTCAAGACACTGATTATGGCGCTTCACGAACGCGGTCTCAAAGTGGTCATGGACGTGGTTTACAACCACACGTACCGCACCTTGGACTCCAACTTTAACACGTTGGTGCCCAACTACTACCACCGCACCACACACGACGGGATTTTCTCCAACGGTTCGGGCTGTGGCAACGAGTTTGCCTCAGAACACGCCATGGGGCGCAAATTCATCGTGGATTCTCTGTGCTACTGGGCAGAGGAATACAAGATCGACGGCTTCCGCTTCGATTTGATGGCGCTTATTGACATCGACACCATCAAGCTGGCACGTGCCAAGCTCCACGCCATCAATCCGGATATCCTGCTCTATGGGGAGCCGTGGACGGGTGGCCTGTCGACACTCCCTGAAAACAAGCGCGTCTACAAGGGGGCGCAGTGCAATCAGGGCTTTTCGGTGTTTAACGACGACTTCCGAAACGCTATAAAGGGCGACAACGACGGCACCGAGCGGGGCTACGTTCAGGGCAACCGCAACGACATGCACGATGTCATGGTAGGGCTCCTCGGCTCTATCCCTTACGACCACTCGCTCATAGGGTTTGCAACGCATCCCAGTGAGTCGGTGAACTACTTCAACGCCCACGACAACCTGATTATGATGGATAAGCTGAAAAAATCCAATCCAGGGGCGAATCTCGAGACGCTTATCCGCCTGAACAAACTGGCCTTCGGCATCTTGTTCACCGCTCAGGGGATTCCGTTTTTCCACGCGGGCAACGAGTTCCTAAGGGACAAAAAAGGGCATCACAATTCGTACAATGCCCCTATGGACATCAACGGCATCGACTGGACGTACAAAGGGCGCTACTACGAGTTTTACAACTACGTCAAGGACTTAATCGCCCTGAGAAAAGCGTATCCTTGCCTCCGCATGGACGACGCAGAAGAGATTAAAAAGCGCATTCAGTTTTACGACGACGCCTCTATGCACGGCGCCATCGGCTTTGTCATTCACCAAGACCCGGACGATGACTTCGACTGCCTGTTCGTGGTGCACAACCCATCTCACGACCCGGTGATGCTGTCTATTGAGAACTTGGTCAAGCACATTTGCAGCTTGCCGAAACCCAATGTCAAGAAACTGATTTGCAACCTAAAAATCAAGCATTTGTTTGATGAAAACGGCCTCTTTTCAACCCCTGTAGAAATCGATGCCCTACACCACCATTTAATCAAACTCGATCCAATCAGTACCAATGTGTTTACATTTAAAAACGAGTGCCAATAAGTGATGCTACCCGTTGTCCGGGACAGTTTAACACCACGAGAAGAAGGAGTAACCTATGATCAAAAAACGCTATGGCCTAATCCTATTGATGCTTTTGGCCTTTGCATGGGCCGGGACTGCCTATGCGGCAAATACCCCCGGGGTTATCGTCGACGGCGACGCCGTCGACTTCACTGATGCAGAGCCCATGGTCAGCGACGCACAGCGCATCCTCGTCCCGCTGAGATTCGTCTCTAACGCACTGGATGCCGACGTCAACTGGAACGACGCGACAAAAGTCGTCACTGTAAAAGACGCCACCCGCACCATTGTCCTACCGGTGGACGTCCTCTCTGTTACGGTCAACGGCAAAACGCAGGAAATGGACACCCCGGCTGTTATCGACAAGGGCCGTGTCTACGTGCCTCTGCGCTTTATCAGTGAATACCTCGGCGCCGATGTTCAGTGGGATGGCAAGCGTTATACCGCTGTAATCGAAAGTGCCGAGTACCACAAACTCGACGACTACACCCTGCTCGTCTACATGAACGGCACCGACCTCGAAAGCACCCTCGATGAAGAAACCGGCTTGCTCTTCGGCGCCGCTTCACTAGACCTCGAAGAAATGATGGCTGTCGGCGCAGGCGCGGGCATCAACGTCCTCGTCGAAACCGGTGGCACCAAACAATGGGCCATTGAAAACATCGATCCCAACCTCAATCAGCGGTTTTACGCCGATAGGGGGCGACTCATTCTTCAAGAATCCGTGCCTCAAAGCAATATGGGCGCCCCGGAAACACTGGCGGCGTTTATCGAATGGGGCATGAAAAAATACCCGGCGAAGAAGACGGGGCTCGTTATGTGGAATCACGGCGGCGGCCCCATCTACGGTTACGGTGTCGACGAATGGTTTGACAGCGACGCCCTGACCCTCCCAGAGCTGGACAAGGCGCTTAAAAAGGCTCTTCCCGGTGGGGACAAACTGTCGTTTATCGGCTTTGACGCCTGTCTGATGGCTTCTGTTGAAACGGCCAATGCCCTCACACCATATGCCGACTACTTGCTGGCTTCTCAAGAATTGGAACCACAGGGCGGTTGGGACTACTCAGGAGTCATCAGCGCCATTATCGACTACCCTTACTACGAGACTGAAGGCATGCTCAAACTTATCGCCGACGGTTTTAAGGTGCACTCCATCGTCGGCGGCGTCGGCGAAGACGTGACCCTCTCTGTGGTGAAACTCGACCAAATGGCGGCGGTGAACACGGCTGCAGGCAATTTGTTTAAGGCCATGGGACAGAACCTTTCAAATAAGGACGCGCTCATTGCCATCAGCAGTGCTGTGGCCAAGACCAAAGCCTATGGCGGCAATACCACCGACCAAGGGTATACCAACCTCTACGATGTCGTCGGATTCGCTTCGAATCTGCCGAGCACGTACAGCGCTCAGGTCAATGCTTTAAAAGACGCCGTCAACCGTGCGGTACGCTACAAGGTCAGCGGCCCGATTAACGCTTCGGCAAGCGGCCTCAGCGTCTTTCTGCCGTACTACGGTTTAGACGACATCAAATACAGCCTCGACATCCACAAGCAGCTCCCGCTGCCGAATGCACAGCTGGCATTTGTCTCGGCTTTCCCGAGTATCCTCCAGTCTTCCGGTATCGGCGAAGGGATGGAAAACAGCTTTACGGTAACCGAACCTACTGACGACAAACCGTTCTACACGTTAAACGTCGATAAAGACCACCGAGACATGGTGGAAGGGGTTTACCTCAACCTGCTCCAATATGTAGAAAAGGGCGGTGCACGGTACCGACTCCTCGGCTACGACACCCTTGTTGAAAACAAAGGTAACGGCGTCTACGAAGAGGCATTTAACGGCGCTTGGACGACTTTTGGCGGCCATCCGGTGGCCATGCAGGTGGTGAATGAAACCGATGCCTTTGTGGAATACGAGATTCCCCTAATGATTAACGACAAGCGCATGACGCTTCTCGCGGCATGGTATTATGACAAGTCCCTCGATGCAGGCGGCTACTATAAGATTCTCGGCGCACGTGCCGGTATCGACGCCGACACCAATATGCCGGATCGTAAAATCATCCAGCTTAAAAAAGGCGATGTCATCCAGCCGATTTACCTGTCGGTGTATCTGGACAAGGAAGAAGTGGTTGAGGAACTGGGCGACGCCTTTACACTGGGTGCCGACTTCGGCCTCTCCTTTAGCCAACTCAGCGATAAAACCGGCGGCAGTTACGCGCTTCAGTTCTTGATTAGCGATTACGCCGGCAACACGTACACCACTGATGCGTACGACTTCACATTAGAATAGAGCACTGCAACGCCCCTATGCGTCAAGTGACGTATAGGGGCGTTTTTCAGTCCACGGTGTTTTTAGGCATAAAAAAAAATCCGTTTCACTTAATGTGAGACGGATTTTTACGCGCTGTGCTTAGCCACATGATGTACAAGAGCCGCAAGCAGAGGGTTGTACGTTAACAGGTTGTACGGAATAGCCGTTGCCTGCCCACTCTACTTTAATTTCGCCCATTGCGTCGAAAACTGCTTTTTCTACGACAAAGTTCACGCCGTGAATATTCTCTTGTAAATCGCCTTCGTTAACGTTGTCGAGACCGAGACCAAAGCTCGGGCCACTACAACCGTTTCCCGCGATAAATACTCTAATGTTTTGCGGCTTGTCGGCTTGTGCTGATAAGACTTCGCCGATTTGAGCGCATGTTTCTTCGTTTGTCACAATGTACATATCGTCACCTCCATAATATAAACCCATTATAATATAATTCCTACTAAATTAGTAGAGTAATATGCGTTTATTTACAATTTTTTTTTATTTTGTCCACATTTTTTGGCCTATATGAACGTACTGCTGGCACACCATTAACGCTTTGATGTCCATTTTTAGCGGCTTTTCCAGCAAGGCAGCCGCTTCGTCTTGTGAAATCAACACGGTTTCGATTTCTTCATCTTCTTCTTGATACGCGCTTGAGGGTTCGCCGCTGCAGATGCAGTACACGAGATCCACCGATTCGTCGGTCATCCCCGCCGATGCGTATGCGCCGTACTGAGTGAGCGAGGCCACCACCTCTGTCATGGTGAGCCCGGTTTCTTCTTTGAGTTCTCTTGCGGCACAGGTTTCAGCCGATTCACCGTCTTCCAAGAGACCCGCCGGCAATTCGTAGACGTAGTCGTTTACCGGTACTCGGTACTGGCGAATCAATACGAGTTTTTGTGCCGTTTCGTGGTACGGCACCAAGACCACGGCGTCGCTCTGCGGCGCCACTTGCTTTTTCATAATGGCTTCGAGGTGCTCTGCCGATTTTCTCGAAGCGACGATCCATTTCTTATCGCGCCCATATTTGTTTTTATACCCCACTTCATAGAGGCTTAGAAAGGCTGTTGTCGCGATGGTTTTTAGTCGATTAATTCTCATATAACCTCCAGGGGACGGTTCTTTTGTGCCAGAATCCACTATTTTTTTCCATATTCCATTTGTGCCAAACGCTCTAAAGCATCGCCGGTGACGCGGAAAACCGTCCACTCGTCCATGGGCACAGCGCCCATTTCTTTGTAAAAGTCTATCGAAGGCGTGTTCCAGTCCAGACACCACCAGTCGAGTCGCGCGCACCCTTCTTTTTGCGCGATGCGCCCGAGTTCAATAAGGAGTGCTTTACCGATGCCCTGTCCCCTCGCCTCCGGTGTGACATACAGGTCTTCGAGGTACAAATTGGCCTTGCCGATAAACGTGGAGAAGTTGTAAAAGTACAGGGCAAATCCCACGGGTACGCCGTCGAGTTCCGCGATAATTACTTCGGCGCTCTTTTTGTCAAAGAGACTTTCTTCCAGCACCACTTCTGTTGCAACCACTTCATGGCGCAGTTTTTCATACGTTGCGAGTTCCACTATAAAGTTTAAAATGGTTGAGACATCGGCTCTTTCAGCGCTCCTAATGTTCAGTTGTGACATGGTGACCTCCTACTGGCTTTTCTACAGTTTACCACTGATTGAAACAGATTTAAACCGGTGCGGCGATATTTGGCCTGTGTTGGCTCAATAAAAAAACGCCCCATGGGCTAGGGCGTTTTATAGGATCAAAGACGACCGCCGACATTACTGATTAGAAATGCAGAGGGTGTCGCCGGAAATGGTGACGGCGTCTTCGTTCGAAAAGAGAAGGGCAAATAAGTCTGCCGGTACATACGTGTTGCCTTCAATGGCTTCAGGTGCCGCACCTAGTGCGGTCTCCTGAGTTAAACCGAGGGCTCCACTGCTTTCTTTGTAGTATTTGTCTTCACCTAAGATGACTTTAGTCTGAACTTCGCCGTTGTCGAGTCTAACGCCGCCAATTGACGCGTCCCATTTGACTTTAAAGCCGAGGGCTTCGCTCACGGCTCTTAGCGGAACCATCAAGTGGTCGTCTTTAACCACGATGTCAAGACCGTTTAAGTCGAGGGTCTCACCATTGATGGCCATCTTCTTCGGCATCTCACTTTGACCGTAAATGACGGCTTTTGTAGCAGTTGTCTGTCCCGGATAACTCAACGCTACGGCGTCAAACCATGCAAACATCTTTGTACCAATGGTGATGTCGTCCAGACCGACCATTTGCTTTGTCTTATAAGGTGACAACGCGCTGTCTTTTGTGAGTGTGAGAATCAAGTCGCCTTCTTGGTTTAAGACGCGAACTTCGCCGTCTTTAGATGAGACAACTTTTTTAACTGTGAAGAGCTGTGGCACTTTTGTGTCTTTTTTAATGCCTGTGACAACGGCTACAGCATTGGATTGAGGCGGTAAGCTTTTCGTCATGATACCACTGTAGTAAACGAATACTTTTTCGCCGGCTACAAGGTCTTTTACCATGCTCGGCGTGCCGGTTTCCGCGTCGATGACGACGGTTTCGTCAGTGATGTTCAGCATCACATCTCCGTCTTTGGCGGTTACCAACACCCTGTCGTCTTCAACCGATTTTACGACAGCTTCGCCTCTTAAGTTCTCCAGTTCAGGTGCCGCCGGACAGATGGCGATTTTCGGAAGTTCCGCGTTTGTATTTTCAACTGGTACCGATTGTGCAAAAGCACTTGTACCAACACCGGCCATCATTGAAACGGCTAATACCACTGATAATCCTTTTTGACTTGCTTTCATTTTAGATCCTCCATTTCTCGGGCTTTACGCCCTTTTCTCTCTCTAAATTTTGTTAAGGGGTTCGGGGAGGTTACCGCAGGTCTGAGAAAGGGGCATTTCTTCGAGACCCGTTTCAAACTGGGGGGTTTTGAAAGGCCTTTTCAGCAACCTCTCCGAAGGTGTTTATACTGATTAGACGCAAAGGTTTCAAAATAGTTCCCTGGCATTTGTAAAGGAACTGTTAATGATTTTTTAAAGGGACGGTTCTTTTGGGCACGATTCACCTTGGATTTTCCAGCCCACCTAATTGAGGATATCGGCGCCGGCCTTGAAAGCACTTGGTGTCAGCGCTACGTGACGCATTTGGCTATGGCGTTAAACTGAGAACGACACGGGGCATATGGCCTATACGATTTTTGCACGCACCCGCTTTTTTTACGCTATAGAAGTCACGGAACCCCTTGCGGCGCCTGTGTTCTTTCACTTGTATGTGCCCAAAAGAACCGTCCCCCCGCGGCACAGGCCTGTGCCGCGGAAGTGTTTAACGCAACTGTAATATTACCATTCTGTTACAACTGTAATATTACCATGGGGTTATACGTTCTATGAGTAAGGGTGTTTATACACGCCTTAAGTTTCCGGCTATTTGTGGCCGGCTCTAACCCGACAGGTCTTGTGCCTGTTCTTTATGCAGAGATAGGAGGCATCGTGATGACGACACATTCTTTTAGGTTCTTTCAATGCATGACCCAAACGATGAGAAAGGCGGTGACGCTATGAAGGTCTGTTTTTTACCGATGGATTCGCGCCCGTGTACGTGTGATTTCCCGGCTCAGCTGGCGGCTGTCTTCGGGAACTGCGAGGTGGTTCAGCCCCCTGCGTCTATGATGGATTTTTTTAAGACGCCATCTAATGCCGACGCCATTTGGGCGTGGGTGACTGAAAACAGCGCCGACGCCGATTACTTGGTGTTTTCGGTGGAACAGCTGATCTTCGGCAGTTTGCTTGCTTCGAGAACGCCTGAGCGCTCTGAGGCCGAGGCCGTTAGGCGCCTAGAAGGCCTTTTGGCGCTGAAACATCAGAACCCGCGGCTGAAACTCTACGCTTTTAATGTGATTATGCGCACGACGGTGAGCGCTTTAAGCGATGACTCGGTGCACTGGCTCGCTAAGATTACGCGGTACTCGAAGCTCCGCTATTTGCTCGAAACGGCGCCGCCGGAAGAAAAGCCTGCGATTCAAAAAGAGCTGGACGCGCTTGTGGCGGAGATTCCCCCTGAGATTTTAAACACGTTTTTAGCGGTGCGAGAGCGCAACCACGTGGTGAACCGCCGCTGTGTGGAACTGTGTGCCGACGGCGTTTTTGAGAAACTGGCACTCCTTCAAGAAGACAGCTGGCCTGAAAGTCTCCAAGTGCTCGAACAGCAAAAGCTTCATCAGTTAATAGATGCGAAGGGGGTCCGCGACCGCGTATGGCTTCACAACGGCACTGACGAAGCGGGGATGGAGATGCTCGTACTGGCGGTTTCCGGTGGTATTCGTCGACCGGTGGCCATTAAGTGGCTCAGCGACAACACCGACTTTACGGCACGTTACGAAGACCGGCCTTTCAAAGACAATCTCTACAGCCATCTGCGCCTGATGCAGTTGACGGAGGACGCGTCTGCGGAGGACTGTCTGGTGATTTTGCCGCCGAAATCGCGACAACTGGATTGCTGTCCGGCCTACGACCCCGAAACGCATTATGCACCGGAGGTGTACCGCGAGATGTGCGAGGTGTTGTACGATCTGGAAAGACAGGGCAAGCGCTGTTACTTGTTAGATATAAATTACGCCAATGGCGGCGATTGGGCTTTCTTCGAGGCGCTGGACAACGCTTTTTCGCTCTACGGTTACGCCGGTTGGAACACCGCCTGCAACGCCCTCGGCACGATTCTGGCACAGCTCGTGGCTTCCAGGGGCTGTCATTCTGACGCCAATACGTGTTTCACTTTTGAACGGTTCCTCGACGATGTGTTCTATCAAGCGGTGGTGCGCCGAAAGCTGTCGGTGAAGTTAAAGGCGATTGGCGAGGATACGCTGTCGATTAAAGACACGGTGCGCGCACAAGCGCTGATGGACGAAACGGTGTGTGAGAACGTCGAAGCGTTGGAAGCGCTCTTTGGACACTGTCCGCCGTCGTTTGCGATGACGTTGCGCTGGCCGAGAATATTTGAAGCCAAGGCGGCGATTCGCCACTTCTAACGTCTTTAAAGCCTGAAAGATGTCAAGTTGCATCTTTGAGGCTTTTTTTGTTGCCATTTAGGGGCGGTCTGGCGATTTAAAACTATAAATTATGGGGGGAACTGTAAGATTTTTTAGAGTTGTACGTTATTATAATAGAACGCTACTCAATTTTTCTCTATTCAGCAAAGGAGTGCTTATGAAACGCTTTAGGAAAACAGGCGCTGTCGTCGTGTGCGTTGTGGTCACGGCCTGTGTGCTCATCTGTGCCTTTTTACGTCGACCACAGGCGTCTGCTGTGACGGTTTCGTGGTCCGAGTACCAAGACTTGTTTGAGTATGTGGTGGATCACTTTGAGGTGGACGGTCTCGAGGTGAAGGCCAGCACTAAAGGGCGCAATGTGGTGGCCATGGACGCTTACGCCCCTCTCGACAACCGCCGTTTTTTAACCCTGAGCGGTGGCCTAGACGGTGCGACGCCACAGACGACGCTGGAGCAATTTGTGGTGGAGGATGCGGCGCAGTCGGTTCAGGTGACGTTTTCACTGATTTATACGACGACGCCTCTTGGCAACGATATTTTGGCGTATACGACCAACGACGGGTTCGACACGCTAGACGCTGTGCTGAAGCGGCGGTCTACTGCTGTGCTGGGCACTTATGAAAACCTGCTCTTTATGGTGTCTCAAACGGCGCTGTCCGAGGTGGATGCGACGCTCAACCACCGCGTTGTCGACGGCGTTATGGCTGCTGTCGAGGCGTTTTACGACGGGAGATGATGCCTTCTCGGCGGCGGTCTGCTCTGTGGAAAAGCCACTGCAACACACGGCGATGGTGTGTTGTGGTGGCTTTTTTGTGTGGGGAACTTTTTGTGTGGCTTTTACAAGAGAGGCCTCTTGTGTTTGGGGGTGACAATGGTACTGTTATGAGAAACTGGACAGATGAAATATCTGAATACATCTCATGTTCTGGTTCAACCCAAAAAGGACCTGTCAAGAATTTTGTGTAAAGTTTGATTTAAAATTTTAAGTGAGCAGCGATTCTGTCAGAAAAAAGGATCTCTAATTGATTCATGACTTGACCCCAATTTTGGACAGGACGAGTCCACGATTGCTTTATATCCATGGTTCTTAAGTAAACCAACTTGTATAGAGCCATTTCATTAGGAAAAGCACCTTTGCGATCCGTAACCTTTCTAAGCTGATTATGATAACTTTCAATCGTATTGGTGGTGTATATAATTTTTCTTATCTCACTAGGGTATAGACACTATGATAAACGAACTAATCTACACTGTCTTATATAATATTGTAAGTCAAAGGTTCATGTATAGAACTGGATTACTCTATCCTAAATTAATAGTTTGTAAATGAACATGTCTATACACTAGTGTATAGACACGATGAAAATTGAAACAATTCATAAACTTTGATATGATAGTCTTTGATGATAAAATATTACTATCGGAGGTTATCCCTATGGCGCGTCCAAAGAAAAATAAAATATTGTTAACAGACATTGAGTTAAAACAACTAAAAGCTCTTCTAAAGAAGAAAAATACAACCCAAACCATCTGCAATCGTTGCCGAATTTTAATTGATCTTGATGAAAACCACTTACCTGCTCTAACATATGAACAATGTGTTCAGCGGCAAAATGTAAGTCGAGCGACTATCGCAAAAATGGTAAAACTATATGCTTCTGGCGGTATTGACTCAGCGCTTGCTACGCACCGAAATATCAATTCTGATAATGCACGCCGCAAAGTAGATGGAAGAGTTGAAGCACATATTATTGAGCTTGCATGTGGTCCCGTTCCAGAAGGTCATAGCCGCTGGACGATCCGTTTATTAGAAGAACATATGAGAATTGAATTTGATGAGTCGATCAGCCGAGAAGCAATCCGAAGATCATTAAAAAAAACAGGCTTCGACCTCACCGCTCCGACTATTGGTGTTTGCCAAGAAAAAGAGATCCCGAATTCATAGCGTGTTTAGAAGATATTCTTGATGTCTATGAACTGCCCTATAATCCAAACCTTCCAGTCGTTTGTATGGATGAGAAACCCTACCAATTACTTGGTGAGGCACGCGATTCATGGGCAATGCGACCTGGCGATCACAAAAAAGTGGATTCTGAATATGTTCGAAAAGGTACTTGTAGTATATTTTCATTTGTGGAACCGCTTGGAGGCAAACACCATGTCAGTGTTAGAACACAACGTACAGCTATAGACTGGGCACAAGAAATCAAATATCTTGTGGATGAATTTTATGCTCATAATGAAAAAATCATTCTTGTCATGGATAATCTCAATACACATAAACCATCGTCATTATATAAAGCGTTTCCACCAGCAGAAGCCAGAAGAATACTAAAGAAACTCGAAATTCACTATACACCAAAACATGGCAGTTGGCTGAATATTGCTGAGATAGAACTTAATGTTATGACCCGACAATGCTTATCACGAAGAATCGAAAATATCGATTTACTTCGCAAAGAACTTTTTGCTTGGGAAAGTAAGAAGAACAACAGCTATGCAAAAATCAACTGGCAGTTTAGAACAAAGGATGCAAGGATAAAACTGGCATCACTTTATCCTGAAATATAGAGAGGACAGGCTAATTATAGTTCGTTAATGAACGTGTCTGTACACTAGCTACATCCCGTCAAGCACATCCAATCATTCTTTTCGTGAATTTGCAAATCTGTAAAACCTAATTCATACATTAATTTTATTAGCTTTGAACTTGTCTCATAGCTATTCATATGATAATTCATCTTATAATTTTCAGCGAGTATTAGTACTCTACCACCACTTTTCAACACCCTTTTTATCTCAATAATGGAGCCTTTTATGTCTGGCCAAAAATAATGAGTTTGAACTGCTGTTACCAGATCAAACTCTCCGTTAGCAAAAGGTAGACTTTCAACATTCCCATGCTTTACCTTTACTAAACCTTGATAAACAGCCTTCTTATTCTTAATAGTTGACTGCTTAACAGCTTCATAAGAATAATCTACTCCCGTTACCTCTCCCTTTGTTGCTCTATTCAACAATAGCTTTATGTTTATTCCTCCGCCACAACCTATATCAAGTATTGATGCTGTTTCTTCTATCTCAATATTGCTAAGTCCCCATATCATCATTTTTTTATGTGCTGAGTTCATTATGGACACCATTATTCCACCTAAAGTTCCCCTTGGATTCTTCGCTTGCTCAATAAGTTTACTTAAAAGACTCATAATACGCTCCATTTCCAAAATATAACAATTAAACATCTTACGACAATTTGAAGCTAATCGATGCTTAAGCATACTTGAAATCGACTCATCGTCATATGGTTGTTGCCTTTTACTCAAACTCAACTTTCTTCGTGATCTTTCGCGTAATTTCTCTCAATATTCTTTTTAAATTTATCTCTATATATTTTCGAATATTCTTCTTGATTTACTCCAAATCGATTCAGTACATCCGAATAATACATCATTACATCACACATTTCCTCAACAAATCGTTCACGTACTTCTGCATTATTCGTTATTTGATCTTCACCTTTTTTCTTTACACAAAATATCTTACACCATCACTTTTTACTATAAATTTATCAAAATCGCTATTTCAATACATCTAATGTTTTGGTTCAACTGGAAAGGAGTACATAAAAACCCAGTATGAAGTTTAATTTCAATACATCTAATGTTCTGGTTCAACAGATGGTGCTTTTAATCGGCGGTATTAGTCTAGTGTATTTCAATACATCTAATGTTCTGGTTCAACGTAACTGCAACCACAAGTATATACGCCACAAAGGTATTTCAATACATCTAATGTTCTGATTCAACCGCCACAGGGTACGGTATCTACAAGAACTATTACAAATTTCAATACATCTAATGTTCTGGTTCAACGCGTGATATAACGACAATTAATGGTTTCAATATACTATTTCAATACATCTAATGTTCTGGTTCAACATTACAGCCAACCCACCTATCGCATTAAACGGTGCAATTTCAATACATCTAATGTTCTGGTTCAACATGAGAGCAGGTTATAGCCCTGAAACAATCAGCCAATTTCAATACATCTAATGTTCTGGTTCAACACCTTAATCAAGAACTTACAGGCATAGGAGCAGTAAATTTCAATACATCTAATGTTCTGGTTCAACGACGATGACGATGCAAAGGAACTTGTCCACAGGGTATTTCAATACATCTAATGTTCTGGTTCAACATCATGAGAGGTTTCATTAATCCAAAGACCGACAGATTTCAATACATCTAATGTTCTGGTTCAACACATAAAAATAAATGTTGACAAGTACACTAGATTTATTTCAATACATCTAATGTTCTGGTTCAACTTTGTTTATTAGTGTAAATAGCAAGGTAAAATTTCCATTTCAATACATCTAATGTTCTGGTTCAACTAAGGCACGCATCAAGAAAGCCGATGTGTGTATCATATTTCAATACATCTAATGTTCTGGTTCAACACCCAACTTTAACACCTGCCGTTCTTCTTCTATGTCCATTTCAATACATCTAATGTTCTGGTTCAACTATATCCCGTATGTATTCCGTGTGCTTATTGCGTAATATTTCAATACATCTAATGTTCTGGTTCAACAGATGAAGATGACGATTCAGAAGAATACGAAGATGAATTTCAATACATCTAATGTTCTGGTTCAACTAAAAAACAAGAAGATTGGATGGGAAAAAGAACGAATTTCAATACATCTAATGTTCTGGTTCAACTTAAACAACCA
Organism: Fusibacter sp. JL298sf-3; assembly: GCF_053842995.1. Taxonomy (NCBI): domain Bacteria; kingdom Bacillati; phylum Bacillota; class Clostridia; order Eubacteriales; family Fusibacteraceae; genus Fusibacter; species Fusibacter sp. JL298sf-3. Next base: position 1,813,226 of record NZ_CM132608.1, read on the forward strand.
ATAAGACTTATGGACTTTACCACAATTTCAATACATCTAATGTTCTGGTTCAACATTAAGAATTAAATGGAAAGGTGAACATTCGTATAAATTTCAATACATCTAATGTTCTGGTTCAACATCACAGGCGATGGTGGCGACGTCCTTATATTCGAATTTCAATACATCTAATGTTCTGGTTCAACCTGCAAACAGACCTTGACATGGCAGCTGTAAGAGCATTTCAATACATCTAATGTTCTGGTTCAACTTTAAAGTCTGAAAGGCATTTTGGGGACATAGACCCATTTCAATACATCTAATGTTCTGGTTCAACACTGTCCTCTTTGTGGCTCGGACATCGCAGAGGATAAATTTCAATACATCTAATGTTCTGGTTCAACCCAAGTGCCAACAACTAATCACATCGCACAAGTTGCATTTCAATACATCTAATGTTCTGGTTCAACCACTGTAAAATGCCCATTCTCACTTTCTATATTACCGTAAAAACACTGTATTTGCAAGCGTTTTAGAGATTTCTTTTCAATGAGTTTTCATTTTTTTCCATGTGCTTTTTAAACCGCCTGTATCTGTTCTTATAGCACACACAGGCGGTTTTTTGTAAAATTTTAGATAATAAAAATTGGAAATCACATCCTATTGTTACTGACGTCCTGAATACGGCACTGGTGGCATTAGCCCCGTTCGGTGTACCCCATGCCGAGGATGGCATTTTTCTCAAGTATTCCCGTCCCCAAAAGCAAGTTGCCCACAGCATTGCCGCATGGGTCTTGGCTGAGCTCGATTTGCACTTTGTAGCCGAGAATACCAATGGGGGTGTACGCAGAACAAGGGGCATTGCATCGCCGGCTGTTGTAAGGACAGCTCTCTCTGCCTTTCTTTTTGCACTTGTAGTGTGTCACGATGGGCTTGTCGCTGAGCACCTGAATCCCTTGTAGCCAATTTTCATGAGGAATCAAGGTGTTGTAAACCAGTTGGTATTTGTGCGCCGTATTTTTGACAATGGCGTCTGCTAAGGAGAGAATGCCTTTGTCTTTTGTCCACGGGGCGTTGTCTATAAAACTGCTCACTGGGGTCACGGTTTTAAGGGCTTTGATGTTGGCGCTGTCTTCAAAATGATCCAGTGATGCATGAATCACTTTGAAAAAAGGGCTTTCTGTAAGGGGAATCGCCGCAGTAAACATCTGAGCCAACTCAACAAAAGGCGTCTTAATATGAAAACTGTATAGGCGACCTTTTTTCACCGTGCCATCTGCTTCAAAGGGGTAGAGCCCGTCGTATACAAAGGGTTTGATGAGGTTGCTTGCGTGTAGTGCCTTGAGTTCCGGCACCTTGAGTTGGGCAAAGCCTAAAAACTGCGACAGTCTATAGGCCACGTCTTTTTTATACACCGCCGCTTTCATTTCAACGGTGACGGTTATTCTTGAGTACATGTATCGTCCTTTTCTTCAAATTCGTCTTTAAACAGTTTGGCGTAGGCATAATGCGGAAACAGCATCGGGTTGTTGATTAGCATAAGGAGTTGGTTGAGCTGGAAGTTTAAAGAGAGCAATGGGTTCCCCGGTACTTTAAGGGCGCTGAGTTTTGTGTACACTTCAAACCGGCCACCTTCAGCTTCTGTAACGGTTTCAAACAAATTTTCAAGTTGCTCTTTTAAAGCATCTTGATCTCCACCACTCTTTAGTTTAAATACAGCGTTTGTCAAGAGGGAGTTACCGACATTTAACTCATGGCGCCACCACTCGATGCTGTTGTCTTCGCAACGCATATAGTAATTTACTTTTGCCTCCTGAGCATCCTCTGTCTCTTTTTCAAAATAAAGGATAATATCAAATGTTTTACCTAGGGCCTTTGGAGACTTTTTATTAGAATATGTTTTCATACTCGCTAAGATCGTAATAGGTCTGGTGTTGGTTTGAGAAACGTTACCGAGGCCGGTTTCCAGACCATTAAACATTCGGGCGACTCCGCCGGGATTTGTACGAAGCGCCTTAATGCTATCGCACCATTCTTTAAGTTGCTTGGTCCTAGGGTCTGTGCTCTTACACTCGATGACCACTGACACCGCCTCAATAGGTACAAACTTAAACTGCCCATAGTTAAAGACAAATGGCGTGTACTGACAATCGATAACAGCAAGGTCTACTTCTCTAGAAAAGCGCCCTTCTGAGTCCATAATAATGATGTTGTGTTCTAGCGTAAACTTTTGGGGAATGATTTTTCTAAAATACTGTTCCCAAAAGTTTTCTCGCCCACCACCGGTGAGCCCCGGATGCGTGGTCATCATTTGAAGTTCGTTTTCAAGCACTCGGTTTAAGTTTAAATAGTTCTCTTTAATTTTTGAGAGAATGTCGTTTTTTTTCTGGGTATTCTCCACTGAAGCCTCCTTACATCTCTTTAAGCGCCTTAACAAACTCTTTGAGACGCCTCTTATAACCTTTGCCTTCTGTATCGGATACGAAACAGGTGTCTAGACCATCCTGTCTCAGCTTTTCCATCCACTCCAGCACATCCTTTTTGGGGTAGCCTCGATTGAGAAGTGCGTAGTAAATATAAGCGTACTCATCACTTGTAGTGGTAGCAAAGACACTGGGATCATCTGAGTTTATCGTCGTAATAACAGCTCGTGACGGTTCCACTTCCTGCCTTGAAAACGCGGTGTTAAGTTTCATAATATGCCCTTCAAAGATATCGTCAATCTCACCAATAACGCTGTTAGACGTGGGGTTGATTTCTACCACAATTCCCCGGCGCTCTATTTCGCTCAAAAGATGTGCCTGAGCAAAGGTCATAAGCGCCACATCGTTGGCTGTAATTTCAACACATTTCACCTGTTCCATACGCTTGAGCACTTTCCCGCAAGACCCCAGGTAGTAAAGGTGTTTTGGTTGCTCCTCAGCCATTAGCACACATGGACATTTGCTAGCGCCATTTGATTTTGAACCTTCTGAACAGTCTTCCACGGGAACTTGCACCGATTGGATTTCTCTGTAATCAGATGTAAACCGATCTTCATAGGCTTTGTAAAGGGCGCTTGTCCCATTTGAAAGCTTAGCCATTAAGTCTTCGCCGTACACGAAGTGCCCCAGTTCCGCTATTTTATCTTCTAAGTACCCACGATACAAATACGCTTTGTCCGAATGGTCGTTTAAGAGTTTCCAAAGCCACAAGTAGTCGTCCAGCAGCTCACCGTGGGTTACATACACGAAGGCATTTTTTTTGGCGTAATCTTCTGGGGATACCCCTAGCGCTATACCATGACCAATTCGGTCGCCGGACATGTAGCTGAAATGGGTCATAACTTCATGAATATGACGAAGGCCGGACAAAAGATGTCTAAAATCCTCTCCGACGTGAAACGAAAACGCAATGGCTTTTTTCCGACAGTCATAATTGGGCGGCAATTTTGCATAGTGCGCCCGAATGTCTCTGTAGAACTGCGCAAACACCCAGGGCTCTGCATCGTGTTCACCACTTGCGGCATCTAACCCCACCACAAACTCCGTATAATTCGGCACTTTTTCGGCATACATTGAAATCTTCTTAATCTGTTCTCGGTATTCTGAACGCACCTTATCGTAATAAAGATGCTTGTTAGCACCGTATCCATTGAGGCGGTATGCCATCACACAACAGTCAGATACCTGTGAAGGCTTTTTCTTAATTAAATGATGAACCACCCCGAGCTTTATAGGACTTCTTATGGGTTCGAGTTTGGAAGTGACCGCATCAAAGGCTTCAAAAATACGGAGAAGCGCGATTCGGTAGTTCTCTACATTAGGCGTCGTCCTAATTTCAAGCGCCGATAAGTTTCTATCGCTCAGTTGTTTTCTAAACATCATTCGGTAATCTTTCTTGTGGAACTGTTTAGTAGACGTTCTGAACACTTTCTTAAAGTAATCGAGGCCTTTAATGGCGTGGGCTTGTACCATCCAACAGTACAAATTGTTTTTAACGACGATGTACCTGTAGAGAAAAGCGCTGAGCAAGTCGTCTTTTTCAGTGCCCTTCTGCGCGGTTACGTACTCAATCAGCCTGTACAAAAAAATGTTTTCAGAATAAGTCAATACATATTCTGTACAAACATAAGCGTTAAATTCAGAATCTCCAACACTTTCTTTGGGATAGACGTGTTCTGAAAAGCTTGAGGTCTCTGAAAAGTAGTTTTCCATCAGCGTATCCTTGATGGCTAAAAAGTCTATGTCGTCATAGAGGGCGTTATCGCTAAACCGGGTGTTTAAAAAACGTTCTAGAAAGACTTCGAGATCATCCACTCCGCCACTGGCCGCTTCGTGTTTTGTTAAAAACATTTTCTTTAAAAATGCCTCAAAAGAGGCAAACATGTCACCACTATTGAGATAGACCACCACGAGCATCCTCAAGATTGCGAGCCCCTTAATTTGATTGTCAACAGCAGGCAAAGAGAGTTCAAAAAACTTAAACAGATCTTCAATAGGCCGAGATTTTCTTTCAGGACTTCGGGAGTTGAACGGCCTCAACAACATAAGGTTTTCCCAAAACATGGTGAAATCTGTTGCCGCACTAAAGTGAAGATGCGTTTCTGCAATGCCTTTAGAAAGTATTTTACTCAGTTGTTGATCTTCGAGGACGATGCTGCCGTAGTAATTGTTGAGAAAAGCGATGCTGTACCCATTTTGAACCAAGTAATTGATGACGAAGAAGTCTGTACACACCCGCCTTTTTAAATGGTTCCAAACGATGACGCGGTCAAAACCTTTATACGGCAGAACCGGTTCTTTTTTGCCATCGGTGTGTTTAATACTCAATGCGCCACTGTGGACTTCTAAGAGTTCACCTGCTATGTCGTTGTAGTGTACAAGGAGCGTTTCGATGTCTGTAGACGCTTCCACGCCATCTAGCTTATTAAAACAGTGCTGAATCATCAAATAGAGTGTGTCGAGGTTCTCAACGCGGCAATGCAGCCTCAAATAGGCGAGCAGTTCTTTTTCTTTAATCGTTTTCTTATTGACTGGGGTTTTCTTTATGTCAAAATACGGCGCCCCGTCACAAAAGTCAATGGCCTTTACAGGGGTAAAAAGGACTTCTAGCAGCAGACTGAGTTTGTGTACATCCATCTTAAGACGCTTCCTTTCGAGACTTTTCCTTATAGTCAGGGTATGCCAACAACTCGATAATGGCAGTATAATAAGCTTTTAGGACTTGAGCCTCGGTCACTTCGAGCAGTTCAAATGTGGCTTTCTTAAACAGCTCTTTAATTGGCGCCGCCCAAAATACTTTTGGTGGAAGAGCCGATTCTATGGTTGAGACGGCTCCAAAGAAGGCGTTTTTATCAATGGGTTCAGCCCCCTCACCGATTCCGCCGTCGAGGTACTGAATCGTCTCAGGCACTTTTTCATAATCTTTAAGAAAAGGCCAACTGCTTTGAAGGCGTTCGCTGTATTTTTGAGTTTCGACACACTTTAATTGGCGCCCATAAGTGTCGTTAATTTTTTTTAACGCTTCGACAAAATTCTTTTTGCGGTGCGTTTTTTTCTCAGTGTCAAAAGGCTTTTCGAACCACTCTTTTAGCTTTTCCTGAACATTCTTGTGTAATAGGCTCGCCTCGTAAAAGTTTACCTCTTTTAGCGCTACTATGACCTGTTGATTGTCCTCGCTGAAAAAAGTCGTGTCTGTTCTCGGCAACCTTTTTTCTTCAGTAAAAATAGCTTCCACTGTGGTTTTTGCTCGATCCAACCAACAATCTGGAGAGCCATAATTATCGACAAGTTCTTTTAAAATCGCTTTTCCACACGCGTCGTAATCATCTATCACGTGTTTGAGTTCGTCTATAGCGCTCTTTGAGGCGCTAAGTACAGCTTTTTCTGTATTAAAGGTCGCCTCTGCGGTCTCTAGAGCAGCGCCTAACGCCTCCACGAATTCTTGGGTGCGTGTGTCAAAAGAGCCGTCACTCTTTATGGCTTCTTCTACAGCGTTAAGAATGGCCGCCTGTTGATTTTTAGTGCCCTCAAACTTATAGGTGCAAGCTTTTTCTAAGGCCCCCTGAGTTTCTGAAAGTCTTTCACTTTTGACTTTCTGAGGCTCGATCGACCCTTGATCTTCTTTATCCAGCACCAATGTTTTAGGAATCTTAGACAACTGGTCTTTTAAATCTTCTAGCTCTTTGCCGAGTTTATCGAGGTCTTCAAGCATGCGGTATAAGTCTTTAGTTCGCTGAAACAACGGCATCAACTCAACCGGTATGGCATAGGCGCTTTTGGGGGCATCCAGCGCAATGGTTTTTTCTACAGCGTTAATGGCCTCTGACACTTTTGATAGCTGTTCTAGCAACGCCTCTTTGTCAACACCCTCCAAGTTTTTATTGAATTTGTCAAGCGCATCCTCAAGGGTCTTATCCTTTTGATACATCTCTTCTTTGTAGCGGACGCAGCGGTTTAGAAACACGTATTTGTAATCACTTTTTTGAGCTATTAAATCATCGCTACTCATTTTTTGATGCGCCACCTGGGTGATAATTTGATGCAGTTCTGCTAACAAATCGGTATCATGTACGTCCCCCTCCCCATGTGCTTTCACATAAAACACTTCCTCCATTACGGTTTCGCGTGCTTCAGTGTACACCTGATTATCTGCTTTTTCAACCGCCTTGTGGGTGCCATAATAATTGGCTATGGCTCTTAAACCCACGCGTTCCAATAAGTATTTTTTAGCTTTCTCCATACTTCACCTCGTTTGATGCCAATGCCAACAGGTAGTCGTAGTCCTCTGCATACGCCCAAATGTCTGCCGTAATCTCTGTTTGATTTTCGTCGTGTTCATAGGCGACAACGCCCATTTTGCGAAGGGTTGCCATGGCGCACTTTAAGTAGCCAAGCACCTGATCTGAATCCCAATCTAGCGGCATCGGGTGCCATCCTGCTCCCTTGCGTTTGGTTGCCAAACTGTTAATCAGCTGCGAAATGTATCTCATGAGCTCTCCTTTATGATTCGGCCCCTGTGTCGTCTTATCGTCTATATCTTTGCCTCTGAAAATCAACACAGACAGCAGCAGTTTAACCAACCTTATCTGTTCCTCAACATCCGAATGGTTAGAAATTTCACCGACGATGTCCTCTAGACTTCTCCAAGTGGTTGAATCTTTAGGGGCACGGGCAACCCTCTCAACGGCAAAATACGCATCGCTTTTATCTTCAAGGCCACTACAGTCTAAAAAGCGGTTTAAGACTTTCAGTCGCCAAGCGCTCTTATCAGTACCTTCTTTATTTTCTATGTCTTTAAGTTCTTCAGAGACTTCCGAAAACAGTGTGTAAAGGTTTATAAGTGTGCGCGGCTGACCACCGGCAATAGCGGTTAGCCATGTCGATGTACAGGCAGCATCATTTTTAGGGTCATTTTTAGAGTCTATCGACTTTAGGGTTTTTATAATCACCTCATTTAAGGGCGGACCATCTTTTGATGCCTCTAAAGGGACAAACGCCGCACGCACTTTAGGATCAGCATCCTTTAAATAATAACGCTTAGAAGGCGGAATGAACTTCTTTAACCGTTCTTCCACCAAGTGCTGTTTTTTAACAAGACCCTCTGACATACCCCACTTTTCCGCCATCTCGTGTTCAAAAAGAAACTTCAAGCTCTCTAAATCCCCCGAGATAACATTAACGATGCGCTCATGGGCACAAAAGTTGCCAATATCGAGGATAAACGACAGCGCTTTTTCCGGAAACATATCCAGGTCGTCTATCAACAGCACAAAGCGAAAACCATCGACTTCGTGAAGGACTTCGTAATACACAGAAAAAAAGTCAAGGAAAGAATGAAAATCGTCAATAAGATCAATTTCAGACTTTAAAACATCATTGGATTTATCTAAATAATACAAATCGTCATAATTCGTTTTAATTAAGTGCGTCTTGTACATTGTGTTGCACTTAAAATACCCTGCCGTCAGCTTTTCGTATGCGTTTTTCACCGGAAACGGCCGTGGGTAGTTTTTTGATTCACAGGGCTGTTGGGTCATCTGAACATACTTGTTTTTGTCTTTTCCCAGCTTCTCTTCGACGCATTTCTCAACATCTTCCTTTTTTATGACCGAAGAATTCGCCCACTCTTTCTCCAGTTTTTTCATAGGCGCACTTAAGGCGCCTATAATCCATGACAAGAGCTCACCATCTTTAACCCCTTCCAGTCGTAAGACACTGAGCACTGAAGCAGTCGAGGCCTTTCCCTCCATAGATGAAGGTAGGTTTTTTTTAAGGGCTTTCAGTATGGTGGTCTTACCGAATCCCCGTGCCCCCAGTATTGAAAAGGTGTTCAGGTCCCTAAAAACAGGGTCTTCGCTTATGGCCTTAAGACAGGCTTCGAACTCCGGAAAAGTTCTTTTTACTTTTTCGTTCTCAAATTCCATGTCATTACACATCATTTTCCATACGCCTCCAATAATCAACCAAGTTGTGAAAGTTCGGCATCACCGTCGGTGGCGCTGACGCAAATGCCTGATACGGTAGCGCTGCGGTTAACCCTCTGTCGATAAATTGACCTTTGTCGTTGTAGTAAAAAAAGAGTTTGTTTGGTGTCAATGAGATGATTTTAGCGATGATGTCGTAATCAGCATCTGTTTTCACCCCACTCAAGTTGTTAAAGAGAATCGCTTGACACGCCGTTATTGCCTCGCTTTTCTTCAGCACATCGCCTTTTAAGAGGAACACTGCGCTTTTGTACCTTCTAAACAACAGCTTGAATCGATTTTCATCTTCTCGCGAGTTTGAGAGCACCGCTATGTCTAGGTGTTTTTCTGCCCAGGCTTCCACGCCCTCAACGTCTAAGGTTTTATCAGGTTCAGCATGCCCCGATTGGTAGTTTGCCGATATCATGGCTTTGCGGTAGGGAATTTGCTCAATATACTCCTGAACCCCCCTGAGCATCGGTCTGTCTCTAAAGGCCTTTAGGTCCATGTACTGGAACGTTTCGTCTGTCTTAAACGCCGGCAACTCTTTGGACAAACGGTATGCCCACAGCACCTCGTTGTCAAGCGCTTCAAACTTACAGGCCGGACTGATTTTTTCATTGTAATACGCGCGGTACGCTTCTTTGAAACGCTTAATCATCCCTTCTTTAGGCGCAGAACCACTGTCATCGACGTAACGGCTCTGCATATCCAGAAGTGTCAGCGCATCAATGCCCACGTGGACTCTGCCAAAGCCGTACGGTTTGCCCTGTCCAATGCTCTCATAAGTGATGTACCCGTCGCTTTCTGGATCGTGCGTATCGTCCAGTTTTAAGCTGTAAATTAACAGCCCCAGTTCTGCTTCAGATAAGTTCTCAAAACGGATTCTCCCCTGAAAGCGCGTACCCGCTTTTACGGGCTTTAAGGTGCTGAAGCTTTTTTGAAACCGGTCGGGGGCCACATACGGGTCGACGGTCTCTTTGAGCCAGTAGAATTTTCTGCCGCGCAACGTGAAATTGGCGTTGCCTTCAAGATCTTCCGAGTTGTAGTGTCGGTATTTTTTCAAATCTGGCGACGTCTGTGTCAAGTACATTTGAAAGGCAGTGGGTTTAGGTTCTAGCAGCGCCCTTTGTTCCGTCTGGGCGAAGAAGTCTGTTTGGCCCGGTGTGAGGTCTGCATTTTCAAAAGAAACCCTCGACGCATAGCCTTTGGCGGTACCGAACAGTGCCTCGGCAAAGTCGATGCCTGCGGCCGCCTCACGGGTCGGTAACCCCGCATGGGTTGAATACTTATACGGTAGTCGCATGTAAGGGGTGTACCCAATGGCCAGAATGCCACCTGTTTTATTTTCCACGTAAAAACACGGTCTGCAGTTGCCTTTAGACGGTAGGGCGTCGTAATCGCTCGCCTGTGCCTGTCCTTCTTCGGTGCGTCCTTTTATGCGCTGGTTGCGGGCTTTGAACTCCGCCACCACTTTGCCGTGTACAGTTAGCGGCTTTTCTAAATAGTCGGCTTTAAAGGTGTAGTGACGCTTTTTTTTGTAAATTTTGTTGGAGTTCATCAAATAGACGTATTGGCCAGGGGCGTTTTCAACTTTGTCTTTAAGGGCCTTAAACGGCATTTGATAGCCTGTCGCTTCCACTTCATAGCTCCCCAGTTCATTTGAGGTGATGCTATTGGACAAAGAGGTGTTGTTCTTCATTTTGCACAGCATCACATAAGGCGCATAGCTTCTACTGTCCAGCGTTTTTTTGCTTATGGCGGCCTTGGCTGTACGCTTTATAGCAGCGTCTGTTACAAACTGAAAATACGTTTCTCTGCCAGTGCTGTCGTAGTTCTCTATGGGGCTAAACGGGTAAATCTTGTACACATCGTTTTCGTTGACGAGTAGCCCTACGCGAACGACGCTGTTGACTTTGCGTTCCTCAGTGGTTTTGATAACGGCCTCATAAGCCGTTTTTATGGAAGAGGCTCTGCTGGCCACTTCTCTATAGGAGAAGGTCTGGTCAGCGACAAACGCCGGAAACGCGTGACTCAAAACTTCGCAGTTGGCTCGAACGACGCCTTTCATCGTGGTGCCTGGGATGGCGTACCCGCTATTTGCCTTGTAAAAATCCAGTTTTGAGCCCGTTTCACCGTTGCTGACAAAAAGTTTGGTCTGAGCGGTTAAGGTATAGGTCAACCAACCGGTGAAGCGCTCGGAGTCGTAATAACTTCTGTCGGGTAGCGCCTCTAAACTTTTGTAAGCGCTGTGTGGCTCTGAAGGATAGGGGATAAAATTATAAGGGCTATCGGCATAGGTTTTACGCATGGCTTTTCTCCATTTCATAAAGACTTAGGTAAGTGTCTCCCGCTTTAAGGTAGGTGCGTACTTTGAGGCTCTGACAGCCAGCATCGGTGTAGACGAACTGGCGAACGGTGCGGTACGGCACAGAACGGCTCTGATTAGAGAGATGGGTAAGCCGGTAATATGTGCCCCCTGCTCGCACCGTCAGCTCTTCCATGGGATTGAATACCCGGCACTCTACGATGTCCTGCGGCGCTTCTTCAAAAAACGCCAACACCTCTTCTCGGGTAACTTCGGCATACATGATGTCAGAAGGGGTCTGTTTCATCCAGTAAACAGGCGGATGTAAAGTCGCCACTGCCGCTTTAAAGGCGTTAAAGTCGATCTTTTTACGCATGGGTCTCCTCCTCTATTTTTAGTAAACCGGCACCGACACTGCCCAGTGCCCCCATGGTTACGAGGCCATCGGCGATGTCTTTTTTAAACCACGCCATGTAGCGTTCGATGTCTTCTGACAGTTTGGACTGCTTGTTGTAGGCGATTGACAGTTTAAACGGTTGATTCGGGACAACCCACTGATAGGTTCTGAGAGCACCTCTATAAGCGCCACCTGTAAACCGGTCGATTTTAATTTGTGTCTTTTCATGCGACTCTAAGCACTTTGTAGCGTGTTCGCCTCTAAGAATGACATCTGAGAAGATCAAGTCGCCCTTTTTGTCGAGGGCTTGTGCTGCGTTCTCCCTTTCGTTACGGGTAGCCTCGGCGGATTCCATACGCCAGTGTTGACCGGTGCGATTGAGATATTCCTGTGTGTACCCGAACATTTCGGCTACTTTATCGCGCTCCTCTGTGGAGATGGCGTCCCTGCTGTTCATCCGGTCGATGGTATGGGCTATTTTCTCAAAATGTGCGCGCACCATGCCCTTCACTGTACTGGAAGGCACGATAATCTCCCGACTCTCGCCCTTGTAGTGACTCTCTGAAAAAGACGTCTGTTGATTGGTCATCTCTGAGTACTGTCCAATAAAGAACCCCTCGTCACAGCGCACTGCAAAACCGATGTCGACAAACGCCGGCTTAATACCGTGTTTTTTGACAAGCTTTTCAATAGGTTGATAGGCCTCCGACTCTCCGCTCCACCCCAAATACGTTTCAAGGTCTTTTGGGAAAGCAAAGCTTTTATGGGCGTAAGAAGTGATATCAAAACGGCCGTAGTCAAAAGTGGTTTTGCCACAAAATCGAATGTTGCCTTGGTGAATATGCGCCACAAATTGTTCAACCAGTGTTTCAATGGCGCTGAAAACGGCGGCGCCATCAAGGGTGTCTCTACCGGAAAGGGCGATGAGCGCACTTTCGACGTCTTGGCGAGACAACTTGTTTCGAGCAGTTGCGACGTCTTCTGTGCTTTTAAGCGCTCGGCGCAAGAAACGTTCTTCGTTTGTCAGTGCGCATATGTTTTCAGTACAGCCATCAAAGAGGTCATCTGACCATTGATCGACTTCTATCTCAAACTGAAAGGCGTTGCCGATGTCCAACAGCAGGTCTTGAAACAGTGCGTTCTTTTGAGCGGCTTGATGCGTTCTGCTCATAAGCAAATGGTCTCTCATGAGCACCTTCGCATTTTTGGTGCGCAGTGTGGCGTCTGTAAACTTTAAAAACCCTTGATTTTTGTAGAGTTCTATTAAGCCCTGCTCGACGATACACTGTTCTTTAGCCCCCTTATTCGCCAAAAAAGACTCTTGAAAAACCAACAACAGTGCAAGTCGCGCTGCGGGGTTTCTCGGCGCTTCCCCCTTGACGAAGTTTCTAAACAAGCCCGATAGGGTCGTCGCCGGGATAAAGAAGGGGGTTGCCCACTGAAATTTGTCAAAGACCGTATCGTTGTCCTGTGCCACATGTACTGGGGTTGTGTTCTGCATAACCACCACATGCTTCGATCTATTCACTAACATCTGAGCTCCTCTCTGTTGTAGATATTCTCTTAAAGGTCATCACTTTGTAAAGATGCGTGTAGACGATTTTTTCCATAACGCGATGGTTTTTACGAAGCCACTCTTCTAGAAAAGCCTCATTTACTGATTGGATAATCGCTTCCTTTAACGCATCGGAATTTTGAGACACCTCTTTTAAACACACGTCTCCTATCGAAGACGATGTCCAAGGCAGCGCATCTCTTGAAAAAAGCTGTAAGTCGCCAATTTTAAAGGCTTTGTGTTGACGCTCGTCTAGGGTCGATGCTTCTTGAATGACTCGCGCACTGTCATAAAGCTCAGTAAGACAGGCGTCGAGGGTGTTTTGTTCGGCATAGCTTTTGTGGATGAAACTTTGAATGCTCCCAATTGCGCTTTTAGAAAGCGAATTTACATTTGTACCGCTCACCATCGTGTAGTCGTAATAGGTGTCCAGCCACAAACTGATGCTCTCATACAAAAAGCGCTCTTCTACTTCTGTAAAGACGTGGTCACTAGGTATGCTAGGTGCTGCTTTATCAGACGGCTTTTCTTTGAACTTCACAATTTTTTCAACTTCTGTGATTTGAGGCACAAAGCGGAAAACACCAAAGCCTTCTTCTGTGCGCTTACCGTAAAAACGGCCTTCAAAATGGCTTGCCAAAGCATCGACATCAAGTGACTTAGAGGCAGTAAAGACGAAGACACTTCCCTTTTGAGCGTACTTTTCAACGGGTAAGAGCCCACCGATATGGTGATTGAACCCCGTTACCCATTCCGGCTGTAAGAACGCCCCTTTAAACGCTAAGCCAAAATCCGATTTCAGCTCTTCTTTTAGGGTTTCAACACCTTCTGCACTGACATCGGAATACGCCATAACCGTGACATACCCCGGCGCTGTTGGGACCTTCGAAGTGTCTTCAGGCGCTTGCTCAAAGCTCACTGAGCACCTACCGTAGCCGCTTGTTACAGAGCCGCCGATGTACAGGGGCTCTGTAAGGATGTCCACCAACTGCTGAACCTCTTCTTCTGACGCGTCCCCAAGGTCCACAGTGCCATAAAACCGCTGTCCTTTTTCTATAAATTCGTACCTGAACAAATTCTCGCGGGTGAATGTCTCCGCATCTGCCACAGGACTGGCATGGTGTAGCGCTTCACCTGTTTTTACAGTAGCTGCGTAACACTTGCCGGCGTCTATAAAGGCAAATTTATTATCTAAGAGGCGCTTTTCATACGCCCCGTCTTCGTCGTCTCTCTCTTTAAAATGGTACGCCAAAACATCGGCCATCTTTATAGAGACGGTGCCTTCAATGTCGTATGCCCTCTTGTGTTTCTTTTCGCCATAGAAGCAAAGCGGTATAGGCGCAAATGGACGCGGCGTCCCGTCAACCGCTTGATACAAGTAAGCATTTGAAAACTTAAATGTTTTTAAAAAGCGCTCCACAGTGCCGGTATCGACGTTCTGCTGGGTTAAGCTGTTGATTACAGCACCTCTTAATGCGCTACCGGTGATGTAGTGCTTGCTGCTTTCGTAGTCATAACCGTTAAATGAACGGCTGAGTTTAATGTTTTGCTCGGCTGTGAGAACAACATGCAGTGTTTTGCCATCGTGCTGAATGCGATTGCCACCGTCGTTTGAATCCCTATCCTCTCTTCCAGTGATTTCAAAAGCGATTTGACCGCGTCCTCGATTCTTTTTTGAGCCGAGATGTCTCAGCGCCCGAAAACCCAACTCGAGCTTTTCTATATCGACGTCACTCAAAGTGTCGCTTAATCGAACACGGGTTTCAAGTGTGGTACCTTTGAGAATGACCCGCTCTGCTCTCAAGCTATGGTCTTGTGCCAAACCGTCTTCCACTCGAATGCTCCGGCGCACAGTGGTGAAGGTATTTCTAACAGTTTCTTTAAGGGGATACGTCTCATCCACAGCGTTTTCCAAACGGGCTTTTATTGGGTTTAAACGCCTCTGCGTTTCGAGGTCTATAGTGAGGTCCTCAAAAAACACCGCCCCTTTATTTGAGCGCCCACTTTGGGTGCCCTCGGCGCCAAAATAGCGGCTTAAGGTTTTTTCATCACAAATCCCATAGTCTTTCATCACGCGTCTTAAACAGCCTTTTAAAGTTTTTGCTTTTAAATAGGGCCAGCCGTTTTTGTCTGTTTCAACCTCCGTGTGGACACCAAAAAGAACGGCTGTCCCATTGCCAAAGGTGGCGTCGGATAATAAGGTGGCTTTTAAATGAAGCTGTCTCATACGCGTTTCCTTTCCTTTAAACTGTTGAGGGTGACGGCATCTCTAATAACAGGATAACGGCTTTCAACAGAAACTTCAGATGCCGTTTTCAAAGCCGATAGTTCATGGGTTTTCAAGTACGCTGTGGCGGCTTTTTCGCCTTTTGTAAAGGCGGCTAAAAGCTTTACGACAGATGATTTGCCTTTGAGGTCGCCACCAAGCTCTTGCACGACGTTCTGAAGGCTTTCAAAATGAGAAAACTCACTTGTTTTTTCTTCTGCCGCTGCTAATAAAAACTGCGGGTAGACGGTACCAAAAACAGAACTGCTGCTCAACTGATAGATTGCCACCTCTTTATCGGAGTCCTTGGTATTCTCGATGTCTCCACGGTACAGTTTGAAAGCCATTAAAGTGGCATCGGCTTTTTCATCTGATTTAACCGTCTTACCCAGTTGGTTTTCATAATAGAGATTCAAATGCGCCAACTTTCTTTTACACAAACTTTGCAGATGCTCTGCCGCTGCTACAGCTCTGTAAAGTGGGTACTTGGAATCAATGAGCACGGTTCCAATGGCAAAATGCAGTGTTTTTTTGGCTATAGGGTCTTTTCGGTAGTCATTTTTATGAGGCGCACTGTTAAAGAAAGTGGCGATGTCATCGAGGTGCTTTGTCAGCTGTGCATCCCGTACATGCCCTACACCAAACAGCGCTGATGTCTTTCCCTGTTGGAATTGCTCTGTGAAAGAGTTTAGGAACTCGAGGTATTGCGCTGCGCCAACGAGGACGCTGATGTCATCTCCAGAACTGATTAAAACACGGTATGGGAATAAGGTTCTTTCCTCTGTATCTCGCTCGACAAGTGCTTCACGCGTCTGGTCGAGGGCAGATTTGAACGCGGTATGGATACAATCCGAAACCGCTTGTTGCTCTAAGATGCAGGAAAAGTTTACTGCCTCTAACGTTTCACCGGCGGTCTGCTGATTTTCAAAAGCCGTCAGTCGGTATTTCGGTAACCCTCTAATAAAGTCTCCCATGTGATTGCCGTCCATGGTGATGACGGCATAGAATTTATTGCCTTCATCTGACATAAAGGCATCGATGTCGTTGGTAAACTGCGCTCTTGTGGACGCATCTCCAAAGCCCTTTTCTTCACAGACCAAAGGAAAGAACTCAGCAAACCATTTTGCGATGACATCGAGTTCACGGTCTTCGAAGTTCTCTTGACAATAGATATTATTTTGTAATGTCCTCTTTATATCCGACTCCTCTTTAGATAGTCCAGTAAAGGGGTCTGTAATGCTGTAGTAAAGTTGTCTCAAGTAAGCGTCTGCCGAATAGGTGCTTTTTTTATTGTTGTCTTCTGTCTCCACCATATAGCCGGCGATGCCTCCAGTGGATTTGCACCTTTCGGTCTTTCCAAAACTCAGCGTCCCCAACTGTCCACAGTGATTTTTCTGCTTAAACAGCTCGCGGTTAGAAGCAGATAGCACATCGGTTAATTTTTCCTTTGTCATGTCAAAAGACGTTTTAACGAGGTGGTAGTGTATGCCTGGGAACATGCGAAAGGCGTAGGTATGAAACGTCTCTATAAACGCATCACAAGTACTTTCGCTGTCGAATATGTACATCGACTGACCACCTTTGTCAAACAACACGCATCCCTCTAGGTTGTTCTCTCCAAAGTAAGTCCCCGATCTCGGGTCTTCGCAGACGCGTTCTATGATTTTTTTTCCTAAAAACTCCGATAAAAACTTTATGGCGTACGAGCCGCCAACAATTTCTTTTAAGCTGTTGGAACTAAAGATGTACGCCTGTTTTTTGGCAACATCTAAGTTGACGATGTAACGATTGCCCATTTATGCCTCCTTGTAAATTTCTTTCTCCATTTAAAGACGCCCTTCTGATGTGTTGCTCTATCGACATCGTATTAAAAATGTTAAATGCTTTGTACCCAGAGTAAATTCAACTATCGATGACTACTTGGGATACATGGAGCGATTTTAATGCCACAATGTGATGTCATTTCTTTACTGTGAACGATACCACACACTAGGTCTAGGGTCTCATATCGCTCCTCCCTCTTATATTCCACACCCACGCATTTTTTCCTTCTTTTTTCAGCATTTTTGTTTGAAAAAAATAAAAAAGTTAATGATTGTCTCAATAGGTAATGCACATGACACAAAGAGACGCTCTGAGTCCAATAGAAAACCGCTTTACTTAGGCCTATGCTGGTAGGCTTTATAAAGCGGTGATGACAGGTGGTATTTTCTTTTGTAGTGAAAATGTTGTGCTACTCGCAGTTGTGTGATACAAACGTTTAGGCGACGATATAAGTCGCTTTTGAGTCTATTTAATGCCTTAATGACACATGGGAGAAAGCGGTTTTATTAATACCTACACAAGTGTGGTGTATCGTTCACCATTTAAAAACTGGGCATTTACTCGGCTTCATAGTG
Organism: Fusibacter sp. JL298sf-3; assembly: GCF_053842995.1. Taxonomy (NCBI): domain Bacteria; kingdom Bacillati; phylum Bacillota; class Clostridia; order Eubacteriales; family Fusibacteraceae; genus Fusibacter; species Fusibacter sp. JL298sf-3. Next base: position 1,830,576 of record NZ_CM132608.1, read on the forward strand.
GCATTAAAATCTCTCGACAATGTCCTAGACGAATAAATCTCAACGAGATAGGGTGCGTGGCTACGGTCTGCTGTAATGTTGGGTTAATTAGTCAGAGGGGATTTGAGTACTCCGTTATAAGCGCTGCGGCTGTACTGAAGCCGAGTTCAATGAATACTTTTTAGTACATCTTGCGTTTGGGTTCAACGGAAAGTCAACATCAGGTTCGTTCAGATTATCTGCAATTTCAATACATCTCATGTTCTGATTCAACATTGAATGGGAACAACAAGACGGCTTATACACTATAACATTTCAATACATTTAATGTTCTGGTTCAACCATGGAATTTAATATCAAGTGTACATTTTTAAGCTCATTTCAATACATCTAATGTTCTGGTTCAACCTTAATAGATTACATGGCACTCATTGAGCAGTTTGAATTTCAATACATCTAATGTTCTGGTTCAACAGCATCAGAAAAAAATAAACTTTTGCTACAATCGAGATTTCAATACATCTAATGTTCCGGTTCAACGCAAGCTATGTTTGAAAGAGGCATGCAAAGCTTTAAATTTCAATACACCTAATGTTCTGGTTCAACTGTACTCAGTATCACTATACTCAGTATCATTACATAGATTTCAATACATCTAATGTTCTGGTTCAACAATTACTTAAGGCTTCTGGCGCTTAACGCCAATATATTTCAATACATCTAATGTTCTGGTTCAACAACAACATCTTCTGATATGAACATCTGGTCAACCTTATTTCAATACATCTAATGTTCTGGTTCAACCAGCAAACTATTGTTTTTGCCGTCTCAAGGTGGATGGATTTCAATACATCTAATGTTCTGGTTCAACGAAAAGGAACACAGGGAAGAAATTAAGACAAGGACACATTTCAATACATCTAATGTTCTGGTTCAACAAATCTGTCGAGAGACAAACACATTTTTAGTACAATATTTCAATACATCTAATGTTCTGGTTCAACCATAGAAGAAGTGAAGAAAAGCTCAACTTCTCAGTAATTTCAATACATCTCATGTTCTGGTTCAACGGCGAAGTAATCGAACCTAGGGTCAAGGCTATTGTATTTCAATACATCTAATGTTCTGGTTCAACCATGATCTCTGTTTATAAGTTAGCTTACGATATATGATTTCAATACATCTAATGTTCTGGTTCAACTTAAACCCCATGTCATCATATGCCGCCTTTATCTTCCATTTCAATACATCTAATGTTCTGGTTCAACTGTTTTAACGATTGATGGCGTTTACGGATCAACTGAATTTCAATACATCTAATGTTCTGGTTCAACAAAATGATAATGGCCGTGTTGAACAGGGGGAGAAAAATTTCAATACATCTAATGTTCTGGTTCAACAACAACTTAAAAAGAATTGTAAGAGAAATTGAAAGATTTCAATACATCTAATGTTCTGGTTCAACTAAGTGATAGGTTAAAAGACAACTTATCCATCGTGCATTTCAATACATCTAATGTTCTGGTTCAACTGTACTGAGTCTATGCCGCAGTTTGATACGGTCGAATTTCAATACATCTAATGTTCTGGTTCAACGGTGGTAGACCTACTCCAGTGAACTATCCTCACCTATTTCAATACATCTAATGTTCTGGTTCAACATAGGCTACGAAAGTTTTCTGTATTGAGAGCTTATAATTTCAATACATCTAATGTTCTGGTTCAACTTGTTGGGGACGCGTTCCCCACGATGCCAAATTTATTTCAATACATCTAATGTTCTGGTTCAACAGCCAATAAGGATATACCACGCATCAAAACAGGCATATTTCAATACATCTAATGTTCTGGTTCAACGAGATCCATGACGCCACAATGCTCTTCAATCAGTAATTTCAATACATCTAATGTTCTGGTTCAACCCGACTATCTGACGGATCAAGAAACGGTCTAATTCTATTTCAATACATCTAATGTTCTGGTTCAACTTGCCACAGATTCCCAGCCTTTAAGGCTTAAACCACATTTCAATACATCTAATGTTCTGGTTCAACATGTTTGAATGTTCCAATATCCCTTTTCTTAATATATTTCAATACATCTAATGTTCTGGTTCAACCTAACTGCCAAGGATTTAAATTTTATTGTGAATTAAATTTCAATACATCTAATGTTCTGGTTCAACAATATAAGTCTCCTATTTTAAAATTGTGTGGCGAATTTCAATACATCTAATGTTCTGGTTCAACTTGCAAGATATATACATCTTCATGTCCATTTCAAAAATTTCAATACATCTAATGTTCTGGTTCAACCGCTTACGTTAGGGTCATCGTTGGGGTCAACATCTATTTCAATACATCTAATGTTCTGGTTCAACTGGGCTTACAACGCTTTATACAAGCAATTGTCGTGTATTTCAATACATCTAATGTTCTGGTTCAACTGGATGTACTTTTAGTGCATCCCGATATATTCATCATATTTCAATACATCTAATGTTCTGGTTCAACCACTGTAAAATGCCCATTCTCACTTTCTATATTACCGTAAAAACACTGTATTTGCAAGCGTTTTAGAGATTTCTTTTCAATGAGTTTTCATTTTTTTCCATGTGCTTTTTAAACCGCCTGTATCTGTTCTTATAGCACACACAGGCGGTTTTTTGTAAAATTTTAGATAATAAAAATTGGAAATCACATCCTATTGTTACTGACGTCCTGAATACGGCACTGGTGGCATTAGACCCGTTCGGTGTACCCCATGCCGAGGATGGCATTTTTCTCGAGTATCCCCGTCCCCAAAAGCAAGTTGCCCACAGCATTGCCGCATGGGTCTTGGCTGAGTTCGATTTGCACTTTGTAGCCGAGAATACCAATGGGGGTGTACGCAGAACAAGGGGCATTGCATCGCCGGCTGTTGTAAGGACAGCTCTCTCTGCCTTTCTTTTTGCACTTGTAGTGTGTCACGATGGGCTTGTCGCTGAGCACCTGAATCCCTTGTAGCCAATTTTCATGAGGAATCAAGGTGTTGTAAACCAGTTGGTATTTGTGCGCCGTGTTTTTGACAATGGCGTCTGCTAAGGAGAGAATGCCTTTGTCTTTTGTCCACGGAGCGTTGTCTATAAAACTGCTCACTGGGGTCACGGTTTTAAGGGCTTTGATGTTGACGCTGTCTTCAAAATGATCCAGTGATGCATGAATCACTTTGAAAAAAGGGCTTTCTGTAAGGGGAATCGCCGCAGTAAACATTTGAGCCAATTCAACAAAAGGCGTCTTAATATGAAAACTGTATAGGCGACCTTTTTTCACCGTACCATCTGCTTCAAAGGGGTAGAGGCCGTCGTATACAAAGGGTTTGATGAGGTTGCTTGCGTGTAGTGCCTTGAGTTCCGGCACCTTGAGTTGGGCAAAGCCTAAAAACTGCGACAGTCTATAGGCCACGTCTTTTTTATACACCGCCGCTTTCATTTCAACGGTGACGGTTATTCTTGAGTACATGTATCGTCCTTTTCTTCAAATTCGCCTTTAAACAGTTTGGCGTAGGCATTGAGATATTTGTAAGCATGTAGACTTAGTTTGGATAATCTTCTCCTAGAACATCACAAACCCTATATATTTTTTTATTGTGTTTGGATTTATTCTTCTTTGGAAAAATCTTAAACTCCTTATTTTTTTTGTATACTTCTTTTAGCTTTTGAGCAATTACCCGAAGTAGTTCGCTGTCATTTTCGTCTACTTCTCTAAAGCACTTTTCCAGGTATGACTTTATATTTTCTGAAGACGTCTTATCAAGTTCGTAATAAAATTTGTCTACGGGTGTCATTGAGTCTAATTTTTGCTTTTCTTTTCTTGCCTGAATACGCTTGTCCTCTTTAATTTGTAACTCACGAGCTTTATTACAGCGTTCATCCACTAGCTGCCTAACATGGTCTAAAAGTTTTTCTCTTGAACCTATTGCCGTAAAGTAGCCATATCCCAAACTCCCCTTTGCGCCGATACCATGCTCTCTCAACATGCCATCAAAGCTTATAGCAACTTTTTCTTTTAACCCCTCAAGTCCTTTTACCCGTTTATCCAAGTGCTCTGGAAGCTGTTTAGAGTGCCGCAAATTAATAAGCAAAACAAAATGGAAAATGGCTTCCTCCACAACAATGAATGTGATGGGGGTTGGTTCGTTGTTGTCTTTGTATTCCTTTGTATAATGAGGCGTCATAATATCTAAGCCTTCATTAAAAGATGTCGGAAAGGCATCTAAAAAAGTTACATTTCCTTGATAGGCGATGCGCTCTCTCATACCACCAAAAACAAAAACAAAATAATCATCACTGAGAGCCTTTTCTTCACAGCCACCAAATTCTTCTTGAATGATGTAAGACCTTAAACAGCCTTTTATAGCAGACCCAGGGATATAAGGAACGCCGTAAGTGTGATGGTATGTCATGGCAGTTTCAAAAACTGAATGCGTTCCTAAACCCACCACCATTTTATCCGTCAAGGTACGTTTCATCTCAATAAATGATCTTGTCGGAATGTACGGCTTAACAACATTATCTCTGGTCTTTCGACTACTGCTTAAAACATTATTTTGAGGACTACACTTAGTTTTCAATTGCTCTGTACGGGAAAATTCAGCTACCTCCTTTTGGAGGTAAAGTTTCTCAAGGTAGAGTCCCACATGACAAGTGTCCTTTCTAACGCTCATTTTACTTGCCATTGTCTTCACCCTCAGAGACAATCATCGCCTCAGAAAAATTTTTAATCCAAGTAAACACCGCCCCCATTTCATGTGTTAAATGTCGAAGTTCTTGTGAACTAAGAGACCATAAATACTGACAGAAATCGTTTTCTTTATGCCCTTGACGACCGAGCGACGAGTGCTCCTTATACCATTCTTCCATATGTTTGTAGAAGATTCGCTCCACCCTCGTTTCCTTATTCTTTCCCTTTTCTTTCTTAAGAAATATAGCTGTTGCAATCAATCCGTTGTTATGAATGAGTGCAGGAACTTTTTTAGCAACGGTCTTATACTTCGTCTGATCCTCCTGACCCTTCTTACCTTTTACACCAGACACACAAGTATAGGCAAACTCTGCGTATAATTGATGCAAATTTCTTCTCATCACTACGCCTCCTTCTGTGGCATTAACTGCACAAATCCTTTTCCAATAGTTTCATTAGCACCCACTTGAAAAATTTCAATACTTAACTCATCTAAGTAGCCTAATGCACCCATTTCATTTGAAGTACACGCAAAGGTCGCCGATTGACATATGTTAAAATATAAAATACTCTCAGCAGGTAAATATTCTTCAGTGAATAGGCCTGTAGACTTTGCTGCACCTGTTTTTACATCTATACTATTTCTCGTGATAATTTCAGTATACATGGTCACCATATCCTTAAAAGCTTCATTTGATACAACACCGACTCTTTGAGAATCCAGCTCAAAAGGGATAAGAGCTTTTAAATCGAGTTCGGAGGAGCACTCCTTTATGCTAAATGCATACTCTTCCAGGTATACTTCACCTTTCTTTTTATGTGCCAATATTTCATCATCAGCTATTTCCAAGTTGTCAACTAACACTTTAGCCAGCTCTTTATTATTGCTTTCAGAGGCATAGCGCTTTAGCACATAGGGGCAAGTAATCAACATATAGATGTCCAAAGAGGCTCGAACCGGAAAAAACAACAGCTTTGCATCTGTTATCGCTATTTCGCTAGCTTGTTTAGCCCCTTCATCCCCAAAGACGCGGTACAAAGCTTCCAAACCGTCTTTTGTGTCCTTAACCCTATGATAAATCGTATGTTTTAAGGCACCTTTTAAGCTCGATCCCTCAATCTTAGGGAAATGTGTGTGCTTTTCTCTTTGAATTGGCAAATCAACGCTTGATAAAGTCTCTCCAGCTCCCACATGAATAGGGGATAATGCTTTTAGATAACACGTTCTTTTTTTATTAAACATATTGGCCTCCTTCTAAAACCATTGATTGAGTGTCTCTTCTGTAATTTCATCAAAGTGAACAACCTGTAAATTGGCCCGTTCCCCTGCCTTAATTGCTTTTTTAACCTTATCAAGTCGATTTATCTCATCATGAAAAGAGGGCGACATCAATATGGGCACCCCAAACACCCCTGCAAGCGCATAAGTCGTATAGTGTGTGCTCTTGGCGTTGTCTCCAGACATCGCTCCAGACTTACACTCTATATTAATAAGCTTCCCGTACTTCGTCAGTAATAAAATATCGATTTCATCAATAATTTTAAGCTCTCCACCTATATTTGCTTTTATCTTAATGCCCATCTGCATCTCTATAATATTCGGATTATCTTTAATTTTGTTGAATAGCTTATATCCCACCAATTTTTCGAACATGTACCCTGCTGGATACGAATAGTTGAAACAACAGTATTCAGCAATATCTTCTTCTATCGGTTCTAGATTTACTATTTCTTCGACATATCCCGTAATCAACTCTCTGCGTTTCTCTTTCGCATCATTTGATTCCGACAGTTTTTTTAAAAAATGATGGTCTTCTTTAGATTTAGCTTCCTTATCAATGTGACCGATGAGTGAATTGTAAAATTCGTGTTCTTTATTAGATTTGTTTTCATCACCATGTCTTTTTAGCACTTTCCCTTCGACTTCCTTAAACCCCATAAGCCTAAAACATGTATCGATCGTTAAATTAAAGTCAGCTTCATTATAGCGTTTTCTAATCTCCTCTTCGTGGGTCTTATTGTTGCCCATAAACATCAGTTTATTGTGGTTTCCTTCAATATAAAATAGTGCATCTTGTTCCAGTCTATTGTTCTTTGAAATAAATTCATAAGCTTTTAGGCTGAAAATGCGTTGTCCCCCTGTAATGTGCCAGAAATATGTCTGCTTATCCTCTTGGTAGTTTGGAAATATATTATCGAAAAAAGAAGATGAACTGTTTTCCAACTGTTTAATATCATCCTCAGTAATAGAATGAGTCACCACTTCTATTCTAGGCTCCTTTTCCAACTCTCGCGATAAGTTTTCATTCCATTTTGTCGTATGAATGTTGGCGCCTTCGTGTACATTTTCGTCATAAGTAATACAAATAACTTTTTGAGGCTGCGTTATTTTATAAGCGATATAATTTGTAATTTGGTTCAGCGTTGAAAAGACAACCAAAACCTTGTCACTTTTGTTAGTCATTTATCGTACCCCCTCATTTGTCTCCACAGTATAAATAAAGCGATTGAAACCATTGGTCTTCCCAGCCGTTATTATGTCCGTCAACATCTCGTGGTGCCTATTCGAGTTCTGACCTTTGTATTGAAGCAAGAGAACTGTTCCAGCAGCATAACCTCTAACCATTTTTCTTGATTGACCAGATGCTAAGTCGTACCCACCGATGTATCGAGGCTTATCCGAAACGACCGCCAGTAATTCAAAATCGGTTTTATTGAAAGTGGCAATAGGATCCTCTTGAAAGACAGCGGGAGAGGTAAAAACAACTTTTATCCGTTCATTGTGATGAATTTCCTTTGAGCACAACTCATCGTAGCATTTATTAAAATGCTCTAAACTAGGAATTGACGAGACATCAATCAGATTGAGTTCACAAGCCTTTTGTTCACCTCCCAGTTTAAGTTGTCCCTTGGTTAAAGGTACGATGTCGCAGTTGTAATTTTTCGAAACATAGGCTGTATCTACATCAAACTCAACAAGAAAATGCCAATTGCGATTACACGAAGAACTATCAAATCCAATTTGCTCAATCGTAAACAAGTGCCCTTCTTTTGCACTCTTTTTATTTCTATCTATTTCTAGTCTTGTGAAAAACTCCGAAGTAAAAATATCAGACATTTTCTTGATACTTGATTCTCTAATAAAGTCGTTGCTGTAACGATAATAAAAATTATAAAGATTTACATAGGTGTCGTCACAACGCTCCCCATCTAATATATCGGGGGTTTCTAGGTAATACTTTGTTTTAAGTGATGTCGAAAGCGTATCCAACGATTTGAACACGCCCTTTTTCACTATTCGAGAATTCCAAAACAAATCTTTAGGTGACTCCATATAAATCGCGTCGTGTTTCTCCTCGTATAAATACACGGTCCCTATTTCCAGGACTCGGTTGTGTACCTCTTTCTTTTTAGCTTGTCCTAAGTTCATAAAAACTTCTCTAAAAGTATCATTTTGCGCTAAAAGAGCCGTAAAAATCGCACCGTGAAAAGTTGAAGGATTGGGGACAAACATAGAGCTTATACGATTGCTCATATTTTTTGTGAAGGGCTTCCCATCCCTAAAAAACAACGTATCATAAGGGGTAATCTTTAAGTATTGCATGTATTCACCTCCAACGCTTTCATGTCAAACGTCGACAACTTTTCTAGAATATAAAGTGCCTGCATTGTGTTTCCATACGCTAAAGTAAAAGATTTTTTACTTCGAAGCATTCTTTCAAAAAATTCCATTTGCTGAGTAATAAACTGGTCAATTTCACTACATTCCCCTTGTATCGAGCGATTCAAACGTCTCTCAAACTCGATTTTCTGCATTTGTATCCAATCTTCTTGATCAAAATCAGATAGGTATTCCGCAAACTGAAAGGCGTGGTCGAAGCTTCTAATATAGTTGAATGAAATACGTTGCTTTACTTTATTCACTTGGTCAATTATTGTTTTATAAATCTCAAAGCAAACGGGGTTAAAGTAGGCGTTGACGACTTTACCATTATTGACAATGTAATTTAAGCCTACCGTTCCCTTATGACCGAAAAAAAGCTTTGCTTCTTCTAACGCCTTTCGATTCTCTACGAGAGCGGTTGCCATATCATCTTTACAAGCGCTAACTGTCACAGCTGTTGATATAGTTATTTCATCTGTAAACAAATTTGCCTTCGAGACGGGGACTTGAACATGCGCTTTGAATTGATTTGACAGAAAGTCAATTGTAGTCATAATAGCTTCTAAAGGCACCAATAAAAGAATGTCATCTCCACCGGCATAAATACAAGTCACATGTTTCGGCGCTTCATTTTTAAGCGCACAAGAAAACGCTCCAAGACACTCAGACAACTTCCTCTGTGCACTCTCTAAATCCTCTATATCAAATAGGTACCGACCTCTCATAAAGCGCCCAAGATTATCAATATCCGCCTGAATAAACGCGTATTTATACACAGGTTTTGGCACAGGTCCCTTATAAAGCTCATCAAGGGTTTCTTTTAGGTCTTTAAAATACAATTTAATTTTATCTAAATTATGTTTATCCGTCTTCTCTTCGAAATCAGAAATAACTTCTAATGCTTCATACTCTGAATACGTCTCTGCTCTAGCGAGCCTTTTAACCAAATCTAAATTATAATATTTGGATTTACAGCTAAAGCGATTCAACTTCTCATCGACTTTTTTCAGGTCAGCTTCATGTTTAGCATGCCAGACTTTAATGGCAACATCGTAGGTTGAAGGGATTTCAAATGAGGTGGGGCGTTCTCTTTTTTGATAGCAAACACCACAAATTTTTAAATTTCCTTCAGCTACTCTCACGCCACATACTTCACACTTAACGCCATCTCCTAACGACTTTTCTTCTGGGACAAAAACACTATATAAGTAAGTATTCTTTATGCTTTTCAACCTCTTCATTAAAACTGTATATACCTCATGGTAGGGGCGCGCATCTAATGGTTCTGCTACCCAAAATTTAAAATAGTGCGCTTCTATAAGATTTGACCACAGCTTTGAAGATTCTTCCTCTATTTTTCTAAGCAATTGTTCGACTTCTTCCACCCTACACAGTAGGTAATTTGTGGTGTCGACATCTTTTTCTATTTTAGGGTATATCACAACATTGTCTTTTGCGGCTCCTTCTATTCTCTCCCCTATGTTTTTTATAACATCTGATGTCAATTTACTTGTATTGATTAAATCTCTTGTTGAACGAGCCATTTGAATATTCGGTTGTATAGGCCCAATTGTAACCGCTAACAGGTACTGCATGGCTTCTCCTTTCATCCCTTTGTACTATTTAAGCGTTCGTGAAACTCTGAATCTTTTGTTTTCAGTGCTTCTCAGAAACTAAACTTTGAACACTCCCCATAAACGCATTTCATTTATCAATACTCTTGGCTGAGATAACAAATAAGTATAGTCCTTTAAAGACTTCTATTTTAAAACGTTCAAATTTCAATGACTACTTTTATACTCTGTTATTTTACTTGTGGATAAAATCAATTTTGCTTCCTCAATTACCTACCGTATACTATTTAAAAATGTGTTGTAAAGGTCATACATGACATCACTTTTATCACCCTTTAAAATATAGCCAAAATTGAGACATTTTACAATAACATAAGGGCCGTACTCTTTATATATAATAGGCGTCGCCATCCTAGGCTCATTATGGCTTCTTTTAAAGTCTTTCTTGAACTCTTTTACAGAATCTATTACTGGTTTTAAGTCTTTTAGTACACAAAAATAGCGTGCATAATGTAACTCTGCGTTATAGGACTCTAGCTCATACATTTGAGAGATTTTTAGCTCTTTAAAATCTCTCAGTTCGATGGAGACTTTCTTAACTGGGTCTTTTCCACCATCAACATTTGTAAACTCAAATCTTCTACTGAAAAAATCTTTACTAATCAATTTGCTGAACAACACCTGAAAATCCGTCTCACAGGGATTCCCATCTATAGCAGTCACAAAAAAAGTACCCTTGTTAGAACGCGCGCCTTTTCCTATGGAACCCGTTAGACTCGATAATCTTAAAAGGTCTATATAAAACTGCAAAATGTCCGGTTTCCCTCTTAGAAGCAGTGAAAAAGTATTGTTGGTCAGATTTTCAGCAGAAATAAAAGACACGGGCGCTTTGATTTGAGTACTTCCAAATAAATACTTTTGTTTGTCAATTACATCATCCATAGCATTTTCCTCATCAAACTTAAAAAATTCTCTAAATGTACTTCTCAAAAGTGCCTTTAACTCTGTTAAACGAAATAATACTTTATTTTGATTAAAGCCATGTCCATTGTAATTTTGCAGTTCAATCTTTACGGTTCTTAACTCCATTTCAACCTCCTAAGTCTCTCCTTTAGAATTACTTGAGATGTAGTATTGATACAGTTGCTAGGTCTAGGGTCTCATATCGCTCCTCCCTCTTATATTCCACACCCACGCATTTTTTCCTTCTTTTTTCAGCATTTTTGTTTGAAAAAAATAAAATAGTCAATGATTGTCTCAATAGGTAATGCACATGACACAAAGAGACGCTCTGAGTCCAATAGAAAACCGCTTTACTTAAGCCTATGCTGGTAGGCTTTATAAAGCGGTGGTGACAGGTGGTATTTTCTTTTGTAGTGAAAATGTTGCGCTACTCGCAATTGTGTGAGACAAACTTTTAGGCGACGATGCAAGTCGCTTTTGAGTCTATTTAACGCCTCAATGTCACATAGGAGAAAGCGGTTTTATTAGTACCTACACAAGTGTGGTGTATCGTTCACCATTAAAAAAACTGCACATTTACTCGGCTTCATTGCGGCGTTAAAATCTCTCTACAATGTCCTAGACGAATAAATCTCAACGAGATAGGCTTCGTGGCTACAATCTGCTGTAATGCCGGGTTAATAAATCAGAGGGGGCTTTGAGTGCTCCGTTATAAGCGCTGCGGCTGTACTGAAGCCGAGTTCAATGAATACTTTTTAGTACATCTTGCGTTTGGGTTCAACGGAAAGTCAACATCAGGTTCGTTCAGATTATCTGCAATTTCAATACATCTCATGTTCTGGTTCAAATGTAAACACTTTAACCTGCATTATTGATGATGGTTCACGAAACACGACCAGCTGATTTATCTTCTATGATAAGCATTATAGAGCGGAAAAACTTAAATCCACTCGATTTTTGGTGACATCATGGGTACATGAATAATTCAGGATTAATAGCCTACATCTTTCTTGCATATCCCTATCGTTACTTTTTATCGTTTTAAATCAACAATTCACTCTATAAATTAATATAACATCATTAATGAACTTAACTGCATCCTCTCTGTGCAAAAGGCATTCGTTTGGTGCAAGTTCATATATATAATTTACAATGTTAATTGTTTTCTCAGTAGCTTTTGAAACTACATATTCTCTTGCCGCTTGTTTTGAATAAATGTTCCCCGTCTCAATAGTATGGATAACGCGACACATACTTTTCACGCCATAGATTATATACTCGTCAGTCAAATCATCAGATTTAGCCAACATCGGTTGCCATGTATTATTTAACATTTTACAAACAGCTTCCTTAACCTCATCTTTCGAATACATTAAATCAAAACTTTTAAACTCTTCACCAAACAATGTAATTCCATTCAAAGCAAGAACCTGCTTTTCAAGTATAAACTCATATCCGTAAACTTCCCAGCTTATACCACGATTATAATATATTCTTGGTTCTAGCGGAGGATTTCTATCAATAAGTAAGTCTCGTCTTATATATGAGCACTCTAACTTTTCTCCCCATTCTGATTGCTCATTTAACTTCAAATGTAAATTGAGTAAGTTGTCTAAATCTGTGGAAGTACAGTCTTCACTTAATGTTATGACGATATCAATATCACTTGATTCTTCTATAAATTCATCAAGCACTATTGAACCATGTATATAAATACCATCAACCTTCCCCATCAACGTACTCAAAACTTCATTTTTATAAATTTCCAGAAATTCTTTAACTGATGATGTGATCATATTATATTACCTCTTCTGAATTATTCATGACGGTTCACAAAATACCCCCAGCTGATTTATCTTCTATGATAAGCATTATGAAGTGCAAAAACTTAATTCTGCTCGATTTTGGTAACATCATGGATACATGAATATTTCAGGTTTGATTTGGATGTATGAGTATTTCAATACATCTAATGTTCTGGTTCAACCACTTAGGAAAATCGAAATAACTACTGCGGTTTTCCAATTTCAATACATCTAATGTTCTGGTTCAACAAGAACGTTTTTCTTGTAGTTTCAAGAATGGTTATATTTCAATACATCTAATGTTCTGGTTCAACAATTACTTAAGGCTTCTGGCGCTTAACGCCAATATATTTCAATACATCTAATGTTCTGGTTCAACGGCTGAAGAAACTGTTTTTGTTGATGTCGTTGTCGATTTCAATACATCTAATGTTCTGGTTCAACCATAGAAGAAGTGAAGAAAAGCTCAACTTCTCAGTAATTTCAATACATCTCATGTTCTGGTTCAACAATAGATTTAGCGTTAACGATCATGTCAACCATTTCATTTCAATACATCTAATGTTCTGGTTCAACCCGGAAACGTGTACTTGCCGCACCCGATGCTGCAATTTCAATACATCTAATGTTCTGGTTCAACAAAGAACAAAAACTCCAAGAAATAAACATCGGGGTATTTCAATACATCTAATGTTCTGGTTCAACTGTACGATTTGGAAAAATGCTTGAATGCTTTAGAATATTTCAATACATCTAATGTTCTGGTTCAACTGCTTGAGTTTCACAAAAAAAGCATGGATTTAATTGAATTTCAATACATCTAATGTTCTGGTTCAACGATGGTGATATTGCAACCTATGATGTAACAAGCGTATTTCAATACATCTAATGTTCTGGTTCAACAGTTTAATTATGACGGTATGCACTTTCAAAGTGAAAGATTTCAATACATCTAATGTTCTGGTTCAACTTACCGATTATAGCGCCCCGGGCGTACACTCTACAAATTTCAATACATCTAATGTTCTGGTTCAACGCATATGTGAAGGAATCTCCTTCTCGTTGTAGTCCGATTTCAATACATCTAATGTTCTGGTTCAACGAAAACAAGTATCTTTTCATTCTTTCAATAGTGGTTATTTCAATACATCTAATGTTCTGGTTCAACTTAAATACATTAACGATAATAGATGGCTCTCTGTATCATTTCAATACATCTAATGTTCTGGTTCAACATGAAGTCGCCCTCAATTTCTGGCGTAATAAAGTATTTCAATACATCTAATGTTCTGGTTCAACCACAACCTTTCATATGCTTTTCGGCTATCTTTTGAGATTTCAATACATCTAATGTTCTGGTTCAACACGTTTGGGGATGTGGTCGGTTTACCGCCTCAAACATTTCAATACATCTAATGTTCTGGTTCAACTTTACTATGAACAAATTGAATAAGAAACCAAACGAGATTTCAATACATCTAATGTTCTGGTTCAACTGCTTTTTATTCTAAGAAGTATGATTATACATCACAATTTCAATACATCTAATGTTCTGGTTCAACCACTGTAAAATGCCCATTCTCACTTTCTATATTACCGTAAAAACCCTGTATTTGCAAGCGTTTTAGAGATTTCTTTTCAATGTGTTTTCATTTTTTCCCAACTGCTTAATAAAAGCGCTAAATCTATTCAAACACCTTAAACACAGCATTTTTTGTAAAATAATAGATAATAAAAAATGGATGGGGTACCCAGTATTTTGACGCGTTTTCTGTTCCCGCCATTTAAATTCAATTTTCAGATTGTTTTGAATTTACCTATTTACATTTAATAGAATTATTGATAAAATAACCACGTCAATGCACCAACACTATCTATTTAAGGAGGTTACAGCAATGAAAAAAAGAGTTTCACTTGGTCTCGTATTAATGCTCCTCGTCACGTCGATTATGCCGGCATTTGCCGAGGGCGTGACCGGCCCGGTAGGTGGCGACGACACAATCGTCATTCAACCCGACGCCAACCGCTTCAAGTATGAGTACGAAGAAACAGATTATGCGTACCACACCACCGGCATCGTCACAGAAGAAGACATTGCAGCCGCCATGCGCATGGCCGCACACGAACTCAACGCCATCGGTTACATATTCGGCGGACTCGCCCTCAAACCTATTAACGCCGCAATGGCAGCAGGCGTCACCAAAAAACAACTTATGAAAATCGTTACAAAATCTCTGCGCAATGCAGGTGCCATCGAAATCACCGAGCGCATTACCTCAGCGGGCCTCACAGAACTGCGGTTCAAAGCGACCAAACGCGTCGTCGAGAAAAAGTACAAATACAAATACCGCGTGAACCTCGCCACAGGCAGACGCACCAAAGTGGCCACATGGGTGACTTTTAAAACCAAAGTGTACTACAGAAGCGGCCCGAGCAGCTCTTGGCGCTACAGCAAGACCGAAACCAAAACCGTTAAAGAACGCTAGGCGCACATATGAGCGTCAACAGTGCGAGAACGCAAAAAAACCAACAGGCCCCTGTTGGTTTTTTTAACTTCCCGCTACCCCGACGCTTTAAGGCGCATCAGCGTCTCAAAACTGTCGACTAGGTACTCCAAATCTTTTAGCCGAACTTCCAGTTTAGAAATCGGCGTCCTCAGCAGGTCGTCGAGATCCACATAGAGACCGGTGCGGGTGAGAATCTTCAGTTCAGAAAACGGCAACAGCCACTCCGACCGGTTGCCTCTATAAGGGGCAAGGCCTTCAAAAGCCGTCCCCTCGATACCTTCAAACAACACCGTTTCATCAAAATCCGTAAAATCGATGACCCGGTTGCCAAACGTGTCTTTTAAAAACAGGCCTTCAGCCTCCAGCGTGCGCACCCTGTCCTTTAGCTTTGCCACCAGCGCTTCAGCGGTCTCCAGTTCTGCGTCAGTAATGGCGCCAAATGGTGGACTCTCCGCCACCTGTGTTTCAAACGTTCCCAGTACGCGGTCTAGCGCCACAAGGCCCTCTATAGGGATGTCCAGTGCTTTCGATTCACCACTGAGCACAGTCTCAAAAGCCACAGTGTGTTCATCGCCCAGCGACAAGTCAAAAGTGCCCTGTGGGTAGTGTTTTGCTATGGTCTCAACGGCATTAAAGTTGAGCGCGCCGTTTTGATAATACCCCTGCTCGTCAAAAAAAGCCACTTTCGTCCGAATCGCTTCTACGCGTTCGGCGATGGTCTCGGCATCGTCGGCACTTGGAAGGGCATAAGGCGGGCACCATTGTTCGATCTTTCCCGTAGGGTAAAGCGCGTTGACCTCTCCAGAAGGCTCCGTGTAGAGGAGGACTTCGCCGGCACTGCTGAACCGTCCGGCGGCAACCGTCGTTAAAACTTCTCGACCGGCTGTGGTGATGCGCGTAATCTCAGAAGTGCCGGACGCTTTGGGCGTCACAGTGTAAAGGGCGTCGTCCACCCATGTGTAATGCGTTCCCGTCATATTGAACAGCGCCGTTTCAGAGCCGTCGCTCAGTCCGGCTTCCACGAGGGCACCGTCTTTTGCATAGAGTGCCGTCAGACTTGAGAGGACAAACGGCGTCCCCCTAAGGCTTGGATATAGGGCGACATCCTTCAGCAGACCATTTTTAAACGCCTCGTCCAGCGCCGGGACGGGTATGGCCACCAAACCGCCCTCAAAAGGCGGCAGATACGTGTTGTCCATGCCATAGAGCGTGTTTTGAACGCGATGCACATCCCGCAGTGCCACCCCACGCACCGATTGATACCCACTGCCATTTAAGGCCACGCGTGAGAGGGCGTCGTCTTCCAATAGGTAGAGGGTAGCGCCACTGAGCGTCATTTGCCGTAGGCCGCCCTTGTCGAGTAAGCGTTTGCGGTGGCTGCCGTCCAGCGACATGCTGTAGAGCGTGTTCCCGTCGGATCGGTTGATGTAATAGAGCTTGTCGCCTGCGAGGACGAGGTTCACCGCAACGTCGTCAGAGAGTTTGGTAACCGTCCCCTCTGCTGTGCGTTTGTAGAGTTCGCCTGTGGCCAATGCCTCTAAAGCCCCCACCTGCACAATGCGGCTGAAATACGTGACGCCGTCTTTGTGTACAGCGGTGTTGAGCCCGGCTGAAAGCGCGTTGTCCATATGTGCCGTGAAGGCCTGCGCTTCTTTATCGTTTTTAAAGTCGATGACTGAGGGACTGCCCTGGACGGCACATGCAGTGAGCAAAAGCGCCACCAGAATCCCCGTTGCAATTCGCCTGAGCATAAGGCCTCCTTCCTGAAATCAGCAAAGTCCTTACAGCTTTGAGTTTGAAAATCAACTGTTAACTACATACCCATTTTAAGCGGCGCCCCAATGCCCCAGACGTTTTATAATGAAAACTTAATAGTGTCCCCCTACTCTTCTTCGCGTTTCTGCAGACGAATGGAAAGGTAAAGAAGCCCGCAGAGCCCCACCAACACGAGCAAATGCATTGTCAACGACGGCCGCTTGTTAATGAGGTAACTGAGCATCAAATACTGGACAAAGTAAATGCTGCCGACTGCAAGATACCTACGCCATTTGGTTTTAAAAATCATATTGAAACCCCTTTTCCCCTGTCAAACAGAAGCATCGATGCCGCATCCACCGCCCAGTACAGCGCAATTGGCCCACGTCTTCTGTCACACCTTTCAGCGTCACTTTTTGTATTTTGTAATTTTTTTTAATTTACTTATTGTTTCTTATTTGTTACAATTGGCTTAATACCTTAAGGCGGTTTTCTATATGAACTTAAAAAAACGTACTTTAAAAGTTCAGCATACCGTCTATCGTGTTTATAAAGTGACGTACGAAACGCTTACGGCTATTGAAACTGGACAAAGCTATACTTATGAAAAGTGTCGATTATTCGTAAGAAGCTCTGTCGAAACCATTTACATATAGAATGTGAGGTGTTTTATGAAATCGAAAAACGCAATCATTTGGATTTACTTAGGACTCGTTCTCTTATTTACGCTGTTTGTAATACCGGTGAACAAAGAAACGGGCTACCTCTTCGAAGGCCTACATAGAACTTATGAAAAAGGGATTGGCGTCGCCCCTATTTGGTCTATAGGTTACTCGATAGAGGTGAAAGAAGACGATAATGACCGTGAGGTCCATAGCATACCGTATTATCAGTCAGGCGATTGGGTGGTGAAGGATGATGCGTATAAAGGTGAGGTCTATCGCCTCACCAGTATAAATTACTACCTCCATGCCTTAAGCCTAATTGTAATAACCCTTTGTTGTGGCTTCTACTATTTTATGACGAAGTCCAAGCCCCGCGAGTAAACGTTGAGATACGGCCCATTGTCATCACTCAAATGGGGCGTATTTTTTTATTTAAGGCTATTTTTCCGTGGCACTTTCCAGCAGTACCAGCGTCTTTGCATCGCAATCAAGTGCCACAGCGACACCATAGGGCAGCACCGTCATCGGCGCCGTATGACCGAAGTTCATGTTGTAGAAAATCGGCAGGTCGACGAGGCCTTCTTCACCGGCGACCACATCTAAATAGGCGTCTTTGTACGCCGCGTCGTATACCCCGCCGTGGGGGTTGCCCACGATAATGGCGCTGAGTACCTTTAGCACCCCTTGTGCCGCAAGGTTGCGCAGTGTCCATTTGACGAAATCCGGTGTCGGCTGATCTTCACTGGTCTCTAAAAACAGCACTGCGCCGCGCCACTGATCCAGCGTCGGCCATATCGATGTGCCGATAACCATCATAAACACGTCGAGACAACCGCCGAGCAAATGACCGCGCACCTTTCCACGCCCTTGAAGCACCTCGAAACCGCGTGTGTCTATCTTCCGACTCTTTGAGACGTTTTGGTTTTTTTCTTCCCACGGCACCGTTTCATTTGACCAGTACCGGCTCGGCGTTACCGCGAGCCCCTCGGTGTCCCCGAAGAGCACCGCCTGCACTGCCTGCGCCGTGTAATCGAACATCTGGACATATTCTCCGAACTCGGCCATTACCGACGGCCCGTAAAACGACGTCACCCCGGCTTTGTACAGCATTAGGTGATTAACCGTCGTATCCGAATACCCCATAAAGATTTTAGGGTGTGCACGCATGACGTCAAAGTCCACATAGGGCAACAACCGGATAGTGTCGTCGCCGCCAATGGCGCTAAATACCGCCGCGATGCTCGGGTCTTTTAGTGCGTCCATCCAGTCCTTTGCACGACATTCGGGATGTGCGGCCACAAAGGCGCTCCCCTTGAGCGCGTGGGGCATGGCGACTACCTCTAGGCCAAAGTCCACCTCTAGACGCTGTTTGGCAATAGCGTACTTGTGGTGAAACTGCGCATCGCCGAGGCCACCCCAAGAGAGGCTTACCACAGCGACTTTATCGCCGCGCTTCAATCGTCTCGGTTTAATCATAACGAGTCCCCCTTTCTATGGCCGTTCTTTGGCGTGTGTGAAACGGCACACGCGTCTTCGGCAATCTTTAATATCATCATCTTTTGTTGAAAACTCGTGCGTTAAGTGATAAAATTCTAAAGACGACGAGACGGCCAGCGAAGCGCTTAAGCGCCGCCGTGCGGTCTCAACCCCTATAAACTGCGGAGGTGAATCTATGTACAAAATGCTGCACACATGTTTTCGAGTAATGGATCTCGAAAAATCGCTTAAATTTTATGAGGAAGTCCTCGGGTTTAAGGAACTGAGAAGAAGCGACTTCCCGGAACACGGCTTTACACTGGTCTATGTCGGCAACGCACTCAGCGATTATGAAATCGAACTCACATACAACTACAACCCCGAAAAACCTTATACCATCGGCAACGGTTTCAGCCACGTAGCGGTTTCTGTAGCGGATTTAGAAGCGTCACATGCCGCTCACAGCAAACTCGGTTACAAAATAACCGACTTAATGGGACTGCCGGGGTCAAAACCACAGTATTACTTTATTACCGACCCAGACGGCTATGAAGTAGAGATTATCAGAAGCAAGTAAGTCAAGAGCTGCCCTAAGGCAGCTTTTTTTGTGGTTGTGAACAAGTTGCTTATTTTAGGTTGCTGTTATCATACCACAACTGGCTTATTTTTAAAGGGTTTTTTCTGAAAATTCACACCCCTTTTGTTACTTTTTTTGGTAAACTGTCGTTAGGGTATTCGTTCGACCACTTAAGACACTTTTTAATACCATTTAGTCAAGGCGACCGTAAATTGATTTATAAATAGCAGGAGAAAAGCATTTAGAGCGCTTGCCTTGATGTGATGGAATTTTACACTGAAGAGTCGAAACCTTAAAGCATTCGCTTTAGCCAAAGATGCGTTTTACTGCTATAAAAAATCGGTTGTGACGATAAAAACGATTTAATGGCGTTAATTTTAAGACCTGATGCTTAGCGATTTTCCAAGAGCAGGCAATGCCTTAAAAGCCCTTTACAATAGCCTATTCTTTGCTGCTCTTACTCGAACTTAACTCTTTACTGGGTACCCAGACACCGACAGTCATAAAGGAGGCTTATTTTGCGTAAAAACCGACGACCTAAACCACTTACTGTTCTACTTGCCATTGGACTATT
Source organism: Fusibacter sp. JL298sf-3 (assembly GCF_053842995.1). NCBI lineage: Bacteria > Bacillati > Bacillota > Clostridia > Eubacteriales > Fusibacteraceae > Fusibacter > Fusibacter sp. JL298sf-3. The sequence continues at coordinate 1,850,836 of NZ_CM132608.1, forward strand.
GATTCTCGTTATACAGCTCACAGGTGCTTATGATGCCGAACACTTTGAATCCATTGAGAAAAAAACATATAGTGAACCGAAGTAGACGCGTTCAAAAGCGCGCTATCGCCACCACTTAAGTTTCGCACATCCCTCATTTTTAAAGAGCTTTTTCTGAAAATTCGATTTACTTCATAGGATTTTTTGGTAAACTATAACTGTAGAGTTTGACACATTGTACCTAGGAGGTTTCTTATGAAGAAAAAGCCCTATTTGTTTATCTTACTGATTTTTGTCTGTGGACTGCTTATCGTCCCCGTGACCAAAGAGCGCGGTTACATACACCAAGGCACCTACACGCCTTATGAAAAAACGCTTAGCGTGGCGCCGATTTGGACCGTTGGCTACAGCGTTGAAGTCCGAGAAGGGAACTACAACTCGGAAATGTACGACGCCGTATCGGTTCACCGATACCTGCACGGCACTGTTCTCGTCCTGATTACACTGAGCTATGCGGCGCTTACGGCGTACCGCTTCACGCAGTCTAAATCACAGGCCTCGTGACATTAACACAAAAAGAACCTGCACTATGAATATGCACGTTCTTCTTGTGTTGAGCGCATATCAGATTTGTGAGAGGAAACTCATTCCATCTGGCTATTGGCTTATATTGTAAGTGCGGTGAGGAAACTCGACCTCGCCTACGCGTACAATCGTTTCAAACCGTAAGGGGTGATTACTCGTGCCAATCTCCCTCATCGTATTGAAAACTTCTGAGGCAGTTGCCCAGCACCTCGCCCGCTGACTAGAAGCGCTACACAACTTTTGTTATTATAGCAGATCGGTTTAGCTTTGGTGCTCAAATCCACCGAACAGCGTAATTTCCGTTCCATAAAGCTTTGACCACCTACCATAAAAAAACGCCAAGGCATCAAGTGCTTTGACGTTTTTTTAGATTACCAATCGCCCATCATGCTTTCCATGTCCATGGTTTCAAACACGATGTCCGCCGGCGGTTCAAACAGCGCTGCATCCACTGAAGTGCCTTCTTTAATAGAAGTCACTTTTAGCGACGCCATAGTGGTTTCACCGACGATGACTTCGTACTGAAGCGGCATGGCGTACTTTTCGCTGTACCACATCTTAACGCGCACAGCGCCCATTTCCTCATCGGTTTCCGTCGCCTCAATGTAGACCACGGGCTCGCCATCCAGCGTTTCTGTCCGTGCCACGAGGTCTTCAGGCATTTCTTCTGAAAGTTCGTCCAGCATGCCCGTATCCATCATCAGACCCATTTCCTCGGCGTAGTCCACTGTTGCGCCGGTCATTTTCACACCGGTACCGGTGCCTTCGACGTACTGGTACATAACGCCTTCCTCAGCTAAGTGAATCAAAACGCTGGTGCCCATTTCAGGCACTTGAACTTCCGTTCTGGAATCGGCGCCACTGTACACGGTCTTCATCTTTGTGGTCATCCCAAAAGCGTTCATTTCAAACGCCACTTCGAGGCGTTCCGGTCGCTTTGCGCTGATAGAAGTCAGCAGCGCCGCACCCTCGAGGTCGCTATCATCTGAGGCCGTATCGTCAGCCGGTGCGTCATCTGCCGCGTCGTCTTCACCATCGTCTGATGTGTCCTCTTTTGGTGCACCTGTTGTCTGATCTGCGGCACCGTCATCAGGGGTGTCCGCAGGTGTCGAACTGTTGCCGCAAGCTGTCAGTGCCAATAGGGCACATAGCATTACAACCACAAGCCATCGTTTATTCTTCATGGTCTCCTCCTTTATTCTGTTTCAAAGACAATCATCGCCTTTTCTGAAAATGCGTCGAGGTCCGGGGTCACCGTCATATAAAACGCCCTTTCGCCTCCTTCGATGTAATAAGCGAGGATGCCGGTCGCCGTTTCACCTGCCGCCACGGCGTCGTTTGGAAACGTCCACGGGTTCACAGCCACCTCTAACTGTTCACCGGCTTCAGTATAGACGCCGTTTAAATTGATGCCGCCCATAAAGTTTACAGGGGCGTCGGAGTTGTTGGCGACGGCGATATCGAGAAGCAGGATTTCCCTGTCCTGCACATCGACTTCGGCGCCGTTTAGGGTGATGGTCAGTTGTTTGGATTCTACAGGGACGCCTATGGTGTAGGCGCTATCGATGCCCTTGCTCTCAAAGACCGATTCAAAGGTCTTGTCGAAGTCAGCCGCCACAATATCTATTGCCGGTACCAGATCGTACGCTTCACCCACATGCAAAGTGTAGCGGTCAGATGCCGCGCCGGTAATGTCAAAGGCGACTTCCCCCATGAGTTTGTTTTCAGGTGCAATGGTGCCGCCGAGGTCGCCGTCTACTGCCGCCAACGGTGCCAGAGAACAGTAGTCGCCCTCGCCGTTAACCACGTCGAGCCTGCCCATTGGGCTGTAGTTCACCGGCGCCGAACTGTGGTTAAACACTTCCAGTTGAATCAACAGATATTCCGTGCCGTCGTCGTAGGTTTTTGTACGCAGTCCAAAGACGTTGTAAAGCAGCGCATCGTCTTCATAGACCGTCCCACACGATACTGTCGCAGCCCCAGTGACGTCACGGTCGTCTGTTTCTTCCGCGTCTTCATCTGCACCTATCGCCACCGGAGGCGCCTTCGGTTCCAAGGCCGCTTCTGCGTCTTTGCCACATCCCACAGCGGCCACAGTCAGAAGCGCCGCCACCCCCAGTGTCCAAAACCCTCTTTTCATCATACCCCTCCTCGTCTTTTTTAGTCAGTCGGCGACGTTAAATGCCTCTATATTAATGGAAGCCACACATCGCCGCTTACTTCTATTGTATGCCTATTGAGGAGAAAAACGAATCACCCGGCAGACCTTTTCTTTTGGCCCATCGGCCCTTTTTTTTAGCCAGTAGGCCAAAACACGCGTGCCGGACACTATGTGGGGCTCTCCGGAAAGAGCGTTTTTAAAAAGGCGACCAATGCCTCTTCTTCTTCGGCACCCAAGGTGCGCGCCCATTTGTAGACGCCTATACCCGCGGCGCCTAGAGCGCCCCAAAGCAGAAATCCCACAAGAGATGGAGTGCCTTGAACCCCCGCAAGTACGAGGCAAATCAGTGCCGCCGTCTGCATCAGCACATAGGCGCCTAGTGCCCATTGAACCCAGGTCATTAGGCGGAAGCGGCCTTCGAAAACCGCACCGCCTGCCACGCTGTAAAATCGGCCACACTGCACCTTGGAAAAAGGGTTTTTAAAAGCCATGGTGCGCTTTTGTAAGCGAACGCTTTGCCCCTCGATTTTGCCGACAATTGGGGCGTAGCTGTGAACCATGGCGCCAAAGCGCGTGTCCACGTGTTCGCAAAGTTTTGACAGACAGGTGTCAGCCGTCATCGATGTGGTCCATTTAACCGTCACAGCAGCCTCCTCAATTAAGTAAAAAGCGTCAAAGTTACAGTATTTTCGCACGCGGTTTTAAAGCCGCCGCCCAATGGTCACTGTGGCGGCAAACCCTTCGCCGGAGTCGCCGCTGTACTTGGCGGTGCCGCCAATTGCCGCCAGTCGGCTGTCGATGCCACTGAGCCCGTTCCCCTTTAAGAGCGTCTCCGCGCCCTTGCCGTTGTCCATGACTTGCAGGCGGATGTTTTCCTCTGTTGCGACCATTGAAATCAAAAGCTTGTCGGCCTCGGCGTGTTTCAGCGTGTTGGTGACCAGTTCAGTGACCACCCGCCTGAGGGCATCGTACACAGCGGCGTCTAAGGTCGCCTGTCCTCTGAGGAAAAAGCGGGCGTCGAGTCCGCTGACGTCCACGACTTTGAGCATGTGCGCAATCTCTTTTTCAAGTGCCGCGGTGCTGTACTGTCGGCGGCTGTCCTCTGCGGCAATTGCTTTCATCTCATCAAAGCCCCCTGCCAGTGCCTCGGCGGCTTTCTCAAGACTGGCCAGCGCCCGCTGAGGCCTCAAAGGTGCGTCGACTTTGGCCACTTCGAGGAGTTTCACCGTCACCACGAGGGCGTGTCCCAAGACGTCGTGCAGTTCTCTGGCAATGTAGTTGCGCGCCCCGACGAGAGACGATTGCCTCAACAGCTCAATGTGCTGTTCAAGCTGTGCATTGGCTGCGCGCAGCGACGCATTTTCCCGTGCCAGCGCCTTTTGTGCCGCTGCATAAGCGCTGATATCCGAAAAGCTCACCGTATACTGGCGGCGTTTGTAACTGTCCACTGCGTACTTGTAGCAGTGGTCGCCGCTCTCGAGCACCCCGCCGCCCAGCGCCAGTGTCTCAGTGGCTAAGGCGTCGTCCCCAAAGGCCTTCCCATACGCGGCGTTGGCGTAGAGCCGGCGCTTTTCGCCGTCCACTACTAAAATCGGCACGTCGAGCCGCTCCACCACCTCGTGTTTCATAATTGGCGAAAGGTCGAAAAAGGCGTATTTAAAAGTGGCGTAGACAAACAGCAAAATCGACCACGTGTACACAATGGGCGTAATGTCGAAAATCTGAATCCCCAAGTAGTCGAACACCGCTTCCAGCGTCCGCGTAATGTAGATGAAGTTAAACACCAGCGGCGTCACTATGGCGATGGCGATTAGCCACCGCGCCAGACGAGACCGACTCTTCAGCTGTTTTTTAAACTGGATGCTGCACCACACGGCGCCAATGGCAAACAGCAAATAGTTGATGCCCACGTGAACGTAAAAGAGCGGGCCGAAGGTGTCGCGCCAAAAGTCGTAGGTGCTGTAGAACAGGTGGTGGTACGGGTTGGTGGCCACCACTGCAAAGGATACGGCAGCCACTGTGTAAACGGCTATGCGCCACCCCTTTTTCATGGTGCGCCCTTTGTAATAGGCAAAGGCAAAATCCAAGAACCCCGCTTCGAGCCAACAGATGCCGAAGTAGTAAAACACGATAAAAAACCAGCGGAGGGGCTCATTGGGCGCCACGGTTTTAAGGACTTTTCCCACGAGCCAAACGATCATGGCGCCTTCTACCCGAAAGAAGGCCTGTAGCGCAACGCTCCGGTTGGCCTTCATGTAGATGACCGCAAACGCCGCCACATTGATTAAAAAGGCGAAAAAGTTCCAAAGGACGATGGTCGCCACCTCTGTCTGTGCCGAATACCCCATAGCGCCTCCTATACGATGCCGTTTTCTATGGCGAATATCGCAATCTGCATACGGTCTGAAAGCGACAGTTTCTCCAGTATTTTGCTCACGTCGTTTTTAATGGTGCCCTGTGAAAACGCCAGTGCCGCGGCGATTTCTTTGTTGCTGAGTCCCGACGCTATGTGCCGGACGATGGCCAGCTCCCGATCGGTTAAGCTGTCGGCGTACTGAGCCTTATAGGCACACAGCCCCCTAAAGCGCTCAATCATCATCAGCTTCACGCTCTTGTCGATTACCGTTAAGCCGCTGTGCACGCATTTAATCGACCGCACGAGATCCCTGTGCGAGATGTTCTTGACGATGTAGCCGTCGGCATCGTTGACAAAGGCTTCCATAATGTTGTCCGGATTTTCAAAGGTGGTCAGGATGATGAGTTTCACCTCTGGAAACTGCTGTTTAATGGCCCGTGTGGCGCAGATGCCGTTCATCCCCGGCATTTCAATGTCCATCAGCACCACATCCGGCGACAGCGCTCTGCAAAGGGCAATGGCTTCTTCGCCATCTCCCCCCATGCCCACCACTTCGATTTCCGAATCGTTTTCAAGCAAGTAGCCAATGGATTCCCTTAACAACTGTTGATCGTCCACGACGATGACTTTAATCATTTTACCCTCCATAATAAGCCCTGTATTGGGTCACTGTGTCGCGTACCGACGCCAAGAGCGCATTGCTCTCGGCCATCGCCGCTTCTATTGCCCGCTCAAAAGCCGCCTCCCCAATGTGCGCGCCGGCGGTTTCTATTTTCTGAGCCAATTGTACCATTTGCGTTTCCCGAGACCCGACGACGGCCTCCAGAAGCCTGTTGATGGCTTTCTCTTTCTCCACGTGGTACGCGACTTTGGCGTAGCCACTCAGCTGTGCATGTGCCGCTTCCGCCTGTTTTTTCTTAGTTTCTAAGGTGTCGAGGAGCGCCATGAGGTCGGTGATGTCTGTAAAGGTGAGGATATGCCCCGCACGGTCTTTTAGCGGGGTGACGCTGTGGTCGTAATACCGAATGCCGTCTTTTAACGCCACTGAAATAGGCGTTTTGCCTCCCCGCCGGACGATTTGAACCTCTTGACTGTTAAACACGGCGTCCAAGTGCTCGAGGTCGATAGAAGTGTTTGAGGCGAAGGATTTTGCCGCGCGATTTTTATAGACGCATCGACCGGCTGCGTCGAGGACGATGATGGCGCTGCTGCCCATGTCCCCGACGCGGTTAAAGGCCCGCAAGGTGTAGGCCGCTTCTTTGAAGCACATGTGCTGGTAGAGGGTGACGCCCCCCAGTAGGAGCAGTTCGGTGTAATCGACAATTGGGGCTTCTGTATAGACGGCGATGAGGGTGACGGCTGCCGGTAAGTGGACGCACCAAAAGGCGGTGCGATTGAGTTTGAGGCTAAGGGCGGTGTAGAGAACGGTGCAGGTGATAAGGCTTTTTGCAAATAAGGTGTACTGGATGTGATGAAAACGGTAGTTGTGTATGAGTGGCGCCCATAGAGCCAATAGACCAAGTGCGGCGGTCACGGCGATGAGCGGTTTTGTTTTTGGATTTTTGGCGATGCGGGCGGTTTGGACGATGAGGGCGCAGAGCACGACGATTTGAACGCGTCTCAATCCGGCACAGAGCACGAGATTCGGCAACACAGACTCAAAGACGCGCAAAACAGATACAATGAGACCCGTTGCAAAGCATATGTAAAGCGGGTTGTGTTTGTTTTTTCGGTAGTGGCTGTAGACCAGACTGAACACGGCCAGTGCCGCCACAACCAGTGCCACCAGTACGTCTAAAAATTGGTAGGTGGTGTAATACCTGCCGTCGCCCATTGTGCACGCCTCCTTTTTCTTCTATTATACCACAGGGGCGCCCTAAAACGACAAAAACCGCCTGTGGTGCGGCGGTGGGAGGGGGTGTGGTAACGCCACGGTTTTGCTTTTATGCAACCTCATACGCTCCCCCCTTCTAACATAAACCATGATGGCACTTAAAAATAAGCGCTGAAATATTACGGTTTATAAAAGAGAACATCCATCGCTATTGAGGACTATCAGCCGTCAAAAAGAATTGTCTGACAATTAAAAGGAAACTATGGTAAACTAAAACTAACCGTTTGGCGTTCATCTATAAAGGAGCTCTTAATGACTTATAAAACTTTTAAGCCACATCCAGATTTAGAAGCGTTGGTCAATTTTTATTGGACCTTAGAAGTCCCCGCCGACGACAACGCTCAAAAACAACGCATCATCCCAGATGGCTGTATTGAAATGGCTTTTATTTTAGGGGATGACATCAAACGCTATACTTCAGAAGACGCATTTATTTTACAGCCCAGAGCAATGGTTCTTGGACAGACACTGGAACCGTTTTATATTCAGCCGGTAGGTGCTGTCGATACATTTGCAGTCAGTTTTTACCCCTATGGCTTTGCCAATTTCATATCGGCGCCTGTTCAAAATTTGGTTAATAAAGAAACGCCTCTGGCTCTTATCTTCGGAGAGGTGACGGCCAATGCGTTAGAGCAACACATTATTGAGGCCAAAGACACCCAAGAACGCATAGAGGTCATTGAAAAATTCCTTTTCAATAAGCTGAACGACGAAGCAACTGTTCATGCGATTGTGAAAAACACCGTTGAGACGCTTTTATCGACAAAAGGCCATGCAAAAATTAGCACTCTCCTTAAAAACGATCTGCCTAAAAGAAGGCAACTGGAACGCAAATTTCTAAAGCAGATTGGCATTAGCCCGAAGCAGTTGGCTAAAGTCATTCGCCTACAATCCGCCTTAAAATTACTGCTCAACGAGGAGACTGAAAGCCTGACGACCATTGCTTACAAAAGCGATTACTACGACCAATCGCACTTTATCAAAGACTTTAAAGAGTTCACAGGGATTAGCCCAAAAGAATTTTTAGGAAACGACACCATGGCGCTTGCCTCTCTTTTCTACAAATAACGGGCTTGTGTCGCATTTTTACAATTATATGGTGTCTCGATTGTCTATACTATAGTTGACTTTACTTTTAAAGGAGGCTAACCGCTATGAAAAGTTTTGTTTCAATTTTTGAAATTCCCGCTCTCGACATTTCACGGGCAATCAAATTTTATCAAGCTGTTCTAGACATTAAAATCGAAAAAATAGACATACCGGAAATGCCCATGGGCCTGTTCCCAACTGAAGGACAAACGACTTTTGGCGTTATCGTGCGAGGGGAAGGCTATACACCTTCTGCAAATGGCGTCACCCTCTACCTCGACGGTGGAGATGATCTCCAGCTCGTTTTGGACAAGGTTGAGAGAGAAGGGGGCAAAATTCTTGTTCCCAAGACGCTTCACGCCGACGAAAGTGGCTATTTTGCTCTATTTATCGACACAGAGGGCAATCGACTTGGGCTGCATTCTCCGCATTAGTTATAGGGTGTAAAGCAAAAGCATTAAGCTACCTTTCGCTGGTGGCTAACAGTTGTTGTTATCTAAAAAGGCTCTAAAAAAAGCAATCGTGAGGGCTCACGATTGCTTTTTTTAATGCTCATCGCTCTTACTATCCGGCATTTAATGAAGTCTCAACGAGAGCGTACACTAGTCGGACCGCTCTCCCCCCAGCAAATCGTACTTCTTCATCAGCCGCCAAAGAGTACTCCTGTGAATCCCCAAGCTGTCGGCGGCCTTAGACTTGTTGCCACCTGCTACTTTTAAAGCCGTGAGAACATCGTCTCTTTCCGTTGCGGCTTTCTCAGGCACCGCATCGAGGACGTACTCGTATTTTTTCAGCATATCGCGAATGGTGGCGCCGTCGACAACTTCTTTTTTAGAAATTACACTGACTTTCTCCACAAAGCTTTTAAGCTGGCGGATATTTCCCGGCCAAGTGTAGGTACATAGACATTTCAGCGCTTCTTCGGACAGCACGCGCGTCGCGCCGTTGTACTTCTGCCAAAAAGTCTTCGCCAGAACTTGAATGTCCGCTTGGCGTTCTCTTAGCGGCGGCACCAGTAACGTCAGAACATCCAATCTGTAAAACAAGTCCTTTCTAAAGTTGGACGCATTGGCGAGCGCTTTGATGTCCCGATTCGTCGCCGCAATAATGCGAATATCAATGGGAATGACTTGATCGCTGCCGAGTCTGACGATTTGCCGTTCCTGCAAAACGCGCAACAACCGTCCTTGCAGCGCCAACGGCATCTCACTGATTTCGTCCAAAAAAATCGTCCCCTTGTGCGCCAACTCAAATAGGCCGATTTTACCGCCTTTTCGCGCCCCTGTAAACGCCCCTTCTACATAACCAAACAACTCGCTTTCCAAAATGCTCTCCGGTATAGATGCGCAATTAATGGCCACAAACGCCTCTCGGTGACGGCGACTGGCGTTGTGAATGCTCTGTGCAAGCAGTTCCTTGCCCACGCCGGTCTCACCGGTGATAAGCACTGTCGAATGGGTGCGCGCATAAGAATGGGCAATCTCAATCAGCTCTTTAGTGGCTTGACTCTTACCTACAATATCGGCAAATGTATACGACGCATAGAGGCCCTTGTTCAGCAATGCCTGCCTTATGTGGTGCTCTGCGCTCGCAATCGTTTTAATGTCGTTAAACGTCGCAATAGCACCGATAACGCTTTCATCGTCGAGTTTTAAGGGTTTCATGCGACAGATGATTTTGTGGCCGTTCACACTGAGCATTTCCTGTGACACAGCTGTATCGGCCTCCAGAACCTCTGTCAGCTTGACAAATTCGGGGTAGCAGTCCGTCAGGCGCTTGCCGATCAACGGCTCTGAGTCCGCCGACATCAGGCGCGAGGCGACGTGGTTCGCAATGGTGATTTTGCCTTGTCTATCAATGGCGAGATACCCTTCATCAGAGTGGTTGATAACCGTGTTGAGCACTTCGTTCTTTCGGATGTTGTAGATGATTTTTTCTAGGATGGAGGCCGCCTCGTTGTAAGCACTTTCCAAAGCCACTTCACTCAGCTCGATTAACACCGCCTGCATCCCAAGCTCGCGCGCCATCATCGTCTGGCAGATGCCGCCGACGATCACTTCAACGCCTTCATCTCTGAGCTCTACCATCTGCTGAAACATCTCTTCTTCATTTTGAACAAAGACTTGTTTTAAATCCACATTGATAATCGAGTTGAGCAGTTCGAGACCGTTTAACAAATTGGTATACCCGATGACGCCGATGGATTTAGAGAGGGTGCTGGCTTTTAAAAGCGCCTTAATCAGCTCGTCAAAGGGAATGGGAATCTCCACCACCGGCTTGTCCACCGCCGCCCTGATGTTGATGGCCGTTCCACCGCGGGCTATAATGACTTTTATTTTATCGTTTTGAACAAACGCCAAATCATCCGGATCCCAGACCTGAACCCAAACGTCCTTTCCAAGCTTCTCAAAAATGCGTTTTGCCGCCTCGGCAAATATACCGTTGTAGGCTGCATAACATATATAGCGCACTTCAAACACCCCCATCCGTTTGTCTTTTTTATATTGTACCACATGAATAAGAAAACACTGAGCGCCCCCTGTTCATGGCACTCAGTGTTTTTGACCTTATGAGGCCACGTTTTTAATGGCAGCTAATGCTTTGTTTTTCTTATCCTCCAAACTGGAGACAAACACCGTTCCCGCCAGATCGCCCAGACAGTTGTTGGTGGTGGTTCCCATATCGAAGATACGGTAGAACGCCGCGATAATCCCCACGATTTCAACCGGTAGACCAAATGCCTCGACCATGACGAGCAGCTTGACGATACCGCTCCCGGGAATACCACCGCCGCCAGTTGAAAAGATAGCCGACAGGACGATGACTTTCAACATCACCGGAATGCTCAGCGGCATGCCCACCACTTGGCTGATAAACACGATGACGCACCCATAGAGGATAACACTGCCGTCGTAGTTCATTTGCGACCCAAGTGGTATGGTGAAGCCCGAAATCCTCTCTGGAACGTCAAACTTCTCCTTGGCGACTTTGATGTTAATCGGTATCGATGCCACACTGCTACACGTGGCAATGGTGTAGACCCAAAGTTCAGAGCTCCGCTTTAAAAACTGAATCGGGTTGATACCCTTTGTAACCCAAATGACTGTTGAATACACCAGTAAAATTTGTACGAGACACGCTAAGTAATACGTTCCCGCTAGCGCCGCCATACTGGTGAAGATGCTGGCGCCGTATTGACCAAATGAAGCCGCCATTAAAAAGAACACGCCTATTGGCGACACAATCATAATCATGCCTATAAGCGAATAGACCATGTCGTTCAGCGCCTTAAAGCCGTTAATGACCCACTCTTTATGCGTGTCGTTCTTGATGCGCATAATGGCAATCCCCAGTAAAATTGAAATAATCAGCGTCTGTAAGATATTGCCATCAGCAAATGTCTTGAAGATGTTCTTAGAGAACATATTGACGAAAAACTCCTGAATGGTCACACTGGTCGCACCTGTGATTTCTTTGGATGCAAGACCTGTAAAATTCGCAAGTTCTCCCGGCTTAACCAGTGTCGCCACGGCGATACCCACTGCCGACGCTATAAGCGTCGTCACAATGTAAAACGCCATAATTCTAAAACTGATACGACCGAGCGATTTGATATCCTTTTGCGACGTAATACCCGTGACAATCGTTACGAGTATCATCGGGACGACAATCATTTTAATAGAATTCAGCCAAATGGTGCCGATAAATCCGAGATTCACCATTGGTTCCTTAAAGACGAGTCCAAACACTGCCCCTAAAATCATGGCAAACAAAACTTGTGTCGACAGGCCGATTTTTTTGTTTCCGATTTTCATAACCCCTCCCCTATTCTTACAAATTGTACAACGCGTCGTCTATAGACAAGATAATGGCCGCCGCTTCTTCTGCCTGCTCCAAGTCGATGGCGTTGTAAAACACCAGCCGCACACAGGTTTCCAGTATCGGCCGAACCCAAAGCCCTTTGTCGTAGGCCATCTCACAGAATTTTTCAGGTGAAATGGGGGCGCCGGACATATCGAGCATAACAATGTTGCTGTCGACGCGCTCAGGGGGGACGATGACTTTTAAAGCCTTTAACCGCTCCCACACGCGTTTGGCGTGAGAATTATCCACTTTGAGCTGTGCGCGATTTGCCTTCAAAGCGTACAAACCGGGCGCCGCTATAACGCCTGCTTGTCGCATGTTACCCCCCAGCTGCTTCTTCTTCTCCAAGACTTTTTTAATAAAGACGCGCCCGCCGCAAAGCATCGAGCCCATGGGGGCGCCCAAGCCTTTTGACAGACAAAACATCACCGAATCGACATGTTGACAGATTTCATGTACTTCGACCCCTAAGCCGGCAGCTGCATTGAAAACCCGCGCCCCGTCCATGTGAATCGGCACGCCATGGTGTCTTGCCAACTGGGAAAGGGCGCTTAGCTCTTCCAGCGTCATGCACACGCCACCGGTAAAGTTGTGAGTGTTTTCCACGCAAATGAGCTGAACGGACTTCTCCTCTAAGAGCCTCTTTATCGTATTGAGAGACGGCTTGTTTTCATCGTTTAAGTTGTAAAATAAAGGGTTCAATTGCCCAAAGGCTTCACTAAACGCCGCTTTCTCAGAGAGATAGATATGTTGCCGATCATCCAGCAACACGGTGTCTCCCGGCTTGCAATGGGTCAAAATTGCCGCTGTGTTAGCAAGAGTCCCCGAAGGAAACAACAGCGCCCGCTCTTTGCCAGTAAGCTGTGCTGCAAATGCCTCAATCTCATTGACTGCGGCATCCTCCCCGCACCCCTGTGCGTCGAGTCTACTAGCGTCGCCCAGCTTCGCATGCAAAATGGTTTCGAGCATGTCCGAAGAGGGCAGTGTCAGCGTATCACTTCTTAAATCAATCATTTTCTCCACCTTTGATTTTTTTCGCTACACGTGTTGGTTGTTTGTCATGACATCGCTTATGTATAACGCAAATTACGTGCCAAAATTCTCTCGTCTTGTCTACTGCGCCACACCCATTGACAAATCAGGGCATTCAACTTTTTAAGTCCTCAGTTACTTTTTGAATTTTCGTTGCAACGCAACACCGCGCAACGTTGCGCAACGCAAAAGGTGCTCACTTTTTTCTTTATTTTTTTGATTTGTACCCATAAGAATAGGTCTTTTAGGGGGCTCAAACGATTAGTGCTCTCTTTTTGCGGTCTAAAAAACCGACGTGTCTGTAGGTTAAACACGTCGGTTAGTGGCGATGTCGGTAAATTAAATTTTAGGGCAACACTCTTTGGAAGGACTGTCACCTTTATTTTTTTAACGGAGTTTCACAATAAAGCAGTTTTATGGATCCAGCAAAAATGAAGCATTTCAATACATCTAATGTTCTGGTTCAACAAATTGTACACAAAACCTCAAGTGGAGCGTGTTGGAATTTCAATACATCTAATGTTCTGGTTCAACATTGTAGACCAGAAACAACTATCGTGCATTCAAATATTTCAATACATCTAATGTTCTGGTTCAACCATCGCGCAAACCGCGCGCGATGCCGAGACAATCAAATTTCAATACATCTAATGTTCTGGTTCAACCTGTATTTTCAAATATCCCTTCATAATCCCAATCATATTTCAATACATCTAATGTTCTGGTTCAACCACTGTAAAATGCCCATTCTTACTTTCTATATTACCTTAATAATCGTGCAATTGCAAGCATTTCAGGAATTTCTCTACAATGATTTTTCATTTTTTTCCACCACGATTTTTAGCTACCTAAACCCATTGATACACCTTCCTTTCAGCGTTTTTTGTAAAATTATAGATAATAAAAATTGGATGGGATTTCCATTACAAAAACCATTCATCTTCCGATTCTTTTTGATCTCCTAAAATCTCCTCCTCAAAATACTTCTCACTCAACAGTTTGATAATGGCCACCGTGTCAACTTCTTTGTCGATGACTTTTAAGATTTCTGCCTTCATTTTAATCATTTGAGCTGGTGACAAACGCCCTCTAAACACGGAATACTGGTAGTGATTTAAATACTTCTTACAAACTTTGAAAACCTTCTGACAGCGTTTCTCGCCGACATCGTATAAAACAAACACATAATTGTAGCGATAGCCGCCTGCCATTACATCGCGCGCCCCTTGACAAAGGGCGTAAACGGCGTGCCCTCAATTAAATACTTCGAGAGCTTATAGCCTTCGTACTTTATAGCTGTTTCATACGTTACCTGTCGCCCGAGTTTGGCGTGCTCAAACGTCTTGTTCAGCGCCTTTTCCAGTTCAATCACGTATTTTTTACGACCGCTTTCGTTGAGATGACAGAAATTAGTCGCCTTTTCAAAGTGTTCACCGACGCGCAGCATTCCCCTATTGACCATATTCAGAATCACAGGAAAGACAATGGCGATTTTAAACACCTCAGAGACGTCCAGAGATAGAGAAAAGCGCCCTTCACTGGGTTCGTGTAGAAAACTAATCGACTGGTCGAGGTGCGTATGGTAAAGTTGCGTAATTGTTTTGGAGTAGAGCCAACTGTTGCCAAAAGAAATCAGCGCGTTAAGCGGGTTGTCCGGCGGTCGCTTAACGCGTTTGTCCGAGACAAATGCCGGGTCGATGAGTGCATTAATCGCCTCGTAGAAAAGCTGCCAGTACGCACCTTCTTGAGACAACAGCGCCTTAATATCCCCACAGGGTTCGCGGTATTTCTTAGAGTCCAGTGCCTGTACGATCGGCGTCAACACCTCAGGGGATTTGGCTTTTTTCTGTTTCAAAATCCCGAGCATGTTGTCTCGAATCCCCTCGACAAAAGCCGTGGCAAAGACAACAGTAAGCTCGTTAAATTATAATTATTCTTTACATCTTTGTTTTTTACCACTTTTAGCTTTCCCCCGAGATCAGCACCGTTTCAAAGTACGCGTTAGCCCCCAACTGTAACATCAATCGGTGTAATATACGCCGTATTCAGCGACACCTCAATTTGTCGGTTCGCTTTGGCTCAGCTCATCAAATGGGGATTGCCTAAAGAACAGCCGATTTGATGTGCCTGTAACCTCACAAGGTACAGTGTGGCCATCAGTAGAAGAGAAAAAAGGCAATCCAGCCGAAGATGGCGAGATTGCCCACGTTGTTATAAATGTCTAAAATCACATTAGAAAAGTCCTTTTTAGACCACATAACAACATATAGTCGTGCTCTTTTTTCTAACTACGGTCTTTGATAGCTGTTAGGCGACGTCATAAAGCCATCTTTATACTTAACAGTCATATACAAAGTTTCTTCACCGTTCACCAGTTTAATATAGCAAATGCCGTTTTCAAATTTGTCTGTAATATCGACTGTTTGATCGAACCAATATACCCAAACGGATCCGTCTTCTTTATACTCAATATCAGGAGCCATCAGCTCATCTAGGAGTTCTTCTTCAGTCAATGGCCTTTCGGTACCATCGTTTCCTATAGCGATGCCGCCACCCCCTCGATTTTTGGTGTTTCCTTCTTCATCAACATAGTCCATCGTGTAGTTGCCATTTCCGTCAAATTGAATTGTCACATCGGTTTCTTCTCCTCTAATCCAAAGCTGAATGGCACGCTGAACCCCACAAAAGTTAGTGGCGTAAGCAGCTGTGGCACTGCCTACAACCAGTACACAGACCGCAATACTCGCCACCAGGCGATTTAATTTTAGTTTTTTGCTTTTAGTTGTCATTTTATTTACCTCCAAATTGAGTTCATCAGAAATATGAATTGCAGAAAATGCCTGTTTGTACTTTTCCCTATTCGTCATCTTCCCATACCTCCTTTAGTGTACCTTTAAGCAACACTCTGCCACGTGATAGCCTCACTTTAACATTGCTCTCAGATATGCTTAGAATTTCTGAAATCTCTTTTATAGAATAGTCTTCATAATAAAATAAGTGAATCACCACACGGTATTTTTTAGGCAGTTTCATGACCGTTTCAAACAACTCAGATGACTCCGGAGACTCAAAAGTCAATGTGCCTATATAGTCCTCTAATGAGAGCGTGTTTCGTCTGAAAAAGGTCATATTTTTATTTTTAGCTTTATTAATCGCTACTCGAATGAGCCATGCGCGTATGTGTTGCTCTGTTTCAAAATCCTTTTTAAGTGATATGTACTGAATAAAAGTATCTTGAACAACATCCTCTGCATCATGACTATTTTTACAAACGTTAAATGCAATTACAAACAAGTTGTTCTTGTACCGATCAATCAGTACGTCCACTGGTTCCCTCATGAGTGCCTCCTTTGTGCTTGAAAAGCTTTTCACCAATAGTACAAATGAGATCGGCAAAAGGTTACATATAAATCAAATATATTTTAAAACAGCTGTCTCCCCATGTAAACAGCTATACCGAATCGACCTATTTATTTTAATGGTACTGGTTAGCCTGTGAAAGCAACGCAGAACGATTGCATACGCCAGGTCACACAATCGATAGATGAAAAAAACTCGTTTAACGGCTCTGTGTTCTTCATCTCTTTTAAATTCAAAATTTTAATAAACAATAACATCGTTCCAGAAGTAAATGTAAACCTAATAATCTATGAAACAATCTAGTGTCCTGTAGCGTTGAGATTTAATTAAAAATGTCAGATCGTCTGTATCAGTGCAAAGCAAAATATCGACAACAATGCGAAACATTGTCGAGAAATTTTAACGCCGCAATGATGCAGAGTAGATGAGCAGTTTTTTTAATTATGAACGCTACAGGACACTAGGCATCAGAGCACAGGTACTGTACTTTTAAAATGTTTAACTATTATAGGTTGTCTGTCGGATATCTACGCTTTTTTGTCACATTTAAGGGTGTCTTAATACGATTGATATGACTTTTTGTTTTTGTCTAATTTAGTGTAACCTATCCATATTTATGTTTTATGCAGTTAGCTCGCCATTTCTTGATAGCACACACTCATATTAAATTTCCCTGTTTTTTTTCAATGCAACAATAAAATTGCTAGCAACATCAACATTCAGAACAAAGCCTTCATCAAGTTCTTCTAGTTTATTCATGATACTAGCGATACAATCGCTGCCTTCATCACAATAGTCAAATGCATCAGAAAACCAAACAGTATTAACCCATTCGTGAATCCTATTCTCTGTCACTTGACCATTGATATATCCTTCTAGCAATTCAACCAAGTGTTGATTACAAATGACAACAACATCACTCATTTCTTTAAGCAAGTCTTGCCCACCTTGCCTTTCAAGTTCATCTCTATTTATTATCAGGTCTCTAAATTGTTCTAGCAATATTTTATCACTCATCTCATCACCTACTTATATTTCCTGTGTACAAGGTTTCCAAAGTTATCAAACGTGTCTTTGAATGTCTCTATGGTAGTACCACTAGGATCAAGAATCTTATAGTATTCTGCATACCCTGAGACATCACCTGGTTTTAACATCTTGACTTGATAGTTACCGTTTTCTAATATTTCAACCGCATACTCAGTGTAACCACTACCACTTTTCTTAATAAACCGCTTAACATTTGCTGCTACATCATCAGGTAGTCCTTCCAGAGATTGAAGCGCATCTGCTTTTGAACCAACTTTGAATACAAGATCACTCGTCCTCTCACCCCGGCCACCACCACCGGCATTCTGAATTAACCGGATGGACTCTTTTGAATTCTCATACCCATTGCCGACGGATAGCACGCCATCGACTATGAGACCTCCGCCAGCTGCAACCGCTCCCCAGCTCACCGCTACCGCCGGTGCCGCTGCACCGTAAGTAGCGCCGGTAGCCACTAAACTGCCTCCTGTTAAAGCAACGCCACCGACAGCTGTACCTGCACCACGAATCACTTCAACAACACCTTTAGTCATTATAGCTACATTGCCATAGAGATGTCCCAAACCGTAAACCCGTGGGTCTCTTACTGACGCCTCTGCCATAAGCTTGTGATTTTCTTTGTTACCCTCTACGATACCACTGTTCTTTTCATACGTTTCTGAGTAAGGTTTTACCGTAATCGCCGCTTGAAAAAAGGATCCTGTCTCCACAACTTGCTCCAATAGTGTTTCTGAAATCGCATCACCGACCCCCTGCGAAAAATCCATTGAATCATAAGCCATTTGTGTTATATGCGATTCGACTTTATCAACTACCGACGCCAAAAAGCCCTTCTTTTCAGGCGCCTCTTCTACTTTGAGTCCGCCCTTTTCGGACTCCGTGTAGACGCCCTGCTTCAGCTGATCTTTGTCATAGAGGATAATCGCCGGATCCCCACTCTCTGCATAAGCCGCATCCATATGGAACAGCGTCTCACCTGTGCGATTGACCTTAATCATATGGTCGTATTTATCTAATCTAAACTCATTTCCAAACAGTCGAACGGTCCCTTTACCGCCAGAAAAATAAGGTTCGGAAAAAGCTACCACCTGTTCTTGCCACGCCTTTTTTTGAGCCTCAAGTTTCATAACTTGTGGCGACTTAAGAGGTGAAAGACTTTGGGTGTACACATCTAAAGCCGCTCTGCCATAACGTCCATTGTAGACGGGCCGTTGCTTTTTTGTATACGCCGAATGTATTTTTTGAGCAAATGGAACAAGCTTTGAGAGCACCGGCTCAAACACCTTGGCACGCGCTTTTTGCTGTGGGGTCGGCCGCGTCGACACCTGTCTTCTTTCCAATTGTACCACAGCCTCTGTCACCGCTCTACCGCCTCTTAAAAGTGTCCTTTGAGTTCTTGAAAAGAGACGCTCTAAAGCCGTATCTGCGCTGTTGTCTTGTTTGGATTCAGCAACCGGTTCAGGTGGCTGTTTACCGCTAAGTACCTGTGTGGCAACGTAGGCAGCTTTCGCCAAACTGTTCTTAGACTGGGCCAGCAAGCGCTTTTCCCCTCGCCTCTGAGCCGCCGATGCTTGTGGACGTTGTGTCGGTGTCACCACAGGCCGATCGCTCTTATGGTTAAGCTTTTCGGTAACGGCATTAAACACCTGTCCCATAGCTTTTTGAGCTTTTGCCGCATTCTGCTTTGCTAAGCGGCGCTGTGCAACGACTTGAGCCGATGTTACGCGCCCTGTACCGTGAGAGCGTCCGGAAGTCGCATGACCTGTAGACGGTTTAGGTTTAGGTTTCGGTCTTGACACAGGCGAAGCTGTGGCGCTGCCCTTTTTAAGCTTTTGCGTGACAAACTTTGATACCGTGCTCACAGCGCTTTCAACTCTTGCCGCATTCTTTTTCGCTAAGCGCCGCTGTGCAGCCATCTGAGCTGATGTTACGCGCCCTGTACTGTGAGAGTGTCCGGAAGTTGCGTGACCTGCAGAAGGTCTAGGTTTAGGCTTCGGCCTTGATACAGGCAAAGCTGTGGCGCTGCCCTTTTTCAGCTTTTGTGTGACAAACTTTGATACTGTGCTCACAGCGCTTCCAACTCTTGCCGCATTCTTTTTCGCTTGACGCCGCTGTGCGGCCATCTGAGCTGATGTTACGCGCGCCGTACCATGAGAACGCCTGGAAGTCGTGTGGCCTGTAGACGGTCTAGGCTTCGGCTTTGATACAAGCGAAGCCGTGGCGCTGCCCTTTTTCAGCTTTTGCGTGACAAACTTTGATACCGTGCTCACAGCGCTTCCAACTCTTGCTGCATTCTTTTTCGCTTGACGCCGCTGTGCGGCCATCTGAGCAGATGTTACGCGCGCCGTGCTGTGTGCACGAGGTGGTGATTTCCGCGTACTGCTCGCCACCCGTTTGGCTTTAGATGCCACCTGTTTGACAATGCTGAACGTCGCTTTTTTCGAGGGCGAGGGAACCGCTTGATGTTTTCTCGCCACAGCTGCACGTGCCGCCGCTGATCGACTGGACTGCGTACTGGTTTTGGCTGTTGCCACGCGCCGTGTAACCGATGAGGGCGCTCTGTTAACCTTTGATTTGACCTTGGCACTGACAGTTGCCCTGGCCTTGGACGAAGCGTGTTTTGCTTTTGTCAGATGCTTTTTCGCCGACTGAACCGCCTGCCTGACGCGGGAAGACGCCGAAGACTTTGATGTACGCGTCGTCCGCGTAGCAGGTCTCGATGTAATTCGCGATTGTGTGCGGGTTCGAGACGGCGTCGAGCGTTTGGGCTGACTGCGTCGCTGAGTACGTCCGCTGGGGATGGCGCGATACGATGGCCTTTGAATTCTCATTTAAAACCTCCTGTAAAAATCAGATTTATTTAAAAGAGGTCTGTCGCCGCCAAAACAGAGCGGTGCAGCCCCTCTCTTATTGACATTGAAAGGGGGGCTTAAACCCTCTGATACACGAGCCCCGAAGTCTTTTCTATTGTAAAGGTATCTTCAAGCATCCATTGGCCGTTTAGGAACAACCTCAGCGACCAAGCACCTGGCGTACTGCCTTTAGCCACTTCTTCCGTCGATAGCCAAAACCAAACCGTTGCAGTAGCATCAGGTTTTTCCTCGTAAAAAGCGTTGTCGGCGTAACTATGTAGTTTGCCATCCGGTGTGTACCACGCCACCGTGGCCACGTGAATGCCCACAATGTTCTCAAAGGTAAAGCACGCTACCACTTGCTTGTCCTTCTGATACGTGTAGTGTTTCTGAAGGGGTGCCGAAGCTTCTGAAAGTACCGGAGACAAATTGTAATCGGCGACAGTCACCGATTGTTGCACCGCATTAAAAAGGCGGTCGCCGTTTGCGTCAATGAGTAAGAGCGACCAAAGCTTATCTGTGCTGTCGATGTCGTGTAGCCCGTTGTACGGATCCACCATCTCCAGTTCACCGTTGATTAAAAACCGATACGGGTACTCTCCTTGTGGTAGCGTACAGGCAAAGTGCCACCCGTCAGCTTCTTGACGCATAGCGCCGCGCACTGGATCGTAGTCGTTAAATGCGCCGATTACTGCAACCGTTTCAATGGCCTGTGCCGGATCGTCGTACTTGAGTAAGACATTCATTGTATCACCTCGTTTTAAATTTTGTAAGTTTACGGTAATCCTTGTATTTGATTTCATTATTATAGCGAATTTAACCGTATTATACAGCGTTTAAAACGGATTCAAGTCTGTAGCACCAACAAAATAAGGCGGTAGACCTAGTCACATTGCCGTCGACAGTTTTATATTTTGATACTCAATTTCTGCGAAAAGAAGTCTCACACCCCCTCTACAACACCCCATACGCCACGCGACCTGCCACTTCGGGCACACGGCTCAAACACAGCGGCACCAAACGGTTCGATCCTCCCGACACACCGCCCCCAACGACTAATCCGGTTTGTACAGCCCCTGTTTGAGCAGCTCAAAATGCGTGCGTAACGCAGTACCATACCGCGTTTTGGCGGTCTCCACATCTTCAATCGTCGCCACAAACGCCTCGTTAAAGCCCTTCAAAAACCACTGGACCGTGTTCAATGTCACCTCTGGGTCCGCCCTGAACACCGACGTGTCCACACCGTCGAGGAGCGCCTTAAAAAGCGCCGCGCTCTGTGCCGCATACCGCCCCATAATCACATCATAGAAAGGACCGTCCCGATGCCCCACCGCCGACTGAATCACCGCATACGCCTCGGGATGCTCGACATACCAACTGAACTCCGCTTCCGAATACGCCACCAAACGTTCGAACACATCGTCAGAAGTCGCCTCAAAAACCGCCGTCAAATCCGCCGTCATCCTCTCAATCGCCTGAAACACCACATCCAGATACAACATTTCCTTGTTCTTAAAATACTTAAACAAACTGCCCTTGGCAATCCCCGCCGCCTTAATAATCTGGTTCGTCGACGCCGCCTCGTAGCCATTTGCCGCAAAAGCCGCCTGCGCCGCCTCTAAAATCCGCGTCTGCTTCGCCGCGCTCAGCTCATAAAAAAGTGCCAGTGCCATCTCTACCGCCTTTCAAAACCTCTAAAAAACCTCTATTTTGGGGGGACAGACCCGTCTGTTAAGCACGCAGACAAACCGTTTGCCCCTTTTCACCTTAGGTCCATTGCCAAAACCCTTTTCTATCTGCACAAAAGAACCGTTAACGCGTCGCCATCGGGGTATAAACCCTATTGAACAGAGGATACCCGGTGTGCCGCCACGCCACAAGAACTCAAGAAAGGACTACGCCATGAAAAAACACCGTTTGAAAACCGCCGCCTGCTTTCTTTTAACGGCCCTCTTACTCGTCAGCTGCACAAAGGCGCCCTATGTGGAAAACTTCAAAACAGCGGGCGAAGGCCAGTTCAGCTATGACAACGCCACCGTCTACTTTGCCATCACCGACCGCTTTTACGACGGCAACCCCTCCAACAACAACGCCTATGGTCGCCCCACAGTGGATGCCCTCGGCAGTGACGCCGGCACCTTTAACGGCGGCGATATCGAAGGGCTGACGCAAAAACTCGAAGAAGGGTATTTTGAGGCCCTCGGTGTGGACGTCCTGTGGATTTCCGCCCCCTATGAACAGATACACGGGTACATCGGCGGTGGCGACGGCGCCTTTGCCCACTACGGCTTTCACGGCTACTACGCCCTCGACTGGACGTCCATGGATCAAAATTTTGGCACCGTCGAAGCCTTTAAAACATTTGTCGACACCGCACACGCCCAGGGCATTCGAGTCGTGCTCGACGTGGTCGTAAACCACGTGGGCTATCCCAACTACGCCGATATGGTCGACTTTGGTTACGGCGCTCCCACCGCCGCTATCGAAACCGTCGCGCCCAAGTCCGGAGAAACCTTTAACAAATGGACGGACTTCGTCGACTGGGACGCTTTTGACAACTGGTGGGGCCCTTGGGTCAGAGCCGGCTTCGACGGGTACAGCCCTCCGGGAAACGACGTCTACACCCAAAACTTAATGGGGCTGCCGGACGTGCGCACCGAACTCACAGAATCTGTGGGTCTGCCGCCGATACTAAAGACCAAATGGGCGGCCGCACCTCCTGACGACCCGTGGGCACTTCCCGGTGCCGATGCCCTCAGAGCAGACCGCGGCCTCTCGCCGGCAGGCTACATCGAACTCTGGCTCGCCGCATGGGTGGAGACTTTCGGCATCGACGGCTTTCGCATCGACACCGCCAAACACGTAGACGTATCCGTATGGAACAGCCTCAAAACACAGTGCGACGCAGCGCTACAGCGCTATAGAGCCGCTAATCCCCAAAGTCCCGCCGCCGACTTTACAGACCCCTTCTTTTTCGTCGGAGAAGTCTGGGGGCACGGCGTTTCCAAAGACTATTATTACGACAACGGCTTCGATGCTCTAATCAACTTCACCTTCCAAGGGGAGCGCAAAGACGGCCCCGCTTACAACCCCGACAAAATGCCTGCTGTCTTTAAAAACTACGCCGCAGCCCTCAACGCCGACAGCACCTTCAACGTCCTCAGCTACTTGTCACAACACGACACCAGCCTCTACCCGAGGAATCGCCTCATTGAAGGGGGCACCTTCCTCCTGCTCCTTCCAGGTGCCGTACAACTGTTCTACGGCGACGAAACAGCGCGTCCGGCAGCTACCGTCTCCGGTGACGCCACCATGGGCACGCGGTCTAAAATGAATTGGGACACGACCCACGCCGATGTGCTCGCCCACTTTCAAAAACTCGGTACCTTTAGAAAGCGCAACCTCGCCGTCGGTGCCGGAACACATGTCGTGCTCTCTGAATCGCCCTATGTGTTCACCCGTTCGTTTACAGGTGACGGTTTTGAAAACCGCGTGGTGGTCGCCCTCGGCGACTCGGGCCGCGTCACACTGGACGTCGGCGATTTTGCCGAAGACGGCACCGTCCTTCGAGACGCGTACACCCAGCGGTTCTACACTGTGAAAAACGGTGCCATCGTCGTCGATGTACACGCAAACGGCCTAGCGCTGATTGAATTTCCCGAATAGGCGGTGATGCCTATGACATCGAGAAAGCTTCTCCCCGCCATCGCTTGTGCCGCCGCAGTGGCCATCGCCTTCCTCTATCGCCCGGCTCTCGGCCTCGTCATAATCTTTATCGCCCTCTTCGCCTGCACACTTTGCGAACGGCTGAAACGGTAAAAGCAAAAAATCGCCTCCATACAGGACAGGCGATTTTTTGAGTGACACTGTGCTAATCGGCAAAGACGGTGTTTTTGACTTTCCACCGCTCCAATGCAATGCTGAGCCAAAACGAATAAATGCCTAACGTGATAAAGCAAAGCAACAGCCATTTGATCCAGTTGCCCCACTGCCATCGATTCTCTAAACGCCGACATAGTCCCTCCTTTTTCAGAGGGCTCAGCCCTCTAAAACACTTGAAAGTCGCCGTTATCTGTTTCATCCCATGGGGCAAAAGCCTCGTGGACATCCGGCTCCGTAAACAGCCGTAAGTAAGTGGCCATCCCCGGCGTCATCGTGCCCTTGCGCATGTCTTCAAGCGCCATCCACGTCACCTTGCCCTCCGGCGCGTTATCCAGTAAAGCGCCTTCAAACACATGGGTCTTATAAAGCATCACAATATATTTGCGCCCCGTTGTCCGGTGGTGCCAATGGACAATGCCGCAAAACTCGAGATTCGAGACGGCAAGTCCGGTCTCCTCTTTAACCTCCCGTATAGCGGCGTCTACAAACGCCTCTCCCGGTTCGAGTTTCCCCCCTGGAAACGTCAGCCCCTGCCAGTTGGAATGCACCCTGTGCTGAACGAGCACCTTGGAGGTGTCGGCGTCCACCACCATGCACATGTTGGCAAAACACGCTTCTGTTTGATAGCCCATCTCAAACCTCCTTAGGTGCTGCGGGTACATTGCAGGACAAAGAACCCCTTCTTCTTGTACAGGGTCGAAACCTGCGCCTCGCCAAACAACCGCTCCAGCTCCACTGTGCTGCTGTTGGCCCCGTGCTTCTTCTGTATGACGATAAAAAACTTGCCGCCTGGCACCAAATGCGCATACGCCCCTGCGTACATCTCAAAGATTTTCTGTTTGCCCGCGTGAATCGGCGGATTCAAGACGATGCTGTCAAACTGTCCCTCTATGCCGTTAAAGCAATCCGAGGCCACGATGGCACCGCTAAACCCGTTGCGCTTGCAATTTTCTTCAGTGTACTGAAGCGCCCGCTCGTTGACGTCGGCAAAGGTCACGTCGAGGCCGTAGGTCTTGCCGAGAACGATGCCAATGGGCCCGTAACCGCAGCCGAGGTCCAGCAAACGCCCCTCTAGCGCCGGCATCTCCCGCATTAAAATGTCCGACGCGTAATCCACATGGCCCATTGAGAACAAGCCGCTGTCGCTGACAAAGGTAAACGCCGCACCTTCAAAGGTGTACTGAAAAGTTTCTATTTTAGACGCCAATGTGTCGTCCGGTATAAAATAATGACTCATAATTGCTCCTTATGGGGTATTCTCCCGTACCGCTGTACGGGTCTTTTCTATTTTAGCACATTGCGCCGGCGCATTCACCTGATTGTTTGCGGCATAGATGAGCCGTTTTTTAATTGTGAACGTTCCCGCACACTAGTCCATTGCTTTCCCCATGTAGTATTCGTCCCAGTAAACGCCGTCTATGAGGACGGCCTTGCGCTTAACGCCCTCGCGGCGGTACCCCATTTTCTCGTATAGGGCAATGCCCGCGGCGTTATGTACCATAACGGTGAGCTCTTGACGCACAATGCCATGTGCCGCCGCCCACGTGTCCAGCGCCTCAAACAATCGAGTCCCCAGACCGCGTCCCCGGTGGCCGTCCAAGAGCCCCACCACAATGTACGCGCTATGCCTAATGCGTCTTTGTGCGCCGCGCATCCCACTTAAAAAACCGACGATGGCGCCGTCTGTTTCGACGACAAGCCTTAGACCGTCACTTTCTGCCGGCGTCAGCCGCGCTTTCAACTGTTCTTCTGTGAGGGTGCGCTCCCCCGGTTCAAACAACATAAACGAGGTCTGGGCATCCAGTGCGACCAACATTTTCAGATAGGCGGCTGTATCGGCTTCGGTGGCGGTTCTAATCGTGTATGTAGCGGCGGCAGCTGTATGTGTTGCTTCTACTGTAGATCCTTGTGTCATTGTAACCCTCCTTGTCTCTATTGTGGTCAATACGTCTTTAAAGCGCTCTGTAAACTGTGTCCCGCAGCGCTGAAGTTCGCCGAGGACTCTTTCGATGCCCTCCGGTGTCGTATGCCATGTGTGCCGGTCGATGCGCACGCCGCCCCGGTTATAGACACATGGGCTGACGTCAATGTGCGCCTCCGGAAAGGCCATCTGATAATACATCCACGCGCGGCGGGCGTGATGCGGTTTACAGCATAGGACGGCGCGCTTTACGGCGATGCCCTGCGCGTCCAGTACCCGTCTCGAAAAGTCGGCGTTCTCCTGTGTGTATGTCGACATGTCTTCTTTTAATATGGCGCGTTCAGGGACGCCGTTTTGCATGAGGACGTCTTTTAGAAAGGCCCATTCGGTGGGGTATGCTTTGGCGTACAGATGCGTCTTGGACTTAACGCCGTCAAAACGGCCGTTTTTGATGCTGTATTTGCCCGAAGGCAGTAAGGTCGTCACCACCCCCATTCGGTAGAGCGACGCGGCGTGTTCGCCGAGTTCAGGATCTGTTCCGCCGGGGATGAACGCGATGTCATAGGCGGTGGCGGTGTCCAGCGGGTCTTCTTTAAATACAAAACAGGTGATGGCTTCGATGAGCTCATTTTGCCACATGGTCACTCTCCTTTCAAGGGGGGACGGTTCTTTTGTGCCGGATTTCACTATATTTTTCCATTTACTGTGTAGCCGTTGGGCTAATAGGCGGGGTCTACGGCGCAAAAGCACTGTGTCGGGACCTTGGTCGATGTGGTATTACGCCGGGTACTTTCCACTGAGGCTTGAGGCCATATCAAAGTCGCCTCTTTGCCACAGGTGTTGAAATTTCACATTTTTCCGATTCCATTTATGGTAAATATATGGGGATTTTGGCACAAAAGAACCGTCCCCTTTAACCCATCGACTTTGACATTATTACCATACCGGGGGAATACCCCATTTTCTCATTGAGACGAATCATTTTTTTGTTGCTGTAATGGACGGTTGTGCGTAACTCTTTGGCCCCTTCGGAGCGACACCAAGCTTCTAGCATTTCTTTTAAGCCGGTTGCCACGCCTTTGCGCCGATAACTGTCTGCCACATAAAGCGACATTATGAGAACGCTGCTTGGTTGATCCGGCAACTTCTCCGCCCAGATGAAACCCATCATCTCCCCTTTGTGATTCTCAGCGACAGCGAGATAAAGGTTGCTAGGTGCCATCTGTACAAGTCTTTCTGCCACCTCGGTTATCATCTCGTCTGTGACGCGATGTGCCTTTGTCCATTGCTTTGGCGTCAAATTGTGCCAATAGGCAAGGCGCCTCAACAGTTTATCATCTGTGTTCATGTGTTGTACTTCCAGTCGTTTTACGATCATATGACCTCCCATGTACTTGAGGGGACGGTTCTTTTGTGCCGGATCTCACTATATTTTTCCATTTTCCGCACAACCGTTGGGCTGATAGGCGGAGTCTACGGCACAAAGACGCTGCGTCGAGACCTTGCTCGATGTGCCGTTACGCCGGGTATCGGTCACCGCGGTATGAGGCAATGTCAATGCCGCCTCCTTGCCACAGGTGTTGAAATTTTATAATTCAACAGTTCCATTTATGGCAAATATATGGGGATTTTGGCACAAAAGAACCGTCCCCTTTAGCTTAGCGTGTACTTTTCAAATAGCCCACAAAGGCCCTGACCTTTTCAACCTCATCTGTGCTCAAGTCTGAAAGATCCAATGTCGCTTTGGTGATCTTTTTGTTTTTTTCAACTGTGCGATGTTTTGTGAAGAACGAAGCAATCGACCCCGTCAATACACTTAAAAAGCCAATGCCCACAATCATCAAAAGCATGGAAATCAGGCGCCCTTCCTGTGTCGTCGGCACAATATCGCCATAGCCGACAGTGGTCATCGTCACAAACGCGAGCCAAATGCCGTCTTTATAACTCTCGACCCCTTGTGGCTCTACCTTGTAGAGCAAGCCGCCCCCCAGAACAGCCAGCAAAACGACGACGCCGATTACATAGTACAGCCCATTGTTGCGCAGCAACTTATGCACAAAGCGCCCGAAGCCCTTTACCCTCGATTTGTTGATGATTTTAAACAGCCTGAAGACCCTGAATATCGGGACGAAGGGCACCAGCGAAATCAGTTCCGGCCAGCTTTCTCTCAAGAAGACCTTGCGCTGTGTGCTCGTCTTCAGCCGATAAATGTACTCGATAGCCAGTATGGCAATCAAAACCAAGTCGAGAACGTTGCTCAGGGTGCGGCCGATGCCGCCGGCGCCAATAAAGCGCAAAAACCAGTTGGCGACTATGATAAGTGCCAACAGGTCGATCACATGTCCCAAAATGCGGTAACGTTTAGTCATCGCGCCTCCCTTGTTATTACATTATTTTAATGACTTCTACAGTCTTAGAATACCACATCTCGTGTGTATAAGCTATTGGGGACGGTTCTTTTGTGCCGGATGTTCCCCTCTCAAGCCCTTGCCAACAAGTGCACCCCCTCAAAATGCTCGCCGGACCATTTGCGCCTCAAAACACCCACCACCTATGCCTCAACTCACGCGACAGCCAATACACAGGCACCTTCGGCGACACTCACCACGCCCCTCTATACGTCAACCCCTTACAACCGCGACATCGACACCTTCAACGAATGGTAAATTCAAGGAGATTCCGGCACAAAAGAACCGTCCCTTTAAGTACAAAGTCCCAATTTATCACAGAGCACCCCAAAGGCGCCCCTTCTGTGGTATAATAAAACATCTCAAAAAGAGAACATACTTTCTGTTTATAGAATGAAGTAAGGAGAACGCATATGAGCAAATCAAAAAAATATTTTTACGACTATGAAGATTACGAAGACGGCGACAAAGACGTCAACACCCTTGCAGAAGAAATTTTAAACGATGCGGAACTGCCTACACTGAGCGAAATCATTGTCGGTTGCTGGGGCGAATGCTACGACGACAGCGTCCAGCCACTGCTCGACAAAATTGCCGAAAACAGCGAGAAGTTCAGCCACATTGAGCACTTCTTCATCGGCGATATGACCTACGAAGAATGCGAAGTGTCTTGGATAATCCAAGGTCGATACGACGCCTTCCTCAAAGCGCTGCCAAACCTCAAGCGTCTCACCATCAAGGGGTCAGCAGAACTCGTCCTAGGCGACATCAGCCATCCCAACCTCGAAATCCTAGAAATTATCTGCGGCGGCTTACCGGCAGAGGCACTCACCGGCATTGCAAATGCCGACCTGCCAAATCTTAAAAAACTCAACCTTTACTTAGGCGTTGAAGACTACGGCTTTGACGGCGATCTCGAAGACATCAAAGCGCTCCTCGAAAACAAGAGCTTTGAAGCACTCACCAGTCTCGGCCTTGGCAACAGTGCGATGCAAGACGAAGTGGTTGACGTCGTGCTCGAGAGTCCGCTCCTCAGCCAACTGAAAGTTCTCGATTTCTCAAACGGCACGTTGAGCGATAAAGGCGGCGCCGCCCTCGTTCAAAACGCCGACAAACTCAAGCACCTTCTGAAGCTCGACCTGCACCACCACTACATGAGCGACGACATGATGGCACAGCTTAAAGGCCTCGGCATTCCCGTCAACCTCGACGATCAAAATGAAAACGACGAAGCGTACGGCAATTACCCGATGCTCACCGAATAACTGCCATGACCCTCTACCTCATCGGCGAACCCGAAAGCAAACGCCGCCAATACTTTGAAAAGGCGTGCCGTGCTCAGGACATCCGCCTCGAGCACATCGATATGTGGTGCTTCCCCGAAGACGTCGGTCATCCTGTCCCCAAAAGCGGGTTTATAAAAATAGACCCGCCCACGGTGGGCACGAGCGCCTTCGGCGCTCTAGACGCCCATGTTGCACGCTACAAAAGCTACTTGCAGGCACTTGGCGAAAGACCATATCACTACTTAAATACACCACAGGCCATCTTAGATGTCCTAGATAAAAAACATTGCAAAACAGTCCTCCGTCAAAACGGCATTCCCACAGCTCCTGTCATCGAAACCAGCGGCATCAATTCTGCACGCGCGCTCGACGATAGGCTCTGCGCCAAGCGCATGACTGCCGTTTTCATCAAACCGCAGTTCGGCTCCGGCGCCGCAGGCGTCCTCGCATACCGCGTACACCCCAAGACCCGAGACGCCGTGCTCTACACCGCGCTGGCTTACCGAGACGGGCGCTTTCACAACACCAAGCACCTCAGAAAAATAACCGATCGCAGCACCGTCGACCGGTTTGTTGAGCACGCCCTTCAAACGCCGCATCTCGTGGAACGCTGGCAGCCAAAGCCCAGCACACCGGCGGGGATGACCTATGACCTCAGGGCCGTGTTCCAGTTCGGCCGCCTGGATTTTCTCGTTGCACGCGGCGCCAAGTCGTCTCCGATTACCAATTTGCACCTGAACAACGGCGCCATCGACCTTGAAGCCCTCGCGTACGAAGCGGCGGACATCTCGGTGATTGAAGCACTCTGCCATAGAGCGGTCGGCTGTTTCAGCGGCCTCAACAGCGCGGGCATCGACTTAATCTACAACCCCAAAACGAAAAAAGCGTCTGTCATTGAAATCAATGCTCAAGGCGATCTCATATACAAGGACATTTACAACGACAACCGCATCTACACCCGACAAATTCAGGGGATGCGGCAGCCATACGGAAGGTGACACTTATGACAAAAATCAGCCACGAAGTACCGAAGCAGGTCATTGGCGACCCTAAAAACGCCCGGTATTCCGTCAATATGAACGACATCGTCGGCACCCACGACATTCTCATGGTCTGCCTCGACACTTTACGGTACGATGTCGCCACAGAAGAAGAAGCGAACGGCGGCACCCCCGTGCTCAACCAATACGGCAAATGGCAAAAATGCCACGCACCGGGAAACTACACGTACCCGTCTCACGCCGCTATGTTTATCGGCGCGCTTCCAAGCCCCGTGGACCCGCACCCGTTGTTTGAACGCGAAAAACTCTTCGTGCCGAAGGACATCAGCGCCAGCCTCAAAACCCATCCAAACGCCTTTTTGTTTGAAGGGGCAAGCTTTGTGGAAGGCCTCGAAAAAGTGGGCTACGAGACACTCTGCGTCGGCGGCGTCGGCTTTTTCAACAAGCGCACGCCCATTAACAGCGTCTTTCCGAGTCTCTTTAAAAAAAGCTACTGGCACCCGTCGTTCAGTTGCCACATCAAAGAGAGCTTCGACCACCAGCTCACCTTTATCGAGCGCAAACTCAAAAGCTACGCGCCTGACCAGCGCCTCTTTATGTACCTCAACATCGACACCATTCACTACCCCAATGCCTTCTATGTCGAGGGGGCACGGGAAGACGACAAAACCACACACGCGGCGGCACTCAGGTACGTCGACGCGCGCATCCAGCAACTGTTTGACCTCTTTAAAGCGCGCGGCAAAACCTTCGTCATCGCCTGTTCCGACCACGGCAGTTGCTACGGCGAAGACGGCTACCACTTCCACTGCCACTCGCACGACATCGTGTCCACCGTCCCGTACAAACACTTTTTCCTATAGAGAAACGAGAAACCCATGAACCCATACCAGCACTACATGTACAGCTACCCGCACAAAACCGCCTACAGAGCATCGGCCACACTCGATCTCCCGGGACAACTCGACCGTTTGGTCAACAGAACACTTGGGGTCTACTTTCATCTGCCATTTTGCTCGAGCAAATGCGGTTATTGCAATCTATTTTCTGTACCGACTAGCAACAGAAACCGCATCAGCGCCTATATCGACGCCCTTGAACGCCACGCCCGTCAGTGGCATCAGCACCTTCGAGACGCGGGAGCAGGGCGCTTCCATTTCGACAGCCTCGTCCTCGGCGGCGGGACGCCCTTGATGCTCTCCGAAAGCGAACTGGAGCGTGTGTTCACCCTAGGTGAACAGCTCTTTGACGCCCCTGAGCACATTGTCGTCGAAACCTCGCCGGACGAAACCACCACCGGCAAACTCAAAGTGCTCAAAGAGCACCGCACACATCGCGTGAGCATCGGCGTTCAATCGTTTGTACAATCCGAACTGGACGCCCTAAGGCGCCATCACTCGGCAGACAGCGCTGAACGCGCCCTCTCACTGCTGAAAGCCTGCGATTTTCCGGTGCTCAACCTCGACCTCATCTACGGCATCCACGGACAGACGCCCAAGTCCTTCGCCTACTCATTGAAGAAGGCCCTAGAGTACGCACCGGACGAACTCTTTCTCTACCCGCTTTATCAGCAACCGGGGACTCAACTGCACGGCGCCTTTCATGTGGATGATTATACGAAACGCGCATTTTATCAACAGGCGCGGGATACCCTTGTGGACAGCGGCTACCATCAGCTCTCCATGCGCCGATTTGCCAAAAAACCACCGACTTCCTCTGAGAGCTGCGGCTTTGAAAACAGCATTGCCATCGGCTGCGGCGGTCGGACATACCTCGACGACTTGCACTTTTGCGAGCCTTACACTGTAGACGGCAAACGGTGCCTGCAACTGCTCGACACTTATTCGAGCAAAACGGCCTTTTTCACCAATCAGCACTTTTTCAGACTCAATGAAGACGAAATCAAACGGCGCTTTGCCGTTAAAAATATCTTGCACACCGCCGGCGTCGACGTCCTCGACTACGAAAAACTTTTTCTTTCGCCTTTCTTCAGGGATTTCCCCTTTGTCAAAGGCTGGATTGACGCCGGCTACGCTCAGCGCGACGGCGCCCGCATTCGCCTCACGCCAGAGGGCCTCGCCCTCTCTGATGCACTGGGACCTCAGTTTATCTCAGATGCCGTCAGCGCGCTTATGCACGCAACGTAGGAGGCCCTCTATGAAACAGCTTTACTACCGCGGCGTCCTCACGTCCTGCAACTACACCTGCGGCTACTGTCCCTTTGCCAAACACGCGCCGTCACCGGCGGAAGTCCTGCGCGACCAACACGCCCTCGCGGCATTTACTGACGCCGTCGCTCGACTGCCCCTCGACGAGCGCCTTTTAATACTGCTCACCCCTTACGGCGAGGGGCTGATTCATCCCCATTACGCGGTGGCAATGGCCAGACTGTCGAACTTGCCTCAGGTTGAGGCCGTAAGCGTTCAGACCAACCTCAGCATAGAGGCAGAGACCCTTCTCGAACGCCTAAAAACCGCTGGGGCCCAGCGCCATAAAATCAAGCTTTGGGCTACTTATCACCCGACTATGACCGATGTGGTCACGTTTTCCGAGAAAGTCAATGCGCTCTCCAAACACGTGGATCTCTGCGCCGGAATGGTCGCCGCCCCCACGCCGGAAGCCCTCTGTGAAGCCCGCGCCCTGCGCGATAAACTGCACCCGTCGGTTTATCTATGGCTCAACGCACTGGCCAAGCACAAGCGGCGCTATACTTCAGCACAAATAGAAGCGCTTTGCGCCATCGATCCGTTTTTCGACTACGAGTTCAACAAGTTGAGACCGTCGCCGGAGTGCCGCGCCGGCAAAACGGCGTTCTTTATAGAGGCAGACGGCGAAATCAAACCCTGTCACATGGTGAAAAAAAGTCTCGGCCATTTCTTAAAAGGCGGCCTCGATGCTTTGGTGGCTGCCCCTACGTGCAGACGCCCAATTTGCGACTGTTACCTCGCCTACAACAACGTTCCCGACCCAAATCTCGAGCAATTTTTCGGCAGGACGCTGCCCTTTCGCCTCCCTGAAAAAAGGGCGGTAAAGGCCCTGTTTCTCGACATCGACGGGACGCTTTGCCCAGGGGGAATGGTCAATGAGAAGACGCTAAAAATCCTCGAATACCTCAGCCAATGTGCCAAGCTCTATTTTGCCACTGCCAGAAATTACGACAATGTCAGGCGCCAATTCAGGGCGCTGCTGCCGTTTTTCTCCGGTGGCGTTTTCTCAAACGGCGCACATGTTGTGGACTTTGATGCACAGACCGACGAGGCCCCAAGCGGCGGCATCGACCTCAGCTTTATTGAGGAAGCGCACCCACCACAATGGCGCGTCGACAGCTGTGCCGGTAAAACGGTGCGCCTCGTTATCCCGGCGGGACACGCCGGACGCCTCCCCACTGTACCGCCTGGTAGCCGGATGGTCTACGACGGTGGCAAAGCCTATCTTCAACCTGCAG
Organism: Fusibacter sp. JL298sf-3; assembly: GCF_053842995.1. Taxonomy (NCBI): domain Bacteria; kingdom Bacillati; phylum Bacillota; class Clostridia; order Eubacteriales; family Fusibacteraceae; genus Fusibacter; species Fusibacter sp. JL298sf-3. The sequence continues at coordinate 1,885,001 of NZ_CM132608.1, forward strand.
CCGCAGACAAACTCAGTGGCATTTTACACTTGTGTGCACGGTACAACTGGCGCTCTACAGACATCATGACTGTCGGCGACAGCGACACCGATGCGGTCATGTTGGCACATTTTCCCCTTTCTGTGGCCATGCCTTCAGCGCCCCCGGCCATTCGTGCGCACTGTGGCTACACGCTCGACCTTGAACTTTTGGGGACGGTTCTTTTGTGCCGCAAAACCCTATAATTTTCCATAAAGAACCCCGCCGTTCCTTCGAACAGCGGGGTTCTTTCAGTATAAACGCAGACGGCCCGATAAAGGCGCACGACGCACTCCGTTTAAACTACATACGACGATGCTGTTACCGTCTCCTATGTCAACTCTTCTCAGTTTCCAAGGCATGTAGCCGTCTGCAACACACTCGAAATGTTAATTTTTAGGTAATTCTGGCACAAAAGAACCGTCCCTTTAAACCATGCGCTTGAACACGGCCACGACGAACCGCGACATCCCATCCACCATGTTGGTGTCAAAAGTGTTTACAAGCTCCCATCCCTGCGCACCCAATTGGTTGAGTCGCGCGTTAAAAGCAGCGATATCGAGCTTTCCTCCAGAAAACCCCTTCGTCTCGAACTGTTCCGTGTGATACTCCCATTGATCCATTTGGCTTAGCCCCCTTTTAGTTTAGTAACTAAAGTGTATCACACACCTATTAACATTGAATTAAAAAGTGCTTAAAGGGACGGTTCTTTTGTGCTCGATTGCACTATTTTTTTACATTATTTCCACCTATAAATTTGTAGCGCCACTGATCAATAGCGCATTTTAGCCCGTGAAGAGCGCCCCAACATAAGCTGTGCCTTTGGCAAACATCACATTTTTACAAAAGCGATAGTTGCCATACAAAGCCGTAAAAAGCGCGACGGCAAAACGTCGCGCTCAATCCCCCAAAGTCCCCTATACTAAAGGCACAGCCGCGCTTTGTACAGGCATCTCAAATGGTAAATATTAGTGTTTTATGGCACAAAAGAACCGTCCCTTTAGAGTGGTTATCAGCTCTTGGTCGTGTGTTATCACAAAGACAAACTTGCCCATATCGGCGAGACGGCGCAGCAACTGTGCGACCCGTTGCATGCTTTCGAAATCGAGACCGCTTGTGGGTTCGTCGAAAACGAGAATAGACTTTTCGCACACCATGCTCACTGCAAGGGCTAACCGCTGTTTTTGACCGCCCGACAGCGTGGCCGGATGGCAGTCGGCGAGTGCATCGAGGTCGAGTGATTTCAGCACCTGCGCTACAACCGCATCCGATGCATTGGCGATGCCGTGCTTGCATTCGGCGTGGACGCTGTCGGCAAACAGCTGGTAATCCACGTCTTGCATGACCAGGTAGGCTTCTTTTAACAGCGCTTTTTGCGTCATGCGCTTGTGGTCGAGGTAAAACGCACCTGTTAAAGGCGCTTTTAGACCGCAGAGCACATGGGCAAACGTCGACTTGCCATTGCCGTTGCGCCCCGTAACCACGACGATTTCACCGGCGTACGCCTCATAGGAAAGATTGCCGAACACGGCATTTTTGTTGTAGCCCGCCGAGAGGCCCTCGATTTTCAGCTGCCGTTTGCCAGAGGTGGGCGCTTGTATACTCTCGTGGGGCTCGCTGGGTTTCAGCGCCCTGAGGCCTTTGGCGACGCGCTGGTCTTCAGGCTGATTGAAAAATGAAGCGGCGGTGCTTACGTCGACAATCGCCCCGTTTTCAAGGTACACCGCTCGGTCGACGATGTCTCGCAAATAGTGGAGGCGATGTTCGGTAATGACGATGGTTTTTCCCTGCGCCTTTAAGAGCTTCAGCTGTGCTTTCAACCGAATGGTAGCGTCGGCGTCGAGATTGGCAGACGGCTCGTCCAGTAGGTACACCTCGGGACACATGGCGTAGATGGAGCCAAAGGCCACTTTCTGCTTCTCCCCGCCGGAAAGTGCGTAAATATCGCGTCCCATTAGCGGCGATAGCTCCAGTGTGCGAACAGTGTCCTCTATGCGCTTCGACATTTCAAGGCGCGGAAACGAGAGGTTCTCGAGTCCGAAGGCCAGCTCGCTGTCTGTGTCCACATTAAAAAATTGGCTTCTGGGGTTTTGATACACCATGCCGATTTTCTCAGCCAGTTCGTACATAGGCGTCTCGTTAACTGTGCGCCCCGCCACTTTTACCGTTCCGGTAAGTGTGCCCTCGTAAAAAGCCGGGGCCAAACCGTTGAGCAACCTGAGCAGCGTCGTCTTGCCACAGCCACTCCTGCCGCACAGCAGCACGCATTCTCCGGGTTCAATGGAGAGAGATACCGATTTTAGCGTCGGCGCCGAGGCACCTTTGTACGCAAAAGTCACGTCGTTTACTGTTATCATTTAAAGCCTCCAAATAAGGATAAGGGCAACGCCTGCCGCTGTAGAGACGACGCCGTCCACCACGCCGAAACGCACCACTTGGACGCTGGTTCTCGGTTTCGGGTTTTCAATGCCCCGGCTCACAGCTGCCGCAGAGAGTTCATCGGCGCGCCTCGACGCCGACAACATAATCGGGACGTAGAGGCATTCGATGGTCGTCCACGGCTGTTTACAAAAGGACAGAGGCGTCGGTGAAATACCGCGCATTTTCATCGCATGGGTAATCTTCCGAGCGTCTTCTCCAATGGCGGGAATGTAGCGCATCATAACAGTCAGCGGCATGAGAATGCGCCGCGGAACTTTCATTTTTGTCAGTGCTGCCATAAAGGCGTTGACACGGGTTGTGGCAATTAAGGCGCCGCCGAGTAGCGCACATGGCATCACTTTTCTGATGAACCGCGCAAAGAGGGCGATGTATACGGCCACCCCCGAACCTATCCACACAATGGCGAGGTAATCGACGATGAGCAGGGTGAAGTAGATGGCGCCTATTTTCAGTGCTAGGCGTCTGACGCCGGTTAGGCACACCAATACGAGTGCCAAGGTGGTTAAAACGGCTTCGCCGCGCATTGAGGGGACGAAGAACAGGGCGACGTTGGTCATGACGATGAGCAACAGCCACGTTCTGGGATCGAGGGCAAGTGTTTGTTCACCCTGCCTTTTTCTCTTTTCTGCTGCTATCATCCGACGACCCCGGCTTTCTCAAATTGTTTTTTGAGCAGTTTGTGGCCGACGGCACAGCTGATGACGCTGGCGAGGACGATAGACGCCACCATGGCCGGCAACATCCAGTTTTTTGCCACGGCGCCCATGGTTTCTACATAAGACGACTCGGTGCCTTTGCCGACGAGGTAGCTGAAATACGCTTCGCGGTTGATCCAAAGCATCATGTACGAGCCGATGGGGTTCATGGAGAAAATGGCGAAACTGACGGTGTTTAATCGACTCGAGCGGTAGCGCCCAAGTCCCGCTACAAAATCGGCTAGGACGGCCATTACGACATAGAAGACGCTCCACATCCAGTACATGCCGGTAATCAGCATGAGCGCGCCCATAATGACGCCGAGGATGACTATGGGGCCGCGCTTTTGCACTTTGCTTATGAGCAACAGGTACACAGGCCCTGTGAGCAGCGCCGCGCCAAAGGGCATAAGGTAAGTCAATACGGGATTCGGCGCAAACAAAATGCTGCCGACCATTGTAAATACGAAAAATAAAGCCGTAAAAATCCCCGTGGTGACGAGGTCCTTCACGGTTAAATTGCTTTGAGAGTGCGCTTGGGTCATAAACTGCCTCCTTAGTAAAGTGATAATGATTTTCTTTAGCATTTGTATTGTAAGTGGCTTCAGGGTGTTGTACAATGCTTTTAATGAAGTTGTGTCTGTTTCAAACAGTTTTGCGCCTATTCGTGGCAAGGAGGACGAGATGACCGGTGGTTCACAAAATATTACACAAGCCTATTACAAGCCGCTGCTTGCGAAAAACGGCTTTGAGTTGAAAGTCGAAGACGCCCTTGGGACCCTTTGGGCCATCGACCCCGCCATCGGCTCCGGGACTTACTGGATTTACGGTCAAAAGAACCTCTACGACATAAAAATACACGATTTTACCTTTCACGAAGACCGCGTGGTGGAAGTGGCCATGCCGCCCTGTTTGAGCGTGACGTACTACGAATCGATTTCCGGCGAAGAACGGTTCCCCTACAGGCGCTTACGCCCCAACTGCGTCAAGAGCTTTATTGGGGGCAATAGACCCTTTAAGGCCACTATGCACGGGAAAGTTCCCATTCAAAGCATCGGTATTGAGATTCTACCCGCTTATTACGAGTCTTATTTGAAGGCACATTACCCTGATGTGTACGCCAACCCCTATGAGGCGTTTGAAACAATCGACGAGACCGACGACTTTCCCGAAATGGTGCATTTGCTTATGCAGATTAAGCACTACAACGGCGACGGGATTGCCGCCAAACTGTTTTACGACGCCAAGGTCGCCGAGGCGGTGGCGCTGATTGTGGCGCGACAACAAAACCGCGACGCCGCTGTACGCGCCCCTTTGTCAGAGGTGGACAAGAGGCTTTTACAATCGGTGACGGCCTACATCGACGTCCACTATGCAGAATGTCTCCGCCTCGAACACCTGTCGCAAATCGCCTGTATGGGCGCGACGAAGTTAAAGCGGTCGTTCAAGTTGTTGCACGGCTGCACGGTGACGGCGTACATCCAAAGTCGCCGTATGGCACAAGCCGAACATCTCCTGTCCGCTACGGAACTCTCTATCGCTCAAGTGGCGCACGCCGTGGGCTACAAAAGCGCCAGTCGCTTCGCCGAGCTCTTTCGAAAGGCCACGGGCCTTTTGCCAACTGCCTATCGACGCTTTGCCAGGGGGGACGGTTCTTTTGTGCCGTAAAACACTAAATTTTACCATAAAACGCCTGTTGCGCGGTAGCGCCTCAGGCGTTTTTCTGTGGGCAGGTGTGGCGGCCAATCCACTGTATGCCAACGGGTTTCGGTGCTATAGGTATCCCCTGCCCCCTTGTGACGGTACAAAATTCGCCGCCACACTTGCCATTTGCCCGCCGGCGCCTTCTCCTAGTGACAGGCGGCTTTTGTCCCCATGCGTTCACGGCTTTCAGTGGGGTTCTGAGAACGCATTGATTCACTGGGGACTATGGCTACAAGCCGCTAAACAGAAGTAAAAGAGGGCGACGGGTACATTGGTTTATATGGTAATTTTTAGTAGAATCGAGCACAAAAGAACCGTCCCCCCTGGTTTTAAACAGGTTGAGGCCATCGCCTAATCACCCTGTTTAACCCATTTGAAAACGACTGTGTAGGCGCCGCACCGCCTAGCGACGTTACAATGGGCGCATTGTGCCGGTGACCAACGGGTTGGCACTTAACTTGCAATGCAGTAAACGCGATAACCATTATACAACCATTTATGAAAAGGGGGGATCTCATGGAACACTATGGCATACTGTCTATACTGCCTGTTGCACTGGCCATTCTCATCGCCATTAAACTGAAGAACGTCATACCGGCGCTCTTTGCAGGCGTCTTGGTGGGGGTGCTCATACTCGTCGGCGGCAATCCCATTGCCGGGGTCACGACCATGATACAGGACTACTTCTTTGTACAGCTCACCGACAGCTACAACGCCGGCGTCTTGGTGCTGCTCGTATTCATCGGGGGCTTTGTGGGCCTTATGGAGAAATCCGGCGGCGCCGCCGCCTTTGCAAAATCCATGACCAAGGTCGTGGACAACCGCTTTAAAACGCAAATCGGCGCTTGGCTAGGCGGTATCGTGGTCTTTTTCTCAGACCTCGGCACACCGCTAATCGTCGGCCCGATTTTCGAACCGATTTTCGACAAGCTGAGGGTTTCTCGGGAAAAACTCGCGTGGATTATCGACTCCACCGCCTCGCCTGTGGCCGTCCTCGTCCCCTTTATCGGGTGGGGCGTCTACGTCATGGGGTTGCTTCAAAAAGAGTTTGAAGTGCTCAGTGTTGCGGAATCCGATTGGTCCGCTTTTATCAGCGCCATTCCCTTTCAGTTTTACCCGATTCTCGCCGTGCTGATGGTGCCGATTATCGCCTTTACCGGCTACGAGTTCAGCGCCATGGCCAAAGCCGAAAAACGCACCTTGCAAACCGGTGAAACTTTTTGGCCAAACGCCACGCCTATGCGCCAAACCGCCGCCGAAGAAGTGCCCGGCAGCAAGGCCATCCTCATTTGGCTCCCCCTCCTCGTCTTGTTCGTCACCTTGTTCGGCATTTTGGCCCCATTGGGCTTTCCCTTCAAAAAAGTGGCGGGCAGCGCCTTTAGAACGGCGCTGAGCACCGGGTACCTCTTCGCTGCACTCACTCTAATCGCCCTCATGTGCTTCAACAAAGTTAAAACCTTTAAAGAGAGCCTCGACATTTACTACGGCGGCATGAGCAAAATGATGAGTGTCGCAGTAATCCTCGTGCTGGCGTGGTCCCTTGGCGCAGTGGGCAAAGGCCTCGGCACCGCCAACTTCATTATCGACATCACTGAGGGCACTTTGCCCGCTTGGGCCGTCCCGTGTCTCGTCTTCCTCATCGGCGCCCTGATGTCCTTTGCCACCGGCTCTTCTTGGGGCACCTTCGCCATTATGATGCCGCTGGTGATTCCAATGGCCATCAGCCTTGGCGCACCGCTCCACGTCTGCATCGGCGCCGTCTTGTCCGGCGGTCTCTTCGGCGACCACTGTTCGCCGATTTCCGACACCACTATCTTGTCGTCCACAGGAGCGGGCTGTGACCACATCGACCATGTGAAGACCCAGTTGCCTTACGCACTTCTCAACGGCACTGTCAGCTTTCTCGCCTACGTCGTCGCCGGCATCACCGGCAGTGTCTGGGCACTGCTTGCAGCCGTTGTGGCTATGACCTGTGCCGTGGTTCTGTTGTCCAAACGCTTCGGCGAAAAAATGGCCAATCCCACGCTGGCTGAAATCGAACGCTTATCAAACTAAAGGAGAAAATCTCTATGACAAATTTATGGCAAGGCCGCTTTTCAAAATCCATGGACGCCTCAGTGGCGGCTTTCAACGCTTCCATCGGCTTCGATCACGTCCTGTACCCCTATGACATCAGAGGGAGCATTGCACACGCCACCATGCTCGGCGAACAGGGCATTATTACCACTGGGGAAGCCGAGCAAATTGTCGAGGCCCTCAAAATCATTGAGGCCGACATCGATGCCGGCAACGTCCAGTGGCGCGTCGAAGACGAAGACATCCACATGGCCATTGAGGGCCGATTGATTCAGATGCTCGGCGACACGGGCAAAAAACTGCACACCGCCAGAAGCCGCAACGATCAGGTCAACGTCGACATGCGCCTCTACTTAAAAGACGCCATTGGCGCGCTGACAGACGCTTTAATCGACTTCGAGTCGGTACTGCTGGAAAAGGCGTCGACACACGCGGCCGATTTAATGCCCGGGGTCACGCACCTTCAAAACGCACAGCCGGTCACCATTGGCTTTCACCTCATGGCGTACTTTCAAAAATTCAAGCGCGACATCGAACGCCTCGCCGATTGCCTCAAACGGGTGGACATCTGTCCGCTGGGCGCCTGCGCCCTCGCCGGTACGACACTGCCCATCGACAGACAGCGCACCGCGGAACTCCTCGGCTTTAGCGCCGTCAGCGACAACGCCATGGACACCGTTAGCGACCGGGACTTTATCACAGAATTTCTCGCCTGCGGCGCCCTGTGCATCACCCATTTGAGCCGTTTTTCAGAAGAATTCATCCTCTGGAACGCCCAACCCTTTGGGTACATCGACATCGACGACAGTTTTTGCACTGGGAGCAGTATCATGCCCCAGAAAAAGAACCCCGATATCGCCGAATTGATTCGCGGCAAATCCGGTCGCGTCTACGGCAACCTCATGGCACTGCTCACTGTGTCCAAGGGACAACCCCTCGCCTTCAACAAAGACTTTCAAGAGGACAAAGAAGCGTTGTTCGACACCGTCGAGACCTTGAGGGCCGCCATTCCCCTGTTTGCCAGAATGCTTGAAAAGACCCGGTTTAAAACCGACGTCATCGAACGCCATCTCACCAAGGGCTTTATCAACGCCACCGACATCGCCGAGCACTTCGTCGTCATCGGCATCCCGTTTAGAAGCGCGCACGAACTCGTGGGCAAAATGGTGCGGTACTGCGAGGCCAACGACTTGTTGCTCGAACACCTTCAGCCCGCAGACTTCCCCAAAATCGACGCCGGTCTCAGCGCCGACATGCTCCCCGACCTCTCCCTGAGCGCCTGTGTCACCCGCCGCACTTCTTATGGCGGCACGGCACCTGTTGAGGTCCTCAGACAAATCGAAGCGGGCCGCAACTTTTTAGCCGCAATTAAAGCCCAATAACACTGTTGACAGACCCTTTCCGATGCCGTTTGTCGGAGGGGGTTTTTCGCCGCTTGGTTCTGTAAGCCTCTACGGCACAGGGGTGCAGCGCGGGGGTGCAAAAAATTTGAATTGCCCGTCTATTTGCGCTAAACTAGGAGGGAGGTGATGCCTATGACTAAGAAAAAACTCGCGATTGTTTCCTTCCACGCCTATTCGGTGGCCATTTACAAGCAGATTGTCCACGGGCTGTTTGGCGACGCGCTCACTATAGAGGAAATCTATTTTGACGGCGGTAAACCCGCTGAAATCGATGTCGATCTCATTTTGATTTCTTCTTTTACCATCTACGAAGAAGTGCTGGAACGCGTGGTGAACGACGCCGAAATCATCGTCGCCGACTACACCATTACGAAAAAGGCCTTGACGGCGTTAAAGGCGCTGCCCGACGACACCAAGGCGGCACTTGTCAATCTCAATTACAAGGTCTGCATCGAGACCATTATTCTCATTCATCAACTCGGCATCAAGCATTTGGAACTGATGCCCGTCTATCCCGGCTCTGCGCCGCTGTCCAATGTGACGCTCGCCATTACCCCTGGCGAATCCCGTCTCATTCCCCCTGAGTTTACGACGCACATCGACATCGGGCACCGTGTTCTCGACCTCAACACGGTTATCGCCATTGCCAACGCGCTCTCCCTTGAATCGGTTTTACAGAGCGATGCCTTCGTCTCTTACGCCATGTCTTTGGCCTCCGCCGGCTACGGCGCCGAAGCGATTCTCGGGAAAAACCAGACGCTGAACCGACAACTGGACATGTTGCTCAAACTCATGGATCGAGCCATTGTTATCGTTACTGCCGACCACGTGGTGCACGCTTACAACCAGCGCGCCAGATCGATTTTCGACCTGCCTAAATCCGGCGGCGTCGGCGCATGTGCACAGCCGTTTTTGGAAAATGTGCCTTACACAAGCGTCCTAGACGGCGCACCTGAGGTGCGCGAGGCCATTGTGGCCATTGGCGGCGCCCATGTGGTGGTATCGGTACTGCCCATTGTGGAGTTCGGACAGGTGTACGGGGTCATCGTCCTAGCAGATGAACTGACGGAAATTGAGAAAAAAAACACGCTCTACGCGTGAAGCTGTTGGGAAAAGGGCATGTGGCGCGCTACACGTTTGACGCCATTATCGGCGACAGCCCCGCGATTCAGCGCGCGGTAAAAACGGCTTCGAGAATGGCGCAATCGACGTCTTCTGTTTTGATTACCGGCGAAAGCGGCACGGGGAAAGAGGTGTTTGCCCAAGCGATTCACAACGCGTCGGTGCGAAGGGCCTTTCAGTTTGTGGCAGTGAATTGCGCCGCCCTTTCGGAAAATTTGCTGGAAAGCGAACTCTTCGGCTACGCCGACGGCGCGTTTACCGGCGCCCAAAGAGGCGGCAAACAAGGGCTTTTTGAGCTCGCCCACAAGGGGACGCTGTTTCTCGACGAAATCGGGGAAATCACGCCGCTGCTTCAGAAAAAGTTGCTTCGCGTTCTTCAGGAACGGAACTTTATGCGCATTGGCGGCGACGCGGTAATCGATGTGGACGTGCGCATTATCGCCGCCACCAATCAGGATTTGAGGGCGCTTGTCACCGACAGGGTGTTCAGGGAAGATCTGTACTACAGGCTCAATGTCCTCCCCCTCGAATTGCCGCCGCTCAGAAGCCGCCGCGAGGACATCGTGCCGCTGGTGGATTACTATAAGGCGGCTTTTGACGACACCGTGGTGTTTTCTGAGGCGATTTACGCGACGTTCTGCGGTCACCTGTGGCCGGGCAATGTGCGGGAACTGATGAATTACGTCGAGTACCTCTGCAATATCGGCGAGTCCCATGTGGATGTGTGGCACCTGCCAAAGCATCTGCTTCAGCGGGAAGCGCCTACTGTTTCCACTTTCAAGCCCGCCGATTTAAAGGCGCTCGGCGGTCACTACGCCGCTGAGGAATACACGTTTGTTTTGACGGCGCTCTATCGGGCGCACAGAGACAGGCGAAAAATCGGGCGAAAACACCTCTGCCAAGAGGCGGCTATGCACAATCTCAACTTGTCCGAGCAAGAGATACGATCGATTTTAAAGCGCTTGGCAGACAACGGCTACGCCCATATCTCGAAAGGGCGTGCCGGAACGAAGATTACAGCCAAAGGGCTCGCTTTTTTTGGGGACGGTTCTTTTGTGCCGTAAAACACTAAATTTTACCATAAAACGCCTGTTGCGCGGTGGCGCCACAGGCGTTTTTTCTCGGGCAAGCGTTGGGGCAACTCCCGCCTATTCCAATGGATATACAAGATTTTGATACTCTCTTATCGGCAAGTTGCCCTTTCGCGAAGGGCCCCAGCGCTTGCCACTTACAAGCAGGCGCCTGTGTACGGCTTCCGGCGGCATTTGTGCTGTTACAATAGGCGCTACGAGGTGAAAATTTGTGCTCTTGAAATGGAATAAGATGTGTGCAGGCCGCCATACACCTGTGGTTGAGTGGCGACTGCTGTTTTGGAATAAATGGAATATAATAGTGGAATCCGGCACAAAAGAACCGTCCCCCCCTTGCAAAATTCTAATAAACCATTAACCTCTATCCAATCTCGACCTGTTAAAATACAGCTATAGAACATTACGGAGGCGAAAATATGTCATTACTCGGAAATCTTATATGGATACTGCTCGGCGGCTTGATAGGCGCCATTGGATGGACCATTGCCGGGGTGCTCCTCTGCATCACGGTCATCGGCATTCCTTTCGGTATGCAGTGCTTTAAAATAGCAGGACTCACCCTCACACCATTTGGCAGAGAAGTAGAAATCGGTCACTTTGGTGCCGGTGGCCTGCTGGGCAACATCTTGTGGCTCATCTTTCTCGGATGGGAACTCTGCCTGTTTCACTTGGGCGTAGGGCTCCTCCTCTGTGTGACCATTGTGGGCATCCCCTTTGGCATGCAACATTTCAAACTGGCGCAATTGGCACTTTTGCCATTTGGCAGCCGGTTTTAACAACAGCGTTTGTTGTTTAAATAAAATGCGGTTTGAGGAAATTCCCCAAGCCGCATTTTTTGTTTTTTGTCGCCCTTTGAGAGGGGTATAAAGACAGATGAGTGCCCGCTGTCAACCAACAGTTGATTTTTTCTACCAAAGTCAATTGACGCTCCCTTGCGCAGCGCATTCGATTGAGCGTACAATAGAGAAAAAGGAGGATGAACCGATGACATCGATACGCATGAGTGCAGTGCTCGCCGCCAAACGGCGCGAAAAGGGGCTGACCCAAGAAGCCGTTGCCGCATACCTCGGCATTTCAAAAGCTTCTGTCTCCAAATGGGAGACTGGGCAGAGCTTTCCGGACGTTCTGATGCTCCCGGAAATTGCCACTTTTTATAACATCACCATGGACGAGTTGTTCGGGTACGCGCCCACCTTGGCGCCGGAGGCCATTAAGGGGCTGTATGAATCCTATGGCAAGCGGTTTCAAACGGAAGCGTGGGCCGTTCTTGAAGCTGAGGTGGAACAGACCCTTCGGAAGTACTACGCCTGCCCTGAGTTGGTGATTGCCATGGCTCAATGGTTTTTAAACTACGGGCTCGTTTCTAAAGACGCGTCGATGCGGCGCCATATGCTCGGTCGCTCTGAAGCGCTTTCTGAACACCTGTTGACGTTAACCGAGGACACGTTTCTCAGAAGTACCGCCGAGGGGCTGATGGCACTTGTGGCTCTTCAAAAAGGCGATTTTGAACGCTGTTACACCCTTCTCGGCGAAACGCCTACGGTGAACGCACACGGTCTTAAGAGCAGTCTCATTGGACAGGTTCACCTCGCCACCGGGCGTATAAGGGACGCCAAACGCTGTGCACAAATCAACCTCTATCAAAGTCTGATGGCGCTTGTGAACGATTTGCTGATGTACCAGTCGATTAATGCAGGCGATCCGGCAGCGCACGATAAAATCTACGACCAGCTTCAAACGGTTATAGCGGCGTTCGGCCTTGAACACAACGGCACCAACGCCAGATACGCCACTCACCTCATCGCCGCACAGGTGGCGGTTGCCGGCGGCGCTCCGGACGATGCGCTAACGCATCTCACCCGCTATGTGCGCGCTGTGGAATCGACGACTTTTCCCGTTGTGCTGAACCGCAACCCCTATTTTGACGACATCGACGACTGGCTGTCCGATCACTTGTACACAGGGACCTTGTCACCGACTACTGAAGTCCTGACCCGACGGCTTTTTTACGATGCTGTGGCAAAGGACCCAACTTTTGCCGCATTGGCCGAAAACGCAACTTTTCAACAGCTATTGAAACGATTGGAGGCGATTATCCATGACTGATTTAAAAAATTTACTGCCCATAGTGGTGCCGTTTGCGCTGCTGCATTTTGGACTGGCTATTTTCTGTCTCGTCCACCTATACAAACGCAAGAAAGTGCGCGTGCTCAATGTGCCGATTTGGGTGCTGATTATCCTCCTTATTCAGACCTTTGGCTCTATTGGCTACTTGCTGTTCGGAAGGGTGGATACTTAATGGACGATCTCTTAACCATACAAAACCTCTCCAAGCGCTTCGGCGATAAAACGGTTCTCGACGCCCTCTGTCTAAAAGTGCCAAAAGGCGCAGTCTACGGGTTTATCGGTAAAAATGGCGCCGGCAAAACTACGACGATGAAGGCTGTTTTGGGGTTGCTTCCGGCAGATGCCGGCACGATTACAGTCTGCGGTGAACCCGCTGTCTTCGGAGGCGCCAAAACAAACAAGCACATCGGGTACTTGCCCGATGTCCCCGCCTTTTATGAATACATGACGGCCCGTGAGTACTTGAACTTGTGCCGTAAACTCGTGATTGCCGGCGGCGCTGAACGCACTGCCCCTGTGGACGAGCTCATCGAAAAAGTCGGGTTGACCGGCGTGGCCCAGAAAATCGGTGGCTATTCTCGGGGCATGAAACAACGCCTTGGAATCGCCCAGGCGCTTATCGGTCGCCCGCGGCTCCTCATATGCGACGAGCCCACTTCTGCACTGGACCCCATTGGGCGGCACGAACTGCTTACGATTTTACAGCGGATTAAAGAAGAGACCACTGTGATTTTTTCGACGCACATTCTCAGCGATGTTCAAAGCATTTGCGACCACATTGGCATCCTCCACGGCGGGAAACTCGCCTTTGAAGGGCCGATGCACGCCGTGGGTGCTGACGGCCGGCAAATTGCCATCGAATTTTACACCCCCGATGCGGCGGAGGCGTTTGCAAAACTCTCGCAGCCGCTGTACAATACGACGCTTTCAGGGCTCCACCTCACTTGTGATGTCGACGACGGGCCAAGTGCCTCTCAAACGCTTCTCGCACTGCTCGGTGAAGCTGCACTGCCTATCCTTTCCTTTGAGGTTAAGCGCCAGTCGCTTCAATCGCTGTTTATGGAGGTGACGTCATGAGATCTTTCGCCGTGTTTTATAAAAAGGAGTTGGCTGAACAGCTGAAGACGTACAAGCTCCTCATTATTGGTGCTGTGTTTGTATTTATCGGCATTACCAGTCCGCTCATCGCCGTGTACATGCCAAACTTGCTCGAAGCGTTTTTGCCCGAGTCCATGGAATTGACTTTGGCGGCGCCCACTTGGGTCGACAGCTACGGCCAATTTTTTAAGAATTTCTCTCAGTTTGGCTTACTGCTCATGATAGCGCTATACATCGGTACAATGAGCCGGGAGTACCAAAGCGGCACACTTGTGAACCTGCTCACCAAAGGCGTTCCGCGTTCGGCCATTATAGGGGCCAAATACGCCGCTGCCCTAACGGTGTTTACAGGCGCTTATGTCGTCTGTACCGGCATCGCCGCCCTCTATACGGGCTTCTATTTCCCAGTGGCCTTTACGACTTCTGTGTTCAGCGCACTGGTATGCCTCTATATCTTTTTTGCTTTTCTGTTGGCGTTGCTCGTAGGCGTCTCTACGGTAAGTCGGCGGGAGAGTACAGCGCTGCTCTATCTCTTTACAGCATTCGCGCCTTTGCTCCTCATTCAATTTCTGCCGCAAACGCGATTTTACAACCCGCTGTCTCTTTTGTCTGCACCTATGGCCATTGTGTCGGGGACACAAGTTCTCGGCGATTTTTTGCCGGCGTTGGGCATTGCCATCGCGCTTTCAGCCGCCCTATTGTTCGGTGCCGTTTGGTGGTTTAAGAGGCGGGGGTTTTAGAGAAGTTCACCTATCGAGAGCCAACACTTCTTAATAGCAAAAGGCATACCCTTTTTAATGTAGACGGTATGCCTTTTATTATTTCATCAAGGTGCCACCACCTAAAATGTTGTTTTATTTAAAATTTAACTTTAAATCCCATTATTATATGTTACCCTATAGGAAACGTGTTTTAAAATCAGTGATTAAGGAGGGCTTTATGAAATTTGGTAAAAAACGACTCGTTTTCAGTGCTGTCATTGCTCTAGTGCTTAGTGTTCTATTGTCCCAATCGAGTATTGGCCGCGATTTGTACACGCGTTGGCAGTATCGCAACCTCTCAAAGGGGATAACTTTTTCATTTGAGAACGCGACGGCGACTTCCATTAAAGCACCGACGCTTACCCTCGTGGAAACAACTCAAACACATCCTCTGACGTCATGGACCGCTATAGACGCCAACAGCACTGAGACTGCCTACTTGAATCTCGATGGCTACGATGGCAACGAATACGCCCTTGAACTCACTTACGAAAAATATGACGGCACATTGAACACCCTCTCTCTAATGTACTTGCCCTCTGCAAAAGGCCGCTACAAAATCGATATAACCGTAAAAGAAATCGACGAAACCGGTTTGATAAAAGGGCAGCTAAAAACTTATGATGGTCTCCAATCCTATACGTCTACTCTAGAATAAGACTCACCTTGACCGAACCTACCACTTAGGCCGTTTATTGTTCACACAATAATACGGCCTATTCAAGTCTGCCACTGGAGGGTTAGGCCTTGGTTTTGAGCAACTTAGCCAAAAATAAAAACGCCATCACTCCAAAAGACAATACGTAGCCACACACGCCCATCACAAGCTCTATATTAAAACTGTAAAAGTTAGCCGAGGCATCCATCCAGTATTGAACGGTTCCAAATTTCACAAAGTAAAACCGGTTGCTAACCGCCCCCATCATCGTCATGTAATTTCCCAAAAATACTGAGACCAGGTACAATACAATAAAAGAGTTTTTATTTTTCGTCAACTCAATTACGATTAAAGTATAGGCATTCCAAACACCCCATAGTGCCATATGTATGACTGCCACGCCAAAGATGTTCTGAAAAAACACGCCTACTGAAATGCTGTCTCCTGCACCGTAGACCAAAGTATTTATAAAAAAAGTCATAAAAATATATATGAACACACAAGCACTTGTGAGCATCGTAATAATAAAAAACTTGCAGGCATAGAGGGTTGCTTTCGAGACGCCACGCCCAATGTACACATCGACAACTCGATACGTGTAGTCATCGGCTATGAAGAAACAGAATAGCGGCAACAACAATAGTGACAGGTTAAAACATGTGTTCAAGCCATACAGCGTTGAGTTGACCCCTGAAGAAACGCTACTGGTTAAATCCCATGAGTAGCCTACTAAAATCAATCTCTTTTGAACCAAACTCAGCCCGACAAAATAGACAAAAACCCAGAACAGTGTATGGTATATGCTCTTTCTTTTTCTTAGCCGATAGAGCTCTGCATTTACTATGGCAATCATATAGTATGCCTCATTAGCACCACTCTAAAAAACTGCTCTAAGGCCATTTCATAGTTTTCAATCCTTTTAAATGACAATCCTTTTTGCTGAAAATCATGTACGACTTGATAAATATCTGTTTGTTTAGAAAATACGATGCTGTTTTCATCAATTTTTATGCCACCACATAGCCCATCAAGAGCTTCTATCTGCTCCAACTCACTTGCGTCACTGAACACCAAGCAATGGTTGCCCTTGAGTTCTTCCTCAAGCTGTTCATGTGTCATTTCCATGAGGCATCTTCCAGTGTCTATAATGCCATAATGGGTTGCAACCAAGTGCAACTCCGGTAAATTATGGCTTGATATTAAGAACGTGGTCCCTTCCTTTCTATTCAATCTGCGAATCAAATCCCTTACTGTTGCCATTGCAACTGGGTCGAGTCCATTTAAGGGTTCATCTAAAATAACCAGTCTCGGCCGATTCATTATGGCTAAAGCAATGCCCAACCTCTGTTTCATTCCCAGAGAATAAAATTTAACTTTTTTATTGCTTGCATCAACCAAATCCAGCATATCGAGCGCTTTTTTCGCAGCTTTTGTGTCCTTGCAACCAAACAAGCGCCTATAATACTCGAGATTTTGTAACCCTGTTAAATTGGGATAAAAAGCGGGGATTTCAAACAAAGTCCCTATTTTCTTTTTAGATATCTTATGAAACTCAGTCTCTCTCCCCATTAGCTTAATATGCCCTCGATCGTGATTGACAATCCCCATAATGCTCTTAATCAAGGTGGATTTCCCCGCGCCATTTGTCCCAATCAAGCCATAAATTGATCCTTCGGGAACTTTGAGGTCGATTGCCTTCAAAACATATTCTTTTCCATACTTTTTATGTACATTTTTGCATTCTATCATATTCCCTCCCCTGAACATTAATGAATATCGGATTTATTTATTTTTAAGAGCCCAATGCCAATGAAAATACATAAACTTGTTATTAACATAAACGTCATAACAGTGTACTCTTGTATGCCAAAGGCCTCGTTTTCAATAACACCTAGCATCCAGTACTGGTAAAACCAATACCTTGCCGTTATCCAGCTGTCATTCATTAGGGTCATGAGAAACAAGGTTCCAAACCCTATCAAGCCCATGATGTAAAAACCGATGAGCTTAGAGGTACTTTGCACAAATACGCATATAACCAGCGCAATAAGTCCAAACAATGACAAGAAGCCCCCTTGAAAAATAAGCGTAATCAGTAGCCGCTTCCAGTAAAGCCCCATTGGCTCTTGTAAACCAAATCCATACAAGAGCGTCCCAACAGCCATCGGAATAAAAACGAGTGATAAGTAAAACACAAGGGTAGTGATAACTGTAACAAAAACCTTGCTTAAAAAATAGTCATTTTTCGTGTATCCCGAAGCCAGTGTGTTGTAAATGGTCTTTGAACTGTAGTCGTGCCCCATGACTGAAACATAAATCGGCAGCGCCATTAGTGGGATGTTCATCGGTGTGCCAATACCATAATAGATGCCGTAGGCGCCATTTTTTAAACTATTCACTTCTGGGAGATTGTTGTAACTCATTATAATGATAGGGACTTCAAGTAAATCAATTAATATGTACATGAGAATACAAAGTAAAAATGTTATATGTATCATTCGGCTGTGGGCCAGTCTATACAAATCCGCTTGAATTAATTTTAGCACTTAGTATCACCTCTTCATTTTTTTTACAAATATATACTACCGTTTGTGAAAACGATTGTCAATATCACCGTTGTTTAATTTTTTATGATTTGTACTAGATAAACATATTTTACTATATAGGGTTCACTTAAAAACAGCCTCTCACCAATCACTTGTATGCTTAAGTCAAACCGCCAAAAAAGGCTAAAGACCGATCACTGCGGTCAAGCGTTTATCGGTCTCTTTATTATTGCCAGCCCCTTAAGACTTTCTTTCTCGCCACCACTTGTGAAGCGCCAGTGCTATAAAAGGTGCTGATTTCAGCAGTGGACTAATGTTTGGGTTTTGAAGGATGCCGGTGTAGAGGAGAGCCAATAGCAACCCGGCATAAATAAACAAATAGATGTGCATATCGACCTCCAGTAAAAAGTTTGCTCATCAAAATCTAAACTGTCCAACAACCACTGACTAGCAAGTGCCTGTTCCTGAAGAAAGCACCGTGGAACAAGTATCCGTCCTCAAAGCGCGCCATACACAGCGCTCTATAGCGATTAACTCATCACAAACTCTTTTTCTCAAAACCAGCATTTGACTCATCCATTACACAACCGTGAGGATTTGAATGTCGTATTCCTTTCTCTTGATTTCTTCTACCATGATATCTTTACGGGTTTCCAGAATCGGCATGACTTTATCACCAACAAAGAAACGATCCATTTTCCAGCTGCTTATGAAAATAATACGACCACCCTTACCAACTTTCTCCATCGCGCTTTCTAATACGCCACAGAAAATACTCTGCATGTGCCCCAGCCCGTTCATGCAAGCGACCACATCAACCGATTGATTGAGTAAATTCAGTTCAAGTGCATCGTACTGTAATAGCTCGACATTGCTTGGACACGTTTGCACGCGTTCCAGTCGGACAGACTCAATATCAATTCCGGTTACACGCTTTGCATACTTAGCGCTTTCAAGTGAAAATTTTGCTTCTCCACATGCAATCTCAACAACGTTTTTACCTAACAGATACAACTCAAGTTCCTTACAAATAGATTCTATGATTCTCATAGTGGCTTCACTCTTTCCTTTCTATTTATTCACTGCTAGATTTTGAAATAATCGCTAAAGGGCGTCGAGTAAGTCAAAGGGTTTTCCCCGCTCTCTCCCCTACAACTTAAATTCTATGTTATTTTTATAGTGACTATAAGAGTGCTGTTTTTTCATATTCTATGAAAATTTAAATGGCACTCTTAAATTTTAGCATTTTTTACATGCCCCTTTCAATAGAATCATTTCAAGCATTCTAATCGCTCCTTATTTTATAAATATTTACAAACTCATTGGTGGAAGCTACATTAGAAATAGAGATGTTTTGGTCATTCTTTATGAAATTTAACATAGGCATTTATCATATACTTCCCCATGAGGTTATTTTCTAAAAGCTTTATAACCACAGGTTTTGGTAGCAATAAACACGTGCTGAGGGGAACCTAGGCTGTATACCATTGACTGGTCACAAAACAAACCCGCTGACAACAGTCCTCCGTCAGCGGGTTCACTCTGTTTAACGCATTCGATTGTAGGTCATTAAAACAATACCGTCGCTGACGGCTTGTGACACCAAGTGCAGCGGCAGCGTCGGCGTACCCCCTAAAAACAATGGCCTGCCCTCACCTAGGATAATGGGGATTACGCCGACGATATACGTGTCAATAACATCGGCTTTAATAAACGCATCGGCAAGTCCGCCTCCGCCGTAAATCCATATGGCCGCTTCGCTGGCTTCCTGAAGAGCGACGACGTGTTCACAGATGGCGCCATTTACAAAAGTCACATTGTCGCCCCCTGTAAGCGGTCTCGATGTGGCCACCACAATCGCCTTGTCCTTAAATGTTTCAAACGCTTCTGCCGGACAGTCTTCATAAGCTTTGGCACCCATAACAATGGTGCCGACAGACGCCAAAAAGGCCTCAAAATCATACGGTTCCCCTGAGGTTAGCCCCTTGCCGTCTTCCCCTTTAATCCAATCGAAACCGCCGTCCGGGTCGGCGATGTAACCGTCCAAACTCATTGCCAAATTCAGTACAATCTTGCCCATTTATACACCTCCTTGTAACCTGTCTAGATCAATAATGCCGTCAAATTTTGATAGATACGCCGCCCGACGGTCGTGTGTAATGACAAAAACCGTCTTATCGGCACAGTCTAAGATAAAGCGATGCACCCACGCCACATTTTCGGGGTCGAGGGCACTGGTGGGTTCATCAAAGATAACAATGGAAGACGGTCGAATAGCCGACCGCAGCAGTGCGAGACGCTGTCGCTCGCCCCCTGAGAGTTTAACCCCTCCGGTGCCCACAGCCTCTGGACGACTGAAAAATGCCGGTGTCAAGTTGACACGTGCTAGAGCCGCCGGTTCAACAGCGAGCGGCCGATTTAAGCGCACATTGTTTGCAATGGTGTCGTTGAACACAAACGGGTTTTGCGCAACGTAGTCGACGTGACGAAGCAAGTCATCGTAATCCAGCGTCTGTACGTCTACGCCGTTGATTTCAATAGCACCCCTATACGCCACTTTGCCCATCAGCGCACTTAATAGCGACGTTTTACCGGAACCGGAGCGGCCGATAAACGCGTACTTTTTACCGGCCTCGAACGTGTAGCTAAACGGTTGCACCACTTCCTTGCCTTCGTAGTCAATAGATACCCTTTTGTACTCAATCGCACCATTTTCGAACTGCCGTCCCGAACCGCTCTCCTCAATGGCCAATACCTGTTCGTAATGTGCGCGCACCCCTTTTGTAGCTTTGAGATGCGTCATGCGCGACAACAAGGCGTTGAGAGGTGAAAAGACGAAATTGAGCAACTGGGTCCCAGCAATCATCGCTCCCACAGTTATGTCCCCTCTGACAATCAGAACCGCCGCTATAATCATACAGCCCATATGCGCAATCATCCCGATGGAACTGCTCAACTCCACCACGACCCGGTCGACGACCTCACGTACCAATCGACGCTGTTCGTATGAAGCATCAACAGCCCCCATCTTGGCTTTGAACCCCTCGCCGGCACCGTTGTCTACAATGGTGTTGCGCCTTGTAACAAATTCTTTAACCGCCTCTAAAGACGATGCGGCACTTTCTGAAAAGCGCTCATAGGCATGTGACGAACGCTTTTTCAGCGCTCTAACCAATAGGGGCGGCACCGTTGAAACGGCTACAAAAGCGCCGAAGAGCTGCGCATCTATAAAATACAGCGCCACGAGGCTAATCACTATTTTAAACCCGTAGCCGACAATTGTGCTCAGTGCGGTAAGATAAGACTTGTACAGAGTATCTGCATCGCTTTGAAACAAGTTGAGAACAAACGCCTGTGGCAACGCTTCCACAGTCATTCGCCGCCCTTTTAAAAGCTTTGCAAAAATGGCCGCTTTAACATCCAAAAGTACCTTTTTAGAGAAAAGGCGGTTGAAATATGTATCGAGGCTGTTGAACACAAACATGCCCACTATGGCCGTTACTGTGAGCAGCGCGTTTAGACGCAGCGGCGACCAAGTGCCTTCAATGGCGGCATTGGTGAGGTTTCCCATGGCATAAGCCAGCACCACCCCGAGGCTGTTGGCCACAATGCCGAAGAAAATCGACAACAAGAGCTTGCCCTTGTGTTTGTAGATGAATGGTTTCATAACACCTCCTTGTAAATCACTTTCGGTTCACTACCCAGCTTTATTACCCTATTCATTTTTCGCCCTTTTGTCAACATTTTTGTAAAGGTTTGCTCTCTTTACAAGGGAAAGCCCGCCAAGTTCTCTACCACTTGACGGGCTTTTCAGGTGAAACCGTTTTCGATGCATTAGGCGACGTTTGCTTTTGACGCACCAAAGTCACATCAGCGCCACTCGACAACGGCTTCCCGACGCGGTACCGTCCTACGGTACGTCACATCCGGATGGCCTAGTGCCAAGCACGCCACAACTTTTTCCCGATGCTTAAGATTTAATGTGCGCCTAATGCGGTTCGACCGATTGGCAAAAGTCGTAAAAATCCCGACGTGAAGGCCGCCCAGTCCGTGGGTACGTGCGTGCATCTCCATACTCTTTGCCGCCAGTGCCGCATCGACATCGCTTGTTGAAACCACCAAAATTGCCACCGGTGCATTCTTAAAGACAAAACCGCTATCAAAGGTGTAATTGCTCAAATCTTTTTTCAGCGGCAACGCCTTGCCAAAGATTTTTGAGAGTTTTTGCAGCCCACGTAGCTTAGGCAACACCAGTTGTTCTAAACGATCGATATCGTCCCTCACCACAATATACCGCACCCCTTGGCGGTTGACAGCCGTTGCTGTAAAACGCCCAGCCTCTATGATGTCTTCAATAACAGACGGCGCAACCGGTTCGCCTGTAAACTGGCGAATGGTTCTCAAGCGCTTGATAAAGCCCATCATTGCATCAGGGGCAATCAGAGGCGGCAGTGTATCGTAGTCGACGACCTCCTCGGGATTTAAATCGCTGATGGTCACCGCTTCCGTAGGACAAATTGCAACGCAATGCCCGCATTTGATACACGCTTCCGATGTAATGACGGCTTTGCCACTTTCTTTTGCAATAACCCTGCTCGGGCAATCAGTTACACAAAGACCGCATCCGACACAGCGCTCTGCATCTATATTTACTTGATACGTCACTTAGTACGCTCCTTCCTTCAAATAAGCCGTGTATTCCTTTAGATGGTCTGACAACGCTATTAGGTCGATCAACCCGCCTTCAATGTCCACGGCATAAAAATTCATCGTTCCCTCTTTCCGCATGCGAATGACCTGTGCCTCTTTTAAAATCTTTAAGTGGTGAGATACCGCAGGCCGCGACAAATGGGTACGCGCTGTAATTTCGCCGACGCGCATACCAACGCTGCAGGGGGCTTCCATTAGAGCCAAGAGTATATGTTGTCGTGTCTCGTCTCCAATGGCAATCAGTACTTTTTGGCTGCTTATAAAATCAGTTCTTATTTTTTCTATTGTCTGGGTCATCATTTGCCCTTCTTTCTTTTGGTTTAAAGCTTTAAACGGTTAAACCTATTTTAACAGAAATCGTCCTACCGTCAACATTGAGAAAGAAAATCGAGACGAATAACCGTCACAACTGTAAGATATTTAATCTTCATTCGTTATTATATAAAGCATGTTATTATTAATATAGAAAGGAGCTGAAAATGAAACGTATTTTAACACTTTACCTCATCATAGCTGCACTGCTGATAATGACCTTTTACAATCTGGGTAAACAGAGCCGCATCGACGCCTATCACGACCTTCATGTCACTCAATACGAAGAACAGCTCGACACAGTGCTGTTAAAGCTGAAACAACTTAAAGCAGCGGTTGCAACAGGTGCGCCCATTGCCGCAACGTATATGATTCAATGTAGAGGAGAACTGGTGCAACTCGGCTTTACAATAGAGTATTTTTCCCCTGAAGTGAACTTTAACACGCTAAGTCCACTGTCTTTTCAATTTATCTATTACAACCAGTTGCTGCTAGAAGAGCAACTCAGCAACACGCCTGATAAGCGTGCCATAGAAGATATGATTCACAATTTTAGCGCGTTAAAAAAAGCCCATATTTTCGCCACAGAATCCGGCGACTTCCAGACCATTCGCGAGCGCTGGAACGCTGCATTAAAACAGTTCATATTAAATACGTCACCTGATATTTTTCGATTGTAAAGGCGGTCTATCTCATGAAAAAAATAGGTTTTATTGCACTCTTAATCGTACTCGTGTGCGCTTATGGCGCCTATCAACTCAGCGCTTATAAAGTCGATGTGCTCTATCACGCAGACGGCGTGCGGATCTACAACAACAGTCTCGTCCTCGTTAAAAGTGCCTCCCTTTTCAACAGCTCTATGGAAAATTACCGTGTAAAACTCTCTGAGGAAGGCTTTGCTGCTGTGGCTTCTGCTCAGCTGCTCAATAGCCTAGAGAATGTCTCAAATTCGGTAGCGTATTTTGAGCTCAACGCCGAGAGACGTGGTGTTGACGATGAGACGCGTCAAATTATCGACGATTATACAGCGTTCCTAGAGACCCTCTACGAAGCTGTTGAAAAGCAGACTTTTAAAGTGCACGACGACCTCGACGCCATTGAGCGCGTAGAGGCCGACATCAGCACCCTCTTTGAAGCTGCACTCTTCACCAAAGAGGATCCCGGTTTAAAAACCCTATCTGACAAGTGGAATGCGCTGTCACTTAATTTTAGAAAACCTTAAGTTCTGGCCATAATACCTGTAAACCTCACCTTATTGCTATTGATTTAAAAAGGAGTTCATTGATATGAAAAAAATTTATATCGCGTGTCTTATCATCGTCGCGGTGACAAGCATCCTTTTCTACAATCTGGGTAAACAAAGCAGCATCGACGCGTATCACGACCTTCATGTCACTCAGTACGAAGAACAGCTCGACACAGTGCTGTCCGAGCTCCAGCAGCTTAAAGAGGCTATTACAACTGAGGCGCCTGATACGGCAAAGTATTTGATTCAAAGTAGGGGCGAACTGGAGCGGCTTTCCCTCACCATAGATCGCTTTGAGACCGAAACCGGTTATTCAAGCCTCAACACACTCACATGGTATTTTCTCAGATACCACCAGTCGATTTTAGACGCACAGTACCGCTACACGCCTGAAGTAGAGGTCATCGATAAAATGATTCAAGATTTTACCACATTGAAAGAGGGGCGTATTTTCGACACGAAACCAGGGGACTACGAGACCATCCGCGCACGATGGAAGTCTGTTAAAGAACAGCTTTTACTTCACCCTAAACCCGATACTTGGCAATTGTAAAGGAGGGTATTTCTCATGAAAAAAAAAGGTCTTATAACACTCTGCATCGCACTCCTGTGCGCTTACGGCGCCTATCAACTCAGCGCTCTAAAAACAGATTATATTTACCACGAAGACAGCGTCCGTCTCTATGAAAGAGTCCTCGATTTTACCGCTATGTCTGCGTCGAACTATCACACTCCCCTAAGAAAAGAAAAACTTCCCAAGACCACCCCAGTTCTACTGCTCAATCATTTGGAAAAGCTTAGAGACGCGGTGGCGTATTTTGAGTTCAACGCCGAGAGACGCGGTGTCGACGACGAGACGCGTCAAATTATAGACGACTATACAGCCGTTGTGGACACCCTATACGAAACTGTTGAAACGCAGGCTTTTGATTTTGACGCCATGGAACGCGTAGTGGCCGACTTAAACACCCTTTTTGAAGCTGCACTCTTCACCAGAGATGATCCCGGTTTAAAAACCCTATCTGACAAGTGGAATGCGCTGTCGCTTAATTTTAGGAAATCTTAAGTTCTGGCCATAATACCTGTACACCTCACCTTATTGCTATTGATTAAAAAAGGAGTTCGTTTATATGAAAAAAATTTATGTCGCGTGTCTTATCGTCGTCGTGGTGACAAGCATCCTTTTCTACAAACAGGGTAAACAGAGCCGCATCGACGCCTATCACGACCTTCATGTCACTCAGTACGAAGAACAGCTCGACACAGTGCTGTCCGAGCTCCAAAAGCTTAAAGAGGCTGTTACAACTGAGGCGCCTGATACACTAAAGTATTTGATTCAAAGTAGGGGCGAACTGGAGCGGCTTGCCCTCGCTATTGAACGTTTTAAAGCCGAAAATAGCTATTCCAGTTTCATCTCGCTCACACGGTTGTTCCCAGAATACCACCAGTCAATTTTAGACGATCAATACTACTATACGCCTGAAGCAGAGGTCATTGATAAAATGATTCAAGATTTTACCACATTGAAAGAGGGGCGTATTTTCGACACGAAACCAGGTGACTACGAGACCATCCGCGCGCGATGGAAGTCTGTTAAAGAACAGCTTTTACTTCACCCTAAACCCGATACCTGGTCATTGTAAAGGAGGGGTTTTCTTATGAAAAAAACAGGTCTTATAACACTCTGCATCGCACTCCTGTGCGCTTACGGCGCCTATCAGCTCGGTGCTATAAAAACAGATTATTTTTACCACGAAGACAGTGTTCGTCTCTATGAAAGAACCCTCGATTTTATCGCTACAGATGCGTCGTATTACCACATGCGCCTAAGTAGCGAAAAGGCTTCCAAAGACGCCTCAATTCTACTGCTCAATCAATTGGAAAAGCTTAAAGACGCGGTGGCGTATTTTGAGTTCAACGCCGAGAGACGCGGTGTCGACGACGAGACGCGTCAAATTATCGACGACTATACAGCGTTCCTAGAGACCCTCTATGAAGCTGTCGAAAAGCAGACTTTTGAAGCGCACGACTTGGACGCCATTGAACGCGTAGCGGCCGACTTAAACACTCTTTTTGAAGCTGCACTCTTCACCAAAGAGGATCCCGGCTTAAAAACTCTATCTGACAAGTGGAATGCGCTGTCGCTTAATTTTAGGAAACCTTAGTTTCAATAGCATTACCTGCGGGAAACAGGCGATTTATGGCCGTAAAGCCTAAGCCATTTCGGCCTCTATAATCGTCTGTCCTCTTAAAAGCTTTATCAAAGAACCTTCTGCAAATAAAGCCGTTAGCAGAAGACCACAAGCGATGCCCGAGCCCACCATAACGGAGATGATGCCAAACTTTTCGACAAAAATTCCAAATGCATAAGCCCCTAAAGAGGCGGCGATGCCACTTAAAAAGCCCAATATAGAGAATACCCGCGCCTGAAACTGTACGGGAATGTGCGTGCCCAGACGAGTTCCCAGCGGTAAACTGGTCAGTACGTCGCCAAATCCGTAGACGAACATCATTAAAAATGGCAGTACGAGCACGCTTGTAAACGGAATAAACAGTATAGCTGTAACGAACATCACACAGCCCAGCAATGTTGCTCCAACATAGCCCAGTCGGTTGTTAATCGACTTAAAAAGCAAAGTTGCTAAAATAACACCTGCCGCCGCTGAAGTCTTCAGCAAACCGTAATACGATTCCGGTAGACCGTGCCCTGTCTTGACCAAAATTGGGAGACTCAACGTAAACATCGACTCAAAGAACTGGATGCCCGCCGATAAAAATACCACTTTCAAAAGCAACTTGTTGCGGAGAGAAAGCTCAAATCCCTCTTTCAAGCTGATGGCCCATTGGCGCACAAAGGAAAGGCTTTGTGCAGTCGTTTTTTGGTGCGTCGGCGTTGTATCTTGTTTAATAAATAGTGTACAGAGGACTGCAACGAAAAAAGTGCCTCCATTTAACGCAAAGGCAAAAACTGACCCAAGGAATTGTGCCGTTACCCCGCCGACCAATCCCCCTAATATGGCTGATACGTTACCTATGATAATGGTTTGTCGCATGGCCATTTCATACGCTTCTTTGGGAACGAGCATTCTCGGCAAGACACTGCCCGCCACTTTCGAAAGTGACGACCCAAACACATTGGCCACATAAAGGGACGCCACAACAGCTGTGGAAAAATGACCGCTTTGTGCGTACAAAGCGATAACCAACCACATCGTCCCACTCCAAAAGTCACCTATAACCGACAGACGCTTCCTATTGTATTTGTCTACAACCGGTGCCAATAATGGGTTGAGCAGCGTATCGATAAAGATGGGCACCGCCAAAATTGCTCCCAGTGCCGTCGGCGATCCTGTCTTTTCAATTATCCACCATGAAAGCGCTATGTATCCGGCCATACTCCCAAGAGAAGAGATAAACTGACCGGCTCTAAACCAGTAAAAACATGAAGACAATTTGTTCGTCACACCATACCTCCTAATATCCTTTTGTGTTATCCAGTCTATTGATTCAAAAGATTTTTTTTTCTTATAATAAATTGTATACTAAATTACTCAGAGCGTCACCCGACTCACGTGAGGGGGTTCTTTAATGGAGGCATCTAATGCACTATAATACCGTCAATTTCGGAAATGCCATCAGAAAAATTCGTAAAAAGTTAAAGCTCACACAAAAAGACGTGGCCACTATCACAGGTATCAACGAAAACACCCTGCGCAGGCTTGAAAACGGCAAGGCCCTTCCCAAACAAGAGACACTGGATTTATTAAGCATTGCCTATAAACAGGATATTTCTCAGATTTTTTTATCGTGTCGAATGGACAGTTTTGGCGTATACACAGATTTAATGATTGAAATAGAAAAAGCCTTCGAGGCCAGTAATCCCCACCAACTACCGCGAGCACTTTTACAACAAACTCGAACTCCAGTTGCTTATGAACATTGCCGTTGCTGAAAACGACCGCAATAACCATTCCATCGCGTTGGAACTGTTAGATTTCTGCGTATGGTATCTAGAACATAACCTCGACCTAAAAAAAGGGGTGCTACCTACCAAAATTTACTTGAACGCTTCTTATATGCACTACCTGAACGCCTCATTCTATGATGCGCTTAACTATGCCAATCAGGGCATTACCTACAATAACAGCCAACGCAGTCAGTACAGTATCGGGCACTTGTACGCTCGAAGGGGATTCGCGGCTCTGAAACTCGGCTATGACACCTCCGATTACATAGATGCTTTTAACAAAGCTGCATTCTACCACGAAGTTTTGGGACAAGAAGCGCTTAAAGAACTTCTTACACGCACCTTAAAAGAACGCGAAGGCATTGATTTGCTCAATCATTAAACCGCTCCAACGGAACACTTCCAGTAAGAACAAGCTTTCTTAATTTGAAAAACATCTTCAAAAGGCTCATAAAAAATGTAACAGCCCTCTAAAGGAGAAGACCGTCCGTCTCCTAAAGAGGGCTGTTTTAATAGGCACCTCAAAAAAGGCTCTAATTGAATACATGTAAACTGCATTAACACCTGTTAAAAATAAATATCCAATTTATTTATTATCTATTTGGGGGGTGTTTGAATTTTTATAGCATAGGTAGTTGGATACTAAAAGTAATAAAAACGCCGCTATGAATATTTGAGCAAAAATGAACGCAAGGTGTATCTCATTTTGTGAAAAAATCAAATAGGCGCCTATTGTAGAAATCAAAAAGAGTAAAATGATTACGATTCTAAACTTATTTTGTATGTCTCTAGTTTCATACCATTTTCCTGAATCAATTAACATATCACTTATCCTGAATTATTCATGACGGTTCACGAAACACTCCCCAAAACCGCATAGTTACTGTGTTTTAGACTACTTTTGCTTTTCACTTATCAAGTGAAACCTAAATAAATAGAAGAAGAGCTCCAACTTTGTTAAAATGAAGTTACCACACTCACAAACTAACAAAGGAGAAACTCTTCATGTCTAGTGTAAGTTCACTTCAGCTCGAAAGCAATAGTAAAATCAAAATAAATTTCAATGGAGGCGATTTATCCTCCGATTCGGGGCTGCTTCTCATAAAAGAATTCGCCCATAAGTTTGGCTTCAATAAACACATCAGCCAGTTTGTAACGGACAAAAATGATAGCTTCCGTAAACACAAAGACCATCAAAATCTATCCCAGCTAATTTATCAAATCCTTGCTGGATACTTTAATGACAATGATGCAGACGAACTGACCAATGAACCTGTCTTTAAAAGTATTCTGGGTAAACAGGCTCTTGCCTCACAACCCACACTGTCGAGGTTCTGGAACCGTATGGATGGAGATACAGTCAAACAGTTTGAAGATATCATCCGTCATATGAGATCATCGGCCTACAGGACTAAAATGCCAGAACAAGTTCTGCTTGATCTTGATTCAACCCTACTTAACACGTACGGCAAGCAGGAAGGCGAAGGCTTTAATTACCACTATCAAGCTCATGGATATCACCCCTTACTCTGCTATGACGGACTCACTGGAGATCTTCTCAAAGCAGAGCTTCGAGATGGTACCGCCTATAGTTCTACAGGCGTCTGCGAATTCATGCAACCTTTATTAGATGAATACTTTACGAAGTACCCTGATGTCCATCTGTTCCTCCGTGGAGACAGTGGTTTTGCAACACCAGACTTGTACAAACAGTGTGAAAGCAATGGTGTATCCTATGCCATACGTTTGAAAGCAAACAAAATACTGTATGCTCACGCAAAACATTTGGATGATGAAATAACCGAAGCTACAAAGGATAACATGATTGATTATGTGGTCCGTTATGATGAGTTCTTGTACCAAGCCGGTAAATGGGACTATCCTAGACGGGTTATCGTCAAGGTCGAGAAACCGTACAATCAGCTAACCAATCAGTATGCCTTTATTGTGACCAACATGGATCTCAGTCCTGAAGAACTAATTAAGTTCTATCGACATCGAGGCACCATGGAAAACTTCATCAAAGAAGGTAAAAGTGGCTTCAACTTTGCATCAACGCCAAGTAAGGACAAAGTCGTTAATGCGAATCATCTACTGCTCCATGTCCTAGCATACAACCTATTTAATTACTTTAAACGATTGGTATTACCTAAAAGCATGAAGAAAATGTTGATAGATACCATTCGATTGAAGCTGCTCAAAATCGCATCAAAGGTTGTTAAAGCAGCAAGATATATTCATTTCAAACTGTGTAGCAGTTGTCCATACAAGAATGAGTTCTATGAAATTCTTGAGAACATCCGTCGACTTCCACAGTTGGAATAAACGTAACTGATGAACTTTGAAATCTGAAAATCGAGAAAAGTATTGTCCACAGGATAAGTCTGCCCATTTTTAGGTGATAAACAGGAAGACGTCTTCTATGATAAGCATTATGAAGCGCAAAAACTTAAATCCGCTCGATTTTTGGTGATATCATGGGTTCATGAATAATTCAGGCTGAATTATTCATGACGGTTCACGAAATACTCCCCAAAACCGCATAGTTACTGTATTTTAGATTACTTTTGCTTTTCACTTATCAAGTGAAACCTAAATAAATAGAAGAAGAGCTCCAACTTTGTTAAAATGTAGTTACCACACAAACACCAAAACAAAGGAGAAACTCTTCATGTCTAGTGTAAGTTCACTTCAGCTCGAAAGCAATAGTAAAATCAAAATAAATTTCAATGGAGGCGATTTATCCTCCGATTCGGGGCTGCTTCTCATAAAAGAATTCGCCCATAAGTTTGGCTTCAATAAACACATCAGCCAGTTTGTAACGGACAAAAATGATAGCTTCCGTAAACACAAAGACCATCAAAATCTATCCCAGCTAATTTATCAAATCCTTGCTGGATACTTTAATGACAATGATGCAGACGAACTGACCAATGAACCTGTCTTTAAAAGTATTCTGGGTAAACAGGCTCTTGCCTCACAACCCACACTGTCGAGGTTCTGGAACCGTATGGATGGGGATACAGTCAAACAGTTTGAAGATATCATCCGTCATATGAGGTCATCGGCCTACAGGACTAAAATGCCAGAACAAGTTCTGCTTGATCTTGATTCAACCCTACTTAACACGTACGGCAAGCAGGAAGGCGAAGGCTTTAATTACCACTATCAAGCTCATGGATATCACCCCTTACTCTGCTATGACGGACTCACTGGAGATCTTCTCAAAGCAGAGCTTAGAGATGGTACCGCCTATAGTTCTACAGGCGTCTGCGAGTTCATGCAGCCCTTACTTGATGAATACTTTACAAAGTATCCTGATGTCCATCTGTTCCTCCGTGGAGACAGTGGTTTTGCAACACCAGACTTGTACAAACAGTGTGAAAGCAATGGTGTATCCTATGCCATACGCTTGAAAGCAAACAAAATACTGTATGCTCACGCAAAACATTTGGATGATGAAATAACCGAAGCTACAAAGGATAACATGATTGATTATGTGGTCCGTTATGATGAGTTCTTGTACCAAGCCGGTAAATGGGACTATCCTAGACGGGTTATCGTCAAGGT
The DNA here is from genome assembly GCF_053842995.1 of Fusibacter sp. JL298sf-3. NCBI lineage: Bacteria > Bacillati > Bacillota > Clostridia > Eubacteriales > Fusibacteraceae > Fusibacter > Fusibacter sp. JL298sf-3. The sequence goes on from NZ_CM132608.1 coordinate 1,916,547, forward strand.
CGAGAAACCGTACAATCAGCTAACCAATCAGTATGCCTTTATTGTGACCAACATGGATCTCAGTCCTGAAGAACTCATTAAGTTCTATCGAAATCGAGGCACCATGGAAAACTTTATCAAAGAAGGTAAAAGTGGCTTCAACTTTGCATCAACACCAAGTAAGGACAAAGTCGTTAATGCAAATCATCTACTGCTCCATGTCCTAGCATACAACCTATTTAATTACTTTAAACGATTGGTATTACCTGAAAACATGAAGAAAATGTTGATAGATACTATTCGATTGAAGCTGCTCAAAATCGCATCAAAGGTTGTTAAAGCAGCAAGATATATTCATTTCAAACTGTGTAGCAGTTGTCCATACAAGAATGAGTTCTATGAAATTCTTGAGAACATCCGTCGACTTCCACAGTTGGAATAAACGTAACTGATGAACTTTGAAATCTGAAAATCGAGAAAAGTATTGTCCACAGGATAAGTCTGCCCATTTTTAGGTGATAAACAGGAAGACGTCTTCTATGATAAGCATTATGAAGCGCAAAAACTTAAATCCGCTCGATTTTTGGTGATATCATGGGTTCATGAATAATTCAGGCTTATTATTATATTTAAAACAAAGACCACCATTAGTATCTCTATTATGAATGTAAAGTTTAAAGAAATAAAATCCGTTGCTTCCAGTGCATATAGAATAAATAATAAAAGCTGATACAACATCAGCGTCAAAAGACTTACTTTAAATTGCTTCCTACTGTATACTGTCTTTTTTTCAACCTTTCTTTCCCCCTTGACAAACATATGGTAGCACAAAAGTGTATTAATGAACCATAGTATAAACAGCCCTTCCAATATAACCCATACGTTGTCGAATAAAAAGTAGGCTGTTGGAAGCCATATCAAGCCCACTAAATACAGATAATATTTGTATGGATTTCTAATTTTATCGATATCATAAAATTTACCGTATTCTACCAGTAAGTACTCGACAACTTTGTAACCCACCCAAACAAATATCCATAATTTGGATGGTGTTGTGTAGTGGGTTAGGAGCCCATACACCAAAACAATTTGAAATACGGCGATGACGAATAATCGAATGACCAACTCTTTAAACGTAAAATGACTTTTACTCAACTTTTAGCCTCCTTGAGAATCTAGAAACTTACTCAACTTTCCCTCCAAAATTAAAAACAACTGTTTGAAACGGAGAGTCGGTGAGTTAATTAGCTATAATAGCCCCCAATGTCAAGACACAGTTTTCAGGAAATTAGGTTATTCCTTTCTTTGATATTTTAGAGCATGCTAAGCAGACTCATAGGGTGTTAAGTCATTCAATGATTGATGAATTCTTTCGAAGTTGTAAAACCTAATGCATTCCACTACTCTGGCATTGTCTGGCGCTCGCCCAACAGAATTAGTACCAATCTGAATCCCTTCACTTTTCAGTAAGGATATGTAGTCAGTACTGGTGAACTGCCCCCAAAGAGGGCTGTTTTAATAGGCGTCAAAAGTCGTTTTTTCAGACAGAAGAAAGTCTGGACCGTGTCCGGGATACACGCGGATAGCCTTTGGCAGCGTCTCAAAAAAAGCCACTGAGTGACGCTTATACGCTTCTCTATCGCCGCCGAGCATCTTAGTGACCACCGTTTTTCCCAGCGATAAGGCATCCCCAGAAAACAGCATTTCATCAACAAAATAGATGCAAATGCTCCCTGTGGAGTGGCCGGCAGTCGCCTTTAAAACGATGTCGCGCCCGCACCACTGTAAACCCAGCGCGTCGGTGAACACCCTGTCCACCGGCACGCGCTCAAACGCCGGCAGGGCCTTTGCCTCGGCACCGACGAAATGCATGTGTAGGCGATACGTCCTTTTAAGCAGCTTTGGCACCTCGTCGAGCTTCCGGTCACATGTTTCGGAGGCGATGACCTCGCCCCCGATGTGCCGCTTGACCTCGGCCAGTGCCGCAACGTGGTCGTAGTGCTCATGGGTCAGCACAATGTAGTCGTTTTTCAGGTCGTGTGCCACTACAAAGGCCCTTAGAGCCGCCCCGTCGTTGGGGTCGATGACCATCGACCGCTTTGATTCTTCACAGTAAATAACGTAGCCGTTGCTTTGATAATCTGTGCCCACAAAGCGCGCGATTTTTATGCCCACGACTTTACTTGACCTCGATGTCGTACTTTTTAAGGATTTCCATGCCCTTTTCAAAAGAGCTGAAATCGATGATGTCGGTGGTGTCCATCATAATGTCAAAAGCGTCCTCAAGCGTGGCAATCAAATTCATGTGCCCAATGGAATCCCAAGCCGTAATCGATTGGTACGCAAGGGCTTCAACCTCACCTGCCGGCACATCAAAACTTTCTACAAATGCGTTTACATACGTTTCATAATTCATTTTATCGTCCTCCACTATTATACAGTTGCCGACCCGCTACACTTCTGTATCCGGTGCCGTGTAATCGGTCTCTATGAAAACCGCCTTTGCCTCTACCGGGCTAAACATCGATGTGCTCCCAGACAAATACTGCTTGCGAAACGCCTTGTTTTGCGCAGCGAGGCAAACCGGCGAATACTCGCCAAAATACTTGATGCTGAAACCGTAGTCGAATATAGACTTCAGCGACTGTTCCTTGACATTGCCTACTTTTAAATTGATAAACGGGCAAGGCAGGGCATCGCCTTTAGGCGTAATAAACAACCTGTTCATTGCCCAACATCCGGAGATGCCTTCCTTTTTGGGATCGTAGAAATCCCATGTATCAAAATAACTTTTATAGGTCTTTCGAATGCGGTTAAAGATTTCGAGGTCTTCTGCGTCCAGCACGTTGTCTTTCCAAACGCCATAGGGCATAGCGAGCAAAAAGTAGGTGGCGTAGTCATTGGCCTTGGCGTATTCCAAAAGGTCAAACAAGTCTTGAGATTTGGAATTGTGGTGACCGAAAATAGGCTGTATCCACGTGGCCAGTCCGGCATTTCTCGCGTTTTCAAGCGCTTGTAATGCCCGCTGGTGCGCCCCCTTTACCCCTCGCGATCGGTCGAATGCCTCGGCGTCCATCCCCGACAAGCTCACGGCGACGCAGTCGACACCGCGCTCCGCCAGTATTTCTGCGAGTTCAGGGGTCAACAAGTAGCCGTTGGTGACGAGAATCACCTGAAAGCGTTCCGGTTTTAGGGCTTCGAGTATTTTAAAAAGGCTCTCTCGATCCACTAAGAGCTCGCCGCCCTGTAGAACGATTTCCCAAACCCCCAGTTCGTAAGCCTCGTCTGCCACCCGGGCAATGGTTTCAAAGTTCAGTGATACGCCGTTGTGCGCCATATCCTCTCTCTCGTAGCAAAACTCGCATTTGAAATTGCAGATGTTGTTGTAATCAATGGCTATCGAACGCGGTATGCGCCCGACTTTGTTGCCGTTTTTCTTGACTTTTCGGATGAACTGCCGCATCTTCGACATCACTTCCGGTTTGTTCATAACGCCCATATCACGCCTCCTGTTCAGACAACAGCGCTTCTATACGTTTGAGTACCTGCGGCGCCGTCAACCCACAGGCTTCCAAAAGATCGCCGTAATCGCCTGCCATAGGGTAGCTGTTTTCCACGCCGAGCATCAGTTGCACCGGGCGCGTACGCTTTGAAGCGTAATACTCTGCTATGGCGCTGCCCATGCCGCCGGCCACCATGTGTTCTTCCAGTGTGACGAGGTAGGGGTGCGCCGCCAGCTGATTGAGAACGGCTTCGTCCAGCGGTTTTATCGTGTGCATATCCACCACTGTACAGCGCGTTCCGGCGGCTTCGAGTTTTTCTGCCACTTCCAGTGCTGTCGCCACCAGTGTGCCCGTGGCCACCAGTGCCAAATCGCCGCCTTCTTTTAAAATATGGCTCTTTCCGATTTCAAATTCAAAGTCTTCTGTATACACCATAGGCGTGTTGACTTTCCCCGTCAGTCTCAAATACGCCGGCCCATCGTATTCGGCGAGGGCATAGAGCGCCTTGACCACCGATGCCCCGTCTGCCGGAGACACAATGGCGATGTTGGGAATTGAGCGGATATTGGCGATGTCTTCGAGGCCCATATGCGTCGGACTCAAATCGCCTTCTGCCAAGCCGCCGCCAACGCCTACGAGTTTGACATTCAGACCCATATACCCGAGGTTCACTCTCACTTGATCCAGCACCCGCGCCGTTACAAAGGTCGCGTAAGTGGCGGCAAAAACGTGCCGACCTTCTTTGGCCATACCTGCGGCCACGCCGACCATGTTCTGTTCGGCAATGCCCATGTCCAGCAGCCTCTGCGGAAAATCGTTTTGGAACTTCTCGACGCCGAAATAACGTGCGACGTCGGCGGTCATAAAGACAAACGCGTCGTCTAAAGCCGGTAAATCGTTAATGACTTGTCCTAGAACGCGGCGCATCCCGAGCATCGACCAAATGCGCGCGTTTCTCTTAGTTATCTTCTGCATGTTCTATCTCCGCCATTCCTATACGATACATTTCTTCAGTAAAATAGCCAATGTGCCATTCCACTTTGTTTTCCGTAAGACTGAGTCCCTTCCCCTTTCGGGTATGGGCAATAAGCGCTTTTGGTGCCGTTGTGGGCACGGCGAGGGCTTCGCGCACGGCGAGGACATCGTGTCCATCCACTTCGAAGGTTTCAAAACCGACGCTTTCCCACCGTCGCGCCATGTGGGCTTTCCCCATGACCTGTTCTGTGGTCCCGTCGTTTTGAAGGCCGTTGACGTCGATAATCGCCGTGAGCCGATTGAGGCCGAAGTGCGCTGCCGAAACAGCCGCTTCCCACACCGAACCCTCATCGCATTCGCCGTCTCCAAGCATCACATACACCTTCGACGTGGTATTGCCCTTTGCCTGCATGCCCAAAAGGCTTCCCACGCCAAGTGACAGCCCCTGTCCCAAACTGCCGCCTGAAAATTCGAGCCCCTTTTCAACATTGAATTTCGGGTGCTTAAAAAACGGCGATGCCCCTTGCATGGCGCCGTCGATTTCGTCTGCGCTAAGAAAGCCCGCTTCGTGAAGTGCCGCGTAGAGACCGATGGCGCTGTGCGCTTTGCTCATAATAAAGCGGTCTCGCCCTTCCCAAGTGGGGTTTTGTGCGTCGTAACGCATGACGTCGCCATAGAGGACAGCCAGTATGTCCGCCGCCGATAGACTGCCGCCCATGTGCGCACCTTTTGTCCCCGAGTTCAGTGCCATTTTCATAATGCTTTTTCTAATGCGCTTGGCCATTTGCTCAAGTGCTGTTTTTGACTGCATACTGTTCCCCCTTACCAGTTGGCTCTAGGCGGCGTCGTTCCCCCGTCCACTCTCAGCACCTGTCCCGTCACATAAGTGGACAAGTCTGAGGCGAAGAAGACGACGCTGTCTGCGATTTCTTCAGGTTTACCGAATCTCCCTAGGACAATGGCCGGGACAATGGCTTCTAAATGCCCTTTGTCCGACCCTTTGATCATATCTGTCTCAACGAGTCCCGGTGCAATGGCGTTTACCCGAATGTTAAAAGCGCCGAGTTCTCGCGCCTGCTGTTTCATCGCCCCGTTGATCGCCGCCTTGCAGGCCACGTAGTCGAAACTGGAGAAAAAGGCGTCCATGGCGGCAATGGAAGAAATGTACACGATGCTCCCGCACTTGTTCCGCTGCATCAGGCGAGAGACCAGTTGCGCCAATTCCATCTGTCCGAAAAAGTTGACGTCGAAGAGTTTTCGAACACCGGCCATGTCCATCATATTGAAGCGCTGGTACTCGGAGAGCATGCCCGCGTTGTTGACGAGGATATCTATGGGGTGCCCATAGCGCTTCATCTTTTTAACCCCGGCCTTCATGCCCTCTGAGTCGCACATATCGAAATAAATGGGGTAAATCTCGACGCCACACCGCTGTGACACCGCTTCTAAATCCGCCTCAAACTCGGGATTTTCTGTTCGGGCGCAGGCGTAAACCCGTGCGCCGTGCTCAGCGAGCTTTAAAAGGATCGCGCGGCCCAGCCCCCTGTTGGCGCCGGTAACCACCGCTGTCTTGCCTTCCAACAAACGACTCATCGGCTACCGCCTCCCCCCATAATTTGCTGGACTTCGTCCGGTGCAATTAGTGAAAACGTCATCTTAGAAGTGCATTTGTCGCCGACGCGCGCCTCGGCGTCAAACCATGCGACGCCTCTGCCATAACGCTTCAGCACCACGTCCACCGTCAAGGTTTCGCCAGGGTGTACCCCTGCGTACATCTTCACCGACTTCGACTCGCTGAAGTACAGGCGCAACTCTTTTTTACCGGGAAGCGTGTTGAGAATCAAACCGCCTGCCTGCATCATCGCCTCCATCTGAAAGACCCCCGGCATCATTGGATTTCCCGGGAAATGGCTCTTAAAATACCAAGTGTCTTCTGATAGCCGCTTGCTGGCAACCGCTCGTTCACCGGGAACCACCTCGATGTCGTCGATAAAGATATAGTCCGGCGTCTGTCTGAAGTAATCGTACAAATCGCCTGCTTTATTTAAAGTTATGGGTTCTGCCATATTCTTTCCTCCTGTCTGTTACCGCGCCAAATGTGCGACTATTTTTTCAGCAATGGCCGCACTGGTCAAACCACACGCCTCTAAAAGCGCTCTGTAGCTCGCCGCATGTGGGTACGCATCGGGAGCCGCTACAATGACCTGTGGCGGTTTTTCCCGTTCACCTGCCAAAAACGACGCCACCGCTGAACCGAGGCCCCCCACTTTGCTGTGTTCCTCCACAGTGACCACCAGCTTAAAGCGCTTGAGTCCCGAAAGCATCGCCGTATCCAGCGGCTTAAGCGTGTGCACATTAATCACTTGACACGAGATGCCCTCTTCCCGAAGCTGTTTTTCAGCGGCCAAACTTTCAGCCACCATACTGCCCGTCGCCAAAATCGCCACCTCGTCACCTTCAGTCAGTGCAATGGCCTTGCCGATTTCAAAGGGGTAATCTTCTCTGTAGACAATCGGCGCATTTTGCTCGCCGGTGAGCCGAATGTACACCGGCTTGTCACAAGCGTATGCGGCGGCAATAGCTTTGGCGGCCTCTGTGCAATCCGCCGGCGACAGCACCACCATATTGGGGATCGCCGTCATAATCGCCAAATCTTCCATGGCCATGTGCGTCGGGCCCAAAATCCCCACGGCGTAGCCCGAAGTCAAGCCCACGAGCTTTACCGGCAGGCCCATGTACCCCATGCAGACCTTCACTTGGTCGAGACAGCGCGTCGACGCAAAACTGGCATAGGTCGTGGCAAATACCTTGAGTCCGGCCTTGGCCATCCCCGCCGCTGCGCCAATCATGTTTTGTTCTGCGATGCCGAAATTGACCACCGCCTGCGGTTTGGCCTTCTGAAGCCTTTCAAGTCCTGAAAAATAGGTTAAATCCGCCGTCGTCACCACAAAATCGTCGTCGCCCTCGGCGAGCTCCGCCGCAATCTGCCCAAACGTACCGCAACCGCCGAGCATAGACCACGCCCTTATCCGCCTCTTATTCACTTCTATCATCGCTCAACTCCTCTAAAGCTCGTTCGTAAAGTTCTTGGGACAGAACACTGTGATGCCACTTCGGATCGCCTTCCATAAAAGAAATGCCCTTGCCCTTTACAGTGTCGGCAACAATGGCCACAGGGCGGTCAGACGTCTGGTTGAACGCTTCACAACACGCGGCGATGTCGTGGCCGTCCACGACGTGTACCGCCCAGCCAAAGCTTTCAAACTTCGCTTCAAGCGCATCCATATTCATAACCGACGCGGTGTCGCCGTCGTACTGCAACTGATTTCTGTCGACAATTGCCATGAGGTTGTCCAGTTTAAAGTGCGCCGCAGAAGCGGCGGCTTCCCACACGGCGCCTTCGTTGCATTCGCCGTCTCCAAGGAGTACAAAGAGCCTCGCTGCATTGCGCTTGCGCTTTAACGCCATAGCAAAGCCCACTGCAAGAGAAAGCCCCTGCCCGAGACTCCCTGTAGAGAAGTCGATGCCCAGTGCCGCGTTGGCAGAGGGGTGTCCATACAACCGCGTAGCGTCGCTTTTAAACGTCATCAGCTCTTCATCTGTCAACACGCCCAGTTGCTTTAAGCACGCATAAAGCGTCGGCACGCCGTGACCTTTGCTGAGAATCAACCGATCTCTTACCGCGCCTTCAAGTGGCGCGTGCATCGTGTACCCGTAGAGGGTGACGACAATTTCCACAATGGACAGCGACCCGCCGAAGTGAAGGCCCACCGGCCCCGCCGCCTTGCCCATTCTCAAGAGATCCCGCCGAATGGCCTGCGCCTGTTGTGTCAACGCCTCTATAAGATGAGGCATCTCTTCTTCTGAGCAGCTGTTCAAATGCTTGGCACTCGTGTACTCAATCGCCTTGCGCCGCTCATGCCACTGTGCCTTGGTCATGTGAACCCGCATTTGATCGTACAACAGGCCGTTTTTTTCTACGGCGTCTTTTGCCACTGAATCGACGGTGTAGCCCAGATGCCGGTTGATAAGCACCACGCCTTTATTGGCTGCGAGTACGTCGCCGTAAAGCGTTTCGGCGCCGAGGTCGTCGAAAAAACAGTCCAGCAAACTGGCGATAACCGATGTCATGTTGGGCAAGCTCTTACACGCTTTTTCCGCTATATAAGACGAAGTCTCACCACTTTTGCCCTCTGCATCGAGGACAATGGACACCACCCCTGCATCGACGTCGTCAATTACCACAATCCAGTAATGCACATGAGGGTTTTGCTGCTGCTTTTCAAACCATTTGCGCTGACCCTCTAAAGTCAGCTTCGGGTCTGTCGTCATAAACCGCGTGACATCCGGCTGCATACGCCAGTGCATCACCTGTTCGAGATCTCGTTCTGTCATTTTTCTAAATACCAAATTCATAGGCTCACCCTTTTGACTTATTCTTTCTATTTTAAAAGACGATTTGTCTGCACAACGTCCGAATGACGTCGTAGCCGTCCCATAAGACGTCTATGTCCAGTGCTTCTCCAATAGCCGCTATGCGGTCGACGCCCTTTAGCCGATGGTCGACAACCCAGCGCGCCACAGCGTCTTTGTCTACGCCGTGGACGATTAACGTCTGTATCTCTTCTGTCAACAGCGGTGCCACCGCTTCTAAATCGGTGCAATCGTACTGGTAAAACAGGCCGAACTGCCCTCTCAACCGGCTGAGCTTATCTGGGAACGCGTCTACCTGAACGGTGTAGAGGCGGTTGTCCCATCGCTTCACTTCAGTGATGGCGCCACCTTCCATGGCGAATTCGCACAGCAAGGTGTACTTGTCCACGGCCTTAATAGGCGTCAAGTCGTACTTGGCAGCCACTTTGGCCACAGCGTCCCAAAAGCGCGCCTTGGCCTCGGCGCATTTTTCTCCCGTCCAGAGAATGAGATGCGGTGTCGAGCAGGCGTTTTGATCCATTAAATACGTGTCGTTGTAAAAACCGCTTGCCATCTGCTCAAGTGCCGCATCGGAAAGGGTGTGAATGCTTTCTGAATCAAACAGCGCCAGTGAGTAGCGATCGGCAAAGACCACCTCCACCGACTTGGCTTTCATGGGCGATTGCCGAATGACCTCTACGGTCGCATCGCCGCCCCAGATGAGGCGGCAGTCGCTCATGGCTGAAAAGCGGTCGTTTACCGCTTGGTTGTGGTCGTAGCTGACCACCGTTATCATCGGCTTTAATATTTCAAACTGAGGCATTTCTAAGCATTCGCTCAAAAGGCGACACAGACACGCCACCTGTTCATAGGGGCGACTGGATACCCGCACGATGTTTGCATTGCCCGATAAGAGGCCGAAAATCAATGAAAACATAAAGTTGACAGGGACATTGGCCGGTGCAATGTGAAACGCCATTCCCCTGCCGAGAAACAAGCCGTCGCTTGAAAAGCGCGCCTTTATCTGCTGAATGTGAGCGCTTCTACACCAGAACCCCAGTGTGGCCACATCTGAATAACGCCGTGCCTCTGCATCGGTTCTAATGCGCTTTGACAGCGCGTCTAAAAAGTCGCAGACCACCGGACTAAAAGGCGCCATCGGCACCGCTGCCTCATAGTCGCCGCCGACTAAAACTTGTACGTTATCTTCTGCCATACGTATCGCTGCACCCCCTGACTTCTGCTTTTGCTATTCGTCCGTGAATTTTAAAGGTCTTCCCGTTGCGCCCACATGGACAGTCGTCCACGCCGAGGAGCTCGCCGACGTCTTCAGACAGCAAACAGTGTCCCGGGTAACTCTCCGGCAACAGGGATACCAATTCAATCAAACCCTTTTCACCGATGGCGCACGGTGCGAAGTCCTCCGGTCGCCTAATAATGATATCCGAATAGTTCGACGCGTGTAACCGGTCGTGGGCACAGCCCATAAAAATCGACCCCGTCTGCTCCACCATACCATAGTAATTGTACACTTCTTTTATACCCAGTGCGCTTTCAAGCGCCGCTTTGTACGCCGCGTTGTCCACAGATTCTTCTGCCAGCTTTTTAAATCCACCACCGTGTATCAATAGGGCGTTTGACAAGTCGAGAGACAGGTTCTGTTCTTTAACGGCTTTGTAAAGATGTGCCCAAACGATGTACGTAAACCCAAACAAAAAGATTTTCTCGTCGCGGTGCCGCTCTAAAAACGCCGTCACAGCCGGTATGTCCAGCGCCATATCTTCGTCTAGCGCATAGGTCACATCGTGCCCCATCATTGAAAAGCCCAAGATGCCCGACCCCCTTGCAGAGAACAGCTGGCGGTTTTTCACCACCGCTTTCGTGTCTACGATTAAAAGGGGCAGACGCTTCTTGCCCAAAAAGTCCGAGACGATTTTCACCAGTGTTTTGGTCTGGTGTGCCGCTGTCGTCCTGTCTAAAAAAATCTTTGAAACCTGTTGACCGGAAGTCCCCGAAGACGTCATGGTCTTTACAATGTCCGACCGGTCGACGCTGAGGAGCTCGTATTCTTTAAACAGCCGCACCGGTAAAAACGGGATGTCCGCTACGGGGTGCGGGTTCGAAGGATCAAACCCCAACGCGTCGAGTAGGCGCCGATAAGGCGCGCAGTTTTCATAATGGCTCTGTGTCAACGGCACGAGGGCCTCTTGATAGAACGCTTCCTTTTCAGTTTGCCGCATGCTGTAGGGCGCGCGTTCAAACAATTCGTCGATAAAAGACATGTCCCGCCCCCTTATTTTAATGCTGAATACAGTATTTTACCCGCTTCGTTTCGCGGAATTTCGTCGATGACCACGGCTTCAAAAGCAGAGGCGTTAATCCCAGTGGCGGTGCTCAGAGAGCGAATGATTTCCCTGTGCCCCTCTTTTGCCGTGGTGTAAATTTTAAGGTTGTCGTCAACACCGGCGCAGACGCATTCGATGCCACGACGGTTCAACAGCTGTTCGACTTCATCGAGGTTAACCCGATTGCCAAACAGTTTTAAAAAACGTTTCTTTCGGCCGACAATGTAGTAATACCCCTCTTCGTCGCGCACGGCCATATCGCCGGTATGCAACACGCCGCCGCGCTCATCGCCCTTGGCGAGGTCCCGGCAACTTTCGGCGTACCCCAATGTGACGTTTTTCCCCGTGTACAACAGTTCCCCCGTCTGATGCGGGGCCTCGATCAGGCGTTGATGGTCGTCGACGAGGGCAAAGGTGCCACCTGGTATGGCGATGCCGATGCTCCCCGCCTTTCGGGTGGCCATTTCCCAAGGCAGGTAGGACATGCGCGCCGTCGCTTCGGTTTGGCCATACATCACAATAAACCGCATGCCTTTTTGTGCACAGAGCTCTGTAAATTCCTCGCAAAGGGCCTTGGACAGTTTGCCTCCCGCCTGAGTCAGATAAGTGATTGAGTCGAGCTTCATGCGCTCAAACCTCAGTTTTTTAAGCATTTCGTATATGTACGGCACGCCGCCGAACGTCGTCGCTTTTTCCGTCTCCAGAAGGGTCCAAAACGCCTTTTCCATTAAGGTGTGCTCGTTTAATATGACGCGAGCCCCCATTAGCAAATGGCTGTTGAGAATGGACAGGCCGTAGGTGTAGCTCATGGGCATGGTGGTAATCGCCCGGTCGTCGCCTGTGATGTCGAGGTACGCCGCTATGGCGTTGGCGTTGGCCACGATGTTTTCATAAGACTGCCGCACCAGTTTCGGGCTACCGGTGCTGCCTGAGGTCGTCAACAGAAGCGCAAGGTCATCGTCTACGGCGTAGTCTCTTTCCGCGCCGGTCTTCATCAGTGCGTAACCGCCGTAAGTCTGTAAGACGTCTGCCCCCTCTTTTATAGGGGCAAAGAGGTACGACGGCTTGTAGCGGTTAAATAGCACTTGGTACAAGCTCTCTTCTATTTTGGGGTTGATGAGTACCGGTACGACGCCTCTGCGCAGGGCGCCCACATAAGCGCATACCGACGGCAAGTCGTTTTCACAGACGAGAAACATGAGATGTCTCGGTTCAGCTGCCGCCATCAGGGCGTCGCCGTCGGCAATCAACTGATCGTAGCAGATGTGTTCGCCGCGGTCCGTCACCAGTGCGACGCGGTTTTTATAGCGCTCGATGTCCTGGTAAAAATCTCTCACTGATGCCTCCTCTATTCCTCTATTTCAAACCGTTCAATGGGGTCGCCATAAGCGTAGGCCCTCTTGGCTTTCTTCGTTAAAAGCGTTCGGTAGTACTTGGGTTTAAGACCGTCCGACGGTCTGATGCTCCGCACGTTTTCCGCTGTAAACGCCTCGCCTGCTGCTATGGGCTTCACTGCGAAAAGCGAGCGCCGTCCTTTCAAACTCTCTCGGTCGCCAGCTTTAAGCGCGTATGTCGGCGTTCCCTTTATGGCAACGGTGTCTCGAACTGCGGCAACCATCTCGCCATATGCCGACATAGCCATGGAGAAAGGCGCGTCTAAGCTGTCGTCTGAGGCACCTTCGAGTTTGACGTGTTTCTCTATAACTTGAGCGCCAAGTGCCACTGCCGCTACCGGCGCCAGATGCCCCATGGAGTGATCTGAAAGCCCCACTGGGAGGCCAAAGCGCGCTTTCATATCGGGAATTACAGAGAGGTTCATGTCCTCGTATTTCGCCGGGTATTGGCTGCAACACTTGAGGAGAACCACTTGCTTATTGCCGTGCTTGTAACATGCGGCCACGGCTTCTTCAATTTCCTCCACGCTGGCCATGCCGCAGGACATAATCATCGGCTTGCCCTTGGCGGCAATGTGCTCGATTAGCGGGATGTCCACCAGTTCAAACGACGCCACTTTGTAAAAATCGACGCCCAGCTCTTCTAAAAAATCCACCGCAGTGGGGTCAAATGGCGTCGAAAGGAAGTCGACGCCCACGGCATCGCACTTGTCCTTAATCGCCCGATGCCATTCCCACGGGGTATAGGCCTTTTGATAGAGGTCGTGGAGCGTGTAGCCGTCCCAAAGGCCGCCGGTGATTTTAAAATACGATTTGTCCGACGGTATGGTAATGGTGTCTGCGGTGTACGTCTGTATTTTTACGCAATCGGCGCCGGCGCGTTGTGCCGCTTCAACAAGGGCGAGGGCATTTTCCAGTTTGCCGGCGTGGTTGGCCGAGAGTTCGGCAATCATATAGACGCCTGTGGCCATTTTTTCGTAAAGTTTCGTCATTTTATTAACCCTTTCTCTCTCTATTTGAAAACGTCACAGCGCTTTGGCGATGCGCTCTGCACCGTGCCCGTCTACAATCCGCCGGCCGCACGCGACCATTGCGCGGCGACGGTCGCCGTCTTCTATTACGGTCTTCAAAAGGCGTAGCGCCTCTAAAGCGGTGACCTGTGCATCGCCAGAAACGGCGCCTGCTGACAACATGGCACCAGCCGCACTGTACTGCCGGATGCCCGCCAGTTGGTTGTCCGCCAAGGCAAAGCACACCGTCGGCACGCCGACGGCGCACAGTTCCGCCAGTGTCGTGCCCCCTGCAGAAACGGCGGCATCACACCGGCGCATAAGCGCCGCCATATCGGACACTTTGTGATGTAGATAAACCGTCGAATGCGCTTCGGCAAGTCGCTCGAGTTCGTCGACTTCACCGTAGAGGCCGCCGATGACCAGATGCAGCCGAATCCCTTCTAAAGCGGGATCTTTTAAGGCTTCTGACGCAAAGATCTGCGAAAATCGAAACGGGTCGCTCCCGCCTGTGGTCACGAGGACGTCGCGCACGGCGTCTCTTACCGCTCTCGGTTCAGCAACGGCATTAAACTCTTTTCGCAGGGGGATGTAAGCGGCGCCGAGCAAGCATTTTGCCTGTAGGCCACTGTAATGTGCCAAGGTCGCCTCGAGGTTGTAGTTGATTAGCAAATCGACGGGGAGGTCAGGCGACGAAAGGTCGTCGATGTACGCAAGGCGCACACGCGCTTTTAGCGCCGCCAGATACTGCGGCGTCACCTGATAGCTGTCGACGAGCAGTGTGTCGATGTTTGCCTCTTTTATAAACGCGTCGAGGCGCTCAAGTTCCCCTTCTTTGTCTCGCCAGTCCGAATTCAGACAGACACACGGATGCCCCAATGACGCAATGAGCGTTTGGGCTTCGGCATCTGAAACGATGAAGGTATAGGGCGCCTTTAACTGTTGCGCTATGGCCACACACCGCATCACATGCCCTGTGGCGATATATGCGTTGGCGTCGACGCGCAACCCGATCACTGAGCGCCCTCTCGTCGTTTTTGCATCATCTTGTATTTCATTTCGGCGTATTGCCAATCTTCTAAGGTGTCGATGTCCTGCACTTCCATTTCCGACACCACAATGGGCACGATGCCCTCGAGAATCTGCCCCTTTACTGCGAGAAATTTCTCGACGTTGTAGCAATAAAACTGACCGCAGTCGAAGTACATCGGCTCGATGTCTTGTGAGCGGGTATTCATGTATTCCGGCCACTTGCGCACCACTGATGCCCCCTCGAAGACGTAGCCCCTTTCCGGCGGCGCCGGAAACTTGACGATGGGCAGTGCCATGGCGCCGTCTTGTGCTTTGATGGCGCGTAGGGCTTCTCTTAGTTTTTCAGCGGTTACAAACGGTGCCGTCGGGTAAATGCACACGGCATAATCGTAGGTTTCTCCTCTGGAAGCGTAGGTGTTCAGTACTTCCAATATGACGTCGGCCGTTGTGGCAAAATCGTCGGCGTTTTCGGCACTCCGCATAAACGGCACCTTGGCACCTGCTCTTATGGCAATTTCGGCGATGGCCTCGCTGTCTGTGGACACCATGACTTCGTCAAAGAGCCCCGACATCTGTGCCGCCTCTATTGAGTACTCGACAATGGGTCTACCGCAGAAGTCCTTGATGTTTTTTCCCGGGATTCTCTTGCTCCCGCCCCTTGCTGTTATAATGGCGATTGAACGCATGGTTGCCCCCTTTTTCTCTATATGGTCTATCGGCATAAGCGCCTGCTTACTAAAGTCTGCTGATTAAAGTGTCTCAAATGTTATTGAAACTACTTTATTACATGTATTTATTGTTATATTTTATCACCAACCCCCTCATAAGTCACCCTTGTTCTCAAGGGAAATGGGCGCATGTGGCTTTGTACTTTTTTAGGAACACAGCGACTCTGTCTATGTGGGTATTACACTACTGGAAGCGGGCGTTTTTTCTACTGTAAAAATCTTGGTTCAGGGCTTTGTTTTATATTGTATTGAAAGAGGTATTTTAAGAAAGAAGGACGCCGAAATCGTAACGGCGTGGCTTGAAAAACAGGTTTAAGCCCCCTATAAAAAAACCAACCCTTGCATGTACTGGGGTTGGTTTTTTGTGTTTTAATAAGATGCCAGTAGAAGGGCTTTGCAGCAATAGAGGCCTTACAATAGATGCGCCATAACCCATGTCGCCATCTTTAGAGCCTCTTCGGTTTGCTCTGCATTGCCACTTTTCGACCAATAGGCGACAAACAGCAACTCGATGTACAACATCATCGGTTTAAACGATTTGCGCTCTGTCTCCGTCAGTGGAAGGCTCACTTCGTAGCCGGCGACGATTTCTGAGAAAATGAGCGGCCACCTGCCGCTTTTTTCTGCGTCTTCTGTGTTGCCTATTAAAAAGGAAAGGGCAAAATAGCACAGGTCGAAGATGCGCACGTTGTCAACGCTTAAATCAAAGTCGATATACCCCGTCAGCACGCCGTTTTCAAACAACAGGTTCCCCATATGCGGGTCTCGATGAATCAAGTAACGCGGCAGTGTCGGGTACACGTTCTCCAGCCAATTTTGAACCATATGCAGCATATCTACGGGAACCCGCTGCTCTATCTCCGGCAGAATATAGTGCGTCCACTCTTCAAACAACTGCTTCTGTTGACCGCCGGTTTGACCCTCTATTTTTTTAAGCGCCACATGCAGTTTGGCCAAGACAGTCCCCAGTGCAAACGGCAATTCTTCCCCCACCTGATACACATCTAAATGGGCGCCTTTTAACTTGCTCATCAACACATAGTAGCGGCCGCCCTCTAAAACAAAGGCCTTTGCGTCGCGTGTCTTATGGTATGTCGCAACCGGCAAGCCCTCTTTGTACAGGAGTTGTGAGAACAACTGTCCTCTCTCCACGTCGGCGGCGCTCTTTCCACACTTGAGAATATAGCGCCCGTCCACTTCCCAAGCGGTACGGTAAATGGCGGTCACTGTATGCGGTGTCACGCCCCAATGTTTAAGCAGCGCCTTTAAGTTCTTATCGTCCATAGGTAGCTCCCTCTTTTAAGTCTTTGGATAGGCTCGCGTAAGCGAGTTGTTTCTTATTTAGCAACAAGATTTGAGCCAAAAGCCTTTCCGCGAATGTTCAGCGCGGAAAGGCGTCAGCGAAAAACGGTTAGTGATGCCGGAGGCATTACTAATGTTGTTTTACAACCGATGTCAGTTGGTCAATTAGGCGCTGAATGCTGTATAGCCCAAAAAGCAAACACAAGGTTCTGCCCACCACCACACCGTCTATCGCCAGCTGGTAGCCACCTCGCGTCAAAACTGTGGGATTAAAAAAGCAATAGAGCGCAACGAAAGCGGCTACCGCAGAGAAAATGATTGAGAAGCTTTTATTGCCGTTCGTAGGGGCATCCATCCTTTCTTCATTTTGTATGATTATTCTATTTCTTTTATTTTTTATAGGTCGATGATACCCCTATTTTAGCACTTTGTACATCGTGGGGGCAATAAAAATCAACGCTGAAAACACTGTGTGACAAGTGAGTTCGGCGTTGATTTCAAGTGTTTTTTTGTGATGACTTTAAAGCCTAAAGGGATTGCTTTTGCCACCTCAGAACAAAGTCGGTACAGCGCCTTCCATCAGGCCTCTATTCCCCAAGGCTTACTTATTTTGCTCTAATTCAAGTTCTGGATATCTCACTTGGATAACCTCAAAGGCATCGTCGGTTGAAACGGTTACGATGGGGCCTTCTATAAAACGCTTCTCACCGTTTTCTTCAATCATTACAAAATGCTTGTGCAGGATTTCGTTGCCCCGCCCGACGAGGTTCATCGGATCGTATCCGCAAATCCGCCCTTTTAGGGTTTCGTTTTTGGTAAAGCCTTTAAACTGCGACGCTATTGACGCTTTATGGGCTGCCAGCAAATTCTCGAAGTCGGTGACTGGGGTGGTGTTAAAGGCGCTATCCGCCTGTGTATCAGGGTAAAGTGCCTGCAACAAGTTCATATAAGCACCGGTAAAGTAGGCCAGTCGCCTCGTATTAAAGTGTTCTTTTAATATGTAGGAAGTCCCCTCTTGGATGTGGGTGTCATAGGTCGCCTCGTTCAAGGTTTTTAAGGCCAGCAATTTGCAGCTTTCTGCCGCCCCTTCAAAATTCTCCATTGCCAGTTCGTAGTTGTAAACGGGGTTCATTTCTTTTCTCTTCTCCCGGATGGCAAGCACTTTGCTGTACGCCTCTTTGTTTAGGGTCTGAATAGCTTCGACCAAATACTGTTTTTCTAAGTCTTTCAGCTCAAGATACGCTTTGTCGAGTTCATATCTGGTGGCGTTTATATCGTCTATACCGACTTGCATATCGCGCTCGTATTGGTAGCAGTGGAACATTTCATGAACCATGTTCGATGCCAGAAGATCTTCATCGCCTTCCGGCTTGTACCATATGGCCATGTAGGCGCCCTCGTACGTTATGGCGGTGTTGCCGATAAACCTTTGGTCTTTTTCGATGACTTTGTCTTCTAGATACACGTGTGTGTCATCGTACAAAGCGTATGCGTATTTTTTGAAACCTTTGTGCAAGGCATCGAAGTCAATGCGCGCCAGTCGGTTATCAATGGCTTCTCTAAGGTGTTTCATTGGAACCTCCTCTTTGATTGGGGTTTAGGTTTGCTGTCACGTTTGTATTGAGTTGAAACTATCGGCCTATTAAACATTGTGGCGCTATATGATTTAACCACAATTAAAATCACTATAAAAAATAGTAACCTTGTATGACTTAACTTCGCCATAAGCTCTCTTTACGGACAATCAAACGCAGAAACAGGCGCTTGTGGTCACCGTCTATTTGTTCTCCTTTAATTATTATACCTCTAAACAATCTGAATTTACAGATAACTATTCTGTTTTATGAACCGGTTCTGTTTAGAGGCGGATTGATTGGGTTGAGTATTGTCGATTGTATTATGCACAATTCGTTAGCTTTTGCAGCGTAGTGATGTGATAAGAAGGAGACGGTTTGGCATGATAACGCGTATCAGATTTTTAAAAAAATATTTTTTCGACAATAAGAGGCAATTTGTAATTTCGTTTGGCATTTTAATTTTATTGTCTATAATCAGTGTTGTGCCAAACTTATTCTTAAAAAGGATTTTTGATTTTCATGATATTTGCTTGGTAAAAAAACGCTTGAATTCTGATTCGTATTCAAGTAGATGCTCCAGTTTACCATCCTCTAAGACTCTTCCATTCTCAATTAAGACAACTCTATTGCCATTCTGAATTGTGGAAAGTCTATGTGTAATCATAATTACAGTCATTTCATTAGACAGCTTCTGAATAGCATTTATAAAATTTGACTCTGTATGCCCATCAAGATTTGAAGTCGGTTCGTCAAGAATTAAAACTTCTGGCTTGCAAATTAAAGTCCTTGCTAATGCCAATCTATGTCTTTGGCCACCGGATAGCTTCATTCCATCCTCACCAATAACCGTTCTGTAACCATCAGGTAACTTTTCGATAAATTCATGGATATCTGCAGCTTTACAGCTATTGACTATATCTTCCATAGTAGCTTCATTGTTTCCCAGCATCATATTTTCATATATCGTAGTATTTAGAAACTTAGACTCTTGCAATACAACGCCTACTTTTTGCCTAATGTTTTTTATTGGAATTATTTCGTTTGACCCAGAATAAAAATCTATTGAGCCCTTGGTTGGGACTTCTAAACCCGCAATCAACTTTATGACTGTTGACTTGCCGCTACCGGATTTCCCGACCAATTGAATCACATCATTTTTAGATATTGTTAGACTTAAGTCTTTAATGTGAAAAGCCTCTTCTTGGTCGTATCGAAAATCTATATTACAAAGTTCAAGTGATGAAAATGAATTTACAGCAGTATTGGGGATTTTCTCATGGTTAAAAGCCCTGCTACTAGACAAACTGTGTTCTTCTAACGCATTGTCATGTAACATTTCAATTACTCTGTTAATACTTGGGATCTCTTGATTAATCGATACATCTGCATCGATAATTTTAATGATACATTCGTAAAAGATCTCGAAAAATTTCATGAACACTAACAGTTCACCTATCGTTAGCATATTATTAAAGATCAGTATGCCACCGACGAAATATAAGTTCATTTTTGTTATGAAAAAATCCTTTATAGAAATAAACGTCATGTTCCCGCAAGCATACAAATGCGTTGTGAAAAATGTATTATTTAACTTATCCCAATAGTTCTCAAATGTTGCCATTTGCCTATCCAACAGTCCAAACACCTTTGTGTCTTTCCAGCTAGAGATACTTTTCCTTAGCCAATTCTCATAGTCTCCATAAGTTGCTCTGTAAAACTCAGCATGTTTCTTAATGGACTGAGTTAGCCATTTATTAATTAGAAAGGAAAGCGGTACCATAAGAATACCAAAGGTAGCTAAATGATAACTTATTGCAATTAAAGTGAAACAGTATATTATGGCTAGTAGCACATAATAGCCATAGTCGATGAGTTGATTAGAAATAAAGGTCTCTAATTTTTCACAGTCACTATCTAGCCGACTTTTAACATCGCCTTTTTGGTATCTTCCAATTCTATTAAAAGGTAACTTTAAATAGTTAAAGAATATTTTTGCTCTTGATTTTCCTAGTATATTGTTATAATAGTTATTGGATATCTTTCTCTGAAAAAACAGAACCAAAGATTCCAAGACATAAAGGGCTAAATAGGCTATTATAACGCCCATAAATAGAGTGCTATTTCGTTCAATAATGACGTTATCTATAATAATTTTAAATAGATAGGTCATTGATATACCCAATACAATCAGGAATACCTTCAATGTTGATAACTGAAATAACTCCCGAGTAAAGACTTTGACACTTGAATCTATCTGTTTAAAAATAGCCCTACGTTTATTTATGTTTTTTAGCATGAAAGGTCTCTTTTCTTACTGTATTGTGTTTGAAATAGCCTCTTATATTCTGCACAACGCCCTTCAAGTACAGAATGATGGTCAATTGATACAATTCTCCCACTTTCAATAACAATAACTCGATCAGAGTGAATAACAGATGAAAGTCTGTGAGCTATCGTAACAACTGTAATGGCCTTTGATAGCTTCTTTAAAGCTTGAAATATCACATACTCTGTTTCTGAATCTATAGCAGACGTTGCCTCATCTAAAATTAGAATCTTACAACCTTTTAACATGCACCTAGCTATACCTATTTGTTGTTTTTGTCCACCTGACAAAGTCAAATTATCTGTATCAAGTATGGTGTCAAGACCATTAGGTAAGGATTCTATAAATGAGTCCATATTTGCAAGCTTACAAGCAGTTAATATTTCTTTATCTGTTATATTCTCATTAACAACTAGAAAATTATCCCTTATTGTACCATCAATAATGAGCACATTTTGCTGAACTAAACCAATCTGATTTCTAATTGAACTTGCTGTAAAATCCACAAGATTCTGATTATCTATTTTAACAGCTCCACTTTGAGGCTTATATAGCTTCAGCAATAGGTTAAATATCGTTGATTTTCCCGATCCGCTTTCTCCAACAATCGAGACCAGTTCTCCAGGAACGATTTCAAATGAAACATCTGACAATACAGTTTCATTCTCTGTATATTCGAACTTCACATCACAAAAAGATATGGCCCCTTTTGATACTTCAATAGGTTTTTCATTCTCATTGTCTTCAATCTCAAACTCAAGAAGTTTATACACGCTTTCAAGTGAAACAGAATCCTTTTGATACTTGAGATATAGATCACTTAATGAGGCTAATTCCTTAATAGCCTTGTCAAAATATTGATACAATGCCACAAAGCCACCTATACTAAGTTCACCGTTGAAAATCAAATAAACTGCTGCTACATAATGAATCATTCTTATGATTAGACGAATTAGTGAGTTAATCCTTTCAGCTGTGAATTCAATCATATTTGAGTTCACTTTGTGGGTAACAATTTCTTTATGTCTGCTTTCAAACTTATGAAGAACATTTTTTTCTGCAGATAACAATTTGATATCCTTGACAGCTTGTGTCACTTCCATAACCCAGCTGATAAAGCTGCCATACTTTTTTCTATATAGACTGTATTCTTGTTTAATTTTCTTAGAGAAATATCTAGAAGCAAAAACCGTTAAAGGTACCGTAAAAAGCATTATAATAGCGATTTTGGGGTTGATTATGATGATAAAAAAAGCACATGTTATTAATCTAAACACCTTAACAACACTGTTAATAACGTTTTTCTTTATAACATTTATAAAAGCTTCAGTATCCTTGTTTAATGTATGTATTAAATCGCCGGTCTTAGCTTCTTTTAGGTAACTTGCCTCCATTAAAAAAATCTTATTGTACAGGGTTCTTCTTATTTCATATAAGAAATTGGATCTTAGATATACCCAGTTCAGATTAAGTACCATATGAAGTAATTGTTCACCGATAAACATGACGCCATACGTTATAATTATGATTTTAAAGAAACTTGTATTCTTAAAACAAAAGACCTCATCTATTAACAAACTAAAAATGTATGGATAGCTTAAGCTCATTAATGATGTCACAATACTAGATAAAAAGATATTCGTAAATGTCATCCAATAGGGGCGTACAAATCTATGTATCCTATTCCATTTGTTTTTCTTACTGATATCCAAGTATTTTTCCCCCTTGAAATTAATTTTGTGTCAACCTTTTCAAAACAGTAATTTTACTTGATACGATATTTACTGACAATGAGTGGTCACCTATTGCCTTCTCTAATTTTTCTTTATCTTCGTCGTTAATTTCGAAAGCAATCGAGAAGTACCCTAGACTATCTTTCGCTCCCACATCAACGACCTTTGAGGAGATCGTAAACTCCTGACCCGTTTTATTGACGAGAATGATCTTAGTTCCAACTTCAACGACTTCATCGTTATCAAGCTTAATGTATATTCTTGCCTGATTGTTATTAATCAAATGATTCTTTTCATCTTCTGAAACTTCCGCTTCAAAGTATCCATCTACATAGATGTTGTTGACTATATAGAACATAAAAGATGAGATTATCACTATTAGCAATAACGTTACAACAGGATATTTCACTATCAATCGCAATGATAATTTGTCAAATGTTTGCATAATTTCGTCCTTCTCTTTATTTATAGTTAAATCAATAGAGGCCCTAGTTTTCCCTGTCCTTTCATATGGTTTATGTCATCTACAAACTCAATGTTGTGGTGCATACAATGGTAGTGGGGGCCTCTGACCTGCTCGCAGGTTATGTGCCAACTGCAAAGTTCGAGCATATTCCTATGGCGTCGTCATATGCCCATTCATTGCTTTAACACCTGTAATGGATGAAGCTACTTCAAGTACAAGATATTCTCGTGTGACTTCATCAATGAGTGCGTACATTCTAAACCGTTTTCCTCAGTTCAAGATTAGCTGATTTGTAAAGATGGTATACGCGTTTGTGATTCATTTTATTTTCATTACGTTTCAACATTATGTGAACTCGCCTGGATCCAAAGCGATTAAACTCAGAACCGATTCCAATCATTTTTTCAATGACGCTGTGGTCTTCTATTGCCTTGTATGCTACTCGATTTTTGTCGGCGGGCTTTAAAAGCCCTTTAAGACTTTATTATCCAGGCTAAAATCTGCTACGAGTTTCTTAATTCGATCTCCTTTTCTACATTTTATCATATCGAACGATCATTTACACTGACTCAGTTTTTGGAGGACAGGTTAAAGCGCACTTTTTTGCACAACAAAGGGGTGGATTTTAATAATCCACCCCAACATTTATTTTAGAGCCCTAATTCTTAGTCCAACTTGACAGAAAATCATCTACAATTTAATTTTAAAACCTACTCAAACAAGTCTAAAAAGTCATCGCTATTATAGTCTTTCACTCTATATATAGTTTCGTCTATTATAACCTTGTCTTCCATAAAAGATACTAGAGTTGTCACGTCTCCTTTTTGTTCTATTTTGAACATGTACTGCCACCCTTTTTTCATTTCATCTGTTGTTTGCTCCAACGAAAGGGCATTTAATTTATCTATCAAATCTTCCCATTCTTCCTTTTTCAATGCAATTTCTTGTTTTGGGTCAGTCATCTGAGTAGAAACTGTAATTTTTTCCACTTGTTCTAGATCTATATCCATAGACACCCCTTCATTCTCTGACTTTTCGGAGGCACAACTTACTAATAGTATTGTGAAAACAAGTACTATAACTAAACCAAAGTACTTTTTCATCATAATCTCACCTTCCTCTATTTAATTATCAAAGTAAATTGTACCATCTAAATAAGTAGTGCTCGGTTCTATCCAAACATTATTATCTCCCCATCCATTGTTTACGATTACATAGTCTCCATCAACGGGGCTTGTAAAATACCCATGTCCAACTATCCAATGATTTCCATAAACAGGATGATTCGAGGTTCCTATTATTATGGGTCTGCTATTATTTACCTGTGTCTTAACCCTAGAAAAGCTAAAACTATTTGTGCGACTTGCGCTATTATTAACTGCTCTAGTACCAAGGTAATTATTTAATCCATCAACCATGTCAGTATAATTTGTACCGCCTGACCCCACATGTTGTTGCATTAAAGCAATCAAGGCGTCTTGGCTTGTACTATTACTTGGAACATAGTCTGTATCTACATAATCATAATAATATCTCATACAAATAGCACCAGCTATAGAACCACAATGCCCTCCTGAAATATACCACGTTTTCAATGATCCAGTAATATACTTCTCAATATTCACATGTCTTAATTGATTTTGTGAAGAGTATTCTAAACTTTGAACTAAGTCATTTTTGTTCGCAATCTCGCTCTTAGAATAGATTTCACTAAATTGATTTATATCAAAAGACACATTATCTTTTACAGATATAAACGCGTCCCCTCTCCTACTGTAATAACCTTGGATAGGTTCCACTAAGTTAGACAGATTCCTTAAGGTCCTATAAAATAAGGATACACATATGAGGGAGAAAAATCATGTCTAATGAAAAACGCAATCGCCGAGAGTTCACTGATGAATTTAAGAAGATGCCCGTCTCGTTTACGAGGCGTTTGCGTCAATCAAGCATGATTTGTCAAAGATCAGTATATTTCACACAGACGGTGGGAATGAAATCAAGAATAATGCAATCGACGGTTTATTGGATACATTTGCTATCAAGCGTTCATTAAGTCAAAAGGGATGCCATTATGATAATGCAGTTGCAGAAGCGACCTTCAAAACTTTCAAAAAAGAACTTATTTATCAAGAAGCTTTTGATTCAATTGATCATTTGAAAATCTTGTATCGAGTTTACTTAAACCATTATACAAGCTCCTGTGCCAATTTTTTAATGCTTTTTTAGATACTCTGTATAAACTTCTCATACGCAGCTGGTAATGCTAAATCAATCAGTTTATCAGAGAGAACCAGCTCATTTACGTTATCAAAATAATAATCGCTATACACAGCTGGAACTATTTTTATATTGTGCGCTTTGTTAAGATATTTGATACACAGACCAGTATTTCGTGGCTCAGCTTCCACTTTGACATCTGTATATTTCAATACACATAGCAACGGTTCAATCATCTTCAGTTGAAATTCAGGTTCATAGAAATTAGGCAATATACCATTCTTAATCCAGTTAAACAAATCCAACCCTTCACTACGATTTAAAAATCTATGTTCTCTTTGGTTCCAGTAGTTTTTTAGACAATCATGGCAAGCTGATTTGCATTTTGAAGGACAATGCTCCAAGATAGTTTTCACTTCATTAAAGAACTCTTCCAATACGTCTGCCAACCTAAAAGCATATCCAGCACCACTTGATAAATTATCATAAAGGTATACATCCGCAAAAACCATATTGTTAACTTTTCTAATTCTGTGACCCACACTTAAATCTGTGTATTCTACATCTAAATACCTACTTGCTGCTAGCCTGAATGTCTCTGCCAGCGAAATAACTGCGCTATTAAACCATAATCCTTTAGCTGACACGTTAATCGCTTGGGGATCTATTGAAAGCTGGAACACAATCATATCTGTTCTGAAACTATGCCCCAAAGAAACGACCTCATAGTCATGATGTCTGCATTTCATATGAGTTTTGTATGGAGAATTAATTTTATTTTTTTCAAACCCTTCACCACCAACAGTTGCCGCGCCACATTTTTTACAAACGGAAAAACCATCAGAATCTGGACCGTTATTTACTATCGTTATCATCTGGCTTTCACGACGTGCAACTTGGAGGTTTTGATAATTCGTCTTTTGCATATCATCAATAGGTGGTTCTGCATAACATGGTTTTTCAGCAAATGAATAATCTACATTTTTAGAAACGGATACTGCCCTCCCATTCTCTGATGCAAATCCCCATGGTTTCAACATTGATCTAAAGCGCTTAACTGCATTTCCACAAAAAGTACATTTTTCATTTTCTGGTTTTTCTGTGCTTAGCCAAGCACAAGAATTATCCGTACATTTGTATAGATTCTTAAAATAATTTTGATCATTAAAATATGCTTCAGCAGGGTTTGAAAAAGAATGATTTCCTTTTCTAAACTTTGTAGCATTTGCGTAAATGCCTCCACTTCGATACAATGTCTTATTTACAACAATTTCTTTCCCTGGTGCGTACTCACTGATTGCAACATCCAAACTTCTTTCAGGCTTTTGTTTAATTTTGCCTTTCTCATCTTCAATGTAAAATCCAACTACATTTTTTGGAAAAGAAAATGTTGGTATTAGTCCTTCATTATAAAGAGAGTCGAGCAGAGTCACCTTTTCTTCATTGTCGGGATCATACTTTTCTGGGTGTTTTTCGACATCTATTTTCAATGACATTAAGGCATCATTTAGCTCTTCTCTTAAATAAGGAAGATTCACTACTGAGCATTTTGTTGGAAGAAGTATGCTTCGTTCTGCATCATTCATTTCAAACTGATCAGCGAACTTAGCGAACCTTTCAAAATCATCATCAAAGAACTTTTGAGTTAGGATTTCATCAATACTTACACTCTGCTTTGCATAAAATGCTTTAAAAATTTCAATGAACAAGTGGCGTCTAATCAATCGGGCACTTTTATTATCAATCCATGGTTTTCTAACTTTTCCTGAAATAATCCTCTCTGGATTCGAAAAATAATAATTGTCGTGTGGCCCATTCTCCACATACGTCGTAATGGTTGAAATGCTAGAATTTCTTCTTCCTGCTCTACCAGCTCTTTGTTGATAATTTTCTCTCATCGGAGGCACATTTCTTAGTGCAACTGCAGACAGTGATCCAATATCAATTCCAACTTCCATAGTGGTCGTACAACTTAATATGTCTACAGGGCTACCATTTTCCAAATTAATATCTTGAAATCTCATTTCATAATTTTCTGTTGTGGACCATGTGTTTTGCTTTTGATCTTTATATGAAAGCTGGGCAGTATGTTCTTCTGTATTTATTCCCACAATTTGTTTGTTTCCCTTGATAACTTCATCAACAGGTCTGCGCCAGAAATCTAATGACTTCAGCTCTTTTGATGTCATTACTTGAAGATTATTATAACCACAGCAAGGACATATATCATTGATAGAAAACGGAACTACTTCACTGCATTTTAAACACTTTAACCAGGTATGCGTATCACTCATTTTCAGCGCAACTTTTGAAGTTTTCAAATAGTATTTATCTGAATTTTTACCTTTCTCACAAAACATTGTGATCAGTTCTTTTTTTATGAGTTTTTGTTGATCATCTAGAAAACCCATCGACTTTAATACAGCTGTAAGACCTCTTGAAAAACCCTTACCTTCATCAATACCAAATCGTCCATACTCGTTATTTTGAACACGTTCTCTAATTGAATCATCAACATCCTCACCAAGCGCAATTGAATCCTTGGCAATACTAATAAACCAATTGCTCATAATTGCTTTAAGCTGTTCATCTGTAATTAGAATGTTTTTATCTTCCAACTCATAAGATACATCTTCTAGATAATCGATTTTAGATGGTTCCATCCAACATATGGCAATATCAGATAGCGATTGATAGTTGTCACATATCATCTTCAATAATTGTTCTAAATAGAGATCAGGCTTATTCTTGAAATCAGAAATTAGGTTCTCATATTTGATTTTGCGCCCTCTCTGTGCTTCTCGATCCAATTTTAAGCGCATTAGATTTACATGTTGCTCGAAAAGTTCCTTGTCATTTCCATAGAAAAAACTAATATTATCTTCACAAGCGATTTCAAGAAAAAACGGATATAATGAATCTATATTTTTTTCAATATTTCCGTTATAAGCTTCTAGTCGAATTACAGCTTTTACCAAAGCCTGTCTAGCCGCATTGTCATCTGCAGATTTTGTCATGTCTTTCGCCAAAACAGCTGCTTTTTGTCTACTATCTGAGAACATCAAAACTTTTCTTCCTGCATTAGGAAATTTTCTTATTTTTTCTTCATCAAAAAATTGCTTTGGCTGAGATAAAAGCTGGGTTTGAACAATATTGAAGAACGGGATATTCCCCTTTGTCTGAAAATCAGTTAACCCGACTCTGCCAATAGTCGTAAAACATTTAGGACAGGTTGAAAATGTAATTAGTCCCTCATTAGAGTCTCTTTTGTCATCCTTTTTCTTATCCGTGTTACTGAAATATGCCACCTGAATATTGTTCAACGTGGGAGAATATTCTAAAAATCCGGTTATAGGATTAAAGTATTGAACCCTGATTTTTTTGTCTTTAATGACATCATTACATAGGTACAAATGAATTTCTTTGATATTATCAGACTTTATCAAGCCTTGCCTATTCCAAATATAGTAACGATCTCTTACATTAAGATCAATGAAACCCTTTATAAACAGAGCGCCACAGCGTCTATGATTGATTAACTCATAAATTTTTCCACCGCATTCACACTTGTCTTCTATAGTGTCTAGATACACTTTACCTATTTTTAAATCTCCATCTTGATTGGTTTCAATGCAATTGGGATTAAGACATGCATAAACACCTTTTAACCCTCTAAAAAACATGTGCACTCTTGAGGGGAACAATACTTTACCAGTAAACGATTTTGCTAAACATGCAATGGCGACCACCACTTGAGTTGCATGTTCTGTCTCAGGATTATTTTCAACAAACAGCTCTTTGACTATGGTATTGAATGACAGGGCTTTTCCTCTACATTTTTTTAAAAGCTGCTGGAACTGTTTAATTTCCAATAGATTCTTATAAAGCCAGTCGGAAGCCTCAGCAATAGTTGAAAACGCCACTGCTTTCTTATAAACACACTCAACGAACCGATTAATCATTTCAAGCTTAGATGATTCTTCACTCTGGAGCTTTTCGAGTTCTATCTCCTTAAGTTGGCCTGCACGGATTATTAAGTCACCGCTCTCTGTTAAAACTTCATCCGTTCCAAAAATATACTCAAAATTTCCGTCTTCACTTAGTCTTCCAGTTAAGTCACATGTAAATTCTTCAACAGCTTGAAAATCATCTTCTGTTTCGTTGGGCATGCTCGCACTTGTCAAAATAAAGCGGATTTTGTCATATCCAATATTTAATTTTTTCATTAATCTTCGTAAAAGAAGGCTCACTTCTCCACCTGAAGCACCGCGATACATATGTGCCTCATCGATAACAACCAATAATTGATTCTTGGGGTTCTTTAGCCAATTAGCAGTGTCTTCCCACATTTTTCTCTCACGTGGCCTCAAAAGCATGTATTCTAGCATAGAATAGTTTGTAATCAAAATGTCCGGCGTATTTGCTTGCATTTCAAACCGGGTGATCATCTCTGAATCATCACGGCTTGTGTTATGTTGGTTTGCTTTGATTCCATCAACAAAACCTTTCAAATCACGCTTTGCAGGTAATTTCCCCAAATCCAATAGGTCTTTCCTCATTTTTTCATCGATGTTAATCAAATCTTTCATGAGTGAAGATGCCAACTCTTTGTCTTTTTCACTACTTTGCTCACCAGAATAGGGTGTACGTCCTGTATACATTCCAAACTGAGGCATTCTAGGACTCGAATAATCTATAAGAGTCTTAACTTGATCTTTAAAGGCGTCACTTCCGAAATTTTTTCTCAATCGACCCATTTGATCAGAGACCAGTGCATTCATTGGATATAGAAGCAAGGCCCTTATGCCTCTTTGCTCCCACGAACTTTTATCCGATATCATTTCATCGGCAATTTTTGTTATCATTGGCCACATGAAACACTCTGTTTTACCAGAACCCGTTCCAGTAGATACGAATAAGTCTTTTCCAGATAGATAGCTTTGCAAAGCATTCACCTGATGTTCATAAGGTGATTTAAAGAATATTAAATTATTCTCTACAAATGAGTTAATAAAGCGTTTCACAGATTGTGAAGTCTCAATCTTCTCTAGACCATTAGTCGATGTTTTATATGCTTTATTCGCTTCAATATAAGGCTCTCTGTAGATAATTCCTTCTTTATGAATTTCAGGCAAAATCGCTTTCTGCAAAATAGGTGTGTTTGCAAAATATTGCGAATTAATATACTCATACAACCTGCCCCAAAGAGCTTCGTGCGTATCTTTTATCCCAAACTGCTCCATAATATACTCCTAACATCAGATTTAATCACAATTTATTGATAAGTTACCAAGCACCTGCTTACATACAGTTACCAGCTCATTCGAAATTAAATACTCAAACTCATTATCATAATTTCCAACTGGCCAAGCACACATTTTCATCACCATCGTCTCTCGAATTGGTAATTTACTGAAAAGCTTAATATAGGTGTAATTTTGCCGTTTTTCAATCAAAGCCTTCGCTTTGTTTCCATGCATTGATTTTAGTCCATACATGAAACGCCTTGTATCTTCACCTAACATATTATTTGATGCGTTATTGTTCGTACTAAAAAATTCTGGTATATATACACCAACGATTCTTTTATCTTCGACTTTAGCAAAACCAAAATCGGTAATATTTTTCCTATACAAAGTTATTTCAACATTTGATGGAAACTCATTACCCCAACAATTGTATAAACTCTTATTAATTCTGGGATTGAAAAATTGAATCCCCCTATCTAAATTGAGTTGACCCGCATTTTCCCAGTTGACTTTTCGAATGTACTTTCTGGTCCATTCATGAGCATCTACCTCATTTAGATCAAACAGCTTTGCCATAGAAACATACTTATATTTTTGCGATCTCATCTTTTCATAAAATCCAAGGCCTGACGCAGTTCGTAGGTTACTGCTGAGGTTATTTCTGGAATAAGTTAAATTTGGTTCAATCTTAGTAAAAAGGGGTGGCGCTAATTCAACAAATTCTCCAAAATTACTAGGTCTTAACACCCCTGCTAGTTCATAATAGAGTCTAATGTTTTTAATGACATCCGAAGCGCTTGTGTCACCGAAGTAATTTTTAAATGAGGGAAAAGCCATCCATAATGACTCCAAATGCTTTGAATTCCTTAAAGTAATATAGGTTTTACTTACACCCTCGATCGGCTGCTGTGGGCTTTTTTTAAGAGTAGATACTAGTAATGTTTCACCAACAGCTGAATATAGTAACCTATTGACAAATGATTCTTCCGATTCATCAGCATATCTCCGTAGGTCAAAATAATTAGAAATCTCGTTTAAAAGCTTGTACTCCGTATTTCCCATAACATCACCAAATATTTTCTTCTAGAAAGCGTCTATGTTTATCCGAAAGATCCAGATTACTGATTGATTCATCATAATCATGACCATTTTGCTTCATGCTCGGTAACAACTCAAAAAAGATCCAGGCGAATAAAGAATCCTCATTATTCAATTGGTTTAGCAAAGTAATTAGTTTGGATTTTTGTAAAAAATGGAGTTTTGATTTGAAGAGCTGTTGCTTATGACTATTAAGTGTATCTTTAACTTTTTTCATCGTTCTTCTGTCTTCTTCAATATCAATGCTATTAAGGTTTGCAAACACACTTGCTTCAATGCACTCCAAATCTACATTAGGATTGTCAAAAATCCAATCAGTATAAACAAAGTTTACAAAATTGAAGATAGAATCATCCATTAGTGACAATGACTCTGGCAATAAGGTTATGAAAACAATTTGCTTATTTAATTGATCACTCAATATTTCCATAGCCAAATTTGAATTCTTTTGAAGCAAATCAGCAATGCCAACAAAGATCTCATCTGTCTCAATTACAGATTCCATGAGCTCATCCTTTGACGTATCCACTGAATTAATATAAAGCAAAGTTCCTAAACGGCCTGCAAGAGATTTAGAAACACAATCAAATAACAATTTGCTGTATTTCCCCACAAAACTCAAACTCATCCCCTGTTTAATGCTACAAAGAATATAGCTTGATAGCGAATAGCTTAACTCCTTGTCAATACCAATGGAATCCAGATTACTCTTAAGAACATCAACCATTTCAGTAGTACTATCAATTGAATATGATTCTTCTGCATCTAACTTTCCAGCAGATGTACTGATAGACCTAGCGCCATTCATAATCGAATGTTCTTTGGGCTGATTACTTACCATTGCGTATTGAGACAAAAATTCGACCACGTCACTATTTGCTTTACTAATTTTTTCTCTAACCTTATCTGATAATTTTGAATCAATTTCATTAAGTGTTTCCGTTCTTTCAATTAAGTTCTCAAGCTTGGTTTCCATATCCGTGATTTGTGCGTCTATCGCATTTTTTTTATTCTGCCTTTTATTGATTTCCTCGTCAATTATTGCCAATCCTCTATTTCTTTTATCAACTTCTTTTTTGTGGTGTGTTAAGTAATCTTCTTCAATTTTATGCTTTAAATGCGTAACTATACTATTTGAGTTCCTTATCAACCCTTGACAGATACTCATTCTTAAATTTTCATCAACAAATACTTCATCAATCTGTTTTTTAATTGATTCTATGGCTTCCTCTATGTTCTCTATCGACCAGCCATTCTCTACAAAGAACTTTTCTATATCCAAAGGTTCACTAAGTACCATGTCCAACCAATGCTTAGTATTCCTTCTTTCTGCTTTAGACAGGCTAAGTGCCTTTACTTGGGATTGAACAAAAAGGCCTAGCTTCTCCTCAAAAGTTAGTACATCGATTCTATCATCCGGTTCATACAAACTTAAAAATTTATAGACCATCCTCCCCGGAAATCTGACTCCATTTTCATCTAATACCTTCACATTATCTGTGCTGAAAAAATCATTTTTTAACAGATAATAGCCATTCAAATGCGTAACACTTTGATCTAACTTATGAATAGATCCTTTCTTTTTAAGAATACTAGAGTCAGCATACATCACAAAATATTCTTCTTCAGTTTCTTCTAAAACAAGCAGGCAAGGCTTATAATCATACTTTTCAATGAACACGCCGTCTTTTAAAGCCTTAATCTTTCCCATTCTATCTAAATGGTCTAATGAATAATCTCTTATTAGCTCATAAAAAACTCTATTCGTTTTAACCGCCCAAATCTTATCAAAAGGATCCCACTCCCATATTTTAAGTTCATTTATTACATGGTTTCTATAATCTGTATATGGATATTTATAACCTGTATCTTCTTGATAACCGTCATCAAAATCGTTCGTTCTTTGATAATCAACAAAAGCATCCTTTTCAACATCCTTCAATCGAAACAAAACGGTTTTATAGTTATTACCTTCATAATTTTCACTCATCAATTGTGTCGTTAAACAAAGGGACAGTATTTTAGCCATGATTTTCTCCTTTTGCGATTTTCTCGATATATTTAGATAAAGTATCCGTCATTTTATCCATTGATACTAATAACCTTAAGTATTTGTAAGTTTCCTCGTATTTTTCGAGTACATATATTGACCACAATGTTTTAGAAGAAATTGCAATCGGTTTGCCTTTGATTCGTTTTATGGTTCTCAATAATGTCATATCTTGATCTTTATCAAGTGTTCTTTTTGTTCTGTTATCATTTTTTACGTATACTGCTACGACATCCGTGCCAATCAAATATTCAATTCGATCTACACCTAAAGTACTGTGTTCAGTTAATTGTTCTTTTTCAATCCGAAAGCCCATCAATAAATTCGACTTAAACTTCTTAATAAAGCACTTTCTGTCAAGTTCCTTTGTTATCTTACTATTGTATGATTGAAGAACCTCTGGGTCCATATGAACTTGTTCGATTAACTGAAAACGTTCTTCATCTACTTTGAAAGTCATTCCATTTTGCAATGGCATTATTTCAACATTCTGATCAAATGGGATTGATACAATCTCCTCTGAATTATAAAGTAAAAAGATCTCACTTGAATCATTCAACAATAGACTTTCCTCTTCTTCTATAGTTGGTGGCCATAAAACCATTTGCCGCTTTTGGGCTTCCTGTACTTTTAATCCAAAAGTTTCAAAAAACAGCTCGACATCACTTGTTTTTTCATGTATAGTCACTTCAAAAACTTCATATTTTAAGAAACTGGAGTTTGTAAATTTCATTTCTTGGACCATTTTAAAATCAGCACCAAGTATCGATTTATGGTCCAATGATTTTGCCGTCAAAAACAGATATGATTCTCCCGTATAAACACCATCTTTAGTTGACACTTTTTCACAAGCAAAATCAGACTTTTTAAATATGACGCCCTCTTTTCGAACGCCTGAAATTGTATCCGTCCACTTATTTATAATTTCAGGTGGTACTCTTTCAAGATTAAATGAAACAGCATATTGATCACGCAAATAGTCTAAGTAAACATAATGATAGCACGACGGACTGAAGTATCTTCTTGACACCTGGATATCAAACTCTGAATTCAATCCCGTTTTTATGTTAATTCTAAGGTCTTCATTTTCAGCTTCAATCAACACAGTTTCGCTAATATTTGGCAATCCAATTGCCAATCTGTAATGATCAAAACTCGAAACTAAGAATAATGTACTTTTTTTACCGTCATAAGCAGTGTTTTTGATTATCTGTTCAGCACCGGCATAGTGCTCACATTCTTTGCTGTAGGTCCCCTTTTTATGTCTAAAATGTTTGGTCTGAATGCCATCACCATATACTTGTACAGGAGTCTTGCAACCTAAGCAATAATAACTATGACTAGATGCCTTATCGCAATCTGCGGCATTTACTACTACATATTCATTGTTTTTATTGAACCAGTATGCCAATTGCATAATGCATCCCCCTTTAAACAACCTTCTGCCAATCTTTTTTTAGCTCAGCAATCAACCATAGGTCTCTAAAACCTCTTTCACACACATCGCAAATTGATCTTTTATTTCTATAGGCTCAACAATTCTCACCTTATTCCCAAACATAAACAGCCAACTTAAAAAAGTAGGTGTCACAACAACATCAACCTCAATACTAAAGGTTCCTACGTCATTTTTTTCTATTTCAACATCCTCTCCAAATCGATCTATAACCACATTAATTAGTGCATTGTCAACCTGCAACTTGACTCTTTCTGTGTCCCCACTAAACATCTTTTGGGAATACTCAGCGACATTGAAATCCTCCTGATCACCTGTGAAGATTCTATCTGCATCAACGATTCAATTGAAGTCATTCGATCGACGCGGAAGTTGCTTATATCCTCATACTTTTCGTAATATGCTATCATGTAATAATTGTCATCATCCCATGTAAAGGCATAGGGACTAGCGTAATACCAGTCTCCATTTCTACGATACTCAACTTCTTTGTCCAAGTTGTACATAAAATACTTAAACCTGATTTGTTTGTTTTTTTGGATGGCCTTGTTAATCTCATCCACATTGTAATAAATGTTTTCATTAGCAGCTTTTATTTGATCAACAATAACAACATGCTGGTGTAGTTCCTTAGCTTCATGGACACTTGTAAGCTTTTCCAGTTTTCCGATGAGTTCCTCACTTTTTTTATGTGTTATAAACCTTGACGATTGAACAGCATCAACCAGTAATTTCAGTTCTGGGAGTTCGAAATCTCTAGCACCTATAAAATTTTGATTTCATATTTAATTTCTGCCATAAATCCACATCCTCACTATTTAAGATTGGTATAATCAGCTCTATAATAAACCTTATAGTCCCCTACTTTAAAATCGTATTCTTTAAGCAATTTCACTATAAAATTTCTAATAGAGTTGCTACTTTGATTTAACTCAATAAACATTTCGTTACTAATTGAACCAGGCTTTCTTAGCATAGATTCATTTTTTGAAAAATACTTGTTCTTCTTACCATTCATGCTTTTGTTATGTTCAAAAGCCAAAAACTTATCCTTGTCAATCGCAATTAATAACTCACATGTTCTAATCAACATTTCTTGCCAAGTCTTGGCCTCAATGATTTTATTATCGCTTATTTTAAAACCATAGGGCCGGATATGGGTGAAATTTTCATACAACGTGTGCTCAACTTTACTATCCACAAGATATTCATCATAATTTGGCAATCCACGTTTTTCTTCAATTTCGTCTACACTTTCAAAATCCTCATTTGATTCAATTTCAAGAACAGATAATATTTGAATCAACTTATCCTCATGACCACTTAACGCTTCAGCTATTTTAGTTAATTTGTTTAAATCGTTGAATTTTCTTTCTAAAACTTTTTCGGAAGTCTTATCGCTAATTTCTTTAATCGTGTCATTTAAGACTGTTTGAAGTAATTCAATGCTCTCAAACAAATCTATTGCCTTGTTAGGAAAAAGTTCTCGAATATCACCAAGTAGTTCACTAGCGTTGCATAAACTCAACTACAAATCTAGAGCAAATCCATATTACGCTTTATAGGGATAAAAATGTAACCCTGTCGATTCTACTAATGAAACAAAGCTGACTCTAATCAGACAGTCTCGTTGCACAGTGATGGGAGCCACATATGGATAGATTAATCTAAAAAGGATTGAGCCTCATAATCTTTCGTTTGAAACTTTCAAAAGTACTGTAAAGACTTGCTCTTATAGCAACCCTGATCTTGTTTAGTGGTGCGTCTGTTCTCAGGTTTTGCTTAAACAGAGCGAGTAGACAGTAGAGAATGAGCGAAAGGTAAATTTGGTTTACCGCGCCCACTTCATCTGTCGCAAAGAAATGCTTGACTTTAGAATGCTGTTTAAGCCATTTGAAAAAGAGTTCAATTTTCCACCTGAGTTTATAGATATTGCAGACGTCTTCAAAACAGAGCCCTGTGTCGGTTTCAAGGTCAGGGACGTTTGTCAAAAAGTGATAAATAGTTCCGTCATCATCTGCTTGCTGAATATAGTGGTATTCATGCTTGGTCTTTTTGCTGCCTGAACCCATAGGGCCTTTTGATGCGTAAAGAACGCCCTTTGGATTATCATAGCGCGTATTCACCCATGTCACAGAGTTGCTTTTCATGCGAACGACAAAACAACCACCAGCTTCGTGGATTTGATCTAGGCGATTGTAATCCACATAGCCTCTGTCATAAACATTGATGACGCCTGGTGTAAAATCCGTCACACTGAGCATTTCACTCACTCATGTTCTTTTGCGCCAGTGACAGTGGCTTTACTTGGATAAAGTGCGTTTTCACCATAATAGCGAAGGCCGAGATGTAATTTGACACCCGCTTTTGTTTTTTGGTACTTCGACCACGCCATGCCCGTTAGGGCTCTTGTGATAACGCTGGCATCAACAATATTCAGTGCCAATATATCTCCATTCAACTGGACGCTTTCAAACTGCCCGTGAAGCTGTGACACCAGATGCGTGAAGATGTTCTGGAGCACAGATGTATCGAGAGTTGACAGTCGTCTATAGAGCTGAGAAGGGCTTATAGAATCTAGTTTAAGATACCTCTGATAATTGTCATCAAACAGCAGATCCGTTGAGATGGCTCTGAGGCCATCATGTTCTTTCAGGTTTGCGGTGACAAAGAGTTTGATTAGGTTTTGAGTCGTTAACTTCTTGGCATAAGCATCACAGTTATTCGTTTTGATGATATTTTTAACTTTTTTGAATTTAGGGGTTCAAGTACTTTACCAATGGTCTTAAGTTTCATATAATATAGATGTTGTGTTCCTTGTATTAGATTTGTGCGAGACCGTCTATGTGTGCTCCATGAATCTAGTATAAGGATTTTTTTATTGATTTTAAACCCCTTAATAGACATTATTGTTATTTATTGTTATTTATTATTCTTTTGCTATTGATTAAGTTTTATGCAACGCTAGTGAACGTATATTTAGCATTCCCTTATAATACCTCAAGTACCACTTTAAGCGTAACTTTCCATGCTAACTCTGCATTATAGTCCGTTACAATTGGCGCATCAGCACTCTTTCTAATTTCCACACTAGGATGAATCAAATTACGATAGCCCCTAACAGCATCAGAATGTCTTAAAATTTCATGTGAAAATAGTTTTTCTTTATCTCCAACAATCAACAACTCATTGAGTGACATGTTTTTTAGCTGGATTCTTTTCTTCTTATTCCCGCTATCAAACTCATATGAAGTTATTCCTTGGTCTTTTAGTGAGTATAATAAAATAGACTCAATAATACTTCCACTTAACACAAGTGCCATCTTATATGACTTTGTGATAAGTGCAAGAAAATTTTCTTCAACGTCCCTTTCAATCATATCCCTTAGCTTGTTGTCTTTAATGTTCTGAACTGAAGCCCTTAATTCATCACTATAGTTATACTTCTCAAAAACGCTCATATTAACATTATCGAATCGCTCAATCAGATTAGATAATTTCTCGCCTTCAGTAAAAATCCTTTCTAGCTCATCTGAAACCAACTTATTCACTTTGTATACTGTAGAATTAGTATTAATCTTATGGTCACTATGACTTGCTTTTTTGACGTACTTCTTTGCTATAAATGAGTCAATCATATCAGACGCCTTTGTTGTATCCAACTTCATGTATGCAGGTAATAATCTATACGGACATTCTATAAATCCATCATCATTCATATGCGAAAAGAAATTCATAAGTATTTTTAAGACCCACACATTTTCTATTTTCAACTTCTCCATGGCTAATAGGTCATCTTTCATTTCATCTTGATACTGCTTATAATCGTCATTTATTTGAACAAGTTTTCTAACATACTCATCATCATTATTTGATATTTCAACCGCACCTTCCATGAGCTTAACAGCCTTTGTGAAATTCTTTTCCTCAAGATATATATACGCTAAGTTATTCAGCACAGCAGACGAAGAAGTCTCTAAATCCTTAGAAATATGATGATAAAAGTTTTTAGCTTTGTCATTTTGTCCATTATTTCTATATGCATATGCTATCTCAAAACATGCGCAATCTCTTAGTTGCTCAAATTTATACATATTCGCAATTTCAACAACTCTTGTATAGTTCTTTTTTTTATGCAAGGCCTCAATGACAAGACACAACACTTCACTAAAATACTTTCCTTTTATCCTCCAGAACTTTCCTTCGTTCTTCAAAACATACTTCTCAATTTTGTCAAGAGTATCCTTGTCACAATCCTCTAAACTCAGTACAGGATTTCTACCTTCGCCCTCTGTATTCACAATATACTCTATACCACATTTAACTGCTTCATAATACTTGCTATCCAAATAATATGACCACGATAACGTATAATAATAATCCGAATTATTCACTCCGTGTTTCAATGCATACTTCAAGTCGGCAATGAAGCCTTTTTGCCCATTTTGATACTTTCTGTCACCCTTTATACCTCTTAGAATCGCAACAGCTTCAATATTCTCAGATACTGAGTTATAGACATCGCCCAATAATATGTCAATATACTCATCAAACCCAATCATAAACTCATTATGATGACTATTATAGTAAAGTGGCTCAATATTGAACGAAATAGGTAATTTCCGGATAAATGATATAGTCTTTTCTACTTTATCTTCTTTTGTTGAAACTAGCACCCTACCCAAACTAGCCAACCCCTTTACTTCCGTATTCTTGGCATATGTAATAATATGCGTAAAGATCGAACGCGCATCACTTAGTTTATTGCTATCATATAATGCAAACGCTGCCATTAGTGAAATCTCGAACTCCTCTCCAATCAAATATTTAAGAATGAAATCAGAATCACTTAGTTTTACAAATATATCTGTAATGCCACTGCTAAAGGCTCTATATATCAGAGTTGGAAGCACATATTCAAGTGATTTTAGTTGCTCTAAATCGATGTACATATCAAATACTGTTTCGAGGTCATCATCATCAGTATTTTGTAAAAGAAGACGGGCTATTCCACTACTTTCAGGATGCTTTAAGCTCCCCTTCTTCAATACTTCCACAGCTTTTCGCCTACTATCATCTTGATTCATATTAAGAAGCTGATAAGCTCTAAACAAATATGACTGAAACACCGAATCTTCTCTCGATATTCCTTGCTCGTAGATTTTTGCAGACTTCAATAAAGAATGCCCTTTGAAGTCTTCTTGTTCGTACACAAGTCCTTTAATAAACTCTAACCAAGGATGATTTGAATCTTCATTGCGAATCATCTTTAAGACATCTTCGTATTTTTTTTCATCAAAAAGTTTTGTGATTTCCTTAGAATCCATATACTTATTCTCCCTTCCCCCGTACTACTGATGGATAAAAATAAGTCGCAGAAATATGGTACTTCGCAACCCACATAATCTTCCTACTTAAGTTAATAGTTCATCATTTCACACAACACATATCCTTTAATAAAAATCATCATATGGATGTTTGCAGTCATAGCAAATATATACATAATGATCAGGAGCTGTTTCACCTAAGTAGTCTGTCTCATCATCCACTTCGGAACGAGGGTACT
Organism: Fusibacter sp. JL298sf-3; assembly: GCF_053842995.1. Lineage (NCBI taxonomy): Bacteria > Bacillati > Bacillota > Clostridia > Eubacteriales > Fusibacteraceae > Fusibacter > Fusibacter sp. JL298sf-3. The sequence continues at coordinate 1,956,969 of NZ_CM132608.1, forward strand.
CTAGAGCGCAACCATCACATGTAACTCTATCAACTATATGACCACAAGATAGACATAAGTAATAGTCATAAGGTTCATAGAGTGCTAGTGACCAACAATCACAGTCAGGACATGAATATAACTCTTCACTATTTAATTCTGCATCAAGTTTTATATAAGTTGCATAATAGTAGAAATCTCTGAACTCTTCGTGACAACAATAACACTTTATGTTCTCACCTTCATGAACTATGTATTCTGAGTTACAAGTATTGCACTTAACTGTAACTCCTTCAAATGTGATTATTTTATGACCATCATCTTCAAATCGCTTTTTTGCATCGTTTATCAAAGCGTTTAGAGCTGTTTGCTCGCTGATATAAGAGTTAAATATTTCAACCCCCAGCAAATCTGATAATTTCTTCTCATGATTTTCACCATAGAACCTCCTGTACAGGTTCATAAATATTGGCACTACTTTACTTATAATATCTGCAGCATTGAACCTATTAACTTCAAATGACGAATGCATTCCTAGGTTACGTAGTTCTCTGAGTCTGTTAATATATCTCTTGTGATTCTCTTCAATCTTAAAATCTGCTAACTTTTCAAGTCTCAATAGTAATGTTTCGAAATTAACGCTATGTCGTTTACCGATTGGTTCTGCGTAGTCTTCCACCTTCGAATAAATCAATGAAGGATGCTCGTGACTCAATATATCTTTAAGTAGTAACTCAAATGCCGAAAACATCTCTTTTATTGAAATTTTATAGTATTTTGGATATAGCGTTCCTCGATTAAATGAATCTATAGCAACAACAAAAGAATCTAGAGCATTATCAAACAAATCCAGTTTAATTGTATCATATTCTTTTTTCACAACCATCTCCCACCTACGTGTACCTTTTGAAGTGTCGAACTCATACTTCAAACGACAGGGTTTGCAATGTAAGTACAAGGAATGATCTCTAAACCCAGGAATATTATCATGCTCTTCGATGACTTTCCCTTGCCCACATGGACATTTATACTCTAGTCTCTCTGTATCTCCACCACCAGCACCATAACCTTGATGGTCATCTGATGTGCGGCTAATTAATTCTGTTCTAATACCCATAATATTCTCCTTTATTCTCCAAAGATATTATATCATATAGTATTAAATTGACAAAAGAGAAACTTCAAATGAAGTTTCTCTTACAATATCCAACAAGAATTGAACTCGTAATCTCATCTTTACCAGTAAAGTGCTTTACCTTAGAGCAAAATGTGGTCATTTACTAACCAATAATCTCACTAATTGGCTCGTAAACCCTGTATTTAGGCCAAATACTCGTATTTATTTGTCAGTCAATTGTCAGTCACGCAATATCAGAAAACCCCACAAACCCAGTAAATTCAAGGGTTTGCGGGGTTGATTTTGTTACTCCCACTCGATCGTACTAGGCGGCTTACTCGTCACATCATAAAGGATTCTATTAACCCCTTCCACTTCATTGACGATTCTCGAAGAAATCTTATCCAGCACTTCATAAGGAATTCTCGCCCAGTCCGACGTCATCCCGTCGATAGACGTCACCGCGCGAATCCCGATGGCGTGACAGTACGTTCTCTCATCACCCATAACGCCCACAGACGTCACATTCGGGAGCACCGTAAAGTATTGCCAGATATCTCTTTCAAGACCGGCCTTGGCCACTTCCTCGCGTAAAATCGCATCGGATTCGCGCACGAGGTGCAGTGCCTCTTCCGTAATCTCACCCATGACGCGGATAGCGAGACCCGGTCCTGGGAACGGCTGACGCCAAACGATGTGCCCCGGAACGCCAATTTCCTCGCCCACGCGACGCACTTCGTCCTTAAACAAATCTCTCAGCGGCTCAATTAACTCGAACTGCATATCTTCAGGCAAACCACCGACGTTGTGGTGCGACTTAATCACCTCAGCCGTGTCGGTACCGCTTTCAATAACATCCGGATACACCGTCCCCTGCACGAGGTACTCGATATCTTTCAGCTTGCCCGCCTCTTCTTCAAAGACGCGGATAAACTCTTCGCCGATAATCTTACGCTTCTTCTCAGGATCTGAGACACCTGCGAGACGGCTCATAAAACGCTCTTTAGCGTCGACGCGGATAAAGTTCATATGGAAATCGTCAGCAAACACCTTTTCCACCTCGTCGCCTTCGTTCTTTCTCAAAAGACCGTGGTCGACGAAAATGCATGTCAACTGGTCGCCGATAGCCTTGTGTACCATCGTTGCCGCAACAGACGAGTCCACGCCGCCGGAAAGTGCACACAGCACCTTCTTATCGCCGACGCTCTCTTTAATCGACTGAATCATTTGCTCCGCAAAATCACCCATATCCCAGTCGCCTTTGCAGCCGCACACTTCGTATAAGAAGTTTTTAATCAACTGACGGCCAAACGGCGTGTGTTCAACTTCGGCGTGGAATTGCACCGCGTACAATCTGCGCGCGTCGTCCTGCATGGCCGCCACAGGACAGCTGTCCGTATGCGCAGTAATCTTAAACCCTTCTGGTGCACCTGCCACGTAGTCGAAATGGCTCATCCAGCATTGATCGCCACTTTCGATGCCGTCGAAAAGGTGCGACGACGCATCGAGTTGAACCTTGATTTTGCCGTATTCCTTTTGGCTGGCACGGGCGACCTTGCCACCGAGCGTGTGTGCCATAAGCTGCATACCGTAGCAAATGCCCAATACGGGTATACCCAGCTCAAATATTTCAGCGTCTAAACTCGGTGCGTTCTCAGCGTACACAGAATTGGGACCGCCGGTGAAAATAATCCCCATCGGCTGCTTTTCCTTAACCTTCTCCAGCGCATTGCGCCAAGAGACCACTTCACTGTACACACCGGATTCTCTAACGCGTCTTGCAATTAACTGATTGTATTGACCGCCAAAATCGACAATCATCACTAACTCATTGTTCATCTGAAAAATTTCCTCCATTTATCTAATGTAAACGGCGCGAGCCGTTAAATTGTCGATTACTTTTCCGAGCTGGAAATACTGTAGTTAGGCGGCTCTTTCGTAATAGAAATATCGTGTGGATGCGACTCTCTGAGACCCGCACCAGTAATGCGAATAAAGCGGCCCTCTGCTTTAAGCGCTTCAATCGTATGGGTTCCACAATAGCCCATACCGGCTCTGAGGCCACCTAGCAACTGATAGATAATGTCTTTTAAATAGCCTCTGTACGGCACGCGACCTTCGACGCCCTCAGGGACAAACTTTTTCGTATCGTTTTGGAAGTAACGGTCTTTAGAACCCGCCTTCATGGCACCTGTAGAGCCCATGCCGCGGTACATCTTAAAGCTTCTACCCTGATACATCACAATTTCACCGGGACTTTCCTCAGTGCCGGCAAAGAGCGAACCGAGCATAACGAGGTCGGCACCTGCTGCAATGGCTTTAGGAATATCGCCGGAGTACTTGATGCCGCCGTCTGCAATCACCGGCACACCGTAAGGCGCCGCCGCTTTGGCACAGTCGTAAACCGCCGTAATCTGCGGTACCCCGATACCCGCCACAACGCGCGTCGTACAAATCGATCCCGGGCCAATGCCCACCTTGACGCAGTCGGCACCGGCTTTAATCAAGTCCACAGTGGCTTCTGCCGTCGCCACATTCCCTGCGATAACGTCTAAATCCGGGTAGTTTTCTTTAATGGTCTTAACAGCGTTGATAACGTTCATGCTGTGGCCGTGAGCCGAATCCAGTGCAATAACGTCCACACCCGCTTTGTAAAGGGCGTCTACGCGATCGAGCATGTCGGAACCGATGCCCACTGCGGCACCGGCGAGGAGGCGACCTCTCGAATCTGTCGCACGGTTCGGGTACTTCACTTGCTTTTCAATATCCTTAATGGTAATTAACCCTTTTAAATAGCCTTTGTCGTCTACCAACGGCAACTTCTCGATTTTGTGCTTTCTCAAAATCACACCGGCTTCTTCCAGCGTAATGTTCGCCGGAGCGGTGACGAGGTTGTCCTTTGTCATAACGTCGCGAATCGGCGCTTCCATATCCGGCTCGAAGCGGATGTCGCGGTTGGTGATAATGCCCACGAGAATGCCCTCTGAATCCACAATAGGGACACCAGAGATTCTGTAACGTGCCATAAGCGCTTCAGCGTCTTTCACAAAGTGTTCTGCCGAAAGCGAGAACGGATCGACGATAACGCCGTGTTCACAGCGCTTGACCTTGTCGACTTCCAGCGCCTGTTGCTCGATGCTCATGTTTTTGTGGATAATGCCGAGACCGCCTTCTCTGGCAATGGCGATAGCGAGTTTTGATTCTGTTACGGTGTCCATACCTGCACTGATAATAGGAATGTTGAGGCCGATTTTTTTCGTGACCCGCGTCTTGAGGACTACCTGATTGGGGAGCACCTCTGATTTTTGCGGTACCAACAGCACATCGTCATACGTCAAACCTTCTTTAACCAACTTGTCTTCCATTACAAAAAAACCTCCTCTTAATGACCATTCCTACTTGAGTGTCCCTACTATATAATAAGGATAGAATTCGGTGAAATCAGCTGCATAACGCCTCGTATTTCGCCAGGCTCCATACAAATACAAATACCAATGCCCATGTGCTTTCGCTTTTACCCCGCTTCAGCGCATCAAAACAACTGTGTTGGATAAGGCTTTCGTCTCAACGCTTGTTGCTCAACAACATTAGTAATGCCTTCGGCATCACTAACCGATTTTCGCTGACGCCTTTCCGCGCTGAACATTCGCGGTAAGGCTTTCGGCTCAAATCTTGTTGTCAAAATAAAAAAGCAACCCACACTGTGAGTTGCTTCACACTTCGCCAAAAAAGCCGAGTGAAAAACAACTCATAGTGCGATTTATAGGGCAACCGCGTAGAGACATCCAAGCCATTCATTTGGATTTATATGAGTCCGTATTCTTTTAATGTTAAAAACTAAAATACCACGTTTGCGGTTTCTTGTCAATAAAAGTGGTAAAATATAAAAGGTAATGCCTATTAATTTTTAGTAAAATTTCTTTTTGAAAACAGGGGATTTTATGATAGAATAAGTACACCGTGTCCCTAAAGAGTTTCGTTAAAAAGAGAGAGGTGAGGCAATTTATATGGAGACATTGAAACACATTAAATCCTTTATCAGGCGCTATTGGCCGGCATACGTCTTCGGCGTTTTACTCTTAATCGCCATCGACGGCCTGCAGCTGTTCACACCGCTTGTCATCGGTGCGTTTACAGACGCACTCAGCACAGGCAGTTTACAGCAGGGCGACATTCCCCGCTATATCGTCTACATTTTAGCCATCGCCGGCGGCGTTGCCATCGGACGATTCGGTTGGCGGATGACCATCATCACCGCCTCTAAAAAACTCGAATACTGGCTGCGCAACAAAGTCTTTGCGCATCTTGAAAAAATGAGTCTCAACTACTTTAACCATCACAAAACCGGCGATCTCATGGCGCACTGCACCAACGACATCACGTCTGTGCGCAACGCCTTCGGCCCCGGCATCATCATGATGGTGGACGCCTTCTTCCTAGGCGTTATGACCATAGCCGTTATGGCGCGTCGCATCAACCTCGAGCTGACATTTGTCGCGCTTATCCCACTGCCGCTCATCGCCTTTTTCATCATCTATATGGGCAAATTTGTTCGCGAGCGGTTCCAGCACGTCCAAGAGGCTTTTTCAGATCTGACGGACAACGCACAGGAGACATTCTCCGGCATTCGCATCATCAAATCTTTCGTACAAGAAAAACAAGCCCTTCGACATTTCAATGAAAAAAATCAAGACAACTTCGATAAAAACATGCGCCTCGTCAAGCTCTACGGTTTCGTACAGCCTATGGTGGGCTTCATTGCGCTTTTAAGCACCTTAGTGGCCATGGTTTACGGCGGTCGCCTCGTCATCGACGGCGCCATCAGCATCGGCGATCTGGTCGCCTTCTTGTCTTACATCGGCATGCTGTCTTGGCCGATGATGGCCATCGGCTTCGTGTACCACAACATGCAGCGGGGGTTTGTTTCCCTCAAGCGGATCAACAACATCCTCGACACGCCGCCTGAACTCATCGACCTCGATTGTCTCGATGCGTTTAACGCCGCGTTTGAACCGGAGCCCGAGATCGAGATGAAAGCACTCACGTTCCAGTACCCGGGAACCGAACAGCCCGTGTTAAAAGACATCTCTTTCAAGCTGGAAAAAGGCAAAACCCTCGCCGTCGTCGGCAAAACAGGTAGCGGCAAAACCACTTTGGTGAACTTGCTCTTAAGACTGTACGAAGTGCCTATGGGCACCGTCTACATCGGCGGCAAAGACATCAACGAGGTTCCGATTCGAACCGTTCGTCAAATGACGGGGTACGTCCCTCAAGACAACTTCCTCTTTTCTAAGAGCATACGTTACAACCTCAAATTTGGGGATTTTGAAACGAGCGACGACGTGGTCACTGAAGCGACGAAAACCGCCGGTGTCTACGGCGAGATCATGAGTTTTCCAAAGGCGTTTGATACCGAGCTCGGCGAGCGCGGCGTCAATATGTCAGGTGGCCAGAAGCAGCGCGTCTCTATTGCAAGGGCCCTTTCTAAAAAACCGGAAATCCTCATACTGGATGACGCCCTTTCGGCTGTCGACACCAAGACAGAGGAGAGCATTCTCTCCCATCTTAAAGAGACGTCTAAAGAGACGACGACGATACTCATCGCCCACCGTCTGTCGACGATTCAACACGCCGACGAAATCATCGTACTGGAAGACGGCGCCATTGCCGAACGCGGCAACCACGACGTACTCTTGGCCCTAGGCGGCCTCTATGCCGACCTGTACCAAAAGCAACTGCTCGAAGAGAAACTTTCAAAGGAGTGATGTGATGTCCAGCCAAGAAAAAGAAATACAAAAGAGTTACGACGGCAAAATCATGGCGCGCCTTTTTAATTACGCCAAGCCCCACTGGCTGCCGCTGGTTGTGAGTATCGCGCTCATGTTGTTTATCACCGGTGTCGATTTGTCAGTGCCCTATGTCACCAAAGTGGCCATTGACGACTATATCGCCCCCAAACACCAGTCGGTGTATTTGGCGTCAGACGGCACCATTGCCTACCCGACGCTGAAGCAGAACCTGCTAAACGATTTGCCCGAAGAAACAGAAAGCATCTTGTTTCATCAAGACGACAGCTACTATTTAATAGAAGGGCTTACGAAAGAGACCGCCAAGGACAGTCCCGCCTTTACAGTGCGCGGCGACACCGTGAATGTTTCAGGCACTGCGTACGACGTACAGCCCCTCAGTGCCGCCGATGTAGAGGCGATGAAAGCGTTTAACAAAGCGCAGATTCTCAAAATCGCCGTCACCCTGTTCGGCATCTTAATTCTCAACTTTGTGTTCACCTTCGCCCACACGTACCTGCTCAACTACGCGAGCCAAAAGGTGGTCTACACCATGCGCGAAGAGCTGTTTGCCCACATTGAATCCATGAGTTTGAGTTTCTTTGACAAGAACCCCATCGGGCGTCTCGTCACACGGGTGTCCAACGATATGAACAACATCAACGAGATGTTTACAAACGTCCTCGTCACCTCACTCAAGGACTTCCTCCTACTGGGCGGCACCGTGGTGGTCATGTTGCTTATCAACTGGAAGCTCACCCTCATCTGTCTTGCAACCATGCCGTTTGTCATCTTCGCCGCCTCTGTGTTCAGAGTCAAGGCGCGAAATGTACAGCGTGAAGTCAAGGTCAAACTGGCGCGTATTAACGCCGTTTTATCCGAAAACATCAGCGGCATGAAGATTATACAGATTTTCAATCAGGAAAAACAAGTCTACGACGACTTCGACACCATTAACGCCGACTTCTTAAAGAGCTCTATTCAAGAGACCAAAGTCTACGCGGTGTTTAGACCGTCTATGAACCTCGCCTACTCCGTGTCCTTGGCATTGCTCCTTTGGTTCGGCGGCTCGAGTGCCATACGCGGCGTCGTCGAACTGGGCGTTATCGTGGCGTTTATCAGCTACACCCAGCAATTTTTCAGACCAATTATGGACCTCAGCGAAAAGTTCAACATCTTTCAGTCGTCCATGGCCAGCGCCGAGCGCATCTTCCTACTTCTCGACGAAACGTCTGTGATTCAAAACCCTCAGACGCCGTATGTCGGCGAAGAAGGGGCATTTAAAGGCCACATCGTCTTCAAAGACGTGTGGTTCAGCTATGACGCGTCGCCACAAACCGAGGACGACTACGTGCTCAAGGGCGTCAGTTTTGAACTGAAGCCCGGTGAAAGCGTCGCCTTAGTCGGGGCCACCGGCTCCGGCAAAACGACAATTATCAGTTTGCTCAACCGATTTTACGACATTCAAAAGGGCAGCATCACCATCGACGGCGTCGAAATTCGCAAGTGGGACATCGCCGCACTGCGCTCGAAAATAGGCATTGTGTTGCAAGATGTCTTCCTGTTTGCCGGTGACATCAAAAGCAACATTCGCCTGTACAACGACGCCATTGAACAAGCGCGCATCGAGGAAATCGCCAAGTACGTCAACGCCCACGGTTTTATTTCAAAGCTCGGCGGCACCTACGACGAACCGGTTACCGAACGCGGCAGCACCTTGTCGTCGGGCCAGCGTCAGCTCCTCTCCTTTGCCAGAGCGCTGGCTTTTGACCCGAAAGTTTTGATTTTAGACGAAGCGACGTCCAACATCGACACCGAGACAGAACAGTTGATACAAGACGCCATTACGAAGATTATCAAAGGGCGCAGCACCTTAATCGTCGCCCACCGTCTATCCACCATTCAGCACGCCGATCAGATCATCGTCATGAGCAAAGGCGAAATTAGAGAGCGCGGCAGACACCAAGACCTCCTCGAAAGGGAAGGCATGTATTACGACCTGTACAAACTCCAATACGCAAACGGCTAAAATCCGCATCAGCACCCGTTTACAAAGGGCCTGTTCAATGTTATAATAAGGCTATAATTGCATAAGCATCACCTAGGGGTGCCTTTCGGCTGAGAGCGTTTAATAGCGTAACCCTTTGAACCTGAACTGGTTAGTGCCAGCGGAGGAAAGCGTGTCGTTAGAAGTTATCACCATGTTCGCCCGCGAACATGGTTTTTTTTAACCACAAAGGAGAGAACGTCTCTTAGTTTCTCTCTGCTCAAAACCGAAAGTCCATACGATAAGGACAATCGGGCCGAGGGGCAACAGATGCTTCAATCTATCATTTACTTTGGAGGTTTGTCATGAATAAAACAGCTTCATCCAGTACAAAAATGCTCGTGGAAGGGGCAATGATGATTGCCATCGCCACCATCTTGAGCTTTTTGAAAATAACCACCCCACTGTGGGTCAACGGCGGCTCAATAACCGCGGCGAGTATGGTGCCTATTTTAATCTTCGCCTACAGATGGGGCGGCACAAAAGGTATCTTCGTAGGCGCTATCTACGGCACACTGCAGTTTATCATCAGCCCGTATGCCGCTCACGTCGCGTCCATCGTACTCGACTACCCATTGGCATTTGGCGGCATTGGCGCCATGGGGTATATCGCCAATAAGAACAGCAGCGATCGAACCGTCTTTATCGGCATCGCCGTCGGTCTGCTCCTCAGATTGCTGGGACACTTTTTATCAGGCGTTATTTTCTTCGCCGAATACGCACCGGAAGGCATGAACCCTTTTGTGTACTCCGTGCTGTACAACGGTTCCTTTATTCTACCGGAAATCCTCATTTCCTGCGTGGTGTTTAAACTCCTTCGCAAGACAGTGGACGCTCTCTAATCCATTACGCATCAAACCGCTCGCGCCAAGCGCCGAGCGGTTTTCTTTCATCCAAAACAACATGCGTAATGCCTCCGGCATCTACTAACCGATTTTCGCTGACGCCTTTCCGCGTTGAACAGTCGCGGAAAGGCTTTCGGCTCAACTCTTGTTGCTCAATATGATAAAGCCGCCCATCACAAGTGATGAGCGGCTCTTTATAGGCCTTATTGATTCAATTGGTTGTTAGGATGTGGGCTTACATCATGCCGCCCATGCCACCCATACCGCCCATTGGCGGCATCGGTTCGTCTTCAGACTTCACATCGACGACACCGGCTTCTGTCGTTAAGAACATCGCCGAGATAGACGCCGCATTTTGAAGAGCTGAACGGGTTACTTTAGTCGGATCCACAATCCCTTTTTCAATCATGTTGACATAAACGCCGTTTAATGCGTCGAAGCCCATGCCTTTTTCAGCTGCTTTAACGCGCTCTACGACGACAGACCCTTCGAGACCTGCGTTAAAGGCAATTTGTCTCACTGGCTCTTCAAGGGCTCTTGCGATAATAAGCGCACCGGTCTTCTCATCGCCTTCGAGCGTCTCTACAAGGGCGCTAACTTCGCCGATTGCCGCCACAAGTGCTGTGCCGCCACCTGGAACGATACCCTCTTCTACAGCAGCTCTCGTCGCGTTTAAAGCGTCTTCTATTCTAAGTTTTTTCTCTTTCATTTCCACTTCTGTCGCCGCACCCACTTGGATAACCGCTACGCCACCTGCGAGTTTTGCAAGGCGCTCTTGAAGCTTTTCTCTATCGAACTCAGAAGTCGTTTCTTCAATTTGAGACTTCAGTTGGCCGACGCGCTCTTGAATCACAGCTTTGTCGCCCATACCGTCGATAACAGTCGTGTTGTCTTTATTGATTTTAACCGACTTCGCACGACCGAGCATGTCTACAGTAGTCGACTTCAGTTCGTAGCCGAGTTCTTCAGAAATCAGTGTACCGCCGGTTAAGATGGCGATGTCTTGAAGCATTGCTTTTCTTCTGTCACCAAAACCTGGTGCTTTAACAGCGATGCAGTCAAATGTCCCTCTGAGTTTGTTCACCACCAATGTTGTCAGCGCTTCGCCTTCAATGTCCTCGGCGATGATTAAAAGCTTGCCACCCGATTGTACCATTTGCTCGAGAATCGGCAAAATCTCTTGGATGTTGGTAATTTTCTTATCTGTAATTAAGATGTATGGGTTTTCGAGAACCGCTTCCATCTTCTCAGGGTCAGTGACCATGTAGTGTGATACGAACCCTCTGTCGAATTCCATACCTTCCACCACTTCGAGCTGTGTGCCGAAAGTCTTCGACTCCTCTACAGTGATAACGCCGTCTTTACCGACGCGATCCATCGCTTCTGAAATGAGTTCGCCGATTTTTTTATCTGCCGCTGAAATCGATGCAACGTCGGCGATGTCTTTTTTATCTTCAATTAAAACGCTTTCTTTTTTAATCACTTCCACTGCTTTTTCAACAGCCTTTTCGATACCCGTCTTGAGAATCATCGGGTTGGCACCGGCAGCGACGTTTTTAACGCCTTCTCTGATAATCGCCTGTGCGAGAACCGTCGCTGTAGTCGTACCGTCACCGGCGACGTCATTGGTCTTTGTAGCGACTTCTTTTACCAACTGCGCGCCCATGTTTTCAAACGCGTCTTCCAGCTCAATTTCTCTGGCGATGGTCACACCGTCGTTTGTGATTAGCGGCGAACCGAATTTTTTATCGAGAACGACATTTCTCCCTTTAGGACCCAATGTCACTTTAACTGTGTTTGCAAGCTTATCGACGCCTGCTTCGAGTTTCTTTCTTACATCTTCTCCGTATAAAAGTTCCTTTGCCATGGTATCTGCCTCCTATTCGACAACTGCTAAAATATCTGCGATTTCACAGATGGTCACTTCTTCACCATCGATTTTAACTTCTGTTCCGACATACTTCTTAAACACGACCTTGTCGCCGACTTTAATGTCTTCAACTTCTTTGCTGACGGCAACAACTTCTGCCATTTGAGGTTTTTCTTTTGCTTGTGACGGCAACACGATGCCGCTAGCTGTCTTTTCTTCTGCTTCCAGCCTCTTGATAATCACGCGTTTTCCAAGTGGTCTTAACATTTTGCTTCCTCCTCAATGATTGTTTTAATAAAAGATGTGCATGAATACCATGCCATATAAAGTCTAATTAGGTGAGCGCTATCGCTCACACCATTCATGATAATACAAAGTGGACAAAAAATCAACATTTTTTTAGCACTCGTTTTAACAGAGTGCTAACAGAATGTAAACTTTTTTTTAAGACACAAAACGAATGGATGCGCGCATGGCTTCAGCGTACATATCGTTTACTTTTTCATAGGATACATCGCGCGCCTCGCAGATGCTCATCACCATGTCCCAATTGCCCTTTTCATAATAATGGACGAGTCTGAGCAAGTCGTGAAATGGGTTGTCGACACCTAACAGCGCATCTTTCAAATCGTCCTTCAACGGCAAATCGTCCAGAATCTCAAATAGCGGTCTTTCCATTACCGTGTCGATTAGCGACATCAAGCCCAGAATAAACGCCTCAGTATAGCGGTCTTTAAGGCCGAACCAATCCGCCGCCTTTTCACAAAAGAGCGCTCGGGTCAGCGATACGCGGGTAATTTCTTCCGGTTTGCTCCCATTGAGTTCTCTGAGCATAATCAGCGTTGCCCACTTTCGGATTTCCCTAAGCCCCAGTAACGCCAAAGCGTGGTTGATGCTGGTGACCTCACTAATGGTGTCAAAAGCCGGGGAGTTGATCATACGCAACAACTTGTAGGTCAGCGCCACGTCGGTCTTGACGATTTCTGCAATTCTATTAAAATCCACCTCTTCGTCGATGGTTTCTCTCAAGATTTCGAGGTACTTGACGTGGCTGCTCTCCGGGGCCTTAGTGGCGCAAATCATCGGCTTTTCAAAGAAAAACCCCTGAAACAGCGTGTAGCCAAAACGTTTGGCCTCTTCAAAATCCTTCTCGGTTTCGACCTTTTCAGCGAGCAACACAATGTTGCGGTTTCTGTATTTGTCCGCAATGTACTTGCGGCCCTCAGACCTTAAAATAAGAAAATCTACCTTAATAATATCCACATAGGGCAGAATGGCGTCAAAATGCCTGTTGTCCACAAAGTCGTCCAGCGCAATAATATAGCCCTTCTCTTTTAACGCTTTGCACTTGTCGATAAGCGCGTCGTCCACCTCGACATCTTCTAAAATCTCAATGGTCAGCTGCGCCGGAGAAAAGAGCGTCGGCACGTCTTCCAGCAACAAATTCTTGGTGAAGTTGATAAAAGCCGGTTTGTCGCCAGTCAGCGACTTCAAGCCAAAGTGTACCAAGGTATCCGTTACAACCGTCGCCGTCGCCACGTCGCCGTCTTGTGTCAAATCGTATACGTTTTTATGGCTGCTGCGATAAAGGATTTCATAGGCGACAACGCGTTTTCTTTCATTGAATATCGGTTGTCTTGCAACGAAAATTTCCATCCTTCCCCTCCTCCTGTTCAGCTTTTCTTATTGCGCATATAGTGGAACAAATACTGCTGTGCGTACCCGCCGTACCGTTTAAAATACGCCCCGACAAACGCCTCGTAAGCCCTTTGAGCGTCTTCCACGACATAGAGTTCTCTCAATAGCCTTTTTACCCAAGTATCTATCGGAAACGCATTCTTTTTCTCGTAGGCGAACAGCAAGATGCAATCAGCCACTTTATCGCCAATGCCGTAAAATTGCTTTAAAAACACCTTGCCTTCATTGTAATCGAGACGGTAGGGGGCCGATAAGTCGACTTTGCCAGTGTAAAGCGCCTGTGCCGTCTCATAGATGGCTTTGTTGCGGTAGCCCATGCCCTTCACTTTAAACGCCGCCTCCGGCTGTTTTGCAAGCACTTCCAGCGTGGGAAACGCGTAGTAAGGCGTCCCTTCATAGGTGCCGAGACAGGTGCCAAAGGTTTCGGCGAGGGCCTTTACCGCCATTTTGATTTTAGGTATGTTGTTGTTGCTCGAAATAATAAATGTCATCAGCGTTTCAAGCGGCGCCTGATTGAGAAGGCGTATGCCGCTGCCCGCCGAAACCGCTTCGAGAAGCCAGTGGTCTTTCTTTGAAAGATAGGCCTTTATAACGTCGTAAGACACATGGCAATCGAAGTAATGTCGGAGCGCCGCCTCACTCATTTCGCCGAGAACGACGTGAACGTCGTAGACGTCCCCACGGGGCACCACTTCTAAGACGGCGTTTTCGACGACGCCGATGTATCGACCGTCTACAGCTTCCCACCTGAAACACTGGCCACAGGTAAAGGTATCGTAGGGGTTAAAATGCGTTTGCGTTAAGGTTATCAAGCGTTCAGCTCCTTTTCTAATAGCGTTTCAATTACCTACCATTAGAACAAATTGCAGCCCGTTGGTCAAGTCCTGTTTTTAACGCGTCACGCCCCTACCTCTGCACACTAAACATTCGCGAGAGCACTTTAGGCTCCACACTTATGGTTTAAAAAAGCCCGCACCCTTAAAGGGCGCAGGCCGTCATTTATTTGATAACAGTTTTGTCGAACGCCATCGCTTACGCAATGAGAATCTTTAGTACAAAGAAGATGGCAATGACGTACGAAAGCGGGTGAATGTCTCTGAATCTGCCTGTCGCCAATTTTAAGACGATGTAAGAAAGCAAACCGAAGACAATACCTTCAGAAATTGAGTACGCAAGTGGCATCATAATCAGCGTCAAGAACGCCGGAATAGCCTCTGTGAAATCTTCAAAGTCGATTTCTTTAATCGGGCTCATCATAAAGAGGCCGACGAGAACCAATGCCGGTGCTGTAGCCGACGCAGGAATCATAAGGAACAACGGTGAAAACAACAGCGCGAGACCAAATAGTATCGCCGTTACAAACGAAGTTAAGCCCGTGCGACCACCCTCTGCAACCCCAGAAGCCGATTCAACATACGTGGTCACTGTAGACGTTCCCAGTACCGCACCAAACGTCGTACCGATGGCATCTGCAAAAAGAGCTTTTTTAACATTTGGAACTTTGCCGTCTTCAGTGAGCATGTCGGCTTTTGTCGCAACCCCTACTAGGGTGCCCACCGTGTCGAACATATCCACGAATAAGAAGATAAAGAGAACGAACAGCATATCCATTGAGAAAATTTCTTTTAGCGGCACGAACTCAAAGAAATAGGGTGCCGACGGTGTTGCAAACAGCTCGCCAAAGGGAACCACTTGTGTCACACCCATTGGAATACCGATAAGTGTCGTTCCGATAATGGCGATAAACAACGCGCCCTTTACTTTGTATGCCAACAGAATACCCGCTATTAAAATACCGATTAGAGCCAGTAGCGGCGCCCCCTGTGTGATGTTGCCCAGTGTCAGCGGCGTGTCGCCTTGGACGATAACACCTGCACCGGATAACCCGATAAACGCGATAAAGAGACCGATACCTACTGAAATCGCGCGTTTTATGTTGAGCGGAATCGAGTTGACAATCGCTTCACGCACATTGAAAAATGATAATAAAATAAAGACGAGACCTTCTAAAAAGACTGCGGTCAAAGCGAACTCAAACGATTTGTTCATCGGTCCAAGAACGACGTAAAACGTAAAGAAAGCGTTGAGTCCCATCCCCGGAGCCAGTGCAAAAGGCAGTTTGGCGTAAAACGCCATAATCAGCGTACCGATAACAGCTGAAAGCGCCGTTGCCGTAAAGACCTTCCCAGGATCCATACCGGCATCTGCCAAGATACTCGGGTTAATCGCCAAGATGTACGCCATGGTCATAAAAGTAGTAAACCCTGCGAGAACTTCTGTTCTAACATTTGTTCCGTGGTCTTTCAACCGGAACACTTTTTCGAAAAAGCCTGCATTATTTTCCATTCTAATTTCCCCTCCAAAATAGTTCTTTTTCTTACATGACAATTCTAACAGAATCCGAAACAAAACACAAATTATTTTTCTTTTTTTAATATTATTTTTCGTGTTTTAAAGTACCTTTAGGAGTTATTTTATATTTTAGTTCGGAAAATAGGAACATTTTACCGTTTTTATATGTAGTTTTTACACAATGCCATTTTGTTTTTAACGTACATTCGCCATATTTTCCGACAGACTATATGTTTTATTGTTATAAATTAGTTTACAAACGCTTTTCCCCATAAAAAAACGCGCACTTTTTAAGCACGCATTTTTCATAAAGTCATTTAAAAGAGCAACTGATAAATCATCGGAAAAAATACCGCCGGCAACATATTCCCCACTTTAATTTTGGCGTCTAAGAGCATGTTGAGGCCGAGACCCAAAATCAACAGCCCGCCAACCGCCGACATCTGAAGCACGACGACGTCGGTGAGCACAGGCGCCACCGTCCCCGCAAGCAAAGCAATTGCCCCTTGATAAACCAAGACGGCCGCTGCCGAAAACAAGACGCCCACGCCCATCGTCGATGCAAAGATAAGCGCTGTAATGCCGTCGAGTACTGCTTTGGAATAAAGGGTGCCGTGTTCGCCTTTAAGGCCGCTTTCCAGCGCTCCCATAACGGCCATGGCGCCGATGCAAAAAATCAGGCTCGCCGTCACAAAGCCCTTGGCAAACTGGGCGTCGCGCCCTGAAAAACGCTTTTCAAGTCGCGTCCCCAATTGTTCCAAGCGCCTTTCTATGTCGATAAACCCGCCGATAACAGAACCGATGACCAAATAGATAATGAGGTGCATGGTATAAGCCGTTCCCTCTAAAGCACCACTGAGGCCAATGAGTACGACGCTTAAAGCCACCGCCTTAATCACCGTCTCTGTCACTTTCTCCGGAAGGCCACCTCTTACGACGAGGCCCAGCGCACCCCCAATAACAATAAGGAGCGCGTTGACCGCTGTACCGAGAAGTACCATACTAGAAGAGACCTACAATCTCACCATCTTCTAAGATGTCGATTCTGTTAGCTGCCGGTACCTTCGGAAGACCTGGCATCCTCATAATATCGCCTGCTAGCGGAATAATAAAGCCCGCGCCTGCAGAAACCTTAACGTCGTTGATGACGACTTTAAAGCCCGTCGGTGCCGCCAAGAGTTTCGGGTCGTCAGAGAACGAATACTGCGTCTTCGCCATACAAATCGGCAAGTTGCCAAGGCCGTCTTCTTCAAACTTCTTCATGTTTTTCAGAGCTTTACCGGAAAACTCTACGCCGTCTGCTCTGTAGATTTCCTTTGCAATGGTTTCGATTTTTTGAGCAATTGGCAAGTCCAATTCGTAAAGTGGCTTAAACTGAGCTGCGCCGCTCTCTGCGATTTCCACAACTTTTTCAGCAAGTGCCACAGCGCCTTCGCCGCCCTTTGCCCACACTTGTGTCAAGACCACAGGAACGTCGATGGCTTTACACATTTGGTCGAGCAACGCCACTTCTTCCTTTGTATCGGTTGGGAACTCGTTAATGGCCACAACTGCCGGCACCCCGAATTTTCTTACGTTTTCAACGTGGCGCTCGAGGTTGGCAAAGCCCACCTTCAGCGCTTCGAGATTTTCTTCTGCCAATTGATCTTTGGCCACGCCACCGTGCTTTTTAAGCGCTTTTATCGTCGCGACGATAACCGCTGCATCCGGCTTTAGACCCGCGTATCTACATTTGATGTCGAAGAACTTTTCAGCACCGAGGTCGGCGCCGAAACCGGCTTCTGTCACGACGTAGTCGGCGAGTTTGAGTGCGGTCTTAGTGGCCACAACAGAGTTACAGCCGTGTGCAATGTTCGCAAAAGGCCCACCGTGGATAAACGCCGGTGTGTTTTCAAGTGTCTGTACGAGATTCGGTTGAATCGCATCTTTTAAAAGCAGGGCCATTGCGCCAACTGCGTTGAGCTCACGCGCTGTAACCGGCTTGTTTTCGTAAGTGTAACCGATGACCATCTTGGATAAGCGGTCTTTTAAGTCTTCTAAATCGTTGGCAAGACAGAGAATCGCCATGACTTCCGATGCAACGGAAATATCGAAACCGTCTTCTCTAACCACGCCGTTTCCCTTAGGACCGAGGCCGACGACGATGCTTCTGAGGGCGCGGTCGTTCATATCCACAACACGTCTCCACGTAATGCGGTTCGGGTCGATGCCCAGCGGATTGCCTTGATGGATATGATTATCGATTAACGCCGAAAGTAAGTTGTTCGCAGTGGTTACTGCGTGGATATCTCCAGTGAAGTGGAGGTTGATGTCTTCCATTGGCACCACTTGCGCATACCCGCCGCCTGCGGCACCGCCTTTTACGCCGAAACACGGGCCGAGAGACGGCTCTCTAAGTGCTGTAAATGTCTTCTTCCCGATTTTGTTGAGCCCCATGCTGAGACCGACGTTTACAGTCGTCTTACCTTCACCTGCCGGTGTCGGATTAATGGCTGTCACGAGGATCAATCTGCCGTCCGGCTTGTCTTTTCTCTCTTTTAACACATCGAGGTGAACCTTTGCTTTGTAGTTGCCGTAGAGTTCAAGAGACGTTTCGTCGATACCGACCTGTGCGGCAATTTCTTTAATAGGCTTCATCGTCGATTCTTGAGCGATTTGTACATCTGTCTTCATAATAGGCTCCTTTCATTTTTAAAATCTATTAGTGATCATACATTAGATTAACCCGCTATGGTTTGAAAGTTTCCGCTTGCTTTTCAAGGCGCTTCATCAGCGCAATGGTTTTCGGCGTCCCCATCTTTTCCGCCTGCTCTTTTGCAAGGCGCATATAGCGTTTGCCGTCTTCGGAAAAACCCTCTGCCATAAGTATCATACCCAAATACCCTTGCGCCTCACTTTTTTTCCACGGTGAGTCGATAATATCATAACATTTTAGCGCTTCTGTAAGATAGGCTTTTGCACGCGCCAAATCGTTCATGGTATAGGCGATAATGCCGGCGTTGGTGTTGAAGATCGACCGCCCTCTGAGAATATTGTACGTTTTGCAATACACAATGGCCTTATTGGCGTATTCGAGGGCTCTTTCCAATTCACTTTCCTTTAAAAAAGTCTCTGAGATATAGTTGTACGCCGCCGCGATGTTCAGGGCGTAGGTTTTCTTTTCCGAAAGGGACTCAAACGCTTCAATCGACGCTCTAAAGAGCATACGCGCCTCTTTGTAAGCGCTGGACATCAGCCGTTCAATCCCCATGAGCCGCATGAGCATCGCCTCTTGTTTCGGCGATTTTACCAGCGGCTGCATACAACTGAGCATTTCCCGCATAGCTTCCGGTTGCTCAGTCTGAATCCAGTAGTAAATCTGTTGAACAGACGCTTTAAACAGCATGTCGTCATCGCCGCTCACCTGGGCGTCTGAAACGAGTTCCGACAAGATGGCCAATCCCTCTTCGTAGTCGCCGCCACGTATGCAATACCGCGCTTTCATATGCCTGTACTGCATGCGCACCTCCGGCGCCACCTCTTCACCAGACGCTTCAAACAGCTGGTCGAGCAGTTCAAAGTAATATTCCGGACTGAAGTCGAGCTTGACCTCCACCATCAGTTGACCTTCGGGATAGAGCTCGTGGCTGAAGTCAAACACTGTTTTTAGATAAGCGATGGTGTACGCCAGTTGCTTGCTCTTGTTGTGACTGCCCTCGTAATGGTACATCAATTTTTGAAATATTAAAACATCTTTAGGCAATCCTGTCAACTGCTTTTCGAGGATTTCCGCTATTTTGTTGTGTCGCACGCGCTTTTGAACATGGGGCATTTTGTCGTAGATATGCGCTCTGAGTTTGTGATGTGTAAATCGCCAGTGCACCGTACTGCCTCTGGGCACCTCTTCCACAAACCCCTTGGCCTTGAGTTCCTGAAGCACTTCCAGCAGACGCTCCGCCGAACCCGAATAGAGTTTTTCGAGGAAACTGTGCGCCACTTCGTCAAAAAACATGGCGATTAGCCCCAACACTTTTTGACCTTCTTTAGACGCTTCAAAGAGCCGCGCGTCCATTAAGTTTTTAAGGCGCGTTACAGCCGAGGCGTCGTTTCGCACAAAGAGCCCCGCGTATTCGACAATGAAAAACGCGTTGCCGAGGGACGCTTCATAGACCTTTTTATGAACCGCATCGGACATGGGCGCTTGAATGCGCTCGCTTAAAAACGCGTACGTCTCCGCTTCGGTAAATCGACACAGTTCCAAGCGCTCCACGAGACCGTACTTGTAGAGCGGCATTAGAAAATGCGTCATTTTTTCCGTCTCCATCTGTCGCGCCGTGGCCATAAACGTCACCCCGTCGACGTGTAGGACGATGTTTTGAAGGAGCCTCAAACTCCATTCGTCCATCCACTGGAGGTCGTCGAACACAAAGACGATTTTCCGGTGCTTGCTGAAGTCGCCGAGCAATTTGCAAATCAAACGCTCCAAATAATCACTGTTGATGGTTTCAAGGTTCTCGAGACCCGAGGCATCTTCAAAACACATCACACTGGGAAAAACTTTGCCCAGAATCTGAACCACCGTCTGCGGCACTTCGAGCCCGGACGCCTGCATTTGATCGATCAATCTGCCCAGTACCGCGTTCCACGCTTTGTACGCGAAGTTCTCTTCGACGAGGTAACAGGCACTCCAGACGATTAGAGCTTCTGACGCCTGCTGGTTTAAAACCGCCTTGAGCAGTTTTGACTTGCCCACGCCGGCTTCCCCTTCTACCACAAGCGCCTTTTTCTCGCCAAACTTCTCAAAACGCGATAGTAGACCGACGATTTTTTCCTGTTCGGCGACCCGCCCGAAAAGCGCCGCTTTAGGTGCGGCTTCTGTGCGCGTTTGAATCAGCTGGTAGTAAAGTGCCCGCGTATCGGCATCGGGTTTGATGCCCATCTCTTCTTCTAAAAGGCGTTTAAGCGCCGCGTAGGTCTCCACCACTTTTTTATAAAGTTTCTTCTTTTTATACGCACGCATTAAATAGCGCGTCGCCGTCTCGTCAAAGGGATCGATTTTCTGTAGCGTCTCCGCCACTTTATAAGCCTGCTCCCACGCGGTTTCAAGCCAAGTGTCAAACACTGTTTGCGCCGCTTGCCTATATTTCATGTTGAGCATTTGCTCAGTGTCCAATCGCCACTGCTCAAACCCCACGGCATCTTTTACGGCGACGCCTTCTAAAAAACTGCCTTCGTAACGGCTTAAAAACAATTCGGAAGACGGCTCGACATCCACTTCCCAACAAAAATCGTCGCTGAGTTCAACGGTGTTCTTCGTGGGACTCTTAAAGACATCGGCACCGAGGTCTTTTTTAATTCTGTACAGGCTGTTGCGCAAGTTTTTCTTCGCAACGTCCATTGACTGATTGGGCCAAATCAAATTGACGAGTTCTTCCCGCGTGGCGCGTTTTTCAAAGGCCAAGTAGTAAAACAGCGCTTCGCTGCGCTTTAAAGACAGCGCCATACGCGCGTTATTCAATTGTATTTCAGGTTTACCAAAAAGCTTTACGCTTAACGTCGTCATGTCCTACCGCCAATTTTAAACTCAAAAAACTGCCGTTGTCTAACCGCAGTTTGCATTACTGGAGATGTCAATAAACCGTCTGTGAAATCGGGTACAGGCGCCACCTTCATGAACTTACGGCAAGCGCTGTCCCCTCTAAATGAAAAGCCGGCCCCTCCGTAAATCCGGAGAGGCACTCGGCTCTCGTGTGCTCGCGGCACACTGTTTTGCTTATTTTCCACCTTTTACATAGTGCGCTTTAACAAGGGCTTCAATCTTAGAAGCGTCTGTTAAATAAGGCAATGTGATGTGGTCCTTAGGACGCATATCGTTGTATTCTGCCGATGTTTCAATGGCGTGCTCGTTGCGCGCCCACGCACGTCTTGCAACGCCGCCCATAACATCCCACGGCATAGAATTCTTAAGAATTTCATCGACGCGCGCACTGCCGTCGAGCACCATGCCAAAGCCACCGTTGATGGATTTGCCGATGCCGACGCCGCCGCCGTTGTGAAGCGCAATAAGGCTCATGCCGCGCGCCGCATTACCGGCAAAGATATGTGTCGCCATATCCGCCATGACATTAGAACCGTCTTTGATGTTTGATGTCTCTCTAAACGGCGAATCCGTTCCGCCGGTATCGTGGTGATCTCTACCGAGCATAATCGGTCCAACTTCGCCATTTCTAACCATTTCATTGAACTTAAGTGCAATTTTCAGGCGGCCCAGTGCGTCCTGATAGAGGATACGCGCCTTGGTGCCCACAACGAGTTTGTTTTTCTTAGCGTCGCGAATCCAAATCCAGTTGTCTCTGTCTTGGAAACGTCTGTCGGGATCGATGCACGCCATTGCCGCACGGTCGGTTTTATCGAGGTCTTCCTCTTTACCGCTGAGGCACACCCATCTGAACGGTCCATAACCGTAGTCAAAGAGAATCGGCCCCATGATGTCTTCTACATAAGATGGCCAGATAAAGCCGTCGAGTTCGTTGACACCGTTTTTACAAATTTCGCTGACGCCGGCGTCGTAAACCGCTTTCATAAAGCTGTTGCCGTAATCGAAGAAGTAAACGCCTTTGGCGCTGAGTGCTTTAATTGCATGGTAATGACGCACCAATGTGGCGTCGACGCATTTTCTAAACGCCGCTTTGTCCGCACCAAGGAGTCGTGTACGCTCTTCAAAGGTCATGTCTACCGGGCAGTAACCGCCATCGTAAACGTTGTGACAAGACGTCTGGTCGGATAAAAGATCCATGTGTACGTCGTTCTCAACAGCGTACTCCAACAAGTCGACGATGTTGCCGTGGAAGGCGATTGCAGCTGCTGTGCCGGCCTCTTGGTGTTTTTTTGCCAGATCAAACGCGTCTTTTGGCGTACGCGTTACTGCCGATACCCACCCTTGTGAGTGACGGGTTTCAATTCTCGAATCGTCCACCTCTGCAATGATGCCGACGCCACCTGCGATTTCAACCGCTTTGCCTTGAGCACCACTCATGCCGCCGAGGCCGGACGTAACAAACAATTTGCCTTTAAGGTCTTTATCCGCAGGGATACCGAGCTTATCACGACCTGCGTTGAGCACTGTGGAATACGTTCCGTGTACAATTCCCTGAGGGCCGATGTACATCCAACCACCTGCTGTCATCTGTCCATATGAACAAACGCCAAGTGCAGTCGCGCGGTTCCAATTCTCGAGGTCGTCAAACATACCGATCATCAAACCATTGGTGATAATCGCTCTCGGCGCTGTAACCGGCGCTTGGAAAAGGCCCAGTGGATGTCCAGAGTGGAGCACGAGCGTTTGCTCTTCTGTCATCACTTCGAGATAGCGTTTAATCAAATGGTACTGCATCCAGTTTTGGCATACCGCACCGGTTTCACCGTAAGTGATGAGCTCATACGGGTAAAGGGCGATGTCGAAATCGAGGTTGTTGTCGATCATAACCTGCATCGCACGACCTTCGACGATTTGGCCTTTGTAGTCGTCTATAGACTTGCCTTTGATGTTGCCCACCGGTCTGAATCTGTACCCGTAGATGCGGCCCTTTGTCAACAATTCATCGAGGAACTCCGGTGCCAATACATCGTGCCATTTTTCAGGTACGTAACGAAGTGCGTTTTTCAGCGCCAACGCCACTTCGCCTTCGTTCAGTGTCAATTCTCTCTTAGGCGCTCTTCTAATGCCTTCGATAAACGCCGGGTATTCCGGCAGTTCAGGAAAGATGTCTTCAAGTTTCACTTGCATCGCCTTTGCGATTTCTTGATTGTTCATCTCAATACCTCCACATTTTTTATTGCTTTCAGTTTACCTGTCGTGCGTCTATTTTAGGTCGAATCGGCCTATTGACTGAGTATTTTATGGACTTTAAGTGCCGTTTGAAGGGCATAGCGCTGTTCTTCATCGTCGAGTTTATAGGGAATAATCTCCTGAATACGCGTCAAACGGTATAAAATGGTGTTGTAATGCGTATAGAGGACGTCCGACATCTTCTTCAAGTTCCCGTTACACTGAAAATAGACTTCCAGCGTCTTGACGAGTTCGGTGTCCTTGCGCGAATCGTAAAGCATCAACGGTTCGATGGTTTCCTTCAAAAAGGCTTCGGCTTCAGACTTGATGGCGTGGTGAGAGAGCACCTTATACACGCCCATGTCTTCAAAGGCAACCACATCGCCCGGCAAGTAGTTCTTAGCGCCTTCTGACGCTTTTACCGCATCCTGCAAACTCTTGTGGACAAGTGCCAGCCCTTTGTATATTCTGCCGACGCCGATTTTAATTTGCTGTTTTTTCAGTTTCAATTTGAGCACGTCGTAAATGCCCCGGCTGTAACGATCCACCACCGTGCGGTCCTCGCCTTCCTTGAGCATCAACAAAATGTAGACGCTTTCGCCTTTGTTGAGAATCATGTAGACGCGACCGAGGTCTTTACAGATCAGTTCTGCGAGATAAGCGGCTTTCAGCAGGCGCTCAGATTCGTCTACAGCCGATTTTGAGGTGACGTGAATGTTGAGGATGACATAGTGTGCCTGTTCTGAAAATCTAAAGTTTTGCGCGCGCTCAACGGCTTTCTGTCTCTTGACGTCGTCTGCTGAAACGAGGTCGTCGAAAAACTCTACTTTGTACTTGTTTTCGACTTCCTGCACCGAGATTTTCTTCAGAAACTCGAGGGCGATTATGTTTGATGCCGCTTCCAGCCCAAGCTGATCGTAATGGGTGATGGCCTCGTCTTTGCCATAGGCGACGATGTGACCGTACACTTGGTTTTTAACGAATATCGGGATAATCAAGCGCTCTACTTCCGACGACTTCAGCACCGCTTTGTCCCGAATCAACTTGGCGTTTTTACTCTCGAGGTGAATGCCCTCAATGTTTTCGTGAAGCATGGTATAGGCGTCTTCAAAAGCCGATTTGACGTAGTACGTGTCTTCAAAATAGTAGTCGCAGATAAAAACAGGCGACGGTATGGTCTTTTGTATGCTCCTAAGAACATCGTCGATGTTCCCCCCGCTGACGACGACGTTCATCATGTCTTTGTGAAGCGTCTCCACCCGCTTTAGGATATTGGTCTGCTTTTCGTACATGAGCTGATACACCACGGAAAACACTTCGGTAAATGAGACGTCGTAGTCGAGGTCCAGCACGGCGATGCCAAAGGTGTTGCACAAATCCACAGTCTCTTTCGCCAAGGCTTTCAAATACGGCGTAACTTTTACGAATATGGCCGCGACCTGCTTTTCGTGGAGCGCTCGAAACAGCTCCTTTTGGGCGTTGATGTGCATTTCTTTGAACATCTGTCCCGTCGTCAAGATAACCTGACCGTCCTGACCAATCCAGTTGAGGATCTCTCTATCTACCATGACGTTGCACGATGTTATCGGGTTGTTCAACGTCTTTTCTTCAGTTAGTAATTTCGACTTTGAAAAAAGCGCCACTTCCAGCAGCTCTCTCAAAAGCACATTTGATTCATTAATCACAGTTGCCCCCTCACACAAAAGTTAAAATTCGTATCTTTATTATATCAAATTGTGAAAAGACTACAATGTTAACTTGAAGGGACGGTTCTTTTGTGCCGTTTAACGTCTTTCCGCTTGTACACAATCAGGTGAAAGGCGCACCATCACCCGGTCTTGCCTATGCATCACCTCTTTTCTCATCTGCACCTCACCTCGAGCACCGCCCCTATGCCCGTTCCCTTCATCACGTCGACAAGTGAGAAAGCACAAAAGAACAAATGGGCCGCCACGCGCCTTTCACCTGCATTCAAAAGTCCATCTATGTAAAATTTTAGTGGAATCGAGCACAAAAGAACCGTCCCCAAAAGAACTTGAACTTGAAAAAACCCGCGCCATAAGGCACGGGTTTTGAATAAGTGTATTAACTGCGGATTAGTAGTTACCTTGAGCGATCATCGCGTCAGCAACTTTTACGAAACCAGCGATGTTAGCACCGGCAACGAGGTTGTAACCGAATCCGAATTCTTGAGCTGCTTTAGCTGCATTGTCATGAATGTTTTTCATGATTTGTTGTAACTTAGCGTCAACTTCTTCTGCAGTCCAAGCTAATCTCATAGAGTTTTGGCTCATTTCAAGAGCAGATGTTGCAACACCGCCAGCGTTTGCCGCTTTAGCAGGACCAACGATTACGTTGTTGTCTAACAAGTACTCAAGTGCTTCGTTTGTACAAGGCATATTTGCCGCTTCACATACGAATTTAACATCGTTTGCAACGATTTGCTTCGCGTGCTCTAAGTGGATTTCATTTTGAGTAGCACATGGAATAATGATGTCTGCTTTTACATTCCAAGGTCTTTCGCCTGGGAAGTACTCAGCGCCAAATTTATCAGCGTATGGCTTAACGATATCTTGTCCGCTTGCTCTAAGCTCGAGTAAGAACTCGATTTTTTCGCCAGCGATACCCGCTTCGTCGTAAATGTATCCGTCTGGACCAGAAATTGTTACAACTTTACCGCCTAATTCTGTAACTTTAGTAGCTGTACCCCAAGTTACGTTACCGAAACCAGAGAGGGCAACAGTTTTGCCTTCGAAAGTTTCGCCATGTGTCTTAAGCATTTCTCTTGTAAAGTAAGTGACACCGAAACCAGTTGCTTCAGGACGGATTAAAGAACCACCGTAAACGAGGCCTTTACCAGTAAGAACACCGTTTTCGAATGCGCCACGGATTCTTCTGTATTGTCCGTAAAGGTAACCGATTTCTCTACCGCCAACACCGATATCGCCTGCTGGAACGTCCACGTCAGGACCGATGTGTCTATATAATTCAGTCATAAAGCTTTGGCAGAATCTCATAACTTCAGCTTCTGATTTACCAGCTGGGTTGAAGTCAGAACCACCTTTACCGCCGCCGATTGGAAGACCAGTTAAAGCGTTCTTGAAGATTTGCTCAAAACCTAAGAACTTGATGATGCCTAAATAAACTGACTTGTGGAATCTAAGACCACCTTTGTAAGGTCCGATAGCGCCGTTGAACTGTACTCTGAAACCTCTGTTAACATGTACATTACCTGCGTCGTCTACCCATGGTACTCTGAATACGATTTGTCTTTCCGGTTCAGTGATTCTACCGAGAATATTTGCTTTTACATACTCAGGACGCTTCTCTAATACAGGCTCTAAAGATTTAAATACTTCTTCTACAGCTTGTAAAAATTCTGTTTCTCCAGCGTTACGCTGTTTAACCTGTTCAAATACCTCTTCAATGTACTTCATTTCAAACATCTCCTTTAAAATGATCTTGTCGAAACCTCGTTCAGTTTGTTAGGGAATTTCCCATTTGTCTCGAAATTGTTAAAAAAATATTAATCCCTTCAACGCCTTAATTTTAACATAGAAGATATACAGTGTAAACCAAAATAAAGGGCTATTCTATAACTTTTTTGAAACAGTTCAACAGGACAAAATTGTCCCTATGGGACAATTTAAACCCCGTAAAATACCGAACATTTTCGCCTTAATAATGATTATCATTGTATTGTCGCCTTTTTTCCTTTTTTTTTAAAAAAACGTGTTGTCCGCCTGTACCTCTGTGGCTATAATAAAGGCAAGTTCACGAAAATAAATGGCGAGTTATTTTATAGGAGGTTTTAATATGTACGTAATTAAAGATACTTGTATTTCTTGTGGCGCATGTGAGCCAGAATGTCCAGTAAACGCTATCTCTGCTGGTGATAGCATCTACGTAATCAACTCAGAATGTATCGACTGTGGCGCTTGCGCGAACGTTTGCCCAGTTGACGCTCCACAACCAGAGTAATCTAAAAAAATGGCGGTAAAAAGGTCAGTGCCCAGAGCACTGACCTTTTTTTATACCTTCTTATCCAGTAGAGATGCGCCGCCTCAGCATTAGCTGAACACCACGCGCACCCACTTCTCCGACTTGTAACGGCGCTGAATTAAAAGCCACTTCACCACTTCCTCTGCAAAAGAAGCCCCCACGACAACTGGTACCGGAAGACGCAGTACAAAGCCACACACAAAAGTGAGCGGAATGCCCACAATCCACAACGTCGTCGCCTGTAAAATCGTCCCGTAAAGGGCATCGCCGCCCCCTCGGAGCACGCCGACAATCATCAGCATATTGAGCATTCTCAGCGGCAACATCAATGCAAAAATCGACAGGATGCCCTGAGACATCGACTTGACCTCCGGCGACACTTTAAAGAACATCGGTATGACGCCGGAAGAAGCGAACAGAATCGCCGCCAAGACGACGCCCACCTTCAGCGCGAGCTTGCGTATATGCGCCGACAGTTCCATGGCATGTTCACTCTTGCCCGCACCGACTTCGTTGCCCACGACCACCAGCGCGGCGTATGAAAGACCGAACGCCACCACCATAAAGAGGTTCATCACCGTGCTGCAAATCTGCATCGCCGCTGTCGCACGCGTTCCAAGGCGCGCATAGAGCCCGACATACGTCACCATGCCGATGCCCCAACACGCTTCGTTGAGCAAAATCGGGTAAGTGACTTTCTTTAAAGACGCCTTCATCGACGTCTCGAGTCCCTTGAAATCGCCGACGCCCAAGGCGAGCTCCGGCACGTGCTTGTAAATAAAGTAGATGAGCACGAAGCACTCGATGGTACGCGCCGTCAACGTGGCAATAGCCGCACCTTTGGCATGCATCGGCTCAAAGCCCATGTAACCGAAAATCAGCACCATGTTCAGCGTGCCGTTGATTATTAAGCCGAGCAAGCTGGCGTACATCGGCATTTTGGTGTTGTTAATGCTTCTAAGTGCCGATGCCAGTACAAAGGACACACTGGTAAACAAATACCCCATGAGCGTAATTCTCAGGTAGGAACTGCCCACGGCCACTATTGTGGGATCGTCGTTAAACAGGCCGATAATCTCTTCAGTAAACGTCAAGCCCACCACCATAAACACTGTGGACAAAAGCAGTGCTGAGATGAGCGAGCGCCCGAGCACCTTTTTAATAGAGCGCTGGTCCTTATTGCCCCAAAGCTGGGCGATTAAAACACCGCTGCCCCCGGCGACGCCGAAGATAAACAGCGTGTAAAGAAAATAAAATTGATTGGCAAGCCCCACGGCGGCAAGCTGCACTTCTCCGATTCGACCGATCATCATCGTGTCGAGGAGATTCAACGCCGTTGTAATAAGATTTTGAATAATGATGGGCAATGTCAATGCCAACAGATAGCGATTAAATTGTTTCTTTTCCATGGTACTCTCTCCCCTAACGCGTTAATTTTTCACAAAAAAAGAACACCCACCTTGAGTTTTTTTCAAGTGGATGTTCAACACTCCGCCGTAAAGGCGATTTGCATATTTTTTTAACTTTACTGATTATACGCAGTGGAGACCCCCTTGTCAAGCCCTCCACGCGTATTTATTTGTTGACTTCGTACTTTTCAGTATGGTATTGAACCAACTTACTGACGAATTTCAAAATCGCTTTCTCTTCGTTGATGCTGATGTCGCCGAGGACAAACGCCAACTCCTTGCTTTGCTCGCGGACGATTTTCTCATATACCACGCGCCCCGCCGACGTCAGTTCAAGGCATTGCCCCCTGCCGTCGGTCTCGTCCTGACGCTTGATGAGCAATTTAAGCATCATCAGGCGCTTGCATGTCGTGGTCACGAGATTTCGGTCCACTTCCAGCGAGTCGATGAGTTCGTTGAGTCGAATGGGTTCTTGTTCACCAATGCGCTTAATCATAAGCATTTCCATCAAACTGATTTTAAAGCCCAAGTCCCTTTTAAAAAAGCCCGACTTGTCTTGCATCAAAAGTTTTGTGTGGAATCGGTCTAAAATCCGGCCGATTTCATTTGTGTAATTCGCCATCGACTGTCCTTTCTAAAACGCCTTTTATTCTGCGCGCTTTACAATTACCGCTTCGCCCATACCGCCGCCGATACACAGCGTCGCCAAACCGTAAGTGCCCTCGCGCTTAACCAGTTCGTGAATCAATGTGACCAAAATTCGATTGCCCGACGCACCGATTGGGTGTCCGAGGGCAATTGCGCCGCCGTTGACATTGACTTTTTCTTGGTCGAGACCGAGCTCTTTTGATACGGCAAGCGCCTGTGCGGCAAACGCCTCATTGGCTTCAACGAGGTCGAGGTCCGAAACCGAAAGGCCCGATTTTTCAAGCGCCTTTCGACTTGCCGGTACGGGACCGATGCCCATAATCTTTGGATCGACACCTGCAGAAGCGTAGCCCACCACTGAGCATAGCGGCTTCAACCCGAGGGCGTCGGCCTTTTCCTTCGTCATCACGACGACACAAGAAGCGCCGTCGTTAATGCCGGACGCATTGCCCGCCGTTACCGTGCCGTCCTTCTTAAACGCCGGTCTCAATTTCGCCAGTTTTTCTTCTGTCGTCTCCTTGATGTACTCGTCTTTATCGAAAACAATAGGGTCCCCTTTTCTCTGAGGAATCGTCACCGGTACGATTTCGTCGTCAAATCGACCGGATTCACGCGCCTTAAACGCACGCGACTGAGACAGGTACGCCAATCCGTCCTGTGCCTCTCTTGTAATACCCCATTTTTCTGCAATGTTTTCAGCTGTTATCCCCATGTGATAGTTGTTGAAAGCTTCCCAAAGGCCGTCCATCACCATCACGTCGTACAGTTCGCCGTTCCCCATGCGCTGGCCCCATCTGCCGGATTTAATCAAATAAGGCGCCATGCTCATGTTCTCAGTACCACCTGCGACCACCACGTCGTTGTCGCCGGCGAGAATCGATTGAACCGCCATGGAAACTGTTTTAAGACCGGAACCGCAAATCATGTTCACCGTTGTACACGGCACCGATTCCGGGTAACCTGCGCCAACCCAGCACTGTCTCGCAATGCCTTGGCCGTAGCCGGCTTGTAGAACAGAACCGAAGAGCACTTCGTCAACCGCTTCAGGTGAAAGGCCGACTTTGTCCAGCGCACCTTTGATAACTGTGGTGCCTAAGTTTGCAGGGGTTACCCCTTTTAAACTGCCGCCAAAAGCACCGATGGCCGTACGAACAGCACTGACAATAACCACTTCTCTTTTCATGTTGTACCTCCCTAAGTTTAATGTGTTACAATCCCTAGAGAATATTTTATCAAAAAAACGAGACTAGGTCATGCCCAGTCCCGCATTTTCTTTATCTTTTTTTTAACATGCAAAGAGCGTAATTATGCAGTGGTTTTGATAGAATTATTCTTTTTCTTTTAAGAAATATGAAAGTGTTAACAGATTATCTATCAAATGGACATTTTCCACAACAATGTCTTCGCGTACTTTTAAGTCGATTGGCGCAAAATTCCAAATCGCCTTAATGTTCGTCTTTTGAATGCGGTCTGCCACATCTTGAGCGCCCGCACGGCTCGTACAGATGTAGACGATTTCAATGTTGTTTTCTTCAACATAGGTATTGAACTCGTCGATGTCGTAAACTTGAACACCGTTGATGTTAAGCCCAACCAATTTGGGGTTGATGTCGAACATCGCTTTTAAATGAAAGCCCAATCTGCTGAAACTCGAATAGTTGGCCAGTGCCTGTCCCATATTTCCCGCTCCGACAATGGCAACGTTGTATTCGCGTGTCAAACCTAGGATTTTCCCGATTTCCGTATAGAGGTCGTCGACGTTGTAGCCGTACCCCTGTTGTCCGAAACCGCCGAAGTTATTGAGGTCCTGACGAATTTGCGATGCTGTAAATCCTATTAATTTACTCAATTCCTTTGAAGATATACGTTTAATATCTTTGTCGAGGAGGTCTTTCAAATACCGATGGTATTTTGGCAATCTCCTAATAACTGCTACTGATATGTTTTTTTCTTTCATTACTCACCTCATCGTTCTTTAAGCCTTATTCGTATATTGTACCATTTTTTACTAAAGGTTGTCAAATAAATAACAATCTTTTTTCGCACCAATTATCGTCTTAGAGTTGATTATACCCAATAAATGCCCAACTAACAACCTTTTAACGCAACTTCAGCCCCCGTTGGTCACCGAGACCTCGTTATTTTTTTCTTTAAAATTTTCTTAATATTTTAGAAAAAAAGCGGCCTGTCTATTATACACACAAAAAAACAGCGCTCGAAAGCACTGTTTTTCAGCTATTCTTTCAATAGAACAGGAATCCAAATCTCGCAGAAGCACTCTGAGGCGCCGTAGTATTCAAAATCCGTTCCCGGCGCCATTTCATAGGTCGATCCCGGCAGAAATTCTTTAAAAATGCGTTCCCACATAGCGCCGATACACGCACCGTCGTCACCAACACACGGGAAAACCGCCCACAGCGCCTCTGGAACGCTCCAAACTCGGTACCCCTCCGGCACAGCGCCACCGGTGTATACTTTGCCGATGCCGTAATCGAAAAACTGACTGGCATGCTCCGTGGCACTGCAGAGGCCGTATACCCCGCCGTCTGAACTGAACGCCTCAAAAGTGCCGTCGTTTTGGCACGCCGTCCAAAAATCCGGTATGTCTCGATTGGATGCCTTTGACGTCTCTTCCTGATTAAACGCGCGTACTTTGCACAGCACGTCAAATGCAGCGCGCTTTTCTACTCTGTAATCCAACAGTTGTCCTCCTTCTAAAATCATTTTTAAGACGAGGCGGTTATAAGATTTGAGCGGTGCCCCAGTACGCTTGGCTTTAAGCGGCGTCATGCCGTGAAACCGCGCAAATGCCCTAGAAAAACTTTCAGGACACTCGTAGCCATAACGAAAGGCGACTTCTATAATAGAATCGTCGCTATGTGTCAGGTGTTCACCGGCCAAAGACAGACGCCTATTGCGCATGTAGACAGACGGCGTGGTTCCCGTGGTCAGCTTGAACATCCGGTGAAAATGATACGGCGATAGACATAGATGCGCCGCCACCTCTTCATAAGTAATCCCGTCCAACAGATGCGCTTCCATAAACGCCACCGATTTTTGCATATCCGCTATCAATGCCATAACGACCTCCTCTAGATTTAGTATAAGACAGTTTGTGAGCTACTTCTTGACATTTCCTGTCCTCTTTTGTCACGCGCTTTCATTCTACCAGTGTATCATGTATAATGAATCTGATAACTCTAGAAAAGGAAGTAGACCATGATTGCATTATCTTGTACGGGCATCTGCAAAACCTACGGCATCGACACCATCTTGGAAGATTTGTCTTTCACAGTGGGCGTCGGCGACAAAGTAGGGCTAATCGGCGTCAATGGCGCCGGTAAAACCACCTTGATTAAAATCCTGGCCGGTATCGAAACCAAAGACGCCGGCGAGATCTTTATATCCAAAGACATGACCACCGGATACTTAGAGCAAAACACGCAAATTGATTTGGGCATCAGTGCCTTCGACTATTGCGAAGCCATCTTCAGCGACGTTTTTGAAATCGAGCAAAAAATGCGCGAACTCGAAGTGCTGATGAGCGACACCACGCACCCCAATTACGAGGGGACGATGGCGTCATACGCACGGCTTCAAGAAGCCTTTGAAACCCTCAACGGCTACGCTGTGGGGAGTCAGATTCGCGGCGTGCTCAACGGCCTCGGCTTTGCCCCGGAAGAATACCACAAACCCATTAACGCCCTCAGCGGCGGGCAAAAATCACGTGTGGGCATCGCCAGACTGCTTTTAAAGCAACCGGATATCCTCTTTCTCGACGAACCGACCAACCACCTCGACATCGACGCAATTAAGTGGCTTGAGACCTACCTCAGAGAGTACAAAGGGACAATTATACTCATTTCCCACGACCGGTATTTTCTCGACCAGGTGATTACCCATGTGTACGAAATCGAAAATCATGAAATCACCACTTACAAAGGCCGATACTCAGACTTTGTGGTTCAAAAGGCCGTTGCACTTGAAGCGGCGCAAAGACAATACGAAATCGAGCAAAAAGAAATCAAAAAGCAAGAGGACTTAATTCGCAAATTTAAAGAACGCGGCACTGAAAAACTGGCAAAGCGGGCAAAATCACGTGAAAAGCGCCTTTCTCACATCGTGCCGTCCGAGCGCCCCAAAGTATTTAAGGCGCATTTCAGCCTAAACCTCGCCGCCGATATTCAAAGTGGCAAAGACATTTTAAAAGTGGAAAATCTGTCGAAGGCCTACGGCGCGCATCAAGTCTTTGAAAACCTGAGTTTCGACATCTTCCGCGGCGAGCGCATCGGCCTCATAGGCCCCAACGGCGTCGGCAAAACGACGTTGTTCAAAGCATTGCTCGGCCAAGTAGATGCCACGGGCACCATGACGTGGGGGCATCAAGTGGAGAAGGGCTATTACGACCAAGAACTTAAAAACCTCACACTTGAAAAAACCGTTCTCGAAGAAATTCACGATGAAAACCCGCATTTGACGCTGACTGAAGTGCGTTCGCTCTTAGGCGCCTTTCTGTTTTCAAACGACGACGTCGACAAGCATATCGGACAGCTTAGCGGCGGAGAAAGAAGCCGTGTTTCACTGCTCAAGCTCATGCTTTCAAGAAACAACACGCTGTTCCTCGACGAACCGACCAACCACCTCGACATCTACTCGAAGGAGTCGCTGGAAGACGCCCTGTGTGCATACGAGGGCACTTTAATTATGATTTCCCACGACCGCTACTTCTTGAACAAAATCGCCACCAAGATCTTTGAACTGACAGAAGACGGGCTCACCGTCTATTGGGGCAATTACGATTACGCTCAAGAAAAGAAGACAGAAGCGCTTTTGGACGCCTCGGACATGGCGCCGAAAGATACGCTCACCAAGACGCAAATCAAAGAAAACAAGCGCAAGGAAAAAGAGGCGAAGGCGGAAGTGAAGAGACTCAAAACCCGCCAGAGCACTATTGAGAGCTTACTGGAATCTAAAGAAAGTGCACTGTCTGAACTGGAAATGGCCCTATGTGAACCCGAGGTGTTTTCAAACCCGGAAAAATCGGTAGAGACGCAAAAATCCATCGAAGATTTAAAGGCTGAAATCGAAGCGCTATACGCAGAATTCGATGAATTATTAGAATTATTATGATTTCTTTAATCAAAAGGATATAGACAAATGTTATTTTTTCTTTATAATAAAAACTAAGTTATACGTTCAAGCGACTTTAGGAGGTTACCATGTTTGAAAAAATCAAGGCTCTCATCGTAGAGCAGTTAAGCGTCATAGATCCTGACGATATAAAAGCGGATACGTCTTTTGACAGCATGGATGTCGATTCCATCGATGCAGTAGAAATCATTATGGCCATTGAAGACGAATTTGAAATTGAGATTCCCGACGACGTAGCACAGGATTTTGCATCTATTAACGACATCGTGCATTACTTAAATGAAATTGGTATTGAAGAATAAGCACCACTTATCGCTTTCTCCACTTGGGGAAAGCGATTTTTAATTTAAACGATGCCATAGGCGCTGCTCCCGACAACATCCCCCATATAAAAACGGATAATTATGCACCGTAATTAAATATACAGAAGTTATCCACAGGTCCATACAGTATCCACATGATTAACGTCTATTATTCACATGATTCAACCCTTGTTTTTCGTGTTTTCTGAAAAGTTGTGCACATAGTCCACAATTTAATCCACAAAATATCCAAAACTTATCCTGAGTGAATATACACTTCCATTGATATATTTGCGCCTTCACAACCTCTTCTTTGTAAAACAGGCGGTGGAGATTGGCACTAAAAAACCCACCTTCATACAACAGGTATGAGGTGGGGACTTTTTACAGGGTTTCACCGATTTTGAGATTGGGCACAGCGTTAACATTTAAATCGCCGATATCGCCGTTTAAAAATCGGTAATAGCCGGCACAGCCGATCATCGCCGCATTATCGGTGCAAAGAGACAGCGGCGGGTAATAGAGGTGCACGCCTTTTAACTCAGAAAGCGCTTCGCGTAGGGCTGAATTGGCCGCTACACCGCCTGCGAGTACCAACGTATCGTACCCCAGCTGTTTCAGCGCCCGCTCTGTTTTCCCTTTCAACGCACCGACCACAGCCGCTTGAAAACTTGCACAAACGTCTTCCACACAGATGGTCTCGCCTTTCATTTTGGCGCTGTTGAGGTAATTGAGCACCGCCGACTTGAGACCGCTGAAACTGAAGTCGAGATGTGCTTCCCCCATCATGGCTTGTGGAAAATCAATGGCTGTCGCATCACCGCTCTGCGCGAGCTTGTCTACAACCGGGCCACCGGGGTAACCGAGCCCCAAGGTACGCGCCACCTTGTCAAACGCTTCGCCTGCGGCATCGTCACGCGTCCGCCCGACGATTTTAAAGGTCGTGTAATCCACCACCTCTACAAGGTGCGTGTGTCCGCCGGAAACAATCAGACAGAGAAACGGCGGCGCCAGTTCCGGGTGGGCAATATAATTTGCCGCAATATGCCCTTCGATATGGTTCACAGGCACCAAGGGCACTTCCAACGCATACGCCAGCGCCTTTGCACTGGAGAGCCCCACCAACAGCGCCCCGACGAGTCCGGGCCCATACGTCACGGCAATGTGGTCGATAGCGCTCATGGACACCTTTGCCCCTTCAAGCGCGGCGTCGACCACTGCCGAAATTTGGTCGAGATGGTTCCTCGACGCCACTTCCGGCACGACGCCACCAAATTTTTTGTGTATCTCTATCTGGGTGTACACCGTGTTTGAAAGCACTGTGCGCCCATTTTTGAGCACCGACGCTGCCGTTTCATCACAGGACGTCTCTATCGCCAGTGTCAATCTATCGTTTCCCATTTATAGCTCCTTCCACATAACCAGGGCGTCCTCACCACTGTCTATATAATACTTGGGCCGAACCCCCACGGATTTAAACCCGTACTTTTCGTAGAGTGCAATCGCCGCCGAATTGCCCACGCGGACTTCCAACGTCATGTGTGCGTACTTTTCGTCACGGGCAAAAGCCACCATGCCCTCCACGAGCACCGCGCCAAAGCCCCTGCGACGCGCCGAGGGCTTAACGGCGATATTGGTGATGTGGAGTTCGTCTAAAATGCACCAAAGCCCCCCATAGGCGACGATTTCACCGCCGCCTTCCACCACAAAATACCGCGCTTTCTCGTTGGTTTCAATTTCTTCGATAAAACTGTTCTTTGTCCACGGCGATGCAAAAGAGGCTTTCTCAATGGCATATACCGCTTCAACATCCGCTCCGGTCATTCTTCTAAACGCCGCCGACATTACTTTAAATCCCTCTCTGCTTGGGATTTTTTAAAATACTGCGCCTTGACAGTGCTGTACGTCGACGCCGTCAACGCAGCGTCCTTTAAGTGAACGGCGTTTAAAGCGCTGATGCGGTTGTCAACGCGACGCGCTACGTCACCGCCCAGCTGTTCGGCACAATCCGTGGCCACATCGCCGACCCAGAGCAAATCGGGTTTGTCCGCCGCTTTTTCCAACACGCGCTCAAGTGGTTCAGCCCCCTCTTCAATCGGCGTTACAACGCCACCGGAAACTTTGTAAAACCCGTAGTACACCTCGTCTCGATTGGCGGGCAGAAGCGCCGCAACAGTCCCCTCGTGACGGGAAAAATTCGCACATAGAAGCGCCAAACTCGTAAACGTATAGACCGGCTTCCCACTTACTTGGGCAAAGGCCTTAACCGTGCTGAGTCCAATGCGCACGCCGGTAAAAGACCCCGGTCCCGAACACACGTAAAAGGCGTCAAAATCCGTCGGCTTCAGAGACAGTTGCTTTAAAAAAGCGTCGATCATGGGCATCAGACGCTGTGAGTGCGTACGGTTGGCCAGAACCGTGAACTCGCCGAGCAGTTTTTCGTCCTCAAATGCCGCAACGCTGGCAATTTGAGAAGATGTATCCAATACAAATCCTAACATAATACAGCCCCTCTTTCATTCATGCCCTCTAAAGTCACCACGCGTCGGAACGCCTCGTCAAATGTCATGCGCAGCCATACCGCCGTTTTCGGAATGAGCGGTGCCACAAGTGACGCCCACTCCACGACGCAGATGCCGTCGCCGTAGAGAAAGTCGTCAAAGCCGATTTCATCCATTTCCTCCGGACTTCCGATTCTGTACACGTCGAAGTGGTGCAGTTCAACCGGAGCGCCGTGCAAAACCCCTTGGTAGCTGTTCATAATCGTAAACGTCGGGCTGGTGACATAGTCCTCAACCCCGAGCGCTTGTGCAAAAAATTGTGTAAAAGTCGTCTTTCCGGCGCCTAAATCGCCTTCTAGGCAGAGAACATCGCCTCTGCGCAAGCTCTGCGCCAGCGCTTTCGCCAACGCCTGCGTCTCCTCGAGACTTTCTATTGTAAACGTCTGTTTTGTCATCGCATTTCTCCTAATTCACTCTATCCCTTTATTTTACTAAGAAACAAAGAGGCGGTCAACTGTCTATAGCAGCCAAAGAAGCAATGCCCCTGCAAAGACCACAACCACATTGCTCAATAAATTCACCTTGTTGTTGGTCATAAACGTCCAGCCCTTTATTTTTTTGTTCGGCCGGTTGCCGGTGAAGCGTTTTTCCGTCACGCTGTTATCGGCATCGACGTACTCCGCCTGTACCCATTCCCCTAGAACACTGTCCACCAAAGCGCCCACAAAACCACCGACGGCGATAAAAGCCACCGACCAAAGCGGCGGCAGCCCCACGCTGAGCCCTTCAAAGACGACAAAAGCACAGGCGATAAAGAGGGCACCGGCAAAGGCGCTTGCGTGTCCCAGACGCGTCACACCACCGGAGAGCCCCGTAGGTACCGGCGTTCTCTTAATCAGATAAACGGGCTTTTGATAACTGAGTGCGCCGACTTCAGAGGCCCAGGTGTCCGATGCGGACACGGCAAATGACAACACGGCGAGCACTTTGTACGCGTAGTCGCCGCTCTGGGCATACAGCAGCGCCATAGCCAGCGCCACGCCGCCGTTGCAGACCACCTGTGTGTAGTCGCGACAATCGCCTTTCTCCCCTTCCACCTTGCGTATAAGGCGTCCCTTTTGCAGGTGTTCGGAAATCTTAGAAATAACACTCGACGACAAAAAGAACGCCACGAGACTCATATAGATGGTAAACGCACCAAATCCATACAACAGCGTTCCAATAAGAATGGCGCTCACAGCGCCATTTAATGTCAGGGAGCGTTTCATATAAGCCGGTACACTCACGGCAGCGCTCCACAAAAAACCGTATAAAAATTGCATGTTGCACTCCTAAATCATTAAATAGGCCAAAACACTGATGCCAATAGGCACCGTCAAATTGTCAAATCCCAAAGGTGTAATCGCTTCGAGGCAGGCGGCCACCAGCCCGAGCACCAGAACTTCGTACACTTTCAGCCCCATGCTGAAATACAAATTGAACGCCGCGATGACGGCAACTGCCGCCACGAAAGCGGTCGTCGAGCCGACCACGGACTTTTCCTCGCGGATAAACGTCCATTTTTTAGTGCCGTACTTTTTGCCCACAACGGCGGCGAGTCCATCGGCATACCCCATGACCAAAATCCCCATGCCACCGATCTCCGGTTTTTCAATGCCAAAAGACCAAATGGCGAGGACAAACAGCGAAATGGCGTAATACACCGTCCCGAGATTTTTCAGGTCGTCATCGCGCTCCATGCTCTTAATGTAGCCCCCTCTAAACGAGAGGTAGTTGACGACAATAAATAGTGCTGGCACGACTGCCGCCTCAAAGGGCTTATCGAAGTAGTACATCGCGATAAACCACCAGTGTGCCGATAAAATGTGAATACTCTTTCTCGCGTTTTCCCCCGTCAACCAGCCCAACTTTTCAAAGAGGCTGACAACGACAATAATAGAACCCACAAACAATACTGAAACGATAATGCCCATAGCTTCCCCCTACCATTCTATTTTAACGCTTTTTAAACCCAATAGACTACAAAAAGTATAACAAAAATGCAACATAATTCATATAGCAAATTTATTAAATCTATACTCAGAATTTTCCGTCATTTGCCGATAACGCCTATAAGTACGAATGCGTACGCTACTGTAAGGAGACATATGCGCTATTTCATACACATGGAGGTGATCTTATGAAAATAGCATCTTACGACGTCACTCAACAAAGCGCGTCGATTTTGGCGCGCCATGAAGAGACGACGACAACCATTCGGTTTGAAAAAATCGAACGCCCGCCAATTGTGCTGGACATCCAATCCCAGAGCGAGGTGACGGAGCCCATCCTTTCCGAAGAAGACGAAGCCACCTTAAAACTCCTCGAACGGCTTATTGAAGCCCTCACTGGCAAGCGCTTCAAGTTCAACCAAGTGTTCCGGCAACCGGAGCACCTGAAAACAGGCGGTAGACAAGCCCCTCGAGCATCGTTCAAACTGCATGTCAAACGCTCGAGAGAAGTGCATGAAACCGAGACACTAGTGCCCTGTATCGTTCACAATTAAAAAAACTGCTCATCTACTCTGCATCATTGCGGCGTTAAAATCTCTCGACAATGTCCCGCATTGTCGTCGATATTTTGCCTTGCACTGATACAGATTATCTGGCATTTTTAATTAAATCTCAACGAGACAGTGCACTAGACTACCGGTCTAAGGGACAAGTGGTCACCGAAGACGGCAGAACCGTCGACTTTGAACTCAACCTTTACAACAGCAGAAGCTATTACGAAAAATCCGAAATCAGCGCAGAGGTATCGGGCACGTTCCACGATCCGCTGGTGATTAATTTAGACGGAGAAGGCATCGATTTCGGCGACAAGACGCTGCGCATCGACCTCGATTTAGACGGCCAAGTAGACGCCGTCAAATGGCTCAAAAACGGCAGTGGGTTTTTGGCACTTGATAAAAACGCCAACGGCACTGTAGACGACGGCAGCGAGCTCTTTGGCCCTGAAAGCGGCAACGGCTTCGGCGAACTCAACGCATACGACGGCGATGCCAACGGGGTCATCGATGAAAACGACGCCGTCTTCAACCGCCTTAAAGTCTGGACGCCGAGGGCAACGCCACACTTATCGGCCTCAAAGAAGCCGGTGTCGGCGCCATCTTCTTAAGTTACACACAGGGACAGTACCACTTTAAAAACGGCGACGACGCCTACGCCCGCATTAAAGCGACGGGAACTTATCTAAAAGAAACCGGTCAGGCGATGGCCATCCACGAAATCGATTACAAAATTTAACCGGGAAGGGGCAACCCTTCCTTTTTATGTGCATGAGTCCCGTGTTTTCGGGTAGAAAAGCTATACCAACAGATTAAGGAGCGCTTATGAAACAGCTGAATACCAAAATCATATTTTATTTTTCTGTTCTCAGTCTCTGTGTTGCCATTGCTATCGGCTTTTTTATTCTCTCCTATTTTAGACTCACCATCGTCGAAGAAGCGGAGTCTGTGCTCAAACGCACCTCTGAAGACGCCTCTCAGATTCTCAGCGCCCGAAATGAGGTACAGTTCGTCTTTATGGAGGGCATTGCACAGTCGGAGCTCTGGCTTTCGGATACTGTGTCCATGGACGAACAACTCGCGCATTTAACCGAACAGCTCAGCCCACTTGAACACTTTTTAAGGGTCGGCATCGCCGATACTGAGGGCCGTTTGTATATGCACGAAAGAGACGGCATCGGTGTACGTAAAATCGATATTTCAGAGCGGACGTACTACAGCCAGACTATGAACGGAAAACGCGGCTTAATGAACCCCTCCAGAACCATAAACCCCGAGTTTGCAGGGCAAATTGTCGTGGTCTATGCCGTGCCTATCAAAAGAGATGGCGAAGTCGT
Organism: Fusibacter sp. JL298sf-3; assembly: GCF_053842995.1. Classification (NCBI taxonomy): domain Bacteria; kingdom Bacillati; phylum Bacillota; class Clostridia; order Eubacteriales; family Fusibacteraceae; genus Fusibacter; species Fusibacter sp. JL298sf-3. Next base: position 1,998,365 of record NZ_CM132608.1, read on the forward strand.
CGGCGCCATTGTGGCGTCCAGTTACAGCCAAACGCTTTCAGATTTAATTGCCGATATGGGCTATGGCCAAAACGGTTACGCCTTTCTCCTAGACAAACGTGGCACCGTCGTCGCACACCCCGATAGAAGCCTCGTTCAACAACAGTACAACATCTTTTCCGATACCGGCGCTTCGCTGACAAGTTTTACGGACAGCGCTCAGCGCGCTTTAAACAGCGGCAGTAGCGGTACAGTGGATTTCACTTATGGGGAAGACGCCTACTACGCTGGGTACGCCCGTGTACCCGAATCGGACTGGACCGTTTTTATCGTCGCCGATAAAGGGGAAGTCCTCCACCTCATGCAGCCGCTGCAAAGGACGTTCTTTATCTACACGGGGATTATTTTAGCCCTCAATCTCCTCATACACAGGCGTCTAAAAGATGAAATCCGAAAAGAAGCACACATACTGGAAATGCTCGCCAACTACGACAGCCTTACCGGCGCACTGAACAGACACGCCGGCATCGAGTTCCTCGACCAGTGGATGCACGGCCCTTGTGAATCGCTCACCGTGGTCTTTATCGATATCGACAACCTCAAGCGCGTCAACGACAGGCAAGGTCATCAGGCAGGAGATGCCCTTATCATCGACATCGTCAATGCCATCGTCCGCCACATCCGATCCGGCGACAAATGTGTGCGCATCGGCGGAGACGAGTTCTTCCTCGTCCTACCCAACTGCGACGTCGACAACGCCGAGAAAATTATGTGCACCATCACGGACGATTTGCCGGACTCGGCACACATCAGTTACGGCATCGCCGCTTACAACGCCGATGTACACCACAGTCCGAAAGAACTCCTCGATGTGGCAGACGCCAGAATGTACGCGCAAAAACAACTTAGAAAAAACACCCGCTAAACCACCATCTCCGCGTCGCTACAGGCGCGGTCCTCAACCGGTGGTTTTTTTTACGTCTCTAAAGCAACGGGGCGTGTTCTACAGTTGACACCGTGCGCTTTTATTTCTAAAATCATAATAACGACAGCTGACATCCCCGTCGTATAAAAGGAGGCACTCATGGCACCTAAAAAAATCCTAATCGTCGACGACGATCTCGATATCAACCGCACCCTAGCCGACTACTTAACTCTAGAAGGCTTCTTAACCACCTCGGCTTATTCCGGTACAGAGGCGCTTAAAGCCTTGGAAAAAACACCGGACATCATACTCCTCGACATCGCCATGCCCGAAATGGACGGCTATGCATTTATACGCCGCGCTCGGGCTCATATCACCTGCCCCATTCTCTTTATCACCGCCAACACCTTTGAAGAAGACCACATTCGATGTCTGACCCTCGGCGGAGACGATTTAATTACCAAACCCTTTAGCCTTCCGGCACTTACCGCCAAAATAAAAGCGCACCTAAGGCGCTCAGACCGCGAAGCCCATTCCAGGCGACAACAGGTGACCTTTTCAGGCGAACTCGCCATCGACTACATCGGAAGAGTCGTTACCGTCTCTGAAAAAGCGATTAAACTCACACGCGTCGAATACGAAATCGTGGAATTTCTCTCACGCCACCCCGCGCAAGTATTCACTCGGGAGATGATTTACGAAAACCTCTGGGGGCTCGACGCCCTTGGTGACAGCAGCATTGTCACCGAACACATCCGCCGCATTCGACAAAAACTAGGTGCGGCCGAGCCCATAGAAACGGTTTGGGGGGTGGGGTACAAATGGATTGGATAGACAGCCGGTGGTTACAACTCAAAAAGTTATTTCTAACAGGAGATTTAAAGCGGTCTTTAACCGCCTATTTTCTCTCGATGCTCGTCATGGTCTACACCTTCCACTTCATCGCCGATCGGGTGCTCTCTCACTGGATTGACATCATGGTGCACAACGCCACTCACCCTTATATTCAATATGTTTCGCCATGGCTCAATCGCCTGCTGTGGCTTCGGACTTACGACGTGTTCTTTTGGATTCTTCTAGGCACCGTCGGGGCCACTAGGATGTTCTACCGACATCGAATCCGTGCGCCACTGGACCACATCGCCGTACAAGTGGCACATCTGAAACGCAACGACTTGACGTTTGGCAGTGCCTCTACCGGCTGTGACGAACTGTCTGCCGTCTGTACACAGTTGGATAGCGTGCGTCGAACGCTATCGGATACTTATTCGGGATTTTGGCGACAAATCCAAGCGCAGAGGCAAGTTCACAAAGCGCTTGCCCACGAGGTTCGTACGCCTATTACAGTAATCCAAACGCAGACGGAGCTGCTCGCCCTCAAACACCGGCGCGGCGTTTTAACCGATGACGCACTGGACGCCTTTGTCCGGCAGTTGTTGCATCAAACCCGTAAACTTGAAAAACTCACTGAAAAAATAACGGCGACAACGGCGCTGAAAGACGGTTTCGCACAAAAGAAAGCCCTGACGGCAAAGGCCCTTCAAGCCCTCATTGAAAACGAACTTCATACTGTAAAAAGCACCGCTACCTATCAGTTACCTGACGTCGTGTACCACCTAGACGCCCATACGGTACTCACCGTGCTCCAAAACCTCCTCAGCAATGCGACGCGCTACGCCAAGACACGTGTCCACATCGATGTCTCCCTTGACGAAAAAAGCGGTTTGTTGGCATTTGTGGTTAAAGACGACGGCGAAGGGTTCTCCGATAAAGCCCTGCTCGACGCCTGTTCGCCCTATTTCTCCGAGTCAGACGGCCATTTCGGCCTCGGCCTCTTCCTCTGTCGCACCCTCTGCGAACAACACGGCGGTCGCCTGACTTTGTACAACCACTTTGAAGGCGGTGCTATGGTGCAAGCACAATTTTACGTCCTTTAACCCCTTGTAGAGAATTTGTAGAGATTTGTCGTGTATACTGATGCCATTAAACCAAAGGAGCCTACTGATGAAAGAAACTCTTGTAATTCACAACCTCAGCCACCACTATGGCAAAAAGAAGGCATTGGACGACGTCTCCCTCGCCATCGGCAAGGGCATGTACGGGTTACTGGGGCGAAACGGCGCCGGCAAAACGACCTTGATGAAACACATCGCCACCCTGCTCCCCGTCAAATCCGGAACCATCGAGCTCATGGGCGCGCCCCTCAAGGGCGATGCCGCCTCGCGCGAACAAATCGGCTATCTGCCTCAAACGTTTTCTATGTACGCGTCGATGACTGCCTACGAGGCGCTGGACTACCTCGCCGTACTGTCGGGACTGGATGCCGCCACTCGAAAGAAACGGATTCCCCACGTCCTCGAACAAGTCAACCTCACCCAAAGCCGCCATGTAAAAGTCAAGGCGATGTCCGGCGGTATGAAGCGGCGACTGGGCATTGCACAAGCCATTTTACACGACCCGAAAGTCATCGTCGTCGACGAACCGACGGCAGGCCTCGACCCCGAAGAGCGGGTTCGTCTTAAGAGCCTTCTGGCAACGCTGTCTAAGGACAAAATCGTCTTGCTGTCGACACATATCGCCAGCGATATTGAAGCCATCTGCGACCACGTCGGCATCTTAGATGCCGGTCAATTGATTTTTGACGGCGCACTAACCGCCCTTATCGCCGAGGCACAAGACAAACTGTATAAATTTGATATCCCGTTTTCAGAGCGCGAAGCGTTTTCTCAAAAGCACCGAATCCTCTCTATGACCCCCACAGAAACGGGGTTAACCGCTCGCTTTGTCTCAGAGACACATCCTTTTAAAGGGGCACTTCCCGTCACCCCGACTGTTGAAGACGCCTATTTGTACAAACTGATGACAGCAGGAGGTGCTTATGTCCCTGTATATTAAAGAGCTGAAAACCATCGGAAAAAGTCTGACCTACTGGGTTTTCGTCGTCGTATTGGCACTGAGCATCTTCACACAGCTCGACGGCGAGAGCGTCCTCACAGCCCCTGTCGAGGGGTCCGGCAGCTACGGTGAACTTCCCAGCGACGCCGAAGCCGACATCATTAGGAACGGCATCGAACGCCTCTTTATCGAGTCGTACTACAACAGTTTTTCAACCTACCCACTTGGAGTTTACAAGGAAGTAACGCTACCTGAGGAAGCGCTGAGTGAAATGCACGCCTACATTGAATCGGTTACCGGTATGCCCTACGCCGAGATTAAAGCGCTCCACGCCGAAAACGCCTCTACACAAAGGCCGTTTGCCTTATCGTTTGAGGCCCAAACCACGCTGCCGCTCTACTTTGCTCAAATGAACGCCTTTGATACCGCCCTAGGCGGCGGTTCCTATTACAGTACCGATGCCTTAAAAATTTTCAGCACCCGACCGCGCACCTATGAAGAAGCGTACAAAGATTACAGCGATACACTTGAGCACGACCGAGTAACCGGCAGCTACGCTCGTCTGTTTTCAGACTACATGGGCATCTTTCTCGCCATCTTTCCCGTCTTTATCGTCGTCACTGTGGCGCTGAGAGATGGGCGACACAAAGCCCAATCGGTTGTTTTTTCAAGGGCCTCTTCTTCTGTGAAAATTATTTTCTCAAGGTACTTTGCCATTGTGACCCTCTGCTACCTCGCCACTTTGGTGCTGTCGATTATCCCCACAGTAGAAAGCGTCTATCAGGCGCAAATTCTCGAGGTTCAACCCGACTATCTGGCCTTTTTTAAATACTGCACCGGTTGGCTTTTGCCCACCATCTTGTTCGTCGTGGCCTTCGGCTACTGCCTTACGATGCTTTTGGGAGCCATTCCGGCCATTTTAGGTCAATTGTTGCTTTACTACATTGCGCTTAACGCCAGTGGCGGCGTCTTGGTGGGCTATGTTGGCCGCAGCCTCATTCCGCGATTTAACGCACTGGGACAGTACGCCGTTTTTGAAGGCATGTACAGCCAACTGGTCGTCAACCGACTGCTCTACACGGCACTTGCCCTGGCCTTTCTTCTGTTAACAGTGGCCGCTTATGAGATAAAGCGAAAGGGGGTTCTCGGCCATGTGGCGTTATTTAAGCATCGGAAACAGTCACTTTAAGCACGTTCTGATTCGCTACCTCGCCGCCGCATGTCTCTATTGCCTGTGTTTACCGGTGCTTGTACACACTCAGAACCTCGGGGCGACAGACGTCGCCAAGGTCTTAGAAGTTTACGCCCTGTGGGTGGGACCCCTTATTATGGTTTCTGTATACACCCCTGAACTCGATAGCGCTATCGACGAGGTGGTATCGACGAAACGAACCGCTCGGTACACCGTCTACGGCATTCGGCTCCTTCAGAGCGCTGTAGCAATGGCCGTTGTACTCGCCTTGTTTTTGCTCTATCTCCGCTACAAAGGGAACCACTTTGACTTCGCGCTGATTTTTACAGGGGCATTTACCACAGCGACTTTCTTAGGGGCCATCGCCATGACGACACTCCAGTTTACGCGTCAACTCCCCACGGCTTTTATGGTGGCCACAGGGTACTACTTGCTCAATTTCGGTGCAGGGGCAAAATACCTCGGCGATCTCTACCTTTTCAGTATGTCCAAAGGCCATTTTGAGCCCAAGTTAGTCATGGGCGCAGCCACTGCGGTTTTAATCGCCGTTGCGTTTTCAAGGAAATCGTTTGGCACTTTTTACAATTACATTACAAAATAGCTGTTATATTAAAAAAAGAGATGATGCATATGAACAATTTGTCATCTCTTTTTTGGTGCGTTTAGGTTATACTAGTGAACTGTACCGTCTAAAAATAGCCTCTGTTTTAAGCAAAAGGCACTATGGCGGAAATGTTACACACCGCCGCTGACGACCAACAGCGCGGGGGACTTATCTTTGGGAGGATCTTCATGTCATCATCTAATCGCAAACGCCTTGAGGCCTTGGATGTCACTCGAGGCATTGCCATTTTAGCCGTTGTCCTAATACATACGACAGCGCCGTCTGTTGCCCTACACGCACCGGGTACAGCTTCTTTTAACGCCATCTACACCCTCAATCGACTGCTTCAGTTCGCTGTGCCGTTGTTCATTATGATCAGCGCCATTGTGGCCACCTACGCCGCGGAGGACATTCATTGGCCCACTTTTTACAATAAAAAGTGGTTGCGAATTGCAGTGCCCTACCTCGTGTGGTCGCTGATTTACATCGTCAAAAACCTGTTGACGCGTCCAAATTATATAGAAAAACTCACAAACGTCGGCGATTTGGCTTTTATCTTTTTAATGGGTAAAGCCCACCCGCACCTTTACTACCTGTCGGTTCTCATGCAGTTTTTCATCTGCTTTCCCTTAATTCTCATGTGGGTGCGCAGAACGCGCCTCACACCGTTACAGTGGACAGCTGTCGCAGCTTTGCTTCAAATCGGCATCTACTGGCTCAACCGGTTGGTAATTTACGAGCATTTTAAATACCCCGCCAGCCTGTACATCTGGTATTTGTTTATCAGTTTAATTGGCGCTTACATCGGCCATCACTACGAGGCCCTCAAGGTGCGCTGGCACGACTACAAACGGGGCATTATCTCGTTGGCCGTCACCAGCGGTGCACTGAACCTAGCCCTGCTGTTCCGATTTACCTATACGGGAGAAATGAACACTTTTTATCAGCTGATGGTTTGGTATGTATTTGTGACAACCGCTTCGCTCTGCATCATCGCACTGTCTGAAAAAATACATCAAAATTTGAAGCCACTTTCAAACGGTCTCAGCGTCATCGGCACTTACGCGTTTGGCATCTACTTGGTTCACCCGCTGATTTTAATGGTGGCCTTCAGAGCCAGACGCTTCTTACAGCTACCGCTGAAACCTTCTGTGGTGCTGTGTATTTTCGCAGGAACGGTTTTCCTCGCCCTTGGACATGCATGTGCGACGACCCACTCGTCTCTCGGACCGACTGTGGGTGCAAAAAAGGGGACGGTTCTTTTGTACCGGAAAACACTATAATTTACCATTTTTGAACCCAATAAAGCAGGTGTCCCGCATCGCAAAGGCCTTTTGTCGACAGCGGTTCACCTGCTTTTCTCATTGCGCCGAAGTTTCCCTCGCCGCGTTTGCCCGGTGTATGCACCAAAGGCCTGCGATGTGGGGCGTGACGTCTGTACTTGCGGCAGAGTCGGTTCTCTAAAACGGCGTGTTTAGAGGCCTTCACACCTGCTTTTGGTTGCATTTCATTTCCATATTTTAGGATATTTCGACACAAAAGAACCGTCCCTTTAAAGAGGGGCTATCGCATTTGTGTTGCTTTTTCCGGTTTTCTAAGGAGCTCGCCCAATGTGCGTTGTCGCACTCTCGAGGCGTCAAATCCCGTCCATTTAAACATCAAATCGAGTACTTTTCCACCTAGAAGTGCCAGTACAACTGTGCCGACGCCAAAGGGGCCGCCGAGCAAGAGGCCAAGTGCTGTAACGGTGATTTCAATGGCCACTTTTACCACGACAACCGGCTTGCCCGTTATTTTCATAATCAGTAGCATCAGACCGTCTCTCGGACCTGCGCCGAGACCACAGCTCATATAAACAGCCATGCCGTACGATAAAACGAACAGACCGACGATACTGAAGAGTATTTGTGAAAGCAGGCCGTGTGGCGTCGGTACCAACTGTGTCGCCTCCAATAAATCTATAAAAAATCCAACGAATAAAATGTCACAAATTGTGCCGAGACCTGGGTAAGATTTCATAAAGAACATCCCGATGATAATGACGATGCCAATCAGCTGACTCCAAACGCCAAATGAGATGCCCGTCGCATTTGTCAGTCCGGCATTTAGTGTGCCCCAAGGGAACAAACCGATGTTGGCGTGAATCATAATCACAGTGCCCAGTGCCGCTAAAAAAAGGCCAAAAATAAGTTTGCTCAATAAGAAGTAAGTCCTTCTACTCGTAAGTGTTTTTTTCATTTTTCTTCACACTGAACCTTTCTTGTATTGCTAAGTCAATTCGATTATAATGACATTGAAGCCATAAGTAAAATGAATGTTTTTAATGGCCATCATGAAAAAATTTCATCCATTCGAGGTACATATGAAATACCGAATTTTCAAGCAAATTATGACCAGCGGCAACTTCACGAAAGCCGCTGAAGCACTGAATATGACACAGTCTGCGGTGAGCCACGCCGTCAGTGCTTTAGAGAGGGAAATCGGCTTTACACTCTTTGTGAGAACTAAGCAGGGTATTCGCCTCACAGAAGACGGCAAACAGTTGTGGCATCACGTCGAAACTCTCGTCGCTGCCGAAGACCGTCTTTACAACCAAATTCACGCCATGAACCGACTGGAGATGGGCACGCTGCGCGTCGGCAGTTTTACCAGTGTGTCGTCACGTTTTCTCCCCAAGATTTTAAAGGCCTACGACGCCAGATACCCCGACGTCCAAGTTGAAATTTTCGATGCAGATTACGACCGCATTATGGAAAAGCTTCATCAGGGTCGCATCGACGTCGGTTTTCTCATAGAAGATTACATCAAAAAAGAGCACCACTCATTGCCGTGCTTTAAAGACGAAATGGTCGTCGTCGTTCCTTACGACATGGATCTCAGCCAAATCGACGACATTGCTCTCAAAGATGTTGAAAAGTATCCGTTTATTATGCCGGACAACAATCAGGATGTGTATTTAAAGCAGCTTTTGGCAGAAAATCACGTCCTGCCTAGAATAAAGTACAAGTTTCAGCTGATGAGCACTGTTTTCGCCATGGTGGAGGCCGGTCTCGGCATTACCATTGTGCCGGATTCGACGCTGCTCAAAACCAATTACAACGTGGACTTGATTTCGCTCGATCCCCCTGTTTACCGAAACATCCACATTGTCGCCAACAAGACACAGATGCATTCCCCTGTCGTCAAATCTTTTTTTGAAGTGGCCAAAAGTATAAAATAATTTAATGGCGGTATGTATTGACACGTGACAACTTCTTGTTGTAAACTAGACGAGAATTAAATAGTGGATGATGATTGATTGGAGAAAAGTGGGCAAATGCCCATGCACCGTAGGAGAAAGAAAAGCGACAGGCCCAAGAGCGCTTTTTGAAGCTTTCAGGTTATTTACAACAATCGGACACAGCTCTGGAGAGCGTCATTCAGTTGACCATCGAAGAAGCAAGCTGCGCAGGCAGTGAATCTTTCAGATAAAAGGACAGAGTATAATCGGCATTCTTTGTGTTGCCCATTATACCTATGTCCTTTTTTTAGTGTCATGATTTATGGAGGGGGATTTATGGAGATTGTAAAAGGAATGGGACTTTTGTTTTTGACATTGGGGATATTCTCCCTGTTTAGCCTCAAGGCACCCAAGGGGCAGAAAGCCATGTCGGGTCTTGCCAATGCGGCAATTGCCACTTTTCTTGTGGAGGCGATTCACAAATACATCAGCGGCGACTTTTTAAGCAGTGCCTTCTTGGGCGAAGTGGGCACTGTGGCCGGCAATATGGGCGGTGTAGCGGCGGCTGCACTGACCATGCTTCAAATGGGCGTTTCCCCTGTTCTCGCCGTAACGGCAGGCGTCGCCGTCGGGGGATACGGTATTTTGCCGGGGTTTATCGCAGGGTATAGCCTAGGACTCTTGGCGCCGAAGCTTGAAAAATACTTGCCGGAAGGCCTCGACATCATACTCAGCGCCCTGTTAATCGCACCTATGGCACGGGGCATCGCCTTTGCCACCACGCCAATAGTCGATTCAACACTGGCCAATATCGGCGGCACCATTACCATTGCAGCCAGTCAGTCGCCTTATCTGATGGGGCTTCTTCTCGGGGGCATTATGAAAGTTATGTGCACATCGCCGTTGAGTTCCATGGCGTTGACGGCGATGCTCGGTCTCACAGGACTGCCTATGGGCATTGCGGCGATCGCCACTGTCGGCGGCTCTTTTACCAACGGCATCTTGTTCCACCGATTGAAGTTCGGCACCGGCGGCAAAGTGGTTGCCGTCATGTTGGAACCGCTGACACAAGCGGATATCGTTACGCAGAACGCCATCCCCATCTACACGTCGAACTTTATGGGCGGTGCCCTTGCCGGCCTTTCTGCGGCATTCTTCGGCATTGTCAACAACGCCCCTGGTACGGCGTCACCGATTCCGGGTCTACTGGCACCTTTCGCTTTTAACCCGCCGCTACAGGTGATGTTGGCTGTTGGATTTGCCATAGCAGGTGGCACTTTAGCCGGACTCGTCGGCTCCGCTTTCTTTAAAACACGCAAAAAAACGCAACCTTTAACTGCTTAACAATAGCGTCCCCCGGGGGCGCAAAAAAAACAGCCTGACATCTTTAAAATGTCGGGCTGTTTTTTGTGTGATTTATTCAGCAACTGAAGCGTCCCTATGGACGATTTCACCGTCTATGAGGGTGTACAGCGCATGGGCTTGCAGGTCAAACGGGTGTCTGTCCCAGATGACGAGGTCTGCATCTTTTCCGGCCTCGAGGCTGCCGATGCGCTCATCCAGTCCTAGGATTTCCGCCGCGGTGATGGTAATGGCCTTTAGTGCCGTTTCCTCATCGAGCCCTGCTTTGTGCGCCAGTGCCGCACACATCGGAAGGGACTGAAGCGGAATAACCGGGCTGTCTGTCATGATGGCAAACTTCACACCTGCTTCGTGGAGAACTCTCGGCGTGTCGAACGATTTATTGGTCAGCTCGAACTTGCTCTTGTTTCCAAACGTCGGTCCCACCACCGCAGGGTAGCCTTCCTTTGCCAAGTGCTCGGCGATAAGATGCCCTTCTGTACAGTGTTCAAGGGTCAATTTTACGCCGAACTCTTTTGCAATTCGAATGGCTGTAAAGATGTCATCTGCACGGTGTGCATGCGCTTTAAGCGGCATTTCACCGTGTACAACAGGCAACAGCGCCTCAAGTTTCATATCAAAAGCAGGCATCTTGGAGACGTCTCCCGCCGCCGCTTTAATCTTTTTATTGTACTCAAACGCCTTAAACAGCATCTCTCTCAGGCAAGCCGCCGTACCGAGACGCGTCGACGGCATCGATTTTTTAGCGTTGTAAACGCGTTTGGGATTTTCTCCAAAAGCACATTTCATCGCCAGTTCTTTGGTGACGACCATATCGTCGACGCGGTTGCCTTTGAGTTTTAATACGGTAAATGTGCCGCCGATGACATTGGCGCTCCCCGGCCCTGCGGCAGCAGTTGTCACCCCACCTGTCAGCGCTAAAGCAAACGCTTCGTCCATTGGGTTGATGGCGTCGATTGCTCTTAAATGCGGTGTTACAGGGTCGGTCATCTCATTGCCGTCATCGCCTTCGAAGCCTATGCCCTCTTCAAAGAGGCCGACGTGGCAATGTGCGTCGATAAATCCCGGGAAGACAAACTTGCCGTCGGCGTCGATAACCTGAGCCCCTTCAGGCGCTGTTAAATCCGTGCCGATTGCTTGAATGGTCTTGCCGTCAATGAGCACGCTACCACCTGGCACAATCCCCTGTGTGATGGTATAAAGCGTTGCATTTTGAATCAGTAACATAATACCCCTCCTAGCTATTATTTCGATACTCTAAAGAAATTATAGCATATTTAGGATAAGACCGCGTTTATTTTTCGATATTTTTCATAGAAAGTGCAATTTTTCCGCGTTTGTAATCGACGTTTAAAATGCGTACTGTAACGGGATCGCCCACAGAAACCACTTCCATCGGATTTTTGACAAATCTGTTGGAGAGCTCCGATATATGGACGAGGCCGTCTTGTTTGACGCCGATGTCCACAAAGGCGCCGAAGTCGACGACATTTCGCACGGTCCCCGGTAAAATCATGCCTTCTTCGAGGTCTTCCATCTTTAAGATATCGCTTCTAAAAATCGGTTTCGGCATTTCTTCACGTGGGTCTCGGCCGGGCTTTTTCAGTTCTTCAACGATGTCTTGTAACGTCAATTTGCCGATGTCCATTGCGTCGGCCAACTTGCCGATGCCGCCAAAGGCGCGCACGCGCTCATCGATGTCTGAAAAACCACTTTGCCCCATGGCGTCAATGGCGTAGTCCAAGGCCGCCAACAACGCTTCTGTTACCCCATAGGATTCGGGGTGAACGGCAGTGTTGTCCAGAGGATGCGCACCGTCTGCAATCCTGAGGAAGCCGGCACATTGTTCAAAGACTTTGTCGCCGAGGCGCTTGACTTTCAACAGCTCTTTTCGCGTCTTGAATTTGCCTTTTTCATCGCGGTACGCCACGATATTTTTTGATACGGTGGCCGAAAGACCTGCGACGTAATTGAGCAGCGACGGCGTCGCCGTGTTCAAGTCGACACCGACGTTGTTAACACAGTCTTCGACGACGTTGCCCAGTTGTTCTGTGAGGCGTTTTTGATTGACGTCGTGTTGGTACTGACCGACGCCGATGCTCTTCGGATCGATTTTAACGAGCTCAGCCAGTGGGTCCTGTAAACGGCGCCCAATTGAAATCGCCCCTCTTATGGAGACGTCGATGTCCGGGTACTCTTCTGTGGCCAGTTTGGAAGCAGAGTACACTGAGGCGCCCGCTTCGCTGACGATGGTGTAGTACACTTCTCGGTCCAATGTGGCGAGCAGTTCTGCCACAAGCGCCTCGGTTTCCCTTGAAGCGGTGCCGTTGCCAATTGGAACGACGTCGATATCGTATTTTTCTATAAGCCCTTTTAACACCTCTTTTGACGCCGCCACTTGATGCTGCGGTGCATTGGGGTAAATGGTCTTGTAGTCGAGCAGTTTGCCAGTTTCGTCGAGTACCGCCAACTTACAGCCGGTGCGGTAGCTCGGGTCGATGGCGAGAACGCGCATCCCTTTTACAGGTGGGACGAGCAACAGCGCTTTCGTATTTTTCCCGAAGACTTTGATGGCCTCTTCTTCTGCCCGCTCTGTGAGGGTGCTGCGCACTTCGCGCTCAATAGACGGAGAGATGAGGCGCTTATAGCTGTCCTCAACGGCTTCGATGAGATAAACAGACGCTTCGTCAGAGGTGTTGCGCACCGTTTTGCGCATGAGCCACTGAACGTTGTTATCATCAGGTGCCACCACTTTGACTTTCAGATGTTTTTCCTTCTCGCCACGATTTAGCGCTAAGATTCTATGATTGGCCACTTTAGACAGCGACTCTTCAAAATCGTAGTACATTTCGTAATTGGTTTCTGCACTTTCATCTGTGGCTTTAGAAGTCAACTTGCCCGCTTTAAACGTTTGGCTGCGCATATGGGCTCTGTATGCCGGCGTGTCCGACAGGCGCTCGGCGATGATATCCTTCGCCCCTTGAAGCGCGTCTTCCACAGTGTCCACCTCTTTTGACGGGTCCACAAAGGTGCTCGCTTTTTTGAGAAGTGCCGCTTTGTCCAGCACTTGAAGCATCATGGCGTCGGCAAGGGGCTCGAGACCTCTTGCCACAGCTTTAGAAGCACGGGTGCTCTTTTTCTGTTTAAACGGTCTGTAGAGGTCTTCGACTTTTTGAAGAACAGTGGCACTCACGATGTCCTGTTTAAGCGGTTCTGTAAGTTTCCCCTGTTCTTCGATGATTCGGAGAACTTCTTCTTTTCGCACTTCGAGTTGTCGCAGGTACTTTAGTCGGTCGTCAAATTGTCTTAGGACGTCATCGCTGATGCCACCTGTAGCTTCTTTTCTATACCGGGCAATAAACGGAATGGTGTTGCCTTCGTCGATGAGACCGAGAGTGGCCTCGACTTGTTTCTTCGTCAGTTGAAGCTCTTTAGAGAGCTGGTCGATTAACAATGCGTTTTGTGTTTCCATGCACGTCTCCTTATCTCATATCCTTTAAATAACTGTCGATGAACAAATCGATGTCCCCATCCATAACCGATTGAACATTGCCCGTTTCCGCTTCTGTTCGATGGTCTTTAACCATGTTGTACGGGTGAAACACATACGATCGGATTTGAGACCCCCACGAAATTTGTGAATAGTCGCCGGCGAGGTCTTCGATTTTTTCTTTTTTCTCACGTTCTTTGAGTTCGACGAGCTTTGCCGTGAGCATTTTCATCGCCGTGGTGCGGTTGGCAATCTGCGAGCGCTCGTTTTGACAAGCCACGACGATGCCTGTGGGCACATGGGTAATCCGCACAGCGGAATCGGTGGTATTGACGTGCTGACCACCTGCACCTGAGGCCCTGAACGTGTCAATTTTAAGGTCTGAGGGGTTGATGTCGATTTCGTAATCGTCGTCCAGTTCTGGCATGACATCCACCGACGCAAAGGACGTGTGCCGTTTGCCCGACGAATCGAAAGGCGATATTCGAACGATTCGGTGGACGCCTTTTTCGGATTTTAGGAACCCGTAGGCATTGAGACCTTCCACTAAAAGCGAAACACTCTTTATGCCGCCCTCTGTATCGTTTTGAAAATCGAGTACTTTAACGCCATACGCTTTGTCGTCGCACCAGCGCCTGTACATGCGCATGAGCATCTCCGCCCAATCCTGCGCATCGGTACCGCCGGATCCCGCGTGAATAGACAAAATGGCGTTGTTGGCATCGAACTCGCCTGTTAGAAGCGTTTCTAAACGCATTTTTTCGTAGCTGGCCAGCAACATCTCGTAACTCTCTTCCACGTCTTTTTCAAGTGAGGCATCGCCTTCTTCAAGTGCCATTTCACAGAGGCCTTCGAGATCTTCCGCTTGGTTGTAGAGCGCTGCGTAGCGTTCGAGTTTAACAGTGAGTTCTTTCTGTTTTTTCAGCATGCCCTGGGCCTTGTCGTTGTCGTCCCAGAAATCCGGTGCCGTCATTTTCATTTCGAGTTCTTCTAAAAGCTGCTTGACGCGAGCTAAGTCAAAGTGACACCTCGAGCTCAGCGATGTCCGCCTTTAGTTTTTTGATTTCTCTTTGGTGCTTCTCAAGAAGCAACATGTGCATCACCCTTTCTTTTTGGTTTTATCTAATGAAGAACAGAGCCTTCTGCTCTGATACTTGTTAAACATTTCTTGCATGCGAAAAGCCTTTCGGCGCAAAGCCCCGTATGTTTTGTGACCTCGTAGCGTTCACAAAACGACCTCACGGGTTGCCGTGAGGTCGATGTTTTAACGCCTTTATTGCTCTGTTCCTACGTCTCTACCGTGGCACTTTTTATACTTTTTACCGCTGCCACATGGACAAGGGTCGTTTCTGCCGACTTTTTTATCGGATTTAAACGTCTTGACAGCCGGTTTTTCACCGCCGCCTGACGTCCCCGTCACCACGGCCACGCTCTTGCGTTCCGCTTCCGTTTGAACCGTAACGTGGAAGAGCGCTTTTACCGTCTCCGTTTGAATGTTGGCAATCATCTCTTCAAACATGTCAAAGCCTTCAAACTTGTAAGCCGCCACTGGGTCTTGCTGCCCGACGGCGCGCAGGCCGATCCCCTGCTTCAAGTCGTCCATTGCATCAATGTGATCAATCCAGTGGGAATCGACGACTCTGAGGAGAATTGCCCGCTCCAGTTCGCGCATTCTGTCTGAACCGATTTCCGCTTCTTTTTGCTCGTAGAGTGCCTTGCCCGTTTCGAGAATCCTTTCCTTTAGCGACGCTTCTGTTAAAGTCGTCACGTCGTCGATGTGAATCGACCCATGCGGCAAGAATATTTCGTGAAGATGCGCCCAGAGCCCTTCGAGGTTCCACTCTTCAGGGTACTTGTAGCCCTCTGTAAACATCGGTATGCTGTTGTCAACGACTTTTTCCATCATGCCCTGTACAAAAGACTTGATATCTTCGCCGTGCAACACCTTGTTGCGCTGAGAGTAGATGATTTCACGTTGCTTGTTCATAACATCGTCGTACTGCAACACGTGTTTACGAATGGAGAAGTTTCTGCCCTCAACGCGTTTTTGAGCGTTTTCAATGGACTTCGTCAGCATCTTGTTCTCAAGCTCCATATCCTCTTCAAATCCGAGGGAGTTGACGATGGATTTTGCCCGTTCGCTGACGAACAGACGCATGAGGTCGTCTTCAAAGGAAATGTAGAATTGAGAAGACCCCACGTCCCCTTGACGACCGGAACGGCCGCGCAGCTGATTGTCAATACGTCTCGACTCGTGTCTCTCAGTACCGATGATGTGTAAACCGCCGGCCTCTTTAACGCGCGCCGCCTCTTCATCGGCAACGGCTTTGTATTCTCTTAAGAGGCCTTCGTAAACTGAATGCGCCTCTTGAACTTCCGGATCATCGGGAAGTGTCGGACTGGACATCATCTGAATGACGGCCTCTGAGTACCCTTTTTTCACCATATCGCGTTTGGCTAAGAACTCCGGATTCCCGCCTAGCACGATATCCGTACCACGACCTGCCATATTGGTGGCGATGGTCACGGCGCCAAATCGACCTGCCTGTGCGACGATTTCCGCTTCGCGCTCATGTTGCTTGGCGTTGAGGACTTCGTGTTTGATGCCCATTCTCGTCAGCATCTTGCTGAGGAACTCAGAAGTCTCGATGCTGATGGTCCCTACGAGAATCGGTTGGCCCTTTTCATGGCGCGTTTCTATATCGCGCATAACCGCCTTAAACTTGCCTTCGAGGCTCTTGTAAATGGCGTCTTCCAAATCCTGTCGTGCAATTGGACGGTTCGTCGGCACAATGACGACGTCCATGTTGTAGATATGTCTAAACTCGTCTTCTTCCGTCTTTGCCGTACCGGTCATCCCTGCGATTTTTTGGTACATTCTAAAGTAGTTTTGAAGGGTGATGGTGGCGAGAGTTTGAGACTCCTTGCGCACTTCGATGCCTTCTTTGGCTTCAATGGCCTGGTGCAAGCCGTTGGAATAGCGACGACCGTTCATCAAACGGCCTGTAAACTCGTCGACGATGACGACTTCGCCGTCTTTGACGATGTAATCGACGTCTTTTTTCATCAAAAAGTTGGCGCGTATCGCCTGATTGATGTGGTGGGAAATCTCAATGTTTTGAGGATCACTGAGGTTCTCCACACTAAAATAGGTCTCGGCTTTTTTAACGCCGTTTTTCTCTTCACTGCCCTCTTCCACTTCGCCGAACTTGTCCACGACAATACCGTCTGTAAGGGAGATGCTCTTGGCTTTTTCATCGATTTTTACGTCGGTGGCTTTATCGAGGGTCTTGGCAAACAGGTTGGCGATGCGGTACAAGTCCGTCGACTTGGCGCTTTCACCGGATATAATCAACGGGGTACGCGCTTCGTCAATGAGGATACTGTCGACCTCATCGACAATGGCAAAGTTTAAAGGGCGCTGAACCAAGCGCTCTTGGCGCATCGCCATGTTGTCGCGTAAGTAATCGAAGCCGAACTCGTTGTTGGTTCCGTACGTAATGTCTGCGCGGTAGGCATTCTTTCTGTTCTGCCCTTCGACGCCGTGAACGACACAGCCCACTGTCAAACCTAAGAACTCGAAAATTCTTCCCATCCACTCTTTGTCACGCTGAGCGAGGTAGTCGTTGACTGTGACGATGTGTACGCCTTTGCCCTCCAGGGCGTTGAGATACGCCGGTAGCGTCGCCGCAAGGGTCTTACCTTCACCAGTCTTCATCTCCGCTATACGACCTTGGTGCATAACGATGCCGCCCATGAGCTGAACGGGATACGCGCGCATGCCGAGGACGCGTCTTCCCGCTTCTCTAGCGACGGCAAAAGCATCGGTTAATATATCGTCCAGCGTCTCTCCGGCGGCGAGTCGCCCTTTGAGCACCTCTGTTTGCGCCTTTAAAGAGTCGTCGTCCATTTGTTCGTACTTTGGCTCAAGTGCTTCTATTTGTTCTACGGTTTTGGCGAGTTTTTTAACTTCTTTTGCGTTGATGTCGCCAAACAAAAATTTCAGTAGGCTCATAAACCGTCATCCTTTCTACACTGAAAAGTGTCTTTATCTTCTCTATTATAACATATCTGTGTCCCAATAAATTCAAACTTTTTATGAACCGTTTTTTAAGGTTTTCGTTTGATTGTAACGGTTTCCGCCTCATTGAGTACCGATTCGCCCGGTTCTCACGGCACCTTACGCGCCTATCCCCCAAAACAGACGCCGTCAAAAAAAATAAAAAAGGCGCCTGTCCAGACACCTTAAAACTTTGACTTGTAAGAAAATTGTACCATCGACCCGCGCATTCGCGTGCTCTGTAGACGCATTTCATTTTGTATCAGCAGACAAATCCCAATGGAGACGACGATGTCGCCGATGCTGATAACTTTCGCCAGTGGGTAAAAACTCGGCAGCGGCACCACTTTTCCGAGGTATTGAAAAACCCCTTGAACGGAAGCCACATCGATGTAGTTCACCACGGTGCCATCTAGCACAGACTCTGCAAAAGAACTGTACCCGAGCAGTCGCATGTGCTCGATATCAATTGGCATTCTGCCGCCGTAAACGGCCATGACGATGAGATTGAGGAGCGTCCCTATAAAAATCAGCTTCATGCCACGCCGCTGAATGTTGAGCAGTACAATAAATAAAATCAACACCATGGCGACAAAAGACAACCACTGCATATGTTTAAAGCCGATGTTCATAAAATACAAGGCATAGGGAATCACATAGACTAAAAAGGCCACAAAAGCCAGTGTCCATCCCTTAAACCTCGACGCATTGAAATACATCAAGCGCCCATTTCTGGCAATGCCGATGATGAATCCTAACAACAACGCTTCTAAATACATACAGGCTCCTATCACGTACTTGATTTCACACACCTTCATGGTCATTCTAACACAATTGGCCCTCAAAGAAAAGAGGGCGTGTATTAAAATACACCCCCTCTGTTGCAGTCGACTTTCATAGACGCCGTCGACTAAAGACGCTCTAAACTTTAAATTTCATAATCAGGCTCTGTAAGTTCTCAGAGAGTTCTGCCAGCCGTTCACTGGAACCTGCAATCTCTTCAATAGAGGCAGTTTGTTCCTCAATGGAAGCGGTCACTTCTTCAGTAGAGGCAGAGTATTCTTGCGAAATGCCGGTAATCTCTCTTAAAATGCGCGTGATACAGTTCTTGAGCGCCACCATGTCCTCGCTGGAATCGTTGAGTGCGCCCAGTGAAGCCATCGACTGTGTAATCGCCGCATTGATTTCGTTGTATTTGCACTTAGACGCCTCGATGCTCTCTTCCTGCTCCGCAATAACCGCAAGCAGGTCACCCATAATGCGAACCGAGTCGTCGGCATTTTTTCTAAGCTCTGCCACGACGTCGTCAATTGTACGGGTCGATGCCGTCGATTCCTCCGCCAACTTCCGTATTTCCTCAGCGACAACGGCAAACCCTCGACCGGCTTCCCCGGCTCTCGCCGCTTCAATAGCCGCATTGAGTGCCAACAGATTCGTTTGGTCGGCAATAGAGGCGATAACCTGACTCGCCTGTTCAATTTTCAGCGTGCTGAGATTGGTCTCTTCAATGCCCGACTGCACCTTCGTCGTAGCAACACCCGTCTTCGCAGACGCCTCCGAAAGGCGTTCAACAGTCTGAATGCCCTCTTCGATTAAAGTGCCGACGCGCTGGGAGACCCCGTTTAAGTTCCCGAGGTCGCTTTGATCCTGCTGAACCGCTTCCTCTAAATGCAAGCCCTTTGAACAGCCCTCTTCCGAAATCCGAGACTGCTCCTGTGCCCCATGTGCAATGTCTTCAATAGCTTTTGAAATCTCCTCTGCGGAAACAGAAGATTGGATGGCCGCACTGGACAGCTCTTCTGAAGCACTGGTCACTTGTTCAGAGGAATGCCTGATTTCTGCAATCATCTCTCTCAGCTTATCCACAATGGTTTGCATCGAACGTGCGAGAACGCCGATTTCATCTTTCTTTCCTAGGTATTTTTCCGGCACATCGTGTGTGATATCAAGTGTTGCAATAACCCCAGCGACTTTTGAAACCGCTAAAATAGGGGTCACAATGCTCCGAGCGACAACGTAGACGAGCAATGAGCCGACCACCAACTGTACCACGACGAGAACCAACACATTGTTTCGCATCCCCGGTATTCTGGCGTAAACTTCATCTTCGTCAGCCGTAATAATCAGCGACCAGTTGGTACCTTTTACCGGCTCAAACGTTGCAATTAAATCATTTTCATTATAATGGTACTGGTAATAGCCCGTGCCCTTCGCTTGTACTTCTGCTGCCAAATCGGCCACCGGTTGAAGTGCAGGGGTTTCCTTGGCGACTTCTATCGGATTAAAAGCGATTTCGACATTTTCGCGTTTTGGATGCGCCACAGTGTCCCCTTTATCGTTGAACATGTAAGCGTAACCATTCTCACCATACCCCAATTTGTCAGTAATTTCGGAGAGCATTAAACCGTCGCGTCGGGCAATCAAAACACCTTTCATGGAGGTTCCCTGTTTAATCGGTGCGACGATAAAAATCTCTGGCTTTCCCGTAATGCGGCTCATGAGCACATCAGAGGTTGTCGTTTCACCATCTAATGCTTTCTGAAAGTATGCTCTGTCGCCCACTTCAACTGTAGAGCCGTCTGTAAATGTCCCCTTTCCCTTTAAGTCAAGTACCCCAAAGTCAATAAAGGGCGTGTAGGCCAATTGTGTTCTCAGTACGGATTTTTGATTGGCCCATTTCATGGATTTGATTTCATTTTGACTGGCGATAAGTTCAAGTGCGAGTTTTTCTTTTTCGAGTTCAGCTTCTACAACCCTAACGGCTTCCTTGGTTTGCCCCGTCATCCCTTCAATTGCCTGTTCGCGCACTTCTGATACTGCCATATAAAAAGAAGCGAGCGTTACCCAAAGCAAACTGACTGTCATAAGAGAAACGAAGTAAACAATCATTTTCTTCTTTAAGCTTTTCAATGTTTCCTCCCGTTTTAGTGTTTTTCCCCAACCGAACTCATTATAACTTATCAGATTATTCATTACAACAGTATTATCAAATTACAACTAATAATCATAGAAAAACTACAATAATTTTCAATTTCAGCTCAAAAAAACAAGACAATAAGGGGGGGACGGTTCTTTTGTGTCGATTGACGCATGCCGTCATCTCTTCATCCGCAATATTCAACCGTTCCGACTTTGAACCCCGCCGCCCTCCGCTATAGGCTGTACATCATACAACCGCCTCCATCGCCACCACTCTAAGAAAGTCACTAAATTGGCCAATCCCCTGCAACAGCAGGATCGACAGTCTCGACACACTTTAATAATTGTAAAATTTTAGTGGAATAGGGCACAAAAGAACCGTCCCCAAAATATCAAAAAAATGTTGCCGCTCACTTTTCTACAGTGAGCAGCAACATTTCTGATACGTCTACATATACCCCAGTGCATCGAGCAGTCTAAAGATAACGATTGCCGCTTCTGCACGTGAAGCTTCTCCCGACGGAACAAACGAACCGTCAATACCTTTAATTAGACCGGCTTCAGTAGCTTTTGCCACATAGGCCTTGGAAGTCTCTGAAAGCGCACCTGCATCTGAAAATTGTTCCAGTGCCTTTTGTGCATCTTCTACAGACACATCTGATTTGAGACCGAGGGCTTTGACCAACATAACGGCCATGTCCTCTCTCGAAATAACATCCACCGGCTTAAAAGCACCTTCATTTTCGATAATGCCATATTGAGCCGCTGTTTTGAGTTCATCGGTATACCATTTACCGTCGATGTCCGTAAGGTCGACAGCACCGTCCGCTTCTTCTAGCTGAAGCGCACGCACCAATGTTGCGACGAACTCACTGCGCGTAATCTTGCGCTTGTCGTCAAAGTGTGCTTCATCGACGCCTTTGAAAATTTCTCTCGAAACGAGAGCACCGATTTCATCATATGCCCAATGGGCTTCTTTGAGGTCGTTAAATGCATTTTCAAACTCATTGACACTGTAGACACCGAGGTCATCGACTTCGACCTCTACAACAGGTGCCAACCCATCGAGTTTCCCCCCGACGAACTCGTAAACACCGGTGTCTGGGTTCAGTTTTTTAACGACGAGCGATTTTTTGTTCTTAACACTGGAAGCATCAAATCTAAACTTGAGCACGAGTTTTTTTCCAAGGCCCACTTCCGCGTCTGTTCCGTCTTCAAACGCTTTGACTTCAAACACATCGCCTTTGTTGCCGATTCTGTTTACAGACAGTGTAACGCTTTTGCCGCTTTCTAGGTCAAACGCCTCCGGCGAAATTAATACTTCGAGTTTGTCTGAAACGAGGTAGATGTCTTTGCCCGCTTCTGAAGCAGCTGCCAATATATCCGAAGGAATGGATAAATCGATTGCCTTGGGATTGGATTCCGGAATTTTAAGTTCAATGCGTTTCATAGACGCCATGGATTTTTTAAAGATTTCTGCATCGAGTTTTACTTTGACGCTGGCATCACCGGAACGGTTGCTTTTGATTTCGACCTCAGCACCGCTTAACGGCACGCCTTCATCGGTTAAGAGTTCGAAAACTTCTGTATTGCCACCACCTGGTGTCGGAATCGGTGCCGGTACTGGGGGTGGTGTTGAGCCGCCACCTGCCGGTGGTGGCGTCGTATTCTTCTGAGTTACTGTAAAGGCTTGTGTTAATTGTTCGCCCATAATGTCGACACGCACTTCATATTTTCCCTTAAACTGCGTCTTGTGTTTAATGAGCACACGCCCGTTTGTATCGGTGTATCTCTGCTCGACAGCAGATACTTTTTCACCATTTTCATAGAGCGAAAAGAGCACCTCAGCATGTGGCGCAGGTGCACCGTTTTCTGTGACGAACACTTCTATATCAAGCACTTCATCTACTTTTAAAGTCGATTGACTGAGTGAAAGTGTCGCCGAAAGTGTGTTGATTGACACGCCGCTGTGATACGTACCATTGACATAAAAACTGTACTCGCCACTGCTCATGGTCGACGGCAACTTGGTGTTGGTCGCAGATTGAAAAGAGCCGTCGGCGTCTGCCGTCTCTTGGCCGACAAAAACTTTCTCGCCTTTTGGAGACTCTAAATAGTAGGATACCGTCCCATAGGGAGACGCCAATTTACCGTTGACAAAGATGCTGTCGCCGGGCTTATAAGTTGTTTGATTGAGCGCTATTCTCTCTACAGCGGCGTTGTTGGCGGCTAATGGCATGATGGAACCGATGATCAAAACTGCGAGCATCAGTATGGATACTGTCTTTTTCATTAATTGAGCCCTCCTCCATTTCTGTAGTCAAATGCGGGGGAGTACCTCCCCCGCTATTTAATGTTTAGTCAACTGTGTGCATCTTAGTGAGTGGTGTGGAAAGTGCGTTTTGGCCATTCCATCCCGTCCAGACAAACACATCAACTTGGTAAGTGCCCTTTTTCAGTTCAGCAAATCCAGAAGACAAGTTAATGGTCTTCACAAACTCGTTGCCTGCTACTCTTGCAGTTGTGATGTTGACCACTTTACCCGCGCCATCTTTAACTTGTACAATCAGCATCACTTGACTCTCTACATCACTGAGTTTTTCAATACCGGCTGCAATCACAGTGCCGCCCATTTCGTTGGAAATGGTCACATCTGTAATTTTCACAGGGTAGTTGTAAACAGTAAATGTCTTGCGCACCTCGACTTCTACAATCGTCGGCGTCTTCTCTGCTGGAGTTTCCTCTACTGGAGTTTCCTCTGCCGGAGTCTCCTCTGCTGGAGTCTCTTCTGCCGGAGTTTCCTCTGCTGGAGTCTCCTCTGCCGGAGTCTCCTCTGCTGGAGTTTCCTCTACCGGAGTTTCCTCTGCTGGAGTTTCCTCTGCTGGAGTTTCCTCTGCTGGAGTTTCCTCTGCTGGAGTTTCCTCTGCTGGAGTTTCCTCTGCCGGAGTTTCCTCTGCTAAGGTCTCTTCAATCACAGGTACTTGTGGCACTGCTTCTTCAGCTGCATTTAATGCATCTTCCAAAGAAGGGCTTTCCTCAGAGTCACCTGTTGATTCTTCCAACTCTGTTGCAGAATCAACTGCGTCTTCAATCACCGATTGATCGGTATTTTCTTCTTCTACTTTTGTTTCTGTAAAATCAACCACTGGTACTTCGATACCTTCATAGCTCGCTTTAACGACGACTTCAAAATCACCTGAGAGCTTGTTTGAAAGTTCTGGTGACCACGATGCGTTGAACTCAATACCTTGAGAAGTGAATTCTTCTACACGGTTGCCCAATGCGTCGTTGATTACTACATGCCAGTCTACTGGGCGATCTGATGACGCTGCAATTTGAACCGGTCTGTCACTGCTGACGTTTTTATCAGGTGCCATAGTCAACAACACTTTAGGTTTTGAATTGTCTGTCCCCTCTAAGTTTCTGTGAACTTTGTATTCTTTGATCGTTGTGTTGCCTGCTTCATCTGATGCTTCAATTAAGATGATGTTGTTGCCGTACTCTAGAGGCACATGGTAGTTGTCCATTGTATAGACAATTGGTGCACCTGGTGTTTTAACTTCTGTGTAGTCAATGCTTTCGTTAAAGAGCAAGCTGCCGTTGACTTTTACCGTCAATCCGGTGTAATTGTCTTCAAAGACACCTGAGAGCGGTATGGAATCAACTGTGCTGGCTACGACAGAGACACTTGGCTCTTGTGTCATTTCAATAGTCGGTGGTGTCGCATCCACAGCGAACTTACGCTCAAACTCAGTTGTCAAGTTGGCAAAATCAGTGGCTTGGACTTTCACGCTGTGGAAACCGTCTTCAAAAGTATCCGCACTGTTAAATACAAACTCGCCTTCAATAGCAGGTTCTTCTTCAATAGGCTTATAAGGATTAAACGTTGCTTGTTTCCCATTGACAAAGACTTCTTTTATATCGAGGTTGTCTGTAACACGTCCCACAAACTCAATGTAGTTAGAATTGTGTAAAGACATTGGCGCAGGTTTCATAACACCTTTTACAAATACCGGTGCCTCCGTGTCGCCGATAACTAACGTGCTTTCGGTAACATGACCTGCATAATCTTCTGCACCGTACACCACTTTTGCCCCGTTGTCTAACTTGCCGTTCAGGTCAAACTCACCCGTTCTAGAACGCATGAGCTCCCCATCAATTAAAACAAGATATTGGTCGATGCCGTCGGCATCTGTGGCTTCAAACGTTAAAAGACCTGTTGCTTCATCATAAGTTGCTGCACTGATTTCCGGTGCTGTCATATCCACATATACCGGAATACGGCTCACTTGCCATTCGGCATCTGGGTAGTCAATGCGAGATTTCACCTCGTATAAATATTCCCCTTCTTTTATGGTGTTGTTAATTTTGCCGTCCCATAGCCAAGTCATTTCTGAAGTGAAAATTGGGTTATCAGGGTTTGAGTCATAGTAATTCTTTCTTAAATACGAATCGGCTGCTAGGCGTCTCACCACGTTGCCTTCCATATCTAAAATATTCACTTCCACCTCTTTGGCGTTTCTGAGGAATGTCATCAACGCTCTCGCGTGGTTTTGATTGTCTGCTGTCGGATCGATGGCGAGGGTCTCTCTATCCGGTACATTGACGACTTTCCCATTTTCATCAACGTGGTCAAAACGATAGCCTAAGAAATTGAGGAAGCCTCCATCATCATACACCAATGCATTGACCATACCGTAGTGTTGCGGTGCACTCTCAGGATTCGCCACATCGTAGTTCCAAGTATCGGTAATAGGCGCGTCATCCCACTCGCCGTAGAAGCCCATGTAAGGCAAACCGATAGACGGTTCGTTTTCAGCGACGTCGTCTAGCCTGATAAAGCCTTCTACAAAGCCGCCGTTCGGGAACAATTCGCCCAGCGGCAAGTTGTTGGCCCAATCTACTGCATTGGAAAGATCGATGGTCACATCGATAACTTTTGACTCCCCGTCTTTAAGGGTGATTTCATCGACAATTTCACCATTGTGTCTAAATGTAATTGGATAGTTGCCAAGACCGAGATCGCCTTCCAACGTGTCCTTGTCGAAAATCGCTTGCGGTTCGTTTAATATCATGCCCTGAACAGAAAGATCCGTTTCCACTGTACCGGACAATTTGAAGGTCACTTCATTGTAGTAGTCGGCAAAATTGACAACTTCGACTTGGAAATTGGTCACATCGCCGATTTCTTTAAGATTGACTTTGCTGACACCGGTGAGTGGGTTCACGACGATGGATCTCGACCGCGTTGCACCTACGAGGTTCATCATACCGGCACCTTGTCTTCTTGGAGACGTGTAGTTGCCAAGCCCCAATTGTGCATTGTATTTCTCTTTACTGACATCTGGAATAGCTGTTGACATCAGTAGGTTCTTCATCAGTCTATAACGGTCTTGTCCCGTATAGGCTTCACCGTACTCAGTTGTAATTTTTTGAGCAACCAGCGCCGCACCACCTGCTACATGAGGTGCCGCCATAGACGTACCGCTCATTGTATCGTAAGAACCGTCCATCATCGTCGAGTAGATTTTACCACCTGGCGCTGTAATCTCCGGTTTAAAATCTAAGTTCGGTGTAACGCCCCAAGATGTAAAGCTTGAGAATTTTCCGGCATCGGTGTTGACGATGGTCGTGTCCCCACCGGTAAATTCTAAGATTTTTTCACCTTCAAAGTCTTTCATAGCCAGACCCGGATTAATGCCCGTGAAAACAGCCGGAATTTTGATTTTGTCTGCGTCGTCACCGTAAGACATGCCCATAATTTCGTCGCCGCCGGCCGCACTGTTAAAGACGATTATGCCAATGGCGCCTTTGGTTTGGGCATTTAAAATTTTCTTAGAAAAGTTCATACTACCGCGTTGAATTAAAGCGACTTTGCCTTCGAGTTCAACGCCTTCAAAATCGTTTTGAAGCGATTCGTCCACCTCTGTGGTCGGGTCGTCTTTCAGATCCCCTGGAAGAGCGCCGATGCCACAATAGGCATAAGCCGGTTTCTGTCCTGCAAATACTACTGCAGGGTCTATATCTCCACTTTTCATATAAGGGACGATGTTTTCAGCATCGTCGCCAAAAATCAGTTCTTTAACTTTTCGGTGTGTATTTTCAAATGAAGCAACAGAGAGTGTCTCCGGGTTGAGCGAAGGCGAGCCCACCACACCGATATCCGGGTTGGCAGCCAGCGGGTTGGCTTTTGCCGGGTGACCAGAGCCAAATCTATCGGAGTTCCCCGCAGAAACGACGACGAGAACGCCGCTGTTTGACGCATTTTTAATGGCCATACGTGCGGGGTCGTATGCTTCTTCAATCAAGAAGCTCGCAGTAGAACCCAAACTCATATTGATGGCATCTGCTCCGAGGACGAGTGCGTCTTCTATAGCTCTAACATAAATGTCTGAGTAAGTGTAAGGATAGTCCGGATCGTCTCCAAAAACTTTCATTCCAAGGATTTGCGCTTCCGGTGCAACCCCTTTTAAAGTCCCATTAGCACCTACTGTGCCAGATACGTGCATACCGTGATCGTTGTCCCCAGTTACGTGGTCGGTATTGTCGTAGTAATTGTATGCATAAGGTACCTTGTGGTTGTACCATTTACCCGGTAACCCCTCCGGCAGCTGCGTCGGTCTCTTATAGCGTGCGCGCTCAGGGTTGGTAATCTTCTGCATATCTTGATGACCTGGGTAAATCCCCGAGTCGATAACCGCTATAACGGTGTTTTCACCTTTGTAACCGTAAGACCAGACACTCGGCGACTCTACCATATCGTTGCTGGTTTCCATAAGCGGTTCCGGCAAGTAGTACTTTTGAGAAATGGTCACGCGCTTGACATTTGAAAGGCCCTCGATTACTTTGGCATTTCGTACAGATGTCGTTGCACTAAACCCGTTGAAGACATTGATGAACTCATAGTGATAATCGATATCCATGCCGAGTGTTTCGATTTCACTTCGCGTTGATTTCTGCTCCGCTACCAAAGCTTCTGCGGCATTTGCTTGAACTTCATAATCCAGCTCTTCAAGCAAAACCCCTTCTTTGATGGCATGAGAAACAACAGGTTCTTCTTCAAATTCAACGACGATTCTCACTTTGTCGTCATACTGAAGCCCGTAAAGCGCTGCTTCAGCTTCAATACCTTCGTACTGCTGTGTTTCATCCAAGACTGACTGAATAGAAACACCTTCGATATCCTGTGCCATTGCAAATCCAAATTGGCTCAAAATCATCGTCAGTACCAAGGCAACCGATAATAATTTTCTGTAATTCAATGCTTCCCCTCCTTGTTTGAAAACTGTAGGCCATTAAATATGTAAGATGATATTCTTACACTTCAAATGTTAACACATTTTCATACAAAGCGGTAGGGTTTAATTTTATGCAATTTATATTAATAAAGGTTCATATTTAAAATAATATTATTTATTTTATGTAATTTTTAATGTTTTGCCTGATAAATTACGGATAATGCAGTATATTATTGTATATAATTAATTAATTTTCACTATAGATTTTATTAAATGCATACAAACATCCTATTGCTATTTTTTTACTCATTAATTGTTTTGTTGTTATATTTTTTAGCGCATAGAATATTTAAAGAAGAACATTCGCGAGAGCGCTTTGGGCTCAAGGCTTGTTGTCAAACAACATTTGTTACGCTTTTAGCGCATCAAAACGCCTTTCGCTGACGCGTTCTCGCGTTGAACATTCGCGAGAGCGCTTTGGGCTCAAGGCTTGTTGTCAAAATAAAAAAAACCGGCTTTTCAGCCGGTTTATCGCTTATAGATACGGTTCAATTAAACCGAAGTCACCATCTTTTCTCTTGTAGACCACATTGACTTCCTCTGTCTCCCCATTGAGGAAAACAAAGAAATCGTGTCCGAGCAAGTCCATTTGTAAAACAGCCTCTTCGGGATGCATCGGTTTAATACCGAAGCGTTTGGTTTTAACAATTGTCGCTTCGTCTGATTTTATTTCTTCTACAGGAATATTCTCAAAACGAATGGAGTCAGATGAATGGAATTTCTTTTCAATTTTACTCTTGTGCTTTTTCATCTGTCTCGCGATTTTGTCGATTGCTTCATCAATAGAACTGTACATGTCGTCTGTTCTCGCCTCGGCTCTGAAAATGGTGTCGTTTTTAAGTGGGATCATCACCTCCACGATGTGATTGCCTTTTTGTACACTAAAGGTTGCGTGTGCTTCCACGTCGCTCTTAAAGAATTTATCAAACTTTTCAAGCTTGCGTTCAACTTGTTCTCTAATAGCATCCGTAATTACTAGGTTTCTTCCAGTCACTGTTACTTTCATATGCTCAACCCCTTTTCTTTTGATATCTTTAGTATACCCATCCTATTGGGTTTCTAACCCCATAAAACAAAAATTACTTTTTCTTATCATAAGTTTTTTCAACGCGCGCCTTAAAGCGATTTTGACGCTTCTCATCTTCCAGCTGCTGTCTGGCTTCGCCGTAAGATTTGCGGTATCGAGCCCACTTTTCAGTGTGAATCGCAATTTGATCGATGTGCTTCTGAGCGGTTTTCAGCCCTTTGAGTTCATGGGGAATCCGCTCGTCGAGTTCGTCAAAACTCTCGATTTTGAGCACTTTGTAAAGCCGGTTCAAAGCCACTAAAAATTGTCGATCTATGGTTTCTGACCTCTGGAGACGTTTTTCAATTGTATCGACAATGGAAGCTCTCAACGCCTGATCGGTCTCCTGCGTCAGCGCTTCTGCCAAGTAGGCAATGGCTTCGTAATGCCTTCGCTTTTCTTCAAGCAACGCATTGACTGCTTCTACTAGTGCTTCGGTCTCCATCTGGCCTCTCTCCTCTCTACGAGAAAAACGCCAGCAGACACTGGCGTTTTCGTGCTTTTAAAGTTTAATATCGACGTTGCCACCTAAATGCGGCGTTACAGATTGCTCCATCGCCTTGACAATAGCGCCTACAGATTGTGCGTCTTGATGCATTGTCTTTTGAAGCAACGACAAGTTCAGCGCCTGTTTAATACTCGTCAGATTTTGCATCTGATATGAGGATAAACTGATGTTCATAATGACCTCGCTTTCTTATAAAATGTTATATACCCTATTACAAAGGCATCTAACCTTTAATATTAAAAGCATTCTTCCAAGTGTCTCTGAAACCCTCTGCCATTTCTAAAGCTTCCTCGTAAATCGCCTTATTTTTTTCGACATTGGCAATGAGCAACCGGTGACCGACGTACTCGTACAGGTTGTCGAGGTTTTGGCTCATCTCGATGTCCATGTTCAAAGTGCTTCTGAGCTCATCGAGTATCGCCTGTGCACGCTGTGTGTTTTCATTGACTTTTTGAATGTCTTTTTGTTCTAAAAAGAGCATGGCTTTTTTGATGAATTTTACAAGTCCTTCGTACAGCATATAAGTTAACTCTTCAGGCTTAGCCGCCATAACGCGGCCTTCTAAATACTGATCCATCTTCTGTCCAGAAGCTTGCATCCTATGCGATACACCGCTCCCCACAGTTCTAACAGCCGCATGACTCTTAGGTTTCGAATAGTTGTATGGGTTAATGATTGCCATGATGTCCTCCTACCTATTTCTTGTCGTCAAATCTATAGCCCTGGTTTTGAAGTACCGCTTGACCGCTGTACTGGTTAAAGGCTTTTTTGTTTTGACTCAATTCACGTTTCTTGATTTTGAATTTGTGCCACTCGCGCTCTTCGTCTTCACGCCATTGCTTGAGCAATGCCTCGCAACTGCGTTCGAGCTCTTGAAAGCGCTCTAAAAGTGCTTTTTCTTCTTTGCTGAGTGCACTGTTGTCTAATAGGGCTAGGCCATCTATCGTTTGTTGCCTTTGTTCAATAACCGTTTCCACAACATCTAGAGCATTGGCTTCAAGTGCGTTTTTGAGAAGTTCTGTTTCATTTAAAAGGCGGTCCAGCAATGCCTTGCGCTCATTCAATTTATTGACCTCCTACGCCCATCATGCCCAGTACTGAAGCCGACTGGTTTTGCATTTCCGATAGAGCACTTTCCATACGCGCAAACTTTTGATAGTAGTAACTTTCTCGGTTGGTCAAGTACCGTTCGAGATCTGTTATGCGCTTTTCGTAATTGTCCAAACTTTTTGAGATGATATTTTGAGTAAACGACACATCTTTTTCAATTCCGGCCTTCTCAATCAAAATCCCCTTCTTGTCGTCGTTCCCCCTTGTGGTGCGGACATAATCTTTTAGAATATCGTCTAAGCGGTTGCCGATGCCGTTTTCAGTGTACCGTTGCTTGGCATCTGCCGGTTCTCCATATTTAAGGTCCGACGATTTGGTAAAGAGTTTAACCACTTCGTCAAAATTGTTTTCAAGTTGTGCGTTCAGTTTTGTTTCATCGATGCTTAAAATGCCTTTGTCTTCATAGCTGGTTGTGGAGATGCCGATATCGTTCATCGTAAGACCGACGCCTTCGATTGGAGCAATTATCGCCGAGCGGAGTTGAGTCACAAAGGACTCCAGCTCACTGGAACCTCTCAAAGTACCAGATTTGGCCTTTTCTTCCCAAAGTTCAATCTCTTTATCACTCATCGCCTCCCGCTGTTCAGAAGTCAACGGTTTATAGTCTCTGTAACGTTTTTCAGATACTTTGGTGTTGAGTTCAGCTACGATTTCATTGTAGTCTTTGATAAACGCCTTTATGTGGCTCACCAATTCTTCTTTATTGGTCTTGGCTTCAATTTTAATAGGGTCTTCTGTCCCGCTGGTGTTGTAGGTTTCCTTCAACGTGTAATTAATGCCGTCTAGTGAAAACGCGTTTTTACTTTGGATGACTTCGACGCCGTTAATGGTGAGTTTGGCATTTTGACCGAGATGTCTGTTGGCATGTGCCGTATCGGTGACGTCGAATCCAAGTAACTCTTGAAATGCCCCTGCAGTGGTTGCGTCTGACAAGTCTAAGTTATTTGCCGACCCCTCCTCAGTGGCTTCCAGTTTAAACGTCTGAGACAATTTATTGAAAGAGAGTTTCATCCCCAAATCGCTCTTGTTGACCTTATCCATCATATCTTCAAGGGTGTCGGTATCGTTAATGGTCACTGTTTGCCCCCTTGCGGTTAACGTCTTGCCGCCACTCCAACCAAAGAGTTCCGAGACGCTCTTGGTTAAATAATCCTCATTGGAGTCGCCGGATTCTAATCCGAGGGCGGTGAAACTTACGGCGTCGCCGCCCGAGATAAGGGTGGTAACGCGTTGACCCGGCATGTCGAAGTTTAAGCTGTTACCCTCTAAAGAGACGACATTGCTGTAGTCTGCGCCGAAATCGGATTCAATTTTGGTGTTGAGGGCGTCTTTTAAATCGCTCACACTGCCCATGGCTTGTATTTCGGCATCGGTAACGGTAATGGCCTTAATATTGCTCCCGATGGCCAACACAAACTTTAAATCTTGCCCGCCGAGTTCGGCTTTGAAGGCGTTAAAATCCGATAAGTCCTTTGTCTTAACACCGCTGAGTTTATTCACCATGCCGTCGAGTGTGTCTTTTGTCGCAAGCTGAGAAACCTTGTCCACAGTGACATTCAAATCCGACGCATTGGCGGAGGCGGTGATACTAAGCGCGTTGTTTTCAACGCCACCTGATGTGACGCTGTAGGTAAACTTTGAAAAACTCGTCGCCGAAGTCATGTTTTGGCTTGAGTTTAAGATATCAAAATATTTGTTGTGAAAGCCTTGAACCTTTTTGATAATGTTTCTAAAAGATTCCTGTTTCCAGTTGGTCCAGTCGCGCTCTTGCTTGACTTTATCGACTTTCATACGTTCAACTCTCATAAGGTCTTTGACCATTTGGTCGGTGTCCATCCCTGACATCAGTCCAGTAATTCTTAAATTAGACATTTAATCACTTCCTTTGCTCTTATGCCTTTTCATCGACAAATAAACCGGCCAATTCCCACATCTTCGCAATCATGTCTTGAATTTTTCTCGGCGGGAATTCTTGAATCACTTCGTCGGTAACGGTATCGCGTACGGTGTACATGACGGTTTTGGTCACTTCGTGCACCGAACGGTCGATGCGCCTATGGTACAACTCGAGAGATTTATTGGCCTGTGCCACTGATTTTCTCAGCATCTCTTCATTCATCACTTCGTGAATTTCTTTATCCGGTTCGTCCATTCTCTTAGTGTCTAGCGTTTCTTTTTCAAGGGGTCTTTGGTTCTTAATCGGTTCGAATTCTTTTACTTTCTCAAATTTATTCACTTGGGCCGGCACATTGCCCACTTGGTTGATTTTCATACTGAACGCTCCCTTCCTTGACTTTATATTATACTTATCGGCAAGTCCTTTGCCGAACTTAAGAAATTAATAGACTATTCTACATGTTCCCATTGCAAAGGCGTCCCTCTTTTGAGATCGGTTCTACTCTTGCGCTTGAGTACGTTGTGATACTGCGCGGGATCCATGCCGTTGCCCGGTCTGATTGATCGGATATTTTCAGCTGTAAACGCCTCGCCTGCCTTGATATCTTGAACGACGTAGAGCGACCGGCCGAGCACTTTGCTTTGAAGCTTCTTCGGCGTCATGGCGTAATCGACTTTTCCCAAAGCGCTTTCGGCCTCGCGTATTGCCGTAACCATATGAGAAAAAGCCTCCGGGTCCAACGAAAAGGAGGCGTCCGGCCCGCCAATTGATCGGTCCAATATAAAATGCTTTTCCACCACACTGGCGCCGAGTGCAACAGACGCCACCGGCACGGTTATGCCGAGGGTATGGTCGGACAACCCCACTTCCACACCAAAAGTCTCTCTCATGTTGGGAATGGTGCGCAAGTTGGCGTCTTCTATTTTGGAAGGGTAGGAAGAGGTACATTTGAGTAAGACGATGTCGTCGTTCCCACAATTTCTGCACGCGGCTACAGCCCGTTCAATAGCCGCCAAATCCGCAATGCCCGTGGATAAAATCATCGGCTTGCCTTTGGAAGCCATGTATTCAATCAAAGGAATATCATAGATTTCAAAGGAAGCGACTTTGTAGGCGGGGACCTCTAAAGTTTCGAGGAAGTCCACTGCCGTTCGGTCAAAGGGCGATGAAAAACAAATGAGTCCGAGGGATTCAGCATACGCTTTTAGCGACCCTTGCCACGCCCACGGGGTATACGCTTCGCTGTACAGCTCATAAAGTGTTTTACCGTCCCATATCGTCCCACTGCTCAAAACGAAATTTGGGTTGTCACAATCGATGGTCAAGGTATCGGCTGTGTAAGTTTGAAGCTTAATGGCGTCTGCACCACAAGCTTTTGCCGCCTCTATGGTTTTCCTTGCAATTTCTATATCGTGTCCGTGATTGGCAGAGAGTTCCGCTATTATAAACGTTTTTTCTCCCGCGCCAATTTTTCTATTGCCTATCTGCATAAACGCTCCTCATATCCTTTAATCACATAGACGGTTCTCAGCATTCAAAAGCATTCACTTTCAGCAAAGCGTCCGTACAACGAACAAAATACTCATCGCCAATCTGTGTTACGACGCCGATTGGCAATACGTGTGACGCCTGCGTAACTTCGAGTCTGTGTATCGTCATTTTCCTGCCGTCGGACAAATAGCAATACGCCCCCGGATAAGGCGGTGCTTGAGCTCTGACGAAGTTCACGACCTCAGCTGCTGGCTTTCTAAAGTCTATATACCCCATGTCCGGTGTGCGCTTACCGTAATAGCTCGCCTGCGCCTCGTCTTGCACTTGTAGCGATGCGCCGATTTCCAACCGCTCAATTGCTTCTAATACAAGTGCCGGATAAATCTTTTCAAACTTCTTAAGCATTGTATAGCCCGTGTCTTCAGGAGCTATCGGGACAGCTCTTTGACAAATAATCGCCCCTGCATCCACCACCTCGTCGAGAAGGTGGCAAGTGACCCCACTCTCCGGTTCTCCGTTGATAATACTCCACACATGCGGCGTACGCCCCCTGTATGCAGGTAGGAGCGCACCGTGAATGTTAAAAGCGTACGCCGCGTAGGCGTAAAGCGCTTTTGGGATAATGTACCGATAATTGACACTGATGATGTACTGCGGCTCAATATCTTGTATCCACGCTCTATAAAAGTCCAGTTGCTTTCTCGCATCGTCAAAGGTGTAGGGGATGCTTAATTTTTGGGCGATACTTTCGACCCCGCCATCTTCTCCACCTCGATGCGTAAAGACGTAGACGACTTCGCAACCTTTTTTTAACAAGCGCTCCAAACAGAGTGCTCCCAATTTTCCATATCCAAAAAAAACAACTTTCGACATTATAGTCCTTTCTGCCATAAAGCCTCTACAATGCGCTGTGCACCGCATCCGTCGATGACGCCGCGGTAGAGTTCAGAGAGGCGTTGTCTAAGTGCAGGTGTGCAGTACGCTCTAAAAGCAGCCTCCAATGCACTCTCGAAGTCAGGGGCATTGCAGTTTAAAACCCAGTGGTTGGGGTCTGTCATTAAAATGCCTCGAATATTGGCCTGTTGATTGTCTGCCACTTGAATCGGAATAAACGGCGTCTGCGTGGCCATCAGTTCAAAAACAGTTTGTCCGGCTGCCGACAGCGCAAAGTCACAGCTGAGCATCTGCGCCTTCATTTCTTCCGCAGACAAATTGCAATGGCCATAGGCATTGGCTACTTCCACCGGCAACGTGCCGCCTCCTATAACAAAGTGAAATTCTATTTCAGGAAAGCGTTTGACGACGCCGTCCAGTAGGCGCGGTATGAGATTTTGACTGTCTGTCCCCCCCATCATCACTAAGACGCGATGGGCGACACGCTTTGTCTTTACTCGATTCACCCCTACAAACGGCCGCCTGAGAATAATATACGCCTGTCCCGTCAGAACCGTTTTGGGTGGTGGGGCCTTTGAGAGAAACGGCTGTACAACCGTGCCTTTCGGATAGGGCAACCGGTTGTAATCGTCTATAAAGAAAACGGCTTTGGCCCTATCGGAAAAGGCTTTCAAAACCGAGGCATCTGCCAGATACGAGTCCACAATGCAAAGAGAGTGCTCGTCGACTTCACGCTCGATATACGCCTGAGAGCGCCACTGGGCATGGGTTATCTGGGGGCCCTTTAAAAAGGCCACGTCTGTTGCATCACCTTGATAAGTCAGATGTACTTCCCGCTTTTGCCTCAGCGCTTCCTCATACAGTGAATAACACCGCGAAAGATGTCCGAGACCAATGGCTCGACCGCCTTCAGTAAAAATTTGTATCCGCATGACGCTATCGCCTATAATGATGCAAAACTTTTTTAACTGCCGCCACCACGTCGTCGACATCGGCGTCTTGCATCTGAGGGTACAGCGGCAGTGTAATTAACGTCTCGTAAAAAGCTTCTGCGTTTGGACAAAGGCCTTTTTGGTACCCCAACGCTTCGTAGTAGGGGTGGTAATAAATAGGGATATAGTGAACGTTAACGCCGATGTTTTCCGCTCTTAGCGCTTCAAAAATGGCTCTTCTGTCCACTGACAACGCATCGAGGTGCAACCGGATCACATACAAGTGCCAGCCGGAGTTCGAATACGTTTCTTCAAAAGGCGTCGTCAGCGTCTCCTCGCCCTTAAAGGCCGCATTGTAGCGTTTAACAAGCTCTCTTCTACGCTCAATAAAGGCGTCTACTTTACGCATCTGACTGATGCCCAGGGCACATTGGATATCGGTAATTCTGTAATTGTACCCCAGTGCCTGTTGCTCATAATACCACGGCCCTTCACGGCGTACCAATTTTTCAGGTGCTCTCGTGATGCCGTGTGCTCTTAGCAGGAGAAGCTTTTCATAAAGCGCGGGATCGTCAGTGGTAATCATGCCGCCCTCACCGGTGGTTATGGTCTTTACCGGATGAAAACTCAGTGTGGTCATTGTGGCCAACGCACCGACTTTACGGTCTTTATAAACGCTGCCGAGGGCATGGGCACCGTCCTCAATAACAGCGAGGCCGTGCTTTGCCGCTATGGCATTAATCCGATCCATATCTGCTGCTTGACCTGTGAAAGCAACTGGGATGATGGCTTTTGTTTTAGAAGTGATCTTTCGAGCGACGTCTTCGGGATCGATGTTTCCCGTTTGAGGATCGATGTCGGCAAATACCGGGGTTCCCCCCACGTATAAGACGCAGTTCGCAGTGGCTGCAAAAGACATCGGGCTCACAATCACCTCGTCGCCCGCTCCAATCTCCGCCGCCAAACACGCCAAGTGAAGGGCAGCGGTTCCGTTGGATACAGCTACGGCATATCGCGCGCCTACATAGGCCGACACGCAAGTCTCGAAGGCTTCAACCTTCGGTCCCGTCGTTAAAAAATCAGAGGTCAGTGCAGCGACAACCGATTCTATATCTTCGGCGTCTATGGCCTGCTTCCCATAAGGTAGCATCGCCGTGCGCACGGGTTCTCCGCCCAAGTAGGCGAGCTTATTCTTGTTCTCCATAAATCACCTCTACAACTCTAGCGCAGCTATGCGCTCACGCAGTTCTTCAACAGACAGCCACACCGTGTTGGTACCGGAGTTGTATTCCCAGCCCTCTTCTATAGCCACGCCACCGGGCTTAAAACTGTTCTCCTTTTGCCACCAGGAAAAGTTCGGATAGATGACGTAATGGTCGCCGTAATCGTAAGTCAATCTCGAATCGTCGCTTGTAATCATACATTCGTGAATTTTCTCGCCTTCTCGAATGCCCACAATTTTTATGTCGCCAGTTGGGTTAATGGCTTCTGCCACGTCCTGAACTTTGTACGATGGGTTTTTAAACACATAGGTCTCCCCGCCCTTTGACTCCTCTAGCGCCTTTAAAACCAATCTAACAGCATCGTCCAACGTCATCCAAAAACGCGTCATCCGAGCGTCTGTAATCGGTAGAACCGTTTCGCCCTTTTCTACCAGCGATTTGAAAAAGGGAATCACAGAGCCGCGACTGCCGGAGACATTGCCATACCGCACAACTGAAAACAAGGTGCCTTCAGCGCCGGCATATGCGTTGGCCGAAACGAACAGTTTGTCAGAGACGAGCTTGGTGCCACCGTAGAGGTTGATTGGGTTGACGGCCTTATCTGTCGAAAGCGCGACGACTTTATCAACCCCCCTGTCCAGTGCGGCATCGATGACATTGTGCGCCCCGTGTATGTTCGTCTTTACCGCTTCAAAAGGGTTGTACTCACAAGCGGGCACTTGCTTCATCGCAGCGGCGTGAACGACATAATTCACCTCTTTTAAAGCGCGGTACAAGCGGTCCTTGTCCCTCACATCGCCGATAAAAAAGCGCAGTCGTGACATTTGATCGGCACTGAGGTCTTTAGAGAGCTCATTTTTCATCATGTATTGTTTAAACTCGTCTCTCGAATAGACGATTACCCGTCTCGGCGTATAGGCACTAAAAACTGCCTTGACAAAACGCTTTCCAAAAGAACCGGTGCCGCCTGTTATTAATATCGATTTATCGTTTAACATACCTTACTCCTCATTTGGAATTTCCATAAAAAGATCCATGTAGTTTTTGTGGTGAATTACAACTCGACTAAAAGTCTGTATCGTCTTGAGCACCAACGCATCGTCCAGTTTCTTATGATGCGAGGAGACGCCGACCAAATGCATTTTTAAAACGGTGTAGAGCATTGACAGCATCCTGTAAGACACTGACGGAGAATTGAGCTTTGCAAACGGGTAAAGTTCTTTAAACACTTCATTGACTAAATAGTTTTCCAAAATGTATTCTCGCGTCTCAAAGTACGTTTTATAGTAGCTGTCATAAGCGTTAAAGTACAGCCCTTTCGACCTTTCATCGTCGGCGTTTTCAATTTCCAGTCCCTTGTATAGGTCGATAACACATTCGAAATACCGCTCACTTGGGAAATTCTTGAGGACATCCACTTGAACAATTTGGCCAATGAGTGTTCCCGGGTAGTGTACTTGTGTTTGCTCGCCAATAGCGGCCTTCATTCCCGTGACATCGTCAAAAAGCGATTGGCAGTTTTCAATGACTTGAGGCACCAGACGGCATTCTGTCGTCTGCGTGAGCTTGTTAATGAAATAGCCTAGCAGAATCATGCGCTCATCTAGCGTATACCTTCTGTCTTGAAGCAAGCTGATGGTGAAAATCCTCAGTTCCCACAAATAGTATTTCAAATCCGTCTCGGGATCAAAATCATCCACACCGCCTACAATATACGTAAAGGGAACGTCGCGCTCAAAGGTCACTTGTTCGGACACAAACGCCATCGGTTCAGAATCAAAGAGCATTTTGCGCCCCACTTCCGGACAAGAAGGGGACAAAACGGCTTCTACCCGATTGTCTACCTGCTTGAAAAGTTTCGGATAAAAATAACATGTGCTGGAAAGCTGTTTCTCTCCCATCTCTTTATGAATGCGACACAGCATATCCTCGCCTAACATCGGACAGGTACCGTCTTTTAATTTAATCGACGCGTAGTTGTGATCGTTTGTCGAATGCTTGTTGCGTTTAATGTGTAGATTAATGTCTTTACAAAGTGTTCCCACCTTGCAATTTCTATAAGATTTAAATGTTTTCTTGTCCACCTCGATGTTCCAACCCTTACAACAGGTCTCTTCACACGCAGGTCCAATACAGGAAAACTGCTTTAAATACGTCGGCATCAAAACCTCGTATACGCGCTGACTCATACGCAAGCCCCCCTCATAATCGTTTATTTAATATACCGCTTGAACACGTCCTCTAAAGGCATATGTAGGCACCCTTTTATCCGTGCCCCTTTGTAGGTGCTGTTAATAAACACAACATCTTCCGTGCGTTCTATCTTCTCCTCAATCATCTGTTTGAAATAAAGCAGCGATGAACTCGTCGCAAGGCGCTCGCCATTAAATCCTTCGACCTGTTTTAAAGTCGGCAAATCTTTGACCGTCGGGTCTTCACCGTACATATCCCCTACGGCGTGGTGCTGATACTCTACAAAAGCGAGGTCTTGACCGACAAAAACAATGGGATTGCCCCCAAACTTAATGGCGATGTCGAGTACTGCCGTGGCCACAGAACCGTTGGAGTCAATTCTCTCAGATTCTTTCGGCGCCCTTTGGACGTCACTTGTAAACACAATTTTGCGTCCCCGATAGCTCGATACCGTGTAATGGCTCGCCGTGTCCATAAACAAAAGGGGGATGCCGAGATCTTCATACCCTTTTATCTGTTGGTAAGTCAAGTCCTGTGGGTCAATAATGCAAAAATAGTCCGGTGTAACCCCTGCAGTCATCAGCGGTTTTAACGCAGAGCCCACTGAAATGATGGTGGACCGACCCATAAATTGCCGTAACAACTGTCTGTTCGAGTTTAAAGAGGGCCCGGCTGAAACAATGACAATCGGGTTCTGATGTTTTAAAAAATAGCGGGTAATCAGTTCCGCTTCCACCGCTGCGTTTGCTTTTAAATTGGCCTCAAGTAGGGGCTTGAACTTTGAGATATTGTGACGCATCATTCGATTGTTCTCAAAGAGCGCTTTTATATCTGACATAACCTGTGGGATATTTTTCAAAGATGTGCTGTGGATAAAAAATGCGCCGGATGCCGCCGTAAGCACATCTATCAGTTTTCTAGACGTCTCTTTTACAAGGACCATCACTGTCAGGGCACTATGGCTTAAAAGTGTCGTCAAATCCCGCTGCTCAAAAGCATAGCGAAGCACGTCCAGGTTGGCTTCTATGACGACGACGCGCTGCCCTGACTTAATGCGTTCCATGAGCAGCTCCAAGTGATAGCCAAAGCCAAAACCGTACACGTAAAAAACGTCGATTGCTTCACTGTAAATGCTGTCCACAAAGCGTTTTTCACCTTTGTACGGATCATAATGACTGTGCAAGTAGTGCCGCTCCGACAGCTGTCCCGTGGCATCCACTTTGGAAATTCTCATATTCGGCTGACCTGAAGCGGACACAGACAGCTCATAACGGTAGTCGCTATGAGCTGTTTTATCCGATTGAATGGCGCGGAGAACGCTTTTATCAGTCCCAGTTTTACATAGTGCGCTTAAGTTGGCCTCCAGGCAACTAGGCATAATCGCGCTCCGAAATTTCTTGGTGCCATTTGATCATCACCGGCTTGAGCTCGTACTCGAGCAAGTCGGCAATCATAATCGTATCGCCGTCCACCAGTGCTTCTGTAATCCCTCTCAAGTGCGTATTGAGGGCATTCATCTCTTCTTCTGAATGCGATACGTCCACAAGAGATTTTGCTTCTATTAACCAGCTGAGCCCTTCGACAGCGTCTTTTAACGCTTCAATGGCCTCCAGTTCATTGCCTTCGTGTATCCAAAGTACAATTTGGTCTACCCCTTTTATAAAGTTGGGGAGATACTCCAGCATTGTCATTTTCAATTCTTGTCTTTGTTCTGTTACAGACATACTACAACTCCTTAAAATAAATTGGCGGGTTCAATGCCTTCAAATGCCGCTTGTGCAATTCGAAGATTTTCAAGTGCAAAGAGGTATTGGCTGTAGAGGCCTCTAATCACCGCTTCTCTTCTCTCTGCATCGCTTTTAAGCTCTTTGATCTTTTGATTGACCTCACGAGTTAACGCCTCATGAAACAAGCGTCCTGTATTGACAATAAAGGTTTTATAGAAAGGCATTTCTTCCAGTTCTTCTGTTAAATGCATCACTTCTGATTGAATTTCTTTTGCGCTGTCGCCATCGAGTTCGGAGCACTCCAGCCATTCTACAATGCGCTCGAATCGCTTTTTCGCCAGTTCAAGACAAGCTTCAAGAGCGTCCCTTAAACTCTCAATTTCCCCTTCCGGGAGCTTAAATCGAGCGCTTGGATCGTCATGACATCTCATCAGTTGTCGCTCATAATCAAAAGTCTCTGTACAAAACGCCTCTATCGCCGACTCAAAGGAGCTGTTCTCAATGCCTTTAATCGGCAATCCACCTTCTGTACAATTGACGATGTTGTGTTCTTTATATACCAAAGAAACAAAATCTTCAAACCAATTGCGGTACGTTAAGAAAATTTTGTTGGTCCTAATCGGATTGCCATAGATATCAATCGTATCTACAAAACTCATGTTGGTGTCTACATTAGTGTTGTCTCCGCCATCGGCATACATTTTTTCATTGCTGAAAGCGAGGTCTTGGCCTAACAGCATAACGGGGCCTGCCTCTAACCATCTGGCAAAAGCCAGCGCATTGTGTGCAATAGAGCCGCCGCAAGTAATGACGGGGACTTCGATGCCATGCGCTTTTAAAAACTGTGTTTCCAGCTCATCAGAGTTGAGGTGCACCCACATCTTCCGACCTTTATAGTATTCCAAGGACTTGTATTGAATCATCTGACTGTAGATGAAAAGCGGCTTGTGGCAAGTGATTTCCTTGAAAATTAATGATTCGTGGTAATTTCCGTCTGCGCCCATGACTATATGGGGCTGAATCCCCTGTTTGTCTAAAATTAAAGCCGCCGTTCCCACGGCGATAATCAGCGCCTTATCGTAAAGATCTCTTAGCAAGTGTACGTTCTTATTGAGTGAGGGGCCCGCGGCCACAATAACAACGGGTTTGCCTTTAAAAATAGCCTTCATGGCGATGATGTTTGGCGTCTCTTCAAAATATTTGATATTGGAAAAAAAGTTGAAAAGCCAGCGTCTCGACGAGTAGATTTCTGTATAGATGTTGGCCTTAAACAACTGCAGGGTCCTTGATATTTGTTCATAAGCACCTTCAATATATTCTGAAAAATGCTTTTTATAAAAAGGAAGTTCCGCAAAGAAAACTCTCTTAATTTTACTTTCCTCAATATAGTATTCTAGCAAACTGCGCACTTCCACGGCATCAAAAGCCACCATGAAGA
Source organism: Fusibacter sp. JL298sf-3 (assembly GCF_053842995.1). Taxonomy (NCBI): domain Bacteria; kingdom Bacillati; phylum Bacillota; class Clostridia; order Eubacteriales; family Fusibacteraceae; genus Fusibacter; species Fusibacter sp. JL298sf-3. The sequence goes on from NZ_CM132608.1 coordinate 2,040,788, forward strand.
CCACGTAGTCGTCTTCAAGATATGGGGTCATATCCTGAGACATCAAACAGTACTTAAAAACCTCTAGATGCGGTTCCACAACGATAATTTTCTTATCGGTATACTTGGCTTTTATGTCTTCTAAATAGTAACCCAAGCCCAGTCCATAGACAAAAACACAGTCGTAAGTCGCGTCTATTTGAAGAGAGTCTACCCACCGCTTAGCTTCGAGTACAGGGTTGTATTTGCTGTGCACATACTTGCCCTTGTATTTTATTTGAGAGAGCGTTGCCTCATCGTTTACGTAGTCAAATACCCCTGACGGTTCTACTTCCTGTAGTTGCGTATAGATGCTGGGATACTGTTTCTGTAACGCTTCTAAGTTTTTTTGCCACATACTAAACTCCTTATCATAATAAAAAGCCGACACAGCGCCGGCTTTTTATTATTTTTGGTATTATCTTAATAATTGAAGCACACCTTGAGGCGCTTGGTTCGCTTGTGCGAGCATCGCTTGAGCAGCTTGTTGAAGGATGTTGTTCTTTGTGAACTCCATCATTTCCTTCGCCATGTCCACGTCTCTGATTCTTGATTCTGACGCTTGGATGTTCTCAGAAGCGTTGTCTAAGTTCTTGATGGTGTGTTCAAGTCTGTTCTGAGCAGCACCGAGCTTAGATCTTTGGGCAGAAACCGTTTTAATAGCCGCATCAACTTTAGAAATTGCTGCTGCTGCATTTGTATGTGTATCCACAGTTAAAGCATCAACAGATAATTTTGCAGCTGTCATTGTACCGATAGTCAATGTCATCGATACGCCTTTGTCTGCGCCGATTTGGAAGTTTGCGCCTTTTAAACTACCGTTTAAAAGTTTCTTCTCATTGAATGTTGTAGAAGTTGCAATTCTGCCGAGTTCTGATACAAGTGTATCAATCTCGTCTTTTACAGCCGTTCTGTCAACAGCAACGTTTGTATCGTTGGCTGCCTGAACAGTCAGTTCTCTCATACGCTGTAAAATTGCATGTGACTCTTGAAGCGCACCTTCAGCTGTTTGAATCAAAGAAATACCGTCTTGAGCATTTCTAGAAGCTTGTGTTAAACCTCTAACCTGTGCACGCATCTTTTCGGAGATTGAAAGGCCTGCAGCGTCGTCGCCGGCTCTGTTGATTCTGTAACCTGAAGAAAGTTTTTCCATAGATTTTGCACCGCTTGTGTTACTGATAGCAAGTTGTCTATGGGTGTTCATAGCCATTAAGTTGTTATTAATTCTCATAATACTCCTCCTTGAATTTTTTAAAATCAGAATCCATTCTGAAATAGTATACAGCACCGTGCCACGGCCGTTGAGACTCGGTGTTGCTATACATTATTTATCGTCCTATTTCGAGAACTCTTTAGGTTTTTTTACTTTTTTAATTAAAGTTTTCTCCTTTTTCGGGACGACGCTCGCTAACCTTATACCCGCCTCACTTATATTCAATCGCATCGACATCATCCGTTCGATTTGACAATCAAAAAAAGCCGGCTAAAAGCCGGCCTATCAGTGTCTGCTATTACCTCAACAACTGAAGTACACCTTGAGGTGCTTGGTTTGCCTGAGCAAGCATCGCTTGAGCCGCTTGTTGAAGGATGTTGTTCTTAGTGAACTCCATCATTTCCTTCGCCATATCCACGTCTCTGATTCTCGATTCTGAGGCTTGAATGTTTTCTGCCGCATTGTCTAAGTTTTTGATGGTATGCTCAAGTCTATTTTGAGCCGCACCAAGCTTGGATCTTTGGGCAGACACTGTCTTAATTGCTGAGTCAACTTTAGAAATCGCTGCAGCAGCTTTTGTATGAGTGCTTACAGAAAGCGCATTTACAGCCAGTTTAGTCGCTGTCATCGTACCGATAGTCAGTGTCATCGATACGCCTTTGTCCGCACCAATCTGGAAGTTTGCACTTTTCAAACTGCCGTTTAACAATTTCTTTTCATTGAATGTTGTCGATGTGGCAATTCTGCCGAGCTCTGCAACAAGTGTGTCGATTTCATCTTTAATCGCTGTTCTATCCACAGTTACATTGGTATCGTTGGCTGCTTGAACGGTGAGCTCTCTCATACGCTGTAAAATAGCATGTGATTCTTGAAGCGCACCTTCTGCCGTTTGAATTAAAGAAATGCCATCTTGCGAGTTTCTAGAAGCTTGTGTCAAACCTCTGACTTGCGCACGCATTTTTTCGGAAATTGACAATCCGGCAGCATCGTCGCCAGCTCTATTGATTCTGTAACCTGAAGAAAGTTTCTCCATAGACTTTGCACCGCTTGTGTTGGTGATTGCAAGTTGTCTATGTGTGTTCATCGCCATTAAGTTGTTATTAATTCTCATAATACTCCTCCTTGAATTTTGTTTACATCAGAATCCTTTCTGAAATATCTCGCCGCACAGCCCCACGGCCGTTGGAAACCATGCTATGTACTTCATGTATATAACCTATCGTCTTTTTGACGAAAGACTTTAGCAAAATATGAATTTTTTTTGATAAAAAGCACCGTTTTTTTAAGGGTTTGAGCAATTTGTTGTCAACTCAAAACCTTTAATCCGAATTTTGAATGAATTGTTGCACAAAAAGGCGCCCGATGGATTCGGACGCCTTGGTGAAAAATTATCTCAGTAACTGAAGCACACCTTGAGGCGCTTGGTTCGCTTGTGCAAGCATCGCCTGAGCAGCTTGCTGAAGGATGTTGTTCTTGGTGAACTCCATCATTTCCTTGGCCATGTCCACGTCTCTGATTCTCGATTCTGACGCTTGAATGTTCTCAGAAGCGTTGTCCAAGTTCTTAATGGTGTGTTCAAGTCTGTTCTGAGCAGCACCGAGCTTAGATCTTTGAGCAGAAACCGTTTTAATCGCCGCGTCTACTTTGGTGATGGCTGTTGCGGCATTGGCATGTGAATCTACTGCCAAAGCATTTACAGACAGTTTGGCCGCCGTCATCGTGCCGATGGTCAGTGTCATAGAGACCCCTTTATCTGCACCGATTTGGAAATTGGCACCTTTCAAACTACCGTTTAACAGTTTTTTCTCATTGAACGTCGTAGACGTCGCAATTCTTCCAAGCTCTGACACTAAAGTGTCGATTTCGTCTTTAATCGCGGTTCTATCTACCGTTACATTGGTGTCGTTGGCCGCTTGAACAGTGAGTTCTCTCATACGCTGTAAAATAGCATGTGATTCTTGAAGCGCACCTTCTGCCGTTTGAATAAGCGAGATGCCGTCCTGAGCGTTTCTAGATGCCTGAGTCAAACCTCTTACCTGCGCGCGCATTTTTTCAGAGATTGAAAGACCTGCAGCGTCGTCGCCGGCTCTGTTGATTCTGTAACCTGAAGAGAGTTTTTCCATAGACTTTGCGCCGCTGTTGTTGCTGATGGCAAGTTGTCTATGGGTGTTCATTGCCATTAAATTGTTGTTAATTCTCATATTAATCCTCCTTGAATTTTTTAAAATCAGAATCCATTCCATACACTTCAACAATAGGCTACGGCCGTTTAAAAGCCTACTGTTTTTGTATACCCCTTATTATACCCCTATTGAGAGGACTTAAACAGTTGGTGTTCTAAGAAATAGGTTTCGGTAATCCAATCTGCTATGGGATGGGGATACCTTTCAATTTTGATTTGTAGTGGCATAAATATACCAAGTGACGATTTTAAAACGTTTTTACTCGATAAACAATTCAATAAGTGGTATGATATTGAAAAAGTATTTGAGGAGGTCAATTAGACGATGATTCATGTGTACACTAAACCGTGTGATTTCTTGCAAAAGTACGAGATGTTTTTCAAGAGTGATGAAGTAAAATATAGTCTTATTTGGGGGATTTCAAAAAAAGATTCCATTATAACACTTATGATTTCATCTGAAATAGACGGCAGATTTGTTGTAGGGGTTTTAGCGGGTAAAAACTTCATCCTCGCTGCCAATACTTTAGAGATGGATGTTTATCGAGAGTTAGTCGTTTATATGACTGAGGTTGACTATCCTGGTATTATCGGTCTAAAAGAACATTGTGCTATCTACAACATGGTCTATAGTGAAATTTACGGCAAACATCTGATAACTGAGATGAACCAAAGAATATACCAATGCACAGAAGTGAATGATTTTTCAGGTAATACCGGTTCAGTTAGGTTGGCTAAAGAAACCGACCTCGATCGCCTAACAAAATGGGGCATATCTTTCGCGGAAGAAGCAGAGGGGTATACCCCCTCTAAAATAGATACAAGAAATAATCTAAAAGAAAAGGTGTTGAGTAAATCCATCTATCTCTTAGAAGTTAATAAGCAAGTCGTATCTATGGCAGGGCGATTAAGAGCCTTAAGCAATACAGAATCCATTGGGTACGTCTATACCCCTCGAGAATTTAGAGAAAATGGGTACGGCAGCCAAATTGTCGAAACCGTTACACGGCAAGTTCTTAAAGATGGTAAAATCGCAACTTTGTATACCGATATGTCAAATCCAACCTCAAACAGTATCTATACGAAAATCGGTTATAAGCCTTACTGTGACTCTGTAATCTTGAGCAGATAACAACGCTGAAATCTAACAGAACAACATTTGATACGCTTTTAGCGTATCAAAACGTCTTTCGCTGATGTGTTCTCGCGTTGAACATTCGCAAGAGCACTTTGGGCTCAAGGCTTGTTGTCAAACCAAAATAAAAAGTCGGCATATGCCGACTTTTTATTTTAAATGTGCTTATCTTAATAATTGAAGGACACCTTGAGGTGCTTGATTCGCTTGTGCAAGCATCGCTTGAGCAGCTTGTTGAAGGATGTTGTTCTTTGTGAACTCCATCATTTCCTTCGCCATGTCCACGTCTCTGATTCTTGATTCTGACGCTTGGATGTTCTCAGAAGCGTTGTCTAAGTTCTTGATGGTGTGCTCAAGTCTGTTCTGAGCGGCACCGAGCTTAGATCTTTGTGCAGAAACTGTTTTAATCGCTGTATCGACATTTTGAATCGCCGCTGCTGCTTTTGTATGTGTTGTTACAGATAAAGCGTTAACTGCAAGTTTGGTTGCAGTCATTGTACCGATAGTCAATGTCATCGATACGCCTTTGTCTGCGCCGATTTGGAAGTTTGCACCTTTTAAACTACCGTTTAAAAGTTTCTTCTCATTGAATGTTGTAGAAGTTGCAATTCTGCCGAGTTCTGATACAAGTGTATCGATCTCGTCCTTAATCGCTGTTCTATCAACTGTAACGTTTGTATCGTTGGCTGCCTGAACAGTCAATTCTCTCATACGTTGTAAAATTGCATGTGACTCTTGAAGCGCACCTTCAGCTGTTTGTATCAAAGAAATACCGTCTTGAGCATTTCTAGAAGCTTGTGTCAAACCTCTAACTTGCGCACGCATCTTTTCAGAGATTGAAAGGCCTGCAGCGTCGTCGCCGGCTCTGTTGATTCTGTAACCTGAAGAAAGTTTTTCCATAGATTTTGCACCACTGTTGTTCGTGATTGCAAGTTGTCTATGTGTGTTCATTGCCATTAAGTTGTTATTAATTCTCATAATAATCCTCCTTGAAATGTGTTCAATCAGAATCCTTTCTGAATGGAATGTTAATCAAGTTATCACGGCCGTTTGACAACTTGTTATATATTAATTATCGTCTTTTTTAGAAAACACTTTAGTATTTTCTTTTATTTTTTGAGCAAATGTCTCAAAGCTCTTAATCGACTCTTTAGCCTCTCTGTTTTCACTTTGAATGCGTTCGTACACCTCGCTTCGATGGATACTGACGCTTTTAGGTGCTTTGATACCGATTTTAACTTTGCCGTCTTCAATCTCCATCACTTGGATTTCAATGTTCTCGCCAATGATAATGCTTTCATCCTTTTTCCTCGATAAAATTAGCATTACTCCACCTCCTCACTCTTTTTGAAAAGGGGGTAGCGGGTATCGTCGTACTCCGAAAGAACGATTTGCTTGCCTTTCTTTGTCTTCTGGCTGATAATGATTGGCGCCATGATGTTCATCGTAGCGTCTTCAACGCGACTTGGAATGTTGACAACAGACAAAATCATCACTTCATTTAAGTCGTCCAAAGACTCGATGCCAAGCTTTTCCGCCTCTGTATCACTGAGGTCAAAATCGTAGTTTGGCGCAAAGACAAAGGGATCTGTCACGACAAATGCGAGGTCCGGATCCTCTACACACTGTAAGTAGTGAAAAGGAAGTGCTTCGTCACCAGATGGAATGAAGATGTACTGCACGTACTCAGAAAATCCCGGTATACCATCGGAGAACTTAATGATGTCCTCGTTGCTGTAATGTACTTCTCCTAAATGCCCTGTTTTTAATACCATAAGGCCTCCTAAACGGTTTTGCTAAAAGTTGACGGTTCATAGCGAAATTGTATGCTGGCGTACTGCTTCATGTAGTAGTCAATACGCCAAGGCGAATACTGCATTTGTATTTTCGTCGGTACTGTATTATTTACCACTTTTCCCTTCTGATAATCAATTTTTACGTCGCCTCTTTGCAAATCCATTTTAGGACGCGATGTCGGAATAACGCCGTAATTAAACTGTTTGTCAAACATCTCAAAGGCATTGTAAATTGCTTGATCGGGAATGGGGTCCCGCCCGGTGTGGATATCGAGCCACTCGTTGCCGTCAGAGACAATCCGGTCGATGCCACGCTGAAGCATTTGCTGTGTGAACCCCTCTGTATCCTTCATAAAATCCCAAAAGCCCTTTATGCCGGCTTCGGCAAAGGACTGGGACTGATCGATTTTTATCTCGGGTTTCGTCGTTCTGATCTGAATTTGAGGTTTGACAGTTTGAATGTCCAGTGTGTCTTTTCCGTTGCCGCTCTGTTCCAGTGCCGCTTGCTTCGTGTTCCAAGCGAGAATCGCGGGCTGTTGTGTCACTCTAATCATCCTGCACCCCTCCTTTTAGCTATTTAATAAAGTCGACCAGCGATGGCTGTATCACCTTAGAGCCGACAGACAGCGACGCTCTATAAATGTTTTCTAAATTTTTAAACAGCATAATCGCCTCTGCCATATCAACGTCTTGAACCCGGCTTAAAAGCCCCGTAAACGTCACTTTGTTCTCCTCAATTCGCGAACTGATGTACTCGATGCGGTTCGTTTTACCACCGATTTCACCTAATGCGTTCAGCACTGTGTCGAGATGGTCGTCTAGCTTGTCGATGCTGTCCGTGATTACCACATCGTCTTTTATCGCAAATGCCGCTGAAAGCGCTTGTAAGTCTTTAATCATTTGGCTCTCTGTGGCCACGACATAGTCGACGCTCACTGCGTGGTCGAGGCCGTCGCTGGCACCTGTAAACTGAAAATCGAGCGTACTCCCCGCTGAAGCATTCACGGTTACGACGCCTGCACCGAGTTCCGTGTCAAAGGCACTCTGAAGCGCCGTCTGTAAATCTGCTACTGTATTTAATGTGGAAAAGTCGATGGTCGCCGTGTACTTTTCCCCATCGTGTTCAAAGACGAGTGTTTCCGTTCCCGTTGCCGCAGCGACATCTGCGTCGTTTAAAGTCCCGGTTCCGGTCTTTGTCCCCGTCGTGGCATCGGTTCCCGTTACAGTCGCCGCACCTGAAAGGCCTGGGTTCGGACTCATGGTCACCGCGACATTTCCGAAATCACTCGCCTGTACGACAAGCTTGTCGTTGGCATCGAAGAAGACACCGGCTTTTTCAGAGAGTTTAACCCCTGAGCCATCCTCTGCATTTTTCAAAGCATCGAGCAAGCGCTCCTTGGTCATGCGGTTCCCCGGGATATTCTCCAGGCTGGCGGCCGGGACAGTGAAAGTGTCCCCACCCACGGTGACTGTAATGGCTGTCGCCGGATTGGGAAATGCCGTAATGTCCACATCTTGAGACAAAGTGGTCTGCGTTGCCGGTTCAGAAGTTATATCGCCGTATGTCATAAGGCTTTCAAAGAACGAATTGCCTTCTGCAAGCCCAAAGATATCGATGGGGTGGGTCCCCATAGGCATGGTTTCACCGATGGCCACTTCATAGGTGGGCACGTATTTGTTCTTAACGCGCTCTGAAGTCATCAACACGTTAAAAGTCCCATCGGGATTAAACAGTTTTTCATCGGTTTCAAGACCCGAAAAAATGTAGCGTCCCGCATTGGTGCTGTTCCCGAGCACCATGAGTTCATCGACGAGCTCATCGACTTCACTTTGAATTTTCGCTGTGTCCTCCGGCGTGTTGGTACCGTTCGCCCCTCGAACGGCAAGCTCCCTGATTCTGTGTAAAATATCCTTGATATTGTGCATGGAACTCTCTGTGACTTCCATCCAACCGAGACCGTCATCGATATTTTTCTTATATTGCGCCGCTTCGCGAATATCTGTTTTGTACTTTAGAACTAGCGTCGTCCCAACGGGATCGTCTGAAGGTCTGTGAATGCGCTTTCCTGTGGACAACTCTCTCTGTCTCTGAGACATGCTCACCAAGTTTTTATTGGCGTTCCACAGCATATCGCGAATCAACATGTTGTTTGTAATTCTCATCGTCGGCTCCTTATCTATCTACCTACTGTTCCCAATCGATTCACCAATAAATCCAGCATTTCGTCAAAGACATTGACCATTCGGGCATTTGCATTGTACGCCGTTTGGAACTGAATCATATGCGCCATCTCCTCGTCCAGTGAGACCCCCATAATAGAGTCCCGCGCCATGGAGTATTCGTTGACGAGCATCGCTTGGTTCTTAGCCACACGAGCCGCTTCATTTTTATCGACACCTAAGTTGGACACCAGTGATTTTACGAAATCTTCCGGTGCACCCCATGCAAAGAGCGTGTTGTCATGTCGCGTGGCGATAATCTCAAGGAAATTCGTCCCATCGCCCGGCAACTCTTCTAGCTTTGAAGCCACGGCCAATTTATTGAGGTCTTCGAGATCTTTTGATATGGTCATTCTCGAAGCCTTAATCTGGTCGACCACATAATACTGGCCATCTATTTTCTTCACGCTTTTGCCGGCATACCCCGGGTTGTTGGCGAGAATTTTACTCATATTGTCCTTTATTTTAAGTTTCAGCTCATCATCGGTGAGGCCTGCAGTGCCTTCGAGAACACCTGCAGTCACCTGTACAGCCGGTCCGCCGTTTAGACCTTCGTTCAGCATATAACTTTTAAACTCCGCAGTGGTCATATTGTCCATGGTAAACATGTAGATGCCCGTGCTGCTGTCGAGGCCATACCCTTTTTCGTGAATGGCGTTCATTGTATCCGCAAGTGTGTCAGTAAACTCATTGAGTTTAGAGACGTAGTACGGAATCCCTTTTAAGTCGCCGGAAATGTTGTCGCGAACGTCCATCAGCCCTTTGACTTTTCCGGACTTCAGATAAATCTCGTTTCCGTTGGACCATTGAATGTCCATAATCCGATCGTCGTCGTCTTCGTGGACTTTGGTATCTCTCGGCACCATTTCAAAGTTGTCATTTCTGAAATGCGCTACCAACTGCTGACCGCCAACCAAAACAAAAAAGCGGCCTTTGTCGTCTTCATAGTAGTCGACGCTGACGAGTTCAGATAACTTGTCGACAAGGAGTTCTCTCTGGTCTCTTAAATCGTTGGCCTTCCCACCTTCGAGCTCTGCTTTATAGATGGTTTCATTTAACGTCGCAATTTGATCGGCGATGTCGTTGACCTCTCTAACCGCCGTCTCGAACTGGAAGTTCATCTCACGTTGTAAGCTGACGAGCATATTGCTCATGCGCTGCATCCCCTCGGAAAGGGCGATGGTCGTCTGACGAACCAATGTCCGCGCCGTGAGGTTCTCAGAATTCTTTTGAAGGGTTTGAAGGGATTCATAGTACTTGTCTAGCAGTTCGGACATACTGGCATCTGTCGGTTCGTTGAAAATACCTTCAATCTCCGTAAGCACGGCTGCTCGAGCATCCCACTCACTTTTGTAACCCGTCTCTATTCTAAATTTCTTATCGAGGTAGCCGTCTCTTATTTGTTTAACTGCCGTCACATCGACGCCGAGCCCCAAAGTCCCCATGCCGCCCGGAAGTACTTGCGGTTTGTACGCTTTGGTGTGCATCACTTGTCTGGAGTAGCCCAGCGTATTGGCGTTGGCAATATTGTGCGATACGATGCCAAGTGAGCGCTGGTTGGCAAACAAACCGGAAAGCGATGTGTTGAGTCCTAAAAACGTGCCCATAGTAATCTCCTTTGCTGATTCCTAAACGCGCGCATCGAAAATATTCTTGCGCTCGTACGTATCGTTAACGGCATCCTTGTCGTATTTGCCGCTGTCGTCGGATACGCTGGTCAACAAGTCGAGGTTCAATTGAATCCACTCGAGTTTGTCTTCCATCATCTTATTGTTAAACTTGTTTTCATCGGTTACATTTTTCAGTACGACAAAGAGTTCTGTCTTAGCTGCCTGTACGCGCTCTCTGTCGTCGGGGAGCATAAACTTGCCGAGCTGGTCCAGTGTGTCCACGGCGTCGATGCCCATTTCCTGCATCAAGCCGTCTGTCACTTTTTCACGAATTTCCTCGAGTTTGAACAACGTCACGACGAGAGCTTGCTCCTCACCGGTGACTTTTTCGAGCATCTTGATATCCTGCGTCCGTATGGCTTCTCTCTTCTTAATAGACAGTTTCAGTACGTCGTGGTAAATCTCCGTTTCTTTATTCAGCGTTTGAACCAATTGATCAATCCATCTTGACATCATCATCTCTCCTTAATGTACGTTCAAAAGATTCATCGGCAAAATACAAAAAAACTTTATACGCCTGATGTCATCTTCCTCAAAAGTACGCCTTTTACCCTATATTACGCTGCAGGTCATTAAAACACTTATTCGCATGCCCCTGCGCGTTGTCAGCAGCACTTGTCGTTTAAATACTTGTCGTTTAAATAATAGAAAACCAGAGCTCTGCTCTGGTCACATGCCGATTTGCCTCACATTTTGGGGGAATAGAAATCGGTATCTATTTCAGGGCGGCGACGCCCTCTAAAAGTTTGTTTACAACGTCTTCAGCACTTGCCTTATACTTTCCGTTGCGCATTTGTGAACGGATTTCTTCTACTTTATCATTTCTGACATCCGGCAATTGTGAAAGCGCCTTCATGGCCACCTGCATCTCCCTAGCTTTAGAAGAAATTTCGACCTTGTCTGTTTCTAGGCCTTTCTTACCAGTTGCCTTTTCCACTTTCGTATTCTTTTGATATGTCTTAAGAATACTTTGAACATTCATTTGACTGCTTATTTTCATTATTATACCCCCGTTCTACCGATTCCTATATACTCTATATCGGCAAATACGGGGGTAAGTTTAGTCTTTTTTTATTTTCTTTTTTCTCGTATGTGCATACCGCCTCTCACCGATGCGCTTCTATCAGTAGTACTTTTTTCCTGTATACCCGATTTAAGTCCTACTGACAGCTCGTGAACACATTTTTTACAGTAACGCGCGCCGTCACTCGGCTCACCGCAACGCTCGCAAAACGTAATCGGCGTGCGCTCACTTAGAAGAATTCGGCCTTCTTTGATCCACTTGAGGATAACGTCCACGTGGACGCCGGTGCTTGCGCTTACATCCTTTACGCCAGACGTCGGGTTGTCGTAAATGTATTCGCGTACTTTTGTGAACTCGTCATCGACCTCGTCGTTGCATCTCGAGCACAAAAATTCGCCTTCTTTTGCTGAAAATAAACGGTTGCATTTTTTGCAATTTCTTAAACCGCCCGATCTATCGCTTACCATAATAAACCTCCTCTTGTCTCTCCTTTTTGTCTAGTAGCCCGTCGCCACTGTTATAGCATATATTCTATCAGCACCACTTTCGTAGAGCGCTTTTGCACATGCGTTAAGTGTTGCCCCCGTGGTATAGATATCGTCAATGATTACTATATTTTTACCCATTATTTTTGATTTACACGATTTTTTTACCTCAAAAGCACCTTTCAGTACCTGTTTGCGCTGGGCTCGATTCAGCAACTTGAGTTTACGCGTCGGTTTTACGCGCTTCAGAGCGCTGATGTACCGGAGCCCCTCTGTCTTAGAAAACGCCTTCGCCATCAGCGCCGCTTGGTTGTAGCCGCGCTTCAAAGTTCGGGTAAAATGACTGGGAACCGCCACAACGCAGTCGATGGCCTCATACAAATCATCGCCTTTATAAACTTCGGAAAGGCCCTCGACGATATAGGGCAGATGATACGTACGCCCGTGGTACTTCATTGCCATGAGCATCTTTTTAATCCCGCCGTCGTACTGGGCAAATGAACGGTGCCCGTTTAAATAAAAATACTGTTCTTGGCATTCTTTACACTTGTATTGATAAGCTCTATGCTGTTCATAGGCCTTTTCTATGGGCCTGCCACACAGGGAACACACCTCTGCGCCGTGTCCAATGCGCACGACGCTGTCTTCACATTGAGCACAAAGGTGCTGTTTTTGCTCACTATCGAGTTCATCATCGCAAATGAGGCAGGTGGCATAACGCGGGTACAACAGATCGACTATTTTTTTCACAGCATCATCTCCTTGTAAAGCAACAGTTTGTCTTTTAATCCCGTTCGTCGATTTTGTTCCTGATTGCGTGCAATCATCTCAGAGAGAGCGCCGCGATCCCCGACGAGTACCACCAGCGCTTTTGCCCTTGTAATCGCCGTGTAGAGAATGTTTCGGCTCATCAACATCGGGGGCCCGTAAAAAATGGGCATAATCACGGCTTTAAACTCGCTGCCCTGACTTTTATGCACTGTGACGGCATAAGCCAATACCAGTTCGTCCGCAGACGGAAAATCGTAGATGACCGACCGTTCCCCATCGAATAGGACGTGAACGCAGCGCTCGTTTTCATCAATGGCGGTGATAAAGCCGATGTCGCCGTTAAAAACACCCGTGCCCTCTTCGCCTAACGCCGTTTGCCACTCGAGATTGTAATTGTTTTTAATCTGCATGACTTTGTCCCCTTCGCGGAACAATTTTTTGCCGAAATGCCGTTCTTTTTTCTCTTTGTTAGCGGGGTTCAATACATTTTGAAGCATGTCGTTAAGGGCGTTAATCCCCGCCTCCGAATTTTTCATCGGCGAAAGAATTTGTATGTCTTCAATGGGGTTAAACCCATAGTATTCCGGAAGGCGTTTGCCGACGAGATTCTGAATCTCGGTTTTAATTGAAGCCGTTTTCGGTCGATTAATGAAGAAGAAATCTTTGTCCTGCTGGTTCAACAGCGGCGCTTCTCCTTGGTTGATGGCATGGGCGTTAACCGCTATCAAAGATGATTCCGATTGCCTAAAAATTTCGTCGAGAGCCACATTCGGTACCGTGTCGCTTCCGAGAATATCCTTTAGGACGGCGCCCGGTCCCACAGAGGGCAACTGATCTGAGTCGCCGACGAGAATCAAATGCGTCCCCGGCTTAACGGCGTCGAGCAGGCGGTACATCAAAACGATGTCCACCATAGAGATTTCGTCCACCACCACCACATCGCACATCAGGGGTTCGCTTTCGTTCTTAGCAAATTGATTTTCCCCTTGAAACTCCAAAAGCCGATGAATCGTCTTGGCCTCTCTAAGCGTTGCCTCAGACATGCGCTTTGCCGCTCTGCCCGTCGGTGCACATAAAACGACTTTTTGTCCTAACTGCTCGTAAGCGTGAATCATGGCATTGATTAACGTCGTCTTACCCGTCCCCGGTCCACCGGTGAGCACGAAAACCCCGGCGGATAAAGCCATTTCGAGAGCCGATTTTTGAAGTTCTGCCAAGAGGATGCCCTTGTCTTCCTCATAAGCTTTAATAAACTTAGTCGTATCGAATTTCGTCAGTGTTTTTACATCTCGCATCAAGTTGAACAGCTTCCCCGCCACCTGTTGCTCTGCGTAATACAAACTGGGCAAGTAGACGCGTTGAACCCCCTCTGCGTTTTCAAGGTACACGCCGCCTCTCACGGCCATGTCCCTAAGCTGCATCAACACCTCGTCCTGAGTGACTTGAAGCGTCAGAGCTGTTTGCTTTACAAGGGTTTCAGCAGTCATATACGTGTCCCCTGAAAGCGATGTTTTAGACAAAAGGTGCACCACCCCGGACTCTATCCGAAAAGGGGCGTGCATCTCAATCCCCATTCGCATGGCGATTTCGTCTGCTTGTTTAAAACCGAATCCCGGAATTTCCGCAGCCAACAAGTACGGGTTGTTCTGAACTTTCTCCACGCCTTCGAGACCAAATATCTTGTGAACCCGCATAGCGGCGTTTACTGTAAGGCCTAGGGACTGAAAATACATAATAAAATCCCTAAGTGCGTATGCTTCGTGATAGCTCATCACGATTTGTTCGAGCTTTTTATCGCCAATACCCGATATTTCAAGCAGTTTCTCAGGGGTCTTCTCAATGATTTCAAGTGAAGCTTCACCAAAGTGGTCGACGATGCTCTGCGCTGTCGACTCCCCAATTCCCGTTATGACACCGGAAGCTAAATACTTAAGAATTTCTTCGCGATCACTGGGCTTAACGTGCTCTACTCGATTGATTTTAATCTGCTCGCCGTAAAAGGGGTGCTCGTCCGTATCACCTTCTATGCGAAGTCGGTCGCCTTCCTTTACAAACGGCACGACCCCCTTTACACAGTGCACGTCGTCCAGCGTCTCTAGGTTCCCGATGACGTATCCGTTTTCTTCATTGTAATAGATAATATCTATCAGTATGCCTTCTACTACCATGTCGTCACCATCTTTTCTTCTGAATTACTTTCTATTATATAGGATTTTAAACGCTTTTCATATAGGCATCTCTCCATTTTGAAGCGGCATTCTTCTCTCTACACCAGTCGTAAAATTAAAAATAGGCGCAACGTATGAGATCATACGTGCGCCTATCGGCTCTTAAAATCGTATTAAACGTCGGCTTAAAGACCGGCTGCTTCTCTAAGTGCTGCCGCTTTATCCGTTCTTTCCCAAGGCAACTCGACATCGGTTCTACCGAAGTGACCGTATGCCGCCGTCTGCTTGTAGATAGGTCTTCTGAGATCGAGCTCTTTAATAATCGCGCCCGGTCTGAGGTCAAAGTGCTTTTCAACAAGTGATTCAATGAGCGCTTCATCCACTTTTGACGTACCAAAAGTCTCCACCATAATCGAAACGGGATGCGCTACGCCAATAGCGTAGGCCAGTTCGATTTCACAGCGATCCGCCAATCCGGCTGCGACGACGTTTTTCGCTACATAGCGTGCCGCATAAGCCGCTGAACGGTCGACCTTTGTAGGATCTTTTCCTGAAAATGCACCGCCGCCATGTCTCGCGTAACCGCCGTACGTATCGACAATAATCTTACGGCCTGTAAGACCGGCATCGCCCTGTGGCCCACCGATGACAAAACGACCTGTCGGGTTGACGAGGTAGCGCGTATTGTCTAACAACGCCGCCGGAATAATCGGCTCGATGACGTGCTTAATCAAATCCGCTTTGATTTGCTCTACTGATACGCGCTCAGAGTGCTGTGTCGATACCAGTACCGTATCGACGCGCACCGGTCTATCGTTTTCATCGTATTCCACCGTCACCTGAGTCTTCCCATCAGGTCGAAGGTAATCCAAAGTACCGTCTTTTCTCACTTCTGAGAGTCTTCTGGCCAGTTTGTGTGCAAGGGCAATTGGAAGCGGCATCAACTCAGGTGTTTCGTTACAAGCGTAGCCGAACATAATCCCTTGGTCGCCGGCGCCAACTGCTTCAACTGCGTCGTTCATTTCACCTGTTTTGCTCTCTAAAGCTTTGTCAACACCTAAAGCGATGTCGTCTGATTGCTTGTCTATAGCGACGATGACGCCACAAGTTTCCCCATCAAAACCGTATTTCGCTCTATCGTAACCAATTTCTTTAATGGTGTTTCTCACCGTCGACTGGATATCGACATAGCAGTTAGTTGTAATTTCACCTGCTATCAAAACGAGACCAGTGGTCACAGACGTTTCACAAGCCACCCTCGCATTTGGGTCCTGTGCAAAAATAGCATCTAAAATTGAATCGGAGATTTGGTCACAAATCTTATCAGGATGCCCTTCAGTTACCGATTCAGAAGTAAACAGTCTTCTTCTTCCCATCATACACCTCCATAAAATATGATTGACTTTAATAACAGTACACCTGTTGCGGCGTCTTTTACATAAAAAAAATACCTTTTCACTACAAGAAGAGGTATTTGCTCAACCTCATCTTTCAGATTCTTAAAATCTGTAGGATTTAGCACCGTGTGTCACCGGTTGCCGGACTTCATAGGGCCTATCCCTCCGTCGCTCTTGATAAGGAAATGTTTAGTTAAAATTACTAGGTAATCATAGCATAGTGCCCATGAGAAAGCAAGCACTTTTTTAGTGCATTGCGAGAAAATCAAACAAATTGTCGTAACTGCTGTTGATGAACGACAGCAGCAACGGATCGTCCATCTTCATTTCACAAATCCTAAAGAGACTCTTATCGTATACCCCATTTTCTGTGAAATAACCGTCGATTGCCTTGACATTTTCAGGGTCCAGACTGCAGATAATCAATTGTCCCGATTGGGAAAAGAAGTACATGCAGTAGACGTCGCCATTGAGAAAGTAAGGGTTTTCGCCCACGTGGTGATTGTCCCTATTGAACTCGATGTAAAGGCTGCCAAAGGCATAAGTTTGCTTCATCATCTCCGGATTGTCAAAGGCAAAACGCCTTTCAAAAAATGCGTCGTCCACATGACAAACCACCATGTGCTCCGGCTTGTTTAAATTAAACGCCGCCTCGATGCTGCTCATGCTGAGCGCCTCCGTCTTCCGCGCCTTAACGACCCGCATATGCGCCCTGTCCACCTCGATTTCACTCACCATCAGGGCGTATCGCTCGCCGATATCTACAATAGATTCTGCCGAGAACACTTCGATTTCCCCGCGCTTGCCCTTGAAACTGACGCTATTTTTTATCAAGGTTTGAGGCTGGGAGACGAGTTCAAAGGATTCATCCATATCAAACGCTTGGTAGAGTGGAAGCGTTGCGTTGTAATCGCATCCGACGACGCGCATCACCAAATAATTGATCAAAGCTTCAGGGCTGTTGATTTCAGGCGATAAATACCCGTACAGCGCCGCTTCTTCTTCAATTGTAAGCGATGCGTACAACGTGTGAAACTGCTCCTCAAACCATTCAAAGTCGACGAGCGCATCGAGGCACTCTTCGTCCACCACATAGGCAGATTTAATTAAAAAGACAAACGCTTCGTAGTCGATGGGGCGCATTTCGCCACCTAACCCGCCTGTAACGCCGAGTATCAGGACTTCCAGTTCGTCGGCTTTCGGTTCAATCAAATGATGAAAACCATCGATGCCATAACTTTCATAATCGAGGTGATAAATTTGAACGACTTCTCGCTTTGAAGTGTCTTCAAAATACGCCACGACCCCAACGACGCCCATTAGTCTCGTGTTGGTTGCCAACGCTCTCTTAAATGTCAAATGCGGTTTTTTTATAGATTCAAAATTCACGAATGGTTCACCTTTTCCAGTATCATT
Organism: Fusibacter sp. JL298sf-3; assembly: GCF_053842995.1. NCBI lineage: Bacteria > Bacillati > Bacillota > Clostridia > Eubacteriales > Fusibacteraceae > Fusibacter > Fusibacter sp. JL298sf-3. Next base: position 2,058,283 of record NZ_CM132608.1, read on the forward strand.
TGTTTCAGCGTTTCAAGACGCTTTTGTGTCTGTGCTCGATCGTCTCCGGCAATTGAAAAATAGACTTTTAACTTGGGTTCCGTGCCGGACGGTCTGAGGACTACCCACGAATGCGCATCTAAATAGTATTTGAGGACATTGGACTTCGGCAGGCCGGTTTCGTCTTCCATGTAGTCGATTTTACTTTCGTAATCGAACAATTTCTTTGTTCTGAATGTCGAGAGGACTTCTGCCATTTGCGCTTGTCCGGATTTCCCTTCAAATTTTATAGACACGGTTTCTTCTATATAGTAGCCGTGACGTCTGTACACTGCTTCGAGGACGTCGACAAGTGTCAGCCCTTTCTCCCTGTAATACGAGGCCATTTCAACGGCGATTAAAGTCCCCATAACGGCGTCTTTGTCTCTGACATGCGGCGCAAAAAGATAGCCAAAGCTCTCTTCGTAGCCCATGATAAAGCCTTCGGTATCCAGCTCAATCTGCTCGCCGATAAACTTAAAGCCCGTGAGCGTTTGCTTCAACGCAACGTTGTAATGTGCGGCCTGCGCCTTTGCTAGGTCAGAAGAGACAATGGTGTTGACCACATACTGCCTCGGGGTCAACCCCTCTCGACTCGAGAGCAGGTACTCCATAAACAGGCTGCCGATTTGATTGCCTGAAATCATTTGATAACCTGAGTTCGTCTTAACCATAAAGCCGATGCGGTCGCAATCGGGGTCTGTTGCCACAATAAGGTCGGCCGCTGACGTTGCGGCGACTTTTAGCGCCTCATCAAATGCGGCTTCAGACTCTGGATTGGGTTCTTGACAAGTTGGAAATTCACCATCTGGTGCCATCTGGGACGGCACGGGAATAAGCCCTTTGTAGCCTACGGCATCTAATACCTCTGTTACCGTTTGCCCACCGGTGCCGTGGAGCGGGGTGTACACTGTTTTCAACGTACTGTTCTTCAAAACCGCCGGTCTCTCTGAAACTTCCACCACCATTTCCCGATAGGGCACATCCACTTGTTCATCAATCATTTCCAATAAGTCAAACGCTTTCGCCTCTTCCTCTGAAAACAATTTGACACTTTCAAAATCTTCTATCCGCTGCACATGTTCCACCAGTTGGGTCGCCAAATGCGGCACCAACTGACAGCCGGTTTCGTCGTATACTTTGTAACCGTTGTATGCAGGTGGGTTGTGGCTCGCCGTAATCATTACACCGCCGAGACACTTCAAATGCCGAACGGCAAAAGACAGTTCCGGTGTGGTCCTCACGGCGGTAAACAAGTACGCTTTTATGCCGTTTGCAGCCATTACACGTGCAGTTTCCATTGCAAATTCAGGAGAATAGCGTCGACTGTCATAGGCGATGACGACAGCTTGCTCACTTTGAACCTGCTCTCTTCTTTCCAGAAGAAAATTGGCAAACCCCTGCGTTGCCTTCCGGACGACATACCGATTGATACGATTGCATCCGGCGCCGATAATCCCACGCATTCCAGCGGTTCCGAATTCGAGGTCTTTATAAAAGCGTTCGTCTATTTCCTCTGGTCTATCTGCTATCGCTTTCAACTCACTTCTAAAAGCGTCGTCAAAATAGGGATTGTTGAGCCATGCGTTGTAAATTGCCTTTGTGTCCATGCTTTTCTCCTTTCCTGCTTCTATTATAGCATATGCGTGCGGTCGTAATGCAACACGTTAAACAGTTGAAACAACTGCTGATTTTTGTACTTCTTTGTCAACAGAGAAGCGACCCCGCTCCCCCATCCGTCAACTTTTTTCTCCGGGTATGCTTCGTATGCAACGTGTACTGCGTCGACAAAAGCGTTGTAGTCGTAAAATTGCAGACGCTTTACTGAAAGCGCCTCCGCCATATATTCGTAAAACGACAAGACGATTTCCACATAAGAAGCGTACTTTTTTAGCCCAAGAAGATCCGCTAAAATCGGCAACACATCCTCAAACAAAAGGCGTTTGGGCATCTTCCCTTTTTTGAGAAACTGTTCTGCAACGCCGATGGCTTCAACCGAGAGCGTATTGAGCTGCGCAACCATTTCTGTTTCAGAAGGCACCGCTTCCACATAATAACGCTTGCTCTTTAAACGCTTTAAGACGCGCATGGCATCGTAATACCCCAGTTCGATGTTGTGTGCCGCCCGCTCTGAATCGACGCCTAGGGTATGCCCCAAATCTTCTGAAGGGATGATAAACTCTATCGGGACCAGATTAGGATTGTCGAGCTTTCTCAAACGGCCTCTTCCAAAAATACGAACGGCCAAAATCCGATCACACCCTTTTTTCAAGAGCAAATTAATCGGCAAATTGTCAAAAAAACAGCCGTCAATCATCGTCTTATCGTTGATTTTATCCAGTCTAAATGCCGGAAAACTCGCAGAAGCCATGACGTAGTCGTGCAGTTGTCCTTCGGGAATATCCTCAAGGTACACCTCAAGCGGCGTCAAATCCGTCAGTGCCAGTGTAACAAGTCCAAAGTCCATAGCAGAAGCTCTCAGTTTGGACTCGTCGAGATAAAGGCGCAACTTTTCTTTAAGGGGCGCCACATCCAGTCCACCTTTTCTTAAGGTTTCAATTAAAAATTCGCCGACACCACTGGTGTCATTTTTAAGATTAAACGAGAGGAGTTTTCGGATTTGTTCCGCATCGTCGTTCATCATATCTTCTATTTCTGTACTGCGCCAGAGCGACTCAAGCAATTTTAGTTCGCCTGCGGCTATAAACGCCCCGTTGATGGCGCCGATGGACGTGCCGACGACGACATCGGGTAAAATACCCATTTCATACATGGCCTTCATGGCACCGACTTGAAAAGACCCCTTGGCGCCGCCGCCTTCTAATGCTACTCCAATCATAATGCGCCTCCTTTGCATGGTTACAGAATATATTATTTATACCGTATTTTAAACACTTGTAAACACAAAAAGAACAGCCCGCAGCGCAGACCGTTCTCAGGGAACCTTATTCTAAATTATCCGGATCTTTTCTAAAGTAAAGACGTTCTGTTTTTTGTTTAACTTCTTCAATTTCGTCTTCGAAACTTCTGATTTTATTCAGCATTTTCTCCAGTTCATCTGCCGGTATATTGTAATAGAGAAACAAATCTTCGAATTTCTTCATCGCACTGTTGAGTTCTCTACTGAGGTTGATAAAATTCTCGATATTGTGACTGCGTAGCGCATTTTTAAACTGCTCCACGTCGATATCGATGATATCGATGATGTCCTGCTCCGTCTCAAACTCCTTGAGCGGCAGTGGGTAAGGTTTAATACGCTCTAAAAAGTAATTGCCCTTGCTGTTGACATTGTAAACGTACTGAATTTGAAAGCCGGCGATGTCAAAATCCACATAACACAGCTTACTGTTGACCACGTGTACTTTCGCACCCATTTGCTGAAGTTTCAGCGTGTGCGTCATAACTTCCGCATTGATTAATTTTCTCATAATTGCCCCCTACAGATAAAATACGGCCAAATAAACGCTGGAAATAATAATGCTCACAATCATAACAGGGAATCCCGTTTTCATATAGCGCATAAAAGTGAGTTCGTGTCCGTGCTTCTTTAGCATACCACTTACAATGACATTGGCTGAAGCACCGATGAGCGTGCCGTTGCCACCGAGACATGCGCCCAAGGCAAGTGCCCACCAAAGCGGTGTCACGTTCATCGCCGACATCTCTGAGATGCTCTTAATTAGAGGAATCATCGTCGCCACAAATGGAATATTATCTAAAAATGCCGATGCAATAGCCGATCCCCAGAGAATGAGCATGGTCGTTGCGAACAGGTTGCCGTTTGTCACGTCGAGGAGTTTGCCCGCCAAGAAATCGATGACACCGACTTCTTGAAGACCGCCGACGAGCACAAACAGTGCGGTAAAGAAGAAAATCGTCGGCCACTCCACTTCGAGAAGAATCTCTTCAGGGTCTTTTTTGCTAATGAGAAGTAGAAGTGACGCACCGAGCAATGCCACTGTCGCCGATTCATAGCCAAAGGTCTGGTGGAGTGCAAATCCCACAATGGTAATGGCTAGGACGACGATGCTCTTTTTCATGAGCACGCTGTCTTTAATAGCCAGTTTTTCATCGAGCGCCATAACGCGCGCTTTTTTATCTGCGCCAACTGCAAACATCTTACCGCTAAACAGCCGCATTAAGATGATCGTTACAAACATAATAACGACGACTACAGGGCCCAAATTTTTAATAAAGTCTACAAAACCAAGTCCTGTGGCACTGCCAATCATAATATTCGGCGGGTCACCAATTAGAGTCGCCGTTCCGCCGATATTCGCTGCGAATATCATGGGAATTAAAAAGGGAATAGGGTTCATTTCAAGTGTATCTGTAATGACAAGTGTAATCGGTACAATTAACAAAATCGTGGTTACATTGTCCAGTAACGCAGAGGAGATTGCTGTAATAATTGAAAAGAGCACGATGATTTTCCATGGGTCACCTTTGGCGAGCTTAGCCGCCTTAATGGCCACATAACCGAAAATACCACTCTTTTTCATAATGTTGACAATAATCATCATGCCAATTAAAAGTCCAATGGTGTTGAAATCGATATGATGCACCGCTGTTTCTTGGTCGATGACATTAAAAATCAACAGCAAAACAGCACCAAATAGCGCAATAGACGTGCGATTAATTTTTTCGGACATGATAATGACATAGGTCACTGTAAAAATCAGAATCGCCAATACAATGTGGTCAAAAAACATAGACTTACTCTCCTTAATTAAAACGCGTTAAACTGAGGAACGCCCCAGAACTTCGAAATACCAACTGATTGTCCATCGCTTGCCGGTGGAGAAGTATCGTCGTAGCTTTTCAGCCAAATACCGTAAAAGTGTGCTTCACTGCTCACGGGTTGCGCTGTGTTTCTGTCGTGCTCCAGTCCCCATGCAAAGGCACTTAAAAGCACAATCAAACATATCCCTTTTAGTAGACCTGATTTCAAAATAACCCCTTCTTCCTAAAAAATCTGTTTCACGTCTCGCTGACGTTATTATTATACGCCGATGTTTTTAGTTGTCAAGGGAAACTAATGTGTTTTTGTGCGCACAAAATTGCACAGAGAAAATCAAACTGTCCCTCTCTGCGCCCACCGAATTTATCGGGGAGAATCCTCGCGTAAATCGAGACAAAAAGAAAGCCACATCAAATGATGCGGCTGGTTTTTGTTAATCGTTTAAGCGTTCGACTAGCGAAGTGGCATCTGCTTTTTGTGCAGGCTCAGGCGCCTCATCTAAAGTATACGCTTTTTTCATATTTTTAAAAAGCATATCGGCGAGCCCTATCCCTCCGGCTGAACTGATTTCTTTGGACAGTTCTTCATCGAGCATTTTTTCAAAGGTCTCCCGTGCCATGCTCTTTTCGACAAACCCACTGCTCTTTGACGTCTGACGCATTTGGTTGAACAGTTTTTGTACAAAAAAGGACTCAAATGCTTCACAGGCACTCTTGAGTTCCTCTAAACTCTTTGCGTTTTCTATTGCCGTCTGAAAAGCGGCGCCATCTGTCGCTGTTTGAGGATTTGATTCAAAAACCTTCGATATGTTGGCACTTATTGCGCGTGTTTCCATAGCGACCTCCTAACCGTTAGCGTTTGAGATTGTTGGCAATTTCAAGCATTTTGTCTGCTGTCTGAATAGATTTTGAATTGATTTCATAAGCGCGCTCTGCAACAATTAAGTTGATCATTTCATCGACGATTTGAACGTTGCTCTGCTCGACAAATCCCTGCCAAACTTCTGTCTGGTCACCCTCTTCCAAACCTTCAACAGCCACACCTGAAGCCGGTGATTCCTTATACAGGTTTTTCCCCACGGCTTCGAGGCCGGCAGGGTTGACAAACTTACTGAGCGAAAGGGTTCCGATGTTCTCATAGGTCTCCTCCCCCTCGCGTTTTACCATCATCACGCCAGCGGCATCCACTGAGAAGTCCACCACGTTTTCACCAAGCAAGATGTTGCCGTCTTCCCCTTGGACAAAATAACCATCTGATGTTACCAATTGAGGGCCTTCGGGAGAAGCCGAAATTTTAAATGTCCCGTCTTTGGTGTACCGCGTGTTGCCGTTACCGTCAACAATCTTAAAGAAATGGTCGCCGTTAATGGCGAGGTCAAATGGTTGCTCCGTCTGCTGAAGGGTCCCCGTAATAAAACTTCTCAATGTCGCAGAAGTCATCACGCCGTGTCCAATTTCAATCGGCACCGGTCTACCTTCATCGGCAAGTTTTTCAGAAGATGTTAAGCGCTCGTACATGATGTCTTTAAATTCCACCCGTTGATTTTTAAAGCCCACGGTGTTGACGTTTGCCAAGTTGTTGGCGATTGTATCAATTTTAAGTTGGAGATTTTTCATCCCCGACGCTGCAGACCACATACCTTTCATTTCTTACCCCTCCTATACGCGGCCAACTTCGTTGACTGCTTTTCCTATGAGTTCGTCAATGGTCGTAATGACTTTCTGACTGGCCTCGTAATTTCGATTCATTTGAATAAGATTGATCATTTCCGTTATGGCGTCACTATTAGAGCGTTCGCTAAAGCCCTGCAATACTTCGCCTTCAAAAGGCGCCGCTTCTCCTGTCATATCGGCTTTAAGGGCAAAGAAATTGCCGCCGACTTTGTAGAGGTCGCCTGGGTTTGTAAAGTTCTCTATTTGTAGTTTGTCGGTGATTTCTCCATTTTGAATCACTTCGCCAAACGCATTCACTGCAAAATCACTGTCTTCAATAACAATTGGGCCACTTAAGCCCAAAACGGTATCCCCGTCTAAGGTAACCAGCTCGCCTGTGGGACTGGTTGTAAAAGTGCCGTTGCGCGTGTAGAGCGGTCCGCTTGCCGTATCAATTTTAAAGAATCCCTCGCCTTTAATAGCGATATCGTACGTGCTGTCGGTGCGCTCAAGCTGTCCCTGTTCATAGTTGACGAGAACATTTTGACGCTTGATGCCGGCACTCATCGTACCGATTGCCGACGGATGTATCGTGGACACGAGGTTGTCCACCTGAGTGCCGTCGACACTTACCGCACCGGTTTCATCGACATCAAAGGTTCCCTCACCCACGTAAATAGGCCCTTTGAGACCTAAGAGGAGATGACCTTTCAAGGGGTCGATGGTGCCGCCGATGTTCTTATACGCCGTTCTCAAATACCCGTCTTTGTCTTTGATGAACCTCAGGCTTTTATCGTAATGAATTCCGTTGTCTGTTTGTACTCTAAAAAAGCCCCTATCTGTCGAGACCTTTTTCTCCGTTCCGATGTCGCTGACTTCCACTTTGGAATTGCCGGCTTGAAAAGGCAGATTAGAACCGTTCATTCGGTAAAACAGTCGATTGTTGAAACTCTCGACCACCACTTCGTCCTTTTTAAAACCCGTGGTGTTTACATTGGCTAAGTTGTTGCTAATGACATCGAGTTTATGTGTATTTGTAACCATATTGGTGCCTGCTACGTACAGTCCTTTAATCATGCCGTCACTCCTTCTAAAATGGCTGAAACGTTATTATCACGTGTTATTTATCGTCCATTCACCACAAAATCTTTACCCTTTTTTTTAATTCTATCGGTTTTTGACGCAATACTTAACATAACATCTATTAACTTTTCCTATTGATTATATTACTACTGCTAATTGACCCTGTATATACACCTATGGTATATTTAAATGGGTAATCAATACCATACCCTTTATTAATTTCAATTTCCTCATTTTGGGAATGTCTATCGTCTAAGGCATTCTTCTTTTTTTGCAAAAATGCACTAAAGGGGACGGTTCTTTTGTGCCGCCCCCTTTGTCTATAGTTGACCAAAACCTCTATTTTCAATAATGCCAGCAACAGTTGTGCCTAGAACTCCTGTTAGACTGCCATAGCGCTGTCCACTCACCCTATCGCGCCATCATATGCAAGTTAAAAACCACTTACTCAGTCATTTCAACGGATTAAGAGGTTTTTAAACTTCCTAAAATGTCATATTTTAGTGTTTTCCGGCACAAAAGAACCGTCCCTGTTAAAACAATAGGCTCATATCGAGCGCTTTGACCGAATGCGTAAGCGCGCCAATTGAAATCACGTCGACCCCTGTTTGCGCCACCGTCTCTAAACGCTCTAAGGTCATATTGCCCGAAGCCTCCAAAATCACCTGCCCCTTTGTACGCTCTACAGCTGCACACATCTCATCATTGGTCATATTGTCCAGCATGACAATATCCGCACCGCTCTCAAGCGCCTCCTCCAGCTCGGCCAGCGTCGTCACCTCCACTTCGATTTTCACAGTGTGCCCCACTGTTCCCTTGACCTTCGCCACAGCGGACCGAATGCCCCCGGCTGCCCGAATATGGTTTTCCTTGAGCATCGCAGCATCGTAAAGCCCCATTCTATGGTTGTAACCACCGCCGGCTCTAACAGCAATTTTATCAAAGGCTCTCAAAAGCGGCGCCGTCTTGCGCGTGTCCACAATCGCCGTACCATAAGACTGGACGCAATCGACACAGGCGCGCGTCATCGTCGCAATGCCACTCATCCGCTGAATAAAATTCAGTGCCGTGCGCTCCCCCTTCAAAATAGCGCGTACATCGCCTTTAAGCGCCGCCACCTCTTCACCGGCTTCTACAGCGCAGCCCTCTCCCTTGTAAAAAACAATCTCAACCGCAGGGTCCAAAACCTTAAAAGTCTCCTCAAAAACAGCGCATCCCGCTAAAATCCCCTTACCCTTGGCCTTTAAAGTCGCTTGCACCTCCTGAGGCCCGTCAAAAAGAGCCTCTGTCGTGAGATCTCCGGTGTGCAAATCCTCTGCAAGTGCTGCTTCAATCCTCTTTTTGATCGTCATCATCCGCTCCCTTCTGCAATGCATCGTCTACAATCGCCTTCATTACCAACAGTGCATTCTCCTCTTCATAGGCGCTCTCATCAAAAAGCTTCTGAGGCTTTCCCGCTGCCATTAAGTCTTCAATCGTCTTCTGAGTTTCTATCAAAATCTCATGGTCTCTTTCTATCCCCAACGCGTGGTCGGCCAGTGCTCTCAGTTCTTCACGAGAGATGGCATACGCTGTACTCACAACACAGCTGGAAACCGGTGACGGCAGCCGGCTGATTGTGGCCTTTGCTTCTGTCACAACAGTTGACGCCAACCGCTTTGAAAACACGAAAATCTCAAGCAGCGAGTTGCTGGCGAGCCTATTGTCGCCGTGTACCCCTGTATGCGCACATTCGCCTACCGCGTAGAGCCCCGGCATCGACGTTCGACCGTCGACATCCACCTGAATGCCCCCCATTGCATAATGCATACACGGGACACAGGGAATAGGCGCCACTGCCGGATCAATCCCCTCACTTAAACAATGCGCGTAAATGGTTGGAAAGCGCTTTTCAAAAAAAGCCCTGTCGAGATGCGTGGCATCCAACCACACGTAAGGGCGCGTCTGTACTGCCAAACGCTCTAAAATCGCTTTAGAGACGACATCTCTAGGTGCCAGAGATGCCTTGGGATGTACGCCTTCCATAAAAGACCGACCGTTTTCGTCCACCAGACGGGCCCCCTCGCCTCGAACGGCTTCCGATATGAGAAAATGACGCTCGTCAATCGACTCAGAATAAAAACCCGTCGGATGGAATTGCGTCTTTGCCATTGCTTCAGTTTTGACACCTGCTCTAATAGCCATTGCCACGCCGTCGCCCATTAGTCCCACGGCATTGGTCGTATGTGTAAAAATATGGCCCAGCCCTCCTGTGGCCAAAACGACGGTGCGCCCCCTAAACACTTGCTGTACGCCGGTGTCGTCTCTGCCGACGACGCCGTGACAGCTTGCACCGTCTGCTAAAAGTGCCAGTGCGTGGACACCGACTCTATGCTCGATATTTGAGCGCTTTAAAACATGGGGGTATAGGGTATCCACAAGTGCTTTTCCCGTGTAATCCCCCACGCGCAAAATACGCGCCGTGGAATGAGCGCCCTCGAGGCCAAAGAGATACCCTTTTGTGCCTCTATCAAAGGTGACGCCATAGCGTATCACGAGTTCGTCAACCGCTTCTGAGGCCCCTTCTACCATAGTTGCCACTGCTGTGGCGCTGTTGGCATAATGGCCACAACGCATGGTGTCTGCAAAGTGATCGGCCGAGGTATCATGTGCCCCCACTGCAGCGGCAACACCGCCTTGAGCCAAATAACTGTTGGTGGCTTCATGCGTACCTTTGGAGAGCATCAGGACATCTAGGGATTCGGGAAGACCAAGTGCCGTCATAATCCCCGCTAAGCCACACCCCACAACGACGACATCCCAGACTTTATCCGCGTTCATAAGTCATCACTTCACTTCCAGCATACGCGAAATAGCCCCATAGGCGCGCGCGGACACTTCAGAATCTATTTCTATGGCATTTTCACCTGTTTTTAATACGTGGTAAACCGACGCCAAATCGGTTTTCTTCATATTGGGGCAAACCATGGCATCATCTAAAAGCACTATGGTTTTATCGGGATTCTGTGCGCGAATCGGTTCTATAACCCCCGCTTCCGTTCCGATGACAATCGTCGCCGCATCGATTTCTGAACACCGTTTGATTATTTGAGACGTACTTCCGATAAAGTCCGCCATCTCCAAGACTTCGCGTCGACATTCAGGATGCGCCATAACGTAAGCATCTGGGTAATCCAATTGGGTACGCGTCACCTCTTCACTCGTCATTCGGTGATGTGTCGGACAAAAACCGCGCCACGGCAAAATCCGTTTTTCCGGGACTTGTGTTTGAACATAGTGTGCCAAATTTTGATCGGGCACAAACACGATTTCATCAGCATCCAATGAGCGCACAATTTTTTCCGCATTGGAAGAGGTGCAACAAATCGTACTTTCCGCTTTCACTTCAGCAGGCGAGTTCACATAGCACACCACTTGGGCTTTCGGGTGCTTCGTCTTTTCTTCAATTAGCGCCTCTGCTGTTACCATGTCCGCCATTGGACAGCCCGCATCGAGCCTCGGCATCAAGACGACTTTGTCAGGGGATAAAATCTTAGCCGTCTCCCCCATAAAATAAACGCCACAAATGACCAAGACCTCGCTGTCACTACGCGCTGCTATACGCGCCATCTCCAGTGAGTCGCCGACAAAATCCGCCACGGCTTTAACCGATTCGCATTGATAATGGTGCGCCAAAATCAACGCGTTCTTTTCTTTTTTAAGTGTCTCAATTTCTCGAATCCAATCCATAACATACCTCACATCAATTTGTATATACATGTGTCTTGTCACATCATAGACACTATAACACTTAGGGTTTGGCCTGTCAATCAACTGCAAAAATTTTGCAAGACCAACATCACTGGACATATAAAAACCCCCTTACTGCGTAAGGGGGCGTGCTTTTACAAGTATTTTTTTCTTGAAATCGCCATGTTGTTCTTTTCGAGGACATCGATGGATTCCAGGCTCATCCCCGTACCTTTGGCTACGGAGCTCACCGCGTCTTCAGCGATATATGTCGGAATGCCCGTGCGCTTTTCAAGGACTTTGTTGAGACCATAGAGCAACGAACCGCCGCCGGTCATCACAATCCCTCTGGAACTGATGTCTGAAGCGAGTTCAGGCGGTGTCTTTTCGAGGACAAAGTGTACCGCATCACAAATTGAATTGACGCAATCTTCAAGTGCTTCGTGCATTTCTTCACTGGAGATGGAGATGTTTTTCGGAAGACCTGTGATTAAGTCTCGGCCACGGCAATCCATGCGCACCGATTTGGCTCTTGGGTACGCCGTTCCGATGTTGATTTTCAACTCTTCTGCAGTGCGCTCACCGATTAACAAGTTGTGTGTTTTTCTCAGGTATTTGATGATGGCATCATCGAATTTGTCACCTGCTACTTTAATTGACGTGCTGACGACAATCCCCGAAAGCGAAATTACCGCAATATCGGAAGTACCGCCACCGATGTCGATGATCATATTGCCATCGGGCTTGCTGATATCCAGTCCGGCACCGATAGCCGCTGCAATGGGCTCTTCAATCAGAAAAGTTTTACCGCCGCCGGCCTCCGTCGTCGCATCGACCACAGCGCGCTTTTCAACCTCTGTCACCCCGCTAGGGACGCAGATGATGATTTTGGGCTTAAAGAGTCTTCTTCTGCCGCAAGTCTTATTGATAAAATATCTGAGCATGCGCTCTGTCACATCGTAATCTGAAATAACGCCGTCTTTCAGCGGTCGAATTGCGACGATGTTCCCCGGGGTACGCCCGAGCATCTTTCGCGCTTCATTACCCACTGCTAAGACGCGGTCTGTATTTTTGTCGATGGCAACCACCGACGGCTCTCTCAATACAATGCCCTTGCCTTTTATATAAACCAGTACACTAGCTGTACCGAGGTCAATACCGATTTCAGCACCAAATCCCATGTTCACTCCATCCTTCCACGTCTACTATCGACGACTATTCGTCCACTCTCTCAATTCTCGCCCCCAGTGCGACGAGATCCTTTTCAATTTGAGGATACCCTCTGTCAATATGGTGAATTTCAGAAACTTCTGTTACACCTTCTGCTATAAGACCTGCAAGTACCAGTGCAGCGCCTGCTCTTAAATCTGTCGCTTTGACTTGAGCGCCTTGTAGGTAAGGAATGCCCTGTATCACGGCGCTGTGACCTTCAATTTTAATGTTGGCACCCATTCGGTTGATTTCTGCAACATGTCTAAAGCGGTTTTCAAAAACCGTTTCGTTGATAACGCTGGTACCTGAAGCCACCGAAAGGAGCGCCATAAATTGCGCTTGGGCATCTGTTGGAAAACCCGGGTACGGCAACGTCGTAATGTCGACAGACTTCAGTCGCCCGTTGCCGATGACGCGGATCACATCGTCCTCGTCTTCTACAGTTGCACCCATTTCTCTGAGTTTTGCCGCAATCGGCTTGATGTGACTCGACACCACGTTCTCTATGGTGATATCGCCTTGTGTCATCGCCGCTGCCACCATGTAAGTCGCTGTAATAATGCGATCGGGAATGGTCTGGTGTTTTGCCCCCGTCAAGCGTTCGACACCTTTGACGCGGATGGTATCGGTGCCTGCGCCTTTGACATTGGCACCCATTTCATTAAGGAAGTTCGCGAGGTCGATAATCTCAGGCTCTTTTGCCGCGTTTTGAATAAGTGTCGTGCCCTTGGCAAGCGTCGCAGCCATCATAATGTTCTCCGTCGCGCCGACACTTGGGAAATCGAGATAAATTTCCGCACCGGTCAAACCGTTGTCGGCTTTTGCTTCAATGTACCCGTGACCGAGGTTCACCTGTGCACCTAGTGCCTGGAAACCCTTCAAGTGAAGATCAATCGGTCTAGCGCCGATGGCACAGCCCCCGGGCATCGATACTTTTGCCACACCTTTTCTCGCTAAAAGCGGTCCAAGTACCACAAAAGACGCACGCATCTTTTGAATCAGTTCATAAGGCGCTTCACACGCCAGCGTCTCTGCCGGTTCTGTTCGAACCACTTCCCTTTCTTTGTCGTACTCTACTTTTAACCCAAGTGCCTCGAGCAATGTAATCATCACTTCGACATCCAACAATGCGGGCACACTTTCAATCGTACAAGACTCCTCAGACAATATAGAAGCGGCTAATAACTTTAGCACGGAATTTTTTGCACCGTTAACTCGGACAGTCCCTTTGAGCGGACCGCTTTTATGAACCAATAATTTTGACAAATCTTTATCCTCCATTCAAAACTGCTAAGCAACGCCCTCCGGCTTAGAGGCCTGTTGCTCAATTACAGAAATTGCTTAGAAACAATTTCCCCCTCGCGTATCTAAAATCTTAGTTGTATATCAGCAATTTCATTTCTTTAAGTATGATTTTGTAAACATGTTAAAACATCATTCTTTCTATATTATATAGAAAAAAAGCTTCATGTTCCACAACAAATTACAAATTTCAAAAGTTTTCGTAACGTTCCTCTTATAACATACACGAAAGTTTGAATTTTTCAAGCCCTAATGCATCTTTTTCACAAAAATGTCACATGGTCTGTACAGCTCCATAGGCACGATACACTGGTGACAAACACCTGATTAAAAAAAAAGAACGCCGCTTCCACAGGGGAATGGCGTTCTCCAATTACATTTTTAGTTCTCTCAAGCGAATGCGGTTAATCGCGCGCTCAAGCGCCGCTCTGGCTCTTAGCAAATCGACTTCTTTCGGGCTTTCTTTTCGAATGCGCTGTTCCGCACGTTCTTTGGCGCGAAGTGCACGCTCGAGATCGATTTCGTCAACCCATTCAGCTGAATCGACAATCACCTTGACCCCCGATTGGTCGACGGTGACAAAACCGGACGAACAAGCTGCCCACTTGAAGTTGCCGCTGTCGTCTTTTACGCGAAGGCTGCCGATTTTAAGGGGGGCTACAAGTGGTTCGTGGTCATATAAAATTCCCGTGTCGCCTTCTGTTGTCCGCACAATGACCATCGGTGTTTCATCGCTGTACATAACGCGGTCTGGCGTCACCACTTCGAGCATGAATTTTTTGCCCATCTGCGCACCTCCCCTTAAGCTTTCGATTTCTTATACTTTTCAACGACTTCATCAATGGTGCCGCAATATAAGAACATTTGCTCAGGGATATCGTCGTGCTGACCATCTAGAATTTCTCTAAAGCCTCTAATGGTCTCTTTTACAGGGACATAAACCCCAGGGAATCCCGTAAACTGCTCGGCAACCGTAAACGGCTGCGACAAGAATCTTTGAACTTTTCTCGCTCTGTTAACGACGCGTTTGTCTTCATCAGAGAGCTCATCCATACCGAGGATGGCGATAATATCTTGAAGTTCATTGTAACGTTGAAGAATTTCCTGAACGTCGCGAGCCACGGTGTAGTGATCTGTCCCGACGATGTCAGGTGTCAATATTCTCGATGAAGAATCCAGCGGGTCAACCGCAGGGTAAATCCCGAGTTCTGAAATCTTTCTCGACAAAACCGTGGTCGCATCGAGATGGGTAAACGTCGTAGCAGGTGCAGGGTCCGTCAAGTCATCCGCAGGGACGTAGACAGCTTGAACCGACGTAATCGAGCCCTTAGTCGTCGACGTGATGCGCTCTTGAAGTGCCCCCATGTCCGTTGCAAGTGTCGGCTGATAACCAACGGCACTTGGCATACGACCGAGGAGAGCAGAAACCTCAGAACCCGCCTGTGTAAATCTAAAGATGTTGTCGATGAACAACAACACGTCCTTGCCCTCTTGGTCGCGGAAATACTCCGACATCGTAAGACCGGTTAAGGCAACGCGCATTCTGGCCCCAGGCGGTTCGTTCATCTGACCGAAGACGAGCGTCGTCTTGTCGAGAACGCCGGATTCCATCATCTCGTGGTAGAGGTCATTCCCTTCACGTGTTCTCTCACCGACGCCGGCGAATACGGAAAGACCGCCGTGGTTGGTGGCGATGTTGTTGATTAATTCCTGAATGATTACGGTTTTACCGACACCGGCACCGCCGAAAAGACCGATTTTACCGCCCTTTGCATACGGTCCGATTAAGTCGATGACCTTGATGCCCGTCTCGAGCATCTCGGCAGAAGTGCCCTGCTCGGCAAAAGCCGGTGCAGGTCTGTGAATCGGCCAAAACTCGGTATCTTTTGAGTCAATTTGACCTTTTTCATCTATCGTTTCTCCAAGTACGTTGATGAGTCTGCCAAGTGTCGGCTTGCCCACCGGTACTGAAATTGGTGCGCCTGTGGATACAGCATCAATCCCTCTTACAAGACCATCTGTCGAACTCATCGCAACCGCTCTTACGGTATTGTTACCGATGTGTTGCATAACTTCTGAGACGACGTGGATGCCATTGTAATCGATTGTGATTGCATCGTAAATATTAGGCATTTCTCCGTCCTTAAACCTAATATCGAGTACAGGTCCAATGATTTGAACGATTTTACCAATCGCCTGATCCATACTCTTCACTCCTTTATCTAATCTTATCGTAAAGTTACGTTTATTTTAGTGCCTCAGCACCGCCAACAATTTCTGAAATTTCCTGAGTAATTGCCGCCTGTCGCGCTTGGTTAAACGACAGAACGAGCTCGTCGATGATGTCTTCTGCATTGTCCGTTGCACTTTCCATTGCAACACGTCGCGCCGCCTGTTCTGAGGCAGACGATTCAATTAAGCCGCCGTAAAGGGTACTTTCAACGTATTTGGGGATGATAAAGTGCAACACGGCCTCCGGAGACGGCTCGTAATTGACAAATTCAAAGACGTCCTCTTCCTTCGGCGCTCTATCCACCCTTGCAACAGGGAGCAATTGGAGTTCTGTCGCCACTTGTGAAATCGTACTGGCAAAACGCGTGTAAACAAATTTTACCGAATCGATTTCACCTTTTTCGAACAGCCCCAACACAATTTTTCTTATATCAACGGCGTGAATGTACTCAGGCTTTTCCGAGATGTACAGAAACTGGTCGACGACATCGCAGCCCATGCGCGTCATAACATCGTACGCTTTTCTACCGATTACCAAAAACTTAGGGGCTTTATAGGCCGCCGCAGACTCCAGCGCCTTTTTAATGGCGTTGGCGTTGTAGCCGCCGCAAAGACCTCTATCCGAAGTGATGACCACATAGAGCGGCTTTTCGTATGTCGCGTCTTCCGATGCCACATAGCGGGTCTTAATGCTCTTGTCTGCCCCCATCACATCTTGGACAGCTTCTCTAACGGTTTCAAAATAAGGCTTCGTAATGTCCATGCGATCTCTCGCACGTTTGAGTTTTGCCGTTGAGACCAGTTCCATGGCTTTGGTAATCTGCATCGTGCTGTTGACACTTTTAATCTTTCGCTTGATCTCGCGCGTACCGCCTGCCATCTTTAAGCCTCCTTAGCGGAAGTTACTCAACAGTAAACGTCTTTTTAAACGTCTCGATACCGTTCTTGAGCTTTTCTTCCATTTCTTCTGACAATTGCCCTGTTTCGACAATCGACTTGCCGATTTCAGGGTGATTTACATCTAAATAAGCCAACAATTCTTTTTCAAACAAACTGATGTTTTTGACTTCTACATCTGCCATATAGCGATTGACAATGGCGTAGATGCCCATAACCTGATGTTCCACAGGCATTGGCTTATATTGAGGTTGCTTAAGGATTTGCATTAGGCGCTCGCCGTGTTCAAGCGTCGCTTTGGTATCTTTATCGAGCTCGGAACCGAACTGGGCAAATGCCGCGAGTTCTCTGTACTGAGCGAGCTCCAGTTTAATCTTGCTGGCAACTTTCTTCATCGCCTTAATTTGAGCGGCGCCCCCTACACGAGATACGGAAATCCCCGGGTTGACCGCAGGTCTTTGACCGGCGAAAAAGAGTTCGGACTCTAGGTAAATCTGACCGTCTGTAATTGAGATGACATTGGTCGGGATATACGCCGATACGTCACCTGCTTGCGTTTCGATAATCGGAAGTGCCGTAATAGAGCCGGCGCCCAGTTTGTCACTGAGTTTTGCCGCGCGTTCGAGTAATCTACTGTGCAAGTAGAAGACGTCGCCCGGGTAAGCCTCACGTCCTGGAGGTCTTCTAAGTAGTAAGGACATCGCACGGTAAGCCACCGCATGCTTGGAAAGGTCATCGTAGACGATGAGAACGTGCTTTCCGGAATACATAAGTTCTTCAGCCATTGTAACACCTGAATAAGGTGCGATGTACTGGAGTGGTGCAGGATCAGACGCCGTCGCCGCTACAACTGATGTGTAACTCATAGCGCCGTTGTCTTCCAGCTGCTTGACGATTTGTGCAACCGTCGATTTCTTTTGTCCGATGGCAACGTAAATACAGTAGACATCGGTGTTCTTTTGATTGATAATCGTGTCGATGGCAATTGCCGTCTTTCCCGTTTGGCGGTCGCCGATAATCAGCTCCCTTTGTCCTCTCCCGATTGGAATCATGGAGTCAACCGCCTTAATCCCCGTTTGCAGCGGTTCGTGAACCGATTTACGGTCGATGACACCAGAGGCCACGCGCTCAATAGGTCTGAACTTGTCAGAGGCAATTGGCCCTTTACCGTCGAGGGGTTGCCCCAGCGAGTTCACGACGCGGCCGAAGATGTTCTCCCCTACAGGTACCTCCACGACGCGCTCTGTACGCTTGACGAGGTCGCCCTCTTTGATGTTTTCGTCGGAACCAAATAGAACGACACCAACACTGTCTTCTTCAAGGTTGAGTACCATACCGTATACTTCACCTGGGAACTCTAAGAGCTCCCCGGCCATACATTTTTGTAAACCATGCACTCTCGCGATACCATCGCCGACTTGAATAACCGTACCAGTATCTTCTACTTGGAGCTTAGACTCGTATTTCTTAATCTGCGACTTGATCACAGAACTAATTTCTTCAGGTCTTAGATTCATGTCTAACACGCTCCCATATTAAATAATTATTTGAGTTAAACTTTCGAGCATTGTCTCCAATTTGTATTTGATTGAACCGTCGATAACGCGATCCCCTAAAGTGACCACGACACCGCCTATCAAATCCTTGTTGATGACATTTTCAAGTGTCACTTCCTTGCCGCTGATGCGCGCCAACTTTTCTGACAGCTGTCCCATCTGTTCTGCCGATAGCGGCAGCACGGATTCCACTGTGGCGTCGATGCGGTTGTGATAAGCGTTAACCCGTTCGTCGTACGCTTTTTTAATCTGCAGGAGATCCGCTTCTCTGCGCTTGTCCACGATGATTTTAAGGAAGTTCATAAACGCCTCTGAAAACGTCCCTGAGAAAGTCTCGCTCAAGATTTGCTTCTTTTCTGTCATGCTGATTTTAGGCGTTTTAATCAGTTCAAAAAAATCGGCATTGGCTTCAAATGTCTTAGCTAAAAAGTCAAATTCTTCCTTTATAGCGGCGAGTTGGTCTGACTCAAGGGCCACTTCAAAAAGTGCTTCAGAATAAGTTTTGCTCACTAGTTCTGCCATTGCGTCTCACCCACTTCGTTGATGAATTTATCGATCAAATCTTTGTGACTGCTCTCGTCGAGATCTTTGTCGATCACTTTAGACGCCGCCATAACAGACAGTTCAGAGATTTGGTCTTTAAGCTCATTCACCGCTTTGATACGTTCTGTTTCAAGTTCGCGATGGGCGTGTAGCTTCATACTTTCAACATCGCTTTCAGCCGCTTTGATAATTTCAAATGCTCTATTTTCACCACGTTGAATGTGCGTTTTGATTAGTTCTTTTCCCTCTTCTTCGGCTTTGGCGAGCCTTGCTTCGTACTCTGCCTTAAACGCTTGAGCCTCTTCTTCCAGCTTTTCAGCCGAACTGATCTGATCCTTAATCTCTTTTTCGCGGTTTTCCATAAATGCCGTCACCGGCTTAAATAGAAAATGCTTTAAGATTAAGAACAAAATCAGCGTATTGGCCAGCTGCATTAGAAAAGTCCAATCGAGTGTTACGAGACCGAAACGAATGGTCGCCGCCGTATCGATTAAGCTCATTCTAAGCCTCCTTTCAAATTAGTATTGTCTAATTATCAACTTAGGCTTAAGTCAATGGCTTAACGAATAATAAGATGAGCGCGATAACGAGCGCGTAGATACCTGTCGTCTCGGCAACAGCCGCACCTAAAAGCATCGTTCTGACGATGTCACCTTGTGCCTCAGGTTGTCTACCGACACCCTCGGCGCCTTTACCTGCTGCGTATCCCTGACCAATACCAGGTCCGATACCAGCGATCATAGCGAGTCCAGCACCAATAGCTGATGCAGCAAGAATTAACGATTCCCCAGTGATCATATTTTCCATAATGTTATCCTCCTAATGTTCACTTAAAAATTAATTTTAGACGCCCAGACTATCTGCCAAGCGGGTTAACAAACATTAAAATCAGTGCAATAACCAGTGCATAAATGCCGGTGGTCTGAGCAACAGCCTGACCGACCAACATCGTTCTAACGATTGATTGTTGAAGCTTAGGTCTCTTGCCTATCGCCTCCGTACCTTTACCTGCAGCATAACCTTGACCAATTCCCGGGCCAATCCCTGCAATCATTGCGAGTCCGGCTCCTATTGCCCCCGCCATTATAACAATGGTGGGCCCGCTTAAATTGAGAAATGGTCGACCAAAAATCGTAATCAGGGCAACTACAAGTGCTAAAATGCCGGACGTCTCTGCAACTGCAGCGCCCAACAACATGACCATTGTCGTCTCTCTTTGATGTTTCGGGTTCCGCGCCACTGCTTCAGCGCCTTTACCCGCGGCATAACCTTGACCGATGCCGGGGCCAATCCCCGCAATCATCGCAAACCCCGCACCAATTGCTGAAGCGGCTAAAACGAGGTCCTTTGCATCAAATGTCATGAGCCAATCGAAGAAACGTACAATAAAATTACTTGTATCCATTAACTCACCCCTTTTTTAAACTTTCTATTCCATCGCACCTGCGATGAACACCATCGTGAGCATCGTAAAGATGAACGATTGTAACAGACCTGAAAACATGTCAAAGTATATGTGTAAAACAGAAGGAATACCTGCTTGTAAAATAGGAATGGTCATTCCTAGAAAAGCATTTGTGGCAGCGCCTAATGCACTATAAAGCAGTGACATAATAATCACACCCGCTACGATATTACCGAACAAACGGAAGCCGAGCGAAATTGGATTGGCCAGTTCGCCGATAATATTTAAGGGCAATAGAAATGGCATTGGTTCTAAAAAGCCTTTGGAGTAGCCGCCTAAACCCTTGGATTTAATCCCGAAGGTTTGCGTCAACACAAACGTCATAATGGAAAGACACATAGTGGTATTGAGATCTGCTGTCGGCGGTCTAAGCCCCAGCAATCCGATGATATTGGATATCCCAATAAACAGGATAATAGTCCCAATATACGGTGCCCAATAACTGTTGTGTGCACCCATGTTTTGCGACGTCAGGTTGTTGATGCTCTTTACCAGTGTTTCGACTACAAGCTGAAAGCCCTTGGCTTCCTTACGCAAGTTGCGCGTCGCCACAATGGAAAAGATCAAAAGCAGCCCCATGATCAGCCATGTAACGGTTACGGTTTCACTAATGGGGACATCCCCGATGTGAAACGCAACGCGCGGGCCAAACTCCATAGATCCCATTTTGGGTACTAGATGATCAACGCCCATCCGATTCATCCTCCTTTCTTCTTAAGATGTTTTTGAAGTATTGCTTGTCGTTAAAAAGATGTGTTGCATAAATAACCGGCTTTATAATAATGAGCCCCATAGCCGTCCCCAAGAGGTGGATATGTGGCGCACCGATTGACGCATAAAGTACGATGCCCATAATGGTAAAGCGCAGTAAATAGCGACTTGTCGCGTATTTCTGTGCTTTGTGCGGCGGCATCGTCACCGCTCGATTGAGAGTGATGCCGAGTTCTATAAAGAGAAGTGCGCTCACAATGGCGCCAAAGAATAGGCCCACTATCATGGGCTTCGGATTGTCTAATAGGATAAGGCATAGAACGGACAACAGCGCTGTGGCTATCAACATGCCTTTAAGTATTTTCTTTTGCGTTGTTCGAACTGTATTCATAAGGTACACACCTACACTTTATTACTTCAACTCAACGTCATAGACGTTATTCTTCCTCGTTATCTGCTTTGTCTTCTCTGATTTTTTTTTCGAACTCGCGGACATAGGTCTCGGGAGACTCTCGGTCTTCGTACTCTTTGGATTTTTGAAGGCCCAAGACATACAAGTTCCGAAAGGCCGCGCCAACGCCCAGAATTAGGGCAATTACCGTAGCAATCATACCGGTGCCGAGCTTCCTGTCGAGCCAAATCCCGATGAGCAAACTCCCTAAAATCGACACGAGCATCATGATGCCCACTTGAGATAGCAAAGCTAAATTTTGTAAAGAACTTTTCTTTTTACGCTTCATATTTGTACCCCTCATTCGCTTATTATATCATACTTTCTTTACTTTTAAACCGTTTCTTAAAAGCAAAAAAGGGTAAGCTATAAGCTATACCCTTCTAAAGTCCTAATTTAATTGCGTTGATAATTTGTTCACAGCTCGTCCCGTCTCCATAAGGGTTTACGGCTTCCGCCATCTGGCGATAAAACGCCTCGTCGGTCAACAGACGATGCGTGACGTCGTAAATCGTCGATTTTTCTACACCGGCAATAACCACCGTCCCCGCTTCAACAGCCTCAGGGCGCTCGGTTTCCGTTCTGAGAACCACCACCGGTTTACCCGATGCAGGTGCTTCTTCCTGAATACCGCCTGAATCCGTCATCACGAGGTATGACCTTGCGACGAGGTTGGTGAAATCCTTGTATCCCAGCGGCTCGATTAAATGCACGCGCTCCAAGTCGCCGAAGTGACGCTTGGCGAGATCGCGAATCACGGGATTGAGATGCATTGGAAACACGACTTCCACATCTTTATGTGTTTCGACGAGTTCAGCAACCGCCTCAAAAATCGCCGTCATCGGCGCCCCTTGATTTTCTCTTCTATGCGCCGTAAGCGGTATGACCTTCTTGCCCTTAAAATCAATTTGATTGAGCAGCGCTTCTTCAAAGACATAGTCTTCAGAAATAACAGAGAGTAGTGCATCGATAACCGTGTTCCCAGTCTTGTAGATGCAGTCGCGTGGTACCCCTTCGTTTAAGAGGTTCTCCACATTCCCTTCTGTCGCCGCAAAGTGCATACTCGCAAGTTTCGTCGCCAGTTGTCGGTTCACTTCCTCCGGAAATGGGCTGTAGATGTCGCCACTTCTCAGGCCCGCTTCGACGTGTCCTACAGGCACTTTGGCATAAAAAGCTGCCAACGCACCTGCAAAAGTCGTCGTCGTATCGCCGTGTACCAACACGAGATCCGGTTTTTCCTTTTCTATGACCGCTTTGACTTCCGTCAAAACACGTACCGTTATATCTGTAAGCGTCTGCCCATGTTTCATCAAAGCCAAATCGTAGTGTGGCTTTATCTGGAAGACTTCGAGCACTTGGTCGAGCATCTCGCGATGCTGTCCCGTTACGCAGACCACCGATGTCAACTCGGGGTCGCGCTCCAGTGCTATGACGAGAGGCGCCATTTTAATCGCCTCCGGTCGCGTTCCGAAAATCGACAGTACTTTTTTCATAATTTACTCCAATGTATCCTTCTTTTGAGTTAAGACAGCTCGATTAATCGGTATTAATACCACCACTGCCGCTAGTGCCAACAATATAGCCGCGGGAATCCAGTGCTTCTTCAAAAGTTCCACGGCACTGGCTCCTAAGAGTGCGCCGATGAGGTAAATGGATAAAACGGCCTTCTTTTGACCATAGCCTATAGAGAGGAAGCGATGGTGCAAGTGCCCCTTGTCTGCCTCCATAATAGGCTTGCCATTTAAAAGTCTTCTCAATATGGCAAATGCCGTATCGAAAATCGGCACGCCCAGCGCAAAAATCGGCACGATAACAGTCAACGCCGTCGCACCTTTCAGCGCCCCTTCAATAGAGACAGCGGCCAAGACCAATCCTAGAAACAGCGCCCCTGCGTCCCCCATGAAAATTTTAGCAGGGTTGAAGTTGTACGGCAAGAAACCAATGGAACTGCCTGCGAGAATAAGTGTAATCATCGCCGCGTCGTATCTGTGATTAATCAGCGCAATGTAGCTGAGCGTCACCGCTGCAATTGCAGAGATACCTGCTGCCAGGCCGTCTAAACCGTCTATTAAATTTACCGTGTTGGTCACGCCGACAATCCAAATAACGGATACCGGTATGGACAACGCCCCCAATATGATGTAACCCGAATCCCCAAAGAAGTTGGTAAAATACTTGATTTCATAACCTGAAAACACCAGCACCAACGCTGCTACAATTTGCATGAGCAGCTTGCTCTTGGCACCGAGTGGCTTCACGTCGTCGACCATCCCCGTGACGAGGACGATTAATCCCGCTGCCAAAAGCCCCAGCAGCTTGACCAATCCGATTTTAGAAAATAAGAACATGCTGATAAAAAAGCCGATGAACATTGCGAGACCGCCCCAAAGCGGTATCGGCTTCTTGTGTACGCGTCTTTCATCTTTTGGGACATCTATTGCACCAAATTTATGCGCCAACTTAATGACGAGCGGTGTTAATAGAAAGCTTATCAATCCAGCTATAATTGCAGGTATATACATAGAACACCTCTATCTATTTTGTACCGTAAAGTCTGTCCCCGGCATCTCCTAGTCCCGGAACGATATACGCGTGGTCGTTGAGTTTTTCATCGATGCCCGCAATGTAGATGTCTACATCGGGATGCGCTTTTTGTACAGCACCGATACCTTCTGGACAGCCAATTAAACAAACGAAACGAATATTGGAAGCCCCTTTGTCTTTAATAAACTGAATGGCCGCATTTGCCGAGCCTCCTGTGGCGAGCATTGGGTCTACGACAATCAGCTCTCTTTCACTGACATCTGTCGGCAGCTTACAGTAGTACTCTACCGGATCAAGTGTCTCAGGGTCTCTGTAAAGTCCCACGTGACCGACTTTTGCCGCAGGGAGAAGGTTGAGAAAACCGTCTACCATGCCGAGACCGGCTCTTAGAATCGGAACGATGCCCAATTTTCGACCGGCGAGCATTTTACACTTCGCCGTCATAATCGGCGTATCGATCTCCACTTCTTCCAGTGGTAAATCGCGCGTTACTTCGTAAGCGAGAAGCATTGATACTTCTTTTACGAGTTCTCTAAATTCTTTTGAACCGGTATTCTTGTCTCTGATTAAACTGAGTTTATGTTGAATCAACGGATGATCCATCTCATGTACTTTGCTCATTTGGGCCCCCTTATAAATTCTCTTGTTCAATAGCTCTGATTTTGTCAACGCGTCTTGCATGTCGGTCGCCTTCAAATTCTGAATCGAAGAATGCGTCGACGATTTTTAGTGCCAGTCCTTCACCTACGACGCGCTGCCCAAGTGCCACAATATTGGCATCGTTGTGCTTGCGCGCCATTTCGGCGCTGAACGTATCGCTTACAGGAGCCGCAATAATGCCTTTAACTTTGTTTGCCGCAATCGATATGCCCAATCCTGTACCACATACCAGTACGCCGAGTGTACAGTCGCCATCCACAATGGAATTTGCCACTTTTACAGCGTAGTCCGGGTAATCGCATGATGATTTATCAAATGGACCGAAGTCCACCACTTCATAGCCTCTCTGCTCAAGATGTGCTTTTACGGCCATTCTCAATTCATAGCCGCCGTGATCTGATCCTATCGCTACTTTCAAATTAACACCTCCGTCTTGTATAAAGCGCTTTTTTCCTTATACATTATAATGACTCAGGGGTTAAAAAGCAAATTAAATTTTGAAAACACGTCCCTCGCTGGCCTTGGACAACCGATTCATAATGGCACTTCCGATGCCCTCTTCGGACACCCCCCTTACATAGAGCTCGTCACAACCGTCCTCATCCGCTTCCCTGAGATGCTTAAAAAGGTGCTGCGCAAAAACCTCCGGCGCCTTTGCAGAACCTTCGTTGTAGAAGTGAACGCGCTCGCGCTCAGAATCGCCTAATGACCTTTCAAGAAGCTTCGACAAGAACGCCCAGTCCTGTTCAAAAGCCATGACGCCAACGGTATAGCCGGCGTTCACCGACTCGACCACACGGCGCTCAATTTCAGCAAGTACTTTTACCGTATCGCCTGTGAACACCGTTACCTGTGCCTCCGGTGCATAATGTCTGTACTTCATTCCCGGAGACTTGGCCACTGCCACTGAAGCGCTATTTGAGGCAATCGCCGGATCGACATCACAGCTGCCGACAACAGAGGCAATGTCCTTTTGTGTAACTTTTCCCGGCCTCAAAATCATCGGCGTTTCGCCTGTGACGTCTAAAACCGTGGACTCCAAACCATAGGAGACATCGCCCCCGTCGACGATACCGTCCACTCGCCCCATTAAGTCTTCAACTACATATTTGCCCACAGTGGGACTCGGCTTACCCGATAAATTCGCCGAAGGTGCGGCCACGGGGATTCCCGCCGTCTCAATAAGGGCTTTTGCAATGGGATGTGCCGGCATCCGAATGGCAACCGTGTCGAGTCCCCCAGTTACTTTAAGGGGTACATTTGACTTCTTTTTAAAGACCAGTGTCAAAGGCCCCGGCCAAAATGCTTCTATGAGTCGGTCTACATAAGGTTTCTTTTCAGCAATCAAGTCGTCGAGCATCGCCATCTCGACGATATGGACAATCAACGGGTTGTCGGAAGGTCTTCCCTTTGCCTCGTAAATAGCCGAAAGCGCCGTTTCATCCAACGCATACGCGCCGAGACCGTAGACAGTCTCAGTGGGAAAAGCCACCGTCTTCCCCGCTTTTAAAAGCTCAGCCGCTTCTGAAAGCTGCCCGCTGTCCAAAGCGGTTTTCATATCAAATACACGCGTTTGTTTCATTTTTCACCTCTACACTTCCAAAGTGTTTACCTTATAAAAAAAAGCAGTCGTAGAGACTGCTTACATGATTACGTGGTTTCTCTAAATGACCATTTTAGCACCGATGGTGTAATAAGCGTCGTCGCCAAGACCATCAGAATTGTGGCTGCCATATGTTTTTCATTTAAAATCGCCATTTGAAGACCTAAATTCGCAACGATGATTGCCACTTCAGCTCTCGGAACCATACCGATACCGATTTGAAGCGCTTCTCGGCTTTTGAAGCCCGTTAACTTTGCACCGAGGCCACAGCCCACCACTTTGCCCAGTGAACCGAGTACCAAGAGAATTGTACCGACACCAAGCGCTGTAGACGCTTCGAAAATGTCTATGTCCATGCCGATGCCCACGAAGAAAACCGGCGTAAAAAGAACCGATGCAATTTTGTTGATCTCATGTGAAACCTTGTGCTTATGCGATGTCATTGCAAAGATAACACCTGCAAAGTACGCGCCTGTTATCGCCGCTACACCGAACTCTTCCGACATAAACGCAAGCGAAAAACAAATGATAATCGCATACGTCACAATGGCTTCGTCAATGTCGGTATCCCCTTTGAACTTTTTAAAGAGTTTGATGAGCACGAAGCCCATGGCGTACAGTATCGCAAAAAAACCGATGATTTTTAAGAGGACAAACGCGATGGAACCCGATGCACCGGGTTTAACGGTACTCACGAGAAGTGTCAGCAAAATAATGCCGACGACGTCATCTATAATGGCAGCGCCGAGAATCATCAGGCCCTGCTTACTTCTCAAATGGTGTATTTCCCTCAGCGTTTGAACCGATATACTAACCGATGTCGCCGTCGATACAACCCCTAAGAACAGGGCTACAACAACGCTTTGATTGGGCACGAACAACATGAGCCCCCCAAAGACCAAAACCGCCGGAAAGACCACGCCCCCAAGCGCAATCATCGAGGATGAGCGTATAGACGCTATCAACTCCTTTACATCGGTTTCGAGTCCGGCCACAAACATAAGCAGCACCACACCGATTTGTCCGAACTCATGAATGATCTCTGTCTTTTCCATGAGCCCCATACCGAGTATGATGCCGACTATAATCTGCCCTAACACGACAGGTTGCTTTAGTTTTTTACTAATCATTCCGCCAAGGTGAGCCGCAAACAACACCATGGCAATTTCCAGTAAGAAAAATTCACTCGTCATAACTGCCCCCCCTATTTCTGCCAAAGCCACGGAAACAGTATACTCCTAAGCATCTTTTATTTCAAGTGTTTTCAGAATAAGTTTCTGAATTAAACTAATTTTAATATTCTTCTAATTGTTTTAAAGCTTCCGCCTGATAAAACGTCGTTAATTCATCAATGAGTTGAGTGATTTCACCGTCCATAAACTGGTCGAGCTTATAGAGTGTCACTGGAATACGGTGGTCGGTGATACGGCCTTGTGGGAAATTGTACGTTCTGATTTTAGCACTTCTGTCACCTGTGCCCACCTGAGAACGTCTTTGCTCGGCAATTTCTTCGTTTTGCTTGCTGAGTTCAATTTCGTAAAGACGCGCCTTGAGCACTTGCATCGCCTTTTCCTTGTTGCTCAGCTGCGATTTGCCGTCCTGACAGCTGACCACGAGTCCCGTCGGTAGATGGGTAATCCTAACTGCAGAGTCGGTGGTGTTAACACTCTGTCCGCCGTTACCCGATGAACGGAACACATCGACGCGCAAGTCGTTCTGCTTGATTTCCACTTCCACGTCATCGACTTCCGGAAGAACCGCCACTGTCGCTGTAGACGTGTGAATACGACCGCCGGATTCCGTCTGAGGAATTCTTTGTACGCGGTGGGTACCGCTTTCGTATTTCAATCTAGAATAGGCGCCTTCGCCTTTAATCATAACAGACGCTTCCTTAATGCCGCCCAAGCCGTTCTCATTGGTATTCATCAGTTCAACCTTCCAACGGTTGCGTTCTGCGAAGCGCGTGTACAATCTCAGGAGTTCTGCCGCAAAGAGACCGGCTTCGTCGCCACCTGCACCTGCACGCACTTCTAGGATAACGTTTCTCGAATCGTTGGGGTCTTTCGGTAAAAGCAATTTCTTAAGTTCAAGTTCGATGCCGTCGATAGAAGACTCCAAGTCGTGAAGTTCCATCTTTGCAAGCTCTCGCATTTCTTCGTCATCGCTCTCGCGAATCATTTCCTTCGCTTCATCGATACCCGTCTTCGTATTTTTGTAGAGCTTGTATTGCTCGACAATCGGCGTCATCTCCGAATGTTCTTTCATGTATTTTTGCCAGGTCTTCTGGTCGTTGATGACATTCGGATCCGAAAGCTTCAATCCGAGTTCTTCGTATTTTTCTTCTATAAAATCCAATCGATCAAACATAGTGTCCTCCATTAACCCTTTCTGCCCATAATAAATCTCTCAATCCCGTTCAAATCGGAAAACGTCGCCACATCGACATACGCGTTTTCACGCATCATCGCCGCAATTGCAGACGACTGATTATGCCCGGCTTCAAAGAGAAGAAAACCCCCGTCTTTTAAGTAACCTCGCGCCGCAGGTACAATGACCCTGTAGGCATCGAGGCCGTCTGCCCCGCCGTACAGCGCGAGATGCGGTTCGAAGCCGTCTACTTCGCGCTTTAAGTCGGCGGCATCGCCGACTTCAATATAAGGGGGGTTCGATACGACGATATCGTAACGCCTCTGCGGCACCGCGCTGAAGTAGTCGCTCAAAACAAACGACATTTTATCCGCGGCACCCAGTGTTTTGGCGTTGTGCTCAGCGACTTCAAGTGCCGCTGAACTCACATCTACCGCCGTGACGTGCTCGACGCCGGACGCCAGTGCAACGCTTACGCCAATGGCGCCGCTCCCCGCGCCCATATCCAGTGCCCTCACGTCGTTTCCAGTCATTTTGCTGTGCGCGATGTGCAGGACTTTTTCAACCAGTATTTCTGTCTCCGGTCTGGGAATCAACACCGCCGGTGTCACTTTAAAGTCGCGCCCATAGAAGCATTGATACCCTAATATATATTGTAGTGGCTCGTTTAAAAGTCGTCTTTGCAACAGCACTTCCACATCAGCGCGCCGGGCGCTCTCAATCGCAGTTTTTTGTCCCAGTACCCAACCGAGGGCGTCGAGGTTTAAAACGTGCATCAACAGCGCCCTTGCCTCCACTTCAGGACTTTCTGAAACAGCGCTTAAAGCCGCCGTCAACTCTTGCATCAACTCGTAACACTGCATACAGTCTGTTTCTCTTTTTCATCAAGGACTTCTAAAAAAGCCGCTATTGCCACCTCGAGCTGTGCGTCATCCGGTTCTTTAGTCGTCAGCTTTTGCATCATCAAGCCCGGTTTGCTCAGCCATTTCACCACAGCGTTGTCCGAACGCCCGGCCAGCTTAATCATCTCATAAGAAATACCGGCCACCAGCGGGAACAATAAAATCTTCATTCCGATTCGCATTAAAATGCTGTTCCAACTTAAAAAAGTGAATAAAATAATGCTGATAGCGAGGACAAAAAAGATGAAACTCGTTCCGCACCTCGGGTGTAGCGTTGTAAATTTCCTTGCGTTTTCAACGGTTACAGGCTGTCCACTCTCGTAGCAGTGGATGGTCTTGTGTTCTGCCCCATGGTATTGAAAAACCCGCTTGACGTCTTTCATTTGCCCGATAATGGCAATGTAAAGGAGAAAAACGCCAATTTTAACAACCCCTTCAACCGCACTTAAAAGCAAACGGCTGTCGGTGTAGTGTTTGAGAAACGACACGATGCCCGTCGGCAGAGCGCCAAAGAGCAACATGGCAAAGACAAAGGCAAAGACAATTGAAAAGCCCAGTAAGATGTCGTCAGCGCGTTTGCCGAAAACACGGTATAAAAATGCCTCAAACTTGCTTTTTTCAGCGCCTTCATCTTCCATATAAAATTCCGCAGAATACGTCAGGGCGCGAACCCCTACGATCATAGAACCTATCAGCGCAAAAATACCTCTGATAAAAGGCAGTTTGGAGAGTTTATTTTTCTCCAGTCTCAAAGGATTTTCTTCCTTAATTTCAATAACGCCGTCAGGCTTTCTAACGGCGATGGCTATTTTTTCTTTTCCGCGCATCATAACGCCTTCAATCAGCGCCTGACCGCCGATACTCGTCGGTTTGTATTCACTCATACGTCCACCTCTCAATGGCTTTGTGCAGCCTTCTTATATTCAAAATAACAGTTGGCACATAGTGATTCGTAGACGACTTCTCCGCCGTCAATCACGACTTGTTCACCCTCGAATACAAATTTCCCATTGATTTTTCTGCCGTTGAGTACCGCTTTTCGCCCACAGCGGCAAATGGTTTTAAGTTCTTCTAAACTGTGTGCCAATAGAAGCAGTCTTTCAGACCCTTCAAAGCCGCGCATGGCGAAATCGGTTCTCAAACCATAGCAAATCACCGGAATGTTCTTGATGACGGCAATTTCTAAAAATGCGTCGATGTGATCGGCTTTAAAGAACTGCACTTCATCCACCAATATGCAGTGAAGTGGTCCATTGTCGTCGACCCATCGTTCAATTTTCTTCATTATATTTTCCTCTGGTTTTACGACCATATCCACTGTTCTGTCAATCCCGAGACGCGAAACGACTTTATCGCCGCCCTTCGTGTCCGTATAGGGCTTCAAAACAATGGCGCGCATACCGCGTTCATGGTAATTGTGGACCACTTGCATCAAAGCCGTGGATTTACCGCAGTTCATAGCGCCATAACGAAAATAAAGTTTTGCCATCTTCCTCTCCCTCAAAAATAGTTAAAACGGTTCTCTCTATAGTATATCGAAATTTATTAGATATTTCACGAAAATCCTGTAACCTTTAAGAAAATGACACGCTTTTACATCTTTTTTTTCGCAAAATCTTTCATTTAATTTCGTCGTATTAAAAACAAAAAAGGTTAGGATTACCCCATCCTAACCTACGAATACAGAACTTATTTAAGATTGTATTTTTCCTTAAACTTCTCTGCTCTACCGCCTCTTTCAACGGATTTAGCCGTTCCAGTGAAGAACGGATGACATTCTGAACAGATTTCAATTCTGATTTCAGACTTTGTTGATCCGGTTTTGAACGTATTGCCACATGCGCAATGTACGTCTATATTCTCGTACTTTGGATGAATATCTTGTTTCATTGGGTTCACCTCACTTCTTTCTAATGTTTTATATTAACTTTTACAAAACACGTTAATCAAATTCAGCCTTATCATTATAACACGGCATTTTTGTTTTTTCAACTTTTTTTCTAAAATATTCTGTATTCAACATCGCACTAAGTGGACGGCATGTTTTTATTGAGTTGCAACACCAGCTCTTTGTTGTCTTTAGTTGTCAAGAGCGTGTCCATAAACTTTTCGATGATCTCCGCGTTGTTGTAGCGGTCAAATCCGCGCCTCAAACGCCTTACCGCCTCGAGTTCCTCGTCGTCAAAGAGGTACTCCTCCCTGCGCGTTCCCGACTTTCGTATATCTATAGAAGGGAAAATACGTTTTTCAGACAACTTCCTATCGAGGATGAGCTCCATATTCCCCGTGCCTTTGAACTCCTCAAAGATGACGTCGTCCATGCGACTGCCCGTTTCGATTAAAGCCGTGGCGAGAATGGTGAGTGACCCACCCTCTTCTATGTTGCGCGCGGCACCAAAAAAGCGCTTAGGCCGATGAAGTGCGTTGGGATCGAGACCACCTGAAAGCGTCTTGCCACTAGACGGTATGACGAGGTTGTAGGCCCTTGCCAATCGCGTAATGCTGTCGAGCAATACCACGACATCTTTCTTCTGTTCCACCAGTGCTTTGGCGCGACTCAGCACCATTTCAGCGACTTTTATATGATGCGACGGCAATTCGTCAAAAGTCGAATAGATGACATCTGCCGGAATGGAACGCTTCATGTCGGTTACTTCTTCCGGACGCTCGTCGATTAAGAGCACCATGAGCTCGACGTCCGGATAGTTCGTGGTTATCGCCTTTGCGATTTTCTGAAGTAAAATCGTCTTCCCCGACTTCGGTGGCGCCACAATAAGCCCCCTCTGCCCTTTTCCAATGGGCGACACGAAGTCGATGATACGCGTCGCATAATCGTTCTTATTGAGTTCCAACTTGAATCTCGACTTCGGGTAAAGGGGTGTCAGATCTTCAAAGCGCGGCCTTTCACCATTTGAAGTCGGCTTTTCACCGTTGATGGCACTGACGTAGAGCAAGGCATCAAACCGCTCCCCAGCACCGGCTTTTCGCGTTTTCCCCAACACCTTGTCCCCTGTGCGCATCTGAAATTTACGAATTTGGGAGGGCGAGACGTACACGTCTAGCTCACTTGAAAGGAAGTTTTCAAACCTTAAAAAACCATAGCCCTGCTCGATGATTTCCAGGACACCTTCTACCTCCTCGCTGTCATTTTTGCGCACTTTTGGCGCGTCGAGACTTCGAACGACTTCAGGTGGCTCACTGTTGTACGCTGTTTCAGACGCTGTCGCCTCTGGCTGTTTTTCAGCGGCTTTTGTAGCCACACTACCGGCAATCAAGTCGATAAGCGCATCTTTTTTATAGTGGGTCAAATTCTTAAACCCCATTGCCTTGGCGATTTCTCTTAAATCAGCTACTTTTTTCTGCCTTAAATCCGCTATCTCCATGTTCTCTGCTATGCCTGTGCTCCGTCGGCACAGCGCCTCCTTTCTCTGCGTATAGACAACTTAAACGTACGACCCTGTATGTAAGGCCGCTGATGGGTTCAATTTAATTTTATGTCATTGGGGGTTCGTTAAGAGTTTCAATTTCTTGAATTGATAAGATTATGTGATATCATGTGTATATGAAATGATAAACAATACCTGTGTTCATCATAACATATTTTACTAGAACAATCAAATAAGGTGATATTATGAAAAAAATTATACTTTTGTTGGTATGTACCGTGTTTTTCGCCATGCCGACCTTTGCTTTCGGCCCTCTTGCTCCAAGTATGGGGGAACCTCAACACAAAGTAACCTTTAACTTTTCAGACCGGCCCATTGCCTTTGAACACACGCCCTTTCTCCTAGGCGATCAGTTGATGGTGCCCGCCGTCGAGTTTATGGAGCAAATTAAAACCCAGTTGTACCGCGTAGAGAAAAAACAGATTTTGGCCTCATACAAAGACAATACCTTTATTAAGTACACCGAAGGCGACGCCTCCGCTTACCTCAACGGCAGTGAAAAGCGCCTTGCCGTCATCCCATTTAAGCACAAGGGCGTCCTCTACATCCCCTTTCAAGAGGCAGCAGAAGCTTTTGGCATCCACTACCGGTACGATGCAGACGAGAGCACCGTCTACGCCGATTTTAGAGATGCCGTTACCGCTTACCGCGTCTACAACAACGAGAATTACAAGAGCGTCCCCCTTCACGACCTCGGCATCAGTTTTTTTATTCCGAGTTCCTGGGACAAACTCAGTTCTTCAGCGCATCAATACGGACTCAAAAACGACTATCAAAACCACCACATCGAGTTGACCACCTTGTCTCTCGACGGCGGCTACACCCGCGCCATGCTCTTTAGCCGAATGAAAAGCGCCCTTGAACAGGAGGCCATTCAGGTCAAGGAAGTTCGCACTTACAAACCCGGTGATGTCGTCATCGACGCCATGCACTACACCACTGAGGGGCGCGCGTATACCGATCACCTCATCTATGTCATTTTAGAAGGCGACATCGGCTACATTTTTTCCGGGCATTTTAACGCCTCAGAGGCAGACCTGAAGCAGACGTTTGACACGGTGGCGAGTACTTTCCAGATCAACAGGATGAGCATCAACACTTCTCAAGAGCATTATGTGGAACTGGAACCTTTTTATAAAAACGGCCTTTCGATGAAAACCGCCCTTTATTCCAATATGCTGGTAGAGAACGAGTTGTCGCTCAGCGGTTCTGTTGAAAACGCGCAAATTAAAGGTCTCAAGGTCGGCGTGGAGCGATTAGGCGAACGCTTCGACTACTACCTCCCCGTTAAAGACGGTCAGTTTAAAGCGACGGTGTACATTCCTTTCGGCATTGGGAAACACAATCTCACTTTGGCAATAGACGCCGAATCCGACACGCAGGCGCCTGACAACACCTATACCAACGACCAGAAAGTCGACGTGGCGGTCAAACGCTTACACGCGCTATCAGAATACGTCGACGACGCGATTAAGCCGAGCTTTTCAGCTGACGACCCCAATGTCGCACTGAAATTCAGCGTGGTCAATACGGCGAGTACGCCGATAAAAGACATCTTGCCGTCTCGACATATCGACTACGACAAACCCGATGTGTACGCCACGTCAAATGGCCTGACCTACAACTTGTCCAGCGAGTACGCCAAAGCAAAAGCCATCTACACGTGGATCTACGAATCGTATGCACACATCGATTACAACGAAGACGAAGGCATAGCGTCTATGGAGGCTCTCGTGAAGCGCCGAAGCGGCAACGCACTGGAACTCAGTGCACTCAATGTAGGCCTCTTGCGCTCACTGGACATTCCCTCTCGAATTGTCCGAGGGGAAAACGCTTCTGAAACCGCGTTCTGGGTCGAGACCTATATCAACGGCAAATGGCTGATTTCAGATGTGGTTAAAGAGATAGAAAACAAAGACGGCACCCTTCGGTTTTTCAATGTCAATCGGGCGGAACACTACGCACAGTTTGAGACAACTGACATATTGCCGTTCTAATACCTTTAAAAAAGCCCAGTCGGTTCAAATCGACTGGGCTTTTCTCAACACTATTTTAATTTTAAAATCTCACGTGCTTCATCAGGCGTGGCCACTTCTCTGCCAAGCTCTTTCGCCAGACGCACCACGCGTTCGACGAGCTCCGCATTAGA
Source organism: Fusibacter sp. JL298sf-3 (assembly GCF_053842995.1). Taxonomy (NCBI): domain Bacteria; kingdom Bacillati; phylum Bacillota; class Clostridia; order Eubacteriales; family Fusibacteraceae; genus Fusibacter; species Fusibacter sp. JL298sf-3. The sequence goes on from NZ_CM132608.1 coordinate 2,093,546, forward strand.
TGCCGCCAGACGGCCTTTAGAGTAGTAGATGTTGTCTTCGAAACCGACGCGTACATGACCGCCTAATACAATGGCCATCGCCGCAAGCGGCAGTTCTGCTCTGCCGATGCCCGCCACGGTCCACGTGCTGCCAGCCGGAAGCTGTTGCACCATGTACATAAGGTCTTCCGGTGTTCCCGGACACGCACCCGGTACCCCGAGTACAAAATCGTAATGCACCGGTTCAGCCACCAAACCCATTTTCACGAGTTTTTTGGCATTTTCAATCATACCGCGCTCAAACACTTCGATCTCAGGTTTTACACCAAGTTCTTTCATACGCGTTGCAAATTGAATCATATATTCTTGTGTATTCATAAACACATCGTCGCCGAAGTTACACGTCCCTGCACTCAGTGTGGCCATTTCTGGCTTGAGTTCAACCGGTTGAAGACGTTCTTCCGGCGTATGCCATGTGGCGCCACCTGTGGACGGCTGAAAAATCACATTGCACTTGGCTTCGACGGCTTCTTTTATCTGTCTGTAAACTTCTTTGTCCTGTGTCGGCTCGCCTTTTTCATCTCTGGCGTGAACGTGCACAATAGAGACGCCGGCTTCGTAACACGCGTGCGCCGCTTCGGCAATTTCATCTGGAGTAAGTGGCAAACTCGGTTGTTGCGCTCTCGTTACCTCAGCACCTGTTAGGGCCGCTGTAATAATCAACTTTTCCATCACTTGACCTCCTACTTCTCACCGCGTTGCTTGTCCTTAGGGACGACGCAAACGCCTTCTGCACGACAAACGACAATCGGTTCTTCTAAAACGTCACAAGCGGACTCGTTGATATCCGGTCTCGGTACAATCACCTTTCTCGCCTCAAAAACCATCTTTCGAGAAGAGTTCCCAACTTGGGTGATTTCACCAACGGCTTCAATGTAGTCGCCTGCATAAACCGGCGCCAAAAACTGAACGTTTTCGTAAGCTGCAAACAGACCCTCGTCGCCGTCTTGACGAATGAGAAGTTCTGTGGCAACGTCGCCAAATAGATTGAGCATTTTTGCACCGTCGACCAAATTCCCGCCGTAGTGCGCGTCATGCATGCTCATACGCATTCTAATCATTGCTTTTTGAGCCATTTTAAATCCCTCCGTGTAATTATTTTTTCCCTCTTACCCTTCTATTCTACACGATTCCGAGACGTATTAAAACCCCATAAACGATTTATCAGGCGCTAATTGATGATTTTGGAAATTTATTTCTGACACCACATTGTGCAACCGGTTATTCCCCCCTGGTTCCGTGCTGATAAAGTGCCTTTTTTATGGGGAAAAACAAAAAAAGAAGGGCTGTGCCCCTCTCTTTTATTTAAAAACACTATCTTTCGTTGGCCGCCGCCACGAACTCTCTAAACAGCGGATGCGAACGGGTCGGTCTCGACTTAAACTCCGGATGGTACTGTGCCGCCACAAACCACGGGTGTTCCGGCAATTCGATGACTTCTACCAAGCGCTCATCCGGCGAAAGACCACTGAACACAAAGCCGCTCTCTGAGAACGCCTTGCGGTACGCGTTGTTGAACTCGTAACGGTGTCGGTGTCTTTCGTAAATAAGCGGTTCCCCGTAGGCAGCAGCCGCTCTGGAGCCTTCGGCGAGTTTGCAAGGGTAAAGTCCCAAACGCATGGTACCGCCCATCTCCTCTACATCGTGCTGATCCGGCATTAGGTCGATTACCGGCGCACCGGTGTTTGGGTTCAACTCAGCGCTGTGAGCGCCTTCATAGCCGAGAACGTGTCGGGCGTACTCGATAACCGCCACCTGCATGCCCAAACAAATCCCCAAAAACGGGATCTTGTGAACGCGCGCATAGTGTGTCGCAAGGATTTTACCTTCGACACCGCGATCGCCAAAACCACCTGGCACCAAAATGCCTTGAGCGTCCTTTAGGCGTTCAGCGACATTTTCAGCCGTCAGTTCTTCAGAATGAACCCAGTCGATATCTACGGCGACGCCACGGTCGATGCCGGCGTGCTTCAGAGCTTCGGCAACAGATAAATACGAGTCTCGCAACTCGACATACTTGCCCACCAATGCAATTTTAACGCTTTTATCGAGGTTGTTTTCAATGTCTACAATGCGTTGCCAGTTGCCGAGTTCAGGCGTTTTGCAGTCTAAGTCGAAGTGTTCGCAAACCAGTCGCGGTAACCCCTCTGCTTCAAGTGCAAGGGGAATAGAGTAAAGTGTGTCGGCATCGAGATTTTCGATGACATTTTCCGGTGCCACATTACAGAAGAGCGCAATTTTATCCCGCATTTCCTGAGAAATTTTGTGCTCTGTGCGGCACACCAACAAATCGGGCTGAATGCCGATTTCTCTCAGTTCTCTAACCGAATGCTGTGTCGGCTTGGTCTTGACTTCACCGGCTTTTCCCAAAAACGGCAGAAGGGTTAGATGAATGTACATGACGTTTTCAGCGCCGACATCGTATTTCATCTGTCGAATAGCCTCTAAAAACGGCAGCGATTCAATATCGCCCACAGTGCCGCCGATTTCTGTGATGATGATGTCCGCACCTGTTTCTTTAGCAGAGATTTTAAGGCGCTCTTTAATTTCATTTGTAATATGGGGGATGACCTGCACGGTTGCGCCGAGATAGTCGCCCCTGCGTTCTTTCGTTAGAACCGACCAGTATATTTTGCCCGTTGTGACATTGCTGTACTTTGAGAGGTTGATGTCGATAAAGCGTTCGTAATGCCCCAAATCGAGGTCCGTTTCCGCCCCGTCGTCTGTTACGAAGACCTCGCCGTGCTGATAAGGGCTCATCGTCCCCGGATCGACGTTGATGTAGGGGTCAAACTTTTGAATGGTCACTTTGTACCCTCTCGCCTTTAACAGCTGACCTAACGACGCCGCTGTAATCCCTTTGCCAAGGGACGAAACGACACCGCCTGTAACAAAAATATACTTCGCGCTCATGCTTTACTCCTTTCGAAACGAGGGCCACCCTCTATCGGTATAACTGTGGAGCACACCTTCCCCACAACTCAAAAAAAGAGTGACAAGTCACCCCAAAAGGATGACTCAACACTCTTGTTCCTAAGGTTCAAGAAGCCACCCACATGGGTGTCACTCTTATATACGATTTAAAATACTTGAATAGTATATACAGCTTGAGCCTCTAAGTCAACTTATTTTTTTAAAGAAATTTTTGCCGCTTCGATAACGTCTGTGGTCAGCGTCTTGCCTTCGATTAAAAGGCGGTCGCCCACAGCGTAATCCGAAAGCTTCAAACCGGAATCCGTCTTAAAGACAATGGTCTTAATTTGACCGTCGTCATCGACCACCGTGAGGATACCTGCGCTTTCAAAGACTTGAGTTACCGTATAAACCGACGCTTCTTTGTCCACTTCTTTGATTTGGCCAAGCTGCACTTTATATACCCCGCTGAAGCCCGTGTAAACCGTAATGCCTTGGCTCAATCTCAAGTCGTAGATGCTGAGCTTCGGCTCACCCTCTTCATTGAGGAAAAGTGCTTTGTCTGAGACGGCAAATGTGCGCGCGCCCTTTTCTGTTTTAATAGAGATTTCCGGTTCTGCTTTAATGTGAATTCCTGTGAGCGTACCGAGAAGCGTCTCCTTTTTACCGGTGTTTTCAAGACGCGTCACCACGCCGTTTTGTAAGCGCACACTGACGATGGCATCTTTTGCAAAACCTTCTGAACGGTTGATAAGAGCGGCATTTTCTCCAATGTTATAGTTGTAGACAAAGCCGTTTTCCGTTACAAACGACAGGCGGCTGTCCTTGGTGTCGTCAAAGTCTTCTGTCATAATGCCCGACACTTCAAATTCGCCGGTGTATGCGACAACGCGCTTAATCGTATGACCGTCGTAGTAAACAAACACGCGGTCCCCCTCTTCAAGATCTTCTACTTTAGCAGGGGCTTCGTTGATGGTTACAATGGCGCCGTCATAAAGGCGCTTGTGATCAAATGTCTTGTCTTCAAGTCGCGTTCTGAACGATCTGAAACTCGGCTCAACAGTGAGTTCAGGGCCAATGTTTGAAAAAGTCCCTTCTACCACATCGTAAACTTTGTTTACTTCTACCTTCGTCACCAACCCGCTCTTAACGTAAACCGTCACATCAGACGCTTTTGCCACGTGGTTGATCCCCACTTCTTTTCCACCGAAGTAAACCGGCACGTGTTTCATGCTGAACACTTCGTTGCTGGAAGGGCCTTTAACCGTCATCGTGTTGTTGTCGGCATTGTAGGTTTGTACGCTGCCTTTAAACACGACGTCGCCCTTGTCGAGCGTCGTGTCTCCACTTGACGCCGTATCGTCTGAACCGTCATCGGCATCGTCGTCTGAATCGTCTTTGTCGTCGGCGTCGGCGTTTTTCTCAAACTCCGAAAGGGCATCGTAATACCCCTCTACAAACACGGCAAGTACAGCACGCGTCAACGGCATACTCGGGTTAAAATTTCCTTTGGTATCGCCCTTTGGCGATATAATCTCGTTTTCAATTAAAAAGTGTACGTATCTTCTGGCGCTGACGGGTACGGACTCAGCGTCTTTATACGACAACACCGCAATGCGGTTTAAATTTTCTTCTTTGTAAAAATTCAAAGCTCTACCGGCGAAGACACTCATGGTCACTTTGTTAATTTGCGTCAATTTGCCGTCTTTGACAAAAGTCTTTGCCTCTTCAGGTGTGATGACCCCATTTTCAATAGCGTAGGCCATTGCCGGGTAGACGTCGCTGCCATAAGGCGCCAACATCTTAGGAATGCCGATCTCCTCAAACATATCTTCGTAATGCGTTGTCAAAGTCCCCATGCTGAGGTCTTCTAGGTAACCGAGTTTTTCTGCTGCGCGGTAAAGCACCACCACAGCTTCTAAATGTGTAGCTTCTCCACCTGGCACGAATTTATCGCCTTCGTAAAGTGCCATTAAGTCCTCTTCCACAACCGATTCAATGGTCTCTTTTGCCCAGTAGTTTTCAGCGACGTCTTTCGCATCTGCAAACGTCGGCAATGCTGTTGAAAATGCAATGGTACCGGCTAATAAAACCGACATCATTTTCATATGCTTCATAAATGCCCCTCCATTTTCTAACTCACTATTCTATACAGGTTCAATTCGCGTCATTTTTCCCCATTATATCATGCCGACGTTTACTGTAGCATTACAATTTCTTTAAGTCCAAATAAGATTTAGACTATTGCTCAAATTACGTCAAATTACAATCCGGTGACGAGTGAATTTATGACTGCCGCACCGTGGATTATTATGATAAAATATAGGGTGAGAAAATATACGTTAAAGAGGTTGCTATGTCTAATTTTCAGTACAAAGATTTAAATATATGCTACAACCGCGTCGGCAGTGGCTCACCGGTTCTCTTGCTCCACGGATGGGGCACTAGCGGAGAGTCGTTTGCACCACTGATCGAGGGCTTAAAGCATACACACGATGTCATCTACTTGGACTTTCCGGGATTCGGCAACTCAGATGAGCCGAAAACGCCTTACAGTCTCGGCGATTATACGGATTTTACCGAAGCGTTTATAAAGGCGCTGGACTTAAAAGACCCCGTTTTAATCGGTCATTCATTTGGCGGCCGCGTCGCCATTAAACTCAGCGAACGCCTTGCCGTGACAAAGATGATTCTCATCAACAGCGCCGGTGTAAAGCCCGAGCGCCAAAAGAATTATTACCTGAAGGTCTACGGCTACAAATGTTTTCGGACACTGGCGCGTCTACCGCTGTTGTCTTGGCTTTTAAAAGAGCCGCTCGAGGCCTACAGAAGCCTCTACAGCAGTGCCGATTACAAAAGCGCTTCTCCAATAATGAAACAGGTGCTTTCAAAAGTCGTCAATGAAGACCTCACACCGCTCCTAAGCGGCATCAAGGCGTCGACGCTCCTCATTTGGGGCGATGAAGACACGAGTACACCGCTGTCAGACGCCAAGAAGATGGAGGCGCTCATACCGGATTCGGGCCTCGTTGTCTTCGAACAGACCGGCCATTTCGCTTATCTCGAACAAGCGGAGCGGACGCTTGCCGTCATCCAAAACTTTCTAGGAGGCTCACAATGATTATCAGCACCATCGTCATCGGCGTCGTCATGCTTATAACGCTGGCAAAAACCACGCTCGACGTACACAAACTACAGTTGAGCGGCTATTATATCGACCAGTACTTCAAGTGGTACAAAGAAAACCCGTCAAAATGGGTTCGCCCCTATGAGCTCCTGTTTTTCATCGGCGTTCTCCTCAGTACGTCACCGGTTCACCCGGCACTGCGCGTACTCGGCATCGCTCTCGTCGCGCTACACGGTTACTTTTTCAATTTAATAAAAGCCGCCGCCCCTGTGAAGAAGCCCCTTGTGTACACCCCCAGGGTCAAGCGCCTCCTTGTAACTTGCGGGGCGACGCTCATCGTTTCAGGTGCACTGGCATGTCTCTTTGCGCCGGCTGCAGCCGGTTTGCTCAGTGTCTTTATCTATGTGGCCAGCCCACTGTACATCGCACTGGCCAATGGTCTGAACAAACCTATTGAAGCGCGCGTCAACGCGTACTACATTAACGATGCAAAACGCCATCTGAAGGAGAACCCACACCTCACCGTGATTGGCATTACGGGAAGCTACGGTAAAACCAGCACCAAAAATGTCCTTTACGCGATGCTTTCTAAAGACTTCAACGTCTTAATGACGCCTGAGAGTTACAACACCACCATGGGAGTCACGCGCACCATTCGCTCGGATCTCAAGCCGATACACGACATCTTTATCGCCGAAATGGGGGCTAAAAAAACGGGCGATATCGCAGAGCTCTGTGACCTCACATCGCCGTCAATCGGTGTGATTACGTCCATTGGGCCCCAGCATCTCGACACGTTCAAAACGTTTGAAAACATCGTTAGGACTAAAGGGGAACTCTTTGCCCACCTCGAGCCCGGCGGGACGGCTTTTGTCAACGCCAGCGACCCCCACATTTTAAGTTTGCCCAAACGCGACGACCTCAGCTATGTACACTTTACCGCAGATAGCGATCTCGAAGGGTACGCAGTGACCCCCGACTACTCTATAGAAGCGGTCAGCGTCGGTGCAGGGGGATCGAGTTTCACACTGGTACATGCGCCGACGGACAAGCGGGTGCGCCTGTCCACCAAACTCCTCGGTCGACACAACCTGCTCAACATCGTCACCGGCGCCGCCATCGCTTTATCGCTCGGCATTAAAATGGAGCGTCTAAATACGCTCATCGCCGATCTCAAGCCGGTAAAGCACCGTCTTTCATCACGACGTGTGGGCGACACCTACACCGTATTAGACGATGCGTTCAACTCGAATCCGGTGGGCAGTAAAATGGCTCTGGAGGTGCTCAAGGCCTACGAGGGCAATAAGAAAATCGTCATCACGCCGGGAATGATTGAACTGGGCGATCGATTTTACGACCTCAACAAAGCGTTTGGCACGTACATCGCCGACAGTTGCGACTACGCGATATTGGTTGGTAAAAAACAGACAAAGCCTATTCAAGACGGCCTTTCGGAAAAACAGTTCCCGGATTCGAAGTGCTATATCGCCACATCGATTCACGACGCATTCGATCACCTCGCCACTGTTGTCGCGCAAGACGACGTGGTCCTCATAGAAAACGATTTACCGGATACTTTCAACGAATAAAGGAGCTATTATGATTCACATAGGCGTATTTTTCGGCGGCACGAGCGTCGAACACGAAGTTTCTGTTATTACAGCGCTTCAGGCAATTCATCAGCTCAAAAAAATGAACCGCTACAAAGTTGTGCCCATTTACATCTCCAAGCAGAACACTTGGTACACCGGAGATTATTTAATGGAAATCGAACATTTTAAGGATTTGAAAAAAGTCATCGATGCCACAACCCCCGTCCAACTGGTGAAAGGTGAAAAGCGCGCACAACTCGTGCACTTTAAAAAGAGCAGGGCAGAAGTTGTCGACGTCGTCGACCTCGTCTTTCCCATTATTCACGGCACCGGTGGCGAAGACGGAACGCTACAGGGCCTTATTGAACACTTAGAGCTCCCCTATGTGGGTTGCGGCGTCTTAGCCGCTGCCATGACCATGGACAAAATTGCATCCAAGCAATTTTTACGTTGCTCCGGTATCAATGTCGTCGACGGCGAATGGTTCTACAGCCATCACTGGCTCACCGACCAGTCCTCTATTTTAGAGGAACTCGAAGAAAAATTGTCCTATCCGATGATTGTCAAACCGGCGGATATCGGGTCCAGCGTCGGTATCAAATGTGCCAAAAATCGAGCGGAACTCGTGGAAGCCATTGATGACGCACGGGTTTTCTCTACGCGGGTTTTGGTCGAAAAAATGCTCTCCAAAATGCGGGAAATCAACATTGCCGTTCTCGGCGACAGCGAGAACATGCGCTTTTCCGTCTGTGAAGAGCCTATATCAGAAAGCGACTTCCTCACCTATGAGGACAAATACATGAGCCAAGGCACCGCCACTAAGGGAATGTCGGGCTCTAGACGACAGATTCCGGCAAACCTCGACCGGACGATGCAGAAAACCATCGAGCAGATGGCGGTTGAAGCCTTTATTGCATTGGACTGCGCCGGCGTGTCTCGAATCGATTTCATGATTGACGAACATACTCAGACCCCTTATGTCAACGAGTTCAATACGGTTCCGGGGTCGCTGTCGTTCTACCTTTGGGAAGCGTCCGGCGTCTCCTTTAAAGAGATGCTGGAAGAAATGATACAAGCGGCGTTTAGAACGTACAGACGCAAACAGCAATTGACGCGTTCCAACCATCTCAACTTATTATCCAGTACCGACTTAAAAGGTATTAAGAAATAGGAGGCCCATATGGCAACGGAGAAAATACTCATTGTAGAGGACGATTTACAAATTCAGACGCTTCTCAAGGACTATATCAACGCGTCGGGATATGTTGCAGTCACAGCTTCTGACGGTGAAGAAGCCCTTTATAAGTTTGAAAGTGAGAAGCCGACACTGGCGCTTCTCGACATCGTCATCCCCAAAATTGACGGGTTTGAGGTCTGCAGGAAAATTCGCAACGAGTCCAATATCCCCATTATTATGCTCAGCAGTAAGAAAGAAGATACGGACAAGATTTTGGCGCTGGGACTCGGTGCAGACGACTATGTGGAAAAGCCCTTTAGCCCACGTGTTCTCGTCGCGAAGATTCAATCTCACTTGAGACGTTCCAATGAACTCTCCGGAACCCCTGTGCACAATACACTCAGCATAAGGGGCCTCGAACTGGACATCACATCCAGAACAGTGACACTCAACGGCGAAGAAATCCCCTTTTCCGTTAAAGAGTTCGACATCTTGCACTATTTAATGGCCAACCGCAATCAGGCGCTTTCAAGAGAAAAGATTTTTGATGAAATATGGGGGTATAACGAGTACGGCGACATCAACACAGTCACAGTACACATGCGTAAAATTCGGGAAAAAATTGAAGAGAACCCGTCTGAACCGCATTTTATAGAAACGGTGTGGGGCATTGGCTACAAATTCAAAGGCTAAAAAAAGCCGCATATCGCTAAAGAACCGCATCCTATTTTTTCTCTTGAGTATGATTTTGTTTACCTCTGCGTTTATGCTGTACTTTATCATTGCCTACCGCATTGAGCTCATACAGTCCGACGCGGTGCTGAGCAGCCCACTGTTGCTGTTAAGTCTTTTAATTGTCGTCTTAATCCTGTTCTTTATGGGCATTATTCTCATCATCAACAAATACATTTTTTTGCCCATTAGCGAGATGAAGAAAGCCGCCGAACAGATTAAATCAGGCAACCTAAATTATGAAGTAAAAGGTTACGGCAACAACGAAGTCGCCGAGTTTTGTTTCGAGTTTGATCGCATGCGCCTGCGGCTGAGAGACACCATACTCGAGCAAAACGAAACTGAAAAACGCAGAAAACAACTGGTCGCTAGTATCAGTCACGATTTGAGGACGCCGCTCACCAGCATCAAAGGCTATGTAGAGGCTCTTCAAGACGGCATTGTCACCGACAAGGCCATGTACGACACGTATTTAAACACCATCAACGAAAAAACCGATTTGCTGAACCACTTAATCGACGACCTGTCTGTATACGCGAAAAAAGACGCCGGCGAATTTTCGCTGAACTTTGAACGGGTTCATACCGGCAAGACATTAAACAACTACCTCGACCACAAGATTTCAGAGTTTAGAAACAGTCCCATTCAGTTGGTGCTCAAGAAACCTTTTATTGCAACGTATATTTACGCCGACCCTTACAGACTGACTCAAATGCTCGAAAACCTCATTAGCAATGCCAAAAAATACACACACACCAAGATCGAGGTGGCCACCGAGGTTCAAAATTACCATTTAAAGATTCATATTCGAGACGATGGCGACGGTATTCCGCAAGATGTGCTTCAAAATATTTTTGACCCTTTCTTCATGGTCAATAAGAAGAAAGATCAACGAGACAAGCGTGGTACCGGATTGGGGCTTTCCATTGTCAAGCAACTTGCCGAAGCCCATAACGGCAGCATATCTGTCGAGAGCATCGTGGGCAAAGGTACTTGTTTCACACTCGACATCCCGTTAGATCGCTAGAGAAAGGAGTTTTTTATGAAATGTCCTAATTGCAGCTTCAACAATCCCTCTTCTGCGGAAATATGCAAAGTCTGCGGTTTTGAGCTGAAAGAAAAACCCATGCGTTCAAAGCCTGCCGCAGAACCACCGGCAAAGGAACCCCCTTCAAATGAAGTGACAGCTACTGAGTCTGCAACTGAGCACCCGCCGGAGTCTGTCCCAACGCCTGAGCCAGCGCCCACTTTTTCTGAAGGAGAGACTACAGGTGAAAGCGAGGTCACTGACGCCGTCAGTGCTCTCTTTGGGTCTGATGAAGCCTCACCGGAAACCTACGACATCAACCTCAATGAACGCCCGACATCTTCAAAGGACTATGAATCCTCGTATTCAAAGCCGGTGAGGGTTTTGGCCATGGTCGGGGCGGCAGCCGTTCTCGCCCTGTTCCTCGTCATCCTCGTCTGGCCTAAAATCTCAGACGGGTTGTTCGGTGACGACAGCGGTGAGATCGCCGGTGAAAATACGCCTGTAACCGACGCAGAAACGGAGAAACTCGAAGCCTTTTTCAACAGCTTCTTTAAAGATTTTTCAAATTACATCAACGATGGCGGCCTAAAAGTCGTCAACTATTTTACGGATGTTAGCGGCGCCATGGCAACATTGGAAACCTATGGTTCACTGGGAAAAGTCGTTTCATTTACACAGGACTCATTTGAATCGCTTCTCGCCTCCGATGAGAAAAAGACCTACGAAGTCAAGACGACTTTTTATCACGAAGCCGATGGCGAAGCACTTGAAACGCCTATTGTATGGACGTTTACACTAAAAGCGTCTGGGGAAACGTACAAAATCGAGCGCTATCAGACCGACTTTAAAACCTCCCAGCCGGCTTCCCCTGACGGAGAAGACACATCGGAAGACGATGGGGACAAAGACCCCGATGACGGATCTGAACCCCCTGCAGAAACTGAAGACAAAGACACTTCAGACCAAGATAAAGATAAAGACGATGACAAAGAACCCGAACCTGAAACAGAAGAACCTAAAGCGTTGCCTAGCGGTTACAAAACTTCCGGCGGCTTCTCAGGTGGCTCTGATGTCAGCGGTCTCGACATCGCTTCTATTCGATATGGAGACAATGGTGACTTTGAACGACTCGTCTTTGACTTTTCGGCAGTTGATGAAAGCGGAAACCGTACACCATCTGAAAAACCCGCCACGTACAGCGCCTCTGTTTCCGGAAACGGCAAGACGCTTACACTCACTGTCAATGGGATGAAAACACTCACTGCCACTTCGGGAAGTATCGATTTTAAAGGTGCTAAAACCGTTCAAAACGTCGCCCTCTCACATGATGCAGGGGCTCAAAAAGCGACGATTACCATTACGCTGAGCGGCGAAGGCGGCTTTAAGGTCTTTGCTTTAAAAGAGCCTGGAAAAGTGGTCGTGGACTACGTCCTCCCATAGTACGAAATTCCATCAAATTAAAAGCCTGTACAGACGTCATGAAGAATGACGTGTCTGTACAGGCTTTTTGTTTGGGCGAAGTGCCCAACACAAAAGCGCCCCCATATGGCCAAGCCAAATTGGAACGCTTTTTAAGCTTACTGCATTTTAAGTTAGAGCTTTTAACAATAAGATGACGAGCATCAGTGGGAGCAAGAGTACGGCTGCCCCGATCAAAATCCCGAGACCTCCGAAAAGCAATCCGATAACAGCGCCGATACTGCCAAACACAATGCCAATAGCGCCACCGATGGCGCCCATTACCACACCAATAATATGAAATGGCAACACGATTAAACCACCGAGTAACTTCGGTAAAAGAAATAAAATACCACCTACAATCAATAATTTAGGCAACATCTTTTCAAAAGAATAACCTTTATTGTACATTACGATTGCCATAATACCCATTACAATTAAAGCCAACGTCATAAGCAACCTCCTCTAGATACGATTTATTATAGTTACTATACCGCACTAAGAGTAAAACGCGATTAACCCATGATTAGAATTTGGTAAGGATTGCTCTCTAAAAAAGTCGGCTCCCAAGTGGGAGCCGACTCAAACTGCTGGCCAAAACTTGTATAGGTTGCGGCACAACAGCGGTGTTTATTAATCTTCAATTTGCTTTGAAGCGTTGATTTTTCTAATTTCTTCAAGTACCAGCGGCACGACTTTATCCACTTCGCCTACGACGCCGAGGTCAGCCACATCAAATATTTTTGCATTTTTATCTTTGTTAACTGCAATAATCAATTCCGCTTCTTCCATACCGGCAACGTGCTGAATCGCACCGGAAATACCACAGGCAAAGTACACATCCGGTCTAACCGTTTTACCCGTTTGGCCGACTTGTCTGTCGTGATCCATCCAGCCGCTGTCTACAGCTGCTCTTGAAGCCGATACAAGACCTTTGAGTTCATCAGAAAGATCGTAAAGTACTTTGAAGTTTTCCTTCGATCCGACGCCGCGGCCACCGGATACGAGAATAGACGCTTCTTGAATATTTTGCTTTTCACCAACTTCTTTCTCAAAAGAAATCACTTCGACGCATTGGCTGTTGCGCTCGAGTTTTAAGTCAAGTGTGACAATTTCACCGTTTCTCGCATCGTCACGCTCCATTTTTGTCATAACGCCCGGGCGAACTGTCGACATTTGCGGTCTGTGGTCTGGACACACAATGGTCGCCATAATGTTACCGCCAAATGCAGGACGCGTCATCATTAATTGTCTGTCTTCAGAAACTTCAAGCGACGTACAGTCTGCAGTCAATCCCGTTTGAACACGTGCAGACACTCTAGGCGCTAAATCGCGGCCGATTGATGTCGCACCGAAGAGGACGACTTCCGGTTTCTCTGCGTTGATGATTTGCGTCATTGCCTGAGTGTAAGGCTCAGTCGTGTAGTATTCTAAATCGGCGTGGTCTGCAACAACCACCTTATCTGCGCCAAATGCGACGAGCATCTTGCTGTGCTTGGCCACTTCGTTACCCGGAAGTGCCGCCACGAGGTGAACCCCCAGTTCATCGGCAATCTTTCTCCCTTTGCCGATCAACTCTAAAGATACATTTTCTATATGATTGAACCGTTGTTCAACAAAAACCAAAACACCTTTGTAATCCGAAATGTTCATTTTGCCCTCCTAAATCCTAAATGATAAATTTCTCTTGTAGCTTATCGACAATTGCAGTTGCAAGTTCTTTAGGCGTTCCTTCAACCACTTTGCCGGCTTGTTTAACACCTTTGGTGAAGGATTTTTTAACTTTTGTCGGAGAGCCTTTAAGCCCCATCTTTGCAGGATCTGCTTCAATGTCAGCAAAGTGCCAAGTTTCGATTTCGAGTTCGCGATGTGCTTGGATAATGCCTTTAACGGACATATAGCGCGGCGCGTTCATCTCTGTAAGTGTCGTAATCAAACAAGGGTACTGAACTTTAATCATTTGGAACCCGTCTTCAAACGAGCGCTTGATGATCGCGTGATCTTCCTTGTGCTCGTATTCGCACACATAAGAAATTTGAGGCAATGCCAAGTGTTCTGCAATTTGAGGACCAACTTGTGCCGTATCGCCATCGATAGCTTGACGGCCTGTTATAACGAGGTCGTAATCTAATTTGTTAAGTGCCGCCGCAATCGTGGTAGACGTCGCGAGGGTATCCGCACCGGCAAATACTCTGTCTGTGAGGAGAATAACGCGGTCTGCGCCCATTGCATAGGCTTCTTTAAGTGCGAGCTCCGCTTGTGGCGGTCCCATTGTAATAACCGTTACATGGGCACCATGAGCGTCTTTTAATTGCAGCGCCATCTCTAGGCCGGCTTTATCGTCCGGATTGATGATGCTTGGCACACCTTCTCTAATCAGCGTACCTGTTTTTGGGTCTAACCTTACTTCATTGGTATCTGGAACTTGCTTTATACATACGACAATTTTCATCGATTCATCCTCCATTACTTCAATTCTTGAGCCGCAATTACCATGCGTTGAACTTCACTAGTACCTTCGTAGATTTCTGTGATTTTCGCATCGCGCATCATTCTCTCTACTGGGTATTCTCTGGTATAGCCGTAGCCACCGTGCAGTTGGATCGCTTTAACTGTAACTTCCATGGCGACTTCAGAGGCCATGAGTTTTGCCATTGCAGCTTCTTGAGAGTATGGCAGTTTGTTTTGCTTTTTGTACGCCGCGTTGTAAACCATGAGGCGCGCCGCTTCGATTTTTGTCTTCATGTCTGCAATTTGGAACTGCGTGTTTTGGAACTTAGAAAGCGAGCGTCCAAATTGTTGTCTTTCTTTTACGTACTTAACCGATTCGTTGTAAGCACCTTGTGCAATACCGAGGGCTTGAGCCGCGATGCCAATACGACCGCCGTCGAGGGTCATCATAGCGATTTTGAAGCCTTTGCCGACGCCACCGAGCATGTTGGACACCGGAACGCGACAGTCTTCAAAGATGAGCTCACATGTGCTCGATCCTCTAATGCCGAGCTTGGCTTCTTTTTTACCAATTGAGAAGCCAGGGGTACCGCTTTCTACAATAAATGCTGTAATGCCCTTGAGACCCAAAGAGCGATCTGTCATGGCAAATACAACGTATATATCTGCATAGCCTGCGTTGGTAATGAATATTTTGCTACCGTTTAAAATGTAGTGATCGTCGCCGTCTTTTACAGCTGTTGTCTGTTGAGCAGATGCATCTGTTCCGGCATTTGGTTCTGTAAGGCCGAATGCACCGATTTTTTCACCTTTTGCTAGAGGCACGAGGTACTTTTGCTTTTGCTCTTCTGTTCCGAATTCGTAAATAGGTGCGCCACACAGCGACGTATGTGCGGAGACGACAACAGATGTTGTGCCGCAAGCCACACCGAGCTCTTCAACTAAGTTGATGTATTGCCAATACGTTCCGCCTGCACCGCCGTAGTTCTCTGGAAATGGAATACCCAGCATCCCCGCCTTTGCCATTTTCTTAACGGTTTCTTCAGGAAATTCTTCCTTCTCATCAATCTCTGCAGCGATTGGTTCTACTTCGTTCTTAGTGAATTGTCTAAACAAGTCACGCATCATGAGATCTTCTTTTGTGAGCTCAAATTTCATGTTTTCCCTCCATTTTGTTAAATAATTAACTCTTCATTGTAAAAAAATAGACATTATCCCCATGAGCCTATTTTAGCAAAGAATCGAAAAAAAGCATAGAGCAATCACACATTTTAATCGACTTAGACAAAAAATTAACAATTTCCTTTTCTTCTCTATTGCATGTATACAGGATACACTTTACAGTTTAAATTTAAAAAGTATTAATATTACGACAAAAATGACTGCCAATAGAATTAAGTTGCTCTTGCGCATGCGACGTATATTGTCCTTGTAAGGGTCCTCGTACAATTTGCCGTTTCGATACGCCAAATTCTCTTTGAAAATTTGATACCGCTCTTTAGGCAACGTGTAAACTGACTTAACCTCCTTATTATATAAGGCCTTTGCCACAGCGCTGTCCTTAAGCGGGACAGACAAAATCTTTTTACCGGCGTCGTCGTGTACGCGCGACCGAATGCCCAGCGCGTACAAGTGCATCTCAAAGTCCGCAAAAACCTGCGTATCATCCGTTACGCAATGGGCAACCTCAGCCCATGCATACAAATAGTCAAATCGTTCTCTCTCAGCATCCATCAATCGACCTCTCTGTATAAAGTGAATTCTTCTTTAATTTCCAGCTGGCGTGCTGTTTTGAGCCAGGCAAAATAACGTTTGAGCTTGTACTTAGAAACCTCAATAGGCGCATAATAATAATCAAAACTGTTCAAAAACTTGCCGTAGTCGAAGTTGCTGTCCACAAGGTCGAGCTTGCTCGCATAAACACTGGCAGAAGCGCTGTTCTTAGCCAGCCAATTGTTGTTCTCGATCAAGTTGGCTTCAAATGCCTTCCACACTTCGGGATAAACATCTAAAACCGTCTCCCTGACGACAAAGACATCCAGCGGCAGTCCCGATGAAAGCGACACGCTGTTTGTCACATATTGATACATATTCACCATCCGATACATGGGCACGTCTTCACTCATTAAAGCCTGATACTGTGTTGGAGAAAAGAAAGCGTTTTGAATGTCCCCTTCTCGATAGGCCGCTTTCATTTTTTCTTCATCTGTCCAGCTGACAATGTTTACATCGCGCTTGGGATCGATGTTCATATCCATGAGAAGCCCCTCGACGAACAATCGATGACTGAAATAGATGTTGATGTTTTCCCGTTGAAGGTCCGACAGTTCTACACCTGCCTTGCGCGAAACAAATTGAGGGTAACCCGACGAATTGAGTCCGACGATTTTGTACGTACCGTCTACCGATTCGTTTTCTAAGTAAAAATCAATCGGCAGTATGGCCAAATCTATTTTGTCTTCCTTTAAATCACTTTGTAGTGTCGTTTCTGAGTAATAAATTTTGTAATTCACAAGCAATGTCTCGTCTAATGTCGGCTGTTCGTAAAACTGTCTCACCGTGGTCAACGCCATGTCGGTGCCTGTCACTGCGATATTCAGTTCAATCGGTGTCGTCTCTATGGCGTGAGACACCTCGACAGTCTCCGGCGTTTCATCACTTGGGTCCACCGCAGATGTCGTGGTCTCTTTGGCGCCACAAGACGTCAGCAAGACCAATACCAAAAGGGCGTAGCCCCACATTTTAAGCTTCATTGATTAACCACCTTAACTTTAATCGTTACAGTTCATTGTAGCATAAAAAAAAACATGTCTCAATGGACATGTAAAGTGAAAAGCCTGTGTTTGTTTTACAGCGCACACACTGATTTTTCAATAGTTTTATCATCTTACCGCTCTCCGACCATCTTGTCTATTTTTTCATTGTCAGGTCGTATAATCTCAAACGACAACACGCCGCCAGGCTCGATAAAATTCTTATCGATGAGCAAATCGTAATCGCTGATAATCTGAGAAATATCGTCCATTGAGGCCTTAATGTGTGTGTTCACTGCTGTGTCGTCTTTTTTCGAAGCTAAAAAACGTTTGATAAAGCGATCGACCAAGCTGCTGCTCATTTTGTGGTAAAAGGACAGCTTAATACGGCCATTGCGCTTGAGAACGCGCTTCGCTTCCGAAATCACGAATTTCGGATTCTCTTCAAAAAATTTATTGCTATGTAGTTGAATGTAGTCAATCGATTCGTCTTCGACGCGGATTCTTTGATTGTCCACTTCGACAATGCGCAGACATTGTCCACCAAAAGTAATGCGCGGGTTGACACATGTCCATTCCATCATCACAGTCATCGATTCTATGTTTGGGGCCTGTGCTTTGCTTTTCAATTCGGAAAAAGTCATTGTACGCCTCCTTTCTTTCATATTTCTCTAATGTGTAATAAAAATATCACACGATGCTTTTCAATACAATAAAGTCCGTGTTAACTAAGTTGTACGTTTTTTTAATACCTTGAGTTAAACGTTACTTTTACGCAATATTTAAACCGAAAAACTTGTCCTTTTACAGCTGTTGTATACACGATTTTTACTGTCAATCACTTTTGAAAATGTCCCAAAATAAATGAAACATGAGCACCAGTAAAAAGCTGGTGCTTTGTTAATTAGCGGAGAAAAAGTTTTCTTGAGTGTTAATGATGTCCTCAAAAGTATAATTGTGTTGAGCATAGTGTGTTTTGATAAATTTCTTGATGGCGCTCTTCCGCCATGGATGTATCATGGAAGGGATATTGCGTTTTTTAGGCAGAGCCTCGAATTCGTCCTGAAAATCAAAGTTCTTAGATTTCCTTAGATGAGAAGGGATAAGTTCGAGTTCATAAACGTTCTCGTTTACAGAGGCCATCAAACAGCCGTTAAAAGCCTTAATAATGACAGCCGGAGTGCCTTTGTGGTAATAAATAGGGAGGCCTCTGTCGTCCATGAGTTTAAAATATTGATTTTCAAATTTAATGCAATGGCCTGTATCAATTTTGCGCTCAGCAATTACCGCAAGCGTTAGATTGATTTTTTCATCAGACGGTTGCGTTTCAAACACAGATTTGTTATTATCAAAAGGCAGAGCAAACTTGTCATTGAATTTCTTTATGTAGGAGTTCAGAAATTCGTTGGCATGCTCTACGCTTGATACGCCTGCGTTTCTTAAGTCGATCGGCAGTCGTGATTGTAGTGTTTGGAATAAGCGTTCTACGCGTCCTTTGGCCTGTGGAACGCTTGTTACTTTTATATCTACCCCTAGTTGATGGCAAGCGTAAGAAAACTGAGTGAAGGTGTCCTTTTCAAGTGAGGGGGCCTTTTTTTGTTTGTATTCAAAAACAGTTCTTCTGTCCGTGTAAAACATGTGTGGAATACCATAGGTTGTTAAAATTTGATGAAAGACATTGTAATAGCCTTTAAGTGTTTCTTGGTGGTCGAAGTAAGCCCCCACGATTCGCCCTGTGGCATCGTCTATAGCAGCGTGTAAGTGGGTTTTGACGCCGCCAAACCAGATGTGGACTGAAGCGTCCATTTGAAGCATTTCTCCAAAGTAGGCGGATCTAGGTCTTCTAGGGTGGCTTTCATCGAGTTCAACGATCTTGTGCTGAATAATTGCCATGTCCCTTTTAGAAGTAGCCTTTTTCTTTTGGGCTTCTAATTTTTTACGAAGGGCTTTCTTTGTTGACCTGTGAGCCTTGGGAGATAAAACATCTTGTTCCATAAGGATATTTTTTACAGTAGTTGGAGAAAGAAAAAGGTGTTCTTGCTCTGCTAGGATTTCAGTAAAATGAGCGAAATTCGCATCGGGATACTTGGTCCTGTAAAGTCCTAAAATCAACGTTTTAGTTTCGCTAGACAGGGCGTGAACGGGTTTCTTTCCACGGTTTCCATGGACAAAGAAGTCTTTCCCTTCTGACCGATAGCCCTGGATTAATCGATTAACCGTTCTAATACTACAGCCTAGCTTAAGTGAAGCTGTTTTTTTATTGCCATTCGTATCGACGAGCTTTTTAATGATTTCATATTTTAGATTTTCATTCATACGTAATTCTACCTTTGTCATTTAATTTACCTCGATGCTTTCATTCATTGAGGTATTATTATAGCATTATATCTTTTGGGACAAAATCACGTTTGATTACTTAAGACATTATCACATGTGAATCATATACAGCTGTTGTATACACGATTTTTACTTGACACGATTGGCCGCCTATGCTAGATTAATAATGTTAGAGGGAGTAACTGCCCATTGCGGAATTTAAGTCGTCAGAACGGATACCCATCCCGGCTTAAATGATTTTAAATCGTGTGAGACTCTACAGTCCTAGGCTGACTGTAGAGTTTTTTTGCGTCATCACTTGTATAAGGAGAGTACACATGGATGAAATGATCTTAGGTTTTTTAGAACCACTACCGACCGTCGTCCTGTTCCTGATTATCGCCGTAACGCTGTATACGCTTGGTAAAGGTGCAGATATACTTATCGACGAAGCTGTTGCAATTTCAGAAAAGCTCAGAATTCCCAAGGCCATTATCGGCGCCACTGTGGTGTCGTTGGGAACCACTTTGCCGGAAGTGTCTGTTTCTGTAATGGCAGCAGTTAACGGCAACCCGGACCTCGCTATTGGAAACGCCGTCGGGTCTATTATTGCAGACACCGGCCTCATCGTCGGTATCAGTGTTCTCATTAGCCCGATAGTTGTCGACTACGCCGCTATTCGCGTACAGAGTTGGATTCAAATTTTAGCAGGTGCGTTGCTCATCGTCTTTGCCCTTCCGATTTTTTCAGGTGGCGAAACCGGCGTCATCCGCCAATCGATGGGCTTTGTGTTAATCGCCCTTTTGTTTGCGTACCTCTACTGGTCGTTTAAACACACCAAAAAGGAGACACTGGTCGAAAATGAAGGTGAACACGAAGGCAGTAAAAATACCGTCATTGCATTCCTTTTAATGGCTGCAGGTATGGCCATCGTCATCGCGTCTTCCAAGATTCTAATCCCTTCCGTAGAGATTACAGCTACGCGTTTAGGAGTGCCTCAGAGTATCATCGCAGCGACGCTCATCGCCTTCGGTACGAGTTTACCGGAACTCACCACCAGCGTCAAAGCCGTTATGCGCGGACACGGCGACCTCGCCATCGGTAACATCATCGGTGCCGATATCTTAAATGTCCTCTTCGTTTTAGGGGCTTCTGCGGCGTTCACGCCGGCTGGCCTCGTTGTTCCAAAGCAGTTTTACACGCTCCATTTCCCGGCTATGGCGGCGATTCTATTGGCATTCAGAACCTTTACACTGAATAAGGGACACCGCTTAAATCGAAAAGAAGGGGCTCTACTTCTATTTTTCTACCTAATTTACTTGGTGTTCAACTTGAAAAGCTTTGTCTAAGCACCTTTGAGACACCATTAAAAAACGACCGCTTCCCATGGAGGCGGTCGTTTTTAATTGAATTTAAAGGCGCTCTTTAATCGACGCCGATAAACACTTCTTTTGTCTTCAAGGTGTGTTCAAACCAAATATAAACGATGATTCCCTTGAAAATACTCGAAATCGTAATGCTCCACCAGATGCCGTTGAGACCCAAAAAAGTCATCTGACTAAAATAAAGGGCCATCGGAATTCTAAGTGCATTGAAAACAATGCTCGTAACCGCTGCCGGCTTTGTCATGCCAATGCCATTAAAAGCCCCTGTTACAGTGATTTCAACAAACATAAAGAGCTGGGAAACCGAGAGAATTTTAAGGTAGTCGATCCCCAGAGCAACCGCTTCTTGTTCGCGAAGAAAAATCATGAACAGCCACTTAGAAAAGAAGAACAGCACGAACGTGTTGATTGCCCCTAAAATTAGCGCCAACCTCAAAGCAGTTCGATACCCTTTTTTGACACGTGCGTACTGCCCTGCACCGTAATTTTGGCCGACAAACGCGCCCAGCGCAACAGAGAGTCCGAGAGCCGTCATCCACGTAATAGACTCAATCTGTGAGCCCACCTTCTGAACGCCGATAGGCAACTCCCCAAACTCGGCTATAATGCGGGCAATCACCATTGAAATTCCTGTAAAAAGACCGTTTTGAAGGCCTGGCATCACCCCGAGGCGCACAATCTCGGCGATTGAACTCAACTTGGGTTTTACGAAAATCGTAAAGTGTTTGTACAACGTATGCTGCCATTTGATGCGGTATAGAAAGATCAAAAACACAATAGCTTGTGCCACTACTGTTGCCACAGCCGCACCGGTGACGCCAAAGTCAAAGATGTGAATTAAAACGGGGTCGAGGACCATATTAATGGCAAGGCCTATACCGTTGACGACAAAAGGCGTTCGGCTGTCACCCCGTCCGTTAAAAATCCCTGTGAAAACTTGATTGGCAAAAGGAAAGAGCATCCCCGCACCAACGACCGTTAAATACCTGACGGCCATGGACTCAACTTCGTAGTTGCCCGTGTTGAAAAAACCGATCAAGGGCCATCTGAAAACCACTAAAAACGCCGCATATAATAGGGAGGTAAACGCGACAAATTGAAGGCCTGTCCGCGCGTAGTGTTCAGCAAGTGTCTCTTTTCCAGCACCGGTACTTTGGGCAACGCGCACTTCCGTACCGGTTTTACTCAACGCGATCACGGCATTTGACAACCAGACGAAAAAGCCGCCGAGCCCCACTGCAGTCACTGCTCTCGACCCTAACATACCAATCCAAAACATATCGGTCATATTGTAAGCCATTTGGATAAAGCTCGTACCCATTATCGGCAATGCCATATAGAGCAGGCTCTTTAAAATATCGCCTCTGACAAGGTCTATTTTTTGATTTTTTTCCATAGTATTTTCTATCTCCAAATTGTATTCTCGAAAAACAGTATACCATCGCTTATTATTTCGGGCAACTAAATAATGAGCGGTCAATGGCATTTTTTTCAGATGTTATCATATTGTAATGTTGACGTCTGTCCTCAGCATGTATAATAAAGTTAATCGTTAGAAACACCTGTGCACGGTTTCACTGACCATTCAAATATGCCACTTATATTTAACCATCAGCGAGACCCTACAGAAGCATTTGAAAGGAGTCATACATGATTAAGGTTCTTCGTGACAAAATGCGCTTTATCGCATTTTTCATTGCCATATGCCTAGTTGTTGCCCCTCAAGTTGTCGTGCCGACATATGCCGGCGCTCTCAGTGACATCTCGTCTCACTGGGCAGAAGACCAAATAAGGGAAGTCGCTGAATTAGGGGTGATTTCCGGTTACCCCGACGGAACGTTTAAGCCGAATACCGTCGTCGACAGGGATGCCTACATCCGAATGGTCATCGGCGGCCAAGGAGTAGAAGTTCGAGAAGCCAAAGCTGGTGAATACTGGGCTGTCCCGTATCTGGAAAAAGCCTTAGAACTTCAGCTAATCGACGAGGCGTACTTCGGTACACTCTCCAGAGCCAACTACGCCGTCCCCATTAGTCGAGAAGAGATGGCGAGTATTTTGGTGCGCGCTTACAAAACTGAACGGCCGGCACCAGATGCCACTGCTATAGAAGCTGCCAGCCGAACGCTGAGCGACTTCAACATGGTGCACACGCGCTTTTTAGACGACGTGATTACCTCTGTTGCACTCGGTTACATCAACGGTCTTCCCAGCGGCACCTTTGCGCCCAAACAATCGGCGACGCGGGCTGAAGCCGCCAAAGTCATATTAAATCATCTTTACCTGACGGGAAGGGCTAAGCGCTCTTCGGATAAATTGTTTGCCGTTAGAGACATTGAACTCGGTGACTCTGAAGAAAGTGTCGTCAAAAAATTAGGCGCACCGGTGCGCAAAGATGCGAGTATCTACAATTTAACTTGGTACATCTATCACGACAACTACGAAGACTACGCTGCCATCGGCATCGCCGACGGTAAAGTTTCTGGTCTCTATACGGCATCAGATGTTCTCGAGTCCAGTAAAGGACTCAAAATCGGCCAAACCAAACAGGAAGCCACCAAGGTTCTCGGGACACCTGTAAGCGAGATTAAAAAAGGCAATACGCGGTTTACAAAGCCCGATGAAAAGGCGTTTTCAACCTACCTTTATGAAGGCACTTATGTAACGGCCTTTTACGACACCTTTAACGACAACCGCCTCTTTGCCATTCAAATTTTAAGCAAAGAAGCCGAGTTTTCTCTAAAGACACTGTATGGCACACCTTCCGAGGGCCTGCAAACTGCCTATGAACAACAGGCATTTGACCTCGCCAACGTCTACAGGGTTGCCAACGGTCTCAAACCGCATCTCTATTCAACAGACGCTGAAAAAGTGGCTTACACCCACAGCAAGGACATGGCTGTCGATGGTTACTTCGATCACGTCAACCCGGAAGGTCTCACACCGGCACACCGCTTCAAAGCCGCGGGGCTGTCGCCGAGCTTTGCTGCCGAAAATATCGCAGCGGGCTACATCACCGCTTTTGAAGCACATGCGGGATGGGTCAATTCAGAAGGGCACCGAAAAAACCTGTTGAGACCGATTAAGTACATGGGCGTCGGCGTCTACTTCGGCGGTGATTACAGCGTCTACTACACGCAAAATATTTACGAATAAACCGTGTCGAACGGCACGCTAGAGTTTAAACCAAAAGCGAACCAACTCATTCTCGAGTGGTTCGCTTTTTATAATGGCCTTTATTTTTGACATTTCGGACAAATTCCCAAAATCTCTAATTTGTGTTCCAAAATCGTATAGCCGGTCTGTTCCACCAGCTCCTTCTCATAGGCCTCCAGCGGACAGCCTTTAATCGGCTCAACACCGCCACAGTTGACACACAGAAGGTGATGACGATGCTCGTGATGATTGATTTCATATGTGGCTCGGTCCTCTAGACTTAGTACCGTCTTAATCACCAAGCCCTTTTGCGTAAACGTATCTAGCGTCCTATAGATGGTCGAGAGGTTGACCCCGCCCCCCTGCGCCATCATGTGCTGGTAAATCATTTCAGCCGATAGAGGCTCCTGTCTGTCCAAGAGCACTTGGTACACAGACTGCCTGTTGACCGTACTTTTAATACCGTGTTTTTGAAACAGTCTCTTAATCCCTTCACCTTGCATATGGGTCTCCTTAAGATTTCTTAAACTCGACTTCTATTAGTAAAATGGCCATAAAGATGAGAACACATCCGACAATCATCATCTTCGTCAGCGTTTCACCGAGCAACAAAACGCCGAGTAAAGCCGCAAAAACAGATTCCAACGACATGATAATAGAGACATGTGAAGAACTCGTATACTTTTGCGCCACCGTCTGAATAGTGAAGCACGCAAAGGTCGATACCACCGCCAAATACACAATTGCCACGAGGGCTTCTCTCGGCATCGATTGAGGTGGCGCCTCAAATATCAGAGCTGATGCCGTAAACCAAAGTGCCGCAACGGCAATTTGTATAAAAGCGATTTTAAACACGTGCATTTGCTTTGCAAAATACTCGATGGCAATAATATGAGCGGCAAAGAAAAACGCACATACCAATGTCAAAACATCGCCGATATTGAGGTGTATCGATTCATTGAGTCCGACGAGACCGATGCCAATAATGGTCAAAAAACTGCCGAGAAAAACTTTGAGCTTTGGCACTTTTCTATAGAGCATCCAATACAGAAATGGGACAATCACCACGTAGACAGCGGTTAGAAACCCTTGCTTAGAAGCGGTGGTGTACTGAAGGCCAAGCGTTTGAAACGCGAACGCCAAAAAAAGAACTGTCCCGACAATCGCACCGTTCACCCATTCTTTTTTCTCTATTTTCCCAATCCACTTGAACAGCGCCAAATACACACATGCACCCGCTAAAAGGAAGCGGAACATCATCAGGTACATCGGCGGTAAAAAGTTCAACGCGTCCTTAACAGCAACAAAACCGCCACCCCACGCAAAGGCGACAAAAAGTAAACTGAAATCCGATAGTACTCTTTTTTGCTTCATCGATAATCTGCTCATATTTCCCCCCATCGACTCTATAATAAAAATATTCTATCAGTTTACTGACGACAAGTAAAGCCAATCGTACGCATGATTACGAAGCCTATATTTGGGTAGTAGAATAATGAGGATTAAAATAAAATAGAATTCAAATACGAGAAAGGAATGGTACGATGAAAGATAAGAAAAAAGCACCTCTTGGATCGAGTAAAACTGAAGCTTGGGCAGACTCACATCACGTAGAAGAAGAGACGAACATCAGCATTCCATCTGAAGAAGCTGTCCAAGACGCCAAAGAATGGGTGGAACAAAACGAGAAATAAACAGGTTTTAACAAACGGCACATACAGACTTAACAGAAGGCTGGTAAGATGAATACAACGTTAGCCTTCTCAGCTCTCCCGTTAAATGACAACCGAGAAAAAAGCACTTTCAACCCGCGAAAGTGCTTTTTTCTTATGCTTAAAAGGTCCCTAGCATTACATAGCGGTGAATCATCACGAAGTGCGCCAGCGTTCCCGCCATAATAAACAGGTGAAAAATCTCGTGAAACCCCCAATTGCCCAGCTTGATTTTCTCCGACTTCGATGCGTAAAAGACGGAACCTACTGTATACAGAACGCCACCGAGTACCAACAGCACAAACCCCTCGATGGGAAGTGCTCTGAAAAGCGGTACAATAACCAGTATACTCGCCCAACCCATGGCGACGTATAGCCCAGCAGAAAGGGCTCTCGGCATGTTGATAAAAAACAGTTTTGACACAATCCCCAGTAGCGCAAAGGCCCAGATGCTAATTAGCAAAACCCATCCGATAGTGCCCTTTAAAACCAATAGACAAATGGGCGTATACGTCCCTGCGATTAAGATAAATATCATCGAATGATCCAGTTTGCGCAATTTTTTTATCGTGCTCTCCCGACCGTTGTACCCATGATAAATTGTCGACGCCCCATAGAGCAAAATCATACTGATGCCAAACACGATGCCCCCGAGCAGAGATAGGGGATTCTGTTTAAGAATTGCCGTAACCACCAGCGTAATTAGAGCGCCAATTGACAACAGCATCCCGATAAAATGTGTCCAAGTGTTTATAGGTTCTCTCATATCACCACTCCTTTATATAGTATTAAATACTAGATGATGTCTTTTTGATATCATAGCACACCGTTTTTAATTTTTCAATAGGTCTTTATTAAAACTTTATAAATTGTTATAATGTACAAAAAGGAGGCCCACATGAATACACTCTCGGATTTGATGACTTTTCAGAATCCCGACAGCGACCGAATACCTGATATCGCCCTTTACATGGATCAACTTATCGATTACTTAACGGAAATGCTCGGTCCGGTAAAACGCTCAGAAGACGACCCCATCTTTACAAAGACCATGATTAACAATTATGTAAAAGCACGTGTCATCGCGCCACCTGAGAAGAAAAAATACAACAAATCCACCATTATGGAACTCATTATGTTGTACCATTTTAAACAAGTCTTCTCAATCGCCGATGCCCACGCCCTCTTAACGTCTTTGAAAGCTGACGGCGACGCTTACCGACGTTTCTGCAAGCAGTACGACACCGTTAACGAAACACTTCCCACAGAACTTGTGGAAAAACTCACTGTGGATGACGCCAAACACCTCATGCTAGTGTTTTCAATAGAAAGTGTCATCAAGAAGAAACTCTCAGAACAGTTATTAGATTTTATTCAACAAGAAGAGACCAAAACTGTGGATAATTCATGACTTACCAACAGTTTATCCACATTGTATCATACTGTCCACACCTACTTAAAAAGGGTGCCGTTGCCCGTCTATTGTCTTAGACTTGCAACGGCACCCTCTCTCTTTAAACGAGTTGGTACCTGAGCAACCAAATAAAAATCAGAATGCCCATCACCCATTGAACATTAAAAATCAACCGCCTGCCACTGGACCACCTAAAATCTTCCTTCGTGCGTTTCAGTACCAAGTATGTCGGAATGACTAGGAGCAGACTCAGCCACCCAAGCCATTTGATCCACACCAAACTGGACGTTTGGTCATAGATAACGTCCCAGTAATTGTACTGCATTGAAACGACGACAATAAGACTCATCAACACCGTCGTCAAAACAGTATGTACGAGTAGAATATAGCGTGGCGTATCGTGAACGCGGTGTAACTTCATATCAGACCATTTGATTAGAACAATAAGTAAAGCGACAATATTGATAAAAAAAGCAAATCCCAGCATTAGGGCTTCTATAAAAAAGCTCTGAAAAATAGAAGCGTGTTTGTACACTTGATTGCCGTTTATCAGATAGGAGAGCTTGCCGTCTGCCTCTGTCTTAAACTCGATGATTTGATGGTCTTCAGGACTAAAAAACACCGTCTCCGACAAGGGGATAAAGCGCTTCTCATCGACGAGCAGCCCCTCTGAATCCGCCTGTATTCGGATTTGATGAATAATATGCGTCAAGCGCTCTACAGTTTCCATAGAAGCATTTAAAGGCGTATAAACCCCTTCAAACTTCTCGAGGCCATCGTGCGGATAGGGCTCTCTTTTTTCAGCGCTGTTGTCCAGAGGTAAATAATGCGCTAAAACCGAGTCCATAATGGCGTCTTTCGCCTTTAAGTTGTCACTGTTGTAGTAGATAAACAACGCAAATTGATGAGACGGTATAAAGACGAGGCGCGCGTTGGCACCTGGTACACCACCGTCTTGTATATAGATTTGCAACCCTTTGTAATCGGTCATGGAAAATCCGGCGCTTCGACCTATGGACCCAGCCGTATTTTGTGCCTTTACCGAAAACAACCTTTCCAGTACAGCCGATTGATGGGCGATGAACTTGGCCATGTCATCTCCCGTCGTCAACAAGTCGTCTGAAGCAATGTATTTCGATTTAAAAGGTGTCGCTTCAGTCAAGCCTCCTCCGAAGACGTTGTAGTTGACCGCTTTTTTTTCAGGAACTGCTCCACTGATGAGCTTAGCTGAATCCAGCATACCGATTCGCCTAAAAACGTCGTTTGCCATATACCGTTCAAACGTTTCACCTGAAAGGTTTTCAATGAGAACACCGGCTAAAATGCTGTTGACGTTGGACGGCATCATGTAGGTGTCTGCCGGCATTTGCCGCGTATGGTCATAGGCACCTAAAAAGTCGGTTGCCGCCTGCCCAAACGCCAAACGCGGCGGGTCAAAAGGCGATGCCTTTATGGCCGAATTGGCCTTGAGAGACGGAATACCTGTGGTATGCATTAAAACATTGTAAAACGTTAAATCTGAAAACACCGCCTTGCCTTTTATGTCTTTTGGTAGGTACGCTTCAATTGAGGTGCCGAGATCTATGCCTTTCTCATCTAAAAGCTGCATCAGCGCATAAGCGGTGAACACTCTGGAAATCGAACCGGTCTGAATTGCCGTATCCGTCTCCATACTTTCTTCCAGTGTCGAATTGGATTTTCCAAACGCCTCCAAATACGCCAATGTATTTTGTGTTTGAACGGCGACCACAGCACCGGGCAAATTGTACTCTATTATCTCCTTTACAATCGCATCTGTAAGCGTCTCTTCAGCATAAGCAGCCGGTAGACAGGATACGATGACGAGTAAAAAACTTATCATTAGGGCAATTTTCTTCAAAGTTCTTCTCACTTCCATTTAGAAAATTTATTTTTTCAACTGATACAGTTTCCCAACACGATCCCTATAAGTCAAATCCAAAACGATGTCTTTTCCCACTTGAATGCCATCGGCTTCTAAAATACTCCGAACGGTCTCGTATGCAAGATCCGGAAAATTATTTTCTTTGCTCAGATGTGCTAAAAGCAAATGTTTCGTCTTGCCGTAGGCAATGAGTTCTCTCGATATATAGCCGGCGTCTTCATTGCTGAGATGACCGGAATCCGAGAGGATCCTCTGCTTGAGCGCATAGGGGTATCCCCCCGTTTTGAGCATCATTTCATCGTGATTGGACTCCACCATGACCAAATCACACGTCTTAAACGTATCGATAACTGCATTGTCAATTGTCCCCAAATCCGTTGCAATGCCCATTTTAGAGTTTCCTTTTGTAAATGTGTAACACAAAGGGTCGATGGCATCGTGCTTAACGCTGACGCTCTCCACCCATAAATCGCCGATTTCCAGTCCGTCGATTTTATCGTACACATGCACCAAGGAAGCGTCGACTTGGCCGATTTTATCTTTTACAGCCGACCACGTCTTAGAAGTGATGTAAAGCGGCAACTTGTGTCGACGCATCAGCACCCCCAACCCTGAAATGTGGTCGGTGTGTTCATGGGTCAATAAGATACCGCTGACCTCGTTGATATCGACGTTTATATTTTCAAGGGACGTCTTAATGTACCGCCCACTCATGCCTGCATCCACCAGCAGCTTCGTCCGCTCAGAGCCTACGAGCTGACAATTTCCGGAGCTTCCACTCGCCAGTGAACAAAATGATAACAGCATGCACTACCCTCTTCCTAAATTTATGATTCCACCGCTTCAAAGAAGTAGACAGCGCCACTCGTTGTTTTAATACGGTAGTAAGGTAAAGCTTCTCCGGAGACAATCGTATCTGTCAAATCTGAATTGTTCAATCGATACACCAAAGCGATGTCGACGATATCCTCTTTCCTTTTAAACAGATGAATCCCTCGGTAAAGCGCTAAGTCTATTGTAATTATATCATAACTCCTCAGATAATCATTCGTTATCTTTGCAGGTTTTGAAAGTTTAAACGAAACAACTCGGTCATTTTGCACCCAAAAATAAGCCGTTACTTCTTCAATTAAAATACCCTGTGTGCTCTGTTTCGCCTCAATCACAACAGTGTTTGCCTCAGTCATCATTGAAACCGGTGTAAACTCCAGTTTAAAATCTGTTTGCTTCATAAACGCTCGCACGATTTCAAACTGCGCCTCAACGGCATCGACATCGTGTGAATCGGCCTCGTACACGTGCCCTTTCGTCTTTCTATGCCATTTCCCAGTATCTGAAATGATAAAAGTGTCACTTGTTGAAACCCGTTGCTGTTTAGGGCTGAAATAGGTTTTGAGTTTATCCATATCAAACAGCTTGTTCTGTTTTAAAGTGCTTTCACCGAAGTCGTACGACTCGAAATTGAGACGCACCGCATTGATGTTGCTTGGAAATGTCAAGCGTTCATCCAGAATTTTCATGCCGTTTTCCGCATAAAAAGCCTTGATTTCTTCAATCTTTTTATCGCCAAGCACATTAAAATTGTAATGACTTTGTATCAGCATTACTGCCAAAATGACATTGGTGAACACCAGCAACACCAGCAACACCGTTTTAATTTTCGGCCAATCCATCTCACACTCCTGCTTTTTAATTTTTAAACGTCTTCAGCAATGTGCCTTCATACGCATCAAACAGATACAGGCGCCCTGCAATATCCACTTGCCAAACCGGTTTAAAGTAGACGCCGCCGTCAAGGGCAACCTCGTAATAGCGCATGTCAATTGCGCGAATTTCACTTTGTATTTCAAAGAAATACTTAGAAGCTTCTTCATTGGAAGCGTAGATGTTTCGATCCTGAAGGTAATACGTCGTCACCTCCAGCGAATTTTTTTCAAGACTCTTGTCCACTCTGAACATTTCCGTGACACCAGTATAACTCGGCATTAAATTCATAGAACGGATATTGTTGGTAAACTCCAGCACTTGATTGTCCTTTACTTTGACGACAATGGGCTGTTGCTTAACAGGACTGTCCACCAGTTTGTAGCGCCCGATATGGTAACCAAAGTACACCGAGTACAGTGCACTGTCATCGGGATCCTGTTCTACACCGCTTAAATAGAGGCCGTAGGTATCTACATTAAAGCGCTCAAGCGCAGCAATAGCGCGGTTAACCGCCCCTTTAAACGTCATCGGTGTCGCTTCTGTGGGCTGATACTGCGCTTTGTACACTAAGGTCCCGTCGGGAGCAAGTGTTAAAATACGCTCGCCGTACCCGTACATATAAATCTTTGAACCGTTGACATCCGTCAACTCTTTTACGAAATTCATCTGAGCACCGAAGAGGGTGTCGACGATTCCAGAAGTCTTCTGTGCTTCATTGGGTGGCGTAATCTGAAACATGGGAACCACGCGCTTGTACTCAAAAGGGACTAAGACGTAGTTTTTCTGATTGTATTCAGCACTTACCGTCTGCTCTAAGCTAAAGCGATCCGATATCGTCCGGTACTCGACGTATTCTGCTGTTTTTACAGAGTCCACCACTTGGCGCACATCGTGAATCGGCACTTCAAAGTCCAGTCTGAAATAGCCGCTGACACCGTCATACAGGTAGAGTTTATTCGGCTCACCAGAGAGCATCAACACTTCTCGTATGGTGCCGTCATAAGCCAACTGGGAAGCATCTACATTTGTTAAAACAGAAAACAAGTCTTTTGCGGAAAAAGCCATGGGCATTTTAATCAAAAGACTCTCGCTTTTAAAGGCCTCTACATAGGCCGCCTGATCGATTGGCGTCACCGAGGGGTTCTTAGAAAGCGCACCGAGCAGTACCGGCCTTACTTCACCCCATATTGTTTCTTGTCTGTCCAGACCGTAAACCTTTGTATACGACATACCCCCAAAGCTGATATAAAAACTTTGGGGGATCATATAAGCACTTATAATCTTGGAATCGACCGCATCGCCGCCGGTCGATTGACTTTGTGCAAACGCATCATCATAAAAGATGGCCTGAGACATAAAGAACGCAGACACAAGCAATGTTACCAACATCATGCTCTTGAAGAGTTCTTTTTGGGCTTTCATGCGTTCACCTCTATTTTGTAATACTTACCGGCAGCACAGGCGCTGCAGACGCTTCCATTTCTATTACGTCAAATTGCGTTTCCTTCACGAGTTTCGAACTTCCGTCAAAAAAGCGCAAACTGTATTGCCCATTGTCCAACTTACCGATTTCTTCAAAGTAACTAGGGCTACTGATTTCACCACTTAATACTTCTCGCTCAAACAACTGCATATACTTGCTTTGAACACCTGAGAGCTCAGATAAAATCGCTTTTCTCGACTGCTGAGCTGCACTCCACTTCTCATAGAGTACAAAGGCTTCAAGGCTTAAATCCATTTTGGCTTCCTCTGCATTTAAGTAGCGTGAAAAGGTTTGGCCTTCCCCATAGACTTTGATGTTCTTGTTGACTTTGGTCAATTTATCTTTAAGTTCAAAGAAGCGATTAATCAGCTTTGTCTCCTCCTGATAGCGGTCAGAATAACCACTGGCAGCGGCAAAAGTGCGTTTCGGCGTAAGGCCGTCTACATGTGTCGAACGCTTCGTCAGCGACATGACAGAGACGTTTAAGCCCTCTTCAATTTCTTTTGCAAACGGCAATTTTTCCTCAACTTTCACCAATGAAAAGTCAATAGGAGCTTCGTCAATGGCAGCATTCGTTACATTGACAATTAAAAATTGGGATTTGTCGTTTGACAATTTACTTTTAATAGGCTCTGCTACGATGATCTCATCACTTGTAATCGTACTTCCCCAAGCTACCGGAAAAGTCAAAATGATGAGCACAACGAGCAATAAACCAAGACTTTTACGAACCATAGTCTTCTCGTCTCCTCAAAATTAATATAGGAAAATAAACCTATGATTTTCCTATACATAGTATACACTTTTTTTGTTACAGACACATTACGACGCCATTACGGCGTATTTAAAATGTCATGACAAGCGCTTCTGTTCAAGCGGCAACATAATAACGACTTTTGTCCCAACGTCAACTTCCGAATCAATGGCAATTTTACCGCCGTGTGCTTCAACAATTTCCTTGGCAATCGACAAACCGAGTCCGGTACCGCCTAGGGCTCTGGACCTAGCTTTGTCTACTCTGTAAAATCGATCGAATATGCGCTCGAGATCCTCTGCTGGAATCCCCATTCCCGAGTCCTCTATAACGACTTCATAATGTCCGACATCGTGTCCGGCTCTCAGTTCAACTCGTACACAGCCCCCCTCGTCGGTGTATTTAATGGCATTGGATAGGATATTGAGGACCAACTGCTCAATTTTATCGCTGTCGAGATCGGCAAATGTGATATCATCATAATAGTGCTTGACGATTTCAATGCGCTTTTGGTCTGCTGTCATTTTCACTTTGGTAATGCACATCTCTATCAGGGCCTTTACATCAGCCCGCTCAGGACGCAGTTTAATGGTATCGGCATCAAAGTTACTGAGTTCCAGCAAATCTTTTACTAGGCGCGCCATGCGGTCGGCTTCGGAATTGACCACATTCAGAAAAGAACGCTGCATCTCGCCGTCGTCCACGCCACCTTCCAAAAGCGTTTCTGTATAACTCTTTATACTGGTTAAAGGTGTTTTCAGTTCATGAGAAACATTCGCCACAAATTCACGACGCATATGGTCCAACTTTTCTTCTTCTGTGATGTCTTGAAAGACAAAAACAACCCCCACTTTGTTAGAGAGTTCGTCTAAAAATGGGGCAAAATTCACGCGTATGGTCTTTCCGTGATACGTGATGCTCTTAGACCCATTACCTTCTGAAAGCTTACCGGAGCTGTATATAGAGAGCAAATCGCCAATGAGGTCTTCGTCAAAGGCACCATCTGTGGTCAACAGCTTTAAGGCCTTCGGATTCGAGTGAATCACTTCCCCCTCCGCATTGATGGCGATGAGGCCGTCTTCCATGTAATTGACAATAGCTTCGAGTTTACTTTTTTCTTGTGAAATCTCTCCAACGGACTTTTTGAGTTCAAGTGACAAAAAGTTAAACGTTTTAGAAAGAGCGCCGATTTCATCGTCAGAACGCACCTCTACCAACTGGCTGAAGTCCCCTTCAGCGAGCAAACTGGCCTTTGCCGTTACTTCGTTGATAGGGTCGGTAATGCGCTTGGACAGCACGGCACCGATGAGAAGCGTCGCGCCGAGAGACATCAACACCGCTTGATAAATAATGGTACGCGCTCTGGACAGCGTCTCGTAAATATCGCTTAAATCATAGCGCAAATAGAGAATCCCTATTTGCTCACCGGACTTATAAAGCGGATACACCTTATCCTTGGTTCGCACCTTATTGGGCAGCTCAAAATTCTCCTCAAGTGTTTCACCTAAAAACCCCTTGACGACGAGTAAATTCTCGACGACCTCTGAAATCGACCGCCCTACGTGGCTGGTACTGCTGGCTATAATCTTTTGCTCCGCTTGATCCACGATATAAATTTCTTCTCTGAGACCGATGGCGGCGTGTTTGTCGATTATTTCCTGTACCAGCACTTGTCCTTCCACCAACGATGTATCGCCGAGTTTGTCGAGTTCAAATGTAATGATTTCAGCAATTTCGTCTAGGCGCTTGCTCACCACTTCGTGGTTGTGTTCTTCAAAGGCGAAAATGATAAAGACCCCTGCGAGCACCATGGCGATAAAAACCAAAACAAAAAATATCAGTGTAAAGCGTACGCGTATACTCTTAAACATGTGGCCTCCATGTTATTTCTTGAAATAATAGCCAACGCCTCTCTTGGTCATGATATAAGTCGGATCACTGGAATCGAGCTCAATCTTCTCCCTGAGGCGTCTTACCGTTACATCCACCGTTCGGATATCGCCAAAGTACTCATAACCCCAGACGTCTTTCAGGAGTTGCTCACGCGTAAAAATCTGATTGGCCTGTGTCGCCAAGAATTTTAAGAGTTCAAACTCGCGAAGTGTGAGTTCGATGACTTCACCGTTTTTTGTGACTTCGTACCGGTCCAAATCAATGGTCAAATGCTCCGTAACCACAACGTGTCCACCTGCACCACCTGTACCGTCGTCCACAAGCTCCATTCGCCTCAAGTTCGCCTTGACGCGCGCCACGAGTTCCCGCATGCCGAAGGGCTTGGTGATGTAGTCGTCGGCACCGAGTTCAAAGCCCAATACTTTATCGACTTCTTCTTCCTTTGCCGTCAGCATAATGATTGGCATTTTAAAGCTTTCTCTGATTTTACGGCAAACTTGAAAGCCGTCGAGTTTCGGCAGCATGACATCGAGAAGCACCAAATCCGGCTGATACTGATAGACTTTCTTGAGCGCTTCTTCACCGTCAAATCCGGTCTCTACATCAAACCCCTCTTTAACCAAATTAAATTTTATAATATCTGAAATCGGTTTTTCATCATCTACCACTAAAATCTTCTTGTTCACAGCACTAGCCTCCTTGTACACATATGAAAATGCGATAGAATCGCTATTCCCCACCTGCTCATCGCTAAATACGCCATAGAAAAAAAGCGAGTAACATCTACTCGCTAAAAATTAACATAATTGGCTGGATTTTTATAGACGCCGTTGATTCTGACTTCAAAATGAAGATGAGCGCCATAACTGTTACCTGTATTGCCCGAATAAGAAACCGTTTGACCTTGATGGACGCGCTGTCCCGTTTTAACGAGCAATTTGCTGTTGTGTGCGTATACGGTTTTCATGTTGCCGCCGTGGTCGATGATGACGTGATAGCCATAACCATCACCCCAACCTGCAAATACCACGGTACCGCCATCTGCGGCCTTGACAGGTGTCCCGCTTCTAACGCCGATGTCGATACCGAGGTGTCGACCTCTGCCCCTAGGGCCGAACGGCGAGGTAATTGGTCCCCCTGAAACCGGTCTAATTAAAATACCCGATCCCACTCTTGGCGGTGGGTTCTTCGTTCCCTTGTAGACGACTTTCGTCTGCGGTTCCGATTTCACGTCTTCTGAAAGTGTCTTTCTTGAAATCTCACGACCGTTTTGCTTCGTGACTTCTGCCGTGACAACGCGTTCTCCGTAGGCACCGTTGACTTTTGTCCGCTGCTCACCTTTGAAAAGATTGCTGTTGTCTTCGTATACGACCTCAAAAGGAATCTGGTCTGTAAACGTGGCGCGTTCCACAGTACATACGGTGATGAAAGGTTTCGGAACTACTAAGTTGATTTCCATACCGATCATTAAGCGTTCCGGCTTAATTGTAGGGTTCGCCGCTTCAAGGTCTGCCGGTGCAATGCCGTAGTAGTTGGCGATGGTCCAGTAGTTCTCCCCTTTTTCAACGACGTGTACGCGTTTTTCACGCGAACCGTTCTTTACAAAAGTTAAAGCGTCTTCAACGGCATCGTAGCCTTCGAAGTCCATAATGTCTACAAATTTTTCATTTACAGTGACATCTTCATAAAAGAAAGTGTCCACCACTTCTCGCCCAGTCTCTTCAGCACTTGGCGCATACTCTTTTTTCAAGGTCTCAAGCAATGCGTTGGCTTCTTCTTCCGATTTGAAAAAGGCGATGTCGTTACCGTTGACCGCAAGCGCATACACCCTTGCAGAAGCCGCTGATTTAACCATCAACTCCGGCATTTTAACCGTTTCTTCAGCCAATGCCGCCGGTGGCGCCTGTCCGGTTATCGCCGCATCCTCTTTAAGGGATTTTGGCTGTAAATCCGCAGCACTTATGGCGTGTGCTTTTGGTGCTGCCGCCGTTTCCACAGGCGTTTCTTCCGCGTTCAACAAGACATAAGCACTTGCTCCCGTGACAACGGCCAAAGCCGCTACGCCTGCCACTGCCCATTTCTGCTTCTTGACAAACGGCGTCACCTTTTCAAAAGTGCGGCCGATAAAAGACTTGAACTGCTGAAATTTCCCTGGTGTATTGTCAAATTGTGTTGTTGTTTTTGTCTGTTTTGTATAATCAGTGTTGCCTTTTAATTTTGCTTTCATGCCTTTAACGAGTTTCCCCGTGCCGGATACCGCTAAGTAAAAAGGGTAGAACACAAGCGCAACTGCTTTTACCGTGACGTCTGATATCTTAATCTTTCTCTCTACGCGTCCATCGCCCTTTACATAGTATTTAGCACTGGGTTTCTTATAAAGTTTTCTGTTCTTTTGCCCCATTCTATACTCCTTCTGTGTGGCCTTAAAAATGGTTTTTTTTATTCCTTTAAGCTAAAACACCTATTTTATTATAGCACAGGTTTCTCTTTTATTAAATTTTTTTTTCAAATTCAACGGTTTTTGAGGCCTATTCTTACAACAATAAACTACATATCGTGTCTTATAGGTCTATCGACCCACGGGATATTGTAAAAAAAATATTTTAAAAAAATATGAATAAAAACTGTCACGAAGGCCGTTTGATGTATCACTTTTGACGGACACGGACTCGACGACGTCATTTTCCAGACGCTACCATCCAATTGAAGCCCTGGGAAACGCCGCCGGAAAAAGCACCTCTTACGACCGCTGGTTTCCCCGACTTAAAAATGCTATAATAGAAACGTTATCACTTATTTTAGAAAAGAGGTACTCACCATGGCTTTTTATCAACGAACACCGGTCTTCGATTTAGGAGAACTGCATATTGAAAACATCTTTGTATCCGACTTTATGCCTTCTGCCAGCGGCAACTATGTCAAAGTTTACTTGATGGGCCTCATGTTTTCTCAGTCAAATGAAGACGGCGGTCGTTTGGATAATGTTCGACTCGCTCAGCAACTGGGGATGCCCCTTACAGATATCGTCGAAGCGTGGCGTTATTGGGAATCTGTCGGCGCCGTTAAAAAACACTACGCCGAAGACGGCAAATCTTTCGACGTGGAGTTTCTCTCACTGAGAGATCTCTACATTCAAAACAACTATGTGTCGAAGGCATCTGCTCAACCGCCTAAAAAGACTGCACCGAAACCCAACCATAGCTACATGCGTCTCGCAAAAGAAGCAGAGCACCTGATTGGCCATCCGCTTTCAC
This sequence comes from Fusibacter sp. JL298sf-3, assembly GCF_053842995.1. Lineage (NCBI taxonomy): Bacteria > Bacillati > Bacillota > Clostridia > Eubacteriales > Fusibacteraceae > Fusibacter > Fusibacter sp. JL298sf-3. Next base: position 2,131,792 of record NZ_CM132608.1, read on the forward strand.
ACGCCGAGTACCGTGAAATCGGCGATTTTTACGACCACTACTACAAAGACGAGACCATCGTTCTCAAAGCGATTGCCGTCTGTTATAGAGAGCGCAATATCCGAAGCATGAAAGCTGTCAAAAAACTTCTAGTCGACTGGATGAAGGCACAGCTCACCACACTCCCTGCCATAGAGGCGCATCTCAAAGCAACCGATGCCCGGCACCAAGTCTACAAAGAAGTGATGAAGTGTATGGGGCTGTCCTTTAGAATGGCCAATGTCGCCGAAAAGGAAACCATCGATTACTGGATAGACGAATACGGCTTCGAACCGGAGACCCTTTACGCGTTTATTGTACACTTTTCCAAACGCAACAGCAACCTCAACCTCAACTACTTGAAAAAGGCTTTTGCATCGCTGCACGAAGCGGGCATTCACACAGTTGAAGCATTTGAAAAGCAGCAAGCCGGCAAAAGTGCCCCCGCAAAGAAAAACTCGAAAAAACAGTTCACAATAGAGAAAGAACGCTCTTATTCAGAAGAAGAACTCGAGGAACTGCTGCTTAATAAGCGGTGATGCGAACAGGAGAAATCACGATGATGGACAAGACGATTAAAGATATTCTTGAAACTTACAAAAGACAGCAGACGCTCAATAAACTAGAACAAAAAGAGCGCAAACGCGCACTTTACGAAGCGTATCCGAAGCTCGCGGAAATTGAACATCAAATGGGCAAAATCGGTATGGAGATTTCCAAAGCGATTCTAAAGAACCCGGCACAGACGAAGATTATGCTCGTGGAACTGGAACAGACGCTGGACATGCTCAAAAAAGAAAAAGCGCGGTTGATGCTGGACAATGGCATTCCCGTAGACGCACTGGAGATCCGCTACACCTGTCAAAAGTGTCAGGACACGGGCTTCACAGAAAATAAAAAGCGTTGCACGTGCTTCAATCAGAAGCTCATCGACCTCGGGTACGAGATGTCCAATATCAAAACCCAGCTGGAAAAGCAAAACTTTGAAAAGTTTAATCTTGACGTTTTTTCAGATGCACCACACCCTAGAGAGAAGCACTCACAGCGCGAAAACATGAAGCACATTCTGAACATCGCAGAAGAGTTTGTAGGCACGTTCCCCTCAAATCGCAACATGATGTTCTTCGGCGCCAGCGGTTTGGGCAAGACCTACCTGTGCAACTGCATCGCCAAGTCACTCCTCGACGAAGGGTTCTCGGTCATCTATCAGACGCCGTTCACCATTATCCAGCTCATTGAAAAAAAGACCTTCACCGACAAGAGCAACCCCATCGTTCAATTGGCGTACGAGCAACTGTTCAACGCCGACCTGCTCATTATCGACGACCTCGGCACGGAAAGTGCCAACACCTTCACCATCAGTGAGTTTTACAACATTATCAACACGCGGATTCTCAACGAAAAGAGCACGCTGATATCGACCAACATCAAGTTGTCCGAAATCGCCACGTTCTACAACGACCGCATCGACTCCCGCATTAAAGGGCACTATCAACTCGTTAAGTTCTACGGTCCCGATGTGCGCTGGGAGACGTAACCCCCTCACACTACGAAACCCCCTCCTTTTAAAAAAAGAGGGGGTTTTTTTACGTCATTCGCTAAAACGACAAATCTCTTACGATGGTTTGAGAACGCTTAGGGCCGACAGACACCACTTTTACAGGAATGCCCACCAATGCCTCAATACGTTCGATATAACGCTTGGCGTTCTCAGGGAGCGCATCAAACGTCTCGCACCCGGTAATGTCTTCTTGCCACCCTTCGATGGTTTCGTACACCGGCTTACATCTCGCCAAATCCTCTAAACTCGCAGGGAAATGGTGAATCAACTCGCCGTCGAGTTCATACGCTTTACAGATTTTAAGCTCGTCAAAACCCGTTAAGACGTCGAGAAGCATCAAGGCGATACACGTCATGCCGTTGACGCGCTTCGAGTAGTTGACCATAACGGCGTCTAACCATCCGCAACGTCTCGGACGCCCTGTCGTCGTCCCAAACTCATTGCCCTGAACGCGAATCTTATCGCCAATCGGATTGTTCAACTCCGTAACAAACGGGCCTTCGCCTACACGCGTCGTGTACGCCTTTGTAATCCCAATAACTTCTCCGATTTCGTTTGGACCAATCCCCGAACCGATTGTGAAACCGCCTGATGTCGGGTGAGAACTGGTGACAAACGGGTACGTTCCGTAGTCCAAGTCGAGCAAGGTACCTTGAGCGCCTTCGAGCAACACTTTTTTCCCTGCTCTAAGGGCGTCGTATACCACCACAGTGGTATCGGTGACAAATGGTTTCACCTGCTCCGCATACGCCATATAAGTGCGCACCATTGCCTCTTCGTCCAACGGCTCGCCACCATATATTTTTTCAATAATCTCATTTTTATCTTGAACGCGCGCTCTCAAAAGAGGCTCGAAAATAGACGGGTTGATGAAATCGCAGATTCGAATGCCGCTGCGCTCCACTTTATCCATGTAACAAGGGCCGATGCCCTTTTGAGTCGTCCCAATTTTAGCATCGCCTCTACGCTCTTCTGCCAAGCGGTCGAGAACCTTGTGATAAGGCAACACCACATGCGCTCTATCTGAAACGCGGATAGAAGTAACGTCGATGCCCTTTGCTTTAAGACCTTCAATTTCCTTTAAAAAACCTTCTGGGTCAAATACGACACCGTTGCCAATGACGTTTACCGCTTTGGGATTTAAGATCCCTGACGGAATCAAGTGCAGTGCGTATTTGTTATCGCCAACGACCACCGAGTGTCCTGCGTTGTTGCCACCTTGGCCTCTAACAACGACATCGGCATTACTCGCAAAGTAATCGATCATCTTTCCTTTGCCTTCGTCGCCCCACTGGGCGCCTAAAATAACTACTGTTGACATAAATTCACCTCTCTATTATATAAATGACATTAAACACATATCCTAATTAGCCACAACCATATTACCAAAGGCCCTTTCAAAAGTCAACAAAATAACGAATAATTAGCCATAAATCAAGAAAATCATTCGACTTCTGTCATGTCAACCAAAGGATCGATGCTAGAGACTACGGAAAATTCCGACTTGAGCTTATTGTAGGCCGCCAGTGCCTCGACGTCGCGCTGGGGTTTTGTCCCTTTTAAATAAGCGCGAATGAGCACATTTTTAGGGGTGTGTACCATGTCGATAAACTCCAGCACCTGCACGTGATAACCGACGGCTTTCAGCGCCGATGCTCTGAGGGTATCTGTCAAAAGTGCGGTAAACTTATCTCGCTGAACGCCGTACTCGAGCATGGGCGCAAGTGCATCGTGCTTTATAGTAGAAAACAGTTCGTGTTGGCAACACGGTACAGCAAAAATGACTTTGGCCTGCCAGCCCACAGCTTTAATAAGCGCGGCATCGGTCGCCGTATCGCAGGCATGTAGTGAGACCACCATGTCGATAGGACCATTTGCACGGTACTTGGCAATATCGCCGACTTCAAATTGAAGCCCTTCGTACTTCAAAGCCTTTGCCGTCTCGTTGCAAAATGCGATGACGTCCTCTTTGAGATCGAGACCGATGATGGTCGCACGGTAGCCGCACTGCTTTACGAGGTAATAATACAGCGCAAAGGTCAAGTAAGCCTTGCCGCAACCAAAATCCACAATGGTCAGAGGCGCCGCCTTATCAAACGCTCCCAAACTGTCTTTGACAAACTCGAGGTATTTGTTGAGCTGCCTAAACTTGTCGTAGCTTTTGGGATGCACCCTGCCGTCTTCAGACATAATGCCCAGGTGTACCATAAAGTCGCACACCTGTCCTTCTTCTATCACATACTGTTTTTTACGGTTGTGGGCCAATGTCGACGCTTGTTTGCTCGGCGGCTGCTCGATGATTTTTACCTTGCCCTTCTTGCTGACGAGGACCTGATAGTCTGCCGACGCAGTAAAAAACACCGCCTGCTTGAAGTAGGTGCCCATCTGCGTCGACACTTCTGCCATGGCCACTTCTGCCGTTAGGTTGTCGTGTAAGACTTTTTTATCGTAGTGGTATGTCAGCTGGTAGACCCGTTCTGATTTAATTAAAACCGGCTTGATCGTCAACTTTTGATAGGTTTTTTCAGACTTTTTGACAACCCCGCTTAAAACAGCTCCAATGAGGGTATCCCCATAAAAAATTTTCTTATACAATTCATCAAGTGTCATTTGAATTCCTTTCAACGCCTATGCGATTATCTGATATAATAATACCACACAACGCCTTTGCAGACCGCATGGATTTTTAACTCGTCTGCAACAGCAGATTTAAAGGAGGATTAACATGCCGGATTTCTGGTCTCACCGCCTTGCCGCGGAAACAGCATATGTCAACTCAACGCTCTCAGCCGACACGTTCAGTCCAACAGACTATAAATTTTACCTACTCGGCGCTCAAGGCCCCGATATTTTCTATTACCTCAACAAGACCAATCTGTTTAGCAAGAAGCGCTACAGCAAACTGGGGAACAGCCTCCACACAGAAGGGGTCAAAGAGCTCTTTGAAAGCATGCTCATCTACATTAGTGAAACGCCGCACCCGCAGCTGGTCGCCTATGTACTCGGTTTTTTATCCCACTACTTTATGGACGCCCACTGTCACCCGCTCATCTGCAAATGGGGACCGGACAGCCGCTCGCACAAAGTTGTGGAAATGGCACTCGACGCCAAAACCATTGCCGATTTTAAAGCGCATCCCATTAACCGCTCAAAAATCAAACAGCTGCACCCCAAGAAAAAAGAGATGCCCGCTGCATTCGGCGATTTTATCCGCCACCTCTTTGAAGACCTTTACGAGGAGACCATCGACGACAAAACACTTGCGCGCATCGATAAAGACTTCAGAATCGTCCAGTGGCTTCTCGTACACGACATCGTCGGAAAAGTACCGTTTAAAACGCGCATCGCAGACAAACTCGGTTACGATATCAAGGGCATCCGCTACACAAAAGATCTCGAAACCGTGACGCGCTCTTGGGATTACCCGCTCTACAAAGCCGCTTTTCTAGAGGGGATCGACGCCGCCACAAGGGCTATCGAATACGTCTGTTCCCACCTCGACGACCCAGAGGCGCTTCTGGCCTTTGTTCAAGAAAACATCGACAAAGACTACCTCGGCAACCCCCTCTAACCGATACCGCTACGCATGCTCTGTATCATTTACGATTAGAAGCGGGTGGTCTACACCGCCTCTTGCGGCGTTAAAAGCTCCTGTGACGATTCAGCATTTTAAATTAAATCTCAACGAGACCGTACAGTAGACGCCTGTGCGGTTTATTTTTTAGCCGAACCGTCTGACGACCAAAACGCCTCAAGCTGTGTCGCCATATTTCCGTCGTGAAGTTTCAGTTGTCCCCAAGACCGCGGGTAAAACCGCCTGTAAGCACCACCGGCATACCGACTGTCGAGCAACAGAACCACGCCTTTATCGCTTGCTGTTCGTATGACGCGCCCTGCACTTTGCATGACTTTGTTAACGGCGGGGAACTGGTAGGCGAACTCAAATCCGCATCCGGTTCGCTCGTCGAAATACGCTTTGATGAGATCGCTTTCGAAATTAAACATAGGCAGTCCCACGCCGACGACCATCACGCCGATTAACTGTTCACCGTGTAAGTCGACACCTTCGGAGAAGTGGCTCCCCATTACCACAAAGGAAAGCAACGATTCGGTACGGGGGTCTGCTGTGTCAAAACACTTTAAAAACGCCGCACGGTCGGCTTCTGTAAACTCGCGCTCTTGACAGATAAGTTCCTGTCCGTCGGGGTACAGCTGTTCATAGGCGTTAAAACAATCGCGCATAAAACGGTACGACGGGAAGAAAACCATGTAGTTGCCCTTCTTGGCACGCACCATTTCATATATGTAGCGACACACCTTTAAGAGCGATTGGTCTCGATCTTGATACTTTACCGACACATCGGTAATATAGCCGATCATCTGATTGGATGGCGGAAAAGGCGACGGCACATCGAGGGGTCTTTTCTCAGACTTCGAATACAACATATCGCGGTAATAATCAATTGGCGACAGCGTTGCCGAAAAGAAAATACACGCTCGGGCATTGGCCACATACGTCTCGAGAATAGAGGCCGGCTGTACGCAAAAAAGCTTGTACACCGTGTCCGGGGTATCGCCGTTTACAATGTACGACAAGTAGCTGTCGTTGTAAAGCTCGAAGGCACGCATGTAAGAGAGCCAGTCAAAGTAGAGGTCCAACGCCGCTTCGTGTACCGGCGACTGCTGCGAATCCGAAAGCCACTTTTCATATTTAGCCGTGCGCCGCTTCAGCCCCTCATAAAGAGCCTCAGGCGGGTATGGACTGACGTACACCCCGTCGTCATCACAACGTCGCCGTTCTTCTAGGAGCAACCGATTGACCCCGTTTAAAATCGTTTTAAGGGCCTTGTCTCTTTCCGGAATGTTTTTTATAAGTGTTGTGAATTTACGCTTTTCGAGCGATGCGGAATACATGGTACGCGCCCTGTCGACGAGATTGTGCGCCTCGTCCACGAGAAAAACGTACGCCTCGCCGATGACATCGAAAAAACGCCTCAAGTAAACACGCGGGTCAAACACATAGTTGTAATCGCAAATAATGACATCCACATAGAGCGAAACGTCGAGAGAAAATTCGTAGGGACACACGCGGTACTTCTCCGCATAATCACAAAGAATCGTCCGGTCGATGTGGTCTTCATTGTTGATTATGGCCCAGAGCGCGTCGAGTGTCCTGTCGTAATGTCCCTTTGCGTAAGGGCATTTTTCGGGAAAACACGCCACCTCATCGTTGAGGCAGACTTTGTCTTTTGCCGTGAGCGTCAAGCTTTTCACGCTAAGCGTCTGTGCGTGTCGACGCATCCGCTCCAGCGCTTCTTCTGCAACGCCCTTGGCAATGGCTTTTGCCGTCAGGTAAAAGATTTTATCCACAGCGCCTTCGCCGATGCTCTTCAGTGCGGGAAACAACGTACTGATGGTTTTCCCCGTCCCCGTCGCCGCCTGCACAAACTGGACGCCCTCGTCTTTTATGGCGTTAAAAACAGAGACTGCCAGTGCGCGCTGACCCGTCCGGTACGTTTCAAAAGGGAACGTCAGGGCGGCTGTGCTGTCATTTCGACGCTTCAGCCACTCTGCTTTAAAAACTACCCATTTTTTATAGCGCTCAACTGTCTCGTCAAAAAAAGCCGCCAACGCCGAGCAATCGTACGCTTTTTTAAAGCGCTTGATTTCACCGCTGTCAAAATCGGCATAAGTCAGTTGTATCCCCATGCCGTCCAGCCCCGCCTCCTCACAGTAGATAGCACCGTATATTTTGGCCTGTGCCCAATGCACGGGGAACGTGTTCTCCTCTATTTTATCTAGTGGGGTACTCGTCCCCTTAATCTCATCGATGATGCAACCGTCTTCCGTCTCAAGCACGCCATCGGCACGCCCGCTGACGACGAGGTCAACGGCGCCAATAGCTTCGCTTGGCACACGAATGGAAACCTTCTTTGATAAGCTGACTTCCGCCTGATAAGCTGCACCTTGGGATTTTTGTATTTTCTGATGTACTTTAATGCCGTCGGTCATTCGACTTTTGCCTTGATACCTCAAATCGAGGTCTCCTGACTGATAGACGAACTCCACCAGTTGTCTAACCGATATGCGCATTGTTTCATCCATAACCTCACCGCCCTACAGAACATATGTTCATTCTAACAGAAAGTCTCTCTAAAATCAATTTTCATGTCGTTCTCACATTGCCCCTTAACGTAAAAGAGAACGCCAAAACAGGTGGCGTTCTCTTTTTATCAGTCGTTTAGCGCAAGGTACTTTTCTTGTTTAGACAAAACCGTTCTCGAATACGAGGTCGAATAGGTGTTGTATGCTGCGTAATAACGCGCTAAATTGCCCGGCCCTCGGTTGTACTCCGACAGTATGCGGTCGTAGTCATCCCCATAGCGGTCTCTCAACATATCGAGGTACTTGATACCCAGTGCGAGGTTGTACTCCGTTTCAAAAATGCGGTTTGGGTCATAAGTCAACCCCAACTCTTCGCCGAACTGCGTTGCCAGCCAGCGTTCACTCGGCGGTATAATCTGCATCAAGCCCCTGTCATCTGAGGTTCCGACGAGATTCTTTTGAAAATTACTTTCGAGGTCGATAATGGAAAGTACCAACGAGTATGGGAGCTCGTATTGATCGGCGTATTTGACAAGTATGAGCGCGTCTTCATAGTCGAGCGGCGTCTCTTCAGAGATACGTGCGACATTTTCGAGCTTGGACATGTCAAAGGCGTCGAGATCGATAAAACTCGCCAATCTTTTAAACTCTGCAACGAGCGGTTCTTGAATTTCAATAACGTCGTTGGCGGCCTCCAGTTGTATTATTAAGTGTTCGTTTACTCTTTCCAGTTGACGCATGTTCGACTTCAGCGCCCTGTTTTCTGCTTGCGCAGCTTTGATTTCTTCTGAGTTTTGAATCGCCAGATTGCCCAGTACAATCGATGTAACCACTAAAGCGATCATCAGAAGGATCTTTTGCGTTTTCATGAAATCACCTTTCTAAATTTTACTCTCAGTATTTTTGTAACAACATTTGTCACGCCTATAGCGTATCAAACCGAGTCGCCTTGACAACCAAGTCTTCGGAGTCAACTCTCGTTGCTTAAATAAAAAATACGAACATAGCAAACGCTATGTCCAGGATGACTTTTCAAATTATAGCACAAGTCTTTGCCGTGTCAATTAAGAAATCTTAACTTATGTTGTTAACCCATAAACATGGACATGAAATGGTTTTTTTTACCACCTCTGAATGTTTTGAAAAGACTCCGTTTGGCAAACAATTATAAAATTTAGAAAGTATTGAGTTGTAGAATAACAACAAACAGAATTACATATTTTGTCAACCAACACCTTAAATCATGGCTGCTTCTTGTAAAATGCCACTTCGTAGAGCACCATCAGCTCGTAAAGGTCCGATGTGGAAATGCGATCCAATACCCAGTCGACGTCTTCGGTTTCATAGTTGGGATTGACCTCAGATAAGAGGTCTTTTACACGTTCTCGCCAATGGGCATCCATGTGAACTGTCACCACCGCCGTCGCAATTTCATCGAGTTCAGACGCGTCAGAATTTTTCATAGCTTCTCGAATACCGGCGTTTAAAGCGTCGTGATGTTCGACGACATCAAACACCCGAACCTCTTCGCGCACCTGGCTCAAAACTTTTTCTTTGTCGCTCTCCTCTGTAGGGACCTTCTCTTCTTCAACTTCTTCCGGAGCCTCAGGCAGAAGCGCCTCCGACTCTACAGGGCGTTCTTTGGCACATGCTGTCATTAAAAAAAACACGCACAGCACCCATAAAATTTTTCTCATTTTAAACCGCCATTTCGATACGCTTGCATTTTTCGCAGACGATTGGTATCGATTTGTGTTTCTTTTTTAGGCTTTTCGTCGCTTTTAATCACATTGCCCGATTTTTTCTGAAGTGCGTTGATGAGCACCCCCATAGTATCCGATACTTGTGACGCTTTGGCAACTCTGTATTCCCGCTTAATGCGCTCGATGTCGTTACCCGCAAAGCCGAGTAGGATGTTGGCCTCTTTAAAACTGATTTTTTCATCGATAAACTCAATGAGTTCATCCACCAGTGACTGCTTCTTTTCCTTTTGACTGACAAAAACGCCCTGTACACCGCTTTCTTCCCCTGAGAGCAAGTATTCGGCGAGCAATCGTCTGCGCTCTTCCTCAGTATCTTGAGGGGGCTCAGGTGCCGGCGGTTTTTCGCTTGGCATTTCTTCAACTTCTGCAGTAAAGAGCCCCTCTCTAAAGGTATCCGTAAAGTCCTCTATGGTCTTCGTCACTTCACTCACCGGTGCGCCGGATTTAATAACCGAACTGTCGTAAGAGACAGGCGGGTCTTCTTTGTAATCTTTTGTAAAGTACCCTTTGATTCTCAGGGAATCAAAAGCCCGCTTAGCCGTTACAACCCCACACCCCATGGCCGTTGACAGTTCCTCCGACGTAATGTTGATCTCCTCTTCATCTCGGCTCATTAAAACCAACAGGCACATTTTTTCATAAATATCCAATTGCTGATTGTCGAAAATTTCTTGTTTAATGGGTTCCCAAAACGACACGGCGTCCTCCTATTCAGAAAAAATGATTTTTTCATTGTTAAATAACGTTCTAATCCACAGCGTCAATGCCATAATCGCTACAACTGCATTTAATCCCGCTACTATTAATTTCGGCATTGTCATCTGAAACATTAAAATTTCTTTTATTCCGATAAGTTGTCCATAGATGGGAAGTGCGTATTTCCAAATCGGCTCTACATCAAATGCGTAAAAATTCATAAAAGAAATGACCATGACGACCATATAGATAGGCGTGACATAACTTCCAGCCTCTTTTACAGATTTGGCTATACTGCTGAGCAACACGAGAATGCCGACATAGATGCCGACGAGCATTAACATCAGCAGGAAAAGCTGTAGAAAATGCACCCAGGTATAGCCGACATTCAATTGTCCCGACAGCCCCTTAAGACCTTCTGGGAACAGCAAGCCAACGATGCCAAGTGTTCCGAATATGCCAAGAAGTGAAGACAGCGCCGTTAGAATTGATATCAGCGACAAACTGAGCATTTTTCCAATAGCAATGGCCTCGCGGTGCACCGGTGTCACAAGCATTGTCGCCAAAGTTCCCCGTTCCTTTTCCCCGGCAACAGATTCAAGCACCACGCTCATGGCACCTGCAAACAGGAAGACGGAGAGCAACATCGGCAATATGCCGCTAATGGTCTTGCCACTGGCCTTTTTCTTGTTAACCACTTCCGACGCTTCACTTAAATCCTTAACATCAAAGACCTCTGTATAAGCGATGTCGCCAAACCGGGCTTCCAGCAACCGAGACTTGTATGCCGGTAGGATGGTTTCCACAAGGAGATCGTACGCCGCTATAGAGTATTCTTCCCCATAATTGTAATACAAGTTAACTGCGGGCAATGCTTTGTCGCGATACGCTTCAACCGCTTCTTCAAACCCGCCTTCAAAAGCCATAAAAACATCTAATGTGCCGGACTTAATCGCTTCGCGATACGTATCGACGGTTTCGTTGGCGACGTATTCAAACGACACCGTAGAGGTGTCAGACGCCTCCAGCAGCCTCTGAAACCCCATTGGTGGATTTGAAACGACCACGCTGGACACATGTCCTTGTACATCCCCAATAAAGTTAAAGGCGAAGTAGGCAATCAATGTATAAATCAACATTATGCTCACTGCGGGCACGACAAAGAGCGTGGCCAACAGGCGCTTGTCCGTAAACACTCTTTTAAGCTCTTTTCTGGCAATCAAACTGATGGCGTGTATCATTTGACCACCTGCTTTCTCTCTTCTAAATTTTGATAGAGATTAAAAAAAGCCTCTTCTAAATCAGCGCCGCCATATTGGTCGGCGATTTCCTCACAAGTGCCTAGAGCCTGAGCTTTCCCGTCTAAAATGATGGCCACTCGGTCGCACAGTTTTTCCGCCACCGACATAATATGTGTCGACACAATAACGGTTTTTCCCTGCGCCTTTAAGCGTCTCAAAAACTCGATAACGCGCCTTGCTGTAATAATATCCAAACCGTTTGTCGGCTCGTCAAAAATAACCACTTTAGGGTCGTGAATACAGCTGACGACAATAGAAAGCTTTTGCATCATCCCCGTGGACAACTCGCCAACCCGTTTGTGGCGAAAGGGTTCTATATCAAAGTAACGGAACAGTTCGGTTTTTCTCTTTTCAATTGTCGGCGAATCGAGGCCGTACAAACCGCCAAAGAAATCGGCTGTATACTCTACAGTAAAGTGCTTATCAAGTCTTAACTCATTCGTTAAAAAAGCTATGTTCTTACGGACAATCATTGGGTTTCGGGTCACATCTTCTCCCATGAACTCGACGGTTCCGTCTGTGGGTTTTAGCAAGGTGGCAATGCACCTGAGCGCAGTCGTTTTTCCGGCACCATTGGGGCCTAACAGACCAAATATTTCCCCTTCGTGAATGTCCAGAGACAAATCGTTAACAGCGATGACAACTTTTTCATTTGTTTTAAGCCTTTGAATTTGTTTTTTCGTCAATTTGTACGATTTTTTAAGACCTTTAATTCGAACCATTCTTACCCCCTTTGGACAACTTTCTTCTATATTATATAATAGGGATTTTTCTTAAACAAGCGGCACACGTCTTTTAATGCGTTTTGTGCACCAGTTGATGCGTCTTCTCAGTGAGAACGTCAAAAAAAGCGGTGGCCAAAATGGTCCACCGCTAAAAACTAAAGCGCTATCTTATGGTATACTTTTTTTCCTTTTCGAATCATCAACTCGCCGTCTTTAAACGCATCGAGCCCAATGACCATATTCGGATCCCCTACGACGACATCGTTGACTGCAACGCCGTTTTGCTTAATCAACCGTCGACCTTCCCCTTTAGACGGAATCAATTCCAGTTCAAGCATCAGGTCTAAGAGTGGCATCGGCGTCTCAAAACGAGAAGCTGGCATTTCCGTCATCGGTACATTATCGCTCTTACCGCCACCGGCAAAGAGGGCACGTGCAGCATCTAATGCCTTTTGAGCTTCTTCCTCACCGTGAACAATTTTTGTAAACTCAAAGGCCAGAATTTCTTTAGCCTTGTTAATTTCTGAGCCCTCCAACGCAGAAAGACGTGCAATTTCATCCATCGAAAGGAATGTCAATAATTTAAGACAATTCTCGACGTCGGCGTCTTCTACATTGCGAAGGTACTGGAACAACTCGTATGGCGATGTCTTGTCCGGATCAATCCAAACGGCACCGCTTTGCGTTTTACCCATTTTAACCCCTGTACTCGTCAACAAGAGCTTAAAGGTCAAACCGAACACCGACTTGCTCTCCATTCGTCTGACCAAATCGACACCGGCGATGATATTAGACCATTGGTCGTTGCCGCCGAGCTCAATTTGACAATTGAGACGGCGATTGAGTTCGAGAAAATCGTATGCCTGCATAATCATGTAGTTAAACTCTAAGAACGAGAGGCCTTTTTCCATGCGCTGTTTAAAGCACTCTGCCGTCAACATGCGGTTTACAGAGAACTTGCTGCCGATTTCTCTAATGAACGGGACGTACTCCAGTGCATCTAGCCAATCGGCGTTGTTGGCAAGGTGACCTTTAACACCGTCTAAAACAAGGTACTTTTCCATCTGACTCTGAAGCCCTGCGACATTCTTCGCCAGCTCTTCTTCTGTCAGCATTTGACGCATATCTGTTCTACCTGAGGGGTCGCCGATTTTAGCCGTGCCACCGCCAATGAGAGCGATTGGGACATGTCCCGCTCTTTGCATATGCATCATCACCATAATTTGTACAAAGTGACCGACGTGTAAACTGTCTGCCGTCGGGTCAAACCCGACGTAAAATGGCACACCTGGTTTACCAAGCAGCTCTCTTACTTCGTCTTCGTGTGTCACTTGCTCTATAAAACCTCTTTCAAGTAATATATCGTAAATATTTTTCATCAGAATACCCTCCTACTCCCTAAAAAAAGCATTGCGCTTTTCAAACAAATAAAAAAGGGTCAACCCATCCGTAAAGGACGAGTTCACCCGTGTTACCACCTTAATTCATATGCTGGCCAGCATACCTCTCATCTGTTTAACGCACAGCTTACGTGGCGGTTTCCCACCAGTGCTCATGAGTCGTATTTCAAAACTTAAACGCAGTGTGTTCGCAGCCACCACACACTTCTCTGATGCTGACATCTAAATTTTTACTGTTCTCATTCATCGCTCAATTCTTTAATTAAGTAACAATTTAGCACATTAAAATGTCCTTGTCAAGCTTTATTACATCAATAATTCAACATCAATTGCACGGTCTTTTGTGAGGTCTACAAACTGATCGCCCACTTGTACAATTGGGCGCGTCGGGTAGTTTTCGTCTACAAAGATGATTTTACCCTCTTGCCCCGTCGTCAGTTTCACCTTTTTACCTACGAAATACTCTGAAAGTCTCTTGACGAAAATGTAGCAGACTTCTCCATCAAAGAGTTTGCCACTGGACCACATGAGGTAGTCGGCGGCCAATAGCGGACAGATGCCTTTTTTATACGGCCGATCGGATATCATGGCGTCAAAGACATCGCATACCATAATAATTTTAGCGTAATCGTGTATTTGACCCTCTTTTAATCGCAAGGGATAGCCAGAGCCGTCCATGCGCTCGTGATGGTGAAGTGCAGCGTATTTCATATTCGCTGTCACCCCCGGGGTTTTTAGCAAAATACTGTATCCAAACTGAGGGTGTTTTTTAATGAGCTCGTACTCATCTTGCGTTACTTTCCCCTCTTTCTTAAGAACAAAATCCGGAATATTCATCTTGCCGATATCGTATAACAATGCCGCTTCGCCAAGCTCTAAAAGCTCGAGTTGAGAGTAGCCGAGCCACTTCCCGATCATCGTCGCCAAGATGGAAACTCTCAGGGAATGTTGAAAGGTGTAGTCGTCCGATGCCTTTAATTGGTTTAAGCGCATCAACACATCGTTGTTTCGTATCATATCCGGTAACAACTCTTCTACATTGCTGCGAATGTGATCTAAGTCGAGTTCGCCTGTATTTCGAATGCGCTGAAACATTCTACGACTGTCTTCAATAGCGCGTTCATGTTTGATGTCGATGGGAATGTTTCCCTCTCCAGTGAGAATATTAACTTCCATGTTGCGGTTAACCACGTTGCGAGGTGCCGGAGGGTACACTTGGTTTTCAATTTCACTGAGATCATCTGACAATTTATCCATATCAAATGACACGCCGTTTTGTTCAGCAGACTTTTTAATTTTTTCAATATCCAGTTCTACAGATGTAATGTCTTCGTCGGCACTGTCGAGGATGACCACTTCATCAATAGCCAGTCTGAGAATCAACTCGATATGGCGTTTCGTCAGAAGCGTTCCTTGACTCAAAAGCTCGATAATACCTGTGCTATCGACGATAGGTGTTCCTAATATCATGCCCTCTTCCAACTGAGCTACTTGAATTTTTTTCACAGCGTCACCTTCCTCCGTTATAAAAATGAACAGTCGTTAAAGTATATATACCAAATATTCTTCACAAATCACACAAAATCCATTAATCCAACGATTGGCGGAAAGGATTTTTTTCGGTTTTAAAGAACAAGGTGATTAATCCCGGGCCACAATGTGCACCTACAGCACATCCCAAAGAGCCGATTACAAATTTTTGAGTACCGTATAACGTCTCAAATTGCGATTTGATATACAGCGCCTCCTCTTCGTTAAGTGTATGCGCAATGCCGATGAGCTGGTCGTCGAGCGCCTTTCCATGTGCTTCAACATACTGCATCAGCGCGTGCAAACGCTTTTTTCGCCCCTTGGCTTTATCAAATGGAACCAAAAAGCCGTCTTCGACCTTCAAGATAGGCTTGATGTTAAGCAAATTCCCAATAACCGCCTTCGACCGGCTCACGCGCCCACCTCTAAACAAATATTCGAGGTCGTCCACTGAAAAGACGTGTTCCATATGCGTCATCGCCCACTGGACGTAATCGAGGACGCGTTCCAGCGGTTGGTCTTCTTGAACCATCTGCGCGGCTTCCACGGCGATGACACCGAGGCCGAGGGATACGCACTTCGTATCGACAATGGTCATTTCAAATGACGGATAGCTCTCTTTAACACTTTCATAGGCCAACACAGCCGTTTGATACGTCCCCGATAAATTCGAAGAAAAGGCGAGGTACACATAGTGGTGTTCCGAACGCGCATAGGTCTCAAACTTCTCTAGGAAATACTGCATTGGAATCTGAGCAGTTTTAGCGCGCTTCCCCTCAATCATAGCTTCGTAAAGCGCATCTGACGTAAGCGTTACGCCGTCTTGGTACTCGACACCGTCTAAATAGACTAAAATCGGCAATACTTCTATGTCATGGTTTTCCGCCCAATCCTTCGGTAAATCTGAAGCACTGTCCGTTACGATTTTAATGCCCATATGAACCTCCTAAATTTTAAAATGAAGCCACCATTATTTTAACGAATCGTTTAGCTTTGCCAGTCTGATATGGTCTTCCCACACCCCATTGATTTTTAAATAGCGCTTTGAGAGCCCCTCGGCTTCAAAGCCCAACTTCTCCAATACCCTTAATGACGCCTTGTTCCTCGGCATCACACTGGCTTCGAGTCTATGAAGTCCGAATGCATCAAATGCCACGGGAATCACCGCTTCAATCGCCTCGGTCATGTACCCGCAATTGACGTGGCGCCAATCGGTCTTATAACCGATAAAACAAGACTGTAGAACCCCTCTAACGACGTTCGTCAGCGCCACACTGCCTATGGGGGTCTCAAAAGCGCGGTCCGACTTTAAAAAGAACCAGTAGCGCACCATCTGTCCTTTTAAAAATGCGCGCTCTTCAACTTTCAGCACGTCACTCTGGTAGCTGTCTGAGTAAAACGCCGGCGACTTTAACGCCTCATACGGCTCCAAAAACGCTGCGTTTTCTTCATAGAAACGGCAAATGCGCGCACCGTCACAAGGCTTCAATACTTTTAAAATCAGACGGTGCGTTTCTATCGTTCTGCAGTTCATCACGAGTGCCTCAACCTATAGATGGCGTTTGCCAACTTGGCAAATGCGTCAATGTCAAGTGCTTCAGCTCTTGTAGACGGATCGATGTCCGCCGTTTCGAGAACGCTTTTAACTTCGTCCTTAGTCAATCCCAAGCGTCCGCTACTCAGTGCGTTTAACAGCGTCTTGCGGCGCTTTCCGAAACCGTCTTTTACAGTTAGGAAAAATGTGCGTTCATCTTCCAACCGCACCGGTGGGTTTTCTCTAACTTTAAGTCTAATCACTGTGGAATCGACATTGGGCATGGGCATAAAACACCCTTTGGAGACCCGCGTTACAATACTCGGCTCAGTGAAATACTGCACTGCCACTGACAAGGCGCCATACACTTTGTTTTTCGGTGGCGCCATAATTCTGTCGGCCACTTCTTTTTGAATCATAACCACCAAATCACTTACCGGAATCCGCTCTTCAAGAAATTTCATAATAATCGGTGTCGTTACGTAATAGGGCAAATTGGCCACCAGTTTGGGCTTGCAAGTGCCGAACTCCGTCTGGACGAGGGAGAGTAAATCGAGTTTGAGAACATCGCTGTGAACAATCTTCAAGTTGTCGTGATGTCCAACAGTCTCCTCCAACACCGGAATTAAAGCGCTGTCGATTTCTACAGAAACGACCTTATCGGCATTTTCGCAAAGGGCATCGGTCATTACACCGATCCCCGGTCCAATTTCTAGGACGCAGTCTTCGGCCCCAATCTCAGCCCCTTCCACAATGCGGTCTATCACGCTGTCTTCAATAATAAAATTTTGTCCCAAACTCTTGCTAAAGCGAAAGCCGTAGCGGGTCATAATATCTTTTATACGTCTAGGTGACGTCAATCGGTCCATCTATGCCTCTTTCTTTACCGTTGCCACGGCGTCATAAAACTCCGCTTCTGTGACGCCGTAGCGGTTGAGTCGATTTAAAAACTGCTTGGCATTACAACAGCCAATGCCTAATATTTCGCCGACCTTTGCCCGTCTATCCGCCGCATCTGAAACGAGGAGCAAGTCGGCGTCGAGCAAATGCTGTTTGCTGAAAATGTCCACCGGATTTTCACAAATGGTGCGCACGCGTTTTAACGCTTTTAGAATGCTCTCAGGCGTCGCATTTTCTATTCCGATGTCATCGTCTTTAGTGGCTTCTTCTTGACTTAGAAAGGCGTGTTTACACCCTTTGATGCGTTTGTCAATGCGCTTCCTGATTTGCTCACCGGCGTAATCGGGGTCAGTGAAAATAATAACGCCAACGGATTTTTGCGCCTTTTCAATGCGCTTAAACGTCGATTGACGTATCCCGTAGCCGTGCGTAATAATAATCGCACAGTCCACAGCCGCCTTTACAGCCGATTCGTCGTCTTTCCCCTCTACGACGATGACTTCTTGTATCCGCGCCTTCATGCGTCTATCCCGAAAAACGCCTTGGCGTTTTCAAATGTCGCCTGCGCAACGGCTTCCACTGTGACGCCTTTAATAGCGGCGATGCGCTCTACGGTATGCGCTACAAACATCGGTTCATTGCGCTTGCCGCGCTTTGGCACCGGCGCGAGGTAAGGGGCATCAGTCTCCACCATTAAGTGCTCCAGTCCGATGGCCTCTACGACTTCCACGGTCTTTCTGGCATTCTTGTATGTCACAGGCCCTGCAATTGAAAGCTTGGCCCCTAGTTTGACATATTGCTTTGCGAGTTCGGCACTCCCCGAGTAACAGTGCATAAGCACTCCGGTCTCAAACGCGTTTTCTGATTTTAATATGGCCAGTACATCTGCATTGGCTTCTCTGTCGTGAATGATAATCGGTAGCTTCAAGCGTTTTGCCAAGCGTACCTGCTCGATAAACCACTTCTTTTGGGTTGGCCTGTCGGAGAAATCGTAGTGATAATCGAGTCCGATTTCGCCTATGGCGACGACTTTAGGCCGCTGGGTCAGAGCCTCTATCTCCGAGAGCATCTCTTCGTCCATATGCTTTGCCTCATGGGGGTGTACCCCCACTGCTGCATAGATGAAATCATGTGCCTCTGCAAGTTCGGCAGCGGCTCTACTGGAAGCCAAATCTGCACCTGGATTTAAGACGTAGCCGATGCCATTGAGTTCGGCACGTCGAATGACCAAATCTCTATCGTGATCAAATTGTGAATTGTCTAAATGACTGTGTGAATCAAAAATCATAATGGGTTTATTCGAAAAATCGAATAAGACCTCCCTTCTATAATGTGTTCTCTACTTACTATTATGCCTTAATTTGCGGTAAAAAGAAATACCCTGTGTCTTTCCGCACAGGGTATATTTCTTAAAGAGCGCATCGCCATTTCAGATGCCGCGAAACGCTATTGAAGCACTTATGAGACAACGCTGCCGTCTTTAATCTCTACAGAAGCCAGTTTGAGGTCGTCGCCGTTTGTCGCAGCGAGAATCATGCCCTGCGACAACTCACCTCTGAGTTTAACGGGTTTGAGGTTTGCCACGAGGATGACCTCACGGCCTACGAGGGCCTGCGGGTCGTAATGTCCGGCGATTCCCGAAACCACTTGTCTCTTTTCAGGACCGACTTTTAACTGGAGAATTAGGAGTCGATCGGCTTTTGGATGCTTCTTAGCCTCTAAAATCTTGGCAACTCTCAAATCTATCTTGGAAAAATCGTCAATGGTAATCTCCTCTTTGAGTTCAAGAGGGGGTTCTACCTCTTCCGGTTGTGTGTACTTGGCTTTAATCGCTTCAATTTCTTCGAGTTTGGCCGCTTCGTCCATTCGGACAAAGACGGCTTCCGCAGCGCCTACTGAACTTCCGACCGCCGTCACACCGAAAGTGGCCAAGCTCTCGAGTGACGTGACTTCGGCGCGAATTTGCGTCAGTATTTTTTCCGCAGTATCCGGAACGAACGATTTTAAAAGAACTGCCGCGAAACGAATGCTTTCGAGGAGGTTGTAAAGTACAGTCCCCAAGCGCTCTTTATCGGCAGGGTCTTTCGCCAATACCCAAGGGGTCGTTTCATCGATGTACTTGTTGCTTCTTCTCAGCAGTGCCCAAATATCCTCTAAAGCCTCTGCCACATGGTACGCGTCCATATGGGCTTCGACATTTTTTGCCGTGGAAACCGCCAGCGTCTTTAAGGACGCATCTAATGCGTCTTCAACTGTCGGCGCCGGTACGACACCGTCGAAATACTTTTGGATCATCGACACCGTACGTGTAACGAGGTTGCCCAAGATGTTGGCAAAATCCGTGTTAATTCTCGAAACCATCATTTCGTACGTAATGGTACCGTCGTTGGCAAACGGCATTTCTCTAAGCACGTAATAACGCACCGCATCCACCCCGAAAAGACTCACGAGATCGTCTGTGTAAATCACATTGCCCTTCGACTTGCTCATCTTATCTTTCCCGGTCAACAGCCACGGGTGGCCAAAAACCTGCTTCGGCAGTTCAACCCCGAGACCCATAAGGATAATCGGCCAATAGATGGTATGGAAACGCACAATATCCTTTCCGATAACGTGTAGATCTGCCGGCCACAACTTGTTAAACTGTTCAGAAGAGCCGTCCGGATCAAAGCCTATTGCTGAGATGTAATTGCTGAGCGCGTCGATCCAAACGTAGACCACGTGGCCCGGGTCGAACTCAACAGGCACGCCCCAACTGAAGCTCGTTCTTGAAACACACAAATCTTGAAGGCCCGGCTTAATAAAGTTGTTCAGCATTTCGTTTTTTCGGGATTCCGGCCAAATAAACTCCGGGTTGTTTTCAATATGTTCTTCAAGCTGCTTTTGATACTTGCTCAACTTTAAGAAATACGCTTCTTCGCTGGCCTGAGCAACGGCGCCGCCGCAATCCGGACACTTGCCGTCTACCAGTTGTGATTCCGTCCAAAAGGACTCACATGGGGTGCAGTACCAGCCTTCGTACTTGCCCTTGTAGATGTCGCCGTTGTCGTAAAGCTTCTTGAAAATCTTTTGAACGACTTTCTTATGTTGGTCATCTGTCGTCCTGATAAACTGGTCGTAGCTCACATTGACGAGGTCCCAAATGCGCTTGATTTCACCGGCGATTTCGTCGACATGTGCCTGCGGCGTCCTACCGTCTGTTGCCGCCTGTTCCTGAATCTTTTGACCGTGTTCATCTGTCCCCGTTAAAAAGTACGTATCGTACCCCTGCTCGCGCTTAAAACGCACCAGCGCATCGGATAAAATCGCCTCGTAAACATTGCCGATATGCGGTATTTTTGACGTATAGGCAATGGCCGTTGTTAAATAGTATTTCCCTTTAGACATGTTCAGACCTCCTGACCGTTTGTAAACGGCTCTTACTCATCGGACTTTTTTTCAACAAAAAAGCGACTTCTATCCCCGTCAAGGGACGAAATCGCCGTGTTACCACCCTTATTCCGAAAGGTCTCGCCACCTTTCGCTCTTGTCGACATCTGTCGAACGTACTGTAACGGGTACAAACCGACCTGTGCTCAAGCCGCTGCATTCACACAGGCTGTTCAAGGGCCATCTTCACCTGCGCCTCGTCATCGATTCACACCAGCCACCGACTCTCTTGCACAATTTACAGGGTACTCTTCCTATCACTACATTTAAAATTTGATTGGCATTATTCTACCACAGCCGTTGGCTTTTGACAAGCGTCTGTTCGCATATCACGCCGCCTTCGCCGACGACTTCTCAAATGAAAAAAGGCCGTGTCTGCACACGCCCTCATTTCTTACTTGCCATCACCTAGCCCAGCACCACAGCCGTACCAGAAGCGGTCACCATGAGCATATTGCCCTGTCCGAGCACTTCGTAATCGATGTCAACACCTACGACGGCATCGGCACCCATGGCACGCGCACGCTTTTCCATCTCTCTAAGAGCTGACTCACGCGCTTCAATTAACTCACCTTCATAAGAACCGGAGCGTCCGCCAAAGATGTTGGACAAACCTGCGGCAAAGTCCTTAATAAAATTGACGCCGCTAATGACCTCGCCAAAGACGATGCCTTTGTATTCGACGATTTGACGCCCGTCGACAGCAGGGGTTGTGGTTACTAGCATAATAGCCTCCTCGTTTATCTTTGATACCTTTATCATACAATTTAAAAGTTAAAATAGCATTAAACAGATATAAAAAATTCATAGTTTTCGTCTGTCACTGTTCTCAGCGCCTCGACGACGTCTCCGTGGACACCGTAAGTCGATATCGCATCTATTGAGAGTCCTTGGGCGTAGAGCATCGCCGCTTTAAGCACGTGGACAGGTTCCGCGGCATCTGGTGACAGCGGCTTCTGCACCTTTTCAATCAGCTGATGCGTTTCCAAGCCGTATACCGCGATGAAATCTTCGAGGAGGTTCAACGACTGCTGTGTTGAGACATTACACTTTAGAACAGCTTCGCTGTACCGTGCAGCCTGCATCAACGTATAAGCTTCTTCTCCGTGGAGCGACAGGGCTAAAATGAGCTTTTGAACGGTGGCCTTGACAACAGCTGTTCCCGTACCCACGCTTTTGAGTACTTGCATCACCCTAAGGGCTTGAATCATATCCCGCGCCGTCGCTTCATACGAGTCGCCATCGATGACATAGGTCGTCAACTCCGCGTCGGAACAGGCGTAGTACCCCTCAATTTTAGCGCGCATCGGCGGCAACGTCATGCCCGCCGTGTACAGCACACCGGTTTCCAACGCGTAAACACTTCCCGACTTCAACGTACACTTCTTAATACTGCCGCCGTTAGAAGGGTACTTCCTCATAAAAAATAACGTCCCACTTTTCCAAAATTGCGCTTCTTCCTGAATCCGAACTTTTTGCCTGTGTGCCACAGGCATCGGCAATTTGATATCTTTTGAAAGCAACATTACCGGCCTCCTGTCCCCTTAATAACCGTCGCTGTTCAGCACCCCTTCCAATCGGATGCTTAAATCGTCAATTTTTTTATAATTGTCTCTGAGATGACACATGCACCGATGGTGCTCTTCAAACTTAAAAATAGCAGCTTCCGCATCATCAGCGAGTTTTAAACCGCCCTCTGCCAAAGCCGTCAAGTTCGCCGTCAACGCCTCTTCGTGTCCCGACAACGCTTCCTTAGCGAGTTTCAGTTCCCCCCGCAGTCCCCTAATGTCGTGAACCAAACGGTGGTCATCGGTTTTAATCCCCTCTGTCTTTTCAAAAATTTGCTCAAAGGCATCGTTCATCTTACCTATAATCAACTCTATCTGCATGAGATGTGTAATGCTGTCGTCGACGCACCCCACATGCGCCTTTAACTCATTTGACACCACACGAATACCGTCTTCAAGCGCTTTTGACCGCGTGTGTGTATCGTCGGTCATCACCGCCATAGCCTCACTGGCAAGCAATACTTCTTGAGAATTCCCCGAGAGCTTCTCCATCTGCATCGACAACCTTTCTTTCATGGCGTACGCCCGTCGCCAAACCATCGAAGTCGACAGGGCTGCAAACAAACTGCCCGTAACCGCGAGGACACCGATTCTTTGCCAGCCTGTCAAGCCGCTTTTCGGACTCGTAACAAATGCCGTCCATACGATGACGAGAAAAACCCCTGTCAAATACCTGCCGAACACTTTCAACTTCCGACTTGTTTCCATTGGCCCCCTCCTTTTTAAACACTAAAAAAGTCCGCAACAAAAGAATATCTTTTGCCACGGACTCATCAAACGTTTGAATGCACAAATTTTGTGAGCTATCCATAACTTTATTTCCCAAATACAGTTCATACAAATACGGTTCATATGCTTTAATTACAGCGTATCGTTAAATATCTGAATCATTGAGCATACTGAGATTTTAACAACATCATTGTCAAATGTCAAGTTTTTATTTTAACAATCTTTACAGCGGTTGCAGATGCATATATAATAAAGTATACACTTTTTGTAATTGAAAGGAATTTTTTATGACGTATCCCAACGTGCTTTCTCAAATTAAAGTCTTGTATGCCGAAGACGATAAACTGACGCGCACCACCACAGCACAGTTGCTTAAAAAGCACGTCGGCAAACTCATTGTTGCCGAAAACGGCCACGACGCGTTGATTAAATACCACTTGTTTAAACCCGATGTGGTCATAACCGATCTCGTTATGCCAGAAGTCGGCGGTATCGAATTCGTCGAAACCCTTAGAGCTGAACACGAAAAATGCCGTGTGCTCATCACTTCCAGCTTGTGCGACGTCGAGACGCTTTTGCACTCCGTGGAACTGAAAATCGACAAATACCTCGTAAAACCCGTGGAAGAAACCACCTTAATCCACAGCTTGCTTCAAGTGACTGTCGACCTCTTTGAAACCAACAAAGACACCTTTGTCGTCCACCAGCAGTTTGCACTGACCCACGAAAACAAAGTGCACCTCGAGACGGAAATAAGAAACATCTGCGCCAAGTACCTCAAGCAGAAATTCGGAAAAGGCGCCAAAACCATCAATGTCTTTCTAGAACCCAAGGGGATTGAAATCATCTTCAACGAGGTGCTCACAACGATGGAGGAAAGCGTCTTATCTTTGGGCCCTCACCACAAGGCCATCGAAATTTTAAGACGACTGGTCTACGACAGCACCCTCCAACAAGTGGAGCATTCTATTTCAGAATTAATCGGTCGGCGCGTCCTCACAGAACGCATTGAAATCAACCCCAACCGCAACTTTGATCGCCTAATTATCAAGATATATCCGGGTTCAAAACCGAACCTCGGCACTCGGTCATAAGATTATACTTGCGCAACCTTATGAAGGTGTGATATGCTCATGTATGAAAGTGATTGGTCTTTTACTTAGAAAAAGTAAGAGTTAAAAGGGAATGAGGTTAAAGGCCTCAGCAGCCCCCGCTACTGTATGGGAGTACGAAATCTTTTAAAGCCACTGTGAAAACGGGAAGGTGAGAGATTAGGACGATCCCCGAGCCAGGAGACCTGCCAAGCACCTAAAGCACTTCAAAACTTCGGTGGGAGGTTTGGCGATAACGATTGTGTCAATTCAAAGCCCAGCGGATGTTGGGCTTTTTTTAATGGATCGAAACACCACCAACATTTTAAAAGAGGAGAACACTTATGAAAGAAGCATTGCTTATCGTCGCACACGGCAGCAAAGTTGCAGAAACCGACGAGATTATGAAAGACTACTCAAAGGCACTTTCTGCAAAGAGACCGGAACTCCAGTTTTCATATTGCTACCTACAACTCATGAATCCGGACATTCACACAGCCGTCAAAGACCTTTACAACAGCGGTGTGCGCAAATTAAAAGTCTTTCCTTTCTTTATCTTTAACGGCAACCACATTAGAGAAGATATACCAGAAGTATTAGAAGAAATCCAATCGCAGTACCCAGATCTCGAAATGACTTTCCTTGCCAACATCGGTTTTGACGACAAGATGGTAGACTTGATGCTCGAAAGGATCGAAAACTAATGGACTACATTAAGAAGCCCATGGGCATCGAAAACAAGAGTTTTGAGATAATCGATGATATCATTGCCGAAATGGGCCGTGCTTATCCCAGAGAAGATGCTGTCACACGCCATATTTACAGACGCGTGATTCACACGAGCGCGGATTTCGATTACCTCGACAATTTGAAAATCGAAGAGACCTTTCTAAAGGCCTTTGAATCGGCTCTCAATAAGCCCCTGATGGTATTTACAGATACCAACATGGCGCTGTCGGGCATTAACAAAAAAGCGTTTGAGAAGACAGGCTGGTCGCTAGACTGCCTCGTCAACAACCCCAACACTTTTGCAATCGCCAAAGAAAAGGGGATTACACGGTCCATGGTCGCCATAGATGAGGCCTTAAAGGACCCGACGCCTAAGCTCTTTGTCATCGGCAATGCCCCAACGGCAATCTTTAGGCTCCTAGAATCCCATCCGACCAATGTCATCGGCGTCATTGGCGTTCCCGTGGGCTTTGTCGGGGCAGCAGAATCTAAAGACGCCCTGTTGGCTTCTGAACTCCCGTGTATTACGGCTCTCGGTCGTAAAGGGGGCAGCAATGTGGCTGCTTCCATACTGAACGCACTCATGTATCAATTTTTAGGAAGAGATTAATATGCTATCCTCTACTGGAACCCCCCTTAGAAATGGCTATACAACCGGTAGCTGCGCAGCTGCAGCCGCTAAAATAGCAATGGCGCTATTGACGCATCACCCCTTGGAACCAGGAGACGACATCACCATTTGTCTCCCCAGTGGTGATGCGCTCACCATTCCCGTTTTCAGTGCAGAAAATCGGGAATCGGGCTCTGCCCTGGGCGCCGTCATCAAAGATGCAGGCGACGATCAAGACGTAACGCACGGGCTCACCATTCAGGCACGCGTTACTTTGACCGATCGCCCT
This sequence comes from Fusibacter sp. JL298sf-3, assembly GCF_053842995.1. Classification (NCBI taxonomy): domain Bacteria; kingdom Bacillati; phylum Bacillota; class Clostridia; order Eubacteriales; family Fusibacteraceae; genus Fusibacter; species Fusibacter sp. JL298sf-3. The sequence goes on from NZ_CM132608.1 coordinate 2,157,770, forward strand.
TTTTGCGTTGAAATCATAGGTGGTGAAGGCGTGGGCACTGTCACCAAAGAAGGGCTTCAAGTGCCCGTTGGCGCACCTGCCATCAACCCCGTGCCTCTTAAAATGATTGAGGCCAACGTCAAGGAGCTCTTGCCTAAAGACAAGGGCTGTATCGTTGAAGTCATCATTCCGGAGGGCGCCGCCGTCGCCGAAAAAACCTTTAATCCAAGACTCGGCATCGTCGGCGGAATATCGGTCATTGGAACCACCGGTATTGTGCGTCCCATGAGTGAAGAAGCCTTTAAACAAACCATCTTTACAGAGCTCAATCAGAAATACGCCCTAGGCGTTAAGCACCTCGTGCTCGTCCCCGGCATGCACGGCGAAAAATACGCCAACCAGCATCTGGGGATCGACTCGAGCCGAATTGTCCACTGTAGCAACTTTGTCGGTTACGCTTTAAAGGCCAGTGAAGGCCTCGCCTTCGACAGCGTACTCCTACTCGGACACATCGGCAAACTCATCAAATTGGCAGGCGGTATCTTTCAAACACACAGCAAAGTCGCCGACGCCAAAAAAGAAATCTTAATCGCTTATTTGGCGCTTGAAAGGGCCCCATACGACGTCCTTCAAAAAATAGCGTCGTGCAACACCACAGATGAAATGTCAAACACCCTCGTCGAAACCCCCTATGCCTATGCTTTCCAAGCGCTCTGCGAGCGCGCTAGGGAAAAATGTCAGGCACATGCCCCCACTCTTGCCGCAATTGACGTCATCTTTTACGACATGGCCCTCCGAAAACTCGGAGACACGAGAAAGGAGCCTTCATGAAACTGACCATAGCGGGCATCGGCCCCGGCGACCCGCAATATCTGACGACGCGTTGCCGAGAACATTTGAAAACCGCCGGATGTGTCATCGGTGCAACCCGCCAAATCAAAAGCATGCAACACTTATTCGCGCCGGCGTCTGATATTTCAAGTTACACAGGCTCAATTAAAGAGTTGCTGACTTTAATTGAAAACGCCCGCTTACACCACGAGCACCTCACTGTGCTCGCATCAGGCGACCCCAATTTTTACGGCATTACATCCTACTTAAAAAAACATGTACAAAACGCTGACATCGAGGTGCTCTCCGGCATCAGCAGCTTACAGTACTTTTTTAATAAAATCGGCATCCCTATGCACGATTGTTACCTCACCAGTGCACACGGCCGCCACTTTGACAAAGAGCATCTGACGGCGCATAGCCGCATCGGCATCCTCACTGACAAAGTGTGGACGCCGCAAGCCATTGCCAAAGCCATAATTGAAAGTGGTCGAGACCCCCTTATGGCCATTGGTGAGAACCTGTCTTACGACGACGAATGCATCACTGTCGTCAGAGCATCTAAAATTCCCGATAAATCCTATACGATGAATGTGGTGGTGATAGATTATGAAAGATAATGCCTTTATACGGGGTGACAACCCCATGACAAAGATGGAAATACGAGGTGCCATTGTCGATTACCTCGAACTCGACGCCGGCAAAAACGTTCTCGAAATCGGTGCAGGCACCGGTTCTTGCAGTATCCAAATGGCGAAAACTTTTCCGCATATCCACCTGACGTGCATTGAGCAAACCGAAACCGGCGTCGAGCTCATCAAAAAAAATGCAGCGGCACACGGTGTATCGGGAATGACCATTCACCACGGCAAAGCACCTATTCAACTGGAGAGCGGCTTAAAATTCGACCGCGTCTACATGGGCGGTACCGGTAAGGCTTTTAAAGACATTATGACATGGCTTACAAACAGCCACCTTACAGACGGTGCTCTCCTCGTCTTTTCAACCATCACTTTAGAGAGCCTCAGCGAAATCAGCGGCATGCTCTTTGACGATGAACGATTCAGCGCTATTGAAGGCTCTCAAATTGCCGCAAGCAGGCTGGAGACCCTCGGACGCTACCATTACTTTAAACCGCTCAACCCTTGTACGATTTTAAAATGCGTATATAATGAACCTAGGAAGGGGTAACCCATGACCAAATTTTACGGTATCGGCGTCGGCCCGGGCGATCCCGAGCTGTTGACCATCAAAGCCGTCAACACCCTTGAAAAGCTGGATATTTTATTGATTCCAAGCGGAAAAAAAGACGGCAAAAGCGAAAGTTATGAAATTGCCAAACGCTACTTGAAAAGCACTGTCCACATAGAAAAGCGTCACTTTCCTATGACGCTGGACCTCGACGCCATGCACGCGGGTATCGCCCCGATAGCAGAAGAGGTCAAGGCTTGGGTACTCGCCGGCAAAAACGTCGGTTTTTTAACACTTGGCGACCCCATGCTCTACAGCACGTTCATCTACTTGCTCATGCATCTTAAAGAAAGTGTGCCTGTAGAAACGCTGGCGGGCATCACCTCTTTCGGCGCCATCGCTTCAGGCATGAACACCCCACTTGTAGACGGCGACGCTTCACTGGTGATCTGCCCGTGTACACAACCCATGGCCACCATTGAAAAAACACTGCTCGAAAACGACGCCGTGGTGCTGATGAAGCTTTACAAAAATGCGGAAGAAGTCGTCACTTTCCTGGAAAAACACGACTTGAGCCGCTATTGCATCGCCGTCAGCAATTTTGGAAAACCCAACGAAATCGTACACAAAGATCTGCGCGCCATGTGCGACGATCAGCTCTCTTACTTTACAACATTACTCATGAACAAAAGGTGGTATAAAAATGATTAAATTTGTCGGTGCCGGTCCTGGAGACCCGGAACTCATAACCTTAAAGGGACATCGCGCACTCCAAGAGGCCGATGTCGTCATCTACGCGGGCTCCCTGGTGAACCCCGAACTGCTGAAAGCCTGCAAGCCAACGTGCGAAATTCACAACAGCGCGTACCTCAACCTCGATGAAATCATCGATTTATGTGTTAAAGGCACTTCAGAAGGCAAAAAAGTCGTGCGTTTGCACACCGGCGATTTTTCCATCTATGGGTCTCTACGCGAGCAAATTGAACGCTTAAAGCAGGAGAATATCGGCTACCAACTCATTCCGGGCGTTTCGAGCTTCCTCGGCGCTGCATCGGCACTTGAAATCGAATACACGGTTCCCGAAATTACGCAAAGTGTTATCGTCACTCGGATGGAAGGCCGAACCCCTGTACCGGAAGCCGAATCCATTCGTTCCTTTGCCTCACACGGTGCCTCAATGGCCATCTTCCTTTCAACCGGACTTATGGACAAAGTCATGGAAGAGTTGCTCGCAGGCGGTATGACCAAAGATACCCCTGTTGCAGTGGTTTACAAAGCCACTTGGCCGGAACAAAAAATCGTCACCGGCTGTATCGATGACATCTGTGAGAAAGTCAAAGCCGAGGGGATCGAAAAGACGGCGCTGATTATCGTCGGCAAATGCCTCGGAAAGTCGTTTAACGACTCACTGCTCTATCACAAGGATTTTCAACATGAGTTCAGAAAATAAAACGCGCACTTACCACCTCTTTGCTTTTTCAGAACGAGGTAAACAGCTTAAAAAAGTGCTTTCCAATGCTCTAAATCTCCCTGAAATGGATGAGAACGCTTTAGAGCGGCCCCTTAAAAGGCAAATTGAAGCTATTTTTAAAGCCCATGGCAACAGCACGCCGCAAGTCGTCGTCTTTATCGGCGCCGTCGGCATAGCCGTCAGAAGCATAAAAGACGCCATCGACTCCAAGTTCAGCGACCCACCTGTTATCGTCGTCGACGATATGGGGCACCACGCCATCGCACTTTTAAGCGGTCACTTCGGCAATGCCAACGCACTGACCATCGACCTCTGCGAGCGTTTAAATGCCGCCGGTTACAAAACGCATCCCGTCATTACCACTGCAACAGACCTCAGAGGTCACGAGGGCTTTGAAAGGGTTATGAAAGAATACGCCATACCGCCGGCACCCTATAAAACGGCGCTGAAGAAAATCAACATGGCCATTGCCGACGACGCCCCCATACACCTGTATGTCTCAGAGCATCTGAAACAGCAGGTCAAACCCATGACTTACCCGAAGCTCACGGTACACGCATCTCTAGACGCGCTGCGCCAAGAGCCCGGCCTAAAAGTCGTCATCGACTACAGGGCGCATGACAGCGAAGATCCGGCTTTTTACAGCCTCATTAGCAAATCCCTTACACTGGGCACCGGTCTAAAAAAAGACCTCCCCTACGCCCAATACCGCGAAGCGTTTCTCGAGTTTTGTGCCGAGCGCCAACTGGCGCCGGACGCCTTTAGCGAAGCGGCTTCTATAGACCTCAAGGCCGATGAACCCGCGCTTGCCAAACTCGCTGAACACTATGAGATGAAGACGACTTTTTACAGCGCCGACGCCCTCATGCCTTATGAGGATCAGTACGAAGGCTCTGAGTTTGTCAAGACAATCACCGGCGTCCGCGCCGTTGCAGGACCGAGCGCTTATGCGACCACTTCTGACGCATGGGCACTTCACGTCACTAAGAAAAATGGCTGTACATTTGCAGTAGGAAGGAACACATTATGATTTATGTAATCGGAATCGGTCCGGGTTCTCTGGACGATATGACAAAACGTGCAATAAAAGCAATTGAAGAATCGACACACATCGTCGGCTACAAAACCTATATTCGTCTTATAGAGCCCCTTATTGAAGGCAAAACCATCGTTCAAAACGGCATGCGCGGCGAAGTAGAACGCTGCAAAGAAGCCATCGCCCTTTCAAGAGCAGGCCATACCGTGGCGGTTATCAGCAGTGGCGACGCCGGCGTGTACGGCATGGCGGGACTTATTTACGAACTGGCAAACGACGATGACGACATCCGTATCGTCCCTGGAGTAACAGCCTCTACAGCCAGTGCAGCCATTTTAGGTGCGCCGCTTATGCACGATTTTTGCCATATCAGTTTGAGCGACTTGCTCACCCCTTACGACGTGATTATGAACCGCGTGGATATGGCGGCAAAAGGCGATTTCGTCATTTGCTTTTACAACCCCAAGAGCCACGGCAGACCTCATCACATCGAAGAAGCCATCAAGCGCATTAGAGCTGCTTCAGGTGATCAATTGATGGTTGGCGTCGTGAAAGATGCCGGTAGAGCCGATGAGCAAAAGTTTGTTTTCCCAATCCACAACATCGACTACGGCGTCATCGACATGACCTCGATGGTCATCGTCGGAAACCGAGCGACATATGCGGAAAACGGCTGTCTCATCACCCCGAGAGGCTATAAGCTATGATGCTGATTTTGGGCGGAACACACGAATGTGTCGAGGTTGCCGATGTTTTGAAAAAACATCAGCAGCCTTTTGTCCTCTCAGTGGCGACAGCTTATGGCGCCGCACACTACAAGGCATACGCCGACCACATACAGGTCGGCCCTATGGATTTGGAGGCGCTCAAAGCGTTTATAGCACAGCGGGGTATTCAGGCGGTCATCGACGTGACACACCCACACGCCCACGTGGTGAAAAACAACGCCAAGTCCGCCTGTGATGCCGTCGGCATCCCGTATTACGGCTTTGTGCGCGAGTTGACACTACCGGAAGATTTAGACGGTTTTGTGGTCGTTCCCGACATGGCCGCGGCTATTGACGCTGTCAAAATGCGCCACCGCCAAGGCGACCGGATTTTTATTACGGGAATGAAGCACATCGCCCAGTGGTGCAATGTCTTTGACAAAGAGCACCTGTACTTTAGAGTCATGCCGTCGTACGAGTCGATTAAAGCTTGCGAAGGACACGGCGTTTTATCGGAGAACATCGTTGCAATTAAACGTGCCCCTCAACTGCTGAACAACGCGCTTCTCGAAGCTTACAACATGCGCTTTTTCGTCTTTAAAAACAGTGGTGCGGGGAGTGCGTTTAATTCCAACTATCTCGCCGTAAAGGCCCATCCGGAGACCGTTGGCATCATTGTGTCGCCAACGGTTGACACCACACTTTTAACACCGTTTAAAAGTCGTGAGGCACTTAGAACTTTAATAGAACAAAAGATTTTGGAGGCATAACATGCAAATCGGCGTTATCAGTATCCACCACGAAAATGCCACCGTGTCACAAAGAGAAAAATGTCATTTGACCGAGGCGGCACAAGCGCATTTTTTAAACGCCCTCATTCAGGAGGGAATTCTTGAAGCGACTCTGCTCTCAACTTGTGGACGCTTTGAAGTTTACTACGTCACGCGCAAAGACGACTTTGACGAGCAAACAGCCGGTCTCCTCGAAAAGCTCAGCACTCTCGTGCCCGCTTCTCTTTGGGATAAAAAACAAGGAAAACAAGCCGTTGAGCACCTGTTCAGAGTCTCTACCGGCATGGCATCGGCAGTACTGGGCGAAGATCAGATTCTCGGACAAGTTAAAAACGCACTGGTGTTTTCAAACGAATGCGGCACCAGTGGCAAAATTCTCAACAAAATCATTCGAGACGCTATTACGTTTTCAAAGCGCGTTAAAACAGAGCTCAAAATCTCAGAAGTGCCTCTGTCACTCAGCTATATCGCCATCAAAAAAGCCAAAGCGCATATGACATTTGATGCACACACGCGCATTACCATGGTGGGCATGGGAAAAATGGGCAAACTCGCCATACACTACTTACTCGAAGAACCCTTTGAGAGCCTCTACATCTGTGTCAGACACCCTCAAAAGCTACCGGAGGATCTCCTGACGCACCCACGTGTACACATTGCGCCCTTTGAGGACCGCTACACCCATGTGGAAAACAGTCACCTCGTCGTCAGCTCCACCGGTGCACCGCATACCGTTATCCGAATGCCCTATTTCAAAACAGCTGTCAAACAGCCGCTCATCATCGACCTCGCCGTTCCCAGGGACGTTTGCAACGCCGTCTATGAAGACCCGGCGGTTACTGTTTGGGATGTCGACGGTTTAAAAGAGACTTCTTCGGAAAACCAAGCGAAGCGCGCCGAGTTGGTTCGTCAAGTAGACGAATGGCTCGAAAACGAGAGCGAACTCTCCTACCGATGGATTGAAGCGACAAAAGTGGACGACGTCTTAAAGGGCTGGCATCGAGACATCGACCTCATCACCCAAGCAGCCATTGAACAATCCGGCGTAGGCAAGCAAAATCCGTCGACGTTAACACCGGAGACGCTGGAAAAAATACTGACCTCTGCTCTCAAAAAGATGATCAAGAAACCCCTTGAAAATTTAAAGCAAATGGACAACACTGTTAAGCGTGAACAAAGTGTTCAATTGCTAAAGGAGTTGTTTGAATATGACGCATAGAAAGCCGATTCTCTTACACACAGCAGCCCTTAAGGTGCTCATAGCCGGCGGTGGGAAAGTCGGCAGTCGAAAAGTAAAAAAATACTTGTCTGAGGGCGCCGAAGTTCACCTCGTCGATACCGACAAAGCCGTCGCCACCCCTTTTTTAGAAGATGAGCGGTTTCATTTTCACCTCGGCGCGACGCAGGAGCTTCAAACGGCGCACCGAGACGTATTTCAAAAATCGCATCTCGTCATTGTGGCGACAAATGACGCCGACGCCAATGCGGCACTGGAGCACCTGTGCCTCGAAGCCGGCAAGCTCTACAATCGAGTTGATGCGCCTGAAAGCAGCTTGTTTTCGGATATGCACTACCACAACGCCACCGATTACACCGTCGCGACCTCTGGGGCTTCTAAATCGCCCTATATCGCGCAATACCTACTTGAGCAAATCAAAAAACACCTCGGTGCAGCACCTGTTGCAAAGAGAATTCGGTGTCTTGCAAAAGCCACACCCATACTGAAAAAACGACGTCTTAAAGGCGATGAGGTGGCCAAATTAGCCGACGACACCTTAGAAAGGATGTACCAATATGAAGACCATTAGAGTGGGGACACGTGGGAGCAAACTCGCTTTGACGCAAACAGAGCAAACCATAGAGGCGCTACGCGCCGTAGCACCCGACCTGTCCTTTGAAGTCACTGTTATTAAAACCAAGGGCGACCTCATACAAACCATCGCCCTCGATAAGTTCGGCGACAAAGGCATCTTTGTTCAAGAAATTGAAGCACAACTGCTCGACGGCAGCATCGACATCGCCGTACACAGCATGAAGGACATGCCGAGCGACATCACTGAGGGCCTTGCGTTTTCCACACCTCCCAAGCGTCAAGACACGCGCGACGTCTTAATTACCAAAGCGCCAATTGCCAGCCTCGACGATTTAAAAATCGGTGCCAAAATTGGAACGGGCAGCAAGCGCCGCTTGTACCAACTCGGTCGCCTGAGACGCGACCTCAACTTCGTGCCGATTCGCGGAAACATCGACACCCGCATCAAAAAAATCGAAACGGAAAACCTAGATGGCGTCATCCTCGCCGCAGCGGGAATCAAACGCCTCTCACTGGATAAAGAACTTCAAAACGTGTATTACTTTTCACCGGAAGAGCTGCTTCCGGCACCGGCACAGGGCACACTGGCCGTCCAATATCGAAAAGACGACGCCTTTATAGAAGCTCTGCTGGCGCGTATAGCCGATGCCGAAACCGCCTGCTGTGTAGAAGCTGAACGCACTTTTCTCTCAGCTATAGACGGCAGCTGTCATGTACCCATCGGTGCACACGCCACTCTTAAAGGCGATATCCTCACCCTTGAAACCGTCTTCGGAGATGCACTCGGCGAAAACCTCTATCGCGCTTCGGCATCGTCAACCGCTGCAAACGCCAAAGAATTGGGCGAGACCTGCGCCCATAAGATACGAGAGCAAATGAAGGTAAACGGTTTCGTTACCCTCCTCGGCGCCGGTCCCGGAGACCTCGACCTCATTACGGTGAAAGGTCTAAAAGCCATTCAAAACTGCGACGCCATCGTCTACGACAGATTGGCGAGTCCAAAACTTTTAAACTACATTCGTCCCGAAGCGGAGAAATACTATGTGGGTAAAGCTTCCGGAAATCATTTTTATACACAGGATGAGACCAATGCCCTGTTGGTAACCTTAGCAAAGTCGGGCAAAAAAGTCGTGCGCCTAAAAGGTGGTGACCCCTATGTCTTCGGCAGAGGCGGTGAAGAAGGTGCAGTGCTGAAAGAAGCAGGCGTCGCTTTTGAGGTGGTACCGGGGATTTCTTCTTCGATTGCCGGCCTCAACTATGCCGGTATTCCTATTACCCACAGAGACCACGCATCGTCTTTCCACGTCTTTACAGCGCATTTCAAAGACGACGATACCACACTGGACTTTAAAACCATCGCCGCACTGGAAGGCACACTCGTCTTTTTAATGGGTATTGCCAACATGCACAAAATCGCCACAGCGCTTTTGGCCCACGGCAAGTGCCCGGAAACACCGGTAGCGATGATTTCCAAAGCGACGACTTACCGTCAAAAAACCATTGTCGCCACTTTGGGGACTGCTGTCGAAACGTTGCCAAACGATATGGCGCTTTCACCGGCGCTGTTTGTAGTCGGCGACGTCATCAAAGAACGCGACACCCTCAACTGGTTTGAAAAAAAGGACCTGTTTGGACAAAAAGCACTCGTTATGCGTTCAGTGGGACAGGCTTCCAAGCTTTCAGACGCTTTAAACGCCCGCGGCTGCGAGACCGTCACCTTGCCGATGATTGAAATCGTCCCTGAAAAAGTCGACGCGACACTCTCAGAAGCACTGGCAACGCCTTCTATAAACCATCTGTGGTTCACAAGTGAAAATGCGGTAACGTGCTTTATGGCTGCTCTCGACCATATGGACAAGGACGTACGCGTCCTAGCACCTTATAAAATTTTAGCAATCGGCACTTCTACGGCAAAATGTCTAAAACACCATGGCCTCAAGGCAGATATAATCCCTAAGACCTTTACACAAGAGGGGATTATCGAGGCGATGACGGGACAGCTAAGCCCTTCAGACCATGTACTCCTGCCACAGGGAAACCTTTCACGGCCGCTGCTTTTAAATTGGCTGGAAGAGAACTGTACCGTTACATCAATGACCCTTTATAAGACAGTACCGGTGGCGCACGACACTTCGGTTATCGATACGCTAAAAAAACAACTGGCGACAGAAGGCGTTGTGTTGCCGTTTACCAGCAGTTCCACTGTAGACAATTTCCACGACTTGTGTAAAGTACACAGTTTAGCAGTCGGCACAGGCGCCCGAATAATCGCCATTGGCCCTAAAACAGAGGAGACGCTCGTGAAACACGGCTATCGCGTCGCCAAAACTGCTGAAACGCATACGATTCGGGGGTTGATTGACGCCATTGTAGAGGAGGTCGTAAATGAAACGCTTTAGACGCTTGAGAACACATGAAACTTTGAGAAAGATGGTTCGCGAAACCACTTTGAGCAAATCGGACTTAATCATGCCTATCTTTGTCACCACAGGCACTGATGTCAAAGAAGAAATCGAAACGATGCCGGGAATTTTCCACTTTTCAATTGATCGACTGACAGATGAAATCCGCGACCTCGAACGCCTGGGCATCCACCAAGTCATTGTCTTCGGGATTCCGGCGTCCAAAGATGCCTGCGGCACCAGCGCCTATGCCCCTGACGGCATCGTCCAAAAAGCCGTTCGCCATATTAAAGAATTGGCGCCGTCGATGTACGTCATTACAGATGTCTGTCTGTGTCAGTACACCGACCACGGGCATTGCGGCGTACTCGACGAAAGCGGTCAAGTCGTCAACGATGCAACGCTGGACATCCTCTCTAAAGTCGCTGTCAGCCATGCAGAAGCAGGCGCCGACATGGTGGCGCCGTCGGACATGATGGACGGTCGCATCGGTCACATGAGAGCGGCCCTCGATGGCGCAGGCTTCGCGTACACGCCGATTATGTCGTACACGCTCAAATACGCCTCAAGTTATTACGGCCCCTTTAGACAGGCGGCACACAGCGCCCCTCAGTTCGGCGACAGACGCAGCTACCAAATGGACTTCCACAACAAGCGCGAAACACAGGAAATCGCAGCTTACGATTCGGAAACCGGTGCCGATATCTTAATGGTAAAACCGGCGCTCGCCTACCTCGACCACGTGGCGCGATTGAGATCTGCCACTTCAAAACCCCTGGCGGTCTACAATGTGAGCGGCGAATATGCTATGATAAAGAGCGCCCTGCTCAATGGTCTCGTCGACGAAGCCATTATCTACGAGACGCTCATTGCGTTTAAACGAGCGGGAGCCGATTTAATCATCACTTACTTTGCAAAAGAAATTGCGGAAAAATGGGAGGTATACTGTGACGCATAACCCCAAACGATACGAAACATCCAGCGCGCTCTTTGAAAAAGCGCAAGCTGTTATCCCCGGCGGTGTCAACAGCCCCGTCAGGGCTTTTGCCTCTGTCAACAGAACGCCTATCTTTGTCGAAAGCGCCCATGGCTGTAAGCTGAAAGATGTCGACGGCAATGTCTACACCGACTTCGTCTGCTCATGGGGACCTTTGATTTTAGGCCACAGTCCAGAGGGCTTTGCCGACGGCATCGAAGCCGTCTTTAAAAAAGGGACGAGCTACGGCATCCCCACAGCTGTCGAAGTGGAGATGGCAGAAATGATTGTAGCGGCCTATCCGGGTATCGACAAGGTGCGAATGGTGAACTCCGGTACAGAAGCTACTATGAGCGCCATTCGATTGGCGAGGGGCTTTACCGGAAAAGACAAACTCATCAAGTTTGAAGGCTGCTATCACGGGCACTCAGACGCCTTGCTGGTAAAATCCGGTTCGGGAACTTTGACCTATGGCGTACCGACGAGTCCAGGTGTGCCGTCTGAAACCGTACAGCACACCGTGGTCGGGCGATACAACGACATCGCCTACACAGAAGAGCTGTTTGAGCGCAACAAAGGCGAAATCGCCTGCGTTATCGTCGAGCCAATGGCGGGCAACATGGGCGTCGTTCCGGCTGACGCCGACTTCTTAAAAGCTCTCAGAGCGCTTTGCGACACACATGGCGCACTCTTGATTTTCGACGAAGTCATTACGGGTTTTAGACTGGCCTACGGTGGTGCCGCTTCTGTTTACGGCGTCAAACCGGACATTGTCTGTTTCGGTAAAATCATCGGCGGTGGCCTACCAGTGGGCGCCTACGCCGGCAGCGACGTGGTCATGTCGAAAGTTTCGCCGCTAGGACCCGTGTACCAAGCAGGAACCCTCTCAGGCAACCCTCTGGCCATGTACATGGGACTTAAGACCCTGTCCTACCTAAAAGACCACCCGGAGGTTTACGACGAACTGGAGGCAAAATCAGCGTATTTAGAAGCGGCGTTCAAACCGTTTATAGAAGCGAATGCGCTCAACGTGACCTTCGTCCGATTTAAAGGCATCCCCTGCCTCTTCTTTGCCAAGGGGCCCTTTAAAAACTACGAAGATGTAAAACGCTGTGACACAGAGGCCTATGCGGCGTTCTTCGGCGCTATGCTCGATCGCGGTTTTCTATTGCCGCCGGCTCAGTTTGAAGGGCTTTTCCTAAGCACTGCACATACACAAGCCGATCTGGATGCCTTTATTGAAAACGCCAAAGAAGTTCTGTTATCAATTTAAAAAAAATCATTGCATCACTCGGGATTATATGATATTAATATATGTGCTGAAAAGATATAAGTGAGGTGTAATCATATGTCAAATCAATTCAATCCCGTGTTGGATGCCTATTCGAGAGGCACTGTCGATTCTGTAAACATCAATATGGATTACGATATTATCTCTGTAGCTGTTCAAAGCAAAGACCACGTCGAACCCGTGGAAATCACATTTGAAGATGTAAGAGCTTTCTACTATATAGACCACGACATGACTTCAAAACTCGATATTTCGTCAGATGCGCTCAACGCCATTGTATACGATACAACCGGTTTCGGCGAGTTCACAGCTGTGGCTCAAGGTCAAGACGAAGATCACTTTGTGGCCATACCGAATTTTGCCGTCAGCATTAAAGACTCATCGCTCTACATCGATGCGCAAAAGATCCGCATCAACGACAAAGCTTACAGAGTACGCTAACTCAATACGAATGAACCATTAGGTAGTGCTGAACCGGCACTACTTTTTTTGTCCAACTTGTCCTCTCTACAAAATTAGGATATAATGTCTACAATAGCTTATTCACACTGATTCGCCATGTCTATGGCGCCAAACTAACCGTTAGGGGGCATCAATGAATAGTACAATGGTTTTCACACTAAAAGATTTGCTCATGTTTGTCCTTTGGGGTGCACTTGTAACCCTGCTCGTCTACTTAATCCTCATCTTTAGACGCGCACTTTTAACTGTTAAGCAAATCAACCTTCTCGTAGAAGAACAACGCAAGAATATTGACGCAACAATGGCTGTCGTCCCGAGCCTCACTAAGAATATCGACGACATCAGCGGCGAGGTCGCCCACGATATTCAGGCGTTCAGAAGCACGGTTGACAACATCGCTGAGACCACTGAGTCCGTCACCGGTACCATTAATGAGAACAAAGGGTTTGTCGACGGTTTGTCCTCGTTTATGCACACCGTTTCTATCGGCAAGGTCCTCTACGACAAATATTTTTCAAAACCGGTTCAAGATGTTAAAGACGCTTCCAACGATGTCTATGATACCGTTCACCCAAGCGCTGAGCAACCTGATGAAAGCGCACCGGAAGCCAACGCATAATCTGACATTCAAACGCCTCTTTAGCCATTTATGTTGACAACTGGAAATAAATATACTATGATACATTCGTGGGAACTCGACTATCAGGAGGTGCGTATGAAATCTACAGGTATTGTAAGAAAAGTGGACGAACTCGGTAGAGTCGTCATTCCAATTGAGTTAAGAAGAACCTTAACCATTGGTGAGAAAGATGCTTTAGAAATCTTTACAGAAGGGGAAACGATTATCCTTAAGAAATATGAGCCAGCTTGTATTTTCTGTGGACAAGCCAAAGGTGTTAAAAACATCAAAGGCAAAAACATCTGCCCAAGCTGTATTGACGAAATCAAAGTTCTTTAAAAGGTATTAACCATCTGGTTAGTCGTAAAAAAACCTCTTAGATCAATTCTAAGAGGTTTTTTATGTGTTGAGGTTGTATGGACAATTACTCGATGTCTTCTGATTCCAACACCTGCGCGTACACTTCAGATTTTTTACACTTAAAGACCACCGCTACTTCTTTTATGGCTTCTTTTTTAGATAGGCCGTCGGCAATCAACGCCTTCACAAGCGCCACAGGCGACCCCTCTAAAACAGCTTCTACAGGCTCTGCGCCTTCAAGGAGTAAAACGATTTCACCCTTTACGTCCTCAGACGCGTAATGTTCGATGAGTTCGGACAGACGCCCGCGCTGAAAGGTCTCGTACCGCTTGGTCAACTCTCTGGCCACAACGGCGTTACGGTCGCCAAAAAAATCGAGAAACAGCGCCAATGTCTTTTTAAGCCTAAACGGCGACTCGTAAAAAATCAAGGTACGCGTATCGGTTTTCAGCGATTCAAGATGCTGCCGACGCGTTTTTTTATCACGGCTTAGAAAACCTTCAAAAGAAAACCGGTCTGTCGGAAGGCCCGAGCCAACCAGTGCCGTGCTGAATGCCGTCACTCCAGGCACAATTTCGAAATCGAGATTCTGCTCAATACAGAGCTTGACCAACGCTTCCCCAGGGTCTGAAACCCCGGGCATACCGGCATCTGTAACCAGTGCGACGTGTTCGCCGCGCATCACTTTTTCAGCTATTTCATTTCCCGCTTTACTTTTGTTGTGTTCGTGGTAACTGTAGAGCGGTTTTGAAATATCAAAATGATTGAGCAGTTTAACAGAATGCCGCGTGTCCTCGGCGTACACGACATCACATGCTTTCAGTGTCTCCAACACGCGTAGTGTTATATCTTCCAAGTTGCCTATCGGCGTGCCGCAAAAGCTGACTTTTCCCTTCACAACGCCCTCCTCATTCTGGTTTCGTAAAACTGGTCATGTGCACCATGCGGTAAATGGCGTATATCTCTTCTGTAAAGACACCCGGCGCTTCATAGACAATTAGCGGGGGCTGTACCCTTAGCTCCGGTTTACCGCCCTTTACACACTCTATAAGGCATATGTTAGGCGCTTCTTCTCTATAGGGCTGAACCATCCGCAACGTCTTCGGTTCGATGTTGTACTGCCGAGCCAGTGCGATAATATCCACGAGCCGCGCCGGACGATGGACCATATAAAAACGCCCTCTAAAAGTGAGGAGCTTTGACGCCATTTGCATAATGTCCTCTAAGGTGCACAGCACTTCATGTCGAGAAATCGCCTTTTGGTCCGACGGATTTTTCAGGCCGGAAGTTCCCGACATATAGGGTGGGTTGGAAACCACCACGTCTACAGTCCCCGGCTGAACGTAGGACACTGCGGCTTTCAAATTGTCATGGATGACTTCTATCTTCTCCTGAAGACCGTTTAGCGCCACGCTTCTGCGTGCCATATCCGCTACTTCCGCCTGTACCTCAAAGGCGTACAACTTTTGAAAAGGGGCTTTTTCGGACAACAGCAACGGAATTATCCCCGTTCCCGTTCCAAACTCCACCATAGTATGTCCCTTTTTCGGCTTGGCAAAATCACTCAGCAAGACAGCATCAATCCCAAAGCAGAAACCTTTGGGATTTTGAATAATTTTCAAACCATTGAGTTGTAAATCGTCGACGCGCTCACCTTCTTTGAGCAACGCCTTTAAATGTGCATCATTCATTTAGTCTTCCAACTTCTTTAACATTTTAAAATCGACAGGCCCGTCTTCCAATGGATTGGCTTGTTTGTTCTTCGTACGATTGGCTCGAATAACTTTAATCTCTTCTTTGCTGTAACACACAATGTCTTCGCTGAGCTCTTCCGGCTTTTCTTTCAGTATATGGCGAACTTTTGCCTGTTCCAAAAGAATATTGGTCTCAACCACATAAGCGTCGCCATGTGGCGTCTTAACCTTATCGCCCCTGTTGGGCATTCCTACGCGTATCTGAACATAAGTGTCGTGTTCGTATTTCAAGCAACACATCAAGCGTCCGCAAAGCCCCGATATCTTAACGGGGTTTAAAGACAGATTCTGATCTTTTGCCATTTTGATTGAAACCGGTGCAAAATCTCCAAGCCAGCTGCCGCAGCAAACTTCTCTACCGCATGGGCCGAGACCTTTTACCATTTTAGACTCGTCGCGAACGCCGATTTGTCTGAGTTCGATGCGCGTTTTGAACACAGAGGCCAGGTCTTTTACGAGTTCTCTAAAGTCGATGCGGCCGTCTGCAGTGAAATAGAAAATGACTTTGTTGTTGTCAAATGTGTATTCGACATCGATTAACTTCATGTCGAGTTTATGGTGCGCAATCTTTTCAAGGCATATATCAAAGGCTTCCTGTGCCTTTTTTTTATTTTCATCATGCTTTTGAATATCGTCCTCAGTTGCTACCCGCAACACCGGCTTTAAAGGGCTTACAATGTCTGTTTCAGGAATTTCCCGCTTGCCGATAACGCATTTGCCAAACTCGACACCGCGCGCTGTTTCAACGATAACTGCATCACCTTTGTTAACTTCTGTATCCCTAGGGTCGAAATAATAAATTTTGCCCGCTTTTTTAAAGCGCACGCCCACTACTACACTCATAAAGCCTCCTAATCTATACATTCAAACAGCAACTGGTCCACTGTCAAATCGTAATTCATATTGTTTTTAAACTTCAACTGCGCCTCATCTATTGCCAAAATCATCTTGAGCAGCTCTTTTGACGAGAGTCTGTCGACCAATTTACGCACTTTTGAATGCGTATCGCACAAGATAACCTTATTTTCACGACTGATCAACGCGTCGTTCCGCGTCTCCTTTATACACAAAATATCCCTCAAGAGCACAATTAAGCGCTCGAGGAAAACCGCAAACAACACTTTGTCCTTCTTAGCAAATTGGCCGAAGTCAAACAGTGCCCCTGCATCTTTGTACTCCAAACTTAAAACAAATGTTTCGAGCTTTTCACGAACCACTTCGTCAAGTGATGTTTCGGAATCATCACTGTTAAAATCAATCCACTGTGTCCTGGATTTTACTGTTTCCAACAACTTTTCGGCGTTGGTCGTCATAAATAAAAACAATGCGTGTCCGGGCGGTTCCTCAAGGACTTTCAAAAGCTTATTTTGCGCCTGTTCTGTTATGAGTTCCGACTGGGTAAACAGGACGACTTTTCGACGACTTTCAAACGGCTTAGTCAAAATAAAGCGCCGAACGTCCTCGACTTGTGCGTTTTTTATTGAAGCGCCGTCAGGGGACACTTCCATGTAATCCGCCAAGTTCTGAGAGGCAAATTTTACGCATGACGAACAGGAACCACATGCGCTGTGTTCCTGTTTGCAAAAAATATGTTTTACAATGTCCTTGGCAACTTCCACATCGTCAAGCCCCGACAAAATATAGCCGTGGGCGAGTTTGTCGTGTAAAAGCGCTTCTTTAAAAAAATGAAGTTGCTTATCAAACATCTTGGCCTCTATAATTTCAAGTAGTTTTCAACATCGACGACAAATACTGTCGCGCCACCTACAGAGATTTCAAGTGGCATCCCCATAACGCTGTTGTCGCCCATGAGCGACGTGGTCGTCGTAATTTCCTTACGTGTTCGGCACGTTTCCTCGATGATTTTAGTCGCGTCATCAACGCGTTCTTTTGGTGTCCCAATAATCAAAGTCGTATTGCCAGACTTTAAAAATCCGCCTGTGGAAGCAAGCTTTGTCACACCAAAATCCCTTGCAGTCAACTTCTTAACGAGTGCATGTGCGTCTTCATCGTGTACGATTGCGATTATCAGCTTCATAAATTGCCTCCTTCTTGAGTTTTTTCAGATACAGAGACCATCAGCCCATGTATCTATCGACTTACGTTTTGCGCTTTTATATCTATAATTATACCACATTTGTCACATTTAATTCACAGCACCCACTCTTTTAATCGGCAGGAATCTAAACAACACTTTTCCTATGAAGTCCTCTTCGTCGACAAAGCCTAAACTTCTGCTGTCCTGACTGTAACTTCTGTTATCGCCCATCATAAAATATTTGCCTTCAGGCACTTGCTGGCGTTCGACAGTCCCCGTTATATAAGAGCTGACGTAGGGTTCATCCAGTGCTTTGTCGTTGAGATACACGACCCCGTCGCGCACTTCTATATAATCGCCCGGTACGGCGATGACGCGCTTGATTAAGTTTTTACGTTCGCCTTCTTTATGCATAATTTTTTGTATAAAATTCAAGTCGTTGTAATCCTTCGCGCTAAGGGTAAGCTCCGACTTGTAAGAGGCGATATCCCCATGGGCCATTTCGCCGATTTTCGTCATAAAGAGCATGTCTTTTTCCTGTATCGTAGGATACATTGAGGTATTGTATACGGTTGTCGTTGCAAAGAAATAATTGTAAATCATAAAAATGATGACTGTAACGAGAATGGCTTGTCCCCACTCTATCAACTCTTTTTTTAATTTATCCATTGATAAGATCACCTCAATATTCTAATTTGGTCTTGCCTGTTTTCTAAGGCGTGACGGTTTATTTCACTGTGCCGACTCTTTTAATCGGGAAGACTCTAAACTGTACTTTTCCGATGAAATCTGCTTCGTCGACAAACCCCATACTTCTGCTGTCTCTACTGTTGCTTCGGTTGTCGCCCATCATGAAATACTTACCTTTCGGCACCTGTTGGCGTTCGACTGCTCCTGTTGTATACGAGCTGACATAGGGTTCATTTAGTTTTTCATCATTTAAATAGACGATGCCCTCGTGCACTTCTATATAATCCCCCGGTACGGCGACGACGCGCTTAATAAGGTTGATGCGTTCACCTGCCTTATGCGTGATTTTTTGGGTGAAAAACAGATTGTTGTAATCCATTGCACTAAGGGTGAGATCGGATTTGTAAGAAACGATGTCGCCATGTGCCATCTTGCCGATCTTCGTCATAAAAAGCACATCTTTTTCCTGTAGTGTCGGGTACATCGACGTATTGTACACCACGGTTGTTGCGAAGAAGTAACTGTAAATCATAACGACAATTGCTGCAACGAGAATGGCCTGTCCCCATCCTATCAACTCTTTTTTTAATCTATCCATTGATTAAGTTACCTCAATATTTTAATTTTTTCTTGCCTGTCCTTCAAATAGTCGACGACGCTTTCGTCGATAACCTCCCCCTGTACAATTAGGGGAATTCCCGGTGGGTAAGGCACGACTGCTTCGCCGGCTATTTCCCCCAGTGCCTCTGTAACCAAACAGTCCGCTACCGGCGCACGCACCGCTTTGTAAAGAGGTATTTTACACCATTTTGGACTGAAGTAATGCTCTAAGCTGTTTAGAAGTTTCTCGTTTGACGGTGCCATTTTGGAGTCGATTTCACAGAGCGCCGCTATCAGTGCTTTAAAATCGGATTCACTGTTGGCAATGCTGGCCATTAAAAGACAATAGTTCTCAAGTGAAAACTCAACCTGTATACCGTAGCGCGTACGGAGCAAATGTTCCAGTGCACGACCGTTCATCTCGTTACTGCAGTACCCGGCATCTATATACAAGACGAGCTTGGTGATATCTTGGTCGGGGTACCGCATCCATTTAAGCGCTTTTAACTGCGCCGTTTCTTTGTAAACCTCTGTAATCCAGTGCCTCAGTTGACGTGTCAACGCACGGCCGCTCTTTTCCACCACCGCCATCATACCTGCCACAGAATTCATCAGCACGTACGACGGACTACTGGTTTGAAGTGCCTTCAGATGCCACAAAATCTGAGCTTCCTGTGGTGACGACAAACGATGTCCCTTTGAAAAGTGCAGACAAGCGGTCTGTGTCATCGCAGGCAACGTTTTGTGAAAGGAATGCACCACCACATCGGCACCGAGTTTTAAGACGCACTCAGGCCCTTCTGAATCCAGCAAAAGGTGTGCCCCATGTGCGGCGTCTATGAGCACCAAAATACCTCTCGACTTCAACAATCCAATCAAAGCCTCAATGTCGTAACAGACGCCTTCATAAGTCGGGTAGGTCAACAGACAGGCTTTTATAGACGCATCGGTATCCAGTTGTTTCCGAAGCGCGCCGAGGTCATACCCCGTTACCACAGGCAGATCGACATCGACCTCCGGATAGAGGTATGCCGCATCGACATGTCCTATTGCCAACGCATGGTACACCGATTGATGCGCGTTTCTGTTGAGAAGCAACTTTTCACCCGGATTCAAGGTTCCCAAAATCATAGCGAGAATCCCCGATGTACTGCCGTTGATGAGAAGTTTGCTAAGCTCGGTGTCGTAAAGGGTTCGGATACTGTCTTCCAGCGAACGGATGCAACCGGTCGGCTGGTGAAGATTGTCGGCACCCGGAATCTCCGTGATGTCAAAAGCGTAGTCCAGGGGTGCGACCGCCTCTAAAAGGCGGCCGTTTTTATGCCCAGGCATGTGAAATGAGACGAGTCCTTCGCTTCGAATGTTTTTGAGCGTATCGTTTAAGCGCATTACGGCCTCCTGTTATTGGGCTTCTTTTTCTTAAACTGTCTGACGTTTCGCGACTTTTCTACATAATAGCGCCGATTGGCAAACACGTCTTTTAATACATAAAACAAGACGGCCAAAAAGCTGATCGCTATGGCGATAACAATCGCCCATTCAATTACTGTCATCGTCTATCACCTACTTTATTCTCTCACGTATCGATTGTATCATACTTTTGCTATTTTATCACTTCAATCCCGCCCATGTAAGGTACCAAAGCTTTCGGCACTGTAACGCTGCCGTCTTCATTTTGGAAGTTCTCAATAATCGCCGCAAGGGTTCGACCCACAGCGAGACCAGAGCCGTTTAACGTATGAACGTGCTTGACTTTTTTCGTCTCTGCATCTCGGTAGCGAATATTTGCACGTCGGGCTTGGAAATCTTCAAAGTTTGAGCAGCTTGAAATCTCCTTATAGGCATCGTAGCTCGGCAAATAAACTTCGAGGTCATACGTTTTGGCAGAGCTGAAACCCACGTCGCCGCTGCAAAGTCTCACTTTTCTGTACGGGAGCTCCAAGCGCTTCAACACATCTTCTGCCGCCGCTGTCAAAGCTTCGAGCGCCGCATCTGATGCCTCCGGTTTGACAAACTGTACAAGTTCCACTTTATCGAACTGATGTTGCCTGATAACGCCTCGTGTGTCGCGGCCAGCAGAGCCGGCTTCTTTTCTGAAGCACGGTGTAAACGCTGTGTGACTAATTGGAAGTGCGTCGTCGTCGAGTATTTCATCTCTGTACAGATTCGTCAAAGGCACTTCACCTGTCGGCACCAAGAAGAAGTCTTTAGACGGCAAGTGGAACATATCGTCTTCAAATTTCGGTAGTTGTCCCGTACCGATCATAGAGTCTCTGTTTACCATATAAGGTGGCATCACTTCTGTATAGCCGTGCTCTGTCGTGTGTAAGTCGAGCATAAAATTAATCAGTGCCCGCTCGAGTCTAGCGCCCATGCCTTTTAGAACGGTAAACCGCGTTCCGGTAATCTTCGTGGCGCGCTCAAAGTCGAGGATGTCCAGTTCAGTACCGAGGTCCCAATGCGCCTTGGGTTCAAAATCAAAAACCCTCGGCGTTCCGAATTTTAAAACTTCCACATTATCGGCTTCGTCTTGTCCTTCAGGCGTATCCGCTTGTACCGTGTTCGGTATTTCAAGCAACAGTTGCGTCAGGGCCACATCGACTTCTTTTACACGTGCATCCAGTCCCTTGACTTTTTCTGAGAGCGCTTTCATTTCTGCAAATAGGGCCGTGGTATCCTCGCCGTTCTTTTTAAGCTTCGGTATTTCTTTGCTCATGCGGTTTTGTTCACTCTTTAGGGCTTCAACCTCTGTCAACAGCGCTCGGCGCTCTTCGTCCAGTTTTCGAACTTCCCCTAGATTGTAATCGCCCTTTCCCCTTAATTTAACCAATCTTTCTACGTCTTCATAATGCATGCGTATGCGTTTAATATCCAGCATGTCTGCCTCCTTATCTCTTCTTTACGATTGACGCCACAACGTCTTTAAAAAATAAAAAAACCCCTCATCCCTCAAAAAGGGACGAGAAGTTTACCCGCGTTGCCACCCTAGTTGGCCCTATGGCCCACTCGATCAAGTTAACGCCTTGAATACGTTTGGCATTACCCAAAAGCTCCGAGGTAGAATCTCACCAGTTGCCCTCCGGTTCTCACCAACCACCGGTTCTCTCAACAGCTGACTCATGCGATATGTCCTCTTCACAGCTTATAATTTTTTACATTATATCGCATCACACACGCGATTTCAAGCGATAAATGCATGCTTCTTCAAAATATTAAAAACTTTGTTATCTATTTTATCGATAATCGCTTTTAGTTTTTTTACAGGAATTTTAAGTTCTTTTGAAATGGCTTTTGGGTCCATGCGCTTGCATTTAATCCCGTAATGCCGTATAAAAACTTTTTCGGCCACTTCGTCAAATACGGCCTCTTCCAATATTAACTCGAGTTGCTCATTAACTGTATCGAGCCATTCTTTGTTCAATTCGTCCTCATTTCTAATTCTTCAAGCAACTGCTGTCCCAGCTCAATCAAGTCTTCTGACTTGGTGTTCACCACTGTTACATCGCCCTCATGTGCGTCTGAAAGCAGCTCTAAATGACTTAGAGTGTTCTTAAGTTGAAGCGCTGTCCCCATGTTGCCGTCGTACATTTCTACTGAGTCGTTATAATAAGCGCTAATCGCCTTTTTTAAAAACACAAAGTGGGTACATCCGAGCACAATGCTGTCGTGTTTCCCTATGTCGTACTTTGAAAGTACAGAGGCAACTGAGGCTCGTACGCGCTCTGTGTCACTGTAGGCGTTTTCCACAACTTCTACCCACTCAGGAGCAGGGCATTTGACGATGCGATGTGCCGTGTCCAGTTTTTCTACAAGTGCATTGAATTTTTCTTCTTTTAATGTCATCTCCGTTGCGAATACGAAGACCCTGCCTTCAGGGCGGCTCAACGCCGGCTTTATAGCGGGTTCCATACCGATGATTGGGATGTCGTATGCCCGTCTCAGCTGTTCAACTGCCGCACTGGTCGCCGTGTTACAGGCGATGACAATGGCCTTTACCCCATCTTCTATCAACCGATTGCAAATGGCTTTTGAGAGTTCAACCACGTCTTCACGACTCTTTGTACCGTAAGGTGCGTGGAGGGAGTCGCCAATATAGACAAACGATTCGTTCGGCATACAGGTTCGAATACTGCTCAATACGGATATGCCCCCCAGTCCGGAATCAAAAACCCCAATTTTGCTGTACTTATCCAAATGTTCACCACCATTTCTCTTTAAGCTTTATTATAATATACTTTCTAAAAAAGTGCCATCCCTTTACCTGTGTTGTATAATGGATGTAACGAATTAGAAATGGAGGCGTCTTGTTATGGTTGAAAAACGAATTGATTGTCGAAAGTGTCTATACTTTTACGTCACTTGGGATCCAAACAGACCCATGGGGTGCAAGGCTTTCGGCTTTAAAAGTCGCGCACTGCCTTCCCAAATCGTCTTTCGTTCTTCCGGCGAACCCTGCAAGGCGTATCAACTGCGTTAACTGGTCAAAAAAAACGGCGGGATCCCCTGCCGTTTTATACGTTTTAGTTTTTTAATGTCAAATCGCCGGACTTAATCCAACCGATGCGGTAGAGCCCCATACAAATGCCCCACGAGAGCACTGCCGGCAATAAGAAATGCATCACACCGACTTTTAACAGAAATTCGTATAGAGGCATGGCGTCGCCCATTGCGGCATAGGCGCCAAACTGGCCGACGAGACCGCTGGTGCCCATTCCCGCCCCTATGCTGTTGCTCTCCATTTTCAAAAACGCCGCCGATATAGGCCCTAAGATGGCACTGGCGACGATAGGGGGAATCCAAACCTTCGGGTTTTTAATGATATTCGGCACTTGTAACATGCTGGTTCCAAAGCCTTGTGCAACAGTGCCGCCCCATCCGTTTTCACGATGGCTCATTACGGCAAACCCCACCATCTGGCAACAGCATCCCACAAGGGCTGCACCGCCAGCTACCCCCGAAAGCCCCAGAGAAATGGCCAGTGCAGCGCTGCTAATCGGCAGTGTCAACACCATGCCCACAACAGTGGCCACGATAATGCCCATGGGCACAGGGTGCAGGGCAGTTGCTGTATTTATAATGCCCCCTAACCCCTTCATAAACGTTGCAATAATGGGCGCCAGAGAAACACCGATTATCCCCCCTACTAAAATGGTCGCAGCGGGAACTAAAACAATATCGACTTTTGTTTTACCGGCAATCAACTTCGAACATTCTGCTGCAATTAAACTGGCCACAAACGCGCCCATTGGCTCACCAATTTTAATAACCATTTCACTGCTGTCTCCAATTTGAACCGTCCCGGCCCCAATTGCGCCTGCCACCATTGCACCGACGATGCCCAAAGGTGAACAACCGACGCTATAGGCCACAGCACCGCCAATTGCCGGCCCCATCAAGACTTGTGCCATCTGTCCAAACTGAACCAAATAGGCAATGCCCGTCAGCTCTCCAACTTGCTTTAATATCAAACCTATAATTAAAGAACCGAACAACCCCAACGCCATGCCGTTGAGTGTCTTCACCAAATACGCTTTTACTTTCGATTTCACTGTTTACTCCTCGTTTTTGAATTTACACCTGTCTTGTCACTGTTTTCTAAAAAAAAGGGCAACGCCCTTTAAAAGCTTTATATAAAACCTTTTTCGCTCAGCTCTTGTACAATGAGCCGATAGACTTTCTCACTCGGTACTTCAATGGTGTGAATGTGATCGCCCTCTGTTAAAATTGAAAGCGGCCGCGCACCGGTTTCGGCAACTTTTTCAATAAACCGTTCGACCTCATCTACTGTCGACAGGTGCAATGCGCCGACAATCTCACCATACACAGGGTGTTCGACAATAACATCGATGATTTTACCGCCGTAGTCGACTATGATTTTAAGCTCTTCTTCCATTCGGTCAAAACCACTGTGCTTTGAGACAAAAGTCTTAATCAACTTCGATTTATCGGTTTCTCTTTGAAGCATATAACCGTTTGACGTCGCAATGACATGAGTACCAGACGCACGAATAATTGCAATGTCCTGTACAATAACCTGTCTGGACACTTCAAACAATTCCGCAAGCTCTGAACCGGTAATGGGGTGATTTGCCCCCTTCAAAGTCTCTATGATAGAGTTTCGTCGATCATTCGACATTGGAGCCTCCTATTTTTCAATAACCTCTTCGCTCGTTTCCTTCGCCATTTCTTTCTTGATATTGGCATTTGATTTTTGTATGTGGTATGTTAAAGCCATTCTCGTCTGTTCCGGATTGTTGTGCTTAAGACCACTTAAAATCGCTTCGTGCTCTTTCAATGCGTCTGACAATCGGCCTTCTGTTTTAAGCGAATTGTTGCGCGCCGGTCTAATAAACAATTGAAAATCTTTCAACACACTTTCTAAATAACGACTTTTAGTCGCATGGTACAATGTTTCGTGAAATTTTGTGTTCAGTTCAAAAATCTTATCTACATCATTTTTCAATGTATAAAATTCCATTAAATCGTATATTTCTTCCAATGTTTTGATTTCTTCGTCTGAAATTCTCTCTGCTGCCCATTGACCTACAAGACCTTCAATACAAAGCCTCATGGTTAAAATATCGTCGATATCGCCTTTGCTTATGCCGTTGACCACGACGCCCCTGTTGGGGATGTTTTCCACGAGTCCGTCCAATTCGAGCTGCTTGAGCGCCTCTCTTACCGGTGTCCTGCTGACGCCGAGTTCTTCTGCCAGCTTTATCTCAACCAATTTGTCACCATTGGCATAACGACCGTTTAAGATATCTTCACGTATTTGCTCAAAAATGAGGCTCGTTAAAGACTTGTTTTCTTTCTTCTGATCAAAAAGATCCATACATCCCTCCACTATCGTGTCCCATGCGTGCATACATTCTTATTTTAACAGATTTACTGACCCTGTCAAAGGTAAAAACCAAGTAAAGTTATCAATTTTCCGTCAAGATTCTTATAGAGGTTCTTTTATGGTATACTGAGTAAGAATATACTGAAAGGAGTGCAATTATGCCACAAGTTATTTTTAAAGGTGTTGAAACGGAACATCTTCTCAATATGAGTCAAAACCTCTTAAATGATCTCTCAAAGGTCACCGATACACCAAGGGATTACTTTATTCTCGAAAGCGTATCGAGTACTTTTGTCTTCGACGGCGTCGCCTCTGAAACCTACCCTCTCATTGAAGTCAAATGGTTTGATCGGGGACAATCGGTTAAAGATGCCGTCGCCACCTGCATAACCAATGCCGTTCTAAAGTGCGGGTATCAAGAAGTTGAGGTCTTTTTCACCTCATTAGAACCTAAGGATTATTATGAAAATGGAAAATCACTCGGCTAAACGTGCAATTGGTACAATGACTTTATGGGGCAAACGCAGGACTGTATACTTTGCCCCATCCGACACGACCTCGGTTACTTTTGACGGCGATATACAGGTTGCCTATAACGGTTATGACCCCGAAAAGGTCAAGGCACTGCTCTCCAAGTTTACCCATTCAACTTTAAAAACTTACCTTCATCAACAACTGGACCAATACAGCGGCACATTGCGCGTCAAGCCCAAGAAAGTCCTCATTCGAGAGAGCTATAGAACATGGGGGACTTGTGATTCAAAAGGAACTTTGACCTTTAATCTCAAACTGGTGCATCTTCCTGTCGAGTTGGTCGACTACGTTGTCGTACACGAACTCAGTCACCTCGTTCATCTCAATCACGACCGCTCATTCTGGCGCCTCGTGGGAAAAATAGTTCCCGATTACAAAGCGCGCGACCAAATGCTTTCTCATTATGTCCTCTAGCCCATCTTACAAAACTGCCTACGAAAAAAGAGCTCATTTCTGCTATCGAAATGAGCTCTTTTTTTAATCAGCAACGTTCTACTCTCCCAGGCAGCTGCCCGCCAAGTACCATCGACGCTGGAGGACTTTACTTCTGTGTTCGGTATGGGAACAGGTGTTGCCCCTCCGCCTTCGTCACTGAATTGCTTAACTATGAAACTGTGAAGGTTAGTACCTTCAAAACTGTATATATAAGAACCGATAAATCCTCTTAACTCTAAAGCGTGGTCAAGTCCTCGACCTATTAGTACCTGTCAGCTGAATGCATTGCTGCACTTACACCTCAGGCCTATTACCATATTATCTTCATGGGGTCTTACTCTATTAAAGATGGGAAATCTCATCTTGAGGGGGGCTTCGCGCTTAGATGCCTTCAGCGCTTATCCCTTCCAAACTTAGCTACTCAGCAGTGCTCTTGGCAGAACAACTGATACACCAGAGGTTTGTCCATCCCGGTCCTCTCGTACTAAGGACAGCTCCTCTCAAATTTCCTACGCCCACAGCAGATAGGGACCGAACTGTCTCACGACGTTCTGAACCCAGCTCGCGTGCCTCTTTAATGGGCGAACAGCCCAACCCTTGGGACCTACTTCAGCCCCAGGATGAGACGAGCCGACATCGAGGTGCCAAACCTCCCCGTCGATGTGGACTCTTGGGGGAGATAAGCCTGTTATCCCCGGGGTAGCTTTTATCCGTTGAGCGATGGCCCTTCCATGCGGTGCCACCGGATCACTAAGCTCGACTTTCGTCCCTGCTCGAGATGTCTCTCTCGCAGTCAAGCTCCCTTTTGCCTTTACACTCTTCGCGCGATTTCCAACCGCGCTGAGGGAACCTTTAGGCGCCTCCGTTACTCTTTAGGAGGCGACCGCCCCAGTCAAACTGCCCACCTGACATTGTCCTAGAACAGGATCACTGTCCATAGTTAGAATAACGGTATACAAAGAGTGGTATCCCAACAGCGACTCCTATAAGACTGGCGTCCTATATTCTTAGTCTCCCACCTATCCTGTACATCATATACCATTATCCAGTGCCAAGCTGCAGTAAAGCTCCACGGGGTCTTTCCGTCTAGCTGCGGGTAACCGGCATCTTTACCGGTACTACAATTTCACCGAGTCCATTGTTGAGACAGCGCCCAAATCGTTACGCCTTTCGTGCGGGTCGGAACTTACCCGACAAGGAATTTCGCTACCTTAGGACCGTTATAGTTACGGCCGCCGTTTACTGGGGCTTCAGTTCTGTGCTTCGCCTAAACTAACACTTCCCCTTAACCTTCCAGCACCGGGCAGGCGTCAGCCCCTATACATCATCTTTCGATTTAGCAGAGACCTGTGTTTTTGGTAAACAGTCGCTTGGGCCTATCCTCTGCGGCCGGATCTAGCTCTGAACCTGATCCGGCACCCCTTCTCCCGAAGTTACGGGGTCATTTTGCCGAGTTCCTTAACAATGGTTTTCTCGCGCGCCTTAGTATTCTCTACTCTCCTACCTGTGTCGGTTTACGGTACAGGCACCTGCTCCCTCGATAGAAACTTTTCTTGACAGTGTGATATCTGCTGCTTCGTTACTTAAGTTCACTCCCCATCACAGCTCATCCTCAGTAGCGCGGATTTGCCTACGCTACAGACTCGCTGCTTGGACATGCTCTTCCATTCGCATGCTCAGCATAACCTCCTGTGTCATTCCTTCTCTCAAACGGGTCTCGGTGGTACAGGAATCTTCACCTGTTGTCCATCGCCTACGACTTTCGTCCTCGGCTTAGGTCCTGACTTACCCTGAGCGGACGAACCTTCCTCAGGAAACCTTAGGTTTTCGGCGGACGGGATTCTCACCCGTCTCTCGTTACTCATGCCAACATTCTCTCTTGTGTGATATCCATAAGTCCTTGCGATCTTACTTCACCTCTCACACAATGCTCCTCTACCAATTGTCTAAACAATTCCATAGCTTCGGTAGCAAGTTTTAGCCCCGGTAATCTTCGGCGCAGGATCACTCGACTAGTGAGCTGTTACGCACTCTTTAAATGAGTGGCTGCTTCTAAGCCAACATCCTAGTTGTCTGTGCAATCCCACATCCTTTTCCACTTAACTTGCATTTTGGGACCTTAGCTGATGGTCTGGGCTCTTTCCCTTTCGACTATGAATCTTATCACACATAGTCTGACTCCTGAGTAAAAGATATCGGTATTCGGAGTTTGATAGTCTTCGGTAGCCGGTGAAAGCCCCTAGGACATTCAGTGCTCTACCCCCGTATCTCTTAACTCAAGGCTAGCCCTAAAGCTATTTCGAGGAGAACCAGCTATCTCCGGGTTCGATTGGAATTTCTCCGCTATCCACATGTCATCCCAACCTTTTTCAACAGATATGGGTTCGGGCCTCCAAGAGGTTTTACCCTCGCTTCACCCTGCACATGGATAGGTCACCCGGTTTCGGGTCTACGCCATACAACTTAATCGCCCTATTCAGACTCGCTTTCGCTGCGGCTCCGCACCTGAAGCGCTTAACCTTGCTGCATAACGTAACTCGTTGGCCCGTTCTACAAAAAGTACATGGTCGTTCTTTAACGAACTTCCACTGCTTGTAAACATAGGGTTTCAGGTTCTTTTTCACTCCCCTCCCGGGGTTCTTTTCACCTTTCCCTCACGGTACTGTGCGCTATCGGTCACCAGGTAGTATTTAGCCTTGGCAGATGGTCCTGCCTGCTTCCCACAAAGTTTCACGTGCTCCGTGGTACTCCGGATCAGTACGTTCGATCTTCCCCTTTCGCCTAAGTGGCTCTCACACGCTTCGGCGGACTTTCCCAAGTCCTTTGGCTAGGGTACCTTCTACTTGATATACTGTCCACACCCCCTCGTCCGAAGACTTGGGTTTGGGCTGTTTCCCGTTCGCTCGCCGCTACTTAGGAAATCACTTTTGTTTTCTCTTCCTTCGGGTACTTAGATGTTTCAGTTCCCCGAGTTCCCTTCCTATGACCTATGAATTCAGTCATGGATACCTAGACATTACTCTAGGTGGGTTCCCCCATTCGGACATCTACGGATCGGCGCTCGCTTGCAGCTCCCCGTAGCTTTTCGCAGCTTACCACGTCCTTCTTCGGCTCCTGGTGCCAAGGCATCCACCCTATGCTCTTAGTAACTTGACCTTACTTTTGAGTTTGAGTTTTTACTTTGGCTTACATTGTTTTCAATGCTTGCTTTTTTACTAACTTAATAGTCGGTTCTTTATATATACAGTTTTCAAGATACTAATTTACGAAGTTTGCGTCAGCAAAGTTCGCCGGATGCGTCAGCATCCTAAGACGTCAGTCTTGAATTCGTGTGAGGCACTTTCTGAAAGAAAGTGACGAATGCACGTCCAAGATTACATCTTTTCTTTTCACAATGAACAGTAAAGCGTATGCTTTACTGAATGGTGGAGACAAAGAGATTCGAACTCTTGACCCCCTGCGTGCAAGGCAGGTGCTCTCCCAGCTGAGCTATGCCCCCATGGGTAATTTTTAATTTTAACTTACGGCCATCTATTGATGACTTGTTTTGAAAGTTCCTAGAACCCTCAAAATTAAACAGTGTAAATGTCTATTTACTCCTTAGAAAGGAGGTGATCCAGCCGCACCTTCCGATACGGCTACCTTGTTACGACTTCACCCCAGTCATTGATTTCACCTTCGACAGCTCCTTCCTTACGGTTAGGCCACTGGCTTCGGGCGCCCCCAACTTCCGTGGTGTGACGGGCGGTGTGTACAAGACCCGGGAACGCATTCACCGCGACATTCTGATCCGCGATTACTAGTAACTCCAACTTCATGTAGGCGAGTTGCAGCCTACAATCCGAACTGGGATCGGCTTTTTAGGATTCGCTCCAGGTCACCCCTTCGCTGCCCGTTGTACCGACCATTGTAGCACGTGTGTAGCCCAGATCATAAGGGGCATGATGATTTGACGTCATCCCCACCTTCCTCCGTGTTCTCCACGGCAGTCTGTCTAGAGGGTTCAGCTTAACCTGTTAACAACTAAACATAAGGGTTGCGCTCGTTGCGGGACTTAACCCAACATCTCACGACACGAGCTGACGACAACCATGCACCACCTGTCTCCTCTGTCCCGAAAGACATAGCCGGCTAAGGCTACTTCAGAGGGATGTCAAGACCTGGTAAGGTTCTTCGCGTTGCTTCGAATTAAACCACATGCTCCGCTACTTGTGCGGGTCCCCGTCAATTCCTTTGAGTTTCACACTTGCGTGCGTACTCCCCAGGCGGAATACTTATTGCGTTTGCTGCGGCACCGAGCTTTGACACCCGACACCTAGTATTCATCGTTTACGGCGTGGACTACCAGGGTATCTAATCCTGTTCGCTACCCACGCTTTCGTGCATCAGCGTCAGTTACAGTCCAGTAAGTCGCCTTCGCCACTGGTGTTCCTCCTAATATCTACGAATTTCACCTCTACACTAGGAATTCCACTTACCTCTCCTGCACTCAAGCTTAACAGTTCCAAAGGCTTACATTGGTTGAGCCAATGCCTTTCACCCCTGGCTTGCTAAGCCGCCTACGCACCCTTTACGCCCAGTGATTCCGGATAACGCTTGCCCCCTACGTATTACCGCGGCTGCTGGCACGTAGTTAGCCGGGGCTTCCTCCTAAGGTACCGTCATTTTTTTCTTCCCTTAGGACAGAGTTTTACGATCCGAAAACCTTCTTCACTCACACGGCGTTGCTGCATCAGGCTTGCGCCCATTGTGCAATATTCCCCACTGCTGCCTCCCGTAGGAGTCTGGACCGTGTCTCAGTTCCAGTGTGGCCGATCACCCTCTCAGGTCGGCTACTGATCGTCGCCTTGGTAAGCCGTTACCTTACCAACTAGCTAATCAGACGCGGGCCCATCCCATACCGATAAATCTTTGTCGCTCAGAACATGTGTCCCGTGCGAAGTATGAGGTATTAATCACCGTTTCCAGTGGCTATCCCTCTGTATGGGGCAGGTTGCCCACGCGTTACTCACCCGTCCGCCGCTTTCCAAAACTTCATTTGGCCGAAACCGCATTCCATTTCTTCTCGCTCGACTTGCATGTGTTAGGCACGCCGCCAGCGTTCATCCTGAGCCAGGATCAAACTCTTAATTATAATGTTTGACGCCTGTTACCTCAAAACGAGCTAACTTGCATTTGTTTTTCCGTTTTTCATCACTCTTCTCGAATTGCTCCGAGTAGGTTTTGACGTTTGGTTTTTCTTGCATTTACACTGTTTAATTTTCAAGATTCTAGTGTGTCATCTCTCGACGACAGCTTATTTAGTATATCAGTATCGATTGTTTGTGTCAATACTTTTTTTGCTATTTTTTCATTTTCCTGCTAAGTCAAATTTTAAAAACAGCATACAAAAGGTCTCATTTTGTTTTATGAGACCTTTTGTAAAATCAGCAACGTTCTACTCTCCCAGGCAGCTGCCCGCCAAGTACCATCGACGCTGGAGGACTTTACTTCTGTGTTCGGTATGGGAACAGGTGTTGCCCCTCCGCCTTCGTCACTGAATTATCTCTTTAGCTCGTGTTTTCTCTCACCAGCGAATTATATTATATCATAATCTCTTTAGTGCTGTCAACACTTTTTTGTTGCTTTTTTTAGGGTTAGTACCCTGAAAACTGTATATATAAGAACCGATAAATCCTCTTTAACTCTAAAGCGTGGTCAAGTCCTCGACCTATTAGTACCTGTCAGCTGAATGCATTGCTGCACTTACACCTCAGGCCTATTACCATATTATCTTCATGGGGTCTTACTCTATTAAAAGATGGGAAATCTCATCTTGAGGGGGGCTTCGCGCTTAGATGCCTTCAGCGCTTATCCCTTCCAAACTTAGCTACTCAGCAGTGCTCTTGGCAGAACAACTGATACACCAGAGGTTTGTCCATCCCGGTCCTCTCGTACTAAGGACAGCTCCTCTCAAATTTCCTACGCCCACAGCAGATAGGGACCGAACTGTCTCACGACGTTCTGAACCCAGCTCGCGTGCCTCTTTAATGGGCGAACAGCCCAACCCTTGGGACCTACTTCAGCCCCAGGATGAGACGAGCCGACATCGAGGTGCCAAACCTCCCCGTCGATGTGGACTCTTGGGGGAGATAAGCCTGTTATCCCCGGGGTAGCTTTTATCCGTTGAGCGATGGCCCTTCCATGCGGTGCCACCGGATCACTAAGCTCGACTTTCGTCCCTGCTCGAGATGTCTCTCTCGCAGTCAAGCTCCCTTTTGCCTTTACACTCTTCGCGCGATTTCCAACCGCGCTGAGGGAACCTTTAGGCGCCTCCGTTACTCTTTAGGAGGCGACCGCCCCAGTCAAACTGCCCACCTGACATTGTCCTAGAACAGGATCACTGTCCATAGTTAGAATAACGGTATACAAAGAGTGGTATCCCAACAGCGACTCCTATAAGACTGGCGTCCTATATTCTTAGTCTCCCACCTATCCTGTACATCATATACCATTATCCAGTGCCAAGCTGCAGTAAAGCTCCACGGGGTCTTTCCGTCTAGCTGCGGGTAACCGGCATCTTTACCGGTACTACAATTTCACCGAGTCCATTGTTGAGACAGCGCCCAAATCGTTACGCCTTTCGTGCGGGTCGGAACTTACCCGACAAGGAATTTCGCTACCTTAGGACCGTTATAGTTACGGCCGCCGTTTACTGGGGCTTCAGTTCTGTGCTTCGCCTAAACTAACACTTCCCCTTAACCTTCCAGCACCGGGCAGGCGTCAGCCCCTATACATCATCTTTCGATTTAGCAGAGACCTGTGTTTTTGGTAAACAGTCGCTTGGGCCTATCCTCTGCGGCCGGATCTAGCTCTGAACCTGATCCGGCACCCCTTCTCCCGAAGTTACGGGGTCATTTTGCCGAGTTCCTTAACAATGGTTTTCTCGCGCGCCTTAGTATTCTCTACTCTCCTACCTGTGTCGGTTTACGGTACAGGCACCTGCTCCCTCGATAGAAACTTTTCTTGACAGTGTGATATCTGCTGCTTCGTTACTTAAGTTCACTCCCCATCACAGCTCATCCTCAGTAGCGCGGATTTGCCTACGCTACAGACTCGCTGCTTGGACATGCTCTTCCATTCGCATGCTCAGCATAACCTCCTGTGTCATTCCTTCTCTCAAACGGGTCTCGGTGGTACAGGAATCTTCACCTGTTGTCCATCGCCTACGACTTTCGTCCTCGGCTTAGGTCCTGACTTACCCTGAGCGGACGAACCTTCCTCAGGAAACCTTAGGTTTTCGGCGGACGGGATTCTCACCCGTCTCTCGTTACTCATGCCAACATTCTCTCTTGTGTGATATCCATAAGTCCTTGCGATCTTACTTCACCTCTCACACAATGCTCCTCTACCAATTGTCTAAACAATTCCATAGCTTCGGTAGCAAGTTTTAGCCCCGGTAATCTTCGGCGCAGGATCACTCGACTAGTGAGCTGTTACGCACTCTTTAAATGAGTGGCTGCTTCTAAGCCAACATCCTAGTTGTCTGTGCAATCCCACATCCTTTTCCACTTAACTTGCATTTTGGGACCTTAGCTGATGGTCTGGGCTCTTTCCCTTTCGACTATGAATCTTATCACACATAGTCTGACTCCTGAGTAAAAGATATCGGTATTCGGAGTTTGATAGTCTTCGGTAGCCGGTGAAAGCCCCTAGGACATTCAGTGCTCTACCCCCGTATCTCTTAACTCAAGGCTAGCCCTAAAGCTATTTCGAGGAGAACCAGCTATCTCCGGGTTCGATTGGAATTTCTCCGCTATCCACATGTCATCCCAACCTTTTTCAACAGATATGGGTTCGGGCCTCCAAGAGGTTTTACCCTCGCTTCACCCTGCACATGGATAGGTCACCCGGTTTCGGGTCTACGCCATACAACTTAATCGCCCTATTCAGACTCGCTTTCGCTGCGGCTCCGCACCTGAAGCGCTTAACCTTGCTGCATAACGTAACTCGTTGGCCCGTTCTACAAAAAGTACATGGTCGTTCTTTAACGAACTTCCACTGCTTGTAAACATAGGGTTTCAGGTTCTTTTTCACTCCCCTCCCGGGGTTCTTTTCACCTTTCCCTCACGGTACTGTGCGCTATCGGTCACCAGGTAGTATTTAGCCTTGGCAGATGGTCCTGCCTGCTTCCCACAAAGTTTCACGTGCTCCGTGGTACTCCGGATCAGTACGTTCGATCTTCCCCTTTCGCCTAAGTGGCTCTCACACGCTTCGGCGGACTTTCCCAAGTCCTTTGGCTAGGGTACCTTCTACTTGATATACTGTCCACACCCCCTCGTCCGAAGACTTGGGTTTGGGCTGTTTCCCGTTCGCTCGCCGCTACTTAGGAAATCACTTTTGTTTTCTCTTCCTTCGGGTACTTAGATGTTTCAGTTCCCCGAGTTCCCTTCCTATGACCTATGAATTCAGTCATGGATACCTAGACATTACTCTAGGTGGGTTCCCCCATTCGGACATCTACGGATCGGCGCTCGCTTGCAGCTCCCCGTAGCTTTTCGCAGCTTACCACGTCCTTCTTCGGCTCCTGGTGCCAAGGCATCCACCCTATGCTCTTAGTAACTTGACCTTACTTTTGAGTTTGAGTTTTTACTTTGGCTTACATTGTTTTTTCAATGCTTGCTTTTTTACTAACTTAATAGTCGGTTCTTTATATATACAGTTTTCAAGATACTAATTCACGAAATTTGCAGTGCAAATTTCGAGGGATGCGCTAGCATCCTAAGACGACAGTCTTGAATTCGTGTGAGGCACTTTCTGAAAGAAAGTGACGAATACTCATTCAAGTCTACATCTTGTTTTGAAAGTTCCTAGAACCCTCAAAATTAAACAGTGTAAATGTCTATTTACTCCTTAGAAAGGAGGTGATCCAGCCGCACCTTCCGATACGGCTACCTTGTTACGACTTCACCCCAGTCATTGATTTCACCTTCGACAGCTCCTTCCTTACGGTTAGGCCACTGGCTTCGGGCGCCCCCAACTTCCGTGGTGTGACGGGCGGTGTGTACAAGACCCGGGAACGCATTCACCGCGACATTCTGATCCGCGATTACTAGTAACTCCAACTTCATGTAGGCGAGTTGCAGCCTACAATCCGAACTGGGATCGGCTTTTTAGGATTCGCTCCAGGTCACCCCTTCGCTGCCCGTTGTACCGACCATTGTAGCACGTGTGTAGCCCAGATCATAAGGGGCATGATGATTTGACGTCATCCCCACCTTCCTCCGTGTTCTCCACGGCAGTCTGTCTAGAGGGTTCAGCTTAACCTGTTAACAACTAAACATAAGGGTTGCGCTCGTTGCGGGACTTAACCCAACATCTCACGACACGAGCTGACGACAACCATGCACCACCTGTCTCCTCTGTCCCGAAAGACATAGCCGGCTAAGGCTACTTCAGAGGGATGTCAAGACCTGGTAAGGTTCTTCGCGTTGCTTCGAATTAAACCACATGCTCCGCTACTTGTGCGGGTCCCCGTCAATTCCTTTGAGTTTCACACTTGCGTGCGTACTCCCCAGGCGGAATACTTATTGCGTTTGCTGCGGCACCGAGCTTTGACACCCGACACCTAGTATTCATCGTTTACGGCGTGGACTACCAGGGTATCTAATCCTGTTCGCTACCCACGCTTTCGTGCATCAGCGTCAGTTACAGTCCAGTAAGTCGCCTTCGCCACTGGTGTTCCTCCTAATATCTACGAATTTCACCTCTACACTAGGAATTCCACTTACCTCTCCTGCACTCAAGCTTAACAGTTCCAAAGGCTTACATTGGTTGAGCCAATGCCTTTCACCCCTGGCTTGCTAAGCCGCCTACGCACCCTTTACGCCCAGTGATTCCGGATAACGCTTGCCCCCTACGTATTACCGCGGCTGCTGGCACGTAGTTAGCCGGGGCTTCCTCCTAAGGTACCGTCATTTTTTTCTTCCCTTAGGACAGAGTTTTACGATCCGAAAACCTTCTTCACTCACACGGCGTTGCTGCATCAGGCTTGCGCCCATTGTGCAATATTCCCCACTGCTGCCTCCCGTAGGAGTCTGGACCGTGTCTCAGTTCCAGTGTGGCCGATCACCCTCTCAGGTCGGCTACTGATCGTCGCCTTGGTAAGCCGTTACCTTACCAACTAGCTAATCAGACGCGGGCCCATCCCATACCGATAAATCTTTGTCGCTCAGAACATGTGTCCCGTGCGAAGTATGAGGTATTAATCACCGTTTCCAGTGGCTATCCCTCTGTATGGGGCAGGTTGCCCACGCGTTACTCACCCGTCCGCCGCTTTCCAAAACTTCATTTGGCCGAAACCGCATTCCATTTCTTCTCGCTCGACTTGCATGTGTTAGGCACGCCGCCAGCGTTCATCCTGAGCCAGGATCAAACTCTTAATTATAATGTTTGACGCCTGTTACCTCAAAACGAGCTAACTTGCATTTGTTTTTCCGTTTTTCATCACTCTTCTCGAATTGCTTCGAGTAGGTTTTGACGTTTGGTTTTTCTTGCATTTACACTGTTTAATTTTCAAGATTCTAGTGTGTCATCTCTCGACGACAGCTTAATCAGTATATCAGCATATGCGATTGCTGTCAACACTTTTTCTGAAATTATTTTATAAAAACTAATATTTTATCAATATTATAAAAAGAAGAAAAAGCAGTTTCAGGATTTATGTGCGTGGTCATCGACTTAACTGCTTCTTCTCTGCATTACATTTTAAAAAGTGCTTATATCTATATTATCATAACTTTTGTTTTGTGTCTACTTTTTATACGATTTCCCCACATTTTCTTTAATGATGAACTCTTTACATAATTAAAAAGGATATCGAACCTTTTCAACTTGAAATCAAAGATAAAGTGCGCAAAAGTAAATAAAAATGGCAAAGCCATCGGAAGCTTCAAATAAGGTGATTATCGATAAAATCTGAAAGGCCTTTATAAACCGACTACTTATCCAAATTTCACCTTTTGAAAAAATGCTATTAAAATTTGTCACAGAATAAGATCCGACGCTAGAAATGCTCAAATAGTTTAGTGAACCATTTATGGCGAGGGAATTATCAGCTCAAATTGGTGCAGATAAATCTGAGGGTTCAGATTTGAAAAACGGTTATAGAGCTGGATATCGTCCCCAAAGATTTGATACGCGCATGAAACCATGTATTTTATAGTTCCAAGGCCTCGCAAGTGTGGGTATATTTCTTTCTTTGTAAAAGCTCTGAATGTGCTCTAATAAATGCCACTCAAAAAAAGCTTTCATAAATGGTGTTTTTACGGGAAAATTAGAAACAATGGTCATGTGAGTGTTTGTAGTATGAAGCTAGATGGAACTAAAGATATTCTTGCTGTAGAGCCTATAAAGGACTGGTAAAGGCCACAAATCGTTTCTCAGTTCATCTTGCCGGCGATACAAAGTGCATTTGTACAAAATACACTGACTCATATCCCCTCAAAACAGAATCAGGCCGAAGACTGGTTAACAGGAATAGTATTGCCCGTTCTGGTAAGCATAGACAGAGAAGAAGTGAGTATATCCATAGCTATTAATTTACCCTCACCATTGGTGGAACATCCAGACTTAGTGTACCAAGGATATAATCTTTTGCAAATGACTCAGAAACTTTTTCATGAATTAAACCAATTAAGTCCACATTTCAGCCAAGTACATCACACACTATTACACACAATTCTCATACCATGCATTAGCAGCAAGAGCATAATCAAAATCTCCACTCGGTGTTGTGACTACCTTCAAATTTACAATAGGTGGCGTATGTGCAGAATTCTTAAGTGCAGTTAAGAGGTTACCGAATGTAGTAATTGCACAACCATGAGAACCAATAGTTTTCCTAGTGTTGTAATGGGGAGTAAGGGGATCATTTTTCCACCTAGAGTCACTCTGCTTAAACATTTCGATATCATGTACAACGTAACTACTAGATGAATCTGTCTGTGTTGATTGACTTGCAGAGCTTGATTCGATCTCTTCTATAAATTCAGAAGGTCAATGACAGCCTCACTCGTATTGATAATAAAGGTGTTCATAAGGTCTCTTTTCACGTATTGATGATTGTCCACATCACCCAGTTCCCTATCAAGGTACCACTCGTATAAAACGGCTTGTCTCAGTTTTTCAACTTCTTCTGCTCTGCCATAGGGTGAAAAGTCATGAGCATTTGCAGCCTTAATATGATTCAGAATGCTATCGATATCAGGGTGCATACGGTATTGCTCGTAATCTAGGTGACCAGATTCCCTGTGGTATTGACTAGCCACTCCCTTACCCATTGTGGCTTGGTTTTCCAGTCGGAAAGGGGGGCCAGATTTCGAAAATGACTTTGTTTTTTCATATCGTAGGTAAAATCGTCTCTAAAATGTATAGCATCAGGCGCAATAGCACCTAGCATAAAATCAGATGTGTTTTTTATCTTATTGGACTTCAAAGTAATGGCATGAGCAATTGAAAGGTGTGTCATTGAAAAGGGCATCTTTTTCTCCGTTCTCCTAATGGTATCCGCTGAGTGTTTGAATAGGGCAGCCCATTATTCTCAACTAAGTTTCAAAAATCACAATGGTTGGTTCAATTAATAAACCACTCGATACACTCAAGTGATTCAAGCGCCAATTTATCAATCGTTACGACTCTAAGCGGATACATTTTTATACACCTCTTGATAAGGATATTTACTAGAGAGCTTCATAATCACAGACCTAGCTGTATCTGCTGCCTATATTCAGACACATCCAAGTAGTCAAATTTGAAGAGTAAAAACTGATTGTATGAAAGCATTAAAACTCCCGACGAACAAGGGCAACGAAGTCGTTTTCACGTAGTGAAAATGTCGAAAACAAGGCAAAAAACACTAGCATACTACAAAAAAGAGCTCATTTCTGCTATCGAAATGAGCTCTTTTTTTAATCAGCAACGTTCTACTCTCCCAGGCAGCTGCCCGCCAAGTACCATCGACGCTGGAGGACTTTACTTCTGTGTTCGGTATGGGAACAGGTGTTGCCCCTCCGCCTTCGTCACTGAATTGCTTAACTATGAAACTGTGAAGGTTAGTACCTTCAAAACTGTATATATAAGAACCGATAAATCCTCTTACTCTAAAGCGTGGTCAAGTCCTCGACCTATTAGTACCTGTCAGCTGAATGCATTGCTGCACTTACACCTCAGGCCTATTACCATATTATCTTCATGGGGTCTTACTCTATTAAAAGATGGGAAATCTCATCTTGAGGGGGGCTTCGCGCTTAGATGCCTTCAGCGCTTATCCCTTCCAAACTTAGCTACTCAGCAGTGCTCTTGGCAGAACAACTGATACACCAGAGGTTTGTCCATCCCGGTCCTCTCGTACTAAGGACAGCTCCTCTCAAATTTCCTACGCCCACAGCAGATAGGGACCGAACTGTCTCACGACGTTCTGAACCCAGCTCGCGTGCCTCTTTAATGGGCGAACAGCCCAACCCTTGGGACCTACTTCAGCCCCAGGATGAGACGAGCCGACATCGAGGTGCCAAACCTCCCCGTCGATGTGGACTCTTGGGGGAGATAAGCCTGTTATCCCCGGGGTAGCTTTTATCCGTTGAGCGATGGCCCTTCCATGCGGTGCCACCGGATCACTAAGCTCGACTTTCGTCCCTGCTCGAGATGTCTCTCTCGCAGTCAAGCTCCCTTTTGCCTTTACACTCTTCGCGCGATTTCCAACCGCGCTGAGGGAACCTTTAGGCGCCTCCGTTACTCTTTAGGAGGCGACCGCCCCAGTCAAACTGCCCACCTGACATTGTCCTAGAACAGGATCACTGTCCATAGTTAGAATAACGGTATACAAAGAGTGGTATCCCAACAGCGACTCCTATAAGACTGGCGTCCTATATTCTTAGTCTCCCACCTATCCTGTACATCATATACCATTATCCAGTGCCAAGCTGCAGTAAAGCTCCACGGGGTCTTTCCGTCTAGCTGCGGGTAACCGGCATCTTTACCGGTACTACAATTTCACCGAGTCCATTGTTGAGACAGCGCCCAAATCGTTACGCCTTTCGTGCGGGTCGGAACTTACCCGACAAGGAATTTCGCTACCTTAGGACCGTTATAGTTACGGCCGCCGTTTACTGGGGCTTCAGTTCTGTGCTTCGCCTAAACTAACACTTCCCCTTAACCTTCCAGCACCGGGCAGGCGTCAGCCCCTATACATCATCTTTCGATTTAGCAGAGACCTGTGTTTTTGGTAAACAGTCGCTTGGGCCTATCCTCTGCGGCCGGATCTAGCTCTAAACCTAATCCGGCACCCCTTCTCCCGAAGTTACGGGGTCATTTTGCCGAGTTCCTTAACAATGGTTTTCTCGCGCGCCTTAGTATTCTCTACTCTCCTACCTGTGTCGGTTTACGGTACAGGCACCTGCTCCCTCGATAGAAACTTTTCTTGACAGTGTGATATCTGCTGCTTCGTTACTTAAGTTCACTCCCCATCACAGCTCATCCTCAGTAGCGCGGATTTGCCTACGCTACAGACTCGCTGCTTGGACATGCTCTTCCATTCGCATGCTCAGCATAACCTCCTGTGTCATTCCTTCTCTCAAACGGGTCTCGGTGGTACAGGAATCTTCACCTGTTGTCCATCGCCTACGACTTTCGTCCTCGGCTTAGGTCCTGACTTACCCTGAGCGGACGAACCTTCCTCAGGAAACCTTAGGTTTTCGGCGGACGGGATTCTCACCCGTCTCTCGTTACTCATGCCAACATTCTCTCTTGTGTGATATCCATAAGTCCTTGCGATCTTACTTCACCTCTCACACAATGCTCCTCTACCAATTGTCTAAACAATTCCATAGCTTCGGTAGCAAGTTTTAGCCCCGGTAATCTTCGGCGCAGGATCACTCGACTAGTGAGCTGTTACGCACTCTTTAAATGAGTGGCTGCTTCTAAGCCAACATCCTAGTTGTCTGTGCAATCCCACATCCTTTTCCACTTAACTTGCATTTTGGGACCTTAGCTGATGGTCTGGGCTCTTTCCCTTTCGACTATGAATCTTATCACACATAGTCTGACTCCTGAGTAAAAGATATCGGTATTCGGAGTTTGATAGTCTTCGGTAGCCGGTGAAAGCCCCTAGGACATTCAGTGCTCTACCCCCGTATCTCTTAACTCAAGGCTAGCCCTAAAGCTATTTCGAGGAGAACCAGCTATCTCCGGGTTCGATTGGAATTTCTCCGCTATCCACATGTCATCCCAACCTTTTTCAACAGATATGGGTTCGGGCCTCCAAGAGGTTTTACCCTCGCTTCACCCTGCACATGGATAGGTCACCCGGTTTCGGGTCTACGCCATACAACTTATTCGCCCTATTCAGACTCGCTTTCGCTGCGGCTCCGCACCTGAAGCGCTTAACCTTGCTGCATAACGTAACTCGTTGGCCCGTTCTACAAAAAGTACATGGTCGTTCTTTAACGAACTTCCACTGCTTGTAAACATAGGGTTTCAGGTTCTTTTTCACTCCCCTCCCGGGGTTCTTTTCACCTTTCCCTCACGGTACTGTGCGCTATCGGTCACCAGGTAGTATTTAGCCTTGGCAGATGGTCCTGCCTGCTTCCCACAAAGTTTCACGTGCTCCGTGGTACTCCGGATCAGTACGTTCGATCTTCCCCTTTCGCCTAAGTGGCTCTCACACGCTTCGGCGGACTTTCCCAAGTCCTTTGGCTAGGGTACCTTCTACTTGATATACTGTCCACACCCCCTCGTCCGAAGACTTGGGTTTGGGCTGTTTCCCGTTCGCTCGCCGCTACTTAGGAAATCACTTTTGTTTTCTCTTCCTTCGGGTACTTAGATGTTTCAGTTCCCCGAGTTCCCTTCCTATGACCTATGAATTCAGTCATGGATACCTAGACATTACTCTAGGTGGGTTCCCCCATTCGGACATCTACGGATCGGCGCTCGCTTGCAGCTCCCCGTAGCTTTTCGCAGCTTACCACGTCCTTCTTCGGCTCCTGGTGCCAAGGCATCCACCCTATGCTCTTAGTAACTTGACCTTACTTTTGAGTTTGAGTTTTTACTTTGGCTTACATTGTTTTTTCAATGCTTGCTTTTTTACTAACTTAATAGTCGGTTCTTTATATATACAGTTTTCAAGATACTAATTCACGAAATTTGCAGTGCAAATTTCGAGGGATGCGCTAGCATCCTAAGACGACAGTCTTGAATTCGTGTGAGGCACTTTCTGAAAGAAAGTGACGAATACTCATTCAAGTCTACATCTTGTTTTGAAAGTTCCTAGAACCCTCAAAATTAAACAGTGTAAATGTCTATTTACTCCTTAGAAAGGAGGTGATCCAGCCGCACCTTCCGATACGGCTACCTTGTTACGACTTCACCCCAGTCATTGATTTCACCTTCGACAGCTCCTTCCTTACGGTTAGGCCACTGGCTTCGGGCGCCCCCAACTTCCGTGGTGTGACGGGCGGTGTGTACAAGACCCGGGAACGCATTCACCGCGACATTCTGATCCGCGATTACTAGTAACTCCAACTTCATGTAGGCGAGTTGCAGCCTACAATCCGAACTGGGATCGGCTTTTTAGGATTCGCTCCAGGTCACCCCTTCGCTGCCCGTTGTACCGACCATTGTAGCACGTGTGTAGCCCAGATCATAAGGGGCATGATGATTTGACGTCATCCCCACCTTCCTCCGTGTTCTCCACGGCAGTCTGTCTAGAGGGTTCAGCTTAACCTGTTAACAACTAAACATAAGGGTTGCGCTCGTTGCGGGACTTAACCCAACATCTCACGACACGAGCTGACGACAACCATGCACCACCTGTCTCCTCTGTCCCGAAAGACATAGCCGGCTAAGGCTACTTCAGAGGGATGTCAAGACCTGGTAAGGTTCTTCGCGTTGCTTCGAATTAAACCACATGCTCCGCTACTTGTGCGGGTCCCCGTCAATTCCTTTGAGTTTCACACTTGCGTGCGTACTCCCCAGGCGGAATACTTATTGCGTTTGCTGCGGCACCGAGCTTTGACACCCGACACCTAGTATTCATCGTTTACGGCGTGGACTACCAGGGTATCTAATCCTGTTCGCTACCCACGCTTTCGTGCATCAGCGTCAGTTACAGTCCAGTAAGTCGCCTTCGCCACTGGTGTTCCTCCTAATATCTA
The DNA here is from genome assembly GCF_053842995.1 of Fusibacter sp. JL298sf-3. Lineage (NCBI taxonomy): Bacteria > Bacillati > Bacillota > Clostridia > Eubacteriales > Fusibacteraceae > Fusibacter > Fusibacter sp. JL298sf-3. The sequence goes on from NZ_CM132608.1 coordinate 2,201,783, forward strand.
CGAATTTCACCTCTACACTAGGAATTCCACTTACCTCTCCTGCACTCAAGCTTAACAGTTCCAAAGGCTTACATTGGTTGAGCCAATGCCTTTCACCCCTGGCTTGCTAAGCCGCCTACGCACCCTTTACGCCCAGTGATTCCGGATAACGCTTGCCCCCTACGTATTACCGCGGCTGCTGGCACGTAGTTAGCCGGGGCTTCCTCCTAAGGTACCGTCATTTTTTTCTTCCCTTAGGACAGAGTTTTACGATCCGAAAACCTTCTTCACTCACACGGCGTTGCTGCATCAGGCTTGCGCCCATTGTGCAATATTCCCCACTGCTGCCTCCCGTAGGAGTCTGGACCGTGTCTCAGTTCCAGTGTGGCCGATCACCCTCTCAGGTCGGCTACTGATCGTCGCCTTGGTAAGCCGTTACCTTACCAACTAGCTAATCAGACGCGGGCCCATCCCATACCGATAAATCTTTGTCGCTCAGAACATGTGTCCCGTGCGAAGTATGAGGTATTAATCACCGTTTCCAGTGGCTATCCCTCTGTATGGGGCAGGTTGCCCACGCGTTACTCACCCGTCCGCCGCTTTCCAAAACTTCATTTGGCCGAAACCGCATTCCATTTCTTCTCGCTCGACTTGCATGTGTTAGGCACGCCGCCAGCGTTCATCCTGAGCCAGGATCAAACTCTTAATTATAATGTTTGACGCCTGTTACCTCAAAACGAGCTAACTTGCATTTGTTTTTCCGTTTTTCATCACTCTTCTCAGATTGCTCCGAGTAGGTTTTGACGTTTGGTTTTTCTTGCATTTACACTGTTTAATTTTCAAGATTCTAGTGTGTCGCGCCGACTTGTTCAGCAAGTGGCGACTCATTTATAATACAATAATCGATCGTAAAAGTCAACAACTTTTTTAATTTTATAATTAAAAAGTGCTTTTAGACTTAGCTTGACTCTAAATTTCAATAATATTATAATGGGTTCAAACGGAGGAAAAATAACTATGAAGAGAGTATTTTCAGGTGTCCAGCCTACTGGGCAAATCCATCTTGGCAACTATATTACTATGAAGAACTTTGTAAAAGAACAGGACGAAAAAGAATGTTTCTACTGTGTGGTCGATCTTCATTCTATTACAGTGCCACAAGATCCAGAACAACTTAAAAAGAGTATTGTCGACTTAGCAGCTCTGTACTTGGCTATAGGCATCGACCCAAACAAAGCCACCTTATTTATACAATCCCAAGTACCGGCACATGCTGAACTGGCTTGGCTGCTCAATTGCTTCTCATATATGGGTGAACTCAATCGGATGACACAGTTTAAAGACAAATCAGCCGGCAATCAATCAGTGACCACTGGTCTCTACACCTATCCACTGCTCATGGCCGCCGACATCCTATTGTACGATACCAACTATGTCCCCGTGGGAAGCGACCAAAAACAACATCTTGAATTAACGCGCGATATCGCCATCCGATTTAACAACAAGTTCGGCGAAACATTTGTCGTTCCCGAGCCCATCATTTCAAAAGTCGAACAGGGGGCGCGTATCATGTCTTTAGATGACCCAACACAAAAGATGAGCAAGAGCAATCCCAATCCACTGTCGAAGATTACGCTTTTAGACGAACCGGCTAAGATAAAGAAAGCAATTATGAAGGCGACCACTGACAGCGACGGCGTCGTTAAGTACGATCTCGTAAACAAACCTGGGGTCAGCAACTTGTTGACCATCTATAGCCAGTTTAGTCCATATACTATAGAAGAACTCGAAGCCAAATACGAAGGCCTCGGTTACGGGCAACTGAAAAAAGACCTCGTTGAAGTCGTACAAACAGAAGTTGCCGCCGTCCAAGAACGTTTTAACAAGATTATCGCCTCTGGTGAGGTCTATGATGTTCTACGTGAAGGAAAAGAAAAGGCAGAAGCTGTTTCAGCACCTGTTTTAAAACGCGTCAAAGAGAAGATCGGCTTTATTAGCCTCTAAACAACAAGCCCCCTCTACACATAACCACTTGGTTATTGTATGTAGAGGGGGCTTGAATTATTAAGCTACATTATCCGTTTAAATCCACTTTCTTTTCATCAATGCTTTCAATAAGTGCTTCTATGTCCATTTCAGAAACCGGTTTACCAAAGAAATAACCTTGCATAAAGTCCGCTTTCATAGATGCTGCTGTTTTGTAGTAAGTGGCGTCCTCGATGCCTTCTGCAACCACTTCAATATTACTCTTATGGGCAAAGTCGACAATAGAAGTCAACAACTTGTTGACATTTTCATTATAAATTGACTCTTGTACAATGCTCCTATCCATCTTAATGCTGGAAAGAGGCAACCCAATAAGGTTTCTAAAAGAAGAGTATCCGGTTCCAAAATCGTCTAGGGCGATGCCAAACTTATGATTTCTCAAATAGTACAGCTTGGCGATAATATTTTCATTGGCCTCTAAAGTCATACTCTCAGTAATCTCTAAAATGATTTGGTCATTTGCTAACCCATGTTCTTTTGTTATGGCCATAATCTTATTGGCAAAGTGTTCTTCCATAAGCTGAACAACTGAAATATTAATGGCCACTTTATAAGCGCCAGTACCCCTTTGGTTCATTTTACTTAAAAAAGCGCAAGCCTTATCAAAGACAATTATACCGATTTCGTTGATGAGTCCTGTTTTTTCAGCAATAGGAATAAACACATCTGGGTAAATCCATGAACCGTCCTGCATCTGCCACCTGACAAGTGCCTCAAAAGAAGAGACAGCGCCCTTATCCGACGACACAATTGGCTGGTAATGTACCTTGATTTCTTTATTTTCTATTGCACTCTTTAGGTTGTTCTCCAGTTGGATTTCAAGAACAGCTTTGCTCTTTATTTCATTGTCATAGAAGTAAAAATCTTTTTTAGAAATCCGCTTTGCATAGTACATCGCGATATCTGCATTTTGAAGCAACGTCTGCATGTCTCGACCATCGCTTGGAAACAACGTTACACCGGTACTCGCCGACACTTGAAAGAACTTGTTGCCATAGTAAATGGTGCTTTTGATTTCTTTACAAAGCGCATGCATAATAAATTCAATGGTTGGCTTATCGTCAATGTCTTTTATCAACAGAATAAACTCATCGCCGCTAAAACGCGCCAATACATATTTTTTCTCATCGCTGAACAATTGAGCCAAACGCCCTGCCAATTGCTTCAGCACCTCGTCTCCAAAAGAGTGTCCGTAGATGTCGTTGATATGTTTAAAATTATCAATATCGGTAAACACCAACGCGCCTTTTCGATTTTCTTGGAGGTACTGAGTTAAGTACTGTTGAAAATACGTGCGGTTGTACAGTTGGGTCAAATCGTCTTTATAAGCCATATCCAAGATGCGCAGCTCATATTCTTTACGCATTGTGATGTCGAGATGTGATCCCGTCAACCCCAAAAATATTCCGTCATCATCGTGACGAGACTTGCCGATGACTTCAATCCACCTATACTGCCCCTGACTGTCTTTAACTCGGTATTCACATTTAAAATGATCTGTTTTCTCCAGCAAGTGTTTCTCTATGGCGTGCTGCTCCGTCATCTGATCGTCAGGATGTATCCGATTTTTCCATTCTTCATATGAAGACGCCTCTGTATCTATACCAAATGTTCGGTACCAATTAGGCGTCAAATAATAGAAGTTGTAACCTTCATCTGTATCCCAAAGACCTTCTTTTGACGCTTCAAAAATAAACTTATAGCGATTTTCACTCTTTTTAATAAACGCATTGTTCTCAAGAAGCGCGTCGTATTGCGATTTTAAAATTTCTTCTGAGGCGGTCAATTGCTCGTTAAGTGCCTGCATTTCAACGTGGTTGTTTCGAATGCTATTGAGCATATTATTAAAACCGACCACCAAACGGCCGATTTCATCGCGACTTTCAGAATAACACTGTATCTCGTAATTCCCTTTCTCTACTTCTTCAGTGGCATTGACGAGCTCGATAATGGGTCTCGTCAGCTTTTGGGAAAAGAAGTTAGAAACGATTACCGACACGATTAGAAAGATGACAAAGATGCCTGACGCCATGTAGACAATCGCAGAAAGGTCATTGAGAATATCGGCTTTAGAGATAACAGCGACTATCTTCAAACCGGAAACCTCACTGTCTTCCGTCAGCACAATGTAGTCTTTTTCTTCGTTTTCTCTTAAAAGATCTTTAAACGGTGTTTTAATCGGCGCATACGCATCAAATGCCGTTCCCAGATAATCGTACGCCGGATGTGCTATAATCTTTCCATCGGCACTTAGAAGCATTAGATAGCCGTTTTCGCCGATTGTCACATCGTCGACAATTTTGCTCAAATCGTTCAGTAAAATGTCGATGCCGACAACGCCTTGCCCCCCGTTGCTATCTATAATTTCCCTCGACCCTGTAATTGTAAGTTGTTTCGTCCCCGCATCGATATAGGGCTCTGACCACACGGTTTCAGCGGTATTTTTCATGGCGGCTTTGTACCAGTCTCTCACTGTTGGCTTGTACCCTGCGGGCATGTTGCGAGAAGGGTAGTTTTCAAATGTATCGTCTTCCATTCCAATATAGACTGTTGAGACTTCAGATGTCGTTTGATAGACGATATTGAGCAGGTGTGAGAGCTCTTTTTCTGTAGTGCTGTAAGCGTCTATGAGATGAAGCCCTTGCTGAGCGTCTTCTATGATATCGCTGAGCATCGCCCCGGTTCTATCAATACCATCATTTGCAATACTTATATATTTCTCATCGATTTCACGCGTGACAAAGATGTAAAAAAGTAGACCGATAGAAATAAAGAGCATTACAATAATGCTCATTAAAATATTTCTAAACTTTTTTTGTATACTTAACATTTTCCCCATTGTTCACCTAGATTATATTTCATTGAGTTTGTGGAGTTCTTTCCGAAACTTCTTAATGATCTTTTTTTCCATTCTTGAAACGGTCATTTGTGATACATTGAGTTCATCTGCTACTTGTATTTGTGTTTTATTATCAAAAAATCGATCGTTTACGATTTTAACTTCCACTTCATTAAGTTTTTTCAGACACATGCTGATAAAGTCTCTGTTTTCTATAATATCAAAATACTTGTCATCTCTACCGATGATATCCTGAAGCTGAATATCCTTGTCGTCCCCTGAAGCGTCGTAAGTTAAATCCAAAGATTTCGGCGTGTACACTTGAGAGGCCTCCATCGCTTCGATGACTTCTTCTTCAGAAACATTGAGATATTCTGCAATATCTTTTACCTTCGGTATACGCTGCAAATCTTGCTGTAACTTCGACTTTGCAACATTGATTTTTTTAGAGAGTTCTTGAATGCGTCTTGGGACTCTGACAGACCATCCCTTGTCCCTAAAATACTTTTTGATTTCACCGATAATTGTCGGTGTGGCAAAACTGGAAAATTCAAATCCCCTATCGACATCAAAGCGTTCAATCGCATAAATAAGTCCTAAGGATGCCACCTGATAGATGTCTTCGTACTCTATGCCCTTGTTAATATATTTCTTTGCAAGAATTTCAGTAATGTACATGTGACGTTTGATCAGCTCATTCCTCACAGTCATATCACGTGTATCTCTGTAAAGGTAGAAAAGATCTTTCGTACCCATAGCCATCAGGTCCTTTACAGTTAAATGAAACTCTTCTTTAATTCCATCTTTTTTATCCATGAACATCAGCCCCTAATTCTAGAAGATTTTTATTCAACCGTCTTTTTCATTACAATTTTGGTACCTGCGCTATCGTTTGTATTGATAACCACCTCATCCATTAACGACTGGATGATAAAAAGTCCCATACCATTTTCTTGAAGGTTTTCTATAGACGGCGCTGTATAGGCGTCGATTTCAAACCCTTTTCCTTTATCGATGATTTCAATTGTCATTTCATGTTCATCGTTGATAATATTCATCTCGTAAGTTTCATCTGTACCTGAATGCAACACAGCGTTGTTGCACGCCTCGCCAACGGCGAGTTTAATATCTTCTATCGCCTCGATATCGAAGTTCATTTGGCTTGCTATAAACGATGCCGTCAAGCGCGCAACGCTTACGTATTCTGGTTTACTTGGTAAAGAAATATTTACGATATCACCCATTTTTAATTCCACCTTTTTTATGAATTAACGTATAGTAAAAATTTTGTCTAAACCGGTTAAAGAAAAGATTTTGACAATGCTCGGCTTTAATTCTTCAAAGTAGACCGTTTTCTCGTTAATTTTGACATTCTTATAAAAGCCAATCAAAACGCCTAGCCCTGTACTGTCAATATACTCGAGCTGATTGCATTTAAAGACAAAGTCAGACTGCTTTTCTTCATTGAGTTCTGTTAATTTTTCTTTTAAAATGCCCTTTGAATGGATATCGACTTCACCAATTAATTCTACTTCCCAATTTGCATTGGACGTATTGTAGACAGAATTCATTTTTAATGACATAACTTCCCCCTCAATTCTATAGATAAGAATTTGAATACAAGCGTTTCAGAGGTAGGTCACATAATACCTACCCTGAAATCGCTAATTTTCCGTTATCTGATATTATACTACAATTTCTTAAAAAAATCATGATAAGCGGCTCAAAAGTTTACGCCTCCGCCTCATCGGTCTCCTCTGTCGCTTCATCTTCTGAATCGGCAATTTTAGCGATGGACACGAGATGGGTTTCGTCATCTACCTTCATCAATCTAACGCCGGAAGTACTTCTACCCGTTACCGAGATGTCCTCGATACGAATTCTTATAAGAACGCCGGAATCATTGATGATCATTAAATCATCGGCGTCGTCGACAACTTTAGCACCTATAAGATCGCCGGTTTTTCCGGAGAGATTGTAAGTGATAATACCGCTGCCGCCTCTCGTCTGTTGTCTGTACTCGGAAAGCTCTGTTCTCTTACCGTAACCGTTACGAGAGACAACCAACAACTTACCGGACTCGGTGACAATATCCATTTCAACCACGTGGTCGGAGCCTTTTAACTTAATAGCACGTACCCCTGTAGCCGAACGACCCATCGGTCTTACATCCGATTCGTTAAATCGAATTGACTTTCCTTTGGCTGTCACCACAATGAGGTCGTCTTCACCCTGGGTGCGCTTAACCGATATGAGTTCGTCATCGTCGTTGAGATTAATGGCAATCAAGCCCGTCTTTCTCGAGGTATCAAACTGTTCAACCGTGGTCTTCTTAATAACACCGTGCTTCGTACAGAATGCCAAATACCCCTCGGTAAAGTTCTTCACCGGCACAACCGCCGTGACTTTTTCATCGGGCTCAAGCGGCAGAAGGTTGACAATAGCCGTTCCCTTTGACGTTCTCGACGCATCTGGGATGTGGTAGCCCTTAATGCGGTACACTTTCCCGACACTTGTAAAGAACAAGAGGTAGTCGTGTGTCGAAGTGGTGATAATCTCTTTGACAAAGTCTTCTTCTCGCGTTGAGAGCCCCGTCTTGCCGCGACCGCCTCTCTTTTGTGAGACGTACTCACCGGTGGAAACCCGCTTAATGTACCCGGCATTTGTCAGTGTAATAACCACTTCATCTTCTTCGATTAAATCTTCGTAGTCGATTTCATCTGGGTTGATGCTGATAATTGATCGACGTTCATCGCCATACTGTTTTTTAATTCTAAGCAAATCTTCTCTAATGATGTTCATCAGCAACGCCTCGTCTGCAAGCAAACTGTTGAGGTAATCGATTAATTTAAGAAGCTCTTTGTACTCGTTTTCAATTTTCTCTCGTTCGAGGCCTTGAAGGCGCTTCAAACGCATGTCGACAATCGCACGCGCCTGAATTTCAGAGAGCTCAAACCGCTCCATTAAACGCGGTTCCGCGTCATCATAGGACGAGCGAATAATTTTAATAATCTCATCGATGTTGTCGATGGCGATTCTGTACCCCTCTAAAATGTGTGCGCGTTCCTTGGCCTTTCGCAAATCGTACTGAACGCGTCTGCGTTCCACTTCTTTTTGATGCGCCAAATACGCCACCAGCAGTTGTTTTAAATTCAGCACTTTCGGTTCGCCGTCTAACAGCGCCAGTAAAATAATGCTGTACGATATTTGCAGCTGGGTGTGTTTGTAAAGCTGATTGAGCACGATGTTCGCATTGGCGTCTCTTCTCAGTTCAATTACAATGCGAATCCCGTTGCGGTTACTCTCATCTCTCAGGTCTGTAATACCTTCAATGCGTTTATTTCTTACGAGATCCGCAATGCCTTCAATCAGTTTGGACTTGTTCACCTGGTAGGGAATTTCCGTTACAATAATGCTCGACTTGCCGTTTTTCATTTCTTCAATATCGGCTTTTGACCTTAAAATGACACGGCCTCTACCAGTTCTGTAAGCGCGTTTGATGCCCTCAATGCCCATTACTTCCGCACCTGTCGGGAAGTCCGGTCCCTTGATTATCTCCATCAAATCAAAGACATCTGCCTCGGGATTGTCGATTAACATAACGGCACCATCGATGACTTCGTTTAAGTTGTGCGGCGGAATAGATGTCGCCATCCCGACGGCAATACCATTTGAACCGTTGACCAAAAGGTTTGGAAAACGGCTCGGCAATACAACCGGTTCTTTTTCACTCTCGTCGAAGTTCGGCCTAAAATCCACAGTCTCTTTATCAATATCTTTTAACAATTCTCCTGAAAGCTTGGTCATACGCGCTTCAGTATAACGCATTGCCGCTGCGCCGTCACCGTCTATGGAGCCAAAGTTTCCGTGGCCGTCGACGAGTAAGTAGCGCATGGAAAAGTCCTGCGCAAAACGCACCATGGCGTTGTAAATTGATGAATCGCCGTGCGGGTGGTACTTACCGATAACTTCACCGACGATACGCGCCGACTTTCTGTGGGGCTTATCGTGTGTAAAATTGATTTCATTCATGGCGTATAGAATCCGTCTGTGGACGGGTTTAAGACCGTCTCTCGCATCGGGAAGCGCTCTACTGACGATAACGCTCATGGCGTAATCCATGTAGGATTTTTTCATTTCTTCCATAACATCTACAAGGATCACAGTTTCATTGGCATTTTGGGTCTCTACAATCTCTTGACCCGCGTCTATTTTATTTTGCTCATCACTCACTGTCGTTTCCTCCTAGATATCCAAGTTCTTAACGTATCGCGCATTTTGCTCGATAAAAGCACGTCTCGGCTCGACTTTCTCGCCCATCAGCGTCGAGAAAATCAAGTCGGCCTCTATAGCGTCGTCTATGGTCACTTGCATAATCGTCCGAACAGAAGGGTCCATCGTCGTGCTCCATAACTGTTCAGCGTTCATTTCACCGAGACCTTTGTAACGCTGAATTGAAATGCCCGTTCTACCGATTTCAGCCAAAAGGTTGTTGAGTTCTCTATCGGAATACAGATAGTGAATGCTACGACCCTTTTTCACTTTGTAAAGTGGCGGCATGGCAATATAAATATGGCCCTGCTCAATAAGCGGTCTCATAAATCTAAAGACAAAGGTTAGAATCAACGTCCGAATATGCGCCCCATCGACGTCGGCATCGGTCATGATGAAAATTTTGCCGTAGCGGAGTTTTTCGATGTCGAAATCGTCTCCAAACCCACAGCCCAGTGCTGTAATAAGCGCTCTGATTTCAGCAGAGTTAAAAATACGCGTCAAATTGGCTTTCTCTACGTTCATAATCTTACCTTTTAGCGGTAAAATCGCCTGTATGTTTCGGTCGCGTCCGAGTTTAGCTGAACCACCGGCGGACTCCCCTTCGACGATGTAGAGCTCCGACTTCATCGGATCGCGCTCAGCACAATCTGCAAGTTTTCCGGGGAGCGTCAAGCCGTCGAGCGCCCCTTTTCGTCGCGTCAACTCACGGGCCTTTCTAGCCGCTTGTCGCGCTTTAGCAGAAATGAGACATTTTTCGACAATCAACTTAGCTTGCGTCGGATTTTCCTCTAAATAAATGTGCAACATATCCGCTGTGGCCGTTTCCACGATGCCTCGCATTTCGCTATTGCCCAGCTTGGTTTTGGTCTGTCCTTCAAACTGAGGCTCCTCAAGCTTAACGGAAATAACGGCAGTAACCCCTTCGCGCACATCTTCACCGGAGAGGTTTTCATCTTTTTCCTTAATGATGTTTTTTCGCCGTCCGTACTCATTGACCACACGCGTCAGTGCCGATCTAAATCCCACGAGGTGGGTTCCCCCCTCGTGCGTGTTGATATTGTTAGCAAAAGAGAAAATATTTTCAGAATACCCATCTGTATATTGCAGGGCAATTTCCACTGTGTTTTGTTCATTAATTTGCTCAATGTAGATGCAATCTTCATGTATCGCCTGACGGTTGATGTTGAGATAAGAGACAAACTCCTTAATACCGCCTTCGTAATGAAACCTCGTCGTCTTGTCCAAACCGTTTCTAAAATCGGATATGACAATCTCTATGCCTTTGTTTAAGAAGGCGAGTTCTCTTATACGAGACTCCAAGACGCCGAAATCGTAGTCCAGTGTCTCAAAAATTAAATGGTCCGCTTTAAAAGTCGTCTTGGTACCGGTAATCTCCCCTGAACTCAATTCGTCGATGACGTGTAAAGGGGTCGTGGTTATACCGCGTTCAAAACCTATTTTATGCAGTTTGCCGTCGCGCTTAACCTCGACTTCAAACCATTCTGAAAGGGCGTTGACAACGGAGGCGCCGACGCCGTGAAGTCCTCCGGACACTTTGTACCCCCCGCCGCCGAATTTACCGCCGGCGTGTAGCACCGTGTGAATGACCTCGACTGCCGGTATCCCCATCTTTGCGTGCTTATCGATTGGCATACCGCGCCCGTCGTCCTCTACTGTGATAATGTTCTCGTCGTGTATGCCCACCTTGATGCGCCCGCAAAAACCTGCGAGTGCCTCGTCGATACTGTTGTCTACAATCTCATAGACGAGATGATGCAAGCCCCTGCTGCTCGTCGAACCAATATACATCCCCGGGCGCTTGCGCACTGCTTCGAGACCTTCTAAGACCTGTATCTGGTCAGCATTGTATGTTTCATTTGACATTTTTTTACCTCCTAATGGTCAAGCACATGTCCATTTTTTATTTGAATAACCTTGGAAGTATTAATGTAATCGTCCAATAGGTTTTGTATATCTGTGGTTGTAATAATCGTCTGGACATCTTTCAAGGTGTGTATCAGATCCTTCTGCCGTTGAATGTCCAGCTCACTCATCACGTCGTCCAACAACAAAATTGGCATTTCACCTACTTCGTTCTTAATAATCTCTATTTCTGAAAGCTTTAGAGAGAGTGCAGCTGTTCTCTGTTGGCCTTGTGAGCCAAAGGAGCGGATATTGATACCGTTGATGGTGATGGTCAAATCGTCTCTATGGGGGCCTACAGATGTAAACCCTCTTTTGATATCTCCATCGACATTTTTTTTAAGCTGCGTCATTAACGCCTCTTTAATTGTATCATAACTGGCGAAATCTTTTATAGCTGTATCGTAAGCCACTTTTAATTTTTCTTTGCCCTGTGTAATGCCACTGTGTATCTTTTGACTGATGACGTTTAGCGCCGTTATAAATTCAGAGCGCTTTTTGATGATGCGCGCCCCCTTGTCACAAAGTTGCGCATCCCATATGTCCAACGTCTCTTTGAGCCCCGGTTTGTACGCAATGGTTTTGAGCAGTTCATTCCGCTGCGCGAGTACGCGGTTGTATTCGATAATATCGAGACAATACGTCTTACTGATATGAGACAACTCTCGATTGATAAACCGACGCCTCTCAGTTGGGTTCTCTTTAATGAGTTTGAGATCGTCCGGATAAAAGACAATGATGTTCAACGTCCCGAGGAGCTCTGAGATCTTCGTGATATTGACGCCGTTGATTAAAAAGGCTTTCTTCCCCTTCATCAACCGGTATTCAATGGATTCGCAATACCCGTTGGCTTTTTCAACGTCGACTTTTACCGCGGCGTAGTCTTTCTCAAAATGAATCAGGTCGTTGTCTTTGGTCGTTCTAAAAGACTTTCCAAATCCGGAGACGTAAATGGCCTCTAGGAGATTCGTCTTGCCCTGGGCGTTTTGACCAATGATTAAATTCAGTTTGGGATCCAGTTCTATTTTGACCCCATCGTAGTTTCTAAAGCCTTCTAGTGCAATGGCTTTAATCTTCACATTTACACCTTCTTATCGACGATGAACTCAACGACTTCTCCAATAGTGCCTTCAGCATCTGGAATTGAAACTTTTATGCGATCTCCGCTGCGAATTTTCTTACCGCGTTCAAGGCAAGTGCCGCCGTTGACCGCCACAAATCCTTCTGTAATCAGCAACTTTGCCATACCGCCGGAATCGATGACCTCGGCAAACTTTAAGAGCTGATCCAGTTTAATATACTCGGTGTTTATAAGAACTGTTTGCATAAGCCTCTCCTTTTTACTTGGCAATTCGGCACGGTAAGACGAGGTAAGTGTAGTTGTCTGTATCTACCGGTTTGATAATACACGGACTCACATTGTTGACAAAGTGCATTTGAATTTCGTCGCTTTCAATAACTTTTAATGCGTCAATCAAGAACTTCGGGTTAAAACCGATTTCCAAGTCCTGTCCTTCGAGACCAATTGGCAAAGTCTCCACGGCACTTCCCATCTCTGAGTTCGAGATAATTTTAAGTTGGTCGTCCTTAATATCGAGTCGAATAGCAACGTTTTTATTTTCTCGCGCCATTAAAAAGGAACGGTCCAAACACGTAAAGAGATCGTCGGTCTTTACTGTGAGAACCGACTTGTACTCTGTCGGTAAAATTTGATTGTAATTGATGAATTCTCCTGCTAACAGTCGAGAATACACTTTGACGTTGTGAATGGTAAACAGCACTTGCTTTTCATCAAAGGCTATCTTTAAGTCGTTCTTATGTTCAAACTGGGAAACGAGCTTACTGATTTCATTGAGAGTTCTTCCGGGAACAACTACTTTTTGGCTCAAATCCGTTTTTATAACCGCATTTTTTATGGCCATTCGATAACCGTCGATGGCGACCATATTGAATTTACCGTTTTCAATCTCCAGTAAAGCACCTGTGAGAATCGGTCGCGCTTCGTCTTGAGAAATAGCAAAACTCGTTTGTCGAATCATGTTGCTGAAGAGCTCTTTGTCCATTTGAAACGCATTTTTATCCTCAATAATCGGGAGTTCCGGATACTCGTTACCCGGTAAACCAATGAGTTTGTAGCTGGAGTTCATACAGTGAATATCCACGACGTTGTTGTCATTGATGACGAACTCAATGTCTGCATCAGGTAGTTTTTTAATAAGTTCTGAAATAAGTCTCGATGGCATAACAATGGCGCCTTCTCTTTCAACTTGTGCTTCTATTTGTGTTTCGATGCTCAAGTTCAAATCGTTACCGATGAGTTTGATGCCACCTGGAATAGATTCAAAATAGATTCCAGCTAAAATAGGTAAAGTTGTTTTTGAAGAAACGGCTTTTGAAACAATATTGATGGCAGTGGATAAAGCACTTTGGTGACATTTAAAAATCATGGTGAGAACCTCCTTTTTAGATAACCAATAATAATTCAAAAAGACAGTCATAGTAATAGGGCTTGTTGATTTGTGGAAAAGGCAGAAATCCGTTGATAAATGCCCTTTCTTTCATTTGCTAACATGTGTATAAAGTCCTCGGTAGAAACGCCGTTTTCCACATGTAGAAAAAAACATGAAAAACAGATGTTATCCACATGTGGATTATCAACATACCCACATCCTGTTACTCGCCTTTAATTTCTCGGATAATGGTGTCGATCTTATTTTTAACTTCGTAATCGGAACTGATTTCCTGATTGATTTTTTCGCAGGCGTGGATTACCGTCGTATGGTCTCTCCCGCCAAACTCTTCCCCTATTTTAGGGAGTGAGAGGTCTGTTAGCTCGCGGCAGATGTGCATGGCAATTTGCCGCGGATAGGCAATCAAACGGGTTCTCTTCTTAGAATCAAAATCTTCTATTTTAATATTAAAGTATTCGGCGACCACCGTTTTAATGAGGTCGACGTCTATTTTACGCACTTTCGTAGACGAGAAAACGTCTTTTAGGGCTTCGTTGACGAGGTTGATGTCGACGTCTTTTTTGGTTAAGGTCGCGTAGGCGATAACGCGATTGAGTGCCCCCTCGAGTTCACGTATATTCGATTTGATTTTAGAGGCGATGAAATCGAAGACATCATTTGGTATATCAATGCGATCGCGTTCAGATTTCTTTTTTAAAATAGCAATTCGTGTTTCAAAATCAGGGGCTTGAATATCGGTGATTAAGCCCATTTCAAACCGAGAACGCAAGCGGTCTTCAAGGGTTGGAATTTCCTTAGGCGGTCGGTCTGACGACACGATTATTTGTTTGTTCGCTTCGTATAGGGCGTTAAAGGTATGGAAGAACTCCTCCTGAGTACGCTCTTTACCGGCGATGAACTGTATATCGTCGACGAGTAGAACGTCGACTGTTCTGTACTTATTGCGGAAAGCTTCATTTTTATCGTCTTTTATGGAGTTGATCAGCTCGTTGGTGAACTTCTCGCTGGAGACATAGTACACCCGTGCATTTTTGTTTTGTGAGAGAATATAATGGCCGATGGCATGCATTAAGTGGGTCTTGCCCAATCCGACACCACCGTAGATAAAAAGCGGGTTGTAAGCTTTAGCTGGAGATTCTGAAACAGCCAGTGACGCGGCGTGTGCAAAGCGGTTGCTGTTGCCGACGACGAACTCATTGAAAACGTACCGAGGATTGAGATTGGTGTTTTCAAAGCTGCCTGCTGCTTCAGAGGGCGTTGCTTTTTTAGGCTCAAGTGTATTCTCTTCTGGGATGATGTATTTGATGCTGTATGAAGTGCCGGTGATGTGTTTGATGGTGTTCATAATCAGGTCGTTGTAGCGGTTTTCAAGCACGTTACGATTGAGGTTCCCCGTCGTTTGCAAAATTAAAGTATCGCCGTCAATGGCAATGGGATCGATTGTTTCAATCCATGTGCTGAAGCTCACCGTCATCAGCTCGTTGCGCATAATCTCACGCGCTTCTTCCCAGATGGGAATCAATTGATTGTCCATAGAATATCCTCCTAAATAAAGCTTTTATCCACAATGAACTGTGAGTATTGTTGATAACTCATAATTAATAGTCTGACACGCCTCAATCGGGATAATGTGTGAATAGGTTAAAAAAAATAGAGTTATCAACAGAAATTATTCGAATTTATCAACAAAACCCACAGTGAAAATGCTAAAAAGTCAAAAAAAAAAGCAAAACAATACACAATTTATACTTATCCACAAGGTGTGAGTCGTCTAAATTGCATTTTGTGAGTACAAATCATTTTAACAAATTTCTAAGGGGAATTCAAACTTATCCACAAAAAAACTTTAAAAGATTTCTTGTGGATAAAAAAAATAGCTGTAAAAATAATAGAGGGGTGTGGATAAAGTTCCATCGGACCCACAATATCTTTGATAAGTACAGCTAATACTAACTAGATATAGAGGTGATACAGGAAACCGCAGAATTGAGATTTTACAATGAATAAACTTGACAATGACAGGGGTACACGTTATAATGTTTTAGCAGAGTTGCGTGAAAAATATGTTCATATATAATGAAGCTAGGTAAGGAGGTGCAGAGAATGAAAAGAACTTATCAACCAAAGAAGAGACAAAGAAAAGTTGAGCACGGTTTTCGTAAGAGAATGAAAACGAGTTCAGGCAGAAATGTAATTAAAGCCAGAAGAAGAAAAGGTAGAAAAAAATTATCTGCATAATGATTAAAAGGCCGCAGTCAGTGGTCTTTTTTTGTAAGTTTAGATTTTGGAGGGCATATGAAGTACATCAGTTTAAAAAAACCTTCAGAGTTTTCGCGCGTATATAAAAGAGGCAAATCTTATGCAGATCGGTATTTGGTTTTGTACGCTATTCCCAATAAAGTGGGATACTGTCGACTGGGCCTGTCTATCAGCAAGAAAGTAGGCAACAGTGTAACGCGGAATCGCGTTAGACGCTTAATAAAGGAAGTTTATCGTTTGCATTGTCCCGAAAATAAGAATTACGATTATATAGTGATTGCACGTGTAAATGCTTCAAAAGCAGTCTACAAGGATGTCGAAAAATCCTTTCTAAATTTGTTAAAAAAAGCGGGTATTCAATAAAGTGACGGTATGTTGGCCCAATAATAAGGAAGTCAACAGAACGGAAAGTGTGATTTTGTGAGATACATCTTTATTTATATGATAAAATGGTATCGAAAAGTTGTTTCGCCTTTTTTGGGTTCAAACTGTCGATTTGAGCCTACTTGTTCGAGGTACGCTATGCAGGCCTTTGAAAAATATGGTACATTTAAAGGCGGGTATTTAACAGTCAGGCGGCTTCTAAAATGTCATCCGTTTCATCCAGGCGGTTATGATCCATTAGAATAATATCAGGAGGATTTTAATTTGGCTATTTTCGCAAAGATTTTTGGGTATTTATTGGGACTTATCTTCAATGTCGTACATAGTTACGGCATCGCGATTGTCATCTTTACATTGTTGACAAAACTATTGTTAATGCCGTTTACAATCAAGCAATTGCAGTCTTCTAAAAAGATGGCTGAAATTCAACCAAAAATGAAAGAAATTCAGGAAAAGTATAAGAACAATAAGGAAAAACAGAATCAGATGATGCTCGATCTCTACAAGGAGCACAATTACAACCCGCTTAGCGGCTGTTTGCCTTTACTCATCCAATTTCCAATTATCATTGGTCTCTTTACCGCGTTAAGAGAGCCGATTACTTACGTGTTCGGCGGCGATACAGAGACAGCGAAACTTGCTATTGAACAAGGGTTTTTATGGGTTAAAAACTTATCTCAACCCGATTTAATTTCTAATGTTATTTCTACAGGTCCGGAATGGCTGCTGGGTTTACCGGGGATACTGCCTATACTATCAGCACTTTTCACTTATTTCCAAATGACAACGATGAGCTCAGCACAACCTGCTCCAAGTCCGGGACAGGGCAATCCTATGAAAATTATGCAAACGATTTTCCCAGTAATGATTTTATTCTGGGGTAAGTCATTAGCCTCTGGATTGATTTTGTACTGGACAGTTGGTAGTATATTCCAGCTCGTTCAACAATATATTATGAAAAGACCGTCTAAGGGGGACATGGTTTCATGAAATTTGTAGAAAAATCAGGTAGAAGCATCGAGGAAGCTCTAAGATTGGCTTTGATTGATTTAGAAGCCGATCGCGACAACGTCGAGTACGAAGTTATCGAAGAAGGGTCAAAGGGATTTTTGGGGTTTGGCGCTAAAGATTATGTGATTCGCGTTTCGAAGAAAAACAGTGTACTCGATGACGCAGAAAATTTTATAACCTCTATTTTCAGAGAAATGAACATCAAGGCGACATTGGAGATGGCACTTGAAGAAGAAGTGTTAAAAATCAATATGATTGGTGAAGACATGGCCATATTAATCGGTAAGCGTGGCCAAACATTGGATTCTCTCCAATACCTAATCAGCTTGGTGGTCAATAAAAATCAAGATCAGTACATTCGCGTCGTACTCGACACAGAAAATTACCGTTTTAAACGTAAGCAAACTTTGGAGTCCCTAGCAGAAAAGTTGGCGAATAAGGTTAAGAAGACGCGTAAAAATGTCGTTTTAGAGCCGATGAATCCTTATGAAAGACGCATCATTCATTCGGCGCTTCAAAACAATTCGAGTGTTAGCACCAAGTCGGAAGGTGACGAACCTTATAGAAAAGTCGTCATATACTACGATTACAAAAAGAATAGAGCCAACTAATACGATTATAACCCAGTATTCACTGGGTTATATTTTGATTTAGATAACAAGACTTGAATCGCGCAAAAGCTTAGATGCTCGGTTCGTCGGTGTAACGGCATGTGACGGGCGAAAATCCAGTCATATGGTGTTCACTGTGGTAAATAGATATAAAGGAGCCCATATGATATACGATACAATTGTTGCAATAGCAACGGCTCTCGGAGAAGGTGCCATAGGCATTGTACGGTTGAGTGGTACAGATGCCTTTGCAATACTAGATGGTATTTTTGAAGGGGCAGCGACGACTGAAACCGTAGATCGGAAACTGATGTACGGTAAAATTAAAGATGGTGAACGCGTGGTTGACGAGGTGATGGCCGTTAAAATGAAAGGGCCCAAAACATACACGCGAGAAGACATCGTAGAAATCTACTGCCACGGCGGCGTCGTACCGATCAAAGAGGTATTGAACCTGACGCTTAGAAAAGGCGCTCGCCCAGCTGACCGTGGAGAATTTACCCAGCGCGCTTTCTTAAATGGGCGCATTGATCTCGCACAAGCGGAATCTATAATGGATTTGATTAGTTCGAAAACGCAACTCGGTTTTGATGTGGCTATGAATCAACTGGAAGGGCACTTGTCGGGCAAGATACGCGCAGCGCGTCAGACCTTGTTGGCTTTAATGGCAGAGGTTGAAGTGAGCATCGATTACCCCGAGGAGGATATCCAAGAGATTACCTACGGTCAAATTATCGATCGTTTAACAGAAGTGCGCGAAGTGGTAGAGACACTTCATGCTTCAAGTCAGACGGGTAAGATTATACGAGAAGGTGTCAGAACAGTAATAGTAGGAAAACCCAATGTTGGAAAATCAAGTTTGATGAACGCGCTTTTAAGAGAATCGCGCGCCATTGTCACCGAGATTGCAGGGACGACGCGCGATGTGATAGAAGAACAGCTGAATATCGGTGGTATTCCGTTAAGACTCATTGACACTGCCGGTATTCGTGAGACGGTCGACGTCGTAGAGAAAATTGGCGTCGAGCGTTCAAAGGCATCATTTAACGAAGCCGATCTCGTCATCTTCGTGCTCAATGGTGCTGAACCATTGACTGAAGAAGACGAACAGTTGATGGCCCTCGTAAAAGACAAGCACGCAGTGGTCATTATCAACAAATCTGATCTCGAGCAGCGAATTGACGATTCTAAAATCCAGTCTTTGCTTAACGACAAAGTAATATTGAGAACTTCTGTTGTCAATGAAATCGGCATAGATGCTTTAGAGAAAGCAATTTCAGAAGTTGTATTTAATCGGGAAATCGCGGGTAATCACGATGAACTGGTGACAAACGCGCGCCATATTGCCTTGCTCGATACAGCTCTTACGAATGTAAGCGATGCTTTAGGAGCAGCACAAAGCGGTATGCCGTACGACTTTATAGAAGTGGATATCAAGGAAGCTATTTTTAATCTGGGGCAAATCACCGGTGAAAGCGTTGAAGCCGATTTGCTGAAAAATATTTTTGGTAATTTTTGTTTAGGAAAGTAGGCACAACATTATGGTAAGAACTTATGATGCAGGCACATTTGATTGTGTCGTCGTCGGCGCAGGCCATGCAGGCTGTGAAGCTGCACTTGCAAACGCCCGTATGGGGCTTAGAACTTTACTTCTCTCCATCAACCTCGATTCTGTGGCAATGATGCCGTGCAACCCCTCAATTGGCGGTACCGGCAAGGGACATCTCGTCAAAGAAATCGATGCGCTCGGCGGGGAGATGGGGCTGAACATCGACAAGACATTTGTACAAAGTAAAATGCTCAACCACTCTAAAGGACCGGCTGTTCACTCCTTGAGGGCTCAAGCCGATAAAAATGCCTATCACAGAGAAATGAAAAAAGTGATAGAAAATCAAGAGAACCTTTGGCTCAAACAAGCTGAAGTGACGTCGTTGATTATAGAGGATAAGTGCGCTAAAGGCGTTGTAACCGCCACGGGTGCCATCTATAGGAGCCAAGCGGTTGTTCTCGCCACGGGAACTTACCTGGGAAGTAAAATTTTCATTGGCGACGCCATTTTATCCAGTGGCCCAAATGGGTTAGCGGCATCGTATGCGCTGGTGGAAGATTTAAAGCAATACGATTTCTCAATGAGACGGTTTAAGACCGGCACACCGGCTAGGGTCGATGCGAGGACTTTAAATTATGACAACATGGAGATTCAGTGGGGCGATAAATCGGTGGAAATGTTTTCGTTTATGAACGACGCTGTTGAGATTGATGAAATGCCATGTTGGCTGACGTATACAAACGGTGTCACCCACGATATTATCTTAGACAATCTCGATCGATCGGGGATGTTCACCGGAACCATAGAAGGCACCGGACCGCGTTACTGTCCTTCAATTGAAACGAAGATTATGCGCTTTAAAGACAAAGAGCGTCATCAGTTGTTTATTGAACCGGAAGGACGAGATACAAATGAAATGTATGTCCAGGGCATGAGTACCAGCATGTCGGAAGATGTTCAGTTGGCTTTTATGCGAACGATTCCGGGGATGGAGAACTGCGAGATTATGAGACCGGCTTATGCAATTGAATACGAATGCGTGGACCCATTGACACTGAAATTGACCCTCGAGTTCAAAGAGATTTCAGGCCTCTTTTCTGCGGGACAGTTTAATGGGTCGTCGGGGTATGAAGAAGCTGCCGCACAAGGGTTGATAGCAGGCATTAATGCCGCATTGCTTATTAAGGGCGAATCGCCATTTGTGCTGGACCGCTCTGAAGCGTATATCGGCGTCTTAATTGACGACTTGGTGACAAAAGGGACAGATGAACCTTACCGTATGATGACATCGCGAGCAGAATACCGTCTCTTATTGAGGCAAGACAATGCCGACTTGAGATTAACTGAAAAAGGGCATGCTATAGGACTGGTTACTGAACCGCGATTTAAGCGCTTTTCAGAGAAAAAAGCAGCGATAGAATCAGAGCTGCAGCGCATTGAATCAGCTAAGATACGGATGGAAGACCTCAATCCTATATTGGAGCAAAAGGGGATGAAGCCGGTCACTCAAAGCTTGAAAATCGTGGATTTGTTAAGACGTCCGGAAATCTTTTATAAAGACTTAGAAGCCGTAGACAGTACGAGGCCACTTGACCTCAAACCCGACGTGGTTAAACAAGTGGAGGTTCAGCTCAAATACCAAGGGTATATAAAAAAGCAGCTTGAACAGGTAGAGAAGTTTAAGAAATTAGAAAACAAGTTGATTCCAGAAGGTATAGACTATTATCAGGTAGAAAGTCTGCGGTTGGAAGCACGACAAAAACTAGCGGATATACAGCCGGCTTCAATTGGACAAGCTTCTCGAATATCCGGTGTATCACCTGCGGATATCTCCGTGTTGCTCGTCTATATTGAGCAGATGAAACAGAGAAAGGGGCAAGCCTGATGAATGCACTATTTGAGTCCTGTGGTCTACATCTGACGCCACAACAACTTAATGATTTTGAACGCTACTACGAGTTGCTCGTATCTGAAAATGAAAAGTACAATTTAACGGCCATTACAGAAAAGCAGGATGTCTACATTAAACACTTTTTAGACAGTATTCTTGTAACAAAAATGGACTTTGATTTTAAAGGCAAGACGCTTATTGATATAGGAACAGGTGCCGGATTTCCTTCTATACCTTTGAAAATTGTTTCACGTGAAACATCGGTCACCGGATTAGACGCTTTAAAAAAGCGCATTGGGTTCTTAGAAATGGTATGTGACACACTTGAGCTTAATCAAATGTCTTTTGTTCACGGACGGGCTGAGGACTTTGGACAAAATCCAGATTTTCGCTCTCAATACGATTTTGCTGTTTCGCGTGCAGTGGCAGAGTTGAGGTTGTTACTTGAATACGTGATGCCTTTTGTTAAAGTAGGCGGGTACTTTCTAGCGTACAAAAGTCTCAAATCGAAAACAGAACTCGACGACGCGCAGAACGCACTTTCTCTCCTTCAATCCGAACTGGTTGATGAAGTTAAATTTCAGCTACCGGACAACCAAGGGGTACGCGATATTCTTATAATAAGAAAAAAAGGCGATATTTCTAAAAAATACCCGCGAAAAGCTGGAACACCTAAAAAAAATCCTTTATAAAAAGTAAAAGACACCGTATGGTGTCTTTTTTTATTGGTTTAATTCTAGTATAATGGAGATAATATGAACCGTAGGAGGCAGTATGGGTAAAGCAATCGCTATATTTAACCAAAAAGGCGGTGTCGGAAAGACGACCACTGCTATAAATTTTGCAGCGGCCCTGGCAGAAAAAAAGAAGAAGGTCCTTTTAATTGACAACGATCCCCAAGGCAATATGACCAGTGGTCTCGGTATAGACAAAACGTCATTGACGTACAGCTTATACGATGTCCTGTTACAGTCGAAGTCTATAGAAGAAGTTATCGTCGAGACGGCGTTTAAAGGGATTCATATCGTTCCCGGCAGTGTTGATTTAGCAGGGGCAGAAATTGAATTAATTGAGTTTGAACGAAGAGAATTTTTGTTGAAAAACCAACTGGATGCGGTTTCAAGCAACTACGATTATATAATTGTAGATTGTCCACCGTCACTGGGTTTGCTCACGGTTAATGCCCTAGTAGCGGTACAGAGTGTTTTAATTCCTATTCAATGTGAGTACTACGCACTAGAAGGACTCGGACACTTGATTAACACATTTAACCTCATTAAAGAAAATATAAACCCCAATATCGAAATTGAAGGCGTTTTACTGAGTATGTACGATGCCAGAACTAATCTTTCATTACAAGTACATGAAGAAGTAAAGAAATACTTTAAAGAGCTGGTGTTTAGTACAGTGATACCACGAAATATTCGGTTGGCTGAAGCGCCGAGTCACGGGTTGCCTATCATGTATTACGATAAGCGTTCAAAAGGGGCTTTGGCTTATAAGAATTTAGCCAAAGAGTTCTTGAAAGCAGAGGTGAAAAATGGCCGTTAAAAAGAGTGGTTTAGGAAGAGGCCTAGGTGCTTTGATCCCAACAGAAAAGGCGCAAAAAATTGAGATGAACATCAACGCTCAAGGAGAGCTGATACAAGAGATTGATATTGACTTAATTGTGCCGAACAAAAACCAACCGCGGACCTCTTTTGATGCTGAAGCCATAGCGGCGCTTGCCGATTCGATTGAACAACACGGGCTGATTCAACCGATTATAGTGAAACCCAATAAAGGAACTTTTCAAATTATCGCCGGCGAACGCCGATGGCGAGCGAGTAAACAAGTCGGAAAGTCAAAAATATCTGCGATTATCAAAGATGTCGACGCTTTTACAATTGCGCAATTGGCTTTGATTGAGAACTTGCAACGAGAAGATTTATCTGCAATTGAGGAAGCTCATGCTTACGAGCAGCTGATTTCAAATTACCACTTGACGCAAGAGCAACTTAGTAAGATTGTCGGAAAAAGTCGGTCACATTTAACAAACACACTACGACTGCTAAAGCTTGATAAGTCGATGCAAGAAGCCATTGCTTCCGGAGCGATTTCTCATGGGCATGGTAGAGCACTTTTGTCTATAGACGATGAGAAACTCCGTCAGCGCCTATTTGACATGATGATAGAAGAGGGCCTGAGCGTTAGAAAATCTGAAGAAATTGCAAAAGAGGGTTTCAAGTCCAGTGTGAAAAAAGTGCCGCGTTTAGAAAAGCAAAAGGAAGTTGTGGCCATAGAGAATGAATTGTCCAGTACTTTTGGAACAAAAGTTAAGATAAAAGAAAAATCGGGTAAAGGTAAAATAACCATAGACTTTTACTCCGTTGATGATTTAAACAGGATACTGGAGTTTATTCAAAGAGGATAATGTTTCACGTGAAACATCAAGGCATCATGTTTCACGTGAAACATTTTTATTAAGCCGTCATGCGTCTTAACAGGAGAAGAAAAGAACACCACTAATTCACGAGATTCAACACGGGTTTTAAAACGCAGGGGCATGTTAGAGCGTATAGAAAAGGACAAATAGAGGAAAACTATGAATAGAAAAATCGCAGTTTTAATCAATCCCGTTGCAGGAAAAGGAAAAGCGATTGAAACATTGCCGCTTATTTTAGAAATGTTTGAGCCGTATAAAGGTGAAATAGAACTGAGTATTCACGTGTCAAAGTACAAATCTGATATAACGACTTTGACGAAAATGTGTATTGAAAAGCGTATTTACGAGTTTGTCGCATTAGGAGGCGATGGGACACTTTTTGAACTCGTCAACGGTTTACCTGAAGATGGCGCTGTGTTAAAACAAATCAAAATTGCCTTACTGCCTTTGGGAACAGGGAATGATTTTGTAAAAGCGGTATCGGATAAACGCGAAATATCAGAAATTTTAAAACGTGTTATTGAAAATAAAACACAGCCAATTGACTTTGGAACGGTGAACCAACATAAGTTTATAAACAGTTGCTCATTTGGAATTGACGGGCCGATTATTCAAAAAACAGAAAAACTAAAAGATAAAGTTTCCGGATCAGCGGCCTATATGATGAGCACGCTTTCAACGGCACTACATTATAAAGCACCTATGATGCGGATTACTATAGACGATACCGTTATAGAAAAAGAAATTCTACTGCTGGCGATAGGTAATGGTAAGTACATTGGCGGCGGTATGAAAATTTTTCCCGATAGCGATTTAACAGACGACTTACTGGAGGTATGTGTGGTAGAAAAGGTTTCTCCTCTAAAGTTCTTGAAAGAGTTTAAAAAAATCTACAAGGGTCGTCTAAGTGAAATTAAAGAAGTACATTATTACAAAGCAAAGAATATTAGAGTGGAAGCCATTAATGGTGTTACATTTATCAATGCTGATGGCAATTTGATCGGCACAGATCCGGCAGATATCTCTGTGGGAAAAGAGCAAATAAACATCTTTAATTAACATATATTGTAAAATAAAAGGCGTCCGTATCGTGTTTATTTGCGCATCGAGTACCAAACATCAACAAATCGATAAAAGTCTTTAAAACGCGAAATTTAAGAGAATTAAAGGGGTGATTCCAATAGACTCTATAAAAGAAGCTAAATCGGTTTTTATGAGAACCGGAAGACTCAATAGAAATGTTATACGCGATGAAGTGGCCATTTCTTGGTATAAATGTCAGCTCAATAAAATGCGGCCGGAACACATCGTTGAACTTTTAGAAAGTGCTTTTCAGTTAGAAGCGTTTTCACTTTCTAAACGACAGCTGGATGGAATTGTCAACGAAGCTTATGATTATTATTTGCTCGATAAACAACTTAAAGTATTGGCTTCACGTACGCAGTTGTTTCATCTTAATTTTACCACACTTGAAGAGTATACAGTTGGAACGAATGCCGGAGCGCTTTCTGTTCGATATGAGAAGGTCATGGTGCTACAACCTGAAGAACATTATTTAGATATTTTATCCGCTCATTTTACAAGTGCTTTTCCGATTGTTTGCAACGAATCGGTAGAAGGGTGCTTGGTTTTGGTTTCGGATTTTGAACCGAGTCCCTATGATATTGGCCAGTTCCGATCGGCAGTGAGCAGTATGCCGTTGCTCAACAAGCAAGTTAAGACAACCAACTTGGTGCAAGATGTTTTTCATTCACCTCTCTTTCATTCGAAGGAACAGTTTGATGTCGTCGATGAAAAAGTCAGGTCCTTTCTTTCGACTTCAATGCCGCTACTGATTACCGGTGCTAAAAAAACCGGTAAGACAACTTTGGCCTGGCATATTTTTAAACATTTAGGTGAATGGCCGTACTACTTAAATCTAGCTCAGATGCCAATGGGATATTTAGAAGATGTGTTTAAAGAGCTCGCGGCTGCGCACCGTTGTTTGATCATCGATCACTTGGAGTTGGCCTCTGAGAAATTGTTTGGCGTCATCACAGGTGTCATCGATCGACAGCTGATGAAAACCGACGAGAAACACCACATTGTATTTACTCGAGAAAACATCGGTAACTCTTTGCCATCAAAGCTTTATGAGCGGTTAAAAGGACAGGAAATAATCCTTGAGGATTTTGATACCTTATCGTCAGATGCGCGCGTAGGTGCCCTTAAGTTTCTCTTGAGACAACAGGGATATACTTATGACGACGCCGAGCTTTTGATGATTGAAGAGGGGTTATCAAACGATACTTATGACGATGTCATCGATTTAATAGAGGGTCTTAAGGAAGAGTGTAAACCGTTTACAAGAGATTCTATTACCCACTATAATGCAGAGCTGTTTGGATCATTGGCGCATTGCGAAAAGCAGTATATTGAAGAAGTCTATCAAAAGTTACACGGCAAC
Source organism: Fusibacter sp. JL298sf-3 (assembly GCF_053842995.1). Taxonomy (NCBI): domain Bacteria; kingdom Bacillati; phylum Bacillota; class Clostridia; order Eubacteriales; family Fusibacteraceae; genus Fusibacter; species Fusibacter sp. JL298sf-3. The sequence continues at coordinate 2,227,892 of NZ_CM132608.1, forward strand.
GCCACATTGACTTGTGAGGTTTTAAACATCAGCAGAAGTACTTTTTATAGAAAAATAGATAAACAATCAAAATGAGACATCTCACTCAAAAATGAGGTGTCTCATTTTTTAAAACCGTTGTAAGTGTCTTATTATCAAACAAAAAAAGGGTGTTCAAATTTAAAACGGCAAAGTCTTACGTCGTTTAAAACCTAGTGTTTAAAATGATTTAATGCCATAATAGTAAATGGGTATACGAATAAAGTGCGGTGAAAAATAAGTGTAAGTGCTTACAGAATTAAATCTTAAACATTTAAATAAGATGATTTATAAACAATAGTAGATATATGAAAATAGTATTTGAAAAGCCCTATGAATTTCTGTAAAATAGAATAAATGATTGAAAAATGAGTTTTTATAATGTCTAGAACATTTACAGTTAATTAACTGTAAACAGAAATGTCGATAAAATGCTGCCGATGGTATACGGGGGAGTCGACAGCCTGTTTTATTTTGTAGGGGGGATACATGTATAAAATAAGCGAAGTTGCAGAACTGTTGCTCGTAGAGAAAACAGAAATTTTTGCCAAGCTCATTTCCCATAAGTCTTTGCTCGAGCCTAACATTAAAAAGATAGATGGGGTTACTTATTTTGATCAAAGAGGGGTAGAAATTCTAAAGACGCTGCTCAACAAGCCGGCGTCTATGGAAGAACAGCCACCTGTGCCGGAAGAAGCAGAGGCCGAGGTGCTAAGTGAAGAACCGGTTCGCAAGCAACCGTTGACGCGTTACGAAAAGGAACGCAAGGTCTATATGGACCAAATTGAGATTTTAAAGGCCGAGTTGTTGCGTCTCGATGAGGAGTTGGCAGTAAAGGATGCACTTATCGAAGACTACCAAGACAAGCTGGATAAGACTTTAGAGACGTTTAACGCGCATCAACTGGTCTTGTTGAAAAAGATTAACAGTGTAACGGGGTGATTAGATGTACCGTGTAATTGAAGTGGCGAGAATGCTTGGGGTAAGCAAGGTCACAATTTATAAAAAAATAAGTAAAAATAAAAAGGCCCTTAAAAATCATGTGCATACGCGTAGCAACATCACGTATATAGACGATGAAGGCATCGATATTATCAAAGAGACCATTGAACAAAATGTCCGTCACGGGGACTCGACAGATTTGGAAATCAGGCAGATGGCACTCCAAGATTTGTCCATGATGGTCGCTTTCTTAAATCAACAAGTTGCATCCAAAAAGAAGCAAATACAGCGCAAAGACGAGGTCATCGATCAATACAAAGGCAATCTCAAGCGCTACAGGGGGAAAGTTCAATACTTGGAAAGTAAAATGAATCTGTTTAATTAGGAGGTAGTCAAGTGGTTGCAAAGAAATCGATTTTTGAAAGATTGGGGATTATAGAATCGACAAACCCCGATGAAGAATTGTTAAATGAAGATCTCGTGTCAAATGAAGAGACAGAAGTCCCTGAACCTGAACACGTCCCAGATTTGACGAAGATGACAGACTATGCGTCTCAGAATGAAACACAGGGTGAGACTCTAGACGAGCCAACAAGCGATGCGACAGACGAAATACAGAGCGATGAGACACCTATTGTGGAAGATGTGGCAGTAGAGAAGCCTAAACCTTCTATTGCAAAAGAAGATATTCCAAAAGATATCGGTGACAAACTCGATTTGATTATTGGTGCGTACGAAAAAAATAAGCTGATGACAATAGAAGAAATTTACCGCAACTCCAACTTGAATGCAGATGTCAAAAAGACGATTTTCATGACCGATGTGTATTTAAAGGCCATACCGGAGAATTTACCATTGGATGTAAAGCGTGAAACGGTGCTCAATATCATGCAGGTCTCCAATATAAGTTTAGACGATTTGCTTAACGATGCCTACAAGCGCATCGACTCACTTAATACGGTACTTGAAGAGACGGTTTCCACAACACAGGACGTGTTTGAACGCAATGAAGCCACCATCAATGAGTTGCAAAAGCGCATAGAAGACTTAAAAGAAATCAACGCCAATAGACGCAAGTTCCAAGAAGATCAAAACACCATGATCGAGTATGAGATTCAGAAAATTATCAACCTCGTTGAATTTGTCAAGCCAAAGAAGTAGAAGGTGAGGCGACATGGAGTATCGATTGACACGAAGGGGAAAAGTGCTGGTTGGTGTAGTGATGTGTGCACTTTTCATAGGTATGGTTTCATCGGGAACATACATTGTTCGTTACTTTGGTGACCAAAGAGCTGTAACGGTCGAAAGTGAGGCGCCACCGGTCGTCGATGCGACACCTGATAAGGTTACCAATGAGGAAGACCCCGGCGGGGAAGCACCTGTGCCAGAAACACCGGAACCTGTTGAAGTAACTGAGTTGCCGGAAACGCCTTCAGGACACTACAGCACGCTTCAATTAGATGATTTAAAGAACTTTGAGCTGATTCTCCCGTTTGCATCCGGTGAAACGCACCTGTCTGAAGAAGCACATCGGGAGTTGGTGTATCTTATGGAAGTGCTCAAACGTTACAAAGATGAGCCCATAGCCATTGTCAGTTATGTAGACACCGCATCGGGGACTTGGACATCGGAACAAATTCGTAACATAGGTGACAAACGTATTGAATCCGTTGCACAGGCACTGATTGAGCTTGGACTTGATATCGAGCGCATTCAAGTTCAAAATGGTACGCAGGCTTTTGATGACGAGATGTCAGATGACCGCGTGGCCGTTTTCTTTTCCAATCATTATGGGATTGATAAAAACTCAAAATAAAGTTATAATAAAATAGTGTTCGAAGTGGGCCCTCATAGTTAAATGGATATAACATGCCCCTCCTAAGGGCAAATTGCAGGTTCGATTCCTGCTGGGGGTGCCATTGTTTTGAACGCTGAGCAGTACCGAACGTTCTATTTCGGTGAAAGGCAGTGCAAAATGACTAAAGAAACATTTATGGCCATGGCGCTTGAAGAAGCGGCTCAGGCAGCACGTATTGGAGAAGTCCCCATAGGTGCCGTTATCGTTAAGGACAATCTGGTAATCGGTCGCGGACACAATACGCGAGAATCAAGTGAATGTGCTTTGGGCCATGCAGAGCTCAACGCCATTAAAAACGCGTCAAAGTCAATAGGCGACTGGCGATTGACGGATTGTGATATCTATGTTACAATAGAGCCCTGTCCCATGTGTAGTGGGGCATTATATCAGTCTAGAATTAGGACGATTTACTATGGCGCCCAAGATTTAAAAGCCGGTGCCTGTGGTGGTCTTTTTAATTTGTTTGAAGTCGATGGACTTAACCATTATTGTCAGATCGAGTCGGGCATAATGGCAGAGGCGTGTCGAGAAATTGTAAAGGCGTTTTTTAAAAGAAGACGTCGATAGATGAGGAGAGGTGTCCGAGTTGGCTAAGGGGCACGCCTGGAAAGCGTGTAAGGCTGTCATGGCCCCGCGGGTTCGAGTCCCGCTCTCTCCGCCATTCAACTTACGCCATGCTAGACGGGGAGGTAGCGGTGCCTTGTAACCTGCAGTCCGCTAAAGCAGGGTTGATGCTTAGCTGAGGGTGAATTTTGTGAAGTCAGTCGCAAGTAAGTGATGTTGAGAATTGGGTCCTACGCAATAGGTACCTGTGAACTCCGTCAGGGTCGGAAGGCAGCAGCGGTAAGCAGGCCCATCTATGTGCCGTGGGGGTTCCTGGTTTGAGTCAACTGCTTGAGGTACGTTTATAAAGTTCATTCGAAGCTAAGTGCATGGCTTACATAATAAAACACCACTCGTATGAGTGGTGTTTTATTATGTAAGCCATGCTGTGCCACAGCGCCGCATGGTGGACAGGGTGTGTTTTCTGTCTCATTTTGACCCTATAAATCATTTCATCACATAAAAGTACAAAAAAAATCAAATTTTTATTGTACTTTTAGAAAAATTCAAATAACATATATTTAAGACTTTGTGATGAAAGGAGTTTCTCATGAAAGTTTTTGGTGTGAAAAAACTTTTTGTTCACCTTTTAATATATATGGGCATTCAATTTCTGGTGGTGATGCTCTCTATAGCCGCATTGATACACCTGATCCCTGTTCGTTTAACGACTCTACTAACCGGCGGTGTTTTTTTTGTTTTTACAAGCTTGGCGGCGATGGCGCTATACGGCATGATGTACATACAGGAGCAAGAGCGGGTGTACGGCTGTTTGGGAGATGTGACGCTCATCGATCAAACCTATTTTTTTAAAAAGCCGGTAACGCAATACGCCTTGCTTAAACAGCATTTAACACAAACCACAGGGTTTTTAAAAGCGCTTAATCAGGCATTGACTCTAGAGGAAGAAAAAGTGAAGGTTCTAGAGGAGACCTTGACTTCTCAAAGCGTTCAGCTGGAATCACAACAAGGCTTTTACGCCAGTGCATCAGGCACTTTTAACGCCTTTTTAAAGCATCTGGATTACGGCTTTGTGGTCATAGATACCTCCGGTAAAATACGCTGTATGAGCGACAGTTTTAAACGTTATTTTGAAAAGCCGCCCCTATTTATCTTTGAGTTGATGGCCATTGATTTTCACGGTATCGATTTATTCATAAAGCGCGACATCGATCGCATTAAGTTTCACCTTAAATTAAACGGCAAAGAAACGCCGGTTTTTGGGCGCACCGTTCGACAGATGAAAGCGGGCGAGGTTCAACACATCTATTTGTTTCTAGAGGATTTACCGGCACTTCAGGCTATTAAAGACGCTCACTATAAAAAGAGCAAGGTCATTAATTTGCTCTACGAACTCAGTCTGGTCGTTTCCGATCAAAATACAATTCAGACGGTGCTTCAGGAGGCACTGGAGAAGCTGAACTATGTGGCGGCATTAGAAGAAGCTGGCGTCAGGCTTTACGAACCGGACAAAGGCTTGGTGTTGAAAGCCACTAACGGCCTGAAATCGATCGAATCGTTTAAAAGGATAAAATCTGTGACGCAATCCCACGCCGGGTACGCTTTTTTAAACAACAAAATGCACATCATCAACCGTAAGAGCGATTTGTTGCTCAGAGAGGCGGGGGTTTTGGCGTGTCTCGAAAAGGGACAGTACATCGCTTATGTACCTCTGGTGAGCAACGACAAGAAAATAGGGCTCTTCAGCGTGGTGACCACACAACCTATTGACGAAAATGATACGGTCTTTTACGAGTCCATTGCCATTCAGTTGACGTTGGCTATTGAGAAGATTATGTTAATTGAAGAAGTAAAGAACAACTACTTTAAGACTGTGGAGGCTTTTGTAACCGCAACAGAAATCAAGTCCAGACGATTTGGCGGTCACTCTAGACGCGTGGCGGAACTTTGTAAAATCATAGCAGAGCGCCTCTATTTTAGCCAATCAGAGGTGGACGAAATCTATATTGCCGGCCTGTTGCACGATGTGGGCAAACTCGCTTTTTCAGATAACGCCCTCGACAATTACGTCGATGTGCATACCCATGGGCGCCTCGGTCGCCAAATGATTGAGAAAGTTGGTCTCAGTAAAATGATATTAGAGGGGATTGAGCATCACCACATGGATTACAACGACAAGGCCATGGCGACAATGGGGCTTAAAGAACAGCCGTATTATGCACAAATTATCAGAGTTTGTAACGATTTAGACATGTTTTTGACCTATTCTAAAAGAGAGGCTTTTTACAAGACGTTTATGATGGAAATGGCCCTTTTTGAAGGGGAAAAATACGCGCCGAACTTTATACGCATTTTGACCAGCATGTTTGAAGACCCCGACAATATAATTTTTGCACTTTACGACGAAGAGGTGGCTTCATGAAGACGTCTAAACTCTCTTGGCTGCTCTTCGGTATTTTGGCAGTCCCCGGCATGCTCTTCTGGAGTGTCTTGGCGATTTTTCAGTGGACGCTGTGGACGACAAAAGAACGTACAGTTTTTGTGTTGGCTTTTTTTGTATACTTCATAATCAGTTATTATCTTTATTATGTTTGGTCGGTTTGGAGCAATCGGAAACGCAGCGCTAGTGAACCGATTCATCAAGCCACTGCAGGACTGGTGGATGACAGTTGTACACACGACTTTCTCGAAAAGCTTCCCGAGTCCAACGCCAGAGAACGCCTTGTAAAAATCGGAAAAGCACATCGCTTTTTTGAGCAGACACAGTTTAAGTTTTCGAAAGACTTTGAGTACCTGCGCAATTGTTATGACGCAAAAAGTTTACAACTTCAAGAAACAACTGCTGAACTTGAAAAGACCCTTGAAAAGACCAAAGAGAAGGTGGCGGAAAATCGCTTGGTCATGACGCGCGTCTACGACCCGATGGCGTTGCTAGATGAAAAGGAACAAGTTGTTTGGAGCAATGACCGTTTTAAGTACAACTTCATTGAGTTGGTGGAAAGTGGCGTGATTCCACCGGATAAGATTGAGCATCGTCTATCGTATGAAGGGCGTCAACTGGTGGTTTTGAAAGACAAGGCACTGAGGCTGACGAAGGCAGAAGATCTCAAGCTGAGCAAAGACGTTCATTTTAAGCACATCACCCAGCGCAACCTCGACTTGAAAGGCAGCATCGGCATCGACTTTCTCATTGGCAAAATTTTAGAGAGTATCGATGAAATTTTAGGGCTGGACGCCTACGACCTGCACTTTATAAAAAGCGATCGTACCCTCGTGCGCAGGGCCCTCAAGCAGGTATCGATTTATCAAAATGCCGACGAGGCGTTTACACCGATGATGTATTTAAACGACGATTGGATTAAGCATCCTAGACTCGTCTTTATCGATTACAGGGAGCGCGGGCTCAAGAGCTTAGTCATTGCACCACTAGAAGTCGACGGGCGCCTAGTGGCCGTTTACAGTTTGTTTCTTCGGAGTCGCTTGAAAGAAGCGGACAAACAGACCATTAAGTTGTTTAACAATCAGTTTACAATGGTAGTGCAGCGGGCAGTCATTTACGACACACTGAGAAACCAGTATTTTAACACCATTCAGGCGTTGGTCAATGTTATTGAGGCAAAGGACAAATACACCGAGGGGCATTCGCGGCGCGTTTCGAGATTTGCGGTTGAAATTGCAAAAAAAATGGGCTATAGTAATGAAGAGGTTGAACGCATTGAAATTTCCGGCTTACTTCACGATGTCGGCAAAATCGGCATCCAACAGTCCATCTTAGTTAAAGAAGGCAAGTTGACCCAAGAGGAATACGAAGAAATGAAACTGCATCCGGAGAAGGCCATACAAATATTAGAGGCCATCGATTTGGAAACCGATATTATGGACGGGATCCTCTACCATCACTTGCGCTATGACCTCAAAGGCTACCCCAAAGTCCGATTGGACCGTTTGCCTGAGTTCGCTTCTATTATTGGTGCCGCAGATGCGTTTGATGCGATTACGTCTGCGCGCTCTTATTCGGGAAAACGATCTATTGAAGAAGCTGTTCGCGAACTGGAGCGATTCAGTGGTAGCCAGTTCGACCCCAAAATTGTCGAGGTCATGCTCAAATTGATACAGGAAAATCGAGAGCGTGTAGAATTGATTATTGAAGATTATGCCGTGGAAAAACGCGATATTAAAGGAGAATACGATGTCATATCAGGCGCTTTATAGACAGTGGCGACCTCAAAATTTTGATGAAGTCATCGGTCAAAACCATATTATTACGCCGCTTAAAAACCAAATTGTATCGGGAACCTATGGACACGCCTATATTTTTTCAGGTACGCGGGGAACGGGGAAAACATCTACGGCTAAGATTTTTGCTAGAGCGGTTAATTGTTTGTCGCCTGACGCCGGTAACCCATGTAACCAATGTGAGAACTGCCTCAGTATTTTAGAGGACCAGTTTATCGATGTGGTGGAAATGGATGCGGCGTCAAACAACAGTGTGGAAGATATTCGTGAACTGCGTGAACACGTTAAATTTTCGCCGTCAAAAGGCAAGTACAAAGTGTATATCATAGATGAGGTCCACATGTTGTCCCAAGGGGCTTTCAACGCCTTATTGAAAACACTTGAAGAGCCACCGTCTTACGTGATGTTTCTACTCGCCACAACCGAACTTCAAAAAATTCCGGCGACCATTTTATCAAGATGCCAAAGATACGATTTTAAAAGAGTGTCGTATGACGCCATTTTAAAGCGGTTAAAACATGTTTGTAACAGTTTGGGTGTCGATTATGAAGACGATGCCCTGCGACTGATTATTGAAAAAAGTGACGGTGCCGTGAGAGATTCGCTGTCCGGCCTGGACCAGTGTCTCGCAACAACGGAACATATGTTACGAAAAGAAGATGTGATAGATATATTGGGCATTGTGGAAAAGACGCAGTTGTTAACACTTGCACAGTTTATTGCTCAAAGTGAAGTGGAAGAGGCGCTTAAAATTCTCGATCACATGGTACAAGCGGGCAAAGACTTGACGCAGTTGCTCAACGGCATGATTGCCCTTTACAGAGATTTGCTCGTCGTTAAAAACACCTCTGTTGAACACCATCAACTTTTGATCCCCTCTTCAGAAGCTTATATCGCTTCGCTCGTTGAGCTTTCTGAGGCGATGACGCCGGCACATATCAGCCGTGCACTGGATTTGTTTATCGATTTGTCTAAGCGCATTAAGTTCTCATCCAATAAACGGATACTCATAGAAGCTATTGTGTTCAAATTGACCAATCCCGTTTACGACAATTCCTTTGAGGCACTTCTCGAACGCATTGAAAAACTTGAAAAAGGCGTGGTCGTACAAACCCCTGTCACAGCGCCGACTAAAATGCCTTTAAGGGACACTGCTGCACCTGTGCCATCGGCGCCTCAAGTAGCAACAGTTGAACACACTCGGCCTAGTTCGGAAACAAATGGGGAACAGACCGTAGAGACAGTGCCTTCTGAAGTGGAGACCTTTGTGGAATTTGCAGAGGGCGATTTGACTTTAGAGGCGGTTGAAACCCATTACAATGCGTTTTTATCCGAAGTTTCTGAAAAGAAAAAAGCCTTGTCGCCGTTCTTCGACAACTCTAAACCGGTTGCCGTGAAGGGGACGCAATGCACCATTGCTTTAACCGGTGAAAACAAGCTCTTTATTGGTGTGTTGACCAACCCGAGCAATTTAGAGGCACTTAACCACATCATGAGCGCCCATGTTAAAAAAAATGTTCAACTTACTTTTATCGTGTCTGATGAAGCTTCAAAGCCTTCTGACATGAAAGAAGAAGTAAAGAACTATTTTGAAGCTTATAAAAATGTTTTAGAAATTAAGGAGGACTAAAATGGCAAAAGGAAAACCTATGATTCCGGGAAATATGAACAATATGATGAAACAAGTTCAAAAGATGCAGAAGGATATGCAAGACGCACAAGCCAAGATAGAAGAGCAAGAGTTTGAAGCGACAGCAGGTGGTGGCGCCATTAAGGCCGTCGTCAACGGTAAAAAAGAGGTCATCAACATCGAACTCAAACCTGAAATCGTCGATCCGGATGATATCGAAATGCTTCAAGACCTGATTATTGTCGCCGTCAATGAAGCCTTAAAAACTGCCGATGAACAAATGAATGCCACAATGGGCAAATTCACAGGTGGCTTGAATATTCCGGGCTTATTCTAGGAGGCCGTGATTGAAGTATATACCTGCCATCAGCCGTTTGATAGACGAGTTCGCTCAGTTGCCCGGCATCGGGAGAAAAACGGCTCAGAGATTGGCGTTTTACATTATTGACCAAGATCTTCAAAAGGCGGAGTCCTTTGCAAAAGCACTGGTCGATGCCAAACGCAATGTCCACTTTTGCGACATTTGCTTTAACCTTACAGAAGAAGAGACTTGCGACATCTGTCGAGATGCCAAGCGAGATGCTACCACGCTATGCGTCGTCGAAAGTACGCGGGACTTATATGCCATAGAGGGAACCAAAGAGTTTCACGGCAAGTACCACGTGCTACATGGGGCCATTTCTCCAATGGATGGCGTGGGACCAAATGAAATTAAGTTGAGGGAACTCATTGTCAGACTGCAAAATGAAGCGGTAGATGAAGTCATACTGGCGACTAACCCAACCATAGAAGGGGAAGCAACCGCCATGTATATCTCTAAACTATTGAAAGGCACCGATATACGCGTGACCCGATTGGCACACGGTATACCGGTGGGCGGCGACTTAGAATATGCCGACCAAGTGACTTTGGCGAAAAGTCTTGAAAACAGAAGAGTGTTGTAAGCTATAAAATTTCCTGTGAGACAGTTGTCTTGCAGGTTTTTTATTTGGCAAAAACCGGGGGTATCGCAAGAGTCGCTAAAACTTTTCACTCTATAAGTGTTTAAAAATGAAACAGTGGGTTGCTTGCGAGGGTCTCGAAAGAAAACATCAAAAAAGCCTTTACAAAAATATGGAAATGTGTTATTTTAATACCATAAAGTGGAAAAGAAAGGATGTAATGGATGAACGGCTACATATACTACGACACCTTCCAAGAAGCGTTTTTAAAGACACTCTCCGGCAGAGTCCCGCGCTACACCCCGACAACAGAGCCGGATAGTATTCCGGAAAGTGCGTTTAGGCATACACCGATTGTACTGGTTGTCATTGCACAGCCGTCGGAAACCCAAATGGCGCATCTTGCAGAAAGACCTTGGAGTAAAATCTTCATTAGAAAGGGGGTTCGGTTTCCAGTAAAAGATGTTGTGTTGTTTACAGACGTGTCCGATTTTGACACAAAATTGGCCGCCTTCTACAAAGCATTTGAACACGCGCTGAAAGAGAGCTACCATCAGCTTCACGACAAGGAACCCATTCCTCGACCTCAAAAGCGATGGTTTAGGCGAGAGAAGCAACCCATTGTCTTAAAAGGTCTCTACACCATAAGCGGAAACAGCGAAGTGGCGGCAGAACTTGCAAAAACTTATGCACGTCAGGCGGTTGCACAAAAAGTGCTCCTTGTAGATGGGGATCTGCACAAACCGTCACTGGATCGCATCTTTGGTATCGATACGATTTTTACCGGTGTCAAGTCACATCTTAAGGGCATTGACAACACAGGGCTCAATATTTTCTTAGATGCCATTGGAAAAAGAGCCCCTCTTGAACCGGTGCTCAATGAAGTGGTACACAGACGTAGCGAGGGATTAGACGTTATGCTCGGCAACTACAACCTCTACAACATCGAACACTATGAAGACGTCGTTTTAAAAAATGGTCTTGAGAGCTTGACTAAGTTTTACGACGTGGTATTTGTAAGTGTTAACACAATTGTGTATGATACATTGTCTCTACTTGCTTATCATGTTTCAAATAAAAATATTTTTATCTGTGATGACCAAGTTGAAAGCATTCGGTTTGTCAAAAATATATTGGAAGTTTTACAGTTTAAACAACATCTGGCGAACACCAAGCAATTGGTGGCTGTGCAAAAGAGTAATAGAATAGAAAACTACAACAAATCAATGTCTAAAAAGATATTTGGTAAACAGTTTACAGAGTGTTTGCCCCCAAGAGATAAGAAGCGTAGACACCACACTAAGCTCCTTAGACAATTAGAAGGAGGTCGACAATGATACGAAGTATTTACGAAACGGTGGCACTTGAAAAACTTCCCGCCTACAATTCGAAAAGTGACATTGTCCAGACCATAATTGACGAAATTCTCCTCGAGTATACGAGCCTGATTGCAGATATTGAGGATCAGCGCGTCGACGCGAGTCTTTTAAAAAAAGAGATTTCCAAGAAGGTCGACCAGAGAAAAGGCCTCTACGATGCCGAAGGCGTTAAAACGCAAATCTTTGACGCCATTTACGGTTACGGCATTTTAGAACCGTTTATAAAAGATTCGAGGTATACGGATATCGACGCGCCGAGGTACGATTTTGTAACGGGAAAGTGTAACGGAAAGATGGAAGTGCTTCCAATTGTCTTCGATAATGAGCGCGTCTTCGAGCGCTTTTGTCGATTGATTATCGTTCGACACGGTGGCGTAATCAACGCCGTCGATACGCATTGTCGAGTGAGCGACAGGCAAAACAAAATGCGAATCAATGTCTGTATAGCGCCGCGCAATGCGTCGGGTACATCGCTGAACATAAGAAAACATCGGGAAAAGGCGTACAGCTTCGACGCTTTAGTGGACTTGGACTTCATGACGCCGGAAGTCGTATCGATTTTAGAAGCCGCCAATAAAAACCGAGAAAGTCTTTTAATTTGCGGTAAAGGCGCATCGGGGAAAACGACCTTGCTCAGGACGTTAATCGATGGCGGTGCACCAGATGAGCGAGTACTCATCTGCGAAGCCGATACCGAAATTTACCCTGAAAAGAAAAACACCATCGTACAGCAAATTCAAAAGCAACGTGCAGCGGTGACACTGGAAACGCTTATACGCGAAGGGCTTACAATGTCTTTGGATACCTATTGTATCGGGGAGATTACAGGCAGCGAAGCCTTTCCGTTTGTTAGAGCGGGGCATACCGATCACCGCGTACTGGCCACCTTACACGCCAGTGGTGCAGCAGATGCTCTCGACCGGTTGTTGATGCTCATTGAAAACGAGACCGATATGAGCGAGTCGGCTCTCAAAAAAATGATTGCGCACAGTGTCGATAAAATTATTTACCTTAAAAGCTTTAAGGTAGAGGAGATTCTCGCCGTGAAGCCCTATCGCAAAACAGTAGAAGATTTTGAAACGACCTGTGTATACAAAAGGGCAGGTGCGCTATGAGTGTGCTGATACTGCTCAACTTTTTAACACTTGTAGGGGCCGTTTATCTGAAGCTGCACAGCCATTCTTTTAAACGGTTGTACCAGACGACGCAGTCAAAAGAGTACGAAAGCCTTAAGACGGTGCAGCTGAAGATGAGTCAGATACAAAAGCGGTACTACAGCTACACGTATCTAGATGATTTCATGACGCCCAAAACCTTTGAGAAACTTATTTGGATTTGGTTTTTCGTATCGGCAACCATTGCCCTTATCGCATTCGGTACAAGCCTTAGAGCGCTTTTGCTCTTTGTCTTTTTAGTGTCTGTGCCATTTGCCTATTTGGAAATGCGCATACACCATATCGTGTCTCAAATTGACAAGGATCTGCTGGATTTTTTCACGACGATTAACGCCAACTTAATTCAGAGTCAGGATTTAATCAAAGCACTTGTCTACGCTCAGGCACAAGTGGACAACCCTTATATTTTAAAGGGGATTGTCCGATTTAACGTCACCATCAAAGCCGGTCTGTCGCCGGACATAGCATTCTCTATGCTGCACGAGAGCACGATTCACCCCTATTTGAAATACGTGTACTTAAACATAGAGCAGGCACATTTAAAACGCGGCGACGTCATTAAGTTGATGGGGGCATTAGAGGAAGAATACAGTTTGATACAAGTTGAGCGCAACAAGCGGCAGATTGAACTCAGCCAGTACCGAAAGTTCACTTGGATCAGTCTGGGAATTGTACTGTTGACGGCGCTGAAAGTCATCCGGTCTCAAGATTACATCTTGAATTATTACAGACAAAACGATGTCGGCGGCATCGTCGCCCTTCTTTTGTTCTGTTTGACCGTGCTGGGCTTCATCGCTCTCATCCACACGACGGCGAAAAAAGTCGATTAGAGAGGGGGCATCATGGTCTTTAAGTTAATTGTCGCCAACGCCGTGGCGATGGGGGTGCTGTCTGTGTGTTGGCACAGGCGGCGCCTCTATAGAGCGGCGGTGCCGGCGACACCGCACAAGCCCTTTTCATTTTCGACAGGCAGTCAAATGAAAAAAGATGAGAAAGCCATCTCCAAAAACTTCTACAGGCTCTATAAGTACATTCATTTGCAAATTTCGGTAGGCACGCGTGCAGAAGAAATTTACAAGAGCCTTTATCGAGTCGTTGAAAACAAACGGTTGAAATCTCAGCTTAGACAAATGTCTGTAATCATAGCTCAGAGTCACGACATCGAAAGGGGCATCGATTACTTAAAACAGACGCTTACGACACAAGAGGGCAAGACCTTTGTCAACGTCATCGACAACATGAAGGGGTTCGGATTGGCAGAGAGCTCGTTTATGCGCTTGGATCACATGTTGTTTCAAAAGTATTTGTCCAATATCCGCAACGAGACAGAAAAAATTAAAAAGCGTTATTTTCGAATTGTGGTTTTATTCACCATTGTAACGACATTAATGCTGCTGTTACCGATTATCAATCAGATGATAGTTTCGGCCAAAAATATATTTTATTAGCGAGGGAGGCATCATATGAAAAATGAAATGAACAAAACGTCGCAGAAGAAAAGGGCAAAGAGCGCGCCAAAATTCTTGGCGTGCGAACGGGGGGAGTTTGGAATGAACGCCATCATAGGTATAGCCATCGGCCTTATTGTCGCCGCTTTTATCTTGATTCCGGGGATTCAGAACTTCGCCACGCAAATTATGACCGATATGCAGAATTGGTGGACGAACGCCATCAGTTCAAAGGTGTTTATTAGGTAATGGGCGTCAGTCAAATTGTCGTTACGGCCGTTAGCCTCGTATTGGTCATCGTCTTGTGCGTCGGCATTATCGAGCTGGTACTGCCGATGTACAAACAGTATCAGTTTTCCGGCATCTGCAGAGACTACGGTTTGGTCATGGAGAGTGAAAACGGCCTGTCGGCAACACGGAGAACGGCGCTTAAACAGGCGCTTCAAGACATTGGGTTAACCGATGTCGCCATTGATGCACCGGCACCTTACAGCGTGCAGTGGCGAGGCTTTATGGGGTTTAGAGTAGAAGGGAAGTATGAAAAGTATGGCTTCACAAGTTTGTTTGAAAAGGAAAAGCAGTGGCTTACGCTCTTTTACGAAACCGATGTCATGGCGCGAAAAGTGGCCAACTAGTCGGCGCCGAGGTGGCGCAGAAATGGGGATTCTCATCGCCCTTTTCTGTATAACGCTCTTTGTCCTCTTGCCCTTGCTGACACATTACATTGAAATGAAAGAAGTGCAGCAGGTCAAAGAGCGGCTAAAGGCCGCCTGTGACTTGGCGTTGAGTGAGATGGTGCTCGAGATGGATGTCGAAGCGCTCAGCATGGGCACGCCCATGGTACATTCAGCGGTGGAAGGCACCTATCGCCAATTGCTAAAAGAGAAGATGGCACTTTCCGGGCTCGGTGAAACCGTCGACAACTTGTCGATGGGCTACGCTCAAGGTGGTGGTTACTACGAGATAGAAGTGGCTTTTCAAACCCCCTATGTGCCGAAGTTTGTCGACACTGCCTTTTTTAAGCGACCGCTGCACATTCGTTATACGTATCAGTTCCCCATCAACCATTAAGGAGTTGTATTTTGAAGAGAATTGCAATCGTAATAGGATTTATATTGCTGGGCGTTTTAATTACCGGTCTCGAGGTCAACGCGATACAGGAGGCCAAGGCGGCGTCTTATGTAGACGTGACAGCGGTAAAAGCCGACACAAAAGCGGGAACGCTTTTAGAAGAGCGCCATTTGATGAAAGTCGCCGTATTAGAGGAAACGTTGAGCAAAGAGTATTATCAGAACACCGCTTCTGTCATCGGCAAGCGCCTCGTCGACGATGTCGGGCAGAAGACCATTTTAACAGCTGCGATGCTCACTCATTTTGAAGAGGATGCCGTTCTTGAAGAAGGTGCGCTGACCAGTATCAAGTTGTTGCCGGAATCGGCACTGTGCTGGGACCTTAAAATCGGAGATGAAGTCGAAGTCGTGGCTAAAAATTTAGACGGTCCGGGGATTGTTCCCCTCGGCAAAGTGACGGTGAAAGGCATATACGATCACCTGCTTGAGGACGACGCCGTTCCGACGTATTTACTCGTTAGAGGAGAGGATGCCGTCATCGGTGCAATTATCGGCCATAAAAAAGACGGTCAGCTGGAAATCATCAAGCGTTGATTAAAAGCCCTCTGACATTCGATTTGATATTTGGTATAATAAGACTATCAAAGAGAATGAGAGGTCTTCAATGGATTACAGTCGATTGTCGAGAGAAACATTGATTCACGAAATTGAAAAACTTAACCGCGCCCTTGAGAGGGAGCGCATGCTCTCAAAAAGTGTGGCACTTGGCCTGGACAATATTTGCGACGAAGTGGCGTTGCCGGTTTACTGTGTGGGTCAGGACTACAGCATCTTGTGGGCGAATACATACGCCCTGAATCATTTTGAAAATGTAGGTAAGTTCAAGTGTTATCAAGTCTTTTTCGGAAGAGACGACATTTGCCCGGAATGCCATTTGACGCATATCATCAACAAAGGCGCAGTGAACAAAATCCAAGTAGTTGAGGGGGGCGATACCAAGCAAGTTGTTCAACTGCCCATCAGCCCACTGGAAGGGGTCTTTGAATACCATTACAAAGCCACCGAAGGCTTGACGGAAAAAGAACGCTTAAAAATAGCGCTAAAAGAATCGGAGTTGCTTAGCGACTCGCTTAAATTGACCCTTGAAAATCAAAAGGCGTTTACAGAGCAACTGATAAAAGTAATACGAACGCCGCTACGCGCTTTAAACGGCTTTTTTCAAATGGATCCTGCACTCCGCCCCAACTACCTCGATACCCTTAAGAACACATCGCATCAGCTCTACGAACTGTTGAACAAAATGGTTTTTTACAGCGCCAAAGACTTGTCTGACAGATTGCGTGAAGAAGAGCCGATGAACCTAAAGCGGATCGTGGAACTCGCCGCCAATCAGTCCCGTCTCAACCGTTCTTATAAGAGCATCGACCAAGAGATACAAGTGGTATTTTCACCGACGATTCCCGATGTCGTTCTCGGCGACTCGCTTAAGAATCAATTGCTTTTCACCTATTTGTTTGAATGGCTGATGTACACCTGTAAAAGTGCCTTGATTAAATGTCAAATTACCGAAATTAAACAGACGCACGAAGACATGTACATCGCTGTGAACTTGTATGGCGTCGACAACGAAGGCGACGACGAAATGGAAGACAGTTTGAACGCCATCGACCACTATGCGGCCAAAATCGGTATGGACATCGTGCAGCAAATCGTAGATGAACTGGACTTTAGAATGGAGATTAACCGCGGCCTGAAAGGCGAGCAGACAGTAGAGCTTATCGCAGGTTATAAAAAGTACATCCCCAAGAAAGAGTCTGAAACTGTGGCGACAAAGAAAGAACAGCGTCGAAAGCGCATTTTAATTGCCGATTACGAAAAGCCCAATATCAGTTTGGATTTTTTTGAAAACTACGAACTCTACATTGCAAAGACGGGAAAAGAGGCCATTGAACTCTACTTTGGGGCAGAGCCTGAGTTGACGCTTTTGAACATCGCCATTGAGGATTGCGACGGCTTTGAAGTCTTCGACGAAATTCAAAGGCGGCGTCGGACATTCACTCCGGTGGTGGCCATGTCGTATCCGCTGATCGACGGCGAGAAGGCGTTTATGAAGGATTACGGCTTTGACGACTACTACCCGAAGCCCCTGGACATGCTCGTCCTCAAAGAAATCGTCAAACGCTACCTGCGTTAGTGTACAGGCCCGTTCACAAGTTAGAAAACCAAAGCGCTGTTATAACGCCTTGACTTGGCGCCGGCCTATGCTTTTGCCGAAATCCAGTACGATACCTCTACAGGCATGAGGTGCGGACTGGATTTTTTATGGCTTACAGCGCAGGGGAATTTATTAACTTTCGGCGCATGCTTTTGTGTTATAATGTCTTATAGCGAATGAATAGAGATTGGAGAACTTATGAAATTAAGATTAGTTGCCACTTCGGTTTTCGGTATGGAAGCCATTGTGGCCAATGAAATAAAAAGCCTCGGGTACGAAAACATCGTGACTGAAAACGGCCGCGTCCTCTTCGACTCGGACATAGAGGGGCTTTTAAAAGCCAATATGTGGCTGCGCACAGCAGAGCGGGTTTTCGTGGAAATCGGTGCGTTTAAGGCCAAGACTTTTGAGGCCTTGTTCGAGGGCATACACGCTCTACCTTGGGAAGCGTATATTCCGAAAGACGGTGCTTTTCCCGTCGATGCCAAGTCTGTTAAGTCTACACTTTTCAGTCTTTCGGACATTCAGAGTATTTCGAAGAAGGCGGTTGTCAAGCGCCTTAAAAAGCTCTACAAAACCGAGTGGTTTGAAGAAACGGGCGCCACATACAAAATCCTCGTATCCATTTTAAAAGACGAAGTAAGCGTCATGCTCGACGCCTCGGGCACCGGTCTACACAGACGGGGGTATCGCGAGCGCGCCAACCAAGCGCCTTTAAAAGAAACACTTGCGGCGGGACTGCTTATGATTAGCCGATGGAAGCCGACGATGCCACTTATCGACCCGTGCTGCGGCTCGGGAACGATTGTTATTGAGGCGGCACTTATGGCGAAAAACATCGCGCCGGGTTTAAATCACAAGTTTGCCTGTGAAGCGTGGCACTGGGTGCCGGAAGCGCTTTCAAAATCCGTTCGAAAAGAGGCGTATGCCGCCATCCGACACGATGTCGACATGCCGTCCATTCAAGGGTACGACATCGATGAGCGATCGATTGACATCGCCAGAGACAACGCTGAAATAGCAGGTGTCGACGACATCGTTCACCTTCAAGTTAGAGATATCAAAGACTTCAGCACCGCCAAACCATATGGTCATATTATTGCCAACCCGCCTTACGGCGAACGTTTGGAAGAACAGGCCTCTGTAGAGAAGTTGTATAAGCTCATGGGGCGCGTATTTTCGCAGTACCCAAGATGGTCGAAATACATCATCACTTCCTATGAGGATTTTGAAAAAGTATTCGGTTCTAAGGCGACTAAAAACAGAAAGCTTTACAACGGTAGAATCAAGACGTACTTTTATCAGTATTACGGTGAAAAGCCGAAGAAATCCGCATCAAAATAAGAAAAGGATAGGTCTGGAGAATGAAGCGTTTAGGAAAGAAAGTCTCTTTGCTTCTCTTGGTCGTATGCCTTATCGTGTCCTTGCGCTTTGAAGGTATCGCCGCCGATGTAAAGGGCGAAGGGTATCTGTACAAAATCGGGATGCCCCTCAATCAAAACAACAACTTCGAATACCGAGCCCAAGTGTTTCAAATGGACGACGCCTACGTCATCGTAGACCCTTCGGAAATTATCTACATCGACGATCGGGGAAAGCCCATTTGGAAAAAGCCGCTTGCGTCTCAAAACGTAGGCGCATCAGTAAGCGACAAATGGATGGCGCTCTGCGAAAGAAAGTCCGGTGATGTATTCGTCATTGACAATTCGGGAAAATTATTGGCGGAAAAATTCGGTCTCGGACCGATAGAAACCCTTAAGGTCCTTAACGACAAATACCTCGCTGTTCTAAAAAAGAACAGAGAGCTTCTCGTCATGGACAAAGACCTCAAGGTTCACAGTACGACGATGCTGCCCAAAGGGAAAATCGTAGACTTCGGTCTAAACCCTCAGAGCAGTGAAATCGTATTGGGTCTACTGGATCTGAGCAGAAGTGATTTCAATACGAAAATCTTGTTTACCGACATGCAGGGCAATATCAAAAGCGGCAGTCATATTTACGAGGCAATTCCCTACGATTTGCAACTCAATCAATCGTCTATTGCTATGGTTGTCGACACGGGATTTTTGTTCTACAATTATAGAGGTGAAAAAATAAGTGAGGCGCCCGTCGACCGAACCATTCAAAATTTTATGTTTCACGAAAGTGGCGACATCTATGTGCACCTTTTAGACGAGAGCGGTTCGCTGGACAGCAATAAGCCGGAAAGTCAAATCGTCTCATACGATGCGTCGGGCAATGCTTTGTTCGACTTTATACCGCCGTTTAAGGACATAGTGGGAATGCGCTCTTTCGGAGACGGTCTCCTGCTTTACAATCGCCACAACATCGCCGTGTTAAACACACAGGGCAAAGTGGTTCAGACCTACGCATTTAAAGAAGAAATCGAATCGGTACTGTCGGCAGACGGCAACAGTTTTTCAGTGGCGTTTGTCAATCGATTGGATATTTACGTCAAACAGTAGCTGTACACCAAAGATTACGAAAGCGAGTGAGCGCATGAATTGGATTGACATAGGAATCATCATCGTCGTGGGATCGAGCATATACTGCGGCTATAGAAAAGGTTTTTTTGTCACGGCCATCGAGTTGGTCAAATGGGTGGCGTCGATGGTACTGGCGCGTTTGTTTTACAAACCCTTTACGGCGTTTGTCACGGCGCATTTGTTCGACCCTTCGGAGCGTATATCGGGACATGTGCGCACTTATCTCTACGACTTTTTTCAGTACGACCCACTCACCGGCCAAAGTATGACCGGTGGCGAAGTGGCGGCGGCACTTGATCAACTACCGCTTCCAAACGCTTTTGCAGAAGGTCTGAAAAACACCTTAGGCCAGCAGATGGTTTCCGGCACCATTGAGTTTGTCGACGTGCTTACACAGCGTGTGACGGAACTGATTCTCTACGGCATCGGTTTTCTTTTATTGTTTGCCCTCCTCATCGCTCTCTTTGGTGTCTTACAGTGGCTGGGTGTCTTTTTATCCAAGTTACCGCTTCTCAAAGAACTCAATCAAGGCGGGGGGCTAATTATGGGGGCGATCATCGGTGTCCTCATGGTCTACTTCTTTATGACAGTTGTCAATTTCTTTCCGACATTTGAATGGCGCAACAACGTTGTAGAGGCTATAGAGAGCTCCCAAATCGGTATTTATTTTTACAAGTACAACTTGCTCCAGTACGCCTTTAAATCTGTACTGGTTCAGGGGAAAATTCTATAAATCCTCAATTTGAAGCAGCTGCGGTGCATTTGTGGAACGACAGCCGCTCGTTGAGAGGGAAAAAACTTAAAGGAGGCACAATCGTGGAAATTAGAGTGAACGCAGTGGGACTGCCTTGTCCAAAACCCGTTATCGAAACTAAAAAAGCCTTGGCTTCAATCAATGAAGGCAACATCATCACCATAGTAGACAACGACATTGCCAGAGAAAATGTGAGCAAGCTCGCGAAGAGCATGAACTTGCATTATTCGGTGAGCGAGGTCGGTGAGCACTTTGAAATCAGCATTTTTAAAGGCGCTTACGCACAATCTCCGGAAGATTTCTTACAAAAGCGTCCCGACCTTTCTAATACAGTGGTGCTCATCGGTAGCGAGTACATGGGTAGTGGCGCGCCGGAACTTGGGGAAATTCTTATGAAAGGCTATCTGTACGCCCTATCGGAAGCAGAGCCCTACCCAAAGGCGATTTTACTTGTCAATTCAGGCGTCAAGCTCAGCACAGTTAACGAAGCCACCATTCAGTCTTTGATTAAACTCTCTGAAATGGGCACTGAAATTTACAACTGCGGCACTTGTCTCGACTACTACCAACTTAAAGACTTGCTTAAGGTCGGTGAAATTACCAACATGTACAGCATTGTCGAGTACATGAACGAAGCCGGTAACACCATCGTGTTGTCTTAAGCGGGGGCGTCAATGGAGAATACAAGTATGCTGATAACCTTTGAATCGACCCATCAGGCGATTCACTACGAGAAGTTAATCAAAGCGCAGTTTGCCGTGGAGCTGATTCCGACACCGAGAGAGATCTCTGCCAGTTGCGGACTTTCTCTACTCTTTGAAGTCGAAGACTTTGAGGCGATTCAGACGCTGCTCACTGAGGAGGATAAGCGGCATTTAACGCTTTACGAATGGGTGAAAAGTGCTCAGGGCAAAAAGGCAGTGCGCGTAGAGTGGAGGGTATAAAAATGCCTTTAAAACTGGAAATAGGCGATATTATCACGACGAAAAAACAGCATCCCTGCGGTTCGAAAGAATTTATAATAACACGTGTTGGCGTTGACTTCGTCATCAAGTGTCAAAAGTGTAGCCGCGAGATCTGGATACCGCGCGTTAAACTGGAAAAGCGCATTAAACAGATTGTCCGAGGGGAAGAGATTATAAAAAAGTCTTAAATAAGACTTGCAATTGACAAGTGATAGTGATATAATCCATGTGTTGAAAGTGCGGCATTGTGTCGCAACTTCTCTGCTCTTCAAGTCAGAAGAGCCATTATGTCCACAGGGAGGTGTAGGAAAATGAGAAAATACGAAACGATCTTTATTTTAAAGCCGTCTATCGAAGAAGAGAAACGTAACCAGCTTATCGCGAAGTTTACGGATATCATCGCTGCTGACGGTGAAGTAGAGAAAGTGGAAGAATGGGGTAACAAGAGATTAGCTTACGAAATCGAAAAGTTAAGAGACGGTTACTACGTACTTGTTAACTTCAAAGCAAATACAAGTCTTCCAAAAGAATTAGAGAGAAACTTCAGAATTACTGACGAAGTTATCCGTTATATCGTTGTAAACCTAGAAGAAAAGTAGTTGAAGGGCGGGGCTCATTATGAATAGTGTTGTATTAATTGGACGTTTAGTAAGAGACCCAGAGTTACGATTCGTACCCGGTAGTGGTATGGCAGTAGCAAATTTCACCATGGCAATCGACAAAGGCTTGACTCGAGAAAAGAAGCAAGAATTTGAGAGCCAAGGTAAGCCCACAGCTGATTTTGTTCGTATTGTGGTTTGGGGCAAGCAAGCCGAAAACTGTTCTCAGTATTTATCCAAAGGGAAACTCGTTGCCATTAATGGATCGATTCAAACGGGAAGTTACAAATCTCAGACAGGAGAGACCAGATACACAACAGATGTATTGGCCAATAGAGTAGAGTTTCTCGAATGGGGAGAGAAGACACAGTCATCCTCAGCTCGAAATGATGATTTCAGCTTTGGTGGCGGGAATCAGTTTGAAGATTTTCAGTCCATTGAAGACGATGATGACGTTCCATTCTAATAGAAGGAGGGAAGACTATGATTAAAAAGCGTAGAAAAAGAAAAGGATGTTCTTTTTGTCAAGAAAAAGCAACATCAATCGATTATAAAGACACGAAAAAGTTACAAAAGTACTTAACGGAAAGAGGCAAAATTCTTCCTAGAAGAGTAACTGGTAACTGCGCTAAGCATCAAAGAATGCTTACAAGTGCAATCAAGCGTTCAAGAATCATCGCGTTATTACCATTCGTAAACGACTAAGAACGCGTTGTTGAATGTTCCAACAAAAATAGAAATGGAAAAGTCATCTGATTTTCAGATGGCTTTTTTGTATGGTCTTATTGATGAAAACATATAGGGTTGACAACAAATATCCAGGCGCTTGCGCCTGGATATTTTAATTGTACTGAACAAAAATAGCCATATCAAAATCTGTATAACCATTTTGTTTAAAGAATAGATTGTTTGACTCAATCAACATGATAAAGTATTGATTCTCATATTCATGCATGTTTAACCCTAAGTCACGATATTTTTTTACATCGACTTCTTCCTTACTAATGGAATATACTTTGCATCTAAGAAGGAAAGCTTCATTATTAAATAGTATTGTGTATTTTTCGTTCCAATTCTCAATGATTTTTGGCATGTTGCTCTCTTCAACAATAGTCCCATTAAATCCAATTACCTCTTCAATCGTATTATGATTAATAACACGCTCTATGCCTTTTTCATCTATGACTTGAATGGATTGTGCTTCATAAATTTTCAGCGCATTTAATGTGGGACTTTCTATATAGTGACTTAGCACTAGAAAAATAACGACTGCTGCTAAAACAGTAAATACAATTTTAAAGTTTAATTTCAAAGTGTCCTCCTTAAACGCATTTAATGTAGACTAAAAAAATTCTCCAAAGATTTGTTCAATATTATACCATTATTATCATAATCAGTCGATTTTCAATTAGACCAAACAGTATAATTTCTTACTCTCTCAGCAAAGTACTATTTTTGAGCCTAAATCTTAGCATTTTGAGTATTTGCCCATTGAACATGATACTTATCAAGAATTGCCTTCTTAAGAAAGGCGTGTTACATAAACGTTAAAAAATAGGCACTAGGCGCAAGAATTTATAAAGTATAAAATACCCTTATTTTATTTACAACCCCATACAAAAAAGCTATACTACCAAAGATTAAATGAGAGCAATTCTCGGTGGGATGCTCTTTAAAGAGAGTGGAGGTAGATATGGCAACAACATTTCGGGTAAAAATACTGGCAATGGTCTTGGGCCTGTTTTTAATGTCAGGAGCGGCATTTGCCGCTTCAGAGGAAGCGGTAGCTCGGTGGGCGGGCTACGACATTATTAAAGGGGACGCACAGGGCAATTTCACACTTGATAAGAATATGACCAAGGCGGAGTACATCACCGTTTTAAACCGTCTTCTCGGCTTGAAGGCCGTGGAAACGGATGAAATTGTCTTCGGCAATGTCGATGCCCGTAGCTGGTACGCCGTGGAGTTAAAGCGCGCTTTAACTGCAGGGTATTTGGAGGGTGTTGAGAAGAACGGGAAACTGTACATTGACGCCAAAGCACCGTTGACAAAAAAGGCGGCTGAGGAGCTGTTTCAAAAAGCTTTTCAGTACGACGATACCGCAGCGGTCTTTGCAGAGGCGTCTTTTGATAAAAAGGCGCTCAACAGAGGCGATGTGTTTGGACTTCTCGACGGTGCCATCGCCAATTACTACGACGCTCCGGGCGTCTACACCGATGTGGCAGCGGGGCTTACTGTTGTCAACAGTCCCGGTGTGGAACTCAAAGATACCGTTGTGGACGGCGTATTGGTAGTGACGTCAAAAGGTGTGGAGAAACTGAATTTACGCAACAGCACAGTAAAGGGCATCTGTCACCTTTTTCCTTCTGAAAAGGCAGATGTACGGTTGTTAGAAGGGGCGCGTGTAGGAACACTTTCTGCACTGGGGAATCTTTCAATTTATTTGGATTCAACAGCAGAAGTCGGTACGCTGGCCATATCCAATCCCCGTGCAAAAGTAGCGGTAAAGGGCGGTGGACGCATCGGCAAATCGGATCGTTTCGCTGGTGCAACACAAACTTCTGAAACACCTGAAGTTCGCCAGACGGCGCACACCTATAAGGTACAGGAAAGCTTTTTAGGTGCGCCGACATACACGTGTCACGTCTACAAGGACGGGGTACTCCAAAGGGGTTACACCTTGTATGTGAACGGATACAAAGTGTCAGAAGATAAAGATTTAGATGGAAAAGTGACAACTGTTAAAAACTACTTTAACGGCGGTTCAATCGGGTATTCAACAGATGGTGGTCGTACCATAGTGCCACTTGTTCAATAGAGGGGGAAAAAATGCATAAGAAATTGTTAAGTGTAATTTTATCATCGACACTTATTGTGTCGAACTTGGGGACTGTACATGCGCTCTCAAAAGTTGAGGACGCTGCTATCCCGGGAAATACGGTCTTAATAGGCGAGCATCTGTTTCAACTTGACGATGCCCCTGAAGCGTTTAAATTGGATAACTTTATGAATGCCGTTAGAAGCATTGGAGAAGGTGCAGAAAATACCGTTTATTACAAAGACCACAAACAAAATTGGTACGAACTCATTGCCGATGAACACATGAAGAGCGCTGTTGAAGCGGAGAAAATAGAAAACACCGTGTCTTATCTCAACGGCAACCCGATTGGTGAGCTGCGCGAAACGCTAAAGAACGGTGACGTCATCACCAGTGCCGATGCTTTTGTGGAATCCATCCACCGACAAGGTGCTTTTGAGACGGTCATTGACTTAAAGCTTTCCAAAGAAACATCGGCTACTTTTGCAGACTTTAAAGGTGGCGACGTCGATGCTATTTCCGGTGCCAGCCTTGTGAACACCGTACCGCAGGGGGTAAAGGCCACCTTGCATAAAACCGGTGAAAAAGAAGCCACACTGCGTTTAACCGGTACGGCGTCCGCTCATGAAGCGGCGCTGAACCAAGCGCAGTCAGAAGACACCGACTACAACGGCAATGGCGTCTACGGCGATCTCAAGCTCTTAATGTTACCGGAGTTGTTTAACGGCGTGCAAGAGGTAGAAAACGGCGGCGTGTACGCGACCTTTGACCTCGTGTACAACGACGGTGTATCTGCTGCAGTCATTGACAAAGCTAAGAGCCGCGTGTCCAACGTCGAACAGGTACACTACGGTGTTGTCGCTTTGACACAGGGAACGGCGAGCGATTATCAGTTCCGGTTTAACGGTCAGGTGATTGTGCCGACTAAAGTCAACGACAGCGGCACAGTGGTGAAGTTTGAAATAAACCCTTTTGAAGTGGCGCATTTAGAAATCGTGACAAAAGAAGGCACTAAAGTGGATGAAATTCAATTGGGATCAGGTCGTAAACCCTTTACTCAAGTGATACAAAACCAAGATCCGGACAGAGTACTGATATCCGGTCCTATGTCGAAACTCGACTACGCTTTGGCGCCTTACGACAGCGCGGGAATGGTTAGAAGTGCGCTGGAAAAAACCACATTTAACACAGAATCAGAAGGTGAGATTCCGGTGGATGAAACACTTCCGGTATTGACTTCAGATAAGACCGCCCTAGGCGACGCTGTTGTCATCTCATTTGACAAAAGCGCATCAAAATGGGCAGAGGGCCTATACGAAGTCTGTGTCGACAGTGGCCTGAGCGAAGGCCTTAGACAGCCAATTGAGTTCAAGTTGCGAGAAGGTGCTCTCGTCATTCCGGCAGACGCAGAACCCCTTGCAGGTCGAAACGGCAAACACGCTCTTATTGTCAAGTCTCAAGGGTTTAACGATGCGCGTCACACTGTAGAGATCGTAAAGCCAGCGGGTAAGTTGATGCTCAGCCCTAACTTCAACTGGTGGGCACACAACGAGTTGCTGTTTGAGCTCAAAGATTTTAACTATGCCGTGACCAACCCGATACACACAGTTGAACTCGATGGTGTCGCTCTACCGAGTGACCATTCGGCATACCACGTCATCTCGAGCCTTGTCAGACTTGAAGGTACAGTTCTTGAAAAGCTTACCGTCGGTCGACACACCCTCGTGGTAAAAGCGACGGGATTTGAAGATTACACAGCGACCTTTGACCTCGAAAAGGCACCTAACGGCCATAAAAACCCGACGCTGGAGACTTCTGAAACACCATCTACAACCCGTCGCGCAGTTGTGGACGCAATTGCCGGCGCTTCGACAATCGGCGGTGGCTCAGGTTCTGGTGACGGCGAGGGCTCCGGCTCTGGCGGTGGCATGATAAGAGCCAACGTCATGGTGGATTTCGACCACCTCGTCAATGCACGCATTCTCACGGAACTGGGGATGAACACCCCTTATGTAGACGCTGTACTCAGCTGGTGGGGCGCGTTTACCAAAGACGCTGTGGTAACGGACAACAGCGAGAAACTCGTGCGCTATGCGTCTATGAAACACGCTGTGGGCATCGACTCCGAGCAGGGGTACACGACGTTTAAAGCCTACTACGACCAGTTGCCGGAGATGCCGAGTACAGCAGAGATTATGGATCCGAGTGCATCTATTCACGAGGCCCTTTACCTCGACAAACCGTACCGTGTGAAAAATCTTTTACACGACGGCGTCCTTGGGGACACGTATGCCTACGGCGAAGCCATTGCCAAAGAAAGCCCTTCTTTTGAATCGGTGGAAGCGATATCGGAAGAGCCGATACAGTGGACTTACGAAGACACTGCTGCTGCACGGGATTGGGCGGCCAATCTGATGCACATAAAGCTGGGGACTACGTACCTGCGCTACACCCACGACGCGGCCAATCGCACCCTCACACTGACGTCAGAAGTACCTTATGGCACCTCTCAGCTCTCAATGGGCTCAGACGGGTACAAAACCGTTGTGACCACAGTCGACCGATACAAAGCTGCACCGGCGTCACTCAGCGCTGAGTCAAATGAAAGCGGCGTCATTATCAACGGACTCAACGCGGATTTTATCGCACATTTGAACGGCGTTTATTTAAACGAAAAGCCGCTTTACACCAATGAGGCAGTGGGCTCAGGCGGCCACTATGCCGTTGTGGGTCAGCAAATTGTCCTAGGGGAAACGCTCTTTTCAGAAGTGGAAAATGCACAAGTTCTCAAGTTGACAGCTGACACCTATAGAGACCTTTATTTCAGATTTACACCAAGTGCACTGGGGACGGGCACAGTAGCCGGTGCAGACGTACCGGAGTGGGTAGCCCTATCGGCTCAAACGCCGATTAAACCTGGCACGTCGATGACGGTAACTGTTGCGACACCATTAAACAGCCGTTACCAGTCGGCACTTACAGAAGTCACTGTCAACGGACGAGCAGTTGCCTATGAACCTAGTGGTTTTTACGCCATAACACTGGCGGGCGACCTCTTTAACGATCATGGCCTAACCGAAGTTGTTTTAAAGGCAAAAGGCTATAAAGATAAAGTGTTTACAGTGGAGGTTAGCGACGCGCTCTCACCTGTTCCCGCCTTTGTCACAATGGAGAGCGCAGGGGAAACGGTGGCCTTTGGAGCGCCGCTTAAAATTCAACTTGCCGACGCTTATCAGTAGTCCATTTCCGACTATGGAAAAGCGGTGCGTGCCGTGGAGATTTCAGGTGTAAGCTATACGCCTGAAACCCTCGGTATCACCGGTAGTACCACAGCGCTGGATGTGGCACCCTTTATGAGCATCGGTGCGCAAACAGTCGTGCTGAAAGCAGACGGTTACGAAGACCAGACGTTTGCAGTAACGGTGAAAAAGGGTCAGGGACTCGTTCGCTTTATCCAAAGCGACAGCCTTGTATACGGCGATGCGTTAACCGTGAGCCGCGGTGAAGCTGTGCGCTTGGCACTTGGCGATTCTAAAAAATCGTACAAGGATATCGTCACCGATGTGTCTCTAGACGGCAAGCGCTTGTCGTCGGGCTATATGGCTGAAGAAACTGTGGGCTACGGGACACACTATGTGCTCACTGTGGACGCCGCGCAGCTTGAAACAGGTGTTCATACCCTCGTCGTTCAGTCCGAATACTATGAAGACGTCGTACTGACCCTCGATGTCACAGAAGAAAAAGCGGTTCAGTAACGCGGTTGTGCAAACCGTGTTGTCAGCGGCACCTTTGACACAGAATGCAAGCATTTATACAGAAAAGCGCCACCTTTTAACAAGAGGGGGCGTTTTTTATCTTATTTTTGTAACAAATGCTTAAAAAGTCGCGCAAATGGTGTATAATCTATATTATAGCATCATTAAAATTGTTAAGATGGAGGCATGTACCCTTTTGAAAACAACAAGAAAAATTACAGAATTCGGTATGTTTGCAGCACTCTTTGCCCTGCTTATGCTGGGGGGCTTTTATATACCGGTGGCCGGCAACTTGTTTTTACTCGCATTGCCGTTGCCCCTCGTCATTATGGTCATTCGAAACGGCTACAGCCATGCGCTGGCATCCGGTGTCGTCGGTGCCCTCGTCGCTGTTCCCCTCGTCTCTCCAATTGTCTCACTGACCTTTCTCGTTTTTGGCGTTTGTGCCGCTATGCCCATCGGTTATGGTTTGAAAACGAATAGAAATCCGCTCCTGACGGTATTTTTAACTTCCGTAGGGATTATGGTGGTTATTTTTGCAGTGAACACAGGCCTCGTTATGACGACGGGACAGGGGATACTTGAAATGACAGCCGCTGTCTATCAGGAAGTCTTTGAAGGCAATGCTGCGTTAATTGAAAAGATGAAGAGCGTTACCCCTGAAGCTGCAGAGCAGCTGGATGCGCAATTGGAGGCCATAAAGGTCATTGAGGAAAACTTCACAAACAGTCTCAATTTGCTGTTTCCAAGTTTGCTTATTGTCACGTCCATGTTGCTTGCAGTAGTGGTCTACATGATTTCAGGGGCGGTTATACGAAGACTTCCCGGCGATTACGGCGTAACGCCTAGAAAGTCCTTCGGCGCCTTTACCTATCCCAAACACTTTGCCTACGGCGCGGCGCTGATGATTGCACTCGCCTATGTGCTTTCGGGGATAGACGGACTCGATCAAACGTTGGTTCTCGCCAACTTTATGTATTTGTTCAACATCTTGTTTTTGGTTCAAGTTGCCGCATTGATTTACGGCATCCTATTAAAGCGCCACAAACAAGGTTTGGCAGTCTTTTTGTCGGTACTCGTCTTTTTTGCCGCAAGTCTTCTATTCGGGGCGTTTTTACCGCTATTGGGCTTTATAGATGTGTTGTTTAACTTTAGAAAAAGGATGAAACAAGTGAGGTAAACCTATGGGCAATCACAAAATGAGTAATCCCTTTAAAGAAACGATTCCGATTTATCTAGTGGTCATCGCACTACTCGCCGGCGCATTGGCGTATTACAACTACAAACTGGGCATCGTGGGCATCGTTTTGCTGCTCTTGATGGTCTTTTACAACTGGAATCAAAGTCGACTCAGGGCAAAAAAATGGCGGAGTTACATGGACGAAATGTCCAGCAGCATCGACAGTGCGGCGCGCTATGCCGTCTTTAATCTGCCGGTGCCGCTGACTGTACTCGACTTAGAGGGGCGCATCAACTGGTACAACTCTAAATTCACCGACATGGTGGGGGAAAAGAGCGTCATCGGCAAGCCGATTAAACAGTGGGTCGACGCTTTTCCAATGGATCAGATTAAAGACGGTCAAAAAATCAGCCAACTCAAAGTGGGCGGCGGCTTATACAACGTCTATGTCAATGTGGTCTCCCTAGAGGGCAGCAATCCGTCGGACCTCGTGTTTATGCTCTACTGGTTCGACATCACTGAACTCACCGAACTCACCAACAAGCTCAGGGACGAGCGGCCGGTGATGGCCATGATCAACGTCGACAACTACGAAGACGTGTTAAACGAAACCAAAGAAGAACACATCCCGTTTGTCAAATCGGAGATTGAGAAAAAAATCAACCTCTGGTCCACGCGGATGAACGGCATCATAAAGAAGTATCAAAACGACAAGTACATCGTGCTCTTTGAAGCGCGCTACCTCGAACATCTGGAAGCCAAGCGCTTCTCCATATTGGACGACGTCAGGGAAATCGACGTCGGCAACAAGATTTCGGTGACTCTGAGCATCGGCATCGGTGTCAACGGCGCTTCGTTTATGGCCCTTGAAGAAGACGCCAGTGCGGCGCTTGAGCTGGCACTTGGGCGCGGCGGCGACCAAGTGGTACTCCGAAAGAAGAACGCCTATGAGTTTTACGGCGGCAAAACCAAAGCTGTTGAAAAACGCAACCGGGTCAAAGCGCGGGTCATTGCACACGGCTTTAGAACCCTCATCGACGAAAGCGCCAACGTCATCGTCATGGGACACCGTTCACCGGACATGGATTCCTTCGGTGCGGCGATGGGCGTCTACCGTTCGGTCATCAACCGCGGAAAAGAAGTGGTCGTCGTGCTGAACGAAGTCACCGACGCCATTAAAAACGTCTACGAGACCTTTGCAGACAACGAGTTTTACCGATTTGTGGACTCAAAGACAGCGCTTGAAATGGTGGACGACAGCACGCTGGTGGTGGTCGTGGACACCCACAAACCGAGCCTGACAGAATGTCCGGAGCTGTTACAGGAAACCCCTAGAATTGCGTTAATCGACCACCACAGACGCAGTACAGAATTTATTGAAAATGCGACGCTCAAATATTTGGAGCCTTACGCCTCCAGTACTTGTGAACTCGTCGCCGAACTGATACAGTACATGGAAAATCGCCCTAAAATCGAAAAGGAAGAGGCGGATGCCATGCTCGCGGGCATTTCAGTGGACACGAAGAACTTTTCACTTAAAACCGGTGTGCGCACATTTGATGCCGCCGCTTATTTGAGGCGACATGGCGCCGACACCACCCGGGTTAGGCAATTGTTCCAAGACGACCTCAACACTTTTATCGAAAAAGCCAACATCGTCAGCACGGCGATAAGACATCGGGAGGTCGTCGCCATCTCCACATCAGATGTGGAAAGCGAAAGCATTCAGCTGATTGCGGCGCAGGCGGCAGACGACCTGCTGAACATACGCGGGATTAAAGCGTCTTTTGTCATCGCTCAAAAGAGCGACGGCATGGTGTTTATCTCCGGTCGCTCCCTTGGCGAGGTCAACGTACAGGTGATTTTAGAATCCCTAGGCGGTGGCGGACACCTTGAAGTGGCAGGGGCTCAGTTCTACGACACCGATATTCAAACAGTTAAACAACGGTTGATTGAGTCAATCGACGAATACTACACGGAAGGAGAACCACAATGAAAGTCATACTCTTAAAAGACATTAAAGGAACGGGCAAGAAAGGCGAGATCATCAACGCCAGTGACGGCCATGCGAGAAACTACCTCATTCCGAGAGGCCTTGCAAAAGAAGCGACAGACGGCAATGTCAAAGAGCTCGACCACCAAAAGAAGGCCAAGAAGAAAAAAGCAGATGAAGAGTTGGCCGAAGCAAAAGCTCTGGCGGCAGAGCTGGATAAAGTGGAAGTGAAGTTTACGGCGAAAGCCGGCGAAGGCGGTCGATTGTTCGGTTCCATCACCAGCAAAGACGTGGCTGAGGCCATTAAAAAAGACTTTGGTATCGCCGTAGATAAAAAGAAAATTGTGCTCGAGAGTCCTATTCGCGCACTGGGTTCCACAAAGCTCACCGTAAAAGTTTACCCAAAAGTAACAGCGCAAGTTAAAGTGACTGTCACAGAGGCATAAAACAAATGAGAAGATAAGCGTTCTGCGTTCATCTTCTTTTTTTACAAACTCAAAAATTCAGAATAATCAGAAGTATGGGAGGGGTTATGTTAGAAACCATCAAAGGGGAAATTAAAAAAAGCGTCGTCGGGAAAGAGGCGGCTATTGAATCGATTATGATTGCGCTGCTCACCGGCGGACACATTCTAATAGAAGATTTGCCGGGAACGGGGAAGACGACCTTGGCAAAGAGCTTTGCAAAGGTTTTGAACTGCACCTTTAAGCGCGTCCAGTTCACACCGGACCTCATGCCTTCAGACCTGATGGGCGTTTCCATCTACGACAAAGAAAAGCAGAGTTTCGTGTTTCAAAAAGGCCCGCTCTTTACCAACATCCTTCTCGCCGATGAAATCAACAGGACATCGCCTAAAACCCAGTCCAGCTTGCTGGAGTCCATGGAGGAAACACAAGTGACCATCGACGGCAAAACCCATGTGCTGGAATCGCCGTTTCTCGTCATTGCCACAGAGAACCCCATCGAACTACAGGGGACATTTCCACTGCCCGAAGCGCAGCTCGACCGCTTTATGATGCGGATTGCCCTAGGGTACCCGTCACCGGAAGAGGAAATGGCCATACTCACCATGAAAGAAGCGGCGGCACCGCTGGAAGGGGTAGTGACCTTAGAAGCGCTGAACAAAGCACAGCGCACCATGTCCAAGGTGTTTGTAAAAGAAGCGGTTAAAGCGTATATCGTAAAACTCTGTGCAGCGACGCGGACGCACCCCAGCGTCAAACTGGGCGCCAGTCCCAGAGCGTCGGTCCATCTGTTCAGCGGCGCCAAAGCAAAAGCCTATCTCAGTGGCAGAGACTACGTGCTTCCCAGCGATATTAAAAGCATTTTTAAAAGCGTCATCGCCCACCGGCTGATTTTAAAAGGCGAAGCGGTGTACAAGGGCATTGATGCAGAAAAAGTCGTCGACGAGGTACTGGCCACAACAGAGGTGCCTAAGGTCACAGAGTAGGAGACGCTCATGCATAGATTTTTTAAATGGACACTTTATCTGACCACTGCGCTCCTAGGGGTTTTCGCCCTGTCGTCAGGTGGCGCACACCTCTATTTCCTATTTGCCGTCTTCTTTACTGCCACGGCGGCTTCCTTTCTCATGGTGCGCACATACGCCAAAAACCTTTACGTCGTCCATTCGGTGAACAGTAAAACCATCGAAACCGGCGACGGCCTCGGCATCGATTACCGAGTGTACAACTCCAGCTACTTGCCGTTGCTCCACGCGGAAATCGTCTTTGAAGTGGATAAAAAAATGAAGACAGATGCGGCAGTACGGGAGATTGCAATGATTGGGATACAGGACTTTTTGCCATATGAAAAAGAGTTTATCTGCCCCTATCGCGGCTTCTACGAAGTCGGGCAGGTGCGCGTCACCTTATACGATCCGCTGATGTGTCACGTACGGGAAGTGGTTTTTTCAAAGGCGATACGCGTGACAGTACGTCCTAAAATTCATCCGATTGTCTGCCCGCTCATAGAACCCAAAGACGCTTACGGCACATTGAAAGCGGATAAAAAGACATTGACCGATGAAACCAACATCGCCAACATAAGAAAATACGAGCGCGGCGACGCCCTTAAAAATATTCACTGGAAACTCAGTGCGAAAAAAGACGAGCTCTTGACCAAGGAGTTTGAAGACACGGTGCTCACGCGGCTCGTCGTCGTTTTAGACGCTTACAAGGGGAACTTTGAAAGCGGCATGACGCTGGCTTTAGAGGAACAGATGGTGTCCTTTTGCGCGTCCTTGATAAACAGCTATGTTCAGCAGGGGACGCGCCTGCGCCTCGTCTGGTCGGCGAAAGAACCCGTGGCGATGGACGTCCATACTTTGGCGGACTTCGATGCGGCAATGGACGCTTTAACGCGATTTGAGTCCATAGGCACTCAGGGGATTGAGGAGACGCTGTCGTCTCTGCCGGAGACCGATTACGTCCTCGTCATCACCCCTGTGGTTTCAAAAGCCTTGGTGTATGAGGGACAGCGCGGCCGTGAAATGACCGTGTACACCTTCCGAAACAACTCAGAGTCCCTCGATAGAACAACTTTTAACTGGATTGACGATTTGATGGATGTGACTTATGAATCATAAATGGATACCGGGCTATATGGTGGCTTTGGCCGTCGCCCTATTGGTACAATTTTTCTTAGTGAAGACGTTGCCGTTTGTAGCGGTGGTGGGAATCGTCACCGTCGCATACGCCCTTGTCATGCTCTGCCTGCTCAAGCGAAAAGTGGCCAAGTGGCTGTTGTTTGGGCTCATTGCCTTTGTGGTGTGCGTCTATATTCTCGACTTGTCACTGACGGTCATCCATCAGTTTTCTGATGACGGTCTAGTGGTCAAAGACTCTGAAACGCTCTTCGATTATGTTAGAGAAGGCGGCACCCACGACATCGCATGGGTGAAGACGTTAAAGGCGCGGTTGGACATTCGACCGTTTATCCAGTGGTTCAGAGAGGGCATGCCTGAAAACTTGCTCTTCGAAGGGCTGTTTTTCGGTCTCTTATGCCTCGTCATCACAGCGGCAACGGTTGTGATATGCGCCTCTAAATGGCTTAAAATAGCGCTATTGCTACCTCTAGGGGTCTTTGTGGTCGCATGGTACCAATACATTGAACTGCCGAATCGCATCTTCTTTTTCTACTTTGTCGGATTGGCGTGGTTCTTTATGGTGGAAAACCACCATCGGCTCATCGAAGAGAAGGCCTCTTACAGCACCACGTACTTTTCAAGAACCAAAGTGACCGCATACAGCTTGCTTTTGTCTTTAATGCTGTTTGTCGTGGCTTTTTTAGGCTACAAGCTCCTGCCCGTCGAAAAAATCAACGAGGGCGTGGGCGGCCTCGTCCCCAACATCTGGGGCATTCGAACGGGCTATAAAGCCGATGACCTCGGCGTCTTTTCCCTGTTGCAGACCCCCTATGCCGGTGAAAGCGGTTACCTCGGCGGGAGCATCTTAGATTTAGACGACGAAACGCCGCTTTTTTGGTTAACAGTTGACGCGGTGCCGAACACACCGATTTATTTGAGAAGTGTGGTCAAGGACTTCTACACAGGCAAGCGTTGGGTCAATCAGACCAAAGTGTATCGCAACAATTACAAAGCCTATACAGAAACGCCTGAAAACGCCTTACTCGTGGCACATGAAGAACTGACGCCACTTTCCGGTCTCGTGGTCATGGATAAAATGAAAACACTGTCTCTATTTACCCCGTTGGGCTTTTACGACGCCAGCTTAAAGGCTGAAAACGTGTTTGTCTCAGGTGAAAACGACGCATTTTATAAGAAGGGACTCTTTAGACAGCAAGTGAAGCAGTACCGCTACAACGCCACCGGGTACGACTTTGGCTACCCCGACGATGTGGACTACTTGCAAATTGGCCCGAGCATCGGCGAAGACATCTACCAGCTGGCTGAAGAACTGGGTCGTTTCGGTGAAAGCGATGAGGAAAAAATGCAGTTGCTCACACAGTACCTCGTCAAGAACTACAGCTACAGTCTCGAGGTGGATGAAACAGGGGTGACTGGCGACTTTGTTACGAACTTTGTCAGGAATATGTCAGAGGGGTACTGTACTTATTTCGCATCGTCACTGGCCATTATGGGGCGCATCAACGGCATCCCGACCCGTTATGTCGAGGGCTTTGTGTTGAGTCCAAACGACGTGGTGGTCGGCGAACCTCACAAGGTGACAGAAACCCGCGCACACGCTTGGGTCGAGGCCTACATCGAAGGCAAAGGTTGGGTGACTTTTGAAGCCACACCGCCGTACTCAGATGTCGTAGTAAGTGTAGAGACGCCAAACGGCGAGGGCGAGACGCCCGAGGTGCCTACAGAGACAGCGCCTTCAGAAGAGACGCCGCTTTCAGAAGGCGACGACAACCGCCTCGGTATGATTGACAGCGGTGATGGCGACGGCACCTATGACCCGGATGCTTTTTTAGAAGAGCGCCGGCGGGAAGACGTAGCCACTCAGACCGCCGTCCCTTATGTCCGCTACGCCCTTTGGGGTGGTGGCGCACTGCTTGTACTTGTCATCGCAGTGATGGCCGTCTTTGCAGTGCCGAATGTTCTGTACCTCTACGTGCCCAATCGGCGAAAGCGCACTTTGAGAAAGCTCTACTTTCTCGCGTATATGGCGACGAAAAACAAAGACCTCAAAAGTTTTGATGTGCACCAGAGTCTGGTTTCGGCCAATGTTCCCGGAAAGCTTATAGACAAGTGGGAAGCCTTCTTATACGCTAAAACAGACGACGACTTCCATCTCGAAGAAGTCAACCACTATCTCAAGCGAGAGGCCCGCGTCTACCGCTACAGATTTGGCGTTCTCAGCTATTGGCGACTGAAGCTCTTTAAAATTAAAAAGACCTTGGGCAATTAACCGTCATCCGTGCTATAATGGTAAAGCCATCTATATTGAATTGAAAGGAGCGCTGATTCATGAACATCAAAACGATGCCCCACGACATAAATGCAGAGCAAAACGTGCTGGGCTCTCTATTGCTCGACAGCGATTGTATCGGCGATGTAATGGAGGTTATTGTTCACGACGAGGCCTTTTACAACGAAGCCCACCGAGAAATTTACAGAACGGTTCGCCGCTTGTTTTCCGAAGGCAAGACCGCTGACCTCATTACCGTGTCCGATGATCTCACGAAGAACCAATTGCTCGATGCCGTAGGCGGCTTCGAGTACCTTACCGAACTCACCGGTGTCGGCACGCTGATTTCAAACGTGACGACACACGCCAGAATCATACAGGACAAGTACATCTTAAGGCGGTTAATTCGCGCGTCGACTTCTGTTGTCGAACAAGGGTACGAGTCCAAAGACCCCGAACAGCTTATTGAAGAAGCTGAGGCCAGTATTTTTGAAATCTCTCAAAATCGAAACAAAAAGAGCTTTCAAAACATGTCCGACATTCTTCAAGTGACTTACGATAGAATCGTTAAACTCCACGACGACCCCGACGCCCTCACCGGCGTCTCAACGGGCTTTGAGTCGCTGGATGAGATGACCACAGGCCTTCAGCGGTCGGACCTCGTCCTCGTCGCCGCCCGTCCGTCAATGGGGAAGACAGCGTTTGCCCTCAACCTCGCACAACACGCGGCAGTTAAAGAAAACAAATCCGTGGCCATTTTCTCACTGGAGATGGCGGCGGATCAGTTGGTGACGAGAATGCTTGCGGCGCAGTCGTTGGTATCCATCGGGGACATTAAAACGGGCAACATCGCCGATGACGACTGGTACAAACTGGCGCGCAGCAGCGCGCAACTCGCCGAATCCAAAGTCTTTATCGACGACACGCCGGGGATTACTGTTGCGGAACTGCGCAGTAAGTGCAGACGGCTGAAGATGAACCACGGTCTCGACATGATTATGATCGACTACCTTCAGCTGATGTCCGGTGGCGGCAAGCAGGAGAACAGACAGCAGGAAATTTCGACGATTTCCCGATCCCTCAAAGGCATCGCCAGAGAGCTTGAATGTCCGGTTATCGCCCTTTCCCAGCTTTCCCGTGCCTCGGAGCTCCGCGCCGACCACAGACCAATTCTCTCCGACCTTAGAGAGTCCGGCGCCATTGAGCAGGATGCCGACCTCGTTATGTTCCTCTACAGGGACGAGTATTACAACCCCGAGACAGTAGACGAGAACCTCAAAGGGATTGCCGAAATCATTATCGCCAAACAGAGAAATGGTGAGACAGGTAAAGTCTATCTCGCATGGCTCGGCAAGTTCCAAAAGTTTGCCAATACGTCTCAAATGAGGTGATGCATTTGACACTTGAGTTTAGAAAAATGAAGCTTAAGGACGTCTACCAGTTTCGACACTGGGGCGTCCATCAAGATTTAAGATTCTATCAATACAATTTCAACGAACACGATACAGCCGATCTCTACACGTGGTTTCGCGTCAAGCAGCGTCTGTTGTTCAGAAAGGTGTATGGCCTTTTTTTAGAGGAGTACCCACTGGGATTTGTCACGCTGAAACACATACGACTGCTCAAGGGAACGGCAGAACTGGGCATCGCCGTCGATCCCAATTACTTAAGTGAAGGCTTTGGCACGGAACTTCTCAAGCGTTTTTTAACCTATGTGTTCACGCACTTCCCCATCCGCACCATGACGCTTAGGGTGGCGCATTTTAACGAGCGCGCCAAGAAGAGCTATGAGAAGGTGGGGTTTGTCAAGGTGTCGGAGAAGTCAGAACCCTATGAAGAACAGCGGTTTAAAAAAGTGCTGCTTACCCAGTACCCCGAGCTCTTTACGGAGAAAGACGGTCTTCTGTACACGACCTTTATCAAAATGGCCATTGAAAAGGAAGCTTTTTTAAAAGAATAATGGCGTCCGGTTTCCCCCACCTTTAAAAAGGGGCATAAGACGGGACACCGAGCACATACTTTAGAACAAAAAAACCCTTAAGAAGGGTTTTTTTAGTTGACGAAAAAGGTGTTCACCTTTTGTGAAACTTAAATAAATAGCAGAAGAGCGCCAACTGTTAATCCGTACATTTCCAGCCTACTTTAATGAAAAGATGATTTCGGAAAAGAGTTCATCAAAATCAAAGTTCGTTTGGAAATAAAATACAAAACAAAATGAGGTTTATGTGGTTAAGCTTTGACCACTATGGTAAAATCAAAATGATGATTAGGAACATAGATGAACTATCCGGAATTACTGGATAGTTCACTTAAAAACGTCAGACGATGTCTGATGAGTTTGAAGCTATATATGGAGAAGGAGGGTTAAATTGGGATACAACAACGATTTACTCATTTATCAGACAGAAGATGGAAAAACAAAAATAGATGTAAGACTTGAAAATGAAACCGTATGGATGACACAGAAGGCGATTGCTGAGCTTTACCAAACAACGCCTCAAAATATAACACTTCACATAAAAAATATTTATGAAGAAGGTGAATTAGAGGAAAATTCAACTTGTAAGAATTACTTACAAGTTCAAACCGAAGGAAATAGAACGGTTCAGAGAAATTCACGCCACTATAACCTTGAAATGATCATTGCCGTTGGTTACCGTGTGCGTTCTAGCCGAGGTACCCAGTTCAGACAATGGGCAACAGAACGATTAAATGAATACTTAGTTAAAGGCTTTACCATGGACGATGAGCGTCTTAAGGGGATGCGTAACATTGGTGATGATTATTTTGATGAGCTTTTAGAACGTATACGTGATATTAGAGCCTCAGAAAAAAGGTTTTATAAGAAAATCACGGATATCTATGCTTTGTCTATAGATTATGATGGAAAATCAGAAGAAGCTAAAAAGTTTTTTGCAACGGTGCAAAACAAGCTTCATTTTGCTATTCATGGTCATACAGCAGCAGAACTTATTGAACAAAGAGCTGATGCCTCAAAAGACAATATGGGTCTTACAACTTGGAAGGGGGACAAGGTACGTAAAGGCGATATTACCGTTGCCAAGAATTATTTGACGGAAAAAGAAATGAAGTCACTGAATAGAATTGTAACCATGTATCTAGATTATGCAGAAGATCAAGCTGAAAGACGTAACCCAATGTACATGAAGGACTGGGAAGAAAAGCTCAATGCCTTCCTAAAATTTAATGAGCGAGACATACTAACTGGAGCAGGGGCTATTTCTCATGAAGTAGCCAAGGAACTTGCTGAAAAAGAATATGAGAAATTTCATCAAAAGCGTTTAAGTGCACCTGAAAAAGATGATTTTGATGTGTACTTAGAGGCACATGAATGGACACATAAGAAGTAATGAATGGACACACTATTGATAAACGCTTTGGTTTTCAAGAAATGATTCGCGATGCCATGGCAGGAACGTTTGATTTAGTCATTACAAAGAGTATTTTTAGTGTACGGTCTCGTTGAGATTTAATTAAAAGTGCTAGATACTTTGTATCCGTGTGGGACATTGTCGAGAAGATTATATTAGGTGGAATTAATGATAAAGGTCAAAAGGACACACATCGAACCGTTTCCACGCCCACAAAAATAACAAATGAAATAAGGGGAACCTATAGATTATTTTATGCAAATGTCATATAATAGGGATGTATTTATAATGTATTTTGTAT
Source organism: Fusibacter sp. JL298sf-3 (assembly GCF_053842995.1). Lineage (NCBI taxonomy): Bacteria > Bacillati > Bacillota > Clostridia > Eubacteriales > Fusibacteraceae > Fusibacter > Fusibacter sp. JL298sf-3. The sequence continues at coordinate 2,268,488 of NZ_CM132608.1, forward strand.
CCAAGATTGAGGCGATTATGAACTTACATTCTGAAATGAAATTAAAAGCGCGTGCGAAGATTAATCTCACGTTGGACGTCATTGGCAAGCGGCCGAACGGCTACCACGACGTTCAGATGATTATGCAGCAGATTAGTCTCGCAGACGACATTCACATTAAAAAACGAACCGACAGCCAAATCCACATCACGTGTACCGATCCCTACTTGCCGGTAGATGGCTCGAACATCGTCTACAAAGCGGCGGCGCTTATGCAGCAGACCTACGGTCTGAAAACGGGTTTTGACATTCACATCGTTAAAAACATTCCCGTTTGCGCCGGCCTGGCAGGTGGCAGTACCGATGCTGCGGCAACGCTAAAGGGCATCAATGCTCTGGCGCAGTTAAACCTCGATTTGGACACATTGATGGCCCTCGCCTTTAAGCTCGGTGCAGATGTGCCCTTCTGTTTATTAGAAGGGGCGGCATTGGCGGAAGGCCTAGGGGAGAAACTGACGCCGATTAACGGATTGATAGGCTTTTTTCTCGTCCTCGTCAAACCGAATTTCGGCGTCTCAACACAAGAAGTGTATCAGGCACTCGATTACAAAAACGTCCCTGAGAGACCGGATACAGCGGCGATGCTGGCGGCGATTGAAAGAGGCGATAAGCGCAAAGTGGCGGAAAACTTGTGCAACGTCCTCGAAAGCGTCACCTGTGTCAAGTATCCGGAAGTGGCGGCGGTTAAACAACGTTTGGTGAGCTATGGTGCTCAGGGCGTATTGATGAGCGGTAGCGGACCGACTGTGTTCGGGATTTTCAAAGACAAAGCCAGAGCCGACAAGGCGCATAAGGCGATTAGAAAACAGTACCCGCAGTCCTACAGCGTTGTGACGTACAGTGGCCGATAGGTTAAAGCGAAAGGGAGGTTAAGATGGATTTTCATTCAATGGAAATAAAAAATTACAAACCACTTGGCGAAGTGGTGTTTGACTACTTGAGAAACGCCATCCTCAGCGGTGAACTCAAACCGGGTGAACGCTTGATGGAAGTGGCCATAGCAGAAAAGCTCGGTGTCAGCAGAACGCCGGTTAGAGAGGCCATTCGAAAACTGGAAAAAGAAAAATTCGTGATTATGATACCGAGAAAAGGCGCCTATGTGGCGGATTTGACGAAAAAAGACATCTTGGAGGTACTCGAGATTCGAAAGGAGCTCGAAGGCTTTGCAGCGCAACTCGCCGCCAGCCGCATGGAACCCGAAGAACTGGAGAAACTCGGCACCATCTTAGAGGATTTCAACACCTGTCTCGAAGACATGGACAAAAAACGCATGATCGAAGTGGACAACGCCTTTCACTCGACGATTTTCGACGCGTCGAAGAACAGCCGCCTCATGCATATGATTTACGACCTGCACGATCAATTTCAGCGGTTTCGCTTAATTTACTTCAGCGAGTTCAACAACTTTAAGGAAATACAGGCCTCACACATTAAAATTTACGAAGCCTTAAGCGCTAAAGACGAACAAGGGGCGCGACGGGAAGCAGAAGCACATGTGGACTTAATCAGAGAGTTGGTCAATAAATGGATAGCGGAATAGTACTCAAAATAACTTCGGAAGTTCGCGAGGCGGACGGCGCGTCAGAGCGTACGGAGTTTACAACCTTGGCGACACTAACTGAAAAAGGCGGCAAGATGTACATTCGGTACGACGAAAGCGAAATGACGGGAATGGCGGGGACAAAGACCATGGTCGTCGCCTCCGGCGGCACCGTGACCATCAAGCGTTACGGCAGCATCGACAGCACCCTCCGCATCGAGCGGGGCGCTTCTGTTGAAAATCGCTACAGGACACCTTACGGCTTTCTCTTTATGACCACTGTGGGCAAGACGTTTACCCTGTCACAGAATCCTTTTAAACTGAATTTTACCTATGAGTTGATTACTGAGGACGGCGGCATTCAGTCTATGACGCTGGAGCTTTTAGAAGTGGGAGGTTAAATTTGGAAAAAACGAGCGGTAACAAAAAGCGTTTGCTTAAAGGCGCATGGCTACTGGCAACTTTACCTCTTAGTTTTATCCCTTTACTTATTATCAAACAGTACCATTTAACCGATACATTGAGGTTGTTTGCCGTTTTATGGCCCTACACATTCCTCATTATCGGCATCGGAACGACGTATTATCGGCGCCAAATGGAAGAGAAGCGGCTGGAAATGAAGGCGTTGGTTAAGCAAGAGCGTCTAATTAACAGCAGCCTCGTTCTCATTAACACAGAAGAAAAACTTAAAAATGTTCTGTCGCTTGAAATCGAAAGATGCTCTGACAAACGCGAGCGATCGGCGCTTATCTTCTTCGACATCGACGAACTGGGTGAAATCAATCAGCGCTTTGGTTACGATGTAGGAGATGCCGTCATTATAGAAATTATCAAAGCGTCAAAAGCGCTTATTGACGACATCGATCACTTTGGTCGCATTAAGGGGGACACCTTTGCCGTGGTTTTCCCAAGTAAGACCAAAGACCACGCCTACGCTTTTGCAAAAGCGTTGAACAGCGCCATAAAGGACATCGAAAAACGCTTGGGGGTTCTGATTACTTGCCGGTTCGTGGCCATGACCATCGACGGCTGGAACACCGACGACCGCGTTCTTGCTGCAGCATACGAACAGTTAGAGACAGCAAAAGAATACGGTAGAGGCGTCATTATGTAGACGAAGTGCTCAAATTTCGGCATATGCCTAAAATTGGGCACTTTCCATAATCGGATACGAAAACGAGAGGTACGCATGGAGGCTTTTTTAACACCGGAACAAACGCAGAAAATGCTCGATCACATTAGCGACGGCATTCAAATCATCGATGCCAGCGGCCGGCTCATCTATTGCAACAGGCATTCGGCAATGCTGGACGACATCAACATTTCAGAAGCCATCGGGCGGCATATTACCGAAGTCTACCCGTCGTTGATTAAGGAGGAGAGCACGCTTTTAAAAGTGCTCAAAACCCAGTCGCCAATCTACAACCGCGAACAGACCTATCGCACATACAAGGGCAAAGAAATCGCCACGGTGAACACCACCCTCCCCATAGTCAAGTCGGGTCAGATACAGGGCGCCATAGAGATATCGCGCGACGTCACCGCGTACAAAGAACTCTCCGAGCGGTATTTGGACTTGCAGTCGTCTATTCGCCCTCAAAAAGGCGATGCCGTGGAGCCGGCGCGGGCACAGTATAGATTTCAAGACATCATCACCGAAAACGCCGAGTTCAACCGCGTGAAGAGCATCGCCATGAAAGCGGCGCGCACCGATATTCCCATACTGATTTACGGGGAGACCGGAACGGGCAAAGAGCTGCTCACCCAGTCCATTCACAACGCCAGCAAACGCGCCAGTCGGCCGTTTATCGCGCAAAACTGTGCCGCATTGCCCGCCTCGCTTTTAGAGGGCATTCTCTTCGGAACCGTTAAAGGCGGTTTTACAGGCGCCGTCGACCGCATGGGGCTCTTTGAACTGGCGGACAGGGGCACGCTCTTTCTCGACGAAATCAACTCCATGCCCATGGAGCTTCAAGCGAAACTGCTCAGAGTGCTCCAAGACGGTAAAATCAGACGTATCGGCGACACCAAAGAGCGTAGAGTCGACGTGCGCATTATCGCCGCCACCAACGTCGAGCCCAATGCAGCCATTGAGAAGGGGTACATCCGCCGCGACCTCTACTACCGGTTAAACACCGTTTTGCTTTGGATTCCCAAGCTTTCCGACAGGCGCGAAGACATTCCCGTCCTCACGGCGTACTTTATAAAGAAATACAACGGCATCGCCTACCGCCACGTTAAAAGCGTCAGCGCCGAAGTGATGGACTTGTTTCTAAACTACCCGTGGGAAGGCAATGTCAGAGAGCTGGAGCACGTTATCGAGGGGGCCGTCACCTTTTCAGAAAGCCCAGTTATCGAACTTGAAGAACTGCCTTACGCCATGCGCAAATCGGCGCCACAGGCTGCGCGCACAGAGCTGTGCGTATCCATAGACGCCGACAAGAGCCTAAAAGCCATTTTGGAACAGGCGGAAGAACAGGCGGTGAGAGACGCCTTTCAAAAAACGGGACAAAATGTCTCACAAACGGCGAAACTGCTTAAAATGCCGAGACAGACCCTCCAGTACAAACTGAAAAAATACAATCTCGTCCCCTAGAGTGCCTAAAATTCGGCACTCTTTTTTAATGTCATCAAAAGCATCGAAACTATTAAAACTATATATAGTGGGGTGTATCGAGTTAGCCACGACATATTGAACAAAATGCCTTGTTAAAGTTTTGGCATAGAAATTGCTTTTTATATGGGCACACTTATTAAAAACTTTTGGGAGGCACCTATATGAAAAAAGGATGTAAATTTGGTACACATCGCGTTATCGAACCGAAAGGCATTTTGCCGCAACCGGCACTTAAAATTTCAAACGACATGGACATCTACGACAACGAAGTGTTAATAGACGTCCAAACGCTCAACATCGACTCGGCGTCTTTCACGCAAATTAAAGAAGAAGCCGGCGGTGACGAAGCCAAAATCAAAAGCATTATGACGGGGATCGTCGAAAAGTTCGGCAAGCACAAAAACCCTGTTACCGGTTCAGGCGGCATGCTTATCGGTACTGTTGCAAAAGTGGGCGAAGCTCTCGAAGGGAAAACAGACCTCAAAGTCGGCGACAAAATCGCAACCCTCGTATCGCTTTCACTGACGCCACTGGTTATTGAAGAGATTTTAGAAATCAGAAAAGACATCGACCAAGTGGACATTAAAGGACAAGCCATCTTATTTGAAAGTGGCATCTACGCCAAATTGCCTTCAGACATCGCTGAAAACCTCGCACTTTCAGTGCTCGACGTCGCAGGTGCTCCGGCGCAAACAGCCAAACTCGTCCGCCCGGGCGATACGGTTCTCGTTATCGGCGGCGCCGGAAAATCCGGTATGCTCTGCCTTTACGAAGCGAAGAAGCGCGCAGGCGTCACAGGCAAAGTCATCTGCTTACAGCATTCTGACAAAGCCAAAGACCGCGTGATGGACGCAGGTCTTGCAGACGAGTTTATCGTCGTAGACGCGACAGACGCCGTGGCCACAATGAAAGCTGTAGAAGCGGTAACAGATGGCAACATGTGCGACCTCGTCATCAACTGCGTCAACATTCCGAACACAGAGATGTCTTCAATCCTCGCCACTAAAGACCAAGGTACCGTTTACTTCTTCAGTATGGCGACCAGCTTTACAAAAGCGGCACTGGGCGCAGAAGGCGTGGGCAAAGACGTGGAAATGATCGTCGGCAACGGCTACACCAAAGACCATGCTGAAATTACGCTTCAAATTATGAGAGAAAGTGAAACGTTAAGAAAAATCTACGAAGAATTGTACGCGTAAGCGGCGGCTCGGCGCGAATGAAAGGAGTTCTGATGAGACATTTTAAAGACATCGAGATGTGGCAAGATGTAACCGAAGAGCAATGGAATTCTTGGGAATGGCAAGTGCGAAACCGCATCACCACACTTGACGCCCTTAAGAAGATTGTCAACCTCACACCAGAAGAAGAAGCCGGCGTCGCCAAGTCGCTGGAAATCTTGAGAATGGGCATTACGCCGTACTACGCGCTGCTCATGGACGAAAACGATCCAAAGTGTCCGGTGAGAATGCAGGCAGTGCCGACGGCGCTTGAAACGCATATGAGCGACGCCGACATGGACGACCCGCTTCACGAAGACGGCGACTCGCCGGTACCGGGGATTACGCACCGTTACCCGGACCGCGTGTTGTTCCTCATCACCGACATGTGCTCTATGTACTGTAGACACTGTACCAGAAGACGTTTTGCCGGCCACAACGACGCCGGTGTACCGAGAGACAGAATCGACGCAGCGATTGACTACATCAGAAAAACCCCAGTCGTTCGAGACGTGTTGCTCTCAGGTGGCGATGCACTCCTCGTCTCCGACGACTTACTCGAGTACATCATCAGCCGATTGAGAGAAATCCCACATGTGGAAATTATTCGAATCGGTTCGAGAACACCGGTGGTTCTCCCGCAGAGAATCACGCCGAAACTTGTGGAAATGCTTAAAAAATACCACCCGATTTGGCTCAACACGCACTTTAACCATCCGAAAGAAATTACGCCGGAGACGAGACGCGCTTGCGATCTCATGGCCAACGCCGGTATTCCGCTGGGCAACCAGTCGGTACTGCTCAAAGGCATCAACGACAGCGTACACATTATGAGAGACCTCGTACATCAGCTCGTCGTTATGCGCGTGCGCCCGTACTACATCTACCAATGTGACCTTTCCACAGGCATTGAGCACTTCAGAACACCTGTGTCTAAAGGGATTGAGATCATCGAAGGTCTCAGAGGCCATACGTCTGGCTACTGTGTGCCGACATTTGTCGTCGACGCACCGGGTGGCGGCGGGAAGATTCCGGTTATGCCGCAGTACATGATTTCCCAGTCACCTGACAAAGTCGTACTGAGAAATTACGAAGGCGTTATCACCACGTACACGCAACCGGCGTCTTACGATGCGAAAAAAGAAGGTGCTGTGGAAACCACCGAGCAAAAAGACCACAAAGTCTTTGGCGTCGGCGGTCTCTTACAGGGCAACCGCGTTTCAATCGAACTCAAAGAACTCGAGAGAAGCAAGCGCACACACAAATAGAAACGGACAACGTATTAAGGAATGAAAAGGGAGCGTCGATGGACATCTATTCGTTAATTAAAGACCGGTACAGCATCATATCAATTGTGGGCATGGCAAAAAACGCCGGAAAAACCGTTGCACTGAACCACCTCATCGACTGTATAGAGGCGCCGATTGGACTGACGTCCATCGGTAGAGACGGTGAGCGACAGGATCTTGTAACGCAGACGGATAAGCCGATGATCTATGTAGGTAGAGGGACCTATGTGGCGACAGCAGAAGCCTTGTTTCATCTTTCTGAGGCGAAGATGGAAGTGGTGGAAATGACGCCGTTTGAATCGGCAATGGGTCGTATCGTCATCGGACGGACATTAAATGACGGCTACATCCAAATTGGTGGGCCATCGACAAACAAAGCCGTACGCGCAGTAGCAGAAAAAATGCTGGCGTACGGTGCGGCTTATGTCTTAGTCGACGGGGCGCTGGACCGGACGTCTTCCGCGTCTCCGGCGATTACCGACGCCTGTGTGCTGGCCACAGGTGCCGTGCTCAGCCGCATGATGGACAAAGCGGTAAAAAAAACCGTCCATCAGGCGACTTTGCTAAAACTCGACTACCACGGCGATGCGGCGCTTTCAGAGGTGTACCGCACGTACGAGGCCACGCACCGCGTCGTCCTCTGTGACGAGGACGGCTGTCCGACGCCGCTTTCAGGGATTAAAACGGCGCTGGACAAAGGGCGTGAAATTGCACAGCACATTACTGAAAAGACAAGGGTCGTCATCGTGTATGGCGCTCTTGTCTATCAGACTGTTTTTGACATCATCCATTCGACACAGCACTACAAACAGCTCACCTTTGTCGTCGGCGATGCCACTAAAATCTTCATCGACGAACAGAAGTGGGCCTATCTCGCGCGCATCGGCATCAACGTGTGCGTCGAGACCCCGATCAACCTCATTGCACTGACAGTCAACCCCTATGCACCTGCGGGCTATTTCTACGACAGCAGCTTGTTTAGAGAGCGCCTGTCGAAAGCACTGGCGCCGCTGCCGGTGCTCGACGTTATGGAAGGAGCGTAGCGGTGTTTTTAAAAGATAAGCACTTTGAAGACCTCGACATGAACTTCGTACTGGAGAGGCTGCTGGTGGTGACCCCCTACGGTCAAGAGGCAAAAAACGCCTTGAAACCCCTTCGCGGAAGCGAACTGGATTACGCCTACAACTTGCTGGAGTGTGCTCTTGAGCGCTTTACATCACATCGGCAAGCGGTTTTACAGCTCAAGACGCTTTTCAAAGAGATCAAGCAACTGAGACGGACATTTGACCGCCTTTCGGCAGGTGAGACGCTTTCGGTTACAGAACTCTACGAAATCAAATACATGGCCATCTATATGAAGCGTATTAAAGACGCCATGGACGCCCTCTACTGGGGCGAAACCGTAGGCGCTTATGAACTCAGGTCTATCCACCCCGTTATAGAATTATTAGACCCTGAGGAAAGTTCTGTGAACAACTTTCACATTTACAGTTGTTATTCACAGGCGCTTTACGACATACGACTGAAAATAGACGGTCTTGAAAAGGCGCTTAAAACGGCGTACGACGCGTCGGCCAAGCGTTTGGAGCAGGCGGGTTTTAAAGTGGCGTCAAACGGTGACGTGCGCATCAAACAGAGCGATTCAGAGCGCTTAGAGGCGGCGCGCAGTCAAAAGGAACTGGTCTACCAGATGGACATCCCCATGTACAGCCTTTTTAAACTGAAGCGCGATGTGGCTATAGAATCGGAAATAGAAGTGCTGAAACGAGCAGAAGAAGCAGAGGAAGAAGCCGTGCGCGTGGAACTGTCTACGGCGCTGAGACAACAGTTGCCCCTTTTAAAGGAAAATGTGGTGCGCATCGGGGCAGTCGATCTTCTCATTGCCAAGGCGCAGCTCACAGCGGCGTTTCACATGACGCGGCCGGTGGTGTCAGAGGCGGGCGTCATCGAACTAAAGGGCGCCAGACACCTCAAACTGGAAAACAGTCTGGAAAAAGAGAACAAGGCCTTTGTCCCCTTGGACATCGTGCTTAAAACCACTGTCACCGTCATTACAGGTGCCAACATGGGCGGCAAAACCGTGTCGCTCCGGACACTGGGACAGACGTTGGCGCTGGCGCATTACGGCTTTTTCGTGCCGTGTGCCTCAGCGACGTTTTACCCCCTCGATTACATCTTCGTCTCCGTCGGCGACGCCCAGTCTGTAGACATGGGGCTGAGCACCTTCGGTGCCGAAGTCGTGAGCATTGCGGAAGTACTGACGCGCATCGACGAGAAGGGCTTGATCCTCATCGACGAACTGGCGCGTGGAACCAACCCCAAAGAGGGGTACGCCATTTCGAGGGCGCTTATAGAGCACCTGAAAACAGGAAGCGCAAAAGCGGTGATTACCACGCATTACGACGGCCTCACAAGCGGTGAGGACATGACGCACTACCAAGTGAACGGCTTAAAGGACGTCGCCCTTGAAACTGTTCGGGAGTCGGTTCGACGCGAGGGGATGAAACCCCTTCACGAACTCATGGACTACCGGCTCACAGAAGTGAAAAAGAACAAAGCGATACCGAAGGAAGCCCTGAGAATAGCAGAGATAATGGGTCTTCAACAAGAAATAACGATGCGGGCAAAAGAGATATTAGGAGGATCACATGATGAGTAAACTGAACCTCGATTTTAACATCGTGGAAAAAGCGCGGCATTCGGCGCGCGTTATCGCCGAAGACACACAGGCGTTTATCGACAAGCACACCACTGTTACTGTAGAGCGTACCGTGGTGCGTCTGCTCGGCGTCGACGGCATCGACGAACTAGAGAGACCGCTCCCGAATGTGGTGGTGGACAACATCAAAAACGGCGGCGGCCTTGCAGAAGGCGCGGCATTTTGGCTCGGCAACGCCATGGTAAAGTACGGTGAATCGGCACAGACCATCGCCGAACGCGTTTCAAAAGGCGACCTCGACCTCACCAAAGTCGAGATTCAAGACGATGCAAAAATAAAAGCTGCCGTGGAAGACGTGGCGCAAAAGACAGTGACGCGCATTCGAGAGAACAGAGAGCAAAGAGACGCGTACCTTCAAAACCTCGGTGAAGGCCCGAAACCGTATCTGTACGTTATCGTGGCAACGGGGAACATCTACGAAGACGCCCTCCAGGCTCAGGCGGCGGCGCGACAAGGTGCAGACGTCATCGCCGTTATCAGAACCACGGCGCAAAGCCTTCTCGACTACGTGCCATATGGCCCGACCACAGAGGGTTTCGGCGGCACCTATGCCACACAAGAAAACTTCAGAATCATGCGAAAAGCGCTGGACGAAGTCGGCGAAGAAGTGGGGCGCTACATCCGCCTTTGCAACTATTGTTCAGGGCTTTGTATGCCTGAAATCGCCGCAATGGGCGCCTTAGAAAGATTGGACGTCATGCTCAACGACGCCCTGTACGGCATCCTCTTCCGCGACATCAACATGCAGCGGACACTGGTCGACCAATATTTCTCAAGAGTCATCAACGGCTACGCCGGCATTATCATCAACACCGGCGAAGACAACTACCTCACCACATCAGATGCCATTGAAGAGGCGCATACCGTTCTGGCCTCACAATTTATCAACGAGCAGTTCGCTCTGTTCGCCGGCTTGCCGGAAGAGCAAATGGGTCTGGGACACGCTTTTGAAATGAACCCCGATACAGAAGACGGCTTCTTAATGGAACTTTCCCAAGCGCAGATGGCGCGCGAAATCTTCCCGAAGGCGCCGCTGAAATACATGCCGCCGACGAAATTTATGACCGGCAACATCTTTAAAGGCCATATTCAGGACGCGTTGTTCAACGTTGTTTCCATTATGACCAACCAGGGAATTCAGCTGCTGGGCATGCTCACAGAGGCGATTCACACGCCGCTGTTGCAAGACCGTGCGCTGTCTATTGAAAACGCCAACTACATCTTTAAAAACATGCGCGGCATCAGCGACGAAATTCAGTTTAAGCCAGACGGCAAAATTCAAAAACGCGCGCAATTCGTGCTCAACGAAGCGGCGGAAATGCTTTCAGAAATCGAACACCTCGGCATTATGAACACCATTGAACAAGGCAAATTTGCAGGTGTCACACGTAAAATGGACGGCGGCAAAGGCCTTGAAGGCGTCACTCAAAAAGGCGTGCGCTACTTCAATCCGTTCATTCCAATGATGTTAGGAGGTGCCGAATAATGTCAGCGAACAACCAACTGGATTTAACGAAAATCAAGCCGTATGGCGATACCATGAACGACGGCTTAATGCAGTTTTGTTTTACCCTGCCCGTACCGTGTTGCGACGAGAGCAAAGAAGCCGCCAAGCAGCTTTTGATAAAAATGGGTATGGAAGAACCTCAAGTGGTCCACGCAGAAGACCTGGGGGTTGGCTACACGATGTTTATGATGTATGCTAAATGTATGCACACCGTCGACTACACGCAAATCGAAGTGCCGAAAGTCGACTCCGACGTCATGGACAAATACGAAGTCGAGGCGTTTATACAAGCGAACTTCGACCGCGACATCGTCATCGTCGGCGCGTGTACAGGTACCGATGCACACACAGTGGGCATCGACGCCATTATGAATATGAAGGGGTTTGACGGCCACTACGGCCTCGAGCGCTACGAAGGCATCGTCGCGCACAACCTCGGCGCGCAAGTGCCAAACGAAGAACTCGTGGCGAAAGCCATCGAGCTGGGCGCAGACGCCATTATCGTTTCACAAATCGTCACGCAAAAAGACGTTCATATTCCCAACATGACAGAGCTGATCGAGCTTTTAGAATCCGAGGGCATCAGAGACAAGCTCGTCGTCTGTGCCGGCGGGCCGAGAATTTCTTATGAATTGGCAAAAGAACTGGGATACGATGCGGGCTTTAGCACCGGTAGCTACGCAGAACACGTGGCGTCGTTCATCGTTCAGGAAATGAAAGCGAGAGATTTATAAAAAGCGAAGGGAGCACGACTATGAATCACGATGCAGTAAAGAAAATGGGATTTGCCACAAAAACCATCCACGCAGGGTACAAAAAGAATGAGATGGGAGCCCTTGCAACACCGATTTACCAAACGTCGACATTTATGTTCGATTCGGCGGAACAAGGCGGTAGACGCTTTGCCGGCGAAGAAGAGGGCTACATCTACACAAGACTCGGCAACCCAAGCAATACACCAGTAGAAGAAAAGCTCGCCATGCTCGAAGGCGCAGAAGCGGCGATGTCCATGGGATCGGGCATCGGTGCCGTAAGTTCCGCCGTTTGGACTGCGGTAAAAGGCGGCGATCACATCGTAGCTGCAGAGACATTGTACGGCTGTACTTATGCCTTTTTAGCACACGGCGTCACACGTTTCGGCGTGGAAGTGACGTTTGTGGATACAAAAGACCCTGAGAACGTGCGCAAAGCTATGCGCCCGAACACCAAAGTGGTCTACCTCGAAACGCCGGCGAACCCGACACTGGACATCGCCGACATCGAAACCATTTCCAAAATCGCACACGAAAACGAAGGCTGTCTCGTCATGGTGGACAACACATTTTGTACCCCATACATCCAAAGACCGCTTGAACTGGGCGCAGACGTGGTCATTCACTCGGCAACCAAGTACTTAAACGGCCATGGCGACGTCATTGCGGGCTTCGTAGTGGGTTCAAAAGAATACATCGACCAAGTGCGCTTCTTCGGCGTCAAAGATATGACTGGTGCCACACTGAGCCCATTTGACGCATTCCTTATTAACAGAGGCATGAAGACACTCCACATCCGCATGGAGAGACACTGCGAAAACGCCATGACCGTGGCGCAGTTCCTCAAAACCCATCCGGAAGTGACCAATGTCGTGTACACGGGTTTTGAAGACCACCCGCAGTACGACCTCGTGAAAAAGCAAATGAGCTTGCCGGGCGCCATGATAACATTTGAAGTTAAAGGCGGCCTCGAAAAGGGACGCCGCGTCATGAACAACGTACACCTGTGCGTTCTCGCGGTGAGCCTTGGCGATGCTGAAACGCTCATCCAGCATCCGGCCTCTATGACGCATTCGCCTTACACACCTGAGGAAAGAGAAAAAGCGGGGATTTCAGACGGCTTAATCCGCCTTTCTGTGGGCCTCGAAGACCCGGCGGACATCATCGCCGACCTCAAGCAAGCACTGGAAGCCTAATACACGTGCAGTTTAATTAAAATGAAGTTCTGAGCTGTGGCAACGTCAGTCGTCTCCCATCCATGCGGTGGGGGGCGCGTACTGTGGGGCCGCAGCTCTTTGCATGTTGCCAGTGTCCTGTAGCGTTCACAATTAAAAAAACTGCACGAGACAGGACACTAGAGCCGTTCCGGTAGAAAGCCCGCAGAGCTTTGGTTTTATGTGGGAAAATTTAGAAAGAAGTTCTTAAAACGTTTACAGCTTATTAATAAAAAATCTGTTATAATAGAGGTGTTATTAATTTTAGGAGGCGAATATGATAAAGTTCAAAAAATCAATTGCAGCAGTTGCATTGGCATCCGTGCTGTTTGTAACAGGCTGTTCTGCAAAAAACACAGGAGACGCATCTGGCGCAGCCATTAAAGTCGGCGATGTAGAAGTGAGCAACGCTTATTTTGACCAATACGTTGACTTTTCAAACATTATGATGAAACTGCAATACGGCGAAGCCGCAATGGAGCAAGAGTTCAAAGGTTACAGCATGAGCGAAATTGTAGAGGCCAATGCCGCCGATCTTTTGACTACTGAGAAACTCATCGAAAAGCACATGGCAGACAACGGGTATGTTGTCGATGAAGCAAAAGTTAAAGAAGATTTAAGCACCATGATGGAAAACATCAACTCCAATGAAGAAGTCAAGAAGCAATTTGACGAAGCGGGCATCGACGAAGCGTTCTTCGAATCACAAGTGAAATCGACGCATCTCAACACAGCCCTCAGCGAATGGCTCAAATCAGAAGTCGAAGGCGACGCAGCGAAAAAAGAAGCTATGGAGAAATACTACGCTGAAGAAATCGTTGAAGTAAAAGCGCGCCACATCCTCGTTCAAAGCGAGGCACAAGCCAAAGAAATCGTCGGCAAATTGAAGCAGGGAGAGGACTTTGCAGAACTCGCTAAAATTCACTCAGGTGATACGGGCTCAGCAGAAAACGGCGGCGACCTCGGTTACTTCGGAAAAGGTGCCATGGTACCGGAATTCGAAGAAGCGGCGTTCTCACAAGCTGTAGGCGAAGTAGGCGAGCCGGTACAATCTCAATTCGGCTTCCACATCATCTTAGTTGAAGACAAGAAGACCATCAACCAACTGCTCGAATCAGATAAAGAAGAAGACAAGCAAAAAGCAGAGCGTTATAAAGCCGAGTACCTGAACCCACTTATGGGCGCATTGTACAGCGAAACCGTTGAAAAACTCAAAGCAGAAACGCCTGTAGAAGTACTCGTAGACGTTGTAGATCCAAACGTCCCTAGAGAAACAGAGGAAGATAAAGCTGGTGAAAACGCAACAGAAGGGAACCAAACAGAAGGCGACCAAACAAAAGACGCTAACAAAGATGCCGAAGCAGAAAACGGCGCTGAAGAAAGCGGCGAAGGTGCGTAAAGCATTTAGCGTGAAATCGAACTAATATAGAAGAAAAAATAAAACCTCTTAAGACCCAGTTGATAACTTGTGGTCTCAAGAGGTTTTTTAGCAGTTTAAGCCGAGCGCGCCGCCCTGAGGCGGCCGGCAACTATGCCTCCGTATCGAAATTGCCTTGCATTTTTTTAAGCAACCTCAAAAATTCCGTTTTTTCGGCCTCCGAAAAGCCCCTGTAAGCCGTCGCCTGAACCGCATTTGAAATTTCCGCAAACGGGGTTTCCAGTGCACGGCCCTTTGGCGTCAGCGACACGTAAGTCACGCGTTTGTCCACCTCGCACCGCACCTTTTCCACATAGTTTAGCGCCTCCAGCTTGGCCACGAGCGCCGTAACCGTGGACTTCTCCTTGCCGATTTTCTCCGCAATCGCCTTCATACTCAGCGCGCCGCCGGCATCGTACAGCGCCGTCAAAATATTCCCGTACGACGGCACCACATCCTCAATGCCCCGCGCCTTCAGCGCCTGCTCAATAAAGCGCACCATCTTCTTGCGCGTCTTGCTGATAAAATAAACAATGTACTTCTCCTTCATCGCACATCCCCTCACGTTTTTCTTCTATTATTTATCATAAGGGGTTTGCGCCCCGCGCGCAAGGGCAACTTGACAAAATCCGCCGACACCGATACAATTAGTTCGATAACGAACTATTTAAAAGGAGGAAATTGAATTATGGAAAAAAGATTTAAAGCCCTTTGGGTAACAGAAGCCTCTGATGGCCGCTTCGAACAGGCCATTGTGTCTCGTCGCCTCGAAGATTTGCCGGCAGGCGATGTGCTCATTGAAGTGGCGTTTTCGTCGCTCAACTACAAAGACGCACTCTCGGCGTCGGGCAACAAAGGTGTCACCCGCAATTACCCGCACACGCCGGGCATCGACGCCGCCGGTACAGTGGTTTCCAGCACCGACCCGCGTTTTGCTGCAGGTGAGGCGGTACTGGTTACCGGTTACGACCTCGGCATGAACACCTCCGGCGGTTACGGCGGCTACATTCGCGTGCCGGCGGACTGGGTGGTCAAATGTCCCCAGGCGCTTTCACCCGAAAACGCCATGGCCTACGGGACGGCGGGCTTTACCGCCGCGCTGTCCGTCTACAAAATGATGGCCGCCGGCGTCACGCCAAGTGACGGCACCGTCCTGGTCACAGGCGCCACCGGAGGCGTCGGCAGCATCGCCGTGGCACTCCTCAGCCACCTCGGCTACACCGTCGCCGCTTCAACGGGCAAAGCCACCGAAGCGGATCGACTCAAAGCCCTTGGCGCCACAGAAATTGTCTCTCGTGCGGCACTGGACGACACCTCGGGCCGGGCAATGCTCAAAGGTCAATGGGCAGGCGTTATCGACACTGTCGGCGGCAACACTCTCGCCACTGCCGTTAAAACCACACAGTACGGTGGCAGCGTCACCACTTGCGGCAACGTCGCCGCGCCGACGTTCACTTCTTCGGTGTACCCGTTTATTTTAAGAGGCGTTAATTTGCTCGGCGTCGATTCCGTTCAATGTCCAATGGCGCTTCGCACGGAGATTTGGGAGAAGCTTGCGACGACGTGGCGCGTCCCGGCTGTTGAAGCCGCTGCGGAAAAGGTGACACTAGAGAACCTGCCGTCTAAAATAGAGGCAATGTTGGCTGGCCGTCATGCCGGAAGAACCGTGGTCGTCCTATAATAAAATATCTGAAACCCCTTGCAAATGCAGTTGTTTCAATTGGTTTTTTATACAGGATATCGGCGAAATCGTTCATAATCATTCAAAAAACGGTTTACACAATATTCACAAAGACGACATAAGCTATACACAACTCCCCCGTATAATAAAAGCATGTTAAGGATACACCTTAACAGATTGTAAACCCCCAAAATATTTACCCTAAATGAAACAAAACCCAATGAATGTGCGAGTGGGTTCCCCCCCAATGTACCCACTCGTGTGATTCCCCCCCTCTTAAAAACACAAACCCGAGTTTGTGTTTTTTTTTTCGCTTGTTCCAAGGGGGACGGTTCTTTTGTGCCAGAATCCTATAAAATTTACCATAAATTACAACTGCTCATTTGATTTTGACCCGCTTGATCGCACCGATACTGATGCCTGTTAAGCGGGCAATTTGCTTAATTGCTAAGCCTTTTTGACGACAGATTCGGATGATGTCGTCGCGTTTTAGGATGCCGAATTTTTGCATTTCTTCAGGTCTTTCGACGCCGGCGCTTTCGTTAATAATATGTGCGGCGTCTTCATCTAAGATGCGGTTCTTTTTTCCGATGACCTGTGCGTCGCACAAGTCCTCTACGGCGACGCGGTGGCGGATTTTAAAAACGTCCATAAAGGCTTTTGGCTTTAAGTTCATAATGTCCATGGCGACGTCTATGTTGCATAAAGCCGGTTCATTGACGTATTCGTGGTAGCTGCTCCAAGGGTAGTCTTTTAGATTTTTGACGACGGCTGCCTCGGTGGGATTCTTATGAATATACACGAGTAGGTCGAAAAAATACTTGGTGTCCTCCACTGGGATGCTGTTAAAGCGATCTTGGAATAAATGTCCAGAACGTTTGTATTTTCGGTTAAAATAGCAGGCATAAGTGTTGAGAAGACGTGCAAAATAAAGCGATAAGTTGCGTGTTTCCATACATTCTTTTATAAGAAAGTGTGCATGATTATTCATCAAGCAGTAGGCGTAAAGCTCCATGCCAAGTGCTTCGTTGAGCTGATGGACCCATCCCAAAAAGATGCTGTAATCCTTAGGGGCTTCATAAATCAACTGTCGGTTAATCCCGCGTACATACACGTGATAGACACCGGTGTAACTCCTCTCTCTCCTTTTTCTAGGCAAATCAATCCCTCCTTCAATATAAAATGATGTTTTAATTATAATGGAATATTCTGACATATTCAATATAAAAATGGAAAATATTAGGATTTTCCGGCACAAAAGAACCGTCCCCTAAAGAATGGTGCTGGATATGCCGATATAACATCTGTAAAATGCTTTTAATCTATATCAGAAGGGCTTTACGGTATAATAGCAATAGATGAATAAGACAAAAGGGGTTTGCATATGAACTTAAAACGAAAACTGGCATGGCTGATGGCCCTCATGGTCATCATCGTCAACATCCCGCTCAGCGGCATCGTTCATGCGCTGGAAGTGGGCACCAACAACACACAACCGATCACCGTCGACGACATCAAATACGCCAGAACGCACAACGTATTTGAAATCTCAAGCGGCTTCCTCGAAATCTTCGGGGACAACCTCAAAGACGTCGACGTCCGTTTCAACACACCAGATGGCTACGAAGCCATGGGAACGCGCACCGTCAACGAGGGCAGCTTCGTTAAATTCGTCCTCACCGCCGAAGAAACACAGCGTTTCACAGGTACCGTGCGCATTGGGAACAAAAACGTCAACCTCAACACGGGGACGTTCCCGAACATCACCAGCTCCGACAAACAGACCGTCAACAAAGACGACGCGGCGTACAGCATCACCTTCACCGGTAACCGCCTCGACCGAATCAACCAAAACATCGGCGGCGT
Source organism: Fusibacter sp. JL298sf-3 (assembly GCF_053842995.1). Taxonomy (NCBI): domain Bacteria; kingdom Bacillati; phylum Bacillota; class Clostridia; order Eubacteriales; family Fusibacteraceae; genus Fusibacter; species Fusibacter sp. JL298sf-3. The sequence goes on from NZ_CM132608.1 coordinate 2,286,346, forward strand.
CACCGTAGAGGGCTACTACGGCGCGGGGATTTCCCAAGAGACCCTCGGTACCGCAGGCAGTGCGAGCGCCCTCACACTGAACAACCCAGTCAATCCGGGCGACCTCGGGAACCAAAACATCACCCTTAAAAAGGAAGAAACCATCACACACGCCACAGGCGATTACAACATCAGCGTTGAATACAGCTACGTCAACGCCTTTAGAATCATCGAAGACCTGCCCATAACAAACGTCGAAATGTTCCCGAACACCGGGGCAAAAGGCGACGAAGTGTACTTCACCGGACAGGGCTTCACCGACACGAGAAACTACCAAGTGTACTTCCTCACTGCACTCGACGGCTCAGACCCTTACACCAACGTCAACAAAGCCGAATTCGTATCGCTGGGGAAAGACGGCACCGACGACGTCCTCATCGTCAAAGTACCGAACCACCCGGACTTCGAGCGTCGGAACTACTACGTCATGATTACAGACGTCCAGAATGGCCAAGTCGTCGCAGAGCATCTCGTCCAGTTTGGCGGCTCACCTGACCAGTACACCGTCATACAGGCCGACTTCAAACCGTCCATCGTCAGCATTTACCCGAACATCGGACCGGACACCGGCAGCGACGTCGAAATCAAAGCAAACTATGTCTTAACCCTTAACATACCGGACCTCAGCACCAACGGGAACTTTAAAACAGGCTTCCCGCAAGGTGAAAACAGCAACGAAACCCTTTATATAGAGTACGATGACACAGGCGCCACCTACAAAGGGCAGCCCGTGGAAATCGAGCGGCGCATCAACATGCAGATCGGTAAAAAAGTCACCTTTTCCGAAATCGGCGGCGAGTTCCAAGTCGTCAAAGGTAAGCCCGATCAAATCATCGTCACCACACAGAGCATCAACGACGCCGAAATCGACCCGAAAAAAGACGTCGTCATCGAAATGGAAACCAAACTCACCGTCACAGCCGGGCCAAATGCCGGCAGAACCTACGTGTTCAATCAGATACTGTCGGAGCCCAAGGGCTACGAGTTCGAACCGAGTACCTATACACCGGAAATCGACACCATCACACCGGACATCGTCCAAGTAGATGACACCTCCGTGCCGGCGGGCTTCCAAAAGCTTAAAGACGACTTGCTTATTTCAATAGAAGGCAAACAGTTCCTCGTGGACCGCGTCGTCGAACCGAGTGGCAATGTCATCACCAGAAAACCCACCGTCCTCATAAAAAAAGACGACGGCAACACATTTAACGACCGCTACCAGTTGGGCTTCTTCCCAAATGAAGAATACACCGCAGGCGGCGTCACCGTCAGAGGCATCATCCGGTACAAAGACACCGAGACAGACGCCACCAGTGAAGTGCTCCTCGACGCAGACGGCAAACCCGTACCGCTGGACATGGTCATCCTAGACGACAGCGGCGCAGTTGTCGACGGCACAGGCGGCAAAGAACTGGGAACCCGCCTGCTCATTAGAATTCCGAGACAGGCCGTCATCAAAGACGCGGGCATCAAACACGTCCAAGTGACCAACCCGGTGCGCCAGTCGCAAGCCTACGGGAAATCTGCCATTAAATCGGACTTCCTCGAATTTATCAAGACCACAGACATTCCGGTTATCGAAACCATCAAGCCGACCATCATCACCGTAGAGGGCGGCGAGGAAATCGTCATCACCGGATCCAACTTACAAAACGGCATGAAACTTTACCTCGACGGGAAAGAAATCACGAGCTTCACCAGAGAACTCGACCCCGCGGGCAACAAAACCGTAGTCACCTTTACCGCACCGCCGGGCAGAGAAGGCGTCACCCAGATTGCCATCGTCAACCCGAGCGGCGGAACAGCCGTGAGCGACTTCACCTATGTCAGCACCTTTAACCAGGACCCCGAGTTCCACAGTTTCACACCGGAATCCGGGACAGCGGGCACCCTCGTCGTCGTCAACGGCGACAACTTCCTCAGACCGGACCCCACAGCCGTCACCGAGAGAGGCGTCGACGCCTTTAGACTCATCGGGACGCGCATGTTGATTGACGGCAGAGAAGTCAATACCTACAACACCGACGCCATCGGCACGATTTTATTCCCTAAGTACAGCGTGCCCGACGCACAGGCGCTTATTGACAAAGACGTGGCAAAAGCCATCTTCTCGCCATTTTATAAAAATGCCACCGTCACCGAAAACGGATCAGGCGACGTCGTCACCTTGACCAACGACGCACAGGGCAACCCGGCGTTCCAAATCGGCAGTGAGACCTACAGCTTCCGATACAACAGCTCGGACAGCAAATACGAAGCCTTTGACGCACAGGGCTCTCTCATCGGTGACGCCAACATCACCTTTACGGCAAACGGCGAAAAAGGCACCACGCAAATCGCCATAGCAGGTGGCCCGAGTTTCACCGCAGAAATGGACAACAGCCTCGTGCGCATCGGTAGAGACCAAGACGGCAACCAAAAAGTCTTCCTCGCCGACTACGCCGATTCCATCACCTTAAAAGCGGGCCTCGACGAGCGTTTCGTCATCAGCACCGACCTGCTGGGTCGCGTCGTCCTCACCAACGGGAAGGATCAGACGTACGAACTCATCGTCGACGGCAGCGGCACAGGCATCATCGCCAAAGACGCCCTCGGCTTTACCAAACCCGTCGCCACAGAAAACGGCGGCACACTGGTGAACGGCATCGACCTCGACGGCAAAATCCTCGAGATGATTACCCCGTACAAATGGGATGTCAACACCGGGGAAATCACAGGGCACCGAGCAAAAGTCATCAGCAAAGAGCAGATTATTTTCTACGTGCCGACATTGACCACGGGTAGAGGGTACAAAGACCTCGTCATCATGAACCCGGACACCAAAAATGCAGCAAAAACCGGCGACGACGGCTTCTTCTACATCACACAGGCGTCGTCCAAGCCGATTATCACCACCATAGAACCCAACGAGGGCTCCGTCGACGGCGGCTATTTCGTCACCATCTCAGGAAGTGGATTTGAAGACGACGTACGCGTGTTTATCGATTCGGTGGAAGTGCCGAAAGCGGACACCACCGTCGCACTGGACGGCAGCTCTATCGTCATTAAAATGCCGGCGTCCATTAAAAACCTCAACGAAGACTTCGGGGTCGACGCCATGTCGGTACCTGTGGTCGTCCTCAACCCGGACGGCGGCAACGACGCGAGGGAAAAGGGCTTCACGTACATCATTCCCAAGTCGGAGCCGTTTATCGAGAACATCATCCCCACAGGGGGCTCCAGCAACGGCGGTGAAATCGTGGAAATCCTCGGTTACGAGTTCCGCTACTACGAGCCGTACGACGACAAAGTCGGCGGACAGGGCTACGACATCGGCGACCCTTTTGAAGACCTGAACAAAAACGGTAAGTGGGACGACCTCTTGGCACGGCCGCTGGAAGACTTGATTGCAGAGGGCATCATTCAGAGACACGACGAGCTCACCAACCCGTACCACGACTACTACTACACCTCAGAGGTGTTGCCTAAAGTGTACATCGGCGAAAACGAAGCGCGCATTGTGGAGTTTGCCAGAGGGTACATCAAAGTCATTACGCCGACGCACAAAGCCGGCGCCGTCGACGTCTACGTCATCAACAACGACTCAGGCGTCAGCAACAAAGTCAAGTACACCTATTCCACCACCACACCGGTCATCGATAGAATCGTGCCGGACTTCGGTAGACGACAAGGACAGGAGCCTAAGGATCTCTACGGCTCAAAACTCTACCCGTCGCAGGTATACGGTTACATGAATGACGACGCAGACAGCATTCAACTGTTGCCGCATGTAGAAGCCCTCGTGCGCTTCGGCGACATCGACAACAGAGACATCGGCAGAACCGAGCCGAATTCCGGTTTAATCAACAACCAGAGAACCACCGTCAACTTAGAAGGCGGTCTCACAGTGAACTACATCGGCTCTGATAATAAAGTCCGCGTCACGTTAACAGAAAACAACGTCATCTACCAGCGCGAATTTACCTACAACAACAGCACCGTCTACGTGCCGCTGGGGATGCTTCAAAACGCCGCGGGCGAATACTACGTGCCGTTTGGCCTCAAAGGCGTGAACCCGGCTGTTTACAGCGGCGACGCCTACGAGTACATCAAGCTCGAAATCGCCGAGAGGCGCCTGTACGTCGAAAGGGGCCATGCGCCGAAAGTCGACTACAACAACGAGAACCACGTGGTGGTGTACACGCCGTCTTACCACACCATCGGCAAAGTGCCGTTGACGTACTGGAACAAAGACGGCGGTAAAGTGGAGAAGACCTTCACGTACACCAACCCCGCCAGTGAACCGAAAATCTACAAAGTCGAACCGCAGGAAATCAGCTTCGACGAGAGCAAATGGCTCGTTTACTCGTCCATAGACGGGGGCGTCGACATCGAAATCATCGGTCTCGACTTCAGAGAAAATGTCAAAGTCAACATCGGCAGCTATCAGGCCACTGTAAAAGAAGTCACCACCAAGACCATTGGCGGTGTGGAATACGACGTCATCGTCGCCAACGTGCCGAAAGCCACCGTTAACGACGTCGACCTCGAACTGCCGGTAATGGTGCTCAACGAAGACTCGGGGCTCGCCACATCGAGCAACCTCGCGGACATCATCGGGCCGAACTATTCGGACAAGACCATTCCGATTTACTTCGTCTACAAAAAGCCGCTCTCGGGGCCGAGAATCGACACCATCACGCCTCAGAAGACCTCTGTGGCAGGGGGCAACGAAGTGACCATCATCGGTAGCGACTTTAGAGACGGCGCCTACGTCATCATCGGGACGCGTGCGGGGATTCCGATTCTCAACGTGCCGATTACAGAGCGTGGGACGAAAATCGTCTTTACCACACCGACGAACATGACCCTCGGCTCCAAGACCGTACAGGTGCTCAACGACGACTACGGTATCGCCGTGAAAGAAAACGGCATTATCGTCGTGTCTGCGCCGACAGTGTCCGGCCAAGTGCTGGATTTAGAGGGCAACCCCATCAGCCGTATCCACGTCACCGGCGGGCAGGAAATTCTCCTCAAGGGGACGGGCTTCCAAGAGGGGGCCAGAGTTTACTTCGGCGGCGAGTATCTCGAAATGAAAGCCGGCGACACCGTGCCGGAAGACGAACAGGGGCTCTACAGAGACGACAGCACCCGCTACGTGAAAGACGGCATCGTCGCACCGAAAGTCGAGTTTATCGACTCTGAAACCTTAAAAGTGACCACGCCGGAAGTGACCTTTGAAGGCGACGTCACCGTCGTCGTTCGCAACCCGGACTCCGGTATTACAGACGGCGACACGGTCATCGAGTACACGGTGCCGATTCCGACAGACCCACTGGGCCTCAAAGTTACCGTCGTCGACAACCGCTACATCAAACTTTACGATTACGTCTCCGAGGCGGCAGACTACTTTGAAATCTACGTGTACATCGGCACCAAGACCAACGCACAGCTGATGAGCGCGAACTTCAAAGACTTCAGTTACCTCGGTATCACCGACATCGAACCGTATAAAATCATCGATTTGCCGGGCCTTGAAAACCGCAGCACCGCCGACCGCGTGGTGTTCGTCGTCAAGGCGGCAAACAAGTTCGGGCCTTCGGGGTATTCCAACCTCGCAGCGCTCACCCATGAAGACCTGAAAGACGTCGAAGAACTGGGGCCGCCGAACATCGACGGCGACATCGGCGTACCGGAGGGCGAGGACTACACCACCGACCAAAACGGCGGCGTCCTCCAAGTGGATTTCGCAGAAAAAATCAGCGCGCCGCTGCTAACCGTGGACATGAGTTACGACCTCCTCAAGACGACGACAGTGAAGCGCTTCGTCCTGCCGGAGAAACTCGTCCAAAGGGGCATGACCAGCATCACCGTGGATCTCGGAACATCCGGCTACCGCTTTACGCCGGTGGCGCTGAACACCCAGACGTTCCGAACCGTGGCACAGCGGGAAGACGCCTACGCGCGCATCACCGAAGACACGACCATGAGCCGCGAACGCTCGTACCTCGTGCCGAACATTCGGGGCAAAAAGCAAGTGTCTAAAGTCCACAGCATCTCGTTTGACGCCAGTGGCAACAGGGGCGTACAGCCGTTTAACACGCTGTCCGGCACCTTGGATTTCACCATCAGCTACGCAGACGCACCGCTGACACAAGCGGAGGCGCTTCAAATTAAACTTTACAAATACGATTCGGCAAAGGGCACTTATGTGCCGGTGACCGCCACTGTCGACCGCACCAACAAGCGCGTGACAGCGCGACTGAAGACCAGTGGCCACTACGTGCTGATGACGAACCGATAAAGCCAAAAGGAGGAACAAGATGCTTAAGAAAACCACAGCCGTATTATTACTCATCTGCGTCATGATGACTCAAATCGGCTTTACCAACCCGCAGCCCTTCGATGCCTTAGTGCCGAAGCTCACGCCGCTGGACGTCGATGCGTCAGAGGCGAACACGCTTAAAGGGTCTGCCAAAGGGAAGGAACTCGTCATCGGGGCGAACTTCCTCGACGGCGCCAAAATCTACGGCGACGACGACATCGCCAAACTCGCCGCCCTCGGGGTAATCAACACGTTTGGCAGCCGAAAATACAGACCGTCAGACAAGGCGACGGGCTACGAAGCCCTGACCCAGCTTTTGTTTATGAAAGGGCAGGAGGCCGCCATTATGACCGCGGTTTACGCTCAGGCGGGGTCGTCTACGACCCCTGCCGCTTTGCAAAAAGTGTTGAAACAAGAAGTGCTGGCACAAGCGCAGGCACAGGGCATTCTCACCAACGACGAAGTCCTGGGGCTCAACGATCCCGTTATGCGCGAGCGCCTCGCCGTTTGGACGGCGCGCGCCATTGGCAAGCAGCCGTCGTACACCCAGCGCACGACGTTTTCCTTCACCGACTGGGCGTCGGTGAACCCGACGTACAGAGGGCTGATTGAAGACCTCATCACCGACGGCATCATGCCGCTGAAGAACACCGGCGCCTTTGGGCCGAAAGAATCGGTTTCCAGAGCGGAACTGGCGGTAATCGTCTCAGCGGCGACGGAAACGCAATACGGCGCAAGGGGCATTCAGACCGCCTTCGGTCTCATCGTCTCCGACCGCACCGACGTAGACAAAGCGCCGGGCAACACCACAGAGACCCGAACCCTCACCGTTAAAAACGCCGACGGCACCATGACGAAACTCGTTTCAGAAACCCAGACCAAGGGTTCAAAGCGTTTCGACTACGTGGTGCACAAAGGCGGCGTGACGTCCAGCAACAAACTGCTGGCCGTGGGCGACGAAATCGAATACCTCACCCAAGACGGGGCATTGGTGTTTGCAGAAGTTATGCCCGACCATTTGATTCTCGAGAAAATCAACGCGTCGGCAGAAGCCGATGCGTACAACCGCTTTCAGTTCGGTAAAGTAGCGGACATCCGCACCAACACCGAAGTGGTGGCGGGTAAAAGCGTTATCACAGAAATCTACCGCATCGTCGACGTCAGCGGCGACGTGTTCGACATCGAAGTAACAGAAGACACGTACACCGGACAGCGCGACGACATTCTCACGTATAAAAACGGCAAAGTGCGCGGCGCCAACGTCCTCAAAGTGGACGATATGATTCAGTACCTCGTCACAGACAAGCGCCAAGTGGTGTACATCAAAGTCACCGACTTGACGCCTCAGAACATCGCCGGAACCGTTAGAGAAGTGGCGAAGGCCACTGCAGAGGCGCCGGCAAAAGTGACGATTTTCGGCTACGACGACAAAGTGTACACCTTGCCTTTGGCGCCGTATGCCAATCTCACCATCAACGACCGACTGGCGACTATAGAAGATTTCGTCTACGGCATGCCGGTGACCGTGGAGCTCACCAACAGTTCCGTTATCACCATGAGTGGCACCAGCTACGACACCGAGCCGGGCTATATCCCGAAATACGGGAAAATGCGCATCGGCGAAGTTACCAGCGTCTACAAAAAGAGCTTTACCATCACCTTAAACGGCGGCATCAAAGAGTTTTACGAAGTGACGCCGCAAACAGTGTTCGTCAAAGACGGCAACGTCGTGTCCATTGAGGCGCTTAAAGCGGGGACGCCTGTAAAGGTGTACTTCGACGACATCGCGTCAAACCAAGTGTCCCGCGTGGAAATTGAGTCGCCGGAAGTTCTCTTTGAGACCATTTACAAAGGACAGCTTCAAACCATCAACAACATCAAAGGTGAAATCGGCCTCACCGGCGTGGACGGCCTGTCGAAACCGGAGTACATCTCCAACAACGACTGGGAACAAGCCGACGCCTTTAACGTATCGCTGAAAGTCAACACCGAGACCGACATCTACGTGGGCAACGAGAAACTCGACATGAAAGAACTCGACCGCTCGTACTCGGGCTATCCGGTATACGCCGTGGTCAAAAGCGTCTTCGGCAAGCCCACAGTGGTTAAAATGTCTGTGATGACCGGTGGCGAAACCATGCATCAGAGCAACATCCGAAAACTGGACAACACCATCGGCACCTTTGAACTCAGCACCCGTGAAAACTTCAACATCACTGACGGCACAATTATCATTCGAGACGGTCTCGTGGTACCGAACAACAGCTTAAATATCCGAGACACCGTGTTCGTGGTCTCAGAGAGTCCAAGGGGCACATATGAGAAAAACGCCATGGTGGTGAAAGTCATCACGCCGTTTGACGACATCTTTAACGGCATTCGCATTGGGGCGATAGAAGACGTTAACCCGTCAAACTTCACTCTTCGCAACCACACGCAGTATTTTAACAACTTCTTAAACGACGTGAACAAGAACGAGTCCGGCTATTACAGGTTCTACACAGGCTCACTTATTCAAGACATCACCGATAGAGAAAACATCTTGACCATCAAGCCGAGGGATTTCTTCCACAAAGACTATGCCCGCCTTGAGAATCCGGATAAGAACTACCAGTCGAACCAAAAGGGGCTCCCATACGACCGCTACTACGCGTTTATGGTGGTCAATCCGGCGGACAACTCGATTATCGCCATGAAGATGCGCCAAAAAGGCCTCGTCTCCGGTCAGAACATCGACGACAACCTCTACAAAGAAGAGGACATCGCGAAGGAACTGGAAAAGACCTTTGACAACGCCGTGTTGACGCGGGGTATCGTCACCGATCTCGACGAAACTTGGGACCGTGTGAAACTCACCGACTCCCACGACTGGACGGACTACACCGGCAGATGGACGGCAAACCGCGCAGACATCTACGTGCGCTACACCGACGCCATCATTATTAAGAACAACCAAGTGAAGACCGTGGACGACATCAAACAGGGGGATTACCTCTACATTATGCGTATTAAAGACCAGGGATTGGTCATCTTTATCGATTAAAAAGGAAATCAGGTGACGACATGTTAAAGTTTAAAACAGGGGTGCTGGTGTTATGCGCCCTCATCGTATCGACTTTCTCTTTTCAGGCTTACGCTGAAATCCTTTGGTTAGACGGCGGCCTATTGGGCGCAAAGCAGGTCTCCGGTACTTACGAGTACCAGGAGATGTGCTTTATCACCGGCGAGCCGGTGATGCTGAAAGGGCTGGTCACTCTGCCGAAAGTCGATAAAACAGCCGATGCGTATCAAGAGAAGTACGCGTTTGAGCTCTCTAATGCCGATAAAAACATCGTCCTATCGAGAACGGTGACCTTTGATGTGGTCAAAGAGAACTCAGGTGCGCTGTCTCAGACGCGCTACAAGCGCACACTTAAAGATTATCAAGAGACGATTACCACAGCAGGTGGCACGTACACGCTGGCGGAGCAGGTGTTTACCGACAGCCGCCTCTACGACAACACGCTGGCGGTAAGCTATTACAACGGCAACATCAACGCCAGCCGCAAGTACTACAAAAACGGCGGTTTTGCCGCCAACGAAGGCTTTGTCACTTACGACATTGAGACGATTCCCGTGGTGGGCTACAACCACCAATGGGGCAACAGTGAGACGCAGAAAATCGCGTACACCATAAAAAGTTATGAACCCAATGAAGACTACGACCCACAAAAGGTGGGGTCGGATCAGTTCAAGGTGGTTTGGGACGGCAACGTGGAAGTGGGCATGAGCAGTACGCGCCGCGTGGTGTTTGACTACCAGTACACCAACCCGCAAAACATCAGTTTTAGGGGCAGTTACCACAAGGTGACCCGCGCTGAAAACGTCCTCACTTACGACTACACGTTACCCCATGTGAAAGACGGCGCCATTGACACGGCGAAAAAGGGGCGCAACATCGGCAGTAAGAGCCTGAGCAACGACGTGCTCCTCGAAACTGTGCCGCTGATTGCACCGCGTATTCGCGACATCAAAGGGCACTGGGCAGAGGAAGACATCACTTTGCTCACCAGTCTTGAACTGTTCGCCATTGACAAGGAGTACTTTGTGCCGACGGCGTTTATCTCGCGACGAGACTTCGCCAAGGCCATGGTGGGCGCTGTACACGGCAAATTGCCGCCGTCCACAAAAACTGACGAAATCAGACGGCTGAGACCGGGTGTAGAGACGCCTTATCTCGACGTGTTGCCTACAGATCCCGATTACAACTACATGACTTTCGTCAAAGAAAATGAAGTGATGTACGGGAAAAACGGTTATTTTAAGGGCGACGAAACCTTGACCCGCGCAGAGGCGATTGCCATTATGATTCGCGCACTGGGCATTCAGTACCTCGCACCGGCGCCGCCGTACAAGACGCAGTTTGTCGACGACGCACAGATACCGGAGTGGGCAAAAGACCACATCTATATGGCCAACGAAATCGGTCTCGTCACGGGGACACCTGAAGGGTACATCAACCCAAACGCCCTTGTGACCAAAGCCGAAGCGGCTAAAATGCTCACCGACTTTATCAACCATCTCAAAGACGTTATCAATTACGACTACCGAGAAAAAATATTGGCACAATAAGGGATTGCCGCAGCGAATCAGCTGCGGCAATTTTTTGTTAGTGATGCCGGAGAGACTTTTCGAAAAAAAAATGAAAAAAGTTTACATTTTATGGTTTACTTTTTTCCCCGATGTATTGTAAAATATTAAGGATTATATATTTTTTGAGAAAAGGAAGTGAATGAGTGGTCTATACAAACAGGTATGAAGAAATGGAGCTCCACAAGGAGCATAAACGCAATATTTTAAGTATTTTTCCGACGGCTTTTTTAATCTTTGGTCTCTTTTTCAGCTTTTACGAACACCTCTCCATTATGGATGGACTGAAGAAAATCGTCACCTCGCCTACGACGCTTTTAACCGATTTCCTCGTCGTCGGCGGTATAGGCCCGGCTTTTATCAACGCCGCATTGATTGGCTTTTTCAACATTTATCTATTAAGGCGCTTCAAAATGCGCATCAACGGACTTCTAATCGCCGCATTGTTTACAGTTCTCGGCTTTTCTTTCTTCGGTAAAAACATCATGAATATCCTGCCGATTTACTTCGGCGGCTATCTATACGCCAAACATCAAGGGATACAACTGAAAAACATCCTCCTCGTGATTATGTTCAGCACGGCGCTGTCGCCGCTGGTGAGCGAGATTACCTTCGGCGGCATTTTCGCAGACGGTTTCAACTACTTTATGGGCATCGTCGCAGGGACGCTTATCGGCTTTACCATTGTGCCGCTGTCCTCGCACATGCTGCGTTTTCACGACGGGTACAACCTCTACAACATCGGCTTTACGGCGGGGATTGTCGGGACGGCTTTTGCCAGTGTCCTGAGAAACTTCGACATTGAAATTCTCACGGTAAATCTGCTGTACACGGAGCGCAACTACGCCATTATCGCGCTGTTCTATCTGCTCTTTCTCTATTTGATTGTGGCGGGTCTCGCGGTGAACCGCGACAGCATTAAACAATACAAGACGGTTTTAAAGTACAAAGGTCGTACCATCACTGACTTCACGACGCTGGTGGGTTACGGTCTCACATTTGTGAACATGGGGCTCATGGGGACAATCGCCCTCACGTTTGTCCTCGTCCTCGGCGGCCCCGTCAACGGGCCTATTATCGCGGGGATTATGACGATTGCGGGTTTTGGGGCTTTTGGTAAGCACCCGAAGAACTGTATGCCTGTGGTCCTCGGGGTGTTGCTGGGCGGTTTGTTTTTCGGCTACGACTATTCCAGCACGGCGTTTATTATCTCGGCGCTGTTCAGTACGACGATTGCACCGGTGGCGGGAACGTTTGGGCCTATCGCCGGTGTGGCGGCCGGTCTTTTGCACTTGACCCTTGTGACAAACATTGGTATAATTCACGGAGGCATCAACCTCTACAACAACGGCTTCGCAGGCGGTCTGGCGGCGGGGATGATTGTGCCGATTATTGACGCATTCAAAAAAGGAGACTAGGGCATGAGACATGAAGTTAAGAAAATCTGTCGCATCGTCGATGAGCTGACGACACTTTTTTTAAGGGACGACACCAATGAGGTGGATTTTAAGATTAAGCGCACGAAAGACAGCTCGATGATTACGATTATCGACTACGACACGCATTTTAACGCGGCGGACATCGCTCATCTCGAGGAGATGCTCAGCGGTCAACGACAGGCGGAAATCGAGGAATACTACTGGCAGCTCGCAGGCGAAACCGATGAAGGCGACGAACTCACTTTGGTCAGTGCCATGATCGACGAAGCGGTGGTGGAGAAGAAGGACGGCAATTTATACGTCAAACTTGTGCGCCTCAATCGATAAGAACGCTTGATTTTTGTTCAAAAAGGGCATACTATTATAGGGCGACCCATATATATAAGAAGAAAAGATTTTAAAAGGAGGACGCCATGCGCGAAGAAGTAAGAGAACAACGATTGGCACGGAAGAGGAAAAAAGAAAAGAAACGCCTGATACTGAAAAGTGCGCTGGCGATTATTCTCTCGGTGCTTTTGGTGGGCATGGCGATTGCGCCGATTTTCGCTGAGACGACTGGAGAGGTCACTGAGGATTACGAGGCGTTTATCAGCTTTATGCTCAGCCGCATTGAAAAAGACTATTACAAAGATGCGTCGAAACGCGATATGCTCGACGGCGCTTACAAGGGGCTCTTTAGGAGCCTCGATCCATACAGCACGTACTTTACACCGGAAGAATTTTCAAAGTTCAACGAGTACACGGAAGGGACGTTTACCGGTATCGGGGCGTCTATTATCGAGAGTGCGTCGGGGTACATTCAAATTGTGGCCCCTATAAGACGCAGCCCTGCTGAAGCGGCGGGTCTTTTGCCCAACGACGAGATTATAAAAATCGACGGCAAGGACATCAACGGCTATTCGTCTGAACAGGCGGTTGCCGAAATCAGAGGGAAAGAGGGCACCGACGTGACCCTCACCATCTACAGGGACGGCGAGACGTTTGACGTCACCATCACCCGGGCGGTTATCGAAGTTTTAACGGTTTCGTATGAAATTCTCGACGGGGGCATCGGCTACATCGAGCTCACCGGCTTTAAGGAGATTACCAGCAAGGAGTTCGACGAGGCCATGGCGTATATGGTGAACCACGATGTGAAAAAACTCATCGTCGACGTGCGTTACAACCCAGGTGGCCTACTGGACGTCGCCATCCACCTCAGCGATTACTTTATCGAAAAGGGCGATCCCATCGTCAAGATAGATTATAAGAGTGCCAAAGACATCACCTACAAGGCGACGCGCGCCAAAGCGCCAATGGACCTCGTGGTGTTGGTCAACGAAGGCTCTGCCAGTGCCAGTGAAGTGTTTGCCGGTAGTGTGCAGGCAAACGGCGCCGGTACGGTTATCGGAGCCAACTCTTTCGGCAAGGGGACGGTGCAGACGCTCGTTCCGCTGAACACCGGCGGCGGTCTCAAGATGACCATAGCGGAGTACCTGCTGAAAGACGACACCCATGTCCACGGCGTGGGCATCAAGCCCGACATCGAAGTGGGCAAGCTCTACCCGAAACAAGGCCTTGCACCGCTGAACCCCTCAGTGGGCGCCAACAGCCTCAATGTCTTTGCCGCACAACAGCGCCTTCAAAAGCTGGGCTATGACGTGAAACCCGACGGCAGCTACACGGCGCAAACGCGCGAAGCGGTACTGGCGTTTAAAAAGGCAAAGGGTCTCGGCGACAATTCGGTACTGGATGTAAAAACGTTAGAAAAACTGGAGCAAATGGTGATGCGCCCTGACGAAGTTCAGCTGGAAGCCGCTATTGAGTTCCTTAAAAACCGTTAATTAAGGTGTCTGCTAACGCCTTTCAGATTTTTTTTTACTTGTTGACTTCCACCCATAAAAGTCACATATAAGTCTTCTGAAAAGCAGCGCCTTGATTATATAGAGCGCCGGAGAGGTTTTCTCCGGCGCTTGTTTTATATCTGTCATAAGCCTTTTGGGCTGTTTTGAGGGGCTGAATTAAGTGGGGGTTGTTACACAGCGGCTACCGGTGGCGCTGTTTTCATGGGGCTTAAGCGAGAGGTGTCACTGACTTGTAACGAAATGTAATGGCGCTGTAACAGACATTTCGGGGGATTTGCGGTATAATAACCGTGTAGTGATAGAGGTGTCTAAACATCGGAAATTCGGTAAGGTTGTATTAGTAGAACCAAGATGTTTTACAGTTCTATTACAATAAAAAACTTTGATTGACCATCCTATTACAGAAGTGATATAATCAATACTAGGTTTCGCGGCCTGTTTTTTGTCAAGCGGTCGAGACACCGAGGCGCGCTTTGGCCTCGGAAGGGGGTTATTGATCAAAACTCTCTTCTGTAAAAGGAAAGCAAGATTACCTATATTAAAGGGAGGATTTACACATGAAGAAAGTATTATCGTTAGTATTATCACTTGTGTTAGTACTAGGAATGATGCCAGTATTCGCTGTTGAGGACATGGGTAGTGCAGGTGAAAACCTTAAGCATTACGAGTTCATCACTGGCGGAACTGGTGGCGATCTTATGGAAGACAAAGAATTCACAAGAGAGCAATTAGCTAAAATTCTTGCTGAATTAAACGGCAAAGCTGAAGAAGCAGCTGCATTTGAAGGTACTGTAAACTTCAAAGACGCTGACGAAATCGGCGCATGGGCACTTCCATACGTTGCTTACGCAGTTGAACAAGACTGGTTAGTAGGTAACGACAAAAACGAATTCATGCCAAAAGGTATCGTATCTGGTAAAGAGCTTTTAACGGCTATGTTAAGAGTTTTAGGTTACGAAACTGAGTGGGCAACTGTAGTTGAAGAAGCTGCTGAAGTAGGTTTCACTGCATCAGAAGGCGAATTAACTAGAGGTCAAGCATTCGAAACACTCTGGACTGTAGTAAGTGAAATTCCTGCTAAAGGTTCAGACGTTGCACTTGGCGTTGAGCTTGGTAAATTAGAGCCAGAAACTCCAGTTGTAACTGATTTAGAAGTTAAGAATGTTGTTTCTAATAACTTAAAAGTTTTAGCTGTAGAATTCAATCAAGCTGTTGACAAAAAGACAGTTAAAGACTCTACAGTAAAAGTTTATGAAGGTTCAGCAAGCGCAGTCTCATCAACTGAAGTTTCAGAAGATGGTATGACGGTATTTGTTGAATTGAAAAACATCACGCAATCAGATTCAGTTAAAATGACTATTGAAGGCGTAAAAACAGCTGAGGGTAAAGAAGTTGTTAAGTATGAAGAAGAGTTCATTCTTAACGATGTAACTGTTCCGGCGCTTGAAAGTGCTGTTGCATTAAACCCTAAGCAAGTTGAGTTAACATTTACAGAGCCAGTTCAATTATCTTCTCCAGAGTTATTCACTTTGATGAATGATGTTAAAATTGACAACACTTCTGTAATTGCTAAAGCTGCACCAAACAATTTTAAAAACACTGTAATCTTAACTCTTTCAACTGCTTTAGCTGAAGGTACGCATACTATCGAAGTTAAAGGTGTTAAAGACTATGCACAGTTTGTTGCTCCTACAATGACTTTAGATTTCACGGTAGTAAAAGATGAAGCTGCTCCAGTAGCAACGTCACTTACTGTTAAAAGCAAAGATGAAGTAGTTGTAACTTTTGATGAACCTGTAAATGTAACAGGTAGCTTCAAGATTGATCCAAATCTTGCTGCATACACTCCAGCTAATGGAGATTGGAATGCTCAAAGAACTTCAGTTACTTTAAAAAATGCAAACTTAGGTATTGCTGCAATTGTTGAAGTAAAAGTTCAGTACAAAGGTCAAAAAGACATCATGGGTAATGAAGTAAAAGAATGGGCTTCTATTGTTACTAATGTAGAAGATGATTCAACACTTCCTACTGTAGAACTTACAAGTGTAGGTGAAAAGAACAAATTGACTTTCACTTTCTCAAAGCCTATGGCAAGTGCTGGTGAAATTCAACTTCTTAACAAAGATGGTAAGCTTGTTACTAAGTTAGTTGTAAACAATGACAACTTATTTAAAGCTGACACTAACCACACTGTAATCGAGTACACACCAGCTGAATTAAATAAAATTGATCCAGCAGATTACAGTGCTAAACTTGTTGATATGAAAGACAGAACTGTAAGAGCTAATCCATTAGCAACTACAACCTTAGCTTTCAAAGCTATCGACACAAAAGCTCCAAGCATTGCAGACAAATATGTTGTAACTCCTAATACTTCTACACCTGTAAACAATGACAAAGATACAATTACTGTATTCTTTACAGAGGCTATGAATGTAGAAACAATTCAAAATCTTGGTAACTACCAAATTGCTGGTAAACCATTAAGCGCTGACAGCAAAGCGGTTTCTGCTAAAGCAGCTTCTGATGCTAAGAGCGTAGTTATCACTTATAAGGAAGCTTCACTAGTTGACCCAGGTATGATCACTGTATATGCAGTTAAAGATGTTGCAGGAAACATGATTGGAACTGTAGGGAATACAGCAAGTAAGGGTAATACGGCAGACTTAACTGTTACGGGTTCTGCTCAAGCAACTGCTGTTAACAAAATAAGAGTCACGTTTGATACAGCTATTAAAAATGTAGCACCATCAGTATTTGGTGTATTTGAAGGTAACTCAGCAGTAACAAACTTTGTTGATGCGAAAGTTCTTTCTGATGGTAAAACAGTTGAGTTTACAACTGGCAGTGATATCAAGCCTAATGCTGAAATCTACACTATCAAAACTGTAGGTCCAACAAGTATTACAAATATCTATGGTAAAAATTTAGCTGCTACACAAGCTGATGTTGGCGTAGTAGATAAAATTAGACCAGAGTTGAAAAAAGTAGAACAATATAAAGCAAACGATGTAGTTATTAATAACAAAATTGCGTTCACATTTACTGAACCAGTACAAGGTAATTTTGTTAACCAGTTAATCGTTAAGTCGTCTGCTGGTGTAATTCTTGGAACAGGCGCTAACAACGCTGGAGATTTCCATGTAGTAATGGAAGAAAATGATACAAGAGTTGTTCTTGAAATCACTGGTAGTACTCTAGTAGCTATTCAAGATTCTGAAGCTGGAGAGAAAACTATTAAGGTTGGCTATCCACTTCCAGGTAATGTGACTGATAAAGCTACTCCAGCAAATGGTATCTTGTCAATTGCTGATCAAGAAGTAACAATTAAAGTAGATGCGACTAATGCTGCTGCTGAAGTTGCTGCTACAAACGCAGTTGTAGCATACGAACAAGCATCATTAGAAACTATCGCTGGCGTTACAACTGCTGAAGGTTTAAAACTCGATGCTGAAACTAAAGTAACTAATTTAAATGACGGTACTGTTAAAACAGATTTAACACAAAGAATCTCTAATAGAGCTGCAGTAATCACTGCTGAAAGAGCGAAGATTCAAACTTTGACAGACGCTGTTGCTGCTGCACAAACGCAACATGATAATGCAATTGAAGGTAATAATTCTGGTGAGTATCCAGCTCCAGCGAAAGCAGACTACCAAACTGCAATCACATCTGCTAATAGCGTAGCTACTACAGGAACTTCAACTATTATAGAAGTTGAACAAGCGACTACTGACTTAGGTAATGCTAAAACAACTTTTGAAGGTTTAGTAACTCCATAAAATTATAAAAAAGTGTTAATAGCAGAAAAGCATCTTGAGTATTTATGACTCAAGATGCTTTTTTCTAGTTCAAAGTCAGGCTCTAAGTCAATAATCGAAGTGGGATTCTAAATGAACCCCACCTCTTCTTTGTTGAGAGAGATTTGTCCAAATCCTCACTCGACTTTGAGGCACGGTTCTTTTAAAACAGAATCCCATCCATTTACCAAAAATAGAAAACCCATTGCCCCCGCAATGGGTTTTTTATCGTTGCACCATAGTTGACCGAGGGCACTTGTTACCCATAATTTATAAAAATAAACTGTAAACTAAAAGAAATAAATCTAACAAAATAAATAATTGTAATGATTATTTGGGTATGGTACACTTATAAAGCAAAAAACAGAAAGAAAAAAACAATAGGAGGAAAGATGAAAAAGATAATAGCGAGCACACTTGCGCTTTTGATGGTCTTTGCCGGCATTCCCGTCGGTCATGCCGAAGGGGCTACCGAAAGTAGCGTAATGAGTAAGTACCATAGCCTTAGCAGTCGTATCTCAAGTATCCGATCTGGAGGCGATGGGAGCGACTACTGGACAACAGAGGAATTCATGCCCTCAGATGATTTTGGTGGCATGGATGATATGTCCATGATACAGATGGACTTACACAGTTTTGAATCAGAATATGTGTATAGGCATCCAGATGATGGTTCTACATTGGACTGGGATCGTGCCCTTTCGAAGCTTGAAAGAATTGAAAGCAGTCTTTGGCGTGTTCAAAATGGCTACACGGGTCAAAGCAGTGTCAACTCTTCCAACAACAGAATTGAAAACTACAAAACACAGCTTACAGATTTTGTGACCAGTGTGGACGGTTCAGAGGTGGAGAGCACTCAAAAGTGGCTGACAGCAGATCAAAAGACGGCAGTGCTTGCCAAGCTAGACGCCTTAAAAGTCGTCAACGACAGCCTAGATTTTACAGGTAACTGGCCGGGGATGAGTGTTTCCAGTTGGCGAAATAAAGAGTCTGAAGCATTTGACTTCGTCACTTCAACCTTTAACGCCGCGCCGTACGGCAGCATCGTCTTACCTACAGAAGCGTCGTTGAAAACCCTTTACGATGCGGCAAACTTAAAGTGGTCGCGCATCTTTGTTTCAACAGATTCTGAAGAGGTTCTCACAGGCCACTACTATGTGGATCAAGCGGCATACGATGTCATGAAAAGTGCTCTTGAAACAGCACAGAGCTTTTTAACGGCGCATGCAGGCGATACAGACGCTGATTGGACAAGTGCAGAAACCGCTCTTGAAAATGCCAAACTGGCTTTTGAAGGGGCGATGCACGAAGGGTCGTTTAGCGTTATGGCAGACGACATTGACACAATCAATCAAATGGAACAAGCTGCAGCTGACCAGAAAGCGGCCATTGAAGCCCTCGTGGTCAGTGTAGACGGTACCGATGTGTCGGTAGAAGACAAGTGGATCACAGCGGATAAGAAGCAAGAGCTGTTGGGACTTCACACACAAATGACGTCGCTTTTAAGCGATTTAAAAGCTTGGGTACTTAATCCTGGCGATACGTTTAATGCGATTCAAATGACAGCGAGCGCATTTAGTGCGCTTAACGCATCGTACACTAACTTGTACAGTGCCTCAGTACAAAATGCGCCGGCGGGGACAAATGGGCTCGCCACAGAGGACAGCTTCGACACACTACTGGGTACCGTCGAAGCGAAGTTTTCGCGCATTCTCGTAGAGACACATACGGACAATGTTTTAAAAGGGCATCACTTTGTGAGCCAATCGGCGTACGACGCTATAAAAGCGGCTGTGGAAACAGCGCAGCAGTTTAAAACGGCACATGTAGGCGATGCAGATGCCAACTGGCAAAGTGCTCAGACGGCACTTAAAACAGCCCAAACCGCCTTTGAAGGGGCGATGCAAGTGGGAACAGACGAGCTTATCCCTAGCGAAATCGAAGCTATTGATGAGGCTTTAGCGACACTTGAAACGCAAAAGGCAGACATTGATGCCCTCGCAGTGAGCACTGACGGTAAAAACGTGCCAAAAGAACAGAAGTGGGTAACAGCGGCACAAAAAGAAGCGGTGCTTTCGCAGTATAATCGCGCTTATGACGGCTTAAAAGCACTGAAGGCGTGGAGTGCTGACCAAGATACTGATGTGTTTAACACCGTAACGGAGCTTGTAAGCACGATTGAAGAAGCGTATGTCACATACCTTTCGACATACGATGCTGTTGTCAAAGTGGCGGCATTCGGTCAGGGACAAACCCCAACCACACCAACGCCTGAACCGGAGGACGATGCCGATGACACGGATTCAGGCGTCACTATTGTGGTTAACGGCACAACGCAAAATGCCGGCACCATTCAAGTCAAAACAGTTGCCGGTGAAAGACGTATAGACATCGTCGTCAACGAAGCGATGATTCGCTCGAAATTAAAGCGTGACGCGGAGAAAGACGATGTGGACAAACTGGTCGAAGTACCGGTAAATAACGTCGGAGACGTAACACAAGCGGCTTTAAGCGGCGAAACTGTTTCTGAGATGGTCAAGGGTGGGTACACCTTCGGACTCAACACGCCGAACTTCCGCTACGATGTTAAACTCGACGCCGTGGACATTCTCACAGGTGAAACGGCTCTAAATGTCGCCGTTGCCCTCGATATCCGTAAGCTTTCAGACGAGCGATTAACAGCGCTGAACACCGTGGCAAAGGCAAGTGGTCACACACTGGTAGGCGAGCCGAGAGCGGTAGGCGTCACAGTGACCAACGGCACAGCAGAGACCCGCATAGAGAATTTCAGCACCTATGTGCCGAGAACATTTTCTTTTTCAAAAGTAGAAAAAATCACCACAGGCGTCGTGATGAATGCCGACGGCACTTACGAGCACGTACCGACAGTCATCACCATTGATGAAAACGGCAAGCAGCAGGTGCGTGTCAACAGCCTGACCAATTCAGAGTACGCGCTGATTTACAACCCGGTGAAACTCGAAGTCGCCGAGGGACACGCCTACGAAGACCAAATCAACGACATGGCGTCTCGACTCATTGTGACAGGTACCGGCTCATTTGACCCTGACGAAGCGATTACTAGAGGGGCGTTTATCGAGTACGTGACCAAGACGTTGGGGCTTTATAGAAAAGACGTAGAAGCGTCAAATACTTTTACAGATGAAGGCACTGAAAGCCAAGTGCGCGCTGTGGCTATTGCTGAGGCAAGAGACATCGTCAACGGCTATGTCGACGGCACATTCGGCTACGACAAAGCGCTTACAGTGCAAGAGCTGAACATCGTCTACAACCGTTTGTTGCCGATTATCGGTAGCGATGAAGAAGCGCGTGAAGTGGTGAAATCCATGGAAACCGTGACACACGGTGAGGTATTGGCACTGCTCAACGCATTAATGTTCTAAAGGGGACGGTTCTTTTGAGACAGAATCCTATATAATTTACCAAATATGGAACCCTGGCGTATGCGCCGGGGTTTTGTACGTTGACGTGCGGTTTGAACAGCGGTTGTAAAATACCCCAAAATAGCGGGCTAATGAGGCCTTTCATAGGGTACAACGTCTAGCCGCACGGAAGTCGGATATTTCTAATGAAAAAAGTTGTTACAAAACATTTAAAATCGCTCTAGGTATGTAATAACAGTGGGTACACTGGGGACTCACTTGTGTTTGCAACGACGCCACGTTTAAAATCATCACAGCTCGGGTAGATAAGTAGTGTATTCTATTTTAGCCGTTCGACACAACAGACGGTTGTACTCTAATTGTAAAACGATTTTAATAAGGAGGCCAATACGATGAACACAGATATTTTAGAAGGCAAATGGACACAAGTAAAAGGAACTGTTAAGACCAAATGGGCAAAATTCACTGATGACGATGTGGCATACATCGACGGTTCTAAAGATAAATTAATCGGCAAGATTAAAGAAAAGTACGGAAAGACGAAGGAAGACGCTGAGAAGGAAATCAAGGCGTGGCTTGACAGCTTCTAGTAAACGAAAACGGACGAATGAAAGGAGTTGACGATGCTTAAATGGGCAGTTGTATTTTTAGTGATTTCAATTATTGCCGGCATCTTTGGCTTTAGGCGTGTGGAGTCAGTGAGCACATCCATTGCCAAGGGTCTGTTCTTCATTTTTATTATTATTTTTGCGCTGACGGTGTTGTTTGGAAGCGCATTGTTTTAACTTAAATCCCGCCTAACATGGCGGGATTTTTTTGGGGACGGTTCTTTTGAGCACTAGCGTTGCACCACTTAGTTGCCTGATTATGATGATCAAGCCACTTGGTGGGTTATTTTTTTGTTTTATAACAAACAGAACTAAAGGGAACACCGCAAACATTAAATTTCTTGATACGAGATTTTTTTAAAAATGGAACGTCATTCTTCAAATATGAAGAAAATCATGCCAAAATCAAAAAAAAGGTGAGATAAGTGGATGTGTTGATGAACTTGGGTCAGGAGTCAGGAACATTTATAAATACAACAAGATATACTCAGGTGTCAATCCTGAATTTATTGAAGGTGATGTGTTTAAGACAATTATTCCATTGACCATCCAAGGTACCAACCAAGACACCAACCAAGATAATGAGGCTATAATCCTTTAATTAAAGGAGGTCTTCTCAAAATGACCCTTCCTGACAAGCCAACAAGCAGGAATCAAAAATATTATTCTAATAGATAAATGAAGAGCTCATCACAATGTGGTGGGTTTCACTAATATGGATAGTGAAACCCACCAAGAAGGTCTCTAGCATCGGAAAAGCACCGAACAGAGATGGGATATTGGCGGGTTATTTGTTTTTTTAATGCAAAAATGACTAAATCACTTTTGTGGGCAATTTCAGGAAATTAGCCCTTGTATGGAATACGGGGCATAAAATTTATAAGAAGCCGTTACAGGGCAAACTGAAGCGTCGTTTTTTAGTGACCCTTCAAAATTCCCTGTTGCTTGTAAAGCTTTTATTTCTAGTGCTTGCTTGGCAATTTAACGGTTTATGCGCATGGCGTTCTCTAATGCTTAATCCGTCAAGCAGCCATCTGAATGCACGCTCATCGACTTCAAGAGGTGAGTCTTCAGTACAATCACTTCGCTTTATTGGCTTCACGTGCCTTCAATTGAATATGGCTTTCTGTTTAACGTTTAGGCACGGTGCCTCTTCCATCATAAGTGATGTAGACTATGCTTTAAAATCTATAATTAATTTGCCGTCTCGATATGTGAATATAGGCCTTCTGCTTGAAGACTTTTGGACGAGAGTATGGTCACTGAATATATCGCCTGTGCGAAAAACAGAGAGCATAAATCCAATGAGTGCTGAATTAATTAAAAGGTTCACATTACCATAAGAAATAAAGGGTAATGAAGTAGAAAAAAACAAACCATATCCAAGATTAGAAATCAAATAAAAAAAGGCTTGTATAACAAATGTTAATATGATTGTTAAAGAAACGACTCCTCCCAACAAACTTTTTTCTTTTAACGCCTTATGGATTCCAAACACTGAAAAAATCACGAGAAGCAGTACAAGAACAACCATTATTACAAATCCAAACTGATGAACTAAATAAACAAGAGAATAATCTGTGCTAATATTGGGCAATCTTTCTGTAACATTTAAAGAATGACCTTTTCCGAAGAGAACGGATTGCGATAAAATATCTCTTATTACATAATATAAGTAGCCACTGCCCCAATGGTCTTGTTCTGGGTTGAAAAGACTATTAATGCGATTTAAAGCGTAGGGACTTCTAAGTAGCCGAGCCAATAATAGTATTGAAAATATGAAGGCGGGCATTAAAACGACCATAAGACCTTGTTTTTTAGGAATACCATACCACCCGCGACATATTGTAAAACAAAGAACCAGTAAAGCGGTCATTGTGTAAATGATAAAACCCGAAAAAGATGGGGCAACTGTTAATATGATTGCAAAAGGCAGATAGGCGATCCCACTTAATAAAACACCAACTTTTCCTTTATCCCTCATACTATAAGCAAATAAGGCAAAGGCAAGTGGAAAAATCAGTGATAAATAAAATGGTGAAAAATGAATACCTAAAATTCTAATCCAAACAACTGCGTTGTTCGCTTTTGTGGATGCAATTAAAGCAATGATCGAAGTCACTAAAATAGCGGTATATAGCGTTTTAGGGTATTTAGCTAAAATGGAGAAATCAGATAAGTAGCAAAGTATAAAAACACCAAAACCTAAAACATAAGGCAGCGTACTAAAGGTATTAGACGAATCGACAGAGGTCTCGATGAAATAATTTATTGATAGGCCAACTAACATAAAAAGAATGGTTAATGTTATCATAAAAAATTGTGGTTTTGGTTTATAGGCTTTATCAAGTTCTTGTCCTATGGTAACCGCATCGCCCATTTGCATTATTGCCTTTTTTGTTGCAGAGGTTTCATCATCACCCGTTGACATGTAGGCATTAGATTGGTCATACAGATGATTTTCTATTTCTTTTGATATAAGTGGTCGTGCCTTTTTCCACCGAACTTGTTCACATATTTTTTTGCAATATTCTTTTATTGAACTAAATTCTTGCATAATTTAGGCCTCCATTTAAAACTTTGTTTACCGCTTTAGAATAGGCAATCCATTCCTGATGTTTTTCTAGCAACAGCCTTTCCCCTTTTTCTGTAAGATGATAATATTTGCGAACTCGGTCATTATCTGCTTTTTGCTCATACGACTTAACAAATTGTTTTTTTTCAAGAGTGTGCAAAATCGGATAAATTGTTCCTGCCTTTAAATCAAAAGTATGGTCTGATTTTTCTGAAAGCGTGTTAATCATTTCATAGCCATACATATCCTTTTCTTGCAGCAGCTTTAATAATAAGGTGGTGGTACTTCCTGATAGCAGACTTTTATCAATGCGCATATGTGTATCTCCTTTATATATAGAATATCTATATATGATTATATATTGGGCA
The DNA here is from genome assembly GCF_053842995.1 of Fusibacter sp. JL298sf-3. Lineage (NCBI taxonomy): Bacteria > Bacillati > Bacillota > Clostridia > Eubacteriales > Fusibacteraceae > Fusibacter > Fusibacter sp. JL298sf-3. The sequence goes on from NZ_CM132608.1 coordinate 2,311,356, forward strand.
TCTATATATGTCAACGACATTTTGGGGACGGTTCTTTTGAGACAGAATCCTATAATATTTACCATATATGTAAAGGGGGTTCTGGCTTTTTTTAAAGCTTTTGAGATAAAAAAACCGGCACCGAGAGCATCGGTGCCGGTGGGTGTGTTTATTCAAAAGCGACTATTAGAGCCGGGTCGAGGACTCTAAAGGTAAACGATTCGGTGATAAAGAATGTGATGGTTTGATCGGTATGGTGCTCGTAGCCGATTGAGAAGTCTTGGCCGATTGTCAGCTCCAGGTCCTCGTGGTTGTACGGTACCAGTAGCGCGCCTTCAAGTACTTCGGAATAGACGATGTCGCCGCCGATAAGGGTTTTGACCACATCTGCTAAAAGGCAGCCGTCGTGCAAGGTGTTTAGCTGTTTGTAGGCTTTTTTCCCCACAATCAGTGTGTACGGCTTTTTAACATACGCCTGATTGAGTGTTAAAATCGCTTGGGAAAGGGCTTCGAGAACTTTGCCACCTGTGTCCCCAAAAGACAAGGTTGTTTCGGCGACGGCTTTTAGACCTTGGATGTCCCCGTCTTTAAAGCCGTTGTACACGGCATCTTCTTCAAATAGGGCGAGTTTTTTGACGCCGTCTTCTAAGGCATCCAGTGCTATGTCTTTTGCACCTCTTGTGATGTCGTCCAGCTCCCACTTATTTAGTTCGAACTCAACACGTGCTTCTACGAGCGGTTTTACTCTGTAAACGCCGGTTTTAACGGCTTTGTCTTTTTGTTCGCTTACATCGAGTCGACCTTCGGAGAGGACGGTGTAGTCCCAGCCTTTCGGGCCGTTTACATTGACGACTCTGCGAGCCGATAGAACGCTGAACAATACGTCTTCTGCTCGAGCGTCTATTTCTTTCCAAGCACTTTTTGAGATGGGTGCCAATTCACGTTTTAATATATCCATTCTTGACCTCCTTTGTTCTCTACAGTTAGATACGCTTATTTTTTAAGATCGCCAATGGCCAAACCGCCATCGGCTTTTTCGTTATTTGATTGACCGGATGTTTCTACTTCCAGTATGGAGCCTTCTGTAAACAGGTACATTCTGAGTTGTTCGTCCCAGCCGGGCATGTTGCGTCTGAGCCATTCGATGGTCATGCAGGCGTGCTCGATTTCTTCGTCTCTGTTGTGCGCCATGATTTCTTTTAGCGCTTCATTGCCTGATGCATCGACCCGTTGGTTGTACCAGTCGACAGCTTCGATTTCTTCTCTCAAGCTGTTGAGGGCTCGGGTAAAGTCTTTTGTTTCTTCTGATAGTACGTCCATCGCTTCATGATAATCTTTCATAAGTACCTCCTTTTAAAGTTGTTTGCATCTGCACGTATACCCAGCTGTCGTGTGTTTAATCCCATTTACGAAAATTTATTTTAAAATATGCTTTTGGGGACGGTTCTTTTGAGACAGAATCCTATAAAATTTACCATTTGTGTAAAAATGGCGAGGCGTTTACCGGTATTTGATGTAAGCGGATTTAGGACGTGCTTTTATAGGGAGATTCGCAGTTTTTAGAACGCTTCTATGCTATGATAAAAAGCCTTTGAGAAGGTTGTTATCGGTGTATAGGGATCTGAAAGCGAAGACGCATCATGTGTCTTGGAGTCTATGTGTCTGAATATTCACAATCTTGTTGTTGAAAGGGGGTGTATGAAATGTTAAAATGTAGTAGCATCGACTTGAATTCTTTGTAGGTTCATCGAAAATATGGATTTTTAATGAGTGATGTAAACTGACGTAGAATTTGGGGTGGGAAAGTTGAGTCAACTCAATTAAAGTTGGAGGTGAAAATTTTATGAAAGAAACATTTACTTGAGACTCTTGCATAATTAACTCGATAATTTGAGAAAAAGGCTTAATCCTAAGTAACAGCCCCTGCCATGCTTTCAAATTTCAATCTTTTGTTGTTCATTATGCTACTAAGAGTTCCTCATTTCTGTTTACTTTAACTTTTGAAGCGATGGTTCCTGCAACCAACGCAATGCAATTTAACAACGCATGAACAGTTGCTTTCTTGATACCTTTAGACCGGATTGAATTCAAATTTAAAATCGTCTTTAGTCGACCGTTGCAACGTTCAACAGAAGTTCGCTTGTTGTATAGAGTCTTCCATTGATCAGATGATCTTAACGGATATCCGATTTGTCTTGGATTTTCTTTACGATTTATCTTGAGCGTATAACCATAATTGCTTGATGAACACCATGCACTCCCATGTGGACAGTTACATTTCCCCAGTACTTGTGGACATCTAAATTTCATGTAATCGCCGTCAATCCCCCAATAAACGAGTTTGTAACCACCAGAACAGACTGGATGAAACTCATCATCTAACCCTTCTGGGGCGGCGTGACTGCCTCTTGGGTTGTAGGCTATGATTGGAGTAGCTTCAAAGTGATTTATTACTGCATCATAGACAGAATTATAATCATATCCAGAGTCCATCGCATAGAACAATGGTCTAAACAGATCTCTATACTGCTTTAGAAACTCTTCAATCAGTGGAACTGCAATTGTTCCATCATGAACATTCGCTGGTGTTACCATAACTGAAAGTGGTAATTCACTGTATGAATCGCTCAGGATATGAAGTTTCCATCCAAACCAACGAATGTTATTACCGTGAGTATCGCGCTTCATTCCCCAGTTTGGGTTGGTGCCGTCATCTACAATATCTTTCTTTGGTTTTGAGGCTTCGAAAGCATCTACCTTAGTAGAGTCTATTGAAATATGACTACCATCAACAATTCCTAATTCTTTAGCATGAACAACTAAATCACCGAATAGTTTCAGCAACGCATCTGATTCTGACAGCTTATCTGCGAATCTGCTGAAAGTGGCTTCTGATGGTACTTTGGATAACACCTCAAAACCACAGTTATAACGTAACACTGGGTTCTCTTTCAACTGTCTCACCAACTCGCTGGTGGTCGAAATTCTCAGAATTTGCTTAGCAATTAATGCGTAAATCATCGGTGCGACTCTGTAACCTTTTGGACCTCTCAAATGACTCTGTTTAGATAATGCCGCAACCAAAGGTGAGATGTTGATCTGAGCAAGAATTAATTCCAATTTCGTTTCTTGCTGAAAGTTCATAATTTCTTCAAAGGAAAATAGACATGTTTGTCGAATATACATAAGTGGAAACTTCCTCCTTCGTTTGGATTGTGTTTGCTGCCACTTATATAATTCGACGTTTGGGGTGAAGTTTCCTTTTTGTTTCTTTAAAAACTTGTTAAATCAACGGTTATAAATTATGCAATTTTCTCACTTATTATATTGATGCAATAGTGTTTGCAGCAATCTTTGCTTTGACATTTAAGTTATTGGCGTATTTTAAGATTGATCTTAACTATATTTACATTATTATATTGACTTTAATTATTTTTGTTGCTGGTAAAATGGGATTGAAAAAATTTCTTTATAACAGAAAGAACCAACAGAGCAAAAGCGATAATTGATGCACTTCAGGGATAGGTTACAATAAACTCGACAACTGATTGTGTTAAGTGAAAAGCCATCTTTATAATAGCCGTTTTTCACGATTGTCTGATTTTGATAGTCTTCTAAAAAATTCATTTTGGCATATCACAGGTATTGGTTTATGGGGCTTTTAAAAAGAAGTTCATTGAAATTGATCTTTAATAAAAAGAGAGGTTACAAGTCGTTTTATTCCGGCTTACAACCTCTTTTATCATTTGAGTGTAAAATAAAGTCACCCCATCAAAGCGTAGGGGAGCCAATCCACTGTACGCAGCGTTGCTCAGTGGGTTTTGTGGTTTGGGTGGCTAATCGCCACGTTCAGACAGAAATTTGACCAGTCGTTCTTCTACGATGTAGGTGTAGGTCATGCCGTAGGTGGCTGTTTCAATACAGAAATCAGTCCCTTTTAGGCTGGCGACGACGAGGGTGGTGCTGTGTTGACTGAGCACCACCAGTGTTGTTGCATCTTTGATGACCCGATATTCTGTATCAAATACCAGTGTCCAGTCGCCTAAAGTGTAGAGATGCATGCTAGGCCTCCGTACAATTAAATGACAAATTAGGCGTGTAAAAAACCCCGCCAGTGTGATCCGGCGGGGCGACGTGCTACAAGTTGTTGTCCGCGATGGTACGTTTGTAAGCCGCTGTGTGTGTGTAGAGTTCTTGTTTCAGCGGGTTGATACGGCGCTTTTTCATCGTGTAGAGCATGTAGGCGAAGACGCCGACATTAAAGGCAAACGCCAGGCCGCTGACGATGAGCAGTGCCGATTCTGAGTACGTCGGCAAGATTTTGAAGTAAGATGCCGACTGATAGTCAAACGACAGTGAAAAAAGTGCGTAGAGCGACAGAATCTGTGCTCTGTGTTGAAGCCATACGCCGCGTTTGAAGACGTATTCGGCGATAATGGCGGCGATGAGGATGCCGAAACCCGCGTACATGGAACGGGTGGAGATGCAGTTGTACACGTAGGCGAAGTTCCAAAGGGTGTAGCCCACGACGTACATCCAAGTCATGTCCGGCCACACCATGTCGCGGCTGCGGTCTCTCGACACGCGAATGCCCACGAAGCCCGTTAGTGTCACAATGGTCAAAATCCCTGCGACGGCGTTGAGCAAGTTCCAAGTGCCTCCGAGAACGAGGATGCCGCCGGCATCTACTGTGAGCGTCTTGTAAGTTGCGTAGATTTCAAATTCTCTGTAAACCGCCTCGGCGATGTTCAGCGACAGGATGGTCACTGGGAAGTACGCCGCGAATTTGCGGTCGCCCAACTTGGTGAAGCGAATGAGCATAAAACCGTAGACGCCTGCCAGTGCGGAAACGACCTTAACCCAGCCAAACCACGTATTCCCCGTCGGCGAACCGAGAGGCCCCCAGAATACGCCAATGGCGAGTAGAATCGGCATCACGCAGTACACGGCGATGGAGACGCCTTTTGAACGCCTCGTTATTTCATTCACAAAAAGAAGGACAGCGATAAAACAAATTAGTGCAAAGAAGCTTTGCAAGGTGATCCCCTCATATAAAAAACCCATTGTTTACCCCTTTCTTTAATACGCCACAATCTCTTTAATATTAAATTCCTGACCGGAGAGCAGTTTGAAATCTTCGCCGCCACACGACGGACATACTTTGCGGTGTTCGACGATGTTGTACACCGCGTTGCACCCGTTGCAGCAGCCGTTTGCCGGTAGCGTGACGATTTCCAGTTGTGTCTCTTCATAAGCCGTCTCGCTGACGGCCGCCGGATAACATTCTTCGATAAATCGAGGAATTGCTTGCGACAGCTGGCCAATCTCCAGGACGATTTTATCGACTTTGGTCAGTTGGTTTTCAAGTGCGAAGTGATCCACGATTTTAATCACTTCGTAGACGATACCGAGTTCGTGCATGCTTTAACTCTCTTTCATAGTGGGGAAAGGCGGTGGCGCCTTTCCCTATGGGTGATGGTCTATCGCGTTTCAGAGAACGGATTGATTTTGTTCAGTGTAATTTTGGCCTTTCGGGTCAACGCCTTTTTGAGCACTGCTTTTGGCAAGTCGTCGATTTCGTAGCCTTTGACGTCGTGGACTTTCTCCAGTTTAATGGCGTCGAATTTACAGCGCAGTGTACAAGCGCCGCAACCGACACAGAGGTATTCGTCCACTTTGGTGGCGCCACAGCCGAGACAGCGCGCCGTCTCTTTTTGAATCTGCTCCTCTGTTAAGATACCGCGGAGGTCTTTGAACGTCGTTTTTGAGACCTTGCCGTCGACGTGGTCGATTCTTTGACGCGCCGTGCCGTCGTAGTCGATACCGGCATCGAGGTTGTCTTTGTCGAACATCTTGTAGGCGTGGTTGTCTCTGCCGAAAATCAGCGACTGACCGTTTTGAACGAATCGGTGAATGGAGACTGCCGCCTCTTTCCCTGCTGCAATAGCGTCGATGGCGAGTCTAGGGCCACTGGCCACGTCGCCGCCGGCGAAGATGTCTTCACGAGACGATTGCAGGGTAACTGGGTGCACGGCCACTGTGCCGCGTGGCGATAAGTCCACAGATTCGCCGGCGAGTAGGTTGCCGTAGGCAAATGTCTGTCCTACAGAGAGCAGGACGTGGTCGCATGGCACCACTTTGGTGTCGGTTTCGTCAAATATCGGGTTAAAGCGTCCTGAAGCGTCAAAAGTGGACAGGCATTTCTTGAACTCGACGCCTGTGACGCGACCGCCCTCTGTGAGGATGCGCACAGGGCCCCAAGCGTTGTGGATGCCGATTTCTTCTTCCAGTGCTTCGTCGACTTCTTCTTTGTGTGCCGGCATGTGGTCTCTCGCCTCTAGGCAATAGAGGTCTGTTTGAGACACGCTGTCGAGACGGGTGGCGCTACGTGCCACATCGATGGCCACGTTGCCGCCGCCGATGACCACGACTTTTCCGGTGACGCCGGTGTCTTCGCCGAGGTTGAGTTTTCTGAGGAAGTCCACACCGCTGAACACGGCGTCTGCGTCTTCCCCTTCGATGCCCAGCGCTCTGCCGGACTGCGCGCCAATGGCGATGTAGAACGCGTCGAACCCTCTTTTTCTCAGGTCTTTAAGGGTCACGTCGACGCCCACTTCCACACCGGTTTCAAAAGTGACGCCCATCTCTCGAATGACGTCGATTTCCGCTTCGAGCACGTCTTTTTCAAGTCGGTAAGAGGGGATGCCCAGTGTGAGCATGCCGCCCATGCGCTTTTCTTTTTCGAAGATGGTCACATCGTAGCCGTCCAGTGCCAAGTCGTAGGCACAAGTGAGCCCCGATGGGCCAGAGCCGATAATGGCGATTTTCTTATCGCTGTAGTCGTGGCGCTTTTTAGGAATAAATCGCGTCCCTGTTTCAAGGTCTTTTTCGGCGATAAATTTCTTGATGTCGTCCACTGCCACGGCTTCGTCGATGTCGCCGCGGGTACAGTCTTCTTCGCACAGTCTCGGACAGATACGGCCGCAGACAGCAGGCAGTGGGTTGTGCTTTTTAATCAGTTCAAGGGCTTCGGTGTACTTGCCTTGAGACGCCAGTTTGACGTAGCCCTGTACCGGAATATGTGCCGGACACTTGGTGATACAAGGTGCCGTACCGGAATCGAGGGTATTTTTGCGGTTGACGCGGTAGTCGCTGTTCCACTTGTCTTCTTCCCACGCGCTGTTTCGCGGCGTCACTTTGGTCACGGTTTCGTCCAGCGGCGTCTTTGAACAGAGCTTTTGACCGAGGCGCAGAGCGTTGGTCGGACACACGTCTACACATTCGCCACAGGCGACGCACTTGCTCTCGTCCACCACCGACTTGTAGTTGGAACGCACGATGTCGTTGTTGAGGTACTCGTTGGCCAAACGCATGGCGTAGCAGCCGCAGCCGCAGCAGTTGCAGATGGCGTGTGTGTGTCCCGGTGAGTCGAGGTTGGGAATGGAGTGCATCAGGCCGTTGTCTTCCGCTCTGCGGATGATTTCGTAGGCTTCTTCCCTTGTGATTTCACGGCCTCTGCCGGTTTTAATATAGTATTCCGCCGCGTGGCCCAGCTGGATGCACATCTCTTCTTTTAAGTGACCGCAACCTTCGCCCATGGCCTCTCTCGACGTTCTGCACGAACAGTCGGATACAGAGAAGACGTCGGATTCTTCAAGGTGTTTTGAAAGTTCTTCGTAAGACGCTTTGCGCGAGTTGCCGTCGATGGAGCGTTCAATAGGTAAAACGCGCATCGGGCCGGCGCCGATGGGCATAATGCCGGCGGCCATAGGGCCCTTTTTGCTGCCGAAGTAGTAGAAGGCCTCAGCCACTTCCGGGTGCTTTGCCACCAGTTCTCTGTTGTTGTTAATCATCTCGAGGTGGCCCGGTACGAAGATGTCGTGCCAGTACATGTCCACGCCGTCGACAGTGTTCCAGAACGTCACCCCTGTCCACGCCAAGTGATCGAGGGCCTTTTTAACTTTGTTTAGCGGCTCCCCGGCGGCTTTGGCAATGGCCTCGGCGCTCATTTTTTCTCTAAACGCCACATGGAGGGCGATTTTTGCCTGATACGGTGTGAGAATCGGCTCCAGCGCGTAGTATTCCGGTCCGAATGGAATGGCCTCGCGGCTGCTGCCCGCTTTGGTTCTGCCGATTTTATTGGCAAGATCGAGAATTTCCTGACGGTAAGGTCTACCGTCGACATCTGCCCAATTCAGCGCAAAGTTAAAGCGCTCGGATTTGTTGAAGTTGGTTTTTTGTTGATTTTTAGCCATGGTTACCCCCGCCCCATTTGTTTTTTAATCCAGTTTGCCCAGACGTCTATGCCTTCGCCGGTCTTCGCTGAAATCGCAAAGATTTCAATGTCTGGGTTCAATTTGCGCACGCGCTTTTCCAGCAGCGGCATGTCGAAGTCAAAGTGCTCGATGGTGTCCACTTTGTTAATGAGCAGTGCGTCGACTTTTGCAAAGATCATCGGGTACTTCAGCGGCTTGTCGTCGCCTTCCGGTACGCTGAGTATGGCGATGTTCTTCATCGCGCCCGTGTCGTAGCCCACCGGACAGATGAGGTTGCCGATGTTTTCGAGAAACACCAGATCCAAATCGTCGATGCCCAGTTCGTCAATACCGGCACGAGTCATTGTAGCGTCCAAATGGCACAACCCGCCAGTGTGCATTTGAACCGCTTTTGCCCCTGCCGCTTGGACGGTCTTGGCGTCTACGTCGGAATCCACGTCGGCTTCGATGACGCCGACGGCCATGTCGCTTTTCAGCGCTTCAATGGTGCGCACCAAAGTCGTGGTCTTGCCGCTGCCCGGCGACGACATGACGTTGATTAAAAAGGCGTTCTTTTCGCGCAGTGCCGCTCGGCTTTCGTCGGCTACTTTTTTGTTGTCTTCATGAATGTTCTTTTGGATTGAAAAAATTTTGAGTTCACTCACACGGTCACCCCTCTCCTAAATACAAGAAACACTAGTGTCCTGTAGCGTTGAGATTTAATTAAAAATGTCAGATAGTCTGTATCAGTGCAAGGCAAAAGATCGACGACAATGCGGGACATTGTCGAGAGATTTTAACGCCGCAATGATGCAGAGTAGATGAGCAGTTTTTTTAATTATGAACGCTACAGGACACTAGCATATACCCTCTATAGAAACAGCCCGTACGGCATGGTCGCCGTCAAAAAGGATTTAAAAAGCCCCAATCGTCGACTGTTTTTATCAATAAGTTTTATTCGGCGGCCTTCGCGATGACAAACAGCCCGCCGGCAACTGACTTTGTGGATTTTTTTACAGGGCAGAACCACTTCTCAACTTGAAAAATCGGTTCTGTTACGGTGATTATAACAAGCCGATTTTTCAGTGGCAACAGACGCCAACAGGTAAATTTAAGCCCCTTTTTACTTTGGCAAAGTGTTTACAAGTGTACGCATTGATAAACATTGGGAAAACGTGCGATTTCTTTGCGTTTTGGTCACAAACTGTTAACAGAAAGCTAAAGTAAAATAATTTTTTCACAAACGTTCTCATGTTGTGGAAATGCAGTATCCATGTTAAACTTTTCATAAAGTTAGGCACGCGAAAGGGGGGCGCCGTGAACCGAGAACAGAAGTTTAAAATTATCGCCGAAGGCCAGAAATTTGGCGTCTCGGAGACTTGTCGTCAGTACGGGATTTCGAGGACGCTTTACTACCGTTGGTTGAACCGCTACAAGTCCGGCGGTATCGAGGGACTCGACCCCGTCAAAAAGCAGTTTACGCCGGTGAATAAGACGGGTCGAGACGCGGTGGAGAGCATTTTAACGCTTGTGAAGATTTACCCGAAACGCGGGCCTAGAGAGCTGAAATTCTTGCTGGAGGAGTTCGGGTGTCACATGAGCGAATCGGCAGTTTACAATGTGTTAAAGCGCCACAATTTGTCCACGAGAGATCGGCGCCTAAAGTTTTCGAGAAAGAAACCACCTGCTGCCCGTGCGCCGCTGCCCGATTTCGGCACAATGGCCAGTGGGGAATGCTGGCTCTTTTGGGCGACGCCGTACGGCAAGTTTGAAACATCCGGCACAATTTACGAGTACACGATTTTCGACTGTAAGAGCAAAATCGCCTGCTCCAGACTCTATCAGGAGCTGTCGTTTGAGAACTTCGAGGACTTGCTCACTGCTGTGGCCATGCCGGTTGCGCAAGGCCTCGATTTCAATATTAAACACCTGTGCTTTTTTGAAGACGACCAGCGGAACAAGCAGGCTTTTTTAGACGGCGTACAGAAAACGCTTCAGGCGGGGGGCTACGACAGCGCCATCCACTTGTTGAAAGACGCCGACGTACCGAAGGGCGTCGGGCAACTCCGCGAGGGCTACACCCGCTACTGTCTGACATTTTTAATGCCCTTTGTGCAGTCGGGGATGGCGTTTGCGGGGCTGAAGATGCTTTTGCAAAAACATATTCGCGATTACAACCTGCACCATGTGTTCGACTACGATGGGCAGATGTGTTCGCCACTGGAATACCATATGAACGCCACAGGTAGCGACATGATTTTGCCGCTCTGGGCGTATATCGACCGTTTGTACTAAGGGGGGTTACATGCGTGTAGCGATTATAGGGGCCGGGTTCAGCGGAATGCTCGCCGCGTACCTGCTTGAAAAAAAGGGCGTTGAAGTGACGGTTTTCGAAAAAGAGGAGCAAATCGGCGGACATTTCCGCACGCTGGTGAGCAAAGATCTGTACGTGGAGCTCGGCACGGTTTTTTGCTTTGGCGAGCAGATTAAGGAGCTGTTGTTGGAACTGGATGTGCGCTATTCTGAGCGCTACACGTATCGAAACTTTGTCGATGCGCATTATGAAAAGGTCGAACACCTGTCGCACGAGGAGGTGGCGATTCTAATTGAGGAGCTTTCGAGATTGGAAGGGCTGTTGCAAGCCTATTGCCCGGGAGACAAGTGCTTAAACTACGGAGAGATTCACGAGGACTTGCTGTTGCCTCTCAGCGATTTTTTAAAGTTTCACAATTTGGAGACCATTCGCGAGGTGTTGGCGCCGCCGCTGTCGTCGTACGGTTTCGGCAATCTCGAGTCGCTTCAGGCGTACTACGCGTTTAATGTGTTCACCCTCGAGACGATTTATTCGTTTATCAAGGGCGACAAGCTCTTGTTTGTGGACGAGGGGGTGTCCACGGTGATTCACAAGCTCAGTCAAAACATCTCGGACATCCGTTACTCTATTGAAGTGAAAAACATTGAGCCGGTAGGTGACGCGGTAAAGGTGGAGACGGATTTCGGCTTCGAGTGTTACGACAAGGTGTTGATTACGACGAAGCTTCCGAGGGATGTTATCAAGGACGCGCTGTACAACGAGTTGATGAAAAAAATCGATACGAATCCCTATGTGACCTGTGCTTACGAGGTGAAGGGCAAGAACATCGTCACCACGTATTACAAGCAACATCTCGGGCAAAAGGGCAAGATTCAGTTTTTTCACACATACAAGCAAAAGGACAAGACGATTTTGGTGGCCTACGCCTACGGCACGGCTGAGGTGGATCTCGTCAACGGCATTACGGAGGACATTCGGCGCACGGGGATTGAGGTGAAGCATCTGATTACAGCGAAACAGTGGTACATATTCCCGCATCTAAAGCGCGGCAATTTGACGCCTCAGTTTTACGCGGATATTGAGAAACGCCAAAAGACCAGCAACATCTGTCTTATCGGTTCGCTCGTGTCGAAGCCGTCGTTTTCAAATCTGTATGTGTCGATTAAACGATTTATTGGGGACGGTTCTTTTGAGACGGAAAAACCTAATATTTGACAAAAAAGACATCTGCAGAAGGTGGGCAGTCGGTTTAAATAAAGAACCGTCCCCAAGTGGTTGCAAGGTGTGACACGTTTTCACTTGGCTAAATGTCCGGTTGTTTGCACATTGAGCGGGTGGTGTCTTTGGCGGCTACCGTGAAGCGGCAGAAGGCTGTGTAAAAACGGCGCAAAATAGCCGAATGCCTTGATTTGTGGAAGGCAGAGAGGTGTCCCTAAAGGCACAATCCGTGGTTTTGAGTGGTGTGCACCACATGAGGGTGGCGTTAAAATCTCAACGCGACCGGACACTAGACTTTTTTTATGACAGCTATGGAATCCCTCTACACGGCAGTTCCAAAGGTGTGTAAACTGCCGATTTATGGGTATTTATGTCACTATATATTTAAACCTATAGAGGGGAGAACGGGCATGTACCGGGAGATTGAAGTTAAGTTTTTAAAGCGCGTGTTGCTGTTTGCCATGGGGCTATCGTTTTTAAATATGGTGGTGAATACGCTGATTCACTTTCCCATGCAGGTGAACATCAAATGGGGGATATTATTTTTGGCTTCTGCTGTGACGTTGGGGGCGGTGGTGTCCTCTGAAAAAAGGCGGTGGGTGGTACTCGGGTACTTTGTCTTGGTTATCACGGTTTTTTTGCCTTTCGGCTATGTGGATTCCGGTGGGACGGCCAACAACACCATCGGCTACATTTTTTTGATTTTGCTCGCCATTACGTATATTTTTAGAGGGCGTCAGCGGCTTTTTTTGGTGTTGACGCTGATTGCGGTGTTTGTGGCTGTACAGGTGGTGGAATACCGGTATCCGGAACTTATTGCCGTCCACGGGGCGCAGACGCAGTTTGCCGATCGGTTGATTCAGATCCCGCTGATTCTGTTGACGGCCTACTTGATTATCGTGTATTTTGCAAAGGATTACGAGCGGGTTAACGCGGCGCTTGACAAGGCGGCACACTACGATGCGCTCACGGGACTGCACAACAGGCGGGCGTTTAATGAACACCTGGCGATACTTGAGGAATCGGCGGAGACGCGGTATTTGGTGCTGATGGATCTCGACAATTTTAAAAGCCTTAACGACAACCACGGGCACCATGTGGGCGACGCGTTTTTGGTTCGGTTCAGCAGACTGCTTCAAACGCATTTTTCGGTGGATGAAAATCTGCTGGCGCGATGGGGCGGCGACGAGTTCGCAGTGGTTTTTACAGGTGAGGAGAAGGAGCTGTTAAAGCGCCTCTGTGCGGTTAAGGCGGGGTTTGAACGCGAGGCCTCGACATACGAATCCGGTGTCAGTGTGAGTTACGGCTATGTGCGCATTGAGCCGGAAGCGGCTATGTCCGCTGTGCTCATTCAAGCGGATACGCTGTTGTACGCGCACAAGAGGGACGGTTCTTTTGTGTCGGAATCTCCTTTTATTTTCCAAAAATAGAAAATGAATAAGGCGCGTGTATTTTCTTACGAAGACTTTACACAGTGCCCTAATGCGTTTAACAAGCATCGGCTATGCTAGAGGTGGATAAGGTTTTGTGCATAGGAGGTGTTGTTATCTGTAAATCTGATTTTGTGGTGAAGCAAACATCTAGGGATTGGGTTGTGCGCCGAAAGGGCACCGACAGACATGGACATTATAAGACGATGCAGGGCTGTGTAAAGATTATCGAGCTGTTGTGCGCCAACAGACTGCCGCTAAAAAAGTACCATCGCGACTGTGCGCGGCGCCTATTGACAGAAGAGGAGTTTTCAAGACTGAAAAGTGGTCATAAGCAGAAATACTACAACCGTTCTCGACTTTAGGGGACGGTTCTTTTGTGTCGATAAACACTGAAATTGACCATTCTAAAAGGCGCTGTCCTATTGGTGTGGCTTTTTGCGCTAAATATTGACAAAAAGTAATAAAATGTTAGACTAGTAAGTGAGAAAACAGGCAATACACCTGTATACATATGAACGATGCGACAATTGATTCAGCCCAATCCACCTGTTTTCACTGTTGGTAAAGTCCGGATATCCGGACGCAATTTGGACGTTAATGGAGGGCAATAATGAAAAAAGTGGCAAGTGTTTTACTCGTTGTGTGCTTACTCGCTGCGATGATTCCGACGGCGTTTGCACAACCGAGGGACAAAGAAGTAATTCTGACAGCGTATGTGGAAAATCTCAGTGCCGACAGCGCCAGTTTAAAGACGCAGACATTGGACGGTGATAGGTACGCGGCGAAGTCTCAAAATGTACGCCTGTCTTATCGCGACGGCGTTTTAAACGCGCAGGGCAAAATTAAAGGGCTCAATAAGAAATTTGATATTCAAGCATCGGCAAAAAATACGGCCAGTGCGGGCTTAGTGGCCTTTGAGGGCTCCGATCGCCATAAGAATTTTGAAGTGATACATATGGCGTATTCCCAGCGCATTGCGGATACGGCGTTGTACCACGATGGGATGAAACGGGTATCGCCGGAGGCGTCGGTTTTAAAGCTCTATTTGAAGGCGCCAGGTGAGAACGCGTTGGCAGTTGTGGAGATTTTCAATCCGGCGGCTTTGGACCGCAGCGATTTGATGCGTGAAAAGCGCGCGCTGCCAATGGATGAGAACGCGGCGTTCTGGTACTCGAAGGTGTTTGCTGCTGAGGCGGAGGAGTTGCCGTCGCTGGCGCGCACGAAACATAACAACGACGGCACGTACCGCTACACGTTTGAGCATTTGGGTGGCAAGGTCTACCACAACATGACGTTGAGGCGCGAGGTGACGGTGCCGCAAAATCTATACGGTCAGGCGGATTTCGGCACGGTCCTGGAAGTGGTTAAGGAATGGTCGACGAGTACGGATTTTCCGGATCAAAACACGGACAACTCTTGTTTTTCTGTGAGCGATGTGAAGATTGAAATCGGCACGGGCGCATACGATTACATCGAGTCGTATCAGATTACGGGTACGGTGCATACGTCGTGGTCGGTGGATGTGAGTTTGGATTTCGATACGTCTATTCCGATTTACGGTCCTGTGAGCCTCGGTCTCAACTACACGAAGTCGGATCCGAGTGCTAAAATCAGCAACGATTTTTTCGACCTCAGCGGCATGCCGCGGGCGGCGCTTTCTTCTCTTGAATCGAACAAGCGACTGGAGAGCAAGGGGCACAAGTACTCGACGTGGTGGCGCATCAGCAAGCAGGACAGCACGACGCGCACCAACGATTTTAAAGTGCGTTTTTACTACGATCTCTCCAACATCTACGATTACACTTGGGGCGGTCCGAGAACGTTGACGAAGACGTATTCTTACACATCTAACAACTAGAGAGGTGCTGTATGAAACAGAACAAGTTTTTATGGGTGGTGGTGCTGATACTGGCACTTGCGGTGGTGTACCTCGTCTACGATAAGATGCTCGTACAGACGGCGGTGTACACAGAGGCACTGGACGACTTTAGAAGTCAAACGGTTCGCCTTTCAGATGCTGCCAAGGCACCGGAAGAGGCGCAGGCTATTGAGGCACTTGAAGTGGAACTCGCAGTGATGCGCGAGGTGATTGGGCGCGTGTACGACGCGGGTCTCGAAGCGGAGTGGGATGCCCTTCAGGAAATGACCATTGCCTACGAATACTATGTGAGTGACCTCAAGTCCGGCGCTGTTGACAGAGGTGAGGCTTTGAAACTGCTGGAAAGGGATTTTTCAAGTATGACGGCACTCATTGACACACCTGTAAAAATGACGTCTAGAAGGGCCCTCAGAGCGGCGCTTTCTAAGGTTTTGCTGGAGAGCGACAAGGTGGAACCGGTAGAGGCGGTGATGCAGGCGCATACGTACTTTAGAATGCAATAAAGGGGGACGGTTCTTTTGTGCCGAAAAACCCTAATATTTAACAACTGTAAAAGGGGAGAACAAGCTTGTACAAACGGCCGTTCCCCCAAGCAATAGCAAGGTGTAGCGTGTTTTCAATGAGTCGAACGCTCAGCCGGATGGGCACTTTTAGCGGTGCGCATCTACGACAGCTGCGTTAGTCCGTATGATAACGACATCAAAACGACATGAAAACGACGTAAAAACGGTTCAAAACGTTCTAAACCCTCAATATGGGGTGCAGTGGCGAAGGCCCGAGAGGTGTCCCCAAAGGCACGCCGGTGAAACTGCAAACGCGCCTTACAAGGCGGCCGCGGAGGACGTTAAAAGTATACGATAAAAGGCCTAGAGCACGGTAAATCCGTGGCTTTAGGCCTTTTTTATGTGAGCGTTTACATCCCTCTATAAAGCAGCGGGTTTTCCGCGGCAAAGGGCGTCTGTGTTTTGGCGGCGCGAAGAGCCGGTGCTCTGCACGCCTTGAGCTTCTGTTTTCAAACCCTATTTATTTTTCGGCTTTTCCGATGATAAAGGCTTCCGCCATGAGACAGCACGATGTAATGGCAATGGCCAGGACCCAGTAGGGATCGGTTTCTATGCCGAGGGCCTCTGCGACAGCGCCTTCAAAGTAAGCGGCGGCGACGAGGGCCAGTAGCCACAACAAGGTGTTTTGAAATACGAGGGTGCGGAGTGCCTTGTTATGTCTGTTGCGGGACAGTCGGTACAGGTTGTGTCCAACTGCTATGACGACAATTGTGTAAAACAAACCGATGTATTGCATCATCACCTCCTGCGACGATGGTCGCAAGTATAGAATACCTCAAAGGGTATGGCGTGTAAAGCGTCACATCACTCTAAGGGCGCAAAAAAGCACGCGCCGAGTGAAAGCCCGATGCGTGCCTTTGATTAGACCGGTTATTCGATTTTAAATGCGCGGAGCTCGTCTTGGAGCACCTTGGCGATATCGCGGAGATCTCTGGTGTAGCTTGCGAGCAGCTCAATGCTGGCCAGCTGCTCTTCAGTGGAAGCGCTCATCTCCTCAGTGCCGGCAGAAACTTGCTGTGCCGTCGCTGTAATGGAGCTGACGAGACCGACGATTTCGTCTTTCTTACGCGACATAATCAACCCGTCCTCCTTCGTCATTTCCGTAATGTCGATGAGTTCGCTGAGACGTGTGGAAATTTGCTCAAATGCCGCACGGGTTTCCTGAACAATCGCCTCGTTGTTTTTGACGATTTGTTCAGACGATTCCGTTTCTTCCACAGCGTGCTTGGATTTTTCCTGTATCGTCATAATCTGCGAGCGAATGCTCTCAGTAGAGCCCGACGTCTGCTCGGCGAGCTTTCTGATTTCCTCGGCCACCACGGCAAACCCTTTGCCGGCTTCTCCTGCTCTTGCGGCTTCAATAGAAGCGTTGAGCGCGAGGAGGTTGGTCTGTTCTGAAATCTGATTGATGGTGTCCACAATGCTCGAAATCTCGTTGGAGCTCTTGTCCATATCGGCTGAAATGGCTTTAATCGACTGGATGGAAGTCATGCTGTCGTGGCTGTACTGGGTCAGTGCCTGAATCGTATTGGCGCCTCTTTGAGACGTTTCAAAAGCGTCCTCGGTTTTTTCGTAAATGGCGTCGGCATTTTTGAGCACTTTTTCAATTTCCTGAGCCAGCACCTTGACTTCGCCGGAAGTGCTCTCGGTGTCTCTCGCTTGAGACGCCGTCCCCTCGGTGATTTCGTTAATCGTGGTCGAGATTTCCGACAGGGCCTTAGTGGATTCCTCTGAGATGTCGACGAGGCCTTCAGACGACTGATAGAGCTTTTCAGATGATTGAATCACTGTTGTAAACACATGTTTCAGGTTGCCACTGACGGTGTTAAAAGCATCGGCAATTTGACCGATTTCATCAGACGACAGGTCTTCCATGGCCACGGTGAAGTCGCCTTCGGAGAGCGTCTGAATGTTCTGGAGTAGGTACGGGACGCGCTTCAGCGTCGAGCGGGTAATCAGGGCGATTAGGAGCACCAGTACCAAAGTGCCCACGACAAACATGGAGATGATGCCAAAGGTCAGTTCGCGCACTTGTCCGGCGATTTCCGACTGGTCGATCATGACGCCGATGGACCAACCGTTTGAGAGAATCGGCGCGTAGGCGATGTACTTGTCGGTGCCTTCAAAAGAGTACGTGGACACGCCGGTTTCTCCGGCCACCATGCGCTCTCCTGGGAGGGTGATGTCGCTGTCCAGTTGTGTGACGTTGTCGTTTAAGATGCGGTCGGGATCGGGGTGGTACACCACGGTGCCGTCGGCGGCCACGAGGATGCAGTAACCGGACTCCCCAATTTCAAAAGACGCCAGATAGCTACCGATTTCCGAGATGGTGAGGTCCATGGCGGTGTTGCCGACGACCTTGTCGCCGACTTTCAGCGGGTAGGCGATGGTAATGACCAGTGCGTCGGTAATGGCGTCGAAGTAAGGGGGCGTGTATGTAAGGCCGTCTTCTTCAATCATTTGGGTGAACCACGGTCGACCGGTGATTTCAAAATCCGGTTTCGACTGGTAGTCGGTGTTGCTGAGCACGAGGTCTGAACTTTCTACAATCCCCAGCCAAGCGATGGAAATGTTGGGATCGGTGTTTTCAATGGCGCCCATTTGTCCCGCAATTTTTTTAAACTCTGGGTGATCAAATTTGTCCTGTCGCGTTTTAATGGCATTGACAAAGTCTGTAAAATCTGGATTGAGGGCCATTTGTTCCACAATGGTACCATTTTTATCAAAAAAGGTGTTGAGCTCTCCGGCGATGTTTTCAGCTTCGTACGACAGCTCTGATTTTGCCTGTTCCGTCAACTGTTTGTGCACTTGCAGGCCGATAACGGCGCCGAGGCAGACGAAGACGATTAAGGCCACTGAGATAGATGAGATAATTAACTTTCGAGACAAACTCTTTTTAAACCAATTCATAGATGAACCTCCTTCGTTCATTGGCACAATAAAATCTACTGAATGTGATACCCGTGATTAAGCCCTGTAATCACAAGGATGGCGATAAATGTTACGTAAAATTAAAAAAAGTTGTCTTTAAACAGTTGTTTAAAACGAGGCACTTTTTAAGACAAAGAATCATTATCGTTTCGTCAAATCCCATCTGTTATACTCAGTTTATGTACATAATCTATCTTATACTATGAGGAGGTATTGTTATGAAAATGGTAAAACGCACATTGAGTATGGGGCTCGCTTTATGGCTTGTACTGTCAACCGGCGCGGGCTTTGCACATTCGGGGAGAACAGATGGTTCAGGCGGTCACCGAGACAACCGCAACAAGAGCGGTCTCGGCAGCTACCACTACCACTGCGGCGGCTATCCGGCACATCTCCATTCAGGTGGTGTCTGCCCCTACAGCACGCCGCGCACCGAAACCTATGACGCCTCTGAGGCCGCTTCAAAACCCGCCGCAAAACCGGCTTACCATCGAGTAGAGGCGCAGTTCGACATCGGCGGCAACGCTCTCGCCCTCAATGGTATCGTCGAAGAGGGCACGACATTGGTGCCTCTGCGCGGCCTTTGCGATGCGCTTGAAATCGACGTCCAGTGGACAGCTGAAACGTCGACGGTCACCTGCCGAAAGGGGACTCAAACCGTGGTGCTCAAAGTCGATGCCACCACTGCGACCATAGACGGCGAACAGGTGGCACTTACCGTGTCTCCGAAACTGGTGGAGGGGCAGACCCTTTTGCCTGCGCGCTTTATTGCCGAAGCGTTCGGCCATTCAGTGGCCTATGACCCCGAAACCAAAAAGACCTGCATTGGGTGCAAGTGATTAAATGACCGGCATCGAGGGTAATTAAGGGTAGAGGAGGTGGTACTATGAGTGAGCACCATCATCACCATCATCACGAGAACGGCGGTGCCATCGGCGTCGCATTTTTACTCAATTTATCGTTTACCCTACTGGAAATCGTCGGCGGCGTTCTGACCAACAGCATGGCCATTTTGTCAGACGCACTCCACGATCTGGGCGACTCCCTGTCGCTGGGCATCGCCTGGTACCTCGAACGGTACGCCAAAAAAGGCCCCGATGTCAAATTCTCCTTTGGCTACGCGCGCTTTTCACTCCTAGGCGCCCTAATCAACAGCGTTATCCTCATCACCGGATCGCTGTTCATCCTTTACAAAGCCGCCTTCCGCATCTTGTCGCCGGAAAGCGTGCACCCCAAGGGGATGATGCTCCTCGCCATCATCGGCATCGCCGTCAACGGTCTCGCCGTGTTGAAACTCAAAACCGGCAGCTCCCTAAACGAAAAAGTCGTCTCGTGGCACCTACTGGAAGACGTCCTCGGCTGGGCAGTGGTCTTCGTAGCCAGCATCGTCCTTCTCTTTGTGGACTTGCCGGTAATAGACCCGCTCTTGTCCGTGGGCATCACACTTTATGTGCTTTGGAACGTCTATAAGAATTTAAAAGAAATTTTAACGGTGCTTTTGCAGGGCGTCCCACAAAACCTGTCCATTGAGCAGATGGAGCGGTTGATGCTTGACAAAACAGAAATCCTCGACGTCTACCACACGCACATTTGGTCGCTTGAAGGCGAAAAGCACTTTATCAGCACCCATGTAGTGGTTGCAGACGGTTCGACCCGCGACGACATTGTGGCGCTTAAAGAGGCGCTGCGCCAGTTGATGCACGCAAACGGCATCGAGCACGTGACGCTGGAGGTCGAGTTTGAGTGTGAGCGTCGACAGGACACATGTCATAGGTAAAAATAGGAGGTTGTTATGAAGCGTTACTACCGCTACACGTTTAAAAATTTTTTGGTCTATTTTCTGGTGCTGGGAATAATAGCCAATACCATCGCTTTTCTTATTTTCTACTATGTTGAAAATGAGTTGCAGGACTCGGAGTTAGAAGAGCTGAAAAACCATGAACGTGAGATACTCCAAATGGAAAGCGTCTTTTTTGGCAGAGAGTTTTCCATGGTGCTATCAGATCTACTGTATATTCACGATGTGAACAGAGAAGCCATAGTCGAAGGGCGGTATGAGGCCTTTATAAAAGACTGGGAGATTTTTGTAGAGCAAAAGCGTGTTTACGACCAGATTCGCTATATAGACGCACGCGGGAGTGAAAAAGTGCGCATTGATAAAACGGACGATGGCGCTGTCGTACGGGACGAAAGCGTCCTTCAGTATAAAAAAAATCGGTACTATGTGAATGAGGCCCTAAGATTGCCAAGTCGATCGGTTTATATTTCACCTATGGATCTCAATGTTGAAAATGGAAAAGTAGAAGAACCTTACAAACCCACCATACGTTTTTCTATGCCTATTTATGATAGTTCTGAAACGGTTCAGGGGGTGATTGTTTTAAATTTACTTGGGGAGTATATTTTGTCCGGCGTAGAGCAAATTGGGGATCAAAGTGAGGGCGAGTTTTTTTTACTCAATAAAGCAGGCTATGCACTGGTGTCAAAGGAACCGGAAAACAATTGGAATTTCATGTTTGTAGATAGACGCGAGCAGTCGTTTAAGAACATGTACCCTGAAATCTGGAATAAAATCGAACACGGAGAAATGCAGTTTTTAGTGGACGATGGCATGGTTTCAGTGGAACCGATTGATTTGTCGTATCAGTTTGAATCGACTAAAGTGGAAGCGCATCTCTACGACATTTTGACGGGTGAAGATCGCTGGTATGCGGTTACTATAGTTGGCGCGACAGACAAATATCGTGAAGTGTTTTTAGAAGGGGTTTTGGATTTTTCAATAGAAATATTTAAACACTACAGAATGTTTTTTGTTTTAATACTTAGTGTGTCGACTTGTGTCAGCTATATCATTTATTCGAGGCGTAAAGCCTATATGAAAATTCGTTATCATTCTGAAATAGATGATTTGACCCAGGTTTACAACAGACGTGCAGGCATTGAACTCATTGAAGCTCGAATGGCAAAAGGTCTTTCTAAAGATTCTATGATAAGCCTTTGTTACATCGACATCAATGGCCTTAAAGCTGTCAACGATACTTTGGGCCACGTTTCAGGAGACGCGTTAATTATTACGGTTGCGTCTGAGATTAAGTCTGCTATTCGTCGAGATGACGTGGTGGTTAGGCTCGGTGGAGATGAGTTTCTACTGATGCTGAATAAAGTCCCTGCAACTCAAGCAGAGGCGGTTTGGAAGAGGATTGTGACCCGGTTTGATTACATCAACAAGACAGAAAATCGAGCGTATGTTGTCAGTGTTAGTCATGGTATTGTAGAAGTTACAGATACTAAAAAGTATACGTTAGATGAACTGCTTCATATCGCTGATGAAAAAATGTATGAAGAGAAAAAGCGTATCAAACAAGACGTGACTGTTTTAAGGGACGGTTCTTTTGTGCCAGAATCCCCTAAAAATTGACAGGTGTTCTCGTGGTAGTGAAGCTGTTTGAACGGTTTGGTGCGTGAAGGGCATTGTGATAAATGGGTTTCGTGTAGGGCAAGGGGGCTTTGCGCGGCACAGGTGGACGCAATGAACGAAGTCATGGATTTCTTCTGTTTTCAATGGGTTGAGGGGGATGAGAGACATGCCTGTGCCGCGAGGGACGGTTCTTTTGGGCACATACTTGGGTGAAGAAAGAGGCGCCACCAGCGATGGTGCGCTTTTAAAGGGCGTTAGAAGAAAAGAGACGGTGTCCCTGTGACGCCGTTTTTTTATGTGGAGAAGAGGGGGCGATGGGGCGGTCTCTGAATGTGTGAAAACCGGCACACACCGGTAGTTGAAGCGGCGGCGCCGGTTTTGTGAGTTGGAATAAATGGTAAATTAAAGGCGAATTGTGCCCAAAAGAACCGTCCCTTAAAGCAAAATCTTGTTGAACACCTCGGCATCGGTCTTAACGCCAAAGATGCGCTTTAGCACCGACAGCACTTCGCTGTTTTTCTTGAGGGCGTCGAGCGCGTAGGGCCTATTGGCTTTTTTTTCATCTTGGTTCTGGCGCTCGTCCATGAAATCGACTAGCGTCATGCGCTTTGCACGGCGTCGTTGCGCCTTTTCCTCGGGGCTGTGTTCCACTTCAAACCGTTGGCCGTTGACGACAACCCAGCGTTTTTCATCGTCGACGCCGAGCTCTTCCCATTTGGGATCGCCATAGGTGGTGTGGCTCACAATAGTGTCGAAGGCGTTACGGTTGATTTGAACGGTCGTTTCTGCAGCAGTCCCCTTGTCTACTGAGAGAGGTCCCGAAAGTGTGCCGGGACTCACGGTGTTGAGGGTGCCTTGTTTGGTGTAAGTATCGATGTCGTACGCATGGGTCAATGAGCTGTTTTTAAAGGGTTTTTGTGCTCCTCTTGACTGCGAGAGCGCATTTAGCGCTGAAATTTGCTGGACATTGAGTCCGGCACTTCTGCTTGTTATTTTCATAATTTATCACCTCAAAGACATTATCGGCAGGTTGGCGATTAAACTGAGCCAGGGGGGACGGTTCTTTTGTGCCAAAATCCACTAAAAATTGACAGGTGTTCTCATGGTAGTGAGGCGGTTTAAACGGTTTGGTGCGTGATGGGTGCTGTGATGAAAGGATGCGATGTGGGGCGTGGGGGCTTTGCGCGGCACAGGTGGACGCAATGAATGAGGTCATGGGTTGACGGTGTTTTCAATGGGTTGAGGGGGATGAGAGACATTGCCTGTGCCGCGAGGGACGGTTCTTTTGGGCACATACTTGGGTGAAGAAAGAGCCGCCACCAGCGATGGTGCGCTTTTAAAGGGTGTGAGAAGAAAAGAGACAGTGGCATCGTGGCGCCGTTTTTTATGTGGAGAAGGGCGCGTAATACGCCGGTGGCTATAGGTGTATAAAACGGCGCGAACCGGCGATTGAAGGAGCGGCGCACATAAGTGGAGTTGTAAAAAAAGGTAAATACAAGGCGAATCGTGCCCAAAAGAACCGTCCCCCCAGGTGGTGCAATATAAACAACTATGGTATAATAAAAAATTGAAAAGGCACATCCATTACAACATTAAAATCATTGTAAAATAACAACTACCTATATAACAAAAACAGCAGGAGGCGTCATCATGTTACAGGTTCAAACACAGCCTATCAAAGTACATACGCTTGGACATTTCGACGTCGTCAAAGACAACCGATCGCTTGTCACGGCAAATGCCAGCGCCAAGAAAATCTGGGAGCTGTACAAGTTCATGCTCACACACCGCGAACAGCCCTTCACTCCCGAAGCTCTTATCGACCAGCTTTGGGTGGCGGAAGACTACCAAGACCCGCGTGCGACGCTGAGACGTCAAATGCACCGACTCAGAAAAATACTTGAAGAATCCGCAGAACAGGACAAAACAGGCGAGACGCTGACCTTTGAAGGCGGGTACTACCGGTGGAACACAAACGTTCCGATGGAAATTGATGCCGAGGTCTTTGAGGCCCTCGTGCACCAAGCGGAAAACACAGCGGATGCCGATGCGGCGCTGAGCTACTATCTCGAAGCCCTCCAACTCTACAAAGGGGACTACCTGCCCGATTGCGTCGAACAGCATTGGGTATTTTCCGTGCGCTACCACTACCGGCGCATTTACCTCAGAGCGGTTACCGGCGCCATTGAGTTGCTCAAATGCGGCGCAAAACACGACGTCGTCATCGACATTTGCCAAAAGGCCATGAAAGTCGACGTCTACGAAGAACCGTTCCACATCTACTACATGGAAGCCCTCGCAGCGCGCGGGGCCCACAAACAGGCACTTGAACACTACGAACACATCACGGGTTTCTTCTATAGAGAGATGGGCATCAAGCCCTCGGAAGAAATGAAAGCCGCCTACAAGACATTGCTCAAAACCAACAAAGGCGAAAACGTATTCGAAGCCCTCGACCAGAGTGCCCCCATTGACAACGCCTTTTACTGTGACAAAGAAGTCTTCAAGTCCATCTTTGAGCTGGAACGGCGCAGGAGCGAGCGGTCGGGCATCGACTTCAGCATCGCCGTCATCGAACTCAAGCCCATGCGCACCCAAAGCCTCGCACAGGGCGAACTGCGCTTCAAACTGTTAAAAGACCACCTCATGACCCACCTGCGCAAAGGCGACAGCTTCACCCAATGGGACGACAGACAACTGGCGCTCCTATTGCCCGGCGTGGACAGCCCCTTGATGCAAAAAGTATTGACCCGCGTCCTCAGCACCTTTAAGGGCAACGAAGACGTTAAAATTTCTAAAATAGAACACTTGGCGGCCAAATAACACGCGTTATCGCTTCCACATTAAAAAACCGCAACCGAAACCGACGAGGATGACAAGGGCAAACACAGCCCTTGTTTTTTTACGCCCTAAAATGCCCTAAAACGTCCTAAAGGCTTCTGATGTACCCCGAAATTTCTTCAAAACAAGCCGTGTCACGCAGATGTCACACAGGTGTACGGCACATGTCACAGCGGACTGGTATACTGGCTACAGTAGAACGAGAAATGTTCGCTTAGAGCTAAGGAGGCGATGAACACATGAAAGGTCACACAAATTTTTTAATATCCGTTCAGCGACAGGAAAATCACAGCTGGCAAGGTACCATTCAGTGGCTCGATTCCGGCAAGACCGTTCACTTTCGAAGTGAACTGGAAATGCTGGCGCTTATGGACGAAGCCGTCAAACAATCCGGTGAGGCAGAGGAAAAACGCTCATGGGATGAAGCGAACACCATTCAAGTTGTAAAAGGTCTGTAACCGCAGCTCGAACGCGGTAACATAGAGAAACCTTATGGGCAAACCCAGTGAAAGCTGGGGACGCAAAGTCAGGAGTCTAAGGTGGCCGAGGCCATGATGACCGTCCGACTGCCAAAAAATATAAATTTGGCGAAGGAGATAACTATGAAAAAGAAAGGTTTATCTGTTGTATTGTCGGTGTTTTTAATACTGACATCGTTTATGCCACTAACTTTTGCGGTGGAAGCGCAAAGTCCCGAGGCATTTGGCAACCTCGACATCGTCGAAACGACCAACAGCCCAAGCGCAACAGTCGCCGCATTGAGCGACGGCCAAATCTGGGCGGGCAAAGAAGTCACCTATAAAGGCGACGGCACCTTTGACATCACATTGAAAGCTGCCGGTCAAAACTACGCCGTAGAAACCGTATTGCCACAAGAGCAGTACGACGTCGTCCTCGTTTTAGACCGTTCCAGCTCCATGAGAGGCGGCGGTCTCACCAGTGCACAGACAGCTGCACGGAGCGCCGTTGAACAGCTCTTAACCGTAGAAGGCAACCGCGTCGCCATCGTATCGTACGCAGGTGGTGTACAGCGAAACAGCGGTTTAACAAGCAGTCGTCGACAACTCGATAGTGCCATCAACAGCCTGAGAGCTGACGGCGGTACCAATATCCAAGCGGCTTTTGTAGAAGCGCAAAGTATTTTGGGCAACAGAAGCGGGAGCGATGCCGAGCGCAAGTCCCTTGTCGTCCTTATGAGCGACGGCGAGCCGACGTACTACATCGACGCCTCAGGTGTTCGAAGAGGCGACGGTACACTTCAAGGTGAAGTGTTTTCGCGAACAGCGGCATGGCACACCATTGAACAGGCCAATGTACTGAAAAACAGCATTTCAGGTCTCCAAATCTTTACCATCGGCTTTGGCGTGGACAGCGCTTCCGGCAAAGCGACATTGATGCCGACGGCGGCCAATACCGCAGAAATGCGCGTAGAAAGCGTTGTACAGAAGCAAACGTATACCGAAAAGGGCGCGTTTCAAGTCCGTCGTTACAAAGAGTGGGAGTTGTTTGGGGGATGGTCTGATTGGTCAGAGTGGGCACCTACAGGCGCCGCTCGAAACACCGTCGCATCAGACCACTCGAACTGGTCGGATGCCGATCGCTACCCAAGCGACCTCAGAACAGAATACACGGCGCCACTTTTGAAGGGTTCTATTGTAGACATCGATAAATACTCTGGATGGGGTGTAAAATACGAAACGGGTTACCAATCGGGCGAAAGACAAGCGACAGCTTACAAAGTCGTCGACAGGGAAATCCCTTTTGCACACCAATACTGGTCTGAAGGCAGTTCTTTGACATCGGGCAACACCGATGCGTTAATCAAAGCGTTTACAGACATCGTTAAGAAAGCCACTGATGCAAAACCGAACAAAATCGACGAAGTGGACAGCTATTCAGACGTCGTCGTTACCGATGTACTCGGTACGGGCTTTGAATTGGTTGATGCCCCACAAGGCGTCACTTACGATGCCACCACCGGCACGGTAAAGTGGACCATTGAAGGGGAAGCTTTTGAATCACACGCGTCGGGCACAGCAGCCGTAGATGCGGCACTTGTCCAAAGCGTCACTTTCGGTGTAAAACTTAAAGCCGATGTGACAGCGGGCACTTACAACACCAACCAATCGGCCTCTGTCGCCTTTGAAGTGGCGAAAGACAACCCGACTTACACGACGACGCCAGTAACCGTTCCGGTTAGCGGCAACGGTACAATTGTCCTCAATGCGGCACAGGGAACTATCGTCGAAAAACACGTTTTCACAGACGACAGTCAAACCGTTGCACCGCAAACGCATACGGGCAATGTCGGCGAGAGCCGTACCTTTGAACCGATGGACGTTGCACACTACACGTACACCGTTTCACAACCGGAAACAAACGGCACCAGCGCGTTAACGTATACAAGAGCACCACAGACCATCGTCTACACTTACGCACCGATGACACACACGTTGACCACTGCTGTGGAAGGTGAAGGCAGCGTCACAGGTGCAGGCACCTATGCAGAAGGCACAGAAGCCACAGTCACAGCAACACCTGCAGAGGGCTGGACATTCGTCGGCTGGGAAGGTGCTGTAAGCGGCACTGAAACAAGTGCAACCGTGACAATGGACGCAGACAAAGCGGTAACGGCTGTGTTTGAAGAAAAAGCCGTACAATACACCTTGACCACCGGCACAACGGGTGAAGGGTCCGTAACAGAAGGCGGCACTTACGAAGCGGGCACAGAAGTTACAGTTACTGCAACACCTGCAGAAGGCTGGACATTTGTCGGCTGGGAAGGTGCTGTAAGCGGCACTGAAACAAGTGCAACCGTGACAATGGATGCAGACAAATCGGTAACGGCAATCTTTGAAGAAATCGTCGTCGAACCGACAGAATACACTTTGACCACCGGCACCAAAGGTCAAGGCTCAGTATCAGGTGGCGGCACCTATACAGAAGGTACAGAAGTCACTGTAACAGCAACACCTGCAGAGGGCTGGACATTCGTCGGCTGGGAAGGTGCTGTAAGCGGCACTGAAACAAGTGCAACCGTGACAATGAATGCAAACAAATCGGTAACGGCTGTCTTTGAAGAAACGCAAACGACACCAGATCCCGATCCGGTAACAGAATACACACTTTCTACTGGCGTAACCGGCCAAGGCTCCGTATCAGGCGGTGGCACGTATACAGAAGGTACAGAAGTCACTGTCACAGCAACACCAGCAAGCGGCTGGACATTCGTCGGCTGGGAAGGTGCTGTAAGCGGCACTGAAGCAAGTGCAACTGTGACAATGGATGCAAACAAATCGGTAACAGCAATCTTTGAAGAAATCGTCGTCGAACCGACCGAATACACTTTGACCACCGGCACCAAAGGCCAAGGCTCCGTATCAGGTGGCGGCACGTACACAGAAGGTACAGAAGTTACTGTAACGGCAACACCTGCAGAAGGCTGGACATTTGTCGGCTGGGAAGGTGATGCAAGCGGCGGCTCAAGTGCAACTGTGACAATGGATGCAGACAAATCGGTAACGGCTGTCTTTGAAGAAACGCAAACGACACCAGATCCCGATCCGGTAACAGAATACACACTTTCTACTGGCGTAACCGGCCAAGGCTCAGTATCAGGTGGCGGCACGTACACAGACGGTACAGAAGTCACTGTAACGGCAACACCTGCAGACGGCTGGACATTCGTCGGCTGGGAAGGTGATGCAAGCGGCGGCTCAAGCACAACTGTGACAATGAATGCAGACAAATCGGTAACGGCTGTCTTTGAAGAAACGCAAACGACACCGGATCCTGATCCGGTAACAGAATACACACTTTCTACTGGCGTAACCGGCCAAGGCTCCGTATCAGGTGGCGGCACGTATACAGAAGGTACAGAAGTCACTGTAACGGCAACACCAGCAGAGGGCTGGACATTCGTCGGCTGGGAAGGTGATGCAAGCGGCGGCTCAAGCACAACTGTGACAATGGATT
Organism: Fusibacter sp. JL298sf-3; assembly: GCF_053842995.1. Taxonomy (NCBI): domain Bacteria; kingdom Bacillati; phylum Bacillota; class Clostridia; order Eubacteriales; family Fusibacteraceae; genus Fusibacter; species Fusibacter sp. JL298sf-3. Next base: position 2,340,162 of record NZ_CM132608.1, read on the forward strand.
CAGACAAATCGGTAACGGCTGTCTTTGAAGAAACGCAAACGACACCGGATCCCGATCCTAATCCGGACCCAGATCCAACACCGGATCCCGATCCGGAACCGGTCGACCCGACACCAGTCGATCCAACACCTACACCAGAACCGGAACCAGAACCAGTTCCAGCGGGCCCACAAGGGTTTGTAGAAGTCAGCTACATCGATCAAGACGGTTCGGAATTGGCATCTGCTTTTACCTTCTCAGGTGAAATCGGCACCAATTACGGCACATCGGCGAGATCGTTCAGTGGTTACGAACTGGTAGAGTCACCGTCTAACGCATCAGGTACTTTTGCTGACGGCACGATCTCAGTCACTTACAGATACTCAGACGGCTCAGATGAAGTCGAGCTCGAAGTAGAAGAAACGCCACTTGGCCCTGCTATCGACACGACAGAAGAAACGCCTGAAACGACAGAACCGGTTGTCGAAGAAACTGAGACAACAGAAGAAACAGAAACCCCTGTGGAAGTACCGGAAGGTGAGATTGTTCTCATCGATGAAACCACACCGGAAGGCCCTGCGGCATTGCCTAAGACAGGTCAACTGCCAATAAGCCTCTACTTCGGTATCGGTAGTATCCTTTCAGCAGCAGGTGTTTATTTAAGAAGAAAATAAAGTGAGATAGAGCCAAAGGCTGTCCCGAAGGGGACAGCCTTTGGCATGTGTGTTTAAAGGGACGGTTCTTTTGTGCCGTTGGTGGCAAAAAGGGCCGTGTGAAAAGGATGTACACCGTGAAAAATCAAAGGCTGTGGCCTGTGTACGGTGCATTTGGCGCCTTCGGTACGGCTTATGTGAAAGAGACGGCGGCAACAAAGAGTTCAGAGGCATTTTAAATGGAGAGATGCGGTAGAAAAGAGGCGTTTACGAACGTTTAGAGGCCGTTGGGGGTGTGGTAAAAATGGAAAAAACCAGTGGATTCCGGCACAAAAGAACCGTCCCCCCTTGACAATTAATTCACTTAGCGCTACAATCAAATTAGCTACAAATTGTGCATATGTGGATAAAAAACGCCACTTATCCACAATATATTGTAATACAACTGTATAGCATCTTTGGTGCGTACTTGAGAAATCAGGGCGCTTAAAAGGGAAGATTGGTGCAAAGCCAACGCGGTCCCGCCACTGTAAAAGACTGCAACGCTCATACCTCTGTGAAAACGGGAAGGGAGCGATTGCTAGTGTACTGTCTCGTTGAGATTTAATTAAAAATGCCAGATAGTCTGTATCCGTGCAAGGCAAAATATCGACGACAATGCGGGACGTTGTCGAGAGATTTTAACGCCGCAATGATGCAGAATAGATGAGCAGTTTTTTAATTGTGAACGATACAGTACACTACTGTCTTGAGCCAGGAGACCTGCCTGAGATGTGAGAACGCTAAAGCTCACGAGGATGAGACATGCGAACAAGCGCCGTCACCGGCGTCAGTTCCCTGTGTATTCGTGTCTTAAAGACACTTTTTTTTATGCGACAAGGAGGAAGGGCAATGCTCAAAAGCAAAGATATCGTGGAATCGTATTTACTTAAAAGCGACTGGCGGGTCAAAGAAAACTCAAACTCACCGTTTTCATTTGGCGCCTTAAACAAACATATAGCGGCAGAAGTCTCCAAAGACTATTGGCTCAGAGAAGTGTACCCAAAGGCCATTGCAGAGGGTTACATAAAGGGCGATTACCACATACACGACCTCGGCGGCATCACCCTCTACTGTTGCGGCTACTCGCTGAGAAGCGTCATACGCAAAGGGGTTCAAGGGGTTCCCAATATTCCGACGTCCACGCCGGCGAAACACTTTGCCTCTATACTCAACCAGTTGGCCAACCTCATCACCGTCTTTCAAAATGAAATCATGGGTGCCGTGGCCTTCAGTTCCGTCGACACCTATTTGGCGCCGTTTATCAAAGAAGACGGCCTCTCGTACGAAGATGTCAAACAGAACCTGCAAAACTTCATCTTCTCCATAAACTCCAATTCCAGAGGTGGCGCAGAGCCTGCTTTTAGCAACATCACACTGGATTTGACGCCGCCAAAAGACCTCATCGACCAAAGCGTCTACGTCGGGGACGGACAGCTGGACTACACTTATCGCGCCTGCCAAGAAGAAATGAACCTCTTCAACCGAGCGTTTTACGAGTTGATGAACACAGGGGATGCCAACGGCAGACCGTTTGCGTATCCGATTCCCACCTACAACATTCACGAGCGCTTTGACTTCGACAACCCGCTCAACGACGCCCTCTGGGAAATGGCAGGCAAATTCGGCTACCCGTATTTTGCCAACTTCATCAACAGCGACATGAGCCCTGAAGATGCGCGCAGCATGTGCTGTCGCCTGCGACTGGACCTCCGAGAACTGGAGCGCAAAAACGGGGGACTTTTCGGCGCAGGAGAAAGCACGGGCTCCATTGGCGTCGTCACATTGAACATGGCGCGGTACGGCTATAGGGCCAAAACCAAAGCCGAACTGTTCGACCTCATCGACTGCAACATGACCCTTGCGAAAGAGAGCCTCGAAATCAAGCGTGCCTTCCTTCAAGAAAACGTACTGGACGCCGGCCTCATTCCGGCATTCAGCACTTATGTCGGCACTTTTGACAACCACTTCAGCACCATAGGCCTCGTGGGCCTCAACGAAATGTGCGAGAACTTCCTCGGCAAAGACATCTTAGACGAAGCGTCCAGTGCGTTGGTCCTGGAAGTGCTCCATCACATGCGCGAAAAACTGAAGGACTTTCAAGAAGAAACCGAGCACCTCTATAACCTCGAGGCGACACCGGCAGAATCCACCGCCTACAGATTGGCGCGAAAAGACAAAGCACAGTACCCCGACATCTTGACACAAGGTACCGACGAACAGCCGTACTACACCAACAGCTGTCATATTCCGGTAAACAAAGTCGAATCGATACATCAGGTTTTCGAACACCAAGAGCCGATACAATTGTTGTTTACAGGGGGCACCGTCATCCACGTGTTCTTGGGCTCTCCGGTGTCCGGTGAAAAGGCCAAACACATCGTCAAAACCGTCTGTGAGCGGTACAAAGTGCCTTACGTGAGCCTTTCCCCGGTAAACCATTACTGTACGGCACACGGCTATATCGACGGCGCAGTGGACACCTGTCCCATCTGTGGCGAAACCGTGGAAAAATACCAGCGCATCACCGGCTATCTGCGCAATGTCAAATACTTTAACGACGGCAAAAAACAAGAGTTCATAGAGAGGCGACAGCTATGAAAATTCGATACAAATGCATCGAGCACGAACGCGTCGAAGACGCGCCTTTCGTCGGTGCGCTCATCGGTGCCATCGGGTGCCGCATTGGATGTAAGGACTGTTTTAACGCCCCGCTCAAGCAGCTGCCGACGCTGTTTGAAGACGTCGAAGCGGTGCTGGACGCCGTACAGAGCAACCCGTTTAACGAGGGGCTGATCTTCGGCGGTCTCGAGTGGTCAGAGCAACCGGAGGAACTGGTGGCACTGGCTTCAGAAGCGCTGAACAGAGGGCTGAAAGTCATGGTATACACAGGCCTCACACTGGAGGCGTTTCTCAAGAGCGTCCCTGCCATCGACAGCTTGGAAGGGACACTCTACCTGAAATACGGCAGCTTTAATGTGACGGCGCTCAGCACCGACCATCTGGACCACGGCGTCAAGCTGGCGAGCACCAATCAGCACATCGCTACTTTAAGGGACGGTTCTTTTGTGCACGATTCCACTAGTATTTACCATATTTAGGCGCCTAGCAATGCGTGGACAGCTTGTGTAATGGGTTGACAGATATAAGACTAAATCCTTATAAAAACTATATTATTAGAGGCGCCATTCCAAAGTAATCGCCTGAGGGCAGCAGAACAAGGGACACCGCGATTTTTATGAGGTGTAGGTGTTTTCAAAAGTGGTGGTTGAGCTGTTTTAGGCTGCCGCACCACAAGTGTATGAAACGACAAAAACCGCTCGAGAGAGCGGTTTTGCTGTTGTTTGGCATTAAGTTTTATCCGTAGACGGCATATGAAGTGCACAAAAGAACCGTCCCTTTGGTTACAGCAACTTTTCTATAGCGCTGGCGGACAACACTTTGCCCGTAGCCACCACTTTGCCGTCGACGACGAGCGCCGGTGTGGACATGACGCCATACGCCATAATGTCCTGAAGTGCTTCCACTTTTTCCACAGAGGCGGTAACGCCTTTGGCGTTTAGAGCCGATTGGACATTGTCGTACAAATCGTTGCATTTTTTACAGCCGGTTCCCAAAACTTTAATGGTCATAATAACCCTCCTAATGAATAATCGTTAGACAAAGAGAAACGCAAAGGCGTTGAACAAGAAGCCGATAATGAGAATACCGGCGGTGACGATACCGGTGAACACCACGAGCAGCCGTGTTTTCACCACTTTTTTAAGCAAAATCAAAGACGGCAGTGACAGCGCCGTAACCGCCATCATAAACGAAAGTGCCGTGCCGATGCCCACGCCTTTTGAGACCAGTGCCTCTGCAATGGGGAGTGTGCCGAAGATGTCGGCGTACATTGGAATACCTGCAAAGGTCGCCAGCGGCACAGCGTACCATTTGTCGTCGCCGAGAATCAGCTCAATAAACGATTGCGGCACCCAGTTGTGAATAAGAGCGCCGATGCCGACGCCGATGAGAATGTAGAGCCAGACCCGCTTTACAATGTCGGTCACTTGTTCCTTACAGAACGCCAAGCGCTCCCCAAATGTCGGGGCCTCTGAATCTTCTGCTGCCACGTGACCGTTGTACACAAAAGGCTCCACATACTTTTCCATTTTGGCCTTACTGATAAGCGTGCCGCCGACGACGGCGAGTAAAACGCCGGTGACGACATACGCCAGTGCAATGCGCCAGCTGAAGACCCCTGCGAGGAGCAACACCGATGCGAGGTCCACAAGCGGCGACGAAATCAAGAAAGAAAATGTCACGCCAATGGGCAAACCGGCGCTGGTAAAGCCGATGAACAGCGGGATAGACGAACAGGAACAAAACGGCGTTACAGTGCCGAGCAATGCGCCGAATAAGTTGGCCTTGACGCCGGTGAAGCGCCCGAGAATTCGGCGTGTCCGTTCAGGTGGAAAATAACTCTGTATATAAGAGATTGTAAAAATCAATACCGACAGCAACAGAAATATTTTGATGACGTCGTAGATAAAAAAATGCAAGCTGCCGCCGAGGCGTGTGGAAGTGTCCAGACCAAACACCGATTCCAGTACTTGGCGCACGCCGTCGTTCAGCCAATTCATTTTAAGCAGTTGATCGTTTAAGAAACGAAGTAATGGCATGGTGGTCTCCTTTTAAGGGGTACATTTTTCGAGGTACTGCGCGCGACCGGAGAGGCGCTTGACGTCCTCGGCGTACAAGGCGTAGGTTTCAGGTGCAGTACTTACAGCCGTTTCGACCGTTTCCAGCACTTGGCGCAACCAGTGACAGTCCGCTTTCAAATGGTAGACGATGAACTTATCTTTTCGAACCGATTCGACGAGGTCTAAGTCTCTGAACTTGGCGAGATTTTTAGAAACCCTCGGCTGAGGTACATCGAGGATGCCCACCAACTGGCAAACGCACAGTGGCTCTTCTTTTAAAAGCATGAGCATTCTCAGTCGCGTTTCATCAGAAAGGACTTTGAAGAGTTCAACCACAGCACAAACCTCCTTTATATTTTTATATTCCCATATGAGTATATGAAGAGTATAAACTGAATTTAAACGGCTGTCAAGAGGGCGGTTTTACACACTATAAAAAAAGCGCTCGTCCCCAAAATCCAAAGGGGTGAGCGCTTTTAAAAGTACCTATGAAATCAATTGTGCTTGTGTCAGTAGGTTGTGTAGAACTTGTATAGCTTCAGCAGCGGTGATTGCCGCCTTTGGTGCAAGGGTGTCATCGGGCTTGCCGCGGTAGAGTTCAGCGGAAACCGCATATGCCATAGCTGTTTTTGCCCAGCCCGAAATTTCTTCGGCATCGGCAAAGCGCTCGAGCGATTCAGAACCATCGGCTTCTACCGCGAGGACGGCGCCTACATTGGCCATTATTTGTGCCATTTGCTCACGCGTGATGGTATCCTCGGCACCGAAGTCGCCGTTGTCATACCCTTTGATAAACCCGCGGGCAGCTGCGATTTCAGCTGCTGACGACAAGGTGCCGACAGTCGTGATATCTTTGAATCGAGTGGTTTGAGGTGTCTCAGGCATTAAGCCAAGCGCCACAACAAGTGTTTCAACAAACGCACCACGCGTCATAGGCGCATCTGTGTCCAGTGTATCGAGATCGATAATACCGCGTCCTGCAAAGTCTTCCAGAACCGGAGCTGCCCAGTGGGCTTTCACAGAAGAGGCGTCAAAAGTTCGTTCGACAATGCCGTAGACAGAGTTCGTCATGCTGTAGACTCTAGCAATATAGCGACCGTTTTCATCTTTTACAATCCGCGTTGGCACGTGGCGGAAAGAACCGTCTTCGTTAAAGACAACACCTGTGGTCCCTTTGTTAGGGTCGTAGTCGGCAGGGAGTTCAAAAGTTCTCTCTACAGGCTTATTAAATGAGCGCACGGTGTTGTAGTGTCTCTTGCCATCCTTGGTGGTTACAGACATTTCCACACGGAACATAACAGGTTTGGTAATGGCGCGTATCTTCTTTTCTTTGTGTAATTTTTCAATGCGTTGACTGAGTGCTTTGTCTATAAAATCGTCTACCACAATACGCATCTCAACGGATCGGACGTCTTCGGCTTTGATGTCTGACGCCTTATAAAATGCCGTAGGGTCTAGTGCCTTTGCCGGAACGGTGTATAGAGCGCCGCCCTTGGTCACCTGTACCATACTGTCTTTGGCCAACAAACGCTCGACAGCAGCGCCGTCTAGAGCCAATCTTTTGTGCGATGCTTTAAGTTCAAATTTGGCGACATCTGAAGCAGTGGCTTTTTCAAGTGCCTGCTTTGACGGCCTTAGAACCGTCTCCGGTTGCTTCGGTGTCGTCACTGGTGTCGATGGTACTTGAGGCGTGTTGTTGTTTTCATCCGGTCGATAGAGTTTTGCCGTTCTAAGCGGGAAGCGCTTTTCAAATGTTTTTAACCCTTCCGGTGTTTCACGATCCATTTGAATGACGAAGTGGTAAGGGGTGTCTTCTTTTAAATCGTAAAAGTGAAACATGTTTTGTGAGTCAATGACGCGTTCTACCAATTTGCTTCTGTCTACAAGCCCACTCGGCGTGTCTGGGTCGATAAGGCCTACGTAGCACTTGTTTATGTCCATTCTATTGGTATTGACAGTCACGAAAACCATGTTGGTTGATTGCATCGACAACTCTATCTCACCCCACTCCAAGGGCTCATAGGGACCTGTTTTAAATTCTAGATATTCGGGAAGTACTTGACGATAGACCGAATCTGATTCTAGAGTCTTGTAAAAGGCAACGCTGTATGGCGTGTCAAACTTTAACCCCTCAATTTTTATAATAGCCCCTTCCGCGGGTAGGGTATGTCCCCAAGAGTGTTTGACGTTTCGAAAATCGCTTTCAGTTTTGTCATGCCCTTCAATGAGGATTCGAGAGAGGTCGATGTCTTCCACATTGTTCATGTTTACTTCGATGAGGGCAAAGGTGTCGTGGACTTCTACAACTTTCGGCGTGCCGTCTGTCCACGCATCTTTGGTCATCAGATCTTGTGAAAAAGTAACCGGGTAGCGAATAATAGTGAGATCATCTAGGGTTGGGGTGTCTACTGATGCATAGGCGAGGACGAACTCATAAGTTTCACCGATGACGCAGTTGCCAATGCCTGCTCCAGTTTGATTGTATTTGAGTTCCCTAGCGACTTGCAGGTACCTTTCCAATACATTTTCGTTGGAGAGAGCGTTTTCAGATTTAATTACATTGGTATAAACTTTTGTCAAAGGCAAAGACTCATCCAAATCGGCACTAAAGAACAACCACTCTTCAGTCGTAAGATACGGGTCCACAGTGACCTCAATTTTCCCCCTATCATTGAGGTTGGGTTCCGTATAAGTAACTTGATTAAAGGTGATAGAATCTGTAGGTGCCGAGGTTACGCGATAAGTAGACGCCTTGTATACCTCTGCGTCTGTAGCTAGGGTTTTGAGCGTCTCTGAGTCGTTTAAAAGCGTCTGATGCGCGTCGTTAGACAACCAGAACCCCTTGTTTAAGCCGTTTTGAGACAAATAGGCCAAGGCCTCTTCCTGTGAATCGGCGATGAAGTGGTTGGTCTCTGTTTGGATTTTTTGGATTTTTGCCTCCATGGCGGCAGCAGTGGTTTTCAGTGCCTCGATAGTGGCGTCATCGGTGTAGTAGCGGTAGGCATTCCCTATTCTTTCGCCGACCCCGACGATAAACGTTATGTCTGTCTGAATACGGGCTTGGTTAATGTCATTGCGCAGAGCGTTTGCATCGCTAGAAGTCATAAACGACGTTTGGCCGGCCAGTGCAGCAGACAGTTGCGCTGAGTCTGTAAGAACCCCATCTGGAACGATTAGCGGGTTGAGATTCAAGAACGCTTCAGGCAAACTGCCGACACTGACGCTCCCCGGTTGCCAGTCGATGGCTTTAACCGTTTCGTAGACGTCGGTGAATTCGGTTTTGTAGCGTTCTGCGTCGACAGTCTCGTTTAGAATAACCGTTCTAAAGGCTTCGAACCCCGAGAGTGTTGTCTCGAGTTTGTTGTAGTCTTCCGGTGTCATAAAGACGCCATCTACGGAGACGTCCGAAGACTGAGACGCTTTAACGCAGTTGATATCTGTGTTGTAGCGGTTTAATTTGCCCTTGATTTCGGCGATGGCAGGATCGATTTCGTCTGTTGTAACGGCGGTGTTGGCGAACACCGGTAGTGTGCCGAACAGTACGACCAAAGCCATAACGAAGGCGAGTATTTTCTTTAAGTACATTGTGCCCCTCCTAAAAAATATGTGTTTGCCGCTGTACGGGTAATTGAATTTTAATAAGTATAAAGATACAACTAAGCAAACCATCCATATCATACCATTTATGAGTCAGCATGTATATACATATTATGTTAAATGTAATTAATAATAGGAATTAAGTTTTGTTTGTATACAGTATTACGCAAGTTAACTCTACGAAAATGAATATATACAATTAAAACTATATGCAAATAAATCCTAAAAAAGATGCTGGGTGAAGGGGGTGTCAACGCTGATAAAAGAGCGGAAAAATAAGGTGAAAACCATGTGTTGTTGGCATACGATTGTTTTCAATCGCCTGGAATGGGTAATAATAGAAAAAGATGCATAAGCGATAAGGTGCGAAATTTTTTTCGCGGAAGAGATGTTATTTTATTTTGAACTGTGATAAGATAGATTATAAGGGTGTTTAAAAATACATCGCGATTGTGTAAAAATTAACAAATAAGTCATAAAAAGTTTTCAATAAAATTATCAAAGTCTATTGACATTAAATTCAAGATAAACTATAATTATCTCAAGTTGATGTATCTTTGCATTGATGTTATATAACAGTATATCGATGTACATCAGCCGCGTTTAGGTGCGTAAGTGTGGCTTTGATCTGTTATCAATGCTTTATTACGTCCGAGAACCTACTCTTCTCAAGAGTGTTCGGTTGTTTTTAATGAGTAGGATTAAAAACAAACACAAGAGTGCCCACAGGAAAAAACCAATTCACCCGAATTGGTTTTTTCTTTTTTTGGAGCACCTGTATGTGGGGCTTATGGCCGCTGTCCCACCACTTTTAGAGTCCCTATAAGGGCTGCACCTCCAAGGAGCAGTGAGAAGATGGCGGGGAAGCCCAAGCCGGCTGGGATGAATCCTACAGCTATTGAGACGGCACCGACCAACAGGGCGTACGGCATCTGTGTTTTAACGTGTGAGAGGTGGTCGCAGCCAGACGCCATAGAGGACATAATGGTCGTATCTGAAATCGGCGACATGTGATCGCCCATTACTGCACCTGTTAGCACTGCGCCGATGGTGGGTATCATTAAGTCGACACCGCCGGTCATGTACGACAGCGGAATGGCAATGGGCATGACGATGGCGTTGGTGCCCCAAGAGGTTCCTGTTGAAAACGCCACAAGAGCCGGAATGAGGAACATAAATGTCGGAATGAGGAACGCGGGCACGTTCTGTCCGATGGTGTCCACCATGAAAGTGGCGGTTCCAAGTGCTTCGTTGACGTTGCCCAGCGACCAAGCCAGCGCGAGGATCATTGCCGGAACAGTCATGGATTTCACCCCTTCCACAAAGGCGTCGGAAGTTTCTTTCACGGTGAGGTTTTTACCGGCAACAGACAGTACAGCGGCTGTAATAATGCCTGCAAACGATGCCCAAAGCAGGACGACGCTGGCGTCGGCATTGGAGTAAGCTTCTCGAAGGGTGGCGCCGTCAAAGCCGCCGCCGTTTTGATAGAGGCCGATAACGGTGACGCCGAGAACTACGAGAATCGGCACCACGGCAAGGGGCCATTTAGAAGCGTTTCGTCGAATCACTTCCGACTGTGCTTTTTCTTTATGTGCGGCCAGTGCGGCGCGCTCAGCCTTTAGCATCGGCCCGAAATCGCGGTTCATTAAGATGACGACGAGGACGAAGAAGAGGGCGAGCACACTGTAAAAGCGAAACGGAATGGACTTTAAGAACACGTCGTAAGCGCCCATTTCCAGACCTAAGCTTGCGAGGCCTTCTTGGATGAGGCCCAGTTCCATACCGATCCAAGTTGAAATTAGAGCCATTGATGAAATCGGCGCCGCGGTGGAGTCGATGATGTACGACAGCTTTTCTCGAGAAACGCCGAGGCTGTCGGTGATGCTGCGCATGGTGTTGCCCACAATAAGGGAGTTGGCGTAGTCGTCAAAGAAGATGGCGAGACCGAGGAGCCAAGTGGAGAGCAGCGCCGAACGCGTGGTCAGGGACTTTTGAACGAGTAGGTGGGCGATGCCCTGGGTGCCGCCATTTTTATCGATTATCCCAATGAGACCGCCGATGGTGAGGCAGAACACGAGAATGGAGATGTTCCACGAGTCGGTAAGTGCGCCGACGAGGTGGGTGTTGAGTGCCTCTTGAAACCCGAGGACGATGTTGCCTGTGATGATTGAAGCCCCCACGAGGACGGCGATAAACAGCGATAGCAAAACTTCTTTTGTGAGCAGTGCCAGCACTATGGCGATAAGCGGTGGTAAGATTGAGAGCCAGCCGAATTCCATAATAAACCTCCAAAATACATAAGTGATGTGATCGGGGACACGTGCCGATGATGCGGCCTTCCAGTGTCCTGTAAGCATAAAAAAACACCCGACAAAGTCGGGTGCTGTATTCCTAATAACATAAATACGCGCGCGACATTACCTTTAACCCTAAGACGAGATAGCACAACGGTAGACAGCGGGTACTGCAAACCGACAGTCCTGCACCTGTTCGATGCAGACCCAGCAAAGGCTTTGGGCGCCTAAGCTTCGGCGGTGGTTCCTTTTCGTGAATGTCTCGGGCTTCCGACCTCTTTTCACGTACTCATAAACACCGCGCCTCTACCTCATCGACGGATGAGGTAATGTATTCAATTGAGACCCATTCTAGCACGGATGACGGCGTCGTGTCAACCGCTTTTTAACAAATGGCGTCTTTTGCGAACATTTTGTAATTCATGGTGCCGTCGATTTGCTTGAACAAAATGTCGATAATCTCGGTGGGCGATTCCCGTTTCCCGTTGTTTACCCACTGTACGAGGATGTTGACAGCAATTCCCGAACGCATGGCGAGAAAATAGTTATAATGGTCTATATCGACACCGCCCTCTGAGTAGTAGGCTTCTATGCCGCTGCGAAGTAGGGTGACAAAGGCGTCTTTGAGGATGTGGATTTTGTCTGAGACGATGAGCAGTTCGATAATTCTAGAGTCCGCTTCCCAGTAGGTGAGGAAGGGGACGATAAAGAACTGCATGACGTAGTCCGGTTTGCTGGCGTAGTATCGGTTTAAAAATGTTTTAAGCCCCTTGAACTTGAGATCGATTTCGTAGTGAAGAATATCTTCGATGTGGTCGAAGTTTCTATAAAAAGTCGCTCTGGCAACTTGTGCGGCCCCTGTGAGTTCTGTGACGGTTATCTGTTCAAACGCCTTTTCCGCCATAAGCTGACAGAGGGCGTTGTAGAGCCGGGTTGCCGATTCAATTGAGCGCTTGTCGTCTTTAATACGATACATTTGCCCCTCCTTTGTTTCTTATCTTTTGCCCGTGTTGACTGACAGTATAGCGTATGGAATAATAAGAGTCAAATGTTTCGTAAAATTGGGAAGAGAGGTCTGTATGAACGATAAACGCATATTGATTTTAAAGGAGTACCCCATCCCCAAAGCGGTGATGAAGATGGCGATGCCGTCGATTGTGGGGCTCTTGGTAATGGCCATCTACAACATTGTGGACACCATGTTTGTGGCTTGGCTGGGTACGGAAGCCACCGGCGCCACGCAGGTTGTCTTTCCCATGGTCGTCGCACTTGGCGCTGTGGGGATGACTTTTGGTATCGGCGGCAGCTCTTATATCTCAAGGCTCCTCGGCGAGGGCAACAAGGAGCGGGCTGAGAGTGTGGTCACGTCAAACTTTGTGTTGGCCATTCTCAGTGGGATTGTTTTAACGATTTTAGGTATTTTGTTTATTGTGCCGACACTGAAAATCTTCGGCGCCACTGAGCGGATGATGCCGCTTTCAAGAGATTACGGTACTTATATACTGCTGGGGTCCACGGCGATTATTACCAATCAGACGCTGAACAATTTGCTCAGAGCAGAGGGCAGTGCCAAGAATTCCATGATTGCCATGATTGTCGGTGCGGTGCTCAACATTATTTTGGACCCGATTCTGATTTTTGGGTTCGACATGGGCATTAAAGGGGCAGCTATTGCAACGACGCTTTCGCAGTTTGTGACCACGGCGATGCTCATCAGTCAGTACACGCGCAAGAAGAGCGTTCTTCGCCTCGACATCAAGCGCTTCACCGTTGACAAAGAGCTGATTTTGGAAGTGTTTAGAATGGGCAGTCCTTCGTTTGCGCGACAGATTTTGACCAGTATTTCCATGGCGGCGCTGAACCTGCTCGCCGGCGTTTACGGCGGTGCAGAAGCCATTGCGGCAATGGGGATTGTCCTCAGGACGATGATGATTGTCATGTACATTATTTTCGGTTTGTCACAAGGCTTCCAACCGGTGGCCGGGTACAACTACGGGGCCAAGGACATCGGCAGGTTGCGGCAGGCTTTTTGGTACACCATGGGCGTTTCTTTTGCCATTGCGGCGGTGTCTTCAGCGGTGTTCGTGCTCTTTGACGATGCGATTTTGGGCATCTTTAGGCCGACGGCAGAGGTATTGGCGCTGAGCAAATCGTTCCTCAAGGTGTATGTGATTTCGATTCTGCTCATGTCGCTGACCAATGTGGTGGCGGTGTACTACCAGGCGGTGGGCAAGAGCTTGCCGGCGTTGGTACTGTCTATTTCGAGACAGGGCCTGTTTTTGTTGCCGGCGGTGTACTTCTTGCCGATGCGCTTTGGCTTGACGGGGGTCTTTATTGCACAGCCGGTGGCCGATGTGCTGACGCTGCTCGTAACGGCGTATTTGTTCTCGAGAAATAACATCAAAACGCTTGAGCTTTAAAGGGGGACGGTTCTTTTGTGCCGAAAAACACTATCTCTTTCCATTAATGGGACTTTGGAATGAGGGGGTGTTTTTTTCTTTGAGCAATTCCAAAGGGTTGAGAGCAGAAGGAAGACTGGAGGGGAAGGTGGGAGCTTCCGCAGGTGGATGCCCTCGGTTCAGAGGTTTTCTAGACAAATGTTCAAATTTCAACGGTTGTTTGCGTAAGGTGTGTCCCTTTGGGCACGACTGGGTACGACTGAGCACGATTGGGCGTGACGGGGCGTGACTGGAAACCGTCAGACAAGCGGGTGTCGTTTGCGAGTCCCATGTGGAGGATGCCCTAGGCGACGAGAGTCCAGTGGCCATAGGGCGGTCGATGCACTGACGAAGGCTTAGAAATCACATGTGTTAATCGCTATCTATTAGGGCGTTAAATCCTTCAAATGACATATTTCGGACATTAAAGTCTCCTATCTAGCTACACAAAAAAGCCTTCTTTACAAAATAAGAAGGCTTTTGGTTTAATGTGCCGATGTGTCGGCTTTTCTTTTGGCCCAGAAGACGGCGGCGATGGCGAATACGGCGAGGCTGATCCACTGTGAGGTGGAGAAGAGCCAGAGGTGGCCGCGAACCAAATCGCCTCTGAAAAATTCCAGTGTAAAGCGCATTATTGCGTAGCTCATGGCGTAGAGTGCCAGCAGTTTGTAACCGTCGCGAACGCGGTTCATGGCGTAGACGAGGGCGATGAAAAGGGCGAAGTTCAAGCCGCTTTCGACAAGCTGTACCGGAAAGAGTGGTATGGCACTTGGGGCGATTAGCGATTTTTCAAAGGTGACGCTAAGCGGTCCGTCGTAAGCGATGCCGTAACAGCAGCCGGCGCTGAAACACCCCAGTCTGCCGATGCCGTGTACCAGTGGAAATATCGGCACGAAGCAATAGAGCATGCGTTCGATGGAAAGTTTGTACCGTTTTGCGTACCAAATGAGTGCAAAGGTGCCGCCGATGAGGCTGCCGTAAAACACAAAACCACCGGTCATTAAATGTAGGAATTCTTCCGGGTGCTCGATGAACACACGGCGTGCTGCCCAAATACGCGGTGCCTCGACGAAAAGATACAAAATCTTTCCCCCAATTAAAATGCCGAGAACGCCGTAAATGTAGGCAAATAGGCAATCTTCACGCGTCAGACCGGCTTTCCTTGAAAAAACCAGTGCCACGAGCGCCCCTACGAAGATGCCTATGAGGATGATCAGGCCATACGACGCAATGGTATGGCCTAAGATGTGTACCGTCGGTAACATGTGGTCTCCTAGTAGTTGTATTCAGAAGGCAGAGACGCGAAAATTCCGACACATGCAACACAAGCGGCAATTGTTAAAGACGTCAATACGAGTGAGATGATTGAGAGAACAATCCCCGCAGTTGCCATCCCCGACGGATTTTCTTTACGCGAGTTCAGACCCAGAATCAGACCGACAATTGAAAGAACGATTCCAATAAAAGCAAATACACCCGTAAAGATTGTGACGAGCGAAATAATCCCTAGGACAAGCGACGCAACCGCTTTGCCGTCGTTATTTCTTTGTTCCATTTGGTATACCCCCTTTAAAATAAGTGTTGTACTAAATCAATAGTTTCGTTTATTTTATCATTCTCAAATCCGCTGTGCAATAAGGGATTACCGATTTTGAAAATATAAAACGGCTCTCCCAATTTCCGTAAGTGTCGCAAATTCCCATAATATTAAAATAAATTAAATAGACGATAATTCTTAGTTAATATAAAATAACCTTTGGGTTATGGTTGTTAGAGAGTATACATTGAAGGAGAGTTTTATGAAGAGTATCAAAGCAAGGCTAATAGGCTATTTTTCAGCGCTCATTGCACTTGTTTGCGTATTGTTCGGGATTTTCACCTTGATGACCACAGTATCGATTGTCAAAGAAGAATCGAACTATCTCATCCAAACGGTGTCCGAGAATACGGGACAAGTCATTGAGAGCAAAAATGAGAACCATTTTGTTTACTTAGAAGGGGTCGCCAAGCGCGAGCTGATTATGGACCCCTATGCCAGTCTTCAGCGGAAAATCGACCTGCTCGCCTTAGAAGTGGGGGCGGGCAACCACTTCATCTACATGGGGTTTGCCGAAAAAGACGGTCAGTTCAAGGGCATGGACAGACGCGAAGTCGATATTTCCGAAGAAGCGTATTTTAAAGCGGCAATGGCGGGTGAGCGCGTCATGCTCAACCCAACCACCGGCCTAAGCATCGTCGAAGACGGTGGCCTAGCCATGGTTTACGCCGTTCCCGTAACGTATCGCAACAAAATCGAAGGGGTGGTCATCGCTGTGGCGGACGCTTGGACACTCTCTGCGATAACAGACGACCTCGGCTATGGCGAAAAAGGGTACGCGTACATGGTGGACTCCCAGGGCACCCTGCTGGCGCATCCCAACAGAGACTATGTCAGCAACCAACTCAACGTGTTGGCACAGGCAGAAGTTGACGACGCTTATAAAGCCATTAAGCCGACGATAGAACAAGCAATTGCCGAGGAGAGCGGCGTTTCAGAGTACAAATTCGGCGGTAACAATCTATTGGCGGGGTATTCTAAAATTGCCGACACCGATTGGACCGTGCTGGTCATTGCCGACGAAAGTGAAGTGTTGTCCGAGCTCCCGAGTATCAGAGGCAAGATTTATTTGATGACTATTGGACTATTTATATTGAGTGTCCTACTGTGTTATTATGTAGGTAAATCCATTGCCAAACCCATCCTCAAGACAGTGGAGTATTCCGAAAAAATCGCTGCACTGGACTTCAGCAGCGATGTCGACGCGTCATTGATCAACAGAAAAGACGAAATCGGCCATCTCGCAGGCGCCTTTCAAGTGATTATCGAAAACCTTCGCGGCGTCGTGCGCAATGTGGCAGTGACTTCCGAGCGGTTGTCGGCGGCGTCACAAGAACTTACAGCGATTACACAGCAGTCGGCGGCGAGCAGTGAAGAAGTGGCGAAAACCATTGAAGCCATTGCAGAGAGCGCCAGCGAGCAAGCAGAAGAAACCGGCACGGGGATGACCGGCGTCGAAGCACTAAGCGAAATTGTAGAAGAAGACGCGGCGCTGTTGGTGACCCTGAACGATTCGGCCAACGCAGTGAATCAACTGAAAGACGAAGGGTCGTCGTTGTTAAAAGAGCTCGAAGAGAAGTCCGTCTTGACAAACGAAGCGTCGCTTCGCGTCAAGCGCATGATCTTTGAAACCAAAGCCAAGACTGAAAAAATCAACACGGCCAGTGAAATGATCCGCAACATCGCCGACCAGACGAATCTCCTCGCTCTAAACGCCGCTATTGAAGCAGCGCGTGCGGGAGAAGCGGGCCGCGGTTTCTCGGTGGTTGCAGACGAAATTCGCAAACTGGCAGAACAGTCGAACCTCTTTGCCAATGAGATTTCTGAAATTATTCAGGAGTTGACGGCGAAGACCGGAGATGCCGTGGTGGAAATGACGGAGAACGAAAAACTCTTAGACGTGCAAATGCGGTCGATGGCTGAGACCAGCGACAAGTTTACGGGAATTTCCGATGCGGTGGCTCGCGTCGACGGCATCATCAACCGCCTCAACGCTTCCAGCACCAAGTTGATGGATGAAAAGGAAGGCATTTTAACCATTATGCAAAAGTTGGCCAGCATTTCTCAAGAAAATGCAGCCGGCACAGAAGAAGCATCGGCTTCTGTAGAAGAGCAAACAGCGGCACTTGAGCAGATTTCAAGCTCTAGCGCATCGCTTTCTGAGCTCTCTGAAGAGATGCAGGAAATGATTCGCAAATTTACACTATAACACATCGAGGGGGCGCAATGTTCTTGGATAAGGCAGTGAGTTCGAACTACAAAATTCATAATTTTACACATCTCAACGCCGCTTATGCTCTATGGAGCTGGGATCTGGAAGCCGCCCCCCTCGAATCTTCACTGGGACTTGAGGAACTTAAAATCTGGCGGGGAAAATTGCACCCTGAAGACGCAGGCGCCGCTTATGACAAGCTGCTGCACTTTATTAACAGCCGGGAGATTTTCTTTGAAAACACCTACCGCATCGAAACGGTGTCCAGCGCGTACCGCTATGTGTTCACAAAGGCCATCGCGGAACGCAACGAACAGGGGGCATTGCTACGAATGTCCGGTATTCACATCGACATTACCGACCAGATGGACATGAAGTCTCAGATATACAGGCTTTCCAATTACGATGAAATGACCAGACTGCCCAACACATCAAAGCTCTGGGCGGATTTTGACGCCTACGTCGCACCGCATCTCAACACGAAAAACATCTACATGGTGTGCGTCGACGTCGACAATTTCAACTACATCAACAACAAGCTCGGCTACCACATCGGCAATGAAATCATTCTGAAGGTGGTCGAGCTCCTTAAACAATGCACACAGCCAGGCGACTATTTGGCGCGGGTCAGCGGCGACGAGTTCGTCTTAGTCATCGCCAGGGATTTCAACACTTACGATATTAATAGGGAACTGAAGGGGTTCCTCGATTTCATGCGCAGTCATTTGAGACTTGAAGCGTACCACGCGCAAATCACAGTAAGTGCCGGCTGTTCTGTCTACCTCAATCACGCTCAAAACTTACATACATTGATGCAAAAGGCCAATACGGCTCTACACTACGCTAAAAAACAGGGAAAAGACCAGTACAGAATCTATGAGAAAGACCTTGAAAGCGACGCCTACCGCACCATCGAGTGGAAGCAGCAATTGAAGGAGAGCATTAGAAACAGCGAACTGGAGATGTACTACCAGCCGATTTACGCTTGTGCGTCTGGGGAATTGGTGGGGTTTGAATCGCTGTGTCGGTGGTATCATAAAGTACAGGGCTATGTTCCGCCAAGTGTGTTCATCAAGATTGCAGAAGAATCCGACTTGATTATCGAACTCGAAAAATGGATTATTCGGGAGGTTTTTCAACAGGTAGAGCACTGGAATCAGCGGTTTGAAAAGCACTTTTTCGTCTCGATCAACCTCTCTGCCAAATGCATGACGGCTTACGATTTGCCCGAGTACCTAAGCCAGTTGCTCAGGTACTACACCATTCGAACAGAGCAAGTGGAGTTTGAAATTACTGAGACCAGCGTCCTTAAAAACCTCAATCTCTCGATGAAAACCCTCAACGCTTTAAAGGGAATGGGCTTTAAAATCGCTCTGGACGACTTCGGAACGGGCTATTCTTCTTTGAACTACTTGCGTTCCCTCCCCATTGACAAGGTCAAACTCGATAAGACGTTTATCGAATGCATGACGACAGATGAAAAGGATCAATTTTTGGTGAAGACGATTATCGATTTGTCTCGGGGGATGGCGCTTAAAACAGTGGCTGAAGGCGTTGAGACCGATGAACAAATTCTTCTTTTGAGGCGCTTTAATTGCGACTTCTTACAGGGCTATTTCTATTCTAGGCCACTTCATGTTGACGATGTAGAGAAATTGAAAGGTATTTTATGACGGAAAGACGATTGGAACATTTGGAGAATTTTGCGATTGCCATTGTCATCGGCATTGCCACCGGTGTGATTGCAGCGGGTTTCAATGAGGCGGTGGTACGACTCATCCAGCTTACGTCACCTGCACTCAGTTGGCACCGACTGTTCTATGTTGCACTCCCCCTTATCGGTGCGGGTCTGACCTATGTGATTTACCGCTCGGGCATCGATCGGGACGACATGGGCTTCGGCGTCGGTCAAATTCTCGTGGAACTGCGCTATATCAAACGCCAAATTATCAAGCCTATGGGGCTTGTCTTCAATACGCTTATGAGTCTTGTGACTTTGGCCACAGGGCTTACAGCAGGCCGTTTTGGCCCGACGGTGCACATCGGTGCTTCTGTGGGGTCTTTTGTTGCGTATCGCATGAAGTTAAAGGCCGAGAGCGTGCGCTTGCTCATAGGCTGCGGCATCGGCGGGACGCTTGCCAGTGTGTTCGGTCTTCCGTTTTTTGCGGTGGTGTTCGTGGTGGAGGTGATTTTTAGGGAAGCGGTTTACAAGAACGTGGCACCGCTTCTGATTACAACGTATGCCTCCTACGAGCTGTCTGCCACTCTGGGGTTCAGCAAGCCGCTCTTACCGGTGGTTTCGGATTTCTCGGGGTTTGTGTGGACGCAGAATCTGATTCTGTTTTGCATCGGCTTAGGGTGTTTTACCGGTGTGCTTTCAATTCTCTACATTAAGAGCCTTGAGTGGTGGCAGGTGGCGCTGGGCAAAATCGGAAGTCCCCACAAGCGCCTGTTTTTTGGCGCGCTGCTAGTTGGACTCAGCGGCTTTGTCTTGCCGATGCAATTCGACTTGCACAGCAGGACTTTGTCCTTGATTCTGGGGACGACGCTGTCGGTGGGGACGCTTTGTCTGTACATCGCTCTTCACTTGATGACGACGGGGATCACGCTAGGCGCCGGCTTTGTAGGCGGCAATTTTTTCCCGGGGATCGGCATTGGCGCAGCAGCAGGTGTCCTCTATACGAAGTTTTACACGTTGGTGCGTCCGGTACAGTTTGATGCGCAGAGCGTCGGCATTTTGGGCGCATGTGCCATGATGGCCGGTTTTCTCAATGCGCCGCTGTCGAGCATTGCCTTGTGTGCGGAGCTGACACAGTCTACTGCATTTGTGTTGCCGATTATCCTCATTTCGGCGCTCTCCACGATTTTTACTCAGGTTGGGCTCAAACGCGATGCCTTTACTCAGGCGGTGCAGAACACCATAAAGAAAATTTAAACAAAGGGGGACGGTTCTTTTGTGCCGGATTCACCTTGATATTACCAAAAATGGTGTGTGGGTATAATGCAGCTGCGACGGCATAGAGTAGGGTTGGAATACTTGCAATCACACGATATACCCATCGTTTTTTCCGCGGACAGCACCGGTGGTCGGGCGTGCATTTAAGGCCCTGTGTGCTCAAGGCCGAGACATTAGACCAACGTAAAACCGCCTTCTGCAACAGCTGGTGCCCATCATGTGATGTGCCGGTGTGCAGAAGGCGGTATTTTGTATGGATGGTTTGAGTTCACAGGCGTTCATAAGTGCAAGTGGGTATCGAAGGCACACCCAAAAATGGAAAAAACCAGTGTTTTCGAGCACAAAAGAACCGTCCCTTAAAGTGCAAGGGCTTTTGGGGACGGTTCTTTTGTGCCACAACCACCTTGATATTACCAAAAATGGTGTGTGGGTATAATGCAGCTGCGACGGCATAGAGTAGGGTTGAAATACTTGCAATCACACGATATGCCCATCGTTTTTTCCGAAGACAGCACCGGTGGTCGGGCGTGCATTTAAGGCCCTGTGCGCTCAAGGCCGAGACATTAGACCAACGTAAAACCGCCTTCTGCAACAGCTGGTGCCCATCATGTGATGTGCCGGTGTGCAGAAGGCGGTATTTTGTATGGATGGTTTGGGTTCACAGGCGTTCATAAGTGCAGGTGGGTGTCGAAGGCACACCCAAAAATGGAAAAAACCAGTGTTTTCGAGCACAAAAGAACCGTCCCCAAAAGCGTTAAAACATTTTCTTGCGCGCCATGAACAAAGCGAGGACGCTGGAGAGCGCCATAGAAATAGCGATAATAATGGCAAAAGCGTGCGGACTGCTTGTGAGTGGCACCGGCACATTCATACCAAAAAAACTGGCAATCATCGTTGGAATCGTCAGGACAATGGTCACCGACGTCAAAAACTTCATGACGATGTTGAGGTTGTTGGAAATAACAGAGGCAAAAGCATCCATTGTACCGCTGAGGATGTTGCTGTAGATGTTGGCCATCTCAATGGCCTGCTTGTTCTCGACAATAACGTCCTCCAGAAGATCCTCGTCTTCAGGGTACTTTTGGATACTGGCCATTTTAAGCATTTTTTCGAGAACGATTTCATTGCCGCGAAGAGACGTCGAAAAATAGACGAGACTTTTTTCAAGGGCGAGCAACTGAATCAGTTCCTTGTTTTTCATGGATTTATGGAGTTCCTTCTCAATCAAACTGCTGAAGCGGTCAATTTGCTTCAGGTAATTGAGGTAGTAGGTTGCATTTTTGTACAGGATTTGCAGAATGAAACGCGTCTTCTTAAACGTGTAGAAACTTTTTATTTTTCCCGACATAAAATCGGCAATTAAGGGTATCTCTTTGGTACATACAGTTATAATATTTTCACCGGAAAGAATAATACCGAGTGGCAATGTCGTGAAAATACTCGCACCGTCTTCTTTTTCTTTAAGCGGAACATCGACCAAAATTAAGGTGCTGTTGTCCTCCGTATCAATACGGGAACGCTCCTCTTCGTCAAGTGCCGCTCTCAGATGATCTTCCTCGATGTTAAACCGCTGGGCAATCATTTGGATTTCCGAAGCGGTGGGCGCGACAAGATTGATCCAAATGTTGTTTTCAATCGCATCGAGCTCTTTGAGTTGATCGTCAAGTGTTTTAAATAATTTGATCATGGGTGGCTCCTTTCATAGCAGCGACAGCTCTATGAAAAGAGTGGACGCTGCTGTTTTATTGAGTTGTGTTCAAATGCCAGGGAACAGTGTCCATATGTCTACTCCTTTTCTTTCAGTACAAATCCATTTCGTCATTATACATGAAAATATAAGCGGTGGCAAGTCTTGGGGGTTGCACATTGATAAATTTAAGCGTATAATGTCAACTTGATATCAATAAATGAGGATACAGGTATGAGACTAGTAAATATCTTTGAAATGTCACCGGATGACTACATAGCGCAAAACATCTTTTCAGCGACGGGCTCACTGCTTGTTAAGTCGGGCACGCCCATTAGTGTGAGAGTAATCAACACGCTGAACAACAACAAGATTTTTTCCGTATACGTCACCGATGAGATGACCGAAAAAATAAAAGAAGAACTGGGACTGGACGAGGCGTTTGATTTGGAAGATATTATCGACCCCAATTTGAGACGGACGTTCAATCAAAACATGAAAGACCAGTTTGAGCGCTTTAAAAAGTCGCGCGGTATTGGCCGATACAGTGCGGACGGCAACGATTTTATCGACCACATCACCGATATGGCCCAAAGTATTGTAGGGGAGCTCACTGTAAAAAAAGACCCCGTTGTGTCGCTGACGGATATTAAGCATCTCGACATATACGATTACGAACACTCTGTGAACACGGCGATTTTGTCGGTGTTGACGGGGATTAACATGGGGTTTAGTGAAGCTGACTTGACCGTACTGGCGCAGGGGGCGCTATTGATGAACGTCGGCAATGAGTTTATCGTCGACAAAATTAAGCAAAAGGAAGACGCTGTAGATGCCGACGAATGGCTGGTGTTAAAGCGCCACACATTGCTCGGGCGCGAGCTACTTTCAGACCGCACAAGCATCAATGCCTATGTGAAAAACGTCGTATTAAACCATCACGAGCGCATGAACGGTAGCGGCTATCCAAGGGGACTCGAAGGCGAAGACATCGACAAGTATTCGCGCATCGTCATGATTGCAGATGTGTACGACGCCATGACCTCCGACCGCTCGCACCGGAAGGCACACACGCCAAACGAGGCCCTCGAATATTTGATGGGGGCAACCAACCTCTTCGACCACAAATCTCTTGTGGCATTTACGCGCAACATCGTGCCCTACCCCGTCGGCGAGTTCGTCGCACTGGACAACGGCGACATCGGGTTGGTCATCGGGAACAACAAACACCTTCCCCTCAGACCGATTATACGCGTCACAGAGGGCCTGCACATCAACCAGTTGGTGGATTTGTCCGTGAACACCAACATGGTCATCACCCGAAGAGTCAAACGCCCGTGGTAGCCTTTCGCAGGTACCGGAATCTATAAATCTGAGTTCGTATGGCGTTCAGCTGGGGAAATTTTGCCCCAATGAACACCTATCAAAAGCACCTGTACCCGCGTATAGGTGCTTTTTCAATGGAAAATACAGATGAAAGTTTAAAATTCAGAAAATTTATGTTATTATGATAAAAAAGGAGGGCAAGATGATCGTTTCATTTTTTGAAAAGCAGTTGGCATGTGATTACGCATGCGACGTCACTCTCATAAAAAACAAAGAAAATGTGTTTGCACTCAGAAAGCCACAGACGGGTCGACGGTTGGGAGACGCTGAAGAAAGCGTGCTGAAAGTCGCCGTGTACAACGGCAGTCTCCTGTTTTCATCCACCGATGCCGAATTGTTGGCGTGGTGCAAAGACACCTATGGCGAACGCGATGGCACTTGGTTCTCCGACGTGGCAAGTCTGCGGCGCCTCGATTCAAAATTAGCCGACATAGGCCATGAAATTGCCGACATCCACCAGTACTACCTACCGTCGGGAGAAGCGGTAGAAGTGACTTCCACTCCCGAGCTCAAATGGTACGACGCCGAGGCCATCCGGGCATTTGAAGGCGACGAACGCTTCGACGAAGCGTTTTTATTTTCAGATCGGGTACCGGATATTTTGGCCGTGGCCGCTGTGGAGGACGATGAAATCCTAGCCATGGCCGGTGCCACAGAGGACAGTCAGCAGTTTTGGCAAATTGGCGTCAATGTCACAGCCGCCGGTCGAGGCAAGGGACTGGGGAGTTGTGTCGTCACACATCTGAAAAACGCGATTCTCAGTCGTGGAAAAGTACCGTACTACGGCACTGTCGGCTCTCACGTCAAATCTCAAAGAGTCGCCATACGATCGGGTTTTATCCCCATTTGGCTGGAGCTTTACACGCAAAAAATAAAGTAGTGGGTCGTCAACTTGGGCATTAAAAAAGCGCGAAGGCTTTTCCTTCGCGCTTTTACAATTTAGTTGATGTTAAAGTCGTACTCCACGAGGTCGTAAAGTGTCCACCACATATCGTCATCGCCGGCAATGGTGACCACATAAGTGTTACCATCTTCGACAAAGGCGTAAAGGGTATAGGTCACAGCGAAATCGTCGGAAGTCGCGTAGAGTTCATATGCGTCGTAGGAAGCAAAGTAAGACTCGTACGCTTCTGCCTCGAGGTCGAGCTTTTTAGCATGGGCTTCTAAGAACGTCTTTAGATCGTCGGAACCGTCTTTAAATCGGCTCACAATAACGGTGCCGTTGTCGTCGGGGCTCTTGTAACCAATGAGGTATTCTGAATTTTCACCTGCTGGCAGTGCTTCAAAGGCTTTTGGCACGTAAAAGCTTGCAAAGGCCTCTTCGCCAACGACTTTGCCAATAGCTTCGTAATCGGTTTCTTCGTAAGCGTAGTCGTCATCAAAATCGTAAGTGTCAAATGGGTTCGGAATGAACATCAACATCATGCTTGCGCTCTCCACAAAGCTGTCCAGTTGCATTTGAAGCGCATCTTTTTCAGCTTTAGGCAGTACAGCGGCTTTCTTTTCGATGTCTTTTAAGACATTGTCTACCGCTTCGCCCTTGATGAACGCCGGTAAGTGCTCGCTCATAATTTCGTTGTATATGTCTTCTGCAAGCGCTTCGTCTTCTGTAAACGCCAACATGTCGATGCTGTTCTCAACACTTGGTTTTTCTAGAACCACCGCATCACCTGTGGCGTTGACGGTGAAGTCATAAGTGAGTTTCACACCCATCATATCCATTGAGTACTGGTAGCCTCTGATGACAAAGTCTTTGTCAACGTAGAACTCGATGGTGTACTTGAGATCTTCAAAGCCCGGTACTGCTCTCATTTCGCTTAAATCGATGCCGTCGTACACATCGATGAGCTCGTCGATAAGATCGTCCCATTCTCTCTCGATGCCGCTTTCAAATTCTTCGATGGCTTCATCGATTTCTTCTTCAGGAATTTCAAGCGTTTTGTAATCGCCACTGTCTTTGAGGTGGTTGAGCATATCTAAAACCACTTCTTTAGCAAGCGCCTTGGCGTTTGGATCGTCTTTAACCACATTGAGCAACTGGATGTAATCTTTCATGAGTTTTTCAAGATCCAGTGTCCAAACGAGGGTATCGCAGTTGTATCCGGTGCCGTCTGCTGTTGTCACAGTTTTGCTTTCACCTTGTTCTATGCCGCTCAACATCGTTCTCAGTGCTTCTTCATAAGGCGCTTTGTTGTCCAAAAGTGCTTTGTAAGCGTCTTTTTCTGAGACGTCTAAGAGTTTGATATAAGCAGAGAGGTCGATTTTGCTAAGGTCGACACCTGTTTCTTCTTCAATCATTTTTAAAACGTCGTCTTTTTCAATTGTAAACGCTTTGTTGTAGAGTTCGGGAACAGAAATAAATCCGGTGCCTTCTGCGTAGCCGAGGTTAAACGAAAGCATTCTGTTTTCCCCATAGTTGAGGCCGAGGTCTTGTTGAAGGCCAATGGCGCCGTCGGACACGTCGAGGTCCACTTTGCCGCGACCGGCGTATTTCAGTTCAGAGACAATGCTGCTGACAAATGTCTTCATAGCTTCAGGGTCTTCAGAAGCAGTGGCCACTTGATCGAGCATGTCGCCTTCGACATCGACGCTCACCTCGTAGGAGAGGTCTAGTGCTTTAGACTGTGAGTTGCTGCTGGCGTAGAGCAAATAGTCTACAGGGTCTTTTTTTATCATTTCCGCCCTAATCATAGGATAGGCGAATGCCGCTGTCGTCGCCAACACAACGGCGAGTACAATTGCGACGATAACTTTCTTGTTCATAATATCCTCCTAAATAAAACTTAAGTGGTTCGCTTCAATTTCAACCCATTGCCCCCTCTGGCGAGGCCTATAAGGTTTGGCACTGCTCTATGATAACATATTTTTTGTTTGAAAATATAAAAAAACACTTAAAAAAGACAAGACAAAAGCATAATATGCCAAAAGACCTAGTGTTCTGTCTCGTTGAGATTGAATTCAAAATGCAGATAATCTGTATCCGTGCAAGGCAAATTATCGACGACAATGCGGGATAATGATGTAAAGTCGATGGCAGTTTTTTAATGGTGAACGCTACAGGACACTAGATTACGGCGTCGGCAGGAGCCAGTAGCCGTCGGCTGCGCCTTTAATTGCAGCGGACAAAGGCGGCAGATGCGCCTCCAGCTGCGACAGCGGCAAGTATTTGCCGTCGATTAAAGCGTCCACCGGGAGTTTAAAGGTATCCCCCGGTTGCGTCATACGCAGTTCGCGGTCAGGGGCGTAATAGTAGACGGTGTAGCCGAGGGCTTCAAAGGTGTTTTTAACCGGTAGGTAAAGGCCCTCTTCAGCATGCAGCACCTCAGAGACGACGACAGCGGTCTCCCCAAAATCCAGTGTTGTGGTGTGCGTCGGCGTCAGTGTTTCAACAGGGTTCCCGTCGTACGCAAACACCCTGCCGCCGTCGCGCTCTGCTATGGCTTCGGCATAGATCTTTGAACTGTAATCGCGGACATATGCCCCGTCTTTGTAGAGCTTGTAGGTGTCGTAAGGCCGCTCGGCCACCGCCTTTAGGAGCGTAAGCGGAATGCGGTCGAGGTGATAGGTGTCGTACTCGCTTTTAAAATACTTGTGTGGCGTCGGGAAACCGCTGTAGCCATGCGTCTCCACGACAATGGCGGGTTTTAACGTCTCGTTTTTAAAGTAGTGCGTCGAATACCCGTAGTCTCCGGCGTCCCCTTTGTATGGGCGATAACCGGTGACCGCTTCTATCTGGCGGACATAGGCGGTCGAAAGCGCCGCGTGTTCTTCGCCGAGATGTGTGTTGTAGTAGTAGAGGACCCGCCCCATGCTGTGATAGCTGAGATAGGCTTGAAAGTTGTAAGCGTTCATATAGGCCATGAGGACTTGCGTCTCCTTTTCACTGGCAGGTGAAGGCCCTTTTAAGAGGTGGGTTGGCGCATATGTCGCCCATCGGTCAACCCAGTCGCCGAGCGCCGCGTCGTAGTACGCGTCGGGAAAATTCCGATTGAGATCGACGCCGTTGAGGTTGCCTTTAAAACGCGCCGGCTGTGTCAGCGTCTGCACGAAATCGGCGTAGTTGACTTTGTCGGCGCCGTACTTGGCGACGTTGTAGCCGTCGGGATTGGAGAGTGGGATCACGTGAAGCACTGTTTCCCCAAGCAAAGTCCTCAGCGGAAAGCCTTCGTATGTACCGTCGCCTTCTGTCAGTGCAAGGCAGTAAGCTTCCAGTGTTTTCAGCACCAAAAATGGGTTGTATTGTTCTCTGGCGTGTAGCCCGGCTTCCACGAGCAGGTGTTTTTTGATGCCTGTTTTGGAGCGGTCGGTTAACGTCAGCGCGTAAATGGGGAGGCGGTCGGTGGAAAAGCCGATAACCGACAGTTCGAGGTAGTCCGGATACGTCTCCACAAGGCGTTTTGACAGCTGGTACAGGTTGTCTGCACTGTAGTCGTTGGCGGCTTCAAATGAGAACACATCCGCCCAAGACGGTGCGGCACTCAGAAGGCATAGGACGGCTATTAGGGCAAGGCGTTTGATCATATAGGTCTCCTCATATTGTTTTAATTAAAAAAGAAGTTACAAGGTGTATTTACCCGTTCTTATTACAAGGCAAACCGAGTGACTGAATTTTTAGACAAATACTGTTTAGCTGTATAAACCGCGGGTAAATTTCTGATGGAGGTGATGGAATGGATTTTTATAAATGGGACGATCGCTTGAAGATTAACCACTCTAAAATCGATAGAGATCACAAGATGATTATTGAAAAAGCTCGAGAGTTGAGCGAAAGTATGATGAAAGGCAACGACCGGAATCAGATTATGCAGACAGTGGATTTCTTAAACCGCTATGTGAAAACGCACTTTGAAGAAGAAGAGCGGCTTCAGCGTCAGCACGGTTATCCGAAACTCGCAGAACATCAAGCGAGCCACAAGTATTTTGTGAACCAGCTGTCAGATTTGTCAATGCGCATAAAAGCCGACCCGACGTCGGCAAAAAATGCCATCGATCTGAACAAGTTGATTTCGGGATGGTTCGTCAATCACATCAAGCGCATGGATGTGGAAGTCGGTGCCCATATTAAACATACTTAAATGTAGACGCTGCCTTTTTAGGGCAGCGTTTATACGTTTTTAGCCACAGACCACAGTTTCGAGCGCCTCAAAGTTGCGGACTTCGTAAGTCGGGTGTACATCGCTCGTGTTCGGAAGGCCCTGAGGGTTGAACCAAACGCTGTGGAGCCCGGCGTTGTGGGCGCCTTTGATGTCGCTGGTCAGGCTGTCGCCGATCATGAGAACACGTTTGAAATCGGAAATGCCCAGCTGACGGAAAGTCGCTTCAAAGATGGCGGGATCGGGCTTTGAAACGCCGATGCTTTCAGAGATGACGATGGCGTCAAAGTATCCGGCGATAATGGATTTGGCAATCCGGTTCTCTTGCACTTTTGTCAGACCGTTGGTGACAATGGCGAGTCGGTGCGTCTTAGAGAGTTTTGCCACCAGTGCCTCGGCGCCGTCCAGTAGAATGGACTGCCGCCCCAGTGCCTCGATGTACGCCGCAGCCATGTCTTCAGCCGATTGGGCAACGCCGACTTGGTCGAGCAACTTTGAAAAGCGTTCTACTTTGATGCGCTCTTGTGTAATGGTGCCGCTTTCAAGGGCGGCCCATAAGGCGCTGTTAATGGTTTCGTAAGCTGTCCGATTTTCAGGGGTATAGGGAACGCCGAACGCTTCAAAAGTCTCTTTCAGTGCGGCGCTTTCAGATGCTTTAAAATCGAAGAGCGTGTCGTCTGCATCAAACAGTAAAGTTGTATAGGTCATAAATGCCTCCTTGTGTATTAAGATAAATTATAACATACGAAGCAAAACTGTGTTATAATGAATCGTCAAACAGCACAAGGAGGTTAATATGACGACAATTCAAGCCATTATTTTGGGGATTATTCAAGGGTTTGCAGAACCGATTCCGGTCTCTTCCAGTGCGCAGACGAAAATAGCTGCTTTTTTAATGGGGGTAGAGACGCCGGGGATTATTTTCGAAGTGTTTTTAAATTTTCCTTCATTCTTAGCTATTTTATTTTTGACGCGTAAAGATGTTATCGCCATTATCAGAGACTTTTTTATGTTTATCGGGACGCGTAAAGACGCGTATAAGGTGAACTTTAAAATGGCACTCTACATTGTGGTGGGGACGATTCCGGCAATGGTGGTCGGTTTCACAATGAAAGACCTAATCGATGCGTATTTCAGTGGCATGACGAGTATCGCACTCTTCTTGACGCTGACTGGAGCGATGCTGTTTGTGGTGCGCAAGCGCAAGGGACTCAGAGACTTTTCTCAGATGACCTATAAAGATGCGCTGATTATCGGCGCCATTCAGGGCACTTTGGCCGTTATCCCAGGGGTATCGCGCTCAGGTGCGACAATTGTAACGGCGCTGTTATTGGGACTCAACAGAGACACGTCTTTTCGTTTTTCGTTCCTGCTGTACTTGCCGATCGGTTTCGGCAGCATGTTGCTCGGTTTCGGCGATTTAATGGCTTCGGCACATTTTAAGGCGAATACCGCACAGTACGGCTATATGTTTGTCGCGGGCTTCTTTGCGACGATCGTCGGCTACAAGCTGTTTAAGTCCGTTGTTGAAAATGGCAAATTGGCAGTGTTTACGGCTTATTGTTGGGTCGTAGCCGCTTGTTTATTGTTCCTTTAGGGACGGTTCTTTTGTGCACGAAAACACTGGTTTTTTCCATTTTTGTAAGTGGGAAAAACCTTTTTTTAGAGCTTTAACTCAAGGGGTAAAGGGCATAGGTAAATTAAGACATTAGAGACCTTGAGGTCTTGGAATAGGAGAAAGGAAGTCCGTATTTTGAAAGGAAAAGTGTTCTTGAGCTTCGTGCTCGCAGTGGGCTTAAGCGTCGGTTGTGCCTTTGCGCAGAAGGCGGCACCCATTGAAACTGTGGAACGACTGGACGTGACAATGGTACCGGTCCGCACCACTTTAGAGGCCATGGGGTATGAACTCCAGTGGCTGTCAAAAGAAAAAACAGTTGTCGTCAGAA
This sequence comes from Fusibacter sp. JL298sf-3, assembly GCF_053842995.1. Taxonomy (NCBI): domain Bacteria; kingdom Bacillati; phylum Bacillota; class Clostridia; order Eubacteriales; family Fusibacteraceae; genus Fusibacter; species Fusibacter sp. JL298sf-3. The sequence continues at coordinate 2,370,721 of NZ_CM132608.1, forward strand.
AAGAAGCTTTTAAAACGGCGATTGTCATGGATAAAAATCAGTATGGCGATTCGGGAATGGCTTTGAGCCAATCGCCTTATGGGGCAGCGGGAAAAAGTTATGTCCCAATAGAATACCTGCAAGCGGTGCTTCAAGAGCCGATTGTCGTAAGTGAGGGACGCGTTTACCGGTCGGAAGGTGCCAATCGCATTCATGAAGGGATTGTTGAAACGGTTACTGTAGACAGTGACGGAACCCTTTCGCTCAAACTTGTAAAATCGCTGGAAGACACCGCTACGGAAAGCGCTCTAATCGTTCATACCTCATTGGAAACGACATTTTATCAAAAAGCTTTGGTGGAAGGTGAGTCGGTTAAAATTGTTGCACCTGATTTTATGACCACAGGTGTCCCCCCGCAGACGCCGGGGTATATTGTTTACTGAAGGGTTTCAGTAGAGGAAGGGGGAAAACGGTGATAACGTTTGGAGGGTATCAATGGCGGGTTCTTAAGGAACGAGGGGACATGGCTTTAATCATGACGGAGCAAATCATCGGACAGCTGCCGTATAACGATTGCGCCGGCGAGGTGACTTGGCGAGACTGTTCTTTAAGAAAGGTTCTGAACCACGACTTTTACAACGCGTTCACAGCGGAGGAGCAGTCCAGAATCCAATGGGTGGTCAACCGAAACGCCGACAACCCGTGGTACGGTTCCGCAGGTGGCGGCGATACCCGAGACGCCATCTTTCTTCTCAGTATTGAGGAAGCGGTGTGTCACTATTTTGGCGACAGCCGTAAAAATCTCGACAACCGCAGCGCCAAACAGAGGTATTGGTTTCAAAAGAAAGACGCCAACAACTGTAAGCGCAGGGCGACTTTCCAAGACTGTTCATGGTGGTGGTGGCTACGGTCTCCCGGTCGAGACAACAAGCGGGCGGTGTACGTCCACGGCGATGGCAACATAGGCATTCAGGGGAACGGTACCTTCCGGTACAGCAGCAAAACGGTTCACCCGTTAACCGGTGACAACTGCGGCGGCGTTCGTCCGGCACTGTGGTTGAAATCAGCGTCCTGTACCGTTCACAAGTAAAAAATGCATCGTCGTCAGTATTTTGCCGTGCACGGAAGCGAACGGTCTGACGTTGCCACGACACTATAAAAATAAAGAGCAAACGGGCGCCTGTTAACGCAAGCGCCCGTTTGTTGTCTTTCTAAAAGGTACAAAGTACCCTTTTAAAAAGACAATGGAAAACCGTGTAAAATGAAAATAAAATGTTTGTAAGTTCTCCACAAGAGTATACATATGATGTGGTGCTTACCACGCGGAAGTGATATAATTTACTATGCGAAGATTAAATTTTCGACAAATTTATGGAGGTACAATCGTGAAAAATGCATTTCTAAAAAAATGGTCTTCACTGTTACTCGTGGCGGTACTCGTGGGGATGTTTGCCATGCCGGTGGGCGTTTATGCCGAAACCACCGATGCAGCGGACACCATTAAAATCGTAACCTTTAACGATTTCCACGGCGCATTGGCCGAGGATACGAGAGAAGGCAGAAACGCCGGTATGGTCAAAATGATTGCGGCGGCAAGAGCGCTTAAAGAAGAAAATCCCAACACGATTTTCGTCTCAGCAGGCGACAATTACCAAGGCTCGGCCATGTCCAACTTGCTCTATGGCAAGCCCGTCTCTGAAATGTTGAAGGCGATGGACGTCAAAGCCTCTGCAGTGGGCAATCACGAGTTCGACTGGGGCGTCAAGTGGATGGCTCAGTGGCAAGAAGACGGCGGTTTCCCGTTCTTGGCATCGAACATTTACGACACGACAACAGACGAACCCGTCACTTGGGCAAAACCTTACTTAATTGTAGAACAAAACGGCGTTAAAATCGCATTTATCGGATTGGCGCATCCTGAGACCTCTGTACTTACAAAGGCAGAGTATGTCGAAGGCATCGAGTTTAGAGATCCGTCAGAAGCGGCACAAACTTGGGTAGATTACTTAAAAGCAGGCAAGGCCGAAGAGGGAACGCCTGACGTCATTATCGCATTGACACACATCGATTCAGCTCAAGACAAAGCGTCTGGTGTGATTACAGGCAATGCGGCGACGATTGCAGAAAAGGTCACTGGTCTCGATGCAATTGTTTCGGCGCACAGTCATCAAGAAGTTTCAGGCTATGTCAACGAAGTGCCTATCGTTCAAGCAAAAGCTTACGGCAGAATGCTCGGCGTGCTGACGTTGACACTTGAAGATGGCAAAGTTAAAATGATTGAACCGTCGATTGACCCAATTGGCGTTAGAAAAGTGGACATCTTGCCAATGGCAGAAGATACAGCACTTTTCGAGAAGTACGCTAAAGAAGTGGAACCGGTACTCAACGAAGTGGTGGGTACTGCAAAAGGCGAATTTACGCATGAACGCAGCATTCCGAACGTGACGCCTCTGGGCAGATGGGTATCGGAAGTAATGATTGAAAAAACAGGTGTGCAAGTGGCCATTCAAAATGGCGGCGGCTTGAGAAGAACGCTTGAAGAAGGCACCATCACCATGGGCGACATGTATGAAATCATGCCGTTTGACAACATGCTCGTTACATTTGAATTGCCGGGCAAAGACCTTAAAGCGGCCATTGACCACGGCATCTTAAACCCGGACATCGGCGACGGTCAGTTTGCCGGTCTCAAAGTGGTTTACGACGAAGAAAAAGAGTTTGAGAACAGAGTGGTTTCAATCACTTTACCAGACGGGACACCGTTGGATATGGACGCGTACTACACCGTTGTGGTGAACGACTTTATGTTCACAGGCGGCGACAGCTACGATTTCTCAAATGCGCGAAATGTGGTCGAAACGTATATCCCAGTTAGAGATGTCCTCGTGGAAGCCATTAAAGAAGCGGGCACAATCGAAGCGGTAGCGGCAGACTACATTATGGCGTACGAGCCGACAGACAAGCCGGATACAGGTGAGACGGAGAAACCGGACACTGGTGAAACTGAGAAAGAACCTGTGGTCTACGTCGTAAAATCAGGAGATGTGCTCTGGAAAATTGCGGCAAAATACAACATGACGTATCAAGAAATTGCAACGTACAACAACCTTGAAAATCCAAACTTTATCGTTACCGGACAAAAATTATTAATTCCGGTGAAGTAATAGCCATCTCATAAGAGAAGCCCCGCTGTGAACGTCAATCGTCACAGTGGGGCCTTTTTAATGTTCAATACGGGGCGGGTGTTTTATGTGCGCCCTGAAGCGATGTTTTTTAGGAAGGTGTGAATTTTTTTTGAGTCGTCGAAGTGGTTGTTTTCGCGGATTCTTTCTATGGCGTCGAGGTTTTCTAAAAAGAGGTCGACGAGTTTGGGTTCAAAGAATTTGCCGCGTTCTTCTTTGAGGTAGTCCACCGCTTTTGACACCGGCCAAGACGCCTTGTAGACGCGGTTGCTCCTCAGGGCATCGTAGACGTCTGCAATGCTGGTAATACGGGCAAAAATGTGGATGTTGTCACCTTTTTTGCCTTCCGGATAGCCGGAGCCGTCCCATCGCTCGTGGTGTTCAAGGGCCACAAGGGAGGCGTAGTGCAGCATCTCCTTGTCGCCGCTCTTGAGGATTTCATAGCCGATTTGCGTGTGGTACTTCATAATTTCAAATTCTTCTTCGCTGAGTTTTCCCGGTTTGTGGAGAATGGTCTCAGCGATGCCGATTTTCCCCACGTCGTGCATAGGGGAGATGGTTTGTAGCATCTTGGCGTCGGCATCTGTGAGGCCGTAAGCTCTCGCCAGCAGGCAGGAGACTTCTGCGACGCGGCTCACATGACTTGCCGTTTCGTGCGAGCGGGTCTCGATGACATCTCCCAGTCTTGCGATAATATCCTTTTGGGTTTCAATAATATCGAAGTTGAGCCGCGCGATTTCTTTGGTTTTGTCGTAGACGGCCTGTTTTTGTCTAAGGCCATAGGTGAGCAAGCCGATGACCGTGGCCATGGCGCCAACCACTAAGACAAAGGCGATAATGAGCACCCTGTTCTTTTGAAAATAGGACTGCGGTGCGTTGAGAACGACGGCGCCATCGGGAATGTGGCGGATGTTGTAGCGGGAGATAACCGGTGCGTCAAACACGTACCGCTGCCGTTCTCCCGTCTCATAGAGCAGCGCGGGGACGGGAATCGACTGCCACTGCTTGACGAGGACTTCAGCCGCCAGTTCACCGTAAAGCGCCGATGAGGCGACATGACCGCCGACGACGCCGGTACCGATGTAGAACTCCCAAAAAGTATAGATGGGCGTAGGTGCGCGCTTCGTTATGTACAGGGGGACTTCATCGTACTTGTAAGCTTTGCCGTTGCGGTCGCTGGTGTAGACCACGAAGAAAAACAATTCAGTGAGCGCCGCGTTATCAATGCGAGTTTTCAGCTCTTCCGGGGTGAGGTCGTCGTAGTGGTTCACACTGTATGCCGTAAAATTTTTCAGCGTCAACGTCTCGACGCGCTCCCGCATCAAAGCGCCTGTTGTCGATTGATCGTAGATAAAATTCAAAGTTTGAATGCCGTGAGCTGCATTTTGCCTGAGCGCAGTTTGAACCGTCTTCTTAATATCGGGCTTTTCTTCTATTAAAACCATGTTTTCGTCAATAGGGTCGTAGGGGGCCAATGTCGTGATCCCTGTTGCCACAACAGGCGGTGCCTCGTCGAACAGACGGTCTTTGTAGGTTAAGTAAAACCTGAGCGCGTCGTCGTCACCTAAAATAACGCCGTCGAGGTCGAGGGTTCTGTACTTGTCTGCCATAATGTCTGCAAGGGCCTCCAAGTGCAGCGGGTTGTTGCTGTTTTTGGTATCGAGGTACTCGTAGCGCAACCGGACTTTTTCATCTGAACTTTTAAAGTAGCTTTCAATGCCGCTTTCCATTTGAACCGTATGGGCATAATCTCTTTGGTAAGACTGGATGACGAGGACTTCTTTGGTGTAGAGGTCGAGGTCGGTGGAGAGTGAAAACCCATAGGAGAGGGTGACGAGTATGAGGGCGCATGCGAGTACGAACAACTTGAACGGGGATTTCAACGAAAACACCTCCTTAAAAATCGCGTAGTTGTTCATTTATTACCCACCCTTCGAAAGGTTATGCAAATAAAATAATCGAGACCTTGTCGCGTGAATTCTTAAAAGATTATTAAAATTCGCACCGCTGACGTGCAGGGCGTTAGAAAAGTGCTATAATGTGTTTTAGATATAAGTTTCACACAAAATTACTGGGAGGGTTTCATGAAAAAAATAGGATCATTGTTATTGAGCCTCGTGTTGATTTTCAGCGTGGTGCCGGCATTTGCAGCCGATGTAGAAGTCAGTCCTTGGGCGGTGGCCGAACTCAACGAAGTAGAACGCTACGGCATCCACAAGATCGATTGGTACACACAGGGCTTTTTAGGGGAAGTGAAAGCAGAAGAACTCGCGTACATTCAAGAGGGCTTTTTCTACAGATTGGAAGAAGCGGGCGTAAAAGCCGATGAAGCGTACGCGTTTACGGCGATTGAAGCGCCTTATACACGTGAAGACGTGGTGACACTTTACTACGATATTCTCAAGGCACACGGACTGGCAGGCGCCGACGACAGCGTCGAAGCGCTCAAAGCGCGTCAAGTGTTAAAAGGCACTGCGGCAGGGCTTGACCTCGACGCAGTTTGCTCGACGCAAGAAGCGGTGATTATGGGCAAGCGTCTGCTGGAAAACGTCATTAGAGAACTGGACAAAGACGCTAAAGGCCTACTGTGGAAAGTGTCTAAAGACGATGTGACCGTTTACATGCTCGGTTCAATCCATGCGGCAAACTATAAAACGTATCCAATGGACGAAGAAGTCATGCAGGCGTTTGGTGAAGCCGATGCCCTCGTGGTAGAGGCGTTAATGGGCCCTGAGCAGATTGCGGCTTTTCAAGAAGTGATGGTCTACTCAGGTGATGAAACCATTAAAGACTACATTTCTGAAGAGACGTATGCAAAATTGGATACGGTTCTTCAAAAATATGGGCAGACTGCGCAACAAGTAGAAAAAGTGAAAGTTTGGAACATCATCAACTCTTTGAGCAGTGTTTTGAATGCTGAACAGTCGGGGGCTGAAAACGCTAAAGCCTCTGTAGGTGCACAGCTTGCCATCGACACGTATTTTATGAACACGGCAAACCTCATGGGCAAACCGGTTGTAGAACTCGAAGGCCTTGTAAAACAGGCGGGATTTTTCGATACATTGAGCCAAGAAGGCAACGAAAAGCGTTTAAATGAAGTGCTCGACGCCCTATTGACACCGGAATCGGCAGAGGAAGAAGGCGAGAACTCAGGCGACCTCATCACTCAGTGGCTGGCGTACTGGCAGGCGGGCGATGAAAAGGCGTTTACAGAGTCTTTCCAAGCTTCTCAAGGGACTGATGAAGTTTCCAACATGCTCTTCGGTGAACGCGATGTGTACATGGCATCGAGAATCGACGAACTTCTCAAAAGTGGTGAAGAAGCGACGTACTTCGTCATGGTCGGTGCGGGACACTACACCGGAAAAGCTTCTATCCTCAAGAATTTGACAGAGATGGGCTACGAAGTGGAGTCTTTAAATCAATAAAGAAATTTCAGGAGACACAGCATCCGAAAGGGGCTGTGTTTCTTTTGATTTTTTGATTTTTTCAAGGTATAATGGGAATAATCAAAAGGCTCGGAGGCTTAATATGAGTGAATCAAATCGACGCAAAAAACACCCGGAAGTTCAAATTGAAAACGAAACATACCTGAGAATCCCGATTAAAACCCATGTCGTCATGCGCGAAGACCGCCTTGAAGATGTGGTAAAACAATATACGGAGGGGCAGCTGGAAGCAGGTGATCTCTTATTTGTCAGTGAAAAAATCGTCGCCATCACACAGGGGCGCGCCATCCCGGTAAAGGACATTCAGCCGAGAAAACTGGCGACTTTGCTGGCGCGTTTTGTCACAAAGACGCCTGCGGGTATCGGTCTCGGCATGCCGGAGACCATGGAGATGGCCCTTAGAGAAGTGGGGACGCCGCGCATCTTGTACGCGTCTTTCCTCAGTGCGGTGACCAAGCTCTTTGGCAAGCGCGGCGTCTTTTACGACGTGGCGGGATACAAGGCGCAATCCATCGACGGACCGACGCCGAACACACTGCCGCCGTACAACACCTATGTGGTTCTCGGACCGGAAGCGCCGGACGAAGTGGCTAAAACGCTTTCAAAATTGATTGGGGCGCAGGTAGCTGTCGTCGACATCAACGATCTCGACGGGGTGATCCTCGGCGCTTCAGACGCTTCTATCGACCGCGAAAAGCTCGTCAAGATTTTAAAAGACAACCCACTTGGACAGGATCACGAACAGACGCCGTTAGGCATTATTAGAAAAGTAACCCAAGTATCGTAAGGAGGCCATAGAGATGAAGACAAAATTACCACCGAGCGGCATGCGCGATTTTTTGCCGAGAGAGAAAGCTGTTAGAGAATACGTGATGAGCGCTATCCGAAAGGTCTACACAGCAAGTGGCTTTACTGAAATTGAGACCTCTTATCTCGAAAACATCGAAAACCTCACCGGCGGCGACGGCGGCGAGAACACCAAGTTGATTTTTAAGGTGATGAAGCGCGGCGACAAACTGAAGATTCAAGATGGGAAAACGGAGGACGACCTCGCGGACATGGGGCTTCGATTCGACCTCACGTTGCCACTTGTGCGCTATTACGCCAACAATAAAAACGAACTGCCGAACATCTTTAAGGCCATTCAAATGGGACCGGTTTTTAGAGCAGAACGCGCTCAAAAAGGGCGTTACCGTTGCTTTACCCAATGCGACATCGACGTTATTGGCGACGAAACGAATATGGCTGAAATGGAAATTATCCTAACCATTGCCAAGGCCCTTAAAACTTTAAATCTTAAAGATTTTACGATTAAAATCGGCGACAGACGCGTCTTGAAGGCACTGTGTATGGCAGCGGGCTTTGAGGAAGCCGCTTTCTCCGATGTCGCCATTACACTGGACAAACTGGACAAAGTAGGGGTAGAGGGCATCCGAAAGGAACTTTTGAAAAAAGGGTACCCGGAAGCGCCGATTGAAGCGTTGATGGCGCTGAATGAAAAAGTGTCACGCGAGGGGCTGGAAGGTGTTCGCACACTTTCAGAAGAGGGGTACGACAACCTCAAGGCGATTAAGGAAGTGGTCGGCGAATTTGAAGACGGTTTTAAAATTGAATTCGACCACACACTGGTCAGGGGCATGGGCTACTACACGAGCACTATTTTCGAAGTGACATACGGCTCGCTGGGGTACGCTATTGCAGGTGGCGGCCGATACGATAAGATGATTGGCAAGCTCATCGGTTCAGATGTCCCAGCGGTGGGCTTCTCCATTGGCTTTGAACGCATTATAGACATCTTGCTGGAAGAAAATAGAGCTATTGCCACGGGCAAAAAAATCGCGCTACTCTACAGAGAAGACTGTGACCTCAAATGTGTGATGCGTCTGTCGGAAGAGTTTAGAACGGCTTATGACATCGTCTCGCTGTTTAAGGCGAAGAAAAAGCTCGGCAAGCAGATTGACCAGCTTCAAAAGAGTGGATACGACGGCTTTGTCTTCTGTGAAGAAGAGCCTGTTATCAAGTGGTTCGACGCTGAATAAATGAGCTGAGGTGGTGCAATGAACGTAAGGCAATTGATTCGCGAAGTGGAAGCGCATCCAAGAAAATACCTTGACGTGTGTACTGAGATGACTGAGGAGAAGACACAGGAGGGCATTGACGCCCTCTTGTTTGGTCGCGCTCTCCTGTTGGTCGGGCGGCACGAAGAGGCGATTGGGCCACTGACGGATTGCTTTGAAGCCTATAAGAGTCAAAAGGCCTCTGAAGCGGCTTTTTACGCGGCACTGAACCTCAGCATTGCCTATAGAGAAGTGCAGGCGCCCTATATCGCCCTGAACTACAGCGAGTACGCTTTAGATGTGAGCTATGACCTCGCCGCGTTTTCCTACGTGATAGAAGCGCTGGTGACCCTCGGCTCCATATACATAGAAATGGGCAACGGCACACGTGCCCTGCAGTATTACGAAAAAGCCGCCACTTACGAAAATCAGCTGAAAGACACGCGCTTGCTCAGCCACCTCTACAACAACTACGCCTACGCCCTCATTGAAAACAACCGCCTGGAAGAGGCGATGATCTACTATGTAAAAGCCAAGCAGATGGTGGACCAACTGTACACCGACTACAGCAATGTGAACCGATTGATTTTGGAAATCAACATCGCGGAACTCTATTTTAAAATGGGGGCGTTTCGCGCCGCAAAGGCGTGCTATGAAACGTGTCTGACCTATGCTCAGCGCGAAGACATTCTCTTTCTAAAAAACGCCGCCCATCTCTACCTCTCAAAAATTGCCGAGTTCGAAGGCGATTACGCGTCGGCATATGCCCATTACAAAGAGAGCGCCGCCCTAAACCGTCAAGAGGAAGAACGGGGCGATCGTCACACCATAAAAAACGCCGCCGACCATCAGGAAAAACTGGTGGCACAGGGGCGTCACGTGATTCGAAACACGGCCCTTGAAAACCGGACGAAACGTCTGCAAGAGACGCTCAAACACTTGGGACGGGTTTCAGAAGTCGGTCGCAAACTCGTGTCGACGACAGACAACGACGCGATTTACAAATTGTTTAGAGATGCTGTGGTTGTAGACGAGTCAGTGGACGTGGTGTATTTGGCACTGCTCAACGCGTCAAAAAACGAGCTCACTTACGCGTACTTTGAAGAACGGGGGAAACGCCTTCCCGAAGTGTCGAGATCTGTGGACGACGCCTCCGGACTCGGGGCTTACGCCGTCGTGGACGGATGCGATATTTTTATTAAAAACTTCGATGTGGAATACACGGTGTACTTTGAAGAGGCGCCTTACAACCCGCATGGGAATATGGCGCGGCACAGTCGGTCTATATTGGTGAGCCGCCTCTTGATAGAAGGGCGTTGCATCGGCATCATCTCCATACAGAGTTACGCAGCCAACGCTTTTAATGAAGCGGATTTTGAAGTGTTTAAAACATTGGCGGGATTTGTGGCTATTGCAATAGAAAATGCGCGTAAGCATGCAATTATCAAAAGGGAGGCGCAGCGTCTGGAGTACCTCAGCTTCAGGGACTCGCTGACAGGGCTGCGCAATCGGCGCGCGTTTACGCGGGACATCGCCGACTACGAAAGCCGTCGCCTCGGTGTTATCGTCGGCGATCTCAATCACCTGAAACAGATTAACGACACGCTGGGACACCTCGTGGGGGACGGGTACATCCGTCGGGCGGGGGACCTTTTGAGGGCATTTGCCCAAGACGACTTGCTCTACCGCATAGGAGGCGATGAATTTGCCCTGCTTTTACCCGAGGTAACAGAAGCGGATTTAATCGGGTATCTGGACGCCATACAGGAGAGCTTCTCTCAGGAGAGCGTTATGGGCACGCCCCTATCTATCGCTCTGGGCTACGCCGTGAAAGAAGCGGCCAGTACGGCTTTTGAACACGCGTTTTCCGAAGCGGAGTCGAGGATGTACGCCCATAAGGCATCGGCGTTTAAACGGGCGTTACTTTAATCGGAAAGTTAGGGTCACCGGGTTGTGATCGCTGTGGACAAACCCTAAGTCGTGCCCTGTGATGGCGTCGATTTGAACATTTGGTGAGACGAGAAAGCCGTCGATGGTGGCTTCAAAAGTCTCACCTTTTTTGTAGGCGGTTTTTAAATCCCGCACAGTGTTGACATCGGTATCGTAGGCCCATTTAAAGCCGGACTCTACGAGGTCGCCGGGGATAGCTTCCAGCCATGTCGGCCAGTTTTCCATAAACTCGGCATCGCGCATTTGAGTGGGGTTGAGTTGCTGATTGAAGTCGCCGCCGAGGACGACGTAGTGTCCCGCATCGTACAACGCGTTCATGTAGCGCTTGAGATGTTCGATCTGCTGGGTTCGAAGAACGCCGCCCTTATCGTAGGCCGATAGGTGGAGGTTGATGAGGTACAGTTTCTTCCCGCCTTCAACGGGGAGTACGTGTTCCGAAAAACAGCGGTCGAGTTCGGCTAAGACCATTGGCCAGTCCGGTTGACCGTCCAGTGCGTGTCGGGCGGCGCTTCCAATGGTGTATTTGGCGTATGTGGCAAGCCCCGAGTTGGAATAGCCCAGCGGGTCGAAGAGCGGAACAGGTACCCAAAGGGCGTTGTAATTGTAAGTAAACGTTCTGTCATAGGTGCTCAAAAGGGTGTTTAGGCGCGTCAGTTCGTCTCGGTCGTAACTTCTATAGGCGCGAACATCGACCTCTTGAAGCAGGTATATATCGGCGTCTTCAGAAGCGATAAACGCCTCGATGCCCTCCAAGTTCGCGTCGACGATGTCGGCACTGATGGCGCGCGCGCTCTTGCCGCCGTCTGCAAAGAAATCGGCATCTGTCCCCAGACCGCCGTAGCCGATGTTAAACGTCGTCGCCGTATAGGCCACATCGGTTTCCAGTGTCGGGTTGTCGAAACGGGTCACTTCTAGGGGTTCTATAGGTGCGTGCACAGGATTAAAAATCGTGAGAAACGCAAAAAAACCGGCTACGAGGGCAATTGCCACAACGAGTAGGGCGAGGACGCCCTTTAAGAATCTTTTTTTCATACGGACCTCTTTTGATCAAATTTTATACTTCATCTTATCACAAAAAATAATGGGGAACAATTGGCAGGTGCTCCGGTGTTCGGAACGCTTGTTTTACGCGTTTTATGATATAATGAAAAAACAACCGTCTTTACTGAAAGGAGGGGGCATGGACAGCATCAAAGAGAAATTGCGCGTTGTAGACAGCGATCCCAAGTCGTATTTAGAGGCGCACACCTATGAACGAAGTGCCTACAGCACTTTAGAAGCCGCAGAAGAAGGCCTTCTGTTCGGGCGGGCGTTTTTACTCAGCGGCGCTTATGAGCGCGCCAATGAGATTTTTGAAGCCGTTTTGACTTTTTTTGAAAAAGGCGGCAGCTGTCTGCATCGGTTTTACGTCTACATCAATCGAGGCGTTTTGTTTAGAGAAATGGGGCGCTTTGAAAAGAGCGTCAAGGCATTTAACGCGGCGTACACGTTGAGCTATGAGCTGGACGATTTCGAATACATCATCGGCGCACTTATACACCTCGGCTCGGTCTACAGCGTTTTGTCGGACAACCAAAAGGCAAAAGTCTACCTCGAAGAGGCACTGGCACACGTCCATCAGCTGCCGGCCGGTAAAATGGCGGGGGATCTCTACAACAACTATGCGTACACCCTGCTGGAAGAGGCCCGTCTCGAAGAGGCGCTGGACTATCTCTTTAAAGCCTACGAAGCCTATAAAACGTATTACGGCCACCAAGAACACATCAATTGGATCGTCGTTCTGGGGAACATCGGCGAGACGTATTACAGACTCGGCGACGCCGAGGCGGCGGAACGGTATTTACACGGTGCACTAGATGGCGCCAAGCGACGGGGGACTATGCCGGTAATGGTAGAGGCGTCTTACTACCTGTCGAGAATCTATGAGGACCGAGGCGATTTTAAGAAAGCGCTGGATTACCACAAACTCTACGATGAAACGCGCTCTGCGCTGAACAAGCAAAAGAAAGAGACGTTGCTCGAGACGTTTAACAAGCGCTTTGAAGACGAGGCGCTCCGCTATAGAGAGGAAATACACGAGCTCAGAAACGTCGCCTTAAAGAGCAAGACAATGGAGCTCGAACGCACGCTGAAAAACGTGTCTTTGATTACCACCATCGGTCAAAAACTCACGTCGTCTATGGATATGGATGAGATATTCAGCATCTTGAGGACGTCGGTGTACAGTTTGGCCGAGGCGCATTTGTTTGGTCTCGCCGTTTACGACGACGCCGAAAAAAAGATTCGCTACAAGTATTTTGAAGAGGGTGGCAAGCCGCTGGAATGTCTCGAAATCGACATTTATCAAGGCGCTTCCCTAGGCTCTTATTGCATTTTAAATGAAACCGATCTCTACATTGCCGATTTCGACAGCGTCTACGAGCAGTATCTGCCGAAAAAGACCTTTGTCCCCATTGGCAACTCCAGGGGCGTCGACACACAGAGCATCATCTTTTGTCGACTGACCACAGAAGAGGGCTGTGTGGGGTTGATGACGCTTCAACATTACGAGCGGAACGCTTACAAGGCGTCGGATTTTGAAGTCATTAAGGCGCTGGCATCGTATGTGGCTATTGCCATTTCCAACGCGCAGAAAAAAAACATCATCAACGAAAAGGCGAAAGCACTTGAATTTTTAAGCTACAAAGACCCGTTGACGGGGCTTTACAACCGCCGGTACTTCAGCAAAATATCCGCTGTATACGCCGAGAAAAAGAGCGGTGCTCTAGGGCTGATTATGGGAGATATGAACCATTTGAAGCTCATTAACGACCACTATGGGCACGCCGTGGGCGACGCCTATTTAAAAACCGCCGCGGAGATGCTCACAGCGTGTGCAGAGGGGCACGAGGTGTTCAGGCTGGGGGGCGACGAGTTCGCCATTATGGTGGCAGATGCCACGACGACACAGCTGGAGAACATGGTGGCAAAAATTCGCCACGCCTGCGACGCCTTTGTGTTTGAGTACGTTCCGCTGTCTATCCCCCTCGGGTTTGAAATCGTCTCCGGGGCGCACATCGACGTATCGGCACTTTTTTCAAAGGCGGAGTCTAAGATGTACCGTGATAAAAGTGTTTTTCATAAAAAAGAAATGTAACGGTAACCTCAGCGGCATATTAAAATGTTATAATAAGATGCATTTTTAAATGCACTTCAAGTGACAGATTGAGAAAAAAATAGGGAGGCAACAATGAAGAAATTGATAACCCTTTTCTTATGTGTCGTCGTGTTGGCAACTGTGCCGACAGTGGCGGCACCCAAGACAGGTGCTGAACTTTTAAAAGAATACGGTTTCGTACAGGGAAACGAAAAAGGGGAGCTCATGGTGGACAAGCAGCTCACTCGGGCAGAGGCCTGTGTCCTCGTCGCCGAAATGTACGGGCTCAAGTCGTCGGCACAGCAGTACAAGCCGTCGACGTCATTTAAAGACATTACCAAAGACCAGTGGTACTACGGGTATATTTCCTATGCGCAGCAAAAGGGCTGGGTCAAGGGGTACACTGACGGGACCTTTAAGCCGAAAGACCCCATTGCCGCCAAAGAATGGGCGAGTATGCTTATGAACGCGCTCAATTACGATATGAACTGGGCCACTGTGGTAGACGACCTCATGACCCTCGGCGTAGTGGTCGTGGCAGAGGATGCAGAAGCCATTTCCAGAGGCGAGGCGTTTGAAGCCATGTGGCAAGCGGTGAACACCGCGCGCAACGGCGAGGAAATCTCGTTGGGCGCTGAACTGGGCAAACTTGAAAAGCCCGCTGAAAAGCCAAAGGCACCGAAGCTGACTAAGGGCACCATCGTCAGTTTGAAAGAAATCGTTCTCGAGTCCAACACGCCGCTGAACACCACAGAGGCGTTAAAGGCTGAAAACTATGAAGTGACCACAAAGGGCATGTACGACTTAAAAGTCGAAGATGTGCTTTACGATAAAGACGCGAAGCGGTTGTTTTTATACCTCAATCGCCCGGTTCTCCAGCAAGCTGATGTAACGCTGAAGGTGCGCAATTTAAAATCTGAAACAGGCGGTGTCTTAGAGGCGCAGACGCTGACGCTCAACATGCTGGACAACGTGCCGCCTAAAATTACCGGCGTACACATACTGGGCAAGCGCTTTATCAAAGTCGTTTTTTCAGAACCGATTATAAGCGGACAGGAGCAGTCGGGGAACTACGCTTCCGATACGGCGCCGACCTTGCCGTCGACGTCGTTTAAAGTGAACGACGGCAAAGTTTCCGTCAAAGGGGTAACCCTTCAAAAAGGTCAGACGGAAGCGTTAATCGAGACGTACGCCGACCTTAAAGACACGGTGAAAATCGAAGCGACGGAAACTGTTAAAGACTATGTCAACTTCGTCGTGGCCGATGGGAAAATGGAAGTGGCGTACAGCGCCGACAACACGGCGCCGACAGTTGTGGGGTATGAAAACGCTTCGCCGACAGGTGTTACGCTGATTTTTAGCGAAGACATACGAATTGTCAACAGCAGCCCAACAGCTTATTACCACAGCGTTTCAACCAATGTCGTCGACGGCCTCGTAACGATGAAAGACGTCGACGGCAACCGATTGAGAATGGCCTTTACTAAGAACCTGCTCATGCCCGGAAACAACGGCGTCATGGTAAACCCAAACGCCATTCAGGACTACGCGGGGAACAAAAACAGCACGGTGCACATCACAGTGCCTCTTGAAAAGGATTCGGTAAAGCCGAAGGTGCTCACTCAAGTGACGCCGGTGACGGAAACGCGCGTCCGAATTCCGTTCTCGGAGCCGCTTTACAACCGAAACGGCGAGGCGCAGAGCCGCGCACATTACCGACTTAAAAACGCTGAGGGCAACGATGTGACCCATCTCGTCAGCACAGTAATTTACAGAGCGGAAGACGCTTCAGTTGAAATCAGTTTTTTAGAAGCGCTCAACGGCACGTATTCCCTTGAAATTTCAGGGGTGAAGGACTACTCTGAAAACGTCATCGACACCCAGTCGTACGCGTTTGAAATGCGCGATTTGACCCCGCCGGATCCCGCTAAGTGGTCTGCCCGCGTCTACAACGCCGGCAAGGCCGATCAAATGATTAAAGTGCGCTTTGACGAGCCGATGGCACAGGAAGGTGCCCACTCCGTGCTCGAAGCGGAAAAATACATCGTCAACGGCAAGGCGCTGGACAGCCTCGAAGCGGGCTTAATGCGCATTGAGAGCGTAGACGACGGGGCTTCTGTGTTGATCCACTACCCAGGGGTCAACGTGAGAGGCGGTTACAACTTCACATCGGGGTCGACTTCAAAAGTGGAAATCGGCCGCGTCGCCGACACCATCGGCAACTACATCCAAGCGTTTTCAACGACTGTGAAACTCGAGGGCAAGGGGTACATGACCCTCGTCGAGGCATCGCAAGTGGGTCGAAATCAAATTGAGGTGGTTATTTCCGACGTGGTGACCGCCGTCAATCTGCCGGACTTCCGCATTGAGGGCAACGGCCAGACGTACAAGGCGATTGAATACGGATTCAAAACAGTGAACAACCGCGAGACGGTTCTGCTGTTGACGTTATCGGAAGACCTCACAGGCGATCCTAAAGCGGTGCGCGTTCGTGCAACCGGTGGCGGTACGACGAACCAATACGGCGAGACCCTAGACCCCAATGCCCCTGCAGTGGTGCTAAAGGATAAGATGGCGCCGTTTGTGAGACGGGCGTCGTTTGACGGCGTCGTAGGCGACTACGTGACGTATACGAGAAGTACAGGTGTTCTCGAAATTCAATTTTCAGAGACTATTGATCCAAAGACGGTGTCCCTGTTGTCCTTTGGCATCGGCAACTTTAAAATCAGCGACATCCGCGTAGACGACAGAAGCGTAAAACTCGTCGTCGATGCCGCCGATAGAGACAAAGTATCGCCATACGACGTGGTGACACAGCAAGTTGAGATTCGCGACCTCGCCGGTAACGGCGTGAAAAATCTCGCCCTTCAAATTTCAAAAGTTTATTAAGAGATAAAGACCGTTCCGAGAGGGACGGTTCTTTTGTGCCAGAAAACACTAATATTTAACAAAAATGACAACTAAAAAGCAGTCATCATCTCTTGAAATCCACAATCTGCGTCATGCTTGCAGACAGTTGGTGCAGAAGGTCGGTGATTTGTGGTAAAATAGTAGAGAAGAATCATTTAATAAAACGCTAATCATTTTTTAAGTTCAAATCAATGGACGCCTATTATACTGATGTCGTATAGCGTTCACAAGTAAAGCAAGTCCCCCTCATAGGTTGGCCACGGCGTTAAAGGCGCATGACTATGCACCATGTGGGCCTGCCTAAAGCAGCTGGGAACTTTATTTGATAGGAACGAGAGGCGATGCGGAATGCTAAAGAAATCAATTGGGGAGGCGACATGTTAAAGAAAGTAAAGAGAGGGGTCTGCGCTGTTTTGATACTCTGCTTGTCAGGGGTGGGCGCGCCGGTTTTTTCAGCAGATGAACTGACGCTAGACAGAGAGACCGCTATAGAACGGCTTTTGAACGAAGGCGGGCTCGTCGAACAAATGGATCGAGCGCTGTCGGATTTTGAAGACGCCTATTGGCCTGTGCGCAATGCCGCGGCAGAACAACGCTCTTTTCAAGACGACTACAATCAAATCGTTTCTTTTATGGGCGATCGGCTGCCCGATAGTTTTTTTCTAAATCATGAAGAGCAATTTAACAGCTTTTATACCATGCGCATACAGGAGGCGACGCTAGAGGCGCAATACGCGAATCTAAAGCTCGATCGCGACCGCCTTCGGGAAACGGCTGCAGCGCAAATCGACGGGGTGCTCCCGACCCTCTTACAGCTTCAAGCCCTGCTCGAAGTGCAGGAGGCGAGGTTGGCGTTAACCCAGAGGGAACTGGCGGGCGTTACAAAAAAATACGCGTTGGGACAGGTGTCCCAAAATGCCCTTTCCCACAAAGAAAAGGAAACGGCTATTTTAGAAGAAGAAGTGGCCATAACGACGCGTCAGGTTGAAAATCTCGAGTTGCAGCTCAAAAAAATGTTGGCCATAGAAGTAGAGACCCCTGTTCAGTGGCGCAACAGTTACCGCTTGATGACACACGCGCCGCTGGAGCCGGTGGACACCTACATCGCCTCTGCACGGACTGGGCAAACGGCGGTGTTAAAAGCTGAAAATCGTTTGGAAGGTGACGAAAAGGCGCACCGCCTGTATCGAGAAGTGTATTACAACCTCACCGACCGCGCCCGTGCAGAACTGACAGCTCAAAATTCAAAGCAGGCGCTTGAAACGTTGAAAACGGAAATCGAGATCTCCGTACGAGACGCTTACCGAGATATTGAAGGCAAGCGCGAAGCGCTGGAAGTAGCCAAGTTGCGTCTTGAGAACGCACAGGCGACTTATCAGACGCAGCGAACGCAACGCGCATCGGGACAGATAACGGCGCTGCAACTGGAAAGCGCGTATCTCAATACCGCAATGCTTCAAAATGAAGTGATGCAAGCTCTGGCGGACTATCAACTGGCTGTCGAACAGTTTATAACTGTAAATAGCAAAACCACTGAAGGAGAAGGACAATGAAGAAAAGAGGCCTCGCATGGTGCCTGTTGGTACTGTGCCTAATAAACGGTGCAGCTTTTGCAGATGCGTCTGAAGTCATCACCTATTACCCGCTTACACAATTTATCAACAGAGCCGTCGAAGTCGATCCGACCACTAAAACGCTGGAAGCGGAACTCGAAATCTTAGAAGAGGAACTGAAGAAACTTGAAAAAGACAACAAAGACCGTTCCAAAATCCACAACGACGCCGACGCGTACGTGGCCATTTACATGGACCTCGAATACAAGCCCAAGGCGAAGGCTGTGGCAATAGAGCAGGCGAAGCGCAAAATCGCCTACAGATCGAAAGAAGTCGCTTGGGAAGCGACTAAGAAATACTACAGTTTGAAAAACGCACAACTGGACGTCACCGAGCAGAAGAAGGCATACGACAAAGCAGTGGCCGATTACCAACTTAAAGAAAAAGCGTTTGAGAAAGGCTACATAACAGCAGCCGTACTAAAGAACTACGAAATCGCCAGAGAGAGTGAGGCGCTCGCCTTAGAACGCGCAGAGCGGGCACTGTCACTGGAGCAGATGACCATCAATGCGTATTTGGATCAAACCATCGATAAGGAAATGCAGTTGCCGTCACTGGTCAATACCGATATCCCCCTTGAATCCTTTAAAGTGGATATGGCGTTAATCGAACAGACCGAAGCGGTTACAGCGGCAAAAGAGGCGTACGACCTCGCCGTCTACAAACTCGATGTCTACGACCGGCACATGTACAACAGCAAGCCGCAGCTCAGTGACAAAGCGCGCTACTACGAGTCGCCGACGGGTTACTACGACGTGAAAAAAGCCGTGGCAGATGCAGAAGAAGCCTATGAAAAGACTAAGCGTACGTCGTACATCGATGCATTAGTGGACCGGAACGCGTGTCTCAATGCGCGGTCTCAAGTGCGTATTGAAACTTTGAAGTTTGAAAAGGCAGAGATGGACTACGAAGCGGCTAAAGTCAGACACGGCCTCGGGCTGGTAACCGATGCTGAGAGAGACGACGCCTATTACGCTTACAAACAGGCGCTGTACGCCAAACGAGATGCCGAAAGGGCACTTTATTACCAATGGCATGCGTTCAAAGGGAACTTTTTATAAGAACCCGTCGTCTAATTAATGAACGTTTGGGAAAGGCGTAAATAGAGAGAGCGCCTTTCCGTTATATGGAGGAGGTTTATTTTGAAAAAGATGAAACAGTGGACCAGTGTGTTGGTTCTTCTGACAGCCCTTGTGGTTTTTGTAGGCTGTACAGGTGGGAATGACGACAAAGCGACGTTGGGTGATGATTTCTTATTGATGGCACATGGAAATGTCAAAGAGGCTTATGGCGAAGATTACATGCCGAGTATGCCAATCGACGATGTGTACTTACAGGAAATTTACGGCATCGATCTCGAAATGGTGGATAAAGTCATTGCAGAAGGGCCGATGATGAGCGCCCATGTGGACACCTTTATCGGCATTAGAGCCAAGGAAGGACAAGCAGATAAGGTGGAAGAAGCGCTAAACGCCTACCGAGAAAATCTGGTATCGGAGAGTCTTCAATACCCTTCAAATATCGCAAAAGTTAACGCGTCGACAGTTTACAGAGTTAAAGACCACGTCTTTTTCCTCATGCTTGGAGCGATGGACTACGAGACAGAGCGCACCGAAGAAGAGGCACTTGACTACGCCAAAGAGCAAGTTCAAATCGCCGTCGATGCCATTGATGAAACGGTTAAGGAGATTGAATAACCCATGGTATTTAGCAGCTTAATGTTTCTATTTAGATTTATGCCATTGGCACTTTTGGCTTATTATATAGCACCCCGTTTTATGAAAAATGGGGTGCTGTTGCTCGTTAGCCTCATTTTTTATGCATGGGGAGAGCCCAAGTACGTTTTAATTATGTTCCTTTCCATCGCGGTAGATTACATAGCCTCCAACGGCATGGCGCGGTATCGGGAATCCAAATTTAAGAAAAACGCATTTATGGCGCTTTCAGTAGCCACCAATATGGGGCTGCTTTTGACGTTTAAGTACACCAATTTTTTTATTGAAAACATCAATTGGATCGGCGGTTTTTCACTGTCGCCTGTGGCGCTTACGCTGCCGCTGGGGATTAGTTTTTATACTTTCCAGACGATGTCGTACTCCATTGACGTCTTCAGGGGCAAGGTGGCGCCGGAGAAGAACCTCATCGACTTCGGCGCGTACGTCTGCCTGTTCCCTCAGCTCATTGCAGGGCCTATTGTCAAATACGTCGATGTTCAAAGAGAATTGAAGCAACGCCGTATGAACCTCGATCAGATGACCGAAGGGGTGCGCTACTTTATTATGGGGCTTTCGAGCAAAGTGTTAATCGCCAATCCCATGGGTCAACTGTGGAACGACGTCACTGTCCTCGGCGTCGACCAAGTGTCTACGCCACTGGCTTGGATTGGGATTATCGGCTTCGCCTTTCAGATTTATTTCGACTTCAGCGGGTACTCGCTAATGGCCATTGGCCTCGGCAAGATGCTCGGGTTTGAATTCCCTAAAAACTTTGACTTCCCCTACATGTCCAAAAGCATTACGGAGTTTTGGCGCAGATGGCATATGACGCTGGGCAGTTGGTTTAGAGAGTACGTCTACATCCCGCTGGGCGGCAACCGAAAAGGGGTGCGCCGTCAAATGCTCAACTTGTTTATCGTGTGGTTTTTAACGGGGTTTTGGCACGGCGCCAGCTGGAATTTTATCTTTTGGGGCCTCTACTTTGCGCTGTTCTTAGTTGTGGAAAAAGTCTTTTTGCTCAAGCGCCTAGAGCGGTACCGAGGGTTCTCCCATGTGTACGCCATGTTTGTCGTGCTCATTGGATGGGTGATCTTCGCCAACGAAGACCTCAGCGCCCTAGGGGCGCATCTCAAGAGTTTGTTCACCTTAAATGGCGGAGACGATTACAAGTACGCGCTCTCTCAGTACGGAACGACCCTCGTCTTAGCGGTATTCTTCTCGACGCCGATAATTAAAAAGATTTACCAGCGCCTTGAAAACCGACCGATTTTGGTTGGCATCGGCCTTATGGCGTTGTTTGCGCTATGCGTTGCTTATTTGGTAGACGCCAGCTTTAACCCGTTTTTATATTTTAGATTTTAGAGAGAGGAGAAGGGCCTATGAAAATAAAAAAACAACACCTGCTCTTTTGGGCGTTTGCCGTGGTACTGCTCTTGCTCTTCGTACTCGACGTTACTGGGGAAACCGTCGCCTTTTCAGATATGGAGAACCGCTATCTGAAGACCCGGCCGAATTTTTCGCTTAAAGCGCTTTTTTCGGCTAAGTACACAGCGGATTACGAAGCCTATGTGGACGACCAGTTTGTGTTTAGAGAGACGTGGATGAAAGTCAAGTCTTCCGCTGAACGCATCCTCTTAAAAAAGGAGAACAACGACATCGTCTTCGGCAAAGACGGTTACCTGTTTAACAAGTTCCTCGAGGTCCCGGTGCACTATCAGAAAAACCTCGTTGAAATCAAGGCGTTTTCTGAGCGGTACACCGACGCGACAGTGCGTTTTGCCCTCGCGCCGAACTCTTATGCGGTGCTGAGCGATAAAGTCCCTGAGGGCCTTTACAATGTCGATCAGCAGGCGGTGATGGCGACCAACGCCGAGAAACTCGGTCCTCGGGTTCAAATAATCGACCTATACGAGCCGCTGGAGGCGGCAAGGGGGGCTGAAATGCCGCTCTATTTCAAAACCGACCACCACTGGTCTCTTTACGGCGCCTACACGGGGTATGCGACTTATGCGAACGCCATTGGCGCCTCGCCGGTTCCTTTTACCCCGGAGACCATCCAATCGGTGCCGGATTTTTACGGGACGTTTTTCTCAGCTGCCAAACGGTTTAACAGCGCACCGGACACCTTGTATTACGACGCCGCGCTGTCAGAAGCCTATACGGTTACCATAGGTGACGAAATGCCGTCGTCGATTTACGACCTGTCCTTCACAAAGGGGCGCGACAAGTACGGCCTGTTCTTGCACAACAACCCGCCGCTCCTTACCCTCGAGAACAAAGCGCCTGACGCCAAAGGCCGTTTGCTGGTGTTTAAAGATTCGTACGCCAACAGCTTTCTGCCTTATGCCGCACAGCACTATGCAAAAGTGGACATCGTCGACTTGCGCTACTTCAACGGCACCGTTACCGAGCTGATGAAAGCACCCTATGACGACGTGCTGTTTATGTACAACTTTATAACGTTCTCACAGGACAAAAATTTAATCAAGCTGCGCTTTTAAGACGCACAATAAAGAAATGTCGCCTCCACGGCGGCATTTTTTATGGGTATAAAAATGCGTTATAATATCTCTAAAAACATAAACAACGCCGATTAGACTTTGTTGTCGTTTTAACATAGTATAGAACATGAGGATTAACAACTGTTCATGTAAAATGGGAGGAAAACTATGGAGTTAAGAAAGGCGTTACCAGACATATTTGATCAATTTGCGGAAGCTCGCAAAAACGGATTTTTAACAGCCAAAGCGTTAAAGGAAGAAAATGTTCCAATGGTGGGCACATTTTGTACGTACATGCCCCAAGAATTGCCTCTTGCAATGGGTGCGGCAGTGGTATCGCTCTGTGCCACATCAGACGAGACCATCGGCGCCGCCGAAGAAGATTTACCGAGAAACCTCTGTCCGCTGATTAAATCCAGCTACGGTTTCGGTAAAACAGACAAGTGCCCTTACTTCTATTTTTCCGACATCGTGGTGGGCGAAACCACTTGTGACGGGAAAAAGAAAATGTACGAATACTTAGGCGAAATCAAACCGGTACACGTGATGCAGCTACCGAACACACAAATCGGCGACGACGCGTTTACCCTGTGGAAAAACGAAATCATTCGATTGAAAGACGTATTAGAGGCTCAATTTGGCAAAGAAATTACCGAAGACGCCATCAGAGAAGCCATTCAGCTTAAAAATAAAGAGCGCAAAGCACTCAAACGCTTTTACAGTCTCGGTCAATTGAACCCACCGGCCATCAGCGGCCAAGACATCTTAAAAGTGCTCTACGGCACGACTTTCAAATTCGACCGCGCTGCAAATATCGAAGAAGTCGAAGCGCTAACCGACAAAGTGCTCGAAGACTACGCAGCGGGCAAAAAACTCGACAAAAAGCCACGCGTACTGATTACAGGCTGTCCAATTGGCGGCGTCACTGAAAAAGTGGTTAAGGCCATCGAAGACAATGGAGCGCATGTGGTGTTCTTTGAAAACTGCATGGGTGCCAAGGCGATAGAAGATTTGGTAGATGAAAGCAACCCGGACGTGTACGAGGCACTTGCCGAGAAGTATCTGAACATCGGTTGCTCGTGTATGACGCCGAACAACAACCGACTAGACCTGTTGTCTCGCGCAATAGACTTATACGAAGTGGATGGCGTTGTAGACGTGGTGCTTCAAGCTTGCCACACTTACGCCATTGAGACGCTGAGCATTAAACGCTTTTGCAACTCTGAGAAAAACGTGGCGTACACCAGTGTTGAAACCGACTACTCAACTTCTGACATCGGCCAGTTAAACACCCGTATGGCGGCATTTGTGGAAATGTTGTAATGATGAAAGCCATCGGTATTGATTCGGGGTCGACTACGACAAAAGGGGTTGTGATTTGTGGGGATAAAATCGTTCAGACGATGCTTTTACCCACAAGCTACAATCCGAGACAGACTATCGAGACGGTCTATTCGACATTAAAGGGAGACGACGATGCGGTGGTGGTGACTACCGGTTACGGTAGAGAACTGCTGGATGCCCGAAGCAAAGCGGTGACTGAAATTACCTGTCACGCCAAGGGCGCGCGGTTTCTCGCCCCAGACGTAAAAGCTGTGGTGGACATTGGCGGGCAGGACAGCAAGGTGATTGCACTGGACGGCGATTTCGGCGTAAAGGATTTCCTGATGAACGACAAATGCGCCGCCGGCACCGGTCGCTTTATGGAAGTGATGATGCGGATCTTGCACAAAGACCTGTTGGAGCTGGACGGCCTTATTGACGGCGTCGAGCCCGAGCCCATCAACAGCATGTGCGCGGTGTTTGCCGAAAGCGAAATTATCGGACTCCTCGCCGAGGGCAAGGAGCGGGGCGCCATTGCCATGGGCGTGGTGGACTCCATCTGCAAGCGGACGGCTAATTTTGCAAGGCGCGTCGCCGTAGGCGACAAGGTTTTCTTCAGCGGTGGTTTGGCTCAGAGCGCCGTGGTGAAGGGCACACTTGAAAAATACCTCGGCGTGCCGGTAGTAACACATGATATGGCGCAGTTTGTGGGTGCCGTCGGTGCAGCGGTAATCGCCAGGGGGGACGGTTCTTTTGTGCCAAGAAACACTAAATAATGGAAGTGCGAATCGACAAAGGCGGGTTGTGGCCTAGTCTCTATCGATTCAGTAAAAGGTGACTGATAACGGTCGCCTTTTTTCATGCGCATAAATCGAAGCCTTTGCATGCGTCGAGCAAAGAGGGGATCGAGACAACTATCTGGTGAGTAGCAGCAGTGCACAAGGCGGTTCTTTTGGGCGTATCGCCTCAAAAAGGCGCCTGCTGATAGCGTCGCGGCCAGTGAACGAATATGGAAAAAACTAGTTGATTCTGGCACAAAAGAACCGTCCCCTTTAGTTACATTTTCTTAATGAAAATAATTATCAACTAGATGTGTTTATAAAAGCTTATTCGGGTATAGAAAGAATAACAAGCGAGGTGAAAACTTTATGGGAAAGTCGTTGGTATACCTTTCGCCGCACAAGGACCCTTTTTTGAACCACGCCATTGAAATGACTCTATTCAAAGCGTATGAAGCTTATGAGTCTATTTTAATGCTATGGGTCAACGCGCCGGCCTTTGTGCTCGGCCGAAATCAAAATCCTTGGCGTGAAATCGACATCGAACAAGCAAAACAACAGAATATTCCGATTCTCAGACGCTATTCCGGTGGCGGAACCGTCTATCACGACGAAGGCAATCTTAATTTTTCCTTTATTAAGCACCATCAAAAATACGATGAGGCAGCACAGTTTCAAATGGTTATCGATGCGGCAAAGAAACTTGGCATACCGTTGGCGTTGTCAAACCGCAAAGACCTTCTGTGTTGTGATAAAAAAATTTCTGGGAATGCCTTTTACTTAAAGGGTAAAAGGAGAATGCACCATGGCACACTTTTAATCGGCGCGGATCTCGAAGCCATCAAAGGGTTGCTCAAAGCAAAGGATCCCGAGCATTTGAGCCGCTTTACCAACATGAAATCCGTCGCCTCAGTTTCCAGTCCGGTGATGAACTTAAACGCGTATGTGCCGTCGCTAACAGTGTCACAGATGATTAACGCCATTGTGGACACTTATTACAAAGCGGCCGGTTACGACGCCGACGTATTGGAAGACGCTGAGCTCTTTGAGCGTCACCGATCACATATCGACCAAATGGCAGAAGACTTGAAGACTTGGGAATGGACATTTGGACAGACGCCGTCGTTTGACTACAGAGCAGACGACAACCGGATTGTAAGTGTGAAATCCGGGAAAATAATACCTAGTGGTGTGCTTGAACCCACCGTGGTTCATCACTTGGAGAACAATCATTTTAGGAGGTAACGTATGTTTTTAGAAAATTATGACCCACTTAAAGACGACATGATTCAGATACTCGACAAAGACGGGAAAGTGGTAAGACCGGAGCTTTTGCCGGAGCTCTCAGAAGAAAAATTGATTGAAATGTACAAGACCATGCGCTTTAGCCGCATTATTGATGAAAAGACCCTACAGTATCAAAGACAAGGGCGTATGCTTACCTATGCGCCGAACCTCGGGCAGGAAGCCGCCCAAGTGGGGTCCATAGCAGCTGCTGAGAAAACCGACTGGGTGGCACCGTCGTTTAGAGAGCTCGGTGTTTGGCTTTACAAAGGCGCACCGCTCAAGAACATCTTCCTCTACTGGTTTGGAAACGAGTGGGGCATGCACATGCCGGAAAATGTCAAGATGCTTCCGGTTTCCGTGCCGATTGCCTCTCAAATGCAGCACGCCACCGGCCTCGCCTATGCGAGCCAGTACAGAGGTGAGAGCGATATTGCACTGGCCTATGTCGGCGACGGCGGTACGAGCCAAGGCGACTTCCACGAGGCGCTGAACTTTGCAGCGGTTAAGAAGACGCCAAATGTGTTTATCATTCAAAACAACCAATTTGCCATCTCTACGCGCAGAGGCATTCAAAGTATGACCAAAACCCTCGCCCAAAAGGCTCTCGCCTATGGTATTCCGGGGTATCAAGTAGACGGCAATGACGTTCTCGCCATGTACGTCGTCACAAAAGAAGCCGTGGACAGAGCGCGCGGCGGCGACGGACCGACCTTGATTGAGGCCTACACTTACCGCATGGGGGCTCACACCACCTCAGACGACCCGACCGTTTACCGCGACGATTCAGAAGTCGATGCATGGCGCGACAAGGACCCTATCGACCGCTTTAGAAAATACCTTATGGCAGAGGGCATCTGGGATGAAGAAAAAGAAAACGCTTACACCGAAGAACGCAACCAATTCGTTAAAGAAGTCTTTGAAGAAATAGAAAAACAAGGTGTCGTCGACATTGAAGACGTATTCGACTACGTTTATGCTGAAAGAACACCGCTACTCGAAGCGCAATATCAAAAGAAGAAAGCATTTTTTCAAAAGGAGGGCAAGTAAATGTTAGTACTTAATCTCGTAGAGGCATTAAATAACGCTATGGACGTCGCCATGACTGAGGACGACAGCGTCGTGGTATTTGGCGAAGACGTCGGTTTTGAAGGCGGTGTGTTTAGAACAACTAAGGGCCTACAGGCCAAACACGGCGAAAAGCGCTGTTTTGATAGTATTCTCGCGGAGTCGTCAATCGTCGGTTCCGGTATCGGTATGGCCATTAACGGTTTAAAGCCGGTGGTTGAAATGCAGTTTTCGGGCTTTATGTTCCCGGGATTTAACCAAATCGTCACACATGCAGCGCGTATGCGCAACAGAACCAGAGGCCTTTACACCGTGCCAATGGTCATCCGTATGCCATATGGCGGCGGCGTTAGAGCGCTCGAGCACCACTCTGAGAGCCTCGAGGTTTTATTTGCGCACACGGCGGGCTTAAAAGTGGTTGTGCCGAGTACGCCATACGATGCCAAGGGCCTATTGCTCGCGGCAATCAACGACCCCGATCCGGTTATCTTTATGGAGCCTAAGCGCATTTACAGGGCGTTTAAGCAGGAAGTACCGGAGGAATTCTACACAATTCCAATTGGCAAAGCCCGAATTGTCAAAGAGGGCAGCGACCTCACAGTGGTCACTTGGGGCGCCATGGTGCGCGAAACGCAAAAGGCCATTGAAAAGCTTGAAAAAGAGGGCCACAGCATCGAGCTCATCGACTTGAGAACGATTTCGCCAATTGACAAAGACACCATTATCGAGTCGGTTCAGAAGACCGGCAGATTTGCAGTGGTACACGAAGCGGCCACCAGTTTCGGTCCGGGGGCCGAGCTCATGAGCATCGTCAACGAAGGGGCGTTTTTATCCCTCGAGGCACCGCCGACTCGAATCGGCAGCATCGATACCATTGTACCGCTTCCAAAGGGCGAGCACTACTATGTACCGAATGCAGACTGGATTGCTCAAGAACTTAAACCTGTACTCGAATTTTAGGAGGTTCATATGTTTCATGTAAAATTTGCAGACATCGGCGAGGGCATACACGAAGGTGTGCTCCTCAAGCATTTCTTTAGCGAAGGCGACGAGGTCAAAGAGGGCGACTCCCTCTTTACCCTCGAAACAGATAAAGTTAACGCGGAAATTCCGTCACCTGTTGACGGCACCGTGAAAAAAATTAAATTTGGCGAAGGCGATGGGGTGAATGTCGGTCAAGTCATCTGTATTATCGACGACGGGCAACCCGGTGAGCGCTCGAATATGTCCGAGGGCGAGGACCTGGTACCACTGGACGGTTCAGCGCCTGTAGAGGCGTCTAGCGAAGCGCCGAGGGAGACGGAGACCGCCGGGGAAGACGGCAGTACCTCTGTGGTTGGGGCGATTGAAGTCTCGTCGGAAGTCATCGCTTCCAGCAACGAAATCGGCGAGAGCAAAAAGGCAAGTGCCACGGGCAAGAAAGTTTTGGCGACGCCGGTAGCGCGGAAGATGGCCAAGGACCTCGGTGTGGATATTCAAAAGATCGAGGGATCCGGGCCGCAGGGACGCGTTATGAAAGCGGATATTCAGCGCGCTGCAGATGCCGGTCAATCGCAGTCGACTTCTAAACCGCAAACGGAAGTGGCAAAACCGCCGGTAGGCGGCAAACACGCTGTACCGGAGACGGAGGGCACCACGCGCGTACCGATGACCATGCTCAGAAAAACCATCGCTCAGAATATGACGCTTTCGAAGTTTTCAATTCCGCATACGGCGGTTATGGACGAAATCGACGTCAGCGACCTCGTGGCGTTTAGAAGCCGTGTCAAAGAAACGGCGCAGGCACAGGGCATTAAGCTGACGTACCTCGCGTTCTTTATCAAGGCGATGATTAAAGGGCTCAAGGCCTACCCATACCTCAACGCATCGCTGGATGAAACCACTGATGAAATTGTGCTGAAGAACTTCTTCAACATCGGTATCGCCGTAGATACGCCAGACGGCTTACTCGTACCGGTGATTAAAAACGCCGACCGCCTGAGCATCTTCGAACTGGCGGAAGCCATAGAAGATCTCAGCGAAAGAGCGCGAGAGAAGCGCTTGACCCTCGACGAGCTGTCGGGCGGAACCTTTACCATTACCAATTACGGCGCTGTGGGCGCGAGCTTCGGCGTTCCGGTCATCAAGCACCCTGAAGCCGGTATTTTAGGCGTCGGTGCCATTGTGAAGAAGCCGGTTGTCGTCGACGATGAAATCGTCATCCGAAGCATTTTACCGGTATCGCTGTCCTTTGACCACCGCATTATCGACGGTGCTGACGCCGGCCGATTTGTCGGCGAAGTCAAGCAGTTGCTCGCAAATCCGGATTTACTCTTATTACGTTAGACAGAAGCTGAAGGAGGCGTATTATGAAATCGTATGATGTCATTGTAATAGGCGGTGGGCCAGGCGGCTATGTGGCGGCGATTAAAGCCGCCCAGCAAGGTCTGAAAACCGCACTTGTAGAAGGACATAAAGTCGGAGGCGTCTGTCTCAACTACGGGTGTATTCCGACGAAGACGCTGTTGAGAAGCGCCAAAGTGTATCAGGAAATTATGGAAAGCGCCGAGTTCGGCATCGACTTGCCGGCGGGCACCACACCGACGGTCAACTGGGACAAACTCATGAACCGAAAAGGCAAGGTCATCGATAAAATTGTCGGCGGCGTGGAACAGCTTTTAAAATTCAATAAAGTCGACGTGTACAGGGGCTTTGGAGAAGCCCTAGACGCGAAGACCGTGGTGGTGGGCGAAGACAAATTGTCGACAAAGCATCTGATTCTCGCCACGGGGTCCTCTGTAAAAGTACCGGATATTCCGGGGATACAAGAGGCCATGAAGGCGGGGAAAGTCATCGACAGCACCGGCGCCATTCAACTTAAAGAACAACCGAAGCGCTTGACGATTCTCGGCGGCGGCGTCATCTCCGTCGAGTTCGCGACCCTCTTCCGCACACTGGGCACAGAGGTCACAATTCTTCAGCGTTCGGACACCATTTTAAAAATGCTCGACAAAGATGTGCGCGACGTGATGCAGCGCCATCTTAAAAAAATCGGTGTGGCCATAGAGACCGGCGTATCGCTGAAACGCGTCGACGGTGCAAAAGTGGTCTATGAGAAGGGCGGCAAAGAGCTGTCCGTCGACGGGGACTACGTCTTGGCCAGTCTCGGCAGAAGCCCGAACCTCAAAGGGTTTGAAAAACTTGGCATAAAGACGGGCAAGAAGGGCGTCGAAGTGGACGACCATATGCGCACCAACGTCAGCGGCGTGTACGCCATCGGCGATATGTGCGGCAAGATGATGCTGGCGCATGTGGCGTCGGCAGAAGCGCTGGTGGCCGTAGAGGCCATTCTGGGCAACAAGACCACCATTGATTACAAGAAGGTGCCGTCTTGTATCTACAGTTTCCCTGAGGTCGGCGTCATCGGCTATTCCGAGGATGAGGCCAAAGAAGCCGGTTACGATGTGGGAACGAGCACATTCCCGCTTAGTGCCAACGGCAAAGCCATGGCAGAAGGCGAGACCACCGGTTTCGTGAAAATTGTTCACGATAAGAAGTACGGCGAAGTCATCGGGGTTCACATTGTGGCATCGCACGCGACGGATATGATTTCCGAAGCGGCAGTGACCATGGAACTGGAAGGGACGGTTCACGATGTGGCGAAGACGGTTCACCCGCATCCGACCCTATCTGAAATCGTGATGGAAGCCGCACACGGCGCCGTCGATCAACCGATTCATATGATAAAGCGCTAAACTCAATAGAATTTTACAACCGCTTTGGAGAGCACCTGTCTCCAAAGCGGTTTTTTTATGCCAAACGCCGTGCCTTTTACCTCTGTTAAAGAAACATTTGTCCAGAATAATTTGTCTAAAATAAAAAATATTTATTGAGGTTGATAATCAATTTAACTAGTGTTATAATCTTAACTAATTGTGCAAATGAAAGTCATTATCTTTTGGAGGGGCTATGTCTTTATATGAATTGGGAAAAGAAACAACCTGTTTGGTGCTGGAAGTACCTGATGAGGTGCTTTTGCAGTCATTGGGCCTTAGGGCGCAGATGACGGTGACGGTTTTAACGCGTCAGCCGTTTGGAGGACCTGTGGTCGTCAAACTTCGCAATCGCAACATTGCTATTGACAAACACATCGCAGAAAAAATCAAAGTGAGGAGTGTGACATAAGATGAACTGCCACAACGTGGAATCAAAGTGTTACAAGCGCGACAAAAGCACCTTGAGTGTGCTGCTTATGGGGAACCCCAATGTGGGGAAGAGCGTCGTGTTTTCAAAGTTGACCGGCATGGAAGTGATGACAGCCAATTACGCCGGCACAACGGTTTCGTATACACAGGGGAAAATCAAAGGGGTGGAGCCGCCGGTGACGCTGATCGACGTCCCGGGGACGTACAGTCTCGACGCCCTTTCACAAGCGGAAGAAGTCGCTGTGGAAATGCTGACACAAGGTGCCGATGCGGTGATTTGCGTTTTAGACGCCACCAATCTCGAGCGGAACCTCGACCTCGCGCTTCAAGTTGAGGCGTACGGTCTACCGATGGTCTACGCGCTGAATTTATCAGATGTCGCCCGTCGGCAGGGGATTGAAACGGATTTAAAGGCCCTTTCAAAGGCGCTTGGGGCGCCGGTTGTAGAGACAGTGGCCGTGAGAAACGAAGGCCTTGAAGCCTTGGTAAAAGCAGCAGTTGATGCCTGTGAGCAGGCGCCGAAAGCGGTCACTCAGGAAGAATCGCCTTCAGAGCGATGGGCGCGAGCCGAAGCCATCTGTGCCGCGTCACAGAAGGTTAAACCGGTAAAGCGCACGCGGGCAGATCGATTGGGTGACGCCATGATTAAACCGTGGCCGGGGATTCCCATCGCCGTGTTTATTCTCATTGCGTCGCTGGGGATTGTCGTCGGCGGCGGCAAGGCGTTGAGATCGCTGATTTTACTGCCGATTATTAACGACGGCATCGTGCCGTTGCTGACGCGTGGGGTCTCGTATATCGTCGACGACGGCATACTTAAAAACGTATTGGTCGGCGAGTTCGGAATTCTCGTCAAGGGCATCGAATGGCCTTTTGCTCTGATTTTGCCTTATGTGCTTCTGTTTTACGTGGTGATTTCATTTTTGGAAGACAGCGGGTACTTGCCGAGACTCGGCGTTCTCGTCGACGGCGTCCTTCGAAAGTTGGGGCTTCCCGGTGGCAACATCGTCCCATTTGTCATGGGATACGGCTGTGCCGTCCCGGCGATTCTCGGAACGCGGGCTTCCAACGCCTATAGAGAACGGTTGATTTTAAGTACCATGGTAGCGCTGGCAGTGCCGTGTACGTCGCAGTCAGGCGCCTTTTTTTCGCTGCTCGGCGACCGGTCGCTGGCGGTGTTGCTCCTGGTTTACGGCATTTCTTTTGTCGCCATTGTGCTCACGGGGTTGGTTATGAACCGCGTGATTCCCGGCGAAAGTGCCAAAATGCTCCTCGAGATTCCCAACTTACTCGTGCCGAGTCGCGGCGCTCTGTTTAAAAAGATTTGGGTGCGAATGAAACACTTTGTCGTGGAAGCGGAAGTACCGATGCTTCTGGGAATCGCCCTTGCGGCACTGGTGACGGAAACGGGCTTTTTAGACGTCATCGGCGGTGCACTTGAGCCCGTCGTAGAAGGGTGGCTCGGCCTTCCGAAGGAAGCGAGTCTGTCGCTGATGCTCGGTATCATCAGAAGAGAACTTGCGGTGATGCCGCTGCTCGACATGGAACTCACAACACTTCAAATGGTTGTCGGCGCAGTGGTGGCACTGTTTTACCTACCGTGTCTATCGGTGTTTGCAGTGCTCATCAAGGAGTTTAAACTGAAGACCGCGACGATAATCGCCTTGTCGACGATTGGCATTGCGTTCCTCGTAGGGGGCTTGATCAACCACGGCGTCGGTTTGTTTCTTTAGGCATTAGAAAAGAGGGGCATATGAAATGGATAGGAATCTACACGCAGAAAATAGAAGGGCTGTGCTGCCGGCAACCGCTTTTAGCGGCGGTGTGTCGCGGGTATTATAGAAGGCTCGTTCAAAGAGAAGCGGCATTGGGAGGCGTCAACAGCGACGATTGCGTACTCTGTATCGGCGGGGGGCCGGTGCCCAGTACCGCCATTGAAATCGCCCGACAAACAGGGGCAAAGGTGACCGTTGTGGACAACGATTTGTCCGCTGTACAGCAGGCGGCCTGTCTCATAAGAGGCCTCGGTCTCGAATCGAGAGTGACGGTTTTACACGCGTGTGGTGAAAACATAACGGCGGCGCCGTATTCTGTGGTGCATGTGGCGAAACAGGTGTCGCCGCGCCAGCAAGTGGTGGAGGCGGTGCTTCGCACAGCGCGCAGAGGGACGCGGGTTCTCGTTCGAAACCCCAAGTGCCGTTTTAAGAGGCTCTATGCGGAAATTGATGAGCGCGCTTGCGCACGGTGTACGGCGTCGATACAGGCGTCGGCAGACTGGTGGAGCGAGACGCATCTTTTGATAAAGGAAGAGGGACGAGAATATGAAAAAACGCCATGTGCTGTACAGCATCGGGCTGGCGGCAGTCGCCGCACTGCTCTATCAGACGGATTGGCCTAATGTCCTCTCGGGCATTCGAGGTTTCAATCCGGCGCACCTCGTTGTCGTCTGTGCGCTTCAAGTGATGACGCTTTTGCTAATTGCCTTTCAGTGGCGAGGCATTGCGGCACAGCTTGGGGTGCGGATGCCCTTTTGGCAGATGTTTACCATCAATTTGGCGGGCACCTTTGTCGAATGCGTTACGCCGGCTGTAAAAGCCGGTGGCGAAGCCTACAAAGTGGTGTTGCTCAAGGAAAAAGTCGGTTTGACCGGCGGGGCATCTGCCGCTGTGGTGGCTACACAAAAAGCGCTCTCTTCACTGGTTTTTGCCATTTTGTGTACAGGAAGCCTGCTCGTCTTTGCCTGGCGGGCTTCAGTACCGAGGGTGTACGAACACGCGCTTGTTATCGGGTTTATCTGTGTTGTACTCACGGCGTTTTTACTTATCGCTTGTCTGAAATCGCCGAAGGTTCTGGAAGCGGTGCTGTTGAAAGTACCGTTTTTAAATCGGCGACAGGTACACGTCAAGGGCTTTTTCAAACACTTTCAATTGGCCACTGCGCAACTCAGCACCGACAAAGTGGCTCTCGTTCAGCAGTTGGGCACGTCTTGCGTCATCTGGCTGTTGTTTCCGATTAAAACAGCTTACATTGCATACGTTTTGGGTGTTCCCCTTGATTTTGCCACGGTTAGCGCGGTGACGTACTTGACGTACATGATCGGCATGGTGCCGCTTTTGCCCGGTGGCATCGGTTCATTTGAGGCCGCAGTGGTCTTCTTGCTCATGCCCTTTGGCGTGACGCCTGATGTGGGCATGGCGCTGGCACTGGTTCTGCGCTTTGTGACATTTTGGTTTGTCTTCGGCATAAGCGCCGTCTATATGGGCATCGATATGCTGAAAAAAGGGCGAACAGACAAACGGCAGGTGGTTGAACTCAAGGAAGAGTGACAAGATGTGGATAAGTATGGGAAAGAGGGGTGACGGATCACCCCTCTTTTTTAGATGACACCAAAGACGTCGATGTCGAAAGGCGGCTTTACGATTTGTACCGCATGGCGTTCATAAGTGCAGAACAGCCCACTGTAAAGACGGCGCCTAAAAGGCCGATTAGGACAAGCGCCTTTAAGGTAAACGACACCGGGGTCGTGAGGACGATGACGCCATAGAGAATAAAGGCGCCGGCAGTTGCCGTCAGCCCCGCCCATTTTGCAGATGTGTTGAGTTTCATATTGCAGACCTCCTTTCGACGAGTTGTGCCTTTAGTGTACGCCTGTTTTCAGGCGTTTGTCAACTTTCTAAAACCACGTCTTTCTTGCCTTTTGAGAGGGCCTTTCGGGTTTTCCGTTCATCTTTGGATTTGGTGACAATGTCCATATCGTAGGCGTCTGGGTAAAGTGCGTCACCTTTGATGTTGAGAGACAGGCGTTTGTGGTTGACTTTGATTTTTTTCCCCAGCACTTGAACGGTGACCTCGCCTTTGCTGTTTTCGGTTTCGACGACAATCCCCGAGCGCTTCATGGTGTGAATCCAGACGTTGTCGCCAACGGCGAACTTCGGCTTTTTCTTTGGCGCGTAGACAGACTTCTGCACCGCTTTTGAAGCAGTCGGTTCAGTGGTGACATTTGGCGCTGGCGGCTGTGCAGCACGTTTTGGCGCTTCAATCACAGGCGCCTTATAGCGCTTTTTGGCGTTGTACGCCAGTTCGTGAGCCCGCTCGATCATGTCTTTGGGCATGCCGAGTCTAAGGGCGATGTGGAGGGCACTGCTCTCGCCGGCCGCGCCAAGTGTCAGCTGATACAGTGGGCTCAAAGTCTCGATGTCGAAGCCCATGCTCCCGTTGACGAACTTCGGGTGCTCAGAGGCAAAACGCTTGATTTCCCCATAGTGCGTCGAGGCGAGGATATAAGCCCCCTTTGCTTCGAGGGCTTCCAAGACGGCGATGCCGATGCCCATGCCCTCACTCGGATCTGTTCCGGAGCCGATTTCATCGAGGATGACCAGGGTCTTGTCATCTGCCTCGGCGAGAATTCGGTTGATGTTGGTGATGTGTGACGAAAAGGTACTGAGGTTTTGTTCAACGCTTTGTCCGTCGCCGATATCGCATAGAATACGGCTGAAGATGGGCAAAGTGGTTCCGCAATCACACGGCAGGTGAAGTCCGGATTGGGCCATCATGCAAAAGAGCCCCACAGTTTTCATGGTGACGGTTTTGCCGCCGGTGTTTGGACCGGTGATGACGAGGTTGTGACACGTCGGCTCAAGTGTGAGGTTCAGCGGTACTGCATCGGTGCCTAGAAGCGGGTGCCGTCCGGCTCTTATGGCGATGAGGCCCTGCGTATTTACAGCCGGCGCCGTGGCGTTCATCTGCTTAGACAACTTGGCCTTAGCAAAGAGCACATCGTAGGTAACCATACACTCGTAGTTGAGAGAGAGCGCCGGCAAGTCGGCGGCCACTTCGTTAGAGAGTTCCGACAAAATGCGGTAGACTTCACTTTCCTCTTGAATTCTTAGAGCGCTCAAGGCGTCGTGTAATTTCTTTATTCCCGCCGGTTCGATAAACAGCGTGCCGCCGGAACGCGAACGGTCCAGTATCTGACCGCCGACGTGCTTTTTGTGCTCGCTTTTAACCGGAATGACGTAGCGGCCGTCCCGTTGAGAAATAACGGTCTCAGAGAGGACGTTTTGGTAGCGGTTGTCGACTAAGTAACCTTGAAGTTTGTTCTTAATGTCCTGTTCGGTTTTAGCGCGTTTGCGCCTGATTTTAGCAAGGGCTTGAGAGGCCGAGTCGAGTACCTCGTCGTGGTAGACGCTCTCGGACAGCGCCGCATAGAGGGCGTCGAGTACATCGATGCTCAAGGCGTAACTGCTGACTTTGGGCGCATCGCTTTCTTTCCCGTACATATAGCGCTTCATACGCGTACAGTCTTTGATGAAAGTGGCTAAGAACCAAAA
The DNA here is from genome assembly GCF_053842995.1 of Fusibacter sp. JL298sf-3. NCBI lineage: Bacteria > Bacillati > Bacillota > Clostridia > Eubacteriales > Fusibacteraceae > Fusibacter > Fusibacter sp. JL298sf-3. The sequence continues at coordinate 2,407,181 of NZ_CM132608.1, forward strand.
ATCACCGGCTCTCAGCACTTCACCTCGTTTTATTTTTTCCAGTGTGTTGCCCACGCCGGATAAGCCGTGGAGCGGCACGCCTGAGGCTTGATCCACGAGGCGTCGCGCCTCAGTGGTTTCCGCCTGCATGTTTTCTATGAGGTAGAGGTCCTCTACAGGGGCTAAGTGTTTAAGTTTGACTTTGGCTTCTTCAGAAACCGCTTTTTCAATCAGTTTATCGGTAATATGTGCCCAGTCCAGCATTTTTTTTGTATGGGTATTGTCCATTGGGGATAATCTCCTTTTTAGTTAAAAAATTAAATTTAAACGTCAAAAAAGCAGCAGACACACGGTCTACTGCTTGCAATCAATCAAAAATAGATAGAAGAATAGCGTAGGTTGTGTTCTAAACGTCAGCTGGGAACACAGGTACGACGAAAAAACCTATCCTGTAGGTCACCTGTATAGTCCCAATCTTTAATTATGCGTTTAGAACGACCCCACTCATAAAAATTCTCCTAATTACGGTTTTACTTAGTCACTTTTGAGGATAGCATAAAAAAAATAAAAATACAAGCGGGAATTTTCAAAAAAGTGTTTTCGATGCGCCCAAAGGGGTATCAGTGCAATAGATAGGTATTGAAGAACGTTTTAAAAGTAAGTTTTAACTCAGAGGCCCTGCATTTTAGGCTTCTTCGGTGTACAAGCACTATAAGAATTACCGTTGATGATCCAAAAGTAGAATGAAAATAGTTTGAAACCTTTTTTGTTTAGTGTTGGTAAGTCAATCCGGGCTTAGGTCATGGGATTGCCTCAAATGAAAAGTTTTGAAAGTTAGTTTTAAGAAGTTTGCAAAGTTAAGCTTCGATACCTATCTTAAATATAAAGGCGGCCTTTGGGCCGCCTTTTGTTTGTCGGACACGAGGTGCTTGAATCCATATAGTTTATACAGATAAACCAATTCTGTTGTATGGGCGAAAGAAAGGGTTGTTCGTGTCCTTCTATAGGAATGACGAGACGAGTTGTGTTACAATAGTAACAACAAAATTGAGAAGCCAAATTAGTGAAGAGAGGTGTTAGAATGTACGATAAGCTTTATATAGACGGACAGTGGTGCACCGCTGTGAACCCCGATACCATCGCCGTGGAGAACCCCGCAGACAAGTCGGTTATCGCCAGTGTGCCCAGAGGCGGTGCCGCCGATGTGGATGCGGCAGTTGCAGCTGCAAAGCGGGCGTTTGACCAGTGGTCGACGACACCGCTCGCCGAGCGAAAAGCGGTTTTAGAAGCGGCGCTGTCGGCGTTTAAGACGTATGAGTCGGCGCTGGTGACACTGGAGGCACAAGAACTCGGCGCACCATTGAACTGGTCGCGTCAAGCCCATGTCGTGGGTCCTATTAAGCGGTTTGAGCACTTTTTGAAAATTATCGACGACGTCGCTTTTGAAAGCCAGTTTCCCAAGTTCCGCGTAGTACGTGAACCCATTGGGGTGGTGGCCTGTATTACCCCTTGGAACTATCCGCTGGGACAGGTGATGCAAAAGGTTATTCCGGCGTTGCTCTGTGGAAACACGGTAGTTTTAAAACCGTCTCAAATCACGCCGCTTTCCGCTTTTTATCTGGCTAAGGCCTTTGAAGCGGCACATCTGCCGGCAGGGGTGTTCAACCTCGTAACCGGGCGCGGTGGTGAAGTTGGGAACGCTTTGGCCGGCCACAGTGACGTCGATATGGTCTCCTTCACCGGTTCTACCGACGGTGGAAGAGAAGTGGGAAAATGTGCCATTGACGGCATTCGAAAGCTCTCCCTTGAACTGGGAGGCAAATCGGCAGCGGTGCTCCTCGAAAGTGGCGATATCGACCTCGCAGTGGACAGTGTTCTCGGATCGTGTTTTTTAAACACAGGACAGACCTGTGCGGCTTTGACCCGTTTTTTGGTGCCGGCGTCACTTATGGAAGCGGTAAAAGCCAAAATAGTTGAAAAAGCCGCCGGCTATTGTGTCGGCAATCCTTTTGACGAGGGTGTACACATAGGCCCCCTCGCCAGTGAAAAGCAATTTAATAAAGTAAAGCGCTACATTGAAATCGGTATTGAGGAAGGCGCTGAGTTGTTGGTGGGGGCTGTTCCGACGACACCGGACGGCGGTTACTATGTAGAGCCCGTTGTGTTTGCCGGCGTACACAACGCCATGCAGATTGCGCGGGAAGAAATATTCGGACCGGTAATCTGTCTGATGGCCTACGAGGGGGTAGACGAGGCGGTGGCAATTGCCAACGACAGCCCATATGGGCTCTCCGGAGCGGTCTATGGCACTGTAGAAGAAGCGGGCGCCGTAGCGAGACGCCTCAAGACGGGATCTGTGACACTCAACCGGGCAAAATGGGATGCTTCTGCACCTTTTGGCGGCTACAAACAGTCGGGTATCGGCCGCGAAGGCGGGCCATTTGGCATAGAAGAATTTTTAGAGATTAAGACCATTTTTGATGTCGGTGCTTAGTAGCCTGTAGGGTTCACAATAAAAAAAGGCTCGTATCATGGACGTCCTAAAAACAGTTGATCATGTGCTCTATGGCCGTCGTATACGAATGATGGATCCTTTTAAAATTTACAATACGTACATTACGAGAAAAGATGTGACCATATCACGGCGGCAGTCGATGCCGTCTTCAAACACGGGGGAAAGAATGTATATTGCAAGACAGCCTATATTTAATGAGCGCCTCGACGTCTTCGGTTACGAATTATTGTTTCGAGGTGATAAAGGGTCCGGCGGCTACGACGCCAAGAGTTCTGCCTATGCCACGGCAACGGTTATCGGCGGTTTATTTGAGTCGGGTATAGAGGAGATTGTCGGCGGACACCGTGCGTTCATCAACTTTGACGCGGCGTTTTTAAGCATGGATATTCCGGAAATCATTGAGCCCGATCGATTGATTATCGAAGTGCTCGAAGACGTCGTCGTAGACGATGCCCTTATTGAACGCCTTTTGACGCTTAAAGAAAAAGGCTACAAAATTGCCTTGGACGATTTTATTGAAGATTACCAACTCTACCCCCTGGTTCCACTGGCAGATATCATCAAGTTTGATTTAATGGCGACGCCGCTCGAGAGCATTGAAACCACCGTTGGCGAAGCCATCAGACAAGGCAAAATTCTCCTCGCTGAGAAAATTGAAACAGAAGGGGAATTTCTGAGGGCCAAGCAAATGGGCTTTAAGCTCTTTCAGGGCTACTTTTTTTCTAAGCCGCATATTGTGGGACAATCGTCGGCTAAGAAAATGGTCAAATCAAACTACTTGCAAATACTTACAGAATTGAAGAAAGAGGAGCCGTCGTATCAGGTGCTCGCAGAAATTGTTGAAAAGGACGCGCAGATGGCGTACCGCTTAATGCGCATCATCCATTCGCGCGCCGGAGACGACCTCGTGTACAGCATCAAAAAAGCGCTGACGTACATTGGGCTCAAGGAGTTGGAGCGTTGGATCAACGTGTTGATGATTCAAGACCTCGGTGGCGAAAAGCCTCGGGAACTTATGAAGTTGTCCTTGATGCGCACGAAGTTCTCTGAGCTGATTGCAGCGCACAGCGTCTTTAAAAACAGGAAGTACGAAGCGTCGATGCTCGGACTCTTCAGCACCATAGATGCCATGCTCGACGTCTCTATGGAAGAAGCCATGTCGAAGGTGGCATTGCCGAAGACCATTAGCGACGCCCTCGTCTCTTTCAGCGGGAAGCTTTCGCCGGTGTACAAATTGTTGCTCGCTTACGAACAAGCGGATTTTAATGAAGCGGATGAACTCTCAAAGGCGCTTGACATGAACTCGGAAGCGTTGTTTGAGTACTATAAAGAATCGGTTAAATGGGCAGATGAAATGATGTTGTTGATGGGAGTGAGTACATGAGTTTAAGTAAAATTATCGGCGATGTTCAAACGGTATGTGAAGCCATTGCCAGCGTCGTTCACATCGACGTCACCATTGTGGACGACGATTTGATACGCATTGCGGGAACTGGCCGCTACCGAGACACCATCGGTCGAAAGGTCAGTACCCGCTCGGCTTTTCACTATGCGCTGGACCACGATTTGGCGTTTACCATAGAAAATCCCGGCGAGCATCAGGCTTGTCTCGACTGCGAGTGCAAGGACAAATGCTCGGAACACGCGGAAATGTGCTGTCCTATTGTGACTGAAGACGGGGTAAAGGGCGTTATCGGCCTCATTGCCTTTATGCCCGACCAACGGCATAAGCTCATTGAAAATCAAGCGGATTTGATGCGTTTTTTAAGTAAGATGGCGGAACTTATCGCCTCCAAACTCAAAGAGCAAGCGGCGCGTGAGGCAATGGGACTCCTGGCTTCCGAGCTCAAAGTGGCTATGGACGCCATGGAAAGTGCTTTCGTCATCTCCGATGCTCACGGTGTCATCACCCGTAAGAACCAGCGGTTTGAAAAACTGTTTAAGGGGATTGAAGGCAAGCACTTGAACGAGTTTGTCGAGACAGAAGACATCTTGGCGTCTGTTAAACCCATGCGCAACAAGCGTTTGACTTTTCCAAACGGCTGTAAGGGGATTTACGATGTGGCGCCGGTTAGAAGCGAGGGGGGTATCGGCGGCTATGTCCTCACCATAACGCCGCTGGAGACCGTCCTGCAAACGGTGAACGCCATGACGCAAGATGGTATACTGACCACTTTTGATGCCATCATCGGCAGTTCAGAAGCGCTAAATCGCGTCAAGGAAATGGCTTATAAAGTGGCGCTTCAAGGGTCGACTGTTCTCATCGATGGCGAGAGCGGTACGGGAAAAGAGCTCTTTGCCCGTGCGATTCACAGCGCCAGCAAACGCGCCAATGCGCCTTTTGTTACAGTGAACTGTGCGGCGATTCCCGATACGCTTCTGGAAAGCGAGTTGTTCGGGTATGAAGAAGGGGCGTTTACCGGTGCGCGTCGCGGTGGCAAAGCCGGCAAATTTCAACTGGCTGACGGGGGGACGTTGTTTTTAGACGAAATCGGCGATATGCCCTTACACTTGCAGGCAAAGTTGCTGAGGGTGCTTCAAGAGCAGGTCATCGACCCCATTGGAGGCATCCACCCCATAAAAATAGATGTGCGCGTTATCGCCGCGACACATCAAAATTTAGAAGAAAAAGTATTGGAAGGTGCCTTTAGACAGGACCTCTACTATAGACTCAACGTCATACCGCTGTCGGTACCGCCGCTGAGAGCGCGGACAACGGACATTGAAGTGCTCGTCCGCCACTTTATCAGGGTGTGCAACGCGAAGCTCGAAAAATCTGTAACAGATGTCCACCCGGCCTGTCTCGACAAGTTTAAACACTACCCGTGGCCCGGCAATGTCAGGGAGTTGATGAACGTCGTCGAGTACGCTGTAAACATGTGTGAGGGAGACGAGATGTACTGCACGCATTTGCCGAGACATTTTCAGTCGCATTTTGAAAAGCGTACAAGTGACGGCGACACTACAGAGGCCGCGCCGCCACAAACACTGGAAACGATTGAACGCGAGGCCATCCGACGGACACTGGCGCTGTACGCCTCGGACAAGAGCGGGGTGGAGAAGGCGGCAAAAGCGTTGGGCATAGGACGCGCAACGCTTTATCGCAAAATTAAAAGTTATGAGCTTGATTGAGCATGACTTCGAGCATGGTGTGGTCCACAGTCGGCATGGCTTTGTCGGATAAGACGCCGAGGTTGTAGAGGCTCTTGTCGGCATTTTCGCCTACGATGCCGTTGCCTGAAGGCACGGCGATGCCCTCTGTGGCGAGAAGACACGACTGGATAGCGGACTGAACCGCTGTGGCCAGTTTTAGGGCACAACCCACTTTGGCACCGTCGCACACCATCCCGGTGGTGTTGGCGATCATGTTTTGTACTGTGGCGTCGAGGGCCGCGTCGTCTGCGCCCATAAGCCATGCGAGGGCGACGGCGGCACCTGTTCCCGCGGCGACACCGCAACCGCACAGGGCGGAAAGTCTGCCGATTTTATGCTTGACGACACTGTTGACAATGTGGCTCATCGCCGCCGCTTTGGCGAGGCGCTCGTCTGAGACGTCGAAGAGATCGGCGTAAGCGGCCAGTGGCAGAAGAGCGGTTAGACCGTTGTTGCCGCTGCCGTTGCTGCTCATAACCGGTAGTGAAACGCCGGACATTCGGGCATCTGATGCGGCGGCAGTGAGTACCATGGCCCATTGCATCAAATCTTTGGACAGGAGGCCGTCGGCGATTTTGCTGTTGAGCACGTAGCCGACAGCGAGGCCAGAGGGTTTGGCAAGGCCGGCATCGGCCACTTTTCGATTCATCTTAATGCCGTCGAGCATCCAGTCTACGGCTTCGGCAGGGAGGGCTTCTATGGTGTGTAACAGCTCCACAATGGGGGTATCAAACAATTGGGCGTTGTCGACGCCGGCGGCACAAGCGGCTTCTTCAAACGCTCGGCGTTCGAGATGGCTTTCCTCCAGTATAAACTGGTCGTGACGCCCTTTGATGACCGTGTGGCCGAAGTGCTCGCCACTGTGCGTGTCGACCCAGGCTTCAATGTATATTTTTTCTTGGGTGTCTTTGATGTGCATGGCGATTTGGCCGTTTTTAATCAATTGGCGCGCCTGTTGGATGGCGTCTGAATGAACTTTTTGAAAAACCTCAAGACCATCGGCGCTTTCGCCGATAATATACCCGAGGGCAGCGGCGTAGAGAATGCCGACTTCCTCTGTACCCGGAATGCCCACAGCTAAGGCGTTTTTAAACACATTGGGACTCAGGTGCAAAGTGACCTTTTTCAGTGTGTTGACGTCTGCGCCGGCGAGTTCGCGGGCACGGCAGACGGCGAGGGCGACGGCGACGGGCTCTGTACAGCCCATGGCGGGGCGCACCTCGGCTTCGAGGGTTTTAAGAATAACGGTTTCAAGTGACATTGGGGGTTTTCTCCTTTACAATAGGTTTTACCGGTAATAAGTGCAAGACTTATGCCAACGCGAAAAGCAGGATAACCAGACGAATTTTCTCGTTTTGAGACGATAGACAACAAAAGAAGTCTCAAAACGAGAAAAAATCTCAAAATGATACTAACGGGAGGCAGTTCATATGATGCAAAAAGAAGTGACACTGGCGTTTAAAAACGCTTTTGAAGGTGAAATGACCGCGCCTAAGGCGACGGCAAAAATAGGTGGAGAAGAAGGGATGCTCGCCCCTTATGACATGTTGTTTGGCGCGCTTGCCTCTTGCCTTTACGCGACGTTTTTAGATGTGGCGAAAAAGAAACGCATCGGCTTTGAAAAGGTGACGATGACCGTCACTGGGGAAAAGCGCGAAACGGTGCCGACGACACTCAAATGGGTCAATGTGTCGGTGACGGTTGAAAACGCCGAGAAGCAAAAGGGACTGGAGCAAGCCATGCAACTGGCGACGGAATACTGTTCGATCTATCAAACGGTGGGACATGTGGCGGAAATGTCTTACGACATCTCATTTGTTTAAAGGAGCCGGAAATGAAAGTCAATTTGCAACAGAAATTGCATATTCAAGTACCGTCTGTTCAGACATCTAGCAATTACGCCACAACCAAAGCGCGTTTTGATCGCATTTTGTCTGAAAAGTTGGGCGTTAGGCCATCGACACAGGCGGTTTCAACGCCAAGTCGAGAAGGCGGCGGGGCATCTGTAGACGCCGTGTATAACGACGTGCGCCTCAAGAGTGGTGCCACAGCTTCTGAAATCGACGAGCGGTTAAAGGGGACGCAGATGGCGGGACTGGGTAAGGCCTTTGTCGACGCCGAAGCCAAATACGGCATCAACGCGTGGTTTTTAACGGGACTTGCCGCCCACGAATCGGCGTACGGTTCCAGTCCAATTGCCCGGGATAAGAACAATCTGTTCGGTTACGGCGCCTACGACCAGACGCCGTACACCAGTGCGCGGACGTTTTCCTCTATGGCGGCCGGTGTGGAAAAGGTGGCGGAGAACTTGTCGAGAGCGTACCTCACAGAGGGCGGCAGTTACTTTAACGGCTACGGCATGGAGGCGATTAATCAGCGTTACGCCACCGATAAGAACTGGGCGCGTGCTATTAAAGCCCATATGAACCGCCTTACGGGGGCCTCTGAGTGAAGGTGACTGTGATTTCAGTGGGCAAGCTCAAGGAGGCGTATTTTAGAGACGCTGTGGCGGCCTTTCAAAAAGCCCTCGAGAAGCGCCACGAAGTTGCTTTAATAGAAGTCCCCGACGAGAAGGCACCGGAGTCTTTGAGCGACAAGGAGATGGTGGCTATTAAGGCGGCGGAGGGCGTGCGCATTTTGGATAAGATTGAGACAGGGGCCTTTGTGACGGCGCTGGCAATAGACGGTGAGCGCCTGACCGACGAAAAATTTGAAAGGCTCCTTCGCCTAGAAGGGCATCGGCCAATGGTCTTTGTTATCGGCGGTTCGTTGGGCCTTTCTGACGTCGTGTTGAATAGGGCGCAAAAGAAAATATCATTTGGTCAAGCAACATTTCCACATCAGTTGATGAAGGTGATGTTGCTTGAAAAATTGGAATCGTCTCTTTAGGGGACGGTTCTTTTGTGCCAGAAAACCCTTGAATTTTACATATATGGAATTAGAAAAAACGATTTATTGAAAAATGCACTAGCGTTGCATAAACTCAACTACAAATCTAGAGCAAATCCATATTACGCTTTATAAGGATAAAAATGTAACCCTGTCGATTCTACTAATGAAAAAAAGCTGACTCTAAGCAGACAGTCTCGTTGCACAGTGATGGGAGCCACATATGGATAGATTAATCTAAAAAGGATTGAGCCTCATAATCTTTCGTTTGAAACTTTCAAAAGTACTGTAAAGACTTGCTCTTATAGCAACCCTGATCTTGTTTAGTGGTGCGTCTGTTCTCAGGTTTTGCTTAAACAGAGCGAGTAGACAGTAGAGAATGAGCGAAAGGTAAATTTGGTTTACCGCGCCGACTTCATCAGTCGCAAAGAAATGCTTGACTTTAGAATGCTGTTTAAGCCATTTGAAAAAGAGTTCAATTTTCCACCTGAGTTTATAGAGATTACAGACGTCTTCAAAACAGAGCCCTGTGTCGGTTTCAAGGTCAGGGACGTTTGTCAAAAAGTGATAAATAGTTCCGTCATCATCTGCTTGCTGAATATAGTGGTATTCATGCCTAGTCTTTTTGCTGCCTGAACCCACAGGGCCTTTTGAGGCGTAAAGAACGCCCTTTGGATTATCATAGCGCGTATTCGCCCATGTCACAGAGTTGCTCTTCATGCGAACGACAAAACAACCACCAGCTTCGTGGATTTGATCTAGGCGATCGTAATCCACATAGCCTCTGTCATAAACATTGATGACGCCTGGTGTAAAATCCGTCACGCTGAGCATTTCACTCACATCATGTTCTTTTGCGCCAGTGACAGTGGCTTTACTTGGATAAAGTGCGTTTTCACCATAATAGCGAAGGCCGAGATGTAATTTGACACCCGCTTTTGTTTTTTGGTACTTCGCCCACGCCATGCCCGTTAATGCTTTTGTGATAACGCTGGCATCAACAATATTCAGTGCCAATGTATCTTCATTCAACTGGGCGCTCTCAAACTGCCCGTGAAGCTGTGACACCAGATGCGTGAAGATGTTCTGGAGCACAGATGTATCGAGAGCTGACAGTCGTCTATAGAGCTGGGAAGGGCTTATAGAATCTAGTTTAAGATACCTCTGATAATTGTCATCAAACAGCAGATCCGTTGAGATGGCTCTGAGGCCATCATGTTCTTTCAGGTTTGCGGTGACAAAGAGTTTGATTAGGTTTTGAGTCGTTAACTTCTTGGCATAAGCATCACAGTTATTCGTTTTGATGATATTTTTAACTTTTTTTGAATTTAGGGGTTCAAGTACTTTACCAATGGTCTTAAATTTCATATAATATAGATGTTGTGTTCCTTGTATTAGATTTGTGCGAGACCATCTATGTGTGCTCCATGAATCTAGTATAAGGACTTTTTTATTGATTTTAAACCCCTTAATAGACATTATTGTTATTTATTGTTCTTTTGCTATTGATTAAGTTTTATGCAACGCTAGTGTGAAAAATGGGTAAAAAAAACTGAACCTTTTGGCTTCACACTCGTATAGTCTAAGTGGAGGTGAGGATTTGAATCTTGAAACATGGCTCCTCTATTACAAAGAGCCGATATACAGGCTGTGTAGACAGCTTACTAAAGATGCGCACGAGGCAGACGATCTGTTTCAGGAAACGTTTCTAAAAGCCTACAGCGCACAGGGACGCGTTGCCGTGGACGACAAGACGGTTAAAAATTGGCTGTACACCATCTGCATCAACACTTATAGGGACGGTTACAACAAGAAAAAGCGGTGGCTCAAGCGGTTGATGCCCTTTTACGACACTGAGGCGCAAGATAGGGCGCTTGAAAAGGCTGTGGATTCATCGGCGGACATTGAGGAAGCGGTGTTTAAAAAGGCTTCTCAAGAAGCGGTTACTGCAGCTGTCCGAACCCTTGATGAAAAGTATAAAATAGTTGTTTTGCTGTACTATTTTGAAGAAGTAAGGCTCGACGAAATCGCCGAGATTCTGAATATCCCCGTGGGAACCGTTAAGTCGCGGCTGTATGCCTCGAAAAAACAGCTGAAAACCCTACTGGAAAGGAGTGCTTTATGAAGGAACTGTTGAACCTCGAAACAGTGCTTGCAGAAAGTGTCGAGGCGCATAAAGCCATGACGCCGGATGAGGCACTGGTGCGGCGCGTATTGGCTCGTGCGGAAAAAAGGCGGAATAGGCTACACGTTTCAGCGCTGTGTTTTATGGGGGCTTCTACAGTCGCTGGCATGGCGGGCGTGCTGTATGTGGCTTCTTTGTCTTCTCATCTGCAGTTGACAATAGGCCTCGCTCTTTTTTACGCTGTAGGTGGTTTGGCCGGCGCCTACGGTCTCATTAGAAAAGGAGGTGAACACCATGCTTAAGCTGGGTCTGCTTTTTTTAGGACTTTATCTAGCGGCGAAAATTTACGCGGCGTCACAGCTTCCGAAGGCATCGCTGCCGGTTCGGGGGCTGATTGTTTTAATGCCGCTTTACCTAGGGTTTGTTATTTATTTTGTAATGCATTATAGAAAGGAACGTGACATCATGACAACGATGAAAAAAACATTGGTGGCTTTGGCCGTCGGGGTATTGCTGCTCGCTGGCGCGCTAACGGCATTTGTGAAATTTTTAGATACGACGTCGGAAACGGCTTACCCGGACTACACGTCGGCAACGGGGATGATTGAACGCGGTTGGATTCCAGAGGTGCTTCCTAAAGTGGCGGTAGATGTGTACAATGTTTCGGATGTGGACAGCAACAAGACGTTTGGCTATTTCAAAGTGCCTGTAGAATCACTGGGAGACTTTGAGGCCGTACTTGAGCCGTCAAGTGACGCCCATGCACTGGAGCCCCTTCTCAAGACGGGCAGACAGTGGAAAAACGCAGTGGCCGGTGTCGAGGCCATTCGCCAGTCGGCGCGCGCTTATAAGGATGACGCTTTTGAATACCTCGTCTTTGACGACGGCACAGTGTTCTATTGGGGCATTCCGCAAACGTGGGAGTGATTTATAACAAAAACAGAATTGTATGTGTTAAAAGCGCTGAAATATAAAGGTTCTTCGGAACCTTTATATTTTTTTTAGTTTAAAAAACAGATGTGAAAAAGACTTAATAGCCCAATTGGACAACTGACAATTGACAGGGCATAGTGGCTATAGTATGCTGTTAAAACGTAATGATAATCGTTATCAAAAACATGGGAGGCATTAAATTATGAAAAAATTACTTGTTATGGTGTTGTCACTTGTGATGGCAGTGGCTCTAGTGGGCTGTGCCAAAGAGGCAGACGCGCCAAAAGCAAACGAAGACAATAAAGAAGCCGTTTCTGAGGAAGCGTCAAAGGAAGCATCTGAAGCGGAAAAAGCTGAGACAGAGGCGCCTGTTGCAACAGAGCGCACAGTGGCATTTGACTTCTCAGGCGAGACGAAAGAAGTCGTTATCCCGGCAGAACTCGAACGCGTTGTGGTCATCGGTTTTGACGTTCTCGATATTATCGATGCGCTTGGGTACAAAGACAAGGTTGTCGGCGTCGTCGATCCGAGCAGCCCGATTTTTCCAACGTATTTAGAAGGCTATGAAGGCGTTCAATCTGTGGGCAGCCTTAGAGGCGATGACCTCGAAGCCATTGCGGCATTAAAGCCAGACGCCATTATTGGCGGCGCGAGAACGCGTAAAGCGTACGACAGTTTAAATGAAATTGCTCCGACTGTTTGGTTTGCCATCCCGGGAATGGGTTCAGGCTACGAAGAGAAGCTGACGTCGAATATCGAACTTCTCGGTACGATGTTCTCTGCTGAGGAAAGAGCGGCGGAACTCGTGGCAGATGTCCAAGCAAAACTTCAGACGTTAAAAGACGAAGTGGCTGCTATTGAAAACAAATCGGCTCTCTTCTTATCGATTACGGGAAAAGAAATTTCTGTATACAGTGACGATGTGGAATCGCGCTACGGTTTTGTCTTCAACGAGTTTGGCTTTGAAACACCGGCGTCGTTAGAAGAAATTGAAAACGATGCGGCGACACACGGCAATTCGATTTCTTATGAGTTTATCAGCTCTAAGAACCCGAATTACCTCATTGTCCTCGATAGAGGTGCCTCCACCGGTGAAACGGATATTGTGGCAAGTGACACGCTTGACAACCCGCTTGTAGCGGCAACAGACGCAGTGAAAAACGACAACGTCCTCTACCTCGACGGTACTTCTTGGTACCTCGGTACAGGGGGGTACGAGGGTACGTTGATTATGATCGACAACTTATTAGAGCAGTTGAAATAGGCCGAAGGCGTTAGCGCCTTAACCGGCTTGCAAAGCCATAGCAGTGCTCTCCGCAAGGAGAGCCCGGGCTCTGCCCACAGTTAAAACGGAGGCATGGCCTCCGCTTTTTTTTATAGAATGAGCTCTTTGAAAGCCGGAAGTGTTCGCGATGCGAATGTCTTTCGGCAAAAAGTGTTTTAGGGCCTTTGTGTATGAGGGCAGTTTATCAAAAATGCAGAGATTGGCGCATAGATAGCGCCTTGCAGAGAAAGGGTGTAAACGTGAACAGAGTGAGGAAAGGATTACTGCTCATCGCCGTTTTGGCGATGGCGGCATTGTCGTTGAGTATCGGAGCACAGGAAATCGTCTGGTCGGATGTAGCGGATCCGGCGTCGATTTCCCATGTGATGTTCTTTAAAAGTCGCGTGCCGCGTACGTTGAGTATCGTCATCGCGGGCTTTGGCATGAGCATATCGGGCCTTATTTATCAGCAAATCAGTCGCAACAAATTTGTATCGCCGACCACTGCGGGATCGGTGAGCGGTGCGCAGCTGGGCATCGCTTTATCCATCGCCTTGTTTGGGAATTTGCCCACAGTGGGGAAAATGGGGTTTGCTTTTGGGTTCAGTTTGCTCGTGACGGGGATTTTTATGGCGATTATGAGCCGATTGAAGTTTAAGGAGCGGATTTATGTGCCGCTTTTGGGCATGATGCTCGGCAGCTTCGTCAGCGCCATCACGACATTTATCGCCTATAGAAGCGATGCGCTACAGGTTTTACAGGGCTGGTTTTTAGGCAGTTTTTCTCTTGTGACGTCCGGACGCTACGAGTTGCTCTGGCTCGTCGTCCCCGCCATTTTGCTCTCCTATCTGTATGCAAAGGCGTTTACAATAGCCGGAATGGGTGAAAATTTTGCAGTCAACTTAGGGCTCAATTATCAAAAGGTTGTGGGCATCGGCATGGGGCTGATTTCCCTTGTGAGTGCGTCAGTGGTCATCGTCGTCGGTAGCATTCCCTTTTTAGGGTTGGTCATTCCCAACCTGGTCTCTCTTTACGCAGGGGACAATCTCGAAAAGAACCTTTTGGATGTCGGGCTGTTGGGAACGCTCTTTTTGTTGGCGAGCGATGTGCTCTGTCGCCGCATCATCTACCCGTATGAACTGCCGATTGCACTGGTTGTCGGCGTACTGGGATGCGGTATTTTCTTAGGACTCGTCATCAGAAGGGAGGTGCGCCATGCGGCGTAAAGGACTGATTCTCTTAGGGGCAACTGTTACAGTCGTCTGTCTGATGATGTTTTGGAACCTCAATTTCGATATTATCGACTACATTATTAAAAAGCGTTCCGTTAAATTGCTGGCCATGCTGGTCGTGGCTGTGGCGACGGCAGTTTCCACGCTGGTTTTTCAAACGATTGCCACCAATCGCATTTTGACACCTTCTGTGCTGGGGCTAGACGCGCTTTACGTGTTGTTCAACTTATTGATGGTGGTGGTATTCGGTGCGTACACCCAGTGGGTGCACAACCCGTACCTGAATTTTGCGGCATCCGGTTTTTTAATGATGTTGTTTGCACTGCTGTTTTACAAGGTTATTTTTAGGAAGATTAAATCCATTTACACCATTGTCTTAATCGGCGTTATCATGGGGACGTTTTTTTCAAGTATCACAGGGATGCTTCAAATTCTCATTAATCCCGATGAGTTCAGTCTCGTTATGGACAAGCTCTTCGCCAATTTTGCCGATGTAAAAGACACGCTCTTGTATTTGTCACTGGGGATTGTGGCGGTCGCCACAGGACTTGTTTACCGATCTCGCCACGAGCTGGACGCCATGAGCCTTGGAAAGGATCATGCGCTCAACCTCGGCATCGATTACGATCGGCGCGTAATGGGGTATCTGATGCTCGTGTTCCTGCTCGTGGCTGTGGCCACGGCATTGGTCGGGCCGATTACCTTTTTAGGCTTTTTCAGTGTCAATATGAGCAAGACGTTGTTTAAGACCCATCGTCACGATGTGTTGTTGTTCGGGACGGTCTGCGTTGCGGTGATGATGCTGTTTTTGGGGCAGTTCTTTGTGGAACACCTCTTTAATTTCGGCATTCCGGTGAGTGTGGTCATCAACCTCGTGGGCGGCGGTTACTTTATCAGGTTGTTATTAAAGGAGAATAAGAGATGATTCAGTCAAATGGGTTAACCAAGCGCTATGGCGAGACGGTTGTGGTGGATGGCGTAAGCCTATCTATCCCAAAGCAGAAAATTACGTCGATTATCGGGCCCAATGGAGCGGGGAAGAGTACGTTTTTGGGGATGGTGAGCCGTACGCTTGAAGCCAGCGGCGGGTCGGTGAGTATCGACGACGTGGGTCTCTCCGGTTGGGATTCTACGGAACTGGCCAAGCGCCTCGCCATTATGAAACAGTCGGAGTCGATTTCGGTTCGGATTACGGTTCAGGACTTTGTGAGTTTTGGTCGCTATCCCTATTCAAAAGGGCGCCTCAAGCCCGAGGACCACGAGAAGATTGAGGACGCTCTGCGCTATATGGATTTAGACGCTTTTAGAGGGCGTTACATCGACGAGCTGTCGGGGGGACAGCGCCAACGCGCGTATATTGCGGCGATTTTGGCACAGGATACGGACTACATTCTTTTAGACGAGCCGCTGAACAACCTCGATATGAAATACGCTTCGGAGATGCTTAAAACACTTAGGCGGTTGGTGGATGAAAAGGGCAAGACCATCGCCATTGTTATTCACGACATCAATTTTGCCGCGTGTTACTCCGACCACTTGGTGCTGCTTAAAGACGGTAAGCTCGCCGCCGAGGGGCCGGTAGAGAAGGTCATGCAGTCCGACGTGCTGGAAGCTATTTACGAAATGCCTTTTAAAGTGTTTCAAATGGATGGCAAATGCCTCTGTGCTTATTATTAGTATTGACAATATGAGGTATTTAATGCTATCTTTATAGTACAAGTCAATAAGGCTATTGGTGCAATACACGTATTGCTTAAAAGGGAAGTTTGGTGAAAATCCAACACGGTCCCGCCACTGTAAGAGAAGAGCTGTTTTTAAAGGCCACTGTGCTGTGCATGGGAAGGCAAAAACGGCGTCGACGCTCGAGTCAGGAGACCTGCCAATGGTAACAGCGCAATAAGTCTCACGAGGATGGGAGGTGTTTAAATGATGAAACCGACGTTTCTTTTGTTTAAATTACCCTCTTCACATGGTGAAGAGGGTTTTTTTAATGACGCTTAACCGCCGTATGTCTTAGGGATTAACTTATTTAAGGAGGCATAGGGTGAAGAAGACGATTCAATCGTATGGGTTAATACATTTAGGGTTATTGGTTATGGCTGCCGGTCTGTATTTCTTTTTGATTCCTGCAGACCTTGCTGTGGGTGGGATCACCGGATTGGCAATGGTCATTCAATACTTTTTTAAAGGGGTCAATCTCGGCGTGTTGATGCTGGCGTTTAATGTGATTCTATTCGGACTGGCTTTTATTGTCATCGGCAGAGCTTTTGGTGGTAAAACCATCTATTGCAGCTTTTTGCTTTCGGGGATTATCGGTTTTTTTCAATGGCTGTTGCCACTGGAGGGCCCGATTGTCGACGATTTGATGATGAACTTGATTTTCGGCATTCTCATACAGGGCATCGGCATGGCCATTATCTTTTATGAAAATGCGTCCACAGGCGGCACAGATATCGTCGCCAAAATCATCAACACGTTTACGAGGATTCCCATTGGGAAGGCGCTCTTTCTATCAGACGCGTTGATTACCCTTGGGGCGGGGGCAGTCTTTGGCATAGAATTGGGGCTGTACGCTTTTCTCGGAATTTTAATCAACGGGCTCATTATCGACCAAGTCATCGCCGGGCTCGACAAAAAGGTTCAGGTATTTGTGATTTCAGAGGCATTTGAAAGCATCAACGCCTATGTTAAAAACGATTTGGTACGCGGCTCCACGGTGTTTACAGCCACAGGGGGCTATACCAACCGACAAAAGAATATTTTAAATGTCATTTTGACAAAAAAAGAGTATATGCGCTTGAGGCATTATATAAAAGAAGTGGATCCCAACGCTTTTGTGACGGTGAGTTTTGTACACGAAGTGTTTGGCGAAGGCTTCGGCTTAACCGGATGAGAGGAGGACCGAACATGAAAGTCAAGCAATTTGTACCGTGTTCGTACACGGATTTTCCAGGGTTTGTGGCCTGTGTGGCACATCTCGGATCGGTGATAAACTTGAAAGATTATTGGAACGAACACAAGATTATACGTTATCTCATGGAAAACAAGCAGCTGGTAGACGGTATCGTCCTCACCGGAGACGAGCCGACGCTGGATATGAGTGTTTACAATTTCTGCAAACGGGTTAAACCGCTGGGGTTTAAAATCAAACTGGACACCTGCGGCACCGGCCCGGGAATTTTAAAGCGTTTAATAGACGAGGGGCTGGTGGACTACATCAGCATGGAGCTGAAGGCGCCGCCTGAAAAGTATCTGAGCCTCACGGGGACGGAGTTTTCGAAAGTCAAAGAAGCGTACCGATTGGTGCGGGGGTTTGAGCATCACGAGTTCAAGACCTATGTCAGCGATGCGCTAGATCTCAACGATATTCAAAAGATTTCGGCGCTTACAGACAAGGAAAATTACTTTCTCAGCGGTAAAGGCGACATCATCAGATGGTCGCACGACCTCGGCATCAGAGCGAGAATTTAGCTGTTACCAGACAATCTGTTGTCATCACAAGCATCTGTCACAGGCCGTGCAGATGTGCCCAAATACTGTTCGCAAAGTTTGTCCTCAACCGACGAGTGAACTGTTGTCAGGTATTGTTGTGATATAAAAAGGACTTATCCGCGGCGCCACGCGCCGGGATAAGTCCTTTTTTTATGAAGAGCGGTGTTAAATTTCTACAGGGTAGAGGTTCTCTTTCCCCGTCATGTCTTTAATCATGTCGACGATGAGGCGCACTTCTGCGTCGATGTCGTCGAGGCTCACCACTTCACTTGGCGAGTGCATGTAGCGTAGTGGCAGGGAAATCAGTGCCACTGGGACGCCGTCACCTGTGAACCGGATGCGGTCGGCATCGGTGCCTGTCGCTCTCGGCGTGAGTTCGATTTGAAGGGCGTGGTCGTGTTTCTCTGCAGCGGCAGTAATCAAGCCGTTGACTTTGACGCTGATTTGAGAGCCCTTTGAAATGACCGGGCCGCCGCCGAGTTTGACATCGCCGTCTCTTCTGGCGCTGCTGTCCGACTCGTCTGTGGCAAATGTCACGTCCAGTGCGAGACCCATCTGCGGTTTGATTCTCGACGCAGCAAAGTAGGCCCCGCCCATGGTGGTCTCTTCGTTGACAGTGCTGACGCCGTATACGCCGACATTTAAATTTTCTTTGCTCAGCGCTTTGATGACTTCACCGACGATGTAGGCGCCGGTTCTGTTGTCAAGGCCTCTGGCGGCAATGCGGTTATTTAAGAGGTACGTGTAATCCACATCGTAGATGATGTAATCGCCGACGGCGACGATGTCTTTCAGTTCTTCTTTTGATTTCGCGCCGACATCGATGGTGAGATCTTCAGCTTTGATGCTGTCCTTTGCGCCACCTTTGTGCTGTGCCTTGACGCCGACGACGCCGTGGAGCACTTTTTGACCTAAGACGCGGACGCGGTTGCCCAGCGCCACTTTAGGGCTGATGCCACCGGCTTCAGTCACATAGAGGTAGCCGCGGTCGTCGATGTGTTTAACCATAAACGCGATTTCGTCACAGTGTCCCGCGAGCATCACTTTAAAGTCTGCCTCGGGGTTTAAGACAGCAATGGCGTTGCCGGCAAAATCCACCTCGATTTTATGCGCATACGGCTTCATTTCTTCTATCCAAAGTTTTTGAATGGCCGCTTCATCACCTGAAGGCGACGGACATTGGATTAATTTTTCTAAAAATGCGTTGTTCATTTTCTCGCCTCGATTCTTTTAGATTCAGTACTCTCTTTAGTATAATGTTTTTTCTGTCGGTGTGCAATGTTACTTGCGAGGCTCGAGTTTCTCCACATTGGTTTCGTAGTCGTTTAAAATCTTGACGACAATGCCGGTGAGGCATACGATACCGATGAGGTTTGGTACCACCATAAGGGCGTTGAACATATCGGCCATTTGCCAGACGACGTCGACGTTAAACAGTGGGCCGACGACGATGCACGCCAGTACCATCGGTCGGTAGACGTGAACGCCTTTAGAGCCGAAGAGGTACTTGACGTTCTGCTCTCCGAAGAAATACCAGCCGATAATGGTGGAGAAGGCGAAGAAGAACAGACAGATGGCGATAAAGTAGTTCCCGAAATCGCCGAAAGTCGAAAAGCCGACTCTAAAGCCCTCTTGGGTCAGTGCGGCACTGGTGAGGCCGGTGTCTAGGACACCTGTCGTCAAGATGACGAGGGCGGTAATGGTACAGACGATGCCCGTATCGATGATAACACTGATAATGGAGACGAGACCTTGTTCACCTGGGTGCTTGACCTTTGCCACGGCGTGGGCATGTGGTGTAGAGCCCATACCGGCTTCGTTGGAGAAGAGGCCTCTGGCGACACCAAAGCGCACAGCTTCTTTAACCGTTGTCCCCACGGCGCCGCCTAATGCCGCCTGTGGCGTAAAGGCGCTGACAAAGATCATTTTAAGTGCCGGTAGCACATTTTCCGCATGTAGGCCAATGATGGCAATCCCGCCTAAGATGTAAAGTGCAGCCATTACCGGCACAACGCGCTCAGTAAAGGCGCCGATACGGGTGATGCCGCCGACGAGAATTAGAGCGACGAGAACAGCTGTAAAGAGACCGATGGCAATCGGTGGCACCGGAAGGACTTGCTCAATGGCCATTCCCAGCGAGTTGGACTGTACGATGTTGCCCATGAGGCCCAGCGCCAAAATAATGGTGATGGCAAAGAAGCCCGAGAGCAGCTTGGCCACGGTTTTGTTTCGAATCCCCTTTTTAATATAGTAAGCGGGGCCGCCGGTGAACTCGCCGTCGCGCACTTCTCTGTATTCTTGCGCGAGAACGGCCTCTGCAAAGATGGTTCCCATGCCGAAGAAACCACTGATCCACATCCAAAAGATGGCGCCCGGTCCCCCGGAGACAATGGCTGTGGCGACACCGGCGAGGTTTCCGGTACCCACCTGAGCGGCGATGGCGGTGGCCAGCGACTGGAAGGAAGACATCCCTTTGGTACCGTCTTCAGACTCCGGTTTTTTAAAGAGTTGTCGCGCAGCGGCTTTTACTTTTCGGAGTTGTAAAAATCGGAGCTTAAATGTAAACCATATCCCGGTTCCTAGTAGGAACGCGAGCATTAATGGGCCCCATAAGACATCGTTAATCTGTTTTAAAATGGTGAGCATTTGTTCGGTGTTCATTTTTTCCCCTCCTAATTTCAATTTGATGTTCCATTGTGCTTATTTACTTATAAATTATTCTTTATTATAAGTTAAATTAATACTACCACACTCTTGTTAAATTATCTACAATATTTCACGCTTTTCCTGAAAAATTCAGAAAAAAACAAAATATTACACCACCGACTTTATGAAAAGGAAAGGAGTAGAAGCCGCATCACACCCGTGCAGAGTTCTTTTGGTCACAACTGCTGGAAAGAGAAAACGCCGATGCACGCATTTTAATTGCGGCACACGGCGGTATTCTGACGATGCAAACGGCGCGGTGCGCCTGATATACCTCAATCGAACCTCATACTTAGAGGGTGAGGACGTGGGCTTTGGACTTTAGAGCTTCTGAAAGCGGCACGCCCATGTAGTCGACGGTGACGCCCAGGTTTTCGAGTTTTTCTGTGACGCCGTAGCGCTCGGTACAGACGCGGCACGCTTTGACGTCGACGCCGATGTCCAGCGCTTTTTCCACCAGTGCCTGAAGGCCTTCGTCTTCGCTGAGACATTTGGAACTCGGCCCCCATATAATGAGTTCAGCGCGTTCAAACCAGCCGTTCATTTTGGCGTTGATGAGATAGAGAAAGAGCATTTCTTCTGCGACTTCTCTATCTTTTGTCGTCCACAATACCGTCAGTCGTTCAGTCATAGTATCCTCCTTGTGTGCATAGTCTTTGCGGCGTTAAAAGTTCTCGACACGGCTTTGCATTGTCGTCGATAAATTAGTCATTAAAAGGCATTTCGATTTTTTTAATCTGACCGGCGTGTTCGCTGGTCAGCAGATGTTCCAGTGCTTCTGATAAAACGGTCTTTTGGGTTGTACTGTCGTGCGGTGCGCCGAAGGGTGCGCCAAAAGGCAAGTTGCTGAGGAGTGTTCTCGGCGCCATGGTGAGGTGGCTCATCTCTTCAAAGACACTAATGGTAATGGTGTGAATCCCCTCGCGTTCGAGGACTCGTGCGATCAATCCCACGGATTGATGGCAAACCGGTCAAACCGGCGCGAGGAGCACGGCGTCGACCTTTTGACGTTTAAAGTGTTCGGCAATAGCCGCCGAAGTGTCGTTGATGAGTTGGTCGGTTTTGAGGATAAACCCCGAGATGCTGATGTGGCTTTCTGCGATGCCGCCGATGCATCCGTCGTTTTTAAAGTCCTCCAAATGCGCAAATGGCACGGCGACGTTTAAATCGGCTTCGATGTACTTGTGGTCGTAGTGCGTGTGGGCGATTCTGAGCGTCTCGTGTGTGGCGAGGTGCGGAACGACTCTAAAGGTCGCGTCGCCCTTGGAATCTTCTGTATCGAAAGGTTCTTCGCCTTCTACATAGATGCCGGAAGAAGTGACCACTCCGATTTTAAGTTTTGATAAAGGCTTTTCAAGAGGCGCGTAGGGCGTCCTGATGTTCCGATTGTCGACGAATTTGAATTTGCGATCCACTTTGAATTTTAAGAATTTTTCAATCATTTTTAACTGCATGTTATCGCCTCCCTTAACTTTTTTGAAAAACAGCCGTTAACTAGGATATAAAAACCACGACGGAGTGTTGGATTTCAGCATACGCGATGGATTCGGTGGTTAAATGGGCACATAGGTTCTTTAATAGCATAATTATTTGACGCAACGCCGTGATTGATTATAATTATATGTAAAAGATAACGGATTTCAATACCGCACATTTAGGTAGCTAAGTTACTTTTATGTGACCTTTAGGTGTTTTGCAGGCGATGAGAAGGAGAAGAAAATGAAAATTAAGAAGGAGACCTACACCTGTCCAATGCTGTTGACCCGAGATCTTGTCGGCGGCAAGTGGAAAATTTTAGTGCTTTGGCGGCTCAGCAAGGGGACGAAGCGCTTCAGTGATTTAAAGCGAGAAATTCCCAAGATTACCCGCAAGGTGTTGACCGAGCAACTAAAGGACCTCGTCGAAGCAGCACTTGTACACCGAGAAGCGTATGCAGAAGTCCCGCCGAAGGTCGAATACAGTTTGACGAACAAAGGCCTTGATTTTGTCCCCGTTCTCGACGCAATGGCGACTTGGGGCACCGCTTATCTGGAAGATGTCGACGGTGGTATTTAGGGATTTCGATGGGGTTCAAAAAGCGTTATAATGAGGAGAGAAACTCACTGTTAGGAGCGTGAAAAAAATGATTAGTTTTAAGAATGACTACAGCGAAGGGGCACATCCGAGTATCCTCGAACGCCTCGTCGCAAGCAATGGGCAACAGGAAGAAGGCTATGGCTACGACAGCCACAGCACGCGCGCACGCGCACTTATCGGCGATGCCGTGGACGATTCGAAAGCGTCGGTGCACTTCGTCGCAGGGGGAACGCAGGCGAACTACATCGCCATAGGAGCGTTTTTAAGGCCTTTTGAGGCGTGTATCAGTGCGGCGACGGGACACATTGCCGTCAATGAAGCCGGCGCCATAGAGCACGCGGGACACAAGGTGATTACGGTGCCTTCAGAGGACGGCAAAATCACTTCGGGTCAAATCGAGGCGGTGGTTGCCGCACATCCCAATGAACACGTGGTAAAGCCGAAGCTCGTTTATATTTCACTTTCCACTGAACTGGGGACGGTGTACACCCGCGACGAACTCGAAGCGCTCTACGCTGTTTGTCAGGCCAAGGGTTTGATTTTGTATATCGACGGTGCGCGCATTGGCAATGCGATTGCCTACGAGCCGGCACAGCTGGATTTTAAATGCATCTACGCGTACAGCGACGCCTTTTTTATCGGTGGGACGAAAAACGGCGCTCTCCTAGGCGAGGCCATTGTGATTAAGTCGTCGGCGTTAAGCGATGATTTCAGCCGCCACCTCAAGCAAAATGGGGCGCTTTTGGCAAAGGGACGCGTCGTGGGCATCCAGTTTGAAACACTCTTTGAATCGGGGCTCTACCTTCAGCTTGCGTCTTGGGCCAACGAGCGGGCACAGCAACTCGCCGAGGGACTTAAAGCGCGCGGCATTCAGTGTTTGGTGGCATCGCCTACCAATCAGGTCTTCCCGATACTCCCGAATGAAACGGTGTCTAAACTGCGGTCAGAGTACGCGTTTCACGACTGGAAGGCCATTGATGAATCGCATACGGCGGTGCGGTTTGTAACGTCTTGGGCGACTTCTGAAGCGTCTGTATCCGCTTTGCTCGAAGCGCTGTAGGGGAAGGGCTGAATGCCTTTTTGCCAGTGTGGCTATACGGTGTAAAATAAGAAAATACTTTTGCAATCTTGAACTGTCCTTTGCCGTGTAGACAAGCCATTAAAGTTTAAGCATCAATAAGTGCTTGGTTTCGATATCCCATCGAAGCCAAGCACTTTCCTTTTTTTGACTTCTTTTTTGCTGCATGCCACTGTCTCCAAGTTTTTTTGAATCCACAGGGTGGTGTACTCAGGGTAATGAAAGTGTCGTTTGGTTGAAGGGCTTAATAAAGACAGCCATTGGATTTGTTTGTCAACATGGGCGCACGGTGGTAGTGGGAGAGAGTGTTTGTCCTCATAGAGTTTCACAATAAGGTTCTGTAGCTGTTAAAACCGATACTCCTTTGCCATACGAGCGGTTTTAGCGGCTGGATCAAGTCAAGTGCATTTTGTGTCTGCATTATGATGCAAGAAATCAGTTGTTGGGAACAAATATGTTTTTATGAGAAGAAATTCCATTATAATAAAATGCAATTTTAAGTGCGATGGAGGGGATAGCCACAGCAAATGTTTTTTTGTGGGGTTTAGGGGTATCGTATGTTGTTTGAAAAATGTGATTAAAACAAGGAGGTACAATGAATCGAAAAGTTGTTGCAAGTCGTATAGGCTTCTATGGAAAAAAAACTAAATGGCTAAGTATGTTGTTAGTCTTGACGCTTTTGTTAAGTACCACAACACCAATGGTAGCCATGGCAGTCACCACCTCAGAGGAGATAATAGAAACGGGAACGCCACCTGTCCCCGAAGATGCAGTGGAAGGTGAAGGTACAGCAGTTCCCCCTACAGAAGGCGACACTGTCCCAGAAGGTGTTGTAGAGGGCGAAGATACAGCGGTTCCCCCTACGGAAGGCGATATGGCCCCTGAAGATGCAGTGGAAGGTGAAGGTACATCGGTTCCCCCTACAGAAGGCGATACGGCCCCTGAAGATGCAGTGGAAGGTGAAGATACATCGGTTCCCCCTACAGAAGGCGATACGGCCCCCGAAGATGCCGTAGAAGGCGAAGCGGTAGATCGTGTTTCAGAGCCCTCGAAAGTTATTAATGAGTTAGGAAGAATGACAGATACGCCAGTGGCTGAGCAATTTAACCTCCCCTTGGGAGAAACGTATTATTTTGATTTGTCTGGCGAAACTGGGGATGTTGGTAGCATTAATATGGGTTATCCAGGAAGTCTTGCGAGTATTCCAGACACCAGCTTACACTATGTGCCCTTTACCTACGCAGGTACAATAGAGGCTTATAGTCTTGACAGCAGTAGTAATGGAATTGTTACAACTGAGGAAATGGCAAATTCAAACCAAGCCCTTCGCAGTCTCTTTCTATCGGATTATAACGTCAGCCTCAGCCACACGACAAGTTGGAATGATTTAAATGCAAGTGACCTCATTTTTGGTAAAGACTTTGATACCCATTACACTTTGCGTTCCTTAAGTGTTGGTAATGGGAGTGGGAATGGAGGTGTGCCAGCTAATAATGAATGGGATCAACTTTTAGCAAAAGAGTCAGCTTTCATCAAAAAATGGTCTAATGTGTATTCTTGGGGACAAGATACTGATGCTCATTTTGAGGATTTTCGCGCGCATCGTGGTCACTCGGTCGCCGCCGATTGGAATACCGGTAATGCTACAACTCACTATTACCTCATTGGCTGGCGCCCCGCCCTTGAAGTTCTGAACGCTGGCTCATTGGGCTCTGACGGCTTGAAGGCAGTGACCCTTGACCTTAACGGCGGCAGTTTCGTAAGTGAACGCGACACTATTGGAGCTGTGGTTACCACAGTAAACACTGTCAACATCGTCTGTGCCGGCGACAGTTTTACGGCAACAAGCAACGTAGGGTTAACACGCCCTAATGGTAATACAGACACTTATTTTAAATGGAATACTAAAGCGGATGGTAGTGGCACTTACTATGATGTCGGTGAGAGCGTGCCCAGCACGGTTACCACTTTGTACGCACAATGGGCACCACCACAGACACATGCCATTACTGTAGTAAATGGTTCTTCGGATAAGCCAGTTGCCGAGGCAGGTGCAACAATTACGCTTACAGCAGATTCCCCTGCAAGTGGACAGGTCTTTGATCAATGGACAAGTGCAGATGGCGTGACCTTTGCCGACAAGACGGCTACAAGTACAACTTTCACCATGCCGGCTAAAGCGGTGACGGTGCACGCAACTTATAAAGAAGCACCACCACAGACACATGCCATTACTGTAGTAAATGGTTCTTCGGATAAGCCAGTTGCCGAGGCAGGTGCAACAATTACGCTTACAGCAGATCCCCCTGCAAGTGGACAGGTCTTTGATCAATGGACAAGTGCAGACGGCGTGACCTTTGCCGATAAGACGGCTACAAGCACAACTTTCACCATGCCGGCTAAGGCGGTGATGGTGCACGCAACTTATACAGGTGAGGGTACAGGTAACGGTACAGGTGATGGCGACTTAGCCGTTGACCCTCCAGAGACCTTCCCAGAAGGAGACGAAGCAAGTCGTGTCGAAGCGGGCGACGGGGGCACACTTGCGCCAGTGCTCAACAACAGACCTTATATCGTGGGCATGCCTGACGGGACCTTCCAGCCGGATAAGCTGTTGACACGTGCAGAAATCGTGGTGATGTTCGACCGCTTTTACCAACTGGAAGAAGACTATGAGGTGTTGGAAACGTACAACTGCTACAGCGATGTAACCCCTTCTGCATGGTACGCAGATGCTGTGAATCGAATGACCCAGCACGGTTTGGTTAAAGGCTATTTGGACGGTACCTTTAAACCCCATGCGACGATTACTCGAGAAGAATTGGCTCAAATTATCTACAATCAGCTCGATATCGATGCCTGTTATGAGCGAGAGCGCGTCGACCCCATGGACACTTATATGTACAATGACATCAATGGTCTTTGGTCGACACGGGCTATAGTGGGACTTCAGTCGCGTGGTTTGCTAAACGACTTAGCACAAAAACGCTTTAACCCCACAAAACCTGTGACCCGTGCAGAGACAGTTGTCGTGCTCAACCGCTACTTTAAATACGATGGTGCCAGTGGTGATGTCATAGATTTTAAGGATATTCCACAGGATTCAGAGTTGGCACCTGCAGTTGCTATGGCACATAAAGGCAACATTGTGTATTCACCATTTATAGAAGATTTAGTTCAGTGTGATGATTGCAATTAAATATGAGGGGTGTTAGTTAAAAAGGTGTTGTTGCAAATTGATAGGATAAGCGACAGCACCTTTTTAATGCCCTTTTTAAAACAAAGTACCGAGCCATGTGCTCAGTTCGTCGGCGATGGACGCGTTGTCGAGGGTCTCGAAAAGTACGGTTTTTAGTGCCTGTGCGTCGAGGGGGGTGCCTGGGAGTGCAGACGCCAATTCAGAAAATGCGTCGTCCTGCAGCGCATCGGTGTTG
Source organism: Fusibacter sp. JL298sf-3 (assembly GCF_053842995.1). Taxonomy (NCBI): domain Bacteria; kingdom Bacillati; phylum Bacillota; class Clostridia; order Eubacteriales; family Fusibacteraceae; genus Fusibacter; species Fusibacter sp. JL298sf-3. The sequence goes on from NZ_CM132608.1 coordinate 2,434,057, forward strand.
ATTAGGCAGGTGTCGATGCGCCCGTTTGTCGCCGTCACTGCGAGCTCGAAAAGCCCCCAAGAGAATTTGTGGCTGTACGAAGCGTCAAACGCCGGTGTTTCACCAATAAGCCACTGCCAAGTGCGGTACGTCTCGGCGGCGTCGAGCACCGCCTGAGGCGCTGTGTCCTCTGTGAGCTGTTGTACAGTAGCTGTCGTCCCATAGGTCTTGCAGAATGTTTCAAACAAGGCGCGTATCAGGCATTCGGTATCGATGGTAGGTTCCAGTGTGCGCAGGTTGACCACTCTCGATTTTACCGAGTCGATGCCCTTTGAAGCTATTTTGGCTTCTGAGACGGTGAGGTAGTGTGACAGTCGCGTCAAATCTGCGTCGACGAGCACGGTGCCGTGGTGGAGATGGGCGTCGTCCAGCGTCATATAGGCGTTGCCTGAAAACTTGAGACCGTCTGTGGTGAGGTCGTTTCGACCGCTCATCTGCCCCTCTATGCCAAAAGTGCGCAAGGCGTCGAGAATGACGCCGCACTGTTTGGCCACATCGTAGTGTGCCGCATCGGTGACGAAGGTGAAGTTCAGGTTGCCCAGGTCGTGGTAGACGGCACCGCCACCGGTGGCCCTTCTGACGAGCTGAACGCCGTCTGCTCTAAGGGCGTCCAGTCGACATTCTTTGTAGGGGTTTTGGTGTTTGCCGATGACCACGGTTGCATCGTTTTGCCAGAGGTAGAACACCAGTGTGTCCGGCTCTGCGTGTTCCAGCAGGTACTGTTCGTAGGCGAGGTTGAACGCCGCATCGGTTTCCGCCGAACGGTACAGCTTGAGGTTAAGCAAAGTGCAGCCCTTTGCCGTCGAGCATGAGCAGTGCTTCGTGTACGGCTTCCGAAGTGGTCGGATGGGCGTAGATGACTTCTGCGGCGCTGTCGATGGTGGTCTTTGACACAATGAGGTTGGTGAGCACCGCCAGTAAGTCGGTGGCGTGTGCGCCCACAGCTGTACCGCCGATAAGCGTCCGAGTTTCGGCGTCGGCAATCAGTTTAATAAAGCCTTCCGGCGCGTCCATTGTGAGGGCTTTGCCGTTGGCCATCATCGGGAACTTGCTGACGAGGACTTCACCAGTGGCATTTTTTTCCGTTTGACCGACGTGCCCGATTTCAGGTGATGTGAAAATAGCACTTGGTACGGTGTCGTAGGCCATTGGGTGCGCCTTGCCGACGATGTGGTCCACGGCGACAATCCCTTGATGCGATGCGACATGTGCCAATTGAAGGCGGTTGGTCACATCGCCGATGGCGTAGATGTTTTCCACATTGGTACGCATGTAGGCGTCGACTTCAATGCCGTTTTGACGTTCGTTGAGTGCTACGCCGAGGGTTTCGAGGTCGAGGGTGTTCAGTGCGGCTTTTCGGCCTACTGCCATGGCGATGTGCTCTGCACAGAGGGCACTTTTTTCACCGTCGGTTTCCACTTCGAGGAGTTTTGAGCCGTCCAGTGTCTCCTGTATGGCCACGGCGCGTGTGTTTTCATAAATGCCGATGCCCTTTTCGGTGGCCGCTGTTCGAATGACTTCGGCGACGTCTGCGTCGACGAGGCCGAGAATTTGCGGTGCGAATTCCACCACGTTGACACGGGTGCCGAGGGCGTTGTAAATAAAGGCGAACTCCATGCCGATGACGCCGCCGCCGACAATGGTGAGGCTCTTAGGAATCTCTGTGAGGGTCAACAGTTCTTTGCTGGTGAGCACAGTGTCTGCCGTCGCCCCCTCTATAGGGAGCAGTGCCGCTTCTGACCCCATGGCGAGAACAAGTGATTTAAAAGTGCAGGTGTAATGCGCTTTTTTGGTTTCGACTTTGATGGTTTTGTCATCTGCCACTTCGGCTTTGCCGTTAATCCAGAGGATGTCGTGCGCCTCCATTAAGTGTTCGATGCCGCCTACGAGCTGGTCGACGATGCCGTCTTTGCGCTCGACAATTTTGGCGAGGTCGATGTTTAAGAGGTCGGCGTCGATTCCGTGTGACGCCGCCGCTCTGATTTTTTCGAGGACGTCTACACTGGCCGTCATGGCCTTTGTAGGAATACAACCGTAGTTGAGACAGGTGCCGCCGAGGCGATGCGCTTCTATAACAGCCACTTTTAAACCGGCTTGAGCGCCTCTAATGGCCGCGACGTATCCGCCGGGACCGCCGCCAATAATCAGGAGGTCGACATCGACGTTTTCTTTAGACGGCTTTGCGAGTCCGAAACTGTAGCCGCTTTTTTTAGGCGCCGATTGACCGTCGCTCTCCATTGCGCCAATGACCTGCCCTTTAACCACTGTATCGCCCTCTGAAACAGTGAGCGCTGTAATTTGTCCGGCGTACTTGGATTTAACCGGTAGAGAGCCTTTTCCAGATTCTATGGTCAAGAGGGTGCTGCCTATTTCGACGGTATCGCCTATGGCGACGGCGAGCTTGCCCACTTGGCCCTCTTTGTCGTGACCGTTGAGTTTTTCTATTTTAAGTTCTACTTTCATATGTTTGCCTCCAAAAAAAAGAATGGGGGAAGCCCCCCATTCCTACCGATGATTACTTGAATTCGTTTTCAAATTCTTCAATACACGCGTTGAGCAGTGTAACGGTGTACGCCATAGACGGACCGCCGCCGAAAGCGACTGATACCATGGCAGACTCTAAGATTTCTTCTTTTGTTGCACCGGCTTCAAAGGCTTTGTAGCAGTGGTATACGATGCAGTATTCGCATCTGTTGTAACAGCCGATGGCAACGCTCATCAACTCTTTTGTCTTGATGTCTAGGTGATTCGGTTCGTATGCCGCACCGAGAAGCCCCATAAAGGCGCCGACGTGTTCTTCATTGGTTTGCGCTAAGTTTTCAAGTCCACCTACGAAACTGTTGAGCATTTCTCTTACGTTGTAAGCCATAATAGCCTCCTTGTTTGTTTGCCTGAGCAATGATTGCTATAGCAAGTATTAAGTTAAGTATAGCAAGTATATTGATAAATTTCAAACGATATATTATTAAAAAAAAGTAATAAAATGTTTGGCAGTCAGAGAAAGCCCCCCGATAAACCATGGGTCAGTTTATCGGGGGGCTTTAAGGGCGTTAACTTCTGAGTGTTTGGTAGAGAAGATTTGAGGCCATGAGTTCTTCATGGGTGCCGAACCCGTGGACGCGGCCATCGTCCAGTAGGAGCACTTTGTCGACATATTGGACGGCCCCCATGCGGTGGGTGACGACAAAACTGGTGCGCTCTGCCATTATTTTGTGAAACAATTGATAAAGTGACGCTTCCATAACGGGGTCTATTGAGGCTGTGGGTTCGTCTAGGAGGACGATAGGGGCATGGCGATGACAGGCGCGTGCCAGTGCCAGTTTCTGCCATTGACCGCCGGATAAATCCGTAGAGCCAAAGGTTTTAGAGAGAATGGTTTCACCGCCCTCTGGAAAAGGCCCTTCTAGAGAAAGTCCCACAGCATTAAGCGCTTCTCCCAGTGACGCATCGTCTAGAAGTGTGTCATAATCGCTTAGACAGACGTTGTCCCTCAGGCGCATTTCGTACCGCTGGTACCGCTGAAACAGCTGTGTAAAATCTTCTGTACGGCGCTTGGACTCGGGGAGGCCTTCCCAGACAATATGCCCTTCGGTGGGGGTCAGGAGACCGGCGATAAGTTTGGTCAAAGTGCTTTTTCCAGCGCCGTTAACGCCTACCACGGCGATGCGTTCGCCTCTATTTACTGTAAAGGAGACCCCTTTTAGGGCCGACTCGCATCCTGGGTAAGCAAAGTGCACGTCTTTGAAGTGTAGGGCCTTAAAGGCCCCTTCATCATAGGCGGATAAAGTGGTCTGTTCCATTTCGGGCAGTTCGAGAAACTCGTAAAAGCTCGCCAGTTTGCCATATTGCATGGCCATTGGGCCGAAGCGCGAGACCAGAGCTTCTTCAAGGATTTTATAGAGTTCGTCCACGGTGTAGAACACAGCGGCAAAGGTGCCGACAGTGATGTCGCCACTCTTTAGAGCATCGAACAACAAGTAGAGGACGCCTATGTATCCCAGAACGGATACAAGGCGTGCTGACGCCTCCCAGAGAGAGCTCCTTACCTCTGCTTGGAAACGCTTGTCTTCTGCTTCGAAAAAGGTCTTTTTAAAAAGTGATCTGAAGTAGCTGAAGGCGCCGAGGACGCGTGTTTCTTTAAAAGCGGCCTTGCCACCGGCACATGCTGCGTAGTGCGTGTATGCGCGCCTTAAAGGAGCTGTTTCTAATTCAACGGTGCGCATGGTACGCATTTTGACCCATTGGGTGTACAGCACCGGTATGAAAATAAACAGCAGCGCACCCAGCAGTAGCGGTTTTAAGTAAAAGAGGTAAACCCCCATAAAGACAAACACCGGTGCGTACATGAAGACGAGGTCCATAGCGCTGTTTAAAAAGCCCATGGCGTAGTGACCACCACTTTTGGCCCGTTCGATTAAGTCCAGCTTGGAAGGCGTTTCAAAGTCTATTTGCGGCAATTTGCCCAACTTGTCATTGATTTTTCCGTTGATTAATTTGGCCATGTTGGCGTCGTAGGTCTCAGCGATGTAGTTGGCAAGGCCGTTTACGGAGGCGATGACGATTTCAAGTGTAAACAGTGCGCCCAAAGCCAGTAGAATTGGCGAAAGTCTGGTATCGCCTTGAGTAAACTGGACCACGGCGTCAAAGACGTTGGCTTTAAAATACACCATAAGGCTGAAGAGCATACCGCTTATGGCAAAGCCACCGTAGAGGCCTATAAATTTAATCGGTGCGTAAGAGAAGGCCTCTTTTAACAGACGTCCTATGATTTTTACAAATGACGGCGTTTTTTTAGGCATTGTACCACCCCCTCTGTGCGTCGTAAAGATCAAAATAAGTGCTTCTTTTTTTGAGAAGATCCGCGTGACAACCGCATTCAGACAGGCGGCCCTCTTTTAGTACGAGTATTTCGTCGGCGGTAACGGCTGCACCGAGGCGGTGGGTGATGATAAGTGCCGTCTTGCCGGCTTCAGTTTGCATGAAAAGCCTGTAAAGGGCGCGTTCCTGTATGGGGTCAATGGCGGCTGTGGGTTCATCTAGGATAGTAAAAGGGGCGCTTTTTAAAAGGGTCCGTCCAATGACCAGTTTTTGAAGCTGTCCTCCTGAAAGCGTCACGCTGCTGTCGGTCAGTTTCCCAAGAGACGTCTTGAGGCCTTTAGGCAGTGCTTCAATTTTTTCGCGCAAGTCCATTTGTTCGAGACAGCCCCAAATCGTCGCATCGTCTTCAGGTTTCAAAGCGGGATTTCCAAGGCACAGGAAAGCGTCAATGCCGATTTCGTAAGGTGAAAAATCTTGAAATGCCACGCTGTAGAAAGCCGATAAAGCCTCGCGAGAACACTTTTTGAGGTCGACACCACCGACGTAGATGGCGCCTTCATACGACAGGTAGAGACCGAGCATCAGTTTAACCAAGGTGGACTTGCCGGCGCCGTTTTCCCCCACCAACGCGTAGCGCCTGCCGTATTCGAATTCAAATGAGAGGTCTTTTATCGTGTAGGTGTCTGAACCGGGGTAGCGGAAGCTGACGCGGTCAAACACCACGAGTTTTGAAGCTTTGTGAGAAGGGCCAGCAACACCGGATGTTTGAATCGTCGGCCCTGATGCCGTCTCGAGATAAGAGAGGTATCGACGGATAAATCGGTTGTCTCCCGCCAGTGTTTTTAAAACCTGAACCATGTCCCGTGAGATGTAATCCACGAGGAAAAAGGCGTTGCCGAGTAAGCTCATGTATACCCCCGGCGTCATGTGCGCGCGGTTCAAGGGGATTAAAAGCAACAGGCCGATCACCACAGCGATGCTCTTTGAAACCACATGTGTAGCAGACATTTTCAGCATGAGTTTTTTCAGCGCTCGGTTATTGGCCACCACGCCTTTTTCATACCAGTTGTCCCAAAGACGGTGGACATAGGGGTGGTATTGAAACAGTGTGCGTTCCTCAGAGGCTTCTTTAGAAGAGAGGACACTTTCAAAGTAAGAGGCTCGGTGGTAATAGGTTTCGGCTTCTTCAAAAGCCTCGTAATCAAATTCACCGAGGCGACGAGAGAGCTTGAACATCAAAAGGCTCATGGCAACGACCAAAAAACCCAGCCACCATATGTATTGGGAAAGAATCCAAGTAAAGCCCACAATTCGAACAGTCAGTTCTAATATGGTAAGGCTTTGATTGAAAAAGCGCTGGAGCTTGAGTTCCGGTTCTTTTTCTACAATGGCCATCTCTTGCCAAAACGCTTCGCTGTCGACGTGTTCATAGGAAAGGCTCTGTCGTTTGTCTAATAAAGCCAATTGTACATGTGCGCGTACTTTTTTGTCCCTAATGAGCCCGCGCCACTTGATGAGTTCCCCAACGGCAAATTGAATGAGCAAGAGCCCCAGGAGTTGAGCCAGTATCCGGGTCAAATGCGCCGAGGTCATTTCTTTACCGGCAACGGCCAGTGCCACATCGATAAACTTTGCGGTGTAAACAATCATAGCAGTGGGAATCAGCGCTCGAGCCAAAGTCAAAATGGTGATAAGCGCGTTTTCAACAGGGGCGATACGGAGAAAGTGTTTTTTGTAGTGTTTAAAGGTTTGTCTGTGTGTCATGGGGACTCCTCGTATATGTATAGAATAAGTGATGACAAAGTCTTAAATCAGTAGTGTCTTTATTGTAACATTTAACTATAAAAGTTTCTATAAGATAATACTGCTTTTAAAATCAAAAAAACCGTTGCACCTTTCGGCACAACAGCTCTTTTATCACAAGTTAATCATTGGCTATATTTTGGATCATTTGATCGAGCACTTTCTCAAAAATCATCAATTCCGATTGGTCGATGCCTTGAATCAGCGCGTCGTTAAAGGCGTTGCCGTAGGGCAGCAGCTTTTCAAAGGTGGTTTGACCAATTGCGCTGAGTTGTATCAATGTAACGCGTCGATCAACTTCGCTTTGGAGCCGTGTAATCAAACCGTCGCGTTCGAGCCTTTCAATAAGGCGGCCGGCGCTGGAGTCCTGAACGTGCATGTAGTGGGACAGCTCTCTTTGTGAAATCGGCTGATGTTTGTAGAGGTAATAAAGGGCAATCCACTGGATGCGCGTCACCCCTGTGTCTTTGAGCCTTCGACCGAAGGCTTCGGAAATTTGCTTCATGGCATTTTCCGTTATGTGGCCAACTCACCTGTCTAAATTAAAATACACCGTCATCACCCCCTTATCTCTGTACCATTATAGCCCAAGGTGGGGGGCTTTGTCTATCGACGGCCTTTTCCGGTGAGGTGCTCAATGTCGATTTTGTACACCGCTGTCTTGGCGTGTGCATTTTGAATGTACTGTTTACCGGCGTCTACGAAGTCAGGCGAATACTTCTCAATGAGCTTGAGCAGCGCCCGCTGTTTTTCATCCCCTTCGACTTGAGACGCTCTGCCGAAGGCGACGGCGCTTTCGTACTTTGTACTGAACTTATCCGGCAACACCTCAGTAGAAGCGACGACACTGAAAGAAACTTTTGGGCAATAGGCGATATTATCGAGCTTTTGACCTTCGAGGGCGCAGTGAAAATAGAGGGCGCCTTCGTCGTAAACATAGCTCAGCGGTACGCTGTAAGGGTAGCCGTCCTCACCGCAAGTGCTGAGGGTTCCGTATTCCCCTCGGTTTAAAACGGCCTGTGTTTCAGCGGCGTCAAAAGCCCGCTGTGCCTTTCTCATAGGTCTGAACATAAGAGGTCCTTTCTATAACAATTGGTTTAAAAAGTTGAAGTGGACAACCGGACGGTTGTAAAAAATATCGAGAAGACCAGCTTCTTTCTCCGCCAAGACGCCTTTTTGAAGGTAATAGGCGTTGAAGTCGCGTTCCACAGCGCCGTTGTAAGTGGCGAGGACGCAGTATTCCGCCGCACTGCCGCAGAGGATGAGGGTATCGATGCCCCGCGCTTTTAACAGCGCTTCGAGATCGGTGCGCCAAAAGGCGTTGTTGTAGGATTTAAGCACTTCGAGGTCGCTCTCGGCGCCTTTAAAGTCCGAGACGGTGGGGCTGTCACCTTCTGAGAGGTCTCGAATCACCACGACGGGCTTGCCGGCGGTCCTAAAGACGTCTGCCGTGGCGTTAAGCGTCCAGAGCGCCTCTTCATAAGCTGCGGTGCCGCGTCTGTGGCCGACAGTGGCTTCTTGAATATCGATAACCAGTAATGCTGTGTTCATAAGAACCCCCTTACAGAACCTTTAATACCCGAGGACGTCGTCGACGATGAGGACTTTTATGCGCTCTGGGTCAAATTGTCCCCTAATGCTGACAAAGTCGTTGCAAATGCGCTCCGGACTGTTGCAATCCACACAACGTCCTGTGACGGCACAAGGGGTTTTCTTGTTGAGGCGTTTGGCGTCAATAGGCGCCGCGTATTGGCGGACGCGCTGTTCAGCAGCTGCCATGTCTCTCACCAGTTTGTTGCGCCCTACGACCACGATGACCTGACGGGGACCGTAGAGCATTGGGGCGACACGGCTGCCGTTGCCGTCGATGTTGAACAGTTCTCCGGCTTCAGTGACGGCGTTGGTGCCGGTGATAAATGTATCGGCAGAAAAGTTGGCTCGATACAACGCCTGTTTTTCTTCGCGGGTGATGCCGCTTGCGTACTTGTCTAAAAACCGATAGGACCCTTCCCTTAAAAAATCGACGACGCCGGTTTCAAAGAGCGTCATAGAGTCGCCTATGCCCACAGTATGCCCTTCGGGAATCAGCTGCTTTAGATGTGCAGTCAACTCGAAGGCGTCAGCGACAAAATAGCCTTTCATCCGTCGTTTTTCTAAATTTTTCAGTACGTTTTCCACTTGTTTTTCAATATACCATTTAACCGAGGGTTCCACGAGGCACTTCCTTTCTACAGAACTTTTGTTCTATTATACAGGAGCCTTCAAAAGATGCAAGCCTCTTTTGAACGAGCGGTATCGTCACCTGCATCTAAGCGTTTGCAAAGTGAGTCAACCAGCTGTTCAGGGGTCTTCACACTGTCTACGAGGTGTTCGCCCTTTAAAGGGACAATGGCGTAAGCGGCGTAGTGGGCTTTGGCGGCTCTTACGCTTTTAAAGCTTTGATTCGGCGCTTCAGGGGAATCGATGCGCGCTTGGATGCGCCTTTCCCAAATGGCGTCATCGCTACAAGTGAACAGAAAGAGGCGCCTTTCCGAAGGCGGCAGCGTCTAGACGCTGTGCGCAAAGGGCTGCTACTGTGGATTTACCGGTTGCGGCTTTACCGCGAAAAAATAGAATCATGAGAATCCCCTACCTGTTGTGGGCGTATACGGCTTTCGAGCGCCGATTGATAGAAGGATGCGTCGTAAGCTTTTAAGACGCGAAGCGCCCTCAACGTATTGATGCGGCCGCCGCGCGTTGCCTCTAGGGGAAAGTGTCTTTTACCGCTGTATTGCGGCCCTCTGAGCATGTAGCCGTTTTGGCCGAACTGTTTGCGAAGGCGATCCAGCGCTTCAGTCATACGCGGGTCAAACGGGCTGCCGGAGGTCTGAAAGTAAACGAGTGCGCGCAGGTAATCGTAGTACCAACGCGGTGGATAATGGGCGGTGAGGAAGCGCTTATCGGGGATTTTGCCGCTTCTCAACCCGTAGAGCAAGTGCCTTTCGAGCAAATAGGCTTCGCCTTCGCGCCTTTGCTTTTCGAGGACATCTGATAGGTACTGTGGATGGCAACGGGTAAAATCGTCATAGGCTTCCAGTACGGAGAGCGTGGTGTGAAAGGAGCTTACTGTAGAAGGTCTCGAGGTGCTGTTGCACCGACAATTCCAGCCGCCGTCGGGCATTTGAACCTCTGAGAGTTTGTCGATGATTTCAAAGAGTCTCGGGTCATCACTTTTGCCGTAAGCGGCGAGACTGGCCACCATGGCGATGACGCAGACATCGTATTGAGGTGTGGGCGATTCGTCCACTGCGCGCCACTCGCCGGTTAGCAGCAGATCGAGTGCCCGCTGGTAAAAAAGGTGCTCTGGGTCGACTTCAAGCGCCTTGAGCTCGCGCATGGTGTAGTGCGTCGACACCCACTTGGGGCCGTAGAGGCCGCCGCCCCAAAGGCCGGTTTCCGTATCGTAGAGCGCTAAGAATTTGGCGATTAGGCCCTCGTCGGCGTATGGTACGGATTCGCCGAGCAACTGTTTGCGTACAAGTCGGCTGATGGAGGGGTCTCCATCCAGCAACCAGTCCAGAAGTTTCATCGCGTGCCTCCTTTCAAAGGCTATAAGCGGTACAGTTACCGCTTGATAAAAAGGTAGTTGTCCGCTTGGTGTCGGTAGCGTGGCCCCTTCATTTTACTTTTTACGGCTTCGACGTCGATGGCTCTGTCCTTAGGCAGTCGAAACCACGTGTCCAGTGCATCGGTACTGATGTCGCCTGAAAGAGTCACTGTGCCGACGAGCTGGTAATCTGGGTCTAACTGTGCCAGTGTGGCGTCGCCGTGGCTGTCGTTACAGAGGAGAATGCCGCCGCTCTTTAAGTATTTTTTAGTCGATTGCCCGACAAAGCCGGCGTACTGTGAAATGAGCAGGTCAAAGGGGCCGATATCCAATGAGGCCGTGTAATCCGACGCAATAAACGCTATTTCGGATGAAGCGTCGTAAGTTTTGTTGGCTTCGACATGTTGCCGGATGGCATCGAGGGCCTTAAAGAAGCGCACGGTGCCTTTGAAGTTGTCGATGTAAGTGACCTGTGGGATGAAGAAAGATGGCGTGATGTCGACGTGGCTGCCGGGATACAGCGCCGAATGCACGTTGTAATGCTTGGCGATGCTCCGGTAGAGCGCGCTGCGGTCGCCGGTCTTTTGCATGTAGTCGACGTAGATGTCACGGGTTTTAGACATGGGGTACCTCCTCATTAGAAACTCTCCGGACGAGAGGGCTGTTAGAAAAGTAGAGAAAGGCCCTCTTTCACGTCGTGCGTTATTTTAATGATAGCACATTTTTGAAGTTTTATTCAAAAATTGAGTGCCCGGCGGCTGTTTTCAGATGGCGTGGGGTAAGAATAAGAAAAGGGGAGAAAGGAGGACGGGTATGAACAAAGCATTTAAAGCGGTGCCCGCCGTCGTCGAAGGGCGTACCATTGTCGTACTGCCTGAAGCCGTCAGCGCCAAGTTGCCGTCCCGGGGCATGGTTATGGCAGAAGTAACTATGGAGGGCCGGGTGTTTGAAGTGCCACTAGAACCCGATGGCAGAGGCAGTCACTGGTTTGAAGTGCCGCCGGAGATGTCAGGTGTCGCAAGTGTTTCAGAAGGCGGGATGGTGACTGTAATGGTGGCTGATGTGGCGGTGTGGCCGGCGCCGTCGATGCCAAGCGATATCCTGTCCGCTTTAGAGGCCGAAGCGCTTATGGCCGTTTGGCAGACCTTAACGACAAAGGCGCAGTGGTCTTGGCTGAGATGGGTGCGCTCGACCAAAGTGCAGGCCACTCGAACCAAGCGCATCGGGGTCATGTGCGATAAGCTTAAAAAAGGCGATCGCCGGCCTTGTTGCTTTGACCAGACGCGCTGTACCGTGCCGGAACTGTCTAAATCCGGCGTTTTAAACGTATAGGCGATTGAAAAGCTTCTCTGTCAACCATGAGACGAGAGAAGCTTTTTTTATGAGGTGGGCACCCACGTATACGCCGAAGTCGTCTCCAGGGGCGCATTTTTAAAAACCTGTGACAGAAGCTCAGTAAGGGCGGTTGGGTTTTCATAGGGGATCCCATGGCCACAGCCTTTGAACTGGATAATGCCACGGCACTTAAAGCCTTGCGCCAGCTTTCGAGCGGAGTTTAAGAGCATTCGGTGTTCATCTTCACCCACGACGATGACGATGCCCGATCCCTCGGGAAGCGGCGGTGTGAGTTCAAACAGTTGATTGGCCCTCAATAAATTTTCAAGTGTGGTTCGGCTAATGGAAAGCGACGTTTTGAAGTACGCTTCAAATAGGTCGTCAGTGATTCGGAGCGTTTTGCTCTGAGCTTTGGCAAACCATCTGTAGCGCGCCAGAGGCATCGCCAGTGCGGCGGCGATACCGACCCATTTTGCCGTGAATTCCGATCGACGGTTGAGGCAGCTGATCAGCACGGCGTGGGTAATAACCGCTCTGTGATGGGCGTAGAGGTAGGCGGCGATTTGTGCCCCGATGGATAAGCCTACGACGGCGCCTCTGCCGTCAGGGCTCTCTGCAGCGAGAATTTTGAGAACTTCTGAGGCGGTGGCTTCAATGGTGGTGAAGTCGAGTTCTGAGTTGGCGCCGTGTCCCGGGAGATCGAAGGTCACCCATTTGTAGGCGCTGAGGGCTTCTGACACTTCTGTCCACAGCCACGGACCGGTGCCGGCGCCGTTGATGGCGATGACGAGAGGGCCGTCGGGATTGCCCGTACAGGTGTAGTTCATAGGACACCGCCTTTCAAAAGACCTGTTTTTACAAGGGTCAGATGCGGTTTTAAGACCGTCTCAACACAGGTTTCCAGAGCGTCTTGTCGTGCCATCATCTGAAGGGCCATGGCATTAAAGCCGTTGAGTATCAGCGATACATGAGCGATTACAGCTTCTTTTGACGCCGTGTATTGAGACCAGTCGACGCCTTCGACCAGCGTCTTCTCATAGCTGCCGAGCACCGTTTGCCTTAGCGCGTGAATTTCGGCGGCACATGGCGTTCCGAAATCGAAGGACACTTTTAAAATCAGTTGGTACACTTCCGGCGCCGAGCGCCGGAAACCGATACTGCTCTCTGCCAGTGCCCATACCCTGTCGATGTAGCAGTGGGTATTCAGCGACGCGTGGGTGAACTGGTAGTCGACAAATTGTTTCAGCGCACACTCGATGACGTAGAGGTACAGCGTCTCCTTTTTGTCGATGTACTTGAATAAGCCGCCTTTTGAAATGTCGGCGGTTTGAATGATGCGGTTAATAGAGGCCTCTTCAAATGTATGCGCGGAGAACTCGGCGGTGGCGGCTTCCAATAGCCGCCTTTGGCGTGTGGCATCGGTTTTAAAAAAAGCTGCTTTCAAATGGCATTCCTCCTTTAGAGACTAATTGGTCTCTAAATAGTATCACAGAGGAGAGACGTCGTCAAGTACGTCCTTATAGTTGGACGAGGAAAAAATAGCTTTAAATGGCAACAAAAAACAGACAACTAAGCTTCATAAGAGAAGGGTTGTCTGTTTTGGTTGAAAAACCTATTGTTGCTTAAACAAGGCTATATCTGGATTGTGTCCATCTAATACATTTTTTACACGCAATCCGATTAGTGGGGTGTAATTAGGGTGTGTCAAGATATAAAAGTTTTCATCTTCAATGCCTTGGAAGACACTCATCCCCACTGAGTCAATGGGAAGACCGGTCTCAATTACGAATTTACCGTATTTTTGTCCGGCTGCATATTCAGGGCTCTTGTAGTAAGGGTCGTCGTTTAAGGCAAACTTGCCAGTTCTTCGAGAGTCACAGTTGTGAAGATCTGTTTGAATAAATCCCGGGCAATAGACGGACATTTTAATTTTACTTTTAATGGATTGAAGCTGATAGCTCACGGACTCACTTAAACCCACATTTCCGAACTTAGTCATATGGTAAGTTGGCATTGTTGGAGAACTTACTAAGCCGGCAACGCTGGCAACATTGACGATATGACATTCAGTATCTTGCTCAAGCATAATTGGAATAAAAGCTTTTAAGCCGTACATCACACTGTATAAGTTAGATTGCGTAATATAGTCCATATCGTTAACAGGAATTTCCCATATCTTCCCTTCAACCACAACACCTGCGTTGTTGACCAAAAGGTCGACTTGACCAAAACGCTCAATAGTCTTCTTTGCGACATCTTCTACTTGGTCATATTCTGTGGCATCTGAAACGAGTGAGAGCACTTCAGTACCTTCTGCTATCAGAGTATCAGCTAATTTCTGTAGATTGGTTTCATCTATGTCGGTAATAACGAGTTTCATTTTTCTTTTAGCGGCTTCTTTCGCTAAAGCATGTCCAATGCCATTGGCTGCGCCAGTAATAACCGCGACTTTGTTTTCAAATGCTTTCATGATGTGCTCCTTTATAGAATAAATGCTTTTTCCATACCCGTTTCAACAGCTTGACCAATTCTACCAGGTCTTACAGCATCGCCTAATACGAATACGCGGTCAAAGGCTTCTTTGAATTCATTAACGGCGGTTCTGTTAACTTTTACACCTAGTGACAACACAACGGTTTCTGCTTCCATAAACTCAGGTGCATTAGAAAACGTATCCATAAGATTTACACCTTCAGCGGTAATGCCCATTAAGCGCTTTCTCGGAATTAAATTGACATTGTGCTGTTTTAAGCGCATTGTAACGTCTACAACATTGGCTTTATAAGCCTCCTTAGCAATTTCATTTTGCATTTCAATCACTGTGACGTCGTTCCCTTTTTCGGCAAGGTATTCAGCGGTTTCAAGTCCAGTTAGGCCACTACCGACGACTACAACTTTGCTAGAACTGATTTGTACGCGTTCAGCTAAGACGTCTTCAATCGTGCAAACATTTTTACCTTGTACGCCTGGGATTGGCGGAATGTTAGGTTCAGCACCTTGTGCCACAAACACGGCATACGGTTGAAGTGCCTTGACGACATCGACGCTGGCTTCAGTACCCATGCGAACATCAACACCTAGGCGTTTCATTTCAGCTTCTAAATGCAATAAGAATTTGGTTAATTTTGTTTTTAATGGCGGTTTGCTGCCTAAATAAACGGAGCCCCCTAAAACGTCGTTCTTTTCAAATAAAGTCGTTTTGAAGCCGCGTTCAGCTAAAGTAATAGCGCTTTGCATACCAGCGGGACCGCCACCGATTACTGCGACTACTCTGCCATCGCCATCTCTTTTCATGCAATCGAACTCTTTTTCTCGACCCATTTTGGGGTTCACGGCGCATTTTAATCGTTTTCCGGACATGAGCTCTTCTATACAATACAAACAAGAAACACATGGTCGAATTTCTTCATGTTTGTTTTCAAGGGCCTTGTTAGACCATTCTGAATCGGCGAGTTGTGCTCTTCCCAATGCGACAAAGTCAAGGTTATCTTCTTTGAGAATGTCTTCCGCCACCTGTGGTGTGCGTATAACATCACAAGCGATTACAGGAATTTTAATGGCTGACTTAATCGATTTTGCCAAGTGTCTTTTCCAACCTTCTGGATAAGAAATGGGTTCGATGATTGTCAGCATGGAATCGTAGGTCCCAGAGCTTACGTTAATGGCATCAACGCCTACACTTTCAAGATAGCGTGCAATTTTAACGGCTTCATCTAACTTAATGCCACCATCGAGGTATTCATCGCCGTCAATACGGACAGATATAGGAAAGCCCTTACCGCAAATATGGCGGATGCCGGTGATGATTTCTGTAATAAAGCGCATTCTGTTTGCAAAGGAACCGCCGTATTTATCCGTTCTAAGGTTTGTTAGCGGGCTTAAAAATTGATTGATAAGGTAGCCGTGAGCACCGTGCAGCTCAATACCGTCAGCACCTGCAATCTGAACAATTTTAGCGCCTTTAACAAATTTTTTAACCAGTTCTTCAACTTCAGAAGTTTCTAAAGCCCTAGGCATCTCGCCAATGACGTTGCTCATCACCGCGCTAGGCGCTACAATTTGCTTGCCTCCAATTAAGCGGCCATGTGATTGACGGCCAGGATGGTGAAGTTGGAAGAAAATTTTTGAATCGTAACGGTGCACCGCTTTAACAAGTTTTTCAAGTCTGGGAATTTGATAAGCTTCTGTGGCACAAAGTTGGTTAGAGGTTCCAACGCCATATTCGTCATCAACTCTAGTGATTTCAGTAATAATTAAACCACAACCGCCTTTAGCCCTCTCTTGATAATAACGAATAATTTCGTCTGAAGCTTCCCCAGTTGAGGTCGCTAAAGAAGTACCAATCGCAGGCATAACAATTCTGTTTTTAAGCTCAAGTTGGCCAATAGTGCCTGTAGAAAATAATTTTGAGTTTTTCATAAACGTCACCTTTCTTTTTTATTTGTTAAAAAGATAACACGAAATCACTGTGCAGGACTATGTTTAAAAAATAGAAAATAACGTTGAAATTTGTGCACAGTGCACTATAATGAATGTATAAACGGAGGTGCAATATGGGTGTGACCATGCGTGAATTGGCACAGAAAATAGAAGGGAATCTCGAGTATAAGGCGTTTATTCATGTGTCGAACACGGAAATTAATAAGATTAAGTTTCTTTTAGAAGGGCAAAAAGAGTTTTTTGAAGACCATTTGTATATAGGTGATTTGGAACTGTTAAGCACATTGTCTGCAACAGAATTAACAGGCAACTTTGTGTTTTTTGTTGAAGCGTACGTCGACTTTGAAGACTGGAAATATCCAGGTATTAATGTGCTTGTTGTGAAAGGCAAGAGCAAACTGTACGAAGTCTCTAATCTTATAAATGAAGTGTTTACTGACGCTATGACTTTGTCTGCTTTTAAACAGTACACGTCTCTTCAACAGTTGGCAGACCACGGAGAGCATTTGTTCAACAACCCTGTTATTATTGTAGACAGCAGTTTTAGAGTGATTGCCCACTCCAATAGGGACAGAATTGAAGACGCGGTGTGGAAGCTCAATGTCCAGCGCGGGTACTGTTCCTATGAGTTTATTGCTTACGTCCGCACTATGGACGATATGAAAAATTCGAAAAACAATTCTGTACCATTTCCGCTCAAATGTTACAAAAGTCCCTACGACAGATACGCTTCAAAAGTTTTTTTAGAGGGCAAGTTGGTGGGGTATATTTTAGTTCTTCTACAGAACAAAGGTTTATCAGAATCGGATAAAAACATGTTGTATGAAATTGCTGGTTTAAGTGGGGCGTGTTTCAAGGCGCTGTTAAGCCATAAAAATATGTTGTATATAGAACATGAAAATTTCTTAATGGATCTTCTAGACAAACGCATTAGCAGCCAAGAGGTTTTAGATGAGAAAATTAAAATTCACAATGAATTTCTAAAAAGCAAGTATGTGGTCATTTGTTTTGACTTGACGGATTTTAAAGTTGGGACAAAAAAGAACGATTTTTTAGCGGAGAGCATTAATCATCTCTTTTACCGTCGACATATTTACTATGAAAACTATATTGTGCTTCTGTACGACTATGACCATTGGTTAGACAGCGATCGCCTTAATGAAATTAATGATTTTGCTGAGTTGAACAACATCGTCATTGGTATAAGCGATGAGTTTGTCGATTTAACAAGAGCGTCGGCGTATTATAGGCAAGCCAAGCAAACGGTTTTATCAAAAAAGCGATACAAGCTCAAGTCGAGTTGCTTGCGGTACAAGCAAATTAGCTATTTGGCTTTGGCGCTTGATTTCGAAGAAAAAGGAGGGGATACCTATTGCTATACCCATCCTTCTTTAGAAAAACTCAAAGCGTATGATGATGTAAATGGCACAGAGTTCTACTTGACCCTGTACACGTATTTGTTAAATGATCAAAATGCGGTTCTTACTGGAAAGGATCTATTTATTCACCGAAATACCGTTAAATATCGAATAGAGAGAATTGAAGAAATTGCAGATGTCTGTCTAAATGATCCCTATGAGAGAATAAATTTGCTCGTATCGTATACTCTAAAGGGGTTTTTACTTTGAACAATAAGTGGTTAAGTACGCATCGCCTTTAGAGGTGAGTACGGTGCCTCTTCGGCCTTGTTGTAAAAGAATGTAGCCCATTTCGCTTAAGTTCTTTAAGTGTTTTCTTACTTCGGCTTCTGAGATAGTGCACGTGGTTTTATTTAGGTGCTCTGTTAAACTGCGGCGCCCTGTGCTGTGTCCCGATTTTTGCCTCGTGGAGAGGGTTCTGAGAATAGCCATTTTAATCTCTGTGTCATCCAATGGGCGCATGAATGCCGGCCGTTCAATATAATCGGGCAAGCTTTCCACAGATAGGGCCGTATCGTCTATAACGCTCAAGTACTCGATGATGTTCTGTAGTTCGCGAACATTTCCAGGCCAAGTATAAGCGCTGGCGAACTTGTAAAAATCGGAGGTGGCTTCTAAGTTGTGAGGGGCCATGAAGTGCTGACATAGCAGTTGGATGTCATTCTTGCGTTTTCGAAGCGGCGGCAATGTTAAGGATAAAACGTTCAGTCTAAAAAACAGATCTGTTCGAAATGTTCCATTTTCTGTCATATCTTTGAGGTTTCTATTTGATGCGGCAATAACTCGGACATCTACAGAAATCATTTGGGTACTCCCAACTCTTCTTATTTCTTTTTCTTGTATGGCTCTAAGCAACTTCCCTTGAAGTGGGTAGGGCAGCTCCGAAATCTCATCTAGAAACAAGGTGCCGTTGTGCGCTTTTTCAAACAGGCCCATTGCGCCTGTTTTTTTAGCGCCTGTAAAAGCAGCACCTTCATAACCGAAAAACTCTGATTCTATAAGGGTGTCGGGAACTCCAGCACAGTTTACTGCCACAAAAGGGCCATTTTGCCGTGTAGATGTGTTGTGGATAGCGCTGGCAAAAAGTTCTTTTCCCGTACCACTTTCGCCATATAACAATACGGGGAGTTGAGACTTCGCAAACTTAGTTGCCAGTTTTTTTGCAGTTAGGAGTGATTTTGAAGTTCCGATAATATCCTGAAAATCATATTTTCCAATAAGACCATCACCTGTCAATTGTTTGTGAACGCGGTGGTGAGCAGCGGCTATGTGATTGTATTTTTCCATGAAAACAACTTTTCCGAGCCGCGGGGTATCGGGATCTAAAAAGCGAGTGTTGACGATATAAGTGTGGTTGTTTAACTGTACAACTTGTTCGTGTATTTCGCCAGGTGCCTTTAAAATAGATATTTCTGGGACGGCTTCGCAGAGGTCTTCTAGGTGGAGAGGCTGACGAGATGGGGGTGGTATCAACTTGCTGAAGTGCGTGTTGTAGGACGTAATGCGTTGGTCCTCTGATAGAACAGCCACTGCGTGTTCCAATTTGTCGTAGAGTAAACGCCATTGTAGAGAGAGAAATTTGTTGTTTTCTAAAAGGGTTTGCACCCCTTTGAGAAAATTTGGGACCATGGGGAGGTAGTTTGAAAATACACAATCAATGGTCTTCATATCCATATTAAAATAGCTTAAAATATCCATGATTACATCGGCTGTGATGATTCGACTTCCAATAATCGTCATAGGCACATCTAGTGACGGAAGAAAATCATATTTTCGGTGGGTTATCACCCATGAGACGTCAGGGAAAGATGTTTTCATATCAGGTGCCCACGGCAAAAGTTCAAGGGTATTGATACCGAGCTGATAAATGTTTGTCATGGTTTCGTGAGCCATGTAGCTGTTGATGTTCACAACAGCTGTTTTGGTGCCAGGAGGAATGGTTTTAAGCTTTTCACAAGCGTCTGCGGAAATGGTTCGCCGCATAAGAAGCAGTGGGGCTTTGCACCGAATATAAGGCTGCATTTCAATGAGGGCAGAGGGTTCGTGCAGCAAGATCAAGTCTGCGTTGTATAGAGGGTGTATTGGGACGGTGTCAGAAGCGTGGCAGGTTATGGTAAAAAGCTCTCCAAAGATATGCTCAAGTTGTTTGACTAAAAAAGTACTGCTCCAAGCGTACTGGGTAATGATGCTGATGGTGGGTTTCATAGGCACTCCTTAATTAACGGGAATAATCCCGTTTGTAAATGGGATACTCCCTATATTTATGTGGTTATCGTCAGTTTACATCAATTCACCAATGGGTTCAAGACTCTTTTGTCAGTGGGTTGAGTAAGGTAGGCGCTATTGGCATCATATTTGCATAATAAAGAGTTGTGAATAAATAGAAGCAGAGCCGTATTTGATTTTTTAGGAGGTTTTTATGTCAAACAAAAATGAGGCACACTATGTGCCGGTCTTAGCACACAATGGGCTTATTTACACTTCTGGACAGTTGCCAATTGACCCGACAACAGGCGTTAACGTTGACGGTGGGGTTGAAGAACAAACACTTCAAGCCCTGCAAAATTTAGAACGTGTCCTCAAATCAGCCGGATCGTGTAAAGAAGCGGTGATTCAATGTCGCCTCTATACACCGAATGTATCGAACTGGGACTGCATAAATAGAGTTTACGCTGCTTTTTTCGGAAAACACCGCCCTGTGAGAACCATTGTACCGACGACGACTCTCTATGGTGGCGCTCTTATAGAAATTGAGGCAATCGCTGTAGAAGGGGGGGCTTAGAATGAAGATTTCTGAATTGACAACACCTACTTTACTGGTGGACATAGACAAGGTCTTGGAAAACTGTGAGCATATGCAAAGGTACGCGCAAGAACAAGGGGTCCAACTGAGGCCTCATGCTAAGACACATAAAATGCCTTTTTTTGCGCAAAAACAAATTGCTTTAGGCGCGTCAGGGGTGGCCGTTGCAAAAGTTAGTGAAGCAGAAAGTATGGCGCGTCACGGGGTCAAGGACATTTTTATAGCCAATGAAATTGTGGGTAGCAGCCAGTTAGAATGTCTTAAACAATTAAATAAGCGTATTGAGTTGTCCTTTGGCGTCGATTGCGTAGACCATATCAAAAAAATTGATCAAGCGTTTAAATACTCTAGAAAGCCCGCGCAAATCCTTATTGAAATCGAGGTCGGCGAAGAACGCTCAGGCGTTGTTGAAGAAGAAGCTTTCCTAGAACTATTGGCGGCGATTAAACAGACTAAAAATGTTTGCTTAAAAGGTGTGTTCTCTCACGATGGGCACTCTTACGAGGCTGAAACTATAGATGAACTCCGTAAGATACACTTTGACAGTCAGGAAAAAACACTTTATTTTGCCGCTATAGCTAAATCTCAAGGTTTTCAACTCCAAGTAGTTAGTATTGGTTCGACACCGACACTTATTCGCCAGTGGCCTATTCTACAGGGGATTACAGAAATACGGCCGGGAACATATATTTTTATGGACAGTTCACAAGCACATGCGCTTGGAGACGAAAGTCGCTGTGCTGCCACTGTCTTGGCGTCGGTAATAAGCAAACCTACTGAGTCGAGGGTTGTACTGGATGTAGGCGCAAAAGGTCTGACGCAACAAGTACGCTCTATAGGCCTTTTGAAGACGCGGGGAATGGGGACGCTGAAGGGTTATGGCGAAACGACTATTCATCGCATGTTTGACGAGCACGCCATTGTTGAACAGGCGGCTTTTTCAAAAAGCGTTCAGATCGGTGATAAAGTTGAAATCATTCCCAATCACATCTGTCCGGTAGTGAACCTCTATGACAAAGTGCACTTGGTTCGTAAAGGCTTAGTTGTAGGAGAAGCAGTCATTGCTTGTAGAGGCAATGTTCAGTAAAGGAGATTTCAATGCGTGTTGCAGCTTTTCAAATGCTTATTGAGCAAGATTTAAAGTTAAATCTAGATACTGTTTCTAGAGTGCTGGAAACTCTGAAGGCAGAAAATATCGATATGCTTGTGTTGCCCGAAATGTTTGTTTGCCCTTATGATATTGAACTCTTTGCAAATTTTGCACAGAAAGAAGAGGGAGAGGTTTGGAAGGCTTTATCGAACCTCGCTAAAACCTATGGGATTTTTTTAGTAGGAGGCTCTGTACCTGAAAGTGCCGATGGACACTTATACAACACTTCTTATGTCTTTGATCCCATGGGCAAGGAAGTTGCCAAGCATAGAAAAATACATCTGTTTGATGTTTCTGTGACAGGTGGACAGCATTTTAAAGAATCAGAAGTTTTGTCGGCCGGTGTTGAGCCGACTGTTTTTCAAACACCTTTTGGCAAAGTTGGCCTTGCCATTTGCTATGACTTTAGGTTTCCAGAGTTGGCGCGCTTAATGGTGGATGCCGGTGCTGAAATTTTGGTGATTCCAGCGGCTTTTAACATGACGACAGGACCCTCACATTGGGAAATTTTATTTAGAACCCGCGCTTTAGATAATCAAGTCTATACCATAGGTGTGGCGCCTGCGCGTCGAGAACAGGCTTCCTATGTTTCTTGGGGGCATTCTATAGTGGTGTCACCCTGGGGCGAAACGGTTGAACAACTGGGAGCAGAAGAGGGTGTTCTCGTGGCCGATCTAGATTTGAGTCAGGTACAGTCGGTACGAAAATCTCTGCCCCTTTTAAAACACAGACGTCTAGATGTGTATCGATGCGAACCTGTTAAGTGCTCAGAAGGGGATAGACGACGCCGTCGTTTGTAGCTAAAGAAGCGATGACTGATTGTGTTGAGTCACTGCGTAAAAAGTTCTCGACTATCTTTATGCTGTCGAGAACTTTTTATCGCGTGTAAGGGGGGGCTTTCGCATGGCGTAAAAGCCCCCCTAAAAATCACTTTTTCCTTTTCAAAGCTTTAACGTCAAATTAACAGAGGCCCCTTTGAACGGAGGCCGCTCGATTGTTAAGATAGCGTAGTAAAGGCTTTAAGGCGAAGGGAGGCGTGTTCATGGCGATGACACAGAAAGTTAAACGGCGGCACAGAGACATTATCCGGTTGCTGGAAACCGAAGGGGAGGTGTTTACAGGGACGGTTGCCGCGCGGTTTAAGGTGACCAAAGAAACGGTTCGAACGGATTTCGACCACATTGCAAAAGTCTACGGGTACGAGCGTGTTCACGGCGGCCTTAAAGTTAGGGCACACGAAGAAGCGACGATGACCTATTTCTATCAAAGGCAGAGCGCCGAGCACATGGAGGTGAAAAAACAGATTGCTCATCGGGCAGTGGATCTCATTTCCGATCACGACTGTATTTACCTCGACGGCGGTTCGACGACGGCCTGCCTGATGCGGTACTTAAGTCGCAGGCGGCATTTGACAGTGGTGACGCCCTCTGTGGCCATTTTGCTGTCGTATGTGCTGGAGGGCGGCGCAGAGGCGTTTGAAGAAGCCGGACACCGATTGGTCTTTATCGGTGGTGCTGTGGACCTTGCCATTCACACCACTTATGGGGTGGTGTTTGATGCGGCGATTGAGGCGTACAACTTCGATGCCGTATTGGCTTCTTGCGACAGCGTGGACCTCGAGGCAGGGGGCAGTAACCGCGATGAAGTGGCACATCGCGTCGCCGTTGGCGCCGCCAAGCGCGCAAAGCGCGTCGTCTTAATGGCAGACAGTTCAAAGTTTCATCAGGTGCGCCCATACAGCACGTTTCAGTGGGAAAAGGTGCACTATTTGGTGACCGATTGCGTGTTAGACCCATCGGCGGAAGCGCAATTAAAGCAAAAAAATGTCGTCTATTACAAGGCGTAAACTTTGTAAAGCCAAATAAAATAACAAAGAATTGACAGAGAGACCAAGAAAAGCGGTAAATCTTTACACAGCTTAACGCGGTCTTTATTTTTTTTGCATGTTTCGGTGGTATGCTCAAATCGACAACAGATAGGGACTTAAAACGCTAGGAGTGAAACATGAAAAAAGTCAAAATGCACTGGGGCTTTGTGTTGCCGTTCGGCATACCGTTGTTGCTCTTTTGGATTGTACCGCTGGTCAGTGCGCTGTGCATCAGCTTCACAGACTGGGACTACATTTCCTCAGACTTTAACATCGTCGGGCTGGACAACTACATCGGCTTGTTTCGAGACCCCGATTTTTCAAAAGCGGTTTGGAACACCTTTGTCTTCAGCGCCGGCACCATCGCCGGCACGCTTGTCTTGGGATTGCTGTTTGCACTGCTTTTTCAGCGCAAGTTTACCGGTAGCCGATTTTACCAGATGGTGATTTTCTCACCGTGGATTACGCCGACGGTGGCGGTGTCTATGGTGTGGTCGTGGCTCTACGACCCGGAAAAGGGGTTTGCCAACTACTTGCTGAATCTTTTGGGGCTGCCCGCTTCCAAATGGCTTCAGAGCAGTGAAACGGCCATGCTCGCCATTGTCATTTTCACCGTTTGGAAGTCCATCGGGTGGACGATGTTGTTTTATTTGGGGGCTCTGGAACGCGTCCCTAAAAGTGCCTACGAGGCGGCGCGCATAGACGGTGCAGGGTACGGGTCGCGCTTTTTCCACATTACACTTCCGTTGATTTCACCCACGACGTACTTTCTGTTTATTGTCAACCTAATTTCGGCGATACAGGTTTACGATCAGATTCAGATTATGACGCAAGGCGGCCCCGGCGGCAGCACGAAGACGCTGCTTTACTTTTACTACGAGAAGGCTTTTCAGAATTTTCAAATGGGTGCGGCAAGTGCGGTGGCCATGGTCATACTTCTGTTGATACTGGGGCTTTCAATTGTCAGCACGGCCATCAGTCGAAAATACGTTCACTACGAATAGGAGGCCTCTTATGAAAAACAAAGCGGCAGTGGTCGCCAAACACTTTTTTCTATTGCCTGCGGCAGTGGTCTTCGCCTTTCCGTTTGTGTGGATGGTCATGGGGGCTTTTAAGACCAACAACGAGATTTGGCAGACGCCTTACAAGCTTTTACCGGCACAGTTTGACATCGGTGCGGTTCTAAAGACGGCGTCGGAAATTCACTTTGGTCGGTATGTGTTCAACAGCTTTTTTATCGGCGTAGTGGGTACCTTGGTCATGCTTGCCGTCACCACGCTGTTTGCGTATGCTGTGGTCTTTATGCCCACGCGTTGGACCCGCGGCCTATTTGCCGTCATTATGGGGCTGTACATGTTGCCCGGCGCCGTGACTTATGTGCCTTCATATGTGATTTTAAGTCGCATCGGTTTAATTGATACCCTTACAGGGCTAATGTTCAGCTATCTGGCGAACATCTTTGCGCTCTTCTACCTGAGGCAGTCGTTTATGAAGACCAGCCGGTCGTATGTGGAAGCGGCGCGCATTGACGGTGCCGGTCATCTGAAGACATTATGGCACGTGATTTTTCCCATGAACCGGTCGGCTTTTTTCACCGTGTTTGTACTGACGTTTATACAACAGTACAACAATTACATGTGGCCGAGCATTATGTTGAACGACCCGGAGAAGTACCTAGTGTCTCAAGGACTTAGACAGTTCTTTATACAAGAAGGGGCCTACGGCATGAACTGGTCTGAGGTGATGCTGGCGAGCACTCTCGCCATCTTGCCGGTGGTCGTCCTCTTTATCATCGCTCAAAAGTGGTTTCTAACGGGCATTGCCCAAGACAGCGGTTTAAAATAAGAAAGGATAATTAAATGAAAAAATTGATGTTATGGATGAGTGTTTTGTTAGTGATGGTTTCGGTTTTGGCGGGGTGTGCGCCCAGTGGGGCAACAGGGGGTGTCGATTCGACGGCGGAACCGATTGAAATTCCGTTTTGGCACGCGCTTGGTGGCAGTCTCGGCGACGGGATGCAGGCCATTATTGAGGCGTACAACAGCGGACAGTCGCAGTATGTGGTAAAGCCCGTAGTGGTGGGAAGCTACTCAGAAATCGACGAAAAGCTTCAGGCGGCGTATGCGGCAAAGAATGTTCCGGCACTTGTAGTAGGCGGTTCTCAGGAAATGTTTTATCAAAAGGGACTCGTAGAGCCGTTTGAGCGCTACATGCCGGACACATACGACAAGGCCGATCTCGTCGGGGGCTTTTTAAAAGCAGGTGAAAAAGAAGGAGAACTCGTGTTTGCACCGGCTTACGGCACCTCGCAAGTGCTCTATTACAACAAGGCGATTTTAGAGGCGGCAGGCCTCGACGATACGGCGCTTGAAAGCTGGGACAGCTTGGCGGCCATGTACCCGAAAGTCAAGGGCATCGACACCGGTGTTAACGCAGTGAAGTACGTTTGGGAGCCCATGTGGGGTTCTGGCAACATTATCGACATGGCGCAGAGCAACGGCGCAAAGTTCCTGTCAGATGACGGCAAGACGGTGTTAATCAATAGCCCCGAGTGGGTGGAGGTCCTGGAGCAAGTGCGCGTTTGGCTTCACGAGGACAGCTCTATGGCCATTCACTCCGGCGGACAGGGTTGGGAATACTGGTACAAGACGATGGACGATTGGGTCTACGGCAAGTCAGTGGGGTATACCGGCAGTCCGGGAGATTACGCCATTGCTCTTGAAGCGGTAAAAAAGGCGGTGGCAGAAGGGCATATTAACCAATTTGCCGTCGCGTGTCAGCCGGGGTGGGGCGACAATGCACCGGCGCCGAGTTTTTCAAGCTTGATGTATTTTATTCCGAAGAGCGACAACTTGACTGAAGCGCAGAAAAAGGGCGCGGCGGACTTCGTGACGTACGCCACCAACACCGCTAATACGGCGGCGTTTTCCATGGCGACGGGGTATGTTGCCGTGCGAAAATCGGTTTTAGAGTTACCTGCGTATCAAGCGTATCTAGGCGCTAATCCCGATGCCGATAGGGCACTTAAGCAAATTGACCAATACGCGGTACCGAGTTTTATCGATCCCACTGGCGGTGCGATTTTAGAGGCGCTCAGTGAAGCGGTAGATAAAGTTGAAATTGAAAATATGCCGGCTCAAGAGGCGCTGGATGCAGCAGCTGCTAAAGCACAGAACAAACTCAATCCCTAGAGAGGAGGGCGTATGAAACCGATGCAGGTAACACTAGATCAAGAGACGACGGTGCTTGAGATCGGAAGCCCAGGCGTGCCGATGGACCGACTGGTGCTCAAGCTGTCCATCGCCGCGGATACCCTTGTGTACTTGTGGGTCTACAGTCCGGAAGGCGTTTATTTGGGAGGGATTCATACGATGCCTACCAATTTGCCGCCGGCTCTGGTGCTGGGGGCGTCTCAATGGAGTCTCAACGGCGCCTGTCGGCCGCTGTCCGGCGGCAAATTTCGAGTGGTTGTCCAGCGCTTTGAACCGGTGTCTGCGGTTTTGACATATGCCGTAGACGGCGCAGGCGACGCAATGGTCGCAGCGCTGCCGCCGCATTTTCTTAAGAAGGCACCGCCTGTGGCACCACCGATTAAACCGGCTGTTTTTCAGTTCTACAAAGGCGATTTCCACGGTCATACGGTTTTTTCAGATGGCGAGATGAACGATTTAGAAGCGGCCGACGCTCTGAGGGTGCAGGGGCTGGATTTTATGGCGCTCACTGAGCACAACGCCATGCGCCTAGAGCCCCTCGAAGCGCCGTGTCCCATCATCCCGTCGTTTGAACTGACGCTGTCGACGGGGCATTTCAACATACACGGTGTTAAAAAGCAGCCATTGACGATGCCTAAGGCGCTCCTAGAAGGCGGTACATCGCTTGTGAACGCGTGTTTGAGAACATACCGTGAAGGGACTTTTATCACCGTGAACCATCCGTTTATGGCGCCTTGGCATTGTACTGAACAGGCGCTGGACATGGCGTTAGTGGACGCACTTGAAGTCATCTGCGACCCGACGTACCCATCGGCACCGGAAGCCAACGACCGAGCGGTGGCCTTTTTAGATTTTTTATGGCAAAAGGGGCTGAGACTGTTCGGCGTCGGCGGGAGCGATTGCCATCAAAAACCGACGGCGCGCTACGAGGGCGCACAACTCCCCAGTGTGTACGGCGATCCGTCGACGACTGTGTACAGCGCATCGGCGCAACCGGAAGCACTTTTGGCCAGTGCTCTAAGTGGGCATATGTATGTCGCGCGGTTCGTCTCTCTGTCACTGGACATCGACGGCGGTCTGCTTCCAGGGGAACAGTTCGACCCCGGTGAAGGGCGGCTGTTGACCTATGCAGTGACGCTGAACTGGCCGACGTTCTTTGCAGATGTCCCGCTCTGGCCGCTATTGGCACGTGGAAAATGCCAGTTCATTTTAAATGGCGAGGTGGTATCCAGTGAGCCGCTGTGTGAAGATCAAACACATGTGTACCGATTTGAGACGGCGGTATCTAGGGGTGCGGACATGTGGCTGAGATTCGGGATTGTCGATGGAGAGGGACATGAGCTCGTCTATGTCAATCCGGTTTATACAGTTGGCGAGCACGGTAAACGCCAAACCTTTGGCAATTATTTAGAGGAGTTTAAAAGAC
Source organism: Fusibacter sp. JL298sf-3 (assembly GCF_053842995.1). Lineage (NCBI taxonomy): Bacteria > Bacillati > Bacillota > Clostridia > Eubacteriales > Fusibacteraceae > Fusibacter > Fusibacter sp. JL298sf-3. The sequence goes on from NZ_CM132608.1 coordinate 2,461,954, forward strand.
GGTATGATTAAAGGAATATTGTTTGATAAAGACGGCACCTTAATAGAATTTGAAAAAACATGGCATGCGGTTATGGGGCGTGTTTTCAATAAAATGGCGACGACGGGACTGGCTGATACAGACACCCTTCGGCGCATTAAAGCCTACTCGGGGTATTTGCCCCAGGGCTTTGCAACGGAAAGCAATGTACAGCACCTGCCCACGCGCGTTTTGGTCAGGGCGTGGGCAGAGCTGGTGTATCCGGAATCAGATGCCGCTTGCGAAGCGTGTGCAGGGCAGCTGATGCGCTGGGTGGACGAAGCCAGTCTCGATGCGTCCACACCTGTGGCCATACGCCCAGGCGTTCTAGAAACCCTTCACTACTTGTACGACAGAGGGTACAAGCTCGGCGTCGCCACTGCCGACACTCAGCGGTCGATGATGCACTCGCTGTGCAAAGCGGATGTGGTGCGGTTTTTCGACTATTTCGGCTCTGACGACGGCTTGACTCGCGGCAAACCCGCTGTGGACATGGCGGAGCGCTTTCGGCAGTGTTGTGGCCTCGAAGAAGGCGAACTGCTCATCGTCGGCGACAGCGTCAGCGATTTGGCATTTGCTCAAAAGGCAAAGGCCCATTTTGCAGGGGTGTTAAACAGCTACAGCGGTTTGACCAAAGCGCTTGTGGAAGCCACTGAAGACGCTGTGGGCATCGACCACATGGGTGAACTCATCAAAGTCTTTGAACTGTAAAGGAGGCGCAACGTGGCAACTTTAGCTTTAAATAATGTCAAAAAAACGTATGCAGGCGGGGTAATCGCTGTGGACGGTTTCACCCTCGACGTAGACGCTGGGGAGTTTATCATCTTTGTCGGTCCGTCGGGATGTGGCAAATCGACGACGCTGAGGCTGGTGGCCGGTCTGGAAGACATCGACGCCGGTGAAATCGCCATCGACGGCGTCTGTGTAAATCACATGGCGCCGAAAGACCGCGACATCGCCATGGTGTTTCAAAACTACGCGCTGTACCCGCATATGTCGGTGTACGACAATATGGCGTTTGGTCTTAAAATTCGAAAAGTTCCGAAGGCGCTCATCGATGAAAAGGTGCGCGAAGCCGCAAGAATCCTCGATATAGAGCCGTTGCTCGCGCGAAAGCCCAAAGCCCTTTCCGGCGGACAGCGCCAACGGGTGGCCATGGGCAGGGCGCTTGTAAGGGAACCCAAGGTCTTTTTAATGGACGAACCCCTGTCGAATTTGGACGCCAAGCTACGCGTTCAGATGCGGGCGGAGATTTCAAAGCTCCATCAAAAGCTCGGCGCGACTTTTATTTACGTCACCCACGATCAGGTGGAAGCCATGACGCTTGGGACGCGGATTGTGGTAATGCGCGAAGGGGTCGTTCAGCAAGTGGGCACGCCTAAAGCCCTCTACCAAACGCCGGCCAATGTCTTTGTCGCCGGATTTATCGGGTTGCCCCAGATGAACTTTATGCGTGCCGACGTGGTGACAACGGGAACCGATGTCGTTGCACTTCGTGTTGCCGGCGGGCAAATGCCACTCGCCCCTTTGCAGGGGGAGCGCCTTCATCAGGGCGGCTATATCGGCAAGCAGGTCATCTTGGGGATTAGACCTGAAAATATACAGCTGGGGGCAGGCGCATTTGATATGGATGTAGAAGTGGTGGAGATGTTGGGGGCCGATATGAATTTCATAGGCAAAATAGCCGGCGAATCCGTTGCTGTGGCCACACGTGCCACCGAATCGGTTTCCGTGGGCGATCGCCTGTCGGTGACAATTGACGCCGAAGCTTGTCATCTCTTCGACTGTGAAACAGAGAAGCGCATCTGATAGAGCGTAAAAAAACCCGCTCAAAGCTTTCATGCCTCCGAAAGCTTTGGCGGTTTTTTTAAACGCTTAATCGATAATGCCTAGGCGCTTTAAGTCTTCAACGTGCAAGCTGTAGCCGTGCTCGCTGAAGATGTATACGCGGATGCCTCCAAACACGTGCTCGCCGGTTTTGGAATGTCTTGCATCTGTAAGGCCTTCAAGGCGGTAGGATTTACCGTTTGCCACAATGGTAAATTCGTAAAAAGACCCCTTTGTTTTTTCAGGAACAAACTCTTTTTCTATCTCGATGCCCGGCATCTCTTCAAGTTTTGAAGAGGAAAGCCAGGTTTCGGAAAAGCTATCTGTTTCGTTTCTGTAGGCTTCATAAGGCTCAGCCACTTTTTTGATAAAAGAGGCTTTGTCGAAGTGTATCGATTTGTCTTTTAGAATTTTCAGCGTCAAACCGTCGACGGTTTGCTCACCGACTCGATCGAGATCGAAGTCGCCTAAAGCATACGAGAATCCCCAGTAGTGAGTATCCTCAGAGGCGATATTAGCAGGACCTGCAAGGCCCCCTTCATAGATGGCCATACCGTATACTTCCGACAATTCTGTTTCGTCGACCCATTGTTTTTGAAGGTTTAGAGCGGGTTCGATGAAGGCGTTCAACAAAGGCATAACATGTGTTTCAATATCCGGTCGATAGAGTCTGAGCACGCCGTCTTGTGCAATCATGCGTACCTTATTAAATTCTAGATAGCCGTTTTGAAACTGTGCGTATCCCGGTAACTCGTAGGTGTAGCCCAGTGTGAAGCCGTCTTTAGACCAGATGAGTTCCGGTGTTTCCTGACGAAAACCGCCGCCGGTATCCAACGTGAGGTGGTAGCTTTTTTCGAGTTCTTTCAGTGTCAGCCAATCTTTGTCGTGAATTTTAAAGTCGATGGTATCCGGTCTATAAGCGCCGTTAATGTAGTCTCTGACATATTCATCTGCACGTTGGTTCATGTCGAAATCGTCAAAGTAGTCCACGGCAAATTGACCGAAACTCTTTTCGATAACTGACCAGTTGACGCGGCCGAGTAAGTCGGTGATATGGCTATAAGCTTCTTTACGTGTGACAGTGGCGGAGATGCCGTTGTAAGTGATTCGGCCTCTATCGGACATAGAGAGCGGTTTCTTACGCTGAATAAAATACGTTGCATCCGGGTTGTCTAAAATATCCGACGCCACGTAGAGGGTGTAAACATCTTGCTCCGGAAAGCCGGAGAGAACGTCAAAGTCCTTGTGCTTATTGGATTTACCGGAAATGGTATAGGTCGGCTTTGTATTCGGTGGGGCGATTTTGTATTTGCCGACCTTTTTGGGGGCTTTTTTCGGGTCCAATTTAACCACATAGAGCGTGTTGTTGGCGTAATCGATGTGGGCATCATAGCCGATAACTTCGAGCAATGTAATGGCGTGCATATACGTTTGGCCGCCGCTCTTTTCAAACGGTTCTTGGAATGTGTAGCGGTATTCTGCGTTGGACAGCACGTTTTTGCCGTTTGAGTAAATTTTAATGCCGTCAAGTAAGGCGTAAGTCGACTTGAATTCTGCCCCGAAAAGTTTAAGTGTCGCTTCGTAAGGCAGCCATAATTCGTCGTATTCTCCGCCGAGCTTAGGTGCTTTTTCAAATTCAATGACGTCGCCGTTAAAGATGTAAACAAAGTTTTCCGCAGGCTTTAGGTCTGCAAATGAAGCTGCAGAGGCCATAGCGATGAGCACTGTCAGTGCAAGTATTCTAAGTATTTTTTTCATTTTGGTTGGTGAAAGACCGTTCTTTCACGCCTCCTTTCCCATTTTATAAAGCTGTTGTTGCCAACCCCTCCCTTTCTCTTACTTGTCAGATAAAAACAATTATTTCCTTCAAATAAAATTATAACATTATAATTTATGGGGTTCAAACAAAATGTGCCGAATTTTGGAAGGGGGGATAATTGGTAAGAAAATTTATAAGTATACAAAAAATATCGATTTAAAGTGTAAGATTTCGGCGTCTGGTACGTTATTATAATGAGTAGAAGAAAAAAGCTAAAGGGCCGTTGTTGAAGTGCTTAGAAATATCGGAGAGACAACATCAAAAGACTTTATTTTCCAAGGAGCAGGTGTATGACCCCATTAAAAACCTCTAAAAGACTCTTACTAACAATTCTCACCATGATTGCTTTAGTTGTACCTACTTTTGCTACAGACGAAAGTGCTGAAAGAGATGTCGACGACAGGAGTGGCCGCGTCACACGAATAGATATTCCGAATAATAAGCACGGTACGGTGTGCGCAATGAGGTCGAGCAATCTAGTCGATTGAGCTGCAAATCGGTTGTTATATTGACGCTCATTGTATGGATGATGTTGAGCGCTGGGGGCTTGAAAAAATGATGGGGGCTGATAGAGTCTTGTAGCACCTGTTGACGGTCTATATGAATAGGGTGACCATGTGAGTGTTTTAGAAAAGATGAGATTCTAACACCATGACAATGAACGCTTTTTCTTTGTAATTAATAAGAACTGTGAACAAAAGGAGACGAACTATGAATTTTAAAGCGCTGCCATTAATCGCTGTCTTTTTGGTGATACTTTTTTTAACCTATTTGATTTTGGGAACGTACAAAGCTGTTTTTTTGGTTGCAGGGGTATTTTTTATCGTATTGGGGCTCTTAAACTTTCTTAGAGACAAAAATAAGTTTGCCCGTTATGTAAGCTCTTTTCTCGTCAATAAGCAGTCGATCTCTTGGTATTTAATTCTCAATGGCGGCATACTTTTGTTACTCCGAGTGCTGTAAGGCGGCTGGTGAATACGTCCTAAAAATATGAAGGTGTACATAAAGCGTCGTGAGTAAACGCAAAGAGCGCGTTGTTAGGTTCCGTATAACCGGACGAAGACAACGCGCTCTTTTTTGATGGCGCTTGTAGACAGATGGTATTTAATTAAAGGGTATCGACGATAGGTACTGCGACTTTAGAGTGAATCAAATCGTCTGAGGTAGCGTTTAAACGCCGCCAATCCCCGCTTCAGTTCACTTGGGTTGAAGGCGTAGCCGATGCGCAGGCACCGCCCCATGTCAAAGCAGTCGCCCGGTGTCAACATAACACCCTCCACGGCAATGAGGTCGTGTGCGAGTTCTGTTGAAGCAACGGGCATGTCGTAATAGAGCAGTGCCGTCGTGCCCGCTTGTGGCGGTATATATTCGATATGGGGTTCCGAGGCGACCCACTCGTCTAAGAGCTGTCGGTTTTCAGCAATGATGGCATGGCTCCTCTTCAGCAACGCCGTCTTGTGCTCAAGGGCAAAGGCGCCGATGCATTCGTCCAGTATGCCGCAGCTGATTAGGGTGTAGTGGCGCATGTCGTAAGCCTTTTCAATGAAGGCCTTGGGTGCCGCCAACCAGCCCAGTCGCAGCCCTGCCATAGAAAAGACCTTGGACATGCTCCCAGTGCTGATGCCCTTTTCGTAGAGGTCGGCAATAGACGGTGGGTACGTTTCGTCGTGATTTAAATGGCGGTAGACTTCATCGCAGAGCACCCAAGCGTCGTTTGTTCTGGCGATATCGACGACGGCGTTTAGCGTTGCGAGATCGGCCAAAGCGCCTGTGGGGTTGTTCGGGTTGTTGAAGCAGATGACTTTTGTCTTTGGTGTAACGGCGGTTCTCAGCGCGTCGAGGTCCGGCATGAACCCCTGATCTTTTCTCAAGGGGACTGCTTTAACCACTGCGCCTAAGCTCTCTGGGACGCTGGTGTGCTGTTGGTAGGTGGGCACAATGACGACGCATTCGTCTCCGGGTTCGATTAAAGTCAATAATGCCAAGAGATTGGCGCCAATGGCACCGTTGGTACTGAGCACGCCGTCAGGCGACACCGTTTGATAAAGTGAAGCGACACCTTCTCGAAACGCCTGTTTGCCGGGGATTTCGCCGTAGGTGAGACGGGTGTTTTTCAGCACCTCGTCCAGTGCGCCGGCCGTACCGGTCAATTTCTCTAAATCGGCTAGGCTGAGGGAATCTACACAGGTTTCAGCCAAATTGTACGTGCAGCGCGTCTCGTATAGATCCATCCAGCGCTCGACGCCAAAAGGGGTAATGTGCATGCGAAAACTCCTTTCTCTATGGGGTAACGGTTCTATAGACAGTATAAGGCATAAAAAGAGCCGCGGGTTTGTAGCGGGTACAAACCGAGCGGCTTTTGTTTGAATTACAGACAAATGTTCAGTTCTATCAAGGCGTAGAGGCGGATAGCAATGGAGAGCTCTTCATAAAAAGTCCACGCGCCGGCCTCGGGGCACAGACGCTCGTGTATGGTTTTAATTCGATAGCGCACTGTGTTTTCGTGAACATACAGTTTCTGCGCCGCCACTTTTAAATCGCCACCGGATTCAATGTATTTAAGAGCCGTTTTTACCAACTCCGTGCCGTTTTCAGCATCGTGCGCCAGCAACGGCGCCATGTACTGCGCTTGGTAACTGCCGAACCAAAGCGAGTCCCGATGGGGCAACAGAAGCTTGTAAAGGCCGATGTCTTTGAAAGCGGTGACTGTGGCGGCACCTTTTGCGGCCATTTGCGCCCACACCGCTTCTCGAATGGCAAGGGACAGGGCATGAAAGGTTTCGACGACGCCACTGGCGCCGACGGACAACGTATCCGGCGAGAGCCCCATTTGAATGAGGGCGTCGTCAAAGGCGTGCCGATAGGCGGAGAACCGGTCTGTGCTTTTTGAGAGCAGCAGGAGGACGCCGCCTTTGTAGCAGAAGAGCGCACTGGAAGGCGCTTTGTCACTGCTTCGCGCGTAAGCGCCAGTCAAGCGTCTCGGGTCAAAAGTATCGCTTGACGAACGGGCGTAGAAGGCGACGACGTGGCTTTGAAAGCGCCTGTTCAGCGTGTAGACGATATCGCGATGTGCGTCGGGAGAAAGCGAACCGTGCATCAGCGTTTCAATTTGAGCTTCAAAGTACGCCAGCTGCCTCAGGGTGCGGAGGGCGTCGGTGAGCTCGACGATGATGGCTTCGAAATAAGTGCTGTTGTCAAACAAAAAGATGGGAAAGCCTTCGGCGTCCGCCAGTTGAACAACAGCTTTGGGCAAGGTTTTCACAAAGACGGTTTTAATGGCTAGGGCACTGACATTTAAGTCGATGAGCTTTTGTACCGTCTCCAGGAGACCGTCTTCATCGCGACAGGTGTTAAAAAGGCTGCTGAGCACAAAGTCCCCAGCGGTAAATTGGCGGGGGTACGCTTCTGAAACGGCGCTTGAGAATTCATAATCCAGAATGGCCGTCTGTTCAATAGAGGTGTCCAGCCCCTTTGAACCGGCGACGAGCTGAAGGTGCTCAAAGGTTTTGAGTGCCATGGCCTCTCGAACGGTTAGCGGCATGTGGCCTCCTTTCTCTTTGTCGTGTGCGGTGTCTATAGGCACATTTTTTCCATGAAAATGGCGGTGCCCTCCGATGCGTAACCGCAGGCTTTGTAAAGCGGCTCTGCACTTTGGTTTGCATACAGGCGGAGCCCCCTTGCACCTCTTCGTTCAGCGCATTCGTCGGCTTTTGACATAAGTGCCCTGCCGATGCCGCGCCTTCTGTATTCGGGCTGTACCCAGAGTTCGTCGACATAGAGGTAGCCGCGACCGCCGTATTTGCCCACTTTTGGCAAATAGATTAAGGCAATCCAGCCGACCATCTGGCCGTCTGCTTCAGCGGCGTACAGCGTGAGGTTAGGATTTTCCAGTTCTTTAAGAACCCTAGGGGCGATGCTTGTCGTTTCTTTTTTTTCGCACCCGTTTATGCGCCGGTAGACCATGGCGTCAAAAGCGTCGTAGTTGTGCGGTGTGATCTGTGTCAGCGTCATAGAGGACCTCCATAAGTTCGCATCGTGTTTAAGGGGGCAACAGAGCTACAACAAATTGTCGGGCTCGAGGTAGTCGATTAAGTCGGAGATGGTTTTGGCCGCCAGTTTAATTTTGCCTTCTAGGTCGGTCATGCCCTTGAGGGCCAATCTGGACTTGGGGCCACTGATGCTCACCGCAGCGACAGTGTTGCCGCGGTGGTGGACAGGCGCGGCGATGCAGTAGAGACCGTACTCGTATTCTTCGTTGTCGTAGGCGATGTGCCGTGTCAGTATGGCCTCTCTTTCGGTTAGAAAGGTGTTGTAGTCGACGATGGCGTTTTCCGTTCGCTTGACACAACGCTCGCTGCTGAAAAAGTCGGCCAGCGCCGCATCGGACTTGGTGCTCAAGAACAGTTTGCCGGAGGCTGAGCAGTTTAGCGCACTGATGGGAATTAGACGCGAAGCGAGGATAGAGTTCCCCGTGGACGACTTGTAGAGGTTGAGCGCATAGCCGGCGTGCTCGATGCTCAAGCTGATGCTTTCGCCGATGTCTTCTGAAAAGTTGTCGATGACAGGTTTGGCGAGAGAGACCATTGAGAGGCCGGCAGCCACTTTAGCGCCGTATTTAATGAGCACGAGGCCCAGACGGTATTTGTCGGTTTGTGGGGCCTTGTCCACGAGACCCCACTTTTCGAGGGTGGTGAGAATTCTAAATACAGTGGCTTTCGGAAGGTCGAGGTCGGCAGAGAGTTTGCTCACGCCGACAGCTTTGTCGGCCTTGTAAAGGTAATCCAGCACTTCACCGGTGCGGTCGATCATGGTATTGATATTGGACATGTGTGTGCTCCTTGTGTACAGATTCGCAAGATGCGTTTAGCGGTTATTTGACTCCATTATACCACAGGAAGGGGGCTTGCGTGGAGAACGTCGAGATTATCTTGAAACAACGTTTCAAAAAACTCTGGACATTTGTTAACAAAGTGTTATAATTTAAACAAATAATGAAACGCCGTTTCAAAAAGGAGGTCTGTATGTCAACAGATGTGAAGAGGTCGTTTACAGCGGGTCAAAAACTCAAATTCATCGTGCCGTCACTGGTGGGTTTGCTGCTCTTTGTGGTGCCGTTGCCTTGGGGCGGCGGTGATTTCACCATAGGCGTCGGTTACATGGCGTCGGCGTTTAAAGCCGCCTACGGCAGTTTTTTGCCCGCTTTTATGGTGGGCGTCGTCGGCGTGAGCGCGCTCCTCGCCACCCTGTGTACGGTTTTAAAACCCAAAGCGGTGATGGCGAGTACGTTTCTTAAAAACCTGTTGGTGCTGAGCCCCATGGGACTGGCGGTGCGCCTTGTATCGGCTTTTTTCGGCGCAGTCATCATCGGCGGTGTCGATGCCATGGGACTCGACAAAATATCGAGTGCGGTTACCGGCGGCGTGGTGGTCAACGATTTGTTTCCCGTTCTCGCCACTTGGTTTTTCTTTTCGGGGTTCTTTTTGCCACTGCTCATGGCGTTTGGCTCCATGGATTACCTCGGTACCTTGATTCGCAAGTTTATGCGGCCGCTCTTTAAAGTCCCCGGCCGTTCGGCTATAGATGCCATCGCTTCGTGGATTGGTTCGGGGCCGGTGGGCGTGGTCATCACCGACAAACAGTACCGCGAAGGGTACTACACGACCAAAGAGGCATCGATTATCGCCGTGTGCTTTTCACTGGTGTCGCTTCCGTTTGCCGTGTTTATCCACGAGTTTTTGAAATTGACGACGAGCTTTTTAGCCTTTTACGGTGCCATTAGCTTGGCGTCTTTTACCGCGGCGTTAATTCTTCCGCGCCTCTACCCTCTGTCGAGAAAACCGGAACGCTACAAAGACGGCGTCGAAGTGAAGATTAACGAAGTCGTTCCCGAAGGGCGGACGACGCACAGTTGGGCTTTTGAGCGCGGCGTGTTGAGAGCATCGGAGGCACCGGGCGTTAAAGGCCTCGTCCTTTCGGGTCTCCAAACGGTGGTTGACGTGTATTTCAGTTTGATGCCCATCGTCTTGCTGTTGGGGACGCTCTCCCTTATTGTCGCCGAATACACGCCGGTTTTTCAGTGGATTTCAAGGCCGCTGGTTCCCGTGTTCCAGTGGTTACAAGTTCCTGAGGCATCGGTGGCGGCGTCGGCGGCACTGGTGGGTTTTGCCGATATGTTTTTGCCGTCGATTTTCGTACAAGGGGCGCAACATGAAATGACGCGTTTTGTTATCGGGGCGCTGTCGTTTACTCAGTTGATTTACATGACGGAGACCGGCGCCATTATCTTGCGCTCAAAAATACCGCTGAGTTTACCGGAATTGCTGCTTATCTTTATCGAACGCACACTGATTACGCTCCCGATTGTCGTATGGATTGCACATTGGGTCTACTAGGAGGACAGAATGAAACACAAACACATCGCCAAACGCTATTGGAAAGACAAGTCGACGCCTATGGGCGCTGTGGATGCACTGGCAAAAAAATACGACGACGTCATCGATTTGAGTTTGGGCGATCCGGACCAAACCACTGACGTGGGCATTATTGACTTTGCTTTTGAAGAGGCGAAAAAAGGGCATACGAAATACACGGATTTTAGGGGCGATCCCGAACTGCGTACAGAGGTGCGCAAGTTTTACAAATCGGCTTACGAGGTGACGCTTGAAGACGAAGAAGTGATGATTTCCGCCAGTGCCTGCCTCGGCATGTTCTTAGCACTGGAGGCAATTGTCGATCCCGGCGACGAGGTGATTATTCACGCGCCGTACTTCACGCCGTACTACCAACAGATTGAACTGGTAGGAGGTGTACCGGTAGAGTTGGCCACTTACGAAAAAGACGATTTTCAAATTGATGTGGCACTTCTCGAAGCGGCGATTACCGAGCGGACGCGGGCCATTGTTATCAACTCTCCCAACAACCCCACCGGAAGCGTGTTCAGTTTGGAGACATTAGAAGCGGTGGCGGCACTGGCCATTCGCCACGACCTCGTCATCATTGCCGACGAAATCTACGGGGCGTATACTTTCGACAGGCCTTTTGTTTCACTGGTGACACTGCCGTCGATTCGAGACCGCTTGATTGTACTGAACAGCTTTTCAAAGGATTACACCATGACGGGGTGGCGCGTGGGCAACATCATCGCACCAAAGGCGATTGTATCGGTGTGTCAGACGATTAATGAAAACGTCGTCTTTACTGCGCCGTCCATTTCTCAGCGCGGAGCGCTTTACGCCTTGCGTCACCGCGATGAGATTCAGCCACCTGCTGTGGCACTTTACAAGTCGCGTGTGCTGTATGCCGCAGAACGCATTAACCAAATTCCGTGGATGCGCGTGTTGAAACCGAAGGGGACGTTTTACCTCTTTATCAACATTGAGGCGACGGGGTTGACCTCTGCTGAGGTGAGCAAACGGTTGCTCGATGAAGCGCAGGTGTTGACCATTCCGGGCAATGCCTTTGGCACATGTGGCGAAGGGTACATCCGCATCGCCTGTACGGTGGGCATCGAGACGCTGAAAACGGCTTTTGATCGCATCGCGCAGATACAGTTAAATACGATTCAATAGAAAAAGCGCCTGAGACCGCGTGGATGTCGTGGTTTTAGGCGCTTTGCGTCTGTGGAGGGCGCGTGATAATGTTAAATAAAATTAACAAGTGTAATGTTTAACCTTTGTTGTTCGTTTTTATAGGTAGAGATGAAAAAAATATTAAACATTCGTAAAATGTGTCCCTTTTTTGGGTTCTGGCGACATTATCTTATAGAAAGCTTGTTGTGAACACCCCATGTAATAGAGACGATGCTCAATAAAGTCATTTAAATCAGGGGAAAAGAACAACGGCTTAATAATGCGCGGCTGGAACACAGCTTAGTTGGATGATTTTTAACAATGGATTCGGTATGTTTAGAAATGAGGTCGAAATGAAAAAGTATGTTTTTATAGGGTGTGCATTTTTATTGGCTACTTTATCGCTGTTTTGTGTGAATACTCAAGACCAAGCGATTGGGGGAACGTGGAAGCTGGAGACGATATCTGACACAGATAAAAAAGTGCCTTGCGATAGGGGGGATATGATTTTAACCTTTGATAGAAACAACGCTTTCCGGTGTTTTGCGTACAAGGAGATATGAAGACAACACAAAAGATTTTTCCATTACGCTTACGATGGGAGATAAGATTTTATCGTTTGTTTCGGCGTAAATAATCTTATTGACAGGGTAATTTTTTAGGGGAGGATGACATGAAAAAAATATTTTGGTTTGTGATAATTGTTTTGTTGGTAGGCGGCTGTTCTAATTCTACGGGAGATACATCAAAGGTTGTAGATGATAATCAGTCGAGGGGGCAAAAAATACATGACGATGAGACCTATACGTTTTTCGTTAAGTTGGATGCCGATATGCCTGATTTTGAGTTGAAACTGCCCAAGGTCTTTTTCAGTTCAGAGGCTGCGTTTGGAATTCAAGTAGAGACAGGTGATAATAACAGCGCCTCTGTTGATTTTCTCTATTATGAAACGACTAAAGAGGGGATTGATTGCGGTGGCACTATTTTTCGAGTTCTTGTCTTTGAGCGTTCTAATCCTGATATTTATGGTGATGTTCTTGAAGAAACAGATGCGTTTACCTATACTTTTTGGACTTGGACTATGGAGACAGAGGAAAATGAGAGCGCTTCATTCTCTGAACTGTACAATGAGAAGTTTGTAGAACTTATGCCTTCAATCAAAAATTCTATTAAAATTATCGATTAAAAGGTTGTGTTCACAGTACTAAGAGAGGGAGGGGCGTTTATGAAAAGAGGGGTATTTTTTATAGGGTGCGTAGGTCTTATTTTAGGGCTGACTATTTTGGTTTGGGATGTCTATAACGCCATGGGTGTAACTGGAGAAGCTATTGAAGTTCAAGCCAGAGAAAGTCAAAATATCCCTGAAAGTTGGGAAGTGTCTAAACAGACCACTGAAAACCTGTCGGCTATGATTTTTTATAATGACACTCAAACTCAGCATACTTTTTCACTGTATGTGCGTCGTACAGGGGGCTATTTTTTTAGGCAAGGGGGAATTGCCACGGCTGTTGCGGCTGATGTAAGAGTGTTTAATCTAGAAGGGATAGAGGAGAATGCTTATATTTCTATGAACTCAAAAGGTTTGAGTTTGGTACAAATTACAAAAGGTACAGCTATCGAGACGGTAGATCTCGACCCCAATAAGCCTTTTGCTGTGATTGTGCACGAGAACGCAGGGGTAAGTTTTTTTGATGCCGATGGGAACGTCCTATACGAAAAACAACCGGAACAATAGCAATAGTGGTGTTCTGGAAAAAGATTTTAAGATGTAAAAAGGATAGACGGTGAAGTAATCTTATATTATTAGAGTGCTGTGTTTCCATTTGTCGCATTTTCATGGATATCTCCAGTAGAGATACTTATAAGCGTGTGTCTGTGAGACCTTTCTGTACGTTCGATGTGGTATCTCGGTGGTCTGTCTCCACCGAAAAGGGCCTGTAAAGTATTCTACAAAATAATACGCAAAAAACAGCCACCGTTTGGTCAGCGGTGGCTGTTGTGATTATTTCCCTACAGCCGTGAAGATTTCAACGGCCTCTTGGACTTGGGTTTCCAGTGCAAAGCGACCGTTGGTTGCGTCGTATTCAAAAGTCGAATTTTTTAAATCGGCGGCGGTTTCATAGACGTATAGGGCCACTTTTTTGTTGTCGATGTAGAAAATAACGCCGTCAACAGCGCCTACCATGTCGAAAAAGGGCTTTTCTTCGATATCTACGTCATGGCCTTTTTCGGTATAGGCTGCGACAAAATCTTCAAGTTGCATGTCGGCGTTTTCTGTAACCTCGGGCTCTTCGGAAGCTGTGTCTGCGGGCGCTTCTTTTGCCGTGTCTTTTGCGGTTTCCTGGCCGACTTCTGTTCCGGTGTTCTCAAAGAGGGTCTTGGCGGTGGCACTGCGCGTTTCAAGACCGAATCGACCGTTGACTGCATCGAATTCAAAACCGGAGTCCTCTCGCTTTTTGTCGCTTTCGTATGCGTAGATGGCGACTTTTTCGCCGTCGACTTCGAAGAGGATGCCGTCGGTTGCCTGAATCAGTGCAAACAGCGGTTTGTTTTCAAGAGTGACCGTGTAGCCTGCTTCGGTGTAGGTGTCGACAAAGTTTTCAAGTGTCAAAGGTGTCGACGACGAACAGCCTACGACACTGCCGATGAGCAGTAACATCAGCAGGAACAGCGTTGTTTTTTTCATGATGACCTCCATAATGATGTGTTTGATTTATCACTAGCGTTGCATAAAACTTAATCAATAGCAAAAGAACAATAAATAACAATAATGTCTATTAAGGGGTTTAAAATCAATAAAAAAGTCCTTATACTAGATTCATGGAGCACACATAGATGGTCTCGCACAAATCTAATACAAGGAACACAACATCTATATTATATGAAATTTAAGACCATTGGTAAAGTACTTGAACCCCTAAATTCAAAAAAAGTTAAAAATATCATCAAAACGAATAACTGTGATGCTTATGCCAAGAAGTTAACGACTCAAAACCTAATCAAACTCTTTGTCACCGCAAACCTGAAAGAACATGATGGCCTCAGAGCCATCTCAACGGATCTGCTGTTTGATGACAATTATCAGAGGTATCTTAAACTAGATTCTATAAGCCCTTCTCAGCTCTATAGACGACTGTCAGCTCTCGATACATCTGTGCTCCAGAACATCTTCACGCATCTGGTGTCACAGCTTCACGGGCAGTTTGAGAGCGCCCAGTTAAATGAAGATACATTGGCACTGAATATTGTTGATGCCAGCGTTATCACAAAAGCATTAACGGGCATGGCGTGGGCGAAATACCGAAAAACAAAAGCGGGTGTCAAATTACATCTCGGCCTTCGCTATTATGGTGAAAACGCACTTTATCCAAGTAAAGCCACTGTCACTGGCGCAAAAGAACATGATGTGAGTGAAATGCTCAGCGTGACGGATTTTACACCAGGCGTCATCAATGTTTATGACAGAGGCTATGTGGATTACGATCGCCTAGATCAAATCCACGAAGCTGGTGGTTGTTTTGTCGTTCGCATGAAGAGCAACTCTGTGACATGGGCGAATACGCGCTATGATAATCCAAAGGGCGTTCTTTACGCCTCAAAAGGCCCTGTGGGTTCAGGCAGCAAAAAGACTAGGCATGAATACCACTATATTCAGCAAGCAGATGATGACGGAACTATTTATCACTTTTTGACAAACGTCCCTGACCTTGAAACCGACACAGGGCTCTGTTTTGAAGACGTCTGTAATATCTATAAACTCAGGTGGAAAATTGAACTCTTTTTCAAATGGCTTAAACAGCATTCTAAAGTCAAGCATTTCTTTGCGACTGATGAAGTGGGCGCGGTAAACCAAATTTACCTTTCGCTCATTCTCTACTGTCTACTCGCTCTGTTTAAGCAAAACCTGAGAACAGACGCACCACTAAACAAGATCAGGGTTGCTATAAGAGCAAGTCTTTACAGTACTTTTGAAAGTTTCAAACGAAAGATTATGAGGCTCAATCCTTTTTAGATTAATCTATCCATATATGGCTCCCATCACTGTGCAACGAGACTGTCTGCTTAGAGTCAGCTTTTTTTCATTAGTAGAATCGACAGGGTTACATTTTTATCCTTATAAAGCGTAATATGGATTTGCTCTAGATTTGTAGTTGAGTTTATGCAACGCTAGTGTTGATTTATGTACTGTCTCCTATTTTATCCGATTTTGTCGCTTATGACCATATAATTATAGCATCTTTTAAATAAACAGCCTTTGGACGGTATGGCTGTGAGCTGGTTTGTGGTTAAGTCGGTCTTATTGCATTGAAAAAAGATGGAAAACTCTAAAACTATCGTATATAGTAAAAAGGAAGAGACATCTTTTACAGACTGTATATTGGAGGGGTTATGGGGAAAACTTTAAAGCGCATACAGGACGTCGTGTCACTTGTGAAAAAGAAACACGCGCTCATCCTGTTGTCTGTGCTCAGTGGTGTACACCACTTAATCGGCTTTGTCGGCGTACCACTTGCGTTTGTCGAGGTGGTAACGGTTATGACGGAGAAGCGGTTGTCGGCGTTTAGAGGTGCATTTGCGGTATTGGCTGTACTGCTCATATGCAATGCGATTGTGTTGAGGCTCAGGGCTTATTTGTCTAAACACATCACCTATCAGATGGCGTTGACACTAGAGATGCACGGTTTGTCCAAGCTTCAAGCGTTTAAGACGTGGGGCGACATGGAGAAGGGCGCGTACCTTTCAGTGATTAAAAATCTGGCGTCGACGATCTGTGGAACCGTTGTTCGTTTGTGCGAAGACGGCGTGGCGATAGGGGTGATGCTCACTGTCGGAACCGGTGTGGTTTTTAAAATAAGCCCATTGGCCGTTGTGACCAGTTACATATTGACGTTTTTTCTAATAGCCCTCAATCGAAAAAACGTGTCGGGGATTCCCAAACTTGAAGAAGCGCAAAATCAGTCGATGGACGATATGAATTCGATGATTGTGCATTTGGTGAACAACCACGAAATCACCCGTTTTCTCAATCGCTTTAAGCTGTCGCATTACTTCTTGGAGAAGAGTGAGGCCATTACGTCAAAGATGGTTGCACTGAGACGTAAAACGTACCGTGCCGATCAGATAAAGCGTTATGGGAATCTCGTGGTGGTTATCGCCGTTCTCTTGGTATCCGCTCTTCAATACAATCGGTTCGACGGACATCAAATTGCGTCTATTGTGTCCTTGTTGTTAATTGTGCCTAAAGTGACGGAACAGCTGTTTAAATTGCCCGATTTTCTCGTGTCGTTGAACACCACTGCAGGTAAAATTGACCGTTATTTTACGGTTGTAAACGGGGCGGCTTATGTCGGTGGTGAGACGCCTTTAGACGCCTTTGAATCCATTTGCTTTTCAGAGGTGAAGTTGCCTTTTGAGGGCTGCGACTTTAAAATCGACCTCGCTATTCAAAAAGGTGAAGTCATCGGCTTGACTGGGGCTTCCGGTGTCGGCAAGAGCGCCATTGTCAAAGCGTTGCTGGGTATTTCACCTTATGAAGGCGCCATACTGATAAATGGCATCGGTTTGGAAGCATATGACCGAAAGCAGTTGTGGCAAAGCGTCGGCTATATCGGCAATCAGGTGACGGTTTACAGCACAACTGTGAGACACAATGTGGTGTTGGGGCGAGTGGATGTAGAGGATATAGAGGTTTTAGAGGCACTGAAAGCGGTCGGTTTAGACGCTTTTGCAACTGAAGAAGGGCTGGGGCGCGCGGTGACAAAGGCGGATTTTTCGACGGGGCAGCTGAAGCGACTGGCGTTTGCAAGGGCGTTGATTGGTGCACGTGGGCTGTATCTTCTCGACGAGCCTTTGGCCTCAATAGACGAGGCGTCGTACAAGCCTTTAATCGATTTGTTAATGTGCAAGGTGCGAAAGGAAGAAGGCACAGTCATTTGGATCAGTCACAAGAAGACGCTGTCAGAATACGCCGACAGAGTTTATGAGATTACAAGGGGGAGTTATGAAAGGCTTTCGTGAGTTTTGGGCGATCAATAAAATCGCCATTCGGGGTTCTGTAAAACCCTTCGTCAGTTTTTTAGTGGCGTTTAGCGCTGTCCTTATTCTCTCGCCAATTGTAAAGCCCTTGATTTTTGTCGAGGCGTTAAATGCGTTTGAAAAAGGGCAGATTACCGCGATTTACAAGGCGTGTTTTTGGGCATCGGGTATTATCTTAGGGCTCTTTGTGGTATCGTATTTTCTAAATGTCTACGGCGACTCGTGGATTACGCGCATTATGAACAACGGTAAATTCTCTGTTTTAAGGCTGTACAGCGAAATGAGCTTTTACCGGACGAAGAAAGACCGTTCTTATGGCGCTGTTCAAAACACTATTGAAAGTGGCATCTCCGACAATATGGTGGTGTGGGCGAAGTTGACAGTAATCTTTTCAAAAGTCGTGTCAATTGTGTTTTTAACGGCGATGGGGCTTGAAATATCCAGGGCTTTTTTGGTTATTGCATTTTTCCTGATTCTACTGGAGTTTGTCATCTACAGCTTGTCAAGTAAATGGGTACGGTTCTATTCAAAGCAACAGGAAACGCTAAAGGGCGTGCGCAACACGTATTTAAACGATATGGTGTTGACGGTTGAAAACAGTGTTCTGGACAATATGTACGACTGGCAGTTGGCCGAGTACAGGCGCGTTCGGATGACCATGAACGACGTCTTGAATGCGAGCAATAGAAAACTGGCACTCTACAAAGGCATCAGCGATGGGCTAATCATCGTGACCAAGCTGACAACGGTTTTGGTTGTTTTAAACGCACTGGACAGCCGCGTGATTTCAGCGGGAATTATTTCAACGGTGTTTTTGGTGATTGACGCGCTCAGGGATTCTATTGTTCAGATGCGCGACGACGTGGTGAGCTTACAGACGATTTTCGTCCCGTCTGTGAATTTGAAGAACTTTTTAGATGCCGGTGCGCCTGCCCTTGTGTATGGGACAAGTGACACGCATGTGATTGAAGCGGACGCCATCAGTTTCAGTGTCGACGGTACATGTATTTTTGAGAACGTCAGTTTTGGCGTAAAACCACATGAGAAGGTGGCCATTATCGGTGAGAACGGCACCGGGAAAACGACGTTTGTTCGATGCCTGCTGTGCCTTTACGAGGTGGAGAATGGGGGGATTCGTTACAATGAGGCCTTTGTTGAGCATCCGCATACGCTGGCGTATATCCCCAACGACAATCAGCTGTTTAACCTATCTGTGACGGAAAACATCGAGATTGCTACCGCCGAGGCTGAGGCGCTAACTCTGGAGGACATTAAAGCGTTTGAAACTGGGGCGGTGGCGCACTTATCTGACGGTGAGAAGAAGCGCGTCTGCATCTCGAGAGGGGTCAATATGCCGTCTCGGGTATTAATTGCCGATGAGCCCTTTGAGGGATTGGATGCGAAGAACAAAGAGCGGTATATGGCATTTGTATGGCGTCATTTTGAAACGGTGGTGATGGTCACCCACGCCGGTGAGGATTTGGAGCGGTTTGATAAGGTCTATGAGATGAAAGACAAAGGACTGGTGTTGGTAGCCGGTTAGCGATAGGGTGCCCACGTGCATCGGGTATGAGAAAGGGATAGATGGGAAGGCATTGAGAGGCTTTCAACACGGTAATAGGTGTTGAAGGTCTTTTTTTGGGTGAGAATTCTCAAATAAAAGGCGTGCCTAAAACATATTGACAAGGTGTTAACAAGGGTATATAATTTGACATAACGTATTCGGCGAATATATTATGTCAAATTAGGAGGGTACTTATGACCATTGAAACAGGCAAGTTATTTGAACCGATGACCATCGGTAAGTTAAGACTGAAAAATCGCACGGCGATGGCACCAATGGGTTTGGTCGGCTATTCCGATGCTAGCGGCGGCTTCACTGAAGAAGCCCAAAACTACTATATTGAACGGGCTAAAGGCGGCGTCGGTCTGATTATTACGGGAATATGCGCTGTTAATCACAATGAAATACAAGAACAGGGACTTCCGTGTCCAACTTACAACCCGCTGCTGTTCAACATGTCGACGGCGCCGATGAATGAAAAAATCCACGCTTACGACGCCAAAATTCTATTGCAGATAACAGGCGGGCTTGGACGCTCTGCAATGCCCAACTTTATTAAGGTGGCCTATGCGCCGTCGGAGCAATCCAACCGTTTCGATCCGTCACTTAAACACCGCGAAATGACTGTAGGAGAAATCGAAGGCTTGGTTCAAGACTTTGTGAAGAGTGCTGCAATCGCCAAGCAGTCCGGATTCGATGGCGTTGAGATTCACGCTGTTCACGAGGGTTACCTCCTAGATCAATTTGCTATGGCTTGCTACAACAAACGTACAGACGAGTACGGAGGCGATTTAAGAGGGCGTTTAAAGATTGCAACCGATATTGTAAAGGGCATTAAAGCGGCTTGTGGAGAAGACTTTACGGTTTCTCTGCGCTTTAGTGTGAAGAGTTTTATGAAGGGGATGCGCCAAGGGGCTTTGCCGGGTGAAGTTTTTACAGAGTTTGGCAAGGACTGTGACGAGGGGATTGAATCGGCTAAAATTCTCGTGGAATCCGGTTACGACATGCTCAATGTAGACGCCGGCACTTACGACGCTTGGTATTGGAACCATCCGCCTATGTATTTTGAGAAGGGGATGTACCGTGAGTTTGGTCGAATGGTCAAAGAAGCGGTGGATGTCCCTGTTATTTTGGCGGGGAGAATGGACGATGTCGAAGTGGCTGTAGACGCTTTGAAGGACAGTTGTGACATCGTTGCGTATGGGCGACCGCTTCTGGCCGATTCTCATTTGGTGGAGAAAATTCAAATGGGGCAACTTGAAGACATACGACCGTGTCTGTCGTGTCACGACGGCTGTATGGGACGCATCGCCCACGGCTTGCCGCTGTCTTGTGCGGTGAATCCAGCCTGTGGTCGCGAGGTCAAGTACGGTTTGCAGCCGGCAGCAGCAAAGAAGAAAGTACTGGTTGTAGGGGGTGGCGTAGCCGGTTTGGAAAGCGCCAGAGTTTGTGCAACCCGAGGTCATGAGGTGACATTGGTGGAAGCGACAGACAAGCTCGGTGGGAACATCGTCCCCGGCGGTGTACCGGATTTCAAGGAAGACGATCGCCAGCTGATTGTCTGGTATGAGACACAGCTTAAAAAACTCGGCGTAGAAGTGGTTATGAACACTTCTGCTGACGCCGACTATGTCAAGGGTTTTCATGCAGACGCAGTGATTGCCGCCACGGGGTCTACCCCTATAGCACCTGATTTCGGCAATAAAAACAAAATTGTGTCCGCGGTGGACGTTCTCCTCGGCAAAGAGACTGTTGGTGATAAAATTGCCGTTATCGGTGGCGGTTTGGTCGGCTGTGAGGCGGCTTTGTGGTTGGCTGAGCAGGGCAAGAAAGTGTATGTCATCGAGATGCTTTCCGATATTCTCGGCGGCCCGCACGGCATGCCGTTTATGAATTACGACATGCTCAAAGACTTGCTTGCGTACAACCATGTCGACGTTTATCGCAACACAAAAGTGACCCGTGTCCACGAGCAATCGATTTCAGTTGAAGGCCCTGACGGCAGTGGCGACATGGAAGCGGACACGGTGATAACTGCGGTGGGCTTTAAAAGCGAAAACAAGCTGCAAGAAGCGCTGAGAGGCTGTGGTGTACCGGTGTACAACATAGGCGATTCCCGCAGTGTTAAAAACATTATGAACGCCATCTGGGACGCATACGAGGTTTCGAGGTCAATTTAATCTGTATGAACAAACAGTGGTTACGAAGACTGTGTGCTGTTGCCCCACTAAGAGGTTAGGGGGCAACAGTACTTTTTTAGGGGTAGGGGGTCAGTCGTTTCAAGCACCTCTCGATTTATGGTATAATTAAGGACAGCATGTACAATAAAATCGGAAAGAGGTAGACGGGTGAAACAAATGACAAACAGGCAACTCCAGGCGTTGGAAACGAAAAAAAAGTTGCTCGATGTATCGATAAAAATGATTCAAAAATACGGGTACGATACGGTGACGATTCAGCAGATTTGTGAAGAGGCAGGGGTATCTGTCGGCGCATTTTACCACCATTTTCAAAGCAAGGCGGGGATTGTCGTCGCTTCTTATGCGCAGTGCGATGACTATTTTGAAAACGAAGTCTATGGCAAATTGTCTAATGAAACTTATATTGACCAAATCGTCGCGTACATCGGTTATCAAGCACAGTACGCGATGACGTCGGGGCTAGATGTCACTGTTCAAATTTATAGAGCTCAAATAACCGAGGGGACGGCGTTTTTTCTGTCCGATGAAAGAGCACTGCCCAAGGGGCTCTACGCCCTCATAGAAAAGGCTCAGAAAAACGGCGAATTGACTGCGGCGGTTCCTCATAAACAAATTGGGCGGGAGTTGTTAATCATCTCTCGAGGGATTATATACAACTGGTGTCAATGCGGTGGCACTTATGATTTGACGCAGAAGGCCGAGGACATGGTGAGAAATTACCTCGCGGTGTATAGGGATTCGGGAAGTGCTGAAAGCTAAGAAGGCGATTTGAAAAAGAGGTCTGTAGAAGCCGGTAGGGCTTCTATGGGCTTTTTTTAAAAGTTTTTTGGTGACTTTTAGGGGGTACCGCCTCTAGGCGTATGGGGTCATCGGCTGTTGATTTTCCCCCTGAGAACCACAACTTTTCTTGTGTTGTGCAGTGTGACTTGTTATAATGTACTGTGGCAAATTGGGACGGATTTTAAAAATAGAGACACTCAAATAGTCCAACTTGGAAAAACTGTGTAAGCCGTGTAGCCCTTAGTGCTCAGTGGCGGGTATTGTGGAGGAAAAAATGACTGAATTATTGGCGCCGGCAGGAAATATGGAGGCTTTAAAAGCAGCTGTTTCTAATGGGTGTGATGCGATATACTTAGGTATGCAAAAGTTTGGGGCACGTGCCTATTCCTCGAACTTTGACTTAGAAGCGTTAAAAGAGGCCGTTGCATATGCACACCTCAGACAAGTTAAAATTTATGTGACGATGAACACCATTGTTTTCGAAAACGAAGTGGAAGAGATGCAGGCGCAGATGGACGCGTTAAACGCCATTGGTGTAGACGGGATTATCGTTCAGGACTTGGCGGCATTCGACTATATTGTAAAAAACTTCGTCGATATGGAAGCCCATTGCTCTACCCAAATGGGCATAGACGATTTAGACGGCACATTGCTCTTTAAAGAATTGGGCGCTAAAAGGGTGGTGTTGTCCCGAGAGGTTGAAATTGAAAAGGTAAAAGAGATTAGGAAACAGGCCAAAATCCCTTTGGAGATTTTCGTTCACGGCGCCCTATGTGTCTCTTATTCAGGCAATTGTCTCATGTCCGGCTTAATCGGCTATCGAAGCGGGAACCGCGGCAGATGTGTGGGGTCGTGTCGAAAGACTTACGAGCTCATCGACACCACCACAGAGACCATCTTGGGTAAAAACTATATTTTGTCGACGAAGGACTTAAACACCATCGATCATATTGACGCCTTAAAGGGCATCGACTCTTTAAAAATAGAAGGTCGAATGAAAGAGCCTGCATATGTTGCCAACGTCGTCTCCAGATACCGCATGGCTTTAGATGGCGAGATAACGCCGGAAGACAAAGAAAATCTAAGCAAGACGTTCAACAGAACTTTTACTAAAGGCTATCTGTTTCACGAGGACCAAAAAGAGATTACCAATATCTCAAGACCTAACAACTCAGGTTATGAAGTGGGCTGGATAAGCAAGCGGATTCAGGATAAGTACGAAATAACGCTTTCGCGGCCGCTCAATCAAAATGACATCATTCGAATCAGTCACGGCGATGAAGATGTAAATCTGACCGTTGTCAAGTTGTACGATAGGGAAGGGCAACTCATCAATAGGGCGGAGACGGTCTGTTACATTAAGGTTAAGGAAAAGTTGTCCAAGGGCGACCGGGTATATATTTCTAAAGATTACGCCTATTACAAAGCTTTAGAGGGGTCAATGGAACAAGAGTTTAGACGCTTTGATCTGGACATCAAAGTGTACGCGTATCCGGGGTCAAAGCTTGTGATAGAAGCGGCGGGCTTAGGCTGTCAGTACCTCTATGAAAGCGATGAGGTACTGGGTGAGGCCATTAACAATCCGACGACCGAGGAACAGGTAGTCAAGCAGTTTTCAAGAGTAAACGACACGGTGTTCAGGCTCAATGGCGTCGCGTTTGAGGCGGGCAATGCCTTTGTTCCCGCCAAGCTGTTAAATGTGGCGAGAAGAGAGATTGTGGCAGAGTTATACGCTCTTAAACTCAACAGCCAAAAGAAGAGAACGAAGGCGCCAAAAGCGAAAGATAAAATAAGCTTCGCCCCTGTGAAGCCGTATTTGACGGCGACGGTGACGACTCGGGAACAGTATGACGCTTGTGTAAGCTGCGGTATAGAACCCGTCTATTTTGAGAACGTCGTTAGAAGAAATCAAATCGACTACAAGCCCAAAGAGGGGGAGTTGCTCATAGGCGGTTATGGCGGCATTCACCATTACAAAGAGACGAATCCCTTTGTGACGGATTATTCTTTAAACGTTGTCAATTCAACAAGCTGTTACGAGTTGTTTAAACTGGGAGCCAAACGCGTTACTTTGTCTTATGAGCTGAACAAGCGACAGATTGAAGAGTTAGTATCGGCGTATCACAGAGAAAATGACGGTTATCCCGCTCTAGAAATGGTTGTATACGGCAGGGCGCCGTTGCTGTTTACAAAGTATTGCCCGCTGAAAAAGATGGATCAATGTGGCAAGTGTAGGACGAACCGCTATGAACTAAAAGACGAGCACGGAACGTTTCCGATTCTTTCTCATGAGGATTGTACGGCGACGATTCTCAATGGGAAAACACTGAACTTGCTGGATGAACTGCAAGCGATTAAAGACGTCGAGGCGTTCCGACTAAACTTTACAATAGAGTCGAAGGCACAAGTTATCGAAGCGATTCACCATGCGTTAGGCAAGCTGAACGGGTCGTTGACGGAGACGGTCTTTAATCAGGAGACAGATACAAGAGGTCATTTTAATAAAGAAATTATGTAGTGCGCTTCCCACCGGCCATGTGGGAGTTGTTTCTAAAAATAAACGCCCGAACCCCGCTGGCAGCATAGGGGTTCGGGCGTTTATCATTTCTCCAGTTCAAAATAACGCATTTCATTTTCATCCACAATATGCTTAAACCCAAGCTTTCGTAGGATATGCTTGCTTCTAACGTTTATTTTATTTAAGTTTAAATCGTTAAAGGCATAATCGATTATCAGCTGTTCTGCTTCATACCCTTTTCCTTTACAGAAATGTCTCCTAGCTTCATGTTTTAGGCGTTTTATTTACTTATTTTCCGACAGTAAAGCCGTCAAAGTAGTCGCCGCCAAATGGCGAGAGCATTTGGTCAATGAGTTTTATCAGAATCGCCTTATCTCTCGATGTGTAAAAACTTAGAATCTGTTTTTCAAACACTTCGGCAAATTTGGGGTCGTGTTTGTACATGGCGCGCTTAATCCATTTGGACTTACCAATCCAAGCGTTGTGAGTGAGCAAATAGAATTCATGTAGTTTGACCACGAGTTCATTTGCGATGAGAAGGGTTTCAAAATCATCTGTGCTTCCGACGAGATCTTCTTTTAAATCGGTAATAAAATACCTCATGGTGTCAACTGTTCTCTCAGACGGTTTTCCGGGCCCTTTTGAAATCAAGTTTGTCGCTTCTTTTCTCAGGGCGTCTAGAAAGTCGTTTTGGCGTATGTCGACGGATTCTTGTACCATAACCGGCAAGCTGGGCATTTTTCTATCACAGTCCTCTTTGAAGTAGTGTTTAAAGGACGCTTCGTTGTGTACAAATGCCTCTATGGGGACCCCTTCAAAAACAAACGATTCCCGATACCCTTTATGAATGCAGCTGTTGTAGATGATTAAATCAATATCAGAGGTCTCGGTGCCTTCACCTCTGACGATGCTTCCCGCCATTAATGCGCCGTCGCAACTAGGGTATTTGAGCTCGACAATTTTATGGGCTATTTCTAAATAATTGATCATGTGTTCAACTCCAGTGGGGTGTTCTAAGTATTTGAGACAGCAAATTGAGGGGATGGCGTTTCCCAGTCGCATTAAGTTGTTCTTCTGGGCGCGTACTTATAGTATAGCTTATTTTGAGGTGCGGTGTTCTTTTAAAATTCAAAATAATTTTACAAAAGATAATTGACAAAGACTCTCAAGAGGTATATAATCAATCTTGCAAGATTAATCTTGCGAGATTAAATTATGTTAAGTATGGCAAATCTAAATATATGACGAGAGAGGATGGGTATTATGCAAGAAGTTATGAGTTTTTTTGGCGATGTGAATACACCTGTAGCTTTTGCAACAAGCGATGGAGATAAACCAAGCGTGCGTTTCTTTTCGTTTAAAATGGTAGAGGATGGGAAGTTGTATTTTCTGACTTCTAATAAGAAAAATGTTTATTCAGATTTATCTAAAAATCCTAAGGTGGAAATTTGCTCTATGCCAAACGCAAATCAAGAATGGCTTCGATTAAATGCCACTGTAGCCTTTGACGACAATTTGGCGCTGAAAAAGAAAGCTTTTGAAATGCTTCCAATGCTTAAAAAAGCTTATGGAAAGCCTGAAAATGAAGAAGTGGTGTTGTTTTATCTGGAAAATATCGAGGCTAAAAAACACACCCTGTCAGGGACCGTAGAAGAAATTTGGGCTTAATAGGGCCGGGCTGTATGTTAATTGCAGCCTACTGAAGAAACCATTTTATTTAGAAAGGACAGGTGTCTTTTAAGTGACAACTGATGATAAATTAAAACTGGACAACCAACTTTGCTTTCCCATGTACAAAGCGGCTAAAGAGATTATCACAAAGTATGGCGAACTGTTGGAACCGCTTGATCTCACCTACACACAATATTTGGTGATGATGGTCTTATGGGAGTTTGAAACCATTGATATGAAAACTTTAGGGGATAAACTGTCCCTCGACTCCAGCACGTTGACGCCGCTACTCAATCGCTTAATTGAAAAAGAGTACCTTTCAAAGACGCGAGATGAGAAGGATCGTCGCTTGGTAATCGTCCAAATTGAGCCAAAGGGCATGGCCATCAAAAAAAGTGCCTTGTTAATCCCCGACCAGATTTATAAGAAGGTGGCTTTGACACCGGAAGAAGCAGAAAATCTGAGAAGTATTTTAGACAAAGTGGTCGAAAAGTTGTCTTCTAGCAAGTCTAAAAAGTAAAAGCAACTAAAAAAGGAGTGAACGATATGACTGTAGAGAGTACTGTTGGCTTAAAGGTATCTGATGAAGTGGTCAGTGAGTTTTTAAACACCATAGAAAAAGTGAAAAACACAACACTGGGCTTACATGATTTGAGGGGTACTGAAGCACTGGATTCTGTAGATATGGAAGTTATACAAGAAGTTGAAAACAAAAAAAATGCTGTTCAGGGACGTCGATTTAAGTTGCCTGAAAGCACAACGAAGTCGCAGAGCGTTTATACTTATGAGTCGATGCCTTATCTTGAGCCACGTTTTCCTTTTGCCATAAGCAAAGAAGAACTCAAGATGATTGAAGAGGGGCTAGAGCCGTTTGAACTTGCCCCTTTGGAAGATGCCATGAGAGCACTTTTACACTTTGAACAAGAGGTGTTTTTTAACGGCATCGGTCAACCTGGGGCGATGGGACTATTTTCAACTTTGAAAACCCCATCAGTTGTCACCGATGGCAGTCCACAATCGGTGATAGACAACCTTTTAAAAAGCGCTATGATTTTAAGAGAAAATTTCTTAAAAGGCCCTTATCGCATCATTATGGGAAGAGATTTTTTACGACACACATCGCAGTTGGTTAGCGGTCGCACGCTGGCCAGTATCATTGAAGATGAGTTGGGCAGAGATATTGAATTTTCTAATGTTATTAAAGGTGCTGTTCTTATGCCGGCTGAAACAGATGATTTTGTCATTGAAACTGGAAAAGAGTTGACTTTGGTGGTGGATCATGTCACAGAAGAAGCCGTTCATTTTTACTTGACCAAATCTTTTAGAGTTCAGTTCTTAAATCCCAACTTGGCAACACGACTACAACTATCTGAAAATCAATAGGGAGGCTTATATGAAAGATATCTATGAAGTGATGATGAATCACAAATCGATTCGCAAGTACAAAGAAGAACCCGTCCCTCAAAAGGACCTTAAAAAAATTCTCAACGCCGCTATTCACGGCCCAACGTCTATTAATGGTCAGCAGTTTAGCATTTTGGTCGTAAAAGACCAAGCAAAGAAAGACAAGATTGCCGAACTGGCTGGTGGACAGCCTTGGATTGCTCAGGCACCTGTGTTTTTAATCTTTTTAGCGGATTACCATCGCGTGGCGGAAACGATGAAGCGCGACGGCCTCGCCGTTGAAAACATGGACTCTATAGAAGCCACTATGGTGGGTTCTGTGGATTGCGGGATTGCCTTTGGCAATGCGATGACCATGGCAGAGAGCATGGGGTATGGTATCGTCCCTATTGGCGCCATTCGCCGAGAACCGTACGAAATTATCGAGATGCTCGAACTTCCGAAATACGTCTATCCAGTGGTGGGCATGTGTGTGGGACTGCCGGATGAAAGTCCAATGCTCAAACCGCGCTTCCCTTATGAAGTGATGGTTCACGAGGAGACGTATGCTGCCGATGTGAAAGCCGCTATTGAGGCTTATGATCAGGTGGTAACCGACTACATGAACGAACGTACGCAAGGCGCCGATGTGAGAACTTGGAGCCAGACGGTTAGTGGCGTATACAAGCAGGTTTATTTCCCTAAAGTGAAAGGGAGTCTTGAAAAACAGGGCTATACAAACGAGAAATAGCTTTAATCGGCGCGTGCTGGTAAGGGCTTAAAGAACAGCGTTAAAAGTTTTTTTAAAAGGGCTTTTAACGCTGTTTTTTCATTTTTTGCTGTTGGTATGCGAATACCTCGTCTTGATTGTATGAAAAATATCCGTTGAAATAAAGAAACGACTTTAAAAAAGGCCGTTTTTTGTACTGTCTGTTACAAAAGTTTCACATTCCCCTGTTATTTCTGTAAAATATACCGTATCATGAAATAAAGTTTCGTTCTAATTCGGTAATCTTGAAATAAAGTTCTCTTAACCGTATAGTGAAAATAAGGAGAAAAAGATGAAAAGCGTTGTTGTCAGATTGAGGGAGTATCTAAAAGAGACAAGTGGTGCAGAAAAAGAAGTCATCGACTATATTATTGAACATCAAGAGGAAGTTGCCCAAATAAATATTCACGAACTTGCGAGCCGAACGTACACATCGGCGTCGACAATTGTGAGGGTGTGTCAAAAGAACTCTTTTAAGGGGTTCAAAGAACTCAAAAACAACCTTGTTCAAGAGCTTGCCATTCAAAAACAATCGGCCAAAGAGTTCAATAGAGACCTCTCAGACGCAGATGACTTGGAATCGATTGTCGATACCATTACACATATTAACATGAAGTCTTTGGATGTCACGCGGAACTTAATTGATTTGCAAACGTTGGAACAATGCATTGAATCGATTGTAAGGGCCGTCAACATAGGCATCTTTGGTATAGGCTCTTCTCTGATTGTCGCTAAAGATGCACAGCAGAAATTCATGCGTATCAACAAACAGTGCTTTGTCTATGAAGACTGGCACCTACAACTGTTGCAGGCCAAAAATATGAACAGCAGCGACATCGGCATTGTCATTTCCTATTCCGGAGAAACCGACGAGATGATTCAGTGCATTCAAGAATTAAAGAAAAACGGTGTAGAAGTGATCTCCATTACGCGATATGTCGAGTCGAGGATTTCAAAGTTGGCAGACCACAATATCTTTGTGGCCGCCAATGAATCGACATTGAGAAGTGGTGCCATGTCCTCGAGAATTTCACAGCTGAACATCATTGATATATTGTACACAGGTTGTGCAAATAAGAACTATGATGCGTCCATTAAACGCATTCAAGCGACCTCTATGAAGAAAGGATAACCCATGACAAACTTAAGTGAGCTGGTGACGGAAAATAGAAATAAAAAGACGATGGATTTAGACGGCATGTCCATCGAAGAAGTGCTTCACGTGATGAATGAAGAAGACGCCTCTGTGGCCAAAGCCGTCGAAAAAGAACTCGGCGATATAGCCAGAGCCGTCAAGGCCGTTATAGAAGCGTTTGAAAACGAGGGGAGGTTGATATACGTAGGGGCGGGAACCAGTGGGCGTCTGGGGTTGCTCGATGCCGTTGAATGTCCACCGACATTTGGAACGCCCCCGGAAAAAGTTGTCGGTCTTATTGCCGGTGGCGACCAAGCGTTTTTACGCGCTGTGGAAGGCGCAGAAGACAGCGAGGCACTGGGTGCAGAAGACCTAAAGAAAATAGAACTCACGCGTAGAGACGTCGTTGTGGGTTTAGCCGCCAGCGGGCGCACCCCTTATGTCATCGGTGGTTTGAACTATGCGCGGCGGTTAGGGTGCAAGACCGTCGGCATCACATGTAACAAGGGGTCAAAAGTGGGGGCAGCAGCTGATATCCCCATTGAAGTGGTCACAGGCCCTGAAGTGCTCACCGGTTCGACGCGGCTCAAAGCCGGTACGGCTCAAAAAATGGTGGTCAACATGATCTCGACAGCTTCTATGGTCGGCATTGGAAAAGCGTATCAAAATTTAATGGTGGATGTACAGCAGACCAATAGGAAGTTAAAAGTAAGGGCTGAAAACATCGTTATGCAAGCGAGTGAAGTGGATCGTGAGACCGCGAGAAAAGCTTTGGAACAAGCAGAGGGACATGTCAAACTTGCAATTTTAATGCTGCTGTTGTCATGTGATGCAGAGACGGCAAAAGCAAAACTTGTAAAAGGGAAGGGACACATTAAAAACGCATTGATTTAGGAGGCCAGTATGGATTACAATCAATTATCAAAAGATATTATTGAACGCGTTGGGGGAACTGGTAATATACGAAGTGCCACAAATTGTATGACGCGTCTAAGGCTCGAGTTAAAAGAGGACAGTTTAGCCGATATTGAAGGTTTAAAAAAGCTCGAAGGCGTTATCGGCGTTATAGGCGATGGGACGTTACAGATTGTCGTGGGTCCCGGAAAAGCCAAACAATTGCTGGATGCGTTTTTAGTTGTGGCGCAACTCGGTCACGCGTCTGAAGAAAATTGGAAGGCCAACAAGGCCGCGGTTAAGGGGCATCAAAAACAAAGTCGATTAAAGCAAAGTCTTAGAACCATCGGCGAGATTTTTATTCCGCTGCTTCCGGCCATTATTGCCGCCGGTATATTCAACGGTTTTGCCGGCTTGATTACGAACCTTCAATCCACTGGGAACCTACCTGCAAGCGATGTTTGGAATACGATTCGGTTGTTGTTCTCACTTATTGGCGGCTCTTTCCTCGGGTACTTCACTATTTTTACCGGTATCAATGCAGCTAAAAAATTTGGGGCGACAGAAGCGCTTGGCGGGATGGTCGGAGCGATGTCCGTTATGGGACAAATTAACGAGCTCTCAGGGATTTTCGGGATGTACAACAGCGAGGCCCCTCTATTGTCGGTATTGCGCTCGGGTAAAGGTGGCGTTATCGGCGTTATTATCGGCGTCTATATACTGTCCAAAATAGAAAAACGCGTTAGAAAATGGGTGCCAGATGTTTTAGACCTTATTGTAACGCCTTTGGTGACACTGGGCGTAACCACTGTCGTATTTGTGGCTGTTATTATGCCGATTTCAGGTGTTTTCTCAGATTACCTTGTAAAAGCACTCGAAGTGCTGGTGTCCTCAGATATAGCAGCTGTTAACATCATCTCCGGGTTCTTATTGGCGGCTTTGTTCCTCCCGATGGTGCTGTTGGGCCTTCACCACGGGCTGATTCCCATATATGCGGTTCAACTTGAGGCTGTGGGCGGTGTCTCGCTATTTCCTGTACTCGCAATGGCAGGGGCGGGTCAAGTCGGTGCAGCTATTGCCATTTATATGAAGGCGAAGAAAGTCGGCAACCATCAAATGAAACAGGTGATTTCAGGGGCGTTGCCTGCGGGAATCCTCGGAATAGGCGAGCCGCTCATTTACGGCGTCACATTGCCTATGGGCAAACCCTTTATTACAGCGGGAATCGGAGCGGGCTTTGGCGGTGCGTACGTTATGATTACCAAAGTGCTTGCAACTGCTTGGGGGCCGTCGGGGATTACGGCGATTCCGTTGATGCAACCGGATTCGATGCTCAATTATTTTATCGGCTTAGTGGTCTCCTACATTGGCGGTTTTATTGTCACCACCCTCTTTATTAAAGAAAGCGACGTTGCAGAAGTGGGTAAGGGAGGCCTTGAAATACGCGGTGGCGTAGGTCAAGAGCGCTTAGGTGTGAAGTGATATGTGTAAAAAAGCGGACTTCGGATTTTCTGTATACGTGTCGTCTTATGAGCGGCAGAAGCCTTTTCTGAAGCAGCTCGCAGGTGAAGACGTTTACATCTTCACCTCTTTGCACATTATGGAGGAGGCCGCCGATGAGACCGATTACAAACGGCGCGCGGTCAGCATGTTGCGTGAACTCAAAAGTTTTGGATTTAAAATTATAGCGGATATATCCCGCCGCACCTTACAGCTTTTCAAGTGTGCCACGATGGTTGAACTGAAAGCGCAATTAAACGTCGATAGTTTCCGC
This sequence comes from Fusibacter sp. JL298sf-3, assembly GCF_053842995.1. Classification (NCBI taxonomy): domain Bacteria; kingdom Bacillati; phylum Bacillota; class Clostridia; order Eubacteriales; family Fusibacteraceae; genus Fusibacter; species Fusibacter sp. JL298sf-3. The sequence continues at coordinate 2,493,911 of NZ_CM132608.1, forward strand.
GTCGATTATGGTTTTACCGTAGAGGAGATTGTTGAAGCCATGGAGACAATACCGGTTGCCGTCAATGCGTCAACACTTGATTTGGAGGCGATGAAGGCGCTGTCTCAGACGGAAAAAAAGCCGCTGGCCATACACAATTATTACCCGCGCCGAGAGACGGGACTGGCAGAACACTTTTTTAGGGAGAAAAACCGGCAGTTGCGCCTGTACGGGTATCGCGTCGCCATGTTTATCGCTGGCGACTGTGACCGGCGTGGCCCGATCTTTGAAGGGCTGCCCACCTTGGAGCATCAAAGAGAGGTAAATCCTTATGTGAGTTTTATGGAAGCTGTCAATCGGTACGAGATGGATTTGGTTCTTCTAGGTGATTTGTCTATGGAAAGCTTGCAGTTACAATGGGTAATGGCGTATGTCCGCGACGGCGTCATCAGTGTTCCGATTCATTTGAATCCTAAAGACGACGGGTTTTACGACATGACGTATACGGTGAGGGCGGATTCCGGGGCATATGCGTTCCGGTTCTTGGAATCGAGGGCATATTCGGTGGACAGTGGTCTACAGATTGAGCCAAGCAACTGTATTGAGAGACGGAAAGGCGCTTTGACGCTGGACAACGGGTTGTACAAACGGTATAGCGGTGAAATGCAATTGGTTTACAAGGCGCTTGAAGCCGACGCCCGTGTGAATGTCATCGGACAGGTGGACGATGTCTATTTGGGGCTTGTCGATGCGATTCAGCGCGGCGACCGCTTGCGTTTAGTTAGGAGGAAAGGGTATGGTGACAAATAAAGCTGTTCAGGTGTGTTCTCCTGTCGATGGAGAAGTGATGACGATGGATAAGGTGCCGGATGCTGTTTTCTCCCAAAAGATGATGGGAGATGGCTTTGCCGTGGCGCCGACAAATGGTCGGATCGGTGCGCCGATTAAGGGCGAGGTTATGGTGGTTGCTGAGACGGGGCACGCCTATGGACTGAAAGGTAAAAACGGCGTTGAAATATTGGTGCATTTTGGACTGGACACGGTGAAACTCAAGGGTGAGGGCATCTGCGTCAAGGTGAAGGTAGGCGATTGGGTCGAGGTGGGCGATGTGCTCTGTGAAGTGGCGATAGAGCGCATAAGCGCTAAAGTGCCGTCGCTTATTACGCCTGTCGTCGTCACTTCAGGACATGAAGTGACCATCGAGAAACTGGGAATCGTGACGGCTGAAGAGGAAGTGATGTCGGTAGGGTAGGGGTGCGAATGAAGCACTTTTATTCGCACATTCCGAGACTTTTTTCAATAAAAGTACCCCCTGCGAAGGAGGGGGAATACTTACGACCGCTGGCTAAGCCAGCGGTTTTTGTGTTTTTTTAGGTGATGGTGTTTGAAACTCATCGTCATGAAAAAGGTGAGCGTATAGCCTTTCAAATGGTACGTAACACCTTTTTTCATGCACACAATGTCCTGTAGGGGGTGGGCGCGGGACATTTCCATACTTGGAATCCTCGCCATGTTGGTAAACGTGAGTACCATAAACACCCCGATTTTGCTTTAAAGCAATTGTTCTAAAATCCGTTAATAGTAATCGTGCGATAAGTCGCCGCAAGGCACTAAACGGATGCGAGCGGTCTCTCGAGAGGCTCTGCTTCATTGGATGCCGACAACGCGCTTAAGCACCGCTCAAAATACGAATACACTTCATCGGCTTTTTCTTTAAACGCTTTAACGTCGACATCGCTATGGAGGTAACAGGTGTACAGATACTCAACTAAAGCAGGATCGATTTCAGAAAAGCTAATAATTGATTTTTTAATTTCAGCCATATCGTCTTGCCAGACACCCACATCCTCTAGTACTAACGAATACAATGCGCGTAGCAGGCGCTTAGAATACCCTTTTATATACCTACATTTAGCCTTAGAGTCTGTTGCATGGATTAGCGCATGATTGACACGGCTAATTTCTTGTTGAGTGTCCGAGTTTAAATCTAAAATGAACTGTCCAGAAATGACGATTGGTGGAACAGCTTCTCCGAAATCATCGCCATGTATGTTCACACAGATAATTTTAATCCAAAAGCCCCATTCGTTGGGCATATTTCTTACATCGTCTAGTGTGCAGATTGTCGTATCGATTTTAGTAACGAAGGGAAACTGCTCCAAGTGTTTTTCTTTGAGATGGGCCAGTTGAACTCTGTCGATATCTCCGGAGTTCTCGCAGAGAATAGTAAAATCTGCATCGGATTTATAGGGCTTAGCTGTTCCCTTGGGAATTGAGCCGCATATATAGAGGCTATGTATCTTGTCGCCAAATGCCTTTAAGAGCTGGTTTTTAAAGGACTCGACGAACACTTTGTAGTCACTGGTAATATGGGGAGGTGGTATTGTTTTTTGTAGAATCATAATTTTGCCTCCATTAGGTTTTTAGCCGTTCGTTTTTACGCTTTGTATGTACTCATTTATAATCGGCAATACGGTTTTGCTAATGTTTTGAGGTATGTCTGAGAGGTTATAAAATCTAGCGTCTCTACCTTCTGTTTCTTCCACTTTTATATCACCTTCATAGTCCCTGCACAAATAGGTTACAGTCACATTGAAAACTTCGTTTCCATCTGGATATTTGTAGTACTGGTCTTTTCCTGAATAGACGTTGAAGAGTTCTAATTTCAAACAGTCGATGTTTATTTCTTCTAATACTTCTCGACGGGCGGTATCTTCCATACTTTCGCCTAACGCCATTGCACCGCCCGGAAGTCCCCACCAATCTCTGTCGGTTCTGTGATGAAGCAATATTTCATTTTTCTCATTGATTATAATGACATTAGCACCACACATTATAATCGGCTGTGTTCCAATAAATTTTCTTAAATTTGAGATATAGTCCATTTTATACTCTCCTTTGGGTTGAGATGGTTTATCAATCATCTTTTTGAACGTCTTATTCGATCGAGTGCCATTATATCTTACCCTGAATTATTCATGACGGTTCACGAAACACTCCCCAAAACCGCATAGTTACTGTGTTTTAGACTACTTTTGCTTTTCACTTATCAAGTGAAACCTAAATAAATAGAAGAAGAGCTCCAACTTTGTTAAAATGAAGTTACCACACTCACAAACTAACAAAGGAGAAACTCTTCATGTCTAGTGTAAGTTCACTTCAGCTCGAAAGCAATAGTAAAATCAAAATAAATTTCAATGGAGGCGATTTATCCTCCGATTCGGGGCTGCTTCTCATAAAAGAATTCGCCCATAAGTTTGGCTTCAATAAACACATCAGCCAGTTTGTAACGGACAAAAATGATAGCTTCCGTAAACACAAAGACCATCAAAATCTATCCCAGCTAATTTATCAAATCCTTGCTGGATACTTTAATGACAATGATGCAGACGAACTGACCAATGAACCTGTCTTTAAAAGTATTCTGGGTAAACAGGCTCTTGCCTCACAACCCACACTGTCGAGGTTCTGGAACCGTATGGATGGAGATACAGTCAAACAGTTTGAAGATATCATCCGTCATATGAGATCATCGGCCTACAGGACTAAAATGCCAGAACAAGTTCTGCTTGATCTTGATTCAACCCTACTTAACACGTACGGCAAGCAGGAAGGCGAAGGCTTTAATTACCACTATCAAGCTCATGGATATCACCCCTTACTCTGCTATGACGGACTCACTGGAGATCTTCTCAAAGCAGAGCTTCGAGATGGTACCGCCTATAGTTCTACAGGCGTCTGCGAATTCATGCAACCTTTATTAGATGAATACTTTACGAAGTACCCTGATGTCCATCTGTTCCTCCGTGGAGACAGTGGTTTTGCAACACCAGACTTGTACAAACAGTGTGAAAGCAATGGTGTATCCTATGCCATACGTTTGAAAGCAAACAAAATACTGTATGCTCACGCAAAACATTTGGATGATGAAATAACCGAAGCTACAAAGGATAACATGATTGATTATGTGGTCCGTTATGATGAGTTCTTGTACCAAGCCGGTAAATGGGACTATCCTAGACGGGTTATCGTCAAGGTCGAGAAACCGTACAATCAGCTAACCAATCAGTATGCCTTTATTGTGACCAACATGGATCTCAGTCCTGAAGAACTAATTAAGTTCTATCGACATCGAGGCACCATGGAAAACTTCATCAAAGAAGGTAAAAGTGGCTTCAACTTTGCATCAACGCCAAGTAAGGACAAAGTCGTTAATGCGAATCATCTACTGCTCCATGTCCTAGCATACAACCTATTTAATTACTTTAAACGATTGGTATTACCTAAAAGCATGAAGAAAATGTTGATAGATACCATTCGATTGAAGCTGCTCAAAATCGCATCAAAGGTTGTTAAAGCAGCAAGATATATTCATTTCAAACTGTGTAGCAGTTGTCCATACAAGAATGAGTTCTATGAAATTCTTGAGAACATCCGTCGACTTCCACAGTTGGAATAAACGTAACTGATGAACTTTGAAATCTGAAAATCGAGAAAAGTATTGTCCACAGGATAAGTCTGCCCATTTTTAGGTGATAAACAGGAAGACGTCTTCTATGATAAGCATTATGAAGCGCAAAAACTTAAATCCGCTCGATTTTTGGTGATATCATGGGTTCATGAATAATTCAGGCTTACTTTTCGTGCCGACACTTTTTTTAAATTGTGAACGATATAAGACACTAGTCCTCTAACAAAAATTCGATAATGTTCTTGTGCTCAATACCATTTCTGGATCGATTGACTCTATCCATTGAAATCACTATCTTAGGAAAATTATCTTCAATGGCATCAAGAACAGAAAACTCTCTTTCTATTGTGGATTCTTCTGCGAGTAAATACGCCACTTGAATATACTTCATTGTATCGCCGTCAACAGCTATAAAATCAACTTCTTTATCGTCATATTTCCCAACATAAATTTCGTAGCCCCTCCTGCGCAGTTCTAAATAGACTATATTTTCAAGTGCTTGGCCTATGTCTTTCTCATTGTCGAAGTAAAGATTTCTAATCCCTAAATCATTAATGAAATACTTTTCATTAGTCTTCATGAGCTCTTTGCCTTTAATATTATACCGTGGCACGCCATGAACCAGGTAGGTGCTCTTTGCAGCTTCAATATAGTTGTAAATGGTTTCTTTTGAAAGGTTTCGACCTTCACTTTTTAGGTAGTTCGTTATAGTTACTGCAGAAAAAGTCTGACCGATATTATTGATGAGATAGGACATAAATCGCTGTAACAAGTCGACATTTCTCACATTGTAGCGTTTAACGATATCTCTCAATAAGATGGACTGATACATATCCATAAGGTAGTTCTTTGCAGTTCGTTCTTCTTCAAACTGGAACTTCCCGGGCATGCCACCTGTTTGTAGGTATTCTAGGAAAACGTCTTCACTTTTTGAAAAGCCTTCACTGATTTCTTTATAGGATAATGGCAATACTTCGATGGTATAAAAACGTCCTGTCAAATAGGTTGCTAGTTCTCCTGACAAAAGTTTTGAGTTCGACCCGGTGATGAATACTTCGACATCGCCTTTAGCGTTTAATGAGTTTACTACTTTTTCAAAATCTTCTACTTCCTGAACTTCATCAAGAAAAACATAGTTCTTTTTGCCTTTAACCTTCTTTGATTCAATGTATTCGTAGAGCATCTTATATTCTTTAAGCGTTTCAAACTCTAATCACTCAAAATTTAGGCTTATAATCTGATCGCTTTTTACCCCCTGGCTCAACAGCTCTTCTTGTATCTGCAACAGCAGTGTAGACTTTCCAACACGGCGCATACCAAGAAGCACCTTGATTACTTGCTTTCCCATGACTTTTTTTATTTCTGCTAAGTATCTTTCACGCTTGATCATCATAATTGTCCCCTCAACTTAAAAATGTCACACAAAAGTCTTTTGTACAAGACTTTTGTGTGATATTTTGTTTTTTAGTCTTTTGTAAAAGACTTTTTGAAAATTGTTTGTCCTTATTTATGACTCAGATAGGGGGCATGTGGACTTTTGACAAGCTCTATTTCATCCACAACAATATAGTTTTGTCCTTCACGGACGACATTATCAGACAACTGCTGATTGTATATCAAAAACTATTGCTATAAACATTTAAGAAAGCAGTAGTTATTGTCATATAACTGAAAACCGTTTTCTATTCCGAGGGATTCCTCATCAGTATCCTCTGTATACAAATCGATTTTTTTGACATTTTTCTTATATGCAGTCGATATAAATGCCTTTAATAGCTTTTCTTTAATGGCTTCGTCTCCACTAAAGCCTATTATTTCAGTGTAGTTAACAGAACCTCTGCCGATGATATGGCCTTTTAATTCTTTATCAAAATACCCAAGGATAATAAATCTCTCTAAATTTTCATTTATTCTTGTAGAAGTCCAATAGGTATTTTCATCAATATCTTTTTCAATCCACTCGTACATATCTTTTTTATTGATTTCATTTAACTCTTGAACAAATTCATTTGAATAATCACTATTGAAGTTCTCTAATTTAAGCATTACAGCGTCTTCGATTTTCTCGAAACCTTTACTCTCATAAAATCTAATTGATTTGGTATGCTCACGAGCTGTATTAACATAAAACTTATATCCCTTGAAATTCTCTGCTACATACTCGTACAAGGCATTTGCAACAGCTTCGTAGTCATATCCATAGGGGCCTTGAGTAAATGAAACATACAAATCTTTTGCCATCCAATAAATTGGGGTAACCCCCATCAACTTTCCGTCTTTTTCAACAAGTAATAGGTCTTGTTCTTCACGTTCAATATAGCGTAAAAACAGTTCATAAATCTCTTTCCTTGTAGCATCCACTAACAATGGCCGGCATCTGGTTTCAACGGATCCTTGCAGACTGAATGCCAAATCAACTGCTCTGTTAATAGCGTCCTTTGTAGCTTTAATTACTTTCATAGCATCCTCCTAAAATAGTTTTGTAGTGACATCTAATATACTGTGATTCTCGGTGACTCAAAAGCTGAAAAACAGGCGTTTAATAATGTATATAGAAAAAAATGCAGTTGATTATAATGGGGTTCATTGCACTTCACTAGACCGCGGTTTAGTGCTCGTATCGCTACTAGAAATAAGCTCATAATACACAGCAGACAGTTCCTCAGAGGATTCTTTTTTTCCAGTTCTAATCCAAGTTTTAAGAATACTAGCTAAACCATCTGCATAAAGAGGGTTGGCATATTTAGTAGCTGTATCCGACAACTCACACGCATTGCTTAAAAAATAGGTGCTGCATATGATTTCAAAATGATAATCCAAATGGTTCAAAGTCATCAACAAATCATGTTCATTGAGAAGCTCTAACAATTCTAGTTGTTCAAACCAAACTTCAAAGTAAAGAGGGACAAAATCCGCGTCTTGGATTGAATTTTCCAAACTGTATTCTTTATATTTTTCATCAAAAATCTTGTATATATGATAAGAGAGTACTTCTTCTTTTGAATTAAAGTGTGCATAAAATGTGTTTCTGACGACACCTGCATGAGACGTCAATTCTTTTATAGTAATGCGCCTAAAGGGCTTTATTTTCATGATACTCAAAAGTGCATCGACTAGCAATTGAATAGATCTCTTAGCATTCATGTTCATAGGTTCGTGTTTAAGCATAATTTCTCCTTTATCTGAGCAAAAATGGCTATGTGTGTAAATACTCTTTATAGCATTGACGTTTAACCATAATGTTATTATACTTCATTTATACAAGTTGAGCAAATGCTCAATTTTACACATAGTTTCAACTACTCGTGCTTAATATTTGAGAGAAAGGAAAAACAATGAAAACAACTATTATTTTAGCTCACCCTTGGCATGGAAGCTTCAATAAGGCTATTATGGATAAGGTACAAGAAAAACTTGAAACAAGAAAGAAGCAGTATCAGGTTATCGATTTAAATAAGGATGGTTTTAACCCAACTCTAACTGAGAGAGACCTTTCACTCTTTTCTAAAGGTGAATCGTCTGATGAGAAGGTGGGGATGTATCAGGATATGTTGATGCAATCCGACGAAGTCATCATAATTTTTCCTGTCTGGTGGTATGATACGCCTGCAATCCTTAAAGGCTTTTTTGACAAAATAATGTTAAAGAACTTTGCATATAAGGAAACCAAATCTGGATTGAAAGGTTTGCTAACTCACATCAAAAAAACAACGGTCATTACGACCTCTGAATACCCTACTTGGTACCTATTTCTTTTAGGTAACCCAATTAAAAGACTCTTTATTAATCTTACACTCAAAGGCATAGGATTAAAAAGAGTGAAATGGTTGAACAATGGCTCCACATCTACGGGAAAAGCGAAGGATAGAAAGAAGTTTTTGAGCAAGGTCTTACTTGCGGTTTGATATGAAGGAGAAATTCGTACGAAGGCTTTGGCGTTGCTGGGTGTTTAAAGGAAAATGCAAACGCTGCAGCGTTAGTGAATAAGTATTTGGAAGGGTTAAATGCCTGCAACAATAGCAAGAGCACTTCTAGGATCAATTTAGATTTAAAAGATATTAAAAGATGTAAAATTTATAATGCTTGTCAAATGGGCAAAACGGATTATTATGTCAACAAAGATGATAGGATTGACTTTGATAAGGGAGTAGGGGGCTGTAGGGATCATTGATTTGCAGCACCTAGGCAGTGCTGAAATAATTGATACTCTTGCATAATTATCTCGATAATTTGAGAAAAAGGCTTAATCCTAAGTAACAGCACCTGCCATGCTTTCAAATTTCAATTTTTTGTTGTTCATATATGATACTAAGAGCTCCTCTTTTCTTTTATTTTTTACTTTTGATGCTATGGTTCCCGCAACCAATGCAATACAACTCAATAATGCATGAGTTGTTGCTTTTTTGATCCTTTTCGATCTGATGGCATTTAGATTCAAGATTGTTTTTAGTCGACTATTACAGTGTTCAACTGAAGTTCGCTTGCTGTATAGGTCTCTCCACATCTCGGAAGATTTCAAAGGATATCCTATCTGCCGTGGATTTTCTTTACGGTTTATTTTGAGTGTGTATCCGTAATTGCTTGACCAACACCATGCGCTACCATGTGGACAAATGCACTTTCCCAAAATGTGTGGACATCTGAATTTCATGTAATCGCCATCAAGTCCCCAATAAACAAGCTTGTTACCTCCAGAGCATGTTGGATGCAAACTATCATCAAGCCCTTCTGGTGCAGTACGACTGCCCCTTGGATTATATGCAATAATCGGGATTGCTTTAAACTGATTAATTATGGCATCATAAACGGATTTATAATCATAATCGGAGTCCATTGTATAGTACGATGGTGAGAAAGCACTTACCTTAGTAGAGTCTATTGAAATATGACTACCATCAACAATTCCTAATTCTTTAGCATGAACACTAAATCACCGAATAGTTTCAGCAACACATCTGATTCTGACAGCTTTTTTGCGAATCTGCTGAAAGTGGCTTCTGATGGTACTTTGGATAATACCTCAAAACCACAGTTATAACGTAACACTGGGTTCTCTTTCAACTGTCTCACCAACTCGCTGGTGGTCGAAATTCTCAGAATTTGCTTTGCAATTAATGCGTAAATCATCGGTGCGACTCTGTAACCTTTTGGACCTCTCAAATGACTCTGTTTAGATAATGCCGCAACCAAAGGTGAGATGTTGATCTGAGCAAGAATTAATTCCAATTTCGTTTCTTGCTGAAAGTTCATGATTTCTTCAAAGGAAAATAGACATGTTTGTCAAATATACATAAGTGGAAACTTCCTCCTTCGTTTGGATTGTGTTTGCTGTCACTTATATAATTCGACGTTTGGGGTGAAGTTTCCTTATTTGATTCTTTAAAAACTTGTTAAATCAACGGTTATAAATTATGCAATTTTCTCAATTATGAACGCTACAGGACACTAGCTTAAGTGAAGCTGTTTTTTTATTGCCATTTGTATCGACGAGCTTTTTAATGATTTCATATTTTAGATTTTCATTCATACATAATTCTACCTTTGTCATTTAATTTACCTCGATGCTTTCATTCATTGAGGTATTATTATAGCATTATATCTTTTGGGACAAAATCACGTTTGATTACTTAAGAAATTTAACATGTTGGATTGTCAACACTTTATTAGACAATTTTCTTAAGGGTATTTCTTTTAAATTCTATAGGCGTCAGGTAGCCTAGTGTTGAGTGGATTCTTATGTTATTATACCAATTCACATAATCTGCTAATTCGATGCTAAGTTCATCTAGCGACTTGAATATATACCGATTTGAAAACTCTGTTTTAAATACTTTGAAAGTGGCTTCAGCAACCGCATTGTCGTATGGACAACCCTTTTGACTCAGAGATCTTTTTATATCAAATGTTTCGATCAGCCCTTCAATTACATTGTTTTTGAACTCACTGCCACGGTCCGTGTGGAATATCGAAATATCATTCAAATTTGCGTTTATCCGTGAGAAAGCTTGATAAACAAGGATTGCGTCCTTCTTTGGACCAGCGCTATAGTCAATAATTTCTCGATTGAATAAATCAATTAATATACAGACATAATTCCATTTTCCTGCAACCCTGACATAAGTCAGATCACTTACAACGACTTCTAATTGCTCTCTATTTGAGAACTCTCGTTTGACTTCGTTAGCAGTTAAATCTTCATTTGAAGGCTTTTTAGAAGGCTTGTATTGCGCAATTGTATAGGTTGAAACTAGACCATTTTCCCGCATAATTCTTCCGATTTTTCGCCTTGAAACGACTTTGCCTTCGTCATTTAGTTTTTTCTTGATTTTACGGGTACCATAATTGTTTCTGCTTTCTTTGAATATTTTTATGATATCTTGGGCTAAAGCTTCATCTTCTACGTTGACTTTTATTTCATAATAGTAAGTACTTCGAGATAGGTTAAGGACGGCACACATTGCTGATATCGAGTATTTGTCTGTATTCACTTTAATGACTTCTACTTTCGTCCTAATATCAGCGCTGCTTGCTTTAAAATGTCATTTTCCATCTTCAGATGTTCATTTTCTTTGCGAAGCTTGATTAATTCGTTTTCAGCATCACTCCTGTTGTCTTTTTCTTTGAAAGAACCCGACTGCTGATGCTGCGATATCCATCGATCTAGTGAAGAGGGGGTAAGCTCATATTCTTTGAGAATCATAGATTTGGACTTGCCATTGAGATATAACTGTACCATTTGATTTTTGAATTCATCTGTGAACTTTCTTCTTGGTCTTTTACTTGGCATTCGTGGCCTCCTTAAGGTTATTAGTTTATTCTAATTCACCTTAAGAAATCTGTCCAGTTAAGTATAGCCTATCCATGTGAATCATACACTTAAGTGTACAATATAAATATATATGTCAATCACTTTTGAAAATGTCCCAAAATAAATCAAACATGAGCACCAGTAAAAAGCTGGTGCTTTGTTAATTAGCGGAGAAAAAGTTTTCTTGAGTGTTAATGATGTCCTCAAAAGTATAATTGTGTTGAGCATAGTGTGTTTTGATAAATTTCTTGATGGCGCTCTTCCGCCATGGATGTATCATGGAAGGGATATTGCGTTTTTTAGGAAGAGCCTCGAACTCGTCCTCAAAATCAAAGTTCTTAGATTTTCTTAGATGAGAAGGGATAAGTTCGAGTTCATAAACGTTCTCGTTGACAGAGGCCATCAAGCAGCTGTTAAAAGCTTTAATAATGACAGCCGGAGTGCCTTTGTGGTAATAAATAGGGAGGCCTCTGTCATCTATCAGTTTAAAATATTGATTTTCAAATTTAATGCAATGGCCTGTATCAATTTTGCGCTCAGCAATTACCGCAAGCGTTAGATTGATTTTTTCATCAGACGGTTGCGTTTCAAACACAGATTTGTTATTATCAAAAGGCAGAGCAAACTTGTCATTGAATTTCTTTATGTAGGAGTTCAGAAATTCGTTGGCATGCTCTACGCTTGATACGCCTGCGTTTCTTAAGTCGATCGGCAGTCGTGATTGTAGTGTTTGGAATAAGCGTTCTACGCGTCCTTTGGCCTGTGGAACGCTTGTTACTTTTATATCTACCCCCAGTTGATGGCAAGCGTAAGAAAACTGAGTGAAGGTGTCCTTTTCAAGTGAAGGGGCCTTTTTTTGTTTGTACTCAAAAACAGTTCTTCTGTCAGTGTAAAACAAGTTTGGGATACCATAGGTCGTTAAAATTTGATGAAAGACATTGTAATAGCCTTTAAGTGTTTCTTGGTGGTCAAAGTAAGCCCCCACGATTCGCCCTGTGGCATCGTCTATAGCAGCGTGTAAGTGGGTTTTGACGCCGCCAAACCAGATGTGGACTGAAGCGTCCATCTGAAGCATTTCTCCAAAGTAGGCGGATCTAGGTCTTCTAGGGTGGCTTTCATCGAGTTCAACGATCTTGTGCTGAATAATCGCCATGTCCCTTTTAGAAGTAGTCTTTTTCTTTTGGGCTTCTAATTTTTTACGAAGGGCTTTCTTTGTTGACCTGTGAGCCTTGGGAGATAAAACATCTTGTTCCATAAGGATATTTTTTACAGTAGTTGGAGAAAGAAAAAGGTGTTCTTGCTCTGCTAGGATTTCAGTAAAATGAGCGAAATTCGCATCGGGATACTTGGTCCTGTAAAGTCCTAAAATCAACGTTTTAGTTTCGCTAGACAGGGCGTGAACGGGTTTCTTTCCACGGTTTCCATGGACAAAGAAGTCTTTCCCTTCTGACCGATAGCCCTGGATTAATCGATTAACCGTTCTAATACTACAGCCTAGCTTAAGTGAAGCTGTTTTTTTATTGCCATTCGTATCGACGAGCTTTTTAATGATTTCATATTTTAAACTTTCATTCATACGTAATTCTACCTTTGTCATTTGATTTACCTCGATGCTTTCATTCACTGAGGTATTATTATAGCATTATATCTTTTGGGACAAAATCACGTTTGATTACTTAAGACATTATCACATGTGAATCATACACTTAAGTGTACAATATAAATATATATTGACAATTTAAAGAAAATAATATAATATAATTAATGTAATTAATCAGATTTTTTGCATAAATCTATTTAATTAAAATATTTATAAGGAGGCGAGTATATGGGAAACAAAAATTTAGAGTCTAAAATTGATGAGTTAGTCAATCAGTTCAAAAATGTTAAAGATATTACAGATTTGATGCCTGAGTTCGACCAAGATGCATTAATGGTACACTGGACAAATAATACTGTTTCACCTACTTAGAGTTATCATTATCTAGCTTTTACTTGTTGTTGAGAATTAGGTGTATTTGCACTCTTGATTTGAAACAGTCTGTTCAATTATACTTACATAAATTATATGTATGTGGCTAAAATAATATAAGCTAATAGTGAGCTATGGTTTCTGATCATAGATGTATAGCAATATAAATAATTAATTATTGCAACAAGTTGTGAACAAAATAAGGTGAAGCTGAGGAATCATTAACAAAAGAAATGTAATTGTTCTTAGAGTTTAATCTTTGTTATTTCGATAGTGAGTACTCTAGGGACTATCAAAAGTGAGAGGTTACTCTCACTTTTTTTATCGATTTTAGTTTAGGAGCTTGTAAGTGGAAAAAATAATAACGAGTTTTTTTTCTGGACTGATTCAATATGATAAGAAATGTATTGAGTATTGGGATCCGTTGTCAAGAGAGATGTTTAGAACAAGTTTTGAAATATTCAAAGAAAAAAATAGCAATTGTAGAAAAGTAAACATATTAAAAAAGATTACTTTGAGTAGTTTAACTTTCTTGATTGTTGAACAGATGTATTCTGACTCACATAAACCAAAAGAAAAGAAAACTTACACAATAGTAAGTAAAAATAATAAATTTTATTTCTGTTACTTATCGAATTATCTTGAAAATCTCATAAGTTTTGATAATCTAAATGAGTATGAAATAAATAAAGTGAAAGTGTTTTCAGAAAATGTAAGTCGAAATGAATTGGAGATTCAAGAACATGTTCATACAGCTTTAGATTCAATAAGTACATATTTTATACTCTCAAATAACGGTTTTACAAATTTAAGACTATACTGGTTGAATAAAACTCATGTAATATACAAGTTACTTAAAAGAAGTTTTTTTGTGGATGCAAAAACGAAATGTATCTTTTGCTTTAATGATAATATTGACAGTCAGCAATTAGCACATGAAATCATTCATTCTATTTATGCAACCAAAGCGAATCATCTTGTTCATGTTCTTTTTAGAGAGGGCATTGCAGAAGCATTTTTTGAAAGAAAATACTACATAGAAAGAATAAAAGATATTAATAATTTAAAGTTCGATATAATTGAGTCTATACAATTTGATCAAAGCTTTGATGAAGAAACCGCTATTATTTATGGATTATTTTGTAGATATATTATTGAAAAGTATAATGTTGGCAAATTTGACGAAGCCTATTCAATGAATAGTAATAACTTAGAGTATATTTTTAGCAAAGTATACAAATGTGATTTTGCCACAATTGTAGATGAGTTTAACACATGGACTAAGTTTAGCTTTAGGAGTTGGAGTTATAATGAAGAAAATATTGATTGTTGAATGTAAAAATGACAAGAATTTTAATTATTATGTTAAAGAAAACCATGAGATGCGAATGTTAATGGACTATCTTATTTTGAAAGGATATTCTACTAAGCAAATAGTGATGGGATTAGAGAGTTATAGTGAAGATGATTTGTCAATGCAATTAGCTGATATTGATAATATCATTTATTCTGTAAATGAGTCGAACATCCACTCAACTCAAAGATTCATTAAAATAATTAAGGGTTTATGTCCACAATTACTGTGGTTTATAAGAAAAAAAAGTTATGAAAGGACTAAGAGCCAGATTAAAATGCTTGATTATCCGATTATTGTCGGTTCAGATTTTAATTTAATAACTGAACGCCTTAAAAATGCTAGATTTGACGAGAAGCTTGTTATTGGTGAAAGTAGTGTTATTGTAGCTAGAAAAAAAGAAACATTGAGTTCTACATATTTAAATTCAATAGTTTTGAATGGTGGGCTATGTGAAATAGTTAATTCACGAATATGCACAGAAAAATGCCCTGATTGTGAGAGACTTCTCAACTCAATTGATAGTAATAGTAACCCAGAGCTATACAATGAAATAGAGATTGTTTCCAAATATGCGAAAACGAGGAAAATTAGTATAGTTGACCTTAATATTTTATCAAATGGCAATAGATTTTCTAGTATAGTCGACATGCTAAACATGTCAAGTGAGAAATACAATGTTACATTTAGTATAAATTGTTGTTATAGAAACTTGCTAGATAATTATTGCGTTTTAAAAAATATGTTAACGTCGCTACACAATATTGAGTTATATATTGATTTTAACGATCCAAAATCATATGAAGTACTAAATAAAGTGAAGGATTTAGATGTGAGGATAAAACTTCATTTTATCATGGCTAATGAAAGTACAAATCAAATTAGGTTGTATAAACAATTAGATTACTTAATAGCATCAAATTTTGTTTTTAATCAAGATTTATTATTTAAGAGTGAAGGAATAATTGATGAAAAAGTTCATTGTATTTTAGAGGTGTGGAGGTTTTTGTACACAGAATTCATTATTCCGGAAGTGGTAAAACTTATTGATTTGGAGAATCAAATGAAACTACCTTTTCGTGAAGGAATTGACAGGAGATATGATTTACTACCAAAAATTGATAATAACATTAAATACATCTCAAAAGAATTAAACTGCTACACATACAACTTAATGAAATCATCAGCAATCTTATCAAAGCAGTCGGGTTATGATGTACGAAATACAATTATTGAACTCCTAAAAACTAATAAGGAGGTTTTGGTTAAGTTATCAAAAGTGATTAAGGAGAGTGATATTGTTGGAATTGACAGATATTCTAGATGATTTAAAGTATAGAGTACTTTCGAATAGTAGTAAATTTATACTTATTAAGGGATCATACGACTATGGTAAATCTACTTTGCTAAAGCAAATATATAGTAGCATAAAATATAAACCCAAAATATTTCAAGCAGGTGTAAATCCAAAGAATAGGGTCGTTGTTGCGAAAAGATTAATAGCTATTTCTAAGCACATAAATGAAAATAATATAATACCAATAACACTAATTATAGATGAAATTGATGACTCTGATTCATTAGGTATATTATTTGAAAATCAAAGTTTATTTAATAAAATGATTCTCTGTACTAATAGTCAAATACCATTAAAATATAGTGAAAAATTTTACGAAATTAATTTGGATAATGAGTTTCAAAGATCACATGACTTTGTTTGTGGCGATAGAAGTCCTGGTGAGATATTGAGGAGTAATTGTGGAAACACAAACTTGAAAAGTAAAGAAGAGTTAACTTCTGATAAACAGAGTGTAACGCATAGTATTACTGTGATAGAAACAAGCAATTATACAGATACATCTGTGATAGATTTTTGTTAGGAGGCACAATGAAGTTGTGTTCATATAAAGAATGTTCAATAATTATTAATGAGAAAACAGGTCGATGGATAAGCATGAAGTATCCAAATGATTTGGATCATAAGAAAACAATAAGAATTAACTCAGTTGATGAATTAGATAAATATTTTCCTGAGAAAATAGTGCGGTATATTAGATTGAATTATGATATGTTGAACCAAGAACACATTCAAAATGAAGTTGAAAATGGTAAGGTGTTAATTATACTTACATCAAATGTTTGTAATTTAAGTTGTGAATACTGTTATATGTCTTCTGGAAATAAAGGAGAGCTCATTTCAACTCAGATGATCATTAGAATTATCGATTCTTTAATAGAATATAGAGGTAATGATCAATTCAAAGTACTTTTTCAAGGTGGTGAACCAATGCTTTCTTTTAGTGAAATAAGAGAAGCTGTTGAGTACTATAAGAAGCTTGGATCAAATTTGAACTTCTCGATTCAATCTAATGGTACAATAATGACTAAATCAATGATTAAATTTTTTAAAGATAATAATATAAGTCTTGGAATAAGTCATGATGGTTCTAGCAATAAAGAAAATATCGGAAGGTTTAACGATAATTGTGTAAATAAAAAGATTGAAGGAACAAAAGAAAATCTTGAAAAATCAAATATTCCTTTTGGGATACTCTCAGTAGTATCCAATAATAATGTTGATAATCTTTATAGCTTTTACCTTGAAGAATCTTCTAATAATAGAGGAGTCTCATTTAATCCATTATATCCAATTGGCAAAGGTAGCGTGTTGTCAGATTTGGTAGTGAATCTAAATAAATATACTGAACTGAATAAATCAATTGTCAACAATACAATAAACAAGAATTTTCAAATGAATAAGAAGCCATTTGAAATTTGCTATGAAGGTAATCTAAGGGTTCTTCGTGATAGAGTATTCTATAGAAATTTTCACTCTTCAGTTTGTACAAAATCACCATGTGGTGCTGGAACAGAAACTATAACAGTGGATTTTAATGGATATATATATCCTTGCACATACTATTATAGTTTATTTGATAACAGTAATAAGATAGGCACAATAGACAATCTGAAAACAGCTTTTATTAATGGGCAAAATTGCAAAGCAAAAGAGAGAAGATGTGAGAATATAAGTATATGTTCTGATTGTGCATTCGCTGTTTTCTGTGGTGGCGGAGGATGTACAGGGGCAATTAACAACAGTTCAGAAGTATTAGCCGAGAGTCCATATTGTGAGTATTATAAGGAAATAATTCCATATATGATTGTTAAATCTATGGAGAGTTTAAATACACTAGTTTTGAAGAATTTTTAAGGAGTTTAATATGAAACTATTTTTGGAAGTGAATAATTACTGTGAGTTGAAATGTAGATTTTGTATAGCGGATAATAATCATCTTTATAACGCTACCAATCTTGAGTATGACTTTGTAAAAGAACTAATGGAAAAGTATAAAGATGAAAAACACAAAGCCGCATTTATTACTGGTGGAGAACCATTACTCCATCCTAGAATTAATGAAATTATTAGTCTTTTGAAAAGTGGCGGTTATTATATTTATATTACAACGAATGGTTTGCATTTCGCCAATCCAGATTTTCTTGTAGACATTCTAATGCGCGGAGTTGATAGAATTGCTATACCTATATATGGTAGCGAAGCAAGATTTCATGACGAAATGACAGGAGTAAAAGGTAGTTTTGACCAGTTAATGACGGCATTAGATAATCTTTTTTATATTAAACGCAAATATAAGTTGAATACTTTAATTGAATTACGTTTATTAATGTCAAGATTTACATGTCAAGATAACGTAAGTATTGTGAATTTAGTTTCAAAAAAATATCCTGATGTTGATTATCTTGCTCTATCGGGTTTACAGTTATCTAGTCAAACAACTAATTATGAAAGCATGATTGAACTTAGCTTAACTGAGGCTGAATCATACTTACGAAAAACAATTGATGCTATTTGGAATAGTAATATCAAGAGTATGGTAACGGGGATTCCTATTTGTATAATGGGAGAGAAATATGAAAAATTGTATGGATACGATAAATTAAATGACACTAAAGAGAAAATGTCAATGTTTCCTCATTTAAGCGTCGGTCCATATATGAGAGATTTTAAAGAAACTAGGTTTAGGAAGGAAAGTTCAAAGCAAAAGAGCCCATTGTGTAACTTATGTAAATATTTCAAGGTATGCGATGGATTGCAAGGACGCTATGTTGAAAGATATGGATTCGAAGATTTAAAGCCAATATTGGAAGCGGGTAAAAATGTATAGCACAGTAATTAATTATTTTAGACTATTAAAGTTATCATTTAAATGGGCACCTACTTGGGTAGTTTTTACACTTCTACAATATGTTTTAGGTGCGGTAAACATAGTTTTATCATCAGTATACGTAGTTCAGTTAGTATACCAAGGTATTATTGGAGAAATTGTCATAGAAGAGGTTTATCTTGGAGTAGCAATAGTAGGTCTCCTTGCTCTTTGTTTAGGTTTTGTTAACTCTTTATACTATGCAAGGGTTGATCCTATAGCAAAGCAAAAGATAAAATCTGGACTGATATGCTTGATAAGTGAAAAGTCAACAAAGGTCGATTTAAAAGAATATGCATCTTCTGACTTTATGCATCTTCATTTTTTAGTACAAGACAAGTTCTATAACACACTAATTAGTTCTACTGTATATTTTGCATTTTATGTGTCCAACATAGTTGCGATTGCTTTATGTGTAATCTTTGCGGTTACAATAGACTTAAAAATAATTGCATTTTCTATGTTGGTTGTACCATTATTGTTAAAACTAAATCTTTATAAAAAAGATATCTTATTGCAAAAAGAAAAAAAAGTTATCTCATATAAAAGAAAAATAGATTATATTAACAGTCTCTTTTTATCAAAATCTCATGCAGAGGAAATACGGATTTTTGATATTAAAAATTACTTTGATGGTGAGTTAGATGAAAATTATAGTTTACTTACAAAAATTATAACAAAGGCGCAGAAACGTATTTACGTATTGACAGCAATAAGTGAAGGAGCACTAGAAGTTATTATCTATTTCGGAGTTTTATTCTATGTGATATTGAACATTTCTAATGGTCTAGCAGATGTAAGCACCCTTATTCCATCTACTGCAATTGTTTACCAATTAGTTACTAGAATGAGTTCTTTGGTTAATGTTTTACCCACTATGAAGGAATTTTCTTTTTACTCAGATTACTTTTATGATTATATGAATTTTGAGAGTGTTGTTGAGAACCGTGAGGGCATTAAAATAGATAAACCATTTGAAAAATTAGTTCTAAATAATTTATCCTTCAAATACCCAGGAGAAGAGAAATTTGTTTTAAACAAAATTGATATGGATATAAAGTGTGGTGATAAAATTGCAATAGTTGGTGAAAATGGGGCGGGAAAGACTACTTTAACAAAGATAATATTGGGCTTATATAATAATTATTCTGGCAGTGTTTTTTTAAATGATATTGATGTAGATAGGTTAGAAATCAGTTCATATAGAGACATGTATTCTGTTGTTTTGCAGGATTTTAATCATTTTGCATGTTCTATTTCTGAAAATATTAAAATGGGATTTGAGGAAGAAAATTCAGATTTCCAAATTTCAAAATCATTAGAAGTGGCAGGACTAAGATCGAAAGTTGAAAAAATGGATGCTGGATTAGATACTATAGTAACTAAAGAATTCAGCGATCAAGGTATTGAACTGTCAAAGGGACAGTATCAGAGAATGGCAATAGCTAGAGCTTTCTATAAAAATAGAGATATAATTATTATGGATGAGCCGACAAGTGCTTTAGATCCGCATTCAGAATATGAGTTATATGATAGATTTATGAAAGAAAATACTAATAAGACCGTTATAATCATTTCTCATAAATTATTTACAATAAAAAATGCAGATAGAATATATTTTTTAAAGGCTGGAAAAATAACGGAATTTGGTAATCACGAAGAGTTGATGCAATTAGATGGCAACTACTCAAAAATGTACAAAGCACAAATGAGTAAATATGAGGAGACTATAAATGAAGAATTACAGTATAATTTTCATGAATCTTAAATATATTTTACATCATTTAATGAAAGCAAGTAGAAAAATAGTTTTTTTCGAATTATTAAGTATGGTAATAACAGTTACTGAATTTTTTTTGGTGAATGTACTAATATTGAAATATATTATTGATAGTCTTACGACAAATAGTTCTATTAGAAGTATAATTGCAGTTATATTAATCGGGATGATTTTAAAATCAGCTAAAATAGTTGTATGCAATTATTATAAACATTATGTGTTAGAAAATGAAAAGTTAAAGTTAGAAAAATACTTTAACTCTATTATTAATAAACAGGCAGCCACTGTTGACTTAGGTTGTTATGATAACGTTGAATACTTTGATAGTTATGTAATCACATCTAAGCGCATAAATGAAAATAGTTTGATTTTACTTCAAGACATTTCAATATTAGTAAGTACAATATTAACAATTATATTGACAACATCTTATGCATTGATTGTAGATTTTAAGTTGATATTACTTATTATTATACCTATTTTATTAGATAGTAGATTACGTATAATTATAGGTAAACTAGAAGCAAAGAAGGATATTGAACTAGAAAGGAAGAGAAGATTTCAAGACTACGTTGTAAAAATATGTAAAGACGTTAAGTTTGCAAAAGAAATGCGATTAACAAAAATGTCTGAATTTTACATGAATAAGTTTAATGAGAATAATAGCGATATTTTATATATTCACAATTCTTATTTTGGGAAACTAATGAGAATGTATTTATTTAGTGACTTTCTGTATGAACCTAAAAACATTATTGTTACACTTTATTTAGCGTATAACGTTATTGAGACTAAGAGTATAAGTCCTGGAGAATTTTTAGCTGTACAGGCTTCATTACTAGCTCTAAGTTCAAACCTTGGTAAGATAAATAAAAGATTGGTTGTATTTGATAAACATAGTCGATATATAGATAAATTTAAGGAGTTCATAGAGTATAAAACCAATCTGGTAGATGGAGATGTTACATTAGATAAAGTTGAATCAATAGAGTTTAAAAATGTTGCGTTTTCATATAGTGAGGATTCGGTTTTAAAAAATATTTCATTTAAAGTGAATAGAGGAGAATCTCTTGCTCTAGTTGGTGAAAATGGTGAAGGCAAAACTACAATATTAAAACTTTTAATGAGATTTTATGATGTTGATTCAGGAGCAATTTTGATTAATGGCTCGAATATTAAAGATTATAATTTAAAGAGTTTAAGAAGATCTTTTCAACCGGTGTTGCAATCCTTTAATATTTACAAAACAAACATTGTTGGAAATATAGCATTTAAAGGTGCTGATTTGACGGAAGAAAGTGATGTGACTAATGCAATAAAAAAAGTTGGATTATCAGAAAAATTTGTTGATTTATGTTGTTGTAATAATATGTATATAGGTAAAGATTTACATGATAATGCGATTGAGTTATCAGGTGGTGAGAAGCAGTTGCTAGCAATTGCAAGATCAATCCATTTTGAGGGAAAGATTGTTTTAATGGATGAACCTTCTTCTGCTTTAGATGCTCATGCAGAGTCAAGACTAGTAGATCTTCTAGATGCAATTAAATTAGATAAGATTTCTATAATAGTATCTCATAGATTAACTCTAGCTCATAAGGTTGATAAGATTGCAGTAATAAAATCGGGTGAGGTTGTAGAACATGGGAAGTTAATTGAACTCTTGAATAAAAAAGGTGTCTATTACGACATGGAAAACGCACAGCGTGAAACAAGAATTATCTAATTTATAAATGCTTACGTATAAAGCATTTATTGAAGTATTATCAATTGTATATGTCAAGTAAGAAATGGGGCTGGATTGTCAACACTTTATTAGACAATTTTCTTAAGGGTAGTTCTTTTAAATTCTATAGGCGTCAGGTAGCCTAGTGTTGAGTGGATTCTTATGTTATTATACCAATTCACATAATCTGCTAATTCGATGCTAAGTTCATCTAGCGACTTGAATATATACCGATTTGAAAACTCTGTTTTAAATACTTTGAAAGTGGCTTCAGCAACCGCATTGTCGTATGGACAACCCTTTTAACTCAGAGATCTTTTTATATCAAATGTTTCGATCTGCCCTTCAATTACATTGTTTTTGAACTCACTGCCACGGTCCGTGTGGAATATCGAAATATCATTCAAATTTGCGTTTATCCGTGAGAAAGCTTGATAAACAAGGATTGCGTCCTTCTTTGGACCAGCGCTATAGCCAATAATTTCTCGATTGAATAAATCAATTAATATACAGACATAATTCCATTTTCCTGCAACCCTGACGTAAGTCGGATCACTTACAACGACTTCTAATTGCTCTCTATTTGAGAACTCTCGTTTGACTTCGTTAGCAGTTAAATCTTCATTTGAAGGCTTTTTAGAAGGCTTGTATTGCGCAATTGTATAGGTTGAAACTAGACCATTTTCCCGCATAATTCTTCCGATTTTTCGCCTTGAAACGACTTTGCCTTCGTCATTTAGTTTTTTCTTGATTTTACGAGTGCCATAATTGTTTCTGCTTTCTTTGAATATTTTTATGATATCTTGGGCTAAAGCTTCATCTTCTACGTTGACTTTTATTTCATAATAGTAAGTACTTCGAGATAGGTTAAGGACGGCACACATTGCTGATATCGAGTATTTGTCTGTATTCGCTTTAATGACTTCTACTTTCGTCCTAATATCAGTAGATACCGGAAGATACCGGCGCTGAAAGCGGTTTACGAAGTAAACTTATGAGCTGCTTGCTTTAAAATGTCATTTTCCATCTTCAGATGTTCATTTTCTTTGCGAAGCTTGATTAATTCGTTTTCAGCATCACTCCTGTTGTCTTTTTCTTTGAAAGAACCCGACTGCTGATGCTGCGATATCCATCGATCTAGTGAAGAGGGGGTAAGTTCATATTCTTTGAGAATCATAGATTTGCATTTGCCATTGAGGTATAACTGTACCATTTGATTTTTGAATTCATCTGTGAACTTTCTTCTTGGTCTTTTACTTGGCATTCGTGGCCTCCTTAAGGTTATTAGTTTATTCTAATTGTAAGCGTAAAGCAGGTCACACATTGAAATCTGATGGCGAGCCTAGTAAACTAAAAAAGCCACCCAAGAGAATTGGCTGGCGTAAGAGTTCTAGTCTTGTTTGTCCGCAGTATTGCAGATCTCATCTGGTATAGATTTTGCCCATGGCAACAAAGCGTCCAAAGCTTTATCATCCTCGATATCGATGTTTGGAAGCTGCTTGAATAAATAGGTTAAGTAGAAAAACGGATTGAGCTTATTGGCTTTAGCCGTTTCAATAATGGAATAACTCATCGCACTTGCCTGAGCACCTTTAGGCGATCTTGAGAACAAGTAATTTTTCCTCCCAATTACAAAAGGTTTAATGGCACGCTCTGCAAGATTGTTATCGACTGCAATATGTCCATCAAGCATGAAGTTAATGAGCTTATCCCATTGATTAAGGCAGTATTTAACAGCCTCTCCAAGCTTGCTCTTCGGAAGTGTGCAGCGATTTTGCTCTTCAAGCCATGACCTCCAAGCGTCAAGAACAGGTTTAACAGCCTCTTGCCGTTTTTTAAAACGTTCCTCTGGCGTTAAATTCATATACTGCTTTTCATAATGGTATATCTGATTACAGAACCTAAGGCCTTCACTGGATTTGGTCCTCGAAAGCTCAGCATCTTCTGGAAGCGCCTTTAGGGCATCATTAAATTTACGGCGTGCATGAGCCAGACATCCCACCTGCGTGACATTTTCGACCGCATTATAGCCACTATAGCCATCTGTTTGAAGATACCCTGAAAATCCTTCAAGAAACTTCTGTGGATTTTTCTGAGATCTAGAGGATTGATAATCGTATAAAAACATAGGGTGCATGGCACTTTTAGCTGACGCATAGAGCCACATGTAGCCTTTTGAATTCTTCTTCTCATCAATGACTTTCAGAGGACTTTCATCGGCATGGACGACAAGCTCGTTTTTAAGAAAAACATGCATACGTTCATAAAGTGGCCTCAGCCAATTATTTGCGCCATACATTATCCAAGCGGCCATATTCTGTCTTGAAATATCGATGCCAAAGTTTTCAAAGGCCTTCTCTTGGCGGTATAGTGGCAAATGCTGATTGTATTTGCGCTCCATAATAAAGGCCAGAAGAGACGGTGAAACCATGCTGCCTAGCATAAGAGACTTTGGCATAGGTGCTCTTACAATCGTCCCTTCAGTGCCCTCTTTATCACAGCATCTACAAGCATAAACCTGACGGATGTGGTGAACGACTTTAACCTGCGCTGGAATGATTTTAAGTTCTCTTCGAATCTCTGTCTTCATTTCGTGCAAAGTGCCTTCACAGTTTGGACAATCCATCTGATCTTCTGACAGTGTGTAATGTACTTCTTCAACAGGCAGGTCGTCATAAGTTTTACGTGATTTTGAACGTCCATTCTTACGATTTTTAAGAATCACTTCCGTATGAGGTTCTTCGCTTTTTTGTGCAGACGCCTTTTCTGCCTCATTGAAAAAACTAAGCTGTTCTGGATTTGTCTGTTCACTTGAAGCTGCGTATTTCTGGTGTTGATTTAGACGAAAAAGCTCTTCATAGTGAGTCACTTTTGCTTGTAAAGCTTCTATTTCTAGTGCTTGCTTGGCAATGGTTTGCTCAAGTGTTTGAGTATTTTTGTCACTTGATGAAGTTGTATGTGATGTCGTGTTTTTTATAGTTTTCATACGTTTATTATATCAAAATTTACGGCTCAAAAAAAGAGATAAATCTCAGAAAACATAAATATTTGACTGTTTTCTGAGACTATATAATTTGTCGTTCGTTTAACGGTTTGTGCGCATGACGTTCTCTAATGTTTAATCCGTCAAGCAACCATCTGAATGCACGCTCATCCACTTCAAGATGTGAATCTTCGCATGATCAGGCCACTGAAAACGGTCTCTCTCAAGACGTTTGTAGTGTAGCCAGCCCGTATGATCCCACTCAAGAATCTTGATTTTATCACGTCTTCTATTACAGAAGACAAACAGACTTCGTGAGAAGAGATCAAGACTGAATTTTTCTTGAACGATTATCGAAAGGCCATCGATAGATTTTCTGAGATCGGTTGGTCCCAGTGCTAAGTAAACTTTGTAGGATGAATATTTGCTAAGCATAATGCATCAACACTTTTACAATAGCCTCAAGTAAGGATAGATTTGCGGCGTCGTGAACTTCAATACTGGCTGATCCTATACGGACTGTTAGTGCTTTACTTGATTTTACAGATGGCTTTAAGGACACAAATTCAAAATTACTTTTAGGTATTTTGTCACGTTCAGAGGTCAGGCGGCTTTTCCAGTACCTAAAATTATGAATGTTAATAGCGTTTTCCGCGCACCACTGAGCTTGAGTTTGACCACTTGCTGTTTGCTCATTGATTAGACCATGCCACTTTGCTTTATTTGCTTCGCGTTTCATTGGGATTCACCTCATTTCTAAGATGATTTTAGCAGAGACTGTTCTGTTTGAATATGTGCCTTCTGTTTGACGCTTACTTATAAAATACTTATTAGAGTGTGGTGGCTTGTCATCAAATATTCATGTTAGATACCTAAAGTCCTATTATTTTTCAAATAATGAAGTGTTATCAGTCAACTCCTCTTTTAAAGTAATGAAATCTTTTTTTAGGAATAATAGATTCATTCTTTGAAAAATCATAATTAGTAAAATCTGCAATAATTCTTTTAATATTTGTACTCGATCCAGAGTAAGTTGTATCAAAAAATAGAGTTTTTTCAAAAAAAACTTGTAACTCGTCAAAAAACTTTAAATCTTTTTTAATTTCAAAATAGTGATATAGTGCAGCTAAGTAAATTGCAATTCCAATCTGAAATTTATAATTTCTAGAATTAACATCTGAAAATAACTCCGCAGAAAACGGAAATGCAATTTTGGAATTGATGAAAATCATCATATTGTTAAAGTCATCAAAAAGTTTTCTAGTAGCATCTGTATTTTCATTACCATTTAAGTATTCATCTCTTTTCTTATGCATATATTTTTCTGCTAGTTCAGGTGATCTTCCACTTACTACTGCAAAACCGTTTTCAAGTACAGATAATATTGTAAAAATATGCTGATGTACTTTTTGTTTTTCCTTCCTATCTTTAGTAATATTATAAATTGAAAACAGCTGAGATGTTTCGCACTTAAACTCTTTTAATACGAATTCAGAAACAAACTCACTAGTCTTTGAATGATAAGTAGCTGCCCTAATTTCCTGATCTTCAAGAGGCTTTGTTTGTTGATTATAACGTTTGAATAATTCTATCTCTAAATCATCATTATTCAAATTACTAAATTCTAACACTGATATATGTGATGTTAAAATTTTTACTCTATCTTGCATTGTTAAATCTTTAAAAAACTTTCCTTCATAAATTTCTTTATCCAATATAACTAAACCAGAAAGCTTAAACTCATTTTTTACATATCTATAAATAGCATTTAATCGATGCTTTCCATCCATTACATTTCTAATATTACTTGTTTCATTATCTACTTTCACTAAGAATACTTCAGGGATCGGAATATTCAATAATATGGATTCAATTATTTGACTTTCTTCTTTTTCTCTTGACCTGTATTCTCTCTGATATGGAGGATTTAAAATTATTGCTTGAAGTACTTCTAGAGGATCTTCAAAATCTTTAATCAAATACTTTTCACCTTTGTCAATAAACGCAACAATATCTTGTACAGAAATTAAAGGTCTATTAAATGATATTTTCTTAATTTTCATAATATCCATTAACCATCTCTCCCATCTAAGAAACTTTTAAATTTTATACTTCGTACAGCATTATCTAAATCCGGATAAATACTCTCAAAATTCATGCCAATTTTAAATAATTCTTCAATAAGTTTTTCTTTAATATTTTGAGGAATTATTACAAATGTCGAATGCTTTGATACTTCTTTAATTCTCATATAGTTACCATTTTTATTAAGATCAACTTCATTTGGAAAGAGTAGAAATACTCCCTTTTGAAAATGAATACGATCATTTAAAGAATCTGACTTTACAAATATTGGCATTTTTATTTCTTTAAGAACTACATCTGTAGTATTCCCATTCGAATTCACAAAGTCAACATCACTACAATCTACAATATAATCAAGAGAATGGTACTTTGAATTATAACCTTGATAATCTATAAAAAGTACAATTCCAGCGGATGTACTATCTAAATTCTCTAGTGAAAATAATAATGAAACTAAATGCGACTCAGTAAAATCAAGCATATAAGTTGGTAATCCATAATGTTGTGCAAATGCTGTAATTTCCCAAGCTGTTTTATTTTTAAATTCAGGATAATAATGAGTTGCTTTTCTTTTAAATTCTGCTTGTAAATTTCTAATGTCTAAATTAGAAAAATATACATTATTAAAACTTCGATGGCCTGAAGGCAAAAAGTGATATTTAAAGTTGCTATAACCGCGTGAAACAATTTTACCACTTAAATTTTTAACATAATCCATGTATTCACTTAAACTAGTGACTTCAGTTATTTGATCATTTTCGATACCATATTCATTCATTAAAAAATTTACTACACTAACTTCTTCTCCACCAACAAATTCTATCGGTCTAGCAGACTCGCTTAAATCTTTTTTTGTATTATCATCTTCACAAACGTTTTGATTTGTCAAAAAACTTAACGCATTTTTTTTATTATACAATTCATAGCCAATAATACTTATTTTCTTATCAATCTCATCTTTAGAATCAATTTTAAATTCGAGAACAGACTCTGCTTTTAGAATCAGAGGCTTGTCTATCTTTTTAAGTTCATTATTGATGCTCAAGATTAGTTCACTTAAATTACTTGTGGAAAATTCTTTCTGAATCAAATTTTCTATGCTATTTAAAATTTCGCTAATATTTCCCTCTAAATTTAAACTATCTAATATTCTTTCTGTATACATTTTAACATTATCTAAATTATATAACATAGATCTTCCTCATTTTACTTTGTCTATCTATCATATTAACATTTTTATAGTCTAATCCTGAATTATTCATGACGGTTCACGAAACACTCCCCAAAACCGCATAGTTACTGTGTTTTAGACTACTTTTGCTTTTCACTTATCAAGTGAAACCTAAATAAATAGAAGAAGAGCTCCAACTTTGTTAAAATGAAGTTACCACACTCACAAACTAACAAAGGAGAAACTCTTCATGTCTAGTGTAAGTTCACTTCAGCTCGAAAGCAATAGTAAAATCAAAATAAATTTCAATGGAGGCGATTTATCCTCCGATTCGGGGCTGCTTCTCATAAAAGAATTCGCCCATAAGTTTGGCTTCAATAAACACATCAGCCAGTTTGTAACGGACAAAAATGATAGCTTCCGTAAACACAAAGACCATCAAAATCTATCCCAGCTAATTTATCAAATCCTTGCTGGATACTTTAATGACAATGATGCAGACGAACTGACCAATGAACCTGTCTTTAAAAGTATTCTGGGTAAACAGGCTCTTGCCTCACAACCCACACTGTCGAGGTTCTGGAACCGTATGGATGGAGATACAGTCAAACAGTTTGAAGATATCATCCGTCATATGAGATCATCGGCCTACAGGACTAAAATGCCAGAACAAGTTCTGCTTGATCTTGATTCAACCCTACTTAACACGTACGGCAAGCAGGAAGGCGAAGGCTTTAATTACCACTATCAAGCTCATGGATATCACCCCTTACTCTGCTATGACGGACTCACTGGAGATCTTCTCAAAGCAGAGCTTCGAGATGGTACCGCCTATAGTTCTACAGGCGTCTGCGAATTCATGCAACCTTTATTAGATGAATACTTTACGAAGTACCCTGATGTCCATCTGTTCCTCCGTGGAGACAGTGGTTTTGCAACACCAGACTTGTACAAACAGTGTGAAAGCAATGGTGTATCCTATGCCATACGTTTGAAAGCAAACAAAATACTGTATGCTCACGCAAAACATTTGGATGATGAAATAACCGAAGCTACAAAGGATAACATGATTGATTATGTGGTCCGTTATGATGAGTTCTTGTACCAAGCCGGTAAATGGGACTATCCTAGACGGGTTATCGTCAAGGTCGAGAAACCGTACAATCAGCTAACCAATCAGTATGCCTTTATTGTGACCAACATGGATCTCAGTCCTGAAGAACTAATTAAGTTCTATCGACATCGAGGCACCATGGAAAACTTCATCAAAGAAGGTAAAAGTGGCTTCAACTTTGCATCAACGCCAAGTAAGGACAAAGTCGTTAATGCGAATCATCTACTGCTCCATGTCCTAGCATACAACCTATTTAATTACTTTAAACGATTGGTATTACCTAAAAGCATGAAGAAAATGTTGATAGATACCATTCGATTGAAGCTGCTCAAAATCGCATCAAAGGTTGTTAAAGCAGCAAGATATATTCATTTCAAACTGTGTAGCAGTTGTCCATACAAGAATGAGTTCTATGAAATTCTTGAGAACATCCGTCGACTTCCACAGTTGGAATAAACGTAACTGATGAACTTTGAAATCTGAAAATCGAGAAAAGTATTGTCCACAGGATAAGTCTGCCCATTTTTAGGTGATAAACAGGAAGACGTCTTCTATGATAAGCATTATGAAGCGCAAAAACTTAAATCCGCTCGATTTTTGGTGATATCATGGGTTCATGAATAATTCAGGCTAATTGTAAATTATTAAATTATTAACTAGCTATTTGCTACCCCCCCTTCACTTATGATACGGTTCCCCCCGCATAATCCGAAACCCCCGATACACCTGCTCGAGCAGCACCGTCAAATCGAGCCCCGAGGAACTGCTGACACCGCTTAACGAAAACGCATCGTCAAAAGCCACCGCATCGTAAGTTCCCAAAACCAATTGAAGAGTGGAGTAACCGGATACCGCAAGCGTTTCCATGCGCTCGGACAGCGCTTCAGAACTTATCGAAGGGGCAGAGGGGGTAACAGAAAACGTGTAGACGCCGTCTTTTCCCACATTTTTAATTTGCTGCACCTTGGATACAGCGACTTTTTTCAGCTTACAGTAACGAGACAACCGCTTTTCATACTCGGCGGCAGAAGCCTTGTAGAAATCGGGCATGCCTTTGTCTTTTTCATAATAAACCACAATGTTCATGTGTAATCTCCTAACATATCCAGTTCTATTAGTATATCACAAAATAATCGAAAATTCTCACAGAAACACATTTGACAGAATAAAATAGAGATGTTACCATAAATAGGTATTAAAATACAAGTATACTGGAGGGGAAATAATGAAAAAAATTACCAGCTTAGTATTGGCATCTTCTGTATTGGCCGCATCTTGGGCGATGCCGACCTATGCAGCAGAAGTGCCTACATACGGCACACTGCTTCACGACATGAAACTTATTGGGGGGACAGACAAAGGCCTTGAAGAGGACAAGACCCTGACGCGAGCTCAAATGATGGTTATACTGGACAGACTGACCGTCGCAGAAGCAGACGTGACGCTGCCGGAAGAACCGACATTTACAGACGTTCCAAAGACGCACTGGGCGTATACCGCCGTAGAAAAAGCCTTTGCAGAAGGCGTTACCACAGGTGTGGGTGAAGGGACATTTGGAGCCAAGCAACCGATAACGCGAAAGCAACTGGCGCTTTTTATGGCGAGAGTCCTAGGGTATGACACCAGCGCCATCGACTACAAAACGGCAGAAGACGCCGTGGAAG
Organism: Fusibacter sp. JL298sf-3; assembly: GCF_053842995.1. Classification (NCBI taxonomy): domain Bacteria; kingdom Bacillati; phylum Bacillota; class Clostridia; order Eubacteriales; family Fusibacteraceae; genus Fusibacter; species Fusibacter sp. JL298sf-3. The sequence continues at coordinate 2,525,244 of NZ_CM132608.1, forward strand.
AACTGACGGGTATCCGACTTTTAGGGCCGTATTCAGACAGCAAAAACGTCACCAGAGGTGAAGTATTCGACGTCATGGTACAGGGTCTTGCGAGTAAGCCGGTAGGCAGTGAAAAAACGCTTGTAGAAGTGCTCGATCTTTCAGAGGATGCCGTAGAGTTGTTTGTTGCCACAAAGGACAAAGCAGGGCGCTTTGTGGAGAGGGAGACAGCTTCTGAACCCGTTTCAAAAGCAGCAGAAGAAGTAACCGTACGCTACATCAGCGGCAACTACGCCAAATATTTGGAAAAAGACATTCCGGAAGATAAAAAAGCGTATGTAAAAGAAGCCATCAAAATCGACGAGGCGTCGAAAGCCTTTATCGACACGTATTTTAAAGACGGCGACAAAGCCGTTAAAGTGGCAAATGACGCAGTCGAAGTGACTCTTCCGAACTTTTACGGCATCGGATTCGCGTTTTACGAAAGCGGCTTCTACCAAAATGTCATGAACTTTATGCCGCGGTTCAGAGACGACAGCGTATTAATGGACATCTCGGCAACAGAGGGTGGCGCCTATGCAGGTGGCGGCATTAAAAGCGTCTACAAGTTTCCTAAAGTCAACGGGAAGACGCCATACCTCATCAACCTCTCTTACGGAGATGGTGAAACCGTCGACGAGCAATTGGCATTCACTTTAAATGCCTCAGGCGACGTCGACACGCTGTACGGCAACACCTCCTATGGCTACGGCATCTCAGGTGTGTACACCAGACCATAAAGTTATTGGCCGCTCGGAAGAGCGGCTTTTTTCATGTGAAGACGAGGGCTTACCCCCGTGTGTGCTCCAAGCGGTAGGCCTTAGGCGTCGTTCCGGTAATGGTCTTAAACACCGTCGAAAAATAGTGCTGGTTGTCGAAGCCGGCGTCTTTGGAGATGTCGTGAATGGACAGCGTCGTGTACGCCAAGAGGCGCTTGCTGTAGTGGATGCGCGTACGACGAATGTAATCGGTGAGGGTCATGTCCATTTCACTGCTGAACAGGTTGGAGAGGTAGCCGCTGGACAACTTGGCGTAGTCGGCCACATCGGCGAGTGTTAGAGGGTGTTTGAAATGTTCCTTAATGTACAAAATCGCTTTGCGTATTGGCGCCGACTTACCCTCTAGCACCTTGAGGTGTTGGTATTCCGAGTAGACCTTGAGAATCTTTTCGCCGATTTTAGCGAGACAATTGTAGCTCGTCGCCTTCATCAACTGGACGTAGAAGTGGTTCTTGGCGACGAGAATCTTATCGGCGCCGTTGTCGTCGTAGAGTTTGCTGCTGATAAGCGTCTCGAGGGTCAAAAGGCGCTGTTTTAAGAAGAAGGCCTCGTCTTTGAGGAGCACGTACGCGTTGTAGAGAGCGAGGGCTTCTTGCTTTTCGGCGTGCAGGACGAGATCGGCAATGAGTGCGAGGTGGGCGTGTGTCGAGACAATTAACCCCATATCCGACAAACTGTCCACAAAAGTGGGGGAGCTGGCGAAGTTCAGCACCGCGTTTTCCACAAGCGTGTGAATCAAATTGGCGGTGTAGAGGTCTTTTGGCGCGGGCTTGTACACCGTGTGCGGTATCAGGTACGCATAAGTGTCACATTGAACCAGCGGCAAGTTCATCGTCGTCGTAGGGCCCGATACAAAGGCGCCGACGTATACCTGCTCTTCGTAAATCGGGGAGAGGGTAAATTGAAACGCGCGGCCCAGCGTTACGGTGGACGTCTGCGTCTTCATACAGCATTGGCCTGTTTTAAACCGTTCGAGGGACCGTACCAGTTCCAGCATCACCGGCACAGCGGCGCCGTCTGTGAGAAAGTGACCGTGGGGAAACGCCCCGACAATGGCATCGGCGGCGTCAAAAAAACACACGGGGACATCGGTAAGGTAGTAGAAATTTTTCATAATGTGGTGTACCTGTTCATCTATAACTTGCTGCTTCTTGAGGGCAGTTGTGTTCATAAGAGAAACCCCTTTCATTAAGTGAAAATGATTACCATTATATATTAATAGATGTCGAGGGAAATGACAATAGAACCTTTTGTCATAAAACGGGATTTTTAATGGCAGGCCGCATTAAAAAAGCGCCCTCCTTTTGGAGAGCGCCTGTCTGGCTACCCGATGCGGGACTGTACAAAGGCCGCGAGAATAATGGCGACGATGCAAAGGTAGACGATTCCCTGTTGCCTCAGCTCGTTTTGAAGCTTCGCCTGTCGGTGCTGATAAGTGAGCAAGCGCTTTTCTTTGTCGTCGAGTAGTGGGTCGTTTTCAATTTCTTCAAGTGCTTTTTCTCGGTGCCAGTTGTTCATGGCGACGAGAATCAAGAAAAAAGCCGCTGCAATGATAAGTGCTAAGTAAACCATAAACCGTCCTCCTCCCAGAGATTAAAGTGCTGAAGCCGCCAGCAAAAAAGCCATTTGGGTCACTTCGATAACCAGCCCTACGGTGTCGCCGGTCATGCCGCCGATTTTTTTGTGAGCGTCCAGTGTGAGCAGCGCGCCGACGCCGGTGGCGAGAAGCAGTGCGCCGATGCCCGTTAGGCCGAAGAGGAAAAATGTGAGGCCAAAGAGGCCGAGGGCGTACACACACGATTTAGCGCGGGTGATTTCCGTGATAAACACATACCCCATACCTTGGTCGGGACGGGCGTAGGGGCTGAACCCCGCAAAGCAGAACCCCAGCGTCTTGCCCACCACAGGCATCCAAATCAGGTAGAGTGGGGGTGCGTCCAGAGCGGCGATAAAAAACGCCATAAAGTAGAGAATCAGTGCAATGACTCCAAAAGAGCCGATGCGTGAATCCTTCATAATCTCAAGTATGCGCGCCTTGGGTCTGCCGCTGAGAAGGCCGTCGGCGCTGTCGGCGAGGCCGTCGAGGTGAATGCCGCCTGAAATCCACAAGTAGACGAGAATCGTCAGAAACGCCGTCAGAGGCGATGCAAATCCCATCAGCAAACTGGGCAGAAAAATGATCCCCCCAATGATCAGCCCCACCAGAGGGAAAAACAAAATACTCTTTTTGTACCGTTCATCTGTATACGTCACAAGCGTGCCCACCGGCAAGCGCGTGAAAAAAGACACCATTAAAATAAAAGCTTTCATAAAACACCGTGTTGACGCATTGCGCCATCCTTTCTACGTCTATATTGTAGCGGAAAAGCGCTTTTTTGTCATCTCTAATCGCTGAATTGGGTTCTGATGTCGAGAAAAGCGTCGAGGTTTTTAAAGAGCAAGTCGATGAGGACCGGATCGAAATGGGTGCCGCTTCCGGCGCGCATGTAGTCGAGAATCTTATCAATAGGCCATGCGGCCTTGTAGACGCGGTCGGTACCGAGGGCATCGAACACATCGGCCACCGCCGTGATGCGACCGGCGATGTGGATGTTTTCACCTGAGAGCCCCTGCGGGTAGCCCGTGCCGTCGTACCGTTCGTGATGCTGCAGCGCCATCGTGGCGGCCATCTGCATAACGGGACGCGTGGACTTTCTCAGCATCTCATAGCCGGCAGTGGTGTGGGTTTTGATGACCTCGAACTCAGCCGGGGTGAGTTTGCCCGGCTTGTTCAGTATCGCATCGGGAATGGCGAGCTTTCCCACATCGTGCATAGTGGAGGCGATGTACATGACTTCGCACTCGGGTTCGGGGACTTTTAAAAGGCGCGCCAAAAGCCGCGTGTACTCCGCCATGCGCTTGACGTGCTTTCCCACTTCTTTTGAACGGGCTTCTGTGAGCTCGCCGAGACCAAAGATGATCTCCCTTTGCGTCTCTTCGCTCTCCTGTCTCAAATAGAGGTTGTCATAAGCCACGGCGACATTGGTGATAAAGAGCTCAATCAGTTCGATGTCAAAGAGGTCCAGTGGGTGGTTGCCCTCCATGTACAGCACGTGTTCAGAACCGGTGTCGGTATGGAAATAGAGGGCGATGTAACCGTCGCCGTAACAGTTGCTCTTGTCGGTGATCACCTGCCGGATGTACGCCTGTGCCTTGTCGTCTTCAATGGAGAGGACGTCTCGATGGAGGTAGGGGGCGTATTTGCCTGTGGCGGAGAGCACTTCAAAATGGGTTTGCAGTCTGCAGGCGGCGAGACTGGGGAGCCCTGCGTAGAGGGCGTTATGTGAAAATTCGAGGATGCCGGTGAGTTGCATCAGCACCCCTTCGATAAAGTCGTTTAAAGAGTTAAACTGTCCGAGGGTGTTGGAAGACTCGATAATGCGCTCGAGCCCCTTGCGGTTGTTATCGATTTTCATCAGATCTCTGTAGGAGCGCAATGAGGCCATGGTCGTGGTGTAGAGTTTGTTCGACGTGAGCTCGGTTTTCTCCTTGTAGTCGTTGATGTCGTAGTGGTCGATGACGTAGCGCTCCGGCGCCTGTCCGGGCTGGCCTGTGCGCAGAACGATGCGGACAAACTGGTTGTTCAGCGATTCGCGAATGGCTTGCACCACTTTTAGGCCGCTGTCGTCTTCTTCCATGACCACGTCGAGAAAGACCAGTGCCGTGTCGGGGTGTTCTCTCAGCTGTTCTATCGCCTCGTGACCGTTGTAGGCGCTGAGGAACATAAGCCCTCTGCCGGCGAACTCAAAGTCCGATAGCACCAATCGCGTTATGGTGTGGACTTCGCCGTCGTCGTCGACGATTAGGACTTTCCAAGGGCCTTCATTTATGGAGTTGTCGGTATCAATAAGTGCGTCGTCAAGTAGAAACATTAAATCGTCTGCTGCCATGTGTGTGCCCCTTCCTCGTTAAATTACGTCAGTAAACTGCACTAACATATATACCAAATTCTAATGCATTCATTCACTTATAAAAGAGAAAATTTTATCGGGTTTAAAAACCCGCGAAAAGTGTGTATACTTAAGAAAAAGGGAGGGATTCTAATGAAGAAATTGTTTGGTGCCATCCGAGATAAATTGGTACACGCCGGTCGGCGGTTTCCACAGACGGTCTTTGTGGCGCTGGCGACGACAGTACTCATGTTGGTGATGCCACGTGTGCCGTCAGACGCTTCTGCTCACGAGATCATCGGCAGGTTGGTGGCCATTGGCTGGCTGCTGATTCCCATGACGCTCTTCGTCTTGGTCTACGCCGAGCGCGCGGCATTTCAGCCGAGGAAAAAAGCGCTGTATCTCGCTGGGGCGGCAGTGATCGCAACGGTCTTTGTGTATCCCGCCAAACTCACGGAATTTTATTGGCTTCAGTATGCGGGACTTATGATAATCACCGCGATACTGTTCACCTTGGTGCCGTATTTTCCTAAAAAAGAGGGGTTGTCGCACTACGTGTTTCAACTTTTGGCAGGTGTCGCCGAAACGCTGATGTTCAGTGGTTTTCTATACCTCGGCATCGCGGGGATTATCGGCAGTATCGACGTCCTCTTTGAAGTGAACATCGACGGCGAACTGTATTTTGACGCGTTTAAAATCATCTTCGGCACTTTCGCCGTGGTGTACTTTATCGGCGTCATCCCCGACCGCTCGACGTTTTTTACACCGGCAGACGACAGCACGCTGTTTAAAAAGTTGTTGACGCACATCGTCATGCCGATTTTAGTGGTATACGCGGTGATTTTGCACGCGTACTTTATCAAAGTGCTCCTCGACCGACAGATGCCTCAAGGCGTCGTGGGACACCTCGTGCTCTGGTACGCCGTGGTCAGCATGGTGACGCTGTTCTTTATTAAAAATCACGCGCATACCAGTGCGTGGGTGCGCAGGTTTAGCAAAACCTACAGCTTTGCACTGATTATTCCGGTGGCGATGTTTTTCAGCGCCATGGCCATTCGAGTGGGGACTTACGGGTTCACAGTACCGCGCACCTTCGGGTTCCTCCTCGGCGTCTACACGACGCTGGTCTTACTCCTCATGCAACTGAGCAAAAAAGACATTGGCGTCCTCTGCGTCGCCTTGAGTATACCGATTGTGCTCATCGGGCTCTTTGGACCGCTTTCAGCGTATCGCGTATCGCTTCGCAGCCAAGAGGCGCGCCTTGAAACCATGCTCGAAGACTACGGCCTGTGGACGGAGAGCGGCGGCCTCGTGCCGAACGGCGCCCTCACTGTCGATGAAAAATACGCCATAGAGCGGCAAGTGTCCTATCTCGTGGACGCATACGGCGCCGACCGCATTGATGTGTTGCCGGACGATTTCACCTATGAAAAGGCGCCGGAACTGTTTGGGTTCGAATTCTTCAAGGGCTGGGGCCGCGACTGGACGTACTTTAATGTAGAGGCGCTTCAAAACCGGGACAAACTCATCGACGTCCGTTCGGCCGACTACCTGATGCACGTGCGCGCCTACGAACGGGAGATGACGCTGGCATTGGAAGACGGTTACGCCTTTGCCTTTAAACCGGATGAAAGCGTCGTCGTGCTGACACAGGATGGGGCGGAAAAAGCGCACATCGACTTTGAAGCGCTGGCACAAGAGGTGAAAGCCGCGCCGGAAGAGCCCCTTGAAAAAACCGTGCCGTATAGAAAAGGCAACTTGGTGTTGACGTTCTACTTCACCGACTTAAACGGCGAAATCGGCACACAGGGCGATTTGAGACTGGGCTATTACGAAGCGTACATCGCCATTCGCGTGGCGCCGTAATAAAGACCTAACGAAGCTTTAAAGAAAAACAGATGCGCTGTTAATAAACCGTCTGTATGCTATAGGCACTAGGAGGTGACCTAATGGTACAGACGGTTATTTTTGATTTTGACGGTACGATTATCAACACGAATACCTTGATAGAAGACGGCCTCAACTATTTTGCGTACCGCTACAGGGGCTACCGATTGACGCGTGAAGAAATCCAAATGCTCACAGGGCGACCGCTGGAAACCCAAATGGCTTATATATCAGAAGAAAAAGCGACGGTGATGACCGAACAGTTTCGCATCTGGTACGCGCACAATCACAATGAAAAAGTCAGCCCGTTTCCCGGAATGCTTCGCCTGATTAAGCGGCTGAAGACCGAGGGGTACACCCTCGCCATTGTGACGAACAACGGCAGGCAGGCCCTGTACATGGGGCTGTCGCATCTGGGACTAGAAGGCGTATTCGACGCCGTTATCACGCGAGAAGATGTGACGGAGACAAAGCCCTCAGCCGAAGGTCTGCTGAAAGTCCTCGGCACCACCGGAACGCTCTCTGAGGACGCGGTGTACATCGGCGACACGGCGAGCGATATGACTGCGGCGCGCACAGCGGGCGTGACCGCCATTCTCGTGGGATGGAGCATCCTATCGCCACAGGCGAAGGTGAGCGCCAACCCCGATTTTCTCGCTGTGAGCACCACCCATCTGGAAAATTTAATTAAGGGCATTGACGCAGAAGTGGCGTAGAAAGTGATGATTTTATAGCTTTTGGGGTATACTTTTAGACCCTAAGGGCTTTTTTTGTGCCTACTTGCGCGTAGGGGTAAAAGTGTTTATACTATTTAGATAGACGAAAGATTCGAGTAGAGAGGAAGAAATATGACAAATGCATCTTATATTGAAAATCAGGTGACGTACTTTAAAAACAGTTGTCAGGCAAAAGCCGACAAACTCGGTGTCGAAATGGAGCATTTGCTCGTGGACAAAGACACCTTGAGAAGCTATTCTTATTACGAAAAAGACGGTCAGAAAGACGTGGTGGAAAAATTGATGAAGCGCGGGTGGACGCTGTTCCTCGAAGAGGAAGGCTATCCCCTCGGCATTGTAAAAGACGGGACGACCATTACGTTTGAGCCGGGCGGTCAATTTGAATTCAGCCTGAAGCCTCTCAAAAGCGTGGCCGACGTGGCGCGCGTGTACAGAGACGTTTTAACCGACGTCCACTGTGTGTTACAGCCGAACCAAGCGCTTGTCTCAGTGGGGTATCACCCGAAGACGACCATAGCGGAACTGCCGCTGCTCCCCAAAAAGCGCTATCAGATGATGTACGACTACTTTAAAACCCATGGGGCAAAATGCCACAACATGATGAAGGGGTCTGCGGCGACGCAGGTCTCCATAGACTTCACCAGCGAAGAAGACTTTATTAAAAAGTTCAGAGTGGCGCATTTCTTGGCGCCGGTGCTCTCGGCGCTGTTCGATGCGACGCCGGTATTTGAAGGGGCGCTCTACGAAAAAGCCAATGCCCGTGTGGCCATTTGGCAGGAGACCGATTTGCCGAGATCCAAACTTGTGCCCGGTGTGCTGGACAAGCGCTTTGGCTTTGCCGACTACGCCGAGTACCTCCTCGGCGTGGCGCCGATTCTCATAAAAAAAGGCGATACCTACTATTATACAGCAGACGACACACTGGAGACCATTTTAACGCGCGAGACCTTTAACAACGATGAACAAGAGCACCTCCAGAGCATGGTGTTCCCCGATGCGCGCCTTAAAAAGTACATTGAAATCCGCATGGCGGATGCCATGCCGTTCCCGTACAATATGGCCGTTGTGGCCGCAGTGGAGACGCTGTTCTACCAAGACGACGTGCTTGACGCGGCATATGCCCTGTCGCTAGAAGTGGGCGACGACTGGGTCAAAGCGCAGAACATTGGCTTGACGCAGATGCCGGTTCAAGTGGACGAGCGCTTCAGAACCCTTAAAAAATGGGTACTGGAGACAGTTCAGGAGTCGATCAAACCCGAGAGCCGCGCGTACTGGATGCCATTTTTAGAAATCGTCAAAACCCACGGCAGCGTCGCGGGATGGCTTAAAAAAGTTTACAGTGGCGGTACAGCCGAATTTCTCAAGGCCATTGACGTCACCTCGCTCGTCGGCGTGCGGGAAAAAATGATTGAAACCGTCGTGGCACACCCAGAGGCACATGTGTCGGATTACCGCCAGATGATCGACGGCGTGGCACATTCAAAAGCCATTTACAAAGGGGCGCCTGTGCCGACCCTCTACGTGCCCATGGTCTACACCGAACGCGATGAACAGACCTTCAAACAGGCACTTGGCGGCATGATGGACGTGGTGCGCCGCACCATCGACCTCTACCTTGAAAAACCCGATGTTCGAGCGCTGTTCGATTTCGACGAAAAACTCGACGCCCTCATCCGTGTGCCGCATCAGTACGATGCCCACGTGCCAATGGGCCGCTTTGACATCTTCTACTACGGCGACGGCGACTTTAGATTCTGTGAACTCAACGCAGACGGCGCCTCAGCCATGAACGAACAATACGAACTGGCAAAAGTCTTCGAGCAAACGGCGCTCTTAAAAAGCTTTGGCGACCGCTACCAATTTGAAACCCACGAACTCTTCCACAGTTGGGTACACAGCGTTTCGGAGATTTACAAGAGCTATCAGGCCAACAGGGGCTTTGAAAAGGCGCGAAAGGATACCAATGTCGCCATTGTAGACTTTGTCGACAAGTCGAGTCCTATTGAGTTTGAAGTCTTTAAGGCCGCTTTTATAGCCGAAGGGTATCGATGTGACATCGTCGATCCGAGGGACATCGTCTGCGAAGACGGGAAGATGGTCAAGGACGGACAGGTCATCGACGTGGTGTACAGACGCCTCGTCACCAAAGACCTCATGGACCGCTACGATGAAATCCCGGGATTTGTCGAGGGGCTGCGCGCAGGGGAAACTTGTGTCATCGGCTCTGTTAAAACGCAAATCGTCCACACCAAGCGGTTTTTCGAGGTGCTTTACCGCCCCGAGTTCAGACAATACCTCTCGGCGGCTCAAATTGCCTTTATCGACGCTCACATCCCGATGACCAAGCGCTTAACCAATGCGCCGGATTACGTTGTCGACAAAGACGCCTATATCATCAAGCCGGTGGATTACTACGCGTCTAAAGGGGTCTGTGCCGGTTCGGACTACACGGAGGCCGAATGGGCCGAACTCATTCGAGAAAAAAGTGCAGAAGATTTTATCGTTCAGCGCTATTGCCCACTTTCCCTTCAGCCCAATGTGCTTTATAATGAAACAAGTGGTTTTGAACGGCATCTTTTCCGTACGATTACGGGGCTGTTCACCTACAATGAAAAACTGTCGGGCGTCTATGTGAGGGCAGGTCTCAATGCGATTATCTCAGGTCTTCACAGCGGCTACACGCTTCCGACGTTTATTGTGAAAGAAAAGTAGATTGGGAGGCATACATGCAATTTGGCTTGTTAAGGGTTCCACATGCCAATAGTCGGTATTTTGAATCGTCTAAGGTAATTTTGGAAAAAGAGGTGCGCGTGGTGCTCACGGCACTTAAGGTCCCGCACACGGTGCTGGGCTACCGCACAATCGGCGGTGTGGAACTGTTTTGTTTTGAACTGGAGAATGCGCTGGACGATGTGGTGAAACAGGCGCTGTACCGCGTGTCTTCAGGCTATGTGTTGTTTAAGGTAGAAACGGAGGCTCTCGTGCCGTTAAACGCCGACAAGGCGACGTATTTTAAGGACGATCTCGCGGGCATTTTAAAATACAGCGGCAAGACCAACGAGGACTTTACTCAGGCGCTTGTTAATTTGGCGGTGTTTTCGAGTCGGTTCGCCCATCAGTTCAATACGCCCCTCTGGGTACTGGATCCCATGTGCGGCAAGGGAACGACGTTGTACAGGAGTTTGATTCACGGCTACAATGCCGCGGGCATCGACGTGGATAAAAACGCGATTTTGGAGATGCAGAAGTTTTTGAAGCGGTATTTAAAGTACCATATGTACAAACACGAGGACGCGCATCAGACCATACACACACCGCATATGAAAAACGGTCTGAAGTACACGTTTAAGACGGCGGACACGAAGGAACATTACAAGGCACAGGACATTCGCACGCTGCAGTTCGCCTACGGCGACACGCGGGAAGTAAATCAGTTCTATAAGAAGGGTCAGTTTCACGTGTTTGTCACGGACTTGCCCTACGGTGTACAACACGCCGGCACATCGGACAACAAGGTGTTCGACATGGTGAAGCTTTTGAAGAGTGCCGCTCGCGAATGGTACAAGATGCTGAAGACGGGCGGTGCCGGTGCTATTGCGTACAACACGTACCACATCGAGCGCGCCGCGCTGGCTGACGTGTTTGAAGGCGCAGGGTTTAAGGTTTTGAACGCGCCGCCTTACGACAGTTTTGAACACTGGGTCGAGCAAGCGGTTAACCGCGATGTGCTCGTCGTGGTGAAAACAACATAATCGGCGGCAAGAGGCAATAAAGGACAAGGAAATGCAGTTCTCGTGAGAGAACTGCATTTTTTATCTTTTGGGGACGGTTCTTTTGTGCCAGAACCCACTAATATTTACCATAATTAAAAGAGTCGCATAGGCGTGCACGCCAGTGAAACAGCGCCTTGAGGTCGTCCGGCGGCACCATAGCCTGTGAAGCGTCCGGAGGTGCCGCCAAGGAGGCGTGTTAATGGCACCTGCTGGTGGGAGGTGCCGGGGAAAGTGGGGATTTCACGGCGCTGAGGGCAGGTGAAACGGCACAAAAGAACCAAGGGGGACGGTTCTTTTGTGCCAGAATCCACTAATATTTACCATAATTAAAAGAGTCGCATAGGCGTGCACGCCAGTGAAACAGCGCCTTGAGGTCGTCCGGCGGCACCATAGCCTGTGAAGCGTCCGGAGGTGGCGCCAAGGGGGCATGTAAGTGGCACCAGCTGGTGGGAGGTGCCGGGGAAAGTGGGGATTTCACGGCGCTGAGGACGTGGAGCGCTTGTGAAGCGGCACAAAAGAACCGTCCCTTTTAACCAGTGACGGGCAGGCGATTGGAGCTTTGAAGACAGCAGACGCCCATTACGGCAGCCTCGGCGATGACAATGCCCAGCCAGACCGCTCTCGGTCCCCAGAGCGCAGGCACGGCGAAAATGAACAACGCGTTCAACACAAAGCTTCTCAAAACGGCGATTTGCATGGCGCGCCCTGTCTGTTTCACAGCGAGGTAATACGTCGTGTAGACGATATTCACCGCTGCAAACAAAAACGAAAGTCCATAGAGCATCATGCCGTCGTAGGCGATGGCAACAAGAGTAGGCTGATTGTTGAACAGCCCGATAATGGCTTTGCCGAAGACGACCATCACGAGGTTTACGGCAAGTGATAAAGCGACGTTTACAAATAGCCCCGTCTTAAAATACCAACGGACATCTTCGTGTGCACCGGCACCATAGCTTTGGCCGATGAGTGGCTGAATCCCCTGTGAAACGCCCACAAAGATTGCAAGGGTCAGCGTAATCAGATAACCGACAACTGAAAATGCGGCAACGCCCATATCGCCGAAGATTTCAATGACCACGATGTTGTAACAGAAGATGGTGATAGAGGGGCCCATTTGTGTGATAAACTCCGGAAGTCCCCTGTGGAGAACCTCTTTTAACAAGCCGGGTTCGCGATCCGTTTTAGCGAGCCTCAAGACACCTTGGCGCCGGATAAAATGGGTCAAAAGAATGCCACAGGCGAGCACTTGACCGAGACCGGAAGCCACAGCGGCACCTGCGATGCCCAGTTGAAGCGGGAAGATAAAGAGCCAGTCTAGAAAGACATTGGCAAAGGCGCCGGCCATCATACCCCAAAAAGCGAGGCGCGGGTTTCCATCGTTTCTGACAAAGGCCGCCAAAGCGGCTGCACAGCAAAAGAATACGCCGAACAGCACATAGTATTTCAGATAGGTGGCAGTAGCTTCGACGAGTTGAGGGCTGGCGCCAAGTGCCGTTGCAATGGCGTTTGGAAACAGGAGACCGAGAGCGGCGACAGCCAGTGCAAAGGCGCCAACTGCTTTTAGACTCAGCGCAAATGCGCGATTGGCACCTTCGACGTCACCGCCGCCTAGGCGAATGGCCGTTATGGTAGCACCGCCCATGGTGACCATCATCGCCACCGCTGTGAGAAGGGTGATAAACGGCACTGAAAGGTTGACTGCCGCCAGCGCCGATGCGCCGATGCCCCTGCCGATAAAAATGCCGTCTACGACAATGTATAGAGCGGTAACCAGCGTGGCGCCAATGGCGGGCACGACAGACCGGACAAATTTTTGATGCTTGGACATAATAAAACCTCATTTCTTTACGGATTGTGTTGTGTTTGATAGAATTGAGTATAAACTATCCTATAATGGGAGAGTCAATAGGAGTTGAGGAAAAGATGAAAAAATATTTGTCCATTGGAGAAGTGGCAAAACTCAAAGGCGTCGGTGTAAAATCACTGAGGTATTACGACCGGATTGGCGTCCTTAAACCGGCCTATGTCGATCCGGAAACGCGTTACAGGTATTACGCTGTCGAGCAGTTGGCGACACTCGATATGATTTTCGTCTGTTTGGAACTGGACATACCGTTGAAAACCTTTCAGACGTATCGCGTCGACGCGCACACGGTGGATTTAAAAGCCCTTATAGAAGAAGGACAGCGCATAGCGGCGGCTAAGATTGCGGCGATTCAGGAAGTTTCGGCAAAAATGGCGTCTTTTTCGCGCAACATGGCGGATTTTAACCAAATAAGAGACCGACAGGGGCCCTATGTGCGCATTTTTGAAAAACGAGGGTTTCTAGTGGCGCCGTACGACGGGGCGTGGGACGATGCTTACCGCTATGCAGAAGCCACAACGGCACTCTACTTTAAAGCCAAAGCGCTCGGGTTGGTGATGCTTTACAACCAAGGGTATATGCAGTGCTTCACAGAGGCGGGGGTTGAGACCGCGGTCTGTGTCGAAGTAGAAGGCGATGATCCCGCTGTGATGACTTTACCGGCAGGGGATTGCGATTGCGAGCTCTTAAAGGGTGCGGCCATAGAAGAGCTTCAAAAACGGGCAGAAGCAGTGGTGTATCCGGCGGGCACAGTGGTGGTGTATATGGAGTTGTTTGACGTGCACTTTGAAAAGCAACCGGCGTATATGGAGATTCAGATCTGTCGAGGGGCGTTTGGGACGTCTGACAAGTGACGCCAGTGGTATAACCATAGAAAAAGCGCTGCTTAAACAATTAATGGAGGGGGTGATGAACCAGGTGGGCTAAAAGTGTCTGGATTACCTTGTGGCACTTCTTTTGCTATTTGAGAGCTGATTTGATGAGACTTTCCTTTATATACGCCGGCAAATTGAGGGCGTAAAAAAACAGCAGGGGATCCTACCTGCTGTTTGGTTTCTATTGCTTGTCTGACAAAATGTGTTTGATGCGCAGCACGGCTCTGGCGATGAGCAGAACCATGCCCACAACGGCGGCGAAAAAGCCGAGGGGAATTAAAAAGAACGGTTCTTGAAGGACGCCGTCAGCGCCCACTTCTGAGCCAATAGCGCTGTAGGCCAATGCACAGGCTGCGCTAATGGCAAGTGCGACAAATGCCGCGATAAACAACTTACGATAAGCCATCTGAGGCCTCCTCTTCTGTGTGTACGTATTCTAAAATATCGCCGGGTTGACAATCCAGCGCCTCGCAAATTTTATCCAGTGTGGAAAAGCGCACGGCTTTGGCTTTTCCGTTTTTTAAAATCGAAATGTTGGCCATTGTAATGCCGACTTTTTCCGTGAGTTCTGTGACGCTCATTTTACGCTTGGCCAGCATCACATCTAAATTGACAATAATAGCCACGACAGGACTCCTTTCATATGGTGAGATCGCTTTCTTCCTGCAAAGCGAGTGCCGTCTTGAGAATACTGTGCAGCACATCGGCAAAGAAGCCGACGCAAAGTGCAGCGAAAACGACACTGACGCCGATGATGAGGACTGCCGGATGCAAAGCATTTTGTACAAACATGAGAACGGCGCCGAAAACGTACCATGCCGATACGAAAAATGCGGCGTATTCAATGGCGCGTAAATGTGTGAGCGCCTGACGGCTGAAAGCCTGTTTTTTGTCTATGAGCCCCAAGAGCTGGTGGCCGGAGAACAACACCCATAAAAACGGTACTAAAGTGGCGTAGACGAAGATGAGTACGGGAAACTTTAAAAAGGCGAATTCCGGATTGGTCTCGGCAACTTTGGAAGCAAATCCGGGCATATAGCCGAAAGCCAGCCACAGAGCAGCTGCCCCCATGATGTAAATCACCCCTCTTAGAAATAGGGTTCGGTAGTTTTTCATAAAAACCTCTCTCTCAAAACTGTAATCTTCTATTAAAATACCATGTGTTTTATCGAAAGTCAATAAAAAAAGATTGATTAAAGTGAAAAGAAAGTACAATGAGCTCGGTGCTTGACAGCTAATTGAGAACGATTGTATACTAGACGTGGAGACGATATGTAAAGCTGTTTTCAACAGAAGAGGGCTTACCTCTGGCAGCCCTCTTTCGGTGTGTTACATCTTGTTTTGGTAGTGAACGGTGTAAGCGATGGCGAGGACGTGGTAGGCGCAGTAGATACCCACCAGCGACAGTGTGAGCCACAGCGGCAGTTCAGTCAGTATGGTGACGTAGGCGATGACGATGAGCATTAAGTTGGTCCACGTCGCCGCTTTTGAACGCGCTTTAAAGCGGATGGCCAAAAGGCGTTCGTCTTTCTGTTCAATAGCGCTGATTTTGGCGAGATGTGGGTGTTTGTCGTAAAACTTCACACTGGCGAGACCTGCAAAGCTCATACCGGCGAGGCCGGCGCCGATGCCGAACATAATGCCTTCGACGGGCTTTTGCACCTCGAAGACGTTAAAGGCGGCGAGTACAATTAAGACGATGCCGACGACGATTAAGCCGGCGTACAGGTACAGTTTCTTTCTTGAATCCATAGAACCCTCCTTATGTCTCTTCATCTGAGAAGACCGTTTCGATGGAAACGCCGAAGAACCGGGCGATTTTAAAAGCCAAGGTCAAAGAGGGATTGTAGCGCCCTTTTTCAATTGAACTAATGGTCTGTCGGGAAACTTCAAGGTGTAGAGCCAAAGCCTCTTGGGTGATGCCGCGCTTCTTTCGGAAATCCTCTACATAGTTTTTCACATAAATGCCCCTTTCACATGGTGTAAAAGTTCCTTTACATAACAGTAACATTTGCTTCTCAAAATGTCAAACAAACTTTACAAAAGAGGTCGATGATGAAAAGTGAAATTATGGATCGATTTTTTGACGGTATCTCTCGGCAACACAATGCCGAGGTGACACAGTCTGAATTTGTACGAGCCTACCGCATAAAGATGGAAACCGGGGAGCTGTTTTTGGAACGCATCCGAATTTCCTCTCATATTCAGTTGGTAAAAACGACGGTGAAGGGGACGGTGTACACGTCTTTTGACAACCGCTGTTTTGGCGACAACTACCTCGAAATCGGTTATGCATTTGCAGGTGAAAGCGATATGCTGACTTTGCCGGATAAAGAGCGTATGCACATCGACGCAGGAGACGTTTTTCTTTACAAGATGAAAAACAATGTGCCGTATTTTAAGTTTCGCCACCGCGAAGGTCAGAGCATATCCGTGTCTTTCGGCAGCGCGTTTATCAAAGAAGTCTCTGACGAGCAGTGGGCGGCGCATTCGGATGAGAACTGGAACGGCTACCTCGACCAACTGTTTAAGAACGACCGAGTGCTCGAGGTGCATCCCGCTTCAGAACGAACTCGGGAGATTGCCGCCGAAATTGTAGCGTCGGATACGACCAGTTGGATGTCCTTTATTTTGCTTAAATCCAAAGTGCTTGAAATGGTGGCGACGATTTTAAGCGCGCGTCAGAGGGACTGTTCAGTTTCTGCGCGCCTCGTGGAACAGGTGGCCGCCATTGTCAAACAAGATGTGGCGTCGGCGCCGAAGCTCGAAGAGCTCTCTAGGAGGTGTCATTGCAGTATTTACAAGATTCAGACGGCGTTTAAAAAAGAGATGGGCATGACGGTGTACCATTTTATCAAACGGGAGAGGGTTGAGGCGGCGAAAGCGCTTTTGGAAAACACCGACGCCAGTGTAATGGTTATCGCCGGTGAAGTGGGGTATGAAAACCCCAGCAAATTTGCCAGTGTCTTTGACGAACTCGTGGGGATGACGCCGCTAAAGTATCGAAAAGACTTTAGGGGACGGTTCTTTTGAGCACGAAAACCCTTGAATTTACCAAAAATAGGTTTTTCGAGGTGGGAAGAAGGTGCCCCGATTGAACTGTCAACTCTATAGAACTGCTTTTAGAAGAGCAAAACGACCGGTGGTTGCCGTGACCCATCTTTAAAAAACGGTGGTGAAGAGAACCTCACCGCCGTTTTTTAAAGGTGGGTCGCCATGGAAATTAGCGTCACGACAATAAAGAACAGCAGGATGCCAAGGCGCAGTTCACAGCTGTGGATGTACGCGACAAGGTGTTTGGAGTTGTCGTCATTTTCCACGGCATTCAGTGCTTTTTCGCGGCTTTTGTGACTCTTGTAAAAGAGGCCGACGACGAGTGCATAGGCGACTATTTTCATAAAAGTTGTATTCATTGAGAAACGTTTCCCCCTTTCTACTAACGGTGGTATCTAATAACTTCCATATCTACTATAACAGAATCGCCTGCGCAGGGCGATTTTATTTTTGGAGCATTTTATAACTCTTTTGGAGTGGATATTGATAATCGATATCAATAGAATAGGAAAGGTAAAGTTATATTTTTATTATAGGAGGGGCATCATGGACAGCAAAACCTATGGCAACCGATACAGTATACGCGCCTGTAACGGCGAGAAAAGCACAGGAGGCAGATATGGGAGAATCCAACTTTAAGTTTCTACTGCGCGTTTCCGGCAGGGAGAAATACAAACTCTATCTATCGGCAGTGCTCAGTGCGGTCAGCGCCATTTTGGCCATTGCGCCGTATGTACTGCTTTATAACATGATTCTGGAAATGCTCAACGACACAGGGGATTTCGAATCGTTAAAGGTACAATCGCTTTGGATAGCGGGACTTATTGTCTTTAGAATGGTCATCTTTCTCGCGTCCGGCATATTTTCACACATAGCGGCATTTACCATCCTCTATGAACTCAGGATGAAAGTCATCGAACACATCGGTAAGCTCAATATGGGCTTTTTTACGGGTAAGACCATTGGGGAGGTTAAAAAGACTGTCAATGAGGACATCGAGAAGCTCGAAAACTTCATTGCGCATCAAATTCCCGATTTAACGGCAGCATTTGCGACGCCTATTGTCGTCATCAGCTTTTTGTTTTACATGGACTGGCGTCTCTCTTTGGCGCTTTTGATTCCCGTGGTGCTCTCTATCTTTATGCAGTTCGGCATGTTTGCCGGTATTAAAGAGCGCATGGCAAAGTTTCACGAATTGTCCGGCCGGTTAAACGGCACCATTATCCAGTACATTCACGGCATACAAGTGATGAAGGCGTTTAATCTCAGCGCGAAGAACTTTGAAAAGTACAAGGCGGAAGCCAAGTCCTACGCCGACTACTGGTGTGAGATTTCCAAAACGTCGAGCAAGTACTACGCCGTCTTTCTGTCGCTTATTGATTCGGGACTGCTTTTTATCATTCCCATAGGCGGCGTTTTGGTTCTCGGCGGTACGCTGGACATTCCGACGTATATTTTGTTCCTCATATTAAGTTCCGTATTCCTGAATTCGCTTAAATTGTTAATGGAGTTTGGCGGACATTTTTCTATGTTGCTC
Organism: Fusibacter sp. JL298sf-3; assembly: GCF_053842995.1. NCBI lineage: Bacteria > Bacillati > Bacillota > Clostridia > Eubacteriales > Fusibacteraceae > Fusibacter > Fusibacter sp. JL298sf-3. Next base: position 2,543,697 of record NZ_CM132608.1, read on the forward strand.
GAAGGGGCGGGGAAAGTGCGCCAGATTTTAGAAATTGAACCGCAGGTCGATACGGAAGGGACTTTCGGCGGCGCTGTGGAAGGGCGCGTGACGTACCGAAATGTGTCGTTTAAATACGATAAGAAAACGGTATTGAAGCACATCGACCTCGACATTGCACCGAAAAAAGTGGTGGCACTGGTGGGGCCTTCAGGTTCCGGCAAGACCACAATGGGACAATTGGTCGGCCGTTTTTGGGATGTGGTAGACGGCGAGATTCTCATCGACGGTCGCAACATCGGCAGCGTCGGTATCGGCGAGCTTATGAACACGGTTTCTTTTGTGTTCCAAAGTGCGTTTATGCTACAAGACACCCTTTACGAGAACATCAAGATGGGCTTGGACGTTACACGTGAAGCGGTTGAATCGGCGGCAAAAAAAGCGCAGATTCACGATTTTATCCTGTCGTTGCCAAAGGGGTACGACACGTCGCTTGCAGAAGAGGGGATTAAGCTCAGTGGCGGTGAAAAACAGCGCATTGCTATTGCACGCGCCATTTTGAAAGACAGCCCGATTATCGTCCTCGACGAAGTGACCTCGTATTCCGATGTGGAAAACGAATCGAAGCTTCAAGAGGCGTTGTCGACGCTCCTGAAAAATAAAACCGCCATTATTATCGCCCACAGGCTCTACACCATTAAAAATGTCGATGAAATAATCGTCCTCGACGAAGGGGCTATTGTGGAACGCGGTACGCACGATGCGCTTATGGCCAAGAAGGGCTTATACGAAAAATTGTGGCAGATCCACGAGATGGGAGGATCAAATGTTTAGTTGCATAAGACGGGTCTTGGGCGCGGAGTCCAAGCATTTGAGAAAACCGATAGTGCTCTTGGTCATCGACACCATTTTCAGCATGTTCTTCTATGGGATGCTCTACATGGTCTTGATTGACCTAATTCACGGCACTTTTTCCTACGACAACATCAAGACGTATACGATGATTATGATTGGCGCCTTTGTCGTCCGAACGCTGGTGGGCATGGTGGCCTACGAACTGATACAGGTGCGCGGCGCGCGCGCCATTCAAAAGATACGCATTGATTTGGGCGACCACATTAGAAGCCTGAATCTAGGGTATTTCAACAAAAACTCCATCGGTTCGCTGTCCAACATCATGACCAATGACCTTCAGGACTTTGAGCAGATTTTGACGCACAACACCAGTGACCTCATTAAAACAATCCTGTTAACGGTCTATTTAACAGCGATTATCTTCGCCATTGATACGCAAATCGGTTTGATTCAACTCGGAGTCCTCGCGGTGTCCATTCCGATTATCTTGTTTGGCGGTCGTCGCGTCAGTAAAATCGGCGCAAAGAAGAAACGCGTGATGAACGACGTTATTTCCCGCATGGTCGAATACCTTTCAGGGATTCGCGTCTTTAAATCCTACGGGATGGTGGGCGATCGGTTTCAGCGCCTCGAGGCCACTTTTAGAGCGTTTAAAGTAGAGTGCATCCGCACAGAAGTGGCCATTGTGCCCTTTGTCATGATGTATCAGGTTATCGTCGACCTGAGCTTTCCGATTTTGCTCTGGATTGCTCTGTCGCGGTATGGGGCGGGGGCATTTTCAAAGCAGACGCTGCTCACGTACATGATTGTCAACTTGGCGCTGACCAATGTCCTCAGAGGATTCGGGCCACAGTACGGCATTTTTCGCTATATGAAACTCGCGGCCAGCAAACTTTCGAAGACGCTGGAACAGCCACCAGTGCCATACAAGTCGCGCACTGTGGCTTTCGACCACTACGACATCGAGTTCGACGACGTCAAGTTCAATTACGAGGCGGATACGCCGGTACTCGACGGCCTTTCGTTTAGGGCAAAAGAAGGAGAGATGATGGCGCTGATCGGGCCGTCGGGCTCGGGGAAGACCACTGTTACCAGCTTAATTGCCCGGTTTTGGGATGTGGACAGCGGTGTGATTCGAATCGGCGGAAAAGACATACGGGACATCCATCCCGACGCGCTGCTGGAGCACATCAGCATGGTGTTCCAAGACGTCTATTTGCTCAACGACACGGTGTACAACAACATCCAACTGGGCAACCCGAAAGCGACCCGTGCCCAAGTGGTTGAAGCGGCTAAAATCGCCAGATGTCACGAGTTTATTGAACAGATGGATAGCGGCTACGACACTGTTGTAGGCGAAGGCGGCTCCACCCTTTCAGGTGGGGAAAAACAACGTATCTCCATCGCCAGAGCGCTCTTAAAGGACGCGCCGATTGTGTTGCTGGACGAAGCGACGGCTTCTCTCGACGCCGACAACGAGTACGAAATTAGACAAGCCGTGCGCAAGTTGACCCGCGACAAAACGGTTGTGGTCATCGCCCACAGGCTCAACACCATTCAGGAAGCACAGCAAATTGTCATGCTCAGCGACGGCAAGATGCTTGAAAAGGGCACACATGAATCGCTAATGGCCCAAAATGGGCGCTATGCAAATCTTTATCAAGAAATTGAAAAATCGAAACAATGGGTTCTATAACACACAAGCTGTTTTAATGAGGGCTGTACAAAGCCTGAGAATAAACCCGTGGCGTCATGTGCTGTGAAACGGCACATTCCCCTGTTTTGTCATTCGGTTCTCAGGCCTATACAGCGCTTGGGAACCGTTTTTTTAGGTGGGGTTCTCCGGCGCTTCAGTGGCGGTTAAAATTGTGCGAAACCCTCGGGGCAACAGCGCTTGACAAGGACAAAAAAAAGCACTACAATAAAACCGAGATAATTCATATTAAATTAATAGGATATAAATTACTAGGATAAATAATGCATCAATAAAAGGAGGCCGTGTGGCATGGAAATTTTAAAAGTGACCGGACTGAAGTCTGAAGCAGAAGGTCAAAGCATATTAAAGGGGATTGATTTAACCATTCGCCCCGGTGAAATTCACGTGGTAATGGGGCCAAACGGCGCCGGGAAGTCGACACTTGCCAACGTTTTAATGGGGCATCCGGCACATGAAGTTACAGAAGGCGACGCCGTATTTGTCGGAAAAGATTTGCTCGACATGAAAGTCGATGAGCGCGCTAAGGCGGGGCTCTTTTTATCGTTTCAATACCCGCAGGAAGTCCCAGGCGTCACTGTGCGCAACTTTTTAAAGACGGCAAAAAAAGAAGTTTCGGGCATTATGCCGATGATGACGGCATTTGACAAAGAGGTAAAAGGCCAAATGACGACGCTGCACATGGATGAGAAGTACCTCGATCGCTACCTCAATCAAGGGTTTTCAGGTGGTGAGAAAAAGAAAAATGAAATTCTTCAAATGGCGGTATTAAACCCGAAGCTGGCCATACTGGACGAGACCGATTCCGGCCTCGACGTCGATGCCATCAAGGTGGTTTACGAAACTGTACAACAATTGAAGAAGGCCGATAACGCCATTTTGGTCATTACACACTACAACAAGATTCTCGATTACATCGAACCGGATTTCGTCCACGTCCTCGTCGACGGGAAAATCGTCAAGAGCGGCGACATGGCGTTGGCACACCAAATTGAAAAAGAAGGCTACGAAGTCTTTAGAACCGCACAATAGGGGGCGCATATGGCTAAAAAGACAGTCATTGCAGATGTCGATCGCGGCATCTACGATGTCATCAACAGGGAAGACCATCGCTTTGTCGTCGACAAAGGGCTGACAGAGGCGATTATACGGGAAATCTCCCGAGAAAAAAACGAACCGGAGTGGATGCTGAACTACAGGCTCGACTCTCTCAAAGTATATAAAGAAAAACCGATGCCCACTTGGGGCGCCGATTTAAGCGACCTCGATGTGGAAAACATCGTCCACTATGTACGCCCGAATACTGACATGCAGCACAGCTGGGACGACGTACCTGAAGACATTAAAATGACCTTTGAAAGACTGGGCATTCCGGAAGCCGAGCGCAAGTCGCTCGCAGGCGTCGGCGCACAGTACGACTCGGAAGTGGTCTACCACGCCATGCGCGACGATTTAAAGGCACAGGGCGTCATATACACCGACATGGAGTCCGCTGTACGCGAACACGAAGCCATTGTGAAAAAGTACTTTATGAAACTGATTACCAACCGCTGTCACAAGTTTTCGGCACTTCACGGTGCCGTTTGGTCGGGCGGCTCTTTTGTCTACGTTCCCGCAGGCGTCAAAGTGGACTTCCCACTTCAGTCGTATTTCAGACTCAACGCCAAGGGTGCCGGTCAGTTTGAGCACACGTTAATCATCGTGGAAGAAGGGGCGGAACTGCACTTTATAGAAGGCTGTTCGGCGCCGAAGTACTCGGTGCAAAACTTACATGCCGGCGCTGTTGAACTCTTTGTTAAAGAAGGGGCAACGCTGCGCTATTCCACTATTGAAAACTGGTCGCGGAATATGTACAACCTCAACACCAAGCGCTGTTCGGTGGAAAAAAACGGCCGCATCGAATGGGTGTCCGGTTCATTCGGCTCCAAAGTGTCGATGCTTTATCCAATGAGTATTTTAAAAGGCGAAGGGGCCTCAAGCGAGTTTACCGGTATTACCTTTGCCGCAAAGGGGCAGTACCTCGACACCGGTACCAAAGTGGTACACGCCGCGCCGAACACCAGCTCAGTGGTGAATTCAAAATCGATTTCCAAAGACGGCGGTCACGCCTTCTACAGAGGGCTCCTCAGGGCGACGCCAAATGCCAAGAACGTCAAGGCGACAGTCAACTGCGAATCCCTAATGCTCGACAACCGTTCAAAATCGGATACGGTGCCGATTATAGAGATGGGCAACGACCAAGTGGACATCGGCCACGAAGCCCGCATTGGCAGAATTAGCGACGAGACGATTTTTTATCTCATGAGTAGAGGCATTCCGGAAGCAGAAGCTAAGGCGATGATTGTCAGAGGCTTCGTAGAACCGATTACCAAAGAGCTTCCGCTGGAGTACGCCGTTGAACTGAACCACCTCATCACATTGGAACTCGAAGGCACTATAGGATAGGAGGGCATTATGTACCAAACGCCAAAATGGCAGCGCGTTAAACTGGAAGAGGGGCTGTTTGAGGGTTTAAAAGACCATCAAGATGCCCGCTGTAACGTGTCTCAGCCGGAACATCACATCAGCGCCGTGCCCGTCGAGTCACTGGGCATCGCACCGGCGCTCTATATAGAAGACGCTATGACCAAACACTTAGGGGAATCGTTTCTCGCCTACACCAACGAGCAGGCCAAAAACGGTTACTTCTTTACCGCAAAGGGGCGCAGTGAGACCCCGGTAAAAGTACAAACCGCCGTAGGGCGTCTCAATATTGAAAACCACTGGATTATAGCTGAAGAGGGCGCTCACGCGACGTTTATTTTCGACTACAGCGCCACAGACGAAGCCCCTTCCAAACACTTCGGCATCACCCGCGTCATTGCAAAGCCAGGCGCGGACATTACGCTGATTAAAGTCCAGCGCCTCGGTGAATCGGACAGCTTCTTTGACCAGTGTTTCTCCAGTGTCGCCGAAGGGGCGCGTCTCCGCATGGTGGACATTCAAATGGGGGCGAAGACCAAAGTCGTCACTTACGAATCACATCTCGAAGGCCGTCACAGCGCTGCAGAGCTCAAGTCGCTCTATTATGGCGCCGGCGGCGAACAGCTGGATCTGTCGTTTACCATGCGACACAAGGGCAGTAAATCCGAGTCGGACATCTTGTCCAAGGGCGTCTTAGACGGCGACAGCAAAAAGATTTTCAGAGGGAATCTCCTCTTTGACACGGGATCGCCGCAATCGGTGGGGAGAGAGCGGGAATACGTGACGCTCCTCTCTGAAAAAGTCCAATCGGATTCCATACCGGCACTGCTCTGTTCTGAAGACGACGTCATCGGGGAACACGCTGCCAGTGTCGGACAGGTGGATGAAATGAAACTCTTTTACCTGATGAGCCGCGGCATTTCTGAAAGAGAAGCCAAGCGTCTCGTCATTAAAGCCGCCTTTGAAGAAGTGCTCGGCACTGTGGCGGACGAGCAGGTGCGCAACGACGTGACAGAAGCACTCGACAGGAGGCTCGACTGATGATGAACAGCGGGTATAAACAGGACTTTGACCTCTTTAATCAAAAACCCGACTACGCTTACCTCGATCACGCGGCGACGGCACTCAAACCGGAAGTCGTCATAGACGCCATCGCCGATTTTTACAGAGGGTGTAGTGGCAGTCCGCACAGAGGCGCCCATGTGCTCAGTGTGGAGGCAACGGCACTTTACGATAAAGGGCGGGCGCGTATCAAATCTTTTATCGACGCGGGCGACGCCTACGACGTCGTCTTTACTAAGAACGCCTCTGAAGCGCTCAACTTCGTGTTTAAGAGCTATCTCGAAAACCGCTTAAAGACAGGAGATGAAGTCGTCCTCAGTGTCGATGCGCACCACAGCCTCATCGTGCCGGCACAAGAAGTGTGCCGGCGCAAAGGGGCGGTTTTAAAATACCTTTATGTGACGGACGACGGACAGTTACCTGCAAGTGAACTGGAAAAGCTGACACCGCGCACCGTGCTGGTGGCGGTACCTCAGCAGAACAACGCCTTGGGCAATGCTCACGACATCGCCGCAGTGGTGGAACGCGCACATGCCGTGGGCGCTGTGGTGCTCGTAGACGGCGCGCAGGCCATCGGTCACCAAAAGACATCACTTGACGCACTGGATTTCGATTTTTACGCTTTCTCAGGCCATAAACTGTACGGACCGCAGGGCATCGGTGCGCTCGTGGCGAAAACGGCACTCTTAGAAACCTGTGTGCCGTTCCTAACCGGCGGCGACACCATCGACTACGTCACAGAGCAGGAGACGACGTTTGCACCGGTTCCCGAACGGTTTGAGGCCGGTACGCAAAACGTCGCCGGCGTCGTCGGACTGACGGCGGCCATCGACTACGTCTCAGGCATTGGGCTCGACGCCGTGGCGGCACACGAACACGCAGTGGCGTCGGCGGCGCGCCTTGCACTGGCGGCACTGCCCTATGTCACTGTCATCGGACGCGGCGAGGGGCCGATAGTGGCCTTTACTGTAGACGGGGTACATCCCCACGACGTCGCGTCGATATTAGACGCCGAAGGTGTCGCCATCAGAGCGGGGCACCATTGTGCGCAACCGCTGATGCATCATCTCGGGCTGCCTTCAACATGCCGCGCGAGCTTTTCACTCTATTCGGATACACAAGATGTCGAGGCGTTGGTTAAAGCGCTTGAAAAAGTGAAGGAGGTGTTTGCACTTGAGTATTGACCACATGTACACAGAACTGATTATGATGCACAACAAAAGTGGGCACAACAAAGGGCATCTCGAAGCGCCTTCCGCCGTAGAACGTGGACATAACCCCAACTGTGGCGACGACTTGACTTTAGAAGTGTCGGTGACAGATGGCGTTATCGTAGACGCTGCCTTTGTGGGGACGGGGTGTGCCATCAGCCAAGCGTCTATGTCAATTATGATCGACCTCGTCAAAGGGCAGACGCTTGAAGAAGCCGGGGCGTTGGCGACACTTTATCTCAATATGATTAAAGGTGCTGAACTCACCGATGAAGAAAAAGAGCGTTTAATGGATGCCGCTGTTTTCGAGTCTCTATCCAAGATGCCTGCACGGGTTAAGTGTGGCACCTTGGGGTGGCATTGTCTCCTCACGGCGAAAAATGCCCTTGAGAAAACCCCCGACTAAGCATATAATAGTCCAGTGAGAAATTTTGCGCGTGTTTCGGCCAAAATAGGATATAAATAAGAAAAGCGTAAAATGACAGGACAATTATAGAAGTAGAGGGTGTTATGTACGATATCAGAGATGTGCTTCGAAAGGCGATTGACATCGCCCTGAGAAAGCGCGAAATGTTTGAAAAACTCAAAGAAGATGCTGGTGATATGCGCGTCCGAATGCAGATTGGCGTTTTCATCAAAGCGATGGACGCCGATATTCATTACTATGAAAACGTGATCAAAAACATCAGCGATGCCATGGCGGAGGGCATTGACTTCGGCGTTTACGATAAAATATCGTTTCTCGTCAACCAATTTACCCGTACCATTGTACCGCCGAAAATCGGGGATCCCAAGACCATGATGAAGTATTTTATCGAACAGGAAAAGGCCGCCTACGCGTTGCTGGTCGATATTCAGGGGCGCATGGTGACAGACGAACGCATTGCGTCGTCCATTGCGTACTATGTACTGCTCGAAGCCATCGAGGACAAGTCCAAGAAAATTGCGGATCTTGAAAAGTTTATACATGAATAAAGGGCTTGCTGCCGTTTGCAGAGGAAACTGTAAGCTGTAGCGCGTAAAACCGTCTGTTGCCAGACGGTTTTTTTAATGAAACAACAGACCTTTCTCACATAGGCCGCTTGCTAGACATTTTTAAAGACGTTCCAGCTGTATGGCATCCCCGTAACCTTTTAAAAATCAACATAAAAATTATAAGAATATTGTAACTATGGCAGCGAAATGTTATAATTTCTTAAAAAAGAGTAAAGAGAGGGGTAATATGCGTAAAGAAATTTCACTTCGGTATAAGTTGGGCGCTCTGATTTTCATTTTCTTCTCGGCGATTACCAGTGCGGGGTTTGGAATTTACATTGGAAAAATTGTGGACGTTATCAGCAAAGGGGAAAGAAGCGCTTTTTTGGGAACTCTTTTGATAATTTTTATGATTATTACAGTTAATGTCGTCTCTACACTTGGCGGCAAGTGGTGTGTGTATCGAAATGCCGCTGAGAAAGCCAAGGCGTTGAAAGATGCTCTCTACAATCGGGAGATGCGCCAAACAAAATCGGTCGGCGTCGACATTGCCAATTTTTCGAGTAAAATCGATGTGATTTTCAATGACGATTATTTGAGCCGATGGTTAATTGTCGACAATGTATTGATTTTTATTTTTTCAGCGGCGGCTATTATACATATCAACTGGATTATGTTTGTCGTTGCCATCGTTGTATCGGTTATTCCGATGCTTACGCCGATGCTTTTTAAAGCGTATGTTCAAAAGGCGGCGAAAGGGTACGCGGACACGTCCAGTCTGTATTTAAAGTTTTTAAACAGCACGCTGTCGGGGCGCAAAGAGGTCATGCGGTACAGAGTACTCGAGCAATTTGAACGCCGGCACAGTGGGAACAACGAGACAACAGAAGCCAGTCGCGTCCAGAACCGTTTTGCCAACTACAGTGTACAGGTTGTCACCGAAGGCGTCGGCAACTACGCGTTTATACTGGTGTTCTTAGTCGGCGGTCTCTTGTCCTTTAACGGTTATTTGGCTATTGGCGGGGTTATCGGCGTGGTACAACTGATGAACAACATCGTACGTCCGGTAATTGAGATTGCCAGCTTAAAAAGTAAGATTGGCGCGTGTGCACCGATACTGGCCGACTTAAATGCCCCTTTTGAAGAAGCGCCTGTCTCTATTCAAATTGAGGCATCGGAGGAAGAAGCGCTCCTGAAGGCCGAAGGCCTATTCTTTGCTTACGAAGGGGGTGGCCCCTTAATCGAAGATTTTTCATACGATTACTTAAAGGGAAAGAAATATCTGATACAAGGCGAGAGCGGCTGCGGCAAATCGACATTGGCCAAGTTGCTTGTAGGGGAACTCGCGCCGCATAAAGGCGCTGTTTACTACACAGGTGAAGCCCCTTTTGAAGCGCCGGATCTCATACGGTATGTGGAACAGCAAGCGTACCTGTTCAACGGTACCATCGATGAGAACATCGCTTTTTACAGAGGGGTTGCAGAAGAGCGGTTAACAGGGCTCAAAAAGCGTTTGGGGCTCGACGGAATCGATGCATCCAAGCATTTAGACGATGCCAACGGCTTGTCCGGGGGGCAGAAGTCCAGGGTCAACTTGGCCAGAGCCACTGTTCACTTGCCCCGAGTTTTGATTGTGGACGAACCGACATCGGCTTTAGACCCTGCAAATGAGCTGAGTATTATGAAGTTCTTGGCGGAGTTGCCGATAACAGTGATTGTCGTTTCGCATGCCTGTAGTCGAGAAATCACTGAGCTGTTCGACGACATCATCACTTTGTCTTAGCGCCTAAATCATCAATTCGGTATAATGTTACAATTCCATAATGACTGTTTCGAAAACTTAATGTGCTTAAACCCCGCTTACTTCAACGGATTCAGAATTTTGAGAAAATTCACTCGAAATACCCATTGTCAACAGTGGAACCATTATGATAGCATATTTATAAACACATCAAATGAGGGGGGCATTTATGGCGGAACAGTTGATAGAGTTAAAAGGCGTTACGAAAGTTTACGGCAAAGGGGCACTGAAAGTAGAAGCTCTAAAGGGCATTGATCTCTCAATAGAGCCGGGGTATTTTTACGCGATTATCGGTAAGAGCGGTTCCGGAAAATCGACACTCTTACATATACTCGGCGCTTTGGATAAGCCGACTGACGGCGAGATGTACTTAGAAGGGCAAAATGTCTTTGACCAAAAAGAAGATTTTATCACCTTACTTAGAAGGCGTCGAATCGGCTTTGTCTTTCAGTCGTTTAACTTGTTGCCGGAACACACCGTTCTGGAAAACATTCTATTGCCGGCGCACTTAGACGGTGTGGAACCGGAGCAAAAGCATCTCGATGAAATTGTAGACACACTGGATATACGCGAAAAGCTCAACTACTATCCCGACGAACTTTCAGGCGGTCAGCGGCAGCGTGTTGCCATTGCGCGGGCGCTGGTGACGAACCCCGCGATTATCCTCGCAGACGAGCCGACGGGCAACCTCGACGAAAATACGGGCAAAGAGGTAATGGCGCTTTTAAAGGCCTCTGCCAAACGTTTCAATCAAACGCTGATTTTGGTCACTCATGACCTCGGCATCGCAAGTGAAGCCGACCGCGTTATTGAAATCTCAAATGGTCATGTAATCTCTTCAATATAAAAAATCAAACGCCAAGGCTGAGAAGTCTTGGCGTTTGATTGTATAGACGCTCTCCGGCGCCTCTTTAGTGTTTAACTTCCGGTAGGGGCTCTAACAGCAGTGCCAGTGGCAAGTTGCTACCCGATGCCGGAATAAATTGAATCTCTAAAAGTTCCTCTGTATCGCCGGTGCGGTAGAGGACGACTTTTTCATCCGGCGTGAGCAAATGGCTCACCTTTGTCGCTTGGATGATTTCGCCGTTGATGCTGAATGAACCGCTGTAGTACCCGCCGCGTGCGTTAATGCTCACGAGGGTATTTGGTGCGACGCGCTCCAGCTGTACCGTGTGTACGACGCCAAAGATGCCGTCGTTGTCCACGACTTCGCCTGTGATGCCGTCGCGGCCCTTGTAGTTGACATCGCGTGTGCCGTCGCCAAGAGAGAGGCGCATCGGCGTTTCGCCGAGGAGTCGATCGAGGCGGATAGACTTCGTCGCGTTGTTGTAAGTGCCGCGTTTATGCACACCGTCAGGCATTGTTTTCTTAAGTGTCGGCAGCGATTCGAACAAGTCTTTGCTGTCTTTTAAGATAACCATTTGAAGCTTCAACGGGTTGTCGGTAAGGATGTCGCCATGTGCCGAAATAGTGCTTAGATAAGGCACCTTAGCAGCGCTCATCGGCGTCATTACAACTTTACTTTCCCCTGGTTTTAAAGTGATGACGCGGTTGTCCGGCGTGTTGAGTGTTTCGAGGTAGCGCGCGACGCTGAGTTTACCGGTGAGGTAGATCGATTCGTGAGGGCCGCCGATACCCACATGTGGTATTGTGATTTTTATCGGCTCTGCATTGGGGTTCGTCGCCACGAGGTAGAACCGCACAGGTGCCGCTTGATGGTTTTGGTGGTGAATCATAACGCGGGTCGGACCGCTGATGATGTCTTCGTAGTAGATGCCGTCTTCCAGCGCCGATTCCGGGCTGTTGCTTCTAAAGAGGTTGTACCCCCTGTTGACGATGGTGTAAGGGACTTTCTCTATGGAAGGCACTAAGTTGCCTTGGAAGCTGTACTTTTCACCCACTGGAACGAAGAGTTGATTGTACTCGTCGCGTGTGTACATGACCTCGTCTGTAATGGTAATCGTCTTAGAGAAAGTGCCTGTAAGGCCGAAGTCGTCAGTGACTTTAATCATAATTTCTTGTTTGCCCGCTTCGAAGAAGGCGGGTTCTTTGTTGAACCAGTCGGTGGAGACAATTGCGTCTTCAGCGTCGGTGCTGTCGTCGTAGTAGTTTATAGGTTCGCCAATTTTGTAGACGTCTTTGTTGGTTCTAAACGATGCCTCTGGCGCTTGGTTTGGCGGCAGAACCGTTACAGTGACGCTGTAAGGCGGTTGCCACACGCCGTCTTCTGTGAGGACGCTGCGCGTAATGGTGTAGACGCCGGCTTCCGGGAAGACGTCGTATTTTTCAGACCAGACTTCATCCAGTATCGGTGCGCCGCCCCTGTCGCGGTAGTCGTCGATATAAGTGACTTCTGTCTGTGTGGCGTAAATTTTGGTGGGCTCGATGCTGAACTGGCCGTAGGCCACTGTCGACCAGAAGAGATCGACGGTTTTTGGCGCTTCCCCCGGCATGACGACGATGTCGAAAGGCTGTGCAAAAAGTTTCACAGGCACCATGAGGACGCCTTCGTCGATAAAGGGAACGCCGTGTTCAGAGGTAAACGCTTCGCCGTCTACGGTGTAGCGTTCGGAATCTGCCTGAAACGATAAGTGAATGCCTTTTCCGATTAATGTAACGATTTTGGTTTCGTTGTCAAAAGACAATGTGAGCGATAAGCGCTCTGCAAAGCTTCTAAGTGACGTATAGGTGACGCCGTCGACAATGGTGTTTTCCCGCTGGCTTTCAAAGCGTTCCCCGTTGTGATAGAGGCTCTTGCTGTCAATCATCAGCGTAACCGTATCGGTGTAACGGCTCTTTTCATCTGATTGCGCATAAGATGCCGACGGGATAAAAGCGGTGACAACGAGGGCTAGAGCCACAAGTGTTCTTATCCAGTTTCTCATTCTATAACCTTCCTAACTCCATAAATTTTGTTTAACTGCCGCGAGCTTTGTCACGGCATCATCTTCATGATAACAGAAATTAAAGCCTTTTGTATTACAAGCGTATTAATTTCTTATAGCATTCAGATTTCCATAAAATATAACAAAGGCTTTGCCAGCATTGCATAATAAATGCTATAATGGGTATAAGTTTGTTACATTATATTTGGAGGTTTAGAATGAGCGAAGCAAATAAAAAAATATCGCAAACATCCATCCGTTACGCGCTCAGCATTCATATGAAATACGGTGAAGTCCTTCATCTCGAAGACATTACGAAAGAGGAGAAAGACAAGTATCTCAATTTTGCAAGACAAGATCATGCAACTTTGCTAGTAGAAGACAAACGGACGCTTAGAAACTTACACAGCAACGACGTCGCTAAAATTTCTGTTGTGGTGTACGACGCAGAGCAAGATAAACTCAGCCATACGATGAAGCAGATGTTCTACACGGAGAGCACACTGGGCAGACCTTTATTTAAGGGCATCATTAAAGCCTTCATTTGGATTGCCATTCTCGGCATCATCGGTTTTTTCGGAATAGCCATGGTGGAAGGGGGCTTTCTCGACGTGTTCCTCGAAATGGACAAGTTTGTCGCGGCATTTGACAAAGGCTTTGACTTCGCGGGAACACTGTTTACTGTAACGACAGTGGTACTCGTCTTACTGGCCCTTTTAGACATGGGACTCGGCGTTAAAAGCCGTTATTTTAGAAACCAAGACGGTGAAGAACCCGCGATGACCACGCGTCTGAGCAACGCCGGTCTGGTAGTCACTTTTATCGCCGTTATCGTAGTTCTCAAAATGGTGGCCAATGGCGTTTTAGGCGCTTTAAACTAATAGTGAAAACGACGTCCCACAGGTGGGACTCAATTTATGATGACAAACGAAAAAAACACCGTTGCCCCTCTAGACGATTAGAGGCGCAACGGTGTTTTTTATGCTTTCTGTTTTAAAGTGGCACAGATGAGGACTGAGTGGGCCTCTAAAGACCCCACACAGTCCTTTTGAACATTCGGCTGTTACAGCCGTGCTCTCCATGAGAAAAACACTCTATGTGGCGATTTCCGGCGCTGACAGCCGCGGGCTTTATAGGAGGCCGATACGTCATCGATGCAGGTTAAGAGCGCTACTGGTTTTTGCGCTCAGTTCTCATCGATTGAAGACCGTTGTTACTTGATTAAAGCCTTTACAGCGGCTTCGCTGTCGACCAGTCCGTTGCCGTATTCGTAGGCTGCCGGATTCGAAATTTGATCCCAAGCGTCATTTCCTGTTGCGGCGACTACAACGCAGTTTTTATCGACAGCATAATTACAGGCGTTTTCCATAGCTTGGGATGCAGGACCACCCCCTAGAGACATGTTGATGACATCGGCCCCTTGATCGGCGGCGTAGGTGATGCCCTTTGTTACCCAGTAGCCTTCTCCATAGCCGTTATCTGCGAGAACTTTCACAGGAAAAACAGTGGCCTTTTGCATAACACCTGTGAGACTGCCACTCGCTGCAATGATTCCCGCCACGTGGGTGCCGTGCCCCAAGCGGTCCATGGTATCGGACGCGTCACCACTGGTAAAGTTTTTTCCGAGACTTGCGCCGACATTTTGTTTTAAATTCTTGTGGGTATAGTCGATGCCCGTGTCGAGCACCGCTACCTTAACGTCGGCCGAACCGGTGGTCATTTCCCACGCCTGAGGCAGTTTAATCATTTCGTAATGCCATTTTTGCTTTTCTGGTATTTGTTGTTTGGTCACTGCAGGCGTCTCAAACGCTTTCACTCGGTAATTGGGCTCAATATATTTGACCTCATACCCCATGGCCTTCAGTTCTTCTTCCAGACCAATTTTCGCGGCGTTAAAATCTTTGTAAAGTTCTTTCGAATACGTCATGAGGAAAATATCCCCCATATTCTCTTTAGCAGGGTCCGCCTGTAAGGCGCTAACATCTTCTGAAGAAATGTCGCTCCAAAAGGCGTCTTTTACCGTAAAGCCCTCAATTTTGTCCATCGTGTTCACAACTCTTTGATTAGAAAATGCCACCGAGACAATCCGTTCGTTGTCAATGGCGTCAGGAGTTTTCTCCGTCGTTTGATTAACTGCGCCAAAAGACATCGACATCGAGACCATGCACAGCACCAATCCCACTGCAAACCATTTTTTCATGACACAACCTCCTTTTTGCAACAGTAAAGTTCATGATAGAACCGTTTTACACCAAGAGCCTCTATAAAAGCCTTCACTAATGTAATGTATTTAGCGGAGCAAAAAGGGACATTTTTTTAGCATTGATTTGTTAATTTTTCACGCCGACAAAAAGGGCCGCTTTAAAACGCTTTAACGCATCTTAAAACAGCCTTGCTCATCAGTTGTTAAAATTGAATTTGAACGCCCTCCGGTTTGGAGAGATCTGCCAGAGCGATGTGATCGCCGCGGCCCATATCGACCCTGAAACCGACACTTTTAATGCGCCCTTCAATGCACTGTCTGCAGTGGGCGGCTTCATCGCCGGTACAAATTTTGTCTTTGTAGAGTTCGTATTTTTCTCTGACGTCAATAGGGGACAGGTTTGGCATAACCACATTGCCACCTGCTTTTAGCGCTTTTTCACGGCCTTTGGGGTCCAGTGTCCCCATGGCCGTCGTCGACGGCAGAAGTACCTTAGGCAGCAGGAGCCGCGTAAGTGCCAACATGAGACAGGTTTTTTCAACTGTGCCGCCGGTATTGCCCTTGAGCGGTGTTTCATCGTGCGGAATGTACGGGCCGATGCCAATCATCTCGGGTTCAAGCGTCTTCAAAAATCGCAAATCTTCTACGAGGTCGGCGTTGGTTTGTTCAGGAAGGCCCACCATAAACCCGGCACCCACTTGAAAGCCAATGGCTTTTAAATCGAGGAGGCAGCGTCTTCTGTTTTCAAAAGACATATGGGGGTGGAGCGCTTCGTAAAGGGGCTTTGAAGCGGTTTCATGTCTGAGCAAATACCGATCTGCACCGGCATCGCGCAAGCGCTTGTAGCTTTCAGTGCTTCTCTCGCCGACGGACAACGTGATGGCGCAGTCCGGATAGGTGGCTTTAATCGTGGAGACGAGATCGGCGAGGACATCGTCTGTAAAATAAGGGTCTTCGCCCCCTTGGAGGACGAAGGTGCGATAGCCGAGTCGGTGGCCTTCCGCACAGCAGTTCATAATCGCCTCTTTGCTCAGTCGATAGCGTTCGACTTTACCGTTGGCCGCTCGAATGCCGCAGTAGTTGCAATTTTGCTTGCAGTAGTTGGTGAATTCTATTAAGCCGCGCATAAACACGGTGTCTTCGTAGTATTCGGATTTACGCTGCAGTGCTTTTTCAAATAAGTACGGGGTGTCTTCTTCGGAAATGGTGTCTAGAATGTAAAGCAGCTCAGCGTCAGAGAGGTTTTCCTCTCGGTACAATTGGTCAATCAAGTCTCGTACTCGGTGCATGCATTAACCTCCAAAAAATAAAAAGCCCTCGAGAAACATCTTTCAAGAGGAGACACAAATAGACCGGGTACGCCGTCCGGTTATTTTCCTGCAAGATAAGAACACGCTTCTCTTTTAGGTGATGTGTTTTCAATCTCTTCAGACGAGGCACAGCTTATCTGAAAAGAAAAGATTGTAAAAAGATTCACAAACTTATTCTTACTTTAACGAAAAAGCGCCAAAAAGTCAAGGGGTCTTGTGATTGTCAGCGGTCTTAAATTTTGCTATAATGACTCAAGCTAAAAAAAATATAAACCCTGATTAAGTGGGTATACATGCAATAGACTACGAAGTTGGTAACGTTACCAGAAAGGAGTACGACATGGTGAAGCCAGTTGAAATAATAATGAACAGGGAGTATTTGCTGACCAATGGGCTGGGGGGGTACAGCTTTTCCTCTTTGGATGAGGTGAACTGCAGAAAGTACCACAGTTTGTATACGGTGAGTGAAAACCCGCCGATTCAAAGGATGCATCTCGTCGCCAAGATGGTGCCGACGGTGCGCATAGGCGATCGGACGGTGCGGTTTACAGATGAAAACGAAAGGGGACGTCCTGAGACCGACAGCGCTTTGACGGCGTACAGCAAAGAGGGAGTCGTTCGACAGACGTTCGTTTCAGAAGGGGTGAAACTCGTGAAAACATCCGCCTTTTTATACGGCACACACGAGTTCGCCGTCGCGTATGAAGTGTCTGTAGATGCGCCGGCTGTTCTGACACTGGAGCCGTGGTTTCACTTTAGAGACCACCACGACGTCATGCCCATCGATGTAGAGGCGTACAGCGCCGAGTGGCTTCCGAGCGAAGGGCTTTTAACCGTTTCAAACGGCGACCGAAAAGTGTATTTAAAAACCGACGGGCACTTTGAAGCCGACCGGTTGACCACACCGATTTCGTACTACCCGATAGAGACGCGCAGAGGCTACCCGGACAGCGAACAAAACGCCGTATTGGGACGTTGGACGTATCCGATTTCCAAAGGGGTGACGCAAGTGACGGTAGGCCTCAATATCGAACCGAGTTTTACTGCGCCGGACACCGTACTGGAAAGTGCCAAGGTGCGTTACAAAGCGCTGACGGAGCGCGCCGAGTTTAAGAACGGCGCCGTTAACCGCTTGGTTCAAGCAGCAGACGACTTTATCGTCTGGCGTCAAAACACGGGGAAAAAGACGATTATCGCCGGATACCCTTGGTTCACCGACTGGGGGCGCGACACCATGATAGCGCTTCCGGGGCTGACGCTTTCCACTAAGCGCTACGACGAGGGGCTGGAAATGATTGAAGGGTTTTTATCGAAGGTCTACAAAGGCATTATCCCCAACAATTTTCCGGACGAAGGGGAGGCGCCGATGTACAACACCTCTGACGGCACACTTTGGTTGTTCAACGCCGTCTACGCCTATTATGAGCGCACAGGTGACGCGGCGTCGGTAAAGCGCCTTTTGCCGGACTTGCTCGGTATCTTGTCCCATCATATGGCGGGCACCATCAACGACATCTACATGGACACAGACGGTTTGCTCAGCACGGGCAACGAGACGACGCAACTCACTTGGATGGACGTGAAGGTGGACGGCTGGGTTGTGACGCCGCGTCACGGCAAGGCGGTGGAAATCAACGCCCTGTGGTACAACGCCCTCTCTATTACGGCGCATTTGACAAAGGCGCTAGAGGTGGCAACCGACATCGATTTCGACGCACTGATACCGAAAGTGAAGCAGGCGTTTAACGAAACCTTTTGGTGTGAAGAGGCGGGGATTCTCTACGACCTCGTTATAGACGGCGTACCGCATAATATTCCGCGTCCCAATATGCTGTTTGCCGTGAGTTTGCCGTTTCCCGTCCTCGAGAAAGCGCGGTTTAAATCAGTTGTGGACTTTGTGACAGCGCACCTGAAAGTGCCGTACGGGTTGTTGACCTTGACTCCTTCCGACCCCGATTTTAAAGGGCGTTATGGCGGCGACCTGCTGTCGAGAGACGGCGCATACCACCGCGGGACGGCGTGGGCTTGGCTTCTCGGCGCCTATTTTGACGCCCATTACAAAGCCTATGGTGACAAAGAGGCGATATTAAAAGAAATTCAGCACTTCTTTAAACATTTGGAGGAAGGTGTTTTGGGCAGTGCTTCTGAAATATTTGAAGGCGATGCGCCGCACGCTCAAAGAGGGTGTCCGGCACAGGCGTGGTCTGTTGCCGAAGTGCTTCGCGTCTACGAGGCACTGGGTCTCGACGCGTTGGTGTTATAACGCTTTCGGTTAGGGTATCACAAGTGTATGAGAACATGAAAGGATGAAGCTTATGAGAGAAAGAAGCAGTGGCGTATTGCTCCATATCGCATCTTTACCGGGTGCCTACGGCATCGGCGATTTGGGCAAAGGGGCTTACGAGTTCCTAGAATTTTTAAAAGAAGCGGGACAAAAGAACTGGCAGATACTGCCCATTGGCATCACCGGCTACGGCGATTCCCCGTACCAGTCCTTTTCAGCCTTTGCCGGAAACCCTTACTTTATCGATTTAGGGGAATTAATCGACATGGGGTACCTCGATAAGAAGGCCGCTGAAAAAGCGGATCTCGGCAAAAACAAGCACCGCATCGACTACGAGAAACTCTATCGGAATAAGATGCCGCTTTTGAGAACGGCGTACGACAACGCAAAAGTCAAATTGTCTCATGAGTTGGCGCGCTTTTACGAGGCGGAAAAAGACTGGTTAGAAGATTTTGCCGTGTTTATGGCGCTAAAAGCAGCAAATGGCAACCAGTCGTGGACAGAGTGGGCGCCGGGCTACGAAAACGCCTCTACCGAAGCCGTTGAGGCTTTTAAAGCCACCCATCGAGACGACATCGATTTTTGGGTGTTTACACAGTATTTCTTTTTTAAACAGTGGTTTGCGTTGAAGGCCGTTGCCAACGACATGGGCATTAAAATTATCGGCGACATGCCGATTTACGTGGCTGAAGACAGCGCCGACGTCTGGGGCAACCCCGAGTATTTTAAACTCGATGCAACGGGGAAACCCACTTGTGTCGCCGGTTGTCCGCCGGACGCCTTTTCTGAAACCGGCCAGCTTTGGGGCAATCCGATTTACGATTGGGCCTATATGGAGAAAGACGCGTACAAGTGGTGGATTGAGCGCACGCGTTACAGTTTTAAACTCTTTGACACCGTTCGAATCGACCACTTTAGAGGCTTTGAAGCGTACTGGGAAATCCCGTACGGCGACGCCACCGCTGAAAACGGCCAATGGGTCAAGGGGCCGGACAAAGCCTTGTTTAAAGCCATCAGAGAGGCACTTGGCGACGTAGACATTATCGCAGAGGACCTCGGCTACTTAACTGAAGAAGTGGTGGCGCTCAGAGAGTACACCGAGTTCCCGGGGATGAAAATTCTCCAATTTGCCTTTGACCCTCGCGAAGAGAGCGATTACCTGCCGCACAACTACACCGCCAACACCGTGGCCTATACGGGGACGCACGACAACGAAACCGTCGTCGGCTGGTTGAACAGCGTACCGAAGGCGGACAAGGCTTTTGCCATGGACTACCTGGGCTTGAACCGCGGCGAAGGCTATCACTGGGGCTTTATCCGAGGCGTTTGGAGTTCGGTCTCCTACCTCGCAGTTGCGCAGATGCAGGATTTCTTAGGACTCGACAACAAGGCGCGTATGAACTTTCCGTCTAAACTCGGCGGCAACTGGATGTGGCGTATTCACCACAAAGACTTGTCGCGGAGCTTGGCCCAAAAAATGTACGCGCTCACCAAACTGTATGGGAGATTATAATGAACGTTTACGGCATCGTGCACGAAGCAAAGAGCAAATACGCCTATCAAGCTGAAGAAGGCGTCTTACACCTTCGCATTAAAACGGCGGTAGGCGACGTTTCCGGCGTCGACCTCGTCTGGGGCGACCCCTTTTTCTGGACGCGTCGAGAGGGATGGCAAGCGGAACCCGAATCGCCGAAAGCTATGACCTTAGAGCACAGTGACGCGTATTACGATTATTGGTTTATCGCCATTGAGCCGACTTACAGACGCGTGCGCTATGCATTTGTCCTAAAGTCGGAAGAAGGCCGGTGGGTCTTCGGTGCCAATGGCCTTACCGATACCGCTGTCCACAAAGACGCCCACCGCAACCTGCGCTACTTTTTCAACTTTCCGTACCTCAATGAAGAAGATCGGTACAAAGCACCGGCGTGGGTCAAAGACACCGTTTGGTATCAAATTTTTCCGGAGCGCTTTGCCAACGGCGATTCGACGCTGAATTTAAAGGGCACCTTACCTTGGAACAGTCAACCGGAAGTGACCAACGAGATGCGCTTTGGCGGCGACCTCGAAGGCGTGGTGGCGCATCTTGACGACATACAGGCGCTCGGCGTGACCGGCATCTACTTTACGCCGATTTTTGAAGCGCCGACAACGCACAAATACGACACCATTGACTATTTTAAAATCGACCCGGCCTTTGGCGACAACGCGACGTTTAAACGGCTGGTAGAAGAAGCTCATAAACGCGGTATACGGGTTATGCTCGACGCAGTGTTCAACCACTGCGGCTTTAAACACCCGTATTTTCAAGACGTGGTGGAAAAGGGATTCGACGCTTACTACGCTCAGTGCTTTCACCTGCTAAGGGAGCCGGTGGTCAACTTTCCACTCGATAAAGACGGGTTTCCGGATTGCAGGGCGATGGACACAAACGGCACGCTCAACTACGAGACCTTTGCCTTTACGCCGAATATGCCGAAGTGGCGAACAGATAATCCGGTGGCCGCTGAGTATCTACTGGATGTGGCGACTTACTGGATTGAGCACTACGACATCGATGGCTGGCGCCTCGACGTATCCAACGAAGTGTCTCACGCGTTTTGGAGACGCTTTAAAGAACGGGTTCAAAAAGTCAAGCCCGATGTCTTTATTATGGGAGAAAACCTCGACAACGCAGAGCCGTGGCTAAAGGGCGACCAGTTTCACTCGATTATGAACTACAGTTTTACCTATGCGGTTTGGCGTTTATTGGGGGGAGATGAGACGGCATTGGATTTTACTGTGGCCGACTACAAAGCGGCGGTGAGCGCCCTTTTGGTAGACTACCCCATACCTGTGGCGGAGAACCTGTTCACGTTCTTAGACTGTCACGATACGTCGCGGATTATGACGTTGCTCGGCAAATCTACTGAAAAAGTTGAGATTGCCTACTTGCTCCAAATGACGTTTCCAGGATGTCCTTGTATTTACTACGGCAGTGAAATCGGCTTAGAAGGCGTTCACGACGGCAACAGGGTCTGTATGCCTTGGGAACCGGAGCGACAGGCGCATCCGTTAAAAGCGCATGTACAGGAATTAATTCGGCTGCGAAAGGCACGGCCGGCTATGCGGGGCACGAGATTTGAGTGGTTGGCGACTGATGACACCGGACGCGTATTGGCTTTTGAAAAATCTGCCGAAGGCGACCGGATGGCGGTCGTTATCAACACAGGCGATTCAGAGGTGACTTACGCATATGGAAACGACGTCTACAAACTGTTGCCTTACGAATGGCGGATACTCTAAAGGAGGCGCGTATGTGCGGACAATTTTTATTGGCAGAAGACGCCGCGGCGCTGGCAGAGTTTTACGACATTGTCAACAAAATTGGGGAAAAGTCGGCACCAAAAGTGATTTATCCACAGATGGCGGCGCCGGTGATTATCGATGTCGGAACTGAAAGGCGCTTGGGGGAGATGCTTTGGGGCTTTAGCCCCGTGAAAAAAGGCCGCCCGCTGATCAACGCACGCAGTGAAACTGTTCACCTGAAGCCCACTTTTGCACCGCATCTGGTCAAGCGGCGGTGTGTCGTGCCGTTTTCGGCGTATTACGAATGGGATAAAGCCAAACAACCGCACACGTTTTACCCGGAAGTGGGGACGCATGCCGGTTTTGCCGGACTCTATAGAAAAGAGGCCGACGGCATTTGGCGATTTGTCCTGTTGACGCGAGAGAGCACAGGTGCCTGTGCCGAAGTGCACCACCGCATGCCGGTGGTTCTGAATGCCGAGGAAGTGGGGGCTTATCTCCAATCGGAGACAGCCCTGCAAGAGGTGCTGGAAGCGCCACCACACGCGCTTCGCATTGAAGCTGGAAAAGATGAAGTGGGCACCGGATAAACGTTTAGAAAAAGTTTGCCATCGTCTTCATTATTGCAACTATTTTTGTGGCGATGCCAGTGCCATCGGCCTCAAGACGGGATTTTATACTGACGCGGCGCATGGTCAACACTAGGGAAGTGGTCGACCCCAGCAGAGGGACAGCCATTACCACCACACTCGCCTTCATTCTAAACGCAGTGCTTTTCTACAGTGTCTCTTTCTAAGATAAAGCCCCTTCGGGAAAATAACCGAAGGGGCTTCATTTTTATGAATGAAAGGGGATTTCGATAAATTGGCGTATACAGTTTTCATAAGTGGCGAGGTATTTGGAAGAATAGCCGACCACCATGTGCTCAAACCGATGGGCGTATGTATGTAAGGCGTAATCCGTGGCGTTTGAGCTTCTAAGCACGAGGTGTATCGTTTTTCTTCGACGCGTTTTCAGCGTTAACGTCCTGTTGTCAGCGGGTTTTGCATCGCAGGGATTTGAGTGGCGGTAACACCAGATTAAGTCGGCATTGGCAAGCAGGTGGGCGTGGCATCCCTTTAGGTAAAATGTCCATTTATCACCGATCCAGAGGCCTTTTTCTACAGGGGTGGCAGTACTGAAATCCGCTTTCAGGTCTTGGGCGTGTACCTGGGGATGTGTGGCGAGGTACTGTCGAAGTGCTTTTAGATGATGATTTGAAAAGCCTTTGTAAAGGCAAACGAGCAATGCGGCAAAGCCTAGTGGCCGTACGTAGTGAGAAAACGGCGCGTATACAATCAAGGCGATAAGTGCCGCGCTTTGTGCAAGCGCACATAGAAGCCCTCTTCTTTTTAATGTAGCGTTCATAACCGGTCCCCCCCCTTTTTGCAGTCTATATAAATTATCGGCGAAAAAGCGGTCGATGCTAAAGTCTTTATATAAAAATAGTTATAAAGTACTAGGGCTAAAAAGGGCACTTGACTTTTCTAATCAGAAGTGTAGAATAACATTCCATAGAGATACGAAATAATTTAAGGGGGGAAGGTATGTTTAAGAAGTTTATGAGTTACTACAAGCCGTACAAGAAGCTTCTGTTTTTCGACTTAATAGCGGCGATTATCTTGTCTGCAGTTGATTTGGTATTCCCGATGGTATCGAGGGAGATTATTAACAATCATATTCCAAACGGCGCTGTACAAGCCATTGTGCGCCTAGGGGTTATTTTAGCGGTGCTGTTTGTCATTCGAGCGGTCTGCATGTGGTTTATGAACTACTGGGGACACGTCATGGGCGCCAAAATGGGGCGGGATATGCGAAAGGATCTCTTTGAGCATTACTTGACGTTGCCATTTAAGTTTTACGATGAAAACAAAACCGGTAAATTGATGAGCCGTTTGACCAATGACCTCGGCGACATCGCTGAGGTGGCGCATCACGTTCCCGAAGACGCCTTGATTTCCACCATTATGCTCGTGGGAAGTTTGGGTTTCCTCATGACCGTCAACGTTCAATTGACCTTGATTTTATTAGCAATGGTGCTCTTTTTATTTGCGTTTGCCCTGTACAAACGCAAGGCGATGCAGTCGGCATTTCGAGTTCACAGAGAGCGTGCAGCAGTGATTAACGCACAAATAGAGAATTCGATATCAGGTGTCCGACTCTGTCAGTCATTTGCCAACGAATCGTTTGAATCCGGCCGTTTTGAGGAAGTGAACGACGAGTACTTGGATTCGAGAAAGAACGCTTTTAAAGCCATGGGCGAGTTCATCGCGGGAACGAACTTTTTCACGGACATTATGAATCTCGTCATCATAATACTCGGGGGGATTTACGTCATAAACGGTTGGATTAACGCCGGTGACCTCGTCGCCTTTTTGCTTTACTCCAACTTCTTTATGCGACCGGTGAAGGGCCTCGTCATGATGATTCAACAGATTCAGTCGGGTATCAGTGGCTTCGAACGGTTCTATCAAATCATCACTTTAGAATCTGAAATTAAAAACACCAATGCGCCGGCGCCAATTGACAGCTTGTCGGGCGATATCACTTTCGACGATGTGTCCTTTGGCTACGAAGCTAAAAACACGGTGCTCGACCACTTGAATTTAGACATCAAAAGCGGGAAGCACATTGCCCTTGTCGGGCCTTCAGGTGTCGGCAAATCCACTATTATCAGTTTGATTCCGAGATTTTACGATGTGACTGAAGGGGCCATCTACATCGGTGGACACAACATTAAAGACATCGATTTAGGACTTTTGAGAAAGTCCATCGGCATCGTTCAGCAAGACGTTTTTATGTTCCACGGCACCATTCGGGACAACATCGCCTACGGCGACCCGAATGCCACAGATGAAGCCGTCGTCGCCGCTGCCAAACAAGCGTATATCCACGATTTTATCAATCAGTTACCAAGTGGGTACGACACCGTCGTGGGCGAACGCGGGGTGAAACTCTCCGGCGGTCAGAAACAGCGAATTTCCATTGCACGGGTCTTTCTTAAAAATCCGCCGATTGTCATACTCGATGAAGCGACATCGTCACTGGACAACGAGAGCGAACTCTTCGTTCAAAAGGCCCTGGACAGACTCGCCGTGGGCAAGACCACTGTGACGGTAGCCCACCGGTTGTCGACGATTATGAACGCAGATGAAATTCTCGTCCTCGAGGACAACGCCATCGTCGAACGTGGACGCCATGCTGAACTCCTTGAAAAAGATGGTATCTATCGAAAGCTGTACACCGCCCAATTCAAAGGCTTTATGCCGGACGATATCGAGAAGCGACCGGCGCGACAAGGTGCATAATGCCCCTAAGTGTGTTAAAATGTGAAAGAAACACATCAAAATTGAAAGGAGCTTTTTTTATGAACGAATGTCTTAAAGACCTCAAACCGGAAAAAGTTTTTAAGTATTTTGAAGCGCTCACAGAGATACCGAGAGAGTCGGGAAATGAAGCAGCTGTTGCCAGTTATTTAGAAGGCTTTGCCAAGACACACGGCCTGGATGTCGTACGCGATGAAGCCAACAATGTCATCATAAAGAAGCCGGCTACCCAAGGGTATGAGACGGCTAAACGCGTTATCTTGCAAGGACATACAGATATGGTATGCGTCAAGCGAGACGATTTGACCTTTGACTTTGAGAAGGATCCGATTCCATTGGTCGTCGACGGCGACTTTGTGAAAACAGAGGGGACGACACTTGGCGCCGACAACGGCATCGCCGTGGCTATGGCCATGAGTATTCTCAGTGACAATACCCTAGAACACCCTGAAATCACAGCACTTTTTACGACGTCTGAAGAGACGGGCATGGACGGCGTTATGGCGTTAAAGCCCGGAGATGTGACGGGAGATGTTCTCATTAACATCGATTCTGAAGAAGAAGGGGTGGTTCTGGCTTCTTGTGCAGGCGGTGTGAACAACATTACTGAAATCGATGTCCAAACGACACCATGTGCTTATGACGCAGCCTTTGAACTCACTATTTCAGGCTTACAAGGCGGGCACTCGGGAATAGAAATCGGCAAGAAGCGCGCCAACGCGCTAAAGCTTCTCGGCCGTACGATGACCATCTTTAAAAATCACTTTTCCTATGGTGCTTACGAAGCGTGGGGCGGGGAAAAAATGAACGCCATTGCCAAGACGGCACATATGAAGTTTGCCCTTAGCAACAGCGACGTCTTCTTAATGGAGGACTTGGTGGCGTCTATTCAAGAGACGTTTAAAAACGAATACGCTGTCACTGAACCGACGCTCAGTATAACCGTTTCGGAAATCGATCCGCCAGAAACCGTCTTTGAGCCGGTGACGCAAATGGCTTTAGAGAAGTTGTTGCGGTTTACACCCTTTGGCGTTTACGCCATGAGCGCCGGTATGGAGGGGCTCGTCGAGACTTCGAACAACCTCGGCGTATTGGAAATGAAAGACGGCGTCATTCGGTTGACAAACGCTGTGAGAAGTTCTGTCAACAGCAAAAAACAAGCGCTTAACGAGCTTATGGCACTGATTGCGGAATCCATAGGCGCGAAAAACCACACGGTTGCCGACTATCCGGAATGGCCGTTTAAGGTTGAGTCGCCTGTGAGAGAACTTATGAAGTGCGTTTACGCCGAACAGTATGGCGAGGAGATGAAAGTCGACGCCATTCACGCGGGTCTCGAATGCGGCTTCTTAAAAGAAAAGGTAGGCGACATCGATATGGTGTCTATTGGACCAAATCTATACGATGTCCACACGCCTTACGAACACCTGAGCATCTCGTCGACAGAGCGCGTTTACAACTTCCTCGTGGAAGTGCTCAAACGCATGAACACTCTGTAGATCAAGTGATAAATAAAAACGTCTTTCTCGGCCCCAGTCGCCGAAAAAGACGTTTTTTGTATAAGTGCTTATAAATGCTATTCTCTTTCATCGCCTATAAAAGCGATGGCGAGCATATTGGGTCCGACATGTGAAGCGATGGTCATGGAGAGTTCGGAAACGATAATCTCGGCATTTTTTGCATACGGCTCGACGGCGGCTTTTAAGGTTAGCGCGTCGTCGATGGCGTTGCCATGACCAATAAGTACAGTTTGTGTAAGTGTTTCGCTAAAATGTTCTTTAAACTTAGACGCCAAAAATGAAATGGATTTCTTGCGCCCTCTGACGTTGCCATAGGGCTTGAGTTTGCCTTCGTGATCGACGATTAGCGTCGGCTTGACGTTGAGTACGCTACCGACAATAGCCGAGGCCGCTGAAATTCGGCCGCCGTTCTTAAGATAGTTTAAATCGTCTACGCCGAACCAGTGTTGCGCGTTGAACTTGTGTGCTTCCAACCAGTTGACGATATCTTCTGTGGACGCGCCCGACTTGACGAGGTCTACGGCACGAATCACCAGTGCCCCGAGGCCTATGGACGCAGAGAGCGTATCGACGGTGTAGAGGCCGGCTTCCGGCGTTTCGGAAAGAACGGTTTCTTTCGCGATGCGAGCGGAGTTAAATGTACCACTCATCCCGGAGGAAAAGCCGACGTATACGACGTCGTAGCCTTGATTTAAATATTTTTTAAACAGCTCTTCAAATCGGAAGGCATTAATCTGAGAAGTCGTCGGCATAGTGCCGTTTCTCAGCGCGTTGTAAAAGGTCTCATGTGCGTAGGATTTACCGAGGTCGTCGATGATCTCCTTGCCGTTTAACTGAACCGGCATACCGATGACATCGAGGTGCTCCGTGTTGGACTGGGTAAAAAACAGGGGTAAATCGCAACATGAATCGGTGATGATTTTAATCTTCATTTGGTCCTCCTGAGCAAGGAAACAGTTGAACTGCTTCTTCGGATTTGAAGAATCCCTTACACTTTATTATAACTTAAATGTGTAAAAGTTTCCATTGCATTGTACGAACTTCTCACCAGAGGGGCCGAAGCAACTGCTTTTATACCGACACTTCTCGCATAGGCGCCATAGGCGTCAAAGGCGTCGGGATGGATGTAAGCTTTCAATGGCGCGTGCTTTTTAGACGGCGGGAGATACTGCCCAATGGTTAAAATGTCTACGTCGTGTGCTTTTAAATCGTCGATGAGGGCATAGACGGCGGTTTCGTCTTCGCCGAGTCCGAGCATAAAGCCGGATTTTGAAAAAATACCAGAGTCCAGCTGTTTAATGCGTTTTAACAGCGTTAAACTCTGTGCGTAGTCCGCTTCAGGGCGTATATCGTCGTAGAGCCCCTGAATGGTTTCGACGTTGTGGTTGATAATGTCGGGATTGGCGTCTACGACGGCTTTTAAGGCTTCTAGACTGCCGTTGAAATCGGGAATTAAAACTTCCACAACAGTGTCCGGCATACGGGCTTTTATGGCGCGAATAGTATCGGCGAACAAAGAGGCGCCGCCATCTTCGAGATCGTCTCGCGTCACCGATGTAATGACGGCGTGCTTGAGGCCGAGCGTCGCTACGGCTTCCGCCACACGAGACGGTTCTGTGATGTCCGGCGGGAGCAGTTGTCCGCTCTCGATGTTGCAAAAACGACAGTGTCTGGAACAGACGCTGCCTAGAATCATAAATGTCGCCGTTTTTTTACTGAAGCACTCGAGGCGGTTGGGGCAATTGGCGCCGTGACAAACCGTGTTGAGGTTCAGGGAGCGGATGAGGGTGTTCACCTGTGTCAGATGTTTGGGGCGCTCTATTTTAACTTTGAGCCATTCCGGTTTCTTCTGCATAAGAGACCTCCTTTTTGCAATGTCGTTGCCCCTATTGTAACAGGCTCATCTTAGAAAAGCATTAATTTTCTCCAAATAGGTTATTGTAATTCTTTATAGGGGTTATAAAGCGGGGATTTCCCGGGGTTTAGCGGGACATCTGAATCATGAAGAAATTTTGAAATGCTAGCGGCATGATACAAGGTGAAGTCTATGAAATGTAATGACATAAAAACGTTTGGTTGAGCAATACCGTCTAGACAGCCATGATTATTAGCCGTTTACGGGTATTTAAATGAAAAGATGTACTTGCTGCTACCCGTGTTCGGCGTATTGCTCTTAACTCTGAAGGACATTATCGACGTTGATGTCAAATGTGTCACTAGAAGGCGCTCACTACAAAGGCGCGTGACATGTAAGCTGTTTAGAGTTTTAATGAACGGTTCGCTTGCATTTTCAAGTTGTTTTCAATCGATTTTCATAGCACTCCCACGAATAAGTCACGATTCTGATTAAAAAAGTTTAAGTACGGGGCTTTTTTGGTATATACATAGCATCTTTTATTAAAATAACCACTATTAGGAGGACACTATGAGCGGAAGAATGCGATTAGGCGCTTTTTTATTGTTTGTTTTTATCTTGGCGGTCGCGCTGGCCGGCTGTACAAAAACGACTGACGATACAGTGCTGAAGGTTGGGATGGAACTCAAATACCCACCTTTTGAAACAAAAGATGAAGCGGGGAACCCAACGGGGGCATCTGTCATGTTGGCAGAAGCGCTTGGCGAGCACCTCGATAGAGAAGTCGAAATCGTCGACACGGCCTACGCGAGTTTGATTCCGGCACTGGAGCAAGGTGATGTCGATATAATCATTTCGTCGATGACCATTACGCCGACACGTGAGGAAGTTGTGGACTTTTCAGATCCTTATACAAATTCACAGCTGATGATGCTGGTTTACAAAGATTCAAAAGTTCAATCGCCGGACGATGTGAACAGCGAAGACGTCATCATCGCCTCTAAATCGGGCACCATCGGCGCCATTTGGGCCGCTGAAAACGCGCCTAAGGCAAAGATACTCAACATTGAAGAAGAAGCCACAGCGGTACTGGAAGTGGCACAGGGGAAAGCGGATGTGTTCATATACGACCCGCTGTCCATTATTCGACACCATGAAAACAACCCGGACACCACGCGTGCTGTTTTAGAGCCATTGCCTAACACTAGGGGCTGGGGCATCGCCATGAGAAAAGGTGAAGACGACTTAAAAGAACAGATTAACGCGTTCTTAAAAGAGGCCAAAACAGACGGTACTTACGACACGATTCGGGAGACTTTTTTACAAGATTACATGAAGGAATTTGAAGACAACGGTCTCGATTTCTTCTTCTAAAATGCCGTATGAAGCGGTTGAAGTTTAAGGCGTTCTGCATGCAGGCGTCTTAAAACTGTGTGGGGCGTTTTATGCGCCTCTTTCTATCGAAGGAGCAAAAATGAAGAAGCTACTCAACTTTACATTGGCCTTGATGATTTACGCTTTGTTCTTTCTTTTCGTTTATAAAATAACGGTAGGAAAGCCCTTGGATTTTGAGCTGTACAGTACTTACAAGCGCGTTATTTTTAACGGCTGGCTCACCACGATTGCCATCAGTGCCGTCGCCCTCGTCATGGCGTTGGCCATCGGTCTCGTCCTCTACTTTATGCAACTTTCAAAGTGGGGCGTCGTCCACTACCTTGCAGAGATTCACAAAACCATCGTCTTTGGAACGCCGTTGCCGGTCATTTCGATGATTGCTTATTATTATATCGGCGACGCCTTCGGTCTCAAATCGAAGTTTTGGGTCGGTGTGGTGACTCTGGCGCTTTATATCGGCGCCTATGTGGCGGACATCTACAAAGCGGCTGTGGAAGGGATTCACGTCAATCAGTGGCAGACGGCTAAGATGTTTGGGTTCACGCGCTACCAGACCTACCGTTACGTGGTTTTTCCACAGGTCATCACCAGCGTGCTGCCGCCCCTTGCAGGACAGTTTGCCATGACCATTAAGGGCAGTGCCATCCTCTCGTATTTGGCAACCGACGAGTTTTTCAACACCATTCGAACAGTTCAATCGGTGAGCTTTAAGTACCTTGAGGGATTTATCATTGTCACAGTGGGCTATCTGCTGTTAACGGTTCCACTGATCTTGCTCGTCCGCTATATGGAAAAAAGACTAAATTACAAGGGGTAGGACATGCGATTAAAATTAGACCAATTGGTTAAACGATACGACGACAAAACAATATTGAGGGGCATCGATTTGGACTTCAGCGACATCAGCGTTTTAGCGCTCATCGGTGCTTCAGGAAGCGGAAAGTCGACACTTCTCAGGCTTATAGCAGGTCTCGAACTCTTTGACGGCGGCGCCATAACCGTCAACGGCAGAACGCTGTCGCAGGGAGACGATCCCGAATACAGAAAAAAGGTGGGCTTTGTTTTTCAAGACCATAACTTGTTTTCCCATCTGTCGATTCGAGAGAACATCTACTTGGTTCTGGAAAAAGTGCATGGGAAAAAACGCGCCGAAGTGGAAGCCAAAGTCGACGGATTGCTCACGCAGTTCGGCCTTTTGGAACACGCCGACAAAAAACCGCATCAAATCAGCGGCGGCCAGTCCCAGCGCGCTTCAATTGTTCGGGCGCTCGCCATTGAACCGGAGATTATCTTGCTCGACGAGCCCACTTCGTCGCTGGACCCCGTGCTCACCTACGAAGTGCTCACCGCTGTGAAAAAGCTTGCCGAGCAAAAAGTGGACTTTATCATCGTGACACACGAAATCGGCTTTGCCAAACGGGTTGCCGATAAAACGGTCTTTATGGAAGACGGGCAAGTGGTCGAAGTCGGTGGCAGCGAGATGTTCGATGTGCCGAAGACGGCCCAGCTTCAAAATTTTTTAGAGAAAATTGTACATTAGTGTCCTGTATCGTTCACCATTAAAAAAACTGCTCATCTACTCTGCATCATTGCGGCGTTAAAATCTCTCGACAATGTCCCGCATTGTCGTCGATATTTTGCCTTGCACTGATACAGATTATCTGGCATTTTTAATTAAATCTCAACGAGACAGTACACTAGTGCGTTGTCTCACTACCGTAAAAAATGCCGTCCGACAATGGATGATGCATTTTGAGAGAGACTGTACGCGAACAGAGCAGAAAGGATAAAGATATGGAACTCAATTTAAATTTAGGTGATAAAACAACGGGATTTGACAAGAGCATTCAGTACGATGTGTTGATTATCGGTGCGGGACCTGCGGGACTCAGTGCGGCACTTTACGCCAAGCGCAAGGGACTCACCGTGGGCATCGTCGGTGCCAAAGCAGGGGGGCAGGTGGTGGATACCACGTCTGTAGACAACTACATCGGCATTCAAGACGTCACAGGGGAAGAACTCTCCAAGCGCTTTTCGGCACATATCGATCAGTATGGCGTCCCGATTTTAAGAGATGAGACGGTAAAGACGTTTATTAAAAACGGCGATGTGTTTACGGTGTCGCTGTCCAGCGCCGATGTGATTAAGACGCGTGCACTCATTATTGCAACAGGCAGCAAGCCCAGACCGCTCGGCGTCGAGGGGGAAGAGGCCTTTAAGGGACGCGGTGTCGCTTATTGCGCCATTTGCGACGGCCCGTTGTTTGAGGGCATGGACGTCGTTGTCGCAGGGGGTGGTAACTCCGCAGTGGAAGCGGCTATGGACCTCAGCAAAATCGCTCGGACAGTAACCATCGTCCACCGCAGCCAGCTGAGAGCCGATCAAATACTTGTGGATCAAATGCAGAAAATCGACAACATCAAAGTGCATTTGGAAACGCAGATTGAAGCCATCGTCGGGGAACAACTGGTCAGCGGTGTCGAGGTGCTCGACAAAAAGAGCGGTGAGCGCTTTAAAGTAGAGGCCTCAGGCGTGTTTGTGGAAATCGGCTACTTGCCGAACAGCGATTTTGTGAAAGGGATTGTGGCGTGTAACGATCGAGGGGAGATCAAAGTCAATGCGCGCAACGAGACCTCGGTACCTGGGGTGTTTGCCGCCGGAGATGTGACGGACAGCCCTTACAAGCAGATTGTCATCAGTGCAGGAGAAGGCGCGAAAGCGGCGCTGACGGCAAATGATTATTTGAGATAGGAGGCCTAACGTGGGGTTGATCAATCAAGATATTCGGAAACAATTAGAAGTGGTTTTTAGCGAAATGAAGAAAGACGTGACCATCGCCGTGTTTACAAAAGAAGGGCTTTGTCCCACTTGTGATGAGACACTTTCTTTTATGAAGGAAATTGAGGACATCAGCGCACACATTCATTTTGAACATCTCGATCTCGACAAAGACGCTGAACGCGCAGCGGCGTACAATGTGACTATGGTGCCGAGCATCGTCTTGTTAGACGAGGCAAAAACGTATGTGGGCATTAAGTTCAACGGCATCCCGGCAGGGCATGAAATCAACTCGTTCCTACCGGCAATTCTATCGGTTTCAGGTGCCGGGGAAGGCCTTCCGGAAGCGCTTAAAGAGCGCATTTCGGGCCTTGATAAGCCGGTGAACATCAAGGTGTTTGTCACACTCTCTTGTCCACACTGTGCAGGTGCAGTCCAAAAGGCGCACGCCCTGGCACTAGAGAGCCCGTTTATCGACGCCGAGATGATAGAGGCGCAGACCTTTGATGTGCTCTCCACGCATTTCAAAGTCTCCAGTGTGCCGCTAGTGGTGTTTAACGACGACAAACGCTTTGTGGGAAATCAACCGATGGAGGTGTTTATCGAAGAAGTTGAGCGGTTTGTCTAAAACAATAAACAGCCGATTTTCCGTCAGAGGAAGGTCGGCTGTTTTAATAATGTGATGCGCCTCGGTGGGGATGATGATATAATGAAACAAAAGGATAGGAAAAGGAGAAAGCACAATGATCGTATTTGGCCTGTTGTTTGCAGTTGTCATCGCAGGAGTGATTGGCCTCAGCTACCGGTTTACCGTCTATGCCCTCTACCCTAAGACGCGCACACATGAAAATGCGCTGGAAAGAGAAATGGAGATAGGCAATTGGGAAGCAGAGACGTTTGAAGCGCTTGAAAAAGAGGCGTTTGAATATCCCACGCCGAGGGGGTACAACCTCTTTGGGTACTGGATTCCCTGTGAGGGGAGTAAAAAGACCATCGTCTTTGTACACGGTATCACGTACAACCTCTACGGTTCAGTTAAATACATGTGGATGTTTCGAAGATGGGGCTTCAACGTTCTGATATACGACCATCGCAATCACGGTAAAAGCGGCGGTTCGGTAACGACTTTTGGCTATTATGAGAAACAGGATTTAAGCTTAATGATTGACGAAGCACTTCGTCGAACGGGTGACGGCGCTCTTATCGGCACACATGGGGAATCCATGGGGGGCGCCACAGTACTTCAGCACATCGCCGTAGACCCCAGACCGGCTTTTGTCATCGCCGACTGTCCCTTTGAGAGCGCCTACGCAGAGTTTGAACACCGTTTAAAAGAAGACTACAACTTGCCGCCATTCCCCCTATTGCAGATGGCGTCCTTAATGTCGTATTTGAAAACCGGCGCTTTTTTTTCGGAGATGTCGCCGATTAAGACCATTGAGTCTGTGGAGACGCCTATTTTATGGGTACATGGCCTCGACGACCGCTATGTGCCACCGGAGCACTCCATGCATATGTATGAAAAAAAAAGAGGCGCAAAGGCCTACTACTGGGTAAAGGGTGCGAGACACGCCAAAGCGTATTATCAAGACCCTGTTCTCTATGAGAACGCCGTTCGACAGTTCTTAGAAAAAGAAAGCATCCTCACTAAGCCTGAAAGCGTTCGAGAACAGGCGTCATATTCGAAATAAAACCCTCGTACAAGATGGTTTCGCCACCGATGTCGAGGAGGTCGAGTGTGGTAATGAGACCCGGGTGTTTTTCCAAATCGACCAATCGGTGTTTGTAGAGGAGTTCGTAGACAAACTGGGTACAAAAGTAATGGTTTTTTCTTTTGATCGGTCGATTGATTAAAACGCCGAACAATCCGATAAAATTGTAGCCGTAACGGTGTTGATTTCGATAGAAATATTCGACATCTCGCTTAAGTCCGTCAAACTGCTTGGCAGAGACCTCGACTTTGAAGATGATACACTCACTTTTCCCCCATTTTTTAAAGACGCCTTCGTAGAGATTTTCTCTTACGAAACCGCCTGAAAACGGGTTGTTTGGGTTTTTGCGTCCAAATGAATACATTTCTTTAAACGAGCTGTCAAAGCTGATGGAGGTATGGACGTATTTGGTTTCTGAAAAAATTGAAATCGTCCGCGCAAGCCATGTACCTGTTCGAGTGAAAACCAGATAGATGTGTTTTGACATAGGGTCCATGCGTGTACTCCTTTTATTGTAAATTCTTTATTTACTGAATTATTTAATACCGTGATATCTTATTATAATACAAAATAGGCTAAAAGAGAAACATTTTATGAGAAAGCGAGGTTTTGTAATGAATGTCCGTTCTGTTCCGTTATTAGAAGGCGTTATGTATTTGGATACGTCGTACCGCTATGTCAAAATCAACGAAAGTGCAGAGCGCTTGACCGGCTTTAAGAGCGAAGAGGTCGAAGGGCGTTATTGCCACGAAGATTTGTTGAATCCGGTGGACTTGGACGGGCATATGTTATGTCTCGAGCCTACGGAACTCGGCGACGCTGAACTCTACCGCGAGCGCGACATCTTTTTGCATCACAAAAACGGGCATCGCGTGCTCGTCACCAGTCGTTTGACCCGCTGGATGGAGGGGGACATACACATTGGCTACATTGAGATGTTTTTAAAGAAACACGTGCAACTTCCCGTCGACCCGTATCCGGACGACTTCGAAGACCCTGTAACGAAACTGTGCAACATGTCTTACGCAAAGACTTTTCTAGGGCTTCAAATTGAACTCGAACGCATTGTGGGCATCCCCTTCGGCATCATCATTATGGATATCGACAACTTTGAAGGACATAACCTCACTTACGGCAGGGCACTTGGCGACGAAATGTTGCGCGTCGTTTCTCAGAGCCTCAAGGAAGTGTTTTACGAAGCGTCTCTAATTGCTCGGCTGGAAGGCGATGAGTTCATGTTGGTGTTTTCAAACATTTCGAGCAACCGTCTGAAGGACATGGGGGAGAAACTTCGCATCGTCATGGAAAATACCAGCCTTCGGGGACAGGCGTTTAAAGAAGTGGATATGACCGTTTCCATTGGCGGCACCTTAATTCGCCCGAGGGATACGACGACAGTAATTCTAGATAGGGCAATGGACTTTTTAAGAAAATCAAAATCCCGCGGCGGCAACCGCGCGGCAATAGTATAACGAAAGAGCAGGTTATGTTTTACAAGCAACTCAACAATTGGTTTACTTCGGCAAAGCGTTCACTTCCTTTTAGGGAGACGCGCAATGCCTACAACATATGGCTGTCTGAGGTAATGCTTCAGCAGACGCAGGTGGCGACAGTCATCGACTACTACAACCGATTTACAGCGCGCTTTCCCGATGTGTACAGCTTGGCAGAAGCAGATGAAGAAGAAGTGTTTAAACTTTGGGAGGGCCTCGGTTACTACTCCAGAGCGCGGAATCTCATGCGCACGGCACGCCTCGTAGCGGACACTTACGACGGCATCTTTCCGGACAATCGACCGGAGTTGCTGAAACTTCCGGGGATAGGGCCTTACACGGCAGGGGCAATCTTAAGTATCGCCTACGACGTACCGACGCATGCTGTCGACGGCAACGTCATGCGAGTGATGTCTCGGGTGTTTGACATGGATGCTGATATCAGCGATCCAAAGTCCCGCAAGCTTTTTGAAGACGTGGTCATGCGGGAAATGGGCGGTGCGCCACATGTTTTCAATCAAGCGCTTATGGAGCTCGGTGCCCTCGTCTGCACGCCTAAAAAGCCGAAGTGCGCCACGTGCCCTGTACAGTCGATGTGCGCAGCTTACGAGCGGAACATCGTCGATAAGCGACCGGTAAAGCTCAAAAAAATTAAAAAAGGAAAAGTAAAAATTGCTGTGATAGTCGCCCGATATCAGGGTAAATATTTAATAGTAAAGCGACCAAACGAAGGGCTTATGGCCAACTTGTGGGGCTTTCCGAACCAGCCTTATGAGACGCTTGCCTACGGCGACATCGAAGCTCATCTGGCGTCGGAGTTCGGCGTTGAAAGCCGCGCGTATGCGGACAGAACCGGAAAGAAACACGTCTTCACACATTTGATTTGGGAAGTACAGCTGGTGTTTGCCGAAGTCACAAAGGCCCCGGGGACTGTTGAGTCGCCTGAAGTCAAGTGGCTTGAACGCCAAGCGTTTGAGACGTTGGCCTTTCCCACGGCGTTTAAGAAACAGTTTGAGGCGATAGAGGATGAAATGGAAAAAAGCTGAACGACAGACCGTTTACGAGAAAGCGCTTTGCGACCCCGTGAGGCACTATTTTATTGCCCTGTCATTAAAAAAAGTGCCCTCACCTTACAAAGAAATATTGGTTTCCGAGGACGGTGCGTGTTGGGTACTGTTTAGAAAATCGGGCGGCGTACAACTCCTGGTGGACACCCCCGTGGGTTATTCACACATCGCCCGGCTGTTAAACAGGCGGCAGTACACAGAAGTCGTCTGCACGGAAGCTGCGATGACGGCGCTTATGGCACAGGGACTCCGCGCCCGTGTTAGAAAGGGCAGCTCTATTGCGGTGTTGACACGCAACGCGCTCATTGAGCCCGAAAAACGGCACGCAACACAGCCGCTCGACAGCACCCTGTTAGAAGCTGTCGAGGCCCTATACCGAAAAGTTTTCAAAGGCTTTCCATCCTCTGCATACATGCGGGAGAAACTCGATACCCTTAGAGGGCGGGGGGAAGTGATTTTGGCATCGGGGCTTCCCGTCAGCGTCGCACAAAGCGATTTTGAAACGCAGACGCAGGCGGTTATCGTGGGGGTTGCCACAGACGCTACGGCACTTTACAGGGGCTATGCGACAAGTTGCACCTATGCACTTTGTCATAAACTGATAACTGCCGGCAAAACGGTAGGGTTAATTTATGAAAATGAACAGGCTGGTCGGATTTACAAACGTTTGGGATTTGTTGAAGTAGACCATCTGTATCATTTGGAAAGGATGGGAGTATGAAAGAGATCGTCATGTATACCACCTCAACATGCCCGCACTGCAAGACGGCGAAAGCTTATTTGCAGGAAAAAGGGTACCATTTTATTGAAAAAAACGTACAGTTGGACAAAGCGGCCGCCGAGGAAATGCGGCATCGAAAACTCATGGGCGTCCCTGCATTTGTCATTGGAGAGGAGACCGTCGTCGGGTTTGATCCGGCTAAAATAGAAGCCGTTTTAGACTACACCGTGGAAGCTTGTCCGAACTGTAGCAGACGGGTGCGCCTTCCGAAGGGAAAAGGCAAAGTGCGCATTACTTGTAAACACTGTCAAGAAGCCTTTGAAGTCGTTTCAAAAAAGATGTAAGATAGTCATATAAAACACATTATCAGAAAGAAGGGCTATTATGTTCGTATTACTGCTTTACAATCCGAAGTCCGGAACGGGAACGATGGGCGACAACCTCGACTACATCATTAAGCGCTTTCAGGAGAAAGGACAGCATGTCGTCCCCTTTCGACTGGACGATAGAGCGGCGCTCAAGTGCTTTATGTCCGATTTGCCTAAGTCCATAAAAAAAATTATTGTCTCAGGTGGCGACGGCACCATCCATCAAGTGGTGAATCTGATGATTCAAAACGACATCGACTTGCCCATTGCACTTTTTCCAACGGGAACCGCCAACGATTTTTCGCAGTATTTCGGAATTCCAAAGGATTTGGACGGCATGATAGACGTCGCAATTAAGAATTCATTTACCCGCTGTGACGTCGGTAAGGCAAACGAGCAGTATTTCATCAACGTGGCTTCGCTTGGCAACCTCGTAGACATCAGTCAGCGGGTAAACGATCAAGCAAAAAACGTCTTGGGCGTCCTGGCGTACTACATCAAGGGCATCGAGGAAATACCGAGGCTAAAGGCTTTTGACGTCCACATAAAAAACGGCGACGAAGTGCATGAGAGCACGGTGTTTTTCGTATTGATTATGAACGGTAAATCGGCTGGTGGCTTTAGAAAGCTGGCGCCGCGTTCAGAGATTAACGACGGCCTCTTAGACGTTGTGGTATTTAAAAAATGCCCGGTGCTCGACTTGATGCCGCTTTTAGTGAAAGTGGTTAACGGCGAACATCCGAAAAGCGATCACATCGCCTATTTTAAAACGGCCGATGCCACGATAACCTGCAGTGAAGCTGTGGGAACGGACTTAGATGGCGAAGAGGGTCCTGACTTCCCGTTACATGTCAGCGTATTGAAAGAAAAATTGAAAATCATCTCTTAGTGTACGGTTGTTCTCTCAATCAAAATGTAAGGCAAGACTGACGAGACAACACACGCGTGAGAAGGCGCATCTGACGGTTTCTTTTAGAATTCAAAAAGATGCGTTTTTTATGTGTTTTTAAAGGGTAAGAATTGAAAAAACTGAAGGAGAGAGTTTATGAAAATAGGAATCGTAGGACTGGGAAAAATGGGTTATGCCCTTGCACTGAACATGCGCGACAACGGCGTAGAGGTACTTGCGACCAATCGTTCACCTGAGAAAGTAGAGGCTATTCGCAAAGAGGGCGTCAAAGGGTTTGAGACGACAGAAGCGCTGATTGCCGATTTCAAAGACGATAGGAAAGTCATCTGGCTGATGGTGCCTGCGGGAGAGGCTGTGGACAGCAACATTGCGGCGCTTTTTCCGCAACTTAAAGAAAACGACATCATTATCGACGGTGGCAACTCCAATTACAACGACACCGTGAGACGTTACAATTGGTTGAAAGAAAAAGGCATTTGTTACGTGGATGTCGGTACCAGCGGGGGAACTGAAGGCGCCCGAAACGGCGCATGCCTTATGGTGGGCGGCGATACAGAGCCTGTGGCGTATCTGGAGCCCGTTTTGAAGAAACTCGCTGTGGAAGGCGGTTACGGGTACTTTGGGGACGCCGGCAGTGGTCACTATGTTAAAATGATTCACAATGGCATTGAATACGGCATGATGCAGGCCATTGGGGAAGGCTTTGATATTTTAAAGGCCTCTGAGTACGATTTGGATTTTGAGAAAGTTTCAAAAGTGTGGGCCAACGGTTCGATTATAGAAGGTCTCTTAATGCGCTTGATGCACGAGGCGTTTAAAGACAGCGCCACCTTAGAGGGTATTGCCGGCAAAGTAGACGCCTCTGGAGAAGCGGATTGGACGATGCAAGAGGCGGTTCGTCTACGCGTGTCGGCGCCTGTAATTGCACAGAGCCTCTTTGTCCGCTACAAATCCAAAGACGACGATCTGTTCAGCGAACGCTGTGTGGCGGCATTGCGCAACCAGTTTGGCGGCCATAAAATCTACAAAGCGTAGGTGATGACAGATGCTGTTTACGTTATTTGGGGCAACAGGCGATTTAACGACGAAAAAACTGATTCCGGCACTGTACCATTTGTATTTGGAACAGGCGCTGCCCGAGGGCTTTCGAATTATTTGCGTCGGTAGGCGCCCCTACACATGGGACGAATTTGAGGCGCACTTGGTCAACAAGATGGACGTAACCAAGTTTGAGCAGTGGGCGGCCTTTAAAGCCCACCTCTGTTACCACGCCATGGACATCGGTGACGAAAGTGCTTATGCGGGACTCAAGGCCACTGTCGACGGCCTCGACCCCTTTAAGCACCGCATTAAAATTTACTATTTGGCTACGGCACCGAGATTCTTTCCGGTAGTGGCGCGGGCGCTTGTGGCCAACGACCTCATTCACAAGAGCGAAGCGCGCGAAAAAATGGTCTTTGAAAAGCCGTTTGGGGAAAACCTCGAGACGGCAAAAGCGTACAACAAAATTTTACTCGAGTTCATTGACGAGAGCCAAATTTACCGCATTGACCACTACCTCGGAAAAGAGATGCTTCAGAACATTTTAACGGTGCGTTTTGCCAACAAGATTTTTGAAAACATTTGGTCGGCAGAACACATTGACTACATTAAGATATTTGCCCTGGAAAGCGAGGGGGTAAAAGAGCGCGGCGGTTATTATGACAGAGCGGGGGCGTTAAAAGACATGGTGCAAAACCACTTGTTTCAAACGCTTTCCCTTGTGGCGATGGACCCGCCGAGCGGCATTAACGACGACTGGATAAAGGATGAGAAAGTCAAAGTGATGCATCATTTGAGAATTGACCCATCGGTGGTCAAAGGGCAGTACGTCGGTTATCTCGACGAAAAAGACATTCCCGATGCGTCTACCACAGAGACTTTTGTGGGCATTAAGGCATTTGTAGATACACCGAGATGGTTGGGAATGCCGTTTTATCTGATTACCGGTAAAAAGATGAACGAAAAGCACGCGGGGATTGAAATCGTCTTTAAAGACACGGCGTACTTCTTTGAAAAAGGGCAGCCGGAACGCAACCGACTGACCATAGAGATTTATCCGAGAGAGGGGATTGTCCTACAGTTTAACGGCAAGGCCCCAGGGCTTCAGGCGTATACGATGCCCATGAAACTCGACTACTGTCACAATTGCCATATTATGGGCAACTCGCCGGAAGCTTATGAGAAGCTGCTCTTGGATTGTTTGCACGACGAGAGCGCACTGTTTACCCGCTGGGATGAAGTTGAAAAAGCGTGGGAAGTCATTGAGCATATGGCGCAGGTAATGGCTGCAGTGCCGCTACACGCCTATAAAACCGGCGAGGACATCTATAAGGTTATGACGGACACTTGGAAGGAGGCACTATTTGACTACGAAATGGATTGATGTGACCATGCCCATTTCACCGGAAATGATGGTCTATAAAAATAAAGCGGAAAAGCGCCCGGTGATTATCAGCCGAGCGACGCATGCGGAAAACGGCTATTGCGAAAGCGGTATTCAGATGGATTTGCACACGGGAACACATGTGGACATGCCCCTGCATATGGTTGACGGCGGTGCGGATTCGACGGCTTTCGATGTGACGAAAATCAACGGTAAGGCGCTGGTTATCGATTTTAGCGGAGAAGAGGCGACGGCCATTACCGAGGCCTTTCTAAAACCGCATCTCGATAAGATACGCCCCGGCGACATCGTCATCTTTAAGACAAAAAATGCCTTGAGCGATGCCTTTAATTTTGAGTTCGACTACCTAGATGCCTCCGGTGCGGCGTGTTTAGCCGCGCTGGACATTAAAGCGGTGGGCATCGACGCGCTGGGGATTGAACGCGGGTCGAAGTCACATGAGACGCACAAGACTTTGATGGGTGCAGACATCTACATTATCGAGGGGTTGGCGCTTAGAGAAGTGGCGCCTGGCCGTTATGATTTCCACTGTCTGCCGATGAAAATAGAAGGCGTCGACGGCTTGCCGGCACGTGCATTTTTATCGGAACTCGGTTAAAATAGAGACAGGAGGTAGAGCATGAAAAAAATAGTTTTAGCAGGCGGTTGCTTCTGGGGCATGGAAGCCTATTTTAAAAGACTTGCCGGTGTATTGGAGACGGAAGTCGGCTACGCCAATGGCCAAACAGAAGCGCCGACATATGAAGAGGTGTGCAAAAACATCACCGGACATGCAGAAGTGCTGCACATGGTATACGATCCCGATGTCATTGCGCTGGACGATATTCTCGGTCACTTTTGGAAAGTTATCGACCCGACGCTTTTGAATCGCCAAGGTGGCGACATCGGCAGTCAGTACCGTACGGGGATTTACTACATTGACGACGCCGACCTCCCGGTTATTCAAGCGTCGGTGAAGGCGGAACAAGCCAAATTGGACAAACCTATTGTAACAGAAGTGATGCCGCTCAACTGTTATTACAAAGCCGAGGCATACCATCAAAAGTACCTCGATAAAAATCCAAACGGCTATTGTCACATCCCACTTTAGAATAAAGGTGCTGTTGCAAATCTAAGAAATTAGATGAGCAACAGCACTTTTTTAGTTTTTTAATTTTTATCGTTTGATTGACGCTCTTTTTTATATCGGTAAATATTATATTCAAACCACGCAAAATCTGTTACAAAAGCAAAACTGATTGCCATGCACAGTTCGAAAAAAGTCTGAATAACCTTGTTTTCGGAAATCAGCGAGAAAACATAGTCTTTATCTAATACAAAATGTACAACTATTAGAAAAAAAAACGAAAAGACAGTTGAATCTAAAAAGTAATGCAAGATTCTTTGCTTTAAAGGTCTTCTGTACATCGCAATAGTTTTATTCCCCGTCAAAGTTAGTGGTAGGTCGTATTTTTTGATAAGGATTCGATGAACGCTAATTGAAAGCGACATAGAACAAAGTAACACAATCTCAAAATAATAACGACTTACAGGATAATTTTTTAAGACCTTATAAACGATACTGATAATAGTAATAATATATGCAATATAAGCGGCAACGCTTAATGAAGCAGCAACATCCTCAAGAGCTTCTTTATTAACTTTAGCCAATTTACTCATACTTATACGT
Organism: Fusibacter sp. JL298sf-3; assembly: GCF_053842995.1. NCBI lineage: Bacteria > Bacillati > Bacillota > Clostridia > Eubacteriales > Fusibacteraceae > Fusibacter > Fusibacter sp. JL298sf-3. The sequence continues at coordinate 2,587,023 of NZ_CM132608.1, forward strand.
ATCCTCCTAATCTGTAGGGACAGTCCCAACCATCACTTGAAGTATACACTATCCCTTCTGATGTTTTTCTAGCAACTAAATCGTTTAAAGCTCTGTTTAGTGTATGTCCATAAGAAAAGTGCTGTCCAATAAAAGAAAAACAGAAAAGTAAAGTAAAACAGCAGACAAAAAATTTTTTCATGAATGTCCTCCTATTTTTCAAAATCGTATTTTGGGTTATTATTCCAACGAAATTTAAACATTTTAGAAATCACTCATTCAACTTTAGCTTACCCTTCAGAATAAAAACGAGTAACTCGCTGAAATCTTACACTTGTTAACAAAACTTAACATTCGAATTGAGAAGGCGCCTCACACGAAAGGGAAGGAGACAACAAAAATGAAAAGAAAAACCGTACCTGATGATAGACACTGCACGAAAACACTGAGAAAACGTAGACCTCCGCTTTTGGAGGTTAATCGGGTCAACGGCTGGTTTTTTACCTTGTTTTCAGTAGAGTGCTTTTAAATTCATCTCCTCTACTTTATTGCACGCCAGTCTGACTTTACTGTCCTTGGGAGGGTTTTTCAGAGTACAAAAATGATAACTCATCTGAAGCGGTTCTAAGCCTCTCAACATAAAAATGACTAGAACACCTCCTTAGGAGCATTCTAGTCATTTTTTAGTTACGGGCTATTTTGCAACAGCAGCTATTGTACGGGTCTAGCTGTTCTTAACGTGTTTGTGATCTCTCAGGTGGTCGATGCAGTACTCCGATAGGTCGTCGCATTGGCTACAGTAACGGAACTCCATATTGGGATCGTCCTGCTCGGTGATGCCGCAAATGGCACATTTGTGTACGACTCTCAGATGGTTGTGCGCACGGGTTTGACTGTTGAACCGGCGTCTGTTGGCCGAAACGGTTCTGCGAAAGGACAAAGTTTCGTAGATGTCTCTGGCAAAGAACAAGATAAAGTTAAAGAGCGCCATTAAAATAGCGAGCTTCATCGTTGCAGAAGCACCGAGGAATCCTACAAAAGTCAAAATGCCACTGATGCCCGCGAGGTACTTCACCTTCACCGGGAAGATAAAGTAAAGCTGCAGGGTGAAGTTTGGATAGACCATGGCAAAGGCCCAAAAGATGGACAAATCCAGATAAAATGTCGTGGCGACACCACCGCCGATAAATGCGGAAAGCGTCGTACAGAGGTAGCCGATGAGGTAAAACAAGTTGAATCTGAAGGTGCCCCATTCGTGTTCCAGTCCCTGACCGTAAGTATAGATGAGCATCAGTGCAAAGATTACAAATATCGGACTGCTGCTCGGCGGTGTGGCGATGTACGTAAACAGACGCCAGACCTCGCCTCCGAGGACTCTGCTTGGAATCAGCGCGATGTTGTACAGGTATCTGCCGCTGGGATCCATGTAACCGATGACATAGGACACGGCTTTGAGAAGAACGATAAACGCCATGAGGTTGGGAATGCCCTTGTCATGGTATTTACGATCGAGTTTGTTGAGCCATTTCATAGGGGTAAGCCTCCTTATTTTCCGAAGAGTTCTGTGTTGATTTGGACAGCGGTTTTTGTAACGGCGAGACCGCCCATAGACGTTTCTCTAAGCGACGGCGGCATCGTTCTGCCGACGCGATACATCGCCTCCACGACTTCGTCAAAGGGGACGATGCTCTCGATGCCGGCGAGCGCCATTTCGGCACACATTAAAGCGTTGGCGGCGCCCATGCTGTTTCGCTTGGCACAAGGGCTTTCAACGAGGCCTGCAATAGGGTCGCAGACGAGGCCCAACAGGTTTTTAAAGCACATAGCAGAGGCGTTAAAAGCCGCTTTGGCGTCGCCGTCCATCATGTGAACACAGGCAGCGGCGGCCATGGCACTCGCTGTGCCTACTTCTGCTTGACAACCGCCCTCAGCCCCAGAAATCGTCGCATTTCGTGCGACGACGCTCCCCACCATATTCGCGGCGAGCAAACCGTCTACGAGGGTGTCGTCATCCAGTTCAAAGCGCTCCTTCATTGTAATGAGGACGGCGGGCAAAACCCCGCAGGAACCGGCTGTGGGCGAAGCGACGACTTTGCCCATAGAGGCGTTGACTTCCATGGTACTAAGGGCGTAGGCGGCTGCAGTGGCCACTGTTTTTCCGCAAATGGTACGCGTGGACTCAAAACGCTTTCTCAAGAGCACGCTGTCGTTGCCGATGATTTTCCCGTGGATGGCGTTGTCGTTGTCGTTAATGCCTGCGTGAACGGCGACAGACATGGTTTTGAGGACGGTTTTAAGGTAGTCGCGAATGTAGCCGTAGCTTCTGCCTGTTTTTTGAATTTCGTATTGAAGCGCCAGTTCGCTTAGCGACAGCTGTTTGGACTCGCAGAGCGCAATGGCGTCTTGTGCGTTTTTAATGTTCATAAGGGACCTCTTAATCGTAAACTTTCTGAATGACGTTGACATAGCGAATGCCGTCGACTTTCAGGAGTTCGTCGATGACGTTTTGCGCTATCTCTTCATCGGTTTCAATAATACTGAGGGCCTTGATGCCCTTTTCTTCTCGATAGACTTTCATAAAAGCGATGTTGATGCGGTTTTCTGAGAGGATGGTGGAAATTCTCGAAAGCATGCCGGAACTGTCGCGATGATGTGTTACCAATGTGTTGTATTCGCCGGTGTAGTTGACGTCTATGCCGTTGATGGCCTTGATAATCATCTTGCCGCCGCCGATGGACTCGCCGATAATTTCCCAAGTTTCCAGTCGGTTGGTCTTGGCGATGATTTTAACAGTGTTTGGGTGTGGCATCTCGTCATCAGTGGCGATAAAGGCGTACTGGAGTCCCCGGTTGTCCGCAATTGCAAAGGCGTCGACTATCCGTTCGTCATCGGGTTTCATGCCGAGAAAACCGCCGAGAAGGGCGATGTCCGTGCCGTGGCCCTTATAGGTTTTGGCGAAAGAACCGTAGAGCACAAAGGTCACTTCAGTGATTTCGAGTTTGATAATGCTCTGGGCCGTGTACCCAATCCGGCAGGCGCCTGCGGTATGTGAACTGGAGGGGCCGATCATAATCGGACCAATAATGTCGAAAATACTGTAGTCTTTCATTTCAGCTCCTTTTGAACCCTTGGTTTTAGTAGTGAACTTTAGGTTAAATTAAATCACAATTCCACTCGATTGACAATATTATTTTAGAAAATGGGTATAAAGTTTACACTTGAATACATGTATGGAGGCGAATAAGTGATGGAAACCGTATTAAATGGAAAAGACTTTTACAATTTTTTTAAATCAGGTGCTCATGAAGTATCCAGCAAAAAAGAAGCGCTTAACGCCATTAATGTATTTCCGGTGCAAGATGGCGACACGGGCACCAATCTCGTTATGACGCTTCACGCAATCGTAGATGAAACGACTCTCCACGAGGATTTTAACTTAGTGGTTCAATCGATGTCGGATATAGCGCTGGAAAGTGCCAAGGGCAATTCCGGCCTTATATTTGCCAGTTTTATAAATGGCTTTTACAGCGCCTGTGACAACCTTAAAGTCGTCACTATGGCCGAGTTCGGCACTGGTGCTTATAAGGCGGCAGAAGAAGCCTACAGCGCTGTTTCAGAACCTGTAGAGGGGACGATGCTCACCGTTATGAAAGCGTGGTCCGGGTATCTTTTTGAGCACCACGCACAGCATCTGTCTTTCAAAGAGTTGCTTAAAGCAGCGTATAAAAAAGCCCTGAGTGCGCTGGAAGAAACGCCGGAGAAACTCGAAGTGCTTCGGCGCAACAAAGTGGTCGACGCAGGGGCCAAGGGATTCGTGCTCTTTTTAGAGGGTGTCAACCGCGTCTTTTCAGATTTTAAAGAGGCTGTGGTCGACGCGCAGTCGGCGGCGCCAATAGTGGAAATGCAGGTACACAATCAGACGGAAACGGCGCTGACCTATCGGTATTGTACCGAATTTATTCTGAGGTGCGGCGCAGAAGAAAAAGGGGTTATCAAAGCCATTGCTGAGAAATCAGCAGATTCTGTGGTGGTTTCAGGGAATGCGAGGATTGTCAAAGTGCATCTCCACACAGAGCATCCTGAAAAAGTCGCTGAAGAACTTGTACAGCGCGGGTACGTCATCGGTAAGGCAAAAGTCGATGATATGCGGGTGCAAAGAGCTGTAACAGAGCATCCCAAATCAAAAGTGGGTATTTTGACGGATTCCATTGCCGACATCCCAGATGATATACTTTTAAAAGAACAAATTCACATGCTCCCACTGAGCATAGTGGCTGACGGCAATACTTATTTGGACAAAATGACGTTGACCGCCGGACAGATGCAGCGCCTAATGGACGAAAGTGCCGTATACCCGAGCACTTCACAACCGGACGTCAAAGGCATTCAGTCGAAACTCGACTGGATGCTCGCACATTACGAGGAAGTCGTGGTCATCAGTGTTTCACAGGCACTTAGCGGCACGTACAGTCAGTTTCAAAAAGCCATCGGCGAGCGGACAGACGTCGTTCACCTCGTGGACTCAAAACTGAATACAGCAGGTCAAGGGCTGGCGGTACTCCAAGCGGCAACACTGGCCAATGCAGGGGCATCAGCGGAAGCCATTGTCTCTGAAGTCACCTCTCTCGTAGCGCGTACAAAAGTTTTTGTAAGCCTCGATACATTTAAATACGCTGTGAAAAGCGGTAGGGTGCCCAATGTCATTGGGCGGTTCTTAACCGCCTGCGGCGCCAAACCGATTATGAGCCTCAAACCCAGTGGCGAGGGCACGGCGTTTGGTCTGGCGCTTTCAAGGCGCGGAATCGACCGACAAATCGAACGCCTTGTACGCACCATTCGCGATAAGAGGGGCATCTCAAGGTACGCCGTTGTACACGCCGGCAACGAGAAGTTGGCAGAGCGCTATGCAGAGCGCTTCACTCAGCTGATTGGAACGCCACCGGCATACCTTATGGCGATTTCTTCGGTGACGGCAATTCACGCCGGCGTCGGGGCAGTTGCTATTGCACTGATTGAGGAGGTACCAAATGACTGAAGCGGTTTTATTGGTGTTTATCTATTTTACAGCTTTTTTTATCGTGGGTACCGCGATTAAAAACAACAGCATTGTAGATTTCGGTTGGGGCATCGGTTTTGTCTGTATCAGCGTTTTTACCATGGTGCGAAACGGTGCCTACACGAGCGTATCCCTAGTAACGACTCTATTGGTAGCGCTGTGGGGCGTCCGGCTCTTTGTCCATATCTTGAAGCGCAACCTCGGTAAATCCGAAGACTTTCGGTACGCCAATTGGCGAAAGGCTTGGGGCAAATGGGTGGTGCCGAGGGCTTTTCTACAAGTGTATATGCTGCAGGGCTTTTTTATGTTGGTAATCGCCGTTCCCATTGTGTTTATTCACGCTCAAACAGGGGCGACCTTTACTGCGTTAACAGCGGTGGGGATTGGAATTTGGTGCGTCGGCTACTTCTTTGAGGTGGTTGGCGACGCTCAGCTCAAAGCGTTTAAAAATGAGCCGGCCAATAAAGGCCAATTGATTACCACGGGACTTTGGCGTTATACGCGACACCCCAATTACTTCGGCGAAGCGTTGATGTGGTGGGGAATCTGGGTGATAGGCTTGTCTGTCGACCTCCCGGTCTGGACGATTGTCAGCCCACTTACCATAACGGTTTTACTCAGGTTTGTCTCCGGCGTGCCGATGCTTGAGAAGTCGATGCGAAAACGCCCCGGATTTGAGGCGTACGCAAGGCGTACGAACACCTTTATACCGTGGTTTGCGAAAGGGGATAAGAAATGAGAAGCATTCGGGGAAAAATCATTACATTGGTTTGTGCGAGTTTACTCGTCTTGACACTCGTGCTCGGTACCGTTGCCATTTACGGCATCTACACGACCAACATGGAGCGCGTGGACCAGATGGAAGCGAACATGCGCACCAGTTACGACATGAACATCAAGCACAATGTGCAGATTGTCGTCAGCCAGTTAGACGGCATACTCAGTCACGAAAAGAGCGGCCAAATCGATAAGCGCACAGCTGAAAGTTTAGCAGCGGATACCATTCGAAATGCCGTTTATGAAAACGGCGGCTATTTTTGGGCAGATACACTAGAAGGCGATAATGTGGTGCTGCTCGGTAGAGACGATGTTGAAGGCAAAAACAGACTCGATCTGGAAGACCACTTTGGCAATAAAATTGTGGAGCAGATGGTTGCACTTGCAAAATCAGAGGGCAGTGGCTATCTCGAATACTATTTTCCAAAACCGGATACCACGGAGCCACTTCCGAAGCGCGCCTATGTACAGCTTTATGAGCCGCTGGGGTGGGTGATAGGAACCGGCAACTACGTCGACGATATCGACGCTGTGGTCGCTCAGGAGCGCGCCCTTGTGGACAAGCAGATACGAGATGCCGTAGTGATTGTACTCCTTGTCGTGCTGGGAACCCTCGCACTGGCGATTTTTACTGCGTATCTGGTCAGCGGCAGAATCTCCAAGCCGATTTTGAGTTTGGCGCTGATTCTCGATAAGACATCTAACCTCGATGTCCAAGACGACGACTCTTACGATTACTTACTCAAGTACAAAGATGAAACCGGCGTCATTTCCAAGTCGGTTGCCAACTTACGCGTGGTGTTAAGGGAGATTGTCAAGACGATGAACGGCGACGCGCTAAAACTCGACGACGCATCAGAGGTGCTCTACAACGCTGTAGAAACCGGAAAAGAGAGTATCGATGCCGTTACGCAAACGGCGGGGGACTTCGCACAAGGTGCGACTGAGCAGGCAGAGGACGCCCAAAAGGCCTCCGAGAAAATGGTGGAACTCGCCGGTGCTATTGAAGAAACGGTGAAAGGGGCCGAACAGCTCAAGGCGTATACAGAAGAAGTGGTTCAAAGCAATATGGAGGGCGTGGACGAGCTGAAGGCACTTAGTGAGCAGTTCGATGTGACGACCAAAGCCAACGACTCTCTCAGTGCAAATGTCAAGACGCTGAGCATTAAATCGTCTTCAATTGTGCAAATTACCAGCACCATTCAAGAAATTGCAGAGCAGACGAATTTGCTGGCGCTGAATGCCGCTATAGAAGCTGCACGCGCCGGTGAGGCGGGTCGCGGGTTTGCCGTTGTCGCAGAAGAAATTCGAAAGCTCGCCGAAGAAACGTCAAAATCGACGACGCAAATCGACGGCATCATACAGGAAATTCTCAAAGAAATCAGCACCACTGAGACCAATATGTCCAGTTCCAGCGCAGCGATTAAGCTTTCAGATGAAGTGCTGACACGCGTAGAAAGCGCTTTTGAGACGATTGAGTCGGCCATGCATAAGACGGTGACACAGCTTAGAAGTATGAGCGCCAGCATCGAAACAGTCAACGTCAACAAAGATGCAGCGACCTCTTCTATTCACGGCATTTCCGCAATTACTGAAGAAAATGCCGCTGCAGCAGAAGAAATTGCAGCGACGATGGATACCCAATCGGATCTCATGGGCAGTATTCAAGACAGTTCACACGAAGTCAAGAAAATATCCGGTGAAATGACCGAGATTATCAGACGTTTTAAACTTTAACTTCAAAAGCCGCAATGGGCGTTTCTGCTCATTGCGGCTTTTTGCGGTTAGATAATTTTAGTCGTCCACTGCTCTAGGTTCCATACCTCAGTGACCACATCGTTGTAGAATTCGGGTTCGTGGCTGATTAACAGAACAGTGCCTTTGTAGGCTTGGAGCGCTCTTTTGAGCTCTTCTTTTGCGTCGACGTCCAAGTGGTTGGTCGGCTCGTCGAGAACGAGGACATTTGACGGCTCGTTAATCAATTTACACAGGCGCACTTTGGCTTGTTCGCCGCCGCTAAGCACGAGGACCTTGCTTTCGATGTGCTGGCTGGTGAGGCCGCACTTGGCCAGTGCGGCGCGCACTTCGTATTGCGTGTAGGCGGGAAACGCTTCCCAGACTTCTTCTATACAGGTTTTGTAGTTGGCCTCTTTGATTTCCTGTTCAAAATAGCCGATGTGTAAAAATTCCCCGGTTTCGACGGTGCCGCTGATGCTCGGGATGTGACCGAGGAGACTTCTTAAAAGGGTGGTTTTTCCGAGGCCGTTGGCGCCGACGACGGCTACTTTTTGCCCGCGTTCGAGTTTAAGGTTAAGCGGTCTGCAAAGCGGGTCGTCGTAACCGATAACGAGGTCTTTGGCTTCGAAGATGAGTTTGCCGGATGTACGGGCAACTTGAAAATGGAACTCCGGTTTCGGTTTTTCGCGGCCGAGCTCAATGCGGTCCATTTTATCGAGCTTCTTTTGTCTCGACATGGCCATGTTCCGCGTGGCGACACGGGCCTTGTTTCGAGAGACGAAGTCTTCCAGTTCGGCAATTTCCTGTTGTTGTTGCCTGTAAGCCGATTCAATTTGCTTTTTCTTGGCCTCGAAGATGCGCATAAAGTTGTCGTAGTCGCCGACGTATCGGTTGAGTTCGCGATTGTGCATGTGGTAAATCAGATTGACGACGCTGTTGAGAAACGGGATGTCGTGTGAAATCAGGATGAACGCATTGTCGTAGGCTTGTAAAAAGCGTTTGAGCCACTCGATGTGTTCTTCGTCTAAGTAGTTGGTCGGCTCGTCGAGAAGCAAGATGTCGGGTTTTTCGAGTAGGAGTTTTGCAAGCAACACCTTGGTGCGCTGGCCACCGCTCAGGTCGCCAACCGCTTTGTCGAGGCCGATTTCCAGTAGGCCGAGGCCCTTGGCAACTTCGTTGATTTCGGCGTCAATCATGTAAAAACCGCTGTGGTCGAGAATGTCTTGAATGGTGCCGACATCTTCCATCAAGGCGGTTAGCGCATCGCCGTCCACATCGCCCATCTTCATGTACATGTCGTTGATTTCGGTCTCGAGATCGTAGAGGTACTGAAACGCACTTTCGAGAACCGCTTTTATGGTATCGTCGTTGTTCAGCGCTGTGTGTTGATCTAAATAGCCTGTACGAACGCGTTTAGACCACTCGATTTGCCCTTCGTCCGGTTCGAGCTTGTGGGTGATGATGTTCATAAAAGTCGATTTGCCTTCGCCGTTGGCGCCGATTAGGCCGATGTGTTCGCCTTTTAGAAGTCTAAATGAGACGTTTTCAAAAATGGCGCGGTCACCGAAGCCGTGGCTGAGGTCTTTTACCGTTAATATGCTCATGGGTCTTTCCTTTCTTGTTTAAAAAGGCACCAAATTAGGTATAAATTCTATTAGTGCACAAAATCCTTCAAGATACATCTTAATAGGAAATGCACAGAAATTCAACCCATAGGTTGAACGTTTTTTAAGGAGGCGATCGTTTTGGGAAAAGTACTAATGACAGGCAATCAAGCAATAGCAAGAGGGTTCTTTGAAGCGGGTGGCCATTTGGCGGCGAGCTACCCGGGTTCCCCGACGGTGGAAATGCTGGAAGACATTAAGGCGCATTACAAAGAGATTTATGCCGAGTTTTCAGTTAACGAAAAAGTGGCCCTCGAGGTGGGCATCGGGAGTTCGTTTGCCGGTGCTAGAACGCTCGTAGCAATGAAACACGTCGGCGTCAACGTCGCGGCAGACCCCTTGATGACGTTTACACAAACTCGGACAAAAGGCGGTTTTTTACTCATGTCCGGCGATGATCCGGGGATGGCGAGCTCGCAAAATGAACAGGACAATCGCCTGTTTGCACAGTTTGCCAACATGCCGGTTCTCGACCCTTCTGACAGCCAAGAGTCGAAGGACTTCGTCCGCATCGGGTTAGAGGTCAGCGAGACCTATGAAGCGCCGGTAATGCTTCGGATTACTTCGAGGCTCTGTCATAGCAAGAGTGCGGTGACACTTGGTGACCGCGTGGAGAAAGAAATAGCCGGCTTTGAAAGAGCGCCTCAAAATTTCGGTATGATACCGCCGAACACATTTGACAAACAACACCATATGAAGGCCCGCATCGAATCACTTGCGGAAAATCTAGAAGCACTTGGGGTCAATCGGTACGAGCCGAAAGCAGGCGCCAAAGTTCTCGTCGTCACTTCAGGCCTCGTCTATCAGCACGTCGCGTCTTTAGAAGCCGACGTCAGTGTCTACAAGTTGGGGATGGTCTACCCGCTCCCTATTGAAACACTGCGCGAGATAAGCACGTCTTACGAAAAAATCGTCGTCGCCGAAGAGATGATGCCCTTTATCGAAAATCAGTTAAAGCTGGCCGGCATCGCCTGTGAGGGCAAATCGCTGTTTTCTTTTACGGGAGAAGTCGATGTCAAAGAAGTACGAGAAGCGTTTGAAACACTTGGCGTCCTAGAAAAGTGTGAGACAGAACCGGTCGATGGGGCCGAAGTTATGGGGCGTTTGCCGATGTTTTGCGCAGGCTGTCCGCATCGACCGGTGTTCGACATACTAAAAAAATCTCGAAGACGGGTTATTGGCGATATCGGTTGCTATTCAATGGGCATCCTCTACCCGCTGGAAGTACTTGATACGGTCATTAGCATGGGCGCCAGTCTGGGCATCGTCAAAGGGATACAAAAAGCCCATAAAATGGCGGGGAAATCGGAGCCGCTTGTAGCGGTAATCGGCGACGGTACTTTTTACCACTCAGGTATGACGGGCATGTTAAATCTATTGCACAATTTGGACGACGACGCCAATACCACCATTATCATTTTGAACAACGGCACGACGGCCATGACGGGCGGTCAACCCAACGCCAGTTCTAAGGCGTATGGCGACGGCAGCGATATGGCATTGGACTTGCCGAATCTGTTATCGGCAATGGGAATTGAACGCGTTAAAGTGGTCGATCAGTTTAATTACAAAGAGGCGAAGGCTGCGATTGACACTGAAATTAAGTACGAGGGGTTGAGCGTCGTTATGACGACGCGGCCATGTGCCTTAAAGTATAAAATCAAGTCGCCGCACTTTTACGTGGATCCCGAGGTGTGCATTGCTTGCAGAAGCTGTGTGAAAACCAATTGCCCGCCGATTCACATGAAGGACTACGAGGGCTTTGACAAACAGAAGTCTTCTATTGACCCCAATTTATGTGTCGGCTGTTCGGTTTGTTCACAGGTTTGTCCCGTAGGGGCCATAAAGTGTTCAGAGGAGGTGTCTCAATGAATATTATCTTAGCAGGTGTTGGCGGACAGGGACTGGTTTTGACAACCGATATGATTTGCGAGGCGGCCTTTAGAGACGGTAAAAGTGTTAAGAGCAACGACGTTATCGGCCTTTCGCAAAGGGGAGGCAAAGTTTGGGGGAGTGTGCGCTTTGGCGACAGGGTACACACGCCTAATATCGAAGCGGGAACGGCTGATGTTCTTTTGGCGCTAGAGCCTCTAGAAGGCCTTCGGTGGCAGTCGTATTTGAAGCCCGGTGGGGTTTTGCTCATGAACACAGAGCCGATTTACCCGGTGTTTGCCATTGCGGAGCGCGCGCCTTATCCACACGACTTCATCGAACAAGTACGGTCTGATGTAACACTTGTCCACGCCAATGTACAGGAAATTGCAGCGGAGATTGGTACGGTTAAGATTGTCAACGTCATTATGTTGGGGATGCTCGCCAAGCACACGACAATTCCACTCCCAACTTGGCGATCGGTTATTGAGGCGAAAGTCCCACCTAAGTTTTTGGACATGAATCTAGTGGGATTTGAAAAGGGTTATGCCCTTTAAAATCTATACTTGTATACATGGGGGATATGTGGTAAAATGAACTGTTATTTTCAGATGAAATCATGTGCTTAGGGGCGCGAAAGGGTCCTTTTTTATGATGCTGAACATACCATCAGGTAAAGACCTGTTGAGTTGGGAAACGACAAGGCTGACAACAATTGCCGTCTATTACGAGACGCCAAACCGATTTTTGACGATGCCTTCGCACCAAGTGTACACGCTCGTTCACAATTAAAAAAACTGCTCACCTGTTCTGCAGCATTGCAGCGTTAAAATCTTTCGACACTGACCCCTATGGTCGTCGATATGTCGCTTTGCATAGATACGAACTATCGGGTATTTTTAATTGAATCGCAACGGGACCGTACACGCGTGTGTGCTTATATGAACGCTTTTCGGCTCAAATCTTGTTGTGTAGCAGCATGTCCAAGACAGTAGAACTGCAGGGCAGTTGCTTTATTTTAGACTTGTGGTTTCCTCATATAGAGACAGTCATAAGAAATACGAAAGGAATTATAATGAATAACACTCAATTCAATGCGTTAAATTGCTCGGAAGAAATATTAAGAGCTGTAGCAGATATGGGCTTCGAGGAGATGACGCCGATTCAAGCGGCGGCGATTCCAGTTGCGTTAACCGGAAGAGATCTCGTCGGACAGGCTCAGACGGGTACCGGTAAAACGGCGGCTTTCTCGATTCCAATGCTCGAGCGCATTGACCTAAAAACCAAAAAAGTACAATCTTTGGTACTCTGTCCGACGCGAGAGCTCGCCGTTCAGATTGCCGAAGAAGTGAAAAAAATCGGAAAACAGTTTAAAGGCTTGCATATCCTCCCCGTCTTTGGCGGACAAGATATAGAAAGACAGATTAGAGGTCTTAGAAGCGGCGCACAGATTATTATCGGTACACCTGGGCGCGTCCTCGACCACTTGAGACGCGGCACGCTGAAAATGGACCATTTGAAGATGTTGATTTTGGACGAAGCTGACGAAATGCTCAACATGGGCTTTAGAGAAGATATTGAAATGGTGTTGGATCAAGTGCCCCATGCTATCCAGACCATGCTCTTTTCAGCGACGATGCCAAAAGAAATTATGAACATCATCAACAAGTATCAAGAGGATCCTGAAATCGTCAAAGTGGCGCATAAGGCACTCTCTGCGCCGAGCATCGAACAGGTTTATCTCGAGATGAAAGACCGCGATAAAGTGGAAATTTTAACGCGATTAATCGATCTCAAGAACTACAAGATTTCGATTATTTTCTGTAACACCAAGAAGCGCGTAGACGAGCTCACGGACATGCTTCAGGCGCGTGGCTACCTCTGTGACAAAATCCACGGCGATATGAAGCAGACATTGCGCCTCAATGTAATCAATAAATTTAAGCGCGGGGATATTGAAATTCTCATTGCGACAGATGTCGCGGCGAGAGGACTGGATATCGACAACGTAGAAGCTGTATTCAACTACGATATGCCGAGTCACGAAGAGTATTATGTTCACCGAATTGGCCGTACAGGCCGTGCCGGCAGAGAAGGGGTTTCGTACACGTTTGTCACGTACAGAGATTACCACTTGCTGCGCAGCATTATCCGCTACACCAAGTCGGACATCAAACCGTATCCGATTCCGAAAATCAGCGATATCGAAGCCATCAAGCGTGAAAATTACCTCGAGCAGGTGAAAGAGCGCATTGAAGCGGGTATCGATCGCAAGTTTATCGATGTTGTCGAGGCATTCACTGATGAAACGTACAGCCCGATGGAAGTTGCGGCGGCACTTCTTCAGATGGAACTCGAAGTTGAAGACATGAGAGAAATCGACAGCGTGGACAACAACCGCTCGTACGTCATCAAAGGCGAGAAGACAAAAGAGCGTAAGAGCAGCCGTGCAAAAGGTATTCGAAGTGGTATGGCGCGTCTTCACATCAACGTCGGTAAAAATCAGGGTGTGAGACCGAGAGACATCGTCGGTGCAATCGCCAACGAAGCCGGTATTGAGGGCAAGAAAATTGGTAGCGTCGACATCTTTGATTCGTTTACGTTTGTAGAAATTCCTGAACAACAAGCTAAAAAAGTCGTCGATCGCATGAACGACCGCATGATTAAAGGCAAGAAAATCATCGTGGAGACGGCAAAGGGCAAGGGCAAACCGTCCGGCGGCAAGCGCAAGCACGATGCCGGTAAAGATCGAAAACGTCCAAAGCACAAGCGTTCATAAGAGGACTTGCAATGGCCAGAAGTGCCTAAAGTCCGAGCAATAATAAAAAGTTCCGAAGCCATTGCAGGTTTCGGAACTTTTTTTAAGTTACATAGGGACCACGAGGTTTTGTCCCGGGAAGATGAGGTTTGGATTTTCCAGTGCGTTGAGTTCCTGCAGGGTTTGCCAAGTGGTCTTGTACTTTTCAGCTATACGCCAAAGCACATCGCCACGCTGAACTTCGTAGACGCGGTCTTCAATATAACCGCCTGCTTTGAGCATTTCGACGGTAATCGGTTTGACGTTTAGCGTGCGACCGTCTTCTGAAGTTGGCAACGTCAGTGTGCCGTCTGCTAAAAGCGCTTTTACGCGGTCTAGATACGGCGAGTTTTCAATTTCTGTACCGATAATCGACCAGTTGTCGTCAACTGACGGAACGAGCGCGCCGTTTTTCACCTCTTGTGTGTAAGCGATAATGAGATCGCGGATACGGCCGGCATCTTGCATGGCCTCGTAGCTGTCGTAATATTTGTCAGCCATGGTCACGAGGTCGAGACTGAGCAAGGTGCCGAATCTGTAATTGTTCACAGCAAGTTTATAGACTTTTTCGCTATCGATGGGGGCACCTTTAATAGTAGCCTCTGTAATTCTCTCGCCAACCGGCTTAGAGATATCGATGCGGTAATCAATCCCGCTGAACATATCGTAGTTATAGCCCCTAATCTCCGGGCTGAAACTAATGGTCAAATCGCCCTCAGCATAAGTGTTGTAATACGCAGCGGACCATTCCATGTACTTGAGTAGGTTTTCACCGGTGATGTTGACACCCATGAGCGTGTTGTCGTATTTGTAGATGAAAGCGACATCTTTCTTCTTGAATGGACCGGCTTTTAGGTTCGATCCGAAGTTAAAGAGCGCAGCACTGCTGACGTCGGATTCGGCGTAGTGCATTTGCACCGCGTTGATGAGGTCGATGATAGCTGTGTCTTCAATTTGTGCCGTCGGAAGTGTGGTGATGGTGTCTTCCCCTGTGTAGTAATCGGGACGCTCGATAAAATCTTCCGAGATTTGTCCGACCACTTTATTGGCCTCTTCCAGAGAGCGTTCGTGGACGCTTTTAAATGTTTCTAACAGCTGTGCGTCGGGTTCTACCGACTGCGTTTCCACATTGACCACGTCGACGGATACAACGTTCCACCCGTCGGCGGTTTTTTCCAGTGCAATATCGGATTTGGCAACTGCCCAACCGTAGCGACCGGGTTCGATGAGCTTGACGCCGCCGATGTCATTGGTGTACTTGCTGTGTGCGTGACCGCCGAAGATGACGTCGAACTCTGGAAATTTCTCTGCGACAGTTTCGAGACCATCGTAACCGTGTTCGCCTTCAGGGCCGATGTGATAGGCGCCGACGAGGACATCGTATTGGCCTTCAAGCGCTTTTAGTGTCTTTTCAGTCTCTTTGATAACATCAGTGAACTCGAGATTTTTAAAGTGATCCGGTGTACTGGCTTCCCAAATTGGCACATTTGGCGGCATCATGCCGACTACGGCGACGCGGACGCCTGCTGTTTCGTAAAGTGCGTATGGGGCGACAAAATGCGTTTGCGTATCGGCGTTATAGATGTTGGCTGCGAGGACATCCCCTTCAAAGGCGGCGATGTTTTTGTTTAAGAAATCGAGCCCGAAGTTGAACTCGTGATTTCCCACGACCCATCCGTCGTAGCCGATGAGGTTCATGGCTTCTATCATGGGGTGGACGGGGTTTTCATTAAAGAGCTCGGCGCTGTTGTCTTGTAACGTGTCGCCACAATCGAACAGCAGCGTGTTTGGGTTTTCGTTTCTAATGGTTTTGACAACGGTGGCGACTTTTGCCAAACCGGCATCTGCATCTTCAGAATCAGTGGCGTACTCGTACGGGTAGATGCGACCGTGAAGGTCACTGGTGCCGAGGAGGGTGATAACAGTTTCTTCAGCTGTTTCACCAAAGGCTACAACCGGCAGTGTCATAAGTATGAGCAGTAGCGAGAGTAACAGGGACAGTTTTTTCTTCATCTTAGCCTCCCTAAAGTTAAGTATAGTTGTCGAGGGCCAGCCCCTCGAACACTTTTATTATATCAAAGAATCGTAGGGGAAATGTCTTAAATATTAAAAAAAATAAACATTTCCAGAAATCTATGGCGCTGTGCGCCCTAAAAGTCTCCCCTTAAGCCTTTACCTGCTAAATAAAAGCGCTGTCAATGACAGCGCTAAAAAATTAATTTTTACTTGTGAACACCCTCAATCGGTTGGAGGCGTTGTGTGCATTGATGTTTAAGAGTTCCGATACGGGGACGATTTCATAGCCGGCCTCGTTGAGGGCGTCAATCATGGCACCTATTGCCTGCGCCGTCCCCACTTGTGTATCTCTCAGACGGACGATGGCGCCGTCACTGGCATAGGCCAGTACATGTGAGGTGATGTAGTTGGGATCGTTGTACACATTGTCTTGCGGGTCGATGTTCCACAGCACAATCGGCATGCGGAGGCGCTCGATAAGCGCTACATCGTATTGACCAAAGGGTGCTCTAAAGAGAAACGGCGGCGACCCTGTGAGTTTTTCTAAAATGTTCTGAGAGGCTTCTATTTCGCCAGACCGTTTGTTCTCGGGTATTTTGAGAATTTGCGGGTACGAATAAGAAGCGTTCCCGATATCGTGTCCTAGTGAGGCCGTTTCTTTGACGATGCTCGGGTACTCCTTTGCCCGTTTCCCAATGTAGAAAAATGAAGCGGTGACATCACGTGCCCGAAGTGTTTCGAGAATAATCGGCGTGTAGACCGGATGTGGACCGGATTCAAATGTCAGGGCAATCTTTTTGTCTTTTCTGACGTTGGTACTCGGGTAGGTGATGGCGTCGTCTCCTAAAGTCACCGGGGTGTCGGCGTTGTGATTTTCAATTATCGGCGGGCCGATTTTTATATTGAGCGCTGTGTACTGCTCAAGGGCTTTTAACGACAGGGAAACGCTCATGGGTGCATCGGTCTTGTACTTGAGTTGATCGGGGTTAAACCAGAATTTCATCGCGTGATCGGTGAGGATAAAGTTGACGAAGTTGCTGTCGATTGGCTCTATCGGCGGGTCTCCGACGACGATGTTTTCTTTATAGTAGGCGTCCAGCACCAGTTCGTAAAGAATTTGGGTGGTGGCAGTTCCCTGAGTCAAGACATCTTCCAGTTTAAGCTTTCGGTTGTTTTTGATGTCGTAATTAAAGGTATAGACTTTTTCAGATTGGTTGCTTTCACCGACGTAGAGGCGCTCGACAAACTGAATTGATATCAGCTCTTTTGATCGAAACAGAATCTCGTAGTTGAGGTGGAGTTCATAAGGCAGACGTTCCTCTTCATCTGTTGTCGCATTCTTGACGAGCTCTCTGTAGTTGCCGATGAGACTGTCGGTAAACAGCTGCATCTCTTCGTCGATAAAGGCATATCCCGTCACAGGGTAGTGCACACTCATGGTGTAGCGCTCTTTTTCTTCGATGATCGACTGGACGCCGACCTCAGATGACCGATCGTTTTCTGCAAAAATCGACACTTCGTTGTGGTGTTCCAGCGGCGCCTCAGGGTACTTGGCGTCACAAGCGGCGAGCAAGAGCAGAAGGCAACAGATTGTAAAGATCAAACGTCTGACAGACATACCTTAACCTTTCTTTTTCAGCACTTTGATAAAGTGTACTTTGAGATAGTCGCTCGGCTCATAGAGTCTGTGTGTTCTAAAGTCTCTAGGCAGTGTGAATGTCTCTAAGATTTCAAAACGAGCGTTGGCGAGATTGAAGCCTTTGCCTACAATTTGATTGAATTTGTCCATTGAAATGGTGGACGTGTTGTTGCTGGCGATGATAACGCCTTCGTTTTCAGTGATTTCCACAGCGCCAGCTAGGAGTGCCGGGTAGTCTTTTTCCGCTGAAAACACATAGTTCTTGGATTTGGCAAAACTCGGTGGGTCTAAGACGACGAGGTTGTAGTGCAGGCCTTTCTTTTGAGCCAATTTGTAATACTCAAACACATCTTCAACATAAATGTCTTCGCTAGACGGGTCGATGGCATTGAGCTTGAAGTTGTCTTCTGTCGCCTCTTTGCTTCTGTTGGCGAGGTCGACGCTAACAGTGTGCTTGGCACCTCCGATTTTGGCGAAGACGGAAAAGGCACCTGTGTAGGAAAACGTGTTGAGAACCGTTTTGCCTTTGGCGTAGCGATCTCTGAGCGCTTTACGAACCTCTCGCTGATCGAGGAAGAAGCCCACCATAGCGCCTTCGTCAAATCGAACGTTGAGCTCGACGCCATTTTCTCGAACGACAATTGGGAACTGTGCCGGTTTCCCGGCGACAAAGCCGTCGTCTTCGGTAGTCTCTTTGCCAAAGCGTTTCTTTTCGTAGATGCCGTCGTACTCGACGATCTGCTTTAGGGCGTTTACAATGGTGTCTCTAAAGTGGTAGATGCCTTCGGAATACCAAGAAATCAGGTAATAGCCGTTGTAAAAGTCCACAGTGAGACCGCCGATGCCGTCTCCTTCGCCGTTAAAGACCCTAAACGCATTGGTCTTAGGATTGTTAAAGAGGCCGAGGCGCTTTTCTATTGCGCCATACAGTTTGCGCATAAAGAATTGAACATCGATTTTTTGCTTGGGGTTTTGCGTTAAGACCCAGCCAATGCCCTTGTTTTGAATGCCGTAGTAGGCGGTACCGATGTATCGGGCGCGTTCATCGGTGAGTTTCAGCAGGGTGCCCTGTTCGAAATCGGGCTGTTCAAAGAGATGACTACCCATAACTGCTTCTTTAAAGAGCAATGGGTAACCGCTTTTAAATTTTTCTACGTGACGATTGTGTATCTTAATTTCAATCATGATTCCTCCAAGTATAGTCTTTTGAATGCTTTAATTATATTATAAAGCGTCGATTAAAACAATTGTTTGTGATAGAATTAAAAAAAGGAGGTTCCGATGCAAAGAGGACGTGTCGTACAGATAAAAGAAAATAAAAACTCAGAAACAGGGGCGTATGTCCTATACTGGATGCAGGCGGCTCAGCGCACCGTTGACAATCACGCGCTGGATGTTGCGATTCGCCTTGCCAATGAACGCCGACTACCTGTGGTGGTGGCCTTTGTATTGATGCCGAATTTCCCGGAGGCCAACCTCAGGCACTTTGAATTTATGCTGGAGGGTATGGAAGAGACTGCGGCGACGCTTCAAAAGATGGGCGTTGGATTCAAATGGTTTGTCGGTGTCGAAGGCGCCTTTGAAAAATTCGCAAAGCAGGCGGTAGCTGTCGTGCTCGACAAGGGATACGGACGCTTTTTAACAGCGCTTAGAACGGCGTTTGTAAAGACGCTGCATCAGCGGACTTACCTCGTCGACACCAATGTGGTGGTACCGGTTGAGGAGGCTTATTCTAAAGAGGCTTACGCGGCGTACGCCATTAGACCGTCACTTACAAAGCTGTTGCCACTTTACGGCGATGCTTTTCATTTGACAGAGGTTCTTTGCCGATGGGATGGCGTGCCGGAACGATTTTCTA
Organism: Fusibacter sp. JL298sf-3; assembly: GCF_053842995.1. Classification (NCBI taxonomy): domain Bacteria; kingdom Bacillati; phylum Bacillota; class Clostridia; order Eubacteriales; family Fusibacteraceae; genus Fusibacter; species Fusibacter sp. JL298sf-3. Next base: position 2,606,418 of record NZ_CM132608.1, read on the forward strand.
AAGAAGCGATTGTCGAGGGGCATCTGAAGCATCTGCCAGTTTTAGGCCGGACGCAGACTTTTCGAGGCGGTGAACAGAATGCTTTAAACGCGTTAAATTCATTTATTGATGCGAACCTCGCAAATTACGAAACACTTGGCGGCGACCCTTCAAAGGATGCGACCAGCCGTTTAAGCCCCTATTTGCATTTTGGCCAACTGTCGCCTGTCACGGCGTACAGTCGCGTGTTAAAGAGTGGTCTGGATTCCCGTGCGTTTGTGGAGCAGCTCGTCATCAGACGGGAGCTCAGCTTTAATTTTGTACACTATAACCCGCAATACGATGGGGCTCTTGAAGCGATATTGCCAAATTGGGCCAATGAGACACTGGGACGTCACCGTTTGGACACTCGGGACGTGACGTATACGTCGAGTATCTTAGAGGAAGCGCGTACACACGACATCTATTGGAATGCCGCGCAAAGGGAAATGGTGCGCACCGGATACATGCACAACTATATGCGGATGTACTGGGGGAAGAAAATCATCGAATGGATGCCCTCCTATGAGGCCGCTTATGCTTTTATGAAGGCTCAAAACGATAAGTATCAGTTAGATGGTCGAGACCCCAACGGCTATGCGGGTATCGCCTGGTGCTTTGGGAAGCACGATCGACCGTTTTCAGAACGCGCTGTCTTTGGTAAAGTGCGCTACATGAATGCAAAAGGACTCAAACGCAAATTTGATATCGACGCGTACGCGTTTAAACATAGAGAGTGAGGCAGGATATGGTGTTGTATACGATTGAAGGACTGACGCCCGGCGTGTTTTTGGAGCGCCCCAATCGCTACGTAGCCAAAGTGGCTTTAGAGGGGGCGCCGGTAACGGTACATGTGCACGACCCCGGTCGATTGAGGGAATTGCTCTACGAGGGCAATCCCTGCTTAATTCGCTATGCGGCAAGTGAAACCCGTAAAACGGACTGGGATATGATCGCCGCGGCGAAAGCTGATGACTACGTTCTTATTCACTCAGGCTATCACCGCTATATTGCAGAAGCGCTCATTCGAAATGAAGCGCTCAACCCCTTTGGTGAGGCTTTTTCTGTGAAGGCTGAAGTCAAACACGAGAACTCTAGAATTGACTTTAAGTACGTCGATGCAGAAGGGCGAAATGTGTGGGTAGAAGTGAAAGGGTGTTCGCTTTCGGAAGACGGCGTCGCCAAATTTCCGGACGCCCCGACGGTGCGGGGAACGAAACACTTGAGAAGCCTGATAGACATTAAGGCGAGTGGCGATCGCGCCTGCGCCCTCATACTGGTTTTAAGTGCCTCAGAGGTTTTTGCGCCCAAAGTGGATACCGACCCGAAGTTTTCAGCTTGTTTTTACGAAGCGCTGGAGGCGGGCGTAGAGATTGCACCTATAAAGGTACTTTTCGATCCTGAAACCGGTGCGTTGGTCTACAAAGGCCGCTTGCCGATTATGCCGAAGGCTGAAGCCTATGCGCTTTCAAAGGGAGAATAGCAGGAGTGAGGGCTTTGGTTACCTGTAGTGATGCTCTCTCAGCGCTACTTATTGAACAAAAATTGACCCTTGCCAATTGGCAAGGGTCAGGTAAATGGGGAAAATGGGAAAAAAAGTTTTTATAAGGTCTCGACAAATTCGAGGACTTTATCGTAATCAGGGTGTGAACCGACTTCGTTCACGTATTCGACGTAGCGAACTTTGTTGTCGCCGTCTACGACGACAATGCCTCTTGCGAGGAGTCGTAAGCCTTCAATGGCGAAGCCATATTTTTCGCCGAAGTCTAATGTTTGGTAGTCAGAGACGACGATGGCATTTTCAATGCCGTTGGCTGCGCAAAAACGTTTTTGTGCAAATGGCAAGTCGACACTGATGGTGAGGACGGTGACGTCCGGACGCTTAGTCGCTTCTTCATTGAAACGTATGGTTTGAAATTCGCATACGCGCGTGTCGACAGAAGGGACGACGCTGATGATTTTAATTGGCGTTTCCAGTTCTGAAAACTTAAATTCCGACATATCTTCTTTAACGGCTCTAAAGTCTGGTGCACTATCGCCGACTTTGATTTCGTTGCCAAGTAATTTGATTGGGTTGCCCCCCATCGTGATATTAGATCTCATTTCTACCTCCAAAGTATTCTATAAAGTTGCCTCGATTTCAGTAATATAGTTACCCTATGAAATGGGTTTAAACCGTCAAAATTTAATTTTACAAATTGTTAAAAAGTGAGGTGTAAAATGCCAATTAGCAGCCAATACGTGCCGATCGTTGAATTGGCCAAAGCGGTAGGCGCTTATCAAAAAACGTATTTTCGAACCGATAACCTAAAGGTGGAAACCAAGAGTACGGCCATTGACATGGTGACAGAGGTGGATATTGCCTGTGACCAAAAGATTGTCAAGAAGTTAAAAAGTTTGTTCCCAGAAGATAATATTTTATCTGAAGAACAAGGGTACTGTGATCGCTCGGGAGCGTACACTTGGATTATCGACCCCCTTGACGGAACGACGAACTTTTCTGTCGGTCTGCCTGTATTTGCTGTTTCCATCGCACGTTTTCACGGCCATCATCCTGTGTTCGGCGTGGTATACGTGCCTATGCTCGACGAGCTCTTTGTTGCAGAAAAGGGGAAGGGATCGTACTTAAACGGCAGCAGATTACACGTATCCCAGAGGACAATACTTTCTGAATCGGTACTCGCCACAGGGTTCCCCTACGACCGTGCAACTGCGGTGAACAACAACTCTAAGAACATCGAGACAATGGTTCCTCTTGTGAAAGGCATTCGGCGCATGGGGGCGGCAGCATACGATATTTGTCTCGTCGGCGCAGGGATTCTGGATGGTTTTTGGGAGCTTAAGCTGGGCAAGTGGGATATTGCGGCGGCGTGGCTTGTGGTAACGGAAGCCGGTGGCGCTTTCTTTGCCAAGGAGGGTGAGAAAGGGTATAATGTAATATGTGGCAACAAAGCGCTATGCGATGCAATAGATGAGGTGGTGGATTTTACAGGTGCATGATGTCTTGCTGCTGATAGGCAGCCATAAACGCGGTGGTTTTTCTGAACGCGCCGCAGAGTGGATGAAAAACCAATTGGAAGCTTCGGGTAAAACCGTCGAGACCTTAACTATAAGAACCCTAAGATTGGAACACTGTTTGGATTGCCCCTATTGTGAAGAACACTGTGGCAAGTGTGTTATTGACGACGATATGAACCACGTGTACGCTAAACTTAAAGCGGCGCAGCATTTGGTGGTTTTGACGCCGGTGTACTTTAACGGCGTACCAAGTCGCCTCAAAGTGCTCATCGATCGAACACAGATGATTTTTATGACGGGATTTGCACACAAGCAGGTATTCCCACTCTGTCCAGATGAATCACAAAAAGGCGCTTATATTGTGAGTTTTGGCGGTGCAAAAGCCTATGAACATCAATTCTACGGCGTGGCGTCGACACTGGACTGGGTCTTTCGAAATCTAAAGATGCCGCTTCGCGCACATGCGGTGTTTTCGGGAACCGATCATATAGAGCGCGGTTTGCTAACAGAGGCTATGATACGGGAGCTCACAGGTATTTTAAAGGAAATTGTCGAGAGGTAAGTGTATGGAAAACATGATGAAACTGGCTGTTATTCAAATGCAAGTAACGGCGGATAAGGAAATCAATGTTAGAAAAGCGATGGACAACGTCGCCAAGTTGGCTTCGAGAGGGGCTCAAATGGTGGTTTTGCCGGAGATGTTTAACTGTCCTTACGATACAGAGCGATTTGCCGATTATGCGGAACGCGAAGGGGAGATGACTTGGCTCGAAATGTCCCATACGGCACGGGCAAATGGCATATACTTAATCGGAGGGTCTATTCCCGAACTCGATGGGAAAGCGCTTTACAACACCAGTTATATTTTTGATCCCGAAGGCGAGCAGATTGCAAAGCATCGGAAAATCCATATGTTTGATATCGACATCAGCAACGGCCAGTATTTTAAGGAGTCTGACGCCTTGACCGCAGGTAAAAAAGCGACGGTGTTCGATACGGCATTTGGAAAAATAGGTGTGGCGCTGTGTTACGATATTCGGTTTCCAGAGCTTGCACGTCAGATGGTCAATAAAGGTGCACGGCTTTTAATTTACCCGGCTTCATTTAATATGACAACCGGACCTGTTCACTGGGAGCTCTTGTTTAGGGCGCGTTCTGTGGACAATCAAGTCTTTACAGTGGGTTGTGCCCCTGCCCGTGACGAAGAGGCCAGCTATATTTCGTATGCCCATTCTATTGTGGTAAACCCTTGGGGCGATGTGGTAGGCGGTCTTAACGAAGAAGAAGGGTTTCTAATGGGCACCATCGATTTTAACGAGGTCGATCGCATTCGTACTCAGCTGCCATTGCTGAAGCATCTGAGACCGGATGTGTACAAGCGTTAGATAGGGTTCTTAATTGACAAAACCAGCCGTGGCGGCTGGTTTGTTTGTTTTTTGTTCAATTGATGTTGAGTTTAAAGACGGCCTGATGTGTCGTGGGTGTAAAATTGTTTTAAGTGGTGAGATGCGTATGCGTCATCGCGGTTATTGAGCCGGTTTGAACAGTTCGTAAATATCACTTATAATTTTTTGTCCGTCTGTAGTGTAGAGTACAGCTTTTACGTAGGTAGGATTGCCGACCATGTCAATAGTTGCGATAGAAGTATTGTTTTCTGAAGGTGTAGCCAATTCAAAAGAAGTCGCATTTTCAAGATTAAATGTATCACCGACAAAAACTTCTATTTTCTCTATTGAACTGTTTTCGTAGGCGTTGTGGTGAATACGTAGTGTCGATTGAGATTCTCCAACGGCAACATCTGTAAAAAACATATGGGGTTGGGTCATTGCAACTTGCAATGGCAGCGCATAGTGCCAGATAAAATCCCAATCTTCATTTTGCTGAAGGTAAGCAAATGTGTAAAAATAAGTTCTTGCGGGTTCTAATCCTTCCAAAGCTTTATGGAAAACCAAGGTGTTGTCGGTTGGGTTTAATGTGACGACGCCATCTTTAAGGTAGACGCCTTCAGGGAATCCAGAGACCGGCGTATTTTCAAGGTTTTTCAACGACCAGTAGTCTTCGCTGTAAAGCAACATGAGGTGCGTTTCTTCTTCAAAGGTACTTTTATAGGACCCGTTTAAGAAAGTGAGGGTCGTAAAGTCCGTTTCGGTATCAAGGGCTAAAATTTCAAATATTTTGTTTTCCACAGGGGCAACCACGCTGGCTGGTGACGTGTTTGTCGCGTAGTTTGGTGTAGAGATACTTGCAGTTGCTAAGAATGTTGCGAGTGCACAGGCGGTTAGTCTTTTCATAATAAGTCTCCTTAATAATATAATAATGTGAGGGATATCTCCCAAAGTAACATTGATACGTTCTATTCCATCGTTATCATTTTTATAACCAGTGGGTTAGCTGTTTTCAGAAGTCAGTTCGATTATTGAAGTGCTATACGTGTCGCCGCCCTTAAGATGTACTGTCGCTTGAATGTAGGTCGGGTCAGCTGGTGGGTCGAAGTGTATTTCAAGTGCGCCGTCTTCAACGTCACGGTATGTTTTCGTCATGTAGATGTTTTGAAAAGATATTTCTGTGTAAAAATCGACGACAATTTTAGTAATTTCTTTTGCGGGGATTTTTGGGTACATAAGCGTAACGCTTGCATCGACTGGCGCATAGTGCACCTTACCCAAATCGGCAAAGTATTCTCTAATCATAGGGACTTCCACGTAGTAATCTTGAGAAGTATTTTGGGGGTCAAAGGTGTTGTCGTCTTTAAATACACTGTGTTCCGTGAGGTCTTTCTCTTCGGTATTGACTTTAAAGTGTTTTGTGTAGCCTTGGGCATAGGCGAAGCGTTCTGAGTGGATATTTATTAACTTCTTCAAGTCCGCAACGCAGAGGTTAGCACGATTTCTAACATTTGAGAAAGCTGGAAGTGGAAATTCGATTTTGCCATTGACAATACGTCTTGTCGGGTAGATGCCTATTAACGTATACCCGCTATGATCCAGTTCATAAAAGTCGAGATAGAGGTCTGTTCGAGACAGGTAACTTGGGTTAGAGAACGTCACTGTATAGGTATTGACCGTCTCTAGAAACGACGTACTCTGAAGGGAGATAATCCCTTTTTGACTCATGGTGCTGCGCTTAATCTTCTGAATGTCGGTGTAAAAGGCTTTCTCAGAAGGGCGCGGCAGTTTCTTTTGTACGAGAAAGTGACAATCACTTTTTTCATCTTTTGCGATTGGGAAATACAACACGCTGTTGACTAAAGCTGTCTCTGTGTGTCTACCGTAGCGGTCAAATCCCATGTTGACTCTTACGACCTCATCCGATTGAGTTTTTGTTAAAGGCATTTTTACCAGTGCATGTTCAAAAAAGACCACTTTAAATGGGACTTCACCATTGAAATAGCCTGTAATCGCTATTACCTCATAGGGATATTCAGTAGGGTAACTGTAGAGCGTGGCATTTTTTTCATCGATGCGGATGCTTTTAGGGGCAAAATTAGAAAAATCAATTGATACCGGCGTACCCTCGCCGTCTTTTGCCGAAAGCTGGATGTTTTTTTTCATGGGTAAAAACAACAGCCACATCTCTGCTTCTTGATCCCAAACAATTTCGCTTTCCGGGATTTTTCCAGTGAGCTTGCTGACAACTTCAACTGTGTAGTCTGAACCAGCTGCAACCGGAGGCGTCTCGGATGCAAATAGTGGTGTTGACAGGCATAGGAGAACTAAAACCATAGCTGTCATAAGAACTTTGTACTGTTTCATTGAAACCTCCATAGAGTATAGTAGTAGCTCAGTGTACAACGCTAATATGTATTTTTGAGCCCATAGTCTAGTTTAATTTTATTAAGATGAATTGTCAATAAAAAGAAAAATAATTACTTCTAGGAACTATTATTATAGTGTTTCGTATAGATTGAATCTTTAGCCGCCTTATTGTTTAGTTTAGATGACTTCAAATAGGTCTACAGAACTATTGTGCAAAGAATACAATATCGTTTAAACTACAATTATATTTAAAAATCAAATAAAATTGAATAATTTCATATTTTTGTGAAATATAGATTTTATTATTTTTTATCAATCTAAAGTGTGTCCCCTTCACTAGATACATACTTTTAAAACTAAATAGAGAAAAAAAGGAGGCATTATGGCCATTACACTACGTTATGAAAATACGGAATATTTTGAAATTAAAACGCTGTCGGTCATTGGGAGCTTTAATGATTACGACCCCGGGCGTGGACGAATGACATTAGAGGGGAATGAATGGGTCTACACTTTTGAGGTGGGGCCTGGAGAACATCTGTATAGATTTTGGGTCAACGACGCCTATGAATTGGTAGATCCCGAAGCCGGACTGTTTTCCGTTGATGACGCCGATAAGTTGTGGTCACTTGTACTTATTGATGAACAGAACCAACGGCTTTACAACTCTGAAGATTCGAGTGTGCATGTTGAACAGTATTTTATGTACAACAAAATCACAAACGAAGCGTTAAACGGAAGCAAGAAGATTTTCAACTTAATGTTTGATCAGGAGGTTTGCGTCAAATTTGAGTTCACCGATATTGTCGGTCTACATAATGCAACAATTGTTTGGTTTTCACCATTTGGCGATGTGTTACAAGTCGATGAACACCCCATCTTTTTAGAAGACGAAACTGTATCTGAGTTTCATTTATGGTCAGCGCTTCCCATTGCTGAGATTGGCGGGCAATACGCCCAAAAAGGATGGCGAGTAAATTTATTTATCAACGGAAGTTTTGTGCTTGAAGATATGTTTGATGTTCATCGGTCATCTGGGTATTCTTCATTGGGCAAGTTTAAGTAACAAGCGCTTGAAATAGACAGCACTGCAAGGTATATTGCCTCAAAAGGCTTTATATAAATTATCTTAAAGGAGTATTTGTCTATGGCAAGAATATCAAGCAGTTATCGGTACTCGACGTATTCAAGAGCGTCATCTTCAAGAGCGTCGTCTTCAAGGTCATCGTCTTCGAGGTCATCGTCTTCGAGGTCATCATCTTCGAGGTCATCATCTTCGAGGTCATCGTCTTCGAGGTCATCATCTTCGAGGTCATCGTCTTCGAGGTCGTCGTTTTCGAGGTCGGCATCTTCGAGGTCGGCATTCTCGAAATCAACGTATTCAAAGCCGACATCTTCAAGATCAACGTATACGAAAGCGGCTGCGTCGAAACCTACACCATCGAAACCGACGTCGCGGAAAAAAGCCTCAGGTGGATTTTTTTCAAAAGTTTCAGGTGGACTTAAAAAGGCTGCCAGTTCTGTTAGACAAAAAGCAGTTGCCTCGACAAAGGCAGTTGCAAAGGCAACAGTATCTGTAGGAAATCAAGTTAAAAACAGTGCAAAGAAAGCTGTCAGCACTGTGAAATCAGTAACAACTAAAACCGTTCGAAAGGTTTCAAGAACAACGGCTACAGTTGCAAAGAAAATTGCGAAGTCGACAGCGTCTACGGTATCGTCTTTCAAACGGCGGGCATCCACGGCAGTAAGGCAAACGCGTACAGCTGCGGTGAAGTGGAGCGGTCAAGCTAAGAAAACCGTTACGAGTGTCAGTCGCCAAGTTAAGAATACGGCGGCCAAAGTTGCTTCAAAGGCGAAGGTTGCCGTTAAGAGAACCGTTGCTGCAGGCGCTTCTGTTGCACAAAAGGCAGTGCGAACTTCTGCAAAAATGGCAGCCAGTGTCAAACAGCATACATCTAACATGGTGAGGCGCGTTAAAAGTGTCGGAACAACGTGGGTGAATCGCTCGAAAAAAGCGGTTGTAAGCGTTGGTAACCAAGTAAAGCGCACGGCATCAAAGGTGGTTACGACAACAAAGGCCGTGGCAAAGAAAGCTGTAAAAGCCGCGTATGTGGCTGGTAACAAGGTTGCTCAGAGCTCAGCTAAGCTGGCGTCGAGTGTAAAGCATCACACTTCTAACCTAGTGCGGCGCGTGAAGCGTGCGGGAACATCTGTGGTAGCTGGAGCTAAGAAGGCAGTGGTAAGCGTCGGAAACCAAGTGAAGCAAACGGCTTCAAAGGTAGCTACGACAACAAAGGCCGTGGCAAAGAAAGCTGTAAAAGCCGCGTATGTAGCCGGTAACAAAGTTGCTCAGAGCTCAGCTAAGCTGGCGTCGAGTGTAAAGCATCACACTTCTAACCTAGTGCAGCGTGTGAAGCGTGCGGGAACATCTGCGGTAGCCGGAGCTAAGAAGGCAGTTGTAAGCATAGGAAACCAAGTGAAGCAAACGGCATCAAAGGTGGTTACGACAACAAAGGCCGTGGCAAAGAAAGCTGTAAAAGCCGCGTATGTAGCCGGTAACAAAGTCGCTAAGAGCTCAGCTAAGTTGGCGTCAAGTGTGAAACATTATGCTTCAGACCTCGCGCAACAAGTAAAGCGTGTGGGGACATCTGTGGTAGCAGGTGCAAAAAAAGCGGCGGTAAGCGTTGGCAATCAAGTGAAACAAACAGTATCAAAAGTAGCTGTGGGAATGAAAAACACGGTGAGGAGAATATCGGCGGTGGCTTCATCGGCTTCAAGTAAGCTGAAATCGCTGTCTGCTTCTATGGCCTCTAGTGTTCGGCACCATGCTTCCAATATGGTAACTCACGTGAAAAATGCTGGTGTTACTGTTGGCAAATACGCTAAGAAAGCTGCTGTAACTGTCGGCAATGTTGTAAAGGGTATTGCGCAATCGTTTAAGGAGAGCAAACCGATTGATAAGGTTCAAACGGTGCTCGACATAGCCGGTATGGTACCGCTCATCGGTGAGGTAGCCGATGGCGCCAACGCGTTAATTTACCTCGCACGAGGTGATTTTAAAAACGCTTCGCTTTCAGCGGTGGCCTGTATTCCGGTAATTGGGAGTGCGGGAACCGGTGCCAAATTGGGTATAAAAGGCGTGGATGGTGCGACTTCGGCGTACAAGGCAGCAAAAACCGTTGGGGAAACTGCTGATCTAGCGACGGATGTAAAGCGCGTTAAAGCCACTGTTGAGGTTGGTGAGCAAGTGGCATCAACTGCAAAAGTGGTGGATTCAAATACGCTAAAGGCCGCTCAGGATATCGGTTCTGCGAAAAAGGCTGGACAGGTTGTTGAGGGGGCTGGAGAACTTGCTGAGGCAATGCTCAAAACAGATTCAGCTAAACTTTGGGGAGTTGCTACAGATGGTACTAATCAAGGTATTAAGCACTTTAACAACTATTGGACAAGTCAACCAGATAGAATACCTTCATTAGCAAAACGTTTAGGTGTAGATGCTAGTGACTTCGCTAACACAGTAGATGGATTTGAGAATTTTACCAAGCAAGCTCAAAGAGTTGTTGATAATGGTTTAGTTAATGATGTTGGTGGTGGAAAATTATATCATTATTTGGCAACAGATGCTAAGAATGGTGTTATTGCAATAACATATGATGGTAAACTACAGACTATGATGCCGAGCAATCTAAAATACTTTAATAAACAAGTAAAATAGTATCAATGAAAGGAGAGGTACATGTGGTTGGTAAAGTAGAAGAAATAATGATAAATGGTACAGGTTATGAAGCGATTCTATTAATGGACTTTGAGGAACTTGGAAAAATATACTGTTCTGTTATGTTAGACCATGAGCATGACCCCGCAAAAAGTTATGATATTATTGAGGTATATTTTGAAGATAATCCTTCTATGAAACTGGAAGTCGGTTCTATCCTTAATTCAACTTTGAATGTTAACTATGGGAATGATATACGAGTTGCCGATAGTAGAAAAAAGGGTTATGTACAAAATATTGAAAAATCCCCTCATGGACTATTTACATGTAGAGTCTTAGAAGTGTTAGAAGATGACATGTTAGTTTGCGATTTAGGAAGTGTACTCAATGAAGTTAAAGCTGAGTTTGAAGAATCGACTGAGAAGATAGCACTAGGAGATATGATTTGCTTCTCAGGGGAGTTTGTTTTAACACTTAATTAAGAATGAGCTTTGCTCTAATTGCGATGGTGAGATGAAATTTCAGCATCGCTTTTCTTTGTGCGCCCAGCATGGGCGCACTCTAGTCGGTTCAAGTCCGATACGGGGGCTGGTAGTGCCAACCGTTAGCCAAGAGCAAGGGTTGGTCGCAGACAAAGTCTGCTGCTCACCTATGCAACCGGGGTGTCGTGGGTGACTGCGAATCTGAAGGAAGCTGGAGACAAATTGCCGAGCTGAGGTACACGAATCACATTTGAGGCTTTCCCAAATGGATAAGGTTGCAAAACAAACTGAATTCCAATAACTACCCGAAATTTGGAGAGTAAATGTGGCGGCTACATGGCATGAAAGAGTGCGCTCTTACCTGGGGAGATCTCAGGAACAAGTCCAAAAAGAATTTTTTTTCACGGAACAACCCGTGCAGTGATGCACGACTGAATCCTGAGAAGTCAGCAGAGGTCATAGTAATCAAAGGGTCATGAAACTTTGATGAAGGACTGAATATTAAACGAGGTGAGTATTTATGAATCTCTCAAGACGAGAACAAAGACGGCAGAAAACTTCATATGAAGGCTAATTGGAAGAGATAAGGCTGGAAGTCGAAAAGGTACCAAGAGCGCAGAGTTACGACTTGGCGAATTCATCAAAGAAAGCCAGAACCGAAATCTATACAGAGAATCTGCTAGTGTAAAGACACGTTCATTAATGAACTATAATTAGCCTGTCCTCTCTATATTTCAGGATAAAGTGATGCCAGTTTTATCCTTGCATCCTTTGTTCTAAACTGCCAGTTGATTTTTGCATAGCTGTTGTTCTTCTTACTTTCCCAAGCAAAAAGTTCTTTGCGAAGTAAATCGATATTTTCGATTCTTCGTGATAAGCATTGTCGGGTCATAACATTAAGTTCTATCTCAGCAATATTCAGCCAACTGCCATGTTTTGGTGTATAGTGAATTTCGAGTTTCTTTAGTATTCTTCTGGCTTCTGCTGGTGGAAACGCTTTATATAATGACGATGGTTTATGTGTATTGAGATTATCCATGACAAGAATGATTTTTTCATTATGAGCATAAAATTCATCCACAAGATATTTGATTTCTTGTGCCCAGTCTATAGCTGTACGTTGTGTTCTAACACTGACATGGTGTTTGCCTCCAAGCGGTTCCACAAATGAAAATATACTACAAGTACCTTTTCGAACATATTCAGAATCCACTTTTTTGTGATCGCCAGGTCGCATTGCCCATGAATCGCGTGCCTCACCAAGTAATTGGTAGGGTTTCTCATCCATACAAACGACTGGAAGGTTTGGATTATAGGGCAGTTCATAGACATCAAGAATATCTTCTAAACACGCTATGAATTCGGGATCTCTTTTTCTTGGCAAACACCAATAGTCGGAGCGGTGAGGTCGAAGCCTGTTTTTTTTAATGATCTTCGGATTGCTTCTCGGCTGATCGACTCATCAAATTCAATTCTCATATGTTCTTCTAATAAACGGATCGTCCAGCGGCTATGACCTTCTGGAACGGGACCACATGCAAGCTCAATAATATGTGCTTCAACTCTTCCATCTACTTTGCGGCGTGCATTATCAGAATTGATATTTCGGTGCGTAGCAAGCGCTGAGTCAATACCGCCAGAAGCATATAGTTTTACCATTTTTGCGATAGTCGCTCGACTTACATTTTGCCGCTGAACACATTGTTCATATGTTAGAGCAGGTAAGTGGTTTTCATCAAGATCAATTAAAATTCGGCAACGATTGCAGATGGTTTGGGTTGTATTTTTCTTCTTTAGAAGAGCTTTTAGTTGTTTTAACTCAATGTCTGTTAACAATATTTTATTTTTCTTTGGACGCGCCATAGGGATAACCTCCGATAGTAATATTTTATCATCAAAGACTATCATATCAAAGTTTATGAATTGTTTCAATTTTCATCGTGTCTATACACTAGGTTATACTCAAGATAATATGGATTCGCTAGCAAAGCAAATTGTATTTGATCCAAGTAAAGCTGTTCAAACAGGTGTAACGAAGTATGGAACAAAGTTTAATCAAACTATCTCAGTTACTGGGGCAAATGGTAAAGTTATTGATGTAGCATTTGCTTGGATGAAGAGTGCCAAAGACGATGTTGTGAGACTTGTAACTGCAATTCCAACTAAGAAATAATATGCATAGGGAGGTTTTGATGTATAAGGAATATGATGTTGTATATGCAAAAAGAAATTTGAGTGAAATGGTGAAAAAAGGCACAAAAGGGGCTATTGTACTCATACTAGATGAAAAGTGTAGTGAATATGAAGTTGAATTTATCAATGATATTGGGGAGTTTCTTGAACTTCTAAGTGTTGATGAGAGTGATTTAGACTTGAAAAAAGGGTAACCTTAAAACGGTGAGTGGATTATCTACTCACCGTTTTAACTGACTGCAGTTTTCTACCTAAGGGGACGAGTAAACTTACTGATTTAGCTAAGAGTTATGTTGATGATATTGTTGATGTAGCCGGTAATGTAGATGCAACTAAAATGAATGATTTGAGATTAGCTCTACAAAAAGGTACTTTTAGTGCTGATGAAATCAAACAGATTAGCAAGCATATGGGTGATGTTGGAGCAACAGAGGCATTTGAAACAGCGATGAAGAATGTTGACTTTGGTAAATATCTGAGAACAGTTGCGGGGGCCCCTCCAGTAGATATGGTTAATCCTCATGCGCATCATATTCTTTTTAAGACAGGATCAGGAGCTGCACAAAAATCGTTAGTACAGGAAGGTCAAGATATCTTGAGGAAACATGGAATTGACCCGATAGTTGGTGTAGAAAACCTTGTATGGGCCCCAAATGCTGTGAAAGGTCAACATAGTTTCGAAGCAATTGAGAATGTAGTCAATCAGATAAAAGCTGTTGATGCTGCTGGTGGTGATTACGATGATATCGTTGAGATACTTCAATACCTTGGAGAATTTGCAAGTCAAAGATAGATAGGAGTGAAAACGTGGAAGATAAGGCGATTATTAAGGAAATCAGAAATGGCATAAAAAAAGGCGATACAGAAAGTGTTATTCAATTACTAGAAAAGCATCCGCATCTTTTGAATGAGATGACCCCTTTTGGTACATGGCTACATGTTGCCGTAAAAAGAGGAAACATGAAAATTATCGAATACCTTATTTCAAAAGGTATAGATGTTAATGTTAAAGGCGGAACTTTTGATGCAAATGCTTTAAAAACTGCAGCTGGAGCTGGTCAATTAGAAGTAGTGCGTTATTTGATTGATAATGGTAGTATAATGGATACGAGTCTTGCACAAAGAAATCCACTGTTTGGAGCTATTTACAGCGGACATATGAATGTGGTAAAAGAGTTAGTTGAAAGGGGAATTGACGTTTCAGTTAGATACACTAGTGAAAGCCTTGATAACATGGATGCTCATGATTATGCAAGAGAATTTGGTCAGACTGAAATTGCAGATTATCTCAAGGGTAAAATTAGAAATCAACCTATTTTTAACTAACTACAAAAGTAAACAAAGAAGTGGTGGAATTGACAATCATAGCCGTTCCATCACTTTTTCTGGTTTTGAGGAAATAGATTACACTGCATACTGATGGTTTTGCTAAATGACATGAGAGCCCATCAGAATCAAACGGAATGTAGGTGAAAACGGTTCTAATTGGAACTTGGGGAGATTTCAAAAAAATATTGGGGGCATGGGAACCGGTGCCAAATTGGGTATAAAAGGCGTAGATAGTGCGACTTCGGTGTACAAGGCAGTAAAAACCGTTGGGGAAGCTGCTAATCTAGCGACGGATGTAAAACGCGTTACAGTCACAGTTGAGGTTGGTGAACAAGTGGCATCAACTGCAAAAGTGGTGGATTCAAATGCGATAAAGGCCGGACAGGTTGTTGAGGGGGCTGGAAACTCTACCGCTTACTATTGAGTTCAAGGTGGCGTCGGAGATAATACAAGTCAATTTAGAATTTCTATTGATGATGTTGGTGATTTGTCAATTAGTATCAATCCTTTGAATCAGGGTAAAACTGCTCCTAAAATAGTTGACCCATCTAAACCAGGATGTGCATATGACTTTCCAGAGCCATGGATAGAATGGTTAGAGGAATATGGCACTCCGAAGTAATGTGATATAATGTAGAGAACAATGGAAAGGATAAGAGTATGGCGAATAATGATACATTTACAATTGAGAAAATTGCATAATTTATAACCGTTGATTTAACAAGTTTTTAAAGAAACAAAAAGGAAACTTCACCCCAAACGTCGAATTATATAAGTGGCAGCAAACACAATCCAAACGAAGGAGGAAGTTTCCACTTATGTATATTCGACAAACATGTCTATTTTCCTTTGAAGAAATTATGAACTTTCAGCAAGAAACGAAATTGGAATTAATTCTTGCTCAGATCAACATCTCACCTTTGGTTGCGGCATTATCTAAACAGAGTCATTTGAGAGGTCCAAAAGGTTACAGAGTCGCACCGATGATTTACGCATTAATTGCTAAGCAAATTCTGAGAATTTCGACCACCAGCGAGTTGGTGAGACAGTTGAAAGAGAACCCAGTGTTACGTTATAACTGTGGTTTTGAGGTGTTATCCAAAGTACCATCAGAAGCCACTTTCAGCAGATTCGCAGATAAGCTGTCAGAATCAGATGCGTTGCTGAAACTATTCGGTGATTTAGTTGTTCATGCTAAAGAATTAGGAATTGTTGATGGTAGTCATATTTCAATAGACTCTACTAAGGTAGATGCTTTCGAAGCCTCAAAACCAAAGAAAGATATTGTAGATGACGGCACCAACCCAAACTGGGGAATGAAGCGCGATACTCACGGTAATAACATTCGTTGGTTTGGATGGAAACTTCATATCCTGAGCGATTCATACAGTGAATTACCACTTTCAGTTATGGTAACACCAGCGAATGTTCATGATGGAACAATTGCAGTTCCACTGATTGAAGAGTTTCTAAAGCAGTATAGAGATCTGTTTAGACCATTGTTCTATGCGATGGACTCTGGATATGATTATAATTCTGTCTATGATGCAGTAATAAATCACTTTGAAGCTACTCCAATCATAGCCTACAACCCAAGAGGCAGTCACGCCGCCCCAGAAGGGTTAGATGATGAGTTTCATCCAGTCTGTTCTGGTGGTTACAAACTCGTTTATTGGGGGATTGACGGCGATTACATGAAATTTAGATGTCCACAAGTACTGGGGAAATGTAACTGTCCACATGGGAGTGCATGGTGTTCATCAAGCAATTATGGTTATACGCTCAAGATAAATCGTAAAGAAAATCCAAGACAAATCGGATATCCGTTAAGATCATCTGATCAATGGAAGACTCTATACAACAAGCGAACTTCTGTTGAACGTTGCAACGGTCGACTAAAGACGATTTTAAATTTGAATTCAATCCGGTCTAAAGGTATCAAGAAAGCAACTGTTCATGCGTTGTTAAATTGCATTGCGTTGGTTGCAGGAACCATCGCTTCAAAAGTTAAAGTAAACAGAAATGAGGAACTCTTAGTAGCATAATGAACAACAAAAGATTGAAATTTGAAAGCATGGCAGGGGCTGTTACTTAGGATTAAGCCTTTTTCTCAAATTATCGAGTTAATTATGCAAGAGTCTCAATTATGAAAGATACATTTGGAAAAGAAGGTTCAGACGAGAAATGTGAAGGTCTTACATTAATTATCGATGGCAAGTTAAAAGAGGTCTTTGATACAATAGTATCTAATTCAGATAATTTTGAGGATTATACATCAGTTCTTAGTGAAGCTGTCATTCATGGATTGAATTACATTCTTAAAAACCGTATGTAGTCACTGCATATTAATACAATCTCACAACTTAACTCAATAAAAAATCCATAGAAATGGCAATGCTAGTCGTTCTGTGGATTTCTTTTCGTATGCGGAGAAAAATTGCATTACACATCGATGATTTTATTCATATTAAGGCTATTACAAAAAGAATAGACTGAGCCAGTCAACAAAAATTCGACGAGAAACAAGAAGTATATCAAGCACTTGAAGGCAGTGCCAGTTATCAAACATCTTAAGTCAAAAGAGATTTTATCTAATTTGTATGTTGAGCCCATTGGCCGATAAAATGAGGATTACTATACATCTGTAAAGCGCAATAAAGTATAGGTTAACCCAGTGGGTAGAAGTGGTGAAAGAACGGATGACGGCTTTACAACTTTACCTGAGCTAAGTTCACCTTGTTCACATAACTAATCCTCAAAATCTTTGCGCTAAAAGCTCAATTGATTTTTTCCACAAACAAACATGTTTGTGATAAACTAATAACTGTAAAGAAGCGGGTGATTTGAACGATTAATCGACGAAACGTTTTAAGAAGCTGCAATCAAAATCAATATGTGTTGTCCTAAAAAAGGCGTGTTTATCTATAGTCAGAAATTTAATGGCGATGACTTTCTAAAATAGTATAAGGAGCGGCTATGGTTTTAATCCCTTTATTAAAAGAAAACAAGTTTCCACCAACAGCAGTGGGGGCAAAGGCTTATAATTTATGCTTGTTGAAAAATCTATCGGTGAAAACTATCGAAGGTTATGTGATTTCCACTGATATTTTTGAGAAAGTGGTAGCGTACAATAATGTTTCTACACAGCTGGCAGAGCTAGACACGCCCAATACAATTGCCAGCTTTAGAGAGCGCATTAAGACGTTCGTGTTGCCGGAGGATTTCATTAATGAACTGTATAAGAAGGCAAATGCGCTAGGTTATCCGGTTATACTAAGATCGTCGTCTCCTTTAGAAGACCTTGAGCAATCGAGTATGGCGGGTATGTTTTTATCAAAGGGGCCTATTGACAACCAAGAGGCTTTGATTGACGCACTGTTGGAAGTGTGGGCAAGTGCCTATTACAATAATATCTCTGAAAATCAGCCTATTGCAGTCATCATACAAAAGTATGTCATGGTAGATTTGGGCGGTGTTCTCTTTTCAAGGCACCCTCTTGGAAAAACCGGGTGTTATGGAGAGTACTCGGCAAATGGCACAGCCGACGTTGTCAACGGACTAGAAGCCAAAGCTTTTGAGCTGAATGGAAAGGGGAGTCTGGTTAATAGTGATCCCTTTATTGAAAAGTATGTCTCGCACTTATTCTTTTTGATGACACGTATTCAAAAGTACTTTAACTACGATGTAGATATGGAGTGGGGCGTTGTCGATGGAGAGATTTGTGTGTTTCAGGTGAGACCCATGACTGCCGTTGTACGGAAAAAAAAGCAACATACTTTCTCTATTATTGACGTCGACGATAGGGAAGCACTTCAGACGATAGAGATGGAGGGGTTTTATGACAAGTATATGAAATGGTTTGATAAACGGCATGATTTGCGTGCTGCTTGTTTAAAGCATGGTGTGCATTTGCCAGTGGTTAAGTACTTGTTCTATAATGAGAAAAACTTAGATATGGACGCTCTGTTTAAGGTGTTTGAAGACACGGAGGTGTTTAAAATCGAGTTTTCGGATAAGGTAAAAACGCGTTCGAGAGAAGAACTCAAACAGACTTTGAGAGAATACGCCAGTGCCTCGGGAAAACTGATTAATATTGTGCGTATACAGCAGGTAACTGCCACCAATTATTGCGGCAACGTTTGTATTTCGGGTGACGATAGTGTCTACATAGAGTTTATGCCCGGTGGTTTTGGGGGCTTTCTTTCTGGGAAATTAGATTTTTCTAGGTATATTTTAGATGGTAGTGGGCAGCTGGTATTCAGTGATTTGTTAACGTATCGCTCCATTTGGAAGATGCATCCCCTGACGAAGCGTTTTATTGAAGTCGAGTTGAATAAACCAGTGAAAGCAGCACTACCAGTACATTTGATGAAAGAAGTCGAACAGATGGCTCGTTCTATGAATCGAGAATTTCCCAATATAAAGATAGAGTTTGAAGCGACAGCGGAAAAAGCCTATTTTAATGACGCAACTCTTGAAAAAACTATGCTTCCAAGTGCAAATGCTGAGAGAAGAGTCTTATCTGAAGGCAGTTTCTCAGGGGTTTTAGAGTTTTTAACGCCCGAAACTTTTGAGCGGATAAAGTGTAACCTGGGAACACGAAGTATTGTTGCGGAAAGCGAGTTCATCTTAAAAAGCAGACACTTTCAAATGGACGTGCCCGCTGAAAAATCAGCAAGGCGCAAGATACTGGTTGCCCCTTATCCGGATCCTTGTTTATCAGTTATGTTTCCCTATTATGAAGGCTTTATCTTTGAAAGAGGCGGCTTGCTTTCTCACTTAGCCATTTTATTGAGAGAACATGACAAACCGGCCATTGTAGATCCTGAAATAATTAAGTTTTCTGAAGGGGCGTGTGTCACCGTAAAGCAGGGGCAATTGATGGTTCAAATTGAGTAAAACAGCTTGCATAGAGGAGGTATGATGATGAAGAAGGTATCGAAAATAGTATGTTTGATTGCATTTATTGCGCTGTGCAGTATCAAAGTAGGTTACACCATTTCTGAAAGCGACGTGCGCGTTGTCTACAACACAAAGGTACTTCCATTGGAGCAAAGTTGCCTAAGCCATGAAGACCGTGTCTACATCCCCTTAAGAGCTTTTAGCGAACAGCTTCACTACACAGTCAGTTGGAACAATAGAGAAAAATGTGCACGTGTACAAGACACTCTAAACGATTTACATATCTATATGGCGGGCTCAACAAGCCTAAATGGTGTAGATGGAACCGTTTCAGCCCCGCTCCTGTCTGTGGAAGGAACGGTCTATGTCCCGCTGCGTTTCGTTTCAGAGTACCTGGGCATTGACGTCGAGTGGAACCCGCGCCACAATACAGTGGCTATGACGGGGCGTACGCTTTACACCCTCTCTAATCAAAATGAACTGATTGCGTTTACCAAAACGGGAAAAGAGAGGGTCACTCAAATTACAGCTGTTGATAATGACACTGTAGAGCTGGATCTGGTGAACCGAACTGAATACAGCGATGTGGTTGATGTACACTATACATCGTATGGTGCAATAACAAGAGCGGTAAACGCACAGCTGTATATAAAAGAGGGACACTTGGTCTATCAGACGCCTTTTAAATCAGAAAGGGCAATGCCTTATACGGGAAAGGCACTTGGCGTTCGATATTACGACGATAGAGTGGCTTTTTTAACACGAGATGAGCGTTCTAACGCTTTAATTAAAATTTTCAATGACAAAACGGGAACGCTTTTAGAGACCATTAACACGACGGCGCTGTATCGGGATGTGTACAACATACAGGCTGTAGGAGAAGATTTTTTAGTTGTCAACATGTTGCTGGAGGGCGAAAGTCTGTCTGACGGTTCTTTCTCAGACAAACACTTTATGACGACGGTTGTTGAGTTAGGTGGCGGTTCGATGACGCCGGTTTACGAAAATGCGCCGTCACCCGACAGCTACCTTATAGAGGCGACGAGGACATCGCAGTATATTATTACCGGTCTTCTTCCAAGTGATGGCATAGTCTTTATGGAAAAAAACGGCGACGATTTACGGTTTGCTTGTATGCCAAGTGCTGTTGAAACGGTGGAAGTGATTCATAGGTTGACCCATCCACAATAAGAGCGAATCAACAGACTAAAAGTGGTATGTTCAACATAAAAAAAGCACCTGAAAATCAGATGCTTTTAGAGGGTTGCTTACTCACCAATGTCCGATTCTTCCAGTAGTGTTACATCGGAATCGAGCTTGTAGATGACATCTTTACGCTCAATGATAATTGTGGCGCGCGCTGCGAGGTCGGGGTCGCTCTGAATGCTTTGAATAAGCTCCTTAGCGGGATTGATGGCAATAGGGTTGCCGACCTTTCTCAGCATGGATAAATCCCCGTTGGTATCGCCATAGGCATAGCTTTTCGAAAGGTCGATGTGAAACGCTTTCGTGAAGCCGTCTATGGCCTTGTCCTTGTTGACCGAATCCCACATGGGCGCTACTTCTCCGGTAAAGTGCCCGTCTTCATCTAAGATGTAGCCGGTGCCGCGATAGCCGTCAATATCGTATTTTGACGCCATCTTGGAGACGAGAAAATCAGGACTCCCCGAAATGAAAAACACTTTGTGACCTTGTGCTTTATGCCATAAGATTCGGTTGCGCGTGTACTTGTACACGATGTCGCCGTTGAGGTGGATAACTTGGTTCGAGATAAACTCCAGGTCTTGTGCTTTGCGCCCCTTTAAGGCTTCGTAGTAAACTTCTACGAGTTCAAGCATGTAGTCTTCGTATTCGCCGACGCGTTTACGCCATTCGACGAAGGTGTCTTTTAAACTCGTATGCCACAAGCTGGGATCGATAACTTCGTACTTCACCATTTTTTTAAAGTGCTCAATCATCAGTGAGTTTCGGTACAAGGTACCGTCGATGTCTAAAAATGCAGCAGTATTCATAAGGGCCTCCTGATCATAAATTAGGATTTGTAAAGCGTATTTTAATGAAAATTTCATTTATAAGCGCGTATAAAGTGTTAGAATAATTATATCATAACATCTCGTATGTAACCAAAGGGGGACAATTTATGGAAAACGTTATTGAAATAAAGGACTTAAAAATGCGCTATGACGCCGGCGGTGAATGGGTACTTAAAGGCGTCGACCTCGACGTCGCGCCTGGACAGATTATTGGCTACATTGGACCAAATGGCGCCGGGAAAAGTACAACAGTCAAGATTATATTAGGTATGGTTACCCAATACGACGGCTCTGTACACATCTTTGGCAAAGACATTAAAGAGGATCCTATTCAATACAAGTCGAGAATTGGCTATGTGCCTGAAATCGCCAACCTGTACGACAGTTTAACAGGGAAAGAGTATTTGAATTTTATCGGAACGCTTTACGGCCTCGAAGAAGGTGTTATCAAAGATAAAGGCGAGGCGCTCTACAGACTCTTTGGCATTGAAGACGCCCTCCATTCGAGGATTGTTTCCTATTCCAAAGGGATGAAGCAAAAGCTGATGATTATCGCGGCGTTGATACACGACCCCGAGTTGCTATTCTTCGACGAACCAATTAACGGCCTCGACGCCAACAGCGTCATGATTTTTAAAGCGCTGCTCAAAAAATTATCCGAGCAAGGCAAGACCATTTTTTACTCGTCACACATAATGGAAGTCGTTGAGAAAATCAGCGATCGAATCGTCGTTCTCAACGACGGTGTCGTCGCTGCAGACGGACATTTCGACACCTTAAAGGCCGAGGGACACGTCGAGTCGCTTCAAGATGTCTTCAATCAATTGACGGGCTTTCACGAACACGACACCATCGCCCAATCGATGGTGGATGTCATAGTAAGGTAGGGGGATGTATGCTTGGTAAAGACTATATGCTCATAAAAATTGTCAAGCGTTTTAAGCCGCTCATTGAAAAAACAGGCATTAACTTTTGGCAGTTCGTTTCGATACTACAGCTTAAATTGACACTGGACGACCGAAAGACATCGCTTCAGGAGTCCATGGGCAATAAAAGCAAGCTTACGGGTACGCAGCAGAATCTTTTGGTTCTCGGATTTGTGGGGCTCTTTAGCGGTATGCTGATGCCGATGCCACTGGATCTTTACTACAAAGTGGCCAGCCTCGCGGGCATCAACTTGTTTTTCCTCGTCATGTACATGGTCTCCGATTTTTCGTCGGTGTTGCTCGACGTTAGAGACTCGACCCTTATTATGACGAAACCCGTGGATGCAAAGACGATGAACGCGGCGCGAATTGTACACATTACGTATTATATGATGACGATGTTTGCAGCACTCAACGCCATTTCACTGGTTCTGGGAACCGTGGCGCACGGGCCGATGTTCGCAGTGAGCTTGCTGATTACAATGTTCTTTTTATCGTTCCTCATCGTCTTTTTAACGACGATTCTCTACAGTTTGCTGTTGAAATTTTTCAGTGGTGAAAAGCTCAAAGACGTCCTGAACCTGTTTCAAATCGTATTGTCTGTAATTACTGTTGTCGCCTACCAAGTGTTGGCGCGCATGTTTGAGTTCGTGGATATGAACTTGACCATTAACATCAAGTGGTGGTCGTACCTGTTGCCACCGACGTGGTTTGCCGGCTTGTTTAAAATCCTTGTGGAGGGCGACACGCAAGTTGCCTTTATCCTAATGGCAGTACTGGCCATTGTGGTTCCAATTCTATTGGGTATTGTCCTCAAAACGTGGATTTTGCCAAAATACGAATCGTATTTGACAAAACTCGGTGTGGAGGGGCAGCTTAAAGAAAAGCGCAGAGGGCCTATTAGAACGCTTAAAGAAGCGGTGATGAAAGCGCTCTCGAAAGACCATGTGGAGTTTGCATTTATGCAGTTCACCGACGCCAACCTCAGCCGTGACAGACGACTGAAGTTAATGGTCTATCCAAACCATGCTCTGGGGATGCTGTTCCCGTTTATTATGCTGTTTTCGATGACGCGTTCTCACGAGAGCATCGGTGCGGCACTTACCAGTTTGTCCGGTTCTTCTTATTATTTGGCACTCTATTTTTCAGTGATGTTCCTCGTCACAAACTTTGATTTTCTAAAATTCAGCAGCAATGCCGATGCGGCCTCTATCTATAAGAGTCTCCCGGTGGAAAACATGGCGCTGTTTTATAGAGCGGCGGTTAAAGCGTATTATCTCAAGTTTGCTTTTCCGACGATGTTGGCTCTCAGTGTGTTGTTTATGCTGGTAATAGGACCGTCGGGGTACTTGGGGATTTTAGTCGTCAATGTGATGGTGCCGCTGTTGCTTATTTTAAAGGGGTTTGTCGTCGGCCTGTTCTGCCCGTTTGCAACGCCATTCGGTACGACGGGCAATAAAAACCTCGCTGCGACATTTGCCATGATGTTTGTATGTGGTGCCGTAACAGGTGTGCACTACGTGACGACAAAAATTCATTTTCTAGCACCTGCCGTGCTCCTCGTGCTCTGCGTCGTGTTGTGCAAAACCTTTTCGTATGGATTGCTCAAGAAAAAGCTGGTCTTGTAATTTGACTGAAAGATGTGTAAAATGAAAGTACAGTTTATCGACAGGAGGTTCTGATGGCAGAGCAGTTATTGAAAGTACGGATAGAAGCAGATCAGTCGACCATGCCCTTTTCAGAAGAGACGATTTTCAAGGCGATTTCGGAGAACATCGAGAGCGTCACAACCGATTCCGATGAAGCGTGCTTGCTCGTCACAGGGCCGATGGCCATCGTTCTCTATTGGGAAGAGGATGTCGCGGTGGTACAACAAGTGTTGTACGCATCCGATATTATGAAAGACCACGAGTGTTAGTTTAGATGTAAACAAAGGCAATGCCCGTTGTATGACGAGAGCATTGCCTTTTTTCATAAGCGTTTAGAACCCCAGCGGCTCGTCGACAAAGAGCACCTTGATTCTGCCGGATTGTCGTTGATAGCCGATGACGCTGTAACTGCAGCAGATGCGTTCAGGGCTGCTGCAGTGTTCGCATTTTCCCGTGGTCTTACATGGGGTCTTAGTGCCCAGACGCACGGCGTTTGCAGGTGCCGCGAGAGTTTCGTTGCGCTTTATGGCATCGTCGAGTGTCGGGACGATTTTGTTGGTCCCCGCGATGATAAAGACCTGCTTAGGGCCATAAGTAATGGCGGCGACGCGGTTGCCGTTGCCGTCGACGTTGTAGATAAGGCCGTCTTCTGTAATGGCGTTGGCACTTGAAAAGTAGACGTCTGCGTCAAACGATTGAATGTAAAGCCGGCGTATGGCTTCTGCGTCAAGTCCCGGTTTGTAGCGGTTTAAAAAGGTATATCGGCCGCTGTCGAGATGGTCGATAAGACCTGTTTCAAACAGTGTCATCGAGCCGCCGACAGAAACGACGGCATTGGCGTCTACGGCATTTTGAACGTAGTCGATTAGCGCCGTTTTTGAAGGGAGCAAGACCGCGTCCATTTGATGTTTTTTGAGCGCCTCTACTGTGCGTTCAATTTGCTTCTTACGAATAAAAGTGACCGGTTGTTCCATAGTAACCTCCTAAATGTGATGCTCTCTTTATTTTACCGTGACCAATTGTTTGTCGCAAGGCTTATCGGGTAAAGCATAGAAAGTGGAATGTTCATAAAAAATTAAACTTTGGTCTATGAACTGTTGAACAAAATAGGCTATAATAAAACCATGCAAAAATTCAGGCTTATGTAGGTGAAGTAACCGCATTTGATATAGAAAAGAGAGTGTGATGACTATGAAAAAATGTTCCAATTGTAAAAAAAACGTCGCCATGATGCGAACGGCAAAAATTGAAAACGGCAAAACCGAATACATCGACCTATGTCTTGAGTGCGCGGAGAAGAAGGGGTTCCCCGTAATGGATGAGATTATGAACCAAATCAATCTCACCCCTGAAGAAATGGACAACTTGTCCAAGCAGATGAACCACTTATTCGACAACATCTCTCACGACGAGGATAACCCTTTAATGAACTTGATGAACTACGATGCCGAACAGGCGTCACACGAGGCGTCGGAAGACGAAGACGTGTATTACGATGATGAAGGCTATGAAGTGCTGGAAGACGAGGCGGCTTTCTATGAGGACAAAGAGCCGGAACCGGATCAAAAAATGGGTAAGAAGAAGCGCGTTTTCAAGCAGCTGAGCAAGTACGGGAGCAACCTCATTGAAAAAGCTCAAAATGGCGAAGTCGACCGGATTATCGGGCGACATCGAGAAATCGATCGCGTGGTTCAAATTTTAAATCGACGCAATAAGAACAACCCGATTCTCCTAGGAGAGCCCGGCGTCGGTAAAACGGCCATTGCAGAGGGGCTTGCAGTGAGAATTGTGGAAAAAAGTGTTCCCGAGAAGCTGCTCGACACAGAAGTGTATTTGCTCGATATGACTGCAATTGTCGCGGGTACGCAGTTTAGAGGGCAGTTTGAAGGCCGCATGAAAGCCATTATTCAAGAAGCGACAAAACATGGCAACGTGATTTTGGTTATTGACGAAGTGCACAATATCATGGGCGCCGGAGAAGTACACGGCGGCGTCATGAATGCGGCAAATATCTTAAAACCCGCACTGGCCAGAGGTGAGATTCAGGTCATTGGTGCGACGACTTTAGAAGAATACCGCAAGCACATTGAAAAAGATGCGGCGCTGGAAAGACGTTTTCAGCCGGTTGTGGTAGATGAGCCCAACATCGAAGACAGCATTGAAATTCTCAAGGGAATTAAGGATTACTATGAAGCGTACCACAAAGTTCACATTGACGACGCGGTTATTGAAGCGGCAGTTAAAATGTCCAGTCGCTACATTACAGACCGTTTCCTACCGGACAAAGCCATTGATGTTATCGACGAGGCCGGGTCGAGAGCCAACCTTAAGAACCACGGGCTCGTGGAGTTAAAGGCACTTGAGGAAGAAGCGGAAAAGCTAGAAGCCGAGCGCGTAGAAGCCATTGAAATGGAAGACTTTAAACGATCTGCAGACCTTCAAGTGGAGCTGTTGCGCATTGCTGATAAAATCAAAGCGCTGGAAAAAACCTCTCAGGAGGTAGCGTTAACGGTAGAAGATGTGGCTTATGTAATTGAAGCGTGGACGAAAATTCCCGTTCAGAAGATTACAGAGGAAGAAGCGGCGAAGCTTCTCGCCCTTGAAGAACGTCTTCATGGTCGCGTCATTGGGCAGGATACGGCGATTGAAGCGATTTCCAAAGCTATCAGAAGAAGTCGATCGGGCTTTAGGAAAAAGAGAAAACCGGCGAGTTTTGTTTTCGTCGGGCCGACAGGGGTCGGAAAGACTGAACTTGCGAGAGCACTTGCTGAAGAACTGTTTGGCTCTGAGGACGCGATGATTCGCGTCGACATGTCGGAGTATATGGAGAAACACACTGTTTCCAAGTTGATTGGTGCCCCTCCGGGATACGTCGGTTACGAACAAGGCGGTCAGCTGACAGAGAAAGTACGCCGAAAGCCGTATTCTGTTATTTTAATGGATGAAATGGAAAAGGCACATGGCGATGTCTTCAACCTGTTGCTTCAGATACTGGAAGACGGTCGACTGACAGATGGTCAAGGACGTACGGTCTTCTTTGAAAATACAGTGATTATTATGACCTCCAACATCGGTACACAGCTTAAGAGCACGGGAATCGGCTTTGGTAGCGATTCGGTTACCCGACATGAAGAACAAGTTAAAGCGATGATGAAAGAGGCGTTTAAACCGGAGTTTCTCAATAGAATTGACGATATCATCGTCTTTAAGTCATTGAGAAGAGAAGAACTGAGACAAATTGTCGAGCTTCAACTCGGCGAGGTCAACTCTGAGGTGGCTGAAAAGCATATGAAGTTGTCCATTAGTCCAGAGGTTAAGGAACTGATTGTCGCACAGGGCTTTGATGAGAAGTACGGTGCGAGACCACTTAGAAGAACCATTCAGCGATTGATTGAAGATGAAATCGCTGAACTCTATATCCGAAAACTCTTGAGGGAAGGCAACTTGCTCAGAGCCGTTGTGGAAAATGAAAAAGTCAAGATTAAGGTAGAAGCGTAACTTGGTACAAAGGTTTTAAGTCAACAGTCGAGGTGGTATTCGTTTAGAATGCCACCTCGTTTTGTATAGGGGACATCCTTCTAAATGAGGCGCTATTTTCGGTGTGTTATAGCTGTGCGGAGTGCTGAGCAGACAGATTGAGCCTCTATGAAAGTAGGCTTGGCAATAGATTTTTTGGGGAAATTAAGGACTTTTCAATAGCACAATAAATACATCCTCTGCTTGGGATCACAATAATTGATAAATTAGTTTTTTTCAAAGGTATTGAGAAAGGTATGAGAAAAATGTTAAAATGTAGAAGTAACTGTTTGGAATCTTCTTAAGTTCATTGAATGTATCAAGTTTGAATACTTTGCATAAAATGATGAGCTGTTTTGAGAGCCTATTTTTGTGTGAAAGTGGTTTTGAAAATGTGAATTTTACTAAATCATCAATTAAATTATGGAGGTTTTTATGAACAGCAGTTAATTGCAAAAAAATACATAATTACACTCAGTTGACTCTTGTCAGCCAATTACAATAATTTGAGCTTCTATTTTAGTTCGTATAATAAAGGGGTGTAGAAATGAAAATAAACAAAAAACATCTGAGCCTGTTGTTGGTTTCGGTTCTTGCTATCGTTCTGTTAATAATCAACTTGTTTATCATGGCTAAAAATAATCAATTGGATAGATCTGCTGATTTTAAAGACGTTATAAACTGGGAAGATTATCAATCGTCTTTTGAATACGTCGTTGACAATTTCCAGGTTGATGGCTTGTCGGTTAAAGCAAGTACTAAAGGGGGGAATGTAACGGCTGTAAATGTGTATGAAGGCCTTAATAATAGACCTTTTTTAACACTTGACGGAGAGTACAATCTAAAACCAACAGAAGAACAGTTGATTATTGAAAATCCCGATCAAACTATCCAAATAACGATTACACTTGCTTTTACAAGTCATTTTATAGGTTATGACATTTTAGCCTATCCTACAAATGAAGGGTTTGCAAAACTGAATGAAAAATTAGTGAAATCATCTACAACTATATTGGGTTCTTACAATAACTTGATTTTTAACATCAGTCAATCTTCATTGAGTGCATACGACCCTGACCTAATGGATCAAAGTGTCAACGAACTTGTTCGATTGATTGAAGAGTACTTTGATAACAAGAATTAAGTACAAAAGAAAGACTTACAGATACTATTAAGGCGACACTCGTACATAGGGCTGTTCTGAACATCCAAGCTGTCAGGGACGACTTTTTGATGCAGGCATTGCTGACGAGCAGCTTAGGAAAGCGGTTATTGAACTTAGAAATGGAAATGGTGCACAGCATTGTAGTGGCAAGTAGGAATGATGGCTTCTCAACAGTTGTCTGTAAGCGGCAGAGTGTCTTCTTTCAAATGGTTTGCCATAGGGTACCGTTAAGAATTTTGTAAACATCCTTTCACTCCCTATTGAGACACATAAAGAAAAGCACAAAAGTCCTCAAACGACTTTTGTGCTTTCTTTCTAGTAGGAAAATAAAATGACGTTACTTTTGGAGACGCACTAAGCATCGTATTCTAACAGAAACTTTTGAATGGTTTCTGTTAAATTTTGTAGAAAATCACTTTGATCTAAAGCGGTTTTTTTACGGTCTGTCGTCTCTTCAACTGAAAACACCGTCACTTGAACGACGAGTCCGGGATTTGTAAATGTTTCTTGACAGATGAGAGGCACTTGATACGCATCGCCAATTACAAATTCGGAGACTTCATCTAAGTGGTTAATGGCTAGGAAGTCACGCCCTTTTATGCTAGGATTGTAATGAAGACCGACTTTGGCCATCAAACTTTTATCTTCTGACAAGGCGAAAATCTCCACCTTAAAAGAGTCCCCAATTTCTAAGTTTTTATCATTTATCACCTGAAAATGGTCGCCGATAGTTTCTGCCCAAGCGTCGTCTTCATTGTGGCTATAAGGCTGAATGTTTATGTGAGTAAAACTTTTCTCGTAGACATTAAAAGTGCCTTTTAATTGGTTGTACAAGCTTTCCGTTAAGTCGACAAACGCTTCATAGGTTGGGACTTCATCGGTACTAGACGGTATGCCACATCCACTTAGTGAAAACGCGAAGAAGAAAATGAGCGTCGTGTAAAGAAGTCTTTTCATAATTAGCGTTTGTAAGCAGCAGACGCGTGAATGGTTGTATGTTTCGTCGGATAAAGTGCACCGCCTTCTAGAGGGTAAGTTATTGTGCCACTGTTCCCGGTTATATCGTCCCATCTGTATTTCGCACCTCCACTTGTATAAATCCCATGATAAAAAATGTCTATATAATATACAGCACGGTCATTAAGATTGTGGACATTGTATACAGTGCCCACAGCACCGGCAGTAGAATTGGCAGTAACAAGCTCGACATCATGTTCCAGTTGAACACCTTGGTTAATAACAGGGGCTGTTAAATAGTCACTGCCTTTTCCAGAAAACGAATGTGACCCTGTAACTGTTCTTGAAGAGTTAAATGTAAGCTTATACCCGTCTTTTGTGTAGTTGCCTTTTCTATTGTCGGCACTAGCGGTGTAAACTAAAAACGCATCGGGCTTGTAAGTAACGACCTGAGGAACGTATGAGTCGAAGTATTCTTTATACATAGAACTGCTTGGAGAAATCCTTTGCGTTTCATCATAGTGTAACCCCTGTATAGAATGCGTGTTCAGTTGCCACTGATCCTCTTGAATGAGTTTTTCTAAGTGCGTTTTACCGTATTGTTCGATTGCTTCTTCCGTATACGGTGTACTTTGTGTATAAGTATTTGTAGATAGTAAAAGTGTTCCGCACATTAAGGTGCATAGAATCAATTTAGGTAATTTCATAAAAAAGCCCCTTGTATGAGATGATTGCTTTCGGTTACAGTTCAACACCAAACTGTTTCCCAGATGTTGAAAACGATTTAAGTTTTTTCACTCTAAGTATTAACAGTTACATCCTTTTTATAGCTTTATGATTTGAATATATCACAAGAAACTAAAAATTGTCAATTCGTTTTTCTATGTTATACTATCAATGGAGGAAAGCCTATGTTTACACAAAAAAACGTTGAACAAAGAGAACAGCATATCCGAAAGCGGTGGGGCACAAAAGTCAGCTTTAAAGGCAACAAAGCAAAAGAAGTAAAGCAAGTGACGGAGATATACAATAATAAGAAGGGCAACCGTGGTCTCTATGTGCCTGTTGAAGGGATCTGGGCCAATCGATTTGTCGAGGATAATGAGCTGGAGCTCATCTATATACTGGTGGCTGTAGAAGACGTGAACACGCCGGAGGCATACGCGCTGATGTGTGCACTGGGCGATCGCGCGCCGAAAGTACATTTGGTTTCCGCCAAGACGATGAAGAGCCTATCGGAATCGGGGAACCCCGCCGGTCTAATTAGCGTGTGCCGATTTCCAAAGCGCCCTTTGACCCAATTGCTACATAAGAAAAACAACCTCATCGTCATTATGGACGGTCTGGAGATTCCGGGGAATGTGGGCACCATAACGCGGTCGGCAGACGGTACAGATGTGGACGCGCTCATCATCTGTAATAAAAAGACCCGTCTGACGCATCCAAAATTTATAAGGAGTTCACAGGGGTCGTGCTTTAAAGTGCCCATTGCAGAGGCGACTTTCGACGAATTGGCCGATTTTTTGCAAAAGCACCATTTTAAAATTGTGCTGAGTGATACGCGTGGTTCGAAACCGTATTATGAAAACGATTATGCCGGAAATGTGGCCATTGTCATGGGGAGCGAACGCTACGGCATCTCCAAGGGGTTTTACGAACTCGCCCACGAAGCCGTACACATCCCGATGTTTGGAAGCTGTGACTCACTTAACGTCGGCATTGCGGCAACGGTGATTCTGTACGAGGCGGCGCTAAAACGCAAAGGGTTTTTAGGACGCAACTAGTGTACTGTATCGTTCACAATTAAAAAAACTGCTCATCTACTCTGCATCATTGCGGCGTTAAAATCTCTCGACAATGTCCCGCATTGTCGTCGATATTTTGCCTTGCACTGATACAAACTATCTGGCATTTTTAATTAAATCTCAACGAGACAGTACACTAGTGTCCTGTATTTTTATTCAATTTCAACGAGACTGTACACGAGTAAAAGCACGTCGAAAGACGTGCTTTTACTCGTGTTGTTTTTTAGTGGAAGTGCTACAGCGCCGTCATCTGTATGGCCTTGCCTTTTTCGATTTCGCGAGCCATCGCATCTGCCGGTACAAGGCTTCCGCCGGTTGCCCAAGAAATGTGAACGGCCTGCGTCATTTTTTCAAGCAGGTTGTGCTTTAACAGAACCTCAAACCCTTCTTGTGTATAGAAGAGCTTGATGGGGCCGAGTAAACCGGCTGTTGCCGACGGTTCCACCTGAATGTTTTCAGAAACATTTAACAAGTGGACAAGCCACTGCATTTTATCGTCTGAGACCGTGTAAATCCCATCGAGGATAGGCGCCATCAGCTGACCGACAAAACCAGAAGGGCGCCCGACAGCTAGCCCATCGGCGACGGTGTGACCATCGAGGCCCAGTTCGTCAATGTGGCAGTTGCCGTGCTTACCGCTGGCCATCCCATAGAGCATACAAGGGGCGCCGGTGGGTTCAGCAAAAAAGAGATAGACATTTGCGCCAAAACACAGTTTGGCAGCGTGTGCGATGCCTCCCGGCGCGCCGCCGACGCCACAGGGCAGGTAGAGAAAGAGCGGTTTTTCCGAGTTGATGACAGTGCCCGCCTCAGCAAGTTGGTCTTTTAACCGGAGTGCCGCCACGCCGTAACCGATAAAGAGGGTTTCGGAATTTTCGTCGTCTACGAAATACGCTTTGGGATCCAGTGCCGCCGCATCGCGTCCGGCAGTTACGGCAGCGGAGTAATCGGTTTCGTGAAGGACAACGGTTGCGCCGAGTGCACGTAGCCTGTCCATCTTCCAAGGTTTTGCATCGCTGGACATATGAACAGTCACATTGAAACCAAGGGCTCTTGAAATGGTGCCGATGCTCAAGCCGAGGTTTCCCGTAGAGCCCACATAAACGGTGTATTGGTTGAAAAGGTCTTGAAACGGCGGGGTCAGAAGACAGCTGTAGTCGTCACTTAACTTGAGGTGTCCCGATTCAAGGGCGATTTGTTCTGCCCATGTGACGATTTCATAGACGCCGCCTCTGGCCTTTACCGATCCCGAGATGGGCAAGAGGTCATCGCGTTTCAGAAACCAGTCGCCGAGAACGCGACCGCCTACAAAGGGGATAATACCCAGTTTAAAGTGTTCAAGGGGGGAGAGCGGCGATTCAATGAGACCGGTGACGTCGTCAAAAGCAGCCTTGAAAAACGGATCAAATCGTCGTAACCGAGCGTCGGCCTCTTGTATATCTGCCAGCGTTGGGGGCGTTGTCACCTCAGTAGCGCATTTGTCGGTATTGACCCAGAAATATTCCGATTGATTTTTTAAGGCGTTTAAAGTTGCAGCTTGCATAAGTTACGCTCCTTTATTTTAGTCTTATCAACGATTGGTTAAAATGTTATAATAGAGTTGATTTTTATTACCCCCAGAATGATCATAGGAGGCAGTATGTATGGCCAATCTTAAAAAGTTTAGACAAACGATTTTAATGGCGACGAGCTTGTTGATTGTCATCGCGTTTTTCCTTTCGTGGCTCTCAGTTAATCCGGACTTCGATATGTTTGCGGCATCGAGAGACAGCTACTCAGGGTTCCACCTTGTCAGGGGGATTCAATTGGCGGCGCCCACAGTAGACCTCCTCGGCAAGACATACAATTTTGAACTCGCAGCCAAACTGATTTACGTCGGCTACCTGCTGTGGCTGGTACCGATACTCGGTGTCATTGCCATTGTACTCAGTGGGCTGGGCAACAAGAAAGCAAAGTGGTTCCATTTGGGGCAGTACGCCATTATGTTGCTCATCGTACTCGTATTTGCCGTTGCAGTTAATTACAATCAGGATATGAGAACACTCTTTAAATCGATGTTTCGCTTTGGCTTCGGGTTTTACATGAGCCTGCTGATGTCGGTTCTCGGCATAGGGACGCTGGTTATGACGCGTTCACGACGCTAACCCTATTATACAGGAATTAAAGTTTAAAATCACTTGTCTAACAGGTGATTTTTTCTTTTGGCAAACAATTGACTTCAAATGGAATAAATGGTAACGTGGGTATGAAGTGAACCTGTTAAACAGACATGAGAAGTGGGGGACTTATGAAACGTACGACAATTTTAGAGTTTGTTCGGCGACTCCTTATCGTTGGATTGGCGATAGCCATCGTCTATTACGCCTTTCGGAATACGACGACTGCTAATGACGCCGTGTGGGTGATTTTGGGGTACTACGCGATTTTTGCGCTCTTATGGGGAGGCTATTGCTTCGAGCGCTTGCGCCGAGCGCCGATTTTTGAGTTGCGTATACTCTGCACGATTCTAATTCTTTACGCCTTATCGCCGCGGCTTATTTACTACAAGGACTCAGAACACATCATCGTTTTTCTACCGGGATACATCAACGAGTTCCTAAAGTGGAGGAAGCAAGGAAACCATTGGCACCACCTCTTTGCAGCGGTAAGTGTGTGGGTAATTATCACCCTCTTGCCGTTTCAAACAGCATCTAAAGTAGAAAACGCTCTAGACACATTCCTCGAACAGCAGTACCCGGAAATGACCTCTGTTATCGTGCAGCAGAACTTTCCCACAAAAGGAGCAAAACTCAGCTACGTCTACGTCAACATCTGGTATGAGACGCCTACAGGGGAGCAGATCGCAGACCGCTGGCTTGTTTTTGAAGACGACGTCTTAAAGGAACGGGGGGATGCGGTATCCAAATGAAAAAACATTAAAAATGCACAGAGCCTATGCGCCCTGTGCATTTTTTTACGAAACGGTATCGCCACCTGAGCAAAGGGGGTTAAACCGCGCGTATGGGTTATATTTTTTCTTTAGGGATGTAGTGCGTGTGAAGGAGTTCATGCGCCTTTTCGCTGTTCGGTTTCCCTAAGTACTCATCGTAGAGTTTTTTGATGTACGGGTTCTCATGGGATTTTCTCAGCACCTTGTACTCATCCTCTTTGTAGATGGCCGCTTGACGCTTTTTGATAATCTCCATGTCACCGTGATGGTAAGGCTGGCCGCCACCACCGATACAGCCGCCCGGACAAGCCATAATTTCAATGGCGTCAAAGTGCGACTTGCCGTCTCTAATATCTTCTAGCAACTTTCTCGCATGACCGAGACCGTGCGCAATACCGATTCTAAGGGTCATATCGCCCACTTGAACTTCCGCGGCGCGTATGCCTTCAAGGCCTCTCAACTGGTGGAAATCCACTTTTTCAAGGGTTTCACCAGTCATCCAATCGTATGCGGTTCGCACAGCGGCTTCAATAACGCCACCCGTTGTACCGAAAATGACAGAGGCACCGGTGCTCTCGCCGAGGATTTGATCAAATTCTGTATCTGGAAGCCCTGCAAAATCGACACCTGCTTCTTTGAGCATTTGACCGAGTTCGCGGGTGGTAATGACGATGTCGACATCGTTGTTGTGGTCTTTTGTGAGTTCCGGTCGAGCCGCCTCTGCTTTCTTGGCGAGACATGGCATTACGGATACGACGACAATGTCTTTGGCTTTCTTGCCGATTTTGTCGGCGTAGTAAGTCTTGGCCATGGAGCCGAGCATAATTTGTGGCGACTTACAAGTAGAAGGAATGTCCAGAAGGTCCGGAAACTGATGTTCGAAGAATTTGACCCAAGCGGGACAACAACTGGTGAGCATCGGTAATCTACCGCCGTTTTCAATGCGGTGGATCAGTTCGGAGGCCTCTTCCATAATGGTGAGGTCGGCGCCGAAATCCGTATCGAAAACAGCGTCGAAGTCGAGACCTCTAAGAGCGCTGACGAGTTTGCCCGTGGCAATTTCACCGGCGGGCATATCGAAGAGTTCGCCGATGGCCACGCGGACAGCAGGCGCCACTTGGACGACGACGTGCTTAGACGGGTCGTTGAGTGCTTCCCAAACTTTGCCTGTATTGTTGACTTCAGTGAGCGCCGCAGTTGGACAGACGGCGACGCACTGACCGCAGAACGTACACGAAGTGTCCACCATATCGAGGTTAAACGCCGGGCCGACGAAGACGTCGAAGCCGCGGTTGACCGCCGACAAGATGCCGCACGTTTGAACGTCGTTGCACATGGTTTCGCATCGACGGCACATGACGCATTTGTTCGGGTCTTTCACCAGCGAGTACGACGACGTATCTTTCGGGTAGTCCATCTTTTCACCGGTATAACGTATTTCATGAATCCCCAGCTCTTGAGCGAGCTTTTGAAGATCGCAATCTAAATTTTTAGGACAGACGAGACATTCGAACGGGTGATTGCTCAAAAGGAGCTCCACAGCAGTTCTTCTGGCGGAAATAGCGCGGATTGAATCCGTTCTAATGGCCATGCCCTCTACACAGAGCTCGGCACACGACGGTACCAGTGCCGGTCTGCCTTCAACTTCCACCACACAGACGCGGCAGGAAGCGGTTTGGTTCACAATGCCGAAATCTTTAAGATTGAGGTGGCAGAGTGTCGGAATTCTAAGGTTGGCCATTTTAGAGGCTTCGAGCACAGTTGTGCCCTCAGGTACCTTATAGTCCACGCCATTGATTTTTATGTTTAACATATTCAAAGTCGATACCCCCCTTTATTATGGCTTCAACACGGCGTCAAATCGACAAGCTGTAAAGCATGCGCCACATGCGATACAAGCCGCTTCGTCGATGACGTGTTTTTCTTTTGGTTTACCGGCGATACAGTTGACAGGACAAACTCTAGCGCACGCCGTACAACCGATACATTTTTCTTCGATAATCTTGTATTTGGAAAGTGCTTTACAAGCACCTGCAGGACAGCGTTGTTCTTTAATGTGTGCGATGTACTCATCGTAGAAGAAATCCAGCGTACTGAGCACCGGATTCGGCGCTGTTTGACCGAGACCGCATAGGGCGCTATCCTTGATGGACTGTCCCAGCTGCTTCAGTTTGGTGATGTCGGACATCTCGCCTCTGCCGTCTGTAATCTTCTCGAGGAGTTCGTACATGCGTTTTGTCCCGAGACGGCATGGCGTACATTTTCCGCAACTTTCGTCCTGAGTGAACTCGAGGTAGAACTTTGCGATGTTGACCATGCAGTCGTCTTCGTCCATGACGATCATACCGCCTGAACCCATCATAGACCCGATGCCCTTGAGGCTCTCGTAGTCAATTGGCGTATCGAGGTCTTCAGTGGTGATAACGCCGCCGGAAGGGCCGCCGGTTTGAACCGCTTTAAAAGCTTTGCCGCCGATGATGCCGCCACCGATATCGTAAATGATTTCTCTGAGTGTGGTGCCCATAGGTACTTCCACGAGGCCGACGTTGTTGACTTTCCCTGCGAGGGCAAAGACTTTCGTCCCTTTAGAGCCTTCGGTGCCGATACTTCTAAACCATTCGGCGCCTTTTAAGAGAATCGGCGGCACGTTGGCAAACGTTTCGACGTTGTTAACAGAAGTCGGTTTTTTCTTATAGCCTTCAATAGAAGGGTACGGCGGCTTTTTCGTCGGTTCGCCGCGGTTCCCCTCGACAGAATGTATCAAAGCGGTTTCTTCACCGCAGACAAAGGCGCCTGCGCCGAGTTTAATCCATATGTCAAAGCTGAAATCCGTTCCGAAGATATTGTCGCCTAAGAGGCCGTAGCTTCTCGCCTGTTCGAGGGCGATTTCAAGGCGCTTAATGGCAAGTGGGTATTCTGCGCGAATGTACACGATGCCCTCAGAAGCGCCGATGGCATAGCCCGCTATGGCCATGGCCTCAATTATCGAGTGCGGATCGCCCTCCAAAATGGAGCGGTCCATAAAAGCACCGGGATCGCCTTCGTCGGCGTTGCAGATGATGTACTTTTGCTCTGAAACCGGCTTGCGCGTAAATTCCCACTTGAGTCCCGTCGGGAATCCGCCGCCGCCACGACCGCGTAAGCCACTGGTTTTGATAACTTCGATAACGGCTTCAGGCGTCATGTCGCTCACAGCGCGTCCGAGCGCCTCGTAACCGTTAAAAGCAATGTATTCATCGATATCTTCTGGATTGATTAAACCGCAATTTCTGAGCGCGATGCGGTATTGCTTTTTATAAAAGCCCATATCGTCGTGCTTCGGAAGCGGTTTTTCTGTTGCCGGCTCTTTGTAGAGCAGGCGTTCAACAGTACGCCCTTTGATAATGTGTTCATTGACGATTTCGTCGACGTCGTCGAGACCGACCTTGACGTAGAAGACATTGTCCGGATGTATTTTAACAATAGGACCTTGGCCGCAGAATCCAAAGCAGCCGGTCTTTAGAACTGTAACTTCCTTATTGTAGCCCGCGTGTTCGAGTTTGTTCTTAAAGGCCTCGACCATTTCGAGGCTCCTCGAAGAAACGCAACCGGTACCGCCACAGACCATAATGTGCGTTCTTTGTGTAGGCATCCCCAACCTCCTTATAGTGCGCTGTTAAAAGTTTTAATTAGAACGTGGTCGTCTAATATTTCGCCGCCAAGTATGTGTTTTTCCACAATTTCTTTAACAAAGGCCTTATCGACATTGCCGTAGATAATCGGTTCTTTGCCCGGCATATTGATCTGTACCGTCGGCTCGCTGTGACAATAGCCCATGCAGCCGACCTGAATCACTTTGACGTGATCGATGGCCTTTTCGCTGACGACGCTAACCAGTTCGTTGAGGACGTCTCGACTGCCTGCAGCGATGCCGCAAGTCGCCATGCCGACGAGGACTTCTACCGTGTTCTCATCTGCTTCGCCGTTGTCTCTGAGCTTGACTTTTCTAACGTGTTCATCACGTATCTTTTTCAGTTCTTCTAAAGATTTGATAGGCATGTCTACTCTCCTTCTAATGATTTACATTCGTCGATGATTTTGGTTACGTCTTCCGGCTTGACATGGCCGTAAACCTTTTCATTGACCATGACCACCGGTGCGAGACCACAAGCGCCAATACAACGCACATCTTTAAGTGTGAATAAGCCGTCTTCTGAAGTGCCGCCGTTTTGAACGCCTAGTTGGTTTGAAAATTCGTCCATGACTTTGTCGACGCCTTTGACAAAGCAAGCTGTTCCCATACAGATGTTGACTGTGAATTTACCGCGTTTTGTTTGAGAAAAGTACGAATAAAAACTCACCACGCCGTAGACTTTAGCTGCGGGGACGTTTAGTTTTCTTGCGATATACAGTTGAAGTTCGCTGGGTAGATAGCCGAATAGGTGTTGTGCTCTGTGCAATACTGCAATAATGGCGTCCTCTTTTGAGGGTTGTTTTTCTATAAACGCATCCAGTTGCTGAAGTTTTTCAGCGGCGTTTTCGTGAGATAAAACATCAACCATCGTTCAACCTTCCTTTCATAAATTCGGGGTATCTCCACGTGATACCCCTTTGAGTTTGCGCACCTCAATTAAAAGTGGAAAAAATACAATTTCCAGAATAATTAAGATAATTACATTATATCGTTAAAAGAATGAAAAGAAAAGTTAAAATGACTGAACTATCGGCTTATTGATGTGAAAGGTTGATTTTTTTGAAAATTACGGTAAACTGAGAGTGGAGCACGAACAGCCTCACAAAGACAAAGGGGGATAAAGATGACGAGTAAATATTCAGTCGTCGCAGTGGCGTATAAGGACATTACCGACGACGTAAGAGAAACGATTGGCAAATACAGCATAAGAAAGATTGACGAAGCTTCTGACCTGCAGACGTTTTCAAATTACGGCAGACAGCTCAGCCAAGACACGCGCACGGAAATTTATCTCGAATGGTATCAGAAGAAGATATTGGCGTACCTGAACAAAGGGTATGAAATCATGCTTCTGGAAATACCGCACAGCAGCAGCAAACCCGTTAAAGAAGCACTAAACGATATCGACAAGGCGCTTGGCGAGCAGGTTCTTGTCATAGAAGAAGACGATGTTTAAAAAATAGGAAAAACTGTCTCCGGCACAAGGGTGTGGAGACAGTTTTTTTAATAAAGGAGTAGGGCGTATGTGACGTGCGCTCTCGACCATGTGTTTGCCTTGCGTCCATAAAGAGCACGCCGGTATTTTTAATGATATCTCGACGAGACCGTATTAAATCAAGTCTTGTAAAGCGTCGATGGCGACTTGCGGGTCGAGGCGCTGGGTGTAGTCCGCGTTGACGTAGCTCAGAGCGATGCTGCCGTCGGTATCGATCACGTAAGTGGCGGGAATCGGCAGAGAGTAGTGTGCACTCCCGTGGCGTTTTTTTAGGTCGATGCCCAGGCTTTCGTACGCGTCTCTATAGGTGCCGTCGACGTCGAAAACGATGCCGAAGTCTCTGGCGGCTTTATTGCCGAGGTCGGAGAGCACCTCGTAGGCAAGGGCGTGTTTTTCGACGAGTGTAAGGGACTCGTCGGGAACTTCAGGCGACACGGCGATAAACTGTGCGCTGAGGGAACGAATGTCTTCAAGGCGCTCTTGATACGCCTGGAGTTCGAGATTACAGTACGGACACCAGCTCCCTCTGTAAAAACTGAGGACCACGGGCCCTTCTTCGAGGAGGTCGTAAAGGGCCACGGCCTCACCGGTGGCGCTCATCAATTTGAAGTTCGGCGCTTTGTCGTGTGTTTGAAGCGCTTTTGAAGCGACGTCGTCGTTGATGAGTTTGGTCAAATGGCGTTTGAGCATATCCACTATCGGAGCCGGGGTGTTTTCCACAAAAGAACGGTTGACTTGTTCCAGTTCAAATTTTAAATTCATAAGTAGCCTCCATTTGTTTTTAGTAACTATACCACTTTGAGGCACTTGAAAACAGGTAAAATCATCACGAGAACCTTAAACATTGTCAGCACTTCGTTCGGCGGCGTAAAAAATGTTTCGATTTTCGAAATAATACGGTATAATATGAGAGAAGTCAAACTATTTTTGAGGAGGCGCAATGAAAACTTTGTATTACGATTGTTTTGCAGGAATTAGCGGCGATATGAATTTGGGCGCCATGATAGAGCTTGGGGTGTCATTTGAAGAACTCAAGCGTCAGCTAAGTTTGCTGGGGCTCGACGACGAATTTGAGATAACGCTGGAAAAAGGCGAAAAACAAGGTATAACGGGATCAAAAGTAACGGTTGTCGATAAAAACAACCGCGACCACAATCACGGTCATCACGACCACGATCACGTGCATCAGAGGGATTACGGCGCGATTAAGCTGCTGATTGTGGACAGCCCATTGGCCGTAGGCGTAAAAGAGAAGGCCATTGCAATTTTCGACGAAGTGGCGCAAGCAGAAGCAAAAGTGCATGGTAGAACAGTTGAAGACGTGCATTTTCACGAAGTGGGCGCTATTGATTCCATTGTAGATGTCGTCGGAGCGGCCATCTGTTTTGAACTGCTCGGTATCGACCGCGTATGTGTTTCAGACGTGGAAGTCGGCTCGGGTTTTGTGAAATGTGCTCACGGATTTATGCCCGTTCCCGCACCGGCCACCGCGGAGATTTTAAAAGGCCTTCCAATTGTGTCGAGAGTCGATAGATTTGAAATGACCACGCCGACAGGTGCCGCCATATTAAAGGGGATGGGTGCGCTTCACACAGACGACAAGCAGTTTGTGATAGAGAAAATCGGTTACGGTCTTGGAACGTGGTCACTTGAGATTCCCAATGTGTTGAGAGCGATGGTGATTACCGAAAAAAAAAAGAACCGGTTCAGTGGCTTGTAGAGACCAACATCGATGATATGAGCGCTGAGCAGTTGGTATACGCAGAAGAAAAACTACTGGAATGTGGTGCTTTAGACGTCTTTAAGACGCCGATTGTCATGAAAAAAGGGCGTCCGGCGGTGAAATTGTCCGTCTTGACAAAAGCGTCCATGCTCAGTGCTGTACAGCGGCTGATAGTCACTGAAACCACCGCTATCGGCATGCGTTATTATCCAGTAGAGAAACTAAAGTTAGAAAGAACATATGAGACCCTTGAGACGCCGTACGGCGCAGTGACGCTAAAGCGGGCTTTTTTAGACGGGGTTTGTGTCAATGAAAAGCCGGAGTACGAAGACTGCAAACGCCTTGCTAAAGCACAAAACCTATCTTTAAAGGCGGTGTACGAGGCCGTATCAAGGGCGAGATGGACCGAGAAAGGATGGGGAAATGACAACAGTTGAAACGCTTAGAAGGGAGTCGTCTAAGTTTGATGAACTCTGTAAAAAACTCGAAAGTCTAGGGAGTATCGTCATCGCGTTTTCCGGTGGTGTCGACAGTACGTTTCTCGTCAGCGTCGCTTCCCAAGTGCTGAAGGGGAAAGTGCTGGCGCTGACTGTAAACGCGCCGTACATTGCCGATTGGGAGATAGAAGAAGCGAGGGCGCTGACGACGACGCTCCAAGTAAGACACGAGTTTATCACGGTATCGATTCCGCATTGCATTGAGAAGAACCCGGAGAACAGATGTTATCTGTGCAAAACGGAGATTTTTTCCACAATAAAGGCTTACGCCATTGAGCGCGGCTTTCACGCTGTTTGCGACGGCTCAAATGCCGATGACGTCGGGGACTATAGACCTGGAATGCGCGCACTTCAAGAACTGGACATCAAAAGTCCCCTGCTGATGTGCGGCATTACAAAAGCCGAAATCAGGCAGTGGTCGAAAGCGTTAAACCTCGAGACTTGGGACAAACCCCCATACGCCTGCTTGTTGACGCGATTGCCTTATGGCACTGAAATCGCCGTAGAAGATCTCAAGATGATCGAGGCGGCGGAGCACTACTTGATTCAACGGGGAATTCGCGCCGTACGCGTGCGGAAGCACGGTGAAATCGCGCGCATTGAAGTGGACTTTTCAAGGACGGAGCATCTCTTGTCTCTCAATGTGTTCAAAGAAATCTCGGAGGCTCTAAAAGGCTTTGGGTTCAAATACGTTACGCTGGATTTAGACGGCTATACCATGGGCAGCTTTAACCGCGATTTAAAAGAGAGTGAGGCGGCAGATGAAACGCAGTCGAATTGAGGCACTTTTGGCGTCGGTCAAAGCGGGGACAACCCCGGTGGAAAGTGCCGTCAAGCAACTGGAAAGTTTGCCTTTTGAAGATTTGGACTTTGCGGTAATCGATCATCACAGGGCGCTGCGGGTCGGCGTTCCGGAAGTGATTTACGGCGAGGGAAAGACCACCGCTCAAATCTTGGCAATTGCTGAAGAACTCTGCCGAAAAGGGCAGGATGTGTTGGCGACGCGTCTTTCAGAAGCGAGTGCCGCGGCGCTGGTCGCCGCTTATCCCTCGGCGCGACACAACGTGCTGGGGCGCACTGTGTACATGCGTTTAAATGCAGACGAGGCGCCGCCGGAAGACGGTCTAATCGTCATCGTCGCAGCGGGAACATCGGATTTACCCGTAGTGGAAGAGGCGTATGAAACGGCCCTTGCTCTCGGCAACCGCGTCGAGAAAGTCGTGGACGTCGGCGTGGCAGGTATTCATAGACTCTTTGCCAAACTGGAAATTATAAGGCGCGCCAAAGTGGTGGTGGTAGTCGCCGGCATGGAAGGGGCGCTGGCCAGTGTGGTCGGCGGTCTAGTGGACAAGCCGGTTATCGCCGTTCCCACCAGTGTGGGATACGGCGCCAGTTTCGGCGGCATCAGCGCTTTGCTGACGATGTTAAACAGTTGCTCGAGCGGTGTGACGGTGGTGAACATCGACAACGGCTTTGGCGCTGCTTATGCCGCGTCACAAATCAATAAATTGTAGTGGCACAAACAAAGCCCCTTGGCATCGGTTTAGACCGAGTCAAGGGGCTTTGTGAGTCTCTATGGTGTTTGGGATTCCAAAGCCTCGATAACCGCTTCGAGTTCGCGCCGAGCTTCTTCAAGTGCTGCGTCATCGGACGGGTTTTCTTTGAGCGTTTCAATGATGGCCTCTAGCTTTTCAGCTTCGGCCTCGAGGTCGGCGGTGAGATCGATCTGAAGTGTTGACGTTTCTTGGGGTTCAGCTTTGTTTCCACAAGCTGTGAAGAGGCATAAAATGAGGATGTAGAGTGCCCCTTTTTTTAAGATGGACGACATGGAAAACCTCCTTTTGTATGTAAATAAATACAATTTGTTTGTTGCGGTCATTCTACCACCTTGGCGTATAGAAGTCAACAGCTTCGAGGGAGGCGCTTTATAACAGCCCCCCGGTACAGAGCCGGTTGACTCGGTACTCGGAGGCTATTGAAGGTCTTCTATTGACGCACACTTTTTCTGTAGCCATTGGGGGTCATCCCGGTTTGGTTTTTAAACACCGTCGAGAAATAGTTTTGTGTTTCAAAGCCGGATTCATGGGCGACTTCTAAAATGGATGCGTCGGTGTGTGCGAGCAGTTGTTGGCTGTATTCGATGCGCGTGGAGCGAATGAATTCTGTAAGGGTAGCGCCGGTTTCTTCACTGAAAAGGGTGGAGAGATAAGCCTTGGAAAGTCCGACATTTTGACAGATGTCCTCTAAGTGTATCGGGGCGCTAAAGTGCGTTTTTACATATTGGATGGTTTTGCGCACCGGCTGGGATTTGCCGTCTAGCAGCTGTTGATTGGCCAAATCGCTGTAGACGGTTATAATGCTTTCTCCAATGGCAACGAGGTCGTCGTAGTGTTCGGCGTGCCAAAGCTTTA
Organism: Fusibacter sp. JL298sf-3; assembly: GCF_053842995.1. NCBI lineage: Bacteria > Bacillati > Bacillota > Clostridia > Eubacteriales > Fusibacteraceae > Fusibacter > Fusibacter sp. JL298sf-3. The sequence continues at coordinate 2,650,609 of NZ_CM132608.1, forward strand.
AGAAAAATTTGCTTTGGAGGGCGACCACTTTGTCGACGTCGCAGGCGTCTTTTAAGAGTTCGTGACTGATGAGCGATTGAAGTGCCGTAAGGCTTTGTTTTAACGCCATTAAGCCGTCGCCTTTGAAGGGGCAGCCTTCCACTTCGCATAAAAAGTCGTCGAAGAGGAGACTCTTTTCATAGAGGTCGAGGGCTTTTTGCTTTTGATGCGTGACGACCATCTTTACAATAAAGGCGAGGACGGCACCTGTATGCGGCGTGCTCTGACGCATGCGCATGTCTTCAAATGTAATGTACTGCGGTGCTTGGTCACTGCGCTTAACCCCCTTGATGTAAATGCTTTTGGAAATTAAATGATGCATCAATTGGCCGAGGTAAAAGTGTCTCGGGGGCTTTTTATATACCGCGTGTTTAGAGAGGTCGGTCTGCTCGAGCACAGCTGTCACGCGGTGGTGATCGGGTTGAGTAACGATAGGGCCTGCCACAAGAGTGCCTTTTAATACGCCTTGACTGAAAATAGCTGCGAGCAAGAACAAGTAGTGTTGGGCAACGGTATGGGTGTACAAGGCGCCGTCGCTGTTTGGCAGTGGGGCCAGCGCGGTCTTTAGTTCATCGGTGAACAGCGATGCCGCAGACGCCGGATAAGTGGCCAACACGTGTTTTTGTTCGCTGAGATAGGCTATGGGGACTTCTGTACAGTAGTAAAAGCTTTTGAGTGTGTGGTCGAGATGGGCACGTATCAAATGCCCTTCTCGCGTAAAAAGAACGTTCACAGCATCACCTCCTAAATGATAACAACTCTTATTTTAAAGTATTTATCAATAAAAAACAATCGACCGAATCAAATTTAAAAAAATCCAAAAAAGCTGTAAGACATTTTGGCGCAATTGGCATAACATATTTGCGTAAGTGATAACTATTTTCAATTGATAAAGGAGGCCGTATGAAAGCGACCATTTTATATTCCTCACTCACAGGGAATACCAAGCGCGTTGCCGAAGCTGTACAAGCAGAACTTGAAGTCAATGCGTTCTCGGTGACGCCGGTACATTTAGAGGCGAACAAGCCGGTTGATATGGAGGCGTGGCCTAAAGAAGCCCTTTACGCCGTCGGGTATTGGGTTGACAAGGGGACGGCCAATCAGGGCATTATCAACTGTGCAGATGCCTTTGAGGGGAAAGACGTCTTCTTGTTTGGAACACTCGGCGCCTCACCGGATTCTGAACACGCTAAAAAGTGTATTGAGCGCGTCGAAGCGCTTTTTGAAAAGAGCCGCGTACACGGACATTTTCTATGTAGAGGCAAAATAGACCCCAAGTTGACGGCGCGTTTGAGACAGCTGCCTGAAGACCATTCGCACCGTATGACCCCTGAGCGCGAAGCCCGTCACAGAGAGGCGGCAAAACATCCGAATGAAGCGGACTTTGAGGCGGCAAGAGTCGCAGTGAAATCCGCTGTTAAAGGTCTTAAGGAGAAGCGGAGATTATGAAGCGTATCGCCATTTACGGCAAAGGGGGCATAGGCAAATCCACGACGGTTTCCAACATTGCCGCGGCGCTTTCAGTGCTCGGTTACACAGTTATGCAAGTGGGGTGCGACCCCAAAGCGGATTCCACAAAGAACTTAAACGGCGGGCGCAACATTCCCACAATATTGGACAGGCTGAAGGTCGATGAAGACGCTGAACTGGAAACGCTTGTGACTACAGGGTTCAATGGGGTCAAGTGTTTTGAGGCCGGCGGGCCGACGCCGGGGATAGGCTGTGCCGGTCGAGGCATTATCACGGCATTTGAGAAGTTGGACGAGCAGAAGGCGTTCGAGTGTTACAAGCCGGATATCGTCCTGTACGATGTGCTTGGAGACGTCGTTTGCGGCGGTTTTGCCATGCCGATTCGAAACGGCTATGCAGAAGAGGTGTATGTGGTGACGTCGGGAGAAATGATGAGCCTCTATGCGGCACACAACATCGCCACAGCAGTTCGACAATTTAAAGCCAGAGGCTATGCGCGTTTGAGGGGCTTGATACTCAACGGCAAAGGCATCGATCGAGAACTCGAACTCGTCGGCGCGGCAGCTGAAGAAATCGGGACGGAAATTATACACTGCGTGCCGCGACACCCTCTTGTGCAAGAGGCCGAACACCAAGGCATGACTGTTGTAGAAGCTTTTCCCGAATCGGAAATGGCCAAGCAGTATTTTGAACTCGCAGAAAAAATAATGGACAAAGGAGCAGACGCATGAAAAAAATAGTGAGTCTTATAGGTGTATTTGCAGTTGTAATCGGTCTTTTTACAGGATGCGTTCAAAAAGAATCTGAGGTGGAGAATCCGCCTGTCGAGGAAAAGACGGCAGAAGTTGAAGCCCCTGTCGTCATTGCGGGAACAGTGAGTACAGCGCGCATTCTTCACGGACTGGGGGTGCCGCTTACAGCCATCCCCACCACTCAAAAAGAACTGCCTGCAGAATTAAAAGCACTTCCTACAGTGGGGTCGCCTATGAGCCCCGACATCGAACTGGTGAAGTCGTTTAATCCCGATTTCTTTGTAACAGATGCCGGTCAAAAAGAAAAACTCGGTGACGCCATGAAAGCGCAATCGGTTGAGACGCTCTTCGTCGAAACATCGAGTTACGATGCCATCGTTTCGGCGATAGAAACGCTAGGGGCCCAGTTTGACAAAGAGGAAGCGGCAACTGAGATGGTCGAAGGCATTCGCGCCTATGAGGATGAGGCGCTGAAAGTCGTGGAAGGAAAAGAACCTGTAAGCGTTGCCGTTATATTCGGAACCCCTGAAAACTTTATGTTTGCCACACCGGCCTCTTTTGTAGGCGATTTGATCAGTCGTCTCGGTGCTGTAAACATCGCAAGTTATGTCAAAGTCGGGAGTCCCTATGTGCCGTTTTCTCTAGAGACACTTGCCGAAAAAGACCCCGACTACATTTTGAGATTGACACATGTGGCCCCGGCGCAAAGTAAGCAGATGTTCGATGCCGCTTTTGCAGAAAACGCGTTTTACAGCACTTTAAAAGCGGTGAAAAACGAACAGGTTGTGGATTTGGATCCCGCGCTCTTCGGCGTCGTCGCGACAATTGATGGTGGTGAAGCGCTGTTAAAGCTCGCAGAAATTTTGTATGGAGAGTAACATGTCACAGCGCAGTCGAAACAAAGTGATGAAAATCCTTGTAACAACAGCGCTTCTCTTAGCGGCGGTCTTCTATGCCGTCGCCAAGGGGAGTGCCCAGTATACCTTTTCAGAAGTTGCCGCAGCTCTTTTGACGCAACCGGAGACAATGGCCACAGCAGTGGTATTAAACCTTCGGTTGCCACGTGCGCTGCTTGCGATTTTTGTCGGTGCCAACTTATCGGTGAGCGGCGCCTTGCTTCAAGCGGTGATGAAAAACCCGCTGGCAGACCCCGGATTGACGGGGATTTCCGCAGGGGCGAGTCTCGTTGCCATTATTATACTGATTCTCTTTCCCACCTCCTACGGCCTCTTGTCTATAGGTGCCTTTTTAGGCGGTGGCATCGCGTGTCTAATGGTCTATCTCCTCGCCTGGCAAAACGGCATCAAACCCATACGCATTATCTTGGCTGGGGTAGCGGTGAACGCCATATTGGGCGGCGCCACTTCTCTTATTTCCATTTTGCACGCCGACAAAGTTCAAGGGGTGCTCATGTGGCTCAACGGCAGTATGAACGCCAAAACGTGGGTACACGCTCAGACCCTCATCCCCTATTCCGCAGTGGGCCTTTTGGTCAGTGTGCTCTGTATCCGTGGGGCCAATCTCTTACAGCTGGGCGACACGGTGGCGACAAATCTCGGCGCAAATGTCAATCGACTGCGACTGATTCTTTCGGCGGTGGCCGTTTTCTTAGCGGGCATTTCTGTGGCGACAGTTGGGCTTATTGGATTCGTCGGATTGATTGTGCCGCATATTTGCAGGCGGCTCGTCGGTACAGATTACCGCTTCCTATTGCCGCATGCCATGGTACTCGGCGGCTTGACGGTTTTGTTGGCCGACACGCTGGCGCGTACGGTAGCGGCGCCGATTGAACTGCCTGTAGGCGTCGTTATGGCTGTAATAGGCGGGCCGTTTTTCTTGTACCTGCTCAGAAAGGAGGTCGACCATGCTCACAGCTGATGGCATACGAATTGGCTACCACGAAAAATGTGTGGTCAACGATTTTTCATTTCATTTCGAAAAGGGCAAAATTTATACGATTATCGGGCCCAATGGCTCGGGCAAGTCTACTGTGGTCAAAGCACTTTCACGTCTGTTGCCCCATCGCGCCGGAACAATCGACGTAGCGGGGAAGCACATCGAATGTTACCACACCAAAGCGCTCTCTCAAATTTTAGCGGTGCTGTCCCAAACCAATCACGCGCCGAGCGATTTCACCGTACGGGACTTGCTTCGATTCGGTCGGATGCCCCATAAGAAGTTTTTCCAGCCCATAGACGCCTCAGACGAAGCTGTCGTCGACTGGGCCATGGCGGAGACGCATCTCGAACCGTTCGCGAACAGGCGGGTTTGCAGCTTGTCAGGTGGCGAGCGGCAGCGCGCTTGGATTGCCATGAACCTCGTCCAGCAACCGCAAGTATTGATATTGGACGAACCGACCACGTATCTGGATATCCAACACCAGTTTGAGGTAATGGAACTGGTAAAGACGCTCAATCGCACCTTGAAGATGACAGTCGTCATGATTTTACACGATCTCAATCAAGCGAGTCTTTATTCAGATGAAATCATCGTTATAAAAGACGGCGTCGTCGTCTCTTCAGGACCGCCTGAAGCGGTGATGACCGAGCAGTTAATCGGAGACGTATACAAAATCCAAGTGACCATCGCCCGCCACCAATCCGGACGGCCGATGGTTTTTCCAGTCGGCATATAAGAAAGGAATCGACATGCATTACGAAGAAAACATCAAGAAGGCCAAACCACTGAGCGCCATCTGTTCAGATGAAGACATTGCAGAGCTTTCAAGTGCAGTTTTCCCGGGGACACACTGCCCTCTGTTTGGAGCGTTGCTGGCGGCGAGTTACATCAAAGACCTCGCCGTGCTCAACATCGGCACGCAGGAGTGCACCTTTTACGGAAAAGATTTTTCGAGGTTGAGACAAGGAGGGAGCGATTGCGTGTATTCGTATGTCCTGAGTAAAAACGACGTGACATTCGGTGCTTCAGAAAAAATTGCAGACGCTGTCTCGGAAATTATAGCCCTCGAATCGCCAAAAGCGCTCCTTCTAATTTCCACTTGTGTTATGGAGCTGATAGGGGAAGACATTGCCGCTGTGGCACAGGCGCTCGACGCGAAGTACAGCCTTCCCGTCCTGTATGTTAAAACAGAGCATTTCAAGTGCAACAGTCATATGCCGGGGCTTATGGATACGCTGGCGGCTCTGGTTCACGTTATGACCCCCATGCCTCAGAAAGAAAAGACTGTAAACGTCCTCGGACATCGCTTCGACGATTTTCACCGCACAGAATTGGCTAAAGTCCTTTCAAATGCCGGTGTAGAAGTGCATATGAGCATCCCGTCTCAGTGTACAGTCGAGCAGCTGAAAGCCGCCGGAGAAGCGGCGCTCAATATCGTGACGGATTTCACCGCTTTGCCGCTGGCAAAAGCCATGGCGGAAAAATTGGGTCAGCCGTATGTGGTCTTTGACAAACACTTGCTCCCCGAACGCATTACCGCCTGCTACAAGGCGCTTTCAGAGGCGCTTGCCGTCGATTTAACCCAGTGGGTGGCGGCGTCTGAAGCGGCCTGCCAAACCGCCTTGGAATCGGCGCGAAAACAGTTTCAAGGCAAGACGTTCATCTACGGGAACACGCCGATGAAGGCTCTGGAATGCACCCATTTTATGGCGACACTGGGGATGGCCCCCCTCTGGGTACAGATGCGCGAGCTCTATGACGATGACGCGCAGTACCAATCGGCTATTTTGACGACGGGGCACGATCCTAAAGTGTCTCGTATCGCCAACATCGTGCCGATGCGCGAACTGTACGGTACATTAAAACCCGACTATTACATCGGCCATGAAAACCCGATGTTCTTAATGGAGAGGGGAATCGTACAGCTCACGTTTGACCGCGAAGCCGGAGGCCTCGGGTATCAGCTCCCAATGGCCGTTGTAGAGAAAATGAAGACCGCCGGCGAAATGCCGATGAAGATGATGAAAAAAGGAGGGGGACACTGATGCTGCACAAATACTATCCGACGCCGTCTTGTCGCATGGGGGCGCTCTTTGCACTTTCAGAAATTCGAGATATTGTCGTCGTAGAGTTTGGCCCTGCGGGAACGACGCATTTTTCACTTGAGGGAATCGCCAACTTTAACGGCGAAGCCCTTTCCCACGCGTATACCACCCACATAAGAGAGCGGGACTTGACCTTTGGGGACACGGCGCGGTTAGAGGCGGCACTGCGAGAAATCGATCGGACAAAGGCGCCGAGAGTCGTGTTTGTAATGGCGTCGACGCTGAGTTCCGTCATCGGTATCGACATCGCCAGTGTGTGCGAGATGATGCAGCCTGAAATAGCGGCGACACTTGTTCCGCTAAAAAGCGACGGGTATCGAGGGGACTATACTTACGGCGTTGAAGAGGTGCTTCTCGCCGTTGCAGAGCACATTGTAAAAGCGGCGACAAACAAGTCCCCAATGACTTACAACATCGTCGGAAGTCAGATGGACGGCTACACCGCTAAAAGCGATGTGAAGGCGCTTAGACGCCTAATGCGGGACGTGTTTGGCGCCCAGTGTCACACGGTGTTTACCTCGGGGACCACTAACGATGCACTTGAAAACGCCGGCAGTGCTGAACTGAACCTGTGCCTTAGAAGAGAAGGGGTGAAGGCCTGTCGGTTGCTGGAGGAAAAATGCGAACAACCCTTTGTGACTCAGATGCCTTACGGCGTTGAGAACTTGGCGCACTTCGTGTCAGCAGTGGAAGCGGCAACGGGTTGGAAGCGGGACGAGGGGGTGTACCGACAGATGATGCTCGAGGGCAAGCGTTTGACGCGTCGGTTGTCCGCGGCGTTTGAAGTAGCGCCTAAAAAAGTTTTGGTTTCGGGGAATGTCGACACAGTGATAGGCGTCTTAGAGATGCTAAGTGAGAGCGGCGTCTCGGAGGTCTTCGGCCTCGTCAATCACAAAGTCAAGGGAAAAGAGACTCTCCCTTATCCGGTTGCCAACCAAGTGAGCGAGGGGCAAAAAATGGAGACCCTAAAGACTTTTTGGCCCGACATCGTCCTCGGCGACGGCGTTTTGTTGACCATGGGGGTGAAACACGGCATTTTTAGTGCGGACAAGGGCATGCAGATTTCCAATCCCAATATGAACCGGGTACTTTTGCATCACGAACTTCCCCTCGTCGGCATTGATGGCATGCGGGTTCTGGCGGAGAACCTCCTCAACCGATTTTAAAATTTTGCACTGCGTAACATGGGTTACCGATTAATCTTCTTTTTTTGGGTATTATGCATATGTAAGCACAACACCTACGGAAGTATTCATAAAGATCACGCGAGTGAAAGGAGATTAAGTTATGAGCATGTTTTGTTACCAGTGTCAAGAGGCAGCCGGCGGCAAGGGCTGTACGAAAATCGGCGTCTGCGGCAAAAAAGACGATGTCGCAGGTTTACAGGACTTATTGATCTATACGTTAAAAGGTCTTTCAGAGTTCAATCAACAGGCGAGAAAAGCGGGTCTTGCAAAGGCAGAGACCAACGCCGTTTTACTCGATGGTCTCTTTGCAACGATTACCAACGCCAACTTTGACGGCGCGGCTATTGCGAAAAAAATCGAAAACGCCTTAAAAGTAAGAGATGAAATTAAAGCGACACTTGAAGCAAAGGGTGCGCTCGAACAAAAAACATACCATAAGAGCGCCACTTGGATCGGAGCGGCAAGTGATTTTGAATCGATTTCAAATCAGTCGGATATCGGCGTTTTAGCAACTGAAAACGAAGACGTAAGAAGTCTGAGAGAGTTGATTATCTACGGCCTCAAAGGGATGGCTGCTTATGCAGAGCACGCGGCAAATCTCGGATTTTTCAAAGAAGACATCTACGACTTTATGGAAAAAGCCCTCCTCGCAACCATCGACGATACGTTAACTGCAGACGATCTCGTGGCGTTGACACTTAAAACGGGAGAGCATGGCGTCGGCGTTATGGCATTGCTCGACGAAGCCAACACCAAGACCTACGGCAATCCTGAAATTACAGAGGTCAACATCGGCGTGCGCAACAAACCGGCGATCCTAATCAGCGGCCACGACCTCAAAGACATGGAAGAACTCTTAGCGCAAACAGAAGGCACCGGCGTCGACGTGTACACACACAGCGAGATGTTACCGGCGCACTACTACCCTAAGTTCAAAAAATACGAACACTTTGTAGGCAACTACGGCAACGCGTGGTGGAAGCAAAAAGAAGAGTTTGAAAGCTTCAACGGACCGATTCTCTTTACAACTAACTGTATTGTTCCGCCACTTGCAAGCTACAAAGACCGCGTTTACACAACCGGTTCATCGGGATTTGAAGGTTTCCCACACATTCCGGCTCGCGTAGACGGCCAACCGAAAGACTTCAGCGCCATTATCGAGCACGCCAAGCGTTTACCGGCGCCAACTGAAATTGAAACCGGTAAAATCGTCGGTGGTTTCGCACACAACCAAGTCCTCGCATTAGCGGACAAAGTGGTTGACGCTGTGAAGACAGGTGCCATTAAGCAGTTCTTCGTTATGGCAGGCTGCGACGGTCGTATGAAGTCCAGAGACTATTACACTGAGTTTGCAGAGGCACTGCCGAAGGATACAGTAATCTTAACAGCGGGCTGTGCCAAGTACCGTTACAACAAGTTGAACCTCGGCGATATCGGTGGCATTCCAAGAGTTCTCGACGCCGGTCAATGTAACGACTCGTATTCACTTGCCGTCATCGCCCTTAAACTTAAAGAAGTCTTTGAGCTCAACGACATCAATGAACTTCCGATTTCGTACAACATCGCATGGTACGAGCAAAAAGCCGTTATCGTATTGTTGGCGCTCTTGTTCTTAGGCGTTAAAAACATCAAGCTTGGACCGACACTGCCGGCATTCTTGTCGCCAAATGTAGCGAATGTACTGGTCAATACTTTTGGCATCAACGGCGTTACAAGTGTTGAAGAAGACATGAAGCAGTTCCTTGGCTAATGCCTTTTGAAATAGAATAGTACTTGAAGCCAATGACTGGCTTCGAGCCGATCTTTTGACGTACAAGTTCGGTCAAAAACCCTTTCTGGAAACTTCGGAAAGGGTTTTTTGTTGGTATAAAAGCATATAAAATATCATTTTAAAAAGACAAATAACGCTTAAAAAAGAAAAAAAGTAATAAAATTTCTTTACAAATTCGGATGAAGATGCAACAATTATGTAAAATATTTTAATTATATAATGGAAGGTAAAAATACTTATGTGCGATTTGTTAAGCATGTATTTAGACAACGGGTTACGGGTCGTCATGCACCGCATACCAAAGAGACGACGTCGTTTTACATGACGGGTCTAAACGATACCATCGATTTGTGCCTGGATTGTCTTTCTAATATCGTCATTGACCATACGAGTTTTGAGAACGACTTCTTTGAAAACGAAAAGAAAGTCGTCTTTAAAGAAATCGACAGTTATCTGAGCTCCTTTAATCAAATTAAAGAGCGGATGACACAGCAGGTTAAAAAACTGGTGGTTACGTGGTTCGGTGGCGAACCGACATTGACCTTAGAAGAAATACGCTATTTGTCAGAGGGGATAATCGCCAGTTGTGAAAAGAACAACTGTGCTTATGAAGCGCTGATGGTAACCAATGGGTACTTGTTAGACGAAGAGACCTTGAACTATTGCCTTCAAAACGGCATTGAACGGTTCCAAATCACCATAGATGGCACTGAGGCAGCACATGACAGTTTGAGACCACTTGAAAACGGAGAGGGGACCTTTTCGAGAATCGAGGCCAATTTACTGAACCTTTTAAATCACGACGTCGAGCTGGTGCTCAGAGTCAATGTCAATGCGATGAACTACCAATCCCTTGACGACGTTCTGGACATCATTCCCGCGGAACACCGCCGCAGGGTGTCTTTAAGTCTGGTCAACGTCTTTCAAAACGCCAGCAAGTTCAGGTTGTACGACGGCTACGTCAAAGCGCTGGAAAAGGGCTACGACATCAGTTTTATCAATCTGACCAAACTCTGTACAGAGTGCCGAAAAAATGCCATGACGGTGGAACCTGACGGCGATGTGGTCTTTTGCTCTATGGCGGGCGAAGCCGGCATCAAATTCGGCAAGCTCACAGAAGAAGGCATTTTGGCTATTGTAAATCAGTCGGTCTACTACAAGTTTAAAACGCTTTCAGCTTTTGACTCTGAAAAGTGTAGAACTTGTGATGAGGCACCGTGGTGCTTAGGTGGATGTCGACTGGCGCGGCTCGGGAATGCCCAGTTTTGTGTTAAAGAAAGAGGGGTAGACCTCACAGTGCGCGATAAAATCAAGTTGTCGCTGATGTCGGCAAATGGTTAAATATACAAGGGGAGGGGCATATGCTCAAAAATCACATTCTGATAAAAAATAAAAATTTTAGGCGTTTGTTGGCGGGCGGTTTTGTGTCTTCGCTGGGCACGAACCTTCAGAGCTTTGCCCTTTCGCTATACGTCTTAAATTTGACGGGGTCTGCAGCCGCGTTTGCCGCAGTGCTTTCAGTGGCGTTTATTCCGAGACTGTTGTTGCTGCCTTTTATGGGGGTTGTGGCCGATTGGTTCGACCGTAAAAAAATGCTGGTCAGATTGGATGTTCTCAGCGGGGTGATTATCTTGGGCGCAGCGGCGTATTACGCTGCTTATAAGACATTGCCGCTTGCAGGGGTATACGTTATCGTCATTGCATTAACCGTCATCAGCTGCTTGTTCGGCCCGACGGCAGGGGCGGTGCTCCCGATGATTACCACCAAAGAAGAGCGACCGGCGGCTAACAGCATGAAGTCTTTTTTTTCAACCCTCTCGGGGATTGTATCGCCAATTGTCGCCGGCATGTTGATGGGGATGTTCGGCATCGGCATCATTTTATTTCTCAACGGCATCAGCTTTATTTTGTCTGCCATCAGCGAACAGTTTATCGAGATAGCGTCTCCAAAACTGGATAAGAGCAAACTCAATGTCAAAGGTTTTGCCACCGATTTGAAAGAGGGGCTCCAGTACACGTTTACTTCCCGTGCACTCGTCTCTATGATGACGGTGAGCATGCTGATCAACTGCTTTTTAGGTGCGGTGTACAACGTCGTCCTGCCGTTTTCTCTCAGAGTTGAACTCGGTTATTCAGAGACGCTCTATGGGATTACTTCTGCCCTTGCGATGTCGGGAATGTTTATCGGCATGTTTTTTTACACGCGTCTCCAAAAGCGCCTCTCTTCTGAGAAAATTGTCACTCTCAGTACCTTTATGATCGGGGCGTTTACCGTGGTCTCAGGCGGGGCCGGATGCTTGGTGGCGCTCTTCTACTATAAAATTGCCACTAAAAAATTACCGGAGGCATCGGTTCAGCCCAATGCGGTGTCTTCTTAAATCAAAACTATAAAAAAATAGCGTTGCAGGTTGGTTAACTTGCAACGCTATTTTTTTATAGTTTTTGGAGTTCGTCTAAAAAGTATTTTTTGTCCTCGGCGCCTGCGATGTGTTCGGCGGCTTCTAGCGCATTGGCCTTACAACGGTTGTAAGCCTCTTGGTCACCTAAGCATTTGTGTGCCCGCGTCAGCCCTTCGTACGCGAAGGCGATGTCGAAGTCTGCAATGTCGTGTTCAAGGCAGATGTCGAGGCACTGTTGGGCGTGAAAGAGTGCTCGGTCGCCGATGCCGGCCTCGGCGTAGGCCCTTGAGACCAACCACTCGCCTCTTTCGAGGTTTTTGGCGTCGCCGACTTTTCCCCATAGGAACCGAGAGGTATGCGCCATGTGGATCATTTCGAGCGTCTCTGCTGCCGTCCTCTCTTGATTATCGATAAAATCCCAAGTTGCGTTGTTGTACGCAACGGCGTACTTCTTATGGAACGCTTTTTCCTGTTCGTTTAAATTGGACATGACCCCTCCTAAAATAGTTGATACTTTATTTTAATAAAAATCAGAATATTTGTACAGCAAATCTGCACAATGTACTCATTTGTAAGAGCCGTCTTCTTGATAATATAAATAAAAAAGCAGTGAGGAGACCGTTTATGATAATAGAAGGGCGTAGTGTAAGTGTGTCTTATAGTGGCAAACTGGCGCTTGATAAAGTTGATTTTAAAATACAAAAAGGAGAGGTTTATTCGATACTCGGACACAACGGTGCAGGAAAGAGCACATTGATTAAAGCCATTATGGGGTTGGTGGACTACGAAGGTGACATCGACGTCGCATTTAATCGTGAGTACCTTTACAAAAATATCAGTGTACAATTGCAGACCAGTTCTTTTGAGGAGGGCGTTAAGGTGATAGAAGTTTGCAAACTTTACAAAGCGTTGATGAGGCGTGCACTCGATGTTGAAGAACTGTTGTTGGAATTTAATCTGTACGAGCATCGCAATAAATACGTCAATGTATTGTCCGGTGGTCAGAAACAGAAATTGACTATTTTACTGACACTGCTCAACAACCCGGAGATTATCATTTTCGACGAGCTGACGACGGGGCTAGATGTCGTTGCAAGGCGTAAAATATGGGCTGTTTTGAAGAAAATCAACAAGGAAAAAGGGACGACGCTGATATTGACAAGCCATTTTCTAGAAGAAGTGGCGTTCTTAGCGGATAATCTGCTGATTTTGGAGCGAGGGAAGGTAAAGGTCGTTGGAAAAGTCGATGAAATTGTCCACAACTTGTTTGGCGATAAGAAGAAAGCGGTGTTCTCTGCGGACAATCGGTTCTTGTACACGAAATTTGACTTCCCGTTTACACGTGACGACAACCGAATGGTGGTGACGTACAGTGCCGAGGAAGAAAAGAAAGTCTATGAAAACATCGTCGACTGCGGTGGCTACAACATCACTATTAAACACCATACATTTGAAGAGGCGTTTTTAAAAATACTGGGCTATGAACTAGGAAAGGCGGGTGAAATCCAGCATGTATAATCTGTACATATTATCGAAACATCAGACCAAGATGCTCATGCGAAATGCTAAAATGACAATTATCGGTTTTCTTGTTCCCGTGATGATGTTTTTGGTTTTCAGCAACTTGCTAAGCAGCATGACGGTACCGGATACGGGAGCATCCATCGTCAACTACTTGATACCGGCGTATATTCCGATTATCGTCATCAATGCTGTGGTCGTCATATTTGGGCAGTACTATTCGCTGTACAAAGAACGCGGCGATTTGCTAAAATACAAACTCATTGGAATAAAGCCGATTGTCGTCGCTTCAGGCATTTATTTTTCGACAATCCTCTTTCAAATTCTCGCCATCACACTTTTAGTGGCTGTCGGCAATTTGAGCAAAGGGCTCGTCGTTCCGATTGTCAATATGCCGGCAATACTATTGGCGCTAGGGCTCATCAACGTCTATCAGTTTTCACTGACGTACTTGATTGCCGCCCTAGTGAAAAAAAGTACGACGTATCAGTCGGTGGCATTGGTTGTATTTTATTTGCAACTATTTTTGGGCGGATTGACTTTTCCACCTGAAATGTTCCCGGCATTTTTGAAACGGCTCGTCTATGTCTTCAACCCAATTGTTCACGGCCTTGAAATTATGAGAGGGGTTTGGACAGAGGGGGCCGGTATAACGCGTTTTCCCCTTGAAGCGGGGGTGTTGGTCGGCGTTTCTTTCATTCTAATAGCGGCGGGCTCTCAAGTGAACAAACGCCGTAAAGAGTTTTAGTTGGTAAATCCCCTGCGAAGAGAGTAAGACCTTGTAACACGAGATGAGCGGTTTACAAACGCCATAGAATACTTAAAAAACCTGCTTTTGCAGGTTTTTTTGTTGAATTCATAAAAGGTGGGGCATATATATGATAGCATGTTCTTTAATATATAAAAACCGTGAAGGTTTTTTCTGGAAAATAAATAAGGGTTCTCGAGAAACTGTGTTCGGTTACAATCAGTTTATCAAGCAATTTGAGCAGTTGGTTTCTTTCGAAAGCTTGAGGCAATTGCCGACGGACAAGTTATTATAGAAGGAGTAGGCTATGGCGTATTACCATTATCCAATGACAAAGTTTAATCAGGAAAATCATGCAGCACTGAATGTCTTAAAAAGTACAGAGAGCTACTTGTTCGACGATCGTAATGTAAGATACGTCGACTTAAAAAGCGGCTTGTGGAATGTTTCGCTAGGATATGACGCCGAATGGCTGTCCAGTGTGGAGGAACATGTTAAAAGTGTTTTGCACGACGGGTTATTTTACCTCGACGCACACGCCTACAAAACGCCTCTTTACGACCGCTACGCCAAGTCCTTGTTGACGTTTGCCTGTGAAGACGAAAACCGTCCTAAAGCGTTTGCTAAAGTTTTTTATACCAACAGCGGCTCTGAATCTACGGAGCTCGCTCTTAAGTTATCGCGATTGGCAAGACCTAAAGAAACACGGAAGAAGAAAATCGTCGCGTTTTCAGAAGGGTATCACGGGACATTTCTAGGAGGGCTTCAGGTGAGTGGTGTCGATCAAGCGGTTGCCGAGCGCTACGAAGTTGAAAATCCCGCTGTTGTTTTTTTACCGACGCCGAAAGATTTTATTTCGTTTAGCGCTTACATGGAAACCATAGAAGCTATGCACGAAGAAGTCGGGCTGATTATAGTCGAATCGGTGGTTGCTTCTGGCGGCGCTTTAACCGTTGCCAAAGAGCATCTCAATGCAATCATGTCTTTTGCAAAAACGCACAATATCTACGTTGTTTTTGACGAGGGCGTCACAGGCTTTTATCGTCTCGGTAGGCGTTTTAGCTTCACCGGTCTTGAGCACACGCCGGATTTGGTCTTACTGAGTAAAAGTATTAACAACGGTTTTCTCCCCTTTGGCGTTGTTTTGGTTTCAGAAAAGATGGCTGTTGATTTAGATGATAAGTTTGTGGACCACTTTTCAACCCAAAACGGCAACGTTTTAGGGGTGGCTTCTGCCATGGCCACACTTTATTACATGCAAAAGAAAGAGCGTGATATTCTAAGGCGTGTTCACGCCTTTGAAGCAATTTGGTACCGCAACCGAACCGAGAGAGAAATGCGTGGTGAAGGCGCGCTTATCGGCCTGCCTATGCACTCTAAAGAGCAGGTGAGTGCTGTGGTGTCAGCACTTAAAGAAAAGGGGTATTTGTGTTGCTGCTATGGGAGTGGCGTCGATGACGACGGCCTTTTGCTATTGCCCAATTATTTAATGTCGGAAACGCTCTTTGAAGAAGCCTTGAAAGAAGTCATTAAGAGCATGGACCGTTTTGACGGCGGGCTTTTATGAAGCGGTTTGTACATTTTTATGTACAGGGGTCTTTTTAGAGGCACAACAGCCCCCCACGTAGGGATACCGCCGTACAAATAGAAAAGCTGCACTTCATGTGCAGCTTTTGTTATGGGATGAGGTGATTTTTCATCGCGTTCTGCCGTTGAGGCTTACAATTCCGAGTTCGATGCCCCTTACGATAGCGGCAATCGTCGAATGGACATAAAATTTCTCGTTGATGGTTTGGATGTGGTTGTTTACTGTGCGTCGACTGATAAAAAGCCTTTCTGCAATCTCTTGTTGTTTTAAGCCTTCCGCTGCCAGTTGGAGGACTTCTTTTTCCCGAGGGGTCAAAGGTTCAGTGTCACAGGTGTACTTCGGGAAAATTGTGCCGCCGCCGGCGACGATGTTGACTTTATCGACAAAGTCGTGAATGCCGACATTTTTGTTGATAAAGCCCTTTGCCCCCATTTTAATGGCTTCATTGTGGTATTCAATCAAATCGTAGCCGGACAAGAACAAAATTTTCAGTTCTGGGTAAAGCGCCAACAACTCCCTAGCGATGTCCAAGCCATTGTACGCGCCCATATGAATATCGAGCAACAACAGGTCGGGGTGCTTGTTTTCGACAATTGAGACGATGTCTTCGGGACTCGTGTAGATTTCAAAGGCGGTCACGTATTTTTTTATGGCAAATTCCAGACTTCTTGCAAACAACTCGTGGTCGTCAAAGAGAATGAGTTTCATAGAGAGGCCTCCTTAGTGTTCATCAATAGGCAACTGAAACTGAACCTGTGTGCCCTGTGGTATCTTGTTCTGAATAAGCAAATCACCATTGAGCATTTGGAGTTCTTGCTTTAGTGAAAGCAGGCCGATATGTTGTGTTTCTTTGGCCAACTCCAAGGCATTTACGGCAATGCCAACCCCATCGTCTAACACGCTGATGTACAGATGACGTTTTTTCTCATCATAGGTAATCTTAATTTCTATAACGTTTGCACGGGCGTGTTTAATAGCATTTTGTACCAACTCTTTTGTCATTCTGAAAATCGGAAATTTTAAAGTGCTTGGCACGTCAATTTCTTCATTGAAATTGCATTTAATGAGTGGCGCTTGTGGTGAGCTTCTGAACTTTTCGCAAAGTGCGTTTAAGCTTTGCCCCATGCTTAAATCGGATAATGTCGAAGGATAGAGCTCAAACATCTGGTCTCTAAGCGATTGATTGAGCTGAGACATTTGAGTCAAAATAAAGGCCTTCATTTCTTCATCTGAACCGGGCAACAACGCCATTAGGTTTTTGACGGCGAGAACGGTCTGTAACACGTCATCGTGAAGGTAGAGCGACAGTGATTTTCGCATCTCGTCGGACTTGATGACCATCTGTCGCTTGAAGCGATTGTCGTAATTGACCTGTGGCAACGTCAAGTAGCGGCTTTGGTTTTGATTTAAAATCTCCGTTGTTTTAAGAATTTCGCAGAGGGTTCGCGATAGGTGTTTCAGTTTTTCAATTTCGAGTTCGCTATAGTGAGAGCCATTGGATTTAGAACCAAATGTCAGTCGACCAAGTGTGGCGTCTTCGTAGACGAGCGGAAAGGAAAAGAAAGACTTTCCGCAAATTTCGATGGCGTATTCTTCATTGTAAATCGATTTTATCAATTCTGTTGTCAAAGTGACTTCTTCAAAGCATCCTTCTTGATGTAGGATGAAGGGGGTGTCGTCTTCACTCCAAATGAGCAGTGTGCCGTCGACTTCAATGGTATTTCGTATAAGTTCCACAATCAAGTCGGTGAGAGAGTCAAGGTAATTGTCATAAGTGATGTTTTGATAGATATCCAATCGTTCCTTTTCAAAAGTACGCTTTGTTTTATCAATAAGATCGAGCTGTTTTTCATCGAGTTGACGCTGTAGCATGCTATAGAGAAAAGCGCCTATTGACACAAAGAGCAAGACAATCAGCGTGTTTGTGAAAGTTAGCCCCATAATAAAATACAGCAACGCCGCAAGGGCGATGGCGAAAAACAGTTGAAAGACAATTTTATAAAGAGTCAGTTGGTAGTCGTGTTCTAAATAGAGTTCAGAGCGTTTGATCAAGATGCCGCCTATTGTAATAGGTAGTATCAGCACCGTATGGTGTGAAAGGCGAATCAGCACATCGTTCTGAATCAACGGGACAAAGGTTCGTGTGAGAACAAATGGCAAAAATGCCACTGCAAGTGCCAGCAAGAGGGTCTTTTGATGCTTTTTATGAAACGGTCTCCGTTGACGCGCTGCTTTTCTAGAAAGCCCGATGATGCAGAGTAAACTCAAAAAAATCAAGAAGTAAAAAGTGTAATTGAGTTTGTAGATAAATGTTTGCAGTGCGATGATTGTCAGTGTGGAAGCTGCACAGAGAACCGTCAGCAACTTCTTGTACGAGGGCAATTGGGTAAGCGATGAAAAATGTGCTAAAAAAACGTACAATAATACTGGGGCAATACCCATTAAAAGTCGACTCAGCCTATGAGAAATCCGGTACGGGCCGAGTAAGAGTAGCAGGATCCATGTGGTAACGGTTAACAATAGAAAAAAGTACAAGTCCACTTTTTGTTTTGCCGAGTAGACGTAGAAAAAATTGCCAATAAGTATGAGCAGAGACACCAGAATGGATTCTGCCAAAAAATAACGAGGGGAAACCGTTGGCATGTGGTTGTAGAAATAAATAAGTGTCAAAGCTGAAAAAATCAAGTTTACCGGTACGAGTTTAACAAGGGTATCAGCACGCTTCATACAAATTCTCCATTTTAAAGTAGTTGAGCAGAGGCGACTTTTTTACAGCCATGCAATCGTTGTACGGTTCTTTTAGATACATATAACCCCTCCATTGATTGTTTATTTACACTATTATACAATTGTATTATAGGGCGTTCAACCCAATGAAAGTCATTGGTCACAAAAAGCGTTTCCTAGACGCGCGTGTCAATGGGCACACATGTTCTTTTTCCTTCAGCACCATGAGCCGTCGTAACGGTATCTGAGCCAATCGCCGTTTTTAAAAATCACTTTGAAATACCGTTCTTCGCTTTCGTCAATAAGGGCAATGGGCACATAAGCCTTCCGTTTTTTAGAGCTTAGCGTCGCCCGATGGTTGTCATAGACTTTTCGAAATAGGCGTTTTTGATGTTCTGAAAGTGGCCCGTAACCTTGAATGCAGTGAAAGTTCATCAAATGACCTCCCAAATGTCTTTATTCTGATGCCCTCTTTTGTAGGGTCGGTTTCTTTGCATACTTTGAAGTAGGCAACTTTAAGCTGACTATGTATTAGATTACTGTCATTATAGCCCTTCAAAACGGCCCTCACATGAGTAAATTGTGCAACAGTTCTGAACTTTATTACAATTTGGTGACAAGTCTTTCAAGGAACTTGCTAGAAGGGGTGGAAGCCTCTATAATGGAACCATCATAGAAAAGGAGGGTGCAAAGATGAGAAACAAAAAGCAGACAACGGATTTAAACAACACATCTTTGCAGCTGGGGTTATTTTAAGGAGAACATCACTATTTTCTCGCCGCAGACTGCTTCTGCGGTAAGTATTTGAATCATTCTCAAAGCTTTTTTGAAGCGCCATTAAAAAGACTACCGCAGTAAAAGACTGTGGTTTTTTTGTGCTTAAAATTAGGGCACTGTCTTTTGCACTTTTGGCAAATGATAGGGTGCCAGACGCGAAGAGGAGACGATGAGATGTTTCAACATAAAATAAGTGTGGGTATTGTCGCCCACGTAGATGCGGGGAAAACGACATTAACAGAACAGTTGCTCTATAAGACGGGAACCATTCCACAAGCTGGGCGCGTTGACAAACGGGACACCGTCACGGATTTCATGTCGGTTGAGCGAGAGCGCGGCATTACGGTCAATGCTGTAACGGTGGGATTTCAATGGCAGGAGACGCAGTTTTACTTACTCGATACGCCGGGACATATGGATTTTATAGCAGAGGTAGAACGGTCGCTGGCGGCGCTTGACGTAGCGGTGCTCGCCATTTCCGCTAAAGAAGGGGTACAAGCGCAGACGCGGGTACTTTTTAGTGCGCTGAGACGTTTAAAGATACCGACGTTGCTGTTTGTAAATAAAGTCGACAGAACCGGAGTCGATTTGGAGAGGGTTTATGAGCAAATTGAAATGTATCTGACAGAAGCTTTTGTACCGCTACAGAAAGTAGGTGGTGAGGGGACGCGCGATATAACTCTCGCACCGCAGACAGGCGACGAACGACTCGCCTACGTATCCGACCGCTATATGGCCGCGTATTTGAAAGGTGATGTCGAACCCGCCTGTTTTCAAGAAGCGTTAAAAGAAGTGTTTAACAAGGGGGAGTGCTTTCCGGTTTTACACGGTTCCGCCTTGCATGGCATCGGCATAGAGCCGCTTTTAAAGGTGCTTGCAACACTGTGTGCACCGGAGCGCACCACGGTGTTGTCGGCAAAATGTTACAAAGTCGACCGAGATGAGAAGGGGCTCAGGCGTTGTTACGTTAAAATAGAAGGCGGCACTTTGGCGTTAAGAGAGACTTACCCCGTGGCCGGTACTGAGCGGCACTTTAAAATTCTCAAAATGGCGGCCTTAAAAGGGGCGAAGCCTGTGACAGCAGCTGCGGCGTATGCAGGGGACATCGTGTTAATTTACACTGGAGAAATCGGCATCGGTGACCGATTGGGCGCAGAAGCGTCTGAACCAGAGGTAGAGGTGTCGCTGGGGACGCCGACACTGGTGACAACTTTGGCGCCGGCAGAAGCTTCTGAGCGCCGGTCATTGCTCGAAGCATTGACCGTTCTAGCAGACGAAGACCCCTTTGTGCGGTTTGAGATCAATCCGCGTACAGAGGCCATTGGCGTTCAGCTTTTTGGAGAAGTCCAGCTGGAAATTTTAGAGAGAACTATAAAAGAGCGGTTTCAATTGAGCGTTGTCACCGGGTCGCCGAAGACGCTCTTCAAACAGACGCCTGCCGAGGCGGCTTCTGCAACATGCTATATGTACAAAGACACGCACTATGCGGCGACCATTGGCTTCGAGGTGCTTCCTTTGCCGGTAGGGAGCGGTATTCAGTACGAGACCCAAGTATCGTATGGCGATTTAAGACAGTCTTTTCAAACCGCGGTAAGGGATGGGGTGATGAAACGCGCCGAAGAAGGTGTCGACACATGGCCACTGACCGATATGAAAGTGTGTTTTGTGTACTCTGAGTACGACAGCGTCATGAGCACGCCGTCTGCTTTTCGCCACTTGGCATCTGAAGTGCTTGAAAAAGCACTTAAAGACGTGTCACTTACCCGCTTAGAGCCCTATTTGGCCTATACCGCCTATGTCCCTCGAAGTGCCGTCGGTAAGGTGGTTTCAGAAGTGCTGAAGTCCAGGGGATCAGTGGCACCCCCGCAGTTTGTCGGTGAAAACGCGACAATCACCGGTGTGATTCCGGTGGAGACCAGCAGAACATTCGCCCTTGAAATGGCGGCGTACACCGGTGGTGAAGGGGTTTTCCAAACGGAGTTTTCAGGCTATAGACCTTACGGCGGGGCCTCGTAGCGGACGATTTGAGTTACATCAGAAGTAAAAAAGCCAGCCCAAAGTTCTTGGGCTGGCTTTTCAATAGACTAGTGTACTGTCTCGTTGAGATTTAATTAAAACTGCCAGATAGTTTGTATCAGTGCAAGGCAAAATATCGACGACAATGCGGGACATTGTCGAGAGATTTTAACGCCGCAATGATGCAGAGTAGATGTGCAGTTTTTTTAATTGTGAACGATACAGTACACTAGAGTTCATAGTACAACTTAAATTCTTCAGGGTGCGGCAGCGACTGGATGTAGAGGTGTTCTTTCTGTAGGCGCGCCATCTGGTTGTGGATGAGGTTTTCTGAGAACACGTTGCCTTTAAGCAAAAATTCGTGGTCGTCGCTTAGCGCTTCGCAAGCTTCTACAAGCGAAGTCGGAAGCGATTTTATCTGCTTTTGCTCTTCTGCACTGAGCTTATACAAGTTGATGTCCAGTGGACCAAACCCTTCAACTGTCGGATCAATTTTGTTTTCAATGCCGTCGATAGCGGCCATCAACATGGCGGTATACGCAAAGTACGGGTTGGCCGTCGCATCTGGGGAACGCAGTTCAAACCGCTTGGCATCCGGTGTTGTGGCATAACCTGGTATCCGAATGACAGCGCTTCTGTTGGCTGTGCCGTAGCAGATGCTCACAGGCGCCTCATACCCGGGAACCAGACGTTTGTAGGAGTTGGTACTCGGGTTGGTGAAAGGCATGAGTGCACTGGCGTGTTTCAGAATACCGCCAATGGCGTAGAGGGCCGTTTGACTGAGTTGGCTGTAACCGTCTTTGTCGTAGAACAATGGCGTCTCACCGTTGAAAAAGTGCATGTGGATGTGCATGCCGCTGCCGCATTCGTCGGTGAATGGCTTCGGCATAAACGTCGTCGTCAAGTTGTTCTTGAGTGCGTTGTTCTTGAGGACGTATTTGAGTTTTTGCGTGCGGTCGGCCATTTCCAATAGCGTGGCAAACTCGACTTCGATTTCGACTTGACCGGGACCGCCGTTTTCAGAGTGGTGGTATTTGACAGGAACGCCGTTGTCTTCTAAAAGGCGGACTGTTTCGTTTCTAAAATTGTAGCTGGAATCAAAGGGCAGGTCGACGTGGTAACCACCGTGACCCGGGACGTGAGCGCCGAGATTTTGTCTATCGGAGATGCCGGCGTTCCAAATTGCTTGATTGGAATCAATCTTGAGTTCCATGTGGTTGGTGCTCGTGTTGTATGAAATGTGATTTAAAACGTAAAATTCAAATTCCGGGCCGAAGAGGGCTCTATCGCAAATGCCCAAATCCTTTAAGTATTGTTCCGCTTTCTGCGCCATGAAGCGCGGATCGTCTTCAAATCGCTCTCTTAAACCGTCTTTAAGTCTGTAGATATCGGCGATAAAGACCAAGGTCTTTTGTTGCGTGAAGGGGTCGATAAATGCGGTGTCTAAATCCGGGATAAAGACCATGTCGGATTTTTCAACGGTTAAGAAGCCATAGCTCGAGCCGTCGAAGCCGATGCCGTCGGACATGACTTTTTCATCAAAGCGTTCTGCGGGAATGGAGAGGTGATGCCATCGACCTTTCATATCGATGATTTTAAAGTCGACGATGGTGATGTCGTTTTCCTGAATAAACGTCATGACGTCTTGTGCAGATTGAAATACGAACATAAAAAAACCTCCTATATGAGATGTGGTGGTGCTTTTACTTTATTGTAACCTTTATACAGAAAGAGTCAATAGAATATTCAGAATAAATAGATGTTGACAAACTATTTAAAACAAATTATACTGAAAGAGTCACTGATAGTTGTGTTTATAGAAAGGAGTTGTGTAATGATGACTGTATTATTTGGAGGGTTTATAGGATAACTGAATAGCGCGCAGTGTGATGCTGTGCACCAACTCCGGCAATCTGAATCGTGTTTTAACTGCGCGCTTGGAAGGCGTGTTTTTTTATGCTTAAAATTAAATCGAAAGTGAACACCGCAGAAGATTGGTCTGCGGTTTTTTTGTACCCAAAATTAAGAAAATATGAGGTGAACACATGATAGAATACTATGGATTTAACAAGACTTGGCTCGACGGCGTATCAGATGGTATGGGCGGCCGCATTGTAGCGGATTTCGGTATGCGCTACAAAGTGGTGACAGATTTAGGCGAGAAATGGCTAGAAAGAGGGGCGGCGCCCTTGGCCGTGGGCGACTTTTTAATCGTCCGCACACTGGGGGATTCAGAGCACGTAGAACTGGTGAAATGCCTTGACAGGAAGACCAAGTTCTCGAGACAGGCGGCAGGCATAGAAGTGAAAGAGCAGATTGTCGCCGCCAATATGGAAACTGTTTTTTTGATGCAGTCGCTGAATTACGACTTCAATATGAAACGGTTGGAGCGTTACTTAATCGCCACCTATGAAAGTGGTGCAATTCCCGTCGTCGTCCTGACGAAAAGCGACCAATGCGACGATGTGGAGGCGAAAATTGAAACGGTGCGGACAGTAGCGCCCTTTGAGCCGATACACGTAGTGAGCAGTCACACCGGAGAAGGGCTGGAGGCATTGGAGGTCTATTTTAAAGGCCACCGTACAGTGGCGCTTTTGGGCTCATCCGGCGTGGGCAAATCGTCGTTGGTCAACGCGCTTCTCGGCGATGTGTATTTAAAGACACAGGGCATTCGAGAAAACGACAGCAAGGGTCGACACACGACGACCCACCGAGAACTGGTACGTCTAGAGGGCGGTGGGCTCATTATGGACACCCCCGGTATGCGGACAATACAGTTCTGGGATGCCGAGGTGGGAATGGCTAAGCATTTCTCAGAAATTGAGGCACTTAAAGACAAATGCCGATTTAACGATTGCAGACACAAAGGCGAGCCGGGTTGCGCTGTCGAGGCGGCGATTCTAAACGGCACACTCACCAGAGAAGAGGTCAAACGGTTTGAGAAACTCAACCGAGAAATCGCGTTTCAAGAAGCGCGGCGTGCGCACAAATTGAAGCGCTTAAACCGTCGGTCATCTAAGCGAAAAGAATATTAAAGTCCATTGGCCTTCAAACTGTGGTATAATGGTGCCCAAACATAGAGGAAACAGAAAGGAATTGTATAGTAATGAAGGATAAAATTAAAGTGGTGATATCAGACCTCGACGGCACGCTTTTAATGCCGGATCACCAATTGGGCATTTATACAAAACGCGTTGTAAAAGCGGTGAAAGAAGCCGGGTATCACTTTTGGATTGCCACAGGCAGACACCATAGCGATGCCAAGGGCATCAGCCGAAAGCTGGATGTTGAAACCGTTTTAATTACAGCCAATGGTGCGACCGTTTCAGACGCTTCAGGAGCACTTACGCGAGAAGAGCAAATACCGCGAGCGGCGGTAGAGGGGATTCTGGCGTTGCCATTTGACAGCGGCGTTTATCAAAACCTTTATCAAGGGGAGCTGTGGTTGATGGAACGCGAAGACAAAGTCTTTGAAAACTATTACGCCGATGAAGACTTTAAGTACACTTTGTGTCGCTTTGAGGACCATTTGCACAAGCCGGTCAATAAGATTTTTTACACGTCATTAGAGCATCAAAAGTTGTTGCCGATTGCAAAAGCAGTAGATGAGGCATTTGGGGATGTGGTTGATTGGACATTCTCTATGCCGGAGTGTCTGGAAATCATGCCGAAGGGCTCTAACAAAGGCGACGCTATTTTAAAGACGCTCGAAGCTCATGGGTTCAAGGCAGAAGAAGTGGTGGCTTTTGGCGACGGTCTCAACGACTTGGAGATGCTCTCCGTTCTGCCCCACGGCAAGGTTATGCAAAACGCCAATCCGATTTTAATTGAGAAATTACCGCATCGCGAAATCATCGGACATAATGGTGACGAAGCCGTTGCAAGATGGTTGGTTGAGCATTTAGAACTGTCTGTCGACGAGTAGTTTTACAAAACGCCTGTTTTTCAGGCGTTTTTTTATAGGCGGTATGTTGTGTTTTAAACGGCATGTGGTATCCTATAGATGTAAAGTTATGGATTTGAAAGATGGATAGAAGTGTGCAACTATGGCAATTGGCCGTTGGGAGGACAGTATGTGGACTAAAGACTATGCGCGCATGAAGACTGTGGCAGTAAGTGCCGGAAAGCGATTTTCTTTTGAAAAGGCGCAGGGTTACATAGGGGTGGTTCTTATTTTTCTAGGCATCGCCTATGGCGGTAATATAGCGGCATTTTTAAGCGGCGGGTTCAATCAATCGGTAGTGTTCATAGACCCATCACTGACGCGTGGGGTGACAGTAGGGCTCGTTGTCCTCGGAGGCTATCTCATGGCGATAGACCTTATACGTCGTGTAAAAGCATCGTGAGGCCACTAAAAAAATCCGACAGTTGTCGGATTTTTTAATGATTTTACACTTGGTCGTCAGGTGTTTCAGGTGTCGCTTGTACTACGGGCTCGGCAGGTTTTTCCGCTTCGGCTGCCGCAGATGCTTTAAGTGCGTCCAGTTCTTTCGTCAACGTCTCGATGGTCTTTTCATTGCCTTTGATAATCTTCTTGTATTTGAAAAGCGCAATGGCATCGATGGAGTAGACGATAATGGCGCCGATGCTCGCCGCAATTAAAATAACCAGAGCTGCAGATATTTGAACTTTAGCGAAGATCAGATTGACGGGAACCGCACCTGCGTTTAAAATCGCAAAGAGCGCAATGACAATGGCAAAAAGCAACGTGACGATAATGTTTTTTTGCATAACCCCTCCTCATATTCTTTTTAATATTATAGCATCAACAGCCCTAAAAACACAATTGCACATTTCGCTAAAAACTGTGGTAAAATAAGTGGAACACACGATAAGGAGGGACATGAAGATGACCACTTTTTTTAAAATGCATTTAAATGATAATGAAATCCCTTTTTACTTAGAAAATTTAGAGGCGTTAGACACGTGTATCGAGGCCGTTTGCAAAGGTCGAAACCGCTTGTTGGTCACCGACGCACATGTCTTTGAACTCTACCCCACACTGTTTGAAGGCGAACCTGTTGTCGTCATTGAGGCGGGGGAAAAAAGCAAAAATGTTTCGGTTTACGCAGAAATATTAGAGGCCTTGCACAAAGCGGGCCTGAAGCGCGACGATTATCTCGTTGCAGTAGGCGGTGGCGTCGTCGGCGATGTAGCGGGTTTTGCGGCGGCGACCTATCGGCGCGGCATGCGGTTCGTTCAAGTGCCCACCACACTGCTGGCGATGGTGGACAGCAGCATCGGCGGGAAGGTCGGCATCGATTTTCTCGGCGGCAAAAATAACGTGGGCAGCTTTTATCAGCCGGAGGCTATTGTCTATTGTACGGCTTTTCTAAAAACACTCCCTGAAAGGGAATTGAACAGCGGCATGGCAGAGGTGCTCAAATACGCCATCGGCATGGACAAAGCGCTTTTAGAACGGCTTTTTGCCCACCACTTGGCGTGGCGATACGAAATAGCGCTGGATGCCTTTTGGCGAGAAATCGTTTGTACCTGCGCCCAAATTAAAGCGCGGGTTGTCGAAGCCGATGAACGCGATGTGGGATTGAGACAGACGCTAAATTTCGGTCACACGGTGGGACATGCCATTGAGCAGTACTGCAATTTTGAGACGTACACACATGGCGAAGCGGTAGCCATCGGGCTTTGGGTACAAGTGGAGCGGGCGCGTTTAGAAGGCGCTTTAGAGGCCGGTGTATACGAAGCGCTCTCGGCGCTGTTCGACCGATTGGCACTGCCTAAACAATTGCCTGAAACGGTAGATCTTCGCGCGCTGACGGCTTTGATGAAAGGCGATAAGAAAAACGTCGATGCGTCTATTGTCTGGATGCGGCTTTCGGAGATTGGCAAGTTGGAACGGGAATGTTTGTCAGAGGATGCTTTATACGATTTGCTTAAAGGAGGACTTTTATATGCGTAAGGGTGTATTGAGGCTAATTGGCGGCGCCCAACTTCGCGGAGAAGTTGTGGTGCCCCCATCTAAGAGTTTGTCGCATCGGGTATTGATTGCAGCGGCCCTTTCTGAAGTGCCTTGTACAGTGGGACCGATTATGGTCTCAGAGGACATCGACGCAACACGAGGCATTTTAGAGCAACTGGGCGCTGTATTAACCCCCGTTGCAGGCAAGAGCGGTTATTACATTGTGGATAACCCTAAAATTCGAGAATTTTATACACAGGGCGGCACGCTCTGTGCCGAGGGCGCTCGCTTTCAGTGCAACGAATCGGGGTCGACGCTCAGGTTCCTAATCCCATTTTCTTTTTTGGCACCTTCTTGTACATTTGAAGGGCGGGGACGTCTCGTCGAGCGGCCACTAACGCCGTATTACCGGTTGTTCGAGGAAAAGGGCATCGCCTATCAAACAGCAGACGGCTTGTTGCCGCTCGCTGTTGAAGGCGGCTTTAAAAGTGGCGTATTCTCTATTCCCGGCGATGTGAGCTCGCAGTTTGTCACAGGGCTTTTGATGGCACTTCCGCTCCTAGACGGGCCCTCGGAAGTGCGCGTTGAGCCGCCGTATGAGTCAAAGCCTTATGTCGACCTGACTTGTTCCGTATTGAAGGCATTTGGCATACGTGTGGAGAGTGTCGATGACTTCACGTACAAAATTAGCGGAAACCAGCGTTACTGCGCCGAAAAAGCAACTGTTGAAGGCGATTACTCACAAGCGGCATTTTGGCTAGTTGCGCAGAGTCTCGGCGCGGCTATTGACGTCAAGGGCATCGCGGTGGATTCGGAACAGGGCGATCGGGTTATCGTTTCGTACATCGAGGCCTTTAACAGAGAAGAGAGGCGTCTCGACGTTACCGATTGTCCGGATTTGTTGCCGATTCTCGCGGTAAAAGCGGCGCTGACTGAGGGGGAGACAGTGCTGTTCGGTGGGAAGCGCGTTCGCCTTAAAGAGTCCGACCGCATCCATGCGATGGCATGCGAGCTCGCGAAACTCGGTGCCGATGTCGAAGAAGTGGCAGACGGCCTAATAATCCGTGGCAAACAGACTTTAACCGGTGCATCGGTAGACGCTTGGGGCGATCATCGCATTGCCATGGCGTTGGCGGTGGCCTCTTTAAAGACAGAAGGCGATGTGGTGCTTTCAGGTGCAGAACACGTGAAAAAATCCTACCCGTCGTTCTGGGAAGTCTTTAAGCAGCTGGGTGGTGACTGTCGATGATGGGGACACTGTTAAAATGGACGCTTTTTGGCGAGTCTCACGGCACCGGTGTCGGCTGTGTGCTCGAGGGGCTGCCGGCGGGGATAAAAATCGATAGGGCGTTGCTCGAGCGCCGGATGGCAGAGCGTCGTCCGGGTCAATCGGGGTTGACGACGCCGCGACGAGAAGGCGATGAGGTGCGATTTCTAAGTGGCGTTTTGGACGATGTCACCACCGGTGCACCGCTGACGGTATTTATAGAAAACCGCGACCAGCGGTCAAAAGACTACGAGGCCCTCAGACGGCGATACAGACCGAGCCATGCGGATTACACCGGTGCTGTTAAATACGGTGGACACAACGACTACAGGGGTGGCGGTCATTTTTCGGCGCGGCTTACAGCCGGCGTCGTCGCGGCGGGCACTTTGGCGGAGCAATTTTTAAGCGCCGAGGGCATAGAGATTAAGAGTCGACTCGTCTCGGTGGGACCGGTGTCTGTGTCGCCGGCAGAAATTGAAGACGGCTGTTTAGATGCGCGACTAACGGCGCCTATTGAATCGGCGCGACGCTCTGGCGACTCTGTCGGGGGGATTGTGTCGACGGCGATTACCGGATTGCCTGTGGGTCTCGGCGGTACGACTTTCGACGGCATCGAGGGGCGTTTGGCTCTGGGGCTCTTCGGTATTCCGGGGATCAAAGGCGTGGACTTCGGCGCGGGCTTTGAGCTGTCTAAAATGCATGGGTCTGAGGCCAATGACTGTTTTTACGAAAACAACGGCTGTGTTCAGACGCGTACCAATGCCTCGGGGGGCATTAACGGCGGCATTTCAAACGGTATGCCGGTAACGCATCGATGTGTGTTTAGGCCGACGCCGTCGATTGCAATGACGCAGACGTCGTTGGATTTTGAGTCGATGACAGAGGTGGCGTTTGCCATTGAGGGTCGCCACGACCCCTGTATTGCCGTTAGAGGGGTTCCCGTCGTCCGTGCGATGACGGCACTTGTCACAGCAGATTTGTTTCTCATGGGTAAATAAGACTTTATCAGAACTGAAATTTGAGCTATAATAAGACTATTCGCTAAATAAAGGGCGTTACGTCCAATTGTAGAAAAAGAGGTACTATGAAAAATAAATTTGCAAAGAATCTAGGTATTATGGGGATTATAGGGGTTCTGATTAAAATAATCGGCGCCACTTACCGCATACCCCTCGTTCATTTTATGTCGGAAGATGCCGTGGCCTATTACGGCCTCGCTTACCCTTGGTACACATTTCTCATTACGCTGTCATCGGTTTCTGTGACGGCGGCTATTGCGAAACTCGTCGCAGAGTCTATTGCACTGGATGATAAGCGCGGTCAGATGGAAGTCTACGTGGTGTCGTCGTGGTTAATGCGCGGTTTCGGTCTTTTGTCGGCGCTGTTCTTAATCGGCGGTGCCGGGGTTATTTCAGGTATGCTCAACGAGCCGGGAACGGTGTATTCGTTTTACGTACTGGGGATTGCGACGTTGTTCGTATCCTTCAACGCCGTTTTCAGAGGGTTTTTCCAAGGCCATCAGCGCCTTGAATACTATGCCAATGCCCAGCTGATTGAGCAAGTGGCACGCGTGGTACTCGGTATCGGCGCCGTGGTAATCGTGGCACGCCTTCAGTTTGGAGACGCGCAACTCGCAGGTGCGGCGACTTCAGGGGCGCTGTTCGGTGCCTTTGCCAGTTGGCTGTACGCCAACTACAGGTTTAAAAAGACCATTGGCATTCAAAAGGAAAAAGTTCGAGACTTTAAGGGACTGGCTAAGAAGATTATCAAGATTGCGGCACCGGTTGCCGTCGGCGCTTCTATTTTGCCGATTCTGGCCATTGTCGACAGCGTTATGGTTCAGCGAATTCTCTACAGCATCGGCATGGGGGATTCGGCAAAAGTGCTCTACTCGTATATTTCAAGTTACTCCGCACCGATTGTCAATTTGACGCAAATCGTGTTTTCAGCGCTCTCACTGAGCTTGTTGCCTATGATTGCGGAATCCTTTGTTCAGAAAAAAACAGAACTCCGGCATCAAGTGGGGTTGGGCGTGCTCTTGTCGCTTGTGCTGGGGCTGCCGATGGGACTTGGCATCGCCACGTTGGCGGAGCCGATTCTGATGCTCCTCTACCCGTCAAAGGCAGAGCTTATGGTGGATGCGTCGTCGGTACTGGCACTGCTCGGCGTCGGTACGATTTTCCTATCGCTTTATTTGGCGACAACCAGTATCTTGCAAGGGCTCAATGCGTACAAAGAGCCTGTGCGCCATCTGGTCATCGGCGCGGTAATTAAAGTCGTCGTCGGTTTCTTGCTCATTAGAATGCCATCTGTCAATGTGGACGGCGCGGCGATTTCCACGCTTCTTGCGTACATGGTGGCGTCGTTGCTCAACCTCAGGCTGGTGTTTAAACTTCAAGCACCTGAGGCCGAAGTGGTTAAAAAAATCGGCATGACACTGGTCATCAATGTGTTTATGGCAGTGATTGCAAAGTTCAGCTACGATTTCGTGGCGGGTATGGTGGTCGGCCGCAAGGGGCTGGTCATTAGCTTGTTTGTTTCAATTGTCCTCGCAGCGGGCTTCTATGGCGCGGCGGTACTGGGGCTTAAAATTGTAACGAAGAAGGATTTTGAACGTTTGTAATAGAACGGTTTGGTTAAAAAGCGCCGCTGGAAAGCGGCGCACTTAAAAAGACTTAAACGCAACGGTTTAAGTCTTTTTTTTATTGCCTTTACAGCAAGCACTTATTTCAAAATCGTCAACATCAGTTCGCGGATTACCTTACAGGCGGTTGCCGTACTCACGCCCGTGGGGTCGTAATGCGGCGACAGTTCCACCACATCGGCGCCAATGATATTGAGCCCCTGTACGGTTTTTAAAATCGCCATCATGTCGTGCCACCAGATACCGCCTGGTTCTGGGGTGCCGGTACCGGCGAAAATCGACGGGTCAAAGACGTCGAGGTCGATGGTGATATACACAGGGGTTTCAGTACCGATAGCGGCCACAGAGGCCCCTAGCGTCTCGTAAGTAAACTTTTCGAGATGCGTGTGGGTCTTTGCCCAGTTGAACTCCTCGCGTTCTCCTGATCGAATACAGAACTGATAGATGGTGCCGTCGCCCATAAAGTCCCAGGCACGCCGGATAACCGCTGCGTGGGAAAGGGGTTCGCCCATGTAATGGTCCCTCAGGTCGGTGTGGGCGTCGAAATGCAGCAGCACCATGTTTGGGTAGTGTTTGTAAGCCGCTCGGATACTCCCCAGCGAAACGAGGTGCTCGCCGCCGATTAAAAAGGGGATCTTGCCGTCGGACAACACGCGATCAGCTGTATCTTCGATACACTTGAGTGATTTTTCCGCATTCCCGAAGGGCAAATCGAGGTTGCCGACGTCGGTGAGCGGGTAATCTGCTAGGTCTTTGTCGAGGTACGGGCTGTAGGTTTCGAGGCCGAAAGAGTCCATTCGAATGTAGTCGGAAGCAAAGCGCGTCCCGGGTCTAAACGACGTCGTGGAATCAAACGGGGCGCCGAAGATAATCAGTTTCGCTTCTTCGTAAGGGCTGTCGCAGCCAATAAATGTGTGGGTATTGGATTGCATAGGCGCCTCTATTCTTCGAGCATGCGTCTTACAAATGTCGGCAGTGCAAAACAGCCGGTGTGCAAGTCGGTGTTGTAGTAGCGCGTATCGATGCCGAAGCTCTCCCATTTCTCTTTATTGAAATCGGCAATTGGATCGAGTTTCTTAGAGGCAAAGCCAAACAGCCAGTGTCCCGAAGGGTATGTTGGCATGTGGAACTGGTAGACTTTGCTGATTGGGAAAATCTTTTTGATTTTACTGTGTGAGCGCTTCATCTCTCTTGCATAGCTCGGGTAGTAAGGGCTCTCGTGCTGGTTGACGAGGATGCCGTCTTCTGAAAGCGCTTTGAAGCAATCGGTGTAAAACGCTTCTGAAAACAGCCCTTCGCCGGGACCGATGGGGTCGGTGGAGTCTACTAAAATCAAGTCGTAGGCGTTCTCTTTGCCGTGGATAAATTTAAGACCGTCTTCAAAGTACAGCGTCACGCGCGGGTCGTCGAGTTTGGATGCGGTGAGCGGCAAGTATTTTTCGCAGGCGCGTACCACCATCTCGTCGATTTCCACCATGTCGATTTTTTCAATATGTGCGTAGCGGGTCAACTCTCTTACTGTACCGCCGTCGCCGCCGCCGATGACGAGCACGCGTTTAATAGACGGGTTGGTGGCCATGGCCACATGGGTAATCATATCGTGGTAGACGAACTCGTCTTTTTCATTGACCATCATTAAGCCGTCTAGGGTAAAGAACGTGCCGAATTCTTCTGATTTAAAGAAGTCAATGGTCTGAAAAGGGCTTTTTGCCGTATAGAAATGTTCTGTAACTTTAATTGAAAAGTCCACTGTATCGGTGTGTTTTTCAGTGTACCATAATTCCATGTGAAGCCTCCTTATTTAATCACTTTGATAAAGTTTGCATCTGGGTCTTCCATTCCGGTGATAATCCCGTGAGACGCTTTAAACAGTTGGATTTGAGCGACAACGGATGCGTTGATGCGCTCGCCGTAACTGACGACGGGAATCCCCGGCGGGTAGCTCATCAGGGATTCGGCACTAATTCTGCCGACGGTGTCTTCAAGCGGCACCATTTCTTTGTCGGCGTAAAACGCCTCTCTTGGTGTTAATACCACTTCAGGGTAGTGCAAATCGATTTTTTTATAGTCGAGCCGTTTGACTTCGGTGCGTTTGCTGCGAATCGTCTTTAGAGCGTCGATAAGAGCGTTTACCCCGTCGTAGTCATCGCCCAGACTGAGAATGGCCAGCGAGTTGTAGACGTCGCCGGTTTCCATCTGGATGTTGTAGTCGTCTCTGAGCAAATCGTAGAGTTCCATACCGTTGAGGCCCATGTTGCGCGTGGTGACGCTGAGTTTCGTCGGATCAAAAGCGTAGACGCCGGGGGAACCCACGGCCTCATTGCCAATGGCGTAACAGCCGTCGATGGCGTTGATGGCGTCTCTGGCGTAGTCGGCAACAGCCAGTGTGTGTGCCAGCAGTTCTCTGCCACGTGTGGCCAATTGATGACGGGCGAGGTCGAGCGATGCCATCAAAAGGTACGATGGGCTGGTGGTTTGCATAAGGTTGATGATTTTTCGAACATAGGGGGCCGCCATGCGCCGGGTGTTGAGCAATAGTGCCGAACTTTGTGTCAATGAGCCACCGGTTTTATGGAGGCTCACGGCGGAGAAATCTGCCCCTGCCGCCATGCCGCTTATAGGAAAGGCGTCGCTAAAGTGAAAGTGCGTACCGTGGGCTTCGTCTACGAGGGCGTAGAGGCCCTTCTCGTGGCAGAAGTCGACACACGCCTTGAGATCACAGGTGGCACCGTAATAGGTGGGGTTGATAAACAATGCCGCCTTTGCTTCGGGGTGCGCCTCGTAAGCGGCGCGGAGTGTTTCAATAGTTATGTTGTGCGAAACGCCCATTTCCGTATCGAGCTCCGGCGCCATAAAAACGGGAAGTGCCCCGCAGAGAATCAGCGCGTTGATTACCGACTTGTGGGCATTTCTCGGCAAGATGATTTTGTCGCCGTTTTGAACCACCGCCATAATCATGGTCTGGACGGCAAACGACGTGCCGTTGACGATGAAGAAGGCGTTGTCGGCACCGAAGGCGTCGGCGAGAAGCGCTTCAGCCTCTTTGATGACAGAAGTCGGGTTGCCGAGAAAATCCAGTGGTTTCATGGAGTTGACATCCAGCTCGAGAACGGTGTCGCCGAAGTAATCGGCAAATGTGCGGAGACCTTTGCCGTGCTTGTGTCCGGGGACGTCAAACGGGACGACGTTTCTCCGGTGGTAGGCCTTCATGGCGGTAAAGAGCGGCGTTTTATTTTGATCGAGTCCCATGGCGCACCTCCTAAATCTTTCGGATATTGCGACCGTAATAGATCTCACTCATTTCCTTCGTGAGTTTGCTTTCGATTTCACGTTGTTCCTTAGGGGTCAAATCGTCTTTTTTAACTTCAAAAAGGTAGTCGTTGAGTTCAAAGTCTTTGAGCATCATCTTTGTGTGGAAGATGTTCTCTTGGTACACGTTGACGTCGATCATTTGATACTTCATCAAAGTGCGTTTGGCGATGAAGTTTTGAACGGAGTTGATGTTGTGGTCGATAAAGAGCTTTTGTCCCGAAGCAGCTCTTGTGAAGCCTCTGACGCGGTAGTCGATGGTGATGATATCGGATTCAAAGCTGTCAATAAGGTAATTGAGGGCTTTGAGGGGCGATATCTGACCGCAGGTAGAGACGTCGATATCGACTCTAAACGTACTGATGCCGTTGTCAGGATGGTATTCCGGATACGTGTGCACCGTTAAGTGGCTTTTGTCCAAGTGACCGACGACATGTTGGGGGATGTTGACTAGGAGCCCTTTGTTGCACGAGGGGTCGAGGTCTTTTTCCGGCACTTCTTCTTCAGAGATGAGGATGGTGACGCTGGCGCCTTGGGGGTCGTAATCTTGTTTGGCGACGTTGAGCACTTGAGCACCAATCATCTCTGTAACATCTTTTAGAATGGTGGTCAAACGCTCGGAGTTGTATTGCTCGTCGATGTAATCAATGTATTTTTGACGTTCTTCACTAGAACGGGTATAGCAAATGTCGTAGATGTTAAAACTCAGTGTCTTGGTGAGGTTGTTAAAACCGTGCAGTTGAATTTTTTTAGAACCTTTCAATATGAACCTCCTTAATACGCGCCTTATGAGTGCAATAATACTTAAAATATTAACCTTTAAGTATACTAATACTATTTTTTACACAAGACTAATTATAACAGATAACCGTGAAAATACTAGCTTTTTTTGAAATTTATTCGTGTAAAATTTTTGGCTGTTTTTCCAAAAGAATAGTTTAAAATATTAAGGAAAGTAAACGGTTTAACCAAACAAAAAAACTCTAAAGACTAGGCATTAGAGTTTTTAACCTGAATTTGCTTAATGAGGTGTGTGGCGTGGCCCATAGGGCAAACAGTGCACCAGCTTCGTGGCTTGAAGACGATACCGATGAGAATCCCGACGATAAACGACATGCCCATAAATCTGAAAAAGGCGCCGGCGAGCTTGCGAAAATCACCTCCGGAATGGTAGACGGCCAGGCTGAAAACTGAGAGCATCAAAACGAGCAATAGGTTTTTAAACCTCTTTGTCGTCATCCATTTGGGCATCGGTGCACCAATGCTGATTTTGTCGAGAAATTTACCGAGGAACGAACCACGCGGACAATACTTGACGCAGTGGATTTTGCCGCGGCCCCTGACGGCGTGGTAAATGGGGGCACCCATACAGAACATTCCCAGTATGCCGAAGCGCATATCGATTACACCGAGCACAAAAAAGCTGACGATAATCACCCAAGACCAAGACATGTGACTTTTTTTAGACATAAAGACCTCCTTATATTCTACCCCCTATATGGGGGGTAGAAACATCATAACAAAAACCTTATAGAGAGACAAGATGTCACGTGAAATATGAAGGAATTTTAATAGCTGTTGAAGTCGGAAAGGGTTTTGTCTAACGTGGTCATGAGTGTTGGGAGGTTGGGGATACTCAAAGGGGTAGATAGAAAAAACCAGTGAGCCCTCATTGGGTACCCACCGGTTTTAAAGTTGTTTTTTAAGATCTTAGTGCACGCATGGCGTTGAGTACGGCGATAAGGGTTACGCCGACATCTGCGAAGATGGCCATCCACATGGAACTGACGCCTACGACGCCCAGCGCCATAATGGCAAATTTTATGCCCAGTGCCATAACGATATTTTGCATAACGATTTTAACGGTGCGTGTAGAAATATCAATGGCTTTTAGCAGTTTATGCGGTTCGTCTGTCATTAAGACGACGTCGGAAGCCTCAATGGCCGCGTCGCTGCCGATGGTTCCCATGGAAATCCCCACAGTAGCACCTGCTAGAACCGGAGCGTCGTTGATGCCGTCGCCGATAAAGGCGACTTTCTTTTCGTCTTTAATTAAGCCGGAAACGATGTTGTACTTGTCCTCAGGGAGGAGTTCACTTTCAAACGACTCGAGCCCCAGTTCTTGGGCAACGGCCTGTGCAGCCGGTTTTCGGTCGCCGGTGAGCATCATGGTGTGGAGGCCTTTTTGATTGAGGCCTTCAATGGCCGCTTTGGCATCTTCTTTAACCTTGTCTCGGATTTCAAAAGCGCCGAGGAAGACATCGTTTTGCGCGAGGAAAATCAAAGTGTGTACAGAGTCTATGGCTTCTACATCTATTTTGTTTTCACGCATCCACTTGCGATTGCCGACGACGGAGACGCCTTCTGCAGTGGTAAGGCGGATACCGTGACCGCTGACTTCTTCGTAGTTTAAAATCTCGGATTCATCGAGTGTGCCGTCGTAGTTTGCGACGATGGACTTGGCAATGGGGTGATTGGAGTGCATTTCAGCCAGGGCCGCCAGCTTCTCCACTCGACCGTGCGCTTTGCCCGCTTTTGACAGGTGGAGACGCGATACTTCAAAGACGCCCTCAGTCAATGTGCCGGTTTTATCGAAGACGACGGTATCGATGCCGCCCAGCGCTTCGAGGTAGTTGCTGCCCTTAATGAGGATGCCGTTTTTAGAGGCGTTGCCGATGCCGCTGAAAAAGGTTAGCGGAACGGAGACGACGAGGGCACAAGGACACGAGATAACGAGGAACACGAGACCGCGGTACAACCAGTCGGAAAACGTCCCCATATTGAGTAGAAACGGCGGAATCAGCGCGAGGCCAATAGCGGCGAAGACGACGACCGGCGTGTAATAGCGTGCAAACTTAGTGATAAAGTACTCGGCCTGTGCCTTGTTGGCAGTGGCGTTTTCCACGAGGTCGAGAATTCTTGCCACAGTACTCTGAGAGAACTCAGAGGTGACTTTTATCTTGAGAACCCCGTCTTGAACCACAGAGCCCGAGAGTATTTTTTGATCGGGTTTAACCGCTTGAGGCAGAGATTCACCGGTAAGTGCCGCCGTGTCTACGAGGGCTGTACCTTCTACGACGATACCGTCTAGGGGCACGCGTTCGCCGGGTTTTACCATAATGAGTTCGTCGACGGCGACATCGCTAGGGGACACCGTCATCCAGAAGCCGCCGCGGTTGACATTGGCAGCGTCGGGGCGGATGTCCATAAGGCCGCCAATTGCTTTTTTAGAACGGGCAACGGCGAGGCCTTGGAAGTATTCACCGATTTCATAGAAAACCATAACGGCAACGGCTTCAGGATACTCGCCAATGGCGATGGCGCCAATAGTGGCAATACTCATCAAGAAGTTTTCGTCGAAGACCTGACCGCGTCTGATGTTGCTAAGGGACTTCCAGAGCACCTTGTAACCGGCAATGGCGTACGATACGAGTAAGAGCGCCGGTGCGAAAGCCGATTTGTCCTCGAGGACGATACCCAGAATGAGCAATAAGAGGGCGCCACCGAGGCGTAAGAGCGTCGGTTTGTCGTGAGTGCGTCCCGAGTCGTTACTGTGCGCGTGACCGAGGTGGGCATCGGGATCTTCTAGTGTGACTTTAACATGGGGTTCAAGGGACATGACGATGTCTTTTACCTGAGTGACCAGCGGCGTCTTGTCTTTGGCTTCGGTAAACGCCACGAGCTTTGAGCGCGAAACGTCGACGACGACATTGCTGAGTCCTTCGATTTTAGAAGAACGTTCTTCTATTTTTGCCGCGCAATTGGCGCAGCCGAGACCTTCCAGTCGAATACTGATTTTTTCCATAGCAGTTCACTCCTATTTGTGTGCAATATGATCGATACCCTGAGTGAGCAAGTTGAAGACATGGGCATCGTCTAGACTGTAAAATACGACTTTTCCTTCTTTTCTATTCTTAACAAGCCCGGCTTGTCGAAGCGTTTTTAATTGATGCGATATAGCGGAGTGCGTCATGTTTAACACGTGTGTGATGTCACAGACACACATTTCAGAGAGTGACAACAACTGCAAAATTTTAACGCGCGTGGGGTCGCCAAGGGCCTTAAACAGTTTAGCTGTCTCTACAGCCGTGTTTTCATCAATACCTTTTTCTTTTCCAAGTGCGACAGATGCATCGTTGATTACCGTGCATTGGCACGTCTCTACAGCTACCATAGTACCTCCCGTTAATAAAAAAACATTTGAACATATGAGCAATTATTCATATGTTAATCATACTACAACACTCGGAATTAATCAATGCCCAAAAAAATTAAAACCCCGTAACAATTACGAGGTTTTAATAAGTGCTTTAAGCCATGGTATTTTCTGCGACGACGCGCTGGTATGCGGCTGTATCGGTATAGAGTTCGTCTTTGAGCGGGTGCAATTTTTGTCTTCTTATTTTAGAGAACTGATAAATGACCAATGCGAGGTTTGCCAGCAGTGCTACGGCACTTACTGCAAAGAACGCCGTCGGGTTGTGTGTCGTCGCCACTGGTGCAATGCGGTCTGCAAACTGTGGCACGGTCATGACGAACATAATCCAAAGTGCCAAGGTCTGTGCCCTGTGCTGCAACCACGCGCCTTTTTTGATAAAAAAGGTCGGGATGGTACAAGACAAGAGTAGGGCCAGGCCGCAATAAAACGAGTGGTCGGCGATACAATTGTAAGTATAAGCAAAGTTCCAAAGGTCGTATGCAATGACCCAAGCCCAGATCATATCCGGCCAGATCATATCTTTGGTTTTGTCTTTAGAAATGAAAATCCCCACCCAGCCGCAGATGGCAACGATGTTTAACAGCCCTGCGATGCCGTTCATAATGTTCCACGGGCCGGACATCATCCAAAGGTTGTCGATGTAAGCGCCGTTCCAGGCCCCATATGAAAATACCTGAAAATCTCTGATGGCGGCTTCGAGAATGTTGAGTCCCAAAATAGCCGGCGGAAAGTAAAGAATCCATTTTTTTTGCATAAGCGCCGGTCTATAGCGCATGGCCATAAAGCCTAAGCACCCTGCCAGTGCAGAATAAGTTTTTACCCAGTTAAACCAAGTGCCGGTGCCGTATTCGTTGCCCGGTGCAGCGGTCTTTGGCCAAACGAAAATAGTGAGGACAATCGGCACCACTAAAAACAGCGCGATACCGCCCCATTTGGTGGCGCGTCCGAATTCGTTGAATGCCATCAAGGCAAACAACACGAAAAGCCAAATTCCCCAACCGGATAAACCGGCTGATTCATACAAAATTCCCATTGTTTTTCCCTCCCAATATATGTTGTGCAACCCACTGAGTATTGTAACACTTAAGTTTCAAAATGACCAGTCGTCAGTTTATAAGTTTTGTTAACTATCAGTTAAAGGTTTCACACAGTATGGGATAAAAAAACCAGACCGGTTTAGAGGTCTGGTTTCGTATTAAATTACAGTGGCCAATCGGCGTCATCGTATCCCCTGTCCTCGGGAGTTGAAAGCCTCTGTGCCTTGAGATAATCGTTTTCTTCAACAAGTGCCTGTGCCTTTTTCTTGTATTTTGAGCGAGAGACTAAGGCGAGCATGAAGCCTATTGTAATGCCGACTAGGAGGAGCACAGCAAAAGCCATCGTGACAAAGAGTAGGGCAAATGCCCCCTCGCGCATGTCGCCGTCAGCGCCCCCTGCGAGATTGTAATAAGTGAAGTAATCTTCAATTTCATCTAGCGTAATCATGGTCGCAGGGTATTCTAAAACGCGCTCAGGGTCTTTTAGCGCTGTGTCGATACGCGCTGTTAAGCTGCGCATTTGATTGAATACATCGTCGTAAACAGCACCGTCTGTAAAATCGACGCCGACATCAGCGAGTGCGTCTAGAGGCATTTGTGAACTGCCTACTTTCAAAAAATCGAGGTATGCTGAGACGCCGTCGACATCTGTAATGGTTTTGATTTTTTGTGCTGCTGCGAGGCTCATGGCATAGGCGTAGACATAGTGGTTTTGGTAGAGATGTGGCACGCTCATCCAGTAAGTTTCATAAGAGGGTTCAATGGTTACTTCCTCTCCGAAGTAGTGCGCCGCCGTCTCTTTAAACAATTGGTTTAGTACATCTAAGCTCAGCACCTCTCCGTTGTCCACAGCTTCGTGGACGCGCATTTCAAAATCTGCCAGCATAACTTGTTCAAAAAATGTTTGAATGAAAAAATCCAGTTCGTTTTGTGTGTAAGCCAGCTGTTCTTCAGCGTCATCTGTCTGTGTGCGCAAGTAGTCCATTAGCTGAAGTTCGTTGTAAATCGAAGTGACTTCCGCCGGAAACGGGGTCAACTGGGTGTCGAAGAAAGACTGATTTTCATTAATATAAATCTGATGGATGGCGTGTCCGAGTTCATGAGCCACTGTGGAGACGTCTGCAAGGGTCTTTTCATAGTTGAGTAAGACGTATGTCGGTGAACCGTAAGCCCCCCAAGAATACTGTGAGGTGGTCTTGTAGTCGGCCGGATAGACGTCGATGAGGCCTTCTTTAAAATAGGCGCCTAACTTTTGAGCGTAGTCGTCACCAAGGGGCTTTAACGCCTGAGTGACCATTTTGACGGCGTCCTCATAAGGGTAACTCTTAGAAAAATCGGTACCGTAGGGGAGCAACAGGTCTGACGTGGTGAGTTCTTCGAGACCGAGCGCTTCTTTTTTCATGCGCAAATAGCCTTGATACGCATCGACGTTGTCGCGCGCGGCTTGAATTAACGTCTTGTAGGCATCGACGTCTATTGTACCTGAGAGGGCGTAGGCCAAGCTGCTGTCAAAGCCGTTGGCTTCTGCCTGAAAAGCATTCTTTTGAACCTCTGCAATATAGGTCGCTGCAAGCGTGTTCTTTTGGTCGATATAGGGCGAGTAAAGGGCTTCAAAGGCGCGTGAGCGCATATTGGCACTGTCTGAATACAGGTAAACCGTGTCCCATTCGGGATCAAAAGTGCGCGTATTGCCGAGGTGGTTGGTAAACTGCCCAAAGCGCGCGTCGGAGAGCGTCGCTTGAGAATAGATTTCTTCAGGTGCCGTGACGAGGGGCGTCATCATGGCGAGCAGTGCTTGACTCTCCTCGCTGAGCGCAGTGTCACGCATTGCGGCGACAGAGAGAATTAAACTCGAAAAGCGTTTAAAACGCGGGGCCTCAGCCAATGCG
Organism: Fusibacter sp. JL298sf-3; assembly: GCF_053842995.1. Taxonomy (NCBI): domain Bacteria; kingdom Bacillati; phylum Bacillota; class Clostridia; order Eubacteriales; family Fusibacteraceae; genus Fusibacter; species Fusibacter sp. JL298sf-3. The sequence goes on from NZ_CM132608.1 coordinate 2,691,893, forward strand.
GAAAGCTCGGCATCACTGCGCTCTAAAAGCGCGCTGTTCAAATAGGCGCTGGCTTTATCAAAGGCGCTTGAAGCATCGTAAGCCCTCGTACGCAACGCTTGATAGGTCGTGTTGGTGCTGTCGGTGTCTTCGAGCATAGAAGCGTACGTTACCAGTTTTGTCGCTTCAATTTGTGCGCTCTCGTAGAGTTCGAGACACTTGAGCAGTGTGTCGTCGTCTGCGAGATTTCCCTTGTAACGCGTCATCGCCTCGACGGCCGTTTCAGATAAAAATGCCACCCCTTCGTCAAAGGCCGCCTCATCTGCATACATGCCCGACAGGTCCCATTCGACGGGGAAGTTCTCTGCGGCATAAGCCGTACTCAGAGGGGTGATAAGCAGTATTAGAGAAAAGGCCAAAACAATGGCGCGGTTCTTAAACAATTGACGTTTCATTGGCAAAGCTCCTTTATCCTTTAATGGGTTGATGTACTTCATTATAGCATGGTTTTAATTGGAATGACTTAGGAGTTTTCTTAAAATATCATAAGAAGCGCGCAATGCCGACCCTTTGAGAACGCGCCTCTACAGACAAAAAAATGAAAAGACCTCGCAGTGCGTTGCGAGGTCCGTGCAAGCTAGTGTCCCTTGTGTGTCGGTGGTAAAAGCGTTTCTGAGAGCACAGTGTTTAAGTTGGCCATAGATTCGTCTAAGCGTTCTAAACTCGCGCCGTCGAGGTCGACGAGTTGCTGGCTCATTTCGTTGGAAAAACGGCTCAGCGTGCTTTCCACAATCATTTTGCCTTGTTCCGTCAGCGTGATGTAATAGACGCGTTTGTCATCGCTGTCGATTTGCTTGTAAAGGTAGCCGTCTGCAATTGCAGTTTTTATGTATCTGCTGCAATTCGGCAAAGAGATGTTCAACAGTTCTGATAGCTCTGATATGGTGAGTTCTTTGCGGCGATATACGGTATGCAACATTCTGAATTCTAATTTGCTAACAGAGGCACTCTGATTTTTAATGAAGTTGTTTTGGATGACTTCTTCATAAAAATCGTTAAAAATCATGACTTGTTTCAAGATGCTTTGGATTTTGTTTTTATTATCTTTCATAGCAACCACACTCCTAAAATAATTATAAATTGAAATGTATAGATTTGCAAGTGAAGGTTCTAAAAATTGTCACTGTTTATTAGAAAATTCAATAAACTCTAGACAATTTAAAGACTTCCTATATCTTATTGCCCAAATTAAACTGTTTTTAAACAACAAATGTAAAATTTAATTAATAAAAAAGTAAAACGTCCGCTTTTCTTTATTTTTCCTAATGTTAATCGAACAACGTATGAGGCGTTTTTCACTGACGACTAAGTCTTTGGGCTCCATGCTTGTTGCCTAAAAAAAATAAGAACAACAAATGAACTGTTGTTCTTATTATAACATAGATTTGATAAAACAAGTTAAAAAACTATAAAATATGTGAAAACATTACTTATTTTTACTTATTATGACAATGCGAATGACAATTCACACGTACACGCAGCTTCGTCTCCGACATAAGCAGCGGCTTTACCGACGCCGTAGCCGTCCCGCATTCGGATGAGCTCGAGTTCTAATCTCAAGGTGTCTCCCGGAACCACTTTACGTCTGAATTTGCAGCTTTTTATGCCTGCGAAGTAAGCGATTTTGCCTTGGTTCTCTTCTTTTTTTAGCAGGAGTACTGCCCCGACTTGTGCCAACGCCTCGACAATGAGAACGCCCGGCATCACATGTTCTTGTGGAAAATGTCCTTGAAAAAAATATTCATTGACAGTGACATTCTTTATACCGACTATTTTTTGGTCGTCTACAATTTCGACGATTTTATCGACGAGGACAAACGGGTAGCGGTGGGGAAGTATTTTTTGAATGGCGTTGCTGTCTAACATTGCGCCTCCTATTTCTCGTATTTTCCGAAAATCAATGTGGCGTTATGCCCGCCGAAGCCGAGAGAGTTGGTGAGTGCGTAACGCACTTCCATCTCGCGTCCTTTATTAGGCACATAATCCAAATCGCACAGCGGGTCGGCTTCGTTGAAGTTGATGGTTGCAGGGACGAAGTTGTCTTTGACGGCGAGGGCGCAAACAGCGGACTCGATGCCTCCGGCGGCTCCGAGAAGGTGACCGGTCATGGACTTGGTAGACGATACCGGCAATTTTGGTGCGCAGTCGCCAAAGGTCGTTTTAATGGCCGCAGTTTCAAAGATGTCGTTATAAGGGGTGCTCGTACCGTGGGCGTTGATGTAATTAATGTCTTCCGGTGCGAGACCTGCATCACGAATGGCCATTTTCATCGCTCTTGCGCCGCCTTCTCCGCCTGGAGCCGGCGTGGTGATGTGATGGGAATCGCTTGTTGAACCGTAGCCCACCAGTTCGGCATAGATGGTGGCGCCTCTTTTGAGGGCGTGCTCGAGCTTTTCTAAAACGAGCATGGCGGCACCTTCTGCCATAACGAAACCACTGCGGTCTTTGTCGAACGGAATGGATGCGCGGTTGGGGTCATGGGCCTCACAGAGAGCCGTCATCGCTTGGAAACCGCCGATCCCCAGTGGGGAAATCGAAGCTTCTGTGCCACCGGCGATGATGACGTCGTGTTCGCCGTATCGAAGCTCTTTTAGGGCTTCGCCAATAGCGCTGGCACTAGAGGCACACGCTGTGTTGTAAGTCAGACAAGACCCTTTAGCGCCGACTTCAATAGAGACGTTACCTGCGGCCATATTGGAAATAGACATGGGAATAAAGAACGGCGATATACGCTCTACACCTTTGGCGTACAGTTTATCGGTGTTTTCCTGAATGGTGATCAGACCTCCGATGCCGCTGCCCATGTAGACGCCGACTTTTTCGGCGTTGGCATCGTCAATAGTCAGTTCGGCGTCTTCAAGCGCCAACTTCGATGCACCAATGGCAAAATGGGTGAAGCGGTCCATACGTTTGGCTTCTTTTTTAGAAATGTAGTCCTTGACCTCGAAATCTCTGATCTCACCTGCTACTTTAACTTTGAAGTCAGCTGTATCGAACGATTCGATGGTTTTGATGCCGCATGTACCGGCTTTAATAGCGTTCCAAAATGTTTCTCTTCCCGTACCGATAGGGGATATCACACCGATTCCGGTGACGACAACGCGATGTTTCATATTGACCTCCATAAATTACATAGCCATCCCGCCGTCGACGGCGATGACTTGACCTGTGATATACGATGCTTGTTCAGATGCGAGGAACAGGACGAGGTTGGCCACGTCTTCCGCACTTCCGAAGCGTCCGAAAGGAATTTGTCCCAATGCCGCAGAGCGTGCGTCCTCGGAGATGGCGTCGGTCATATCGGTTTCAATAAACCCCGGTGCAATAGCGTTGACCGTAATGCCTCTCGGCGCAAGTTCTCTGGCGACAGATTTGGTAAAGCCGATGACGCCGGCTTTTGAAGCGGCGTAGTTGGACTGTCCGGCATTGCCTTTAATGCCGACAACAGAGCTGATGTTCACAATGCGGCCGCTTTTTTTCTTCAGCATGTACCGCGAAACGTGCTTGGTTAAATTAAAAGTGCCTTTTAAATTGGTTTCGATAACGTCGTCAAAAGCCTGTTCGTCGAGGCGCATTACGAGATTGTCTCGCGTAATACCGGCGTTGTTTACCAAGAGGTCGACTTTGCCGTAGGCATCGATGGCCGTTTTGACGATGAGTTCCGCTTCGTCGTAGATGCGCACGTCGCCTTGAACGAGGGTGTAGGGTGTCTTCAGCGTTTCGAGAAACGCTTTGAAATCGTCGGATAACGAACGGTAGTTGAGCACCAAGGTGTACCCGGCTTCTGAGAGACTTTGCGCAACGGTTTTTCCGATGCCGCGCGTCGCTCCTGTTACAATAGCTACTTGCATGTTGGTCTCCTATCTAGATGGCCGTTTTGACCTCTTTTAGTGTCTTCAAAGTGTCCACCGCTTCTTTCAACGACGGCATATCGTAGATGGAAATGACTTTAATCGATCGGTCGATTTTACCGATGAATCCCGAAAGGGCTTTACCGGGGCCGAACGCCACAATGGTCTCTATCCCCATCTTTTTCATAGAGTTGACACAATCGATCCAGCGGACGCTAGACGTCACTTGACGGGCAAGTGTTTCGGCGATGGCTTTTTCCGAAGCGACGATGCGGCCGTCGACGTTGCTGATGACCGGCGTTTCCATATTGTAAAAACGGGTGGTTTCAAAGGTCTTGCGAAGGTTTGTCTCGGCGTCTGCGAGCATCGACGTATGAAAAGGTGCGCTCACCGGTAAGTCGATGACGCGGCGCACGCCTTTTTCAGTGGCAATGGCTTTCGCATGTGCCAGTGCTTCCAGTGCGCCTCCTAGTACCGTTTGCTTCGGTGAGTTGTAGTTGCAGACCTCGACACAGCCTGCATCAGAGGCTTCTCTGGCGATGGCTTCTGCCGTTTCTACGGAAGCGCCGACGAGAGCGATCATGCCGCCGACGCCAATTGGCACGGCTTCTTGCATAAACTTGCCGCGTTTTTGAACGAGTTGAACTGCGTCTTCAAAGACCAAGCTGCCGGCGGCAACGTGTGCGGTGTACTCGCCTAGCGATAGGCCGCACACGGCATCAGGTGTTATTTCAACTTGAGCCTGCAGTGTTTTCATCATGGCGACAGAGGTCGTCAGGATGGCGGGCTGTGTAATTTCCGTTTGGTTGAGGGTTTCCTGTGGTCCCTCAAAGCAAAGTGTTTTCAAATCGTAGCCCAGCGCGAGGTTTGCTCTGTCGAATACAGCGCGCGCGCTTTCATGTGCGTCGTAAAAGTCTTTTCCCATACCGGTGCACTGGGCACCTTGACCTGCAAATACAAATCCGATTTTCATAGAGCCTCCTATTTAAAACGCGGTTTCATCGCGTCGTAGGCGACGCGACAGCCAGTGACAATATCTTCGATAATGGCTTGGCAACTCTCTTGCTTCTTCACCAAACCGGCCACTTGACCGGCCATAATAGAACCGTAAGTGACATCTCCGAGTACAGCGGCTTTTCGCAGTGTCCCGGCACCGAGCGCCTCAATGGCCTCGATGTCCGCACCGGATTTTTCAAGGGCGTTGTACTGGCGGTAGAGTTTGTTTTTAATGATGCGCACAGGATGTCCCGTGCTTCTGCCTGTAACGACGGTGCTGGTATCTTTGGCGCCGATGACGGCGCTCTTATAAGCTTCGTGAACGGTGCATTCGTCGGCAACTAAGAAACGCGTGCCCACTTGTACCCCTTCTGCCCCCAGCATAAAAGCAGCTGCGGCGCCTCTGCCGTCTGCAATGCCACCTGCGGCAATAACGGGGATGGAGACGGCGTCCACCACTTGGGGGACGAGGGCCATCGTGGTGAGTTCACCGACGTGGCCGCCGGCTTCGGTGCCTTCGACGATAATGGCGTCGACCCCCAGCGATGCCATGCGCTTTGCAAGGGCAACAGAGGGGACGACAGGGATAATTTTAATGCCGGCGGCTTTTAAGCGCTCGACGTATTTGCCTGGGCTTCCGGCGCCGGTGATGACGATGGGAACCGCTTTTTCTATAGCCAAATCAATAAGGTCGTCTGCATAGGGACTGAGGAGCATAACATTGAGTGCAAACGGTTTATCCGATAAATTTTTTATTTGATCCACCTGCTCGGCGATAATGTGTTTCTCCGCATTGCCTCCTGCGATAACGCCAAGGCCACCGGCGTTGGAAACAGCAGCGGCCAACTGTGCGTCGGATATCCAAGCCATCCCGCCCTGTACGACGGGGTGGTCGATTTTAAGTAAGTCACAAATGGATGTATGAATCATACGGCCTCCTAAAACGCGATATTAAGAAAGAAAATCCTCGGATTTGCCGGGATTTTCACTAAAGGGATGGTTGATTATTGTTTGTCGATGTAGTTGACGATGTCTGAAACCGTGACGATAGAAGCTGCTTGGCTCTCGTCCACTTTGATGTCGAAAGCGTCTTCGATTGACATGATTAAGTCCACCATATCGAGTGAATCGGCACCGAGATCGTCTTTTAACTTGCTCTCAAGTGTTACTTCATCTGCATCTAAGTCTAATTCTTCTACTAAAAGATTTTTTACTTTTTCAAAAGTCATATGATTTCCTCCTCAGAAAATACGTTTTTATTTCAGATTTTGCTCAAGACACTCAAAGTATATTTGAATGATTCAGAACATTCAAGGGCTTTTATAAATTGTTTATAATTGAGCATAATTTCTTAATATGGTAAAGTAAAAAGAAAACGACGAAATGAGGCCCTTATGAAATACAAATGGCTTAAAGTGGCGATGCTCGCAGCGCTGTTTGCCGTCGCCATGCAGTTTGAAAACGCCATGCCGCCGCGCTCGCAGTTGCTCTATGGATTGATGGCGCTACTGTGTGCATCGACATTTCTCAACCGCAAAGCACATCCCGTAGTATTCTTTATCGACATCGGCGCGATTTTGGGACTGAACCTTTACTCCCAGTACGTGGTGAGCCCGCTTTTTTTGCTGATGTTCGGCGTGGTGATTTTAGACGTTATGCAGACGCTAAAAAAACCGTACCACGTGATGTACGCTATTTTTACGTTGCTCGCACTGGCGTATGTGCTCAGTCGCCGTTTTCTCTACCAATTGAATTACCAGTCGGTAGCTGAGGTGATTTTCACCGCTTTTATGTTTGCCACCTTTGCGGTGATGCTGTTTTACGTGCGCTCCTACCGGGAGGCAAAAGAAGACCTCGAACACATCAATGAAAAGCTGTGTGAAAACAACGACGCACTTAGGGCATCGCAGCGGGCGCTGGAAGAAGCCCGTGCAGAAGTAGCGCGTCTGGCAAAACTCGAGGAGCGCGGGCGCGTGGCACGGGAACTGCACGATACTGTAGGCCACGATATGACAGGGCTGATTATGGAACTGGAGATGCTGAAACTGTCAGCCACCGACGAACCTCAAAAGACGGCGTGTCAATCGGTGACGCGTCACGCTAGAGATATTTTATCGGCACTGCGCCAATCGGTGACGGCACATGTGAACGAGACACCGCTCTTTGAAAAGCTCATGCAACGCATCGACAAGTTTAAAGAGCAGACGGGGCTCACCATCCACAGGCACTTTGAGCCCATATGGCATCTAGTGGACGACGCCACCGGCGAGTGCCTTTACAGAACGGTGACAGAGGGGCTTACCAATGTCGCCAAACACGCCGGCGCTACGGAAGTCTGGCTCTCTATTCAGCGCTTTGGCGAGGCACAAGTGCTGCTTAAAATCGTGGACAACGGTAAAAGCGGCGGGGCATTTGACGAGGGGCACGGTCTGAAGTTTATCAAAGAGCGCGTCGTCGCTTTAGGCGGTGACGTCACTTATAGAAAAGACGCCGATGGGTTTGCCATCGTCGCAAAACTCAATTGTTTTAAAAGGGAGAACATGTCATGATAAAAGTGGGCATTGTAGACGATCAGAAGTTGTGGTTAAACGGTCTAAAGATGATTTTATCCGCTGTGGGCGGTCTCGACGTCATCTGGACGGCGGAAAACGGGGAAGTGGCGACATTTATGGCGAAACAGACGCCGCCGGATGTGCTTTTAATGGACATACGCATGCCGGTAATGGACGGCGTCGCCGCGACAAAAGCGATTTTAAAAGCCAATCCGGCGATTAAGGTTCTCATCTTAACCACCTTTGACGAAGAAGCGTACATCTACGAAACGCTTAAATACGGCGCTTGCGGGTACTTGCTCAAGGAGTCGGAGCCCGAGGTCATCGTCAAGGCGATTGAAAATGTCCACATGGGCGGTGCTGTGGTGGATAGAAGTGTTGCACAGAGAGTGTTTCAAAACATAGGGCCCGTTGCCGGCACCCATCTCAACTGTCTCTCTGAGCGAGAGCAAACGGTGGCGCGTGCAGTGGCCGATGGTTTAAACAATAGGGAAATTGCCGCTTTGTGTCATGTGTCGGAGGGGACGGTAAAGAACCATTTGACACATATTCTAGAGAAGCTGTCACTTAGAGATCGAACTCAACTCGCCATTTGGGTGCTTAAAGGCGTTTATGAGCGAAAGGGGTAGGGGGCGATTCGCCCCTTACTCATCACTAAACGTGTTGGAGTTGTACTGCCTTAGTGTCGTTTGATGGTACAATGCCAACAAGCAATACCTGTCAAACTGGAAATATCCAACGGGTTTACGAGAGAAAAATTTGTTTACCACTATGCAAATCACTTGAACATAAGAGAGTTCATATCCGGTTGACTCCAAATAAAAAAGGTAATTTTATGAGTGGTTTTGTCTATCTTGCCGCTTTTCATCGGTCAAAGCGGCATGTTGGATAAAAATACAACTTGTATTTTGTGTTTTTGCCAACGTCTCTGTATTTTTCAATATCTATGCGACGTATCCCCTTTATTGACTTAATATAGTTGAGCAATCTGCAATTATTCTATTTCTATCATTTGAAAAATTGCCATTTAAGTATTCTTCCTTATAGAGGTTCCATAAACCGCATAATTCGTAAAGCCCAGGTGTGGCAAAGCCACTGTCTCCTCTTGTCAAAATATGTGCTTTAGGATAGTGTTCTTTAAGCCATTTGAGCTATTATAAAGCATTAAGGGATGATAGTCATTGGAATTATAGTGATAATTATAAGCCCTTTGTTCTTGTTTGCCATAAACTTTAAAAAGGGTAGAATCAATATCTAAAACAATTTGCTTATTAGAAATTAGGTGAATAGTTCAGGTTCAATATGTATTGATACACGAGGGCGTCCAACACAACGATTCTGATGCATTAAAAAAAGTGTTACTTAAAGCGTTATTGTATAATTACATGAGGAACATCACTATATGTTAGACGAAGCTTACTCAATTAAAAATTTATTGCTTTTAAAGTCTAGCCACAGAATTCTGTTTTCTATCAAATCCGCACCTAATAACCCTTGTACCTTAAACCTCTTTGTAGGAAATACCTCTCTATCTAACAGTGTTAAACTCTTTAAAACAATTTCATTGCCACATACCTTTAAGTTTAATGCCTCTAGTTTTTCAACTTCAATTTCCTCTCTTCCATCAATTCCAACCATCAGTTCTTTTTCGTGATATGTGTTCCTTAAAGTTGCATCGAAGTTAGAGCCTAGAATACTTTCAGTGTTACCTGTATCAAAACCAAAATGTAACTCTTCATTGTCTGTATTAACGGAGATAATTGGCATGTTATCCCAAAATAAATTATTTTCCTCTTCTGTTTGAGCTGAAGTAAAGACTTCAATTTCATTATTTATACGGTCTACTTTCCAAGAAAAGTTCTGAATGATATCCCACCCTAGAAATCCATCAATTTTCAATTGGATACCCTCTTTGTCAACACCAAAATCTAGCCTTGAATCTTCTACAACTATGACTTCTAAGTCAGAAATTATTATACTACCAATTCTAATTTCTTCGATTATTTTTGTATTGCTGCTAATTTTTACGCCTAAATTTCCAGCGCAATGAACTTCCTTTCCTTCTCTTACAATATGAGCTTTCTTTAGCGTTGATTCATTAATGATAGTCATGGAAGCACCAGTATCAAATACCATTGGTATTTTGTTGTTGTTAATATTAACATTAATTAACGGAAGATTTGCAAACTTTTTTTGTACTGTTTCTAACACTTGAGGTTCTATTCCGTATTGTATTCTCATTTATTTCTCCTAAGGTGATTTTTTGTACAACACTGTATTTTAAGATATTTAAGCAGTTTTTTAGAAATTAGGTGAATAATTTAGGTCAAATATTGTTTAGAGTATTTTTCTTTAAACTCGATGTACTTGGTGTCCTGTATCGTTCACAATTGAGACTCTTGCATAATTAACTCGATAATTTGAGAAAAAGGCTTAATCCTAAGTAACAGCCCCTGCCATGCTTTCAAATTTCAATCTTTTGTTGTTCATTATGCTACTAAGAGTTCCTCATTTCTGTTTACTTTAACTTTTGAAGCGATGGTTCCTGCAACCAACGCAATGCAATTTAACAACGCATGAACAGTTGCTTTCTTGATACCTTTAGACCGGATTGAATTCAAATTTAAAATCGTCTTTAGTCGACCGTTGCAACGTTCAACAGAAGTTCGCTTGTTGTATAGAGTCTTCCATTGATCAGATGATCTTAACGGATATCCGATTTGTCTTGGATTTTCTTTACGATTTATCTTGAGCGTATAACCATAATTGCTTGATGAACACCATGCACTCCCATGTGGACAGTTACATTTCCCCAGTACTTGTGGACATCTAAATTTCATGTAATCGCCGTCAATCCCCCAATAAACGAGTTTGTAACCACCAGAACAGACTGGATGAAACTCATCATCTAACCCTTCTGGGGCGGCGTGACTGCCTCTTGGGTTGTAGGCTATGATTGGAGTAGCTTCAAAGTGATTTATTACTGCATCATAGACAGAATTATAATCATATCCAGAGTCCATCGCATAGAACAATGGTCTAAACAGATCTCTATACTGCTTTAGAAACTCTTCAATCAGTGGAACTGCAATTGTTCCATCATGAACATTCGCTGGTGTTACCATAACTGAAAGTGGTAATTCACTGTATGAATCGCTCAGGATATGAAGTTTCCATCCAAACCAACGAATGTTATTACCGTGAGTATCGCGCTTCATTCCCCAGTTTGGGTTGGTGCCGTCATCTACAATATCTTTCTTTGGTTTTGAGGCTTCGAAAGCATCTACCTTAGTAGAGTCTATTGAAATATGACTACCATCAACAATTCCTAATTCTTTAGCATGAACAACTAAATCACCGAATAGTTTCAGCAACGCATCTGATTCTGACAGCTTATCTGCGAATCTGCTGAAAGTGGCTTCTGATGGTACTTTGGATAACACCTCAAAACCACAGTTATAACGTAACACTGGGTTCTCTTTCAACTGTCTCACCAACTCGCTGGTGGTCGAAATTCTCAGAATTTGCTTAGCAATTAATGCGTAAATCATCGGTGCGACTCTGTAACCTTTTGGACCTCTCAAATGACTCTGTTTAGATAATGCCGCAACCAAAGGTGAGATGTTGATCTGAGCAAGAATTAATTCCAATTTCGTTTCTTGCTGAAAGTTCATAATTTCTTCAAAGGAAAATAGACATGTTTGTCGAATATACATAAGTGGAAACTTCCTCCTTCGTTTGGATTGTGTTTGCTGCCACTTATATAATTCGACGTTTGGGGTGAAGTTTCCTTTTTGTTTCTTTAAAAACTTGTTAAATCAACGGTTATAAATTATGCAATTTTCTCAATTAAAAAAACTGCTCATCTACTCTGCATCATTTTTAATTAAATCTCGACGAGACAGTTCGCTAGTTTCACCATTCATCCGGATATTTACAATATCAAACATAATCATCCTCTCATAAATCGAGCTCATAAAAAAGGTCAAATGAGGATTTGACTGTGGTCAATGACATTATACCATATCCTAAAAAGCTTTTAACTGCAGTAAATAACTTTTTACTTCTCCTCTATTCATAAGAAAATCGACCGCGTTCAAATGTGGTCGATCCCATTGTGTAATAAAAGTCATCAGTTCTACTGGTGGTTCTCTATTTCAGTGCTTTCAATGGATTCCCATTCGTTCAACCAACCCTATATAAAAGTGCACGCAACAACCCCCCCAAGATGAACTGGATAGGCAAAAACAGAGATTTTAAATACACCCCATGTGGTAAGCGCGTCCGCGGCCCCCATATCGTCGGAGAATCTCATAAGTAACACACAACCATGACTTTAGTCATGGTTTTTTTTATAAGTTGTGCCAATCGTCTATGTGCTGCGGTAGCCGAGGGGGGTATACTGGTAATGAAAAGGGGGTAGAGCTCATGAAAAAATGGTTATGGGTACTGGTGGGCCTTTTGGTTCTCGCCGGTTGCGGTCGAGACGACTACGCCGACTACATGGCGGCAGTGGACAAAACGGAAAATGCCGAGTCCGGCAAAGTCGTTATCGATGTCGTTATAGAAAATGGCTTCGGTGAAGCATCGGACACTGAAACCCTGTTGGTTAAAACGGTACACCGCTTTGAGAATCGCGGAGCGACATCGGTGTCAGATATTCATTATTTTGGTGGGGAACTGGGGATGGACAGCAGTTTCTACAGGTTGCCTGACGGAAAGGCGTATTTAAAACTGCCTTATCTGCCCTATTATTTTGAACCGGAAGTGCCGCGGGAAACCGCCGAAATTTCCGGTATTGCAGGGCCGCTTAGAAAGGCGTGGTACGCGCTGCTCACAGCAGATAACGTCTTCAGCGGAAAAGACGAGGTGCTCGAAACCGATAGCGGTGAGGTTAAAGCCAAGGTGTATTCGGTGAAGCCCACCAGTGAGCAGCTCCGAACATTTAAAGAGCGCGTCGAAGAGATGTTGCTTACAGAAGAAGAGACCGTTCGGTCCTATGTGGCGTCTTTTGTGACACAGGAAACTCAGGTGCCGGATATACAAACCGTGTTGTCCCATTTAGAAATCGTCGGCTATGAAGAAAAGGCCTATGTCAACTTCGACGGCTATCTCGTCGGCGAGGCGCTGGAATTTCATATACGCGTGGCATCGTCGGAGGCCTTTGAAAGCCGCTTGACAGAACAAAAAATCGTCGTAAAGACGCACTACTCAGAACTGGGGCTAAAGCAGGGACTTTCTTTCGACGCCATCACTGAAGAGACCATTAAGCCGTTAGAGGCACTAGCGGAACTATACGAGGAGGCTTTCCATGATTGAACTGATGAATGTGACCAAGAAATTTGACGACTTTACAGCGGTGGACAACTTGTCCCTGAGCATTCCCAAAGGTGAAATCGTCGGCTTACTCGGCCCTAACGGCGCGGGTAAATCCACGACGATTTCCATGATTGCCACCTTGTTTAGGCCCACCACCGGTCGTATCTTATACGGCGGGGAAGACATTATTAAAAAGCCGAAAGCCATCCAGCCCAATCTCGGTTACGTCCCACAGGAAATCGCGCTCTACGGTAGCCTGTCAGGCGAAGACAACCTGCGGTACTTCGGCGGTCTCTACGGCTTAAAAGGCGCGGCACTGAAAGAGCGCATGGCGGTTGTCTCGGAAATTATCGGTATCGGCGATCGGATTAAAGAACGCGTTGAAAACTACTCCGGCGGTATGAAGCGTCGTCTAAACATCGGCGTGGCGCTGTTGCACAATCCCGAGTTTATCATTATGGATGAACCCACCGTGGGCATCGATCCGCAGTCGAGAAATCATATCCTCGAGACTGTCAAGCGGCTCAATGAAGCGGGGACGACGGTGCTTTACACCAGTCACTACATGGAAGAGGTGTCGGCGATTTGCTCCCGCGTTCACATTATGGACAAGGGCAAGTTAATTGCCTCAGGGTCTCAGAGTGCGCTTTTAGAGCAGTCCGGTATTCAGACGGCACTCCACATGAAGTTTGAAAAAGACATTCGCGATAAGGTCGCACAGTTAAAGGCGCTGACGCATGTTATGGCGGTAACGGTGTTGGGCGACTGCGAACTGTCCATAGCGGTATCGTTTGAACACGCCGTCAAAGACATCTTAAAAGAAGCGATGCAACTGGATGCGGGTCTGGTGGCCTTCGACGTGGTCAAACCGAATCTCGAGCAGGTGTTCTTAAAGATGACGGGCCGCGCGCTGAGAGATTAGGAGGCGGGCATGAGAGAATTGTTTAAAAAAGACATCAAACTGCTGTTTGCCAATAAAAAGACGATGGTGACGTTTATTCTGATGCCGATTATCCTCACCGGTATTTTGAGTATGGCCCTTCGAGGCAGTTTCGACACGGGCAGTTTTAAGAACCGCATCGATGTCGCCATTGTAAAAGGCTACGATATAGAAGTGGAAAATGCGAGGATTCGCGAGACGCTTGGGCAGTACGGCATTGTGCCGGAGCCCGGAGATGAGCCCGTGGACCCTGAAAAGTTGTTTTTCGACACCTTCTTGGGTTCAGAGGGGATTAAAAAAGTGTTGGAAATCCATGTGATGACAGAGGCGGAGGCCATGTCGGCACTGGAAGCAAAGGAAGTGGGCGTGGTGCTGACGTTGCCGGAGGGGTTTGTCTACAATCAAGTGGTGAACTTCGTCCTGCCGGTACGCAACGATATTGAGATAGAGCTCCTTCAGCATCCGGAGTTCAATTTTTCAGGCAATATTGCTACGAGCATTTTCGAAGGGTTTTTCACAGAGATCAACACGTATTTTGTCAACAAGAACGTCTTTTTAGAAGTGGGTTCTAACTATACGGAACTCGCCAACCTCTTTCCGGAACTCGAGCGGGTATACGCGTTTGACAGTGCTGAAACGAGCGCTTTATCCGTCGCAGTTGAAGAAGGGCGGCGCCCGATTGACAGCGCTACGTACTACGCTGTGGCCATGACGTCCATGTTCATCCTCTACGGCTCTGCACTTGCGGGGCGGGAGTTGCTCAGCGAGAAAAAAACCCGGACACTGGACCGGAACTATGTCGCCGGTATAGGGTATACCAAAGCGTTGGTTTCAAAAGGGCTCATGGCTGTTATCCTATGTACTTTTCAGATGGCTGTGCTCTTGTCGGTTTCAAAACTGGCCTTTGGTGTGGACTGGCAGCGGTTTGACCAGCTGTTTGTGTCCATTGTCTTTTCAAGCATTGCCATTGCGGGGTTAGGGGCTTTTCTCAGCGCCATCACCCTCATTAACGACAACTACAGAGTAGCCAATATTTTTGAAAACGTCGTGGTTCAGTTTATGGCATTGGTCGGCGGTGCGTACATTCCGATGGAAGTTCTACCGGGGATTTTTCAGCACCTGAGAATTTTTGCGCTGAACAGCATTGTTCTGGACGTCCTGCTCGACATCTATCAGGGGACGACTTGGGAAGCCCTTGCCGGCAACTACTTGAAACTCGTCGGCGCAGGGGGCATCTTCTTGATGCTGGCGTATATATTGGTGCGCAGAAAGGAGAAAGCGGCTTATGTGGGCGATGCTTAAACTGAAATTCAAATTGATGAGAGACAACAAAACCTTGTATTTGATTATGATAGGCATGGCGCTTCTGATGGCAGGGGTCTTCAGCGGCAATATGGGTGGCAGTTACAAAAGTTCCGTGGCGTTTGTGGGTGACAACAACGCACTGCTGAGCTCTGACCTCGCTGTCGGCCTCAGAGAACGTCACGCCATAAACGTCGAGCTGATGACGGCGGAAGAAGCCAAAGAAGCGGTGAAACAAAGAAGTGTCGTCGCCGCCATAACGCTCCCTGAGGGCTATCCCGTCGAGGGTACTGTCGAGTTCCTGACTTGGGGCGAGACGGTGGAGTACTTCCAACTGGAGCAGGCTGTCGCCAGTGAAATGGCGAAGGGCGCCAACCTTATCGCCCTTACGGAAACGATAAGCGACGTATTGAAACCCTATACCTCTGAGAATCTGGAAGGCGTCATCGAAAGTGCTTACGACACGCACTGGCGG
Source organism: Fusibacter sp. JL298sf-3 (assembly GCF_053842995.1). Taxonomy (NCBI): domain Bacteria; kingdom Bacillati; phylum Bacillota; class Clostridia; order Eubacteriales; family Fusibacteraceae; genus Fusibacter; species Fusibacter sp. JL298sf-3. The sequence goes on from NZ_CM132608.1 coordinate 2,707,367, forward strand.
TATAAGCGACCGATAGACTTTGAGCGCGTCGTTCTCGAAGGCCGTTTCACCTCTTACGCTCAAAATCTGCAGGCGGTGGTGGGGATGACCCTGTTCTTCCTGACGTATTCGGTGCTGTTTACAGTGGGCGATATGCTGGAAGATCAGCGGCTGCGCACCATGGACCGATTCGTCGTCTCTTCTGTGAGCCGCAGCAGTATTTTGGCGGGAAACCTCATACCGGGGTTCTTTATCGGCATGGTGATGCTGGTGGTGATGGTGTTTGCCGGACAGTACCTGTTTAATGTGACATGGGGCAATGCCGTCGGCGCGGTCCTCGGCGTCGGCACCTTTTACGTCCTTGCCATTGCCGCGCTGAGTCTTCTCGTGGTCAGCGTGGTTCGGACGATGTCTCAGCTGGGCGTCTTGGCACCTATTGTGTTGACGGGAATGGCCATGATAGGCGGTTGTATGTGGCCACTTGAAATCGTGTCGTCTAAAATCTTGTTGACCCTAGCGCAATTGACGCCGCACAAGTGGGCTCTGTCCGCTATTACCCAGCTCGTTCAGACTGGGAAGGTGACACAGGACACGTATTGGGCGATGGGGGTGTTGCTGGCTATGAGTGTCGTTTTCTTTACAATAGGAGAGCGCATTCTCTATAGAAAATCGAGAAATGCGCTCCAGTAAATGCGTTAGTATAAAGGAACAGGCGTCGGTGTCAGCGTCTCTGAAAGGTAGAGTATTTTCGGTGTGACGCGTTGGTAATAACTGTCGGTGGACGGTGCGCCTGACGAAAACACAGTGGTGACTTTGCCGCCGAAGACGGTTTCAATGCCGTCTTCGATGCTCTCGTGTCCTCTGACGATGCCGTCGATGCCCGTGTGCGTTGCAAAGGCATCGTACTCGGCTTCGGTAAATTTAAAACGTTTGAACGTCAATCGACGGTCTTGTTCCCCTCTGTGCGGGTCGCTCCATTGGAGCACATCGCACAGGGCGTGTCCAAGGGCGTCTTTTTTAGTGGCATCAGTGAGGTCGATGAGCTTTTCAATGTAGCCGTAAGGGGTGATTCCTTCAGCATCGGGTTTGGGGATGCCACCGTGAACGCACATGAGGACTTTTTCGTCCCCGACGAGGTAGTGGATAATAGGCAGTGTGTTGAACCACTCGAAGGTTTTTTCAAGGAGCGTCATATCGCCACCGTGTTCGCGCGTCAACCGGTCTTTAAAGTAGTGTGGGAAATAGGCCAGAGGGTCGTCGTCTTCGGGAACGCGGTAAGGCAGTTTAAAGCCACCGTCTGACAGCAGTTCGCCGCCGTCGTGGTTGCCTCTAAGGAGGACGATGTGACGCGGGTACTGAATTTTAAGGGTCATTAGAAGCGTCAGCGTTTCAAGGTGCTGTTTCCCTCTGTCTACATAGTCTCCGAGAAATATGAGCTGGATGGGGTGGCCTTCCCGAACGCGTCTGTAAAAGTCGGTGGTTTTGAGAACCTGTTCAAGGGCGTTTAGGTCGCCGTGTAAGTCGCCGATGACGTAGGTGGCGCCCACTGCTTTTGAAACAGAGATTCGGTGACTGAGGTAAGGGAGTTTTAAAGTGCTCAGCGCCGCTTTAATACAAGGTGTTTTAGACAGTGGCGTCCCTTTAACAGCGGTGACCACAGTAAGTGTGTCGAGTTTTTGCCTATAGGTGCCGTCTTGTAGTGCGTTCATGTTTCAAGCCTCCTAGGTGTGTGTTTTCATTGAGTCAATATGTGCCAACACTTTCGAGTGAATGGCATGCAGCTGTTCCACTTCTTCTAGAGAGACGGTGTTGTAATAGCTCTCTAAAAGCTGTGTGCGTCTCATGTCATAGGCGCTGACAGTCAGCTGGCCCTTTGAGCCGAGAGAGACAAAGACTTCTTTTCGGTTGTGTGGGTTGATGCGTCTGCTAATCAGTTTTTTTCGGCCCATTCGAGAGAGAAGCTGGCTCATGGAACTTCTCGAAATATCCAGCAGCGTCGCGAGTTTGCCGACAGTAGACTCACCGAACTCCGCCAAGAATAAGAGCACTTCGGTTTGCTTTGGCGGCAGACCTGCGAGTTCGTCCGCTTCGAGAGACTTGTTCATCTCGTAAGCAATTAAATGGTTCATACGATTGGTCTCTTTCAAAAGTTCGATTTTTTTCATAGTAACCTCGATTTCAAAAATTGGTTGCCGACATTAATTGTTAACATTATACCATATGTTTGTATAAATACATTCTCGATGGTGTGTACGGCCAATTTATTGTAGCGAAAAACAAAAAACTGGATGTCGACGAGCCGTTGAGGTATAATTAAATTTTAGGACACAAACATCTTTTTTAAAAGGAGTCGCAGATGTTTACAGAACAGTATATTAGATTTGAGGCCGGCGACGCAAGGGTATTTCAAAAGGGCAAAGACTATTATTTGGCAGGTTGCGTCTTTGAAATCGATTACCAGCCGCTGTTAAAGCGTTTTTCAGCCATGGTGGAGGGTACATACGACTACCACGTCCTCATCGATATAACGGGAGACTCTAAAGTGGACAATTACTCGTGCACTTGTCCGGCGTTTTTTAATTATGGGGGCGCGTGCAAACACATTGTAGCGACGCTTTTTGAAATTTTATCGCGCAAGAGCGAATGGGCCGTGCAAAAGCAAGCCTGTGAAGTTCAACCGGCGACGCGGACGCTCTTCAGTTGGGCGGAACAACTTTCTTCAGTTGTATCGAGTCGCGAGACTGTGGCTCTGACGCCAGTTCTCTGTGTGCGCAGCGATGCTGCTGTTTGGCTCGAGCTCACCATCACCAGCCAGCGGACCTATGTGGTAAAGGACATCAAGGCCTTTGTGGAAGCTTATTTACACGGGACGCCGCTTCACTTCGGCAAGCAGCTGACTTACGATGCCCGCGAGCATACTTTAAACGATGTGGGCGAGGCGCTTATGGCCATTTTGATTTCACAATACCACGACGAGGCACCTACGAGACAGTACAAAGTGACGGCACTTGGCGCCAAACTCTTAAAGAGTGCGTTTTCTGAACCCAGACAATTTAAGCTGACCCATGCACAGCTCGAAGCGGTCATCGCCGTTCTCGAAGGCGGTGCGTTCAATATGTACGTCAATGAGATTTTGAGAGAGGACGTCGTGGTACGTGACGGTCGACCGCCGCTGGACTTATCGGTTCGCCTTTCGGGAAGAGGTGCACAGGTGGCACTGGATGTTCCGTACGACCACTATGTTCTTTTAGACGCAGAGGGCCGCTATGTGTTTTACAAAGGGGTTATCTACCGAATGAACCGCCGCGAAGGGGCGTTTTACAAATACTTGATGGCGTGTTTTTCCGAATCGAAAAAAAGCGCTTTTGAAGTGCCGGAGCTGCTAATGGATCGCTTTGTCTACGATGTGTTGCCCACAGTGCGGGCGCATGCGAGAAAAGTGGATTATTCGGCGATACTCGCCTTATACGAGACGCGACCGTTAAAGACTTCGGTGTATTTTGACCGCTTTGAAAGCGGTGTGACAGCAAAGGTGCTTTTCGATTACGACGGCAAAGTGTTCAATCCGTGTGTGGAAGCAGAAGAACCTGTGGTTCTGGGCGGTAAGCGCCTTTTCCGAGAGTTTTATGAAGAGCGCCGCGTCACGGATTTGCTCACGGCCTTTGGCTTTGATGCCAGCACACAGCATTATGTGTTACACGATGAAAACGCGCTCTATTACTTCTTAGAGGCTGGGGTAGACCCCTTAAAGACTCTGGCCGACCTCTATTATTCAGATGACTTCAAACAGATTAAAATTCGAACGGACTTAGAGTTCAGCTTTAAAGCACAGGGCAGTGGAGAACACAATTGGCTGGAGGTGACATTTGACTACAGTTTGGACGAGGCCGAAATGCTTCTCGCCGTGTACGACGCGTATGTGCAGAAGAAAAAATACCATCGGCTGAAGGACGGCACGGTCTTAAAGCTCGATGCACCGAAGACCGTGGAAGCCATGACTGTTTTGGAGCACATGGCACTCAGCAAAAATCAACTGGCAGCCGGCGCCGTTCAAATGCCGCTGCACAAAGGTCTGTATCTGATGCGTCTTCTCGAGCGTCAGAGCGGCGTCACCCATGAGATGAGTCCCGAAGTACACGCGCAGTTGAATGCACTTAGACAACCCGGCTTTACTGAGGACGCCATTGTGCCGGCACACCGGACACTTCTTAGGGACTACCAAAAAACCGGTGTCCTTTGGCTAAAGACTTTGGCGCATCTCGGGTTGGGTGGGATTCTCGCCGACGATATGGGGCTGGGCAAAACCCTTCAGGTGCTGTCCTTTCTCGTAGGCGAAAAGGTCGACGGAAACCGTCGTCACCCGGCGCTGGTGGTAGCGCCGACGTCTCTGGTGTACAACTGGCAGGAAGAAGCGAGGCGCTTTACGCCGTCGCTTGACGTCCACGTCGTCGTCGGCACCCGAAAAGAGCGGCTGGAGAAATTTGAAGCCGCTGTAGACGGCGACCTCATTGTCACCACCTATGGCATGCTCAAGCGCGACATCGACGTCTACGAACAATCGGCATTTGACTTTTGCTTTATCGACGAAGCGCAGCATATTAAGAACCCTAAGACGCTCAATGCCCGAGCGGTTAAGCGGGTGCGTGCCAAAGCGTTTTTCGCGCTGACGGGGACGCCTATAGAAAATGCGCTCACAGAGCTCTGGTCCATATTTGACTTTATACTGCCGGACTACCTCGGTACCTTGAAGCAGTTTATGGCGCGCTATACAAGTGAAAGTGACGGCGGGGAACACCTGGGGCTGCTTAAGCATCAAATTGAACCCTTTGTTTTGAGACGTGTGAAAGAAGACGTGTTAACCGAGTTGCCGGATAAAATCGAGAGCAAAATGATCTGTGAGATGACCAAGGGCCAAAGTGCGCTTTACAAGGCGCAGCTTTTGGCGGCGCAGGAATCGGTGCGTGCATCGGTGGAGGCGGGCAGTTTTAAAAAAGACCGCGTGCGCATATTGTCGCTTTTGACGCGGTTGAGACAAACCTGTTGTCACCCGTCGATGTTTTTAGAGGACTACAAAGGAGGCAGCGGCAAAACCGATCAATTGATGGAAATTATAGGGGACGCCGTGGCAGGGGGGCATCGACTGTTGATATTCTCCCAGTTCACCAGTTATTTAAAGATGATAGAGACCCAACTTGCCGAGCGCGAGCTAAGTTACTTCTATCTCGACGGTTCCACGCCGTCACTGCTTCGCCTAGAGTACTGCAAGGCGTTTAACAGTGGAGAGGGCGATGTGTTCCTCATCAGCTTAAAAGCCGGGGGCACGGGACTCAATCTCACCGGTGCCGACATGGTCGTACACGTGGATCCGTGGTGGAACCCCGCCGTGGAAGATCAAGCGACGGACCGGGCGTATCGAATGGGTCAGACCAAAGCCGTTCAGGTGTTTAAGCTGATTACCAAAGACACCATAGAAGAAAAAATCTTCGATATGCAGCAAAAGAAAAAAGCGTTAATCGACGCGGTTATTGAATCCGGCGGCGAACAGCTTATGACCATGGACGAATCGGCTCTGCTGTCCCTGTTCGATATCGATCATTAGAGGCAGCCATCAGTGCGTTCACTCACCGAACGCACTGATTTTTTATGCCACCGTGGCAAATCAAATGTTGTAAACAACAAGGTTTGCGCCGAAAGGATTGCCGCGAATGTTTAACGCGGAAAGCCGTCAGCGCAGGCCGTTTTGATGGGTTGAAGGCAAATCAAATGTTGTAAACAACAAGGTTTTCGCCAAAAGGGGTGCCGCGAGTGTTTAACGCGAAAATTAAAGTGGCCGATTAGGGTTGAAAAACGGCGGCAAACATGCTAGTATATGCGTATATTCAATTATGTGAATATACGAAAAGTGGAGGTCACTATGGAAACGGTTTTTAAAGCGCTTGGAGATGAAAGCAGATTGCGCCTGCTGAACTTGCTGACAAAAGGCAGTCTTTGTGTTTGTGAGTTGGAGTCGGCACTGGATATGTCTCAATCCAATGTGTCGAGGCATTTGACGCGGTTGAGACGCGCCGGTATCGTCTGTGCTTCTAAGAAGGCGCAGTGGGTATACTATCGCGTAGACGATCGATTTGCGCAAAAGTATCCGAAACTCTACAGTCAGCTGTTGGACGTCTTTGATACAGAGCATCTCTATTTGGCGGACGCGAAATGTCTCACCGTGCTGAAAGAGAGTGGATACAGCTGCGAGGTCATCAAAAAGTAGGAGGGGGAAACATGGAAAATAAATTAGGGAAATTTGGCCGTTACTTAACGGTTTGGGTCATTTTATGTATGGCAGCGGGGATTCTTATTGGACATTACTTCCCGGCAGTGCCAAAGGCGATGAGTCGTTTGACTTACGCCAATGTGTCGTTGCCGGTGGCGGTTTTAATATGGTTGATGATCTTTCCCATGATGCTGAAAGTCGATTTTACATCGATTAAAAATGCGGCGAAAAAGCCGAAGGGATTGACACTGACTTGCGCCGTCAACTGGTTGATTAAACCGTTTACCATGTATGTCATCGCGGCTTTCTTTTTAAAGGGCGTATTCAGCTTTGCCATTGATTCAAGTCAGGCGGATGCGTATTTGGCAGGGGCGATTTTGCTCGGAGCGGCGCCGTGTACAGCGATGGTCTTCGTCTGGAGTTATCTCACCGATGGCGACGCGGGGTACACTGTGGTTCAAGTGGCACTCAACGACATCATCCTGCTGTTTGCCTTTACGCCAATTGTCATCTTTTTGCTCGGCATAACACAGGTGACCATACCCTACGATACTTTGCTTTTATCGGTTGGCCTATTCGTCGTCATCCCATTGGTCGCAGGGTACTGGGTGCGCCGTCTGGTTATTCAGCGGAAGGGACTGACGTACTTTGAGACCGTCTTCTTAAAGAAATTTGACAAGACGACCATTTTCGGTCTCTTGGCCACCTTGGTGTTGATTTTTTCATTTCAAGGTGAAACGATTCTCAGCAATCCCGTACACATTTTGCTCATAGCAGTGCCGTTGATTCTTCAAACCGTTTTAATTTACGGCGTGGCCTACTTCTGGGGCTACAAATGGCATCTGCCGCATCGCGTGGCGGCACCGGCAGCGCTTATTGGCGCCAGCAACTTCTTTGAACTGGCCGTGGCCGTGGCCATTGCGCTGTTTGGACTGGAGTCCGGCGCCACACTGGCCACAGTGGTCGGCGTTCTGGTGGAAGTGCCTGTAATGCTGATGCTCGTCGCTTTTTCCAATAAGACAAAAGGGTATTTTAAGGAGGGGGCTTATGAAAGCTAAAGTCGCGTTTATCTGTGTACACAATTCTTGTAGGAGTCAAATGGCCGAAGCGTTGCTCAAAGCCTATGGGGGCGATGTGTTCGACGTGTATTCTGCCGGAACAGAAGCCTATCCTGAGGTGAAACCCCTTGCGGTGGCCGTCGTCGAAGAACTCGGCATCGACATGTCCGGTCATCATCCGAAACTGCTTACCGACATCCCCGAGCACGTGGATTATTTAATCACCATGGGGTGCAACGTCGTCTGTCCGACAATGCCTGCGGCGCATGTAGAGGACTGGGGGCTGGAAGACCCTTCTGGGGGGCCGATAGAAGCGTTTAGGGTCACTAGGGACCTGATCTCTGAAAAAGTCAAGGCGTTTATCGCCGAGCATTCGTAAACTTCGTGTTTAAATCCTTGGGTTTCGCAGTATAAGTATAAAAAGGGATACTGTTTGAAAATGCGAGGAGGAGCTTATGTTCGAGGTGCTCAATATTAAAACGAGAGACAAGATTAAGATGTACGAAATACTCGACGAGGTCAAGGCGTTTGTCAGTGCTTCAGGTGTTTTAAACGGCATTGTCTGCCTGTCGGTGCCACATACGACAGCGGGACTGACACTGAATAAAAATTACGATATCGTCGTACAGGAAGACATTATCAACAAGATGCAGGAGTTGATTCCTAAGGAAGGCAACTACAAACACATAGAGGGGAACAGTGCCGCACACGTTCAGGCATCCCTCTTCGGCAATACGGCGACGATTATTTTAAACGAGGGTCACTTGGAGCTCGGGATGTTTCAATCGATTTTCCTCTGTGAGTTCGATGGCCCTAGAAAAAGAAAAGTGTTGATGAAAATCGTGTCGGGTTAGACCGATTCTCTCAGACCATTTAAATTAGAAAGACGCTTTCTGTCGGAGAAAGCGTCTTTTTTAAACAACAAATGGTTAACGTGTATTAAAATAGTGTTAAAGCCGGCTACACATAAGCCGGTTGTGTGTGCGGTTCTTCAGCGGCCTGCTTGATTAAGAGTTTCACAAAATCTTCTGTGGCCGGAGACAGCGTGCGCCTCTTGTTGGTGATTACGTGCACGTGGCGCTTAATCTCAAGGCCTTTGATGGCAAACGATTCGACATCTAAAAAGTTTTTGTAGCAGTCGTAGATGCTCTTAGACATGTAGGAAATCCCTCGATTTTGTCTGACGAGCCGCATGATAAAGTTCATGTTGTCGCTCTCGATAATCGTGTTGAGAAGTGAGGTGTCGTAACCGATTTCAGTCATGGTGCGTTCGAGCTCACGGCGCGTGGACGACTGTTCGGTGCGGTGGATAAATTTGTAGCCGCAGATTTCCTGAAAAGAGACGGTGCCCTCTAGGGCGGCCTCCTTTGAACAGACGAAGACGAGGGGGTCTTCAAACAGCGGGTAGGTGTTGAAGCGTTCGCTCTCCACCCCCATACTGACGATACCCACATCGGAGTTCAGAGAACACACGTCTTCTAGAATCACAGTGCTCGGTTTTTCTTCTACGATGAATCGCACGTCGGGATGCGCGTCTTGAAACGTCTGGATGGCCTTGGGCAACACGGTTAAGTTAGGCGTCAACGTGGTGGAAATGTGGATGCTGCCGGAGATGGCGTTGTTGGCTTTGACCACGTGATGGATGGCCTTGTTTTTCATATTGATCATATCCAGGGCGTAGTTGAGAAACTCACTGCCCGCAGGGGTGAGGTTGACCTCTTTCGACGTTCGGTCGAAAAGTGAGACGGAAAGCTCCTTTTCAAGATTGGAGATATGTAGGCTCACTGTCGGTTGCGATAAGTAAAGGGCCTTGCCCGCCTTTGAAAAACTTTTGTATTTGGCGACGTTTACAAACGCCTCTAATTGTCTAAAATCCATGGAATCACCTCTTTGTTTATTTTATCACAGAAAATGCGTTATCCCAAATTTTCTCCAGAGAAAAAAGTTTTTTTAAAAAAAGTATTGACAAGTGTGCAAAAGGCATGTACAATCACTTACAACGAAACCTTACTAGAATGGTGGGGATTAATTAAAAGAAGCGTTGAAGAAGGAAAGTAACGAAGTAGAGGCTTTTAGAGAGGAAACGGTTGGTGAAAGTTTTCAGTTTTTAGTTTGTGAAGTGCCCTTCGGAGCTATGTACCGAATGTCAAGTAGGCTACATCGGGGTTGCCCGTTACAGCAATAGAGCATGCCAGTGCTCGAAAAGTGGACTTTTTGTCAATGAAGAGTGGAACCGCGGATGATATTCGTCTCTTTGCATCGTTTAAGCATGCAATGGGGCGTTTTTTATTGCTCTAATAACCGTCGATTCATGTTTTAGAGTGTTCTTTAAAGCGTGATGCGAAAACAACCACACAAACTGGCTATCGAGAGACTATTAATTTTGAAAAGCGAGGAGAAAGCGTATGAAATTCGAAAAAGCACTTGATTTGGTTGGTAAAACACCTGTGGTAAAGTTGAACAAAGTAACCGATGCCGATATGGCGGCGGTTTATGTGAAACTCGAAGGGAACAACTTCACCGGCAGCGTAAAGGTAAGACCGGCACTTGGTATGATTGAAGGCGCCGAGAAGGACGGGGACCTCAAGCCGGGGATGACGATTATAGAGCCGACCAGTGGCAACACGGGCATCGCCATTGCCCTAATCGGTAAAATGAAAGGATACCGCGTGGTCATCGTTATGCCGGATACCATGAGCGTTGAAAGACGCAACATCTTAAAGGCATATGGCGCCGAATTGATTTTAACAGACGGCACAAAGGGCATGAGCGGTGCCATTGAAGAGGCGACACGCCTTTCAAAAGAGCCGAACTACTTTATGCCGCAACAGTTTGAGAACCCTTACAACAGCCAAGTACATTACGATACCACGGCGGTTGAAATAATAGAAGACTTTGAGCGCGTCGACGCCTTTGTCGCTTCTGTCGGTACCGGTGGCACCATTACAGGTGTCGGCAAACGTCTGAAGGAAACTTACGACGGCGTTCAAGTGGTTGCCGTAGAGCCGGAAGAATCAAAGGTACTTTCGGGAGAGGGCCCGGGGCCGCACAAGATTCAGGGCATCGGTGCCGGTTTTGTCCCTCGAATCCTCGATACCACAGTTTACGACGCCATTGAAACGGTAACCAGTGAAGAAGCGTTTGTCATGACAAAGCGCCTCTTTGAAGAAGAAGGGCTCTTCGTGGGGATTTCCACAGGTGCTGTCGTCGCAGCGGCGCTTAAAGTGGCCAAAGCTGTCGGCGCCGGCAAGACCTTAGTGACCATTTCACCGGACAATGGTGAAAAATATATTTCAAATAAAGTTTTCGAGTCCTAGAACGAAAGGAGAGCGTGCCATGCGCAGTTACTTGAAACACATTAGAAACAGCGATCCCGCTGCAAAATCGTATCTGGAAGTTCTTTTGTACCCGACGGTATACGCCATGGCGTCTCACCGCATCGCACATGTGCTCTATCGCCACAACTTCTATTTTCTGTCGAGGCTGTTGTCTCAAATGACGCGTTTCTTTACCGGCATTGAGATACATCCCGGCGCCCAAATCGGCAAGCGCTTCTTTATCGACCACGGCATGGGCGTCGTCATCGGCGAAACCACTGTTATCGGCGACGACGTCACCCTGTATCAGGGGGTGACCCTCGGCGGCACCGGTAAAGATACCGGCAAACGGCATCCGACCCTCGGCAACCGCGTGGTGGTCGGCGCAGGTGCCAAAGTCCTCGGACCGATTCACATTGCAGCGGGTTCGAAGATTGGGGCGGCTTCAGTCGTCCTTTCAGACACTAAGACAGAATCTACCGCCGTCGGTATTCCCGCCAAAATCATCGGCGGTCGAGAAGCTTCTGTTATTCCCATTGAATTTCGTAAAGACCACACCGCTGTGTTTAACGACATGGTTATTTAAAACCTTTTTAAAATACGCCTTTAAATAATCACTATACCGCCATTTAGCTGATTAAAAATGCCGCCGTTTCCTCGGGGGCATTTTTTGTTTGTACGCGATGTGCAGAAGGCGTATCAAATGCTGTTCTATAGAAGAAAGATTTAAAAAGTAACATTTGTTACGGACACGATACGGGCGATGGTGTATGATAGACTCAACAAGAAAACAACGGGTGCGAAAATAGGAGGTTCTGAAATGAAGAGAAATGTGATTCAAATTGATGAAGATAAATGTATCGGCTGTGGCCTATGTGCAGGCGCGTGTATGCAAGGGGCTATTGAAATTATCGACGGCAAGGCGAAGTTGGTTAGCGATTCATACTGCGACGGCCTCGGCATGTGTTTGCCGAAATGTCCGGTAGACGCCATTCATATGGTGGAAAAAGAAACAGAGGCATTTGATCAGAGCAGAAAAAACATCAAGGCGCAGGGCGAGACCCTCGGATGCGGTTGTCCGGGAACGGCACAGCAGAAAATAGAGCGCTTGGCGACGCTTCAACCAATGCCGAAAGCAGCGCCGGAGGCAAAACCGACTTTCGAGGGGACAGTGCCATCTGAACTTATGCAATGGCCGGTTCAGCTGAAACTGGTGAGTCCCAATGCACCGTATTTCCAAGGTGCAGACTTGCTCGTGGCCGCCGACTGTACCGCATTTGCTTACGGCGACTTCCACAAGGACTTTATCAAAGGTAAAATCACGGTTATCGGTTGCCCGAAACTCGACGACAACGCCTACAACGTCGAAAAGCTCACGGCTATATTGTCGGCAAACGACATTAAGAGCATTACGGTGGTACGCATGGAAGTGCCGTGCTGTACGGGGATTGTCAGCGCGGTAAAAGAGGCGATGCTAAACGCTAAGTGCATCGTGCCATATCAAGAAGTAACCATTCGCACAAATGGCGAGCGGATGTAAAGGACTATAGACATAAAGAAAACTGTTGTATGCCAGAAACGGGCTGTACAACAGTTTTTTTATGGGATTATTGTATTAGAGGGCCTTGTCTTTCTTCAGCGCAACATAGGTGTTGAGCGCTTCTAAGTAATCAATGGTGCTGCCCCCCCTGGTCTTGGGGATGAGCAGGCGCTCGTCCATCGCTGAATAGGGAATGGACTTTCTTTCATTTTGCGTGTAGTAGCGCTCAAGGGTTTCAAACGGCAACAGAAAGTACGTGTCGTTAAACTTAAAGTGGGTGATGATGAATGCAAGCCCCCCCTGGCGGGTAATATCTTTCATATAGGCCACTTGATGGTCGTGGATGTTTTTAAGAGGCAAGCTCTTCAAATTGGTCTCTTTTGCATCAAAGGCGACAAAGACGCCTTGAATAATGCCAATAAAGTCGACGGTAGATTTCTTTTCAAAAAAACCCTTCACAATATGCCCTTGCTGGTCGATTTCAACCACCTTCACGGGGGTACTTACCTTATCGATTCTGCACAGGCCCAGCTGTCGGTAATAGTCGTGTGTATAATTTAATGTCTCTTCCAGAACGTCGCCTCGAAGACCTCTTTTTCCCCACATAATGGACTCCTTTTTTTGATTAACCCTCATTGTAAAATGATTTCTACAGTTTGTCAAGGTGTGAACAAATGGATAAGTCCTGTGGATTAAATTGTGGATAGTGTGTATAACCGAACTTTTTTTAATTGTAAAATTCTTTAAATAGCCGATTGAACTTAATTTATGTGCCCAATTCGGAATGAAACAAGCACTTTGTTAAGGAATGTTCGAAAAAACCATACGCGAATTTAACAATTCGTTAAAAGCCCTGAATATTAAAAGCTTTTTAAATAACCGCGATAGAGGGTGGAAATGTGGATAATCTGTGAAAAAAGCTGTGAAAAGCGTCTTTTGGAGAATTTTTTGCGAAAAGGGGTTGACACGTTTGGGGAAATACGTTAATATGAACCCAAGATAACCCCTACCCCCTAGGGGGTGGATTTAGAAAGGAGAGTCTCATGATTGTAGAATTGGCTCAAAATGCTTTAGAGCATTTGAAGAAAGATCCGAATCAAGACAAGACATACCGCATTCACGTCGCAGGGTACGGTTGAGGCGGCCCAACATTTGGTATTGTTCGGGACGAACAAAAGGAAAATGATTATTTAGAGACCAAAGAGGGTATTAATGTTTTGGTCGACAAATCTCTGCTGGAACAGTACGGCGGCTTTCGCGTAGAGTACTCGTCGTTTTGGTTGACCAAAGGCTTTTACGTTTCAGCAAAAAATATCGGTTCAAGGTGCTAAATTCGACAAGCACTGTTATACTGTTAAAGTAGACACACAAATTATCATTACAAATGGAGGAAAACAAATGTCTAAGAATGTAGTTGTATTTTCAAGCAATTCATGTGGTTACTGTACAATGGCGAAAGAATACCTCAATGAAAAAGGTATCGAGTTTACAGAGCGCAACGTGTCAACAGATGTGGAAGCGAGAAAAGAATTAATGGCAAAAGGCTTTATGGGCGTTCCCGTTATCTATGTCGGTGAAGAAATCATCCAAGGTTTTGACAAAGCAAAATTAGAAGAATTGCTCGGACTATAAGAAGGGGAGGACCTCTGAGGTCCCCTGAGCAGGATTAAGCCCCTTCTGGGGCTTAATTTGTTGCCTTATAAGTAAAAAATATCTAAAAATGGAGGTAAAAGTATGAGTCGAAAAATTTTAATTGTCGGCGGTGTAGCCGGAGGTGCGAGTACAGCGGCACGTCTTAGAAGAATGGATGAAAACGCTGAAATTGTCATGTTTGAGAAAGGGCCCTATATCTCATTCGCCAACTGTGGTTTGCCTTACTACATAGGCGGCACCATAGAAGAACGCGATGCGTTGTTGCTTCAGACGCCGGAGGCGATGCACGCGCGTTTTAACATCGACGTGCGCGTTGAAAACGAAGTGCTGTCAGTGGATGCTGAAAAGAAAACTGTGACAGTAAAAGACCATCGAGCGAATAGAACTTATGAAGAAACGTACGACAAACTCGTCCTCTCGCCGGGCTCTACGCCACTGAAGCCACCGATTAAAGGCATCGACGCACCCAATATTTTTACCCTCTGGAATGTACCTGACGTGGACCGCATTAAAGCGTCTATCAACGATTTGAAGCCCAAGCGTGCAGCGGTTATTGGCGGCGGTTTTATCGGTCTCGAAATGGCGGAGAATCTCCACGACTTAGGCATTGAAGTGGCCATAGTGGAAATGGCCGATCAAGTGATGGCACCGCTCGATTTTGATATGGCGCAAATTGTTCACAAGCACTTGAGGCAGAAGGGCGTCGATCTCAGGTTGTCCGACGGCGTCGACTACTTCGATTACAGCGACGGCGTGACGCGCGTTCACTTGAAAAGTGGTGCCGTTGTAGAGGCGGACTTGGTGATGCTGTCCATTGGTATCCGTCCGCAAACGGAACTGGCCAAAACAGCGGGGCTCGAAATGAATAAGCGCGGCGGCATTGTCGTCAACGACAAACTCGAGACTTCCGTTCCCGACATTTACGCCATAGGAGATGCCATTGAAGTGGTGGACTTTATCACCGGTGAACAGACGATGATTCCGCTAGCGGGACCTGCTAACAAACAGGGGCGTATTTGCGCCGACCAGCTTGCAGGGGTTGACAGCCGCTACAACGGGACACAGGGTACTTCCGTGGCCAAGGTCTTCGATTTGACGGTTTCAAGTACCGGCATTAACGAAAAGGGGTTGAACCGCGACGGTAAAGTTTATGGGCGCGACTACCAGACGCTCATTATTCATCCGAATGATCACGCCGGTTATTATCCGGGGGCGCTGCCAATGTCGCTTAAACTCATCTTTGACAACGACGGCCGAGTGCTAGGGGCTCAAAATGTCGGTTACGAAGGCGTTGAAAAGCGCATCGACATCATCGCCACGGCTATTCGCTACAAGGGCACTGTCTATGACTTGACGGCACTTGAACTGGCTTATGCGCCACCTTACGCATCGGCGAAGGACCCGGTGAATATGGCGGGCTTTGTGGCAGAGAATATCTTAAAGGGTGTCGACAAGCCGTTTCAATGGCATGAGTTTGAAACACTGGAAGAAGACGCAATCGTCTTAGACGTCAGAGAGCCTATTGAACGGGATATGGGCGCTATAAAGGACTCTGTCAACATACCAATTGATCAGTTGAGAGGGCGTTTAGACGAGCTCGACCGCTCCAAGAAAATTGTCGTTTATTGTGCGGTGGGCATCAGAGGTCACGCCGCTTCGAGAATTCTACTTCAAAACGGCTTTGAAAACGTGTATAATCTTATAGGAGGTTACGCGACGTATGCGGTGACGTTGTGTCAAGATGATACGACGCCGTGCGGCGGCATAGCCCTCGACGAAGAAATGCATGTAACGGAGTTCGGCGATATAGAAAATTTGCCGAAGGCCGATGGGCGCACCGTTAAGGTCAATGCCTGTGGTCTTCAGTGTCCCGGCCCGATTATGCAGGTGAGCAAAGCACTTGAAGAAATGGAAGTGGGCGATGTCCTCGAAATTAAAGCCACCGACCCCGGCTTTATGAACGATATCGGCGTCTGGTGTGACAAGACGGGCAACACGCTCCTCGAATCGTATAAGGAAGACAAAGCGTTTTTCGCCCGTGTGCGAAAGGGCGCAAAAAAAAAGCCTAGCGGCATGGCGCCTGTAAAGGACGATAAGACCATGGTGGTCTTCAGCGGCGAGCTCGACAAGGCTATTGCGTCACTTATTATCGCCAATGGTGCGGCGAGCATGGGCAAAAAGGTGACGATGTTCTATACGTTCTGGGGCCTCAACATCTTGAGAAAGCCTGAAAAGGTCAAAGTCAAAAAAGACTTTATCGGTCGCATGTTCAGCGGCATGCTCCCGAGGGGAACGAAAAAGCTGGGGCTCTCTAAGATGAATATGTTCGGCATGGGCCCTAAAATGATTCGCATGGTTATGAAAAAGCACAATGTGGACTCGCTTGAAACACTGCTTCAAACGGCGATAGACAACGGTGTCGAAATGGTTGCCTGCAACATGTCCATGGACTTAATGGGCATCAAAGCAGAGGAACTTATCGATGGCGTCACTTTCGGCGGCGTGGCTTCTATGCTCGGGGCTTCAGAGGATTCCAATATGAGTTTGTTTATTTAATAGAGAAGTAGGAGGCGTTTAGTGGCAGAACAAGAATCTAAAAAGAAAGTGATCAATCGTTTGAGAACGATCAAGGGACATATTCAAGGTATCGAGAATATGGTTGAAAGTGGAAAGGGTTGTAATGAAATTTTAATTCAGATCGCTGCCATTAAGCAATCCATTCACAAAGTGGGCCTCGTGATTATGGAGGAACAGGCGTCGCAGTGTCTTTCAGATGAGAATATGGACAAGGACAAAATTGAAGAGCTCATTCGCTTGATGTTCAACTACACGAAATAAGACCATTGTAAGTTGTACGGTTGCACCTTGAGGTGCAACCGTACTTTTTTCATTTTTTGAGGGACGGTTCTTTTGTGCCGTCTCACGGTGGCTGTCCACTGCCTAAGTGTTGCACTAGGCAGATTCTAAGGGGATGGCGTGTCGCGTCGCACAGGCGCAGGCATGCATTTGCCCCATTGCAGTATCGGGAACTGAACGCCGGCAGCACTTTGTGAGAAAAAAGCGGACTGCCGGCAATTGCACCGGTTGTGTGCGCTCTAAACTGTAAAATATTAGTGGATTCCGGCACAAAAGAACCGTCCCTCTAGCACAGCGCGACAAAGGGGACGGTTCTTTTGTGCCGGTGTACGGTGGCTGTTCACTGCCTAAGTGCTGCAATAGGCAGGTTCTAAGGGGGCGGCGTGTCGCGTCACACAGGCGCAGGCATGCATTTGCCCCATTGCGGTATCGGGAACTGAGCATCGGCAGCACTTTGTGAGAAAGGAGCGGACTGCCGGTAATTGCACCGGTTGTGTGCACTCGAAACTGTAAAATATTAGTGGATTCCGGCACAAAAGAACCGTCCCCCCTTGGTGGCATGTACTTTTTTAATGATTTTTTAATGGATGATTTACCCCATTTTACGAAATAATCGTGTAAAATAAAATTAACTTATATATAAAGGAGTTACTTATGAGCAAAAAGAAAAAAGTGGGCATCGCAATGGGGATTATCGGCGCGGTAATTGTCTTTGTTGTCGTGGCACTTGCCAGACAAGGACAAAATGCAGGCGCTGCCGATAAAGCGGAAACATACTACGTTCAAACAGGCACTGTAGAAAAAGAGCCGATAGAATCAGTTATCTACACAAAAGGCGACGTCGTTGCAGAGGCGTCTGTTGCCATTGTACCCGAAGTGCCGGGAACGGTTGAAACCGTCTTTGTCAGCGTTGGCGACGCTGTAAAAAAAGGCGATCCAATACTGAAGCTCGAGACGGCGACCATTGAAAAGAGCATTCGCGACGCCAAGTTACAACTGGACATCGCGCAGACCAACTACTCGAACAGTGTGAGCCTCTCCAGTCAAGAGAACAGTGCACAGGCCAACCGTCAGGCGTCTTCAGTGAGAAACGCGAAACTCGTTTATGAAAACGCACTGAAATCGTATGAAGAAGCCAGCGCCTTGTTCGAAGCCGGTATCATCAGTGCAAAAGAAAAAGACGCGGCAAAATTATCTTACGACCAAGCGTACAACGCTTATGTCGATGCACAGAACGATCAAACCGTGAAAACAGACACCGTAAAGGTCAATGCGCTTCAACTGGAATCGACGCGCAATGCGTACAACGACCTGGTCGCAGAGAAAGAAAAGTACACGTTGAGAGCGCCGATAGACGGCGTTGTGACGACACTCGATGTGGCCGCATACGATACGGTTATGCAAACTTCTCAGGCGGCCACTGTGGAAACGGTGTCGGACTTGAAAATAAAAACCTACATCGGCGAATACGATATTGCCAGCATTGCAGTGGGCATGCCGGTTAGAATCACGGGGAACGCCGTTGGCGACGAGGTCTATGATGGCGAAATTTCAGAAGTGGGCGCTTCGGCAGTGGTACAAGGACAGGAACGCAGTGTACCGGTTACCGTTAAACTCTCCGGTGAGACGGCGTTTAAACCCAACTTCACAGCAGATCTTGAAATCGTGTTCGCCCGTTCAGAAGAGGCGCTGACCATTCCCTATGAAGCGTGGGCTAAGCGCGACGGGAAAGATTATGTCTACACCGTTAAGGACGGCAAAGCCGTACAGAACGAAGTGACCGTCGGCGTCATCGGCGACATTCGAATCGAAGTCATCGGCGAGGGCATCGACGCAGACAGCGTGCTCATCTTAAAGCCTCAAGCGACCCTTGAAGACGGAAGTCCGGTGAAAGTCATCGGAGGTGAATAAGATGATTCACATTTCTAAATTGTGGAAGGTGTACGACACCGGCGCCGTTAAAGTCAAAGCGCTGAAGAATGTCAGCCTCTCCATAGAAAAGGGGGACTTCGTCGCCATTATCGGTGCGTCGGGGTCTGGGAAATCCACATTGATGAACATCCTCGGCTGCCTCGACAAGCCCACGGCGGGCTCTTATGTGCTGGATGGCATTAAAACGGACGAAATGAATCCGGAGGCACTCGCAGAAGTGCGGAACGTCAAAATCGGCTTCGTCTTTCAATCGTTTAACCTCATCCCCAGGACGAGTGCGCTTCAAAATGTGGAACTCCCTATGATTTATGCGCGAGCGGGCAGAAGGGCGCGACTAGAGAAAGCACAATCGGCATTGGAACGGGTCGGTCTCGCAGACCGAATGGACCACAAGCCCAACGAGTTGTCCGGCGGTCAAAAACAGCGTGTGGCCATAGCGCGGGCGTTGGTTAATTCGCCGTCGATTATACTTGCCGACGAACCGACGGGTAATCTCGATTCCCATTCTACGGAAGAGATTATGGGGGTTTTTCAAGGGCTCAACGCCGAGGGCGTCACCATTGTCCTGGTAACCCATGAGTCGGACATCGCCGCTCAGGCAAAGCGCGTCATCACTTTTAGGGACGGTGAAATCATCAGCGATGTGCGAAACGACGGCAAGGAGGCGACACAATGAATTTTATAGAAAGTGTGCGCATTTCGCTAAATGCCATTCGCGTCAACAAGATGCGCTCCCTGCTCACGATGCTGGGCATTATCATCGGCATTGCGTCGGTGATTGCAGTGTTTGCCATAGGCAATGGCGGTGAGTCTGCTATTAACAGTGAGTTCGAGGCATTTGGCGTCAACCGCATTATGTTGATGACCAACTGGGAGGAGGAGACGACGCAGCGCGATATGATGACTTTGGACGATGTCGATGCCATCGGTCGCGTCTTTTCAGACGATATTCTGGCGATTTCGCCTTCCTATACTGAAAGCATGATGCTGATTCAAAAAACGCAAAAGAAAAACGACAAGGGCACCTCTGTCAGCGTGACCGGGGTCAGCCATCAGTACATCGATATACAGAAAATCGACTTGCTCAACGGGCGCTTCCTTTTAGAAAGCGATTACGCGGGGATGCGCAATGTCGTGATTATTCCGGATACCTTTGCAAAGGACGTCTTTGGCAAGACCGATGTGCTCGGCGAGAAGATTGCCCTGAAATACCGCAACCAAAATGTGGTGTTCACTATTGTAGGCGTTGAAAAAACCGA
The DNA here is from genome assembly GCF_053842995.1 of Fusibacter sp. JL298sf-3. Lineage (NCBI taxonomy): Bacteria > Bacillati > Bacillota > Clostridia > Eubacteriales > Fusibacteraceae > Fusibacter > Fusibacter sp. JL298sf-3. Next base: position 2,727,223 of record NZ_CM132608.1, read on the forward strand.
GAGCGAAGGTCTTTTGTCGAGTTTCGTTCAAACGGTGACGGTCTACGTGCCCTTTACGACGCTCTCCAAAATCAACGGCATGGGCAATGAGGTTTCAATGATTGAAATCAACACCACTTATGAAGCTGACAAAAAAGCGCTTGAGTCAGATGTCAAGGCACTGCTGTCACAGCGGCACCGAAACGAACCGGAAAAATACAGTTTGTTCAGTGCACAAAGTCAGATGGAAGTCATCAATACCGTTACCGGTGTCGTCACGGGCGTTATCAGCGCCGTCGCCGCCATCTCCCTTTTGGTTGGGGGCATCGGCGTCATGAACATCATGCTCGTTTCCGTCACAGAGAGAACGCGGGAAATCGGCATCCGAAAAGCGCTGGGGGCTCGGCGCAAAGACATCTTAACACAGTTTTTAGTGGAGTCCGTTATCATCTCCCTGATTGGCGGAATCGTTGGGACGGCAATCGGCGCCGGTGTCGCAGCACTTGTGGCGTCTAGGCTGAACTTGCCGCCGACAGTGCCGATGGATGCCGTGTTGTTGGCGTGGGCCTTTTCAGCAGGCGTCGGTATCTTTTTCGGACTCTATCCGGCAAACAAGGCGGCAAAACTCGATCCAATTGAAGCCTTGCGATATGAATAACACACAAATGAGGAGGAAATCATGTCTGATCCAATGTTTAACGAAGAAGAATTGATTTTTGAAGAAACCGATTTCTTAAAGAACCAGAAACCCCAACTCAACGTCTTTCAAAGGTTTTTAAACGTGTTTATCGCACCATCTAAAACTTTTAAGGACGTCGATGTGGCACCGAGGATTTTGGTGCCGATGTTGATTGTCTTTGTTCTCTTTCTCGGCATTAGCGCCATGAATTGGGATGCTTTAGTGGCTATGCAGGAAGAAGCCCTCGCGAGTTCCCTGCTCCAAACCACTGGTGAAGTGCCCACAGAGAGTCTCTCCCTATTTGTGACGATTACTTCCGTAGTGGGCTTGGTCGTCGGCGCGGGTTTTATCCTCATTTCAATTGTCATTAAGTCCGCCTTTGTGCGCGGAATTGCGACATTTATGAACGGAGAGGGCCAGTTTAAGCGCATTTTCAGCGCCTTGTTGTATGCGTATGGCATCGTCCTCGCAGGTATGTTGCTGAGACAGATACTTGTCATGGCACTTGGCCTCGACAGTTTGAGCTTCTCGCTGGGGATGCTTTTACCGGCGGATTCAAACGGTGTCCTGGTGGCGGTACTCAATGCGTTTGAGTTTTTCACGTTGTGGTACTTGTTTGTATCAGCAGTAGCGATTAAAATTATCGAGCGCATTTCTTTTAAAAAGGCGCTTGTGTGTTCGGTGATACCGTTTGCCGTCAATGTGATGATTTCTATAGTCATCAGTCAGTCGGTGGTATAAGGTAAAAAACATAAAAAAGTCGAGTCCCTCGAGGGGGCTCGACTTTTTTGCGTGGCCGTTTTCAGATTTTAATTGGAAAACGGCCTCAGCTGGAACGGTATGTTGGTTAATAGAGGCGCTTTTTTATCTGGCGCATCTTTAGATGGGACGACGGCATACAGCACATCAAAAGAGAGGCGCTCAATTTGATTGCGGCGAAGGGCCTCGTCATCGGCCTTGACTTTGTGGCGATAGGTACTGTCGTCAAAGGTCAACGCGTTGGTTTTTAGATAGCCTTCCGCCTGTAGGCTTTGGGGGAGATTCACTTGAATCTTAGGTTGATTCAAGGCGCCGTTAAAGTTTAGACCCATCACTTCATAGGTCATGTCTTCAAGTAAGCTATGTTTTTCACCGATGGTGTAACCGCCTATGGTGTAGTCCGACTGTTCGAAACTGTAGTCGCCCGTGTATAGAAACCGCTCCTCTTCATGTTGGGTGACTTTAATCTTGTTAAAGGCTTTTACGTACTCGTGAAGTACTAAGCGCACGTGGTCCTCTTTAACAGCGATGACTTCAAAGTTGACGGACAGGCGGGTATCGTCGTGGTACAGCGCCACATCGTCAAAGGTGTACTGAGAAATGTCTTCCGGAAAAAAGAGTTCGACTTCCTTTGCACTGTCTTTTAAGAAATACAGGTAGTTGACCTCGTGCGCCGCATAGTTTTTAAACAGACTGTTTGAATCGGCGTCGTAGTAGGGAGACACGGCGGCCTTTTTTGAAGGCAGAATGAAAACCATTAGGCAAATAAGGGCAAGTGCGATTGTTTTTGCGACGCTGTTTTTCTGAGTGTCCAAGTTCAAACCTCACTTTCGTTTAGATGATTTTACAAGTTGTGGGAATCATATTTATCCTTATGTTAGGCTCAAAGCCTATATTTGTCAAGTTTTGCGAAAGGCATCTGAAATGGAGACGTCTTAGCTCTCAGGTTGCAGCATAAAAAGCCACTGGATGTTCTCCAGTGGCTTAACGGTTGAAAGTGAGGTGGATGAGCTTAACGCTTGCCTTCTAAAATGGCGGCGTTAAAAGCTTCGCGCGTTGTTTCAGTGGCGAGGGCTTTCTTCAGATAACCGGATTTTGAGATGTCGCCGATGAGAATACCGCCGACGAGTCGATTGTCTATGAAGAAGAATTTCTCCAGTGTGTCCAATGTCACCGACTTATGGACATCATAGGTTTTAGAGGGATCGTTGCCCACATCGCCAATAGAAAAGAGGCGCAGGTTCATGCCGTGGTACAAGTGAAACGGTGTAATCGGATCGTAGGCCACGGATTTTCCAACGGCGCTCAGACCGGCGACTTTGCCCTGGGCGCTGGCTTCAGGCCAGATGGCGTAGTTGATGCCGTGGTGTTCGGCGCAATCGCCTGCTGCGTACACATCCGGAAGCGACGTGCGCATGTAATCGTCTACGATGACGCCGCGCGAGACTTCTGCGCCTGCTTCGCCGAGCAGCTTGGTGTCTGCGCGTACCCCTACAGAGAAGTAGACGAGGTCGGCGGGGAGAGTGGTGCCGCTGGAGAGGGCGACGCCCTTTGCTGAAAACTCGCCTTCAATGGCAGTGGTCTGAACCCCTGTGTGGAGATTCATGCCGGTTTTCTCCACAGCTTTCTGGAAAAAAGCCGAGCTCTCTTCATCGAGTTGTCTCGGTAAGAGGCGATCCATCATTTCCACGACGTCCACCGAGTGGCCGAGCTTTTTGAGTTGCCAGCCGAGTTCGAGGCCCAGTAAGCCGCCGCCGATGACGACGACGTCTTGGGTACCGTCTGTCGCCGCTTTAATGTGTTCGGCATCTTCTAATGTGCGGAGGCTGCCGACGCCTCTCAGGGTATAGCCCGGTAACGGCGGCACAAAATTGTAGCTGCCGGTTGTGACGATAAGTTTGTCGTATGGGAGACGCGTACCGGAATCGAGCACGACCGTTTTCTCCTGAGAATCAATGGCATCCACCGCCGAGTTTGTGAGTGTCGTCACATTGTTTTCGCGGTACCATTCAATGGGCTTTATAAAAAAACGCTGAGGCAACGTTTCTAAGCTGATGTATTCCGACAACATCGGTCGGTAGTACACGGGCGTTTTTTCTTTGGTGACAACTGTGATGTCGCAAGGTTCCTTTGATGCGATAATAGCTTCAAGTGCTGAGTGTCCAGCAGCTCCATTCCCTATAATGACAATTTTTTTAAACATGTAAGAACCACCTTTCTAATAGTAGCCTGTTGTGATACAATAAATTTATACCAAATTTTTATACGTTAACGCATCTTTGATAAAAAAATGTTTAACAAATATAAGGGTTTGGGTATATAAATTATCGGTTGAACCGTTAGCGTTTTTAAGAGAAAAGGTTAAAGCGTTGACAAGTTCACGCAAACGTGTTAATATCAATTTGTAATCATTACAAATTGAAAATGATGTTGCGCATGCAACAAATATCTTATAAAAGGAGAATTTATTATGAAGTATGAATGTGTAGCATGTGGTTATGTGTACGATCCAGAAATCGGCGATCCAGACAGCGGTATTGCACCGGGTACAGCATTTGAAGATATTCCTGAAGATTGGGTTTGCCCTCTTTGCGGCGTAGGCAAAGACATGTTCGAACCGATGGCATAACATTAGATTTTGAAAGCTAGTAGGTGAAGAGATGCAGGAAAATTTTGTTGGCGATTTTTTAAAGTCAAACGGTATTAAGCCGTCTTTCCAAAGAATCAAAATTTATGAATACTTGATGGATAACAGAGAACATCCAACAGTGGAAACGATTTACAATGCGTTAAACGGTCAGATCCCAACGCTTTCAAAAACAACTGTTTACAACACGCTTAAAGTATTCATCGACAAAGGCATCGCCATGGCGATTACCATTGACGACAATGAGGTAAGGTTTGATGCCGATGTCGGTGTGCACGGTCACTTTAAGTGTGAAAAGTGTCATAGAATTTTTGATTTTAAAGTGAACTTAGATGCTGACGTACGCGAAGAGCTCGACGGGTTCGAAGTGCTGGACCAGCAGATGTTTTTTTATGGAATCTGTAAGGACTGTAAATAAAACGACAAGGGGGTACTCAAGTGAAAAGATTAGATGTTTACAAATGCGAGAAATGTGGCATTATCGTAGAAGTTTTACAAACAGGCGCAGGCACATTGGTATGCTGTGGTGAAAACATGGTGAAGCTCGATGAGAAATCAGCGGATTCTACAGTTGAAAAACACGTACCTATGGTTGAGGCAGTAGATGGCGGCTACAAAGTGACTGTCGGCTCAACACTTCATCCGATGAAAGACGAGCACTACATCCAATGGATTGAACTCGTTACGGAAAGTGAAACGCTGATTGCATTCTTAAAGCCTGGCGATGAACCTGTTGCGACATTTAAAACGGATTCTAAAGCTGTATTGGCAAGAGAATACTGTAATTTACACGGACTTTGGAAAAACGAAATGTAAGCCTAATACCTCTCAACACGAGAGGTATTTATTTGATAAGCACGTTACTTTGTAAAAGGAGGTTGCAGAAATGATTCATGTAAGATTAGAAGAAGCGATTAACAAGCAAATCAACGCAGAGTACTATTCGGCGTATTTATACCTTTCAATGTCGGCGTATTTTGAAGAGCAAAATCTTCCGGGTTTTGCAAACTGGATGCGCGTACAGTTTGAAGAAGAGCAATTCCACGCAAAACTCCTCTTTGACTACTTGGTAGAAAGAGGCGGACGCGTTAAGCTCGAGGCAATTGAACAACCAAGAATCGAGTGGGACACAATTATCGAAGTATTTGAAGAGACGTTGGAGCACGAAAGACATGTGACCAAGCTTCTCAACGACGTTGCTGAAATTGCAGAGCAGGAGAAGGACAGAGCGTCTCAAAACAAACTCAACTGGTTTATCGATGAGCAAGTTGAGGAAGAGAGTACAGCGGAAGGCATTCTCAATCAGTTGAAACTCATTGGCGGTGAGGGACACGGAATGCTTATGCTCGACAGAGAATTTGCGGGCCGTACTTTTGCACCTCCTACAAATGTCTAGACATTTGTAGGGCGTGTACAGTTTATAAAATCAAGTTCACACAGGAGGTATTGAAATGGCGAGTATTAAAGGAACTAAGACAGAACAAAACTTGTTAAAGGCGTTTGCCGGCGAATCACAAGCGAGAAACCGTTACCAATTGTTTGCAAAGCAAGCTGAAAAAGAAGGGTACAGACAAATCGCAGATTTCTTCATGGAAACAGCTGACAACGAGCGCGTTCACGCGGCGAGATTCTTCAGCTTCTTAGAAGGTGGCGACCTCGAAATTACAGCGACTTATCCTGCCGGAAAAGTGGGTACGACACTTGAAAACTTAAAAGCAGCGGCAATGGGCGAAAACGAAGAGTGGTCAGAACTCTATCCTGAGTTTGCTCGAATCGCAAAAGAAGAAGGCTTCCCAAAAGTAGCCATCGCTTTTGAAATGATTGCTAAAGCTGAAGTTGAGCACGAAGTGCGTTACAACAAGTTAGCTGAAAACATCGAAAAAGAACGCGTTTTCAAAAGAGAAGAAACCGTGCGCTGGAAATGTAACAAGTGTGGTTATGTGCACGAAGGCAGCGATGCGCCTGAAGTTTGCCCATCTTGCTTACACGGCAAAGAGCACTTTGAGTTAAAAGAAGCCAACTACTAGGTTACAAATACAAAGCAGGCCATTCGGCCTGCTTTTCTTTATAGGTAGCGTTAGACGGTGCCTACTTAAAAGGCGCCATCCCTTCGTTGGCCAGCGCGTCTGCGCGGTGATTTAAAAGGACAATTTCTTCAAAGAAATCGCGGGTGACGCCAAGTGCATTGTCTTTGTTGAATTTAGCGTACCACTTGTCGACATCTGACGGCTTGTTTAAATCGAGATGCCCTTTTATTTTATAAAAGTTCACGCGGTGGAACCCCTCGACTTTTGATAGGAGCAGTTGCCAGAGTGCCTTGTTTTCGACGGGCTCTTTTTTAGAGTTTATCCAGCCGTTCTTCTGCCATTTCACATACCAGCCCTGCTTAAAGCAATTGACGACATAGGCGCTGTCGGAAAAAATGGACACTTCGAGGTCAGGGCTTTTGAGGGCGTCTAGAGCCTCTATAACCGCAGTGAGCTCCATAATGTTATTGGTGGTCGACGGCGCGCCGCCGCAGAGTTCTTTGGTGTTTGTGCCGTATTTTAAAACGGCGCCCCAGCCACCGGCACTGTTGCCGTTGCCGTTTCCCGAACAGGCGCCATCGCAAACAATGGTTATTTTTTTCATAAGTCACCTCTTTCGTTCTCTATTATAGCATATGAACACAGATAGATTCTTGTAAAAACCGCCTTAAAATGAGATAATATAAAATAAATTAAATCGACAAGGACAATTTTATGAGTGATAAGAATTTAACCCGCCAAGGCACGGAGTCTTTGAACCAACTCCACAGTGTATTGGCCGAGACGACATATTTTATAAAACGACCGAAGACCCTTCAAGTTGAAGAAGCTTATGACGCTTGGTCGGTGCCGGCGCTCTGGGGTCTTGTAGACAACGGCGCGGAGAAGACGTGCCTCTTCTTTGTGACGCCTTCAAACGCGGTCGCTATCGACCTTTTAAAGCGTCTTGTAGATGCGACACTCCCTGTCAACCTGCTGATTCTTTCAACGGTTTTAACAGAATCTATATACAAAGAAGCGTATACGCTAAAACAGCTGAAGAATCACTTGGCGCAGCGTTTTAACTTGGCGCTTGTCACAGGTGTCGATTGCCGCGTAAGCGGCATGCTGGAAGAGGGCGATGTCGAAATCAATTCGGGCTTCACCGGTCAGCTTCAACCGTTTGTATTGGTGAAAGGCGATGTGTCCGCGGCGTACGAACCCTTTAGCGGTCTCAGCAGCTTGGGGATTCTCATGGAAGTGGTCAAGGCTATTGAGCTCAATACGGAAATGTGCGATCGCGCCTTTGGTCAAATGTCTGCACCGCCGACGTTCTTGGGACTTGGAGATATTCGTTGCCGTGAAGAGGCCGCCACGCCGCCATACGCGGCGGGGTATTTTAATTGGCCGTATTACACAGAGCACATCGGCGAGAAGTTCAACCAACTGAAGGCCCTTGTGATCTGGTCTGCTGAAGATGCCATTAACCAATACAATTATTCGTTCAACGAGTACTTGAGGAAACAGCGAAAGCCCAGCTATCAAAACTGTCAGGAGATTCCCGTTGAAGTGTTGCTGTACGAGGAGCTGATTGCTCAGTACAACGGCGTCTTCCCCATGAACACGGAATGTGCTCTAGAGGGGACTCTCGATATTGTAAAACACATGGTGGCGACACTGGAACGCAGCCATCCGGTCATTGTTATGGGGCTGTTGCCCACCGCGTATCCTTCACAAGACAACGATGCATTTTTTAGTGCCGTTTTGTTTAAAGTTCTAGAAGCTTTGGGAGAGAAAACCGGTGTACAATGGCGGCACCGCCATTACAGTAGAGTGCCGAGCGTCTTGAGTTTCTTCGACGGCAAGAGTCACCCGTCAGAGGTAATGCGTGTAAAAATGCCCCTTGAGCCCGACGGGCATTACATGAAGGCGCTTGAAGAAGAAGAGCAGTCGATGCCCTGTGTTCAGGTGACGTTTTCGGAGCGATATGGTGCTTCTGAAGCCGCTCCGACGTTTTTAGAGTATCTGATTAGAGAGATGATGACTCAGGAGTAAAGTCGTACTCGAGTCCCGTGGAGGGCGTTGGTGTCTGCAAACGGAGAAGGCACTCGTGTCGTGTAGCGTTGAGATTTAATTAAAAATGTCAGATAGTCTGTATCAGTGCAAGGCAAACTATCGACGACAATGCGGGACATTGTCGAGAGAGTTTAACGCCACAATGATGCAGAGTAGATGAGCAGTTTTTTAATTGTGAACGCTACAGTACACTAGATGCGATGATTTTGAGGCAGCTGCCTAAAGCATTTAGACCGCTCTTCCAGTGGTATTGTCGCGTATTCACATCAAGTCATAAGAGGATAGATTAAAATAAAGTTGATTCATAAGGGGAGCGTGTGATGTTAAACAGCAAGGGGTTTGATCTTTGGGCAGACGGTTATGACAAAAGCGTCAATATCAGTGAAGAGAGGGACGCTTATCCATTTGCGGGATACAAAAGCGTACTGGGGACAATCTATAGTACAATTATGCAGGAAAAGGGAAAACAGATTCTCGATGTCGGTTTCGGAACAGGTATCTTGACAAAAAGACTGTATGACGCCGGTTGCCTCGTCACGGGAATTGATTTCTCAGACCGAATGATAGAGATTGCAAAGTCGAAAATGCCCAGCGCAGATTTGTTCCAGCATGATTTCACAAAGGGGTTGCCTTGTTCTCTGTCTAACATAGAATTTGATTTTATAATTTGTACTTATGCAATCCACCATTTAAACACCCCTCAGAAGATATCATTTATTAGGCAGATGGTCGAGCACCTTTCTGCCAACGGTAAGGTCTTAATCGGCGATGTCGCGTTCAGTACAAACGTTGAAATGGAAGCCTGCAAAGTTAAAAGCGGCGACGCGTGGGATTCTGATGAGGTGTACCCGGTAGCTGAGATGCTTTATTCCGAATTTCCTAATATGGTGTTTGAGAAAATTGGTTTCTGCTCGGGAATTTTTACATTTACAAAATAAGTTCGTGTCCGTAGCTAATTTAAATTTGTTCGACTAAAATTATAATGAAAATTTAGGGCCTCGCCGTCTGTTGTAACGGTGAGGCCCTAAAAAAGCTTTTCTTCTGAATACGCTCTGAATTTGTTGTCAAACACCATTTTTCAAGTGTTTATCCACAGGGATTAAACGGTTCGTCAACAAGGTGTGTCTATTTAATCACAAGGAATGTGGATAACTCTGTGGACAATGTGGGCAAACGGGCGTTTGCTTATTTTAATAAAAGTTCATAGCGGGCGACTTCTTCTTTTATTTGATCCAATGACGCTTGCCAGAAGGCTTTTTGTGTCGGATCGATACCGACGCTCATGCAGACGTCTTGAATAGACATTTTCCCGGTGGCGTTGAGCAGCTGATCGTATTTCGGTAGGAAACTATCGCCTTCTTTTTCGTAGAGGGCGTAAAGACCTCTGGCAAATAAAAGACCGAAGGCATACGGGAAGTTGTAGAAGTTGCGCTGTGCGTAGTAGTAGTGCGTTTTATTGAGCCACATATACGGGTGCAGAACGTCTTCGTCGAGACAGTTGCCGTAAGCTTTCTTTTGAGCTTCCAGCATCAGCGTTTTGTACTCATCTGCAGAAAGCGGGTGGTCTTTGCGCGTTTCAAAGATAGCTGTTTCGAAGTAATAGCGCGACAGAATGTCCATAACCACTTGTGAAGCACCGCTGAGGCTGCTTTCTAAGATAGAGAGCTGCAGCGTGTCGTCGGCCCCTTTAAGTGCGGCATTGCGCACAATGGTCTCGCAGAAAATAGAAGCGGTTTCTGCCAGAGGCATTGGGTACGTCGTGTTGAGTAGGCTTTCACCTCTCAGGCAGTCTCCGTGGTAACCGTGACCGAGTTCATGTGCAAGTGTAAAGACGTTTTTAAGTTTTCCGGTAAAGTTGAGTAGGAAGCGACTCTCGCCAATAGGTGCGAGGTTAGAGCAGAAAGCACCACCGACTTTTCCGGCACGCGGCTCAAAATCGATCCACTCTTTATCGAAGGCTTTTTGAGCAAATGCCTGTAATTTTGGATTGAATGCACCGAAATGTTTCAGGACGAAATCGCGCGCCTGTTCGATGGTGAAGTCGGCATCGCCTGAAGAAACAGGGGCAAACAGGTCGTAAAACGGCATCGGGCCGTCGTGTCCCAAGAACTTGGCTTTTATGCCGACGTATTTTCTGAAAGTCGGAAGATTTTCCTCCATGGCTTCGATCATAGCGTCGAGTATGGCGCGGTCCATGCGGGAGTTGTAAAGGGTTTCAGCAAGTGGAGACTCAAAGCCTCTAGCCTCTGAAACGGTGAGCACTTCGCCTTTAATCCCATTGAGTGCTGCGGCAGAGACGTCTTCGTGTTTTTTGTAGGCTGCGAGTTCGGCTTCGTAAGCGGCCTTTCGCGTAGCGGGGTCTTTGGTAAACGCGAGGTTGCGGATGCTCATAATCGGCAGTGTCTCTTCTTTGCCGTCGATAACGACGGTACCGGTGAGTTCTGACGATACTTTTCTCTGAAGCGTCTCCCAAGCGACGGAACCTGTAAGTCTCAGTTTTGAGAGCAGAACTTCTTCCCCGGTGCTGAGCATGTAGCGGGTTTTGTCTTTTAAAGAGGTGAGGTAGAAGCGGTGTTCGTCGACGACGAGGTCTTTACCGAAGAGGTCGTCAAAAGCTTCTAGTTCTTTAAGCCAATTGTTAAAAGCGGTGGTTACTTTGGTCAAGCGACTGCCGGCGAGACCGACTTTATTGCTCAGTGTCAGCGCTTCTTGGTTTTTAGAGTTCACAGAAACCGACAGGCTTCCGAAAGCTCCGGCCTTTCTAATAAGAGAGAGGTCGCCCATGAGCTGGTCGAGGTAGAGACGGGTGGTTTCTACCGGCGTGTTGTGATGACATAAATGCGTTTCGATAAACGCGTCGTATTTTTCTTGAAGGTGCTCTAAGGTTTTAAGGTCGGCGGCCAAAGCCGGATCGTCAAACCCCGTGTAAAGTGAATCGAGTTGCCAAGTGGTTTTCATAACGCCTCCTTTAAAATGTTTAGTGCGACGAAATAACTTCATTTCATTATAGCATATTTTTGCGACAAAAGGGGACGGTTCTTTTGTGCCGGAAAACACTATAAATTTACATATTAACCAGTTTGGTGTTTGTGAAAACACAGCAATTGCAATGGTGGTGACTGAGACGCTCTCTGAGAAAAGGCGCGATAGTATCGTAAAGGGCATACCCGTGAGTTGTCAGTATATGTTTGACGACGGGAGATGCCAGTAGATGAAACGCTGTGTTTTCAGGGGCACTGACCCGATGGGAACGATAGGGCGGCACAAAAGAACCGTCCCCTTAAAACCAAAACAAAAAGCGCCCCTGAACCCAGGGGCGCTTTAAAAACGCTAGAGCGTACTTTGCTTGACCGCTTCTTTAAAAGCGTACATGCGCTCATCAGCTATTTTGACTAAGACGTCGTAAATCATGGAATCTTCAGGTGAAAAGGCCAGACCGTAGCTAAATGAGATGGGTATTTGATGTTGGTGGTACTGAACCGGACTGCCGTTAACGGTTTGATAGAGCTGATCCATCTTCAACTGTGCCGCCGCTTCGGACTTGTTGCGAAATAAGATGACGAACTCGTCGCCGCCGATTCGGGAAAAGACATCGGTGTCGCCGAGGGTGTTTATAACGCGGTCGGAAAAGGCGACGAGCAGTTGGTCGCCGGCGGCGTGCCCGTAAGTATCGTTGACCACTTTTAGGTTGTTTAAATCGCACAGAGCCAGTGCATACGATTCGAGATTTTCCAGTGTTCGGTGGCGCTGAGCCGCAAATATTTTTTCAAAATAGTCTCGGTTGACGGCGCCGGTCAGTCTGTCGTAGCGGTTGAAATGCAATGTTTCGTCGACGAGCTCTTTTTGTTTCAGCGCCATGCCGATTTGTTTGGCGAAAAAGTGAATGAGCTGTTCGTCTAGGGCGTCAAAGGCATTTGAGCGTTCGCTGTCGATGTTGAGAATGCCGATGATTTTACCGTCGATGAGGATGGGCGCCGAAAGCGCTTCTTTGACATTCATGCCGCCGGCGCGCTCGATGTTGGCGTTGACCGTCGGGTCGAGAAATTTCGAGTCGTGGTGACGAATGTCTTTGACGACTACAGGTTTGTCGATGTGGCCATTGGCATTTTTATAGAGAAAGGTCTCCTCGAGTAGAAAACTGACTGTTTTGAGCCCGTCGAGGTCATACCCGTGACACGCTTTAAACTCAAAGCGGTTGTTGAGCGGGTTGAGGATTAAAAAACTGCCTTTGTGACCGTTGGGAATGACCTCAATGGCTGCAGTTAAAATAAATTCGTAGTGGCCTTCTGCCTCTTCTATGTTCCAAAAAATACTGCCGACCTTTAGAAGGGTGTCCAGTGTGTGATTTTTGAAGGTGACGACGCGCTCCAGTTCGGTGAGGCGTGCGTGTCGGGCGGTGGTGATGTAGAGCAGAATCCATGCGAGTAAGGCGAGAAAAACTGCTGAGAGTGTCGTGGGGAGTTTTTCGTAGACGAAAGCGACGAGAAATGCAGCTAAAGTGATGAGTAGAATTTTGAACGGTTGTCGATGCATGAGGCTACTCCTTTATGGGTAATGACTGCGTCTAATGGCGTGTAAAATACAGGTTGTTTAAGCCGGTGTTAAGAGTTTTTTAATATTATTGGTGTATAGTTTAGATAAAGAGATCATTGGCTTGAAACTTATACTGTTATTATACACGAATGAAATGGTATAATAAAGTACAAGTCAAATGAAAGGAGGCGTTACAACGTGGATTATTCTATTATTCTATGGGCAGCATTAATTGTCGTTTTTACAATTGCTGAGGCGTTGACACTCGGATTGACTTCAATTTGGTTTGCAGTGGGTGCTCTTGCAGCGCTGATTGCCGCATCATTGGGGTTTGGCATCGTGGTTCAAATCGTCGTGTTCTTGGTGGTGGCGTTTATTTTATTGTTTTATACGCGACCGATTGCCAAGAAAGTGTTCAAAGTGGGGCAGAACAAGACCAATATTGACGCACTAATCGGAAAGACCGGCTTTGTCACCATGGCGATTGAAGTGCAGTCGCTTGGACAAGTGAAACTGGGTGGCCAAGTGTGGTCCGCCAAGGCACAGGGGCACGAAGCCATCGACGTTGGGGAAGAAGTCGAGGTACTTGCAATTGAAGGGGTGAAACTCATCGTCAAGAGGGCAAACGCAACAGCTTAAGCTGTTGACGATAAAATTATGAACAGGGAGGTTTTACTATGGGATTAGAAATTGGCGTTTTTGTAGCATTGGGCCTAGCGGCATTTGTTTTGATAGTCATCGTTTCCAACGTAAAAGTTGTTCCACAGTCCAATGGCTACGTTATTGAGCGTCTAGGGGCGTACTTAACAACTTGGGAGACTGGGCTGCACTTTAAGATTCCGCTAATCGATCGCGTGGCAAAGAAAGTGACACTCAAAGAACTCGTCGTCGACTTTCCACCGCAGCCGGTTATCACAAAAGACAACGTCACCATGAAGATCGACACCGTCGTCTACTATCAAATAACTGACGGTAAGCTTTACACTTACGGCGTGGCACAACCGATTGTGGCGATTGAAAACTTAACGGCTACAACGCTGAGAAACATCATCGGTCAATTGGAACTCGACGAAACGTTGACTTCCAGAGACCTAATCAACACGCAAATGAGAAGTATCCTAGACGAAGCGACTGACCCTTGGGGGATTAAAGTCAACCGCGTCGAGGTTAAAAACATCGTGCCGCCAAGAGATATTCAAGACGCAATGGAAAAACAAATGAGAGCAGAGCGTGAAAGACGTGAAGCCATCTTAAGAGCTGAAGGCGAAAAGCGTTCGGCAATCCTAACTGCTGAGGGCCGTAAGGAATCGGTTATCCTCGATGCAGAAGCGGATAAGCGCTCGGCGATTCTTAAGGCAGAGGCGAAGAAGGAAGCGCAGATTAGAGAAGCAGAAGGTCAGGCAGAGGCCATCTTGAAAGTCCAGAAAGCGACAGCTGAAGGTCTCGAAATGCTCAAGTCGGCAAACGCCGATCAAGCGGTCCTCATGCTCAAGAGCTTTGAAGCCCTTGAAAAAGTGGCGGACGGCAAAGCGACGAAACTCATCGTCCCTTCAGATCTTTCAAGTGCAGCCAATATGGTTGCCAGCGTGTCCGAAATAGCAGGCTTCGGCAAATCGGCGCCGGCTGACTCACCGCAAACTAAATAATATTAATATTCAAATTTAAAATTAAGCATCTTTTAAAAGAGATGCTTAATTTTTTTTATTCTGTAGTTAAACAAATTAATAGAGAATGGTTAGAAAATGATTAAAAAGTTCAGAATATTATTGACGATTAAGCCAAACTGCTTTATTGTTAAGATAACGTAAAAACCAACGCGTTTTAGAGAAAGGAAAGTCTAATGGAAAAGCCCGTTTTGGGACAATGTCCGGTATGTGATGAACGACTTCATGTTAAAAAACTTCAGTGTCAACATTGCAGAACGACGATTGAAGGCGACTTCGTTCTCGACAAGTTTACCTACCTCTCCAAAGAGGACAAGGCGTTTATTGAAATCTTTGTTAAGAACCGAGGCAACATAAAAGAAATTGAAAAGGAGATGGGGCTGTCTTATCCCACTGTCAGACGTAATTTAGAGCGCGTTATCAAAGCGCTGGGTTACAACACTGAAGAAGAAAAACCGCAGGTGGACAAACAGGCAGTCCTCGAACAACTTCAAAAAAAAGAGATTACTTCGGAAGAAGCCCTTAAATTATTGAAAGGAGAACGCTATGAGTAACGAAAAAAAGAAAATACTAAAGATGATTGAAGACGGTATTATTACAGCTGAGGAGGGCTTTAAGCTCTTGGAGGCGATTTCGGAAGAAGATGTACAAAAATCCCAATCCAAAGGGGGCGCGAAGTGGGTGCGCATTCAAGTGGTCGACGAGCGCACGGAGAAAAATGTAAACATTAAACTCCCTATAAGCGTTTTAAAGGTCGCCATTAAATTCGGGACGAAGTTCTCCATGAACATCGACGGTGTCAAAGCGGAGGATTATTACGACGCATTGATTAAAGCTATTGACGACGGCGTTATTGGAGAAGTGGTCAATGTAGAGACAGACGATGGCAACCACGTCTGCATCAGTTTGGAATAGGAGGCGCATGATGAGTCAAAGATTAGAGATTTTAAAGATGATTGAAGCCGGCGAAATTTCAGTTGAGAAGGGGTTAGAGCTCTTAGAGGCCGCAGATCAAACGGAAAAAATTGAAGAGGATTTGATGCGTAAAGAACGCCCACCGGTTTACGAGCGCTATGGCGACCAAGGGGAAGAGATGGACATCAAAGT
The DNA here is from genome assembly GCF_053842995.1 of Fusibacter sp. JL298sf-3. Classification (NCBI taxonomy): domain Bacteria; kingdom Bacillati; phylum Bacillota; class Clostridia; order Eubacteriales; family Fusibacteraceae; genus Fusibacter; species Fusibacter sp. JL298sf-3. The sequence continues at coordinate 2,742,673 of NZ_CM132608.1, forward strand.
ATCGCTTATTAACAGCAAGCTCAATGTGGAGCGCTCCAATGTGAACGAAGTGACGGTTGAACTCTACGACAATCGGACGCGTGAGCTCATTCATCAGCCGGAGTGGCTGGAAATTCGAGAGGAAAAACAGACGCTCTATATTAAAGAGACTAAAAAAGGGACCATTATCAACCTCTTCGACATTTTTAAACCCGACAAAGAGTCGGTGGGCACGGCGTTTATCAATGTCAAACTGCCGAAGAACACTTTTTTATCCAATTGCAAGATACAGAGCATCTCCGGCAGTATCGGTTTAATCGGTCTCAAAGGCGATGCCATTTCCGCCACGACGGTTAGCGGCAAAGTACACGTGGCAGATATCCTCTGTGAAGAACTTAAACTCAAGTCTACATCGGGGAGTGTCATAGGCGAGCATGTTCAATCAAAAGTCGCCGATTTCGGTTCGACTTCCGGGAAAGTCAAAATTTCAGGGGAAAACGAGACGCTTCGGTTGAAATCGGTTTCCGGCAGCATTCACTACGTAGGGAACGAACAGCTTAAAGCGCTGACCGGCGGAACGGTTTCAGGTAAGGTAACGGTAATCGTTCCGACACCGGAACAGTACAACCTCGATATCTCTTCGCTGTCGGGACGCGTAGATACCAGCGGGTTTGCACCAGTGGACCGCGACATGTCCGGAAAGCGCAGAGTTTTGGTAGAGAACCGGTCGAAAGAAAATCAGATTAAACTTTCTTCCGTTTCAGGCAGTATTTTGTTAGATAGGATGACAAAGGAGTAACGTGTATGAAGACGTTGTTGATGAGTCGAAAAAAAGCTTTTAGCATTTATATTATCGCCTGTTTTATTCCAGTTGCATCGCAACTTATGGGGAACTTTGTCTTTGCCTATTTGCTGGGGGGCATTGAAAATGCCTCCCTGTCTTTCGCCTACCGCGGGATGGTCATCGGAATCGGCTTCGTCGTTTTGTCGACACTCATGTACATGACATCGAGATTTTTGAGAATCCGATTTATGCGCGATACGATTCTCGACGTGCGGCTGTCGGCATTTGATAAAATTCTCAAAATGGATTTTCACAACTTTTCGAAGAAATCAAAAGAAGTGTACATATCCAATTTGATCAACGACGTCAATCTCTTTGAAAAGAATTTCTTTCTCAAGTTGCTCAATGTCATTTTCTTAGGGGGCACTTACGCTTTTACCGTGTTGATTTTGCTCTTCTTGGATTTGAAATTCGGCCTCGTGGTATTTGGCTTGTCACTGGTGCTGTTTTACATCACCAAGTCTTTTGAAGGGAAGACTGTTGCCTTGCAACAAGACGTTTCTGACCTCAATGAAACATTTACAGTGGAGGTTTCCAATACGTTTAACGGGATGGAAATTCTAAAGCTCAACAGCATCGAGTCTATTTTCTTAGACAAAACCATGCGTTCAGTGGACCGTGTAGAGCGCCGTAAGCTCTATTACTCGGTGTTTACAGCGGGGCAACGCAGTCTCTCGATGATTATGGGCAGCTTCATTTTTATTGGTTTGCTCATTTACCTGCTTCTACAGGTGAGAAACGGTATGAGCATCGAGCAAATGGTGTTTATGCTCCAACTGGGAACTGGGTGTATTTGGCCGCTTCAAAATCTCGTGCCGACTTACAATGAGCTCAAATCGTCGGTAAACATCTACAATAAAATTACCGCTGCGCCGGAAGTTGAATCGGTACAAAAAGGTACGGTACCGTATCGATTTGAAAAAGCGATACAGGTTGAAGATCTGACGTACACTTACGATGATCGAACGGTACTCGACAAAATTTCCTTTACACTGGAAAAGGGCAAGAAGTATTTGTTGAAAGGCGAAAGTGGCTCGGGAAAGTCCACGCTTATTAAAATTTTGTCGAAGACCTACACCGACTACAAAGGCAGCGTGGCCATCGACGATGTGGATTTGCGCTCGACGGCAGATGAACACTTTAACCGACACGTGTCGTTTATCTATCAGGATGTCTTCTTATTTGAAGACACATTGGCCAACAACATCACGCTTTTCGGCGATGTCAATGAAGAAAAGCTGAAGTACGCCGTCTCGGTCTCCGGGTTAAACGACTTTGTCGAGCGCGATGCAGCAGGTTGTCATCAAATGCTTTTGGAAAACGGCAAGAACCTCTCCGGGGGCGAGCGCCAGCGCGTTTCTATCGCTAGGGCCGTTTACAAAGAAACCGATATTTTGTTTGCCGACGAAGCGACGTCAAGTTTAAACCACGAGTTGGGACTGGCCGTCGAGAAGGCGATTTTAGAACTGCCGTGTACGGTGGTTGCCGTATCGCACCGGTATTATGACGGCATTACCAATCAGTACGATTACGTGTTGGCCTTAAAAGACGGCGTTTTACACGTGACACCGGCTGAAGACTATTTTGAGAAGGAGCGTGTGGCATGAAGAAGGTGTTCTTAAAGCAAATTCCCAGACATTTTTATCTGCCGGTGCTCATGTTGTTGGTAATCGGTGGAGAAGCGTTGTTTTCCATTGCCCTTATGGAAGTGGTGGATACGGTGAAAGCCGTGGATATCGATGTCTTTGTCGACGCGTGTAAAAAGTTGATCGGCATTGCCGTCTTATTGTTGCCGCTGACGTTGCTTTTGGCGTATTCAAAAGGCGTCTTTGTAAAGGACAGCGTTATGGCGCTGAAAGCCCGCTATTTAAAAGGGGTATTTGAAAAGGACATTCACGCGTTTCACGGCACCAATACCGGCGACTACGTTTCCGGGATTACCAACGACATCCACATCATTGAAACGCAGTATATAGAAGGTCTTTACACGTTGATTTACGGTGGCCTCTCATTTGTGGCCAGCGTCGCAGTAATCGCTTATGTGAGCCCTTACATCCTCTTGGGCGGCGTCGTGTTCGGCGGATTGGTGGCGGTGCTCTCTATTATAATGGGCAAGCCGCTGAGAAAGCAGCAGGAAGCACGCAGTGAATTGCTCGACGGGTACACCGGGTTTATTAAAGAAGTGTTGAGTGCCTTTCACATTATTAAGGTTAACGCACTGGACGAAAAAGTCAAAAGCGATTTTTACAAAAAGAGCAAACACATCCAGGACCGCGGCTACGCCATCGACAAGATGGTGACCTATGTCTCTTCTTTTCAGCAAGTCATCTCCTTAGGCATATTGGTGGGCGTTATAATCTTCGCCATCTTCTTGAGCATTAAGGGGCAGTTGACATTTGGTGGCGTCATCTTAATTGTCAACAGCATGGAACGCATTATGCGCCCGCTTAACGAGGTGGGGGAATGGTTTCCTAAGATTACAGCGGCAAGCGGTCTGTTTAAGAAGCTCGAAGGCAAAATCCACGACGATGCCGTCGTGTGTGAATCCTTGGAGATGGCGCAATTCGAAGACAAAATCGAACTGGAAGATGTGGCCTTTGCCTATGAAGACAAGTCGGTTTTGGAACGGGTTGGCTTGACGATTGAAAAGGGTAAAAAATACTTGGTTGTCGGCCCAAGTGGCGGGGGCAAGTCCACAATGCTCAGAATTTTAAGGAAGTATTTTTCGCCGACCTCAGGGGTGGTGCGCATCGACGGCAAGCCGCTTGACCAGGTGAAAAAAACAGATTATTACAAGCTCATTGCCAATATTGAACAGCAGGTTTTTCTGTTTGAAGACACCTTGCGAAACAACTTGACACTCTACAAGGACATTTCCGATGAAGAATTGATGGCGGCACTTGAAAAGGCGGGCTTAAAAGGTTTTGTCGACACCCATTCCGAGGGACTGGATTACCGTATCTTTGAAAACGGCAAAAACCTTTCCGGCGGTGAACGCAGTCGGATTGCCATAGCGAGGGGGCTGCTCCAAAACGCCCAGATTCTCTACCTTGACGAAGCGTTTTCAAGCCTTGATGCAGCAGTGGCTTCAGAGATTGAAAAGACCCTTCTGGAACTGCCCGATATGACTGTGGTCAATGTGAGTCATGTTATCTTTGAACAGCGAAAAGCTCAGTACGACGCAGTGGTGCACGTGAACCGCACCGTCACTGTTGGCGCGTAGCGCTTTGGTATTTAAAAGCCGTTGTATCCCATCTCAATCAGATGGCGGCACAACGGCTTTTCGTCTGTTTTGCTCTCGAATCCAGATGCTTTTGTGTTATAATGTTTCATGGTAGTAATGACACATTTGAAAAAGAGGAGCAGATACGATGAAAAAAACCAACAGCGTCATTTTAATTTTGTGCGCGTTGCTTCTCGCTGTAGGTTGCGAGAAAGCTGAGAATAACGTTGAAACAGGAGACGTCATAAGAAGTGAATCCACGGTCAAAAAAGACCCTGAGAGCGGACAAGTGCTGACGACGCAGCAAAGCTATCAAATAGGGACCCAAGTGAGCATTGGTATCTATTCACAAGAGCAGGTACCGGACACTGTGTTTGACGAGTTGTTTGCCGCGGTAGACGGCTACGAGCAGACAATCAGTAAGAACATCGAGGGAACAGAAGTGGACCTCATTAATCAACAGGCGGGCATTGAGCCGGTGAAAGTATCCGAAGGCTTGTTTGAGTTGGTGACACAGTCCCTAGCGTATGCGAAGGCTTCCGATGGCCTTCTCGACGTGAGTATCGGCCCCGTGGTCAACCTTTGGGACATCGGAACAGATGACGCAAAAGTCCCGACGACAGAAGCACTAGAGGAGGCCGTATCCCATGTGGGGTATGAAAACATTGAACTGGACGCAGAAGCACAGACCGTATTCCTCAAAGAAAAAGGCATGGTGCTGGATTTAGGCGGCATTGCCAAAGGGTACATCGCCGATGAAGTGGCAGCGCTCATTCGTGCAAAAGGCTATGAACGCGCCATCTTAAATTTTGGCGGCAATGTGCTGGCGCTCTCGGATAAGCGACCTGGAACCCCTTGGGTCATCGGTGTGCGCAACCCGCTGGGCGAGGGCTTGGTCGGCACTGTGAAAATGGTGAATCAGGCAGCCATCAGCTCCGGCGTCTATGAGCGCTTCTTTATAGAGGACGGGGTGCGTTACCACCATATTCTCAACCCTGAAACCGGCTTCCCGGAGCAAAACGGCCTAGTCTCTGTGACCATAGTCACACCAATGGCCATAGACGGCGATGCCCTGTCGACGACGCTTTTTTTAATGGGACTCGACGACGCCCTCGCTTTTGCTGAAGAAGACGCGCGCTTTGAAGTTATACTGATTACAGACGACTACAAGCTCTACACTACCAAAGGCGTTGAAGAGGCCTTTGAACTTGAGAACGACGCCTACGAATGGATTAAATCCAGCCGGTAATTCGTTTGTTGCCTAAAAAGAAAGCCCTTGCAGTTTGCCTGCAAGGGCTTTTAATTCGTGTTTGTCTGTTGTTTGCAAAATCTGATTTTTTATTGACTATCTTAAAACAAGTGCTTCCTTTGCAAGTTCAACAAAGTCACCAACGCTGATTGTTGCGCCTGTTACAGCATCTGTTTTACCTTCATCATTCAGCACGATTGCATCAACATCTTGAGTTTCGATTAAGAAGTTTTCAACTGCAGCTGCTTGTTCATGCCAAGGTGCAGAAGCGTTGCCGTTTTCTACCATGCCGTACTCGCCATCGATAGAAGCCGTCTTCTTGTCTTTTTCCATACCTTCTTTAACGCCGTTCCAGTTAGCTGCAACGATGTTACCGTTGATTACTGTGAAAGAAGCTGTTGATTTCCATCCTGAGCTAGCTGCTTCGTCAGCTTCTACATAGTAGTTGCCGTCAGCGTACTTGCCAGCGCCTACAGGACCGTTTTCAAGCGCTTTGTTCACGAGGTCTACGAAAGTACCGACTTTGATTGTCGCGCCAGAGATTGCATCTGTGTGACCTTCTTCGTCAGTGATTGTGATTTTGTTCACATCTTGATTTTCAACTAAGAAAGCTTCAACTGCAGCCGCTTGCTCGTGCCACTCAGCGATTGCTTTACCTTTTTCTACCATGCCGTATTCGCCATCAGCAGAAACTGTTTTTTTGTCTTTACCCGCATCTTTGTGCGCGCCGTTCCAATCTACAGTTGCGATTTTACCGTCTTTAACTTCTAAAGTTAAAACGTACTTCCATCCTGAATCGCTGAACGCGTCTTCAGAAGCGAAGTAGATGCCGTCTGTAAGTTCGGCACCAGCTTCATCGCCAGTTTCGTCGCCAGTTGTATCGTCTTCTTTGTCAGCTGGCTCCTCATCTTTGTCTGCAGGTGCTTCAACATCTGGTGTATCAGGTGTCTCTGCTGGATCCTCAGTCTTACCACATCCAATAAATAAGCTACCTACTAATGTTAAAATTAGCATTAACCCTATTAATTTCTTCATAATTAATATCCTCCTCAATTGTTGCAAACAACCTACACGTATTATACCCAAAAAACAAAAAAAACACAAATGATATTTGTACATTGTAATAAAGCAAATTAAAAAAAGAAGCCCAATCTATGACGGGCTTCTTTAAAAGCGACTATTCCGATTCCAGAACCACAGCGGTGCCGTAGGCCAAAATTTCTGCGGCGCCCTGCATGACGTTTGAGGTCGAGTAGCGAATATTGACCACGGCGTTGGCGCCGAGCATTTCTGCTTCGTCAATCATTTGCTTTGTCGCAATTTGACGCGCTTCTGTAAGCATTTCGGAGTACTCTTTCATTTCGCCGCCGACAAGGTGTCTAAAGGCAGACGAGATGTCCTTTCCGATGTGCTTGGCGCGGATGGTGCTACCGCGAACCAACCCCAGCGTCTTTTCAATTTTTTTCCCGGGAACTTCCGGTGTGTTAACCAGTAACATAAGCGCCTCCTTTTACAAATCTTTGTAGTCGTCGCGATCCTTCTCCTCCAGTTTCGCGTCTTTGTAACGGTCGACAATTAAAGCGATAATCGACAAGATGCCGGCAATTAACATACCGAGAGACGCAATGTTGATAATCAGCGGAATATAGACGGCGCTCTCTATAAAGACGGTTAAAAAGCCGACGACGATAATGCAGGCGAGAAAGAAAACAAACAAGAAGCTCGACAATTTAATCATGAGAAAGCCTCCTTTCGATGTCTATCGTACTCTATAGTCTTATTGTACCAAAGTTTAAGACTTTTGAATCTTAAGAAAGCATTAAACTGATTGTAAATATTACAAAAAAGCATTAGAAATAATGTTGACATAACCATAAAGCCTATGCTATCATGAGCCATAATCCAAAACAAAAGGCGACGAAAGAGGAAAGTAGTTTGCGGTGACGTTGTAGAGAGAGGGTGATGGTGGAAATCCCTTACGAAGCAGTGAACGAAGTGCCCTCTCGAGCTGTGCACCGAATGACGAGTAGGCTGCAACGGGATCTCCCGTTATAGAGATAGGGTATGCCGGCACCTGAACAAAGTGGATGCGATGCATCAAATAGAGTGGAACCGCGGAGTTAACTTCGTCTCTATCGATAGATAGAGGTGGGGTTTTTTTGTGTTTAAAATTTTAGGAAAAATAAGAACAGGGGTGATTGTATGTTAAAAAAAGTGGGGTTAATCCCCAAGCTTCTCATTGGAATCGTGCTCGGATTTGCTGTAGGACAACTGGCACCGCATAATGTTGTGGCCTTTTTCGGTACGGCGAAATCTATTTTAGGATCTATTGTATTCTTTGTTGTGCCGTTGGTTATCTTGGGGTTTGTGACACCGGCGATAACAGGACTTAAGAACAACGCAAGCAAGATGCTTGGCGCCTTTTTGTCCATGTCGTATCTTTCGGCTGTGGGGGCATCGATCTTTGCGGCAGTGATGGGGTATTTAATTGTCCCTAAGCTCGGGATTCACGGCGAGGCGTCGACACTTCTCGAAGCGCCGAAGTTTGATTTTACATTGGCTATTGAACCGGTAATGCCTGTAATGACGGCACTCATCTTAGCTATTTTTATCGGTCTCACGGTCATCTGGACGGACGCGCGCCGAGTAGAGGCGCTGTTAAATGAAGGGCAGCAGATGATTATGGCACTTGTAAACAAGGTGATCATTCCGATTTTGCCCGTTTACATCTTTTCGACTTTTGTCGGCCTTTCGTACACGGGAATTTTTACGGAACAGTTGCCGACATTCTTTAAAATGATTGTTCTGGCACTGGTGGGACACGCTATTTGGCTGACGGTGCTTTACAGTGTGGCGGGGATTGTCTCAGGTGTCAATCCGCTGAAAGTCGTGAGACACTACTTGCCCGCTTATTTGACGGCTATGGGAACGATGTCCAGCGCCGCGACGTTGCCAGTTGCCATCCAGTGTGCAAAGAAATCGGAAGTGCTTCCGGATGAAGTCGTGGACTTTGCCATTCCTTTGGGGGCGACGACACACCTCTCGGGGTCTGTGCTCACAGAGACGTTTTTTTGTATGACCATTGCGCAGATGCTCTACGGTCAGATGCCTTCAATTGGTGCGGTGGTAACGTTTGCCTTTTTATTCGGCATATTTGCCATTGGGGCTCCCGGAGTTCCCGGCGGTACAGTGATGGCGTCGCTGGCCATTGTTTTCAGCGTGTTGGGCTTTGATGAGACAGGCGTCGGTCTTCTAATTGCTGTATTTGCCATTCAGGACAGTTTCGGAACAGCAGCCAATATCACAGGCGACGGTGCGTTAGCTTTAATGCTCAAGGGCTTGTTTTATAGGAAAACGACGTAGGAAATCGTTACAGAGCTGGGCCCTTATAAAAAGGTCCAGCTTTTCTAATGGCTTTAGTAGGGTCTCGTTGAGATTTAATTAAAAATACAGGGGCGTGTCGAGGGCGTTTAACGCCGCAATGATGCGGTGTAAATGAGGAGACATTTCCTGAGAACGATGAAAAGACGGCTGTATTGAGCCCCCATAATGCCCGTAAAGCCGCTCATTTAGCGCTTTTTTATATTACATTATGATGACAAGTTTGAAAAAAGTGTTGAAAGATTGGAAAACCAGTATTGACATCTGTTGAGAATGGTTGTATAATAATTGACTTTTTTGATTATTTGTGTTATGGTTTTTGTAGTATGTGTAAAGGATGGTGGTATATTTTGGCGACAAGACAGACGTTAGATGGCATTAAAAGTAATGTAATGGCGTGTTTGGGCAAGAAGGTCATCCTAAAAACCGATAAGGGAAAGCGTAAGGCTAAAGTGAGTGAAGGTGTAATCGAGAAAGCTTTTCCAAGTGTTTTTACAGTAAGAGTCGATCAGGGACAGGATTCAGAAAGAACTGTATCGTACAGCTATTCAGACATTTTAACCGAAACTGTAGAAGTTACATTATTTGGAAACAAAGAACTGAAGGAATTAAAGGAGATCTCTTAAAAATAAGGTGTAGACCTTATTTTTTTTTATGAAAATTTATAAATATTTATACATGAGATAGGGATTTTGGGGGAGATGACAGCAGGTATACTGTGCGTTTACATAAAATAACATTATATTCAGCGGATGAATATACAGAAATTTCACTACAAAACACAGCTCTTGAAAGGCGCTTAAATTCAAAGGCTTGATAAATATTTGCTTTTGATGATATACTGAAATGGTGAAAGACAAAATGAATAAAATTACAAAATATGTAATTAAAATAAGAAAGAGGTGCAATCATGAGTCTTAGTGGTTTAAATGTCTATTCGGAGATTGGCCGGCTGAAGAAAGTGTTGCTTCATCGACCGGGAGCCGAAATTGAAAATTTAACACCAGATTTAATGGAACGCTTGTTGTTCGACGACATTCCGTACTTAGAAGTGGCACGTCAAGAACACGATGCCTTTGCAAAAGTGTTCAGAGACAACGGGGTTGAAGTTTTTTATCTGGAAGACCTCGTTGCAGAGGCGCTTGAGAAACCGGAGATTAAAGGACAATTTATCGCTCAATTTTTAGAAGAAGCGGGGATTAAAAACCCACAGCACTTGGAGCAACTTACGGCTTATTTCGAAGCTTTTGAAAAGAATCGCGATATGGTGGATAAAATGATGGCGGGGGTTAGGAGAGAAGAGGTCAAACTTTCTGAAGGGCGCTCGCTCTCTGAGAGACTGGGACAATCTTATCCGTTTGTTATCGATCCGCTACCGAATCTTTACTTCACGAGGGATCCGTTTGCAAGCATCGGGCGCGGCGCTTCAGTAAATAAGATGCGTACTGTGACACGTTGCAGAGAGACGATTTTTGCGGATTACGTGCTCAAGTACCATCCGGAGTTCGCATCTACAGAAATTCCTTTCTATTATAATAGAGATGAAGCTTTTGCTATTGAAGGCGGCGATATGCTCGTTTTAAGCGATAAAGTCATCGGCATCGGTATCTCCGAGCGCACCGACGCCGAAGCGGTGGAAAAGTTCGCCGAGAATCTGTTTAAAACCGATGAGTCTTTTACCACTGTTCTCGCCTTCGACATTCCTAAGGTTAGAGCGTTTATGCACCTCGATACCGTCTTTACAATGGTGGACAAAGGCGTGTTTACCATCCATCCAGAAATCGAAGGACCACTGTCTGTATACGCGTTAAACAAAACTGATGCTTCCGGCGCCTATACGATTGAAAAAGAAGAAGGGGAACTGGAGGCCATATTGGCAAGACATCTCGAATGTGAGAGGGTTAAGCTGATTCGCTGTGGCGGTACGTCTTCTATAGACGCAGGCAGAGAGCAGTGGAACGACGGCTCCAACACGCTGGCCATTGCGCCTGGAGAAGTTATTGTCTATTCGAGAAACCACGTGACGAACAAGTTGCTCGAAGCGGCGGGGATAAAGCTTCACGTCATCCCATCTTCAGAACTCTCAAGAGGACGAGGTGGCCCGAGATGTATGTCGATGCCGCTTGAAAGAGAAGCCTTAAAATAGGTTTTTAAAACAGCTATTGAGCGCAATGCTTTAATAGCATGGTACGCACTAAAGGCCCAATTAGGTGATTAAGGCGAATGGTCTTTGTGCACGGCCATGTCATAAATAAACTGCAACTATTTTGAAGGAGGAACGAAACATGCCTGTTAATTTAAGAGGAAGACACTTGTTAACTTTAAAAGATTTCACACCGGAAGAGATCACTTACTTGCTCAAACTTTCAAAAGAACTTAAAGCGAAAAAGAGAGCGGGCGTAAAAGGCACTTTGTTAGAGAGAAGAAATATTTGCTTGTTGTTTGAAAAAACGTCTACGAGAACGCGTTGCGCATTTGAAGTAGCTGCTTATGACGAGGGGGCCAACGTCACATTCCTCACCAACAGCCAAATGGGTAAAAAAGAGAGCATCGAAGATACGGCAAAAGTGCTCGGTCGCTACTACGACGGCATCGAGTTCAGAGGCTTTAAACAAAGCACTGTCGACGCGCTCGCAAAACATGCCGGTGTACCGGTATGGAACGGCCTGACAGATTTGTACCATCCGACTCAAATTTTAGCTGACTTTTTAACGGTTATGGAACATGTCCACAAGCCGATGAACAAAGTGAAGTTCGTTTACGTCGGCGATGCGCGAAACAACATGGGCAACTCCCTTATGATTGGTGCAGCTAAGATGGGCATGCATTTCGTCGCCCTTGCGCCAAAATCGCTTTGGCCGTCTGAAGAGCTTGTTGAAGAAATGAATGCTGTCGCAAAAGAAACAGGCGCTGTTATTGAACTCTCTGACGACATAGCCTCTGTAGACGGTGCCGACGTCCTCTACACCGACGTTTGGGTGTCTATGGGTGAAGAGCATATGTTCGAAGAGCGCATCAACTTATTAAAACCTTACCAAGTCAATATGGATATGGTGAAGAAGACCAACAATCCGGATGTCATTTTCATGCACTGTCTGCCTGCTTTCCACGATGTGATGACTGAAATCGGCTTAGACATTCAAGAAAAATTCGGCATTTCAGAGATGGAAGTATCGGACGAAGTCTTTAGAAGCAAGCATTCTGTAGCATTTGATGAAGCGGAAAATAGAATGCATACCATTAAAGCGGTTATGGTAGCCACTATCGGCAACTTGTAATCACTTTTAAAGACAGAGCGTCCTCGCAGTTGCCACTCGAGGGCGCTTTGCGATTTTTATGCGGCGACGCAATACTAAGATTTGGGAGGGTGAAGTGTATGAAAGATAAGATTGTGGTTGCCCTGGGCGGCAACGCATTGGGTAAAACGCCAAAAGAGCAGCTGGCGCTTGTTAAAAACACGGCGAAGCCGATTGTCGATTTAATTGAAGCCGGTCATGAAGTCGTGCTGGCACACGGTAACGGGCCCCAAGTTGGGATGATCAACCTCGCCATGGCGACGTCTGCCGCTTCTACAGCGGGGACGCCGGAAATGCCGTTCCCTGAATGCGGTGCAATGAGCCAAGGTTACATTGGGTATCATCTTCAAAACGCTATTCGCGAAGAATTGCTTTCCAGAGGAATGAAGACGCCTGTTGCCACTGTGGTTACACAAGTAATCGTAGACAAAGAAGACCCGGCGTTTGAGCATCCGACAAAGCCTATTGGCGCGTTCTATTCTAAAGAAGAAGCAGAGCGTCTGATAAGTGAAAAGGGCTATGTCATGGTGGAAGATGCCGGTCGTGGTTACAGACGCGTCGTGGCGTCGCCTAAGCCGATTGATGTGGCTGAAAAGCAGACCGTGGCGGCACTTGTCGAAAAGGGCCACGTGGTAATTACTGTTGGCGGTGGCGGTATTCCAGTGTACGAAGACGGTCATGCGCTCATCGGAGTGCCGGCGGTTATCGACAAGGACTTTGCCTCTGCTAAAATTGCGGAAATTTTAGACGCCGACTACCTCATCATCCTCACTGCGGTAGAGAAAGTAGCGGTAAATTTCGGTAAGCCGGAAGAAAAGTGGCTTTCGGATCTTTCAATCGATCAAGCACGTGCTTACATTGAAGAAGGACACTTTGCGCCGGGCAGTATGTTGCCAAAAGTTGAAGCGGCGATGCAGTTTGCCGCGTCTAAGCCGGGAAGAAAAGCACTGATTACGTCGCTTGAAAAGGCGAAAGAGGGCATTGAAGGCAAGACGGGCACTGTTATTGTACAAAGCGCGCGCTAAACCGCCAGCGCTTTTGCAGCGATACACATAAAAATAAGGGACTGTTTTCAAGGCGATGACATCATCGCTATGAAACAGTCCCTTTTTAGGTGCCGTGCTACGCCTCTTCAGGGTAGAGGGCGTTGAGTTTTGTAGAAATTTCTTCTCCAAGTGCTTTAAGTGCTTCAAACTCCGCGTCTTTAGGAGAATAAGTGGCTTCAATTGAAGGGCCAATTTTTTCCCAACCGATGTCCTCGACGAAGGCTTCGATGCCCGAAACGCCGCCACCGGACCAAGATTTGTTGCCGAACACAGAAATCAGTCGGTCTTTAAGTCCCGAGTTGCTCAATTTTGCCAATACGGTTTCGACAGAAGAGAACACCTTGGTGTTGTACGCACATGAACCGATGACAACAGACTTGTATTTCCATATTTCACTGAGAATATAGGAGTTGTGTGTTTTAGAGGCGTCGAAAACTTTGACGTTTTTGATGCCGTTTTCGGCGATAATACGTGCGAGGTAGTCCGCCATTTTCGCAGTGTTGCCGTACATGGAGCCGTAGACGATTACCACGCCTTTTTCAGCTTCAAATCGAGACCACTTGTCGTAGAGTTCGACGATTTTGCCCGGATTTGAACGCCAAACTGGCCCGTGTGTCGGTGCAATCATCTGAATGTCCAAGCCGCCGAGCTTCTTTAAGCTTCTTTGAACCATCGGGCTGTATTTGGCCACGATGTTGGAATAATAGCGGCGCGTTTCGTCTTCATAGAACTCGTAGTTGATTTCATCGTCGAAGATACCGCCGTCGAGTGCGCCAAATCCGCCAAAGGCGTCCATTGAGAAGAGAATTTTACTCGTCTCGTCGTACGTCATCATCGTTTCAGGCCAGTGAACCATCGGCGTCATATAAAAAGTGAGTTTGTGATGACCGAGGTCGATGGAATCGCCTTCGCCCACTTCGTAAAAGTTTTTATTGATGCCATAGAACCCTTCGATGAAAGGAAATGTTTTTTTGTTGCCGACGATTTGCATGTCGGGGTAAGCGCCAAGCAGCGCGATCATAGAACCAGAGTGGTCGGGCTCCATGTGGTTGACGATTAAGTAATCCACTGGGCGATCGCCGATGATCTCTTTGATTTTTTCAAGATACTCAGTCGTTTTGTTGAACTTAACGGTATCCAAAATAGCAACTTTTTCATCGTTGATAATGTAGGAGTTGTACGCAACACCTTTTTCCAGTGGCCAATAATTTTCAAACAAAGTCGTTTCGCGGTCGTTGACCCCAATCCAATGCACTTTGTCTTTGATACTCAGTCTACAATTCATGTAATGTCCTCTCCTTATCAAATGTTTGCGCCAAAAACGCTTAAATTAGCATACATTATACTTTATTTTACCCCATTTAAAGACAAAAAAATACATCAAATTCGTAATAAATAAAGATTTTCAGAATTCATTAACAAAAAGCAGTGTTGTTATTGTATACAAAATACAAATATGCTATAATGCTAACGTGTCCAATTTAAAAAGGGTTCGGTTTACATTGTTTTGAATCTCTTATATAATGAAGAAGGACACGATTGGGTGAGTGACCTAAAGACTTTGTATTTTATTTAACGAAATAGTAATGCGAGTCAGAAAACAGTGTTGTATGGCGAATACGATATTGTTCTTGTAATCAATGATGATTAAAAGGAGGCTATTTTAAAATGGGTAAAAGAGTTATGAAAACCATGGATGGCAACACGGCTGCTGCTTATGTGTCATACGCATTTACAGACGTTGCCGCAATCTATCCGATTACCCCATCATCAAACATGGCGGAAGTAGTTGATGCATGGGCTGCCAATGGCAAAAAAAATATTTTCGGTCAACCTGTATTAGTTTCTGAGCTTCAATCAGAGGGTGGCGCAGCAGGTGCTGTTCACGGTTCACTTCAAGCCGGCGCATTGACGACGACGTTTACAGCGTCTCAAGGCTTGCTCCTTATGATCCCGAACATGTACAAAATCGCCGGCGAACTTTTACCAGGCGTCTTCCACGTCAGTGCGAGAGCGGTTGCATCACATGCGCTTTCAATTTTCGGCGATCATTCTGACGTCATGGCGACGAGACAAACGGGCTTTGCAATGCTCGCTTCAGGTTCTGTTCAGGAAGTTATGGACCTCGGCGGCGTGGCACATTTATCTGCCATCAAAGCGCGCGTACCGTTTTTACATTTCTTCGACGGTTTCAGAACGTCTCATGAGATTCAAAAGATTGAAGTCATCGATTACGATGAGTTTGCAAAACTCGCAGACCATGAAGCGATTAAAGCGTTTAGAGCCAGTGCGCTTGCACCGAACCATCCTGTAACAAGAGGAACTGCTCAAAACCCAGATATCTTCTTCCAAGCAAGAGAAGCTTCGAACAATTTCTACAACGCTGTCCCTGAAATCGTTGTAAACTACATGAATGAAATCAATAAAATCACAGGCAGAGACTACAAGCCTTTCAACTACTACGGCGCAGAGGATGCAGAGCGCATTATCATCGCTATGGGTTCTGTGGTGGAAACTGCTGAAGAAACTATAGATTACTTGTTGGAGCGCGGCGAAAAAGTCGGTATGATCAAAGTCCGTCTTTACAGACCTTGGGTACCTCAATACTTCTTCGACGTATTGCCTTCAACTGTTAAAAGCATCGCCGTACTCGACAGAACAAAAGAACCGGGTTCTGATGGCGAGCCGCTCTACAAAGATGTTAGAGCGATGTTCTACAACAGAGAAGCGGCACCGGTGGTGGTCGGCGGTCGTTACGGCCTCGGCTCAAAAGACACCACACCGTCTCAAATCAAGCGCGTCTTTGACGAACTTAAAAAAGAGACACCTGCTAACGACTTCACTATCGGTATCAACGACGATGTAACCAATTTGTCTTTAGATGTGGAAGAAAACATCGTAGCAGAAACCAAAGGTACAATCAGATGTAAATTCTGGGGTCTTGGTTCTGACGGTACAGTTGGGGCGAACAAAAACGCCATTAAAATCATCGGTGACGAGACCGACATGTACGCTCAAGGTTATTTCTCATACGATTCTAAAAAATCCGGCGGTATCACGGTATCTCACTTGAGATTCGGTAAAAATCCAATTCGTTCAACGTACTTAATTGACGAAGCGGATTATGTAGCGTGCCACAACCAATCGTATGTGTACCAATACGACCTCTTAAAAGGGCTTAAAAAAGGCGGTCGCTTTGTCCTCAACTGCAAGTGGAATCAAGAAGAGGTAAGCGCCCTTCTTCCAGCAGCGATGAAGCGTTACCTCGCTAAAAACGAAATTGAATTCTACACCATCGACGCGACGAGCATCGCAGAAGAAATCGGTCTCGGCAATCGCATCAACATGATTATGCAAGCGGCATTCTTTAAACTCGCCGACGTCATCGACATCGACGATGCTGTTAAATACCTCAAAGACGCTATCGTAAAATCTTACGGCAGCAAAGGTGAGAAGATTGTTGCGCTCAACAACAAAGCGGTAGAGCTCGGCATTGAGAAACTCGTTAAGGTCGCTGTTCCAGCTGAGTGGGCAAATGCTGAAGAAGCAGTTGTTGAAGCCAAAGGTGAGCCGACGTTCATCAAAGACATCTTGAGACCGATTGCGGCTCAAAAAGGCGATGATCTTCCGGTAAGTACTTTCAAAGGTAGAGAAGACGGTACATTTGATGCCGGCAGTGCAGCCTTTGAAAAACGCGGTATTGCAGTTAACGTACCGGAATGGCAAATTGACAACTGTATTCAGTGTAACCAGTGTTCGTTTGTATGTCCACACGCTGCGATCCGTCCGTTCCTTCTCACTGAAGAAGAAGTGGCAAATGCACCGGAAGGCTTCAATACGAAAAAAGCTATGGGCAAGGGCTTAGAAGGTCTTGCTTATAAGATTCAAGTGTCTCCGTTTGACTGTACAGGTTGCGGTAACTGTGCTGACGTATGTCCTTCAAAAGTTAAAGCACTTGTTATGCAGCCAATTGAATCTCAAGCAGAAGTTCAATCTAAGAACTGGGATTACGCAGTAACATTACCGGTTAAAGACGATAAAATGCCACTTAGCACTGTAAAAGGTTCTCAATTTGCACAGCCGTTGTTCGAATTCTCAGGCGCTTGTGCAGGTTGTGGTGAAACGCCTTATATGAAAGCCGTCACACAATTGTTTGGCGATAGAATGATGATTGCCAATGCGACAGGTTGTTCTTCAATCTGGGGCGGTTCTGCACCATCTACACCATACACCAAAAACGCAGAAGGCAAAGGTCCGGCTTGGGCGAACTCGCTCTTTGAAGACAATGCCGAGTACGGATACGGTATGGCCATTGCAGTAAAAACCATCAGAGAGCAATTAAAAGAAAAGTTTGCTCAAGTTGCTTCAACCGGTGCTGACGACGCAGTTAAATCGGCGTTTGCCAACTGGATTGAAACGATGGAAGACGCCGATGCTTCTGAAAAAGCCTCTGAAGAAGTCCTTCGAATTGCAGAAAGCACAGAGACGTCAGATGAGACGTTAAAAGCGGTCTTCAAATTCGCTGTAGACAACAAAGACTACCTCGTGAAGCGTTCCGTATGGATCGTCGGTGGCGACGGCTGGGCTTATGATATCGGCTTCGGCGGTCTCGACCACGTCCTCGCTTCTGGTGAAAACGTCAACGTTCTCGTATTCGATACAGAAGTATACTCTAATACCGGTGGTCAGGCGTCAAAATCGACACCTGTTGCGGCGGTTGCAAAGTTTGCAGCTTCCGGTATGAAAGTTAAGAAAAAGGACCTCGGCATGATGGCAACCACTTACGGTTACGTTTACGTGGCACAAATTTCCATGGGTGCCAACCAGGCTCATGCACTTAAAGTCCTCCAAGAAGCAGAAGCGTACGACGGCCCGTCACTGATCATCTGCTACGCGCCATGTATCGCTCACGGTATCAAAACCGGTATGGGTACAACACAAAGAAGAATGAAAGAAGCCGTGACTTCTGGCTACTGGCATTTATGGCGTTTTGACCCTAGAGTGGAAGCGGAAGGCAAGAACCCGTTTGTTCTCGACTCAAAAGAGCCGACAGAGAGCTTCAGAGAGTTTATCATGGGTGAAACCCGTTATACCATGCTTCAAAAAGACTTCCCTGAAATTGCAAACGATTTGTTTGACGTTGCAGAGAAGCAAGCGAAACATCGCTATGAAGGTTATGTAAGATTGGCTAAAATGGAATACTAAAATAAACGGTTGACCATTTGTAAAGAGCGAGGCGCAAGCCTCGTTCTTTTTTACGTGGTGCGCAGCGTCTAAATGTCTGAAAAATGAATATAATTTGACATTTGGGCGTCTGCCACGTACAATTAAATTAGTTCGGGTATAGAAATAAAGGAGGCACTATGAAAACACGTTTAATTGGGAAGACCGGTATTGAAGCATCTGTTCTGGGATTCGGCTGCATGCGCTTGCCGATTGTAGACGGCGACAGTAGCAAGATTGATGCCCCGGAAGCCATTGCACTTATTCGACATGCAATTGATTCCGGTGTCACATACATCGACACGGCGTATCCTTACCATGGCGGGACGAGTGAAGCGCTAGTGGGCAAAGCCTTGAAAGACGGTTACAGAGAGCGGGTGACTTTGGTGACGAAGTCGCCGAGTTGGCTTCACAAAGCGCCGGAAGATTTTGAGAAGTATCTCGATGAACAACTGGCGAACTTAGAGACGGACTGTATTGATATTTACCTGCTTCACGCCCTTAACCGGAAGTACTGGGAGACATATAAGTCTATGGACGTCTTTAAGCATATTGAAAAAGCTAAGGCAGATGGGAAGATTAAACACATCGGTTTTTCGTTCCACGATGACTACCCGCTTTTTGAAGAAATTGTCGACAGCTACAATTGGGACGTCTGCATGATTCAGCTCAATTACATGGATACTGAGGAGCAGGCGGGACTGAAAGGGCTCGCATACGCTGAAGAAAAGGGGATACCAGTTATCGTTATGGAACCACTTAAAGGCGGCATGCTCGCCACACCTTCGGAAGATATCGCAGAGATGTGGCAAGATGCCCAGATGACAATGTCACCTGTGGAATGGGCCCTTTCTTATGTGGCGAATTTCGAAAATGTCAAAGTGATTTTAAGCGGTATGTCCAATAGAGAACAGCTTGAAGAAAATCTCGCCATTGGCAATCGGTTGGCGGTGGGGCGTTTGGATAGCGACGCGCTGGCCGTTGTAGCTCAGGTCAAGGCAGCTTATGATTCAAAAGTTCAGGTGAAGTGCACCCAGTGCGAATACTGTATGCCGTGCCCACACGGCGTGGAGATACCAAGGGCATTTACGTACTTCAACCGTGCGCATATCTTCAATGCCCACGATGCTATTCGCAAGCAGTACCACACGGCGTTTAAGCCGGAGTCCATGGCGGGGCAGTGTGTGGCTTGTGGTGCCTGTGAGCCGAAATGTCCGCAGAAGATAGAAATCATCGAGAATCTCAAGAGGGTGGCGGCCGCTTTTGAATAGTATTCCACAAAAAATTGACCTCTTGTAAAATTTGTTGAAGTTTTAACGCAAACAGTCTATAATGAGGGGGGACTTATTTTAACTTAAAACAAAGAATAGAGGTGACATTTTGAAGAAAGGCGATTTTATTTGGGGGGCAATACTCATTGCGTTTATCGGCTTTGTCGCTTATCCGACGACGCATGAAATCTTTGCTAGCACAACGGCAGCACATCCGTATCTCGGCGGTTTTTTCAAATTTGCGTTGCTTGCCACAATGGGTGAAATGCTCGTTTTGCGTTTGACAAAGGGCAAGTGGGAAACGGCACCGGGATTTGTATGGCGCGTCGTCATTTGGGGCTTTTTAGGGATGGTCATTACATTGATTTTCCAAATCTTTGCCGGCGGTGTTCACGCTGCATTTGACAAAGGGTACTTAATCGGCGGCGAGTACAAAGTCTTCGTGGCGTTTATGATCAGCTTCACCATGAACTTAACTTTTGCGCCGACGATGATGGCTTTTCACCGATATACCGATACGTATTTAGACCTTAAGTACGGCGAAGGGGTAGCCAAGCCTACAGTACATCAAATTGTAGGTCGCATCGACTGGAACGGCTTTGTTAGTTTTGTACTGTTTAAGACGGTACCATTCTTCTGGGTACCTGCACATACCATCACGTTTTTATTGCCTGAGAATTACCGCGTTTTAGCGGCGGCTATGTTGTCGATGGCATTGGGCCTTTTGCTAACAGTGGCAAAGAGAAAGAAATAAAACATTTAACAACCGCGAAGATGCACAGTCATTGCGGTTGTTTTTTATTGAGACAATAGAAAGTGAGCGGGGGCGGTTGTGATGCGTCTATAAAACTTATGAGAGCAGCCTAGAAAAGTACGTATAAAAAAAGCAACTTCGGAAATATTCCGAAGCTGCTTTCGCTTTTGGTGGTTGATGCGGGACTCGAACCCACGACCCCTACCATGTCAAGGTAGTGCTCTACCAACTGAGCTAATCGACCGTCAGTAATAATATTGTACCACAAATTTCAGATTTGTGAAGGGGGAATTTTGAGAAAATGGAGGTAAGTTTTGGAGCTCTTTAAATTCTAAAAAAAGGCATTTTGATTGAAGGGAGAGTTGCCGACTGTCATGTCTATTGAGTAGATGCTAAGCTGAATGAGGGACGACGAAAACAGAAGCGGTAACAGAGACGGGATAGCGGCTGATGTTCAATGCAATTACCGGTAAAAAGGTTGAGTGCCTCTTTTTTAAACAGATAAATACATCTCTTAAAAAAGAATAACGCACTGCTACACAGGTTACTTAGAAGGTTAAAGGCTACGGCCGCGCACTCAAATAATGCGGTAGCATACAAAAGAAAAGCACCGATGCAGAGGACGCTTCACCGGCTGTAAAAAGTGCTTGGCGCACACGTCGCGAGGTCGGGTGTAAAAAACCATAGCCTTTACGCCGGTATTTTGATAAAATAGTAGCATGTGAACAGCCGTTAACGGTTGCCATATAAAAAAACTTAAAAGGAGCTTACACATGGTATCAAGAGAGATTGCAGAATCATTATTAGAGATTAAAGCTGTAACGGTTGTCGATGAAAACCACTTGTTTACATGGGTATCTGGGATAAAATCGCCAGTTTATTGTGACAACCGTATGACCATCAGTTATCCGGCGGTAAGAAAGCGCATAGCAAAGGGGTTTGCCGACGCTATTCAAACGCGCTTTCCGTCAGTGGAGATTATAGCGGGAACAGCTACAGCGGGAATACCACATGCCGCTTGGGTCGCCGATTTATTAGATCTTCCGATGGTCTACGTGCGCAGCACGCCTAAAGGGCATGGCAAGGGCAAACAGACGGAAGGACATTTACCTGCAGGTGCAAAAGTCGTCCTAATAGAGGATCTCTTTTCAACTGGTGGCAGCTCGGTAAAGGCGTGTGAAGCCCTTATATCAGAAGGGGCAGACGTCATTGGTTGTCTGGGGATTTTTAGCTACAACTTCAAACAGGTTGCAGAGCGTTTTGAAGAAAAGCACATTCCGTTTGGCACATTGACCGATTACGAAACGCTGTTGCCGATAGCCGTTGAAAAAGGGTATATCGATGCGTCATCCTATGAAACGCTCTTAAAATGGCGAGAGAATCCAAGGATGTTTACAGAAGACTAAATAGAAAATTGAGGTGTTACATTTGAGAGTTAGAAGAAAGCCGGGGTCTTATGAGGCGCTACAGGCCATAGACGCGTATTTTATCGAGACGCCGGAAAGCTATAAAGGCAGATGGTCGGAAGCATTTGGAAACGACCGACCAATCCACGCGGAGTTTGGCGGCGGAAAGGGGCGCTTTATAGTCGGGATGGCGAAGTTGCATCCTGAAATCAATTATATTATGGTAGACGTCGTCCCCGAAATCGCTTTAAAGGCGGCGCAACTGATGGAGGCGGAAGGACTGTCCAATGTCAAACTCATTTTGATGGACCTTGCAAATCTCGAAGAGGTCTTTGAAGCAGAGGCGCTGGATCGCATCTACTTGAATTTTTCAGACCCGTGGCCTAAGAGGCGTCACCATAGAAGACGTTTGACGTACAGACGCTTTCTTGAGCGCTATGCGCGGGTTCTAAAATCCGACGGGTGGGTACACTTTAAGACGGACAACCGACGCTTATTTGAGTTCTCGTTAAACGAACTCGCAGAATGCGATTGGGTGATGCGTTCCATATCACTGGACTTGCATCACAATTTAACAATTGAAAATGTCATGACAGAATATGAAGAGAAGTTTGTGAACCTAGGTCAGCCGATTTATAGGCTGGAAGCGACGTTCAGGACTTAGTAGACAAGAGGTGTATTATGGAAAAGACAGTCAAAAAAATAGTTTTTGGCGGTGCAGTGGTGGCGATTCTCGCTCTCGTTTCATGCTTTGCTTTCGGCGCTTTTGACGCGTTCTTTTCCTCAACGCCCCTGTTGAGAACGGTGTATACCGTTTTGCGCGTGTTGATACGCGTCAATGTACTTTGGATTGGTCTGGTCATTTTTTTAGAAAACAAAAACCCTTCGCGGACGATTGCGTGGCTCATGGTGCTCGTATTGTTGCCGCTTTTCGGATTTTTGTTTTACATGCTTTTTGGCAGAAGTTATCGCAAGAAGTCACGTGCGGAAAACAAGATACTCATCGACTCCGACCGCATGACCAAGGCGGCAGAAGTCCAAATGAGTCTATTGAACTATATGATTTTGCCCAACAGTGAAGATCCGGCCAATAGGCGACTCATGCAGTTGCTTTTAAAAAATGCCAAAGCGCCATTTTCACTTTCGAATGAGGTCGAAGTGCTCTCTGACGGCAAGACAAAGTTCAAGCGTCTCATGGCGTATATGTTAAAAGCCAAACATCATATTCACATGGAGTACTTTATCATCAAAGACGATGCCATAGGGAACGAAATTGCAGAAGTTCTCATTAAAAAGGCAAAAGAAGGCGTTAAAGTACGGGTGGTTTACGACGACGTGGGATCGTGGGCGCTCGGTAGGCGTTACACGGGACGGCTTCAAGCGGCAGGCGTGGAAATAAAGCCGTTTTTTGAAGTGGCGCTCCCGGTTTTTTCGAGGGAACTCAATTACAGAAATCATAGAAAAATCGCCATTATCGATGGTGAGGTAGCTTTTTTAGGGGGATTGAACATCGGCGACGAGTACATCGGCGGCGGGCGAAAGTTCACCTATTGGCGCGACACCCACCTCGTTTTAAAGGGGGAGGCGGTGTATGCTCTCCAGACGATTTTCTTAAACGACTGGAACTTCGTCTCAGGCGAGCAAATCGAAGAAGAAGTTTACTTCCCTAAAATTGAAGTGTCTCATCAATCGCTGCTTCAAATTGCCGCGTCGGGACCAGATTCAGAATGGAAGAGCATTTTACAAGCGTTCTACAAGATGATTGCAGGCGCCAAAGACCGGCTGTGGATTACCTCGCCTTATCTGGTGCCGGAAGAAAGTTTGCTCATGGGGCTAAAGACGGCGGCGCTAAGCGGCGTGGACGTCCGCATCATCATACCGGCAAACCCCGATCACTTTTTTGTCTACTGGGCCTCTCAGTCCAATATTGAAGGCCTGCTTGAAGCGGGGGTTAAGATTTACAGCTATCAGAAAGGGTTTATCCACTCTAAAATCGTTATCGTCGACGACCTTTGTGCATCAGTGGGGACGGCCAATTTCGATATACGGTCTATGGAAATCAACTTTGAAGTGAACGCATTTTTATACGATACTGAAGTGATTAGGCGTCTTGAAGACGACTTTTACAAAGACTTGGAGTCTTGCGAAACATTGGTACTTGAAACTTTTAAAAAGCGAAAATGGCATCGCAAGTTTTTAGAGGCTTTGGGCCGACTTGTGTCGCCTTTACAATAGGAGAATCTATGATCAGTTATTTCTTGGCGGTAGTGGCGCTAATCGGCGCCGATCAACTCACCAAACTATGGGCTGTAAAAACCCTTGTCGGCAAAGGACCGGTTAAATGGCTCGATCCGATTTTAGGGTTTAGATACACGCAGAACACCGGCGCAGCATTTAGCATTTTACGCGACAAGCAGCTGCTTTTAATCGGACTGACGTTCCTCATTATGCTGGGGATGACCGGGCTGATGGTCAAGGCGATTAAAACGGGTCAACACTGGGTCGTCAAATGGGCGTATGTGTTGATTATCTCAGGCGCAGTGGGCAACTTTATCGATCGCGTGCGCCTCGATTACGTCGTCGACTTTTTGGAATTTCGATTTGTTTCGTTTCCAATATTCAATTTGGCAGATGTCTTTGTCGTGTCTGGCGTGTGTTTACTCGTCATTGCGACGGTGTTTTTAAAGTACGACTTTTAACAGGAAACAGGTAAAGGTTTAGGAGGTGTTGATGTCACATATTTTATTTGAAAAGATGGACGGTGTCGGCGTAGTGACGTTTAATCGGACGTCCGCTCTAAACGCATTGAACACTGAGGTTTTAGGCGCGCTGGAAAGGCTTGTTGAAGAAGTGAAAAAGGATGACAGCCTGCGCGTATTGGTCTTTACCGGTGCCGGAAAAGCGTTTGTTGCCGGCGCGGATATTAAAGAGATGTCCACAATGTCGGCTGAAGAAGCGCGACAGTTTGCGGGAAGGGGTCAGCGCGTCTTCTCGGAAATCGAAAAGATGGATAAAGTCACCATTGCAGCAGTGAACGGTTTCGCCCTTGGCGGGGGTTGCGAAATGGCACTGGCATGCGATATCAGACTGGCGGGAACCAAAGCGAAGTTCGGACAACCGGAAGTTAAACTCGGCATTACCCCGGGATTTGCAGGCTCTCAACGTCTGCCAAAGCTCATCGGCGTCTCGCACGCGAAGTACATGATCTTGACCGGTGATATGATCGGTGCTGACAAGGCCCTTGAACTGGGCTTAGTTAGCGGTGTGTACGAAGATGTTTTAGAAGAGGCTATTTCGTTAGGAAGCCGTATTGCCCGCAATGCGCCACTGGCGCTCAGCTACAGCAAGAAGGCAATCGACGAAGGGCTCACCGTGCCTCTTGAACAGGGCAATCGCATTGAAGCGGCTTATTTCGGCCTTTCCTTTGCAACTGAGGATCAAAAACGAGGCATGAAGGCTTTTATTGAAAAGGAAGAAGTTGAGTTTAAAGGAAGATAGGAGGCGTATATGTTAGTTGGTGTATTAGGAGCCGGTACCATGGGAGCCGGTATTGTCCAAACGCTCGCGCAGAGCGGTCACGAAGTCGTATTGAGAGACATTGATCAAGGCGTTTTAGACAAGGGCTTTGCAGGTATAGAGAAGGTGTTTTCAAAACTTGTAGCAAAGGAGAAAATTGCTGAAAGCGATAAGATTTCTTTTTTGCAAAAGATTCAACTGACGGTTGCTGTGGAAGATTTGAAGGACTGCGACCTCATTATAGAAGCGGCTACTGAAAATATGGCAGTAAAGAAAAAGATTTTTGAAGAGCTCGACCGCGTCGTCTCTGAAAAGACTATCCTTGCCACCAATACGTCGTCGCTGTCGATTACGGAAATTGCTGCGGCAACCCAGCGCCCCGATCGCGTCATCGGCATGCACTTTTTCAATCCGGTGCCGTTGATGAAACTCATTGAAGTTATCAAGGGCATTGCCACTTCCGAAGAGACGTTAACTAAGGTGACTGCGCTTTCAGAGAGTCTTGGCAAAACACCTGTAAAAGTGGAAGAAGCTCCGGGATTTGTGGTCAACAGAATCTTAATTCCGATGATTAACGAAGCGGTGGGCATTCTCGCAGACGGTGTTGCGTCGGCAGAAGACATCGACCAAGCGATGATGCTCGGTGCCAACCACCCGATCGGTCCTTTGGCACTGGCGGATTTAATCGGCAACGATGTGAACCTCGCCATTATGGAAGTGCTTTATGAGGAGTTTGGCGATACCAAGTACAGACCGCATCCACTTCTGAGAAAGATGGTGCGCGCTGGATTGCTTGGACGTAAAACCGGCAAGGGTTTTTACGACTACGCCAAGTAAACTGTAACGTAAATTTAAAAATGTATTTTCAGAAGGTTGTGATAAAATATAATGCGTACTATGATTCTAATAAGGCGAAAAGAGGCGTGAAAGGACTTTTAAATGAAAGCATATTTAAAACTTTTTCTAGTGGCATTTTTCTCGTTCCTCGTTCTTTTCACCGGTGTTTATTTTGCAATTGAGGCTATTTACGATAAAGGCGACGGCAAGACGACAGATCCGGTAGAAGTGGGCGTTGACGGAAAAGATAAAGACGATAAAGACAAAGAGCCGGTTGCGGAAGTGGATTTAAGCACGCTGGAAAGCGCCATAGAAACCAGTGGACGCATTAATGTTATCGCGTTTGGTTTAAACGGCATGTTGGCGGATACGATGATGTTTCTCAGCTTCGACCCTGAAAAGCCGAGTATCGATATTCTCTCCATTCCTCGGGATACGTACCACCACGTTCAAGGGTACAATAGAGCCGATCAAAAGAAGATGAACGCTGTTTACGGCTTTGGGAGTGACAATGGCGGTCCCAATGGCATGAAACGGTACTTATCCGAGTTTCTCGGCGTGCCTATTGACTATTACGTGCGTGTAGACATGCAGGCGGTGGAAAGTGTGGTTGATACATTGGGCGGCTACGAGGTAGAAGTCCCTTACAATATGAATTACAACGACTACGCTGGGAACTTCCATATCAATTTACAAAAAGGTTACCAGACGTTAAACGGCAACCAGACGCTACAGTTTTTAAGGTTTAGAAAAAATGACTCAGGTACAATTCAAGAAGGCGATGTGATTCGTATTCCGAGACAGCAGGCTTTTGTCAAGGCGATGATTAGCAAAACGGTTGGAGAAAATCTCTCGGCAGTTCTCAACACAGTTATTTCTAATAAATACGTTAAAACGGATTTGACTTTTGAAGAGGCGTTGACCTATGGGTTAAAAGCGGCGACGCTAAATCCTGACGACATTCACCTTTACACAATTGAGGGTGAAGCGAAGTATATGAACGAGGCATCTTACTGGATTCACAACCCTGAGAAACTGGTTGAGACGATGGAGGCCATCTACCGCGTTGAAAAGCCGGAACCTGAACCCGAGACGGTTGAGGGGGAAGGCGACGCGACGGAAGAGGCGCCTGAAACAGATGAAACGGAATAAAGTATAACACATTCGTGTGTAAGAAAGCCCTACGCATCATCTTTTGTAAGATGTGTGGGGCTTTTTGATTGCAGTTTTGCTGAGTTGCATCACGCTAAACGCTCCCCAAACGATAATCAAAATGTTTTATATCTTACAAATAATAAATTAAATAAAATTAATAAATAGAATTATGGTGGAATAAACGGATATATATGGTACAATTAAAGTGATTTGGTCGTGCGTGGGGTTCAAATCAATAATTGTTATATTAATTTGAAAGGAGGGGTTAATAGTTAAACATCTATAAATTTCAAGTGACAAAATCGTAGTTTTGAATTTTATTCGCTAGTACAACTATATTAGGAGGAATTATGAGTAAAGTTAAAAAATTATCAATTTTTGTAGCACTGGTTATGGTTTTTACTAGTATGTCGCATGCAATGTCGGTACCGCTTGAACAAGTAGGTTCAATGACTGTTGAAGTTGATTCATTTGATGTTTCTAATGGCAAAGTAGACTGCAAAATTAATGTAAATGTAGGCGCTTACAATGAGTCGATGGAAATTCATGGTGAGTTCTATAATTCTGTGGTCACACCTAACCGTAAAATTGTTTCTATTCAAGCGAGTGAAAACAGAATAGTGCCTACGGCGATGTCTTTTGATGATCAAAATTTAAAATTGTATTTGTACGATAAGAAAACAGGTAACCTTGAAGGGATTGAAGTGCCCTTAGATAACTCTAGACGTCGTATGACCCATCAGACTTTATCTGCTAATAGTCCTAGGGCAGTTGAAGCAGAAGAACTATACAGGATGGAGTACGGTTGGATGCGTTATGCTACCCCGGATATTAAAGTTGAGCCTGTTGATGATAAGCATAATATGCTTAAAGAACGACTATCGTCTTCAGGAGACTGGATGCAAACTTATACGCTTCAAGCTACATATAGAGATCCTCTCTCTACAAAACCGGTAGAACTTACAATTGTCTACGAGTTAGGAATAACTACATTTAGAAATGGAGAAGTAGGGTATATGTCGAGCTCTTTAGAGATTGTAGATGAGTATCAAGTGGACAACGGTAGAACGACGACTTTCAAAATGTTAAGCATGAAAGATATCACTTGTGATATGGGAATGAAGGAACGCTCTTTCAATTCTGGCTATATTTATAGCGCTTCGGCACCTTTTGAAGGGGAGTATTTAGTGGATGCAGACATCAGTATATCATTTGGTGTATCAGCCTACGGTGCTTCGCTCAATTATACCCCCCCATTTATAAGACGTGCAGGGAGAAGTGATATTCCTATGAGGTATGGGGAAAAATCTCAAATAAAGCGTATTAAGGCAAATACTCCGGCCCAACTAAGAAATAATGGAGTAGATTTGGTAAACTTTAAATTAGAATATCGGTTAGAAAACAAGAACACTTACACGGTATATGGTAGTAGTGTTGTATCCTACAATGCGTATTTGTTTGAAAGTACACGGCTTGGTAGCTCACCAGTGCACGAGCGAACTTGGCGTATTAATTAATGAGATGTAGGCTTTTGTTTTTAGGAGAAGGGAGACGATGATGCACAGCGAAAATAGCCGATTGGAGAAACTATTTTTATGGAAGTACCGGTGGCTTGCACTCTTGCTTATCGTCGCTATGCTTATTTGGTACATTCACGGCATCGTCGAGGCACGCAATCGCGCTGAACAACATATTGAAGAGCTATTTTTTCAAAAAATGGATGAAGTACATTTTAATCGCGTGAATTTTGCAATATCAGAAATCGAAAGCTATTTGTCAGAGGGTGGATCGGAATTTGTAAAAAGAAAAAAGCTGGAATGGGTGGCTAATGACCTCGAAGAAATTGTTATCGGTAATTATATGGATGATTTTGGTTGGTATTATCGCTATATCGATGAAAAATCAGATTTTAATCCAGCTGCGTATGAAGAGCTTTTTACCACTTATGCAAATTTGGCTAGAATGTGGTCTGAGGCTGAAACACTTCCCGAGAGGGCTACGGTTGAACTTTACTTGGAAGAGGTTGCACGCTTGGGCGATTTTTTTAAAGTATCGGACACCGGCGAGCTCGACCCAGAAAGTGATTCTCAAGTGGCAGGACGCTCAACATATAGAGATTTTGGCATTGCTTTGGGCGCACTTGTTGAACAGATAGAACTTCCCTATATAAAAGAGAATCTTAGCTATGTACTATATCGCTATGGTCGATTGGAGTCGCCTAACATCGACTGAAGTCTAAGCCTTGCTGCGACCAGCAAAGTCCTAAAAACCTTTTAGAAAATTAAGCAAAGAGCCCCACGCATCCTCTTTTGTGAGAGGCGTGGGGCTCTTTGAGTAGGCATAGACTATTGTTTGTTTGACTTTCAATACAGTGGGATTATTTATATCGAATGGCATACACGCTACAGTTAACGTACTGTGTTGCTTAACAAACAGCGTTTAGTACTAGATAGAGGAGGATGCATGGAAAATCAAATTAGCCGATGGGAGAAGTTTTATTTGAATAAACGCCGGTGGCTTTTGCTCTTGCTTATCGTCGCCGTGCTCGTTTGGTACATTTATGGGATTGTCCAGGAGCGTAACCGCGCTGAACGATATGTTGAAGAGCAATTTCTGAAGAAGATGAATGAAGTACATTTTCGTCATACCGAGTTTGCAATAATGGGGCTCGAAGGCTATTTATCAGAGGGCGGATCGGAGTTTGAAAAAAGAAGGGATTTGGAGTGGGTGGCAAAATGTCTCGAGGGGGTAGCTCTCGGCAATTATATGGATGATTTTGGTCGGTATTATCATTATGTCGATGAAAAATCAGATTTTTATCCAGATGTGTACGAAGAACTTTTTACCACTTATGCAAGTTTGGTTAGAATGTGGTCCGAGTCTGAAGAGCTTCCCGAGAGGGCTTCAGTGGAACTCTTCCGTGAAGAGATTACACGTTTACGCAATTTTTTTAAAGTATCGGATACCGGCGAAATCGACCCGGAAGGTGATTCTCAAGTAGCGGGACGTACGACTTATAGACATTTTCGAGTTGCTATAAGTACGTTAGTTGAACAGATTGAATTTACTTATATCAAGGAGAATCTTAGTGTTGGGCTTTACTATTATGCAATGTTAGAACCACCGTATGAGTAATGACATTGCGCCTTGCTTTGACGAGTGAAGCCCTAAAAACCTTGTAGAAAATTAAGCAAAAAGCCCCACGCATCTTACTAAAGATGATGCGTGGGGCTCTTTAAGTAGGCATAGACTATTATTTGTTTTGAGTAAGAAGGAATATTTATATTAAACGACAAATTCGATTTAATTAATGTGTTGCTTAACAAACAACGTTTAGTGCTAGTGTCCTGGATCGATCACCATTAAAAAAACGGCACATCTACTCTGCATCATTGTGGCGTTAAACTCTCTCGACACTATCCCGCATTGTCGTCGATAGTTTGCCTTGCATGGATACAGACTATCTGGCATTTTTAATTAAATCTCAACGAGACAGGACACTAGAGAGGAGGATGCATGGAAAATCAAAATAGCCGATGGGAGAAGCTTTATTCATATAGACGCCGGTGGCTTTTGCTCTTGCTTTTGCTTATCGTCGGCGTGCTTGTTTGGTACATTTACGGGAGTGTTCAGAAGTGTAACCGCGCTGAACAGCATATTGAAGAGCAGTTTTTGAAGAAGATGAATGAAGTGCATTTTCATCATGCGAAGTTTGCATTATCAGGACTCGAAAGCTATTTGTCAGAGGACGTATCGGAGTTTGTAAAAAGAAAAAATCTGGAATGGGTGGCTAAAGACCTCGATGGAATTGTTATTGGTAATTACATGAGAGATTTTGGACGATACTATCATTACATCGATGATGAATCAGATTTTTATTCAGATGCGTATGAAGCGCTTTTTACCACTTATGCAAATTTGGCTAGAATGTGGTCCGAGTCTGAAACGCTTCCCGAGAGGGCTACGGTTGAACTCTTCCGTGAAGAAGTCGCGCGTTTACACAACTTTTTTAAAGTATCAGCCACTGGTAAGGTCGACCCAGAAGTTGATTCTCAAGTGGCAGGACGTTCAACTTATAGAGGGTTTGATACCGCGCTGAAAGAGCTGATTGATCAGATTGAACTCCCTTATATTAAGGAGAACCTTCACGAGTGGGTTTATGAGTACGCCGGAATCGAGTCGCCTAGCATCGACTGAAGCGGCGCCTCACCGGTCGTCTAACAACATTAGTCATGCCTCCGGCATCGCTAACCGTTTTTCGCTGACGCCTTGCCGTGTTAAACATTCGCGGAAAGCCCTTCGGCTCAAATCTTGTTGTCTAAATCATGACCGCCGGCTTAGCCGGCGGTTTGTTCTGCCCCTATAAGGGGCTGGTACCTGCTGCACTCGGAAGTGCATGAATAGTCCGCCTTGCGCACTAACTTTCTCAACTACCGCTAAAGCGGTTTATTTTTTGTTTTTAATCTCCTGCTTACCCGTAAACGGGTCAATGTACTCTTTCAGACTGATCTGATCAGCTATCTTATCTTCTTCTATCTGATTTCTAATGTATTCCTGAATCTTCTTTGCATTCTTTCCCACTGTGTCGACATAATATCCTCGGCACCAGAAATGTCTGTTTCCATACTTATACTTTAGGTTTGCATGTCTATCAAATATAATTAGACTACTTTTTCCTTTTAGATAACCCATTATTTGAGATACGCTGTACTTAGGTGGAATTCTTATCAGCATATGCACATGATCTGAACACAGTTCGGCTTCAACTATTTCTATCCCTTTTCGATCACATAAATCTCTTAATATTTTCCCAACATCAGTCTTCAATTTTCCGTAAATAACTTGTCTTCTATACTTCGGTGCAAACACTATGTGGTATTTGCAGTTCCATCTTGTGTGTGTTAAACTCTGATTGTCCATACGGGACGTTCCTCCTTTTTAGCTAGTGCGGTCGGCAAACCAACACTAGTATACTAAAACGGAGGTTCTTTTTGCTTGAAGCTAAAGCCAATCCCTCCACTCGCATAGCGAGTGGTTTATTTGTTTTGAACACTTCGTGATTCAAAACACACTAAAGTGTACAATAAAAATAAGGAAGCCCTTGGGCTTCCTTTTAGTCGTTATTCTGTTGCTACAAGTCGTGGCGCTATTTGCGTCACAGAGCCTGCGCCCATTGTGAAGATCAGTTCTCCTGCGGCAGCGGTTTCTCGGATATAGGCGACAATGTCGTCGAAGTTGTCATAGTATTTTGCAGAAATGCCTTCTGCGCGAATGAGTTCCAACAGGTCTTTTGAATGGATGTTGTAAATGTCCTCTTCTCGCGATGGGTAAATATCGCATAGAATGACCTCGTCTGCTTGATGAAAAGCACTGGAGAACTCGTGCAAATGCTCTTTAGTACGCGTGTACGTATGCGGTTGGTAGATGACCCGCGTTCGCGTGACCGACTGGATTTTAGAGGCGGCTTCAAGTGTGGCCTTAATCGCCGTCGGATGGTGGGCATAGTCGTCGACAACGGTGGCGCCGTTGAACATGCCGATTTTTTCAAATCGTCGATGCGAATTTTTAAATGCTTCCAAACGCGTTGCGATGTCCTTGACTTCTACACCGATTTCAAGGGCTACGCAGATGCTTGCCAGAGCGTTGTAAATGTTGTGGCTCCCCGGAACATTGAGGTTAAATGTGCCAATGCGCTCGCCTTTGACAGAGACGCTGAAAGTCGAAAGACCGAAGTCATCGTAAGTGATGCCGTGCGCCACGACATCGCAACTGTCCGAGATACCGAAAGTGCGTGTGCGGCCTTTATAGTAAGGTAAAATCTTCTTAGAGTTGTAGTCGTCGCCATTGATAATGAGGACGCCGTCGTCTTTAATATTCTGCGTAAACGCCACAAACGACTGGATGATGTTGTCCAGATTTTTAAAGTAGTCAAGGTGGTCTTCGTCTACATTTAAAATAACCCCTATTTTAGGGAAGAACGATAGAAAGCTGTCTGTATACTCGCAGGCTTCCGTTAAGAAAATAGAGCCTTCGCCAATGATGACGTTGCTGTTGAGGTCTTCCAGTAGGCCGCCGACCAATGCTGTGGGGTCGAGACTAGGCGTGTTGAGAATCTTGGTCGTCATAGACGTCGATGTCGTCTTGCCGTGTGTGCCGGCGATACAGATGCTGTTTTCGTAGTCGAGCATCAGTTGACCGAGCATCTCGGCGCGGCTGAGGCACGGAATGGCGCGTTCATTTGCCCGTACCATCTCCGGATTGCTATCGTGGACTGCGGCTGTGTAGACGATTAAGTCGGCACCGTCAACTTGCTCAGCTTGGTGACCTAGGAAAACTTGAATGCCTATCGCTTCTAGGTGTTTCGTGTAGGCGGAATGCGACTTGTCGCTGCCTGAAACTTCAAATCCACGCTTGGCGAGAATTTGTGCAATAGCGCTTGTACTAACGCCTCCAATGCCAATAAAATGAATGCGTTTGACAGTGCTTAAATCTATCATAAATGAACTCCTTTTCGTCTAAATTAAAACCATATAGATTATAACACAGATTGCATTAAATTGATAATACGATTATTTTAAGTAAAAACTATTGAAGTTCACTCAAAAAACGAATAAAATTAGAGTAATAAAGCTAAAATATTCGGAGTGTGATGTTGTGAGTAAATTAAAACGAAATGAACGCATTGGCGCCATTGTGAAAATTCTTTGCGATGCGCCCAATAAAGTCTTTACACTGAACTTCTTTACGGAGATGTTCGACTCTGCCAAATCGACCATCAGCGAAGACCTCGTCATCGTCAAAAAGATTATGGAGGATTTGTCGCTAGGGAAGGTCATTACCATAGCCGGTGCCGCAGGCGGCGCCAAATACGTCCCGAGCAGAGGCAAGGCGGAAAAACTCGCACTGATTGAGAAAATCTGTGAGGACATTCGCAAACCCGAACGAATTATGCCGGGCAAGTACCTTTATATGGCGGATGTCCTGTACAATCCCGCGTATACACAGGGCATTGGAGATATCTTTGCCGAACGTTTTAGTGGCGAGCACAACCGTGTGGACTATGTGCTTACAGTTGAGACAAAGGGGATTCCCATTGCCATGATGACTGCTCGCGGTTTAAATGTACCACTGGTTATCGCTCGACATGAGAACAAGGTGACAGAAGGGCCTAAAATAAGCATCAATTACATTTCGGGCACCACAGGAGCGCTACAGACCATGTACATTTCTAAGAACGCCATTGCGCGCCACTCGAAGGTGCTTATCGTCGACGACTTTATGAAGGCGGGGGGCACGGCAAAGGGGATGGTGCAGCTCGTGGAAGAACTCGAATGCGAAGTGGCGGGAATCTGCGTGCTGTTCGACTCCATTAAACCGGAGGTCAAGCTGGTGCAGAATTACATGTCCCTTATTCAGTACGAAGGCGTAAACGATCGTGAAGAAATTGTCGTTTACCCAAATCAAAATTACCTGTAAAAACGTCTAAAATCCCTTGAAAAATGCTTAAAAGTAAAAAAAATCGAAAAAAATAATAAAAAGTCTCAAAAAAAAGAAGGAAAATTAACATTTATATCGAATATAACTTTTACAGCTAACTTAAGGGGGATAGAGAATGAATATCACGGACGTAAGAATTAGAAAACTCAAAGATGATGGAAAAATGAAAGCCGTCGTATCGTTAACATTTGATGATGCATTTGTTATCCATGACATCAAAGTAATCGAGGGGCAAAACGGATTGTTTGTCGCCATGCCGAGTCGCAAGGTGGGAGAAGCGGATTACAGAGATATTGCGCACCCGATTAACCAAGAGACGAGAAGTAGGATTCAGGACATTATTTTTGCCGCATACGATGAGGCAAAAAACGCACCTGTTGAAAGCGACGTGTACGAAACAGTGTAATCGTCGAAACAATTGTTTTGAGCTGTACAGAAAAGGTTAAGGCCGTGGCCTTAGCCTTTTGTGCGTCTGTAAGCTGTTTACGAATTATTTGTCATTTTTCGCATTTGATGTTTCGTTTTTAATTAAAAAGTGTTATAATTTGCGTGACTAAAATTTAAGAAACGCCTGTTGTAAGAGATATTATAGGCGGTTGTTCCGTACAATCGCTTTTTTAGAGAAAGGATTGTCTATGTCACTAACGACCATTATATTGGCAGCCGGTTTTGGCAAACGCATGAAATCTGAAAAACCGAAAGTGCTTCACGAAATCGCGTTTAAGCCGCTTGTGAAACACGTGACGGCGTTGTCGAGACAATTGGGCAGCGACCAAACGGTGGTTGTGGTCGGCCACGGTAAAGAAGCGGTTATGGAAGCTCTAGGCGATGAAGAAGTGGCGTTTGCGGTTCAGGAAAACCCACAGGGCACGGGACACGCAGTGATGATGGCGGAAAGCTATTTGAGTGAAGGACAGGTTTTGATTCTCTGCGGTGACACGCCGCTCCTGTCGGAAGAAACGCTTAAGGCATTTGTCGAATTTCATCGCACCAGTGGCAACGAAGCGAGCCTTATATCGATGGTTGTAGACCCACCACAGGGCTACGGGCGCATCGTACGCGACTCAAGCGGCCAGTTTAGTTGTATCGTTGAGCAAAAAGACGCCACAACAGAAGAAGCTTTGATTACAGAAGTCAACAGCGGCATCGGTCTCTTTGATGCGGCATCCCTCAAGTGGGCGCTAGGGCATTTGACCAACGACAACGCACAAAAAGAGTACTACCTTACAGATGTGTACAGCATATTGAAAAATAAAGGGAAGAAAGTAGACGCATACGTTGCGCCGGACGCGGAGTCTTTTTTAGGGATTAACGACAAGGCGGCACTTGCAGAAGCTGATGAAGTGTTGCAGGCGCGGTTGCTGAGAAAGCATCAATTGTCTGGCGTCACCTTCCTAAGACCTTCTACGACATACCTTGGAGCAGATGTGGTGATTGGGCAGGATACGGTCATTTACCCGAACTGCGTGCTGAAGGGGCGCACCGTCATTGGTGCCCACTGCGAAATCGGACCGAGTGCCGATATTGAAGATACCGAGATACGCAATGGTGTCACTGTTAAGCATTCCACGCTAAAGCAAGCGTTTGTAGACGACATGTCAAAAATAGGCCCTTATGCGTATTTGAGACCGGGTTCAAAAATTGGGAAAGATGTCAAAATCGGCGACTTTGTGGAAGTTAAGAACACTTCAGTGGGCGATCATTCCAAAGTGTCTCATCTGACGTATATCGGCGACGGTGAAATCGGTGAAAACGTCAACCTCGGTTGTGGCGTCGTGTTCGTCAACTACGACGGGGTGAACAAGCATCTTACAAAAGTTGAATCGGGGGCGTTTGTGGGGTGTAATAGCAATCTGGTTGCGCCTGTTACAGTGGGACAGAATGCCTATGTGGCCGCCGGTTCAACTATTACAGAAGACGTGCCGTCAGAGGCGCTCGGCATAGCGCGTGCGAGACAAGTTAATAAGACCGATTGGTCTGGTAAATACAAAAAGAAAAAGTAGGAGGAAACAATGCATACTAGGGGTAAGAAGATAAAGGTTTTTGCTTGTAATGCGAGTCAAGGCCTAGCGAAAGAGGTTTGCGGAGAGCTGGGACTGCCGATGGGAGACGGCATTGTAAAAACTTTTAGCGACGGTGAGATATCAGTCAATATCAACGAAACGGTTCGCGGCGTGGACGTTTTTGTCGTTCAATCGTTCTCACTTCCCAAAGTCAACGATTACTTGATGGAACTTTTAATTATGATCGATGCGCTTAAACGTGCGTCTGCCGGTCGCATTACAGCGGTTGTACCGTATTACGGCTACGCGAGACAAGACCGTAAAGCAAAGGCGAGAGATCCTATTTCAGCGAAGCTGGTGGCGAACCTTATTGTGGCTGCAGGTGCAGATCGCGTCTTGACGATGGATCTACACGCATCACAAATTCAAGGGTACTTCGACATTCCGCTGGATCACTTAAAAGGTGCACCGATTATCGTCGACTACTTTAAGCAAAAAGACTTGAAAGACCTAGTAATTGTAGCTCCTGACCTCGGTTCTGTAACGCGTACAAGAGACTTTGCGCACAAACTCGGTGCGCCGATTGCCATCGTCGACAAAAGAAGACCGGAGGCCAATGTCTCTGAGATTATGAACATCATCGGAGAAGTTAAAGGTAAAAATGTCGTCCTTATTGACGATATGATCGATACAGCTGGTACGATTTGCAATGCGGTTAAAGCTTTAAAAGACCTCGGTGCCAAAGACATCTACGCCTGCTGTACACACGGTGTGTTCTCGGGTCCAGCAGTTGACAGAATTAAAGATGCACCGATTAAAGAACTGATTGTTCTCAACACCATTAACATCTCAGACGAAATGAAAGCGCTGGACAACGTGACATCGCTGTCTGTTGCTCCGATTTTTGCTGAAGCGATTAGAAGAATTTTCAACAACGATTCTGTAAGCACCATGTTTTCAGAGTAGATAATAAGGGCGCTGGAATGACTTTAGCGCTGCTGTACAGATGGTGGTGCGGAAAATGACAAGGCGATTGGCCGTTTTCCGTACTGCCCTTTGAACGAGAGAGACGCCGAAACCATTCGGCGTTTTTTTGTGGTATAATGGTTTACGATTAACCGTATGATAAACAGCGATGAGGAGAAGTTATGTATATAATTGTAGGCCTGGGGAACCCGGGGAAAAAATACGACGGCACGCGGCACAATGTCGGTTTTGACTGTATCGACTATTTAAGTGAAGCGTATCATATAAAAGTGAACAAAATCAAACACAAAGCCCTTATCGGCGAAGGGATGATCGGCACTGAAAAAGTGCTGCTCGTAAAGCCTCAAACATTTATGAACCTCAGTGGCGAAACGGTGTTGAGCTTATGTAACTATTATCAATTGCCACTGGAAAACCTTATTGTCGTCTACGACGACATCGACACCGAGTCGGGGAACTTGCGCATTCGTCAAAAGGGCAGTGCCGGTACGCACAACGGTATGCGGCATATCATCTACATGTTGAAAGACGACCAATTTCCGCGGGTGCGCATTGGCATCGGTAAATCCGACACCATTCCTTTAAAAGACTATGTGCTTCAGCGGTTTAGCAAAGAAGAAGCGCACCAGATGATGGCGTGTATTAAGCAGGCGGGCGACGCCGTGGCGACAATTGTCAAGGAGGATGTCGAGAAAGCGATGAATGTTTTCAATACGCGCAAAAAGGCGAAGGAGACTAAACCGGAACAGGATGAAAGAGGTCACTGATGGAAAACTTACTGTTGAATGTATTTGAACAGTCGACGGAATACCACAATCTCATCACCAGCGTTCGAGAAGGCATTTCCCCTGTACTGATTCACGGCTCAGATGCAGCGGTGCTCAAGTGGGCCTTTGAAAAACTTATGGCGGATACCGGTCGACCGGTCATCGTCTGTTTTGACGACGACTACAAGGCCAAACTCGCTGCGGAGGAAGTGCCGTCTTCTAAGTACCTGCCCACGCCTGAAATGGTGTGGTTCGAGTCTTTTGCACACTCCAGTCAGACGCAAATCGAGCGCACGGAAACACTTATCGAAATGGCGCAGGCCCCTCAGACCCTCGTCTTTACCTCTATTCAAAATTTATCTTACAAATACCCGACGCGCCAAACGCTTTTGGAGAGCCGTCTGGTTTTTGACATGACGACGACTTGGGCGCTTCCGGAGCTTCAGAAGACGTTGTTTTACCTAGGCTATGAACGCGTCGACATCGTAGAGGCCAAAGGGCAGTACGCTATGCGTGGAGGGATACTCGACGTCTTTGCCGTGGGGCATCAGCACCCGCTTCGCGTGGAGTTCTTCGGCGATGACGTGGACTCTATTCGCTATTTTGACATCGAATCTCAACAATCGCTTGAAAAGCTCGAAAGTGTTGACGTTTACCCGAGACAGGAGTTGGTGCTGAATGCGGATAGATTGGCGACGACGGTTGAGACGCTTCAAGCGCTAAAAGACGATTACGACGCCTCTCGCGCAGAGAAAATCGGACGCTTGCTCGAAAATTTGACCTCCGGCACTTTTGTCGACGGGTTGGACCGCTACTTCTCACTGATCTACAAAGAGACTTCGACACTACAGGGGCTTGTGAAAGACCCTATTGTCTGCGTTATTGGTCACAACGCCACATTCCAGCGGTTAGAGCAGTATATTGACGAGTACAACCGACAGTTTGCAGATTACTTAGAGCGCGGCGACGTCATTAAAGAGCAGTTCGGCAGAATTAATACCTTTGAAACCGTCCTTGAAACGCTCAAGCGCGAGACTTTGGTTCTCAACGAACTGTTGATTAAACGCGTGGCGCATTTTGAGGTGGCGCAGATCATCAAATTTACCGCAAGGGAAATGAACAAGTACTTCGGGAAGTTTGAGCAGGTGGCACAGGATATTCTACACTGGAAACTCAAGGGCTACCGCGTCTTAATCGCCCTCAGCACTGAAGAGCGCATGGATCGATTCGTCAAAAGCATGACCGATCTCGATGTCATTGTATCGCCTAGGGGCGATGAGACGCGTGTGGTCAGTGGTCAGGCGCTGTGTTTTGTCCACCCTATTGGGGCGGGCTTTTACTTCGATACATTTAAAACCGTCTTGCTTACGGAAAACGAAATCTTCGGTGAAGGCAAGCGGATTACCAGAAGGAAACAGACCGGTAAAGTCATTAAGGCCTTTACGGAACTGAAAATCGGCGACCACGTCGTCCACGAGAACCACGGGGTCGGTCAATACGTCGGCATTCAGCAAGTTAAAATCGACCAGACGCGAAAAGATTTTATTAAAATCAAGTACGCCAGTGAGGACTACCTCTACATTCCTGTAGAGAGCGCCGGATTGATTCAAAAATACATCGGAACTGATAAAGAAAAACTCAAACTCAACAAACTCGGTGGTACAGAGTGGAAAAAAACCAAGCACCGCGCGAAAAAAGCCATTGAGGAGATGACGGACGAACTCATTGAACTCTACGCGGCGCGACGGGCAAAAAAGGGCTATGCGTTTTCAAAAGACACCGAATGGCAACGTGACTTTGAAGCCATGTTTCCCTATCAAGAAACCGGTGACCAGCTCAAGTGTATCGACGAAATCAAAACGGATATGGAAAAGGCGTCCCCAATGGAGCGCCTGCTTTGCGGCGACGTGGGGTACGGCAAGACCGAAGTCGCCATGCGTGCGGCATTTAAAGCGGTGATGGACTCCAAACAAGTGGCTTTTTTAGTGCCGACCACTATTTTGGCACAGCAACATTACAACAACTTGAAAGAGCGGTTTTCTAAGTTTCCCGCGAACATTCAGGTGTTGTCGCGATTTAAGACAAAAGCGGAGCAAGATAAAATTATCGACGACGTGAAGGCGGGGGTCGTCGACGTGGTGGTGGGAACCCACCGATTGCTTTCAAAAGATGTGGTCTTTAAAGATCTCGGGCTTTTAATTGTCGATGAAGAACAGCGGTTCGGCGTTAAGCACAAAGAGCGTCTTAAACAGCTTAAAGAAAACATCGACGTGTTGACATTAACGGCGACGCCAATACCGAGAACGCTTCACATGTCCATGATTGGCATACGGGATATGAGTGTCATCGAAGACCCGCCTGAGGACCGCTACCCGATTCAAACCTACGTGGTCGAACTCGACGAGCACCTCGTCAGAGAGGCGATTATCAGAGAACTGGAGCGGGGCGGGCAAGTGTATGTCGTCCACAATCGCGTGTCGGACATCGACCAAGTGGCAGCCAAGATTCAAAAGCTCATACCGGATGCCCGTATCGCCTACGCACATGGGCAGATGAATGAACACGCTCTCGAGGCGCTGATGATGGGTTTTATGAACCACGAATACGACGTTCTCGTATCTACGACAATTATTGAAACGGGATTGGACATCTCAAATGTCAACACCATTATCATCAACGACGGCGACCGCTTCGGCCTCTCTCAGCTCTATCAGTTGAGAGGGCGCGTGGGCAGATCGAATCGTCTGGCGTACTGTTACATTTTCTATCGACAAAACAAAGTGCTAAACGAAGTGGCTGAGAAGCGCCTTAAAGCCATCAAAGAGTTTACTGAACTCGGGGCGGGCTTTAAAATCGCTATGCGGGATTTGGAAATCCGGGGTACCGGCAATGTACTTGGGACGGCACAGCACGGTCACATGGAAGCTGTCGGCTACGACCTCTATTGCAAAATGCTCGAGGAGAGCATGCTGGCGAAGAAGGGAGAGATCGTTCAAGAAAAACCACAGGCTAAAATCGACTTTCATATTAACGCCTACATTCCCGAGCGCTATATTGAACACCCGCAGCTTAAAATCGAGATGTACAAGAAGATTGCTTCTATTGACACCCGAGTGGCGTATGACAAAATCTACGAGGAGATCGAGGACCGTTTCGGCACCGTTCCGACGCCGGTTGACAACCTGATGCGTATCGCCTATATTAAAGCTCTGTGCGAGCAGATGGGCATCGAGGAAATAGGACAGGATGTAAGAAGCTTTAAATTGGTGTTTTCAACGGATGCGCGCATCAGTCCGCTGTTTATCAGCGAAGTGCTTAAAGACGACAGCCGGGACATCGCCTTTGAAGCCAAAAC
This sequence comes from Fusibacter sp. JL298sf-3, assembly GCF_053842995.1. NCBI lineage: Bacteria > Bacillati > Bacillota > Clostridia > Eubacteriales > Fusibacteraceae > Fusibacter > Fusibacter sp. JL298sf-3. The sequence goes on from NZ_CM132608.1 coordinate 2,784,462, forward strand.
CCCTGCTGCATTTAGAATTAAAATTACAAATGCGTTAAGAAACAAAGAAGAACAATTAAAAAGGCTTGAAAAAAGCGTCGAAAAAATATATAGTTTTCATAGCGATTATATCAACCATTGATACGCGTAAAAATATGTTTTAAATTAAAGGAAAGTTAGGGGAGAAAAGTGATGTTTAAACATAAAAGCCTTTTGCTGGTATGTTTGTTAAGTGTTGTGCTGTTGGTTGCAGGCTGTTCCAAGGACGAGACGCCAAAAGAGGAAGTTCTGGAGTCCGGCTTGGTAGTGCCTGCCGATGTCATCGTGCGCGTTGACGATGTTATGGTCAATAAAGCGATTTTTGACAAGTACTTGGCGCTTAATTTCCAGTGGTATGAAAACGACTTTGGTAAAGAGTCTTTAGATCTAGAATACAAGGGCATGCCGGTTAAAGACGTGCTCAAGGAACTCGTGGTCAATCAACTTTTAGACCAAAGTCTCAAACAAAAGTATGTGACTGAGAACGGCTACACCATTGACCAAGCTGTTTTTGACGAGAAACTGGCAGAACAAAAGAAAGTAATTGCTGAAGACGAAGCCCAAAAGGCGCTTTTTGATGCTGTGGGCATTGACGATGCGTTTATTAAATACGCCGTTAACGTGAGTATCGTTCAGAGCGCCTACAATGAGATGGTAAAAGAAGTGATTCTCAGTGATAAGGAACGCGTGACGCAGCTGTTCTCGCAATATCCGGTAGAAGTTAAAGCAAAGCATATCCTAGTGGAAACAGAAGAAAAAGCAAAAGAAGTCAAAGCGAAATACGATGCGGGAGAGCCGTTTGAAGAGTTGGCGAAAGCGTATTCGACAGATAGTGCCAACAAAGACAAAGGCGGCGACTTGGGTTACTTCCCGAGAGGCGTCTGGTCTGCAGAGTTCGATGAAGTAGCGTTTGCCTTGCCGGTAGGTAGCGTGAGCGACCCTGTAAAAACAGCATTTGGCTACCACATCATCTATGTGGAAGGCATTAAGACCATTGATAACCTCACTGAAGAAGGTGAAGACGAAGTGCTTCTCGAAGGGTACAAGGACATGGTCCTCGGCACGGTATTTAACGAGTACAGTGAAAAGCTATTGACGGAAACCAAGCAAAACAATGAGACGGAAATTTACTACGATCGTCTAAACACGCCTGAAGAAGAGACTGACGGCGAAGGTGAAGGCGATACATCGGGCGAAGACAAGTAGCGCGATAAGTTGAATAAGAGCTTTAAAACCTGCCGAAGAACAAGGGGCTTAGCCACCGGATGTCTTCGGCAGTTGGCTTGTTTAAAATGAGAGGTCGGCAACTGCTGGCCTCATTTAAATCGAGGAGCGTGGCATGAGAGACACCCACAACAAAGAGTCCTCTTCAACGTTTGTAAGAGGCGCATTGATATTAGGGATAACCGGTGTCGTCATTAAAGTAATCGGTGCATTTTTTAGAATTCCTCTCGGCAACTTAATTGGCCCCGAGGCGATGAGTTATTATCAGAGCGCCTATCCGATTTACATCTTCTTTATCGCCCTTGCGACGACGGGTTTCCCTTCGGCGCTTGGTCGCATGGTTTCTGAACGGAAGGCGACAAAAGACTACAACAACCTGAATCGAACGGTGCAGACGGCGATGGTATTAATGCTCAGTATCGGCGCATTTGGAACGCTTGTGATGTTCTTTGGCGCCGGTTGGATCGCCAATGCGTTTAACAATCCCGAAGCGGTCTACTCGTTTAGAGCGCTGGCCCCTGCTGTGGTCATCGTCACAGCGCTCGCCATCTACAGAGGCTTCTTCCAAGGGGTTCAAAATATGAAACCCTTTGCGACATCGCAGCTGATTGAACAGTTGGGGCGGGTATTCTTCGGTTATTTTCTCGCGTATGTCCTTTTAAAGAAAGGCTTGCCTTTTGCGGCAGCCGGTGCGACGTTCGGTTCCACAGCCGGCGCCTTTCTCGGACTTTTGGCCATCTACTGGATGTACAGGCTCTTTAGAGCCTCGAACCCCAAGTACTTTACGTACAACCCCGCGCTGCCGGTATCGTCTCGAAAAGCCATAGCAGGGGAGCTCTTTCGTATCGCCATCCCAATTTCACTTGGCGCTGCAGTTATGCCGCTTATGGGCCTTATTGACGTGAGCATTGTCATGAACAGACTGGCCGACATCGGTTACGGGGCGCAGGCCAAAACGCTTTACGGGTTGCTCAGCGGCTACGTCATGACCCTGATCAATCTGCCTCAGGCCATTACAGCGGCGATTCAAATCAGCATTGTCCCCGCAGTGGCCAGTTGTTTCGTCAAGCGCGAGTTTAAAGCGCTTGGGCGCACTGTGGAAAGTGGTATACGAATGGCACTGGTTATCGGTATGCCTGCGGCGGTAGGGTACATGGTGCTGGCGGAACCGATTATCAACCTCTTGTATCCAAAACTCACAGAAACGGGCACCGTGGCGGCTTCAATACTGGCTGTGTTTTCGTCCGGCGTCATCTTTCTGGGACTTTTTCAGGTGACCACCGGAATTTTACAGGGCATGAACCTGCAGATGAAACCGGCGTTTAACTTGTTAATCGGTGCGACAGTGAAAGTGGTCTTGACCTATATTTTGGTGGGCATCCCCAGTATCCATGTTAGAGGCGCGGCCTTTTCGTCGGTTATCGCCTATTCTGTGGCGGCAATTCTCAACATCTTAACGTTGAAACGGCATGCCGACGTGGAACTCAAAGCCTCCCATGTGGTCTTTAAGCCCCTGGCCTCGTCTGCAGTCATGGGGATTGTGGTCTTTGGCGTATTTAGAGGTCTACATGTGTTTATGAGCAGCAATAAGGCAACGTTGCTTTCGATTTTAGTCGGCGTCGCCGTTTACGGCTATATGTTGTTGGCCACGCGGACATTGACCGATGAAGATTTGTCGATGATGCCGGGAGGTCGCTACATGAAGCGCCTTAGAGATAAACTGGAATCGAAAAAACTGATTCCGAAGAGAATAGATAGGAGATAACATGCACACACTTCAAATCGTTGGGATGGGCCCGGGCAGCATGGCGTATTTGACCATGAGCGTCCACGAGCTCCTCACAACAGCTGAAAGGGTCTATTTGAGAACGGCAAAACATCCGGTGGTGGAAAAACTCGTCGAAAACGGGATGCAGTACACTTCTTACGACGCATTTTACGAGAGTGCAGAAACCTTTGAAGAGACGTATAGTCGTATTGTGGCGGACGTGGTGAGTCGATTGAAAGACGGTCCTGTGGTCTACGCAGTTCCGGGGAACCCGTTTGTCGCAGAGGAGACCGTCCGGCTCCTAATGGGGCAGTCGGAAGTACAGGGCTTCCCGGTAACAGTTCACCACGGGGCGAGTTTTCTCGATGCGATGATTACAACGCTGGGTTTCGACCCCGTAGAGGGGCTGGTGGTTCGAGACGCCCTCAAGGTGGCAACCAATCAAATTACCGACAAGACCGATCACATCTGGATTCAAGTTTACAGCCCGCAAGTGGCTTCGGAGTTGAAGCTTCAGTTGATGACTTGCTTTGACGACGAACACGAAGTGACGATTATCAGAGCCGCAGGGATTCCCGACCTCGAAGTGGTTGAGACTGTGCCGCTTTGTGAGATGGATCGACACGGCACGCTGTTCGACCACTTGACCAGCGTCTATGTGAAAAAGGCCTCGACGCCCCGCCGCGACTTATGGGATTTAATCGATATTATGGCTAAACTTCGCAGCGAAAACGGTTGTCCTTGGGACCGCGAGCAAACACACGAAAGCCTGACGCGTTATTTGATTGAAGAAGCGTATGAAGTGAAACAAGCTGTTGAGAACGGCGACGACGAAGAATTGGTCGACGAGCTCGGCGATGTTTTGCTACAAGTGATCTTCCACGCGCAATTGGGCGATGAAGAAGGGTACTTTAACTGGCGCGACATTGTCGATGCTATTTGCGAAAAGATGGTTCGTCGCCACCCACATGTCTTTTCAGATGTATCGGTTAGAGACAGCGCTGAGGTGCTCACCAATTGGCAGGCCATTAAAAACAAAGAGAAAAAGCACACGCGCGTGTCGGAAAGCATGAGGGGGCTTCCTATGAGTTTGCCCGCACTTATGCGTGCACAAAAAGTACAAAAGCGCGCTTCAGATGTGGGCTTTGATTGGCAAGATGTAAAGAAGGCCGTCGAAAAAATTATGGAAGAAGTGGACGAGGTATCCCATGCCTTAGAACATTCTCACAGTGCACATGTTTTTGAAGAACTTGGCGATTTGCTTCTCATTGTTACCAATGTCATTCGGATGCTCGGCGGCGACGCGGAGCTCATTATGAATGAGGCGGTTGACAAATTCGTCAAACGGTTCGAATTTGTGGAAAAAAGCATGGAAGAAGCAGGCATTGAGATGAATTTTAACCAACTGGATGCAATGGAGCGCTTTTGGCAGGCGGCGAAATCAAAAAAACACGATAAAAGTGAATGAAAAGTCTTGTAAAAGTTGAAATTTCAACGTATACTAGTAATAGTTAAAACAACTTAATAAATAATCAGGAGGTTTTGTTGTGAATAAAGCTGAATTAGTGGCTAATATGGCCGAGAAATCTGGATTAACAAAAAAAGATGCAGAATTGGCATTGAACGCTTTTATGGAAAGTGTTGAAGAAGCTTTAACAGGTGGTGGAAAAGTTCAATTAGTTGGATTTGGTACATTTGATGTTAGAGAAAGAAAAGAGAGAACGGGAAGAAACCCTAGAAATCCTGAAGAGACAATTAACATTCCAGCTTCTAAAGCACCTGTATTCAAAGCAGGTAAGGCTTTAAAAGAATCCGTTAACAAATAAGACGCACTTTAGTGGGTACGGCTGTAATGCTATTTTTAAAATAATAAGTTGTTTTGCGAACGTACAGACAGTTTGTACAGACGGATTTAAAACTTGAGAAATTGTATCGCATCGTGCGAAATAGATGAGAAAAGCAGCCTAGCTGCTTTTTCTCACATTTAAAATGCACGGGCGCCGTCTGGCACTCGGTCTATAAGAGAAGATAGCATTCAGCCGACACTAGGCGTTTGATCTACTGAGGAGAGGCAAAATGAGAGTTGATAAATATTTAAAGAATGCGCGTTTTATCAAGCGCCGTACACTGGCTAAAGAAGCGTGTGACGCGGGGAAAATAGCGGTCAATGAAAAAGTGGCCAAGCCCGGTACTGAGGTGAAAGTAGGCGACAAAGTGGCGATGCGTTTCGGTTCCAAAGAAATTGTCATCCAAGTGACTGCCGTCAGTGATCACGTATCAAAAGACGATTCCAAAAACCTTTACGAAATCGTTTCAGAAAAGGCTTTGACAGAGTAAGTTGAGACAAGGAGGTGGCCATGAGAAAATTCGTAAAAAGAAATAAGTTGATTTTATTCTTTTTAACGGCTCTAGGGGTGTACTTTTTTGTGAATTTGCATTCGACCAATGTCAAACTGAAGGAACTAGGGGCGACGCGAGAGGTGCTCTTGGGAGATATTAAAGCGCTCGAGGCACAAGTGGAGCGCCTGAACGACGAGTACGAGTATGTACAAACAGAAGAGGCCGTGGAAAGAGAGGCCAGAGAAAAGCTAAAGATGGTCAAGAGTAACGAGATCATCTATTTGATTCGAGGCTCCGAAAATACAGAAGAAGGAGAGGCAGATGAAAAGAGCGACAATTGATATAGGAACAAATTCCGTGCGCCTTCTTATAGCCGACTATGAGAACGGCGCTTTTTATAATGCCGAAAAAGCCGTGGAGATTACGCGGTTGGGCAAAGGCGTCAACGAGACAGGACGGCTGTTGCCCGATCGAGTTGAGGCCACAGTGGCGGCGGTTTCGAACTTTTACCAGAAGGCGCTGTTGTCCGGAGCGGAGACTGTCGACGTTATGGCGACCAGTGCGGCGAGAGATGCGTCCAATCGTTCGGAACTCGTAGAAGCGATTGCCGATCGTACGGGGATGACGCTGGCGATTCTTTCTGGAGATGAAGAGGCGTCAATTGGTTTTCTCGGCGTCGTCGCCGGGTTGGAGCCGGACGTCAACCGTTGTCTGGTTATCGACATCGGAGGCGGTTCGACGGAACTGATTGTCGGCGATCGCCAAGGCATTGCATTTGGGAAGAGTTTGGACATCGGTGCCGTTCGGCTCACCGGTGCTTTTGTGAAAGGCGAAACGGTGGATGCGCCAACTTATGAAGCCATTAAGCAGTATGCGCTCGATGCGCTTTCAACGGTGCAGGACGATTTAAAAGCACACGCTTTTGAAGTGGGCGTCGGCATAGGCGGAACTGCGGCGACATACATTACAATGGCGCACCGCATAGGCGTGTATACGCGTGCGGCAGTGCACGGCCAAACGGTAACACTTGAGACCGTAAGGGCGCTTAACCGGAAACTCGGTGCTCTGTCACTGGAAGAACGAAAGGCCGTTGTAGGCTTGGAACCCAAGCGGGCAGACGTTATTGTCGCCGGCGGCATTATTCTCGAGGCGGTACTCGAATGCCTAGGGCTTGAGGCGGTCGTGTTTAGCGATTACGACAATCTCGAAGGGTATATGATAGAAAAATAAGTATAATGAAAAAAATATAGAAAAATAGGTTGACAACTTTGACGATTTGTTATAAGATATATTTGTTGCTGGTCCAGTAGTTCAGTTGGTTAGAACGCTAGCCTGTCACGCTAGAGGTCGAGGGTTCGAGTCCCTTCTGGATCGCCAAATATGCCGGTGTAGCTCAATTGGTAGAGCAACTGACTTGTAATCAGTAGGTCGCGGGTTCGAGTCCCATCACCGGCTCCATTTAAACACAGTGTTTGAACACTGTGTTTTTTTTGTGTGCTTTTGGGGACGGTTCTTTTGTGCTCGAAAACACTATAAAATGGTAAAAAAGGAAAATTTTAAATGGTTTGAAATTTGCACGCGACAGCGATATGAGCGGCTTGAGTTTTTGAAGACAGTTGGTTACAATGAAAAGGCCAATCAGCTGTTTAAAAAGAGTTTACAAAGTCTGTTGATTTCTAGTGACAATTATGCGGTATGATAAGTTTAACTGTCTGGAACGGATTTTGAAGAGATACAAAGCTCTTTAATTGTAATTGTTGTAGATTTATAAAAAAATGTTTAAAGGGGCTGAGACCGGTCGATAAATGTAACAGATTAGAGAATAGAGGGGACGCGTGTGATTGACAAAGTATTGAAGACCATCGATAAAGAACAGTTACTTACTCATGGAGACGGCGTCGTCGTCGCCTTATCCGGTGGCGCAGATTCCGTGGCGCTAGCGGAAATGCTCATGGCACTTCAGCCGACTTACGGTTTAAAACTCGTTGCGGTACACGTCAACCATCTTTTGAGGGGAGAAGCGGCGGAAGCAGATGCCGAGTGGGTCGCCAAGTGGTGTGCCGAAAAGGGTCTCCCTTTGGAAGTTTTTCGCAAAGATGTCGCCGATTACGCACAGCGTCATAAGCTTTCGGTGGAGCAAGCGGGGCGCGATGTACGCTACAGGTGTTTTGAGGAGATCCGGCAGGCGTATGGCTTTCAGAAAATTGCCAGTGGCCATCACAAAAACGACGTAACGGAAAGTTTTTTTCTCAACTTGTTTAGGGGCGCCGGTATTACAGGGCTGAGCAGCATCGCCTATCGGAAGGGCAATCGCGTACGGCCGCTCTTGGATGTGACCAAAGCTGAAATCAACGCTTACTTGGACGCGAAAGGGATTGCGTACTGCACGGATCACACAAATGATGAAAACGACTACACGCGCAACAAGATACGCAATGTTCTGTTGCCTCAGCTGAGAGCATCGTTTAACCCGAACATCGATGAAACCATCGGGCACACCGTGGCACTGATGAAATGTGAAGAGGCCTTTTGGTCTGAGCACATTTCAAACGTGTTAAATCAGATTTCAAAGGTGGATGAAGCGCAAAATTATGTTATGATAGAAAGAGAGGGCTTTGCCCGTTGTCATCGCGCAGAAAAATACCGTCTGCTGAGAGCATGTGTCGAACGCCTCGAAGGGTCTTTAAAAGACATCTCATACGGCGCATTGACAGAAGTGTTGGCATTAAATGAAACCGGCAAGCAGAAGGCGCTTTCAGGGGCATATACTGCCTATTTGACCGCGGAGCACCTCTACGTGGCCAAAGCGGATGTGGCGCTTTACCGGCGTGGCGATTATCGGCTCAGCGTGTCGCGCATCACTCGAAGCGCGTGGTCCGGGAAGACGGCATCTAAGTGTGAAATCGCCGTCGATGCAGATGCCGTTGTCGGCGCATTGTCCATACGCTACAGGCAGAATGGGGACAGCTTCATCCCGCTCGGCATGACCGGTCGAAAGAAGCTCAAGGATTTTTTTATCGACGAAAAAGTGCCGAGAGAAAAACGCGATACAATCCCACTGATATGTGACGATGAGAAGATTTTATGGGTTTTCGGCATGAGGCAGGACGCCCGTTCAAAAGTATGTAAAAAAACTGAAAACATTCTGATAATCCGGCTTGAATGAGTTGTTTAAGGGCGATTATTATGCTAAAATAGTACGATGTATACTCTATAAGGGAGGAAGCTATGAAGAAAGGACTAAAGGGTGCATCAATATATATTGTCATATTTATAGGCATATTGATATTGGTGACGTTGTCGGGTGTGAATACCAACAAGATAGAAAACATCACATACGACGAATTTATGCAACAACTGAACGACAAAAAAATCATATCGATGAAAGTGGATGGCAATAAAATAACCGGTGAGTTGAGCGACACGACAAACTACAGTGTCGACGTACCGACGATGCTAGCGCTGACAACAGGGGACATTATTTCTTCATATCGCGAAGACAATCCCAACGTCAAAGTTGAAGGCGTGCCTCCGGCAAGTCGCCCTTTCTTTATCGACATATTGCCGACGCTTATAATGATATTGGTCGTCGTGGTCTTCTGGTTTGTGTTTATGCAGAATTCACAGGGCGGCGGCTCTAAGGTGATGAATTTCGGAAAGAGCAAGGCTAAGATGGTTAAAGACGGCGGTAAGAAAGTGACTTTTGCCGACGTAGCCGGCCTAAAAGAAGAAAAAGAAGAAATGGCGGAAGTCGTGGACTTCCTCAAGAATAAGAGACGCTATCTCGCACTTGGAGCGCGTATCCCAAAAGGCATCTTGATGGTGGGCCCTCCGGGAACGGGAAAAACGTATTTGTCTAGAGCGTGTGCCGGTGAAGCCGGCGTGCCGTTCTACACGATTTCAGGTTCCGACTTCGTCGAGATGTTTGTCGGCGTCGGGGCGTCTAGGGTACGTGACCTCTTTGAAGAAGCGAAGAAAAATGCACCGTGCATCGTCTTTATCGATGAAATCGATGCCGTAGGTCGACGCAGAGGTGCAGGTCTTGGCGGCGGTCACGATGAGCGCGAGCAAACGCTCAACCAACTCCTCGTCGAGATGGATGGTTTTGCAGAAAACCAAGGTGTTATCGTTATTGCAGCAACCAATAGACCGGATATTCTCGACCCTGCGTTGTTGAGACCAGGTCGATTTGACAGACAAGTTATGGTCGGTGTACCGGACGTTAGAGAGCGTGAGCAGATGCTGAAAATTCACGCGAAAAACAAACCGATTGCCGACGATGTCGACTTTGCAAAATTGGCACAGAGCACACCGGGCTTCACACCGGCGGATTTAGAGAACGTCATGAACGAGTCGGCGTTGCTTTCGGCTAGACGCAAAGATCGCATCATTCGCATGGAAGCGATTAAAGAATCCATTACCAAAGTCATTGCAGGGGTTGAAAAGAAAAGCCGTATCGTCAGTGAAAAAGAACGCAAGCTCACGGCATACCATGAAGCAGGGCACGCTGTGTTGGCAAACGCACTACCGGAGTCGGATCCCGTGCATCAAGTGACCATTATTCCAAGAGGCCGCACAGGTGGTTTCACCATGCAGTTGCCTGAAGAAGATAGAAGCTATGCGACGAAAAAGAGCATGGAGAGAGAGTTGGTTATGCTCCTCGGCGGCCGTGTGGCAGAAAGCCTCGTCCTCGGGGATATCAGTACCGGTGCTCAAAACGACTTGAGCCGTGTGACGAAGATTGCCAAGGCGATGGTGATGAAGTACGCGATGAGCGATAACCTCGGTGCCATGAGTTATGAGACAGAAGAAGAAGTCTTCCTCGGCAGGGATTTTGCATCGCAGAAGAACTATTCTGAACACGTCGCAGCGGAAATCGACAGAGAAGTTCGCAACATCGTAGACCGCGCTTATGAGACGGCAAAAGAATTGCTTACAGAGCATATGGACGAACTCCACGTCGTCGCTGAGGCGCTTCTCAAGTACGAGACCATCAGTGGCGAAGAGTTTAAACTCGTTCTTTCAAACGGCCTTGAGGCGCTGACGGCGAAAATCGATTCTCAACGAGAAAAGATTGAGGCAGAGCGTCAAAAAGTAATGGAAGACGAACAGCGTGAAAAAGAAGCCTTTGAGAAACTTAAGGCGGAATTGGACAAAAAAGAACAGGAAAGTACGCAAGTTAAAGATGACAATCCATTTAACGCCAATGCTTAAAGTTCTACAACGATTGAAAAACAGCGTTAGCAGCGCTGTTTTTTTTATAAAAATCAGGAGGTCTTATTATGCATCAATTAAAAATCGGCGATTTATTTGAATCCAAACTCATCGTTGAAGAAAAACACACAGCAGCCGCATTTGGTAGCGGCGATATTTTGGTGTTTTCAACGCCGATGATGGTTGGGCTAATGGAAAATGCGGCGTTAAAATGCGCCGAGTCCGGGCTTGAAAAGGGCTACAGCACAGTGGGGATTTCTCTAGATATCAAGCACACGGCGGCGACCCCCGTCGGTCAAGAAGTGGTAGCCAAAGCGGAGTTGGTTGCCATAGAAGGCAAGAAACTGACTTTTAAGGTCACGGCAACTGACGAAGTGGAGGGTATAGGGACAGGTGTTCACGAGCGCTTTATCATCAATTCTGAAAAGTTTCTCGCCCGCGTTAACGATAAGAAGAACAGATAGGAGCCCCCATGAAAACCATTTGCGTAAGCGAAATTGTAGAGGCTGTGGAAGCCGCGTGTATAGCGTGTAACAAAGTCATTGATCCGGCAGTGCGTGCCGCTTTTGACAAGGCGCTTGAACAAGAGACTTCGCCAGTCGGTCAGCGTGTGATTCAGTCGCTGGTGGAAAACGCAGCTGTGGCGAAAAATAGAGAAATGCCCATCTGCCAAGACACCGGTATGATTGTCGCCTTTGTTACGGTAGGGCAATCCGTCGTCGTCGAAGGCGGTGGGATTGAAGCCGCTATTAACGAAGGCGTGCGGAGAGGGTATGAGAAAGGGTATCTGCGAAAGTCAGTTGTGGCCGATCCGTTGCTTCGCACAAACACGAAGGACAATACGCCTGCTGTTGTGTATTTCGAAGTTGTAGAAGGCGATTGTTTTAAGATTGAGCTGGCGGCAAAGGGGTTCGGCAGTGAAAACATGTCCAAACTGGCGATGCTCAAACCTGCAGATGGCGTTGAAGGTGTTGAAGCTTTTGTTGTCGAGACAGTAAAGGCAGCGGGGCCCAATCCGTGTCCCCCTATAGTGGTCGGCGTCGGACTCGGCGGCACCGTGGACAAGGCGGCGCAGATTGCTAAAAAAGCATTGCTTAGGCCGCTTGGAGCCTCAAATGCACAAGCGCATTTAGCAGAACTGGAAGAGCGGTTGCTCGAAAAAATCAATGCACTCGGCATCGGACCGCAGGGGTTGGGTGGCAATACGACGGCTTTGGCCGTTCATGTAGAAGCCTTTCCCACGCATATAGCGGGGCTCCCTGTAGTGGTGAACATCAACTGTCACGCATCGAGACATGCGGTTATAGAGTTGTAAGGAGGGCATGATGATTTATTTGACGACACCATTGAAAAAATCCGATGTGGCTGCGCTTAAAGCCGGCGACGAAGTGGCCCTTTCAGGGGTGATTTATACTGCGAGAGATGCGGCGCACCTCCGGATGATTGAGGCACTGGCCAGTGGTAGAGCTTTGCCCTTTGAACCGGAAGGACAGGTCATCTACTATTCGGGGGCTTCTCCGACAAAGCCTGGAGATGTCATCGGCGCCTGTGGCCCGACGACCAGTTACCGAATGGACAAAATGACGCCGGCACTTTTAAAACGCGGCGTTTTGGGTATGATAGGAAAAGGAGATCGATCGCCTGAAGTCATCGATTCGATTGTAGAAAACGGCGCAGTTTACTTTGCGGCGATTGGCGGTGCAGGTGCTTTAATTGCGAGCACTGTTGTGAGCAGTGAAGTTATCGCCTATGAAGATCTCGGGACAGAAGCGGTTCGAAAACTCGAGGTAAAAGACTTCAAAGTCACGGTGGTCATCGACGCCGAAGGCAACAATCTATACAAGACAGAAGCAGAGCGTTATCGAACACTGTAATAAAAGAAAGGGGTGTGCCTATGATTCAACAATACTACAATGCAAACGCCAGAGACTTATATGAGAAAACCATTGACATCGACTTGCAGGACATCTACGATGCATTTGAAGCCTACCTAAAAATGGGTGATAAAATACTGGATGTCGGTTTTGGTTCAGGTCGGGACAGCCTCTATTTTTGTGAAAAACGCTACAACGTCGTTTCGATTGATTTTGCGAAAGAAGTGGTGATGCGCGGCAAGAACTTGCTCAACAACGAAGTGCTCTTAGTCGACGTGGAAGACATACGCTACGAAAACGAATTCGACGCCATCTGGGCCAGTGCAGTGTTGCTACATTCCACAACCGATAAGATTCACGACATTTTGAAGCGTTGCCATGCGGCGTTAAAACCGGGTGGGATTCTCTATGTTTCGTTTAAATACGGCGAAGGAGAGGCAACGCGCAAGGGGCGTTATTTTAATGATTTCAACGAAGAAAAGTTCCAAAAACTCATGTCGACTGAGGAGGGCTTTGCCATTGAAAAGATGTGGCAGACAGAAGACGCCAGACCGAGTCGAAAAGGGTATTATTGGTTAAACGCCTTGTTGAAAAAAGTTTAAGAACGCGCATGGAAATGAAAAAAACTTAACAACTCCTGTTTTGTATGTTATAATATTATCAAGTTAACGAACAACGCCATACCAATATTTGGTGATTCCCCATCACCTCTCCATATTGATTAGACGGCATAGCATTTATTTGCTATGCCTTTTTTGTTGTCTGCCTGCATCGTTTCGACATAGATGCACTAGGGACAATACGCGCGCGGTTAACAAATAACAAGCAACAAATAAAGGAGGAATTGAGTTATGAGTTTTGACTACATGAAATGGCTAATGAATCCCTTTGTTCTTATGTTTGTAACAGTCGTTTCGGGATTGCTGTTCGGTAAAATCAAGTTCGGAAAATTCAAGTTTGGCACATCCGGAGCGCTCTTCACAGGGCTTCTCATTGGGTGGTTAATGCTTGGAATGGCACAGAACGTCGACCCCAAAACGGCTAGTGAGAGTACTGTCAAGGCGTCAGAAGCGCTGATAAAAAGCGGTGTGGTTGACAAGGGATTTTTCACGCTGTTTCTGATACTCTTCGTCGTAGCAGTCGGTTTGCTGGCGGCAAAGGATATCGACATTGTGTTGAAAAAATACGGCGCCAAGTTTATCATTATGGGTTTTTTAATTACATTTATAGGGGCCGGCACAACTTACGGGATGACGCATTTTTTTAAGTCAAACAACCCGTATGAGGTATCCGGTGTGTACACCGGGGCGTTGACGAGTTCGCCGGGGCTAGCGGCGGCAATAGAAACCGCAACCAAACACGCCACCAACGAAGTGACCAAATTCGATGATATGTCCACAGAAGATCGTGAACGATTTATCAATATGCTGGACAAGAATTTAGATCCGAGTTCAGTGACCACCTTAACGGAAGAGCAAGAGAAGCAGTTTATCAACAACGCAGCGGCCAGCATAGGCGTCGGACATGCCATCGGCTATCCTTTCGGCGTTCTCATCGTTATAATTGCCATGAATTTCTTCCCGAAGATTTTCAAAATCGATGTGGCTGCTGAGAAAATACAGTTTGCACAGGAAATGGCTGAAGCGCGAAACGGTAAAACCGGCAAGGTCATACCGGAAGTCAGCTTTGATATGATTGCTTTTGTAATTGCCTGCCTGTTCGGGTACACGGTGGGGCAAGTCACCATCGACCTCTCGTTCATCAAGCTCGGCAATTTTAGCCTCGGTGCCACCGGTGGGGCTTTAATCGGCTCGTTGTTCTTGGGGTATATCGGCAAAATTGGCTTTATACATTTTAGAATGGACACGAAGATATTAGGCGTTATCCGGGAGTTGTCTCTGACATTTTTCCTCGCTATCGTCGGTTTGCGATACGGCTTTGCTGTAGTTGATGCCTTAAAAGGACCGGGAATCAATCTCGCCATCGTCGCGCTGGTGGTCGGCATCGTGGCTATGATGGTGGGCTATTTACTCGGACGGTACGTGTTTAAAATCAACTGGATTATGTTGTCCGGCGCCATTTGCGGCGGTATGACATCGACGCCGGGACTGGGAGCGGCTGTTGAAGCCATCGGTTCCGACGATCCGGCGGCAGGTTATGGTGCGACGTATCCATTTGCGCTTTTAGGTATGGTTATTTTCACAATTGTCTTGCATCTCCTACCGATGTAACAGTAGAAATGCTATAATAAAATCATGGTACAATCCCTCTTAATTTAAAGAATAAGGAGCGTATTATGGACACGACACAAATATTCGTAACAGGCTATGCAAAGCTCCCGCATGGGATTACTGCAAAAGAACTTTACTCGGTGATTGCCGTCGGTCTGGTTGTCGAAAGGCATACTGGTGTGATTATCGATTCTGATTGCTCCCTTGCGACAGACCTTGCTAAGAACTTCGTTAAGAGAATTTTAGTGGGCACCAATTTAAACGATATGGATGCCATTGAAAAGAGAATTAAGACTTATTATTTTGGTAGTGCCAAAAAAGCCATTACTTCTGCGGTAAAGACCTGTGGTGAAAAATACAGGCAAATTATGGAGAACGGCGATTTGGTAAATGAAGATTAGATAAAGGCGCGACAAAGAAGCGTCTAACTCAAGAGGGTATTGAACGCAATTGCCAATGGGGACAAATGACCTTTGCCTCTTTTACTTGGTGACAGCAAGTCAAATAGCCAATCTTAACAGATGGGTTATTTGGCTTTTTTGTTTGCCGCAAAGAGATGACGGAGGTTATGATGATTGAAAATCGTATAAGATATGAGGCGTTAAAAGAGAAAGTTATGAGTGCCGACGAGGCAGCGAAGCTTATTAAAACAGGTGATTTGGTTGCGACAAGTGGATTTACACCGTCTGGTTATCCGAAAGCGGTGCCGCTTGCATTGGCAAAGCGCGCTGAAAATGGTGACAAAGTGGAGATTACTTTGGTGACGGGGGCATCTGTTGGCCCTGAACTTGATGGCAAACTCGCAGAATTGGGTATTATTAAAAGGCGATTTGCCTACCAGACGAACTGCGACATGCGCGACGGGATTAATAACGGGAACATTTGTTATGCCGACATGCACCTGAGCCATGTGCCGCAGTATTTGGAGTATGGTTTTTTCGGTGACGTCGACGTCGCCATTGTCGAAGCGATTGCCATTACTGAAGACGGCGGGATTGTCCCTTCCACTTCTGTCGGCGTGTCGCCACAGGCAATACGCAACGCCAAAGCGGTTATCGTGGAAATTAATACGGCACAGCCTGAAGCGTTAGAAGGGGTGCACGACATCTATATGACGGAAAAACCACCGTTCCGTAAGCCGATACCGATTGAAAGCTCAGGCGATCGAATCGGTACGCCGTTTATTCCGTGTGATCCCGACAAAATTGTCGCCATCGTCGCGTCGGATATCACCGATAAAGTTCGCCCACTTGGCGCCATTGATGAAAATTCTAAGCGCATTTCACGGCATATCATCGAGTTCTTTAAGAAAGAAGTGGCTGCCGGCCGCTTGCCGGAAAACCTCTTGCCGCTGCAGTCGGGGGTCGGTTCTGTTGCCAACGCCGTTTTAGGCGGGCTTGTAGAATCGGATTTTACCGATTTGACCTGCTACACAGAAGTAATTCAGGACTCGATGCTCGACCTCATAGATGCGGGTAAAGTCACCGTGGCGTCGGGGACATCGTTCACCCCTTCAGAAGAAGGCCTCGTACGCTTAGTGGCAGACATCGACCGCTACACTCAGTATTGTATTCTAAGACCGATGGAAATCAGCAACCATCCGGAAGTGGCCAGACGTCTCGGGGTCATCGCTATGAACACGGCCATTGAAATCGACATGTACGGTCACGTCAACTCCACCAATATCATGGGGTCGCGGATGATGAACGGCATCGGCGGATCCGGAGATTTTACGCGGAACGCGTACATTTCCATCTTCACGACGGTTTCCACGGCTAAAAATGGCGACATATCTTCGATTGTTCCAATGGTTTCACATGTAGACCACACGGAGCACGACGTACAAGTGGTCGTCACTGAACAGGGGATTGCCGATTTGAGAGGCTTGTCGCCGAAGGAGCGCGCGTTGGCGATTATAGAAAATTGCGCACATCCCGATTACAAACCACAGTTGCTCGATTACTTCAATCGCGCTTGTGAGACGCGCTTTAAACACGAACCACACCTCATGGAAGAGGCCCTTTCTTGGCATGCAAGATTTCTTGCAACAGGCAGCATGAAATAGCGTTCATTTTTATAAAAAGTTAAGAAAGTATACAATTATACTTTAGAGAAAAGCAATGAATTTTCTAAGGATTTGTGGTACTCTTATAGAGGTTAAAACCAATGCGGTCATTAAACAAGGAGGAGTAAAAGATGTTTAATAAGGATCAGATTTCTATTTTAAAAGAAGCTGTAGATAAAGAGAAAGCTAAAACGCAAGAAATATTGCAAAAACGTCCTGAAAGAAAACAACAATTTACAACGGGATCCGGTGCACCAATTGAAAGATACTACACGCCAGCCGATATAGAGAACTTGGATTACTTCCAAGATATCGGTCTTCCGGGACAATACCCTTACACGAGAGGGGTACAGAGCACTATGTACCGTGGTCGCTTCTGGACGATGAGAATGTACGCCGGTTTTGCTACGGCAGAAGAATCCAACAAGCGTTACAAGTTCTTGGTTGAGCAGGGATCTAGCGGACTTTCCGTCGCCTTTGACTTACCGACTCAAATCGGTTACGACTCAGACCATCCGCTTTCAGAAGGTGAAGTTGGTAAAGTTGGTGTCGCCATCGACTCGCTTGCCGACATGGAGATTTTATTCGACGGCATTCCGCTGGATAAAGTCAGTACTTCTATGACCATTAACGCACCGGCATCCGTACTGCTCGCGATGTACATCGCAGTAGCGGAGAAGCAAGGTGTGGATTCCACTGCCCTCAGAGGGACCATCCAAAATGACATATTAAAAGAATACATCGCAAGGGGGACTTATATTTTCCCAACTGAGCCGTCTATGCGATTAATTACCGATATTTTTGAATACTGCTCTAAAGACGTACCGCTTTGGAACACGATTTCCATTTCAGGGTACCACATTAGAGAAGCGGGCTCTACCGCGGCACAAGAAGTGGGTTTCACTCTGGCCGACGGTATCGCTTATGTAGAAGCAGCCATTAAAGCGGGCCTCGATGTCGATGCGTTTGCACCGAGATTGTCGTTCTTCTTTAACGCACACAACGACTTATTAGAAGAAGTTTCTAAGTACAGAGCGGCGAGAAGACTCTGGGCGCGCATTATGAAAGAGCGTTTCGGCGCGAAGAACCCTAAATCTATGGCGCTTAAATTCCATACGCAAACAGGTGGTTCTACACTCACGGCACAACAGCCGGACAACAACATTGTCCGCGTGGCCATTCAAACGCTTGCAGCTGTACTGGGCGGAACACAAAGTTTGCACACCAATTCAAAGGACGAGGCACTTGCGCTTCCAACAGAGGATTCGGTTAGAATCGCCCTTAGAACACAACAAATCGTCGCACATGAAAGCGGCGTAGCAGAGACGGTAGATCCACTTGCGGGTTCTTACTACATCGAAGCTAAGACCAAAGAAATTGAAGACGAAGCCATGACGTACATCAAGAAAATCGACGAAATCGGCGGCGCGCCGAAAGCCATCGATATGGGCTACATCCAACAGGAGATTATGGATGCGGCTTACGATTATCAAAAGAAGGTTGAGAACAACGAAGTCATCGTCGTCGGTCTCAACAAGTATCAAGTACAAGAAGAAGCGCCAAAAGGTCTCTTGAGAGTAGACCCTTCTGTAGGCGAAATGCAAAAGAACAAGCTGAAGGAACTTCGTGCAACTCGTGACAACGCAAAAGTTGACGCGGCACTGGAAGCGCTTAGAGGCGCTTGTGAAGGCACGGAAAACGTCATGCCGTTTATCTTAGAAGCCGTTAGAGCGTATGCGACGCTTGGAGAAATCTGCGGCGTTATGAGAGAAGTTTTCGGCGAGTACCAGCAAGCGGTAAGTCTTTAATTTGGTGTAGATGAGGAGGATCAAAATGGATAGACCTATTAGAGTATTGGTAGCAAAACCGGGATTAGACGGTCATGATAGAGGGGCGAAAGTTATCGCTAGAGCACTTAGAGATGCAGGGATGGAAGTCATTTATACAGGCTTGAGACAAACACCTGAGCAAATTGTAAACGCGGCAATTCAAGAAGATGTCGACTGCGTGGCGCTGAGCATTCTCTCAGGGGCACACAACACACTCCTTCCGAAAGTGGTCGAACTTTTAAAAAGCGAAGACGCTGACGATATTCTCGTTATCGGCGGTGGCGTTATTCCGGAAGACGATATTCCGGGTTTAAAGGAAAGAGGCATCGTCGAAGTCTTTACGCCGGGTACACCGACGCAAACGACCATTGCATTTATCCAAGAGAACGTAAAGAGAACCGTTTAATTACAATAGAAAAAGTTAGGGGTTAACATGGACATTGAAAGCAGAGTACTTAAAGGCGATAAACGCGCTACTGCTCGCTTGATAACCTTGCTGGAGAACAAAGTGCCGGAGGCGGTTGAAATCCTAAAGCGCCTCTATTCGCACAGCGGCAAAGCATATGTTGTCGGTATTACAGGTCCCCCCGGCGCCGGAAAGAGCACGTTGACAGACAAGCTCGTCAAGGCGCTGAGAAAACAAGAGTACAAAGTGGCCATCGTTGCCGTGGATCCGACATCGCCCTTCACTGGAGGGGCGATTCTCGGAGACCGCGTCAGAATGAACGACCTCAGTATGGACCCCGGTGTCTTTATTAGAAGCATGGGGGCAAGAGGCCATCTAGGCGGTATTTCAGAAGCGACGGCTTCTGCTGTGAAGGCACTGGACATCATGGGTGTCGATTACATCTTTATAGAAACCGTCGGCGTCGGTCAGTCGGAAGTGGACATCGTCAAGAATTGTGATACAACGGTGATGGTGATGGTGCCCGGACTCGGCGACGACATACAGGCCATAAAAGCGGGCGTAATGGAAATCGGAGATGTTTTTGCGGTAAACAAATCCGATCGGGACGGCGCGAAGAGAACCGCTAGAGAAATCGACATGATGCTCGATTTCAATAAAGATGTCTTATGGCGACCACCGGTAAAAATGGTGGTGGCAACAGAAAATAAAGGGATTGATGAGTTGTTAGAAGCCATTGCCGCTCACCGAGCACACATGGCAGAAGACGGCAGATTTATGCAACGGCGCACACAAAACGCCAAAGACGAAGTCGTCGGTCTCATCAAAGAACGGATAGAAAGTCAGATACTCGATCAATCGGATCGAGAGAAGCAATTGACGGCATTTGCCGAACGCATAGCAGAGCGCAAGCTCGACCCATTCTCAGCAGTAGACGAGGTTTTTGCGATGATTCAGTAACCCGTCCGTTCGGCCAACAGTGAATAAAGGTCTTTTTTAACAATCTGCTTTATTTTGAAAGCGCCCTTGTGAAATTGCTTTAATTTGATAAGTTAAGGGGCGTGAAACGTTTAAATATTCCGTTTACTAAAAATAATCAAATTGTTAAAATAGACAGAGTAAAATAGGAGGGACAGATGAAAACGTTAAAAGTGGATCACATTGGTATTGCGGTTAAAAATCTAGAAGAGACACTGAGCTTTTATCAAGATGTTCTCGGCTTAGACCTTCAGGGAACAGAAGTCGTAGAGGAACAAAAAGTAAAGGTGGCATTTCTACCGGTGGGCGACACGGAAATCGAACTGTTAGAGTCGACTTCTGAAGACGGCCCAATTGCCAAGTTCATCGAGAAGAACGGTGAAGGCGTTCAACATATCGCGTTTAAAGTGGACGACATCGAGGAAGCTATCGCGTATATGCAGTCAAAAGGCATGAGAATGATCGATGAGAAACCAAGATACGGTGCAGGCGGCGCTAAAATCGCGTTTGTACATCCGAAGAGCTCACATCGTGTGCTTGTGGAACTCAGCGAAAGATCATAAAAATACAGGGTTGGAGGGACAAAATGTCTGTGAATAAGTTAGACGATTTAAGACAGAGAAGAGAGACGATTCTCGCTGGCGGCGGTCAGAAACGCATTGATAAACAGCATAAAAACGGCAAGCTGACAGCGCGTGAGCGCCTCAATCTTCTCTTTGATGAAAACACGTTTGTCGAGTTGGACGCGTATGTGAAACACCGTTGTACAAACTTCGGCATGGAAAAAGTTGAAGCGCCTGCAGAAGGTGTTGTAACCGGCTACGGAAAAGTCGACGGTCGCCTTGTATACGCTTACTCTCAAGACTTTACAGTCGTGGGGGGGTCTCTAGGCGAAATGCACGCCAACAAAATTTGTAAGACGCTTGACAACGCGATGAAAATGGGTGCGCCAGTCGTCGGTTTAAACGACTCAGGTGGTGCCAGAATTCAAGAGGCGGTAGATGCGCTTTCCGGTTACGGTAAAATCTTCTTTAAAAATACGATGGCGTCAGGGGTTATTCCTCAAATCACGGCAATTATGGGGCCGTGTGCAGGTGGAGCCGTCTATTCACCAGCGCTTACGGATTTCGTTTTCATGGTAGACCAAACCTCTCAAATGTTTATTACTGGACCACAGGTTATTAAGACTGTAACTGGTGAAGAAGTTACTGCAGAAGCACTTGGCGGCGCTATGACACACAACTCCGTCAGCGGTGTTTCCCAGTTTATTGCGTCAAATGACGAAGCGTGTATCGCTGAAATCAGAAGATTGTTGAGTTTCTTACCTTCAAACAATATGGAGACAGCGCCTGAGTTCGCTTGTGAAGAAGACGTCAATGCACTTGACGAAGCACTCGACGCGATTATTCCTGACAATCCCAACAAGCCTTATGACATGTTTAACGTTATTTCAAGTATTGTCGACGGTGGCGACTACATGGAGTACCTGCCACATTATGCGAAAAACATCATCACGTGTTTTGCGAGAATCAACGGCAAGTCCGTGGGCATTATCGCCAATCAGCCAAGTGTGTTGGCCGGTTGTCTCGACGTAAACGCTTCCGACAAATCGGCGCGTTTTATCAGAACTTGTGATGCATTCAATATTCCTTTATTAAATATTATCGACGTACCGGGCTTCTTGCCGGGGACGCAACAAGAATACGGCGGCATTATCCGTCACGGCGCCAAAATGCTTTACGCATACAGTGAAGCAACTGTGCCTAAAATCAGCTTAATCGTCAGAAAAGCATACGGCGGTTCGTATCTCGCCATGTGTTCAAAAGACCTCGGTGCCGATCTCGTATTGGCGTGGCCTTCTGCTGAAATCGCAGTAATGGGACCTCAAGGCGCTGCCAACATTATCTTTAGAAATGAGATTAAGGAAGCAGACGATCCGGTAGCGACGAGAGCACGTGTGATCGACGACTACACAGCGGAGTTTGCAACACCTTATAAGGCGGCGGAACGCGGGTTTGTAGACGATGTCATCGAGCCTTCAGCCACAAGACCTAGACTTGTAGATGCTTTTGACATGTTATCTTCAAAAAGAGAGAGTAGACCTGCTAAAAAACACGGCAACGTGCCACTGTAATGGGAAGAGGTGACTCATGGATATTTTAGAACAATTTAAACACGCAGAATCGTTTGAACTCATGAGCATGGGGGATAAGCTGATCGCGACGGGATACGCCATTTTACTAGGCATGTTCGTTACGTTTACAGCGCTAATCCTCATTATGTACCTCACCAAGCTTATGTCGTTCGTTCTCGGAAAACTGGAATCGGGTAAGAAAGAACCGGCGCCGGTAGTTGTGAAACCTGAACCCGTTCAGACAGTCGTTGAAGAAGCAGACGACGATGAAGAACTTATCGCGGTTATCACAGCGGCAGTAGCGGCTTCGATGAATACGTCGATGCACAACATTGTGGTGACGAATATTACAAGAGTGCAGGATACGACACCTGTTTGGGGTAAGAGCGGTCGTAACGAAGTAATGGGATCGCGTTTATAAATAGTGGAATATAATTTTGGAGGATAATTCATCATGAAAAAGTTTAATATAACGGTAAACGGTAAGGCATATGAAGTTGAAGTAGAAG
Organism: Fusibacter sp. JL298sf-3; assembly: GCF_053842995.1. NCBI lineage: Bacteria > Bacillati > Bacillota > Clostridia > Eubacteriales > Fusibacteraceae > Fusibacter > Fusibacter sp. JL298sf-3. Next base: position 2,807,052 of record NZ_CM132608.1, read on the forward strand.
AAGTTGGCGGCGTATCGACAGCGGCGCCTAGAGTGGCGGCACCGGCTCCTAAAGCAGCGCCTGCAGCCCCTAAAGCAGCAGCGGCAAAACCGGCTGCAAAAACGGCACCAGCACCGGTTGCAGAAGGCGGCGAAACCATAAATGCACCGATGCCGGGAACGGTTCTCGACATCAAAGTTGCCGTGGGCGATACCGTTAACCAAGGCGACTGCGTCGTTATCTTAGAAGCGATGAAAATGGAAAATGAAATTTCTGCACAGACATCTGGAAAAGTACTTTCTATCAATGTCAATGCAGGTGCATCAGTAAATTCAGGGGATGTATTATTGGTAATCGGCTAAGAGGTTCCGGCTAATCTACCAATAATCTTGAAAGGAGATGCATTATGCTTCAGACGTTAAAAGATTTTATAGGAACCACGGGATTTGCGCATATGGACCTCGGTTCACTTGTGATGATTTTGGTCTCGTTTGTGCTCCTATATCTTGCGATTCACAAAAAGTTTGAACCGCTCTTGCTCGTCCCAATTGCGTTTGGTATGTTCTTGACGAACTTGCCTGAGGCCAACCTAATGGCTGAGCCTCTGTACAATTCAAAGGGCGAACTTCAGGAAGTGGGCGGTCTGCTCTACTACCTCTATCAGGGGAATAAATTGACGATTTTCCCGCCGCTCGTCTTTTTAGGCGTCGGCGCTATGACGGACTTTGGTCCGCTTATTGCCAACCCGAAGTCCCTTTTACTCGGTGCGGCAGCGCAGTTCGGTATCTTTTTTACCTTCTTCGGTGCCATTGCATCGGGACTGTTTACACCGCCGGAAGCGGCGGCTATCGGCATCATCGGTGGTGCCGACGGCCCGACGGCAATTTTCTTGTCGTCTAGATTGGCACCGGATTTAATGGGTTCCATCGCGGTAGCGGCTTATTCTTACATGGCACTTGTGCCGGTTATCCAGCCGCCGATTATGAAACTGTTGACGACGAAAGAAGAGCGAAAGATTAAGATGAGCCAGATGCGCAGCGTCTCTAAGCTCGAAAAAATCGTATTCCCAGTTTTGGCAACGTTAATTGTCACCATGATTGTACCGGCTGCCGGTGCGCTCGTGGGTATGTTGATGCTCGGTAACCTCTTTAAAGAGAGTGGCGTCGTAGCCCGTTTGGTGGACACGGCTCAAAATGCACTGATGAACATCGTTACCATTTTCTTAGGCCTCACAGTTGGCGCCACAGCAACTGCGGAGAAGTTCCTTCAAACAGAAACCCTCGCCATTATCGCATTAGGCGTTGCGGCATTCTGTGTGGGGACGGCATCCGGTCTTCTCTTGGCGAAGTTGATGAACAAATTGTCTAAGGATCCGATCAACCCATTAATCGGTTCAGCCGGCGTTTCGGCAGTGCCGATGGCGGCCCGCGTATCACAAGTGGTCGGTCAAAAAGAAGACCCATCGAACTTCTTGCTGATGCACGCCATGGGACCAAATGTCGCAGGCGTTATCGGCTCGGCTGTTTCAGCGGGGATCCTGCTGAACCTGTTCGGTAATTTCTATTAATTAAGTAATAAAAGACATTAAGACAACTATTTAAAGATATTTGTCTTAATGTTTTTTTTATGTTAAAAAAGCCTATCTATTTAACAGAATTTTAGGTATAATAAAAATATTGTAATATACAATGAACTGTTAAAGTTACATCGAGGAGGGTTTATGAGTGAGTCATCTTCTAAGGGGTTGAAGAAAGATCGTTTTAAACGCAAAAAGAAGGCCAAGCGCTTGAAAAAGACAAAAAACAAACAGCACGTGGGAAGAACGCGATCGAAGTTTGGGCAAAAACTAGCGGGAATCTTGATTTTGAGCATGCTCGTCCCCGTCGTCGTCATCGGTAGCGTGCTCTATTTGAGACTGAGCAACTACATTGACAAAGACGTGAGACAGAACAACGCCGTGGTGCTCAACGAGGTCAACGCCTACATACGGTCTGAACTCAATAGCGTGGCCAGCGTGGTGTCTATTTTAACAGAGGTCGACTACGTCAAGCGGATGCAGCCGTTTATCGTAAAATCGATGTTTGAAAGCGTTCAGGGGTCTTATGATTTGGTTGAGACCATTAACGTTATCGATAAAAACGGAAAAATCATCTATTCTTCCCGAGGGGATACGGGCACTGATTCAGGTGGCTATATACAGCAGACTTTTGACGACGGCGTCTTGCGCTTTTCAGAAATTACTGTCAACGCGTCTGGTGCAAAAGTCATCAATAAGGCATTCCCTATTTTTAGCGATACGGGGAGGCCGCGTGGCGTGATGGTCTGTGAGCTTTCAGTGAGCGCTATTGAAGAAAAGCTGAGAGGGCTTACCCTTCCAGAGGGCGCCGATGTTATGCTCATCGACAAGTCCGGCAACCTAATTGCGCATTCGTCTCCGGAAAAATACGTCGAGTTGGCGGAACAGTCTTTTGAAACGTATACGCCTTTCGTCGAAGCTGATTTCGGAGCGGCTGCGTCGAAGGACTTTGCCTTTGGTGGCGACAAAGTTTTGGCTTCCTATGAAAAAATTGAGGGCTTGGGCTGGACCACTTCTGTTCAAATACCGGAGGATAAAGCGTTTAAAGAAGTTGCCAACAGCCAGTTGCTCTTTGTGGTGATTTTATTAGGTGCAGCACTTGTCGGCTTTGGCGTTTCTCGTAGAATTGCACGCTCAATTGTAAAACCGCTCACCGATATATCCACTTCCGCTTTGGTGGCGTCAGGTGGCGACTTTACGGTGCAAATCGACGATCGAATCATTTCTCGAAGCGACGAGTTCGGCGACTTAGGACGCGCGTTTATGAGTATGGTGGAAGCCTTTAGGAACATCGTTCTACACATTAAAAACTCTACAGATGTCCTAGACGATACTTCAGATGAGCTGGTCAACGCGTCACAAGTGTCAGCAGAGGCGTTCAAGTCGATTATCGACCAGTCATTCCACCTCAGCAATACGGCAAAAGACGACATCGATCACGCCAAACGGGTTTTGGTCAATGTAAACGACATGAGTGAAGGCTCGGAAAACGTGGCACAAAATACAGATCAATTAAACATGCTCATTAAGAACAATGTAGACTTTTCCAATAAGGGCGTTCAGAAGCTGGATCATACAGTGGGATTGATTGATGATACGGTTAGAGCGCATGAGCGTATTGAACAGAATATCAAGGGTCTTCAAAAGTCAGCAGTGGACATCGGTGGCATTACCGACTCCATAATGGCCATAGCCGACCAGACCAATTTGTTGGCGCTGAACGCAGCCATTGAAGCGGCAAGAGCCGGAGAAGCCGGCAGAGGTTTTGCCGTGGTGGCAAACGAGATTCGAAACTTAGCGGATCAGTCCAATAAATCGGCGAGCAACATCACACATATTATAAAAGAGATTCAAAAGGATATTGAAGACACATCCAATGTCTTTACTGAGGCTTCTAACTTGCTTGAAAATGTAGCGGATGCCTCTCAAGAGACGGTTTCACAAATGAACGAGGTGTTGGCAGATTCACAGAAAGCCGCCCTTGCCATTGATGAAATCAGCGCCGTCACCGAAGAACACGCGGCGACGTCGGCGCAAATCAACGAGATGATGGCGAGTATGCTAGAGACATTAGAAGATACCTCGACAACATCTACAGGTATGTCGGCACTTGTTAATGAACAACAGGAAAAGAACCAGACGACCGTAGAGAAAATCGCCAATATCAAAGAGATCTCAGGCGAGTTTAAAAACATTACAGAAGCTTTCAAATGCTGATGTTAAAAGTAAACAGCCCTTTAACAGTTGACACGCTTTAGTCTGTTGATGAAGGCCTTGAACTCAATGCTTGTCGTCTAAACGAGAGCAGCGCATTTTATAAAGAATGCGCTGCTTTTTGTGTGTAAGATATGCTATAATTAAAAGGTTAATGCACTAGGAACGTAAAATAGGCGTGTGTTGCCAGAACATTCAGGCTGTCTCACATTGTGTCGCATGGACAACTCTAAGAGGCGGCATCGCCAAAATAAAGAGCTCCCGACGGCTCATCTACGCCGTACAATTGTGGCATTAAATGCCCTCGATAGCTTGCACACACGGAGACGATGGTCGGGCATTTATAATGTACTCTAAACAGTAAAAGACACTAAGGGCCGGTTTAGAAAGAGGACTAACGTGAAGAAGAAAATTTTACATGCTCTTTTAAACAAAGAAGACGACTACCTTTCAGGAGAACAGCTGAGCCAAATGCTCGGCGTTTCGCGCACTGCAATTTGGAAACATATGAAACGGCTAAAACAAGAGGGCTATGAGATCGAATCGGTAACTAAAAGGGGCTACAAACTGATAAAGGCGCCAACCGACATCGATGGCAGCGCTCTAGAAAAAGCGTTGATGGACGACGGGACCATGGATGCCTTTATAAAACAGGTCTGTTACTTTGATACCATCGACTCAACCAATACCGAAGCCAAGCGCCTTGGTGAGAAGGGCGCGGTGGTCAACACGCTAATTGTTGCAAATGAACAAACCCGGGGGAAGGGCAGACTCGGGAGAAACTGGGAAAGTCCTAAGAACCAGGGGATTTTCATGAGCTTGTTGTTAAAGCCCGAATTGGCACCTGCGTTTGCTTCGCGCTTTACTTTAGTAGCGGCAGCAGCTGTCGCTGAGGCGCTGAAAGAAGTCACCGGGGTACAACCGAAAATCAAGTGGCCCAACGACCTCATTTTGGACAATAAAAAAGTCTGTGGCATCTTGACGGAACTCAGTGCCGAAATGACTCAAATTCATTATATTGTTATCGGCATTGGCATCAACATCGCCCAAGAAGCATTTGAAGAGGCGCTTGCAGATAAGGCAATTGCCATTGGACAGGTCGCCGACGATAAAGTCAATCGTCTGGATATTGTTAGAGCTTTTGTTTCCGCTTTTCGTAAATATTACGATGCGTTTGTAACAGAAGGGGATGTAAGTGCGGCCATTGCATACAACAAAGCGCATTCTGCGACACTTAATAGAGAAGTTTGGCTGATTGAGCGCACGGCTAGACGGCGCGTCCACGCCGTGGATATAGACGAAGCCGGTGCGCTAATTGTAAAAACCGAAGACGGTATTTTGGAGACGATCACCTCAGGTGAAGTCTCCGTAAGGGGCATCAACGGCTACACAGATGACGCTGCTGCACCGAGTAACAAGGAGGTTTAGGAGGGAATATGTTATTAACTTTTGATGTCGGAAACACCAATATTGTCATGGGCGTCTACAAAGACGATGTCTTGCTAACCAATTGGCGCATGGCCACGGATCACAGTCGATCTGCCGATGAAATCGGGATTTTTATACTGCATCTCTTTGAGCATGAAAACTTAGACGCTAAAGAAGTGACGGACATCATCATTTCATCTGTTGTGCCGCACGTGATGTATTCGCTTCAGCACATGGCGCAAAAGTATTTTGATAAAGAGCCTATCGTTATCGGCCCAGGTATCAAGACGGGGATGAACATAAAATACGACAACCCGAGACAAGTTGGCGCCGATAGAATCGTCAATGCTGTTGGCGCTTTTAAAAAGTACGGTGGCCCGTTGATTGTCGTAGATTTCGGAACGGCGACGACCTTTTGTGCCATCAATGAAAAATGTGAGTACCTCGGTGGCGCAATTTTACCGGGGATTAAGATTTCGGCAGACGCATTATACGAACGCGCCGCCAAGTTGACGCGCGTTGAACTGATAAAGCCTGAAAAAATCATCTGTAAGAATACCACGCAGAGTGTTCAGGCGGGCATCGTCTACGGTTACGTCGGCAGTGTGGATTACATTGTGAAGAAGATGAAAAAGGAACTCGGCGGCGATGTCAAAGTCGTCGCCACTGGCGGTCTTTCTACGCTGATTGCATCGGAGTCAGACGAAATTGCCATTGTGGACAGAAACTTGACGCTGGATGGGCTGAACATCATCTACAACATGAACAAGCACCCAAAGCATGGAGATAAAAATGAACATTAGAGAAGTCGTTCTCAAAAACGACGTCGTATTGGCGCCGATGGCGGGTGTGACGGATTTGCCCTTTAGGACGATTGTCCGCGATTTCCACGAAGGGCTGATGGTAACGGAAATGGTCAGTGTCAGCGCCCTGTATTACAACGACCGGAAAACTGAGAAGCTCATGACCATTACCGATGGCGAGCAGCCCATGGCGCTACAGATATTTACGAAAGAACCGGACAAAGTTGAGGCGGTTATGGATAGGCTCAACGCACATAACCACGAAGTTCTGGACATCAACATGGGCTGTCCGGCACCGAAAATCGTGAACAATGGTGAGGGATCGGCTTTGATGAAGACCCCTGAGCTGGCGGAAGCGATTATTAAAGCCGCTGTAAAAACATCGAAAAAGCCCGTGACCGTGAAATTTCGTAAAGGGTGGGACGCGGCGTCCGTCAATGCCGTCGAGTTCGCAAAAATGGCAGAAGCCGCCGGTGCAAGTGCCATTGCGATTCACGGCAGAACCCGTGACCAAATGTACATGGGCGAGGCCGATTGGTCGATTATCGGTGCGTGTAAACGCGCTGTTTCTATTCCCGTTATTGGAAATGGCGACGTCTTCTCTGTAGACGACGCTGTGAAACTTAAAGAAGAGACGGGCTGTGACGGCATAATGATTGGCCGAGGCGTTCAAGGCAACCCGTGGTTGATGCAGGCGGTCGCCCACTATTTAAAAACGGGGCAACGGTTGCCGGAGCCCACGCCGGAAGAAAAACTCGCAGTTACTTTAAAACACTTTGAGGCGTTGCGACAGTTTAAAGGGGACCATATTGCCACTTTGGAAATGCGCAAGCACGCCGCTTGGTATTTTAAAGGGTTGTATGGTGCGGCGCGCTACAAGAACCTCATCAACAAGGCGACGTCAGCAGAAGTTGTCAAAGCGCTATTAAAGGAAGCTTTTTTAGAAGGGTAGCAATTGAGTGGAAAGGTCGACGGCGCCGCGGAGAGACCATAAGGTTTAACCGTCGGCGAATGCCGAATTGACTTTAACTTATCAATATACTATAATGTAACGAATCAAAAAGGTTCAAAATAAAAAGAAGGAGGTTAAATTGATGGAAAATTTAAATGAGTTGTTGCAAATCCGTAGAGAAAAACTCGAAAAACTAAGAGAAATGGGGCAAGATCCTTTTAAGATAGAGAAATATGAGCGCACCAATTTTTCTAAGGAAATTGTAGACAACTTTGAAGACTTTGATGGCAAACATGTACGCGTGGCAGGGCGTGTTATGGCCAAACGCGATATGGGCAAAGCCTCCTTTATCGATATTCAAGATAGCGAAGGCCGTGTTCAGTCTTATGTCAGAAAAGATGCAATCGGCGAAGCTGTATACGATGTCTTTAAGACTTATGATATAGGGGATATCGTCGGCGTGTCCGGCGTTGTCTTTAAAACTAAAAAAGAAGAAATTTCAATTAGAGCTGAAGAAGTGGTCCTTTTGTCCAAGTCTCTTCAGATATTACCGGAAAAATGGCATGGGCTTAAAGACCAAGAAATCCGATACCGTCAGCGGTATGTCGACCTAATCGTCAATCCGGAAGTTAAAGAAAAGTTCTTGCAGCGCTCTAAGATTATTAAAGCGATGAAAAGTTACTTTGATAGCCAAGACTTTATAGAGGTGGATACACCGACACTTGGCACTATTGCCGGCGGCGCTTCTGCAAAGCCGTTTATCACACATCACAACACCTTAGATATCGATATGTACATGCGTATTGCCAATGAGCTCTACCTCAAGCGCTTAATTGTAGGGGGCTTTGACAGAGTTTATGAGATGGGCAAAATGTTTAGAAATGAAGGCATGAGCATCAAACATAATCCGGAGTACACAGCCGTCGAACTCTACGCGGCGTACGAAGATTACGAGTTTATGATGGAACTGACTGAGAACGTGGTCGCTCATTGTTGCAAAGAAGTTCACGGGACGACGCAAATCGATTACCAAGGGACGACGCTCGACTTCACACCGCCTTGGAGACGCGCAGCCATGCACGAACTGGTTGAACAAAAGACAGGCGTAGACTTCTACGGCGTAGCGTCTGATGAAGAAGCCCGCCGCATTGCTAAAGAGAAGCTTCATTTAGAGGTAGAGGCACATATGACAAAAGGCCACCTCGTCAACTTGGCGTTTGAAGAGTTCTGCGAGGAAGATTTAATTCAACCGACATTTGTCTTGCATCACCCGGTTGAAGTCTCTCCACTTTCAAAGAGAAACCCTGAAAATCCGCACTATACCAATAGATTTGAAGCATTTGCAAATACGTGGGAGATTGCCAATGCCTTCTCCGAGCTCAACGATCCTATTGACCAAAGAGCCCGTTTTGAAGATCAGTTGAAGCAAAGAGATGCAGGGGATGAAGAGGCGCATATGATGGATGAAGATTTCCTCAACGCCCTAGAAGTAGGCCTTCCGCCAACTGGTGGTTTGGGTATTGGCGTCGATCGATTGATTATGTTGTTGACCAACGCAACGTCTATTAGAGATGTTATCTTGTTCCCGACAATGAAGCCGAAGGCTGAGTAAAAACTCGTCTCATAAATAGATGACGGTTAAAATTAATGCTGTTGCCCATCTGAGAAATTAGACGGGTAGCAGTTTTTTTATAGATTTTTATAAAGTTGATGACGCACCGCTGTCAGTATCGAATAATTGATTGAGTACTTTCCGTTGATGCTCATGGAGAATAGGGGCTTCAAATGCCGTAGTAGAGTTGCTTTGGTAGCGCGAACCTTAATAAGGGTGCTGTGACAACTGTGCAGGCGTCTTTGCTTCAATGGTTTAAAAGAAAGTAAAATAAATGTTTGAAGCATGTAAAAACGGGTAGAAGTTATAAAGACGCTATAATTTCAGGCGACGCTTAAAATGATAATTCTGACTATTGAAAAGGCCCTTGACGACTAGGGGGATCTGTAGTAAACTTGTCTAAGTTGCCAAGCGGAAGTTATGACAACAAAAATAAAAGATAAAAAAACAGTTGACAAACCTCATCGGGTTTGATAAACTAAATAAGCTGTCGTCGAGAGGTGACACACTAGAATCTTGAAAATTAAACAGTGTAAATGCAAGAAAAACCAAACGTCAAAACCTACTCGGAGAAATTCGAGAAGAGTGATGAAAAACGGAAAAACAAATGCGCGTGTGTTGTTTCGTATCCGCTTTAGAAAAGATGTCAGATGTTTTGCGGCAGTGCAAGGAAAGTATTTGAAGGCAATGTGGTACATTGTCGAGAATGCTTGACGAAGCAATGGCGTAAAACAGGTCGGCAGATTTTCAAACTGGGAGCGACACAACACACACAGTTAGCTCGTTTTGAGGTAACAGGCGTCAAACATTATAATTAAGAGTTTGATCCTGGCTCAGGATGAACGCTGGCGGCGTGCCTAACACATGCAAGTCGAGCGAGAAGAAATGGAATGCGGTTTCGGCCAAATGAAGTTTTGGAAAGCGGCGGACGGGTGAGTAACGCGTGGGCAACCTGCCCCATACAGAGGGATAGCCACTGGAAACGGTGATTAATACCTCATACTTCGCACGGGACACATGTTCTGAGCGACAAAGATTTATCGGTATGGGATGGGCCCGCGTCTGATTAGCTAGTTGGTAAGGTAACGGCTTACCAAGGCGACGATCAGTAGCCGACCTGAGAGGGTGATCGGCCACACTGGAACTGAGACACGGTCCAGACTCCTACGGGAGGCAGCAGTGGGGAATATTGCACAATGGGCGCAAGCCTGATGCAGCAACGCCGTGTGAGTGAAGAAGGTTTTCGGATCGTAAAACTCTGTCCTAAGGGAAGAAAAAAATGACGGTACCTTAGGAGGAAGCCCCGGCTAACTACGTGCCAGCAGCCGCGGTAATACGTAGGGGGCAAGCGTTATCCGGAATCACTGGGCGTAAAGGGTGCGTAGGCGGCTTAGCAAGCCAGGGGTGAAAGGCATTGGCTCAACCAATGTAAGCCTTTGGAACTGTTAAGCTTGAGTGCAGGAGAGGTAAGTGGAATTCCTAGTGTAGAGGTGAAATTCGTAGATATTAGGAGGAACACCAGTGGCGAAGGCGACTTACTGGACTGTAACTGACGCTGATGCACGAAAGCGTGGGTAGCGAACAGGATTAGATACCCTGGTAGTCCACGCCGTAAACGATGAATACTAGGTGTCGGGTGTCAAAGCTCGGTGCCGCAGCAAACGCAATAAGTATTCCGCCTGGGGAGTACGCACGCAAGTGTGAAACTCAAAGGAATTGACGGGGACCCGCACAAGTAGCGGAGCATGTGGTTTAATTCGAAGCAACGCGAAGAACCTTACCAGGTCTTGACATCCCTCTGAAGTAGCCTTAGCCGGCTATGTCCTTCGGGACAGAGGAGACAGGTGGTGCATGGTTGTCGTCAGCTCGTGTCGTGAGATGTTGGGTTAAGTCCCGCAACGAGCGCAACCCTTATGTTTAGTTGTTAACAGGTTAAGCTGAACCCTCTAGACAGACTGCCGTGGAGAACACGGAGGAAGGTGGGGATGACGTCAAATCATCATGCCCCTTATGATCTGGGCTACACACGTGCTACAATGGTCGGTACAACGGGCAGCGAAGGGGTGACCTGGAGCGAATCCTAAAAAGCCGATCCCAGTTCGGATTGTAGGCTGCAACTCGCCTACATGAAGTTGGAGTTACTAGTAATCGCGGATCAGAATGTCGCGGTGAATGCGTTCCCGGGTCTTGTACACACCGCCCGTCACACCACGGAAGTTGGGGGCGCCCGAAGCCAGTGGCCTAACCGTAAGGAAGGAGCTGTCGAAGGTGAAATCAATGACTGGGGTGAAGTCGTAACAAGGTAGCCGTATCGGAAGGTGCGGCTGGATCACCTCCTTTCTAAGGAGTAAATAGACATTTACACTGTTTAATTTTGAGGGTTCTAGGAACTTTCAAAACAAGATGTAATCTTGGACGAGTATTCGTCACTTTCTTTCAGAAAGTGCCTCACGCAAATTCAAGACTGACGTCTTAGGATGCTGACGCATCCGGCGAACTTTGCTGACGCAAACTTCGTAAATTAGCACCTTGAAAACTGTATATATAAAGAACCGACTATTAAGTTAGTAAAAAAGCAAGCATTGAAAAAACAATGTAAGCCAAAGTAAAAACTCAAACTCAAAAGTAAGGTCAAGTTACTAAGAGCATAGGGTGGATGCCTTGGCACCAGGAGCCGAAGAAGGACGTGGTAAGCTGCGAAAAGCTACGGGGAGCTGCAAGCGAGCGCCGATCCGTAGATGTCCGAATGGGGGAACCCACCTAGAGTAATGTCTAGGTATCCATGACTGAATTCATAGGTCATAGGAAGGGAACTCGGGGAACTGAAACATCTAAGTACCCGAAGGAAGAGAAAACAAAAGTGATTTCCTAAGTAGCGGCGAGCGAACGGGAAACAGCCCAAACCCAAGTCTTCGGACGAGGGGGTGTGGACAGTATATCAAGTAGAAGGTACCCTAGCCAAAGGACTTGGGAAAGTCCGCCGAAGCGTGTGAGAGCCACTTAGGCGAAAGGGGAAGATCGAACGTACTGATCCGGAGTACCACGGAGCACGTGAAACTTTGTGGGAAGCAGGCAGGACCATCTGCCAAGGCTAAATACTACCTGGTGACCGATAGCGCACAGTACCGTGAGGGAAAGGTGAAAAGAACCCCGGGAGGGGAGTGAAAAAGAACCTGAAACCCTATGTTTACAAGCAGTGGAAGTTCGTTAAAGAACGACCATGTACTTTTTGTAGAACGGGCCAACGAGTTACGTTATGCAGCAAGGTTAAGCGCTTCAGGTGCGGAGCCGCAGCGAAAGCGAGTCTGAATAGGGCGAATGAGTTGTATGGCGTAGACCCGAAACCGGGTGACCTATCCATGTGCAGGGTGAAGCGAGGGTAAAACCTCTTGGAGGCCCGAACCCATATCTGTTGAAAAAGGTTGGGATGACATGTGGATAGCGGAGAAATTCCAATCGAACCCGGAGATAGCTGGTTCTCCTCGAAATAGCTTTAGGGCTAGCCTTGAGTTAAGAGATACGGGGGTAGAGCACTGAATGTCCTAGGGGCTTTCACCGGCTACCGAAGACTATCAAACTCCGAATACCGATATCTTTTACTCAGGAGTCAGACTATGTGTGATAAGATTCATAGTCGAAAGGGAAAGAGCCCAGACCATCAGCTAAGGTCCCAAAATGCAAGTTAAGTGGAAAAGGATGTGGGATTGCACAGACAACTAGGATGTTGGCTTAGAAGCAGCCACTCATTTAAAGAGTGCGTAACAGCTCACTAGTCGAGTGATCCTGCGCCGAAGATTACCGGGGCTAAAACTTGCTACCGAAGCTATGGAATTGTTTAGACAATTGGTAGAGGAGCATTGTGTGAGAGGTGAAGTAAGATCGCAAGGACTTATGGATATCACACAAGAGAGAATGTTGGCATGAGTAACGAGAGACGGGTGAGAATCCCGTCCGCCGAAAACCTAAGGTTTCCTGAGGAAGGTTCGTCCGCTCAGGGTAAGTCAGGACCTAAGCCGAGGACGAAAGTCGTAGGCGATGGACAACAGGTGAAGATTCCTGTACCACCGAGACCCGTTTGAGAGAAGGAATGACACAGGAGGTTATGCTGAGCATGCGAATGGAAGAGCATGTCCAAGCAGCGAGTCTGTAGCGTAGGCAAATCCGCGCTACTGAGGATGAGCTGTGATGGGGAGTGAACTTAAGTAACGAAGCAGCAGATATCACACTGTCAAGAAAAGTTTCTATCGAGGGAGCAGGTGCCTGTACCGTAAACCGACACAGGTAGGAGAGTAGAGAATACTAAGGCGCGCGAGAAAACCATTGTTAAGGAACTCGGCAAAATGACCCCGTAACTTCGGGAGAAGGGGTGCCGGATCAGGTTTAGAGCTAGATCCGGCCGCAGAGGATAGGCCCAAGCGACTGTTTACCAAAAACACAGGTCTCTGCTAAATCGAAAGATGATGTATAGGGGCTGACGCCTGCCCGGTGCTGGAAGGTTAAGGGGAAGTGTTAGTTTAGGCGAAGCACAGAACTGAAGCCCCAGTAAACGGCGGCCGTAACTATAACGGTCCTAAGGTAGCGAAATTCCTTGTCGGGTAAGTTCCGACCCGCACGAAAGGCGTAACGATTTGGGCGCTGTCTCAACAATGGACTCGGTGAAATTGTAGTACCGGTAAAGATGCCGGTTACCCGCAGCTAGACGGAAAGACCCCGTGGAGCTTTACTGCAGCTTGGCACTGGATAATGGTATATGATGTACAGGATAGGTGGGAGACTAAGAATATAGGACGCCAGTCTTATAGGAGTCGCTGTTGGGATACCACTCTTTGTATACCGTTATTCTAACTATGGACAGTGATCCTGTTCTAGGACAATGTCAGGTGGGCAGTTTGACTGGGGCGGTCGCCTCCTAAAGAGTAACGGAGGCGCCTAAAGGTTCCCTCAGCGCGGTTGGAAATCGCGCGAAGAGTGTAAAGGCAAAAGGGAGCTTGACTGCGAGAGAGACATCTCGAGCAGGGACGAAAGTCGAGCTTAGTGATCCGGTGGCACCGCATGGAAGGGCCATCGCTCAACGGATAAAAGCTACCCCGGGGATAACAGGCTTATCTCCCCCAAGAGTCCACATCGACGGGGAGGTTTGGCACCTCGATGTCGGCTCGTCTCATCCTGGGGCTGAAGTAGGTCCCAAGGGTTGGGCTGTTCGCCCATTAAAGAGGCACGCGAGCTGGGTTCAGAACGTCGTGAGACAGTTCGGTCCCTATCTGCTGTGGGCGTAGGAAATTTGAGAGGAGCTGTCCTTAGTACGAGAGGACCGGGATGGACAAACCTCTGGTGTATCAGTTGTTCTGCCAAGAGCACTGCTGAGTAGCTAAGTTTGGAAGGGATAAGCGCTGAAGGCATCTAAGCGCGAAGCCCCCCTCAAGATGAGATTTCCCATCTTTTAATAGAGTAAGACCCCATGAAGATAATATGGTAATAGGCCTGAGGTGTAAGTGCAGCAATGCATTCAGCTGACAGGTACTAATAGGTCGAGGACTTGACCACGCTTTAGAGTAAGAGGATTTATCGGTTCTTATATATACAGTTTTGAAGGTACTAACCTTCACAGTTTCATAGTTAAGCAATTCAGTGACGAAGGCGGAGGGGCAACACCTGTTCCCATACCGAACACAGAAGTAAAGTCCTCCAGCGTCGATGGTACTTGGCGGGCAGCTGCCTGGGAGAGTAGAACGTTGCTGATTTATTGAGACCTCATTCCGTAATTGGAGTGAGGTTTTTTTACAAATAAAAATCATAGGAGGAGACCTGATGAAAGTTATAGAGTTGTCAATTAATCACGACCACAAGGGGGTGCGCCTTAAAATTCACCCGGTAGTCGTTCAAACTGATAAAATGACTGTACTTGTTGACTGTGGACATCCAGGGGACTTAAAGGCTTTAAAGTCGGAACTGGGCGACTCACATTTGACGTTTGACGAAATCACGCATCTGTTTATCACGCATCACGACCACGATCATATGGGGGCAGCTGCAGAAATTTTGGCACAATACCCACATATTCAGGTGGTGACTTCAGAAGTAGAGGCCCCTTATGTACGAGGAGAAGAAAAATCACTGAGATTGACGCAAGCAGAAGAGATATACGATTTTTTACCGGAGAGCGAAAAAGATGGCGCTCGTCAATTTCAGGCGTATTTAGAGCGTATAGAACCTGTTGAAGTGCAGCGGACACTTGGAGACAGGGAATTTATAGACGACGAAAGAGGTATAATGGGTGTAATGTCTCCAGGGCATATGCCGGGGCACATGTCTATTTACCTGCCGGAAAAGGCGCTGCTAATCACTGGTGATGCATTAATGTTGGCAAAGGGGCATCTACATATCCCCAATCCCCAATACGCGATGGACCCCCTAGCGGCAAAAGAGACGCTTAAAAAGTTGACGACTTTGAAGATTAATGAATGTCTGTGCTATCATGGGGGACATTATCAAGGCGATTTTAAAACTGAAATAATCAATTTATTAGATAAATAATAAACAGCTGGAACTGAGCGTTCGTAACGAGGGAAGACTTCAAACATGGGCGTTTCGTTCCTTTTTTATTTGAAGAAAAAGAACAAAGAAATAGGACTTTAGAACTAATTATTGAACTTCGTAATAAGTTATTGTAAAATTAATAGAGAACCTTAAACAGGAGGTAGATTTTGGATTTAAAAACGGTTGTCATATTAAATTTTCTAGGGACGGTTCTAACACTTTATATGACTTTTACATATAGCAAAGCCACTTTCTCGAATCCCGTCATACGTTTACATACTTTTTCTTTGGCTGTTGTCTCCGTCGGATACTTTTTCTTTTTTTTAGGCTGGGAAGGCATTGGTGGATTACCAAAAGGATTTGATGCCGTCGCTGGGAACACAGGGATGATTTTTGGTGCCACACTTGAGTTTTTGGCGATTAGAGCACATATATACCCACAAAAAAGGCAACGCCACAGCATCTACTACACCATCGCCGGTCTGCTAGCGGTATTGAACAGTTATTGGGTCTTTTATAAAGACGTACCGTTACAACGGATTGTGATTGTCAGTTTGTCAGTGGCTGTACTGTGGGGGATATCCGGTATTTATTTGCTTAAACCCGCTGAAAAGTCTAAACTTCAAAAGTCTATTGGCCGTATGTTTGTCATAGCCGGAACTTTAATGTTATACCGCGTTGTCGAGGCGCTCATCTACGGTTCCGACTACCATATTCAAACGGGAACACCGGGCCATGTATTTGCTTTTATTGGCCTCTTTGCCTATATGATGGTCTCAGGTGTCGGGGTGGCATTGCTCACTAAAGAGCGAACAGATGCCGCATTAAAACGAGCGGCAGAGACAGACGCGCTGACGGAGGTCTACAATCGAGCGTACTTTATGGAGCGGCTGCAAAAGAGTTTGATAGAACGCAAGAAAAAGCCTTTTAGTCTCGGTGTCGTTATGATGGATCTCGATGCCTTTAAAGCCATAAATGACAAACATGGGCATGTGATTGGCGATGAAGTGTTGAAGTATTACGCTGAGGCAATTTTGAAACATACAGCGCCTGATGACTTATTGGCACGTTTTGGCGGCGATGAATTCTTGTTGCTCTATCAAAATGTATCTGAAGAAGACATGCGCTATAAACTGTCGTATTTATGCACACACATTAACGCACTGCGCTATAGAGATATTGAGATTTCATCGAGTTTTGGTATGGTCTATCTAAACGCTGAACAGCCATATGAGCCTCGGGACGCCTACGATTTAATCGTCAGTGCCGACGATGCGCTTTATAGCGCAAAACACAGTGGTGGTGCACAAGTGTGCTGTCAAAAGTGTTCATAAAAAAGCCCCTGTAACACAGGGGCATCTTTACAAGTACGGATAGACGCCGGACAGCATACAAATACCTTTTGCGCCTACGGAGTGGGCGCTTTTAATATGGTTTAAATTGAGCCCACCGATGCCGTAGACGGGAATGGGGACCGCCTTGGATACGGCATTTAAAAATTCAAATCCCCTCGGAGGGAGGCCCGGTTTGGAGTGGGTTTTTAAAATATGACCAGCAATGAGTTGATGGGCGCCGTTTTCATAGGCGAAGCGCGCTTCTTCGACGCTATGTACGGAGACGCTGATGTCACAATGAGGGCGCTGACCGATGTTGTCTACAAAATGACCGTAGGACATATGAACGCGCCTAAGAGCGAGTTTGTCGAGCAGAGAGAGGTGTGTATGCAAGCGCAAAGGAATGCCGCTACGTTTGCAGTTGGACAATAGTTGCTCGGCAAGCGCGCAGTAGGCGGTGACGTCGAGTGTCTTCTCCCTTAAGATTATTTCGTCCGGTTGCATCTGGCAGACGCCTTTGATATAGGTTTCTACATCAACCGGACAGGTTTTGAAGTCTGTAATAACAATAAAAGACATCGAAGGGCCCCCTTACAGGTGAATATGACTCGAAAAAACGGGCTGCAAGTTCTGTGCTTCTAACATGTGTACCATTTCTTCAACCGTTCTTGAATCTGCAATTTCAAATTGAACATCGCTTTTTTCTTGTGCGACATGTCCACCGACACCGACCTTTGCTTCAGCAGAGAGTTTGTTGACAACCCATTGACACGCGTGGTCTCGGTAAAAAGCGCGTTCCCTTGTGGATAAAGTGATGGTTGAAAAAGGCATAAAAAGACGATAGGCGAGCATAATTTGCAGCAGCTGTCTTTCAGAGACCGGCTGAACGTCGACGACAGAACCTTCGGAACTATGGATCGGTCGCATACGCGGCACTGAAAAACCGATTTCAGCGTAAGGGTATTTTTGGTGGATCAGCATTGCGTGGAGTCCCGTTGCCAAAGCGTCTTCAAAGGGCGTTCCAAGTCCAAAAAGAGCGCCAAATGCGACGCCGTGCATTCCGGCAGTAAGTGCACGTTCTTGCGCGTCGAATCGGTAGCGAAAATCGCGCTTACGCCCTTTTAGATGAACTTGGCGGTATAAGCTTTCATCGTAAGTTTCCTGATAAACGCTGACAAAATCGGCACCGGCTTTGTGGAGCTTTGCGTAGGCGTCGACATCCAAAGGCATGATTTCCAGTCCGACACATTGAAACTGAGCCTTACTTTCTCGCACAACTTGGGCGAGGTACTCTAATGGCGTGTGGCGGACGGACTCTCCCGTTAAAAGAAGAATTTCTCTCAGCCCTGTCCGCCGTATAGCGGCGAGTTCCTCAGAAGCTTCTTCCAAAGAGAGCTTCGTACGCGCCATTGGATTTTTACAGCTGAAGCCACAGTAGAGACAGTGGTTGTCGCAGTAATTGGACAGATACAATGGTGTAAATAAGTTGACAGCGTTGCCGTGATGCTTTGATTTAAGGTCTCTTGATTTTCCGGCCATCTGCTCGAGATGGGGTTCTGCTGCAGGTGACAACAGTGCGGCAAAGTCCTTAGGCGACAGGCGCTCTTTTGAAAGGGCGGACAGAACGTCCCCCGAGGTATGGTGCAAGGGCAGCAGAGCGGTTTTTAAATCGTTAAAAGTTTCGTAGAGATTATTCATGGTCGAGTGCCTCCAAAAATCCGGTTAGCGGGCTCGAAGCTTCTGCTCGGTGTCCTAGGGTTCTACCAAGCTTGGCAATGTAGGCCAATCGTCCTGCAACAATGGCGTTTCTAAAGGCTTCTGCCATAAGGGGGATGTTTTCTGCAGTGGCGATTGCGGTGTTGGCCATCACCGCAGCACAGCCCATTTCCATAGCTTCACATGCTTGTGAAGGGCGTCCAATGCCGGCGTCTACGATAATCGGCAGGTCGATTTCATCTATGAGCATTTGAATAAAGGGTTTCGTCAAGATGCCTTTGTTTGTTCCTATAGGCGATCCAAGGGGCATAATAGCAGCCGCCCCCGCATTTTTCATATCCCGCGCCACGTTTAAGTCCGGATACATATAGGGCAGGGGAATAAAGCCTTCATTGGCCAAAGCGTCAACCGCTTTAAGGGTTTCGTAGTTGTCCGGTAAAAGGTAGCGGCTGTCGCGAATGACTTCAATTTTGATAAAATCGCCGCATCCAAGTGCGCGGGCGAGTTTTGCAATGCGCAGTGCTTCGTCAGCGGTACGCGCTCCGGAAGTGTTGGGCAGTAGTTTGACATTAGAAGGGATACCAGTGAGAATATCGTCAGTGGCATCTGGCGCTGCGCGTCTGACAGCTATTGTGGCCATTTCCACACCGCCGGCGCTGAGAACGCGCTGCATCATATCTACTGAGAATTTACCGGATCCGAGAATGAATCTCGATTGGAATGTTTGTCCGCCTAATACAAAAGGGTCGTTTGGTTTCATCGTAAAGTACCTCCTGAGATAAGTTCAATAACTTTATGGGCTTGATGTGCGGCGCAGAGCTGAACGCGTGTCGATAAAAGCCCAACGGCTGGTGTGTAGTCGGTCGTCATGTCGCCACATACCCATAGGCGTTGCATGACTCTTTGTGTTTTGATGGTATCTGCCCCTTGTGTGCCCGCCATTCCGGATCCTGAGACGATAGTCATATTCGGGCATTGAGAGAGCAAAGTAGAAATAAGCATCGCTTTCGTCTCGGCGCCGTCAAAAGCTTCTACGACGATATCAAACGCACCGAGCAGATCAGGCGCGTTTTCGGCATCGAGTTTAACTTGATGGGTGTGCACGACGAGTTCTGGATTGATATTGAGCAGGTGACGTTTTAAAGCGTCTGTTTTTGGGTGTGTGAGGTCTTGAATAAAATAATGCTGTCTGTTTAAGTTGCTGTACTCAACGGTGTCGTAGTCGAAAAGACTTAGAGCGCCGATGCCTGCTCGGGTCAAAAGCACTGCGACATTAGACCCGAGACCACCGGCGCCTGCAACGGCAACATGGGCCTTTTGCAGGGGCGATTTTAAGGACTCTGGACAGCGTTCGGTATGTTTGTACATGATTACCCTCCTCCGACAAAGCAAACGATTTCAATTTTATCTTCGTGGTTGACGGTTCTGTCTTTAGCGGCTGTATAGGGGAGAACATCGCCGTTGATTTCTAGAGCAATACGCTCGCCGATGTAGCCGAGCTTTTCGATGAGTGCTTTGATGGTCAGCCCAGCCGGAAGGGCTTCGCGACGCCCATTTAGCCTATAATACATCATATTGCGCCTCCTAAAAAAAATATTGTAAACAAAAAAAGCACAAAAAGTTTGACACCCTCGGTGGTGTCCCCCTTTTTGTGCTTCTGTTAGAATATTAACACATCAAAGATGCTTTGTAAAGGTCTATGCCAGAGAAAATCGTAAACTCTCTGCAAGTTTGACATGGTATCATATTATGTGCTAATATTGTTTTAAATAGATAATTAAATTTACAGAGATACGCTTTATAAGACTTTATTCTCAGTATAGGACTTTTTATTTAAAAAAAACAACAATTTAGTTGACAATTGAAAATCAAAATGCTATTATGTATATAACGTACCAATAATTGACAAAATATTGGTGCGTAATATTACTGAGGGGTGGAAGTATCATGAGTAAAAAGAATGAAGTATTAGGAAGCGAGCAAAAAGAGAGCACCTGCTGTAATTGTAAAGTTTGTAATTCTACTTACAATACGGTGCCTTTCAAAGACAGCTATATTTGTGAAGACTGTGTCACTTTTGTGAAGTCTGAATCGTAGCAGCTGGCGTTGCTCCTTGACCCAAGTACTGAAGACATGGTATCAAAAGAGTGCTTGCATCAAAGTACATAATGGGTTGAAAATGAAACAAAGCGGGAACACTTTTGGCGTTAAGTGTTCCCGCTTTGTTTTTTATTTTACTTGCGCTTTGGCAATTTCAATGGCACCGTATAGGGGGTCAATGGCCTTTGGATGTCTTATTAACCGCGTATCAACTTTGGTGAGGGCTTCGTCAAAATACGCCATAAAAGGGGTACTGTGATGAAAGATACCACCTGAGCACGAGAGGGGAATGGCGAAAAAATCGTCCCAGTGTTCAAAGCAAGCGGTGTCTTTTAGACGGTGACCTTTCTGAAATTGGTCGCGTCTGACCGGATTGGGTTCGACGACGGCGACTTTTACATTTTTCATAACAGTACCTCCTCATATGGATGACAACACCTTGGACGACACGGTTTACTTCGCCTGAAGGACACGGGGTGTCGGGCACATTTGAATCGGTCAGGCGCAACCAGTGTACCGACTTACGGATGTCCGTAGGCTTAACTAAGCCGTTTGAGAGGACGAGCAACTGTGCGACGCGATTGTCTTAATTAAACTCTTTAATGAGGTCAAAGTCGTACGCATTGCTGTAGGCGTCGCTGCTCAATGCCACGACGACGAAGGTCTTGGGACCGTATCTAAAGCTGAGGGGGGCGTCATGTGTAGCGACCACTGCCCAGATAGACGCACCTTTTAAAGGGCCCTGTGGCAAACGCCTCTAGAGCATTCATAAAATCGGGAGTGTCTATCAACTGACGACAGCACTGTGCTGTAGCCATATAGGGGGCCGCTACAAAGTCTGGTGAAAAGAGAGCGATTGCGCTGAGGTAAATTGTTGTGAGACCGCTTGTCATGGCAAAACCTCGATTGTTGCTGCCATCAGGCATTAGCCAAGCCAAAGTACGCGGGTGTCGGGTATGCTGTTTGTAGAGAGCCCCTCTACATTACAGGTTATAAAGAGGTGATAGACAGCGTCGACGAGCTGGTTGGCGAGTTCCACGACTGCGAGGCTTTCAGGGCTGTTACCGGAACGTGCAAGTGATTCACAAGTCGTCAGACTAGTCGATGCAAATTGACAATTCGGAAAAATTTAGTTATGATAAACGAAACTGGTTATTACCAGTTTTGAAGGAGCGTGTAGAAATGACTAAAATAGATAAAAGAAGCCGTGTCCCGTTGTATGCGCAATTAATGGACGCCATCATAGAGAAAATTGAAAACAAAACCTTGCTTACTGGGGCGCAATTGATGTCTGAGCGTGAAATGTGTGCGTACTACGACGTGAGTCGATCGACTGTGCGGCAAGCAATACAGGCACTTGAACGCGAAGGGTATATTGAAAGTGTACACGGCAAGGGCACCTTTGTCAGCGACCACAAGATGACTCAAAACCTGTCGACTTTTTACAGCTTTACCGAAGAGATGAAACATCAGGGGAAAGTCCCGTCGTCGAGGGTATTGCAGTATCACATTATACAAGCCGACAAACACCTGTCGAGTAAGATTGGCGTCTCAGAAAAGGCACCTGTTATCCGATTTGAGCGCCTAAGGCTGGCCAATGGCGAACCGATGATGCTCGAAACGACTTATCTACCAGAAGTGTATTTTAAATCATTGACACAAGAGGCTTTGGAAACGCAACCGCTTTATACGTTGCTTGAGTCAACTTACGGCCTGGTGTTGACGCATGCAGAAGAAAGCTTTTCTCCTGTACTCACTGACGAGCGAGAATCTGCGTTGCTCGGAACAGATACAGGAACGCCCAGCTTGCGCATCAGCCGGTGGGCTTATGCGGGCACATTGCTCGTAGAATATACGGAGAGCATTACGCGAGGTGACTGCATCAAGTACCGCGTCGTGCTCAAAAAATAAGGGGGAGTCCGATGAAACCGGTAGGGAAATCAGCAAAGGCACACTTGTTGGAGGCACAGCTTCAGGGGTATGCTATTCCAGCGTTTAACATTCACAACTTAGAAACTTTGCAAGTGGTTTGGGAAGTAGCGGTACCACTGGTGTTGCATGGTGCCAGTGGCTTTCTAACGAGGTGGTCAAGGCGTGCATACAGCGAGGCGTCTGCAAGGTCAATGTGACAACAGAACTGAAATATGCATTTGCTCGTGGCCTTAGACATTACTTGGCCGAGTATCCCGAGGCGACGGACCCCATACAGTATTTTCAATACGCCAAAGAGGAGAAGAGCACATGAATATTTTAAAACGCATTGTCCGAGGACAAAAACAAGCAGTTCCAGTGGGAATATACGCCGTTTGGGAGGACGCCTGTCGTCGGTAGCGAGGTGCCGGCACTGACCTTTGCATTGAGAGAAGCCTTGTTTGCTTTGGAGGCCATCGAACGCGAACTGATTTTAGAGCGTCACTCACAGTCGCATTTGACACATGTTATTAAAAAATTATGCAAAAGGAGCCAACGCACTGGTCGCGCAACTACACGGGGAGCGACGTGGAAATTGCCGTGGCCCAAAAATTCAGTTATTTCGATTGCATCCGCAGGTGGAATAGGCGGTTAAGAAGCTCTTTTACAACATCGATCGACACTCAACGCGTATACCGATGCCTATTTTCAGTCAGTATATGCCGCTGGAATATGCTAAAATAAAAGTGGGGGCAATTCTCATACGTGCACGTGAACTGGTTATGGCGCATGTGCAAACGTGTTTGGTGCCTTATGTCGAAGCGTCACAATTGCATTTGTTGAATGAAATTAAAGGGTATACAGATGAGGTGGTATAAGATGAGTCCAGTGTTTACTGTGGAAAATGAGTTTTTAAAAATAGCTGTAGCGCGTCATGGCGCTCAGCTGGAATCCGTTTGGGATAAAGAGATGGGGTATGAGTACATATGGCAAGGCACCCCGCCTTACTGGCGGAGAAAGGCCCCAATTCTATTCCCGATTGTCGGTGCACTTAAAGAAAAAACTTACAGTTACAGGCATCAGACCTATACTTTGTCACAACACGGGTTCGCTAGGGATTTGCCTTTTGACTGTCTAGAACACGATGAAACCGCCGTTAAAATGCGGCTGACGTCCAATGAGGCGACTAAAAAGAATTATCCGTTCGATTTTTCGCTGGAAGTATGCTACCGACTGGAGGGGCGTACACTGACGGTTTCGCACGATGTACAGAACATCGGTGCACTGGATATGTACTATGGTTTAGGGGGACATCCCGGTTTCAATGTGACCTATCCCTGCGATGTCGTCTTTGAAGAAATGGAGCGCTTAACCACCTATAACGTGAATTTGGAAAACGGTTTGATTGCCACACAGAGGCGTCGAATCAACGAACATAGGATTACCTCTGATGGACATTTGCATTTTACATTGACGCCGGAAGTTTTTGAGCAAGACGCGATTATACTCGACGATATTCACTCAAAGACAGTCACTTTACACTCAGGCAATGCAGGACACGGGGTGGCACTCACAATGGAAGCGGCACCTTACTTGGGCATTTGGAGTGACAAAGGCCCCTTTGTCTGTCTTGAGCCGTGGTGGGGGATTGCAGATTTTGAAGATACCGATCAAAACATAGAGCATAAAAAAGGGATGCAGTGTCTTGAACCCAATGCTTCAAAAAAACATGTCTATTGTCTCGAATTTTTTAAATAGACCCGTTCCCCGTTTTCCTCTGTATGGTATAATAGCAGTGGCTTTACACGTATACAGACATAATAGAGGAGGGGTTATGCGTTACGATCTTAAAAGAGCCGTCCGGACGAACTTGATTATACTGTGGGTGTTTTCGATTGTTTTACCGATGACAGCATGGATAAGCAGTGGTTCGAGTTACGGCATTAAAGCATTTGTTGCAGCAGGTGCCACATCTTTGGTCGCCACGGGACTTTATTTTTTACCGATTAATTTGCATATCAAAGGGCAGATTATTGTGGCATTTCCATTTTTAGCGGCGTTGGGCCTTTCCGCAGTTAGCGGTGGCGTCTCCAGAATGTTCAATGTCTACATGGTGGCGTTTGGGATGCAGGCACTTTATTTCAACAAGAAAAAATCGCTATACTTCGGCATGGGGCTCATCGGCGTCTTGGTGGCATGTTTTGTTATCGACCCGCAGCTCATATTGGATGACGGTATGGGACTGGGAGAGTTTATACCTAGAATCGGCGCCGTATTTACCATTTGGGCGGTGCTCTACCTGCTGACAAAGTGGGGAGAGGAGACCCTTAAAAGTGTCGAGGCATCTGCGAGAGAAAACGCTCAGAACTTGGAGCAGCTTCAATACACTTTTGATAAAGTTGAGACGTCGACAACGGAACTCGAAAACACATCCCGTAATTGCGCGGACATGATGGCTGAGAATCAGCGCAATACAGAGGCGATTAATTGCGCCATACAGGAACTTTCCAAAAGTGTCGACGATGCGGCAATAACTGTTTCTGGCGTCAATGAGAGCACTCAAAAATCGTCTCAAAATGTCGGGGCCACATACGACATCATGCAAAAGTTGACGGCAGTTTTCGAGACTTTAAAAGATGATTTTAAAACCAGCAGTCTTTCAATGGGACACATGAAAACCAGCATTGAGACGACGCATCTATCGGTGGACAATTCTATGGGCACTGTTCGTACACTGGCAGAGCAAATGCAGCAAATCGACGCTTCTTTAGAGGGGATTCGACGCATTGCAGAGCAGACGAATCTCTTGGCGCTCAATGCTTCTATTGAGGCAGCGCGAGCAGGTGAACACGGGAGAGGATTTGCAGTCGTTGCTGAAGAAATCCGAAAGCTCTCAGTGGAGAGCGATGCGTTCGCCGGTAAAATCGGGGACATCGTCGGCGAGTTGGGCGAAGCTTCCAAAGAAGCTATCGCACATTCTGAAGAGGGGAGACTGGCCATGCGCAGCATGGAAGAGGCAATGGTCATGCTCAATACACGCTTTGAGTCCGTGGCTTCTATTCTGGGAGAAGTCGAGGGCTATATGTCGCAAGAAGCGGCGTTTGTTACAGCCGTATCCAAAGAGTTTACGAGTATCGACGATGCCGTTACCAATATAGCGGCGTTGCTAGAAGAAAATGCTGCACACTTTCAGGAAATTTCGGCTCGTGTTGAAACGCAGACGGCGACATCAGAGGCCATTAAAAACGAAGTCGATCAAATTGCAGTTATAGGGAAAGTCCTCGCAGAAAGTGTTCAATAAACAAATCATTTTAAACATATGTTATAAAAGCACCCGTCGGGGTGCTTTTGTGTTACAATATAAGGCGCTAATAGTTGAAGGAGGGCGGCAGATGATCAACAGCCCTATTAAAATTGTTTACTCTAAGAGAAAAACTGTATCGTTTAGGTTAACTGAAGAAGGTGCTTTAAAGGTGCAGGCACCGTCGTATTTAACAGAAGAACAGGTTTTAAAAATCGTCGAAAAGAATGCTGATAAAATCAACCGGTGGTTGGAAGGTCGGCGACAGTCTCGTTCTATTTTTTACGGTGGTGATACGGCGTACTACTGGGGGACGGCATACCGCGTCTGTGAAGGGACATCGCGTTTGGTACCGGAAGTGACGGTGGACGAGGAGAAACACGTGCTATGGGTTCACAGCGATGGCCAATTGGGCTTGACGACGGTTCTATTGAATTTTTACAAAGAGGAGACACAGGCGTTTTTAAAAGCGGATTTGCCACGTTGCGCAGCCGCTGTAGGCGTTGAGCCGAAACGCATTCGGGTGAAGAATCAAAAGACGCGTTGGGGAAGTTGTTCTTCTAAGCAAAATCTCAATTTTAATTTGAGGTTGGCAATGGTGCCGCGAGAAGTTGCGCTGTATATCGTGGTGCACGAGTTGTGCCATTTGGTTCACATGAACCATTCGGCAGATTTTTGGAACCTTGTGGAACACCATGTCCCCAATTGGAAATCCCATAGACATTGGCTAAAAAAACACGCGGGGGTACTAATATGAACCACTTTAAACCAAAACTGCTGACAACGCTCAAGACTTATGATAAAGCACAGTTTCTAAAAGATCTCACGGCGGGTCTCATTGTGGCGATAGTTGCGTTGCCACTGTCTATTGCACTGGCCATCGCTTCAGGGGTATCGCCTGAAAAGGGGCTACACACGGCGATAATTGCCGGATTTTTAATTTCGTTATTAGGAGGCAGTCGCGTTCAAATCGGCGGGCCGACAGGTGCGTTTATGGTCATTGTCTACGGCATCGTGATGACGCACGGTGTGGACGGTTTGATTATGGCGACGGTAATGGGGGGCTTCTTTATGTTTTTAATGGGGCTGTTCAAGCTGGGCAGTGTCATAAAATTTATACCGCATACGATAACGACCGGTTTTACAGCCGGCATTGCCGTGACCATTTTTTCATCTCAAATTAACGATTTTTTCGGCATGAACCTCACCGATGTGCCGGCGGCTTTTCTCGACAAATGGCAGCTCTATGCAGCGCATGTCAGCGCAATTCACTGGCCGACAGTTGCTATTGGTGCAGTGGCTTTGGCCATTATTGTCTTTTGGCCTAAGACAAAGCTCAAAATACCGGGAACTCTTGTCGCGCTCATTGTGGCGACGGCGATAACACAACTCTTTGCATTAGATATTATGACCATCGGCGGTAAATTCGGCGAGCTTTCTAAGAGTTTGCCGGCACCACAGTTGCCTGCTTTTAGCATGGAAAAGATGTCGGCATTGCTGGCGCCTGCGATGACGATTGCCGTTTTAGGTGCTGTGGAATCGCTGCTGTCAGCAGTTGTTGCCGACGGCATGATCGGCGGCAAACACCGTTCGAATACAGAGTTAATGGCACAAGGTGTGGCCAATATGGCCTCGGGACTTTTTGGCGGCATTCCGGCAACCGGTGCAATTGCACGGACGGTAACCAATATCAAAAGCGGTGGACGAACGCCTGTGGCCGGAATGATTCACGCCGTGGTGCTCCTTTTAATTATGCTTTTGTTTATGCCGTTGGCGCAAATGATTCCGCTTACGGCGCTTGCAGCCGTACTGATGGTGGTCGCTTACAATATGAGTGAGTGGCGTGAATGCGCGGCGCTTATGAAGTCTCCGAAATCCGATATACTGGTTTTGACAGCCACTTTTCTCATTACAGTGTTCGTCGATCTGGTCGTCGCCATTGAAGTGGGGATGGTGCTTGCGGCTATGCTTTTTATGAAGCGCATGGCAGAAGAATCCTGTGTTCGCGAAATGACTAGAGACACTGCTGAAGAGGCCGAACACTTTACGCCGGCTTTTGATGTCGAGGTAATGAATGCCCTCCCCACAGGTGTCCAGATGTATGAAATCAACGGTCCGATGTTCTTTGGCGTGGCCGACAAGTTCTTAGAAGTGTTGAACAGTATCGATTCTGAAACAGAGGTTATTATTTTAAGACTGCGCAATGTGCCTTGTGTCGATGCAACGGCTATTCACAGTATGAAGCGCTTTATTACTCTGTGTAAAAACAAAGGAATTCAGTTGCTTGTTACGGGTATTCAACCTCAACCGTATACAAGTTTTGAAAAAGCCGGTCTCATTGAGGCCATCGGCAAAGAGCATTTTTATGAAAAGTTTGAAACAGCTCTGGAAAGAACAGCGGGAATAAATGATTAACCCTTCTTGTAGAAAGGTATAATTATAAGGAGATTTACCGCAGAGGAGGGCGCTATGATAAAGATTATCAGAAAATTTTACGGAGTAGGCATTGTGCTAGTCGTACTCATAGCGCTTGGTATGACGCTACAAATGGTTTATTTTAACCGGGTACTCGAAAAAGAGATGGTACGCATTTTAAACGTGGAGGAAGAACACGTTGAGTTCTCTGTAAATGCGTACTTCTCAGAGTACGAACAGATTGTTGAAAGCGTTGCACTTCTCGTCGAAACGTCTGAGGGCGCGGCACCATTGCTGTCCTTTATGGAGGAACTCTTAGAAAACCACCCTTTTTTTTCGTCGGTTTACTACGCCACCGAAGACAATGAAATGGTGAACGGCAGTGGCTGGATACCACCACCGACTTTTGATGCGCGGGTGCGCCCGTGGTATATAAAAGCAAAGGCAGAAGGCGCTTTGATTTACACAGACGCTTTTTTAAATGCCAGTCGTGAAAATTGGATATTGACCATTGCAAAGCCTGTTTACAACAAGGGCGACGAGGTCGTGGGCGTCGTCGGGGGCGATGTAGACATTAGCAATCTTTTAGAGATTATCATCGACATCAAGCCGTCTGAAAACGGCCTAGTCTTTATTGTCGATGAGGAAAATCGCGTTTTAGCACATCCCATGTTGGACACTTCTGGAGAAACTGAACCGCCGATGATTAGCGATATTGTCCAGTTTACAAATTTTCAAAATGACGATGTCTACAAATCCAAGATGTTGGGCCATCGAGGGTATATGAGCGACCGTCTGTTGCCGCATAGCAACTTGCGTGCCTATGTCTTTATACCTGAAAGCGATACAGTGAACTACTATGAACAGCTAGGGCTGATAGGGGGCAGCGCAGTACTCATCCTCATTTTAATGACAGTTGTGTTTGCTTACCGAATGACAAGCTTGATTTTCAAACCGGTCTTGGCCATCTCTAGAGAGGTCAAAGCAATCCCTGTGGACAACTTGCTAGGTTATCGTCTCGAGCATACAGAAGGCGAAATTTACGGCGATTTAAAAGAAACGATCAATGCGCTTATTGAGAAGTCTGAGCAGTCTGCCGAGGCACTTCAAGCCTCTAACAGTCGTCTCGAAGAAATGCTGGCACATTTGACGTCGGTCGAAAAGGAGTTGCGTGCCAATCACGAGAATTTGGTCCAGAGTGAAATGCGCAATGCCGCTATAATCAACGCATTGCCGGATATTTTGTTTAGACTGGATTACAACTGCCGCTTTATCGATTGTCAAGTGGGGGATGAACGGCGCCTCATTGCTGAAAAGGACTTTTTTATTGGCAAGCACTTTGACGAAGTACTCCCGAAGGACGTTGCCAAAATGGGCGAAAAGGCAATCAAGAAAGTAGAAGAAGGCGGTGTATTAGAAACTTTCGAGTATGCTTTGGTATTCCCGACGGGTAAGTACTATTTTGAGATGCGTATGGTACCAAGTGTCAACAACGAGGTGTTGGCAATCGTTCGAGATATTACACACCAAAAAGAACATCAACAGCGTATTACGTACCTCAGTTACCACGACCAGCTGACGGGGCTTTACAACAGACGCTATTATGAAGAACTCTTAGCGTCGATTGATTATGAAACCGCTTTACCTTTAAGTGTTTTGATGATGGATGTCAACGGCTTAAAACTAACGAACGATGCCTTTGGACACGTCAAAGGGGACTTGCTTTTAAAGAGTTTTGCTAAGATTTTGACCACCATCTGTCGACCTTCAGATATTATTGCTAGAGTAGGCGGCGATGAGTTCGTCGTCATTCTGAAGGAAACACCTAAGTCTGAGGCGCTCAAAGTTTCTGATCGCATCTACGATGCCATCGGTCAGATGAAGCACGATTTAATTGTGCTTTCCGCCTCTATTGGCGTGGCGACGCTAGACCATGAAGAGCAGATGCTGGAGTTTGTTCTACGAGAAGCGGAAGATTTAATGTACGCTAAAAAAGTCTATGAAAGTCAAAAAATGCGCAATGAGACCATCGCTCTAATTTTGAAAACCATTGATGCGAAGGCGACATATGAGAAGATACACTGTATGAGAATGCACGCTTTTGCCGAACGCCTTGCGACATTTTTCGGTTTATCAAGACAAGAAGAAGAAGACCTTGAGCAGGCTATCCTTCTGCATGATGTGGGAAAAATCGCCATTTCTGAAGCTGTTCTTTACAAAGACACGGCCTTGACTCCACTTGAGTTTAAAGAGATTATGAAGCACCCTGAAATAGGGTATCAGTTGCTCAAAAGCACAGATGCTTATGCCCCGATTGCTGAGATTGTCCTCTCACATCACGAGTGGTGGGATGGCACGGGGTATCCGAGAAATCTATCGGGAAACAAGATTCCGCTGCTCTCCAGAATTATCTCTGTTTTAGAGGCACTGGAATCGATGACTTCCGAGCGACCGTACAAGATGGCGTTGACCTTTGAAGAAGCGGCAGTCGAATTGAGTAAAGGCGCGGGCAGTCAGTTTGATCCCTATGTCGCCGGTATCGTGAGCACACACATGGATATGATTTCAGATATATAAGAAAAAACGCTTTAAAGCAAAGGCTTTAAAGCGTTTTTTGAGTTCTAAGTCAATTACAAAAGCAATACAGTGGCAAGGCCTAAAAAGAAGAAAAAACCTAAAACATCTGTAAGTGTGGTGACAAAAATTGAAGATGCCAGTGCAGGGTCAACGCCTATTTTTTTGAGACTGAGGGGGACAAAGTACCCTGAAAGCGTAGCGACAATAAGGTTGAGGAATATAGCGGATCCGATAACGATGCCAAAGACGATATCCCCTTCCCAATAGGCACCCAGTGCACCGATAAGTAAGCCGAGGCAGCAGCCGTTAATCAGTCCGATAAAAGCTTCCTTTACTAAGATGCTCTTCTGATTTTCAAAGGTGAGTTCGCCGAGGGCAATCCCTCGAATAATCATTGTGAGCGTCTGAGTACCTGCGTTGCCGCCCATACCGGCGACAATGGGCATAAATGCTGCTAGCGCTACAATCTTTGAGATGGTTCCTTCAAATAGAGAAACCATGCCGGCGGCTAAAAGAGCGGTAAAAAGATTGACAATTAGCCAGGGCAGTCTCGAAGCGACAGCACCGCGAATGGTCCCTTCCAGTTTCTCTTCCTCATCTAATCCGGCGAGGCGGAACAAATCTTCTGTGTATTCTTCTTTAATAATTTCAAAGATATCGTCAAAAGTTACGATACCGATGAGTCGACCGGTTGCATCGACTACCGGCATGGCCATGAAACCGTATTTTTCAAAGAGAATCCCGACATCCTCTTGGTCCATTGTGTCGGGAACGCTGATAATGCTCGTATTCATAATATCTGAAATAATCCGGTCTGGCGTTGCGATGATAATTTCTCTCAAAGGAACCACACCTTTTAGAACCCCGCCTTCGTCTACGACATAAATGTAATAGGGCGTCTCTGAGTTTGGAGAAACCTGTCTTAAATATTCTATTGTATCTGCAATGGTCATCGTTTCGCGAATGGCAATGAACTCGGTCGCCATAATACCGCCGGCGGTATCGCTCTTATAGGAGAGTAGGGTTTGAACTTCCTGTGCATCTTCATGGCTCATTTGGGAAATCAAGGCGTCTTTTTCGTCTTCCTCAACATAACCGAGCAAATCGACGAGCTCGTCTGATGACATTTCGTTCATGATTTGTTTTTTTCGCTTTTGTGAAAAGTATGAGAGCAATTCGAACTTCTCATCGTCTTCTGCGGTATCGATGACAAGGGCGATATAATCGTCGGGTAATTTTTCCAAAATGGCGTATTTGTCGCCTTCATAATGGCTGAGAGACTCGAGAAAGTCCACGGGGTGAATATCGTCGATTTCGCTTAAAATAGTAGAGATGGGAGCATTTTTTATGAATTCAATGATGTTTACCATAGGTCAACTCCTTTATTGGCTGTGCTGATAAAAGTAATGTTTGAAATCCTCAGTGGTCATAGGGGCCTGTTCCAGATACCCTTGACAAATCCTACAGGCAGTCTTTTTAATTATAGACAATTGGCGTGAAGTTTCAACCCCCTCAGCAACAGTTTCAATCCCCAAATCACCGAGCATTTCGACAATGTGGATAAAGAGTTTTTCCGATTTTTCAAAGGAATCGATGTCCTTGATAAGACTGCGGTCGATTTTAACTGTATTGAGAGGCAAACTGAGAATGCTCGAAAGGGCTGAATACCCCGACCCAAAATCATCCAACGACAAGTGAAAGCCGTTTCCCCAAAGGTGATGCAGTTGTTCGATGGCCTTTTTATCGTTTTCAAAAAATGTGCGCTCAGTAATTTCAAGCTCAATTTGATCGGGTTTTATGCCGTACTTCACACAGTGGTGTTCCAAAAGACCGACGATGTTTTGGTGAACGAGTTGATACGCTGAGAGGTTAAAGCTGATTCTAAACTGACGGCGGTTGCTGAGCAGGTCGCCGAGGCTTTCGAAAGTTGCGTCTAAGAGCACCTCGGTAAGTTTACCTATAAGGGGCGTGTCTTCAATATAGTCGATAAAGGCGTAGGGGGTGCGAATGTCGGCATCTGAGTAATGCCAGCGCGCCAGAACTTCTCCTCCGATAATTTCTCGCGTATTCGTATCCCATTTTGCCTGAACATAGGGGACGAATTGATTGGACTTTAAGCCCTCTGCGATGGTGTGAATAATGTCCTCTTTTAATGTCGTATGGTCGGAGCGCCTCTGTAAAATGACGTGTAAACTTTCCAGTTCCGCTGCAAGCTGTGTGTTTTGAGAAGCCAAATGATGAATGCTTTCAAGTTCTTTCAGCAAAGAACCTGTGTGCTTTACAACAGCAGGCTTCTCACGATTTAACGTCATTTTAATGTGACTGTCCAGGTACATATTTAAAATGTCATTGGCTTTGTCCAATTGATTGCTTCGACGGTAGTAGTCTGAGATAATCTTAATAGAGCCTTGTAGAAAGGGAAAGAATCCCTGCTTATTTGCAATTTCAAGCGCTGTATCTATGTAGGAAATGGCTTTCGAACTGTTTTCTGATTGAAAATAGGCTTCGCCGATATTGACCAGTAAAACGCAGTAGTTGAGATACTCATCTCGTTCATCCAGCTTGGCATAGTAATTTTCGGCGTGGTGATAAGCGTTAAGACAGGCTTTTAGCTCATGGCGTTCGTGCAGGAGAAAACCGTAGTTCATATAGATGTCTCCTTTTAGAGCCGGGTTGTCCACATATGGGGTCATTTCTACAGCTTTTGTTGCGTATGAAATGGATAGACTCAGGTCTTCAATGAGGTGAAACGAGGTACTTAGATGAACAAGAGACCGTGCAATAAGTGCAGGGTCGTCTAATAGAAGTGCTCGATCGTATGCGTTGACGAAGCTTCTAAGTGCATTAGTCGGTTGCATAATGCTCCTCGACATAATCCCTTCTGCACAGAAGTAGATGTAGGCGCGAAGTGGGTCGCTCAACTCGTCGTGTTTGCTCTCTAACTGCGCTTTGACTTTATCGAAATAGTAAACGGACTCGTAGTTGGCACTGGAGAGCATAAGAAATAACAGGTTGTCAGTCGAAACCGAATCCAGCGCATCTTCAAAGAGGAGAAGGTGTTCCCTTAAATACTTTTTGGGATTTTTTCGAATCAATTCGATTTGTCGTTTAAACATGGCAACTCCTTTTCGTAACGGGATTATTGGTAATAAAATTGGTTGCGACCATTGACTTTTGCTTTGTAGAGCAAGGTGTCGCAGAGCTGAAAGTCTCTATCGAAATCCTCAGTCCATGTCGTCAATAGATCAACGCTAACGGTGATATGATTTTCGCTAAAAAACCATCAGTGCTTCAATCCACTGGACAGGTTCTTGCACAGCCGATAACGACAAGTGTTAGTGAGAAAAGCACTAAAAAAGCTACGAGCACCCTAAGGGGCGTTTTGGGGTAGCGGATGAGACGCATTGAAGCATTTCTCTCTAGGGCGTTGAGTAGTTGTTGAGAACGTACTGATTGTTTAACGTAATCATTCATATCATACGCTGAAATGTCTTCCACTGCAATGAGCAATTCCGCAGATTTTTTGTACGAATCGAGGGCGTAGTAAGATTTGGCCATGAGGAATCGAATTGTATTTGTCATGTAGTTGTCAAGAGCTTCTACGTCGATTTTTCGTCAAATCCTCGATAAGTACTTAGAAGTATCAGTGCTTCTTCAACAGGCAGATCTTCTTCAATTAACTTGAGCAATGAAAGGGGGAGTGTTGTATGTTGTTGCACATAGGGCAGTAGAATCTCTTGAGCCTCTGTCTCTCGAAAATTGTTATTTAGATACAGATATTTTTCCATTAAGAAGTAGCGTTTGGCTTTTGTGGGTCCATATTAACTCGTACAAGAGGCGTCCCTTTAGAAAATTGGCGTCGGCTTCGAAATGAAAATCATTGTTTGCAACAGCCCAATCATTGGCTTTACTCCAGTAGTAAAAAGCCATGCCTTTGTTGTACTGGAGCGCATAGATTTGGCCGATATACAGATAGGCAACGGCGTGTTTCAGTAGCTGAGACGCCTTTTGAAGCATGTTGTAATAGCTCATAAGAAAGTCGTCTATTTCTAAAAGATACCCCAGTGCCTCAGCGCGCTCTGAACAAGAACGATTGGAATCGTTTACCATTGTCTCTAAGGTGTTGTAAACAAACTTTAAACTACTGTTACTATAGACTTTATTTCTCATGAAATTAATATCCGAATCCGACTTCGACGATTTGATTGAAAAAGCAACCTCTATAGCATTCGTTCATATGGTGAGCAGGCGTATGCAGATGACCGCGGGGTCAACATGTAACGCCCTCGTACTTTATCTTTTATAATTTCATTATCATCTATACCCAATTGACCTTAAATAAAACCTCCTGGAAAGGCCTCAAAGGTCTAAAAAAGTGTGATAAAATGCGTAGGGTCTATGTGAGTGGGTATAAAGTTAACATCAAATTCAACCGATAAATATAATGTAACCACTTATAACCGATTAATTAAATTTACGTCAATAAATCGTAAGGGTGTGATGAACCTCATTTCGTATTTGGGCACTTGAAATGAGAGGAGCAAGTAGTGCAACCGACCTTGACTTAATGGTGTAGACACACCATCGAGAAAGGGTGTTGTATATGAAAAAAAGGACAGCTTACAATGGGTTTAACCGAAAGCAAAAAGCATGGCGAGCCAATCAAGCAATAAAGAGAAAGATATTAACCACTGTTTTGATTGGTAGCTTTGCACTAATGAACGTTTTTAGCGCGAGTAGTGCCTACGCACTTTCGTCGAGCTCTATGACAAAGCACTCGGGAAACACACCGTCTCACGCCAATGCGCATAAAACCGACGTTGTCGGTGACACATGGGATGGTTCGACTTTCCAAGTGACCTACAATTACATGGGCAAAACGGTAGTCATTGACATAACATTTGATGAAGATGGGCGATACATGGATTGGTCGATAAACGTGGCAACTGATGACGATGTTATCGTAACCGGCGTTTATGTAAAAGGTGGCAATGGTTATTATTATTACGATTATGCGGGAACGGGATTAGATGCTGATACAGGTTTGTACTCACCAGAGAACAACGGCGGGAAAACACCTGAAATCAGCCATTTTAATTTTGAATTTGATTTGGACGACGATGGCGACGCCGATGCAGACGCCGATGCCGATGCCGATGCAGATGCTGATGCTGATGCGGATGCCGACGCAGATGCAGACGCTGACGCCGATGCAGACGCAGATGCAGATGCTGACGCAGATGCCGATGCAGATGCTGACGCCGATGCCGACGCCGATGCAGATGCCGACGCCGATGCAGACGCTGATGCCGATGCCGATGCCGATGCTGACGCTGATGCCGATGCGGATGCAGATGCTGATGCCGATGCCGACGCGGATGCAGACGCAGATGCAGACGCAGATGCAGACGCAGATGCAGACGCCGATGCAGACGCCGATGCAGACGCCGATGCAGATGCCGATGCAGATGCTGATGCAGATGCCGATGCTGACGCTGATGCTGATGCCGACGCTGATGCTGATGCGGATGCCGACGCAGATGCAGATGCAGATGCAGATGCAGACGCTGATGCCGATGCTGATGCCGATGCTGATGCCGACGCCGATGCCGATGCCGATGCAGATGCTGATGCAGACGCAGACGCAGACGCCGATGCAGACGCTGATGCCGATGCTGATGCCGACGCAGACGCCGATGCGGATGCCGATGCTGATGCTGATGCCGACGCCGATGCTGACGCCGATGCCGACGCAGACGCCGATGCAGATGCCGATGCAGACGCAGATGCCGATGCCGATGCAGATGCTGATGCCGATGCGGATGCCGATGCCGATGCTGACGCTGATGCAGACGCAGATGCGGATGCCGATGCCGACGCCGATGCTGACGTAGACCTTCCAGATGAACCGACTCCAGAAGGACCAGGTACTGAAATAATTGAAGAAGAGCCTGTTCCAGAGGGACCGGGTACCGAAATAATTGAAGAAGAACCTGTTCCGGAAGGACCAGCAGTAGATCTCTCCACTGAAATTGAGTTAACTGAAGAAGAGGTGCCATTGGGAGACGCATTGCCACAAACAGGACAAGCTTCAGCGGGAATGTTTGCAGGAATTGGCAGTTTGATGACTTCATTGGGCATTTACATCAAACGCAAGAAATAAAGATAGAAAATATTAGCCGAAACAGTTTAAAAGTTGCTATAATAGAGTCATATAGAGAAACTATAAGACGCTATATGGCAACTTTTTTTCGTATAAATCTGAGTGGCGTAAGGGGTACT
Organism: Fusibacter sp. JL298sf-3; assembly: GCF_053842995.1. Taxonomy (NCBI): domain Bacteria; kingdom Bacillati; phylum Bacillota; class Clostridia; order Eubacteriales; family Fusibacteraceae; genus Fusibacter; species Fusibacter sp. JL298sf-3. The sequence goes on from NZ_CM132608.1 coordinate 2,843,789, forward strand.
TGTATGGAAAATAAGATGATTAATGTTGTAAAAAACTACTTTGAAACACGTGTCTCAGAAGAGCGTGCATCGCAGGCTCAGCCTGTAGTGTTTCTATCGTTTACAGATGGCGAGGAGCGGGCTACCGTGGTTAAGGGGCATTCGGACACGTATGCTCTGAGCTTTGATGAAGCGGCGGATAAGTTGAAACGCCACATCCAAAAGACAGGACATTTTCCCAAATGGCTGAAAGTCGATTGGGTGAGAGAGACGGCTGTATTGCCGTACAAAGTTTTTAAGGAAGAATGGTTAGGTGCTAAGCTGCATTATTATCGAAAGGGTGTTTCTTTTGACCCTGCGTTTAAGTTGGCATTTTTGGAACAGGAAATGAACGCCAATGCTTTTATCGTCGAAGACAAGAAGCAAAAAAAGAAGCGCATCCACTGGCGTAATGTGCATCACTACATTAAGCAAAATTCGGGACACCAACTTTGGATTGACGAGCGGATGATACGGCAAGTCATTGTCTTTCAAACGGAAAGCTTTTTCTTCGATGGCAGAACTTTTGTCGATTTGTCAACAGCGCCTTATTTTAACGGTCAGAGGAAGCGAGAGCGCTACAATATCGGGACACTATACGAAATGATAGATAACGCGTCTCAGTATTTAGCGGGACAAGTGGAAGACAGTGGCGCTTATCACTACGGGGTCTTTCCCTATTTTCAGCGAGCCATTAACCACTACAATATCCTAAGGCACGCCAGTAGCACATACGCACTAATAGAAAGCTATGAAGTTACAAAGCGTTCTGAGTTTATCCCGAAGATACAGGTGGCACTGGATTACTTAATTGATACGGCCTACTATGAAAAAGTGTTCTCTGACGGGACGCGTGTAGGGTATATTCGAGAGACGTCATCTGAAAATGAAATTAAACTCGGCGCCAATGCAGCAGCACTGCTGGCTCTAAGCAAGCACTATGAGGTGTTTGGTAAAAACACCTATAAAACGGTTGCCCAGAGGCTTTCACAGGGGATTGTCACTTTTTTTAGAGAAGGGCGTTTTATCCATGTTCTCGATGCCGATGCCGACGAGGTTAAAGAAGCTTTTAGAATTATTTATTATGAAGGAGAGGCCGTTTTTGCTTTGCTAAAGTATTATGAGTGGTGCGGCGACGCCGCTTTGCTCGATTTTTGTGAAACGGTTTTTGAACATTTTTACGAGGCGCAGTACGAACAGTTTGCCGACCACTGGCTAAGCTATGCGTCGTACCATCTGTTTAAGCATCGACCGAACACAAAGATTTTTGCTTTCAATCTCGCCAATGCCGGTAAAATTTTACCGTTTGCATCGACTCGAGAGACGACCTATGCAACGCTTCTCGAGCTCTTTATGGCAACAGATGCGTTGCTTGAGCACAATCGCCACTTACCGAAGCCCTATGAGATCCCAGAGACATTCGACGAGGCTTTTTTCCGAGAGGTTGTTAATTTCAGGGTGGTTCAAGGCTTTTCGGGTTATATGTATCCGGAAGTGGCCATGTATTTTAAAGCACCTATGGCGATTCTCGACAGCTTTTACATCCGGCACCACAGTTTCAGAATTAGAATTGACGATGTCGAGCATGCGTTATCGGGCTACTGCCGTTTCTATTACAAATTGCGCAGGTAAAAATTATGAATGGAGTTTAATTCTATGGGTATAATAGAAGTCATGTGGTTGTTTTTAACCTACGGTTTTATCGGCTGGTTATGGGAAACGCCCTATGTATCCCTATGTGAAAAAAGGTGGATTAACAGGGGCTTTTTGAGGGGACCGTTTATTCCTATTTACGGGTTTGGTGCTACGACAATTGTGTTGTTTATGAATTTTTTCGAAACCCACGTCCAGCTGGCACCCCCTCTAGACGTTTTAGTCGGCATGTTTTTTGCCATGGTGGTGGCCACAGTCCTCGAGTATGTGACCTCTTATCTGATGGAAGTTGCTTTCAGCACCCGTTGGTGGGATTACTCCTCTAGGAAGTTCAATATCAACGGACGAATCGCGTTATTGCCGTCCCTTTTTTGGGGCGTTGGCGGCTATACCTTGTGGCGGTATGTCAATCCGACGATAGAAGGGCTCGTCGACACGGTTTTTGGCCCGTACAAAATGGCAGCACTTATTTTCTTTTACGGCGTTTTGGCAATAGATACTGTTTCCACTGTTGGCGAACTGGTGTCTTTGAGAAAAGTGTTGACGCGAACGCGTGCGTTATCGGATAAGTTTTCCGAGTTTATTGAAGAGAACGAAGGCCTAAAAGAATGGGTGGACGAAGCCAAGAGCACGCTTAAAGCCAACAGCGTCTACAAGAGGCTGGAAGGCTTTAAGGAGTTAAACGATTTTACAGAGTTTATCAAGTCCAAAGCTCAGGAGCTTCAGGGCAAAAACTTAGAAGAGATTACAAAAGTTATGTCCAAGCTGAAAAAACACGACCGATTTGCACGGAAGTATCCAAATGCCCGAACCAAGAAGATGCCCGATATCTTTTTTAGCATACGAAAAAAAGACCGTGATAAAAAGGCCGAGGATCAAAGTTGAAGTTTTTTGAGCACAGCAGCTCGAAGGGCTAGAGCTTGGTGCCTGTGTTTAGAGCTGACGCTTTCAACTACGGCACAGTATTTGTCGACGGCGCAGAGCAACAGAGCACTTTTGTAGCGCGGTATGGCGAGTGGGGTCAATGGCCACATATGCGATAAAATCATGTTGGAGAGTTCGTCATCTACATCAAAAACGGCTTTTACATTTTGTAGGGCGATTTTCGGATGCCGAATACCGTGCAGTTTAATGCGCCCGGTGGCCTCGGGATGACCGATGTGCCAATCGTAAAGGTACAAGTCGTGTAAAAGTGCCCCTCGAACCACTTGATGCGATGCCCAATTAAAAAAATTACAAATCCGATAGATTGTATAGGCGACGAAGAGTGCATGCGCCATGCAGCTCACATCTCCATGGTGTGGGAACGCGTCGCTTTCTTGAAAAATTTTCGAAGTGAGCACCGCTTGGTGATTGTCAATCATTTCGTACAGCAATAATTCATTTAACATAATACACCACCTCTACAACACATTATAGTAGGTGGCGGTTACAGACTCAAGAGAAAATGCAGAAAGGAGCCAGTATGTACTACAACAAAAGCAGTAACGAAGTCGTAGAAGCACTGAAAGTTGTGCCTGAATCGGGCCTCTCAGATGCGGAAGTTTTGGAAAGGCGCAGTCAATATGGTGAAAACAAGCTCAAGGAGGGTCAAAAAAAGTCGCTCCTCGCCATGTTTTTCAGCCAAATGAAAGACCCTTTGATCTACGTTCTTTTAGCGGCGGCAGTTGTGACGATCGTTGTAAAAGAGTACACCGATGCGATTATCATTTTGGCTGTTGTCTTGCTAAATGCGGTCATAGGGCTTGTACAAGAGAGCAAAGCAGAAAAAGCTATTGAGGCACTTAAGCAGCTGACGTCACCGCATACCATTGTCAGACGCGGTGGGAAGACTGTGGAAATCGATTCCAAAGAGCTCGTCCCAGGTGATGTTGTCATTTTAGATGCCGGACGTTTCGTACCCGCGGATATTCGATTGACGGAAACTAAGACCCTTCAAATTGAAGAGTCGTCCCTTACGGGAGAATCGGTTCCTACAGATAAAGACGCGACATTTGTATCCGATAGCGATAAATGCCCGCTTGGCGACCGCCAAAACATGGCGTTTATGTCAACTTTGGTCACCTATGGACGAGGAGAAGGCGTCGTCGTCGGCACCGGTATGCAGACTGAAGTCGGAAAAATTGCCGAGAGCCTTAACGAAGCGACTGATCAGTTGACACCTCTTCAGAAAAAATTAGAAGAAATCGGCAAGTTGCTCGGCTTTATGGCACTGGGGATTACCATTATTATGTTTGTTCTCGGTCTTGTTCAGAATAGGGACTTGTTTACAATGTTTATGACAGCCATCTCACTTGCTGTTGCCGCTATTCCAGAAGGCCTTCCGGCAATTGTCGCCATCGTTCTCGCACTTGGCGTGACGCGAATGTCCAAAGCGAATGCCATTGTTAAGAAGTTGCCGGCAGTTGAGACGCTAGGCGCTGTCAATATTATTTGTTCCGATAAGACGGGGACTTTAACGCAAAATAAAATGACGGTTATGTCCATTTACACGCAAGGAGGCGCCACTTCGGTGAAGTCACCTGATGCAAAAGCGCTCACTGACGATGAAAAAGCGCTGATTCGCTCCATGGTGCTTTGCAGTGACGCCACGGCGGATGAGACGGGCAGTACAGGCGATCCCACCGAGGTGGCACTCGTTGTCCTAGGCAACCAGGTGGGTCTCGAAAAGGCGTCTATGGCGCGTCAAGCCAAGCGCGTCGGTGAAAAACCTTTCGATTCCGACCGCAAGATGATGAGTACATTGGTAACGGTTGAAGGCGGCTATGAAGTCCACACCAAGGGCGCCGTAGATCAGTTGCTAAAAGTGGTGACACATATTCAAGACGGTGGCGTGGTTCGCGCCATTGAAGACGCGGACAAACAGGCGATTTTAGAAGCAGCAGAACAGTATTCGAAAGAGGCGCTTCGCGTCTTAGGGGCGAGTACCAAACGCGTTCAGACTGAAATCGCTCCAGATGCCATGGAGTCTGAGTTGATCTTTTTAGGTTTGGTGGCCATGATCGATCCGCCGAGAGAAGAAGTTAAGCCGGCGATAGAAAAAGCCAAGGCAGCAGGGGTAACACCTGTGATGATTACAGGCGACCACGTCGTGACGGCTTTTGCTATTGCCAAAGAGCTCGGCATCGCAACAGAAGTCTCACAGACTATTTCCGGTGAGGAACTGGATGCGCTTTCAGAAGAAGCTCTAAGCGATAAAATTGAGAGCTTGCGCGTCTTTGCGCGGGTTTCTCCGGAACACAAAGTCAAAATTGTAAAGGCATTTAAGTCCAAAGGCCACATCGTTTCTATGACCGGCGACGGCGTCAACGACGCACCGTCTCTCAAACATGCGGACATCGGTGTCGCCATGGGTATTACGGGAACGGATGTTTCTAAAGGCGCCAGCGATATGATTTTGACAGATGACAATTTTACAACCATTGTCAAAGCGGTTGAAGAGGGCAGAACCATCTACAAGAATATTAAAAAAGCGGTGGTGTTCTTGCTGTCGTGTAACTTTGGTGAAATCGTCGCCATCTTCACATCTGTGCTGATGAACTTTGCCATACCGCTTTTACCGACCCAAATACTGTGGGTAAACCTCGTAACAGATTCACTCCCGGCGTTGGCACTTGGTGTAGATCCTGGGGACAAACGCGTTATGTCGGAAAAACCGCGTCGACCGGATGAGAGCTTTTTTGCAGGCGGCGCCGGCTTTAGAGCCATATTGGGTGGCCTACTCGTCGGTGCGACGACTTTAGTCGCCTTTGCAATCGGCCTTCAAGAAAACGGCTACTCTTTGATGACGTCGCAAGCGGCGAGTGAGTCGGCCTTGACATATGCACGTACCATGGCGTTTGTCGTATTGGCTTCGTCACAATTGTTCTACGCTATCTCAATGCGCAGTCTAGAAAAACCGCTTTACAAAGTGGGCGTTTTTAGAAACAAGCGTCTTTTCGGTGCTGTTGTCGTCGGTTTGGTGCTTCAAGCCATTGTCATTTCAGTACCGGTGCTCGCAAGTGCCTTTAAAGTGATGCCGTTGCCGCTTCACGACTGGGTGATTGTTTTTGCACTGGCGGTGATTCCGTTTATTGCCAGTGAAGTGGTTAAAACCGTTCGCTACGCATTAAAAAAAGGCGATGTTCAATAATTTTTTAATACTTCTTTAATCTATGTGGTATACACTATAGGAAATGATTCGATCATTTCCTATTTTGTTTAACAACAAGCCTTGAACCAAAAGTGTTCTCGCGAATGTTCAACGCGAGAATGCGTCAGCGAAAGGGGGTCTGATACGCTAAAAACGTGTCAAATGTTGTAGACAACAAGCCTTGAACCAAAAGTGTTCTCGCGAATGTTCAACGCGAGAATGCGTCAGCGAAAGGGGGGTTGATACGCTGAAAGCGTGTCAAATGTTGTAGACAACAAGCCTTGAACCAAAATGGGATGGCGGCATCGTGCTGCTAAACATATTTAAATTCAAAAGGAGAACAAATTATGAAAAAAGGATTGATTGCGGTGATTATCGTGCTGGTTCTGCTAGCGGGAACCGTGTTCTTAACCATTTCCAAGTACAATGGACTCGTCGTTTTGTCTGAAGAGGTCGAGATGAGCTTGAGTCAAATTGACAACCAGCTTCAGAGACGGAACGATTTGATACCGAATCTCGTTGAAACCGTAAAAGGGTATGCCAGTCAAGAAAAAGAAATTTTCTCGGATATTGCCGATGCACGCTCTAAACTTGTTGGCGCCGGCAGTGTAGCGGACAAAGCCAATGCTGATGCAGAGCTTTCAGGCGCTCTTTCGAGATTGCTCGCCATTTCTGAGAGCTATCCCGATTTAAAATCAGACGCCAACTTTAGACAATTGGCCGATGAGCTCGCCGGTACTGAAAATCGCATCGCCATAGCCCGACAAGATTACAACGAAGTGGCTAAAAGCTATAATCAGAGGACGAAGCAGTTCCCAATGGTTCTTTTTAGAACGGTGATGGGCTTTGAGGAGTACAGCTACTTTGAAGCACAAGAAGGTGCTGAAAACGTGCCCACTGTAGATTTTAATAACTAGAATCGGTGTGTCAAAGAGAGGGGGACGCGTTGAAACAATTGAGAGTTAAGAAGGTGGCCGTCTTATTGTTGTTCGTCTTTGCTTTAGGGATGGCAGCGGGTTTTGCGGCAAGTGAGTACCCCGAACCGACGCAAAACTTTTTTATTAACGACTACGCCGGTGTTCTTTCAGAAGCCACAGAAATTGAAGTGCTGCAGATGGCAGTGCCGCTGAGCGAAGGCACCGGGGCCCAGGTGGCGGTACTCACCGTCCCCACTTTGGGCGATGCGGATATTGAAAGCTATGCCAACGGCGTGTTTAGACAATGGGGCGTAGGTGATGCCAAAAAGAAAAACGGTGTTTTAATTGTTGTTGCGACAGAGGACCGTCAATCACGAATTGAAGTGGGATATGGTCTGGAAGGGCGATTAAACGACGGCAAAACGGGCCGAATTCAAGACGCCGCTTTAGAGGCCTTTCAAAGTGGCGACTACGATACGGGCATTCTCAGCATGGTCGATGCCCTCACCTCGGAAGTTCTCGTCGAGTACAACCTCACGGCGGCGGATTTACCGTCGGTAAACGTTCGCTATTACCCTTATGAGGCGTCTGGAGCCGAGCCCAAAGAGGGCCTGACAATAGGCAAGGTGTTTTTAGGGATTATCGTCTTTACTCTCATCGTATTAGACGTCCTCTTTAATCGCGGTAGATTGACGCGGTTCATTCTCTATACGGTGTCTCGTAGAGGTGGCGGCAGTTCTGGTGGCGGCTACTCAGGGGGCGGTGGCAGTTCCGGTGGTGGCGGCAGTTCGCGCAGTTGGTAAGGTGAAATCGTTTTTGAAACGTCGCAAAGAGCCTTTGCGGCGTTTTACATATTGAGGGGGTCGAAACTTATAACAATTGCATTTAGAGGATAAATCTGTTATGATAATTGCGTTTGTTAGTGAGAAGGAGACCAATTATGAACACAGCACTCATTATGATATTTCTGTCGCCGTTTACCGCTTGGCTCGTGTTGGCTTATGCGTTATACGATGGCTTAAAAAAAAGACCCAGACGTCCGCTTGACGCCATTGATAAATGCTTGCTGGCACTGTCGGCACTATCCGTTGTCAGCGGTGTCCTAAACGGCGACTGGCTGTCTATAGGCGGCGCTTTTGTTTTTATTGGCTTTATTGGCTTTAATCGGTGGCTTAAAGCGCATCTTACCTCGAGAGATAAGGTGGAAAAACTACTGGAACGCTTTTGGCACCTCGGCCTCCTAACTGGCGGTATCGGTGTCGTGGAAAAAGTGGCTTCAACTTTTATAGATATGAGCTGGTTCCCCAAGCTCTTTTTTAACCCGACGTACTATCCTACGGCAGAAAGCTACAGGATTATGTCGACTTTCGGCAACCCGAACATCGCTGCAGATTGGTTTGCAATACTGGCGTTGCTCAGTTTTTATTTTATGGAAAAAGGTAGAAAGCATTACAAAGCCGGGGCAATTCTCTTTGTGGCCAATTTGATGTTCACAGGCTCCAAGGGCGCTTTAGTGGCTTTTGTCGTATCTATTATTTTCTACTGTGCCCTTAAAAAATCCAAGCAACTTTGGCATTACTTAAGCGGTGTCATGGTGTTTATAGGCGTTACGCTGACGGTGTCATTTGACCTGTTTAACAGCATTAACTTGAGAGGTGAGATATGGCGCCGATGCCTTCAAATGATTTATGAGAAGCCGATTTTCGGATCGGGATTTTACGGGATTTATCAGCGTATGGGTGAACCGCATGCACACAATATTTTTATATCGATTACCACCAGCCTAGGGGTTGCGGGTTTGATAGCCGGTATTGCACTTTCGTTATTTTGTTTAAAAGACGGCATTCACATCGTCCGGCACAAAGTGCCGATGAGCAGACTGCTACTTTCGGTTATGGCGGTGTTGTTTATACACGGTCTTGTGGATTTTACATTGTTAGCGCCTCAGACCAGTGTTCTTTTCTTCGGCACCATGCAGTTAATGCGTCTTCTTTCTGAACAGACCAGTGCTGAAAAAGCCCGGGTTTATCGTCTGAAGAAAACGGATTTAAGCCACTACACGTGGCACGCGTACAAGGAGGGAAATCGTGAAATCTATTAAGAGCCTTTTATTGGCGGGGCTTATAGGCCTCAGCGCCGTGGGTGTAACCTATGGTGAAACCCCTACAGGAATCAAGTGGGTGAAGCCTATGGCAATCGATGCCGAAGAGCGGTTGGTTCCTCAAGTGGTTATCGACGACCGCACCTACGTGGGCGTACGCCATCTGTCGGAAATTATAGGCAAAGAAGTAACCTACAACAGTGTGGAGAAGACGGTTTATGTCACAGACGGTACCAAAGTGGTTCAAGGGATGTCGGACGACGCACCTTCTGAAGAAAAAGTGGCGGCTGTGCCGACAACTGTACACCTTGTGTATGATGGTCTAAGCGTGGCGGAAGCCGGGGTTAATGTCGAAGGGCATTTGTACGTCCCCCTTCGCGCGGCGGAGCGGGCTTTGCCCATCGACGTGGAATGGGATGCTGCAAAGCGCCATGTCGTCGTGAAGACTTTTGAACGCCCTCTGATGGGTACCTCCAGAGAAACCATTCGCTACGGGGCGTTTCACAACGAGCGCACCATACAAGCCAACGCCTATAAAGCGCAGTACGGAGACGCTATTATGGCTTCTGTCATAGACGGAGAGCCGTTTGGTGTGAAACTCGATGCCGCGGTACTGGAAAAATTTAAAATGGATTTGCTCGTACGGGATTTTTTAATCGGTGAAGGAATCGATTACACGCCGATTTCTGAAGCACAATACCTACGTTTTCTCGAGGATTACGCAGAAGACGCCAATATGCAAACCGTTCTCGAGGGGGTTGCTTTGACGCGGACGTTTGTCGACGAGGTCTATAGGACGCAGCACTATCAGCGTTCATTTGAGACGCGTATTCACGAGCAACTTCTACCGGAGATGGCGGCGTTAAAAGCCGACGAAATCGTCGAAGTTGAAGTGCGTCACATCCTCTGCGCGACGTTTGAAGAGGCGGAAGCAGCTAAACGCCGCATTGAAAAGGGCGAAGCGTTCGATACCGTAGCAGATGCCGATTCTTTGGATGTCAATGCCAAAGGGGGCAAATTAGGGCGCTTTGGTCGTGGGACAATGGTACCTGAGTTTGAAGAGGCGGCATTTGAGCTTCCAATCAATACAGTGAGTGCGCCCGTTAAAACATCGTTTGGCTATCACATCGTCGAAGTCACAGGGCGATGGACTGTAGAGACGCTTGAAGCTGAAGGGGAGACGTCGCGAGCGGCGGCGTATTACGACGCACTTTACACGATGAAGAGAGATGCTGCGGTGACGGCGTTCATTGCGCAACTTTCTGACTCTGTTGAAATTCAAAGGTGGGATAAATAGATGCAAAACTATAAAGGCATCGTACACTATGAGGGGACTAAGTACAAAGGCTGGCAGCGGCTCAAACAGTCTGGAGACACCGTACAGGGCAAAATCGAGGAGACGTTGAGTCGTTTGCTCAACGAAACCGTGGCCATTAACGGTTCCGGCAGAACAGATGCCGGTGTTCACGCCAGAGGGCAGGTCTTTAATTTTCAAACGGCACACGCAGTGGCGCCGGAGTGGCTTTTGCAACAGGTCAACCACTACTTGCCGGAAGACATTGCGGTGTTGGCCATCGAACCTGTGGACGCGCGGTTTCATGCGCGCTTTCACGCTGTGTCAAAGACGTACGTGTATCGGATATGGCGTGCACCTTATCCACCGGTCTTTCAGCGCCGAACAGTGTGGGCTTATGACGGCGAACTGGATAGTGCCACCATGCGCCAGATGGCGCAGCTCATGGTTGGCAAGCGGGATTTTAAGGCGTTCAGCACCGATAAGACGAAGAAATCGACCGTGCGCACTTTGACCTCTATTGACATCGTCGAGTCGGAAGAACTGATGACGTTGACGTTTAAAGGCGACGGCTTTCTCTACAATATGGTGCGCATCTTGGCGGGGACACTGTTAGCGGCAGGGCGCGGCGAGTTCACACCTGAAAAGTTGAATCGGGCTTTTGAAACAGGCGACCGATCGCTGGTAGGAGAAACGCTTCCGGCCAAAGGCCTCACTTTGGAGGCTGTCGTATACGATAAATAGCGCAAAGGCATAAAAATAGCCGGGGGATTACATCGCTTTTTAGGCGATGTGGTCTCACCGGCGCTTTGTTTTTTTGGGAAAAAGTTTGAACGACAGATTAAAGAGTTAACTTTTCAATGATGTCGGCATGGTCGGGATACGCCTCTGTCAGCGCGTCTCTTTCGAAGAGCTCAAAATCGTCAAAGTCAAAACCGTAAGAAACGACGCAACCGACGAGACTAAAACCGTCTGGTGTGTCGCTCAATGGCGCAGAGCCAAAAATCACACCTGCGGGAACGAGCAGCTGAGGTCTCTGCCCCGCTTCCAAGTCGAGGCCAAGGGTTTCCACGCGTAAAGTCCCCTCAGTATCGATCATGTAAATGTTCAGTGGCTCGCCGTCGTGGAAGAACCAGAGTTCATCGGACTGTAAGCGGTGAAAATGGGAGACATCGTCTTTTTCAAGTAAAAAATAGATGCTCGTAGACAGTGGACGCGTCTCGCCGTCGGCCTTTTTAAAGACGTCGGGGCTGGCATAAGTTTGCGCATAGTACCCGCCTTCCGGGTGCTTGTTCATTTTTAAAACTTCGATGTAGCTTGTTGCTTTAGACATGTGTAACTCCTTCTTTCCTAAACCATGCAACTGATGTAAAAGTATTTCGAAATGAGTATATCAGAAAAAAAACAGATGTACAACAAAAGGGCGTTTTAAAAACGGGTGGACAGGCGTATAATAAGACTAGATCTTTTTACAGAAGGGAAGGGGTTATATGTTAGAATGGTTTGAGCAATTTTCGCCTGTACAACAGGCGCTGATAGGCACGCTGTTTACCTGGGGCGTAACGGCTTTAGGAGCGGCACTTGTATTTTTCTTTAAGCAAATCAACAAAACGGTGCTCAACGGCATGCTGGGATTTGCCGCAGGGGTAATGATTGCCGCGAGTTTCTGGTCGCTGTTGGCGCCGGGCATCGAAATGGCCGAAGCACTTGGTCAAACGGCCTATCTGACCGCTGCGATTGGCTTTTTATCCGGTGGCGGGTTCTTGTTTCTAGTGGACAAGCTCTTGCCCCATCTCCACATGGGTCTGGATACGAGCCAAGCCGAGGGGGTAAAGACCAACTGGCAACGCAGTGTTCTGCTGGTATTGGCCATTACGCTTCACAACATTCCGGAAGGGTTGGCCGTCGGGGTCGCCTTTGGCGCCGCTGCAAAAGGCATTGGATCTTCTGCAACGCTGGCGGGCGCTATTGCCCTCGCCATCGGTATCGGTCTTCAAAACTTTCCTGAGGGGGCTGCTGTATCCATTCCGTTGAGGCGGGAAGGTTTCAGTCGTAAGAAAGCGTTTTTATACGGCCAGGCCAGCGGCATTGTGGAACCGATGGCAGGGGTTGTCGGTGCGTTTGCAGTCACCCGTATGCAACCGATATTGCCCTATGCATTGGCCTTTGCCGCAGGGGCGATGATTTACGTGGTTATAGAGGAACTGATTCCAGAAGCCCAGCGGGAAGAAGGCGGCTCAAAGACAGATGTAGCGACCATCGGCACCATGCTCGGCTTTACGGTAATGATGATTTTAGATGTGGCTTTAGGTTAAAAAAAACGTCGGCACAGCGCAGTTTAACAAGCGCTTGTCGACGTTTTTTTTAGGGTTACAGTTTTAATTTTTCAATTATTTTTGAAAGGGCGGCGGACAGTGTGCTCAGTCCTTCGATTTCGTCGGCGAGTTGGCCGATGTTTTGATTTTGAGCGATAACTTTGTTCATCACTTCTTCAACACTGCTGTCACTGAGATCAAACGAGGTGTTGAGCGCGTTCATTTCGCTGTTGACGGTATCGCTGAACGCCGTAATTTCCTCGGTGGCCCCGTGCATCTCTTGTACCATGGCCGTCACTTGGGCGATATCGGCGGCAATAGCTGTAAACTGCCCTTCTACATTGCCTACCATTTCGTGTTCCTTTTCAATCAGCGCTAGGGTTTTGCCCATTGAAACTTGCGTGGTGTCGATGCGCTCTTGAATGTTGACAATGAGGGCTTCAATAGAAGTCACTTGTTCGGCGGATTCTTCGGCGAGTTTCCGGACTTCTTCTGCCACCACGGCGAAACCGCGTCCCTGTTCACCGGCTCGAGCCGCTTCTATAGAGGCGTTAAGTGCGAGCATATTGGTTTGACTGGCGATGTTTCGGATGCTGGTGACAATGGAGCTGATGGCCAAAGATTCCGCCTTGAGCTCGGCGACCTTTTCACCGGTTCCGGAAACTTGTGAGACCGTCTCGTCGACGAACTGGCGCATCTCGGTCATTAGTGTCGTCCCGTCTTCGGCACTTTCAGAAGTTTTGATGGCCACTGTGCTGAGAGAGGCCGTGTGTTCCGCCACTTGTGTGATGGCATCGTTGATTTGGGCCACCTGGTCGACAACGCGCCGCGTGGATTCGGTGCGCGTTGCAATGGTGGCGTCGCTTGCCTCCATGGCGGTTTCAATAACAAGGGCGTTGCTCTCTGCTTCTTCGAGCATGGCGGTAAAGCTCGCCGTATTTTCTGTAAGCTGTGCAGACGATTGGCGAATGGTGGACATCAAACCCTGAATGGTGTCGAGCAGTTGGTTGATGTGCGTGGCCATTTGACCGATTTCGTTGTTGCTCTTAATTTCAATGCGCTTAGTGAGATCGCCTTCGAGATTTGATATCTCCTCAACTTTTTCAACCAGTGTTTGCATCGACCGCATCTCAGCTTTAACGATAATACTTACGACGATGTTTACAGTGGCCAGTACGAGGAGGAGTAAGGCGACAAAAGACCCGATGATACCGCCGATGACCAACCAAATTAAATCGGTTTTGATGGTGGTGTGAATGACGAGTCTTTCGCCGTCAGCTGTTTCAGCGGGGAAATAGAAATCCAGGGGCTTTCGGTTGAGTAAAAACTTTCCGGACAAATCGGTGCCAGTGGCCGTACCGGTGGCATACGCCTTTTCGAGATCTTCAGAGACCTCGGCAAGCGGGTCTCCGGTGTCATGAAATTTCCCGTTTTCAATGCCGTAGAGGTACACCCATGCCCCGTCTTTTTTCGTCAATATATGCAATCTGTCAGATACTGCAGAGATGTCTTTTTCAAGAGCGACGATTTCTTCCTTAATGCGTTCAAAGGTACCGTAATCACTGTTTGTTTCGTCCCATAGCCCGTCGGATGTCATGTGGCTGAAGCTTTTTTCAAGCCCGGTGCCGACGGCGTTAAAGGAGAGTTTGGCAAGTGTCGAGACGTTGTCAAAAATAAAAGAAGTCACGACGATGCCGACGACGAGAAACAAGAGGGTCATAACCAACATAATTCTCGTTGTAATCTGTCGACCGAGCTTTTTCGTTTTTTGCTTTTTCATGGTCGTAGCAATGCCTCCGTAATATTTTATAGTGATAACCTATTGGTAGCGTAATCTTTTTTCACAAAGTTGTCAATTCATCTGTTTAAAAGTTTGCAATATTAATAATGTGTTTACAAATATTATGACCGGGCAACCGGCTATTGCTTGACTTTGTATAAGATGTTGGGTATAATCAAATGACTTAAAAAAATAGGTTGCGAGGTTGGCGTGTCCTGCACGTCATTAAAAGGGAAGTTTGGTGAAAATCCAACACGGTCCCGCCGCTGTAATAGAGGAGTTTTATACGAAAGCCACTGGGTGACCGGGAAGGCGTATAAAATGATGAGACTAGAGTCAGAAGACCTGCCTTGCAAACGCACCGATACTCCACGGACGATGGAGGGGGCTGTTTCGCGATAAAGCGATTATTCAACCCTTGCCGTCTGTGGTAAGGGTTTTTTTATGCACACAAAAGACTAAGGAGAAGAAGATGAAAAAACTGAGTACCTTATTGATGGCATTTGTGTTGCTTTTTTCACTTGCCGGATGCGGAGCGGACGACTCCGCGAAAGAGACGCCTACGACGCCAACGGATACGACGAAAGAAGCCGACGCTGAGAAAGCACCTGATGAAACAGCAGATGGTGCAGAGGCACATTACCCTGTGACTATTACGACGTACAACTACGCAAAAGAACCGGTAGAGATTACATTTGAAAAGGCGCCTGAGCGCGTAATTGCCGTTTACCAAAACTCGATAGAGACACTTTTGGCACTTGGCTTAGAAGATAAAATTGTGGCGGCGTCCGGGCTGGACCATGAGGTGAAAACAGAACTGCAATCGGCTTTTGAAAATGTGACCTATTACGATCAACGCATTAGCAAGGAAGAAGTCATTGGCCTTCAACCGGACTTTATCCTCAGCTGGTTTTCACTGTTCGGCGAAAAGAACCTCGGCGATGTGTCGTTTTGGCACGAAAGAGACATCAACACATACATGGCACAAAACAGTGGTGTGATTCAACCCAACACCCTTGACAACGAGTACGAAGATATTTTAAATATAGGCAAGATTTTCGATGTGGAAGAGAAAGCGAAAGCCATTGTCGAAAATATGAAAGCAGAAATTGCTTCAGCACAGGCGTATGTCGCCGACAAAGAAAAGGTTAAGACCGTTATCCTCGAAGTTCAAAAAGACGGCGTGTACAGAATTTACGGTGAAGACAGCATCGGCGGGGACATTGCTACGAAAGTCGGTGCAGACCTCGTCGCTAGAGAAAACGGCAAAATCGGTTCGGAAGATTTGGTCGCTTTGAATCCGGAAGTTATTTTCACCGTCTACTACGGTGACGCAATCGTCAGAGACCAAGCGTTGGAGAGTCTTCTAAACAACGAAGGGCTTAAGAGCATCCAAGCAATTGAAAATGGACGCGTTCACCCTATTATGCTTAGCGAAGTGTACGCAAGTGGTATCCGTACACTCGACGGGATTCAATCGATTATCAAAGGGCTTTACCCAGAGAAATGAAGCCATTTAAAATGACTGTAATTTTGAGCCTACTGGTCGTAGTACTGGTGGGCTCTGTCCTCGTCTCGGTCTCCATCGGCAGTGTCAACATACCGGTTGGAGATGTTTTTGGTGTCATTTACGGTAAAATTGCCCATGACGATACCCTGCTGAAAACGTTTGAAAGAGGCACGGAAGACATTGTGTTTTATATAAGGCTGCCGCGGGTGCTGTTGGCCCTTTTGGTCGGCGTGGGCCTTTCCATATCCGGTGTTGTTATGCAAGCTGTGGTGAAAAACCCACTTGCCGACCCCTACATCCTCGGGATATCCTCTGGCGCCTCTCTCGGGGCGACTCTCGCTCTCGCCGCGGGCATCGGTACTTTTTTTGGGCCGAATTTTGTCGGCATCTGTGCGTTTATAGGGGCTTTCTGTACCGCGCTGTTGGTGCTGACTTTGGCGGGGATACGCGGGAAGACCAGCGGTACGCGCCTGATTTTAGCGGGGATGGCCCTCAGCACGGTGAGCTCTTCTATTTCGAGTTTTGTCATCTATTTTTCAGACGACCGCGAAGGCATTCGCAGCATCGCCTACTGGTTAATGGGCAGTGTCTCCGGTGCCAAATGGGACTCTTTAAAGATTTTGGCGTTGCTGACGGTTTTGGTCACCGTGTTTTTTATCAGTCAGTGGCGTACACTAAATTTAATGCTCTTAGGCGATGAAGTGTCGCTGACACTTGGAAAAGAGCTTCATCACTACAGGACACTGTACCTTTTGGTGGCGTCGCTACTCGTCGGTTTTGTGGTGTACAGCTCGGGGATTATCGGCTTTGTGGGTCTTATCGTGCCACACTGTGTGCGGATGCTCGTTGGAACAGACCACAAGAAGGTCTTGCCGGTGGCAACCCTCGCCGGAGGGATTTTCCTAGTGTGGGCCGATCTCGCGTCGCGTGTAATTGTCAAGGGAAGCGATATGCCCATTGGCATTGTGATTTCCATGATTGGCGCGCCGCTTTTCATCTATTTGATGCTTAGAAGATCCTATCATTTTGGAGGCGCGTAATGGTCATAGAAAGTCAATCGGTTTTTTATGAAATCGAAACAAAGCAGATATTGAACGGTGTGGATTTTATTGCCCCTGAAGGGGCATTTGTGGGCATCATCGGCCCCAACGGATGTGGCAAAAGTACTTTTTTACGCTGTTTGTACAAAGCCATTAAACCTTCTAAAGGTGCTATTTTCCTGGATGAAACCTCTGTGGATAAAATCAAAACGCGCCAAATGGCGCAAACTATAGGCGTTGTAACGCAACACAACGATTACGTCTTTGATTTTAAAGTGGAGGAAATCGTCCGAATGGGTCGAACGCCTTACAAGAAGTTTCTAGAAGGCGATTACCATAAGGACACGGCCATCGTCTTAGAGGCGCTTAAGAAAGTCGATATGTACGGTTTCAAGGACCGCAGCTATGCGTCTTTATCAGGCGGTGAAAAACAGCGCGTCGTGCTCGCGCGGGCACTGGCGCAGGAGACGCCGTTTTTGATTCTCGACGAACCCACCAACCATCTCGACATCAAACACCAACTCAGTTTTATGAAAACGGTTAAGAAATTGCCGTGTACAGTGATTGCCGCTGTGCACGACCTCAATATAGCCGCAGCGTACTGTACCCATTTATACGCCATGAAAGACGGTGTGATGTGTTACAGTGGCACACCTTCAGAAGTCTTGACGCCGGAGGTGATTAAAGAGATTTACGAAGTCGACGCGCAAATTGTCCACGAGCAGGGGATTCCCCACATTTTGTACAAAGCGCTTTAAGATTAAAAGTCTGTTAGATTCTGATAACTTTCAAAATCTATCGGACTTTTTGTGTTATGATGGTACTAAAGTTTTTGAAAATGGGAGGCGTTGTCCAATGAAAAAGCAACGTAAAAAAGGGTTGTATTATGTCGTGCTCATAATTATAGGTGGGGTAATCGGTGCCCTTGAAGGCCGCTTTGGCGTGCTGAGTGGTTTTTTAGGCATTTATTCCCCTGTGGACTATCTTTCACTGATACCACTTTTAGGGGTTGCATTTTACCTTACCGTTATCGTACACGAACTCGGACACCTGTGTATGGGCGCGTTGGTCGGTTTTCGCCTGATTCGATTTAACACTCTGATTTTAACCGTTGTGCGGGTAAATGATCGACTGAAATGGCGCCTTGAAAAGATGCGAAAAGGCCAGAGCTACATCGGTTACTGTGCGATGATGCCAAAAGATGAAACCGTGGGCAACAAGGCTTACGCATGGTTCTTTCTGGGGGGCTTGTTGATGAACGCACTGGTCTGCGCTTTGTTGATCATCGCTTTTGCTGTTGGAATAGACAGTGCTCTAACCAGACGATTTTTCGGGCTTTTGCTCGCGTTGAACGGTTTGTTTTTCTTATTTAACCTTTGGCCTAGAAAAGAGGGGATGCTGTTGACAGACGGTCTTTACTTTAAGAGTCTGTACCGAGAGGTGCCTCAAAGTGCAAAGATTCGTGCTCTCTTCAATTTATCCGGTGCATTGGGCAACGGAAAGCTCTATTCAGAAGTAGAAGTAACGACCCCTTACCATTCGGATTTTGAAGATGTCCTCGATTATTCTCTTGCTATTGTCACAGGGTCTAAGGCACACTATGAAAATCAAACAGCTTTGTGGCTAAAAGTTGCAGGCGACTTGGAAGACCATTTGACGGCTGCACCGGGGTATCTTAAAGCCGATGCAATGCTGTGTGTGTTTATGGCGATGTGCACAGAAGAACGGTTTGACGACGCCAAGGGCGTATTTGAAAAGTTGGCACCTCTGTTAATAGCGGAGAGCACGCAGCAAATTATAGGGCATGCTTACAAAGCTGTGTATCTGGATCGGGATGCAGAATCGTTTGAGCTCTGGGCAACTAAAGTGGGAAGCCTCAAGGTGCCGGCAAGTGATAAGGCATATTGTGTCGAGGTACTTCAGCGCCTTGAGGCTGTGTTAAGAAGCTGTTAGCGTCTTAGATAGGCACCTAAGAGCAAAAGACCGCATCCGATGCCAAATGCAATGCCGGCAGGTGCGTGTCCGGTTTGAGGCAAAGCGTCTGACAGCGGTATGTCTTCATCTGTCAACGTAGGTGCCGAAAGGCTCTCCTCAGTGACATAGGTGTCAGAGAGGCTCTCCTCAGTGACGTAGGTGTCAGAGAGGCTTTCCTCAGTGACATAAGTGTCCGATGAGGTGACTGTGAGGGGGCGGTAGCGTATTTCTACGCGGACGCTGTCGTGCCCGTAAAACCCCACGGCGTTTTCCGGCATTTGTCCCGGACCGTAGCCCTCAAAGTCCAGTGCAACAGCGTAGTAGGCATCGCCTATTGGACCGTTCATGACGACAGGTGGTGCCAAAACGTCGCCATCTTCTGAGAGGTGAAAGACGACGACATCGCCGGCGTCATTAGTTGCAAAAACGGTCGTTCCCAACATCAGTAGAAGACAGGTGAGCAGAAACAGATTTTTGTACACAAACCTCATGATATACTCCTTTCTCGTTCTTTATGGCCTTTTAAGTACATACCCGATTTTATCTTAAAGTTCACTTAGAGATGGTTGTCTTGTCTTCCTTTTTATATGGGAATTTGGTATGCTAAGACGAGAGGTGAGACGATGAAAATAATTAAACAACCTAGGGAGGCTTTTGAGCGTATCTACGAGCGTTTGGAGGCGACCTTTCCACCAAATGAGCTCAAATCGAAGCGCACTTTTTATAACTTAATAGACGACGGTGCCTACGACATTATTGAAGCGTTTGACGAGACAAGTGACGCGTATGTGGGGTTTGCTTTACTGCATACAATTGAAGAGACGCAAACGCTGTGGTTAGACTTTATCGCCATCGATGAAGAACAGCGGTCAAAAGGCTATGGCAGCCGTTTTTTCAACGCATTGTGTGCCTATTATATGCCGAAGTACACCAGTATGTTGCTAGAGGTAGAAATGCCCACAGGAGAAGATGAAAATCAGCTGCGCCGGATTCGATATTACGAAAATCTCGGCGCCAGTGTGTTGCCAATGGTTTACGCCTTACCGACATACGACGGTGCGTTTCCGATGCACCTAATGTACAAAGGCCTTCAAGACGGGGCAGTACCGAAATCAACCTGTATTTTAGCGTCTATAAAAGCCACTTTTAACTATATTCATAGAGATATTCCGCATAAAGATGCTGTTTACACAACTGTAAAATGGGGTAAAAATATCTAGCTTATGAACTGTTTTAGCGTTTAGGTGAGCGTATGTTTACAACTCTATCAGAACTGTTGGACTTTTTGTCCATTGAATTTAAAGTCTTGTTGACGGCGGCCATGCCGGTTGTGGAACTAAGAGGCGCCATTCCCGTGGGTATTTCATTGGGCTTGGAGCCATGGCATGCGATGCTGCTCAGCATTGTAGGGAGTATGTTGCCCGTCCCCGTCATCTTGTTTACGGTTAGGCCGGTCTTCAACTGGCTGAAAAAAACGCGGGCCTTTGGCACGCTGGTCGAGGGCCTTACCAAGCTCTCGCTAAACAACAGCGGACAAAAGGTTCAAAAATACGGCGCTTGGGGACTCGTTCTCATTGTGGCCATTCCGCTTCCGGGAACCGGTGTTTGGAGCGGCAGTTTGGCTGCGGCGCTCCTCAATATTCGGTTTAAGTGGGCTTTTCCGGCGATATTCGCCGGAAACCTCATCGCGGCTTTTGCCGTGACCTTTCTCAGCAAAGGCGTTGTGAACATTCTAAGCTGAGTGTGCCGCTTTTTAAGCGGCGATACATATCGTATTAAAGTCTTGAAGGTGACGCATGTTTGATAAAAAGAGAAAGCTTTTATTCACATACAGTTGGACGCTTTTAATTGTCGTACTGTTGGTATTTTTATCTCGCTTTTTTTACGGCGAGACTCTAAAACTTCATCAAAGGGGTGTCGCGTATCTCGACAGCGGTTGGACTTTTGAAACGGACGGGCGCACAGAGGCGGTAGAAGCGCCTCTCCCGACACATTACCATCTGCCGGAGAATATGCAGTACGCTGTTAAAAAAGTTCTCCCAGAGGCTTTTGACGCCGAGCAGACCCTTTGCTTTCGCGGCTCTTTGCAGCGCGTTTCTGTTTGGTTAGATGGCGTCGAACTCTACAGTCGACAGTTTGAATCGATACGAGGGCTATCGATGCCCGTGGCCAGCGCTTGGCATGTGATGACGCTTCCACCGAAATCAGCGGGCAAAACGATTGAAATCAGATTGTCATCGCCTTATGAGGATATGTCTGGCTACCTCAACCCAGTTTTTTACGGTGGACAAGGCGATGTTATGCTGGAAGTGATAGAGACACATGGTTGGGATTTTGTGACATCCTTTATCATCCTCGTCATCGGTGCCGTTATGGTGGTTTTTCCGATGCTGTTTAGATTGCCTAATCGCAAGCAGTTTCTCTACCTGGGTCTATTTGCCATCAGTATTTCACTTTGGCTGATTGCTGAATCTAGGCTCATTCAGTTCTTTGTCGGCAGCGCCTTTTACATAGGCAGTAGCGCCTACATCATGCTGACGCTCTTCCCCATTCCCATTTTACTATTCGTTAGGGAGTTTGTACTCATCGGTTATAAAAAGTACTATACATTTGCTGTGCGCTTGTTCGCTTTCGAAGCAGTTGCCATTTTACTGATGCAGCTTTTCTCAATAATGGATTTTTACGAATCGGTTCGCATAACGCATTTTACCATTTTTTTGACGATTTTAATGTTGGCGTACACGATGCTCTATGAAATTAAGAACAAACGCAATGAAGAAGCCCTGTACTTTTTTAAGGCCCTGCTCGCCCTTTTGATATTCGGAATATTTGAGTTGATTCACTTTTACTTTATTGGGGTTATCGCCGTGTCGCTTTGGGTGCGCTTAGGGTTTTTATCCTTTGTGGTAACGCTGGGCGTTCACACGGTTCAGAGACTTTTAGATGCGTTAAGAGCCTCGTTTGAGACCGAGTATTACCAAAAACTCGCCTATGAGGACCGCGTTACAGGGGGGCCTAATCGAACGGCCTTTGAAGAGGCGT
This sequence comes from Fusibacter sp. JL298sf-3, assembly GCF_053842995.1. Classification (NCBI taxonomy): domain Bacteria; kingdom Bacillati; phylum Bacillota; class Clostridia; order Eubacteriales; family Fusibacteraceae; genus Fusibacter; species Fusibacter sp. JL298sf-3. Next base: position 2,865,565 of record NZ_CM132608.1, read on the forward strand.
TTGAGGCATTTTTTAAGGCCCCTGAAAAACTCAAAACGCTACGGCTGGTCATTTTTGACTTAAATAAACTGAAGATTATCAACGACCAGTATGGGCATGTAGAAGGCGACCGGGCTATTCGATTGGCCTACACTTGTATCTCGGAGACCTTTGGCCTCGTGGGGACATGTTATCGAATTGGAGGCGATGAGTATGCATGCCTTATTGAAGGCAGTCAGTGCGATGACGCGCTGTTCAATAAATTGGAAGTCCTTTTCCATAAGAAAATCGATCAAGCCAGTCGTTCAGTGACTTACCCGTTTGGCGTCGCCTTTGGCGATGTGACCTATGACGCGCGCTGCGACACCACCGTAAAGGCCATGATGTACAGAGCGGATCAGAAGATGTATGAAGACAAGATTAGAAGGCAGATAGGAGGGAGCTATGCTCAGCGCAAAAGCGAAGCTGGCGCATGATGCGCTCAAGACCATGGGGTACAAAGAAAGTCTCGATTTTATCAACCCACCGCGCATTCGCCGCAATAAGTTGCCGAAGTTTTTACTCAAGCTCTACGAAGTCGCCGAAAAGCATCTGGACGGGTGTCGCTACTTTACGGTAGGGCAGTCTTGTGAGCGGCATGTGGTCTTTTTCCACGGCGGTGGGTACGCGTTTGAAGCGGCTATCGGCCATTTTCTCTGGATGAAGCGCATATTAGAGACCTACCGTTGCCAAATAACGTTTATTGAATACCCCTTGGCACCTGAAAATGAAGCGACTAGAACTTTTGATGTGGCAATCAAGTTGTACGAGAGACTTGTCGCCGAGAATCCCGACCAGGTGTTTACGCTAATGGGGGATTCGGCTGGAGGTGGCCTTGCACTGGCTGTCGCCGTTGAAATCAAGCAGCGGGGACTAAAGCAACCGGTCTCCAACATTCTCATATCGCCGTGGCTCGACGTCAGCCTTTCAAATCCTGAAATTCCCGCTCTCGCCGAGCGCGATGTGGTACTCGATATTGAGAAAACACGAGAAATCGGAGCGGTGTACAGTCGTGTGCTCGGGAAGGCGCATTACAAAGTCTCACCCATCTATGGCGATCTCAATGGTCTCGGTGATATCCTAGTCCTCTATACCAGTGAGGAGATTCTGAAACCCGATTGTCTAAAGCTCATTGAGGCGGCGGATTTAATAGGGACGCGGATTAAAGGCATTGAATTTAAAAATCTTTGGCACGACTTTATCTTGTGGCCTATCCCCGAGCGGGATGAGGCGTTGGCATTGTTGTGTGCATATTTGTAAGGAAGGCATAAAATGACAGATAAAATTAAAATGATACTCGATGTCGACACCGGCATCGACGACGCAATTGGGATTGTTTTAGCGGCGACTGCACCGGAGGTGACGCTCCTAGGGATTACCACGGTTTCGGGAAACATCGATTTGGAGTCGGCGACAAAGAACACCCTTCGCGTTCTCGACTTAATCGATGTGACCACTGTACCTGTTCACATGGGCGCGGCAAAACCGCTAAAGCGGTCCATACGCTATGCTACTGAAGTTCACGGGGCCTCCGGAATGGCGGGGCAACTTGAGGATGTGGCGGTGGCGCTGCCAACTGGTAAGGACGCTGTTTCATTTATAATTGAGCAACTTGAAGCACACAAAGGTGAAGTAACACTTGTGATGACCGGTCCTCAGACCAACTTTGCGCTGGCACTGGAAAGAGAGCCTAGAGTTGCCCAGTGGGTGAAGAACATCGTCATTATGGGCGGCGTGGTGCTCGGGCGCGGCAACGAGTCACCTGTGGCGGAGTTCAACATCGCCATAGATCCAGAAGCCGTAGACAAAACGTTTAACTGTGGTGCGCAAGTGACGATGATCGGTCTCGACGTGACTAAAAAGGCTATTTTAACAAAGGCACATTTGGAGGCACTCGACGCTTCGAAACCCCTGACACAATTTGTGAAAGGCGTGACCAAGCAGTATATGGATCGTTATTTCATGGACGACGGCATCTATGGCTGTCCGATGCACGACCCGCTTGCAGTAGCGGTGGCCATTAACCCTGACCTCGTTAAAACACAAAGGCATTTCGTCGCTGTGGAGCAAAACAGCACTTACTGCGATGGTCAGACCATCTGCGACTTCAACGGCAAGTGGGGAATAACCCCTAATGTAGATGTTGCACTGGAAGTGGATGACCAAGCCTTTTTAAGCCTGCTAATCGATCGACTGAAAACGGCCGGCGTCCCTCGAGGAGGTCTGAAATGAAAAAGGTGCGAAAAGCCGTAATTCCCGCAGCGGGGATGGGCACGCGGTTTTTACCTGCGACAAAGGCCATGCCCAAAGAAATGCTGCCGATTGTAGACAAGCCGACGATACAGTATATTATCGAGGAGGCTATAGCTTCCGGAATAGAAGAAATTTTGATTATTACCGGGCGCAACAAGCGCGCCATTGAAGATCATTTCGACCGCTCTATAGAACTTGAACTCTTGCTCGAAAAACAAGAAAAAGCCGAACTTTTGGCCTGTGTTCGCCGCGTATCGGAAATGGCGGATATTCACTACATCCGCCAAAAAGAGCCGAAAGGTCTTGGGCATGCAATCCACTGTGCCAAAGCATTTGTGGGCGATGAGCCCTTTGCGGTTTTACTTGGGGACGATATTGTATATGCCCCGGAAAAACCGTGCTTAAAGCAGTTGCTCGACCAGTACGATCGCCTTCAGACGTCTGTTTTAGGGGTCCAAGAAGTCCCCATGTCCAATGTCAACCAATACGGTATCGTCAGTGGCACTTCTATGGAAGAAGGTCTGTATGCTGTAGAGGAACTCGTTGAAAAGCCCGCTGTAGAAGATGCGCCGACAAATGTGGCCATATTGGGGCGCTATGTGATTACGCCTGAAATTTTCGAAGTTTTAGGGAACACAGCGGCGGGGAAAAATGGAGAAGTCCAGTTGACGGATGCCTTAAATACCCTTTTATCAAAGCAAAAAATATGTGCTTACACATTTGAAGGCAAACGCTATGACGTCGGCAACAAACTGGGCTTCTTAGAGGCGACAGTTGAAATGGCGTTGCGTCAAGAAGCCTTAAAAGAGCCTTTTTTGGCGTATTTAAAAAGCGTTCTAAACACCGACGTCCTGTAGGGCGCGACGGATAAATCCTCGAAATGACTTCTTCGGGGATTTTTTATGGTATAAAAGGAGGGAATTGTCTTGAATTTTAACAGCGTTGATATGAAGCGCTCTGCTGACAAACGGGCTGAGATCGAGCGCTTGCTGTCCGACAACTTTATGGAGGACCCCTTGTATGAGTATATATTTCCTCGGGAGGAGACGCGGAAAGCGTGTCTGTCCATTTTTTTTAAAGCCTATTGTCGTTATTTGGCGTCGACGTCGTCTTTTATGGTATCGGAAGACGGTCATGCAGTGGGCGTCGTATATGACCCGATGCTTTACAAAGGGGGGCTTGTCGAACGCTTTCGGCAAATTCGATTTGCAGTCGAGGCTTTGCCCATGGTGCGATACGTGGGCCTAACAGGGTATCGGCGTTGGTTTCAGGCGGTGTCCAAAATGAGTTCGGCGTGGATTGAACGGCATTTTGATGCCCCTGTTTACCGACACCTCGATTTAATGGTTGTGTCGCCGTCGCAACGAGGGAAAGGGTATTTTAGAGCGTGGTTTGATGCTGTATGCGCCGCCTGTCCACCTGAGGTTGTGGGGTTGACACTGGAAACGCAGAGTGCAGAAAATCAAAAACGCTATGCACATATGGGGTTTAAGACCGTTGAAACCATTGATTTTAGAGAGGCGCAACTCACACAGTACTGCATGGTGTATTTTGTAAAAAATTCTAATAAAAATTCGTTAGAATATTTACAAAATTAAAAAAATGTGATACACTATTGGTAAGTTTAATGAACTTACTAACAAAAGGGAGGTTGCGTGTAATGAAAAAAAGAGTTGTTTCGGCCATGGTTCTTTTTGTATTAATGGCAACAAATGTTTCTGGGGTGCTTGCAATGATGGACAATTCCAACAGAGGAGCAGAGGTGCTCTACGATCCCCCTCCAGTAAGATCTTCTACAGATTTAATCGAATAGCAGACTTTAAAACGATTTATGTGTTGGTGCATAAATCGTTTTTCATTGTAATGGAGCGTCAACAGTAAAAAAATCAGTACAGTCAAAGACTGTACTGATTTTTTTTGTTGTGCGCTTAGCGTTGAAGCTTAAGGAAGATACCAAAAGCGGAAATCATGCTGCCGACGAGGAAATACCATTCGTAAGGCAATTGGCCTGTTTCAGGTAATGCCGGTCCAAGTGGCGTATCTTCATCGTCGATGTCTACAGTGTCCGTAGGTTCTTCTGGTGTGTCGGTATCCGTATCGGTACCCGGTCCGAGCGGTGTGTCTTCATCATCGATATCAATAGGTTCTTCGCCGTTTGAGTAGACGTAGGTGACTTCTATTGTACCGCTTTCAAATGCACCAGTGGCATTTGAAGGTGTTTCGACCAGTTCGTAGTCGGCAATGCTTCTTGCGGAAGTGCCGTAACCGGTACCGATTTCACCTGTAAAGCTGAAAGACGGTGCCAACGTGTTGCCTTCGGTATCGACGTAATTGACGATGACGGTGCCGGAAGGACCTGTTGGGTCCGGATCTGGATCTGGATTCGGGTCTGGATCCGGATCTGGGATAACCGGTGTTGGGTTGACGGTTGCGGTGGCCGTATCTTCGTCAGTAACTTCTAGGTCACCATAGTAGCCGTAGGCATTGACTTGATTGTCGTAAGTTCCGGCGACGGAAACGGTCACTGTGTAGTTAAAGGTCATACTTTCATCAGGCTTAAGCGGACTGTCAAACGTGTATTTCACAGTGCCATCTGTTAAGATCTCTGATGGTGCCGGATCGTAAGTTTTGATGCTCCCTGTCGGCGTTGTCAACGCATCGTTAAAGAAGATGCCGTCGAGAGTTCTGTTGCCGCTGTTTTTAATCACGACTTCGTATCGGATGGTTGCCCGTTGATTAGAAGCCAATGTAACCAGTGGTGTCAGCGCGGTCTTTGTGACTTCGATGCCCGGTGCATCTTTGGTACGGTTGTTTAAAATAACTGAAGTCGCTTCAAGTGCTCCGGATTCAAAGGTGATTTCTTCACCGTCGTACGAAACTTCAAAAGCTTCTAAAGTGGTGATTTCTTCAATGCGGTATGTGTTTTCTACGTTCAGATTCTCACGTACCACTGTCCAGTTGTTGTTTTCAGATAGAATCATTGTGGCGTCTTCTGCCACACCGTTGATGTAGAGCTGAACTTCAACTTGGTCAACAGGTGCTTGCATCGGTTCGCCTTCTTCGTCAAACCAACGTTTTTCAATCGTAAGCGAGCCCTTCTCAGGTGCGTACGCGTTGACGATGGTCAAGTCGACGGTTTCGTTTGGTACAAGGACAGGTGTCTCTGTGTTTTCTTCGTCGTAGAGGTCTAAGCCGCTACCACTTTCAGTTGCTTTGTAAGTGTACTTCACACCGCCAGGGCCGTAGACGTCAAGGCCTGTTAAAAGCATCGTCCAGTTGTCCTGAGCTGTGAGTGTAAAGGTTCTAATAAAGTTGTCGTCTATGACATCGCCGACCATTCTTTCAATTCGGATGTCGATGCTATCTGGCACTTGAACGCCATCTGAGACTTCCCATGATTTCACAAATCTCAAGTTGCCGACTTCTGGGATATACGTGTTGGTAATCGCAATTGAGCCAGGAGGAACGGTGCCGTTGGATTTGCTTGGGCTGTAGCTGTTGTTCGAAATTTCTGTGGTGTACTGTGTGACGGCGTGTTCTCTCACACTGTACGTTGAACCGAGGTCTAAATCTGTAAAGGTGTGTGAAGCTGTAAACGTCACAGTATCTACAACGGCATCGTCTTTTAATAAATCGACGGTGACTTCAGACGGTGGGTTCGGGTTGTTGCCGTGATTCCAAACTTTAGAAACGGTAAGGCTGCCCTTTGGATCGGTATAGGTGTTGGTGATTTCAACCGCTTGATTGTTTTCAAGAGTGAAGTCGTTAACACTGTAAGCACTGGTGTAGAACGGTACTGAAACTTCTGAAACTCTGTAGACAATATGCGTACCCGTTTCTAATCCGACAAACGTGTAACTCGGGTTATCTCGCGTCAAGGTTACCGTGCCAACGAGCTCTTCAACTGGTGCCGCTTGAATGGCTTCGGCAACAGAGGTTGTCGGTTGCTCTTCATTAGCCGGTTGCTCTTCACTAGCAGGTTGCTCTTCATTAGCAGGTTGCTCTTCATCAGCAGGCTGTTCTTCATCAGCCGGTTGTTCTTCATTAGCCGGTTGTTCTTCATCAGCCGGTTGTTCTTCATCAGCCGGTTGTTCTTCATCAGCCGGTTGTTCTTCATCAGCCGGTTGTTCTTCATTAGCCGGTTGTTCTTCATTAGCCGGTTGTTCTTCATCAGCCGGTTGTTCTTCATCAGCAGGCTGTTCTTCATCAGCCGGTTGTTCTTCATCAGCCGGTTGTTCTTCATCAGCTGGTTGTTCTTCATCAGCTGGTTGCTCTTCATCAGCAGGCTGTTCTTCGTCAGCTGGTTGTTCTTCATCAGCAGGCTGTTCTTCGTCAGCCGGTTGTTCTTCATCAGCAGGCTGTTCTTCGTCAGCAGGCTGTTCTTCATCAGCAGGCTGTTCTTCGTCAGCCGGTTGCTCTTCATCAGCAGGCTGTTCCGGTTCGACCGGTATTTCTAAGCTAACCGGCATGAGGTTTTGATGCACTGTTCTGTATAGAGAGACTTCAACTTGGTACGGTTGTTCAGCCTCTGGGTTGTTGCCATCGACCCAAGATTTGGTGATGGTAACGGTGCCTTTAGCGTAGGTGTTGGTTAAAGTCGCAGTCGCTTCTCTCGTGTTTGGACCATACGCGATACTGGTGCCACCTGTAGAGTAGACGATATTTTGCTCATAATTCGCAAATTTCTCAGCGTCTGTTGAACTTTCAGTGACATAATAGGTGTCGTTTAGAGGGAGTTCTTCAAACGTATATTGCCAATTGTTGCTTGCACTTAAGTTGATGGTGTCGATTGGACCATTTGAGCCGTAAAGGGTGACGTCGATACTCGCCGGTCTGACGAGGTCTGGTGAAACGTCTTCAACCCAGTTTTTCACGACGTTTAACTTACCGGTTGGGTTGTTAAATGTGTTCGTAATGTTCAGGGTTCCAGTGCGCTCGCCGTCGATGGTCAATTCAATCGGTGCGCTATAGGTAGTGGTGTAGTCGTCAACTGCGACTTCTTCCACCGTGTAAGTGCCAAATGGCAAGTTCTCCAAAGTGACTTCCCAAGCGCTTGATGAGAGTTCTACATCTTGTACAAAAGTACTGTCTCGGTAGAGCTTAGCGGTTATGGTTTCCGGTCTGAAAGCGAGGTGGTTGTTGTCTTCCGCCCACGCCTTTTTCACTGTAACAGTGGCAGTCGGTTCAACATAGGTGTTGTTAAACGTCACGCTGGCTTTTCGGCCGGCAACTGGTGAAAGTGTAATGGTTGCGCTCAGCGGATTGCCTGTGACGGTGTAGTCTTGTGGGACAACTTCTTCAATGGTATAAGTGCCAAAAGTTTCTGTCTGGTAAATCTTCTGCCAGTTGTCTGAGGTGTCGGGAACCATTGTGAGCATTTCTGTCCCGTTTGGACCGGTCAATTTAAATTGAAGTTGAGTCGGTCTTCTACCGGACGCGTTGTCGTCGTCTGACCAGTTTTTATTGATTTCAATGGTGCCGATTGGCGTGTTGTAATTGTTAGTGATCTCGACTTCCGTTTCCAGAGCTGTCGGTGTAAAAGTGAAAGTCGTTTGACTGTATTCAGCATCGTAATCCAATGGAATCGGTGTTTCGACGATGCGGTAGATTTTATTCAGATCCAAGCCACCGATGACCACAGGTGCTGTGCTCCCAGCAGAAATACCGTAGGCATCGCCGACTTTTTGCCATGTGTTTTCGGCAATTTTTTCTTGGAGTTCAAACGTAATGTCATATTTCGGACCATTGCCTGTCCAAGATTTGGTTACGGCAACAGACCCTTTTGGAGCGTATTGGTTGGTAAAAGTGACTGATGCGCTGGTATCGCCTCTGTTGATGAGAATCGGTTTACGCGCGCTGTTGTCGTAATTCCAAAATTCAGGGGCGGTATCGATTTCGTCTGCATAGTAAGTCACCTGACCATTTGCATCGAACTTAGAGTCTTCAATACTGAGTTGGGCGACTTTACTTGCTGTACCGGCACCTGAAACGGTAATGGCGTGAGGGCCGCTGACGAGGTTGCCGCCTGTCGGCGCATCGTAGAGGTTAATGGTAAAGGTGTTGTCACCAGTTACCGGCCCTGTGACCGTTTTGTTAATGGTGAGGGCGACTTCGGTGTTCGGCATAGTGAGGACGACCCAACCGTTGTTTGGTAGTGTCGTTTCGAGTAAACTGCCACGATTGTCTTCATACGGTGTGTATGGGTTGCCTTCATGTACTGTAAATTTCGACTTGGCGCTATCGTTGGTGTAGTGTGTTCCAGCAGACGCCGAGTCTTTAAGTTTGACTTTGATGATAACGGCGTTGACTTTCTCAGTGTCTACAGAAGTGGCGCCTGAGTCCATTGTTTTAAATTCATCTCCCGGGATGGTCCAAGTGAGTTTGCTGCCGTCTTGTGTGACGCCTGTAGGAAGGGCGCCGTCCACTTCAAAAGCGTCTCCGAGAACGTCCTCGATGACGACGTTTGAATAAGTGCCAGACGAGAGCTTTTCAATTGGTTTGACATTGATGTACGGGTCGATAATATCGACGATGATGTCGAGGAGCTCAGAAGCGCCGTCGACAGTGGTGCTGCTACCGTCAGACCAGTATTTGTGGTTGAAAGCATCGCCGCCTCTGTAATAGACAGTATTTGATTCTGTCGGCATGAGGGTGGCAATGGCGTAGGGTGATGTCCCAATTTCAAAACCAATGGTGTAGATGTCGAGGTTGGCGGTGGCGTTTTTCGCCTTCATGGCTTCTTTTACAGTCTCCCAGACGTGGTCACCACTGCTGTTTGCACCGTTTCCACCGCGGTATTCAGTTCCAAACATGTTTTTCTTGTAGTAGTAAGTTGGGTAGCCATCGCTCATAAGGATGATAATTGGTTTGCGAGAGGTGTCGGAACGGTTGGTCATCATTCTGCTGGCGTCTCTGAAAGCGTCCTGTGTAAATGTACCACCATCTGCCTCCAAGTCGTCGATCTTGTTTTCAAGCGTCGTCGCGTTGTTAGTGAAGTCGACGCGGTTGCTGTAATTGGCGTAAGAACTGAACGGCAAAATCGCCACGCGGTTGCCGTCGACACTTAGAATCTTGTCGATAGCCGATTTTGCGGCGTTTTTCATGGAAGTCATTCTGCCGTTGCTGCCCATTGAACCGGAGCGGTCCAGGACCAGTAAGACGTCGATGAGTTCCTGTGGATCGGGATTGTCCAGTTTGAAGTTTTGCCCGAGTGCGGTGAGTTTGATTTCAAAGTTGCCGTCGCCCATGTCGTAAACGGACTTATCGGTAAATACTTGTCCGTCAGAGAGCGCGGTCGGAAGAGGTGTTGGCGCATCGGCGCCAGAATCCGACAATATCGGCGTCAATGCCGCTGCAAAAGACAGTGGCGGCAAGGTGCCGACTATGAGCAGTAAGCTCAATAGAAGGGAAAAGATTTTTTTGGTTCGCATGTAAACACTCCTTTGCCAAAAAATTGATTTTGGCAGTCGGACGATCATCGTGGTAAACCACCTTAGACTCCAGACTTTGCGTCCCAAGCTTTCGCTAGGTTTGCCTTTTTCGTTACATGTAAAATAAGGATAGAGTTTTCTATCGGCATGTGTGTAAGAAATGGAATCCCCCAGTAGTCACAGATGATGTATGTATTGATTGATGGAATGCTTGGTAGGATTATCGGTATGACAATCACTTGTGAAAAACAGATGCCCCCAATTTCTAACTTGTATTTATTATAATACGCAATTTCAGCAAAAGTAAACCTTTGTTATTGATTTCACGATAGGAAAAGTAGATAAATTGGGCTTTTTCCATTATAATATTAAAAGAAATTCAACCTCAATAAAAAGATATGACAGGAGTAAGAGATGACTAGGCAGGAAATTGAAAAAAAGCGTTTTTGGTTTCGCGTGAGGGTACTCACAGTATTGGCACTAATTGTATTAGGAGGGCGATGGGCTTTTAAGGGGATTCAAAGTATGTTGTCAGAAGATGGACAAGTGCCGGCAGTGGCGGAACCCCCTATGGCAGAAGAAGCGCAGCCGGTAGTTGAGACACCGACTGTGGAGGCGGCTTTGCCTTTTGAAGAGGTGCCTTATTACACGTCAGAAAATGCCGAGCGGTATGAGGCATATGCTACGCGTTACCCTGAATACGACGATGCGCGTGTGGTGCGAGAGGTCAACATGAAGCTCGATTACGCATTTTACAGCGACGATGCCATTGAGCCGGCAGCGCAGATGAACACGCTTATGGTACTCTGCAACAAGTTCAATCAAATTCCTGCGGACTACAAAATCGAACAGTTGACTGATGTGCCGGCGTCCTATCATTTGAACGATTCGAAGACCTACAGACTCGACCAAAGAGCTTTAGATGCTTTTGTAGAGATGCACAGTGCGGCAAAAGCCGAGGGCGTGTCCTTGACCATTGTCTCTGCTTACAGGACACATGATTTTCAAAAACGCCTCTACGACAACTATGTGGCACGTAGTGGTAAATCTGAAGCCGATCGCTTTTCTGCGCGTCCGGGACATTCTGAACACGAGACTGGGCTCGCCATAGACCTCAACCAGATTGCCGAGCGGTTTGAAGATACGGAGGCCTTTCGATGGCTTTCTGACAACGCGCACACTTACGGCTATATTTTACGTTACCCAAAGGGACTTGAAGGGGAAACGGGGTATATGTATGAGCCCTGGCACTATCGATTTGTCGGAAGAGAAGTGGCAGAATTTATAAAAACAGAAGACATCACTTTTGACGCGTACCACGCCATGTACCTCGTCAATCCTTCAAAATAATTAAAACCCAGTGACGACGAAATGCCCTCTGTCACCTCGATGGAGGTCATTGCTTCTTCACTGGGTTTTTGTAATTTTCTGAAAAATGTAAGGGTTTAAGATGACGTTTCCGGCGATAATATGTTAAACTATAAAAAAATATTTTTTTATGGGGGATACATATGAAGGGGTATAAATGGCTTGTGATGGTACTTTTGTTGACGTTGGTCGGATGTCGGGGAACTGTTTTAGAAGCGCCTGAAGAAAAACCGTTAGGAGACGAACCCTATGCGGCAATGAACTGGATGCATTTTAAGAAGATGGCAATGGACGACTCGTATTACTATATCTCAGATGATGTTGTACATTCTGAAGAAATGTACCGGCTGAACAAAGTGAAACGCGATGGGACGACGCGAGAAGTGCTGCTGGATACAGGCGTGAGCTTTTTATGGGATAAAGACGACTGGCTGTACTTTGTTGCCCCCTTAGAAGAGGTTGGCGAATACGATAACCCTTATCGCGTTTATAAAATGAAGAAAGACAGCACTGAACTGACGCAAATTGAAAAGGCACCGTCTTCAGCGGCGTATCTCTATGAGGAGAAGCTTTATTATACGGTAGAACTGGATAATGCGCCCTTGAGGAATTTATGTGCTTACAATATTGTTACTGAGGAAAAGCATGTATTTGAAGACATCTACCCAAGAGATTATATGATAATTGGTTCGGGCCTTTACTATATGACTCATGGGTTCGATACACTTTGGTATTTAGATTTAGAGACTTTGGAAAACAAAGTGTTTTCAGATGAGATTGCCACATTTGGTGGTGTATTCAACATCATAGATGATTATTTTTATGCGAACTGGAATCGATACAATCTCGAGACAATGGAAGTGGAGCCTTTAGGCACCGGTGGGCGCGCTGTTCAATACGAAGAAGAGGGTGCCTATCATATATACTACCGAGAGCCAGAAAAGCAAGATATGGACGATTACACCGTATGCTACACCGATTACGTTTCAGGGGAAACTCAGGTGTTTGACGTGCCGCTAATTGTATCTAACAACTATCTGATGCGCATGGAGGACTGGCTTTACTTCCACGCACGTCCAAAAGAAAAAGACAGTGTGTACCATTGGTACCGCATCCAAATTGATGGGAGCGGCCTTGAGAAAGTCGAACTATCTGAAAATGTAGAGCGTAACCAGTCGAAATCACATACGAAAGAGTTTAGTAGTGAGCCCCATGAGACAGTTCCAGAAGGCGCGCTATTAGTTGTAGACGGCGCACCGTACGATATTGAACAGGTTTTGATGCTAACAGAAGCAGAGCGGTTGAATGTCGGCATAACAAATGAGTTAGTGGAGCACTTTATAGAAGGTCTGCCGCCGCAAATCTATGACAATCATATCGATCTAATAGAGTCATGGACTCAGACTTCTAAAAATACCGTAGACTTCGCTGAGGAATGGGGACCTACCGAAAAGTTACCTGATGCGGCAATGAACTGGATGCATCATAAGACGATGGCAATAGATAAGGCGTATCGCTACATTTCAGTCACATTGGAGGGCAGAGAAATGTTTTACAAAGTGAGCCTAGACGGCAAACAGCAGCAGGTGCTTATGGATTCAGGGGTACGCTTTATCTGGGAAAAAGGAGCGTGGCTGTATTTTGTTGCGCCTATTGGCGAGGTCGAATGGTATGGTAGCCTAGATAGGGTGTGCAAAATGAAAAAAGACGGTACAGAGTTTGCCGTGATTGAAACAGATCCCTCCACAGGGGCGTATTTGTCGGGTGATTGGTTGTACTACATTGTACAGTCTAACAGCGTAGGCAGTTGGATGTTGCACGGTTACAACACAACGACTGGTGAAAAGAAAGAGGTGGCGGGGGTTTCGCCCTACTACTATGTGGTTTTCGGTCAAAAGCTTTATTACATCGATAGCTATACCGGAAATTTTGAAATGAGGAACTTGGAAACGGGAAAAGAGTACACTTATGAATGGGGGAACGAGTCGGATAGGCCTTCACGGTTCAGAGTCGACCGCAATACTTATAAAATCAATTGGAGGTGTGTGGATGTAAGAACTCAAGGGCAACGGTTGCTGGGGCTTGGGAGTGAAATGGTTTGGTATGATGAAACTTGCGCTTATTTTATTGATAAGGCTGAAGGGGAGAGTAGAAATAAACTTTGTCGCATCGTGTATGAAACGGGCAAAACGGATTGCTACGATATGCCATTGGAGATTTCCGATGAGATGTTAATGTGTCTAAACGATAGGCTCTACTTTTATGCGAAGGCTTCAGATAAAGGTGATTCTTTCAATTTGTACTGTATTCAGACCGATGGGACAGGCCTCGAAAAAATAGTGCTACCTCAAAGCACGCAGGATACAAGTCCCCCGAAAGAAGTGGCAGATGATGGTACTGAGTATGCTCAAGGAGAAACTTATGGCGAAGTTGGTCGCGTGGTAAATGGGGTGCTCTACGGTATGGAGGATATCATTGCAATGCCTTATTTCATAAGGGAAAATTATGGTATACCCACAGAAGATGTTTTGCGGATAATTGAAATGCTCTCACCGGAAATGCGAGAGAAAAATAAATTGCCTCTTGATGAAGTAGCGCGGACAGTAGGGGGAGAACAAGCGTATCTAAAGGCTCACCCGCTGATTCGTTACATTGAAGTGAAGTCGCCGCCAATTGAGCCGGTTCTTCCTTTGTCAAACGACTAGTGAAAAGGAGTGCTCATATGAAAAAATACAGTTGCATATTACTTTTAATGTTGCTTCTTCTAAGTGGCTGCCAAAGCACCGGTGAAGAAAAAACGTTAGGAGACGAACCCTATGCGGCAATGAACTGGATGCATTTTAAGAAGATGGCAATAGACGACTCGTATTACTACATCTCAGACGATGTTGTACATTCTGAAGAAATGTACCGGCTGAACAAAGTGAAACGCGATGGAACGACGCGAGAAGTGCTGCTGGATACTGGCGTGAGCTTTTTATGGGATAAAGACGACTGGCTGTACTTTGTCGCTCCCTTAGAAGAGGTTGGCGAATACGATAACCCTTATCGCGTTTATAAGATGAGAAAAGATGGCACTGAACTGACGCAAATTGAAAAGGCACCGTCTTCAGCGGCGTATCTCTATGGGGAGAAGCTTTATTATACGGTAGAACTGGATAATGCGCCCTTGAGGAATTTATGTGCTTACAATATTGTTACTGAGGAAAAGCATGTATTTGAAGACATATACCCAAGAGATTATATGATAATTGGTTCGGGCCTTTACTATATGACTCATGGGTTCGATACACTTTGGTATTTAGATTTAGAGACTTTGGAAAACAAAGTGTTTTCAGATACAATAATCACGGGCGGGAGTGTATTCAACATCATAGACGACTTTTTTTACACAAACTGGAACCGATACAATCTCGATACAATGGAAGTGGAGTCTTTAGGCACTGGTGGGCGCGCTGTTCAATACGAAGAAAAGGGTGCCTATCATATATACTACCGAGAGCCAGAAAAGCAAGATATGGACGATTACACCGTATGCTACACCGATTACGCTTCAGGGGAAACTCAGGTGTTTGACGTGCCGCTAATTGTATCTAACAACTATCTGATGCGTATGGAGGACTGGCTTTACTTCCATGCACGTCCAAAAGAAAAAGACAGTGTGTACCATTGGTACCGCATCCGAATTGATGGGAGCGGCCTTGAGAAAGTCGAACTATCAGAAACGCAGTAAGCCTATCTGTCACTACAAAAAACAGCCCCTTTCCGCAGAAAGGGGCTGTTTTAAAATGGGTGTTTAGAGCGCTTCAAAGTAAATTTCACCGACATTGACATCGAGGTCGAGTTGATAGTCGGCGTCTTCTTTAGCGCCGTTGAGGAAGTAGGTGTTGTCATTATCCACTAGGTAAGAGAAGCCTTTGAGGTGAATCTCCGATGTGTACTTGTTCAAATCGGTTTCAACAGCTGCGACGAGTGTTGTAGGCGCTGTGACTTTAATATCGCCGGTGTCAGTGTCCATATTGGCGTCGAGTCCCTTAGAGAAGTCGCCGGAGAGTATCGTCTTGATGTCGCCCACGTTGGAAACTTCTCTCACAGAAAGTTTTTCGTCGAAAGTGCCTGCCAGTTCCACGGTGATATCGCCGACATTGGTGTCGTTGTCAATTTGAGTAAGCGCTTTGTAATCGCCTTTGAGAACGACTTTGACGTCGCCCACATCACCAGTTGTCTTAACCAGTTCCAACGCTTCGGATTGATCCAAGATTACTTGGGTGTCGCCGACATTGGAGTGGAGTTCAATACGTGTGAAAGTCAGGGCATCGCCTGTAAGACTTTGGTCGCCCACATCAATAGTCGTGTAAAACTCTGTCGCCAGTTCTTTTGGCAGGCGGAGGGTTACCTTGCTGTTTTGGACGGCGTTGTTCAGTTTAAACTTCGGCGCGTTTTTAAAGCGGATGGTAAGGGTATCGCCGTCTTCTTTGGTGTCCATATCGGCGAGAAGTTCTTCTTTGTTGGCTTTTTGGTCGAAATACACCGTATCGTCATCGCTTTCGAGAACCGTCAAATCGGTGACCGTCATTTCCACTTCGATTTTCAGCGTTTTAAATCCTTCAGTGGATTGCTCATAAGACTGCTCTTGGTCGAGTTCTTGAGACGTGGCGTCCGCTATTTTATCAAGCGTGTTTTCTGCAGCCTTTTCCAGCTGGCAGCCGGCAAATAGGATGAGAACCATTGAAAGTGTAAGTAAGTATTTAATCCATTTCATTATGAATGCCTCCTTTTTAATTAAGTTCATTATACCGTTTGAGCGCTTCAAAAGGGTTAGAGTGAGATTAAAAATAACTTAAATTTTGTTTTTTGAAACGAAGCTGTTATAATAATGTCAGAATTAAAATACAATTGAAGGAGGCAGCCGAGTGAAACAAGCGACAAAAGCGCAGTGGCAAGCACTTTATGACATTGCCTACGATATACAAAAACTCAAGCCGTGGGAAGTCTACGGCGATATTGAACTCATCGGTTTGACGCCGCGAGGGTTTAGCGATTCGTTCTACATCAGCGTTATGGGCATGGAAGGCGAGTTTAAAGAGGTTGTCGTCTACATGGGCATCGAAGGGTTTAGAGACTTTTACAGGCTCATTGCCTCGGAACAGCTGGGCATCCCGCCGCGATACGCCTTTTACGAACAAACGTATCTCAGCTGTCAGTACGAACCTGTAGAGCGTTTGACCTCGGAACAGGCCGAGGCCGCTCAGATGCTCCTTGGAGAAGCGGTGTATGGCAGCGTCCCCGTCTTCGAATCGTTTAAAAAAGGGTACGAGCCCTCTGAACTGGATGAACTCGCAGTGCTCTTAATGACGCATCTGTTGCACGAACTGAAAAAAGTGCTTGAAGATACAGAAATAAAATCCCAGTGCCGTTACGGCTCTGGCGAATATGTTCACAGACGCTATGAGATGCCGCTGGGGACTTATGTACACGCCATAGATGCCCTACCGCTGGACTTAAACCTCGTCGAGGAAATTGAAGTAACGGATCAACTGCTTGTCAAACGGGTGGAAAAACAGCCGGAGAGCGCTTATTCCGTTGAAGTCGACATCGATTACGCCCCACTGAGCGTAGAGGGGGTTGACGGCAATCGACGGATACAGCCTAAAATGCTCGTCATCTGTGACAGCGAAAGCGGCGATGTGCTCGGACACGAAAGCATCGGTCCAGACATGGACGAAATCGCCATTGTTTTAAAAAAACTTTCTGAAGTAATTATGGCACAGGGGAAGATGGAAGCGGTCTATGTGCAAAATGCCATTGTAGAGGGCATGATCGGCGACCTCTGCGACAAGACGGGCATACAGCTTGGATTCGTTCCCAACTTGCCGCAAATCAACTCTTTTTTAGAGGCGTTTTACCGCTCTATTGAAGATGAAAATGCTTAGGCTGTTGGTTAAAACTCAAAAAGTCACCACCGATGTTTGTCGGAAGGTGACTTTTTTGTGCCCTGTTGAGGGGGAAATCTACTCTTGTTGAATCAAGGTTTCAAATGTCGTATGAAGTGGTACTTCAAGTGGGACGCCTGCCTTAGTAAAGACCGTATTCAGAGCTTTAAGCGTCTTATAAAGGTTCTCTTCAGAACAGCCCTCACCCATATGACCCATTCTAAACACATGCCCTTTTAAATAGTCGATACCGCCGCCAATCATAATTCCGTAGTCGTTCACGAGGGTGTTGAACAGCGTTTCAAAGGCGATTTCAGAAGGGACCATAACGGTTGTCACTGTGTTGGCATGGCCCTCTTGAGCATAGAGCTCCAAACCGGCTTTTTCAAATGCACCGCGTACAGCCTCGGCCATTTCTCTGTGACGTGCGACGAATCGACCATCTTCTAAAAGCACCTGTACGGCTTCATCGAGTTGGTAGATGGCGCTAATCGGCTGTGTATAGGGGAACCACTGATCTGCCACGCAGTTTTTGAACAGCGTCAAATTGGTGTAGAAGCCCGGAAATGGTGTCTGCCTGTTTTCCATGTGGTGCCATGCTTTTTCACCGATACTCATCAGCGTCAATCCAGGCGCTGCCGAAAGACATTTTTGCGTACCGGCGATGACGACGTCCATTTCCCACGCATCGGTTTCCAGTTCTTCCCCTCCCAGTGCTGAGACGGCGTCTACTACGGATAAGATACCGTAGCGACTGAGCAACGGGCAGAGTTTGTCGACGGGGTTGGTAATTCCCGACGGGGTTTCACAGTGTACCAGCGTGGCCAGCTTAAAGTGGTGGTCGGCTTCTAAGAAGCTCTCGAGAACCTCTTCAGTGACGGCTTTTCGATAATCCGCCTTGAGGGTGACGACTTCAGCGCCATACATCTTCGCAAAATCGCCAAAGCCTTTTCCGAACACGCCGTTGTCTATACAGAGGACGCGGTCTCCAGGCTCAATTAGCGATGCACAAGCGGCTTCAAGTCCTAAAATGGCCTCTCCGGAGAGTACCACTACGTCGTTTTGCGTTTTAAAGAGCGTTTTAAGCCGGTCTAAGACGACACCGTGGTACTGAAAATAGCGCGCGTCTAAATCCGGATTGGTAATAGGGCGCGCAGCCGCATGGCGCACGCGTTCGTTTATTGCTGTGGGACCGGGGGTCATCAGCATAGGCGTCTTAAAAGTCATAATCGTCTACCTCCCCATGGCTTTCATAATCATTGGTGCGACAAAGAGTGCAAGTGTACCGAACACCAGCTGGATAACATCGCCGGGAATCGAAGTCAGCGGTGTAATCCAGTTATGGTATAAAATAACTTCTGTGATGTAGTAGCCCGGAATCATCCAGAGGCTTGCGAGCAGGATGCCCAATGCGTTTCTAAAGAAGCTCTTACCTTCAGCGCCACCGGAATAGGCGATAGCACCGACGATGTAGCCCATAACCCCTCTAATGACAAAGGTGAACGGTGCCCAAAGATACCAGCCGCCGACGATGTCAAAAAGGCCCATACCAAAAGCGCCGGCAAGTGCCCCCTTGTTTTTACCAAATAAAATTGCAGACAAAAACAGCGCGACGTTACCCATGTGAATCAACCCACCTTTAAGTGAAACCGGCAGCTGAATATTGATAAACAATGTCGAGACAAAAACCAGCGCAATGAGCAAACCGGTGAGCACGATGTCTTTTACAGCAATCTGCGTGTGTTTCGATGATTTAACCATAGCAATCCCTCACTTTACATTTTTCTTACTTCTATTATATAAGGAATTTGTCATTGGCCAAATGGTTAATTGTCCGTTTTTCAATCGGGTCACTTGGAAGGCCCTTTTATGTAAAAACCCCCGACATCAGTTGTCAGGGGGTGTGTCTGTACCGTGATACAGTGCGCGCTCTTGTAGCTGCGCGTATATGGCTTGGATTTCCTTGTAAGCTTCTGTGGTACTCGCGTAAGCTTCTCCTTGAGGCGTCATAAAGTAATCTCTTAGAAAAAGGGGGGCGCGGCTGGCAAGGCGGTCGATGGCCTCGTAAATTGGCGGTTTGTTAAGTCCCGCCTGTTCCAGAAGCACCGGGCTCATAAACGATGCGTTTTTAAGCGGTTGTTCACCGGTTTCAATCGGGTAGTTGGCCCAAAGCACATACGGCACCGTCGTCATGCGCAAGTCGTCTTTTAAGGCTTCAGACGATTCGTCGTCGATGTAGCCCGTCTCGCGGTAAACGGCGTAGTCGTCTCCGAGCATCGGCAAATGGTCGCCAAAGAACAGCACCAGTGTCGGCTCATCCATTTTTCTGAGCGATTCAACCAGATGCCTAAGTGCCGTTTCCGAATGGGAAATGCCCTGTGTGTAAGTGGACAAGAGCGTTTCGGAAGCCTCAGTAAGCGGTGTGCGCACTGCGATGGGGTCTTCGTAACGGTTGTCGTCGTAAGGACCGTGGTTTTGCATGGTCACTGTATAGTTAAACACGGGCTTTTCCTCTTGTTCAATGAGTTTTAGAAGTTCGTTTGTCACGACGGCGTCGGATATAAAAGGCTGGTAATCGCTTTCGTCCAGCGTCGGTGCCAACTCCTCTATGGAAATAAAGGCGTCGAAGCCCAAAAGTGGATAAACTTCGTTACGACGGTAGTACCATGGGTAATAAGGATGTAAGGCAACTGTTTTATAGCCGTACGTCTTAAAGGCTGTGGCCAGCGACGGGTGCGGTTCGAAGATTTCTTCCCGATACACCATATGCCAATCGTAAGGGAAATTTTTGATGCTCATTCCCGTGAGAACCTCGTACTCCGTATTGGCAGTGCCACCGCCGAATACCGGAACATAGAGTTCGCCGTATTGACTCTCGGTCTTTAACTGGTCGAAGTAGTGCAGCGGGTCGTATTCGAACTCGACGCCGAGTTTTCGCACATCCCAAAAGGATTCGCTCATAATCACGAGGACATTGGGTTTCACTTTCGGCGCCACTTTCTGCCAGCGGTCTTGGTCTAGGATCGGCGCAATTTTCTCATGGGCTTTCTCGACGATGGCGTCATCGATTTTCGGCGTCGGTCGCGTGCTGTTTGACAGCGAGTAAATAAACCCGGCGTCCCACGCATCCATATCGTTTGTATAGGCGAGTTGGCCAAAGGTGAGAATGACGACGCTTAAAAGACAGGCGATGTGTATCGGCTTTTTATAGTCTTCAAACTTGACAATCCCAAAGAGCTTTTTAAAGAGTTTCAACGAGCCGTAAACCAATGGTACGGCCAAGACGATAAGGACCAGCGTCTTGGTGTTGATGAGCTTCGGCAGAAGCACCCAGACTTCCTTTAAAAGAAAAATGTCTTCAAAGACCAGAGGGGTGCTCCTAAGGCTAAACTTATTGGCATTTGCTATGCCAAGTGATAAACTGGTAATAGTGACGAGCCATATGGCCAGATAGGGTCTTTTCGTTAAATAAGTCAACAGCGCTGTGGCGGCGATTAAAAACGCGAGGTTCATAAGTGCCGGCAACGGATTGTGCCACAACCAACTGAAAATTGCGCTGGGACTGAGGCGGAACATGAATTCGTTGACGAAAATGAGTACGACGAGTAGTGTCAGTATGCTCAGACATTGTTTCCATTTAGATTGCATGATGGTCACCTCTTTCGCAAATATGCATTCATTATAATTATAATCTTCTTTGAGAGTCCTGTAAAGTTTGTAAGCATTTTGACATAATGATGTAAAAATTGGGTAAAAGAAACTTTATAATATGGCAATTGGAGGGGCACATGCAAAGAGAAGAGGAACTGCAACGGTTGAAACAGAGCTATGATATATTTTTTATGAAGTCGCCTATCAATTATGCGGTATTGAACTCAGAATACCGCATTGTAGATTTTAATATAGCTTTTGAAGCCACTTTTGGCGTAGAACGCAACTGTGAGCACATTTTTACGAATTTTGTGGAGTTCGACGACCAAAGCAACATCCGCCAGTTTTTTGAAGAGGTTCAAGCGCAAATGAGACCGCAAGAGATTTTGGTGAAAATGACCGACGGCATGCACGCTTACGATATTAAAATTATCTGTAGGCCGGTGCTGGATCGAGAGGAAATGACGTATTATTGTGCTTTAATCGATGTGACCAATGAACTCAGTGCCATTCAAACAGTGGATTTTTTAAGTGTCCACGATCAGTTGACGGGTCTTTACAATCGACAGTACTTTGAAGAAAAGCTGAGTTTACTTAAACGCAATCGCACCCTGCCCATTGCTATGATTATGGGCGATGTGCTGGCCTTAAAAAAAATCAACGGCAACCACGGGTTTGACACGGGCAATCAAGTGCTGTATGCCATCGGCGTGCTCTTAAAGGAAAAAGTGCGCGGCGACGACATTGTTGCCAGAGTAGGGGAAGACGCTTTTGCCGTTTTGCTCGCCAGTACCACAGAAGAAGAAGTGAAAGCCCTCGTCCACCGACTTGAACTCTGTTTTGAAGACCTGGTTGTTCGCGGCATTCACGTGGACGTCATCTGGGCCTACAATGTCATGTCAGATGCGCAGGACTCATTGCTTGACTTCGTTCAATGCACTGAAATCGCAGTAATGAATAAAAAATCCAGTATAAAAAAAGGAGATCATCATGACAATACTCGTAACGGGGTTTGACCCCTTTGGCGGAGAATCCATCAACCCGGCGATTGAGGCCGTTAAACGCTTGCCGGACACCGTGGCAGGTGCCACCGTAATTAAAGAAATGCTACCGACTGTCTTTAAAACAAGTGGCGAGGTTTTGCGCGGGCTGATTGAGCAGCATGCACCGGATGTGGTCATCTGCGTGGGTCAGGCGGGAGGCCGCTCACACATCACCGTGGAGCGCGTGGCCATTAATGTCGACGACGCGCGCATTGCAGACAACAGCGGGGAAGCGCCTATTGACGAAGCGATTGTAGCTGAAGGCCCAGCCGCTTATATGACGACGTTGCCGCTAAAAGCGATGGTGGCACATATGAAAGACCAAGGGGTGCCGGCGAGTGTGTCTAATTCAGCAGGCACTTTCGTGTGCAATCACATTATGTACGTGGCGCTTCACGAGGCGCAATTAGCTGAAAAGCCATTTAAAGCCGGTTTTATTCACATTCCGTTTTTGCCGGATCAAGTGCTTGAAAGAGCCGGAGTGGCGTCGATGCCGCTTGAAACAATTGTAAAAGGCTTGACACATGCTGTCGAAGCAGCAGTTCAAATAAAAGAAGACATTAAAACAACTGGAGGCACTATTTGTTAAAGGAGGTTGCCGATGAGATGGGTACCATTTGATGAAATGGAACAGTTTATGACAGAGGTTTTCATCAATGCAGGCGTTCCAGAGAACGATGCAAAACTCTGTGCAAAGGTGTTGATAGAATCCGACAAACGCGGGATTGATTCACATGGCATCGGGCGCCTTAAACCGATTTATATCGATAGAATCAACGGGGGGATTATCGATCCCGTAACGCGTATAGACGTCGTCAGAGAGGGGCCGACTACAGCGGTTTTAGACGGCAACAACGGCATGGGGCAGGTGGTGTCTCAAAAGGCTATGGAAATGGCCATAGACAAGGCCAAGCAGTATGGTATGGGCATGGTGGCTGTTCGCAATTCTAATCACTACGGCATTGCCGGGTATTACGCGACAATGGCGACGCAAGAAGGGCTTATCGGTATCACAGGGACCAATGCGCGACCGTCAATTGCACCGACTTTCGGCGTCGAGAACATGCTGGGAACCAACCCGTTGACGATTGGCATCCCCACTGATGAAGCTTTTCCTTTTGTCCTCGACTGTGCGACGAGTATTTCTCAGCGGGGTAAAATCGAAGTGTATCAGCGCGAAGGAAAGGCGCTTCCCGAGGGTTGGGTCATCGGTGCCGATGGCTCTGCCCGAATGGATACAGAACAAATTTTAGCGGATCTCGTCACAGGTGGCGCCGCTTTGGCACCACTTGGTGGTATTGGTGAAGAACTGGGCGGTTACAAAGGGTATGGCTACGCGACAGTGGTTGAAATTCTATCGGCTGCGCTTCAAGGCGGCGCCTTTTTAAAAGCGCTCTCAGGTGTGAGAAATGGTGAAAAAGTGCCGTATGCGCTGGGACATTTCTTTATGGCTATAGATGTTCGCGCCTTTACAGAACTGGAGACCTTTCAAAAGACGACAGGCGATATTTTACGTGCACTTAGGGCGTCTAAGAGAGCACCGGGACACGACCGCATCTACACAGCCGGAGAAAAAGAATACTGCGCCTATCTCGATCGCAAAGAGAAAGGTGTTCCCATAACAGAGGCACTTGAAAAGGACATTCGTGCGTTAAAAACACTTTACGGTGTAGAGGTGTAGGGGCGAGGAGGCAACTGTGAGATCAAAAAAAATCAAGTGGCTCGTCGGGGGTTGGATACTGACCATTTTAGCGGTAACCGTCGTGGCATTTGTCAGTGCTCAAGAAGGTGTAAAAGAAAAGCTGGGCAGCGGCGTCGAGTTACTCGCCTTGAACATCGCTCAGAACACCAAGGTGACACCGGCTAAAGTAGCGACGTTAAAGTCAATTGAATACGATGATTTGGTGGATGATCCTACAAACAGAGCGTTTGAGGAGAAGGCACGCGTTTTAATGGCGCGTTCGGAAATCCAGTACATCTATGTGGAGGTACTCGCATCGGAGACACCTTATGCGGTGTTAGAGGGAGAGACTTCTATCTATGAGGCCCGTGAGGGCACACCACTTGATGTTATGTACCTCTTAGACGCAGTTCCCAATGAAGTCGATCGATTTTTGGATGAAGGCACGCGGCCTTTTGCAGACAAGAGCCGCTATTCGGTTTTGAGTACTGCCGGACAAAGACTCCATGGCGTTAGGGTGAGTAGTTACTATGTCGCCGAGGACAAGTGGGGGAAATATATCAGCGGCTATGCGCCCTTTTACGACACTGCGGGCAACTACGTCGGCATGCTCGGCGTCGACTTAGATTTTGCTGTTTACCAGCGTCAACTGACCAAATACTTAATTTTTATCGGGATTTTTGTAACCACCAATCTGTTGATGCTCATTTGGGTTCTATACCTTGTTTTTAAGGTCGATCGCCACGTGGCGATCTCCAGTGTGGACACGTTGACGCGGGTATACAACCGAGGCCGTATATGGGAACTTTTGATAGAGAAGTGGTATGTGGCCAAACAAGGGCAATCGCCACTGGCGGTGTTGATTTTAGACATTGACTATTTTAAGGAATACAACGATTACTATGGGCACATTGCAGGAGACGAAGTGCTCAAAAAGTTGGCACTTGTTTTCAGGCGATTTGCCGAAACGCATGGCGGTTGCGTCGGACGCTACGGCGGTGACGAGTTTATTTTTCTCTTGCCGGAGTTATTGCCGGACGACTGTGAGGCGTCGCTCAAGAAACTTTTCCGAGAGATTAAGGCCTTGAAGATTCCGCATCTCAACTCGTCGGTTTCCGATTGCGTGAGTGTGAGTATCGGCGGGGTTGTAACTGTGCCGCGTCTACATGCGACGCCGGAAGAGGCATTTGATATTGCCGATGCGGTATTGTACGAAGTGAAACAAGCCGGGCGCAATCAGTACAAGATGAAAGCGCTCCACTAGAGTAAGAAAGTGAAAACCGACGTACGTCGGTTTTTTTGCTGTGCCCGGGGGGACGGTTCTTTTGTGTCGTCTTGCGATATGAGAGAGGCCGCTAGCTATTGATGGCGGCGCTTTTGAAGCCATAGGGTCGTGAGCTGAACCGGTGGAGAAACTGCGAGCGGGTCTGTCGCATGGAAGCAGCACCTGTGGTATTTACCCAGTTGATATGCAGAGGCCAATACAGTGTTTACAGGGGGGAGAAGGGGATTGGCGCCGCCTGAGAATTGTAAAAAAATAGTGGATTCCGGCACAAAAGAACCGTCCCCCCAAAAACAAAAAAACAAAAATAAAACGACCCCAGCCACCCGGAGTCGTTTTTTAATAGAGGATAACGTTTAAAATAAAGTGTTACACAGCCCAGATTTGTTCGTCGTCGAGAACTTTAACATCTTCTCGCAACAAACCGATTCTGGAGATGTTGATTAAATGCTTGTAAGTGAAGTTTTCAGAAATAGAGTTGTTGCCCCAGCTGCCGCAACCGAGCGTCGTCGTCGGCGAGAAGCCGTTGAAGAAGCTGCCGCCGGCAGTTGTAGACGATGGTGCGTTGACCACGAGACGCGAAATCGATAAGCGCTCGCCGGCTTTCTTGATGTTTTCAAGCGTGTTCGAGTGAATTGCCGCCGTATGGCCATTGCCTTCTACTTCTAAGTTTGTCTTAGCGATGTGAACCGCTTCGTCGATGTCTGAATAAGTGAGCATTGTGAGCACCGGGCACATTTTTTCCTTGCAAAGCAACTCGTGTGCACCGTAAGTGTCCGCTGGCAACAAGATGACACGAGTGCCTTCAGGAATAGCCACACCAGCCATTTCAGCAATCTTTTGAGGCGATTGTCCCACCACGTCTTTGTTCATATGACCTTGGTGGAAAATCGTGTTTTTAAACTTCTTAATCGTGTCGGCGTCTTTTACATAGAACGCGCCATTGGCTTCAAAAGCTTTAACTACTTGAGCGTAGTCTTCCTTGTGTGCAATGACCGTTTGCTCACCAGAGCAGATGATGCCGTTGTCAAACGTACGGCCGTCGACAATCTTTTTAGCCGCATCGCCGAAGTCCACATCTCTGTCCACAATAACCTGAACATTTCCGGCTCCGACGCCGTAAGCTGGTTTACCGCTTGAATAAGCCGCTTTAACCATAGCCATACCGCCTGTTGCAACAACCACATCTGCCTGTTGCATCAACGCATTGGTCTTTTCAATAGAAGGTTCGTCAATGACTTGAATGAGGTGTTTCGGCGCGCCGAGCTCAGCCAATCTTTCGTTAATAAGTTCCACCGTCTTGGCACTGCACTTTTTAGAACGTGGATGCGGTGCGACGACGATAGCGTTCTTGCCTTTAATCGCGAACATCGCATTGCACATTGGGGTTACAATTGGGTTCGTCGTAGGCGTTACAGCACCGACGACGCCAATTGGCTTGGCAATTTCAACGATGTTGGTAACAGGATCTCTTGAAATCTCGCCCACAGACTTTTTGTCTTTGAGGTCGTTCCAAATGGTTTTGGACTTGCCTTTATTCTTAGCAACCTTGTGCTCGTAAACGCCCATACCCGTTTCTTCAACCGCCATTTTAGCGAGCATGTCCGCGTTGTCATAAACCGTTTTCCCGATCTCTCTAACGAGCCTATCGATTTGTTCTTGCGTGTACCCTTCGAGTGCTTTTTGAGCAATACGTGCTCTTTCAATTAACGTAGCAACCATAGTGGCCTCCTCATAGATTAATAAAGACGTGAGTAAATACCTTCTATATCCGCTTCAGTAAGCGGCGCGTAATTGTTGGCGAGCAGACGCTGTTGAGTAACCATAACGCCGCTTGCAAACCCGTTGACTTCTTCTGGCTTCATACCATATGTTTTAAGTGGGTTCTTTTGAATCAGCTTACCGAGTACAGTTTCCAGCTTGTCGTAGATGTTTTCAACATCGGTATTTAAGAGCCGTGCATAGAGTGCATTGACCTCTTGAATTCTGCCATTTGGCGCTTTGGACTCGTAAACTTTGAACACCTCAGTGAAGAACTGATAATTGGCTTCACCGTGAGGGACGTGGTAAGTGCCGCCCAGTGGATAAGAGAGTGCGTGGACAGCGCCGACGCCTGCGTTTCCAAAAGCGATGCCGGCGTAGTTGCTCGCCATCAGCATATCGTCAAGGCGTTCAAATCGATAAGCTTCCCCTTTTTCAATAATGTTCATGTAGATGTCCATAATAATTTCAATGGCGCGTTCACTGAACAGACGCGTGTACGGATTGGCTTTCGGAGAGACATAGCTTTCTGTTGCGTGGATAAGGGCGTCGATAGAGCTGTAAATATAGAATTTATAAGGTAAGCCCTTTAACAGTTCGGGAATGAGTACGGCATGATCCGGGATGAGCTCCGGTGTTGCAAGCCCCATTTTGGTGCCTTTGCTCTTGATTTCAGCGATGGTGATATTGGTCACTTCGCTACCGGTACCACAAGTGGTCGGTACGGCGATTAACGTTTTTTCTTTAATAAAAGGCACTTTTTTCTCGAAAGCATCGACGACGTTGTCGATATTGCCGAGAACGAGAATTTTTGCGATATCGAGGACTGTTCCACCGCCGATGGCGAAAATGCGCTTGACATCGTGTGCGCTCATATCTTTTAAAATAGCGTTCATCATTTCATCTGAAGGTTCGCCGCCGCCGTACTTTTCTTGCATCATAAAATGTGCATCGAGTCCAAGAGCCTTCATAAACGGTTCGTAAAGGAATTCGTGTGTGAGGACGAGATCCCCTTTTCCGATTTCGAATGCTTTAGCAAACTCTGCAAATTGATCAAACTGATGGAGCTGTGTGCTGACTTTTAAAAGTTCCATGACTGCCTCCTAAAATCTCTTATTATAAGCTTCGAGAAGAGAGGGTCTAAAATCTGGATGCGCGATATCAATCAGCGCCTTAGCACGCTCTCGAAGCGTTTTGCCTTTTAAGTCTGCGATGCCGTATTCCGTCACGACATAATGCACATCGTTTCTCGAGGTGGTGACGGCGCTACCCTCGTCTAACATAGGAACGATTCTCGACAGTTTGCCTTTTGAAGCCGTCGACGGCATGGCGATAATAGAGCGGCCACCCAATGACATGCTGGCACCTCTGACGTAGTCCACTTGACCGCCGACGCCGCTGAACTGTCTGAGACCGATACTTTCAGAGGATACCTGTCCCATAAAGTCTACCTGTAGGCAGGAGTTGATGGAGACGAGGTTGTCGTTGCGCATAATAATAGCGGGGTGGTTGACGTAGTCGACAGGGTGTAGGGCAACTGTCGGGTTGTTGTCGACAAAATCGTAAAGTTTTTTCGTGCCCATTAAGAATGTGGCAATCATTTTGCCGGGGTAAAGGGACTTTTTCGAGTTGTTGACGACGCCGGCTTCAATGAGTTCTAAGACGCCGTCTGAGAACATCTCCGTGTGAATCCCCAGGTCTTTTTTATCTTTTAAGAACAGCAGAACGGCGTCTGGTATGGCGCCGATGCCCAGTTGTAACGTATCGCCATCTTTAATGAGCTTGGCGCAGTTTTCGCCGATGGCTTTTTCAACATCGCCGATTTTCGGCGGCGCGATTTCAGGGAGCTCGTAGTCGCACGGCACGATGTAGTCGATGTCGCTGACGTGGATAAAGTTGTCTCCGTGAACGCGCGGCATGTTGGGGTTCATTTCAGCAATGACCACTTTGGCGCATTTTGCCGCTGTGCTGGTGTAGTCGCAAGAGAGTCCGAAACTGCACAGGCCTCTTTCATCGGGTTCAGAGACTTGAATCAGAGCGACGTCTACCGGTAGCCGATTTTCATTAAAGAGTGACGGCACTTCGTAGAAAAACGAAGGGGTGTAGTCGCCTTGATGCCTTTCAAGGGCCTTACGCGTGTTGCCACCGACGAAGAGGGCGTTGTGTTTAAAGTGTCCCGCCATATCTTCTCGGGTATACTCAGCGCCGCCGAGAGAGAGCATGTGTACAATTTCTACATTTTCAAAGTTTTCTTTTTCAAGGGTCATCGCTTTGATGACTTGTGTGGGTGTTGCAGCAGCATGTCCTAAAACGACACGAGAGTTGGATGGAATCTTAAGTGCAGCTTCAGCTGCGGTTACTATTTTGTGTTTGTACATGTCGCACCACCATTTAATATCTTTTTTGCAAAGTGGATCATATCTTCCGATACGTCACTTTTTAAAACAACTTTTTTAATCTCGGGAACGCTTTCCGTTACTTTTAAGCTGACGAGGTCTTGCATCGTCATTTGAGCCCCGGGGCAGCCTCTACAGGCACCGAGAAAGGCTACCTGTAGACAGTCGCCTTCAATACCGATGACGCGAAGGTCACCGCCGTGGTCTCGTAAAAGCGGTCTGACATCGCGGTCGATGACAGCGTGAACTTTTTCGAGTGTGGTCATAAGCTAAGCTCCTTTGATAAAAGGCTTAAGGCAGAGATGTGTCGCCTAAATAATGTAGTGAACGGTTGGGGTGGGCCATGTGGCGCCACGAGTAATGGGGTTCGCAGTGAGTGGCACTTAAAGCCCCACCAGCTGCGAACCGTTTGATGCATTAGCCGTTGAGTGTCTCGTCGACTTTTGCGATTTTTTTAGCCATTTCTTTTTTAGCAGCGAGGTTGCCTTGTCGCGCAATCATAATTCTTTGCGCCTGTGGCGATCCCGCACCGTGCATGGACTCTGTTCTGTAACCTACAGCGGCAGTGCCCAGCGTCAAGTTTTCTATCAATCTTAAAATGCGCATTCTGTTTTCAGTTGCCACATTGTTTTGTCCTTTGAAGTACTTTTTAACGAGAGGGCCGATTTCAGGATGCTTGAGATCGCGCTCACTTGGCATGGTAACCATTAGACCACCGGCGATATCTTCGGCGAGTCTTGCGATTTCATAAGGCATTCTCGTAACGTTTTGCTTACAGATGTTGGCGAGCAACATGTCGATTTGGTAGTTGCCCGCTAGCGTCGCTTTACCCTCAGAAGAGCATGCGATGCCACAGCAGTAAAGGGTTTCATTGAGGTGCGTCATTTCAATCAGCTTGTCTTTGATGTGAGACGCTTTTTGGACGCCGTTGTATTCAGCGGCAGTGGCAGCCGCGCCGATGAGCACATCGCCTACGCCGACTTTACAACCGCCGTACGATTGTCTATGATAACCTGCAAAACGCTCGACGAGCATTCCGGCAAATTCGTGTTCGCCGCATAAGAAGATTCTGTCGTTCGGAACGAAGACGTCATCGAAGACGACGAGGACTTCGTGTCCACCGAACTCGCTGTTGCCGAGGTCGATGTCAGCGCCTTCTTCTAACTTTCTAGCGTCGCAAGATTGTCTGCCGTAAATCATAATAACGCCCTCTGCATCACTTGGGATGGCAAATGAAACTGCGTAATCTTTGTCAGCTTCTTTCATAGCGATGGTTGGCATAATTAAATGTTCGTGAGAGTTCACCGCACCTGTCTGATGGGCTTTTGCCCCTCTGACGACAATGCCGTCCTCTGTGCGTCTTACAATTCTCAGGAACATGTCCGGATCTTCTTGCTGTGAAGGAGACAATGCGCGATCGCCTTTAGGGTCGGTCATTGCACCGTCTACGACGAGGTCGTTTTCTTGGACGAATCTCATGTACTTGAGGAAGTTTTCATGGTAGTTGGTCCCATGGGCTTTGTCGACTTCAAAAGTTGTGCTGTACACGGCGTTAAACGCATCCATACCGACGCAACGCTGGAAACAAGAAGCTGTCTTTTGTCCCAGAAGTCTTTGCATTTTGACTTTGTTCTTGAGATCTTCAGTGCTGGTGTGAATGTGACAGAAGCGGTTAACCACTTCGCCAGTGATTTGTGAAGTCGCCGTCATCAATTCTTTGTACGCTTCTTGTTGCGCGAGTTCATACGTCATCGCAACGGAGTTTAGTGACGGTCTAATCATGGGATGGTCCACCGGGTTCTCTACGAGTTCGCCCATAAGGTAGACTTTAAGATTGAGTTTTCTCAAACTCTCAATATACTGTTCCTTAGTCATAAGTGCCATATTCATCTCTCCTATACTATCGCGTTGTATCCCTGCCTGCGTGTTAATAATATCACAAAGTATAAGGCCTTACAACGGATGTAATGGGGATAAAATAAGATAAAATTGTATCAATTAAAAAGAGATGTTAAAATGACGTAACAGAGACTGAGGGATTCAATAACCTTGTATCCAAAGGTCTTTTCAACGCTTAAATGTTAATAAAAAGACACAAATGACGAGGGGAATCTGGCAGTATATGGCGTTATATTATTAACGAACACAAAGTGTTTCCAATGGTTATGTGATTTTTTTGTCAATATAAGATTGGCGATTGATGGTCGCCTTTACAGGGCGGGTAGTGCTGGGTGAATTGCTGAAATTATTGGAAATACAGAGTTTTTAGAGATGCAAGTACAATTCTTAAAAAATTCAGATGAATAAAAAGGACTTTGGGACTATAAAACATTTACTGTAAACGAGTCGATAAATGCTATAATGGTAAGTAACTGTGGTATTGATTTTACAAAAAGGAGGGGTTTCATTTGTTTAAAAACATGAAGCTAATACACAAGGTCGTTTTATTGGCGGTAATCATTATCGGCATCAACCTTGTTTTGCAAACAAATTTTATCCTAAAAATGCGTGAGACGGATATCGAAACAGCAAAGTTCGGTAGTTTATCTGAAGCGGTGCTTCAAGCCGGACGTTATGAAAACGAGTTTCAGCGCATTGAAAGGCTCGTAAAAGGGTATGCAGATGATTTCGGTCAGTTGATAGAACGGGGTGAACTGACTCGAGAGGCGGCCATTGAACTTTTAGGGAGAAGTTTAGAGGCCAATGAAAGTATCGTCGGACACGGCTTGGGGTTTGAAGCCAATGCATTTGACGGACAAGATGCCGCACATAGCGGTGCTTCCAATTTGGGAGCAGACAGCAGAGGGCGATTTTTGCCTTATATTTCGCTCGACGACGGCAAGAGAGCGGTGGAACCGCTTACAGGGTATGACGTCGAAGGCGATGGCGACTGGTACCTTATCCCCAAGAATACATTACAGTCGGTTGTAACCGACCCATATGTCTATCCTGTAAACGGCGAAGACGTGTTGATGTTTACGATTTCCTATCCGGTTCTCAACAACAATCGATTTATTGGCGTCGTTACAGCGGATATTGCACTGAGTCAAATCGACGGCTTCTTGCTCAGAGATTCTGAAGAGAGCCACTACGATTTACAGAGCACCATGCTTACAGAGTCCGGAAGCGTTATTGGATCGACGATGGACGCTATTAAAAACGACGGCACTGTCGCGGAAAATCCGGTGGTTCAAACGATGACGCAAGATACGGAAGAAGGGGTGTATTTTGACGAAACGTCTTGGACCGACGGCAAACAGTTGGTCGCTTATGTGCCTATTGAATTCTTAAGCGATACCAATCGGTGGTTTATGATGAACCTCGTGCCGGAAAGACAAATTTTAAAGGATTACCGACAGAATCTTTACTTCAATTTGGGCATCATTGCGGTGGCCTTGGTGTTTATCATCGTTCTCATCTATTTTATACAGCGTAGCATTAAAACGCCGATCAATAAGCTGTTGACGGTTATCAGCACCGTGGAAAACGGGGATTTGACGCAGTCTTGTGAGCTGGGAACTAAAGATGAGATGGGCATTTTGTCCGAGAACTTCGACCACATGATCGACAAGATGAAGCAACTGATTTACAATGTACAGAATTCGTCGACCATTGTCGGCGAAAGTGCAGAGAAAATGGCTGCGGTTACGCATCAGAGCGTTGTTTCGATTTCAAATGTCAACAGCGTCGTCAGCCAGATTGCAGATGCACACAGCAAACAATCTGAGGACATTGAGGAGATCGTCCAGAAGACAGCGTTGCTCAGCGAGCTCATCAACGACACGACGGCCTTGATTGAACAGGTGGCGGGGATTTCAGAAAACACGCAAAAAGTTTCGAATGAAGGCCTTGTCATCCTCAACGACCTCAACGAGAAGACGCAGATTACGATGGATCGATCCGACGACATCTCAAAAGCTGTGGACGAAGTCAATGCTTCTGTTGAAAGCATCAGTGGGATTACGACGATAATCGACGACATTGCGGGTCAGACGAATCTCTTGGCACTCAACGCCTCTATTGAAGCGGCACGCGCAGGGGAAGCGGGACGAGGCTTTGCCGTTGTGGCAGAGGAAATACGGAAACTGGCAGAGCAAACGAGTGCGGCTACGGCTGAGATCAGCAAGGTTATAGAAACGGTTATGACCAAGTCCACACAGGCAGTTACGCGTGTAACTGAGGTGAGCACTTCCCAACAGGCGCAGTTCTCAAGTATTGAAAAATCGTCTGAAATCTTCCGGGCGATTAACGAATCGTTTATGTCGTTGAAAGAGAAGATTATCGCCGTTGACGAGAAGTCGACGGTAATCGAGCGCAGCAAAGAGGAGATTCTCGATGCGGTGACGAATATTTCTGCGGTGTCTGAGGAGACGACGGCGAGCACTGAGGAGACGACGTCTATGATGAACGAACAAAAACAAGCGATTGAAGAGCTGAGTGACTACAGCGAAACGCTGAACAATTTAACACATGAGCTCAAGCAATATGTCAACGCGTTTAAAGTTTAATAGTTAGTTAAGTTTTTTATAAAAACAGGAGGTATCTGAGGATGCCTCCTGTTTTTTGACTTTTGGGGACGGTTCTTTTGTGCCAGAAAACACTAATATTTACCATAAATGTGGTTTTGAAATTAAGTCCTAATGCGTGTCACACATATTCCTCAAAGAGGAATTAATTGGATAAAAGCAGAAACCCTTCTGCACTTTGTTTGACAATTCACAGGTATAATACAAATAAGATGTTCAGATGTATATAAAAGGGATAGAAGTTGAAAAAAGGGGGTGGAAAAGCTCTCGCCAAGGGGCTGTCTGTCGACGGAGCAGTTGAACGAACAGAGAAATGCACTAATTGAAGCAAGAATCGCGAAACAAAATAACACGTTGATTTTACTTAGAAATTGCTTGCAGGACAGGGCTTTACAGGTGACTATCGCGAGGTGAAAAGAGCGTGTGGGCACACTTGTAGGCATATATACAAATGGACATCCATACGGTGTGGTTCCACACGAGAATTGATTTTTAACAGTCACAGTCGGATTTAGAAGGGAGAAAATATGAGAAAAATAGGTTTGTTAAGTTTAATTCTTTGCTTGGTACTGTCTTCAATGTCTTTTGCATCAGGCCCAATTGTGTTTCCACAGGAAAACAATTCCAAAACAGAACTGATTGTATCTGTCGAACCCGCAAACGGTCTTTCGTTACGCAGCTCGATGGCCGAAAGTGCCGCCGGCAGTTTTGTTATTAAAGACGCTGTATTTGAAGAGGTTTCGACACGCGGTCTCTTTGATGACGCCGTGGCACTTAAAAGCAAACCAGAGGGCAACATCTATCTCGTCAGCTATTCAAAGAACGAATACAGAGATTTTGAATCGGCAAAAGCTGGCGTAACAGCATATTTTGAAAATCAGGGTTACCGCGTAAAATCAGTAGATCGTAACGATGAGATGCGCGCTATCGGCTACCCTGCGTATGATTTTCGGACAGCGGCTTCTATCCACAATTTACAAAAGCCGCATTATGACCTAATTAATCTGACACAAGCTTGGGCCATGAGCACAGGCTCATACGATGTTAAAGTGGCTGTACTGGATACGGGGATTGATCACAATCACGTCTCACTTAAAAATCATGTGGACACCTCACTCGGCAAGAATTTTACGACGAGTAATCCAGCCGATACAATGGATAGACGAGGACATGGGACGCATGTTGCAGGAACGATTGGTGCATATGGTGGCCTCTCAGGTGTGATGCAACAAGTGACACTCATTCCTGTAAAAGTACTAGGTGATGGCGGCACTGGTGATTCTTTTTGGGGTATTAAAGGCATTTACCATGCGGTGGCTCAGGGTGCAGATGTCATCAATATGTCACTTGGTGGCGGCAGATACGTTCAAGCATACAGCGATGCTTGTGACTATGCGGTACAACAAGGCGTGGTAGTTGTAGCGGCAACGGGTAACGATTCAAGAAACAGCATCTCTTATCCTGCAAAGTACGCGAGCACTATTGCTGTGGGCAACATTGATGTCAACAAACAAAGATGGGGAACCAGCAACTATGGCGACGGTTTAGAAATTATGGCACCGGGTCGCAACGTTTTGAGCACGACGCCGAACAACAAATACGCGCGCTATACCGGCACCTCTATGGCGACACCGCATGTGGCTGGCATCGTAGGACTTATGGTTGCGGCAAACCCAAACATCACGCCAAATGAAGTGCGACAAATTTTGAGAAACACAGCTGAAAATGTAGGACCTGCATGGGAATACGGCTACGGTCTTGTCGATGCAGAAGCAGCTGTTAGAGAAGCTTTGAAGTAAGTTTAGTTAATAAGTTACAGTACCTTTTGTGATACGCACCTCCAAAAGCGAGGCTTCCATCCTCGAGTTTGGGGGTGTTTTATTTAACAACAAGACTTGAGCCGAAAGGCGTCAGCGAAAATGGCTAGTGGTTACTCACGCTGTTGTGTATGAGTTGCTGTTTTAAAGAGCAGGTAGATTCAGTTTTCGAGCTCAATTTGTAAAAGCTATCAAGAGAACATCATATTGTATTATGTTATAAAATATTTTTTGAAATAAACAATAGAAGGTTGATAAGGGGACTGATTGGTGATAAAAAAAGGAAAAGAAGTTACGTTGTAAGTGACGTATTGAAAACTATAGATTTAAAGGCATGTAGCTTTTCTATAAGATAAGAATTTCATATAAATTTCGTGCCTCCATAAGGGGATTAAAGCAAATTGCAAAAGGTCAACAGGAACGACAAAAACTTATAAAATGGATAAACTTAACATTTGAAAGCTGTGTTTGGTGAGTTTTCACGAATCTTCTGTGAATTCAGAAATGCAGAATGTGTTCTGCATTTTTGTTAAGGAATATTCATGTATAATACTGCTAAAGCGTCCTATTGTGAACGCTTGGCAATGAACAAAGGGAAAGGGGATTTCCTTTGTATGAGAAAGGGAGGAACACATGAAAAAACTATGGGTATTTGGACTGATTTTGTGTCTGGTTTTATCGACGGCATCTTTTGGTGCAGTGGGGTACCGTCCAAGTGACGACACAGCTATGATCAGTGGCGAAATCGTCGTAGCGGTGGAGCCGTCTCGCGACTTTTCAACATTTTCAACTTCTGCTCAGTCTATAAAGTCTATTGAAGGCTTTACAGTGAAGGATGCACTCTGGGAAAGTGTTTCACAAGGTGGAGATACTTACAGTACAATGCGTACCACCAATCAAAGAGTTGGCGACGTCTACTTGATGACCTACTCAAACGGCACGTATAAAAACTTTGAAGCGGCAAAAAAAGCTTTGGAAAACAAAGTAACCAACATGGGCTATACGGTTAAGTACATAGAACCGAACTATGAAGTGAAAGCATTCGCCACAATTCCTCAAGAACAACAATGGCATTATGAAATGATTAAAGTACCACAAGCTTGGCAAGTGACAACGGGTTCAAGCAGTGTTAAAGTCGCTGTTCTAGACACCGGCGTCGATCACAACCACGCTAACTTGAGAAACAATGTTAATACAGCATTGGGTAAAAACTTTACAAGCGGTAGCGCAACTGACACAATGGACAGACAAAGCCACGGTACCCACGTTGCAGGGACTATTGCAGCTTACGGTAGCGTAACAGGCGTTATGCAAACGGCGACAATCATTCCGGTAAAAGTCCTCGGTGACGACGGAACGGGTTCGACCTATGGTATCCAACAAGGTATTATTTTTGCAGCTGATCAAGGTGCAGACGTTATCAACATGTCCCTAGGTGGCGGCGGTTTCTCACAAGGGATGAACGATGCTTGTGAGTACGCAGTTGGAAAAGGCACAATTGTTGTAGCGGCAACGGGAAATGACGGTGTGGGTACAGTGTCTTATCCGGCGGCATACCCTTCAGTTATTGCTGTGGGTTCGGTAGATGCCAACAGAAGCAAGTCTTGGTTCTCAAATTACGGTCAAGGTTTAGAAATTATGGCACCGGGCTCTAACATTTACAGCACGACGCCAAACAATCAATTTGCGAGTTATTCAGGAACATCAATGGCGACACCTCATGTTGCCGGTGTAGCGGGCTTAATGCGTGCAGCCAATCCGAATTTAACAGTTGCGGAAGCGCGCCAAATTTTAAGAAGTACCGCACAACCTGCAGGCGCCTCTAATCAATACGGTTATGGCATCGTAGATGCAGCTGCAGCTGTTCAAGCGGCAACCGGTGGTGGCGGTACACCGACAGATCCGGTAACTGTTACAGGTTATGAAGCGCGCAATGTTCAGACTTGGGAAGGCAGCTACTGGTGGTGGACAACTTACAATATCTCAGCAGATATCTACATCGTTTTGAGCGATGGCACCACTTATTTCCACGGTACTGAAAGTGCGTCCAGCTACAATCCGAATCCATCGATTAATAAAACGGTTTCAGGTACAGCCACTGCAAATTCAACTGGAGAAAGCGTACCTTACCAAGTGACAATCAACGTTACACAATAAACAAAAAACCGCTACAAGCGGCACAAAGCTTATGAATTAAAATGGCCTGTCGGCATTTGTCGACAGGCTACTTTTCAAGTGGGTGTGTTATGTACTTTTAGTGAAATTCTATATTAATTTCTATAAAATGGATAAAAGCAGAAAACCTTCTGCACCACCTCTAGAGACTTTCCTCTATACTAAAGCTGTAGAGGTGGCGGTTACAGATGGATATCCAAATGGTATTTATTTTTTAGAACGGACTGGTAGACATCGTATAAATTACCTTGGTCGAGAATAGCCAGTATGGCAAGAGAACACTTTAGTGAGTTTATGTAATTGGGAGTGCCCAATGCGTGCTCGGCGATACCTTTTCTGAAAAAGAGCAGGTAAAGCGACGTAAATGTGTTGTGTGTACGTGCCAACGCAATACCTTTGTCGGCATAGAGTATAACCTTTTCGTGTTGATCGGTCAGGTGGTAGTTATAGGCGATATTGGCATAGAGGGTAATCGCGAGTTTGTGGTTGAGGATATTGTCTCTGCTATGCCGGTATTCGAGAAAAGTCAGCAACGTGTTGCTCAGTGTGTACTGCCCCAATTTGGCATAAGTTAGGCTTAGGAGTAAGAGAATTCGGATTTCCATGTAGTTATACTTAAATGTTTCGAAGCGCTTGACTGAAAAATCGGGAATAGTGGTTTTTATGCTTCGAATGAGCAGCGGCTCTACAGCAATGATGTCGTTTTGAAACGGCGAGTAGTAATAGTCGATTGCTTTTAAGAAGAGTTTGTATTGTTCCAGCTCCTCGCGTGAAATCAAAGCGTCGTGCTGTTGGTCGACATAGGCGTTAAGTGATTTGCTTATCGATTGCAATTTCTCTTTTTCATAAAAGGCAATTAAGCTGTCCACGTGGTCGTAAAAATAGGTGAGCGCGTCGTTTGAGCGATGCGTGCGCAGAACCTCGAGCAA
Source organism: Fusibacter sp. JL298sf-3 (assembly GCF_053842995.1). Classification (NCBI taxonomy): domain Bacteria; kingdom Bacillati; phylum Bacillota; class Clostridia; order Eubacteriales; family Fusibacteraceae; genus Fusibacter; species Fusibacter sp. JL298sf-3. The sequence goes on from NZ_CM132608.1 coordinate 2,903,828, forward strand.
ATCTCTCTTGTACAAAATTGAGAGACGCTCGAGTGTTTCAAATCTTGGTACGACGGTACCGTTTTCAATACGCCTAAGTGTATCACGTGAAATTTGTGTCTTTTCGGCGACTTCTTCTTGTGTCAAAAAGAGCTGTTTTCTTATCTTGCGTACGGCTTTACCAAAAGTGTTTAAATTGTAAGTACTGAACATAGCGTCACCCCTTTGTAAATAAATACAATTATACAATAAAAAGGAGGTCATTACAATGACAAATATGTTAAAAAAAGGTTACCTGTTTGTGGCAGGACTCGTTCTCGTTGCCAGTTGTTTTTCGGTAGTGGCGGTTTCAACTCAAGGAGAAGAAGATGTACCGCGTGTTTTTGGCAGTGAACAGAGCGTGATAAGCGCAGGCGAAGAGGATGTGCCGAGAGTCTTCTAAAACTGACTAAAATCCGAAGTAAAAGCGCATGAAAATGCGCTGTAGCTTCGGATTTGTTTTTAAAACGTTTACATCCCCCCTCTTGAATAATCATGCAAATCGTTGTAAAATGAGTGCGTTGTTTATTAAAAGGGAATGGGAAAATAATATGCGCACACACAAATCTTATTATAAATGGATGCCTTGGCTTCTCGTCGGCCTCTGTATGGCTGCAATTTTTTATTTTTCGAGCCAGCCGGGGCAGCTGTCGGATCATCTTAGCAGAGATGCTGCCAAAAAAGTTCTGAGCTGGACTGAGGGCGCCCTTGGAATGGATGCCAATGCGGTACAAGCTGTCAATATAAAACTTCGTAAGTACGCTCACTTTTTAATTTTTATGTGTTTGGGAATCGCCCTATCGGCCGCTTTGATTCGGAGTAAGCACCTACATTACAAGCGTCTTTTTGTCGTTTTTGCCCTCTGTGTCGGTTATGCGATACTCGATGAAACACACCAGCTTTTTGTCCCCGGAAGAGGCGCACAGGTGCGCGATGTCTTTATCGATACGGCGGGGGCTTTTACGGGAATCGTCATATATGTACTGATATTAAGGGCGTCGAAGCGCACCTTTAGAGCGATTCGTCGTTGCGCTCGTCGAGAAACTTCACTCTAAAGTGATCACCGGTGCAAAACGGCATGTTTTTTGAATGCCCGCAACGGCACAGCGCATAATGGGCATCGGTGTATGGTACGTTGCCGTCTTCGTCTTCAAAGGGGATATGCCCCTTGACTTCAAGTGGGCCATCGTAACCATAGCGCCTTTTGGCGAAGCGTACTTCCCAGTCGGCATCTGTTGCTTCGTGGGTTTGCTCTCCGCCCGGTAGTGCGTAACTTAAAGCGCCTGAAGGGCAGCGTCTACAAATATCGATAATAGCGTCGACGGCGCCTGCGTCGGGATCTATAAAAGTCTCTGTGTTCATTTGAAAGACTTTGGGTAGTGTCTCGTAACAGGTACCTTTGTGGCTACAGATTTCTTTGTTAAAATAGAGGGTGATGTGTTGCCCCTTAAAAATACGTACAGGGGCTTGAACCCGAAAGGGGTCCTTGCTGTCGTCAAACTCAAAAATGATGTGGTTGCCGTCACAAAAAGGTAAATCAAAACTGTTGCCACATCGACAAATTTCAGTGTGTTCAGGATCGATTTCAAGTGTTTGGCCGCCTTGAGTCTGGATTTTGGAGATGCCGGTAAGCACGAGAGGGCCGTTTTTTACGGCTTTTATTTTTTTGGACATAAAGACCTCCTTTTTAAGTAGATACCCTGTTTTAACGGTGTGAATCTGCCGCTTGATGCATGGCATAGTTGGGGCTATAATAGGCTTTAGAACCTATAATATAAAAGGAGTGGGACAATGCAGACGTATAAGGAAAGAGCGAAAACAACGATTGGCATTTATTGCAAAGTTTGCCGCGTGTGTAACGGTGTGGCGTGCAGAGGGGTTATTCCTGGACCAGGCGGCAAGGGTACTGGAGCGGGATTTGTGAGAAATTACGACGATTTGAGGCGCCTGACGCTGAATATGGATACGTTGCACGACGTCACAAAGGCGGACACCTCCACGACAGTGTTTGGCGAACAGTTCTCCGCGCCGATTTTTGCAGGGCCTATCGGTGCTGTTCAACTTCATTACAGCGATTTGTACAGCGACTACACCTATTCTAAAGCACTGTTGGAAGGCTGTGTAGAGGCGGGAACGTTAGCCTTCACAGGGGATGGCGTTCAAGACGAGGTGTTTGTTTCCACAGGAGAGGCCATTGCGGCGTTAGAGGGCCGTGGTGTGCCGACGATTAAACCGTGGGAACCGGCATTGATTGAGGCGAAAATGCGCATCGCTGAACGCGCAGGGGCAAAAGCAGTGGCTATGGATATCGATGCGGCGGGCCTGCCTATTTTAGCGGGAAAAGAAAAACGCGTGTCGCCTAAGTCACCTGAAGTGCTGAAGGCTGTGATTAAAACGTGCGAAAAACCGGTTGTTCTAAAGGGCATTATGACGCGAGCAGGCGCACTTAAAGCTATTGAGGCGGGGGCTTACGGCATTGTCGTCTCCAATCACGGCGGTAGAGTTTTAGATGAGACGCCGTCGACGATTTCAGTTCTGGAGGAAATTGTAGACGCCGTAGAAGGCCGGTTGAAGGTCTTTATAGACGGTGGTTTCCGGTCGGGGATCGATGTGTTTAAAGCCTTGGCGTTAGGTGCAGATGGGGTCATTATTGCGAGACCATTTGTCACCGCGGTTTACGGTGGCGGAAAAGCAGCGGTGGCCGACCTAATGGCGCAGTATCAATCCGAACTTGCAAGTGCAATGGTCATGACCGGATGTGCCGAAATAGCTGACATTAAGGCGTCACATGTGCGGTGGGTTTAGAACTCGGCGATCGGTTGGATGCTAACCAAGAGGGTACCCGTATACGGTGTTGCTTGCAATAAAAAACTGCTCACCTACGCCGCACCATTTCCGCATTAAACGCTCTCGACGCTATTCTGTAGTGTCGAGAGCGTTTTTACCTTGCAGTGATACGACCTATTGGGCAGTTTTAATTAAATCTCAACGAGACAGGACATCAGTGTCCTGTCTCGTTCACAATTAAAAAAACTGCACATCTACTCTGCATCATTGCGGCGTTAAAATCTCTCGACAATGTCCCGCATTGTCGTCGATATTTTGCCTTGCACGGATACAAACTATCTGGCAGTTTTAATTAAATCTCAACGAGACAGGACACTAGCCGCGCATCATGTAGCGGTAGATGAGTTGCGTCGTCGCTTCAATGCTCTCGTAATGTGTGCGTTCGTAATGATGTGTGGCGTCTACTCCGGGACCGATACAGGCGTGGCGCACGTCAAAGCCGTGATGAACTGCTGCAGAAGCATCTGAGCCGTAACGGTTGTACACATCGACTTTGTGTGGAATGTCATGGGTCTTACAGAGCTGCGTCAAGAGTTTTCTAAAGGCGTAGTCGTAAGGTCCTTTGTTGTCTTTTGCTGCGATACAGACAGAGAACTCGTCAGAGGTTTGATCGCCGCCGACGGTGCCGATGTCCAAAGCGAGAATTTCAGTGACGCCACTGTCTACAACAGAGATACCGTGGGAAACTTCTTCATAGTTAGAAATGTAGAAGTACGTCGTGTACGCCGGCTCTTCGCTTTGTGCTTTGAGATAGCGTGCGATTTCCACGAGCATGGCGACGCAAGATTTATCGTCTAAGTAGCGGCTCTTGATAAAATCGCTGGCGGTGACTTCAAATCGCGTGTCGAAAGCGAGGATATCGCCAACGGCAATGCCCAGTGCGCGAACGTCTTCGGCATTTTTCACGCGTTCGTCCAAACGAACAAAGACGTTGTGTTCATCTCTGCCGACAGTGCGAGCCACTTCACCGTAGATGTGCGTAGACGCCTGCTTGGGAATCATCGACCCTCTAAAGACCTTGTCGTCTGTTGTAAAGAGCGTGACGTTCTCACCTTCAGTTGCATGGTAAGAACCGCCGCCGAGCTTATGGTATCTTAAACGACCGTCTGGTGTAATGGCTTTTACAATGCCACCTAGGGTATCGATATGAGCGGCAATCATTACCTTTTCATCAGTAGATTTACCGGGGATTTCTACAATAAGTGCCCCCTTGTTGGTGGCGGTCACTGCATAGCCGAGTGCTTCAAAATCGGCTTTGACAGCGTCGAGTGCTTTGTAAGTATAGCCGGCAGGTGACGGGATGCTGAGGTAGTGGGCCATGCGGTCCATTAGGTGTTTTTTGTCGATTAACATAAGAACCTCCAGTGTTCGCGTTATAGTGTGTTTTGTATGCTCAACAACGCCTCTATTATAGCATAATTTTATAAAAAATTTTGCTGTGTTTGCGACAGGTGAAAAAATTGTATATAATAGATATAACCTATCGAGGAGGTGGCTTTTATGAAGCGCAACATGTCCGCACTCGTGGCGGAAGGCGATTGTTGTGAACTGAAAATCAGAGGTCAAAATGGCGATACATACACTTTAGATGCGGCACTTGAAACTGTGTACGACCGTGATAAGTTAATCCTGCAAACCCAACGGCACATTAAAGTGGGCGAGGCGGGCAACGTCGAGATGCTGTTGAGAAATCGAAAGTCGGGCATCGTCAAATGTATCGGGCACATTGAAAAATGGGTGCCTTATGAAAACGGCGCACTTATACAAATTGTGGTGACAGGGGGTGTCGACAATTTGCAGCGGCGCTCTTACTATCGGTTACAGACTTCAAAGCCCGCCACTGTATCCGCCGGCGAACGGCATATTTACGATGTCGTGACGCGCGATCTCAGTGCCGGCGGTGCGAAATGCGCCATCTCAGAGCCTCTAATTGCCGGTAGCACCATACAACTTTCGATGGCTCTAGAAGAGCAGGCACTACAACTTCAGGGGCGCGTTCTGGAGTGCCGAGAAGAACCGAACCGGCATTATGTATTGCGCCTTCAGTTTGAACGACTTGACGAGGGAACGCAGTCCAAACTCATGGCCTACGTTTTAAAAGAGCAGAGTAAGCGCCTGAGAAACAGAGCGCATCAATAAGGAGAGAAAACAATCGTGAATTATACAGCACCTGTGTACAGACCCCCAAGTGAAGCAAAGAGTTTAATTGTACAAGTGACCACGGGTTGCGCCCACAACACCTGCACCTTTTGCAGCATGTATAAGGGCAAACCCTTCAAAATCGTACCGGTAGACGACATTTTGTCTCAGCTTGAAGCCATTTGCGATACCCATCGACACGTGAAGCGGATATTCCTCGCCGACGGCGACGCACTCGTTTTAAAAACAGAGCATTTGCTCACCATTTTGAACTTTATAAAGGCGCATTTTCCAAATGTGGAACGGGTCTCGTGTTACGCGACGCCGAAGGACATTTTAAACAAAAGCGACGAAGCGCTAAAAACCCTTTATGCACATGGATTGACCATGGTGTACATGGGCGTAGAAACCGGCAGTGACACCTTGCTCAAGCGCATTAAAAAAGGTGTAACGTCAGAAGAAATGATTGAGGCGGGTCAAAAAATCAGACGCGCCGGCTTCACTCTGTCGGTAACGGTGATATCCGGACTGGGCGGTTGCACGCATAGGACGGCGCACGCCGTGGAAACGGCACGGGTCATCAGTGCCATCGAACCCGAATACCTAGGTCTTTTAACACTGATGGTGGAGCCGGGAACACCGCTTTACAAAGACGTACAGGCGGGGGTGTTTACAGTCCCCGATGTCGACGAACTCTTGGAAGAGACCTATCAACTCGTCGAGGCGATTGAAACGCATCACACCGTGTTTAGAGCCAACCACGCCTCTAATTTTATTGCGTTTTCAGGCGTATTGCCACAAGAGAAGACGGCTATTCTCGAAGATATTGACGGCCTGAGGCGAGACCCCGAGTTTCTTGCGTTGGTCAAAGAGACGAAATTGAGAAGCCTTTAGAGGCTAAAACTGCGGTTGTTGTACCGGTGTGCCACAGCGCCAAAAGACAGAGGGGCAACAGCATGCGTCTCTCAGCGGCCCTATACTTCCAAAACCCTTGTATAAGGGTTTTTTTTATGTCATTTTCACTTTATAAACCGAAACAATTGTGGTATACTCATTAAAAATGGAACCGTTTCCGAAAACGATTCCATAACTGTTTTGAAAGGAATGACCATGCGCAATTTAAACATTAAAGATATAGCAAAGCTGGCAGGTGTCGGCGTCAGCACGGTCTCGAGAGTTATTAATGAACACCCCGATGTAAAGGCGGATACGCGGCAACGGGTGCTCGAGATTATTGAGACTTACAATTACATTCCCAACAACAGCGCTCGAAACTTAAAGCGCCTCGATACCAACCATGTGGGCATCTTAGTCAAGGGGATGTTCAACCCCTTCTTTGCACAAATGGTTGAAGTAATCGAAAAAGAGCTGGCCAAGGAACAGTACACCGCAGTGCTGCACTACAATCGAGAATCGCTCAAAGACGTCGATGCGGCACATGAGTTTATCATGGAAAAAAAACTCAAGGGGATTATTTGCCTCGGCGGGGACTTCGACGAAATGACCGCGGAAGACATTAAGCGCTTGCGCGTGCCCGTGGTACTGGCTTCCACAGAAATTCCAACCCATCTCGATAAAACCCTGTACTCCAGTGTGCTCATCGATAACGAAAAGGCCGCTTTTGAGGCGGTGTCCTACCTTTGTGAGAAAGGACATCGTAAAATCGGATTGATTACCACCGGCGAGGGCGACCGCTCCATAGGCAACCGTCGTACCGAAGGGTATTTAAGGGCTCTGAAAGCACATGAGATTGAAAAAACAGATCGTTACTTCGAGTTGGGAGACTATTCTTTTGAAAAAGGTTATGAAGCGATGCAACGTCTACTTGAAAAAGCACCTGACATCACGGCGGTTTTCGCCATTTCAGATATTATGGCCATTGGCGCCGCCAAGGCGGTACGAGAGAAGGGGCTCAAAATTCCCGACGATTTGTCCATAGTCGGTTTCGATGACATTGAATACGCCGCTTTTTTTAACCCACCGCTTACCACAGTGCATCAACCGGTCCTCCAAATGGCTCAAAAAGCCGCTGACGTCGTCGTGTCGATTTTAGACGAAGCCGGCGGACACGCACACGAAGTGTTTCAAACGGACATTGTGAGACGGTGTTCAGAAAGACCCCTTTAGAATGAGAGAGGAGGCAACTATGTTGTCAGAATACCAATTGGCTGAAACTATAGAAGTTTATAAATCGGAAGCAGGTGTTGTGAAAATCGTACTGGGCGATCAGGTGTCCACGGAAACCGTAGACGATCCCACTTTTGAAAAAGTGACGGCTGCCGCACTAAGAGGTTCTCTGTTCGATACGGAAAGCCACTACGGTTGGCAGTTTGCACTTTCACCGGACGACGTCGTCTACGGCTTGGGTGAGTCCGTGCGCGGAATGAACAAGCGGGGCTTTGTCTATGAGGCATTTTGCGCAGACGATCCGTCGCATACACCGGACAAATCGGCTCTTTACGGCGCACACAACTTCTTCGTCGTCGTAGGCGAAGAGACCTACGGCGTATACGTCGATGCCCCGGGATGGGTCAAGTTCGATGTGGGGTTTGAAGAATCGGATCGGCTCAAACTCTATTTTGAAAAACCGAGCTTTCAAATTTATCTGTTCAGTGGCGATTTTCGAGAAATCGTCTCGTCGTTTAGAGCGCTAATCGGCCTCAGCTACGTTCCGCCAAAGTGGGGCTTTGGGTATCAACAGAGTCGATGGAGCTATGAAAATTCAGAAGTTGTGTCGACACTTGCCGATACGTTTAAAGCACACGATATTCCAATAGACGCCATTTATCTCGACATCGACTACATGACGCGTTTTAAAGATTTTACAATAGATGATGGGGCATTTCCGGACTTTAAAGCCTTTGTCGCCGAGATGGCATCGCAAGGCATAAAGCTCGTGCCGATTATCGACGCGGGGGTTAAAATAGAAGACGGTTACAGCGTCTACGAAGAAGGCATCGAAGGCCGGCATTTTGTGAAAGATGTAGAAGGCAACCCGTTCGTCGCAGCAGTTTGGCCGGGACGCGTGCACTTCCCTGACTTCCTCAACGCCGAAACCCGGCGCTGGTTCGGTGCAAAATACCACCTCCTGCTCGAAATGGGCATCAAGGGGTTTTGGAACGATATGAATGAACCCGCCGTCTTTTATTCTGAAACCGGTCTCAAAGAGGCGTTTGCCTATGCTCGAGAACAAGAAGATAAAAATCTCGACATTTACACCTTCTTTGGACTCAAAGACCGTTTTATGCACCTTTCCAACGCAGAGCGCGATTACAAAGCCATGTACCACGATGTAGACGGCAACTGCGTCAATCACTGGGACGTGCACAACCTCTACGGCTACAACATGACCAGGTCGGCTTTCGAGGGCTTCCAGAGCTACGATGCGCGTCAGCGCGTACTGATGATTACCCGTGCGTCACATATAGGCATGGCCAAGTACTCGGGGATATGGACAGGGGACAACGCCTCGTGGTGGGAACATCTCAAACTCAATATTCAAATGATGCCGGCGCTGAACATGGCGGGATTCCTCTATGCCGGTGCCGATACAGGTGGTTTCGGTGCCAATTGCAGCGGCGAACTCCTTACGCGCTGGATGCAGTTTAGCCTGTTTACACCGCTTCTCAGAAACCACAGCGCCATGGGAACGCGACGTCAGGAACCTTGGCAGTTCGGCGACACCGTGCTGAAAAATGTGAGAGAGACCATTCGATTGAGATACGCTTTAATCCCGTTCCTTTATTCTGAGTTTATGAAGGCCAATTTTGACCAGACGCTGATGTTTGCACCGCTTAGTTACCGTTTCTCAGGAAGGCGTGTGCTGGGCGTAGAAGATCAGCTGTTGCTCGGTCGAGAAGTGATGCTCGCACCGGTATACGAACAGAATGCCGTCGGACGGTATGTTCACGTTCCGGAAAAAATGGCGTATGTGCCGTTGAAATCATATGAGGCCCTAGGCGAGATGCAGTGGCGCCTGTATGAACCCGGCGACTACCACATCGACGTGCCAATGGACGAGACGCCGCTCTTTTTGAGAAAAAACAAATTGGTACCGCTTGTAGCGCCGGCATCTCACGTTGAAGCCTTGGAAAGCGATCGCTACGATGTCATCGGCTACGTGGAAGAGTACGCGACGTATACACTCTACGATGATGACGGCGAGACGTTTGATTACTTGGACGGGATGCGTACAGAGACCACTTTTGAAGTCAAGCGCACCGACGAGGGCTATAGCGTTTCCGTGGAAACAGACAATCTCAAATTAAAGCAAATACGTTTTTATATTCTCGATGAAAAGGGTATAGGACACACAATAGAGTTTAATACGCAAGGAACACCTATCAACTATGTTTAACGCAAAGACAGTTATAAAAATGGAAACGTTACCAAGGAGGCAGTATGAAAAGTTATTTAGAGGACATCCAAATGATTTTAAAGGCGGCGTTCGGTAAGACCGTTGATACAGCGACTCAGAAAGAGAAATATTTCGCCTTGTCCAAAGCCGTTATGGCGGATGTCGCCGAAAACTGGGCAAAGAGCAACGCGGTCTATGAAGAACAAAAGCAGGCCTTTTACTTGTCGGCGGAGTTTTTAATGGGTCGTGCACTGGGGAACAACCTCATTAACTTAAAGCAGTACGAAGCGGTGGAAGAAGCGCTCAAAACACTCGATATCGATTTAAATGAGTTGGAAGAGGCAGAAGAAGATGCGGGGCTCGGCAATGGGGGCCTCGGTCGCCTAGCAGCGTGTTTTCTCGATTCGGCAGCGACGATGAACGTCCCGCTACACGGCTACGGTATTCGTTACGACTACGGTATTTTCAAACAGTATTTTGAAGACGGTTTTCAGAAAGAACTGCCTGACAACTGGTTGAAAGACGGCGATCCATGGTCTGTGAGAAGAGAATCGGAATCGGTGACGGTTACTTTTAGCGACGGCTCGGTTAAAGCGGTTCCATACGATACGCCGATTATCGGTTACGGTACAAACAACATCAACACCCTTAGACTCTGGAAGGCGGAATCGGTGGCGCCATTTGACTTCGATGCCTTCAACGATCAGAATTACGACGCTTCAGTTGAGAAGAAGAACCGCGCTGAGGACATTTCTCGCGTCCTCTATCCCAACGACAGTGAGAACGAAGGCAAGATTCTTAGACTCAAACAACAGTATTTCTTCGTTTCGGCATCGCTTCAAGAACTGGTGCGCAAGTTCAAAGAAAAGCACGGTGACGACTTCTTTAAATTCCCGGAAGTCTATGCCGTTCAGCTTAACGACACGCATCCAGTGGTGGCAATTCCCGAACTGATACGCCTCCTCGTGGACGAAGAGGGCTTAAATTTCAACATCGCCTTTAAAATCGCGCAACGTACATTTGCCTATACCAACCACACCATTTTACAAGAAGCGCTTGAAAAATGGTGGGTGGGCTTTTACAAAGAGCTGTTACCGCGCATTTACGAAATCATCCAACAATTGGATGCCCGCTTTGCTCGCGAACTGGAGAAGAAGCGGTACACCAAGCGTAAAATTGCGTCTATGCGCATTGTACAAGGGGACTTGATCCACATGGCGTTTCTCGCCATCTACGGCACGCATGCCACCAACGGTGTGGCGGCACTCCATACGGAAATTCTCAAGAATCAGGAACTGAAAGACTGGTACAAACTTTATCCGGAACGCTTCCAAAACAAGACCAACGGCATCACTCAAAGGCGTTGGTTGAAACTCACCAACAAGCCGCTCGCCGAGATGATTACTGAACTTTTGGACTCCGACGCTTGGGTGAGAGACCTTTCGGAACTTGAAAAACTCAGTGCTTTTGCACAAGACGAAGCGGTACTGCGCCGATTTATTGCTATTAAAAAACAGAAAAAACGCGAGTTGGCCGACTATATAAAGGCCGTTGAAGGGATTGAAATCGATCCGAACAGTTTGTTCGATATTCAGATTAAGCGCTTGCACGAATACAAACGCCAATTGCTCAACGCCTTCCAAATTTTGAACCTCTATTACGACATCAAGGCGAATCCGTCTATCGATGTTGTGCCGAGAACGTATATCTTCGGTGCAAAAGCGGCACCGGGTTACTTTAGAGCGAAAGGCATTATCAAGTACATTCACGAAATTGCCAAATGTGTCAACGACGACAAAGACGTCGCAGGGCGCATCAAAGTGGTGTTCGTCTCCAACTACAGGGTGTCTTATGCAGAGCGCCTATTCCCTGCAGCCGATTTATCCGAGCAAATTTCTACAGCAGGTAAAGAGGCGTCAGGTACGGGGAACATGAAATTTATGCTCAACGGCACGCCGACCATTGGGACATTAGACGGTGCCAATGTGGAAATTGTCGAAGAAGCCGGCCTTGAAAACAACTACATCTTCGGTCTGAAAGTCGAGGATATTAAAACGCTCAAGCGCACCTACGATCCTGAAAAAGTCCTCAAAGGTCATCCGCGCCTCAACAAAATTGTCAACACGCTTATTGACGGCACTTTTGACGACGGTGGCACGGGCATGTTTAAGGAACTCTACGCATCGCTTCTCGAAGGGGCTTCATGGCACGCGCCGGACAACTACTTCCTCTTTGCCGATTTCGACAGTTACATCGAAGCACAGCGTAGAGTGGACGCCGATTTTAGAGATGAACTGGGCTATGCAGAAAAATGTTTTAAAAACATCTGTGGCGCCGGTAAGTTCAGCTCAGACAGAACCATTCTCCAATACGCCAATGACATTTGGAACATCGAACAGACTTGGGTGTAAAGGCGTATGTATATAGGAATTGATTTAGGCGGCACCAACATTGCCGCAGGCCTTATAGACGACGCGGGGCAGGTACTTGCAAAGCACGCTGTCCCCACGTACGCGCACCGGACGCCGGAGGCTATTGTAGAAGATATGGTGGCGCTGATACAGCATCTGGCGTCTGTAGCTGAACAAGGAGACCGCATCGACGCCGTGGGGATCGGCATCCCCGGTATTTTTGACCCGGTGACAGGGCGGGTGCTGGCTTGTGTAAATCTCAACTGGTACGATTACCCGCTACGCGACGTGTTGAGCCGTTATATTCAGCTCCCCGTCTTTGTATCCAACGATGCCACAGTGGCAGCGGTGGCAGAATTTGAAGTGGCGCAACGGGGCAGATACGATAACGCCGTACTCTTGACCCTAGGCACGGGGATAGGTAGCGGCATTATCGTCAACGGACAGGTGATTAACGGCGTACACGGCATCGCTTCAGAAGTGGGGCATATGAAGGTCGGCGAAGGCCTTTATACCTGTGCGTGCGGCGGCGAAGGTTGTCTTGAAACTTTTTGTTCCTCAAAGGGGATTATACACTATGCCCGCCACCTCCTAGAAATGACGGATTTGCCGTCTGTTCTCAGGACGACTGCTGTGGAAACGCTCGATGGGGCACAGATTTTCGAGGCGGCAAAAGTCGACGATGTATTGGCGACAAAAGTTGTCGATCGCATGGTCAAGTACCTCGGCATAGGCATTATGAACATCATCGCCACCATAGACCCCGAGGTCATTTTGCTCGGCGGCGGGCTCTCTATGGCAGGGGAATTTCTCCTGGAGCGCGTTAGAGAACAAGTGGAGAAACTTAAATTTTTTAAAGCGGCAAAGCACGCGACAATAGATGTTGCCAAGCTTCAAAACGACGCCGGCATCATCGGCGCCGGCTTATTGGCTAAACTCGAATTACACCGAATAGGAGGCATATATGGCGCTTAAATTTCAATACGAAGAAGGGATGCTCAACGCCAACGATTACGAGGGACTGAAGTGCCACGTAGCAAAGGCGCATGACATGTTGCACAACGGGACGGGCCTCGGCAACGATTACGTCGGTTGGGTGGATTATCCGGCGCGTATAGACGAGGCACTTGTAGACCGCATTGAACAGACGGCGCAACATATCGGTCAAATGGCCGATGTCCTGATTGTCATCGGTATCGGCGGGTCGTACCTCGGCGCTAAAACCGTCATCGACGCGCTCTCTCACAGTTTTTACAACGAACTGCCGAAAGAAAAGCGCAAGGGTCCCAAAATCTATTTTGCAGGTCACCACATTAGCGGGACATACCTCAGCGAGTTGCTGGAAATGCTCGAAGGGCAAGATGTGTGCTTAAACGTCATCTCCAAATCCGGTACGACGACAGAGCCGGCCATTGCCTTTAGGGTTCTGAAAAAGGCACTTGAAGACAAGTACGGTGCTGAAGAAGCGGCTAAGCGCATTTTCGCCACGACAGATGCGGAAAAGGGGGCACTTAAAAAGCTGGCCGATGAAAAAGGCTATGCTCAGTTCGTCATCCCTTCAGATGTGGGCGGCCGTTATTCCGTCTTGACGCCGGTTGGGTTGCTCCCTATTGCAACAGCTGGTATTGACATCAGAGCGCTATTAAAAGGCGCTAGAGACGGCTATGAAGCGTTTGGAAATGTCGATACCGATGCGAACCCGTGTTACCAATACGCAGTGGTTCGAAATGCCCTCAACCGCAAGGGCAAACAAATTGAAATTCTCGTGAACTACGAGCCGTCTATGGCTTTCCTCTCCGAGTGGTGGATGCAGCTTTTCGGCGAAAGTGAAGGCAAAGACGGAAAGGGGCTTTACCCGACGAAAATGACCAATACGACAGATTTGCACTCTATGGGTCAAATGGTGCAGGAAGGGCCGCGTCACATTTTTGAAACGGTGGTGCGTGTGACCCAGTTCGAGAAAGACGTGGTCATCGAGTCGGATTCCGCAGACCTCGATGGTCTCAATTACCTCGCCGGTAAAACCATGAGCGCCGTTAATGAAAATGCCTTCAAGGGGACGATGATGGCACATGTGGACGGCGGCGTGCCGAACCTCGTCGTCGAAATCGACAAAAAAGACGCTTATCACATCGGCCTCTTGTTGTATTTCTTTATGAAGGCCTGTGGTATCAGCGGTTATCTACTCGGCGTCAACCCGTTTGATCAGCCGGGCGTAGAGGCCTATAAGAAAAACATGTTTAAGTTACTGGGCAAAAAATAAGGTCTGGTATTGAGAGTCGGTTGTCGGTGACAATCGGCTCTTTAAATGTGTTGGGGGTATAAAAAGTAAAAAAAGAAAGTGAAATGTCTATATATTCCTTGACAGTCTCTTTTTCGTGGGATAGTATATGCTTAAAGGATATGGAAAATGATGTTATAGTGTAATTTGAAGAAAGGGGCGTTTTTATGAAATATAGACGTAGCTACTTGAATTCTTCATAGGTTCAATGATAATATCTAGTGTTAATAAATTTTGAAAAAGGGCGTGGAATGTAGGGGGGCTCATATGAGTCATCCTATCATAGTTTGTCGTCTTGCTACTAGTTATCGAATATTTACTGTAAACTTTTATAGCAAAAAATAGGGAGAAAATACTATGAAGAAATCAATAAAAATACTATCGATGATATTAACTGGGGTATTTATTATATCAGCAGTAACTACGACTTCCGTTTATGCTGATGATACAAGGATGAATAAAGAATCATTTTTAGCTATGGCTCGTGAACTTGCGCAAGATGAACAACCAGAAGCACTAAGGGGGTTACATAGTTCACATTCGTTTAATTACACATATTATGATACTGACGAGGATTTAGCATATATTTATCAAGCTGTTGACGGGAAAGAAAACGTTATTGTTGATCAAATGGTTGAGCAAGAAGTAAGTAGGAGTGAAATGTTACGTACGGATTATGGATACTTCGCCAAACAATTGGTTTCTAATTATGGAAAAAAATACATCCAAGCGACTGTAACACTACCACAATGGGGATATACTTATTATACCGACAAGGAAGTTCCAACATATGGTGAAGGAGGTACACAACCTTATATTTATCTAGGAAACTCAGGTGGAACTGAAGTAGACGCAGGGTTAGCGGGCTCTGTAGCGGTTGGAAAAAAACTGTATGGTTTTGTACCATTTATTAGCGTAGGTGACGGTAACATGTATGCTCCAGATAAAACATATGGTGGTGCAGGTGGAGACAATCAAGCGTTTTGGGAAAATTGTTACAAAGATGCAACGAAAGTACAGATTACTTTTTGGCCGAGTTATAAAAATAGTAACAATAAGATTGTTACACGTTTAAAAACAGTAGGTAGAGCCTATTATGACAATAAACAGGGAACAGGTACTGCGAGTTCTAGTGGGTATCCAGACACAAGTATAATTGAAGTTAGTGGTGCAAGAACTGGTACGGCTTTCAAAATGTTGTCTACAGTTGCTAATGAAACAGAGCGGGTAACGGGCGTAAAAAATGTAGCGAAATTTACAAGTATAAACACAGATGGCGCAACACCGACTTTTTTAACAAGTACAACAGCTGGAAACGCAAGTCGTGTGGTTAAAAATTCTTCAAATTCGTTAACACTGACAGCAAGTCATAATTAGTTAGGGAGGTGGCATTATGTTTAGTAAAAAGATAATCGTTATGATGTTGGGTATTTTAATAATTAGTAATACAATAATTTATGCAAATGAAGATGTTGGAAAACGCACGCCGTTTAATGCGTACCCAACAGAGTTGTTTTATAACGACAAACAATTAGAGGATGCATTTCTTTATAAAAGGAAAAGCTATTTACCACTAAGAGCGTTATCAGAAGAATTGGGCTATGTAGTAAATTTTGAAGCTTTTGACCCTGAAAAGGACTTAGATGAGGGAGATTATTATAATCCGTATGAAGTGCACGGTACTTTTACAATTACTAACGGTACAGATACAGTTGTTATCAAACGTACAGGAAGAAGAGGAAGTATTTTAAAAAATGGTATAGATGTAACTAAGGCTTTTACTATTAAATTAATAAATTGGGATCATGTTAAGGGAAATTTAGATGCGTCTATAGAACATGGTTTTACATCTAAAAGCGATGATCTAACAAGGTATTTAGAAGAGGACACTGTCTATATAAGGTTAACGGATTTTGCATGGATATTTGACGGATACAATATTCGTTATGATAAATCAACAGGACGTGTGTATGTTAGTGATGTTTCTATATAAAAAATAGTTGTCAATCACTTTCGAAAATGTCCCAAAAGCAATTAAATATGAGCACCAGTAAAAAGCTGGTGCTCTTCCGCCATGAATTACCCGTTCTAATACGACAGCCGAACTTAAGTGAAGCTGTTTTTTTATTGCTACTCGTATCGATTAGCTTTTTAATGATTTTATATTTTAGATATTCATTCACACGTAATTCTACTTTTGTCATTTGATTTATCTCGATGCTTTCATTCACTCCAAAGAATTGACAGGTCGTCCCCAATAACGTAGTATGTAATTGTAAACAGTTACATACGAATGTATTGAGAGGGGACTTTATGCAAAAAAAGTACTTGGCGGGAATAGTCTTTACAACACTTGTCATTGTGTTGGTCTGGCTCTGGCCGCAGCAGAGCCAGAACGAGGTAGCGGAGCAAGCGCCTGACGAAGGCGCTGTAGAGCCCTCGTCAACTGTTGATACAACTGCGTCAGAAGAACTTTGCGATTTTTCACCGCCTCATTTTAAAGTCAGTGGCTTTGAAGTGCGTTTTGATACAGAGGCTCAAGAATTGGTGTTTACACTGGCTTATCGTATAGATGAAGAACTCTATAGGCAGCTGGAGAGTGATGTGACGTATTACCTTGAAATTGAGCCGATGGAAGCAGCGCGCGATGGCGATAGGCGCACCGATCTCTTAGAAGGGCCAGTGCCTAGCGACGGCAAACTGGGTGATTATACCGTTGCGCTGAGCATGCCTTGGACAGAAGAGATGCCTTACAATGTCGATCAAATGCGTTACACCCTCTATATCTACAACAGCGCGAAAGAGCCTGTGCAAGTTTTTGTCGATGTAGAGGCCTACAACGCCTTTGGACAGTAGTATTGTGACGTAAAATTTGCGTCAGCATCTTTAATTTTACGATTTGTGTCATTTGTGTAGGGTCTCGAAATGATACGAAAATAACGGTGTGTATCGAATGATTGGCATTAGCGCATTTGATAAAAGTGCGCTTTTTTTTGCGCCTAAAATCACCTTAAAAAGCATTTACAGAAGAACCGACCGGTGGTACAATATGTGGGTAGTAAAAAATATCAAAATACTAAATATAGTGTTTGAATTGATAAACAACAAGATTTGAGCCGAAAGCCTTTTCGCGAATGTTCAACGCGAAAAGACGTCAGCGAAAATCGTTTTGGTGCCCAAGCGCGGGCATCAAATGTTGTCGAAAAAAATAACAAGATTTGAGCCGAAAGCCTTTTCGCGAATGTCCAACGCGAAAAGACGTCAGCGAAAATCGTTTTGGTGCCCAAGCACGGGCATCAAATGTTGTCGAAAAAAACAACAAGATTTGAGCCGAAAGCCTTTTCGCGAATGTTCAACGCGAAAAGACGTCAGCGAAAATCGATTTGGTGCCCAAGCACGGGCATCAAATGTTGTCGAAAAAAACAACAAGATTTGAGCCGAAAGCCTTTTCGCGAATGTCCAACGCGAAAAGACGTCAGCGAAAATCGATTTGGTGCCCAAGCACGGGCATCAAATGTTGTCGAAAAAAACAACAAGATTTGAGCCGAAAGCCTTTTCGCGAATGTCCAACGCGAAAAGACGTCAGCGAAAATCGATTTGGTGCCCAAGCACGGGCGTCAAATGATGTTGGAAAATATAAGAGTGGAGGGATTGAATGAAAGTCAAAAAGCGCGATGGCGGCATCGTGGATTTTAAAATTGAGAAAATCACACGTGCAATACAAAAAGCCATGATGGAAACCACAGAAGGGGTGGACGAAAACCTGAGCCTTGAAATCGGGGAGAAAATCGTACGCGTAGCAGAAGAGAGCGAGCTGCCTATTACGGTAGATGAGATACAAGATCTTGTGGAAGATCTTTTAATGGAAAGTCCTAGAAAAGACGTGGCAAAGCGCTATATCATTTATAGAAATGAAAAAGATAAGACGCGTTTAATGCGCAAAACCGAAGACAACCGCTTGCTAACAGACGAGTTTATCAGCAAATACAAGCATATGAATTCGCCAATGCAACAATTGGGGGACTTCGTTTACTACCGGACGTACTCCAGATGGCTTCCGGCTGAAAAACGCCGAGAATACTGGTGGGAAACCGTTAGACGTGCAGTAGAGTACAACTGTGCCATCGTGAAGACAAGCCGTTCAGAGGCAGAAGAACTGTTCGATAACATCTTTCATCTAAGACAGTTTCTTTCGGGAAGAACTTTCTGGGTCGGGGGCACACCGGTTGCGAAGTACTACCCAATGGCAAACTACAACTGTAGTTTCCAAGTCATCGATAATTTCGATGCCTTTAAAGACATCTTCTATCTACTGATGATTGGTTCAGGTGTAGGTGTTCGTATTCTGAAAGACGATGTGGCTCAGCTGCCAAAAGTCAGAACGGATTTTGAAGTGGTACACAAGGACTACACGCCGCTTGCAAAAGCTGAGCGCGAAGACAACACGAGCCTCGAGTTCTTCTACAACAACACCGTTAAAATCACCATCGGCGACTCCAAAGAAGGCTGGGTTCAATCGCTCGACTTCTTCCTCAAGTTGATTCATACCAACGAGTATCGAAACATTAAGACCATTATTATCGATTATGACCACGTCAGACCAAAGGGCGAAAAACTCAGAACTTTTGGTGGAACGGCAAGTGGACACACGAGCCTCAAGAACATGTTCCATAAAATCGACCGCGTTATTAAAAAAGCCGGTTTACTTGCAGAAGCTAAAAATGTAAAATTGAGATGTATCGATTGCTTGGACATCGCCAATGTCATCGGCGAAAACGTCGTTGTCGGCGGTGTGAGAAGAACAGCAGAAATCGTCTTAATTGATGCAGATGACAAAGAGTGTATCGAAGCAAAATCCAACCTGTACACCATGGAAGATGGCAAGTGGCTTGTTAACGAAGAAATTCTACACCGTCAAATGAGCAACAATTCCATCTACTATAAGGAGAAGCCTACAAGAGAAAAACTGAGATGGCAGCTCGAGCGCATGCGCTATTCAGGAGAGCCGGGATGGGTCAACGAAGTAGCCGGCTCTAAGAGACGCCCGAACTTCAACGGCGTCAACCCTTGTGGCGAAATTCTTCTCGACAACAAAGGCCTGTGTAACTTGACCACCATTAACGTCTTTGCGTTTGTCGACGAAAACGGCAACCTAGATGTACCGGGACTTTTAAAAGCACAGCGTTATTCCGCAAGAGCTTCTTACAGAATGACCTGTGTGGAACTCGAACTCCCAATGTGGAACAACGTCCAACAAAGAGATAAGCTCCTCGGGTGCTCGCTCACAGGATGGCAAGATATGGTCAATGCGACGCAAATGACGAGAGATGAGCAAAAAGTTCTCTTAACACAGCTTCGCGACGCCGCGAGAAAAGAAGCGGAAATGTACGCGGCAGAGCTCGGTGGCGGTGTACCGGTTCTCGTAACCACAGTAAAACCAGAGGGGACACTTTCGCAGCTGCCGACGGTATCCAGTGGTGTCCACTATTCTCATTCACCGTACTACATCAGACGTGTGCGCATCAACTCTCACGACCCGCTTGTTAAAGTGTGTGAGGAGTTGGGCTACTCTGTTAAACCGGAAGTTGGCCAAGAGTGGGAAACGTGTACGACAAAAGTTGTGGAGTTCCCTGTTAAAGCACCAAACGGCAAGACCAAGTACGAAGTCAGTGCGTTGGAGCAACTGGAAAACTACAAACTCTTTATGGACTATTACGTCGATCACAACTGCTCGATAACTGTACACGTGCGTCCTGACGAGTGGGAAGCCGTGGAGGAGTGGGTTTACGACCATTGGGACGATACGGTCGCCCTATCGTTCTTACCACTTGACGACAGTTTCTATCAGCTGTTGCCATATGAAGCAATCGATGAAGCAGAGTACAAACGCCGTGTTGAAGAGATGAAGCCATTTAGACCGTCTCTCATCACAAAATACGAAAAAGAAGAAGTTGAATTGGATATCGGCATCGAGGGCTGTGAATCAGGCGCTTGTCCGGTAAGATAGCGAAGGAGACTGAACATGAATACTCAAGAGATATTGCAATTGGCATTGAATTTAGCAGGATTGGAATCGGCACCGGCGGATACGGTTATCAGTGTTCCCGGCGAGTCGATTGAAAAAGTGATTATCGGCGTCGACATGGACACGCCTGAGCTCTTGCTCGCAAAGCAACTCGGTTATGATCTCGTCATCAGTCATCACCCGAAGGCAGACACGGCATCGGCGCATTTTCACAACGTCATGGACATTCAAATTGACAAAATGGTCGAAAACGGCGTGCCGATTAACAAGGCGCAAAAAGCGCTGAGAAAAAAAGTGACCGCTGTTGAAATAGGCGATCACGTCGGCAATTACGACCGCGCGTCTTCTGCGGCAAAGTTGCTGGATATGCCGTATATGAACATCCATTTACCTGCAGATCTCATTGGGGAGCGTTTTACGCAGAATTATCTCAATGACGCTTTAGACGGCAATGCAAAAGCCAAAGTGCAAGATGTCGTCGACGCTTTAATGGCACTGGACATCTATAAAAATGCACTTGTTCAGCCCGTTGTAAGATGCGGGAGCGGTTCGGATTACGCCGGAAAAGTCCTCGTGTTGTTTGCAGGGGGAACCAATGGCGGCGCAGATGTCTACAAAGCGTATTTTGAAGCCGGTGTCGGCACCATTGTGGCGATGCACTGTCCTCAAGACGTTTTGAAAGAAGTCCGTGAGCAAAATATCGGTAATGTCGTTGTCGCAGGTCACATGCCAAGCGATTCTATTGGGTTGAATGTTTTGATTGAAGCACTTAAAGAAAAAGGGCTGGATGTCACTAAGATGTCGGGCATCTTATAGAACAGTTTGCGTTTAAATTTTCGCATACAGATTATATCCTCAACAATTTTATATTGTTGGGGATTTTTTGTGTGAATTTAAAGGAGTTTTGGGGTAAAGTATAGAATATTATAAATAGTGCAACAATTCAACGAATCAACTTGAGAGGAGAACTTTATCTATGAAGAATTACACAGTAGACAAGGTAAGAAATGTCACATTTCTTGGCCACGGCGGAAGTGGCAAAACAACACTCACAGAAGCATTACTTTTTACAACAAAGGTAACAAAGAGAATGGGAAGCGTTGAAGATGGTAATACTGTTTCAGATTTTGATAAAGAAGAGATCAACCGCAAATCAAGTATAGGCACCTCGATTATCCCTATTGAATGGCACGAGCACAAATACAACTTTTTAGATACGCCGGGGTATTTTGACTTCGTCGGCGATGTATTTGGTGCACTGAGGGTTTCAGGGGGAGCCGTGATTATGCTGGATGCCTCGTCGGGTGTTGAAGTCGGCACTGAAAAAGCATGGAATTTTACTGAGAAGCGCAACATGCCTAAAATCATGTTTATTAATAAAATGGACAAAGAAAACGTCAATTACGTCAAGTTGATCAAAGAAATTAAAGATACCTTCGGCAAAAAAATCGCGCCGTTTTGTATTCCTATAGGTGAAGGCGGTGAGTTTAAGGGCTTTGTCAATGTCGTCGATATGAAGGGGCGCATCTATAACGGTTCGCTGTGTGAAGACGCACCGATACCGCCGGAGATGGAGCAACGCGTCAAACCGATTCGAGACATGCTCATTGAAGCCGTTGCTGAAAGCGACGAGGACTTGATGATGAAATACTTCGACGGCGAAGAGTTTACCAATGAAGAAATTCACGAAGGTCTTAGGAAAGGCGTTATCGCAGGGGAGATTGTCCCTGTGCTCGTAGGTGCCGTACAAAAGTGCATTGGCATCCATACACTGATGGATATGATTTACGATTACTTCCCGACGCCAAAAGAATTAAACGAAGGGGTCTACCTCGGCGAGATGCCCGATTCAGGTGAGGCGACGGAACGCAAAGTATTGCCAGATGAACCGTTTTCAGCCTTTGTGTTTAAAACCATCGTCGACCCGTTTGTGGGAAAAATCTCTCTGTTTAAAGTGTATTCCGGCGAACTCAAGAAAGATATGGAAGTCGTTAACGCCACGCGCGATGAAAAAGAGCGCATCAGCAGCTTGTTCCTCCTAAGGGGAAAAGAGCAGCTCGAAGTCGACCGCGTTATCGCCGGCGATATCGGTGCGACTTCGAAACTTCAGTACACGCAAACGGGTGACACCTTATGTGACAAAGAGCACCCCATCGCCTTTGGGCAGATGAATTTGCCGAAACCGGCGCTCTTTATGGCCATAGAGCCGAAGGCCAAAGGCGACGAAGAAAAAATTTATTCATCGTTGCACAAACTCATGGACGAGGATCCTTCGTTCACCGTAGAGCGCAACCAAGAAACCAAACAGACGCTTTTAGGTGGCCAAGGATCGATGCATATACAGGTGATTACAAGCAAGCTCAAGAACATGTTCGGCGTCGATGTGACGCTTGAAAAACCAAAAGTGGCGTACCGCGAAACCATTAAAAGCGTCGCTACGGTACAAGGGAAGCACAAGAAACAGTCCGGTGGCGCCGGTCAGTACGGCGATATTCACGTTAAGTTTGAACCGTCTAATGAATCGTTTGTGTTCGAAGAAAAAATCTTTGGCGGTTCCGTACCTAAACAGTATATTCCGGCAGTTGAAAAGGGATTGGTCGAATCTTGTGAAAAGGGCATATTGGCAGGCTGTCCGGTGGTGAACATCAAAGCGACGCTTCTCGACGGCTCTTACCATGCAGTAGACTCTTCCGAGATGGCGTTTAAAATGGCGGCGCACATTGCCTTCAAAAAAGGTATGGAGCAAGCGAGTCCCGTACTCCTCGAACCCGTTGCACATGTTGAGATCTATATTCCAGACGAATACATGGGCGATATTATGGGTGATATGAACCGAAGACGCGGTAGAATACTGGGCATGGAACCTAATGAAACCGGTTATCAGAAAGTCATCGCAGAAGCACCGCAATCGGAGATGTTCGAGTATGCCACAGAGTTGCGTTCTATGACGCAGGCGCGCGGCTGGTTCAATATGCGCATCGACCGTTATGACGAAGTGCCGACACAGATTGCCGTGAAAATTATCGAACAAGTTAAGTTGGACAACGACGCGCATTAAGTAAGCATTAGATAAACCCGAGGGAAGCCCCCTCGGGTTTTTAAGTTAAAACGCGGAAAGGGGTCGACGAAAGGCTGTTCAATGTACCGGACGATTGTCAGCTCTTGTCTAAATGTGGTACACTTAAGAAGAAAATACATGGTGAAAGGAGCCGGCTATGTACCCTTATAATTTTGACGAAACCGCCAACGATGTCATTCATTTCGCCTTTCGAGAAGCGCGAGACCTCGGACACCGTTTCGTCGGAACTGAGCATCTGGTTTTGGCCTTGGCGCAAATTGAGCGTCAGACCATCTCGGAACTGTTTAAACAATACGGCGTCACAGCCGAGGACATCCGCATAGAAGTCATTAACAGGCTGGGGCGACAAGCGCAGTTTGAGCGGATAGAAGATTACACCTATCACGCAAAAGCGTGTTTGGAGCGCAGCCATCAATATGCCATCAAGACCAATGCCGCGGAGATACTACCGGAGCATTTGTTCGTGAGTATAATGCACGATGCGGAGACCATTGGCTATAAGATTCTCATGGCGCTGAGAATGGACGTAAAAATGTTGCTCCAGAGCTTATACGCCACAGCGGAGACCGGCGAAAAAGGCGCTAAGATTATCAAGCATAGCCGTTCGTCAGAAGTTTCGGTTAAGACGTTGGCACTGGATTCGGATTACGGGCAGTCGGCGCTGGAGGCGCTTTCGGAACTGGGAACAGATCTCACTGCCATAGCAAAAGATGCGCCCTTTGAAGCGGTGGTTGGCCGGGAACGCGAAATCGAACGCATGCTTCAAATTTTGTCGAGAAAAGAAAAAAACAATGTCTGCCTGCTTGGGGAAGCTGGGGTTGGAAAAACGGCCATTGTCAGGGGCCTCGCCAATAAAATCGCCATGGGCGATGTACCGGACGCCTACAAGTACAAGCGGCTGTTTGAACTCAATGTAGGCGCACTGGTTGCCGGCACCATGTATCGCGGGCAGTTTGAAGAGCGTATGAAAGCGCTTATTGACGCCTTGTTGTCGGAAGAGGGGACCATTGTCTTTATTGACGAGTTTCATCAACTAATGGGTGTAGGGGCTACCGGCGACAAATCACTGGACGCCATCGGTCTCTTGAAGCCATACTTGACACTTGGGAAAATACAGATTATCGGTGCGACAACTTACAGAGAGTACGAGAAGTATGTGAAGAGCGACCCGGCTTTGGTGCGGCGCATGTTGCCGGTTCACGTGGAAGAACCCACTGAAGCTGAAAGTTTTGAAATATTAAAGCATGTCAAAGAAAGTTACGAGCGTTTTCATCAAGTGGTGATTACCAAAGAAGCTGTACAAGCGGCTCTAAAACTGTCGATACGCTATCTTCCTGAAAGACACCTGCCGGATAAGGCCATCGACTTACTCGACGAAGCGTCCTCGAGGAAACGCCTTGAAAACATCGATGTGCTCAAGTTGGTGGAAGAGCTGAAATACAGGCTGTCGACTTTGAAACACGAAAAAGAAGAAGCGATTATCGCCGCTGATTTTGAACGCGCCTCTAAAATCAAGGCTGAAGAAAAACGCCTGCTGGAGACCGCTGAGCAGCATCGCGGGGCTTCAGAAGCGCTGTCGGGACAACCGCTGATTGTCACTGACGAGGACATTAAGACCGTTCTCGCCGAATGGATTAAAGTTCCGGTGCAAGAGATGACGCTGAAGGACCGCTACGCGCTTTCCAATATGGAATCGGCACTCAAGGGCAAGGTCTACGGACAGGAAGCGGCGGTTCGCGTCGTCACCAAAGCGCTTAAAAGGGCGCGGGTCGGACTGAAAAAAGCAGATGGCCCCGTTGGCGTCTTCCTGTTTGTCGGACCGACAGGTGTGGGTAAAACAGAACTTTGCAAGAGCGTGGCGGAGGTATACTTCGGTCAGGCTTCTCAGCTGATTCGACTGGATATGTCCGAGTACATGGAACGGCACAGCGTATCGAAACTCATCGGTTCGCCGCCCGGCTACGAGGGCAGTCGTGAAGGGGGCTACTTGACCAACGCCATCTCCAAGAACCCACACGCGGTGGTGGTTTTCGACGAAGTGGAAAAAGCCCACGAAGAAGTGCTCAACGTCCTGCTTCAAATTATGGATGAAGGGCATGTGAAAGACGGTAAAGGCGAACGCCATCACTTTAAGGACGCTCTAATCGTTATGACTTCAAATCTCGGCAGTCACACTGAAGGACTGGCCAAAGTGGGGTTTGGCGCTGAAGATAAGGGCTACGAGAAAGACTTGGCTGTCAGGGAGGCGTGTCGGGGCTTTTTTAAGCCGGAGTTCCTCAATCGTATAGACGATATCGTCGTGTTTAAAGCGCTTGAAAACGATGCGTTAGAACGCGTTTACGATAGGGAAATCGAGGTGCTTAGAGCGTTCCTCGAAGAACGGGGCACGACACTTGAGGTAGACAGTTCTGTAAAACGACATCTGCTGGCGACGTATCAGAGCAGTCGGTACGGTGCGAGACCTTTAATTCGAGGCATTGCAACCGATGTCAAGGACTTGATTGTCGATCAATTGATTGTCACCACGAAGGCCGTTCGCGGCATGCACCTCGCATACGACGAGCGTATAACCATTGAAATAGAGGAGTAATTATGGCCAAAACGAAAACCAAGTTTGTCTGTCAAAACTGTGGCTATGTATCGCCCAAATGGCTTGGCAAATGTTTAGACTGCGGTTCTTGGAACAGCTTTGTCGAAGAACTCGAGACAAAGCCGCTCAAATCGGGAAACCTCAACATCGGCGGCGAAAGCAAACCGCAAAAACTCAAAGACATTGCGTTTAATGAAGAAGAACGTTACCGGACGCATATTAAAGAACTCGACCTCGTCTTAGGTGGCGGGGTCGTAAAGGGCTCTTTGATTCTCGTCGGTGGCGACCCGGGTATCGGAAAATCGACGCTGCTTATGCAGGTGGCACATCAAATGGCGAAGGGTGCTCAGAAAGTGCTCTATGTTTCAGGCGAGGAATCGGTGAAGCAAACGAAACTTAGAGCGCAGCGATTAGAAGTCGCCGCAGAGGAGATTTACATCGTCGCAGAGAACAACATCGAGCGGATAAAAAAACACGTAGAGGACATTGCGCCGACAGTGCTGATAGTCGACTCGATTCAGACGGTTTACGGCCAAGAAGTGTCGTCGGCACCGGGCAGTGTCAGCCAAGTCCGCGAAGCGACCAATCAGTTTATGAACCTCGCTAAGAAGAACGGCATCAGCACGTTTCTCGTGGGGCATGTGACGAAATCCGGCAGCATTGCTGGGCCTAAAGTCCTTGAACACATGGTGGACACGGTTTTGTATTTCGAAGGCGAGGGACACAACCTCTTTAGAATTCTCAGAGCGGTTAAGAACCGTTTCGGATCGACCAACGAAATCGGCATTTTTGAGATGACCAACTTCGGTCTTAAAGAAGTGGACAACCCATCGAAAATCTTTTTGTCAAACAGTACCCATCACGCCTCTGGCTCTGTTGTCGTACCGACTTTAGAAGGGACGCGAACCGTACTCGTCGAGATGCAGTGTCTCGTTTCTCAGACCAACTTCAACATGCCGCGTCGCATGGCAGTGGGCATTGACTACAACAAGCTGGTACTGCTGACGGCGGTACTGGAGAAAAAAGTCGGTATGAGCCTCTACAATCAAGACATTTACCTCAATGTCGTCGGCGGCATGTCCATAGACGAACCTTCGGCAGACCTCGCCATCGTCCTCGCCATTGCATCGAGTTTTCGCGATGTGGTGCTTTCACAGGAAATGGTGTGTTTTGGAGAAGTGGGACTCACTGGTGAAATTCGAGCGGTGAGCCATCCACAGCAGCGGATTAACGAGGCTGCCAAGATGGGTTTTAAAACAGCGCTTATTCCACATGCCAACTTAGAGGGCCTTAAGCGTCCGGAGAACTTTAACGTCATCGGTATGAAGCATATTGAAGAGGTGTTCAAGTACTTCTTTTAAAGAGGTGGAGGCGACAAGTGTCCATTACTTCCAATAAAAAACAGCTAGGCGTTGAGGCGCACTAGCTGTTACTCGCTTTAGTAGAGGGTGTACTTACCGAGGGTGTTAATTTTTTTGTATTCTTTGAGAAGCACATCGTAAAGATTGAGATCTAATGTGTTGCAGAGTGCCGCTATGTAGAACCCCAAATGGCCGAGTTCTTCTTCGATTTTTTCACGGCAAATCGAACAGACTTCCCCGTCGACAGGTGCTTCCTCATGTGAACTCTTCAGTTGGACGCAACCACACTGAGTGATGGTCTTTGTCACTGCGCGATTGGATTTGGACGTCGCATCTGACAGTTTGCTCATAATATCGAGTAAACTGGCGTGACGCACCAACACTTCGTCTACTTTATTCTGAAACTCGTCGTAAATAACGTCTTTCATGTGCCCTCCTTTATGACCGTCTCTTGAATGGTTGAGAACATTTTATCACAAAATTCTGTAAACAAAAAGTAATATTCAAAACTTTCTCTTAATAGAAATTTAATGCTTGACAAACAAATGTTTCGAATAGTAAAATGTAAGATTGTTGATTAAAATTCAAAAATGCGTTATAATAAAGTGAGATAGATAGGCCGCATGGAGGGATAGTATGTTTAAAATTGGAGATAAAGTGGTTTACCCTATGCATGGCGCTGGCATTATCGAAGGTATCGAAGACCGTGAGATTCTAGGAGATATGAAGTCGTTTTACGTTTTGAGATTGCCGATAAAGAGTATGAAAGTGATGTTACCTGTCGATAATGCTGAGAAATTAGGAGTGCGCAAAATTGTAAGAGATGACGAAATCACACGTGTGATTTCGTTACTGGGCAAAGAAAAGGGCAAGATGCCGGATAATTGGAACAGAAGATATCGATCAAACCTTGAAAAAGTCAAGACCGGCGATATATTTGAAGTGGCTACTGTTGTAAGAAATTTGGAAATTCTCGATAGAGAAAAAGGTCTATCTACCGGTGAGCGCAAAATGCTCAACAACACAAAACAGATTCTAGTCAGTGAACTCATTTTAGCAAAGGATATGGGTGAAGACGAAGTTGTTTCTTTGGTGAACATGACCATAGGTGACCACTAGTGTCCCGTCTTGTTGATCGTTCATTCGAAGTTTGCAGCTGCGCTGTAAAACGGGTGAGCCGTTTTTAAACGGTGAGCGAGAAAGTACATTCGTCTGAGGAAGTCGGCTCTTAAGCAAAGAGTCGGCTTTTTTACTTATAGGCGTGTCGAATAGTGGCGGGTGTTAGTCGAAAATGTGATTGTATCCAAAACTGTCTCTATGTTACAATAAAACTAGTGCAATAAACCTATTAAGGAGGGGCGCGTGATAGAGAGAATCATAAAATACATCCTTGCGTTTGTAGGGCTCAGCGTTGGCGCAGGGGCGGGGTTTTACCTTGGAGAAGTGCTTAACAGAAGCGAGTGGTTCAACCTACCTGAAGCTGTGTTTACCGTTGTAGTCCCTGGAATTTGTTCATTGTCCCTTGGCTTAGCTGCTTATTTTGCATCGCGTGTGGTCATTAAGCGCGGGAAGAAATTGGCTGCCTATGTTCAAGCAGAGATCGAAAAGCTGCCCCCAACTGAGCGCATCGTCGGTCTAATCGGCCTTGTCATCGGGTTGTTCGTCGCCTTTTTAATCAGTGGTTTATACGATATTATTCCCCTGGCGACAGTGGCAAATGGCCTTAGAATACTGACGTATCTGTTTTTAGGGTACTTCGGGATTATAACCGCTCAAAAGTTCAGCAAAGAGCCGTTTAAGTGGCAGGAATGGTTCGAGCGTTCGAACAAGGAAAAGACAAAAGCTCAGACGCCTACCGGAAAAAAGATCCTCGACACCAGTGTGATTATAGACGGTAGAATTTATGACATCTGCAAAACAGGGTTCTTAGAAGGTGAGTTGATTGTCGCCGAGTTTGTCTTGGGAGAGTTGCGGCATATTGCCGACTCTTCTGATGCTTTAAAGCGGAATCGAGGCCGCAGAGGGCTCGATATTCTGAAACTGCTTCAAAGTGAGCCGGAGATCGCTATTAAAATTGTGGACGATGACTTTGACGATGTACAAGAAGTCGACATTAAGTTGATTAAACTCGCTCAAAAAATAGGGGGGAGTATTTTAACCAATGACTACAACCTCAACAAAGTTGCTGTGCTTCAAAAGGTTAAAATTCTCAATATCAACGAGTTGTCCAATGCCATCAAGCCGGTGATGTTACCCGGTGAGGAGATGACCATTCAGATTATAAAAGAAGGCAAAGAGAACAATCAGGGGATTGGCTATTTAGACGACGGTACGATGATTGTCGTCGAAGACGGGAAGAAACACATTCAGCAGACGCGAGAGGTCGTGGTGACCAGTGTGCTTCAAACTGCAGCCGGACGAATGATTTTTGCCAAATTGAAGGTGTAAGAAGAGGAATGGATATGGAAATAGAGAAG
Source organism: Fusibacter sp. JL298sf-3 (assembly GCF_053842995.1). Lineage (NCBI taxonomy): Bacteria > Bacillati > Bacillota > Clostridia > Eubacteriales > Fusibacteraceae > Fusibacter > Fusibacter sp. JL298sf-3. The sequence continues at coordinate 2,933,413 of NZ_CM132608.1, forward strand.
GCATATGCGGCAGTTATCCCTTTGGCAGGTGCCGGTAGGCGAATGGGAGCAAAAGCGCGCAAACAGTATATGATGCTTGGGGACAAAAGCATTGCAGAGCGCACAGTGGAGCGCTTTTTAAAGAGCGGTTTTTTTCACGTGGTGGTGCTCGTGGTGCCGGTTGGAGAGTGTCTGGAAGTAGAGCAGGCGATGACGGCACTTGCCGAAGACGTTGGTTTTACAGGACGGCTGTGTGTTGTAGAGGGTGGTGAGACCCGACAAGCGTCAGTACGTCTAGGGCTTAAGGTCATCAAATCCTGTGAAACGGTGTTCGTCCACGATGGCGTCAGACCGTTTGTCAACCTCGCCCACACTGTTAAGGGGCTTGAGCTCATGGCGACCTACGACGGTTTTGTCGAAGCGGTGCCGGCTATTGACACGCTCAAAGTCGTCGAAAACGGGCAGGTCGTTGAAACACTCGACCGCAGCAAGCTCTGGTGTGTTCAAACCCCTCAAGTGTTTAAGTACGAGCTGCTTTGCGCCGTACATGAAAAGGCGCACGCCGAAGGGTTTGTCGGTACAGACGACGCCAGTTTGGCGGAACACTACGGCTATACCGTGGGGGTTCATGAAGGCCTTAGACACAACATTAAGATAACGACACCATACGACCTCGCAATAGGTCGCGCGATTATAGCAGAGGAGGCGCTGAGATGAAAATCGGCATGGGTTATGATGTGCACCGTTTGGTAAAAGACAGGCCGCTGATTATAGGTGGCGTCACTATTCCCTATTCACACGGCTTGTTGGGGCACTCAGATGCTGACGTGTTAACACACGCAGTTATCGACGCTATTTTGGGGGCGCTTGGACAAGGCGACATCGGAAAGGCGTTTCCGGATACGGACGCCGCTTATAAAGACATTTCCAGCATGGTGTTACTGGAGCGCGTGTACGGCTTGATGGTCGACGCGGGCTATGCAGTGGGAAACATCGATGCCACGATAGTCGCTCAGGCACCTAAAATGCGTCCACACATTGACGAGATGGTGAAATGTGTGGCCAAAGTGTTGCAGTGCAGCACAAAAAGCGTTAATATAAAAGCTACCACAACGGAAACTTTGGGATTTGAAGGTCGCGGAGAAGGCATTTCCAGTCAAGCTGTTGTCTTGCTGGTGCCGCGAACTGATGGCGAATAGGAGGGGCTTATGAGCGAACATTACAAGTTTACACAACATAAAAAGTGCGAGTATTTTCCGTGTCACAAAGGCGTTGATGCCGCTGAATTCAACTGTCTGTTTTGCTATTGCCCACTGTATATGTTAGGTGAAGCTTGCGGCGGTGACTTTAAAGTGACTCATGGCATTAAAGATTGTAGCGATTGTGTCAAGCCACACGACGCAAACAGCTACGCCTATATTATGGGTCATATGAAAACTGTTATTCAAAAAGGTTCTGCCTTTATAGAAAAAAATAAAGACTAAACAAGAAGGAGTTTACCGGATGAAACCAAGAGTAAGATTTGCACCGAGCCCGACGGGATACGTCCACATCGGCGGTTTGAGAACAGCGCTCTACAACTATTTGTTTGCCAAAAACCAAGGCGGCACTTACCTCGTCAGAGTGGAGGACACCGACCAGACGCGTCTCGTCGGCGATGCCATCGAGGGCATGATTGACGCCATGACTTGGGCGGGAGTTGAACACGAAGAGGGCCCTTTTATAGACTCAGAAACAGGTGACGTGGTACAGAAAGGTGCCTATGGTCCGTATATTCAGTCTGAGCGTTTGGCGCTTTACAAAGAGCATGCAGACGTTTTACTTGACAAGGGGGCGGCTTACTACTGCTTCTGTTCTAAAGAGCGTTTAGACAGCGTTAGAGAGGCTCAGAAGGCCGCAGGTGAAACGCCTAAGTACGACGGTTGCTGTCGCGGGCTTTCTAGAGAAGACGCTGAAAAGCGCATCGCCGCAGGTGAGTCTCATGTCTTGCGTTTGAAGTTGCCGGAAAACCGCGTCATTGAGTTCGAAGACGCGATTAAGGGCAAAATAGAGGTCAACACCAACGATATGGACGACCAAGTGTTGATGAAAGCGGATGGGTTCCCAACCTACCATATGGCTGTAGTGGTAGACGACCACCACATGGGCATCACACATGTGGTTAGAGGAGACGAATGGTTGATTTCGACGCCGAAGCACATTTTCACTTATGAAGCCTTCGGTTGGGAAGCACCTCAGTTCGTTCATCTGCCGGTTATCCTCGGACAGAACAAGAAAAAACTGAGTAAGCGACAGGGGGATGTGGCTGTTGAGGACTTTAAGGCCAAAGGGTACCTGCCGGAAGCGCTGGTCAACTATATTGCCCTTGTGGGGTGGTCTCCTGAAGACGGTGAAGAAATCATGGACATGCCGACGTTGATCGAGAAGTTCAGCTTCGATCGCGTTTCAAAATCCAGCGGCGTGTTCGATGTCGACAAGCTCAACTACATTAACAATCACTATATTAAAGCATACGATTTAGATCAATTGACGGCACTGTGCAAACCGTACTTTATAGAAGCGGGCTTTGCGGATGAGGCAACTTTTGACGCCGCTTATGACCGCCATAAGAAAATCGTTTCTGTTTTAAGAGAACGTTTAAACAAACTGGAAGACATCAAAGCATACTTTGAACTCTTTACAAACCACACTTTTGAATTGGAGGACGAAGAAGCGGCTGAAATGATTGGAATGGCGCATGTGGGCGCGATGTTGGAATGCTTTGAAAAAGAGCTTTCAGCCTACCCTAATATTCTGGCTGCCGATGTGAAAAAAGCGCTTAAAGCGGTACAAAAAGAAACAGGCCACAAAGGCAAGAATCTGTTTATGCCTGTACGCGTCGCCGTCACGGGACAAGTTCACGGGCCGGACATTGCCGAAGTGATTGAAATTTTAGGACTTGAAAATACTTTAAAGCGCGTGTCGTACAGCAGAGAAAAATTCTGCACGGCGAAGTAGCGCTTGTGAAACGCCAGATTGAGCCGTCTGGCGTTTTTTTAACCGTATGTAGCAAGAGATAGTGCTGTAAAGAGCTGCCGTTAAGTCTCGGAGAAGGGCGGTGGCATTCGTTTTGAAAACTACTTGTCGGGGGTGCTAGAGTGGATCAAAAGAGAATATTGGTTGTTGAAGATCAAGTGGTGCAACGTAAAAACCTGGTGAAAATGGTGCAGATGTCCGGACGGCGTGACGCGTACATCGTCTTTGAGGCAGAGGGCTATTCGGAGGCCATGAAAATTGCGTTGCGCGAGTCGATTGATTTGTTTTTGTTGGATATCGATATCAACAGCGAGGAGAATGGGTATGAACTCGCCTTGGACTTGAGAAAGCTGCCGAAATACAAACTGACTTGGATGGTGTTTTTAACTGTTCGGTCAGATTACGAACGCACGGCGTTCAAACAAGTGCACTGCTATGATTATTTGATAAAACCTTATACCAAAGCCGACCTCTCGGCGCTTCTTGAAACATTGCTGAAGGCGGCCACTGCTGTGGAACAACAGTTTATTACCGTGGGAAACGACGGCACGGCAGTGCGATTCAATCTGTCGGAGCTGGTTTACGTTGAAGCGCTCGGGAGAAAATGTAATTTCTTTACGACGCGAGGTGAAGTGGAAATGGCCTATGTGACGCTGAAATCAGTGGAGGCACTGTTGGCGCCGTACGCACAGTTTATGCGCTGTCATCGGTCGTACATTGTCAATACGGATTTTATCAAGACATTTAACAGCAAGGCATACCGTCAAAAGTACCTCGAGCTTTATGAAGTTGAACGGCCATTACCTGTATCGGCTGGGTACAAGGAACAGCTGGTTAAGTTTTTATCAAATAAATAGGGGTGTATTATGACAAAAGATTTACTGGGGACAATTGTCGGCACGACGTTTGAGCATATTACATTGGTATATGTGCTGTGCAGATTGCTTAAAATCGGAAGACACAAGTGGTTGCTGTTATTCGTTATGGCGTTGCTTTGGAATGTGTTTTCTATTGCAATTGTTTTTACGATACCTGTATACGCACCATTTATTATATTTCCGGTTCTCATTGTCTGTGTGACATACATTTCTCAAGAATCATTCTTTAAAGTGTTCTTCACATTTTTGGGGTTCGCATTTTTAATGATTGTGATTCAGCTACCACTAGTTCCGATTTATCATTACATGGGAAACTCGTTAGAAGCACTTCTGGGCATATCTATATTTGTTTTGTTGGCGGTAGCATTAATTCTCTATCGTTGGGAAGAGATCCTGATTTATCATATTGAAAAATATGAAAACAAGTACATCAATTATTTGGCGTTAAATTTGGTCCTATTTGGATTTTTGTATAAAATCATTCACGAATACGACAAAAGCATTTTAGCGGAGAATTTTCTCTATCTAGGTTTTTTATTGGTTCTTATGTTGGTGCTCAATTACTTTATCTACAAAGAAGTCGCCCATATCAGTGAGCGAAACAAGTTGCTTGAGGTCCAGGAGCAAATTAGAGAGCCCATGGGGCAACTGATGGACGAGGTGCGCAGCAAACAGCACGAGTATAAAAATCACCTGAACACCATTTTGGGCATCTTGGAGACTTCCTCTACGGAAGCGGCTGTGGGCTCTGTCAAGAGTTACATGTCCTCAATTGAAACGCATGAAGCTTTTGACGCGGCAATTATCGCCGCTGACCGAGACATTTTAAAGGCCATTCTTCATGTGAAGCGGAATGAGGCGTACAGCAAGGCCATTGACTTTTCAGTAGTGATTAAAAACGACTTGTCTCAACTGGACATGTTGGATTACGAGCTGTCCATCGTTCTAAACAACCTACTTAACAACGCTTTTGAAGCAGTGCTTCAAGAAGGCAACCCAACGGTAGTCTTTGAATCCGGCTACGACGAAAGGGCGAACAAACACTATGTGCTCACGAAGAACGCCTGTTCAAAAGTGCCTTTTGGTGAAGTCATTAAATTTACAGACAAACGCTATTCGACAAAGGATGGTGGAAAGCGCGGCTACGGTTTGTACAACGTCAAGCGCATCGCCGCCAAACGCGGCGGAGGTGTGGAACTCTATTTTGAAGACGAGATGCTCGTGGTAAGAGTGCTCTTGTAAATGCGCGGGGGACAACAGAAAAAACCATCCGGAAGTGGCCGGATGGTTTTGCGCAGTAGGTGCGTTTGTGGGAACTTATTACTGCTTTTTAGGTGGTTTCACTTCACCGAATAAAAATGATGAAGAACTATTAGAAGCTACTGCTGCTACAGTGAGCAGTAGCGTTCCTGCAAAACTAAACAGATTCTTTCTTTTTGTCATAGCGAATACCTCCTGCATACAATTGAATGTTGTAGAGACCGAGTGATACGACAAGGAGTGTTAAAAAGCGGTTATTGCTTGTGATCAGACTACTTGCTACGTAAATAAAATTCGTTATGACAAATACAATGCGTCGAACAGTCAGCGTCCGGCGGCTAACGGTGTGGTAAATCGACGGTACCGGTGCGAGTACCGCGCCAATACCTATAAACACCATGAGCACAAACGTCGCGACGAGTGGCTGGTTCTCGACAAAATTGTATAGAACCTTTACCCCAATGATCAAGAGGACAAAGTAACATCCGGTGCCCCAAAAACAACGCCAATACGTACTGAAGTGAAAGCCGCCGGCGCTTATGCGGTAGGTGCAAAAGATGGCGAATGCGGCTAAAAAAAGGCGCGTTTGGCCCATGGCGGCAAAAGCGACAAAGAGCAGAAGAAATTTCGTCCACTCGCTAAGTAAAATCTCCAGGCCATAAACCATATGTGGCTTTTGTGTTTCATCAAATGCGGGTAAATGCTGATATAAGTAGTCTACCGTGTTCTTCGAAAATTCGTGCAACATATAGGGCTCCTCGCGGGCTCACTAAAAAAGTAGATGATAAGTCTCACGTCTCGGAGAAGAAGTGGGTATGGGGCTAGACTTATCATCTGTGGCGGAAAACCGCTCGTACAAAACTACTTAAATCAAGAATAGCACGGTGCCAAAAAACTTCAATACATCTGTAATGAAAGTGTTGTTTCTCGTCATGAATTGTGTTTTAAATGGTTGAAAATGTATATCAATATGCTGTAGACATGTAGTTTACAAAGTTTTATTGTAATGAGAAGGCAATTTGGTATAATATATCAAAGAAGCGTATAATGGAGGAGACAACTGATGAAAATCTATAACAGTCAAACGAGAAAAAAAGAAGATTTTGTACCTGTGACCCCGGGAAAGGTAAAGATGTATGTCTGCGGGCCGACTGTGTACAACTTTTTTCATATAGGTAACGCCCGTCCGTTTTTAGTGTTCGATGCTTTCAGACGCTATTTGGAGTACCGCGGTTACGAGGTGACATACGTTCAGAACTTCACTGACGTCGATGATAAAATTATAAAAAAGGCCAATGAGGAGCAAGTGTCGGCATGTGAAATCAGCGATCGATACATCGATGCTTACTTTGAAGACGCCGATGCTCTAGGCATTCAGCGCGCGACGCACCATCCGAAAGTGACGGAGAACGTCGACGCCATTATTGCGTACATTCAGGTGCTTATAGATAAAGGCCATGCGTACAGCGTCGGTGGCAACGTCTATTTTTCAGTAGATTCTTTTCAAGGCTACGGCAAGTTGTCGGGACAAAAGCTGGAAGACCTCGAATGTGGCGCGCGTATTGAAGTGTGCGATGAAAAGAAGAACCCGTTAGACTTCGTTCTCTGGAAAGTCAAAAAAGAGGGCGAACCCGCTTGGGAGAGCCCTTGGGGTGAAGGACGTCCTGGGTGGCATATTGAATGTTCAGTAATGAGTACGGGGCTGATGGGCGACACCATCGATATCCACGCGGGCGGTCAAGATTTGATTTTCCCACACCACGAGAACGAAGTGGCGCAGAGTGAAGCGTACTCCGGAAAACAGTATGTGAATTATTGGATGCATAACGGTTACATTAATATTGAGAACAAGAAGATGTCTAAATCGGTTGGCAATTTCTTTACAACCCGAGAAATTCTCGACGCTTTTGAACCTGAAGTGGTGCGATTTTTCATGCTTAGTGCCCATTACAGAACGCCGATTAACTTCAGTCGAGAGTTGATGGAAGCGGCTAAAAACGGTTTGGACAGACTGTACAATGCTAAAAATCAGCTGGAGCACCTTTTGGGCTGTGCAGGAGACGGGCCTGTTGACGCCGAGTTGGTTGAAGCTATTGAGCGCTACAAAGCGCGTTTTGTAGAAGTAATGGACGATGATTTTAACTCTGCAGACGGTATTGCCGTCATCTTTGAAATGGTGCGCCACTTCAATACGGTGTTGTCCGCGGCGTCTTCAAAGGCTTCTGTCGCCCTAGCGCTGGAAGCTCTTAAAGAACTTACCGGCGTATTGGGCATTGTTCAAAAGGGCGAGGCGACGCTAGAGGAGGAAGTGGCGGCGCTAATAGAAGCGCGCCAAGCGGCGCGAAAAGCAAAAGATTTTGCAAAGGCCGACGCCATTCGAGATGCGCTAAAAGACAAGGGGATTGTTCTCGAAGACACACCGCAAGGGGTGAAATGGCACAGGTTAGAAAGATAGGTGAACATGGAACCATTTTGTAGTGCAATGGATTTAGACGGCCGATCTAAACGCGAAGCCGGACTGCTCAATCCGCTGAAATTGGCTTTTTTGGGTGATGCGGTTTACGAGATTTATGTGAGGACGTACATTATGAAGCACTTTGTGATGACGCCGCACGAAATGTCTAAAAAAGCGATTTCCTATGTAAAGGCGTCTGAGCAAGCGTACGCTGTAAAGGCGATGATGGCGCAGTTGACGGAAGAAGAAGTGCGCATGGTGAAAAGGGGGCGCAACCAAAAGTCGGGAAGTGTCCCCAAGAATGCACAGATGTCGGATTACCGGTACGCCACCGGGTTTGAGGCTCTTTTAGGGTATTTGTTTATGAGTGGCGACTCCAAGCGCGCAGAGGCGCTGTCGCTTTTGGCTATAGAACTGATCGACGGCAAAGGAGAAGCCGATGAAGAGAAAGTGGACGACTAAGGAAAAGGTGTTGGTGGGCGCAGTGGTAGCGATGCTCTGTTTGCTCGTTGTCAAATCTGTTTTTCTCGATCCTATTCGCGTAGAGGACGAAAAGACGGCAGAAATTGTCGCGGTGCTCGAAGAAATGATCGATAAAAAGTACGATAGCTGGTTGTACCGAACACCTGTGATGACGGTGCGCATTATCGATGTGGAACCCGTGGGGACATCAGATTTTAAAGGCCATTATAGAAAATACTTCGCAGGGTTTTTCCCTGTAGGAGATGTTTATTTTTCGTCTAATGAAGAAATGAGGTAAGACGTTCGTATGAAAGTACTTTTATTAGAGCATACGCCGAATCCGGAGCGCGTTGTCGCTTCGGCGGCAAAGCTCTGTTATTCACCGGTGGGTGTTGAACAATTAAGTGAACAGATGTCCGATGAAGCCGTGGACAAATTTGTGGAAAAACTCATGAAGATGGGACACTTGTCCCCACTCGAACACGTGAGTTTTACTTTTGCAGTTGAAGGGGTGAGTCGCGTGTTGACGCATCAGTTGGTGCGTCATCGAATTGCCAGCTATACGCAGCAATCGCAGCGCTACGTCAAACTCGATGCGTTTGAGTACATTGTGCCACCTGCTATTGAGGCGCATCCCGAGGCAAAGGCGCTCTTTGAAAAAGCCATGGCTGAAGATCAGCGGGCCTACGACGATTTGGTTGGGCTGTTGATGCCGACGTATACGGCGGCGTTTGAAGCAGAGGGCTATTCGGAGAAAAGGGCTGTGCAAGCGGCGGAGAAGAAGGCGATTGAGGATGCGCGCTTTGTGTTTCCCAACGCCTGTGAGACCAAAATCGTCTTTACGATGAACGCTCGGACGCTGATACATTTTTTTGGACACCGTTGTTGTATGCGCGCCCAGTGGGAGATTAGACGCATGGCAGATGAGATGCTGAAGGCTCTGAAATCTGTTGCGCCGAGTTTGTTTGCACTGGCGGGCCCCAACTGCATCTCGGGACCGTGTCCGGAGGGCAAAATGACATGTGGCAAAATTGAACAGGTGCGCAACAAGTATGCGGGAAGGGAAGGCGCTTAATATGGAAGATTTAATCTACGGCAAAAATCCGGTTGTCGAGGCGCTGGAAGCCGGACACGCCATTAACAAACTGTTGATTCTCGACGGTTCAAAAGATAAGGCGATGTCTAAAATCGTCGATAAAGCCAAGCGGGCGAAGGTCGTTGTGCAGTTTGTCAACAGGAAGAAGCTCGACCAGTTGACCGATGGGCAGAACCATCAGGGCGTTGTGGCGTTTATCGCCCCTTATGCGTATTCGGAACTCGAGGAGATTTTCGATGTGGCCGAGGAAAGGGGAGAGGCACCGTTTATCATTATCTGTGACGAGGTGACGGACCCGCACAATCTCGGGAGTGTTATAAGAACGGCGAATGCCGTGGGTGCCCATGGCGTCGTTATTCCTAAGAGGCGCAGTGCAGCTGTCAACGCCACTGTCGTCAAAACGTCTTGTGGCGCTGTGGAGTACGTTAAAGTCGCCCGTGTGACCAACATCGTCGCGGCGATTAAGGAGATGAAGGCCAAAGGCGTATGGGTCGCCGGAACGGATATGGGCGCACCAAACTACACGGAGCAGAATCTGAAGGGGCCTATTGCCATTGTCATCGGTAACGAAGGCAGTGGTATTGGACGCCTTGTGAAAGAGACTTGCGATTTTATGGTATCGCTTCCGATGCTCGGCGAAGTGTCGTCGCTCAACGCCGCTGTGGCAGGTGCTGTGGTGATGTATGAAGTGGTGAGACAGCGACGCCTTTGATGAAATGTTATAAAAGTGTAATGAAAAAAGTGCGCAAAGATGTTGACTTGACTAAGCGTTTGTGCATCATATATAATAACGATAAGGTTATTGGGGGGAAGAGCGTTTTAGAGGAGGCTTCTGACGAGTATGGAACGTAACAAAACGCTTAAAAGCATCGTGCGTTCGCTTCACGAATTAGATGACGAGACGCTGGTGGTGTTGTCGCAAAACGGGGATACCAAGGCACAGGACTATCTTATTCAGAAGTACAAGAACGCCGTTAGGGGAAAAGCAAGGGCATATTTTTTAATGGGTGCCGACCGAGAAGACATCGTACAAGAAGGCATGATCGGTCTGTTTAAAGCGATTAGAGATTACAATGTAGATAAGATGGCATCGTTTAAGTCTTTTGCCGAGATGTGTATCAAAAGACAGATCATCACGGCCATTAAGACGGCGACGCGTCAGAAACACATGCCGCTCAACTCTTATGTATCGCTGAATAAGCCGGTTTTTGATGAAGAATCGGACCGCACGATGTACGACATGATGACCAACAGCAGAGAACTCAATCCGGAACACCTCGTCATTAGGCAGGAAGAGCTCGAAATGATGGAACACAAGATCGGGCAGGTGCTCAGCGAGATGGAGTGGGAAGTGCTCAGCGCCTACCTCGAAGGCCAATCGTACAGCGAGATTGCAACGCGTATGAACAAACAGGTGAAATCTGTAGACAACGCTTTACAACGCGTCAAGAAAAAACTTGAGAAACACGTTCAAAATTAGGTTTAAGCAAGGCTCAACTTGTTTAGATAGAGAAGTCTTTGCAAACGCAAAGCAACGATGAATGATAAAATACGATATAAGGAGGACGGACAATCCATGGCTAAGCAAAAGTTTGAAAGAAATAAGCCACACTGTAACATCGGTACAATCGGTCACGTCGACCACGGTAAGACCACGCTTACAGCGGCCATTACAAAAGTTCTTTACGACACTTATCAGTTAGGTGAGAAGGTGGACTTTGAAAACATCGATAAAGCGCCGGAAGAACGGGAAAGAGGCATTACGATTTCAACGGCTCACGTCGAGTACGAAACACCTGCTAGACACTATGCGCACGTCGACTGCCCAGGTCACGCCGACTACGTTAAGAACATGATCACCGGTGCGGCGCAGATGGACGGTTCTATCCTCGTCGTTTCAGCTGCTGACGGCCCGATGCCTCAGACGCGTGAACACATTCTTTTATCGAGACAAGTCGGTGTGCCGTATATCGTCGTCTTTTTAAACAAATGCGATATGGTGGATGACGAGGAACTTCTTGAACTCGTCGAAATGGAAGTGAGAGAGCTTCTAAGCGAATACGATTTCCCAGGCGACGACACGCCAATCGTCAGGGGCTCAGCGCTTAAAGCGCTTGAGGGCGATGCGGAATGGGCGAAGAAAATCGTCGAGTTGTTTGAAATCATCGATGCATACATCCCACAGCCTGAGAGAGATACGGATAAAGATTTCCTCATGCCGGTGGAAGACGTCTTCTCAATTACCGGTCGCGGTACAGTTGCCACAGGTAGAATTGAGCGCGGTATTGTCAAGGTTCAAGAAGAAGTTGAACTCGTCGGTATACACGAAGCCACGAGAAAGCTCGTTGTAACCGGTGTGGAAATGTTTAAGAAGCTCCTCGATGAAGGACGTGCCGGTGACAACGTCGGTCTTCTTTTAAGAGGGATTCAAAGAACGGAAATCGAAAGGGGCCAAGTCCTTGCCAAGCCGGGAAGCATAAAGCCGCATACGAAGTTCGAAGCTCAGGTTTACGTTTTGACCAAAGAAGAGGGGGGCAGACATACGCCGTTCTTCAAAGGGTATAGACCGCAGTTCTTCTTTAGAACGACAGACGTTACCGGTTCTATCGACTTACCTGAAGGCGTGGAAATGTGTATGCCTGGCGATAACGTCGAGATGCTAATTGAATTAATCGCGCCAATCGCCATTGAAGAAGGTCTTAAGTTCTCCATCCGCGAAGGCGGCAGAACAGTGGGCGCGGGTTCAGTTATTAAGATTTTAGAGTAATTCAAAAATTACAGTTGATTTTTGAATGGAAATACGATAAAATACTTTGAGTGTTTAAAGTCTAATTCAAACATTGATAGAAAGGACTAGTGGCAACTAGTCCTTCTTAGCTTGTCTCCATGTGGATAAATGTTGAGAAATGGTCTTCGTTTATTGACAGCCAAAATGTTTTGTGTTAGTTTTAATAAGTGACGTTAAAAATTCAGGTGCATTGGACAAAAGCCCGAGTAGGAGGTGTCGAGAGATGAGAGTTAATATTACATTAGCTTGTACGGAGTGTAAAAACAGAAATTACAATACATCTAAAAACAAGAAGAACAACCCTGACAGAATCGAAATGATGAAGTATTGTAAATTTGACAAAAAACACACGTTACACAAAGAAACGAAGTAGTCGTTCATACTTTATTAAAAGGGGTTGAGATAAATGTCTTCTAGCAATAATGAAAAAAAGAAAAAAGCTGGTGCCGGTAAGTTCTTTAAGAGTGTCAAGAGTGAAGTGAAAAAAGTCACTTGGCCTTCTAAGAAAGACGTTTGGAACTACACAGTCGTCGTACTCGTGATGTGTTTCATCTCTGCAACAGCCATCGGTATTATGGATACTGTTTTTAAGTTTTTCTTCAACTTGCTTGCTTAATCCACTGAAATTTAATGCTATGGGAAGGGAGGTTCGAGGTTAAAACCGAGAAAACATGTCAGATTCAAATAACGCAAAATGGTATGTTGTCCACACTTATTCCGGTCACGAGAACAAAGTGAAGGCCAACATTGAAAAAATCGTTGAGAATAGAGGTATGGAAGACGTTATTCTCGAAGTAGTCGTTCCCACCGAAATCGTCGTGGAAATCAAGGACGGCAAAAAGAAGGATAAGTCTAAGAAAATCTTCCCAGGCTATGCATTGGTAAAAATGATTGTTACAGACGAGTCTTGGTATGTCATCCGAAATACCAGAGGTGTAACGGGGTTTGTCGGCTCAGGCACCAAACCGATTCCGCTTACGGAAGAGGAAGTTGTCAACATGGGGCTTGAGAAACATACTGTAGAAGTCGATTTTGTTGAAGGCGATTCCATTACAGTGATTTCCGGCCCATTCGAAGGATGTGAGGGCGTCGTAGAGGAAATCAACTTGGAGCGACACAGCATCAAGGCAATTATTTCAATGTTCGGCAGGGAAACGCCAGTCGAACTCGAGTTTGATCAAATTCATAAGAATTAGATAAATACTTTCCAAGGAGGTGACACAAGATGGCTAAAAAGGTAACAGGTCTTGTAAAATTACAAATCGCAGCAGGTAAGGCGACACCAGCTCCACCAGTTGGTCCGGCTTTAGGTCAGCAAGGTATTAACATCATGCAATTCTGTAAAGAGTTCAATGCGAAGACAGCTGACAAAGCAGGTATGATTATCCCTGTTGTTATCACTGTTTATCAAGATAGATCATACACTTTCATCACTAAGACGCCACCGGCTGCAAACTTATTAATTAAAGCTGCAGGCATCAACGGCGGTTCAGGTGAACCAAACACTAAGAAAGTGGCAACTATCAAGAGAGACAAAGTGAAAGAAATCGCTGAGCTTAAAATGCCTGACTTAAACGCAGGTAGCATCGAGACTGCTATGAGCATGATCGAAGGTACTGCAAGAAGTATGGGTATCGTTGTCGAAGACTAAAATGTTTGAACTGTGGGAGGGAAACCGTTTGACCACAAGGAGGTAAGAAATGCCTAAAAGAGGTAAAAGATACGAAGAAGCGATGAAGAGCATCGAAAAGCAAAAGCAATACGATGTTGAAGAAGCTATCGCTTTGTTAAAGCAAATTTCAAAAGCTAAATTTGACGAAACTGTTGAAATGCACATCAAACTCGGTGTTGATGGTAGACATGCCGATCAACAAGTTAGAGGTGCAATTGTATTACCACACGGTACTGGTAAATCGAAGAAAGTCCTCGTCGTTGCTAAAGGCGATAAAGCTGAAGAAGCAAAGAACGCAGGGGCAGATTACGTAGGTGCTGAAGATATCATCGCAAAAATTCAGAGTGAAAACTGGTTTGATTACGATGTTATCGTTGCAACACCTGACTTAATGGGACAATTAGGACGTCTTGGTAGAGTTCTTGGTCCAAAAGGCTTAATGCCAAACCCTAAATCGGGTACTGTAACATTTGACGTTGAGAAAGCAGTCAAAGAAATTAAAGCGGGTAAAGTCGAGTACAGATTGGATAAAACCAACATCGTACACGTTTCTATCGGTAAAGTTTCTTTCGAAGAAGCTCAACTGAAAGAAAACTTAGACGCTTTAATCGAAGCTATTGTTAAAGCCAAGCCATCTGCTGCTAAAGGAACGTACTTAAAGAGCGTGACACTTACAAGCACAATGGGCCCTGGTATTCGCTTAAACGCTGCTAAATTTTAATTGACAAAGTGGATTTTATCTGATAAAATCAATTTGTTGTGAAAAAGTATATTAACCGTAGACAGTAGGTGCTCGTGCTTAATTTCCTACCGAGGTATGAATAAATAGTTTATTTCGATAAATTATAAACCTCTCTTGTCTACGGAAGAGAGGTTTTATTATTTACAAGGAGGTGGACACATGTCAAAAAATTTCGAATTGAAAAAACAGGCTGTTGAAGAAATCAAAGAGCGTTTTTCGAGTGCGAAGTCTGCTGTGCTTGTAGATTACAGAGGTCTTACTGTTGGCGAAGTAACTGAACTCAGAGAGAAGTTCAGACAAGCTGGCGTTGAGTACAAAGTTTATAAAAACAACCTCGTTAAGTTAGCGATTAAAGATACGGATTTCGAAGCTTTATCCAGTGACTTAACAGGCCCTAACGCGATTGCTTTTGGTATTGAAGATGCGGTTATTCCCGCTAAAATCGTAAAAGAATTCGCGAAAGAGCACAAATCGCTTGAACTCAAATCAGGCGTTGTGGAAGGTGCTTACTGTAATCTAGAAGAAATCGAAAAAATTGCGGATTTACCGTCAAAAGAAGTGCTACTTGGAAGATTCCTTGGAAGTATCAAGGCGCCGGTATCAAATTTTGCTTACTTCTTATCGAATCTTATCAAAGAGAAAGAACAAGGGGAAAGCGCTTAGTTTATTAAGTTGATAAATAATTATGGAGGTGTACGTAATGACTAAAGAGCAAATTATTGAAGCTATTAAAGGCATGAGTATTTTAGAAATCAAAGAATTGGTAGAAGCTTGCGAAGAAGAGTTTGGTGTATCTGCTTCTGCTCCAGTTGTAGCTGTAGCTGCTGGTGCTGCAGAAGGTGGCGCTGAAGAAAAATCTGAGTTCGACGTTGTATTGGCGAACGCAGGTGCTAAGAAAATCGGCGTAATCAAAGTGGTTAGAGAAATCACTGGTTTAGGCTTAAAAGAAGCTAAAGACTTAGTAGATAACGCGCCTAACACAATCAAAGAAGGCATCGCTAAAGAAGAAGCTGAAGAAATGAAGAAAAAATTAGAAGACGCTGGTGCTGCAGTAGAATTAAAGTAGTCTCAGTCCGGACTTCGACTAAAGTTGAACGATCGACACACAATAGCCACCACTTTTATAAGGTGGCTATTGTTTTTTAAACGCAGAAAATCAAAATGTCACACCTCGGTGCAGGGATTAAAAAGTACCGAGGATTTCAATTAAAAACTCTATTTTAAACAAACTTATGAAAAAATGTTGACACAGCAGTTGATGTGTGTTACTATTTTATAATGCTATAAGTGTGCTTAGAATGGAGTTTTTTGTCTCTCTTATAGCCTGTGCAGTTAAAAAAGGTTAAACCTTTTATATAAGAGGGAAGTTGCGTGCCCCCGTTTCCTTTTAACGGCGACATCGTATTCAAGCGCGTTAACTTGAATGTCAGCTTCCCATAACAACGAATTTTTTACACAAGGGGTGAAAATTTTAATGCCACAACCTGTAATGCTCGGAAAAACAGAAAGAATGAGTTTTGCTAGAATCGATGAGTTACTGGAAAAGCCAAATCTGATCGAAATCCAAAAGACGTCGTACGATTGGTTTTTAAAAGAGGGTCTTAAGGAAGCTTTCAGAGATATTTCTCCGATTGAAGACTACACTGGCAATTTAATTTTGGAGTTCGTTGACTACGAATTTGACGACGAACCGAAGTATGAAGTCGAAGAGTGTAAAGAGCGCGATGTCAACTTTGCTGTGCCTTTAAGGGTGCAAGTGCGCTTTATCAATCGAGAAACTGGAGAAATCAAAGAGCAGAAAGTATTTATGGGCGATTTCCCGCTTATGACAGAGTCCGGCACTTTTGTCATCAATGGGGCGGAGCGCGTTATCGTCTCTCAGCTCGTGCGTTCACCGGGCCCTTACTACGATGTCAAGCTGGACAAAGTCGGAACCAAACTCTACTCCAGCACCATTATCCCCAACAGAGGTGCGTGGTTAGAGTACGAGTCGGATTCTAACGACGTCGTTTCCGTACGTATCGACAGAACGAGAAAACTTCCGGCAACAACGCTTATGAGAGCGCTTGGCTATCAGTCGGACCACGAGATTATCTCTCTGTTTGGCGAAGACGAACGCTTAATGCGAACACTTGAGAAAGACAGCACCGTGAATCAAGAAGAGGGTCTCATTGAAATTTACAAAAAGTTGAGACCAGGTGAGCCACCGACGGTGGAAAGTGCGAGAAATTTAATCGGGTCGTTGTTTTTCGATGAAAAACGTTATGACCTCGCCAAAGTCGGTCGCTACAAGTTCAACAAGAAGTTGGGTCTGTCCAACCGCATCGAAGGCTGTACGGCGTATGAAAACGTCATCGATCCGGAGACAGGAGAAATCATCGTCGAAAAAGACGAAAAGATTACCATTGAGCTCGCAGGCACTATTGAAAACACTGGCCTAGAGCAAGTCGTCGTTTACGGCGAAGACGGGAAACCCGTGCGCGTTATCGGCAACAGATTTGTCGACATAAAAGCCCACTTTGCTTCTGAACAAGTTGAAATCAAAGAAAAAGTTTACTATCCAGTACTTAAAGAAATCCTCGAAGCATACTCAGAAGAAGAAGATCGCGTACAGGCGATTAAAGACAGAATGTCTGAACTCATCCCAAGACATATTACAATCGCCGATATTTTAGCGTCTTTCAGCTATATTTTAAACCTCAATTCAGGCGTCGGCCAACTGGACGATATCGATCATCTCGGCAACCGCCGTATTCGATGCGTTGGCGAGTTGTTGCAAAACCAATTTAGAATCGGTCTTTCCAGAATGGAAAGAGTGGTTCGCGAGAGAATGACGATTCAAGATATGGAAGCGATTACACCACAGGCGCTGATTAATATCAAACCCGTCGTTTCCTCTATTAAAGAGTTCTTCGGAAGTTCTCAGTTGTCACAGTTCATGGACCAGACGAATCCGCTGGCGGAACTGACACATAAAAGAAGACTTTCGGCACTTGGACCGGGCGGTCTCTCAAGAGAGCGTGCGGGCTTCGAAGTAAGGGACGTTCACCACTCCCACTACGGTAGAATGTGTCCGATTGAAACGCCGGAGGGTCCAAACATCGGCTTGATCGGCTCTTTGAGTACGTATGCGCGTATCAACGAGTACGGTTTTATCGAGTCCCCTTACCGCGTCATCGATAAAAAGACCGGTATTATTACGGAGAACATCATTTACCTCACGGCAGATTTGGAGGACAAGTACATCTTGGCGCCTGCCAATGAGCCGATTGGCGAAGACAACCGCTTTGTCAGCGACCGCATCGTCGCAAGACGTCGCGCGGATATCAAGGAGTACCCTGCCAGCGAAATTGACCTCGTCGAAGTTTCGGCACAGCAAATGGTTTCCGTTGCAACGGCAATGATTCCATTCCTCGAGAACGACGATGCCAACCGTGCGCTCATGGGATCCAACATGCAGCGTCAGGCTGTACCGCTCGTAAGAGCTGAGGCGCCGATTATCGGAACAGGTGTCGAGTACATTGCTGCAAAGGACTCCGGTTCTGTTGTGAAATCACCTGTAGACGGCGTGGTGGAGTTTGTTTCCGCCGATGAAATCGTCATCAGGGGAACAGAAGACAAAAAGAAGTACCGTTTGAAATTGTTGAAGTTCAAGCGTTCCAACCAAGGGACGTGTATTAACCAAAGACCGCTCGTCCTCAAAGGCGAAAAAGTGCGCCGCGATCAAATCATCGGCGACGGCCCTTCTACGGACAACGGCGAAATCGCTCTTGGAACCAACCTGATGATTGCCTTCATGACTTGGGAAGGGTATAACTTCGAGGATGCGATTCTAATCAGTGAAGAGCTGGTTAAACAAGACAAGCTCAGCTCTATTCATATAGAAGAATACGAATCAGAAGCGAGAGACACTAAGTTGGGACCGGAAGAAATCACACGCGATATTCCGAATGTCGGTGAAGATGCCCTTAAGAACCTCGATGCCGAAGGGATTATCCGAATTGGCGCCGAAGTTGTACCGGGGGATATTCTCGTCGGTAAAGTGACGCCGAAAGGCGAAACGGAATTAACTGCTGAAGAGCGTCTTCTCAGAGCGATTTTCGGCGAGAAAGCACGTGAAGTTAGAGATACGTCGCTCCGTGTACCACATGGTGAATCCGGTATTATCGTAGATGTGAAACGATTTGAGAGAGAGAACGGCGACGAATTGTCTCCGGGTGTCAATAAATTGATTCGCGTTTACATTGCGAAAAAGCGTAAGATCAACATCGGCGATAAGATGGCCGGTCGTCACGGAAACAAAGGGGTTATCTCTAGGATTCTTCCTATTGAAGACATGCCTTTCCTCGACGACGGGACACCTGTTCAGATTATGCTCAACCCACTGGGTGTACCATCGCGTATGAACATCGGTCAGGTTCTTGAGGTTCACATGGGGATGGCCGCTAAAAAGCTCGGTTGGAAAGTGGCAACGCCGGTATTCGACGGTGCCCACGAGAGACAGATTCAAGAAGTACTCGTTGAAGCGGGCTACCCTAGAACGGGTAAAATGCGCGTAAGAGACGGTAGAACAGGACAGGAGTTCGACAACCCCGTAACCGTTGGTTACATGTATATGTTGAAACTTCACCACCTCGTTGCCGACAAGATTCACGCCAGAAGCACGGGCCCCTATTCCCTCGTTACGCAACAGCCACTGGGCGGTAAAGCGCAGTTCGGCGGCCAGCGTTTTGGTGAGATGGAGGTTTGGGCCCTTGAAGCATACGGTGCAGCGCACACGCTTCAGGAAATTCTCACAGTGAAATCCGATGACGTCGTAGGTCGTGTAAAAGCTTACGAAGCTATTGTAAAAGGTGAGAGTATTCCAGAACCGGGTATTCCGGAGTCATTTAAAGTCCTTATTAAAGAGCTTCAAGCCCTTGCACTCGACGTCAAAGTCTTGAGAGACGACGCCGGTGAAATCGAAATCGACCTCATGGACGACGACGATGACGGCCTCGACTACAATACGGCGCTCAAAGAGACAAAAATCTCAAACGACGTTGAAAACGGTGCTTTCCTAGACGCTGAAACCAGTGAATCAGGTGCGCCTGAGCAAGCGTCAGACGCAAAGGAAGAAGCGTTTGACGGTGAAGATGACGACTATTAGGCAATTATGGTTATGTTAGAGAAGGGAGAGGTACCCCTTGATCGAATTCAACAATTTTGATTCTATTAAAATAGGGTTGGCATCACCTGATAAAATAAGATCTTGGTCTAAAGGTGAAGTTAAAAAACCGGAGACAATTAACTACAGAACGTTAAAACCGGAAAAAGAAGGTCTTTTTTGTGAGAAAATTTTCGGACCGACAAAAGACTGGGAATGTCACTGTGGTAAATATAAAAAAGTGCGTTACAAAGGCGTAGTCTGCGACCGTTGTGGCGTCGAAGTAACGAAGTCAAAAGTCAGACGTGAGCGCATGGGGCATATTGAACTCGCCGCCCCTGTGTCACACATCTGGTATTTTAAAGGCATCCCCTCTAAAATGGGGATCCTCCTCGACATGTCGCCGAGATCGCTGGAAAAAGTGCTTTACTTTGCGTCGTACATCGTCGTCGAGCCGGGAGAGACCAGCCTCGAGTACAAGCAACTTTTAACAGAGAGCGAACATTCTCAATACCGTGAAAAGTACGGGAACGCTTTTAAAGCGATGATGGGTGCTGAAGCGGTTAAGGAAATCCTCGAACAAGTGGATCTCGAAAAGCTTTCTGAGGAACTTAAAACGCAGCTTAAAGACAGTACGGGACAAAAGAAAATCAGAATCGTTAGACGTCTTGAAGTCGTCGAGGCGTTTAGAAATTCAGGCAATGCCCCTGAGTGGATGATTCTAGATGTCGTACCGGTTATTCCACCGGATTTAAGACCGATGGTACAACTCGACGGCGGTCGTTTCGCTACAGCGGACTTAAACGACCTCTACCGTCGTGTTATCAATAGAAACAATCGACTCAAGCGACTGCTTGAACTCGGCGCACCGGACATCATCGTCAGAAACGAGAAACGCATGCTCCAAGAAGCGGTGGATGCGTTAATCGACAACGGCAGACGCGGCAGACCTGTAACCGGACCGGGTAACCGTCCGCTTAAATCGCTTTCTGATCTCTTAAAAGGTAAACAAGGGCGTTTTAGACAGAACTTACTCGGTAAGCGTGTCGACTATTCCGGTCGTTCGGTTATCGTCGTCGGCCCTGAACTGAAGTTCTACCAATGTGGTCTTCCAAAGAAAATGGCGCTTGAACTGTTCAAACCATTTGTTATGAAGCGCTTGGTAAGAGACGGCTACGTTCACAACATCAAGAGCGCCAAGCGCATGGTGGAACGCGTAAAGCCTGAAGTGTGGAGCATCGTAGAAGAAGTGATTAGAGAACATCCAGTCCTTCTCAACCGTGCCCCGACACTGCATAGACTGGGCATTCAGTCGTTTGAGCCGGTATTGGTAGAGGGCAAGGCCATTCGTCTTCACCCACTCGTTTGTACGGCGTACAACGCCGACTTCGACGGCGACCAGATGGCGGTCCACGTGCCACTTTCTGTGGAAGCGCAAGCAGAAGCGCGCTTTATGATGCTCTCTGTCAACAACATTTTGGCGCCGAAAGACGGTAGACCGATTACGACGCCAACACAGGATATGGTTCTCGGCGCGTACTACCTGACTTTTGAAAGCGATACGCAACCGGAGCACCTTTGTACCTTTAAAGATTACGACGAAATGTGTCTCGCTTACGACACCGGCGCGATTCACTTGCATACGCGTGTGAGAGTCAGACGCTTTATAGAAGAAGAAAACAAGCACGTTCTCGTAGAGAGTACTGTAGGCCGCTTTATTTTTAATGAGCGCATCCCGCAGGATTTGGGATTTGTCAATCGCGACGAAGACCCATACGGTCTCGAAGTCGACTTCCTCTGTAAAAAGAAAGACCTTGAAGAAATTATCGCCCGTTCGTTTGCTGTAAACGGCAATACGAGAACAGCGGCGCTTTTAGACCATATGAAAAATATCGGCTTTAAGTATTCGACGCGTGGTGCGGTTACCGTATCGGTATCGGATATGGACATTCCGGAAGCGAAGGCGGAGATTATCTCAAGTGCCCGCGACGTGGTCGACAAGTATCAAAAAGCGTTTAAACGCGGTTTGATTTCGGAAGAAGAGCGTTACGAAAAAATTATTCAGACTTGGACAAAGGCGACAGATGACGTTACTGAGGCACTTATCAGCAACTTGTCCAAACTCAACAATATTAAAATCATGGCGGACTCCGGTGCCCGTGGTTCCAAAAACCAGATTCGTCAGCTCGCCGGCATGCGTGGTCTTATGGCCAACGCCACTGGTAAGACTGTCGAGATTCCGATTGTATCCAACTTCCGTGAAGGCCTCTCGGTTCTGGAGTACTTTATCTCAACAACAGGTGCCCGTAAGGGTCTCGCCGATACGGCGCTTAGAACCGCCGACTCCGGTTACTTGACGAGACGTCTCGTAGACGTTTCACAGGAAGTCATCGTCCGCGAGGTAGACTGTCATACGGATACGGGGATTGAAGTCGTTTCCTTTAAAGAAGGCAACGAGCTCATCGAGCACGTTGAAGAACGTATCCACGGCAGATTCCCGGTTAGAGACGTCCGTCATCCGGAAACCGGTGAACTCCTTTGCGATACCAACACGATGATTGATGCGCGTATTGCCGCTAAAATCGTCGCTGCGGGCTATGAGTCTTTAGAAATTCGTTCAGTGCTCACTTGCGAAACGCAGTATGGCGTCTGTGCGAAGTGCTACGGTCTCAACCTTGCGACGGGCAAACCGGTACACGTCGGTGAAGCGGTCGGTATTATCGCGGCGCAATCCATCGGTGAGCCGGGAACGCAGTTGACCATGAGAACGTTCCATACCGGCGGTGTTGCCGGGGGCGATATCACGCAGGGTCTCCCGAGGGTTGAAGAGCTCTTTGAAGGGCGTAAACCTAAAGGTCTTGCCGTCATCGCCGAAATCGACGGCGTGGTTTCTTTTAAAGAATCGAAAAAGAAAAACGAAGTCGTCATCACCAACCCTGAAACCGGTGAAGAAAACGCTTCTCTTATCGTCTTTGGTGCAAAACTCAAAGTTAGAGAAGGGGATCAAGTTAAAAAAGGTCAATCGCTTACAGAAGGTTCCATCAACCCGCATGACTTGCTCAGAGTGGTTGGCGTAACTGGCGTGAGAGAATATATCATCAAAGAAGTACAAAAAGTGTATCGTCTACAGGGCGTTGATATCAACGACAAGCATATTGAGATCATCGTCAAGCAAATGCTGTCGAAGATCAAAATCGACGAATCCGGCGACTCACTTCTGTTCCCAGGCAGTGTCATCGGCATTAAGGAGTTCAACAAAATCAACGAAGAACTCATGGAAAAAGGCCTTGAGCCGGCAGCGGGTACCCGTTCTCTGCTGGGGATTACCAAAGCCTCACTTGCAACGGAATCGTTCCTTTCTGCAGCTTCTTTCCAGGAGACCACACGCGTCTTGACGGAAGCGGCCATCAACGGCAAGGAAGACAGACTCCTCGGTCTCAAAGAGAACGTTATCATCGGAAAGCTGATCCCAGCGGGTACGGGGATGCGTTACTACAAGGACATGAAAGTGAAAACTGAAGAGACCTTTGACCTCGAAAGTCTCGATGCCGTTAAAAGTATTTAATATAAAACCTGTTGACAGCTATTTTCTATGGTGATAAAATGATGAAGTGCATATTGACGACTTCAAGGAGGCTAACAGTATGCAGTTAAACAAATTGTCAGAACACCCCAAGCTCGTCATCGGCGTAAAGCAGACGACGAAGATATTGATAAGCGACAGAGCTGCCGTCGTATTCGTTGCAAAAGATGCTGAGCAACACGTCACAAGGCGTATTATTCAGATTGCAGAAGAAAAAGGCGTAGAACTGATCTACGTGGATACGATGAAAGCACTTGGGAGTGCCTGTAACATTGACGTTGGTGCTGCGACAGCGGTTATTGAAAAATAAATAATAAAAATCGAAAGGAGGTGCTGAGAAGGAATGCCTACTATAAACCAATTAGTAAGAAAAGGAAGAGCAAAAATTGAAGAGAATTCTACTTCTCCTGCATTACAGAGAAGTTATAATACTTTAAAGCGTAAGCAAGTTAAAAAGAGCTCGCCACAAAAGAGAGGCGTTTGTACAAGTGTTAAGACTGTAACACCTAAGAAGCCGAACTCGGCTCTTAGAAAGGTTGCCAGAGTTAGACTTACAAACGGATTCGAGGTTACTGCTTACATCCCAGGTGTTGGCCACAACCTACAAGAGCATAGTGTTGTTCTTATCAGAGGTGGTAGAGTAAAAGACTTACCAGGTTGTAGATACCATATCGTAAGAGGCGTGCTTGATACTGCTGGTGTTAACAACAGAATGCAAGCTAGATCTAAATACGGTGCTAAGAGACCTAAGAAGAAGTAATTAAATGATAAACCTCTTCTGTTAAGAAGGGGAACGGACTGCCGACCTCGTCGGCAGTCTGTGGGCTTTTAGGAAACTCTGAACTGCAGGGCTGCGGACATCATTCACAGACGGGGGCGTGCACAGCACGCGCAACGGATAAGGGGGTTGGCTACAAGCACTGTGTTTCGGAGTTTATCTACGAGCTTGGGCCTCTTCCAAAAGGGAGAGGCTTTATAGAGTCAAAGAATTCAATAAAAAGCAGTTTCGCACAACGACATTATTGTCGAGTACCGATGAATGACCAAAACACATTATAAGGAGGGAAGACAGTGCCTAGAAAAGGAAATGTACCTAAAAGAGAAGTTCTAGCCGATCCTTTGTACGGTAGCAAAGTGGTTACTAAGTTAATCAACAGCATCATGTACGACGGTAAAAGAGGCGTAGCTCAAAGCATCGTATACGGCGCATTTGAGCAAATTCAAGAAAAAACTGGTAAATCGCCTGCTGAAGTTTTTGACACAGCGATGAACAACATCATGCCGGTTCTTGAAGTAAAAGCAAGACGTGTTGGTGGTTCTAACTACCAAGTACCAATCGAGGTAAGACCTGAAAGAAGACAAACCTTAGGTATCAGATGGCTCGTTACTTTCGCACGTAAGCGTGGCGAAAGAACAATGCGAGACAGACTTGCTAAAGAAATTATGGACGCAGCCAACAACACCGGCGGCGCAGTTAAGAAAAGAGAAGACACGCATAAGATGGCAGAAGCTAACAAAGCATTTGCACACTATCGTTTCTAATTCTGAATTTACAACTAAGATTAGGCTCTTGAGTCTAAGAGCCTGATTTCACATGCAAGGAGGATATGTGATGAGTAGGGGTTATTCATTAGAGAATACCAGAAATATCGGTATCATGGCACACATCGATGCGGGCAAAACGACTACTACTGAGAGAATCCTCTATTATACAGGTGTCAACTACAAGATTGGTGAAACACATGAGGGTGGCGCTACAATGGACTGGATGGAGCAGGAGCAAGAGAGAGGGATTACCATCACTTCTGCTGCGACAACTTGTGCATGGGCTGGAAAGCGTATCAACATTATAGACACACCGGGTCACGTTGACTTTACCGTAGAAGTTGAGAGATCACTTCGTGTATTAGATGGATCCGTTGCAGTATTTTGTGCAAAGGGTGGCGTAGAGCCGCAATCGGAAGCAGTTTGGAGACAAGCTGACAAGTATGGTGTACCGAGAATGGCATTTGTCAATAAAATGGACATTACAGGTGCTGATTTCTTCAGAGTTGTAACGATGATGAAGGATCGTTTAAGAGCAAATGCAGTGCCGGTTCAATTGCCAATTGGTGCAGAAGATAAATTTGAAGGTTTGGTAGACCTTTTCGAAATGAAAGCGGTTTACTACCGTGACGACTTAGGGAAAGAAATCGAGGTTGTCGATATTCCTGAATCGTTACAAGAAATCTCAGAAGAGTACAGAAACAATCTCGTCGAGTCTATTGCTGAGACAGACGAAACGCTTATGGAGAAATACCTTGAAGGCGAAGAGTTGACTGAAGCTGAATTAAAGAGTGCCCTTAGAAAAGCGACAATCGCTAACGAAATTGTCCCTGTATTCTGCGGTTCTGCTTACAAAAACAAAGGCGTTCAAAGAATGTTGGACGGCGTTGTTGAATTCATGCCTGCGCCTACAGATGTAGAAGGCATCAAAGGCACTGATGAAGACGGCAACGAAATCACTAGACAATCTAGCGACGACCTGCCTTTCGCGTCATTAGCTTTCAAAGTTATGACAGACCCATATGTCGGTAAGCTGACATTCTTCAGAGTTTACTCAGGTACTTTGGACTCAGGTTCATATGTACACAACTCTACAAAAGACAAAAAAGAGCGCGTTGGTAGAATTCTACAAATGCATGCCAATAAAAGAGAAGAACTCGAAAGAGTTTACGCTGGGGACATTGCTGCTGCAGTAGGTCTTAAGCACACGACAACGGGGGATACATTATGTGACCCCGACAATATCATTATTCTCGAGTCTATGGAATTCCCAGAGCCCGTTATCAAGGTTGCAATCGAGCCTAAGACGAGAGCTGGACAAGAGAAGATGGGTATTGCTCTTGCTAAATTAGCTGAGGAAGATCCGACGTTCAGAACATACACAGACGAAGAAACTGGTCAGGTTATCATCGCAGGTATGGGTGAGCTTCACCTTGAAATCATCGTAGACAGACTTCTTAGAGAATTCAAAGTTGAAGCGAACATCGGTGCACCTCAAGTTGCTTACAAAGAGACAATCACTAAGCCGGTTGATATCGACTACAAGTACTCTAAGCAGTCTGGTGGTAGAGGTCAATACGGTCACGTCAAAGTCAAATTCGCTCCAAACGAATCCGGAAAAGGGTATGCCTTCGAGTCTACTGTTACAGGTGGTGCGGTACCTAGAGAGTACTTCAGCGCAATTGACGACGGTATCCAAGGCGCTATGAAAGCGGGTATCTTAGGCGGCTATGAAGTCGTGGATATCACAGCTAACCTTTACGACGGTTCTTACCATGAAGTCGACTCCAATGAGATGGCGTTCAAACTCGCTGCTTCCATGGCGCTTAAAGACGCTATGAAAAAAGGCAACGCAGTATTGCTCGAGCCTTTCATGAAAGTTGAAGTAACGGTGCCTGAAGAGTATTTCGGCGACGTTATGGGCGACATCAACTCAAGACGTGGTAAATTAGATAAGATGGAACTGGTACACGGTGCTCAAGTCATCAACGCACATGTTCCGTTATCTGAAATGTTTGGTTATGCAACAGACTTACGTTCTAGGTCACAAGGTCGTGGTACTTACACAATGATCTTCAGCCACTACGAAGAAGTACCTAGAAGCATTGCAGAAGAAGTTATTGGAAAAAAATAATCCTTAGGAGGCAAGCAAATGGCTAAGCAAAAATTTGAAAGAAATAAGCCGCACTGTAACGTCGGTACAATCGGTCACGTTGACCACGGTAAAACTACTCTTACAGCTGCAATTACAAAAGTTTTATTCGACACTTACCAATTAGGTGAGAGAGTTGACTTCGAAAACATCGACAAGGCACCAGAAGAAAGAGAAAGAGGTATCACTATCTCTACTGCTCACGTCGAGTACGAAACACCAGCTAGACACTACGCTCACGTAGACTGTCCAGGCCATGCCGACTACGTTAAGAACATGATCACTGGTGCAGCTCAAATGGACGGTTCAATCCTCGTTGTTTCTGCTGCTGACGGTCCAATGCCACAAACTAGAGAGCACATCCTCTTATCAAGACAAGTTGGCGTTCCGTACATCGTTGTTTTCTTAAACAAATGTGACATGGTTGACGACGAAGAACTTCTTGAACTCGTTGAAATGGAAGTTAGAGAACTTCTTAGCGAGTACGACTTCCCAGGCGACGACACACCAATCGTTAGAGGTTCAGCTCTTAAAGCCCTCGAAGGCGACGAAGAATGGGCTAAGAAAATCGTTGAGTTATTCGAAATCATCGACGAGTACATCCCACAACCTGAGAGAGATACAGACAAAGACTTCTTAATGCCTGTAGAGGACGTTTTCTCAATCACTGGCCGTGGTACAGTTGCGACTGGTAGAATCGAGAGAGGTATCGTTAAGGTTCAAGAAGAAGTTGAACTCGTAGGTATCCACGAAGCAACTAGAAAGCTTGTTGTAACAGGCGTAGAGATGTTCAAGAAACTTCTCGACGAAGGTCAAGCTGGCGATAACGTTGGTCTTCTTTTAAGAGGTATCCAAAGAACTGAAATCGAAAGAGGCCAAGTTCTTGCTAAGCCAGGTACAATCAAGCCACACACTAAGTTCGAAGCTCAAGTTTACGTTTTAACTAAAGAAGAGGGTGGTAGACATACACCGTTCTTCAAAGGTTACAGACCACAGTTCTTCTTCAGAACAACTGACGTAACAGGTTCAATCGACTTACCAGCAGGCGTAGAAATGTGCATGCCTGGCGACAACGTTGAAATGAACATCGAACTGATCGCTCCAATCGCGATTGAAGAAGGTTTAAAATTCTCAATCCGTGAAGGTGGTAGAACAGTAGGCGCTGGTTCAGTTATCAAAATTTACGAATAATATTGCGCTAAATTAATAAAAAAACTTTTACAACCCCTTGCAAATTGCAAGGGGTTGTTGTATACTGTTATGGTGCACTAAAGCGATGAAGCGGAAAGTTACTAAGCTATGAGAGAATTTTCGTGGAGAATTGTCCATACTCGATATGGGCGACGAGTTTGTCCTATAAAATGCGATACGCACGGCATAGTGGACGGTGTTTACTTGGTCGCATGCTCATAGCATACATGCGATAAAAAATTAGGAGGTTAGAAATGGCTAATAAGCAAAAAATCAGAATCAGATTGAAATCATTCGATCACAAAGTGCTTGACAACACAGCACAAAAAATCGTTGAAGTGGCTAAAACGACTGGCGCAGACGTTGCAGGTCCAATCCCACTACCAACTAAGAAGGAAGTTGTTACAATCCTTAGAGCGGTACACAAATACAAAGACTCTAGAGAGCAGTTTGAAATCAGAACGCACAAGAGACTTGTAGACATCTTAAACCCAGCTCAAAAGACTGTAGACGCTTTAATGAAGCTTGAATTGCCTGCTGGTGTAGACGTAGAAATCAAGCTGTAGTCACCATTAAGTTTTGCTAAGATTTCGGTTTAAATAGATAAACCTGATTTTTTAGAATGATTACCGTATGGTAATCCGCTGTAAGAATATTAGGAGGTGCGAAAGCATGGTAGGAATTATCGGTAAAAAAATCGGTATGACCCAAATTTTCAACGAGAGCGGTATCGTAACACCTGTAACTGTTGTTGAAGTAACACCTATGGTTGTTACTCAAATCAAAACAGTTGAAACAGACGGTTACAATGCGATTCAAGTTGCATCTGGGGACGTAAGAACAAAGCATGTCAATAAGCCAATGAAAGGCCATTTTGATAAAGCTGGCGTTGCTTACAAAAAGACATTAAAAGAGTTCAGAGTGGAAAACCCAGCTGAATTCACAGTAGGTCAAGAAATTGACGCGACGCTGTTTGAAGGCGTTGAAAAAGTTGACGTCGCAGGAACTTCAAAAGGTAAGGGAACAGCTGGTCCGATCAAGAGACATAATCAGTCTAGAGGTCCGGAAACACACGGTTCTAAATACCACAGAGGCGGCGGTTCAATCGGTGCTGCTTCATATCCTGCAAGAGTTATCAAAGGGATGCCTATGGCGGGTCGTATGGGTAATGAGCAAGTAACTGTTCAAAACCTCGACATCGTTAAAGTCGACGCTGAGAGAAACTTATTGTTAATCAAAGGTGCGGTGCCAGGACCTAAAAAAGGTCAATTGGTAATCAAAAAAGCTGTTAAGGCAACAAAGTAATAGCTGACGAAAGGAGGAAGCACAGTGCCTAAATTAGACGTATTAAACGTAAGCGGTCAAAAAGTTACTGAGATCGAATTAAATGAAAACGTGTTTGGAATAGAGCCAAATGTCCCGGTTATGCACGAAGTGGTTAAAAACTACCTCGCCAACCAAAGACAAGGTACGCAATCTGCTAAGACAAGAGCAGAAGTAAGAGGCGGCGGAAGAAAGCCGTTTAGACAAAAAGGTACGGGTAATGCAAGACAAGGTACCATCAGAGCCCCTCATTATGTAGGTGGTGGTATTGCGTTTGCACCAAAGCCGAGAAGCTACCGTTACACATTGCCTAAAAAAGTCAAAAGACTAGCGCTTAGATCAGCATTAAGTGCAAAGGTAAGAGATAACGAAATGGTAATTTTAGATGAACTTTCAATGGCGGCGCCAAAGACAAAAGACATGATTAACATCATCAACAACGTAAAGATCGACGGTAAAAAAGTTCTTTTCGTAACAGAGGGTGTAGAGCAAAACGTGGTTAAATCTGCAAGCAACATCGAAGGTGTGATGACGAGCTTCGTAGGTCAAATCAACGTATACGACATCTTAAATCATGACTTCTGTGTTTTGACAAAGCGTGCTGCTGAGAAATTAGAGGAGGTGTATGCATAATGAGAACCTCTTATGATGTGATTGTAAGACCAATCGTAACAGAAAACTCAATGATGCAAACTGCTGACAGAAAGTACACTTTCGAAGTTTTAAAGAACGCTACGAAAACAGAAATCAGAAAAGCAGTTGAAGAAGTGTTCGGTGTTAAAGTTGAAAAAGTAAACACAATGAACGTAAATGGTAAACTCAAGAGAATGGGTAAACACCAAGGCTATACAAGAAGCTGGAAGAAAGCAATTGTTAAACTCACAGAAGATAGCAAGACAATTGAATTCTTCGAAGGTATGTAATCGAAGAACTGAAGGAGGTATAACCAATGGGTATTAAAAAGTTCAAACCGACTTCGCCTGCTATTAGACAAATGACAGTGTCAACATTTGAAGAAATCACTAAGAAGCAACCTGAGAAGTCTTTAGTGGTGACTTTAAAGAAAAACTCTGGTCGTAACAACCAAGGTAAAATCACTGTTCGTCATAGAGGTGGCGGCGCTACTAAAAAATATAGAATCATCGATTTCAAAAGATTAAAAGACGATATTCCTGCAAAAGTTGTTGCAGTAGAATACGACCCAAATAGAAGCGCAAACATCGCGTTGCTTTCATACGCAGACGGTGAAAAGCGTTACATCTTACACCCGCACGGTCTTAAAGTCGGCGATACTGTACTTTCAGGCGCTTACCAAGATATCAAAGTGGGTAACGCGATGCCGCTTATGAACATGCCTGTAGGTACTGTTGTACACAACATCGAAATGAAGGCGGGTAAAGGTGGCCAGCTCGTAAGATCTGCAGGAAACTCTGCACAGCTTATGGCGAAAGAAGGCAACTACGCACTTTTAAGATTGCCATCTGGCGAAACGCGTTACGTGCGCAAAGAGTGTAGAGCGACTATCGGTCAAGTGGGCAACATCGACCACGAAAACATTACAATCGGTAAAGCGGGCCGTAAGAGACATATGGGTATCCGACCTACTGTCAGAGGTTCCGTAATGAACCCTAACGATCACCCTCACGGTGGTGGTGAAGGCCGTTCACCTATCGGTAGACCAACGCCAGTAACGCCTTGGGGTAAACCGGCACTTGGCTACAAAACTAGAAAGAAAAAGAAAGCTTCGGACAAACTTATTGTTTCTAGAAGAAAGAAATAGTAATACGACAAAGGAGGACAAGTCATGGGTAGATCTCTTAAAAAAGGACCTTTTATTCACAAGGGCCTCTTGAAGAAAATCGAAGAGATGAACGCGAATGGCGACAAGAAAGTCGTTAAAACTTGGTCTAGATCATCTACAATTTTCCCACAGATGATCGGACACACAATTGCAGTTCACGATGGTAGAAAACACGTGCCTGTTTACGTTACTGAAGATATGATCGGTCACAAGCTTGGTGAATTTGCGCCAACTAGAACGTTCAGAGGACACGCTGGAGATAAAAAGAGCAAATAGAACAAAAATCCGAAAGGAGGTATCATAAATGCAAGCAAGAGCGGAAGCGAAGCATATTAGAATTTCTCCTCGCAAAATGAAGCCTATCGCCGATTTAGTGAGAGGAAAAAACGTTAAAGATGCACAAGCCATTTTAAAGTTTACACCGAGAAAAGGTGCTGAGATATTTTTAAAGGTTTTAAATTCAGCGGTTGCAAATGCTGAAAACAACAACCACTTAGACGTTGAGACTTTAATCGTAAAAGAAATTTACGCGAACCAAGGTCCGACAATGAAAAGATGGAATGCCGGTTCTATGGGTAGAGCAAATCCAATCCTTAGAAGAACGAGCCATGTTGGCGTTGTCGTTGCTGAGAAAGAGTAAAGGAGGGTATACTGAATGGGTCAAAAAGTTAGCCCACACGGACTTCGAGTAGGAGTCATCAAAGATTGGGACTCAAAATGGTATGCAAACAAAAAGAATTTTTCAGACTTGTTAATTGAAGATTTTGAAATTCGTAAATACGTAAAGAAGAGACTTTTTACGGCAGGTATTTCTAGAATCTACATCGACAGATCTGCAAACAATAAAGTTCACATCAACATCTTCACTGCTAAGCCAGGTATGGTTGTTGGTAAAGGCGGCGAAAACATTAAAGTTCTCCGTCAAGAACTTGAAAAAATGACTAATAAAACAATTCAATTAGACATTTCAGAAGTTGACAACATCGACACAGACGCACAACTCGTTGCTGAAAACGTTGCATTCTCACTAGAAAGACGTGTTTCTTTCAGAAGAGCGATGAAGCAAGTTATGGGTAGAGCGATGAAGTCTGGTGCTCAAGGGATCAAAGTTCAAACATCAGGTAGACTTGGTGGCGCTGAGATGGCAAGAGTTGACGGTTACTCAGAAGGCAATGTGCCGTTATCCACTTTAAGAGCGGACATCGACTACGGTTTTGCAGAAGCGGATACAAGCTACGGTAAAATCGGTGTTAAAGTGTGGATCAACAAAGGTGAAGTATTGCCAAGTGTCAGCGAAGAAACAAGACTCAGAAGAAAAGAAGCTAGAAAAGCAAGCGACAAACGTCCTAGACCTTCAAGAAACAACAAATCTAGAGGTCCTAGAAAGCCGAGACAAGGAAATTAAGATAGAAATTTGTGAAAGGAGGCAATGACTATGTTAATGCCTAAAAGAGTTAAACGCCGTAGAGTTCACAGAGGAAGAATGAGCGGTACTGCTCAAAAAGGTAACAAAGTAACTTACGGTGATTACGGTTTAGTAGCAATGGAACCGACATGGATTACAGCAAACCAAATTGAAGCTGCCAGAATTGCGATTAACAGAAGAATCAAAAGAGGCGGTAAGGTTTGGATTAAAATATTCCCGCACAAGCCTGTTACACAAAAACCAGCTGAGACACGTATGGGTGCCGGTAAGGGTTCTCCAGAGTACTGGGTAGCGGTTGTAAAGCCGGGTAGAGTATTATTTGAACTTTCTGGCGTCGATGAAGAACTTGCTAGAGAAGCGATGAGACTCGCTGCTAACAAGCTTCCAATCAAATGTAAATTCGTTAAGAAAGAAGACACTGTCGAAAAGGGTGGTGAATAAAGTTGAAAGCAAATAAAATTAAAGAAATGACTCCTCAAGAGTTGAACGAAAAAGTAGTTGAGTTGAAAAATGAGCTTTTCAACTTAAGATTTCAGTTAGCGACCGGCCAGTTGGAAAATCCTATGCAAATCAAGGCCGTTAAAAAAGACATTGCGCGTGTTAAGACGATCTTAAGACAAAAAGAGATCGAAGCATAAGCAAAGGAGGTTACGCTGTGGAAAGAGGCAGAAGAAAAGTAAGATTAGGATACGTAACCAGTGATAAGATGGACAAAACAATCGTCGTTTCAGTCGAAGAGTTTGTACGTCACCCACTGTATGGTAAGCGTGTTAAAAGAACTAAAAAATTCAAGACACATGATGAAGAAAACACATGTGGCATTGGCGATAAAGTAAGAATTATGGAAACTAGACCACTTAGCCGTGATAAAAGATGGAGACTTGTAGAAGTCGTCGAAAGAGCGAAGTAGTTTAGCTTAAAGGAGGACAAAAGCATGATACAAAACGAAACCCGTTTAAAAGTTGCTGATAACTCTGGTGCGAAAGAAATACTTTGTATCCGTGTATTAGGTGGTTCAAAGCGTAAGTTCGGAAATATCGGAGATGTAATTGTGGCGAGTGTCAAAAATGCAACGCCAGGCGGAGTTGTCAAGAAAGGCGATGTTGTTAAAGCCGTTATCGTAAGAAGCAACTATGGTTTAAGAAGACCTGACGGCAGCTACGTTAAATTCGATGAAAACGCTGCTGTTATCATAAAAGAAGATTTATCTCCAGTAGGAACACGTATCTTCGGACCTGTTGCTAGAGAGTTAAGAGATAAGAAGTTTATGAAAATTGTTTCTCTAGCTCCAGAAGTTCTTTAAACTCAGGAGGTGTAGTAAATGCATATTAAGAAAGACGATACTGTTATCGTTATTGCCGGCAAAGACAAAGGCAAAAAAGGTAAAGTATTAAGTGTGAACCCTAAGACGGAAAGAGTATTGGTTGAAAACGTGAACATGGTAACGAAGCACCAAAAGCCTTCTATGAAAGTGCAACAAGGTGGCAGAATCCACATGGAAGCACCAATCCACGTTTCAAACGTTATGTTATACGATGCGAAAGCAAAAGCAGGCACTAGAGTTAAATCAAAAGTATTAGAAAACGGTAAAAAAGTCAGAGTTTCAGTGAAAACTGGCGAAGTAATCGATTAAGCCTGTCAGAAAGGAGGTTAGCTCGTGGCAAGATTTGCAGATAAATATAAAAACGATGTAGCAAAGCAACTTATGGAAAAGTTCAGCTACAAGAGTGTTATGGAAATCCCTAAAATTGAAAAGATCGTTATCAACATGGGTCTAGGTAGTGGCAAAGATAACCCAAAAGTTATCAAAGCTGCTGTTGAGGAACTTGCGACTATTTCTGGTCAAGCCCCTGTGATCACAAAAGCTAAGAAGTCTGTAGCGAACTTCAAAGTGAGAGAAGGCATGAACGTTGGTGCTAAAGTTACACTTAGAGGCGCTAGAATGTACGAGTTCTTAGATAGATTTGTTTCTATTGCATTACCGAGAGTAAGAGACTTCAGAGGTGTTAACCCGAACTCATTCGACGGTCGCGGTAACTATACACTTGGTATTAAAGAACAGCTTATTTTCCCAGAGATCAACATTGATCAAGTAGAAACCGTTAGAGGTATGGACATCACTTTTGTAACCACTGCTAAAACAGATGAAGAGGCAAGAGAGTTACTCAAATTGATGGGAATGCCATTTAGCAAGTAAGGAGGGAATTACATTGGCTAAAACAAGTCTTAAAGTAAAGCAATCAAGACCGCAAAAATACTCGACTAGAGAGTACAATAGATGTAAAATTTGTGGTAGACCACATGCCTACCTTAGAAAATATGGCATTTGCCGTATTTGCTTTAGAGAATTGGCGTACAAGGGTCAAATACCAGGTGTTAGAAAAGCAAGCTGGTAGAATAACGAAAGGAGGTAATTTCTCATGGCTATGACTACAGATCCAATCGCGGATTTACTAACGCGCATCAGAAATGCGAACATGGTTAGACATGCGACAGTTGATGTTCCGGCATCAAACATGAAAAAAAGATTAGTAGAACTCTTCTTAGAAGAAGGCTACATTAAAGGATATGACCTTATTGAAGACAATAAGCAAGGTATTATTAGAATCGAACTTAAGTACGGTGAAGGCAAAGAACGCGTTATCACTGGTTTAAAGAGAATTTCTAAACCAGGCCTTAGAGTTTACGCGAAGAGAGCTGACGTCCCTAGAGTATTAGGCGGCTTAGGAACAGCGATCATTTCAACTTCTAACGGCGTTATCACTGACAAAGAAGCTAGAAAGCTCGGTGTTGGTGGCGAAGTACTTTGCTACGTTTGGTAATTAAGAATAACTAGGAGGTGTGACAATGTCAAGAGTAGGTAAAGCGCCTATTACAGTACCTCAAGGGGTTCAAGTTAACGTATCGGAGTCTAATCTCGTTACGATTAAAGGACCACTAGGTGAGTTGTCAGAACAAATTGATAAAGACATTATGATTGAAGTCGATGGCGAAACATTAGCAGTTAAGCGTCCATCTGACAATAAAAGACACAGAGCTTTACACGGTTTAAGTAGAGCCCTTATCAACAACATGATACTCGGCGTAACAAAAGGTTTTGAAAAGAAACTTAAAATTGTCGGCGTCGGTTACAAAGCTGCAAAGAGCGGCAAAAAATTAGAATTGTCTCTAGGTCATTCGCATCCTGTTGTTATGGAAGACCCAGAAGGCATCACAACTGAATTACCAAGTGCAACTGACATTATTGTTAAAGGTATCAGCAAGCAACTTGTCGGTAACTACGCAGCAAAAATCAGAGAGTGGAGAAAACCTGAGCCTTACAAAGGTAAAGGCGTTCGTTACGCTGATGAGTACGTAGCACGTAAAGAAGGTAAGACAGGTAAGAAAAAATAGGAAAGGAGTAGCATAAAATGGCTTCTAAAAAAAGTAGAAACGTAAATAGAAAAGCGCGTCATGCCAGAGTGCGTAAGAAGATTTCCGGTACAGCAGAGCACCCGAGACTGAACGTGTTTAGATCTAACCAAAACATCTATGCACAAATCATTGATGACGTTGCCGGCAACACTTTAATTGCTGCTTCTAGCCTTGATGCAAGTATTAAAGAGCAAGTGGCCAACACAGGCAACAAAGAAGCTGCTAAATTAGTCGGTCAATTGGTCGCTAAGAAAGCACTCGAAAAAGGCATTGAAAATGTCGTATTCGATAGAGGTGGTTACCTTTATCACGGCCGCGTTAAAGAGCTTGCTGAAGGTGCAAGAGAAGCGGGATTAAAATTTTAATTAGGGAGGTATAAACATGAACCGTCAATTAATTGATGCGAGTAAATTAGACCTCAAAGAACAGGTTATTAATATAAATCGTGTTACGAAGGTTGTTAAAGGTGGTAGAAATTTCAGATTCAGCGCACTCGTTGTCGTTGGTGATGAAAACGGCTACGTTGGCATCGGTACGGGTAAAGCGAAAGAAGTACCTGAAGCGATTTCAAAAGCTGTTGAAGATGCTAAGAAGAGATTGATCTATGTTCCTACAGTTGGAACAACTATACCTCACAACGTAGAAGGTCGTTTCGGTTCCGGTTCTGTAAGAATCATGACGGCTAAAGAAGGTACTGGCGTTATCGCCGGTGGTCCTGTACGTGCGGTATTAGAACTTGCTGGGATCAAGGATGTAAGAGCGAAATCTTTAGGCAGCAACAACCCAAGAAACATGGTGAATGCCACTATAGAAGGTCTTACGAGTCTTAAAACTGCTGAAGGCGTTGCCAAGTTAAGAGGCAAGACAGTAGAAGAAATCTTAGGTTAGGGGGTATGAACCTTGGCTACAATTAAAGTAAAATTGGTTAAAAGTACAATAGGCACATTACCAAAGCATAGAGCAACTGTTCAAGCTTTGGGCCTTAAGAAAATTGGTCAAGTGGTTGAAAAGCAAGACAATGCTCAAATGAGAGGCATGGTTGCTAAGGTTAATCACTTAGTACAAATAGTAGAGTAATATTCACAAAAGGAGGTGTGACCATGAGACTTCATGATTTAAGACCTGCAGAGGGTTCGACTAAGTCAAAAAAACGCGTGGGTAGAGGTACTGGTTCAGGACTTGGTACAACTGCTGGCCGTGGTATGAATGGTCAAAATTCGCGTTCAGGTGGTGGTGTAAGACCAGGGTTCGAAGGTGGTCAGATGCCATTATTCAGAAGAATCCCTAAGCGTGGATTTAACAATATATTCAAAAAAGAATGGACAATCGTTAACGTAGAAGTGCTGAACAGATTTGAAGACGGTACGGAAATTACACCGGAAGTTTTATTAGAATCTGGTATCGTGAAAAAAGTGAGCTACGGCATCAAAGTTTTAGGCGATGGAGAATTGAATAAAAAGCTTGTAGTTAAAGCGAATAAATTCACTCAGTCAGCGATTAGCAAAATTGAAGCTGCTGGAGGAAAGGCAGAGGTGATTTAATTGTTTTCGACACTTAGAAACGCTTGGAAAATCCCTGATCTAAGAAATCGTATCCTCTACACATTTGCTATGATTGCGATCTTCAGATTAGGATCTGCAGTACCAGTACCAGGAATAAATAGTGCAAAGTTAGCTGAAGCTTTTTCGGCAAGCCAAGACGGTCTTTTAGGTTTATTCAACTTAATGAGCGGTGGTAACTTCAAAACTTTCACTATCTTTGCCTTGGGGATCAGCCCTTATATCACAGCATCTATTGTTTTAAACTTACTTCAAATTGCGATCCCTTCGCTAGAAGCTTTAGCTAAAGAAGGCGAAGAAGGTAGAAAGAAAATTGCAAGATATACAAGATATTTAACAGTAGTATTAGCGGTATTACAAGGCATCGGTTTTAGCCTCGGTTATTTTCAAAGATTCTTTGATAAGCCGGGCGCATGGTCAACTTTCATTGCTGTGTTAACACTAACAGCGGGAACGGCGTTTTTAATGTACTTAGGCGAAAAAATCACTGAAAAAGGTATTGGAAATGGTATTTCCCTCTTTATCTTTGCGGGGATCATTGCCAGCCTACCGAGTTCAGCTTTACGTATGGTTAGAAACATAAGAGCTGATCAAATGAACATTTTACAATTGGCATTATTCATCATCTTAGCGGTTGTCATTATCATGGGCATCATCTTTATCCAACAGGGTACGAGAAAAATCCCGGTTCAATACGCTAAGCGCGTTGTAGGCAGAAAGATGTACGGCGGACAGAGCACACATATACCTCTAAAAGTTAACCAAGCAGGTGTTATCCCGGTTATCTTCGCCATCTCCATCTTGATGTTCCCTATGACCATCGGCGCATTTTGGCCGGAATCCGGCTTCTATCTCTTTATGAAGCAGTGGTTCAGTCAAACGTCGATTCTTTACAACGTGATTTACGCACTCCTCATCATTTTCTTCACTTTCTTCTACACGAGCGTAACGTTCAACCCGATAGAAGTCAGCGACAGATTAAAGACAAATGGCGGCTTTATCCCAGGTATCAGACCGGGCAGACCGACTGCGGAGTACCTCAGCAAATCACTTAACAAAATTTCAATCGTCGGAGCGCTTTTCCTCGCAGTTATTGCGATTTTACCGAACTTCCTCGGTGGGATTACGAATATGCAATTCAGCTTCGGCGGTACCTCGCTGCTCATCGTCGTATCGGTGGCACTTGAGACCATGAAGCAAATTGAAGCACAAATGATGATGAGACACTACGAAGGGTTCTTGAACTAAGGAGGCAACTATGAGACTGATTTTGCTAGGCCCACCGGGGGCTGGTAAAGGCACTCAAGCTGAGTTTATCGTCGAGAAGTACGGCATTCCACATATATCTACTGGGGACATCTTCAGAAAGAATATCAAGGAAGGCACGGCACTTGGCGTTAAAGCGAAGTCGTATATGGATCGTGGTGAACTGGTTCCAGACAGCCTCGTCGTAGAAATTGTTGAAGATCGACTGGGTGAAGCCGACTGTAAAGACGGCTTCCTACTCGACGGTTTTCCAAGAACGGAATTTCAGGCAGTAGAACTTGACAAAGTCCTTAAAAAACTGTCGGTGACACTCGACAGAACACTTAATATCAGCGTTAATCCTGATGTGCTCGTCGAACGCGCCATTGGCAGAAGAATCTGTAAAGCGTGCGGCGCCACTTATCACATCGTCTACAACCCGACTAAAGTCGAAGGCGTTTGCGATAAGTGCGGCGGCGAACTCTACCAGAGAAGCGACGATGTTGAAGAGACTGTTAAAAATAGAATCAGTGTGTATATGAATGAGACTGCGCCTTTGATTCGTTATTACGAGCAGCAAGATAAACTTGCAAATATCGACGGCGAACAGGACATTCAAAAAGTCTCTGATGACATTGTACAGGCATTGAGAGGCTAGCATGATTGTTATAAAATCAAGCAAAGAGATTGAGCTAATGCAAGTGTCAGGTCGGATTGTTGCATTGGTTCATCAAAAAGTTAAAGAAGCGATAAAACCGGGTGTTTCGACTTTGGAACTCGATCGAATTGCAGAGCGTGTAATTGTGGAAAACGGTGCTAAGCCTTCCTTCAAAGGCTACCACGGCTTTCCGGGCTCAATATGTGCATCTGTTAACGAGGAAGTTATACACGGTATTCCTGGAGGGCGTATACTCGAAGAAGGGGATATCATCAGTATCGATGTCGGCGCTCTAAAAGACGGCTACCACGGCGATGCCGCTAAAACCCATCCTGTTGGCAAAGTAAGTGCTGAGAGACTGGCGCTTATCGAAGCCACGAAACAAAGTTTTTTTGAAGGACTAAAGTTCTGTCGAGAAGGGTATAGATTATCTGATATCTCACATGCCATTCAAGCGTATGCGGAAAGCAAAGGCTATGGTGTGGTGAGAGACTTCGTTGGACACGGTGTTGGCAGAGAACTTCACGAAGACCCGCCGATACCGAACTACGGTGCACCGGGACGCGGACCACGACTCACTAGGGGCATGGTACTTGCGATTGAACCGATGATTAATGAAGGAACACATAAGGTGTGCATCTTAGATGACGACTGGACTGTGATTACTGAAGACTGTAAGGCGTCTGCGCATTACGAGCACACCGTACTGATTACCGATGGGGACCCTGTACTCTTAACTTGTCTAAACGACGAGGTGGCAAAATGATAGCATCTACAAAAGAACTTGAAATTGGCCAATTTGTGAAATCCAAATCTGGTCGTGACAAAGATAAAGTCTTCATTGTTATCGAGATACTGGACGATTTTTACGTACATCTTGTCGACGGCGATGTGAGAAAGCTTGAAAAACCGAAGAAGAAAAAAGTGAAACACCTCTACAAGCTCAGCTTGGTCAGCGAAGAACTGCAGAGCAAGGTGGCGGACGGTGTGAAGTTCAATAATGCTTTTATCAGAAAAGAAGTTGAGAAAGCAGGCTTAATCTAGTCCAAAAGGAGGGACAACTTAATGGCAAAAGGCGATTCAATTGAAGTTGAAGGCGTAGTCGTTGAAGCATTGCCAAACGCGATGTTTAAGGTAAAACTGGAGAATGGGCATATTGTATTAGCGCATATTTCCGGAAAGCTAAGAATGAATTTTATTAGGATTTTACCTGGAGATAAAGTGACATTAGATTTATCACCATATGATTTGACCAGAGGTCGAATTGTATGGCGTGGAAAGAATTAGGAGGGATAACAATGAAAGTTAGACCATCAGTAAAACCTATGTGCGAAAAGTGCAAGATTATCAGAAGAAAAGGTAAAGTCATGGTAATCTGTGCAAATCCTAAGCACAAACAAACGCAAGGTTAATCTGGATTGTATGCGGTTTAAAGCGCGGCTGATTACCTTTAAACTTGCGACATTATAAATGCTACTAAAAATGATTTATACACATTAGGAGGTGTAATTCAATGGCAAGAATTGCAGGTGTTGACTTGCCTAGAGACAAGAGAGCTGTTATCGGCTTAACTTACATCTATGGTATTGGAAAACCAACTTCTCAAGAATTATTAGGGAAAGCTGGTATTAGCGAAGACACGAGAATCAAAGATCTTACTGAAGAAGAAGTCAGTAAATTAAGACAAATTATCGAAGACGATTACCTTGTAGAGGGTGATCTCAGAAGAGAAGTTGCCCTTAATATCAAGAGACTTAAAGAAATCGGATGTTTCAGAGGCATCAGACATAGAAAAGGCCTTCCTGTTCGTGGACAAAAGACTAAAACTAACGCGAGAACGCGTAAGGGTCCTAAGAAAACGGTAAGTCGTAAGAAGAAAAAATAGGTAAAGGAGGCAGACTAAATGGCTGTTGCTAAAAAAGCACGTAAAGTTAGAAGAAGACGCGAACGTAAAAACATTGAGCGTGGACAAGCCCACATTCAAGCGACGTTCAACAATACAATTGTTACTTTAACAGATAACGACGGCAATGCAATTGCTTGGTCAAGTGCCGGTAGCTTGGGCTTCAAAGGTTCAAGAAAATCGACACCATATGCTGCTCAGATGGCTTCTGAAGCAGCAACTAAGGCGGCTATGGAACATGGTTTAAAATCAGTTGCTGTATTCGTTAAAGGACCGGGTTCCGGAAGAGAAGCGGCGATTAGAGCACTTCAAGCAACGGGTCTGGAAATTTCGTCTATCACGGACGTAACACCAATTCCACACAACGGTTGTAGACCGCCAAAGAGAAGAAGAGTATAGGACTGAGTATTAGGAGGTGTTTTAATTGGCAAGATATACTGGACCATCGTGCAGAATATGTCGTCGTGAGAACCAAAAGATGTACCTTAAAGGCGACAGATGCTACGGTGATAAATGTGCATTTGAAAGAAGACCGGTTGCTCCGGGGCAACACGGCGCTAGAAGAAGTAAACTTTCTGGCTACGGCACACAATTAAGAGAAAAACAAAAAGTTAAAAAATACTATGGCCTTTTAGAAGGACAATTTAGAGCAACTTATGATCGCGCTGAAAAAATGACGGGCATCACAGGTGAAAACCTGCTCCAACTTTTAGAGCGTCGTTTAGACAACGTTGTTTTCAGACTTGGTTTTGCCAATTCTAGAAAAGAAGCGCGTCAATTGGTTGTACACGGTCACTTTACTTTAAACGGTCATAAAGCAAACATTCCGTCAATGGCGCTTGAAGTAGGCGATGTGGTTCAGCTCAAAGAAAAGAGCAAAGCATCAGAAAAATTCAAAGCATTATCAGAGGCTGCAAAAAACACACCAAAGTGGGTTGACGTTGACTTTGAAAAGATGGAAGGGAAAATTACAGCTTTACCTGTAAGAGATGATATTGATCTACCAATCGAAGAGCATCTTATTGTCGAGCTTTACTCTAAATAGGTTGGTTAGTTAT
This sequence comes from Fusibacter sp. JL298sf-3, assembly GCF_053842995.1. Lineage (NCBI taxonomy): Bacteria > Bacillati > Bacillota > Clostridia > Eubacteriales > Fusibacteraceae > Fusibacter > Fusibacter sp. JL298sf-3. Next base: position 2,975,764 of record NZ_CM132608.1, read on the forward strand.
ATTATTACCCTCAGATGTGTTTTTATGACTTGTAAGAGAAGGAGGGTCTTAACTAGTGATTGAAATTGAAAAACCAACGATTGAATGTGTAGAAATGAGCGAGAGTGGCGATTACGGCAAATTTGTCGTAGAGCCACTTGAAAGAGGCTATGCAACAACACTGGGTAACAGTTTAAGACGCATTTTGCTTTCTTCTCTGCCAGGCACCGCAGTGAGATGGATTAAAATAGAAAATGTTCTTCATGAATTCTCAACAGTACCAGGGGTTAAAGAAGATGTAATCGAAATTATATTAAACCTTAAAGAACTCTACGCTAAAATTCATTCTGACGAAGACGTCAAGATCTTGCGTATTGAAGCAGATGAAGCCGGCGTGATTACTGCTGGGGATATTATTGCAGACGCAGATGTGGAAATTCTTAATACGGATCTCCATATCTGTACCCTTGAAGAAAATTCTAAGTTATTTATCGAAATTGCTTTAGGGCGTGGTAGAGGGTATGTTCCAGCTGAGAACAACAAGGAAGCAGGCTTGCCAATCGGAATTATTCCGTGTGACTCTATTTATACACCGGTTAAAAAGGTCAACTTTTTGGTCGATAAAACGAGAGTTGGCAAAATCGCTGATTATGACAAATTGACACTTGAGGTGTGGACGGATGGCACGATAAAAGCCGATGAAGCGACATCTTTAGGTGCAAAGATTATGTCTGAACACTTGAACCTCTTCATCAACATGACCGACAGCGTCAACGGTGTTGAAATCATGGTGGAAAAAGAAGAGGACATCAAGGAAAAAGTACTCGAAATGACAATTGAAGAACTCGACCTATCGGTGAGATCGTACAACTGTCTTAAGAGAGCTGGCATAAACACTGTTGAAGAATTAACAAACAAAAGTGAAGAAGATATGATGAAAGTCCGAAATCTAGGTAAGAAGTCGCTTGAAGAAGTGCGTTTCAAGCTGGCAGAATTGCAGTTAGGTCTCAGACAAGAAGACGAATAAAGGAGGGAAGAAGATGGCAGCTTACCGTAAACTTGGTCGACCAAGTTCACATAGAAATCTGATGCTTAGAAACTTAACGACATCTCTTCTAAAGAATGGACAAATTAAGACAACTGTCACAAGAGGTAAAGAAGCAAAGAAACTTGCAGAGAAAATGATCACACTTGCTAAAAGAGGTGACTTACACGCGAGAAGACAAGTCCTTGCTTTCGTTACTGAAGAAGCCGTTGTTGCAAAATTATTTGACGAGATCGCACCAAACTACAAAGAGAGAAATGGTGGTTACACGCGATTAATTCAAACAGGTCCTCGTAGAGGCGACGCAGCGCCAATGTGCAAACTTGAGCTCGTTTAATCAATAAGCCAAATTCAGAGAGTGACAACAAGGGACTAAGGATTGACTTTAGTCCCTTTTGTGCATACATAAACCTTTTCCCCAATATTACATATGACAAAAAAGATACATTCAAACGGTGGCATTCCCGCCTAAAAAATTTTATAATGACATATGAGACTGTGATGATAAAAGTTAGGGGATAATATGATAAAGACAGAACAGCTGACGTTTCGTTATCCGGATGAAAAAGATCCTGATAAATACGCTTTAAAAAACGTTAATTTGGAGATAAAAGAAGGCGAATTCGTCGTGATTATCGGCCATAACGGTTCCGGTAAATCGACGCTTTCTAAGCTTTTCAACGGTATCTACTTGCCGACAGAGGGCAAGATTTATATAAACGGCATCGACACTTCTATAGAAGAAAACGTTTGGGAAGTGCGCCGGAACGCGGGGATGGTGTTCCAGAATCCCGACAACCAGTTGGTGGCCACCATCGTTGAAGAAGACGTGGCCTTTGGCCCCGAGAACCTCGGCGTTCCCACAGAGGAAATTCGCACGCGTGTCGACGAAGCGCTGAAAAGCGTCAGTATGGAAGCGTTTAAACGGAAGCCGCCGCATCACCTTTCCGGTGGGCAAAAACAGCGCGTTGCCATTGCGGGCATCTTGGCGATGAAACCGCGTTGTATCATCTTCGATGAACCGACGGCGATGCTCGACCCCTCCGGTCGCAAAGAAGTCGTCGAGACCATCCTCCATCTCAACAAGGTGGAAAAAATGACGGTGGTACACGTGACGCACTACATGGACGAAGCTGTTGACGCCGATCGCATTATCGTCATGGACAAAGGCGCAATCGTCTTGGAGGGCACGCCAAAAGAAGTGTTTTCAAAAGTCGATGCTCTAAAAGAAATCGGCCTCGACGTCCCTCAGGTGACGGCGCTGTCCTACGAACTGGAGAAGCTGGGCTACGCGGTGTCAAAAGAAAATTTAACTGTGGAAGAATTGGTGGATGAATTATGTCTATTGAAATAAAAGCGTTATCACATCTGTACGACATGGGGACGCCCAATGAAACGCGTGCCCTCGACGATATCAACTTGACGATAGAAGACGGCGAGTTCATCGGCTTAATCGGCCATACGGGTTCCGGCAAGTCGACGTTGATTCAACAGCTCAACGGCATTTTAAAACCGAGCACCGGCGACATTATCGTCAGTGGCCTCAACATCACTGAGGGGATCGGCGCCCCTGCTAAAAGCAGAAGGGCTCGAAAACAGCAAAAAGAAGCGCGTAGAAAGCGTCTTTTGGAAGTTCGGAAGCGCGTGGGACTGGTGTTTCAGTACCCTGAGTACCAACTTTTTGAGGAAACCATTGAAAAGGACATCGCCTTTGGTCCCCAAAACCTCGGCCTAGACGAAACCGAGGTGTTGAGGCGCGTCAAAGCCTCTATGGCACTTGTCGGCCTCGACTACGAGACGTATCGGGAGCGGTCGCCGTTTGAGCTCAGTGGCGGTCAAAAGAGACGCGTCGCCATTGCAGGCGTTTTGGCGATGAACCCCAGTGTTTTAATTTTAGACGAGCCCACTGCCGGTCTAGACCCTAAAGGACGCGACGAGATCCTCGGGCAAATCAAAGCCCTACACGCTAAAGAGCAGTTGACGGTAATCATCGTTTCACACAGCATGGAGGACATGGCGAAAATTTCGGAACGCCTCATCGTTATGAACAAGGGCAAAGTGGCCCTCGACGGCAAGCCCAAAGAAGTCTTTAGAGAAATTGAGCACCTCGAGCGCATTGGCCTCGCAGTGCCTCAAATTGCTTATCTCATACGCGCCCTCGACGAGCGGGGCTTTACAGTTCCGAAAGACATTATTACCGTTGAAGAGGCGCTTACAGCCATAGACGCCCTCGGTCTTAAGAAGGATGTGACGCCATGCTAAGAGATATTACTATTGGACAATACTACAGCGCTGAGTCGCCCATTCACAAAATGGACCCGCGCTTTAAAATACTGGCTTCTATTATGTACTTGGTCTCTCTGTTTCTCGTGGAGAACCTGTGGGCATACACCGTGGTGGTGGCGTTTATCGGCACGTGCATCTTTCTTTCCAAGGTGCCGTTAAAATTCATTCTCAGGGGGCTTAAGCCGATTTTGATGTTGATTATCTTCGCTTTTTTAATCAACATGTTTCTCACCCCGGGGGAAGGCGCGCCGTTGGTGCACGTAGGCTTTGTGAAAATCTACGCCAAAGGACTGGAACGGGCTTTCTTTATGGCGTTTAGACTGATTTTGCTGATTATGGGCACGTCGCTTTTGACGCTGACCACTTCGCCCATAGAGTTGACCGACGGCATCGAACATTTGCTCACGCCGTTTAAACGCATCGGGCTTCCGGCACACGAGCTGGCTATGATGATGACCATCGCCCTGCGTTTTATTCCGACACTACTTGAAGAGACGGATAAGATTATGAAGGCGCAAATGGCACGTGGCGCCGACTTTGAGAGCGGCAATCTCGTGAACCGCGCCAAGGCGCTGATTCCGCTTTTGGTACCGCTGTTTATCTCTGCGTTTAGACGTGCCGACGACCTCGCCATGGCGATGGAAGCGCGTTGCTACCGCGGCGGGGAAGGGCGCACGCGCCTTAAAGTGCTCCGCTATACGAAGCTCGACGCCATCGGCACGGTGGTGACGGCGGTTTATGTCGCCGTGTGTGTGGTGATTTAATGGACGGTCATTACGCATTGTGGGTGGCTTACGACGGAAGTGCTTACGCCGGTTGGCAAAGACAGCAGAACGCGGTGACGGTACAGGGCGTTGTGGAAAAGACGCTGGCGCATATCGTAAAGGCGCCGGTTACTCTTCACGCTTCCGGCCGCACCGATGCCGGTGTACACGCGCTGGCACAGTGCGCTTCTTTTACAGCACCGGCTCTGATGCCGGCTGACAAGCTGCGCTTCGCCCTCAACAACCGTCTGCCGGAGGACATCTATGTGACGGCACTGGAAGAGGTGCCGGCGGACTTTCACGCCAGATACAGCGCCGTGGGGAAGACCTACGCCTACAAGCTCTACGTATCTGAGGCGCGCAACCCTTTTTACAAGGCACATTACGCGCAGGTGAAAAAGCCGCTGGACGAGGTTGCTGTGCGTCAGGCGATGACGGCTTTTCTAGGCACCCACGATTTTAAGGGCTTCATGGCCTCAGGCAGCCATGTAAAGACGACGGTGCGCACGGTGCACGCCTTTACACTGGAGGTGTCCGAAGGGCTGTGGACATTTGAGATTACAGGTGACGGCTTCTTGTACAACATGGTTCGAATCATTATCGGCCTGTTGTTGCGCGTCGGTCATGGGCACATTGATTCTGCTGCTGTTCCCGAGATTATCGCCAGTGGCGATCGCTCAAGGGCGCGGTGGACGGCACCGCCAAATGGGCTCTATCTCGTCTCGGTAAGTTATCCACAAAAAAACGATTAATGTTGAGGATAACCATGTCAATCACTTTTGAAAATGTCCCAAAATAAATGAAACATGAGCACCAGTAAAAAGCTGGTGCTTTGTTAATTAGCGGAGAAAAAGTTTTCTTGAGTGTTAATGATGTCCTCAAAAGTATAATTGTGTTGAGCATAGTGTGTTTTGATAAATTTCTTGATGGCGCTCTTCCGCCATGGATGTATCATAGAAGGGATATTGCGTTTTTTAGGCAGAGCCTCGAACTCGTCCTGAAAATCAAAGTTCTTAGATTTCCTTAGATGAGAAGGGATAAGTTCGAGTTCATAAACGTTCTCGTTTACAGAGGCCATCAAACAGCCGTTAAAAGCCTTAATAATGACAGCCGGAGTGCCTTTGTGGTAATAAATAGGGAGGCCTCTGTCGTCCATGAGTTTAAAATATTGATTTTCAAATTTAATGCAATGGCCTGTATCAATTTTGCGCTCAGCAATTACCGCAAGCGTTAGATTGATTTTTTCATCAGACGGTTGCGTTTCAAACACAGATTTGTTATTATCAAAAGGCAGAGCAAACTTGTCATTGAATTTCTTTATGTAGGAGTTCAGAAATTCGTTGGCATGCTCTACGCTTGATACGCCTGCGTTTCTTAAGTCGATCGGCAGTCGTGATTGTAGTGTTTGGAATAAGCGTTCTACGCGTCCTTTGGCCTGTGGAACGCTTGTTACTTTTATATCTACCCCTAGTTGATGGCAAGCGTAAGAAAACTGAGTGAAGGTATCCTTTTCAAGTGAAGGGGCCTTTTTTTGTTTGTATTCAAAAACAGTCCTTCTGTCTGTGTAAAACATGTGTGGGATACCATAGGTTGTTAAAATTTGATGAAAGACATTGTAATAGCCTTTAAGTGTTTCTTGGTGGTCGAAGTAAGCCCCCACGATTCGCCCTGTGGCATCGTCTATAGCAGCGTGTAAGTGGGTTTTGACGCCACCAAACCAGATGTGAACCGAAGCGTCCATCTGAAGCATTTCTCCAAAGTAGGCGGATCTAGGTCTTCTAGGGTGGCTTTCATCGAGTTCAACGATCTTGTGCTGAATAATCGCCATGTCCCTTTTAGAAGTAGCCTTTTTCTTTTGGGCTTCTAATTTTTTACGAAGGGCTCTCTTTGTTGACCTGTGAGCCTTGGGAGATAAAACATCTTGTTCCATAAGGATATTTTTTACAGTAGTTGGAGAAAGAAAAAGGTGTTCTTGCTCTGCTAGGATTTCAGTAAAATGAGCGAAATTCGCATCGGGATACTTGGTCCTGTAAAGTCCTAAAATCAACGTTTTAGTTTCGCTAGACAGGGCGTGAACGGGTTTCTTTCCACGGTTTCCATGGACAAAGAAGTCTTTCCCTTCTGACCGATAGCCCTGGATTAATCGATTAACCGTTCTAATACTACAGCCTAGCTTAAGTGAAGCTGTTTTTTTATTGCCATTCGTATCGACGAGCTTTTTAATGATTTCATATTTTAGATTTTCATTCATACGTAATTCTACCTTTGTCATTTAATTTACCTCGATGCTTTCATTCATTGAGGTATTATTATAGCATTATATCTTTTGGGACAAAATCACGTTTGATTACTTAAGACATTATCACATGTGAATCATAAAAAACGATTAATGTTGAGGATAACCATTGACAAGACTGGCTTTGTCCTGTAAAATAGATTGTGGTTTGTCATGTGAATTGTGACAATCGCGAGAGATTTCGTCGTACATAACGGCGAACATGACTTTAGAAATCAAAAATCCTGCCCCGGGTTTTGTGATGATATAAACGGTGAAATATTTTTAAGGAGGTCACTAGATGAAGTCTTACGTTGCAAAACCGCTTGAAATCGAAAGAAAGTGGTACGTTGTCGATGCTGAAGGCAAGACACTAGGTAGATTAGCTTCAGAAGTTGCTAAAATTTTAAGAGGAAAACATAAAGCGATTTATACACCACACGTTGATACAGGTGATTTCGTAATCGTTATCAACGCTGAAAAGGTTAGAGTTACAGGTAAAAAAGTTGATCAAAAAATGTACAGATGGCACACAGGTTACATCGGTAACATGAAAGAGAGAACTTTTAGAGAAATGAACCAAAGACAACCTGAGAAAATTGTTGAGCTCGCTGTTAAAGGCATGTTACCGCACAACACTTTAGGTCGTCAAATGTATAGAAAATTAAAAGTATACGCCGGTCCTGAGCACAAGCATGAAGCTCAAAAACCTGAAGTATTAGAAATTAATCTGTAAGGGAGGTTGTTTGAATGGCTAAATCGATGCAATATCAAGGTACAGGAAGAAGAAAAACCTCTGTCGCAAGAGTTAGATTAGTTCCTGGTACAGGTAAATTTATCGTTAACGGTAGAGATGTTGATGAGTTCTTCAACTTCGATACATTGAGAAGAGAAGTAAGAAGACCCCTCGACTTAACAAACAACGCTGGTAAATTCGACGTTATCGTTAGAGTTCACGGCGGCGGTTTCACTGGTCAAGCCGGTGCTGTAAGACATGGTCTTTCTAGAGCGCTTTTACAAGTAGACTCTGAAAACAGACCGGTTCTTAAGGCTGCAGGTTTCTTAACGAGAGACCCAAGAATGAAAGAAAGAAAGAAATACGGTCTCAAAGCAGCGAGAAGAGCACCTCAGTTCTCAAAGCGTTAATACAATTTCAAATGCAACCCCCGAAACCATTGGAATTCGGGGGTTTTTTTATATTTTGATTTCTTTGAAATAAGCTCAAAAATAGGTTATAGTATACACGTAGTATACAAACAATATACACTAAATTTTGTTTATCTCGACACGTACGTATAGACGACCTGTGTGGCACCTTAACCTTTATGACCTACGATCTTCCAATAACAAGCTAATAGCGTACTGACGGGACAGCTTCTGGAGACGTTTACGAATACGAAAGCTGTTAAACTAGACAAAACACGGCTGATACCGCCGTGTTTTGTCGTATTTTTGAAAAGGCACTGCTAAAGCGCCCTCACGTTCGCGTCTTGTGAAACTTCCTATACTTCAGCGGGGTACGGTCGTACTTTTTCTTAAACGCCTTTGAGAAATTGGAGGGGTGGCTGTAGCCCACTTTCGTAGAAATCTCCTCAATAGAGCAGTCGGTGGTGCTCAATAAGTTGGCCGCCTCACTGAGCCGCAACTCTTGTATGTAGTTGCCCACAGTGGTCTGATAAACGTTCTTAAACCCCGATGTCAGTTTTTGCTCGTTGATGTACAGCGCTTGACAAATTTCTTGAATAGATGGCGGTGCGCTTAACTGTTCGAGGAGCATTTCCCGAACTTGACGGATAATGGCCCTATCGCTGCGGCCCAAGTAGACATCGCGACTGGATTTTAAAGACAGCGACGCGTTGTGGAACAGCGCCTGTAGATGTTCCTGAGGAAACGCCTGTAGGCCCAGTCCGATTTCAGCGAGACACTCGAGCACCTTTGCCTCTAACAGCAAAGGCGTCAAGGTGTCTTTTTTTATGTGCGCTTCCACGAACCGTAGAATGTCCACCACTTCAATAGGGACGTAGAGCAAGGCTTGATTCACTGGAAAAGTCAAGAGCGACTGCACACTGGGAAAAGTTTTAGACAGGGCTTTCAAATAGCTGTATTCCACAAAGATTTCAATGCCCGAGTAACGCTGACCTTTTTTCCACCGCTGTGTACCGCGGAGGTCTTTTTCAATGGCCATAAATGGCGCGGGCTTAAAATGTGTCGTCGGCTGATTGTGCACTTGGTACTCGGCATTGCCGGCTGAGACGATGCCAAAGCGCAAGTGATGGATAGAGGCGTTAAAAACCACGTCGAAGGACGCCGGAATTTGATAATCGGCGAAGACGACGGTGTAGGATCCGGGTTTGGTGTAGTAAGAGACAAAGCCGATTGAAGGGTCGTCGGGGTTGGAATAGGTGGTTCTGTACCCGTGTTCAGTTTTTTTAAAGCCTAAATGGTGCATAAACGTTTGTTGAAACGGCGTTAGTTCCATTGGGGTCACCTCAAAATAGTGCAAAACAATGCAAAAATAGTGAATGCCTTATCATCCTTGAAATGATAGGCGTTATCAATTATAATCAGTGGTGTTGTTGTATAATTCCAAGTAAAATTGTATGGATTATTATACCATACGTCAGTATAAATGAGAAGGGACATCGCTATGGAATATATTGTCTCAGAGCGGCTAACAGTCGGCTATGGACGGGAAGATGTGGTCAAAAAAGTGGAGTTGTCTTTGACTCAGCAGAAGACCACGTCGATTATCGGTCCGAACGGCTGTGGCAAATCGACACTTTTAAAAGCACTTGCAAATGTAATCCCCTATGCGGGCAGCGTGGTTATCGATGGTAAAAATGTGCGCGATATGCCGCGTAAAGCGTTGGCCAAGGTGCTGGCAATGTTGCCGCAAAAGCCCGAGGCGACCAATGGTCTCTCGGTGGAAGAACTGGTTATGTACGGCAGGCACCCCTACGCCAGCCGACTGGGCAACCACAGCAAGGCGGACTACGATAAGGTGCGCTGGGCGATGGAAATCACAGGGGTTTACCCCTACAGAAAGCGCCCACTGGAAGCGCTGTCAGGTGGGCAGCGGCAAAGAGTTTGGATTGCACTTAGCCTTGCACAAGACACGGACATCATCTTTTTAGATGAGCCGACGACGTATTTGGACATCGCCCATCAGTTGGAGGTGCTCGAAATTCTCGACAATTTAAAGAAGAACCACCGCAAAACCATCGTTATGGTGCTTCACGACATGAATCAAGCGTCGAAGTATTCCGATTACATCATTGCGATGAAAGAGGGCGAGATTGTCAAGCGCGGGGCCAGTGATGACGTGATTTGCGAAGACGTCTTAAAGACGTTGTTTAACGTCGACGTGGAAATCGGTAGAGATAAGACAACGCAAAAACCTATGTGTTTGTCGTACAGTTTAACAACAAATGGGAGGGAACATGAAAAAGACTCTATGGACAGTATTGGCGCTGATGCTCATTGTACTGAGCGGGTGCTCGAATACTGCGGAACAAGATGAAGCAGCTGTTGAAAAAGAAACCGCTATGCGCACTTATGAATCGGAAAACGGGCCGATAGAACTGCCTGAAGATCCGGAGCGCATCGTGGTACTCGATCCTTCAGCGGCAGGAGCAGTACTGCTGTTTGACGGCGATGTGGTTGGGCACGAAGCTTGGATAGGCGGTAGCCCACTATTTGCGCCTTATCTGGAAGGCTCCACAGAGGTATCGGTGGACAACCTCGAACAAGTGATGGCACTTGAACCGGATTTAATCGTTATTTCAACGACCAATGAGAACTATGAAGAACTGTCTCAAATTGCGCCGACGGTGGCCTTTTCCTATGGGCAACTGAGCTATCTTGAAACTATTGTAGAATACGGCAGAATGCTCAACAAAGAATCGGAAGCACAGGCTTGGGTAGAGACCTTTAAAGAAAAGGCTCAAGCGGTAGGCGCAGACATAAAAGCACAGCATGGCGAAGACGTCAGCATCTCGGTTATTGAAGCCTATGGCGAGGACCTGTACCTCTTTGGAGACAACTGGGGCAGAGGCACGCAAATTGTCTATCAAGAAATGGGTCTTGCGATGACCGATGCGGTTAAGGAAGTCGCTTTAACAGACGGCTACTACAGCATTTCATCTGAAGTCATTCCGACGTATGCAGCAGATCTTATTATTTTCTCTTATTTTGAAGGTTCCAATAGGGCCTTTACAGAAACCGATACTTGGCAGAACCTCGACGCCGTCAAATCGGGGAATGTGTTAATGGCACAGGCAGAAGCGTTCTATATGACGGGGCCGATTACACTGGATTACCAACTGGAAGAGATAGAGGCGTTTTTCGTAGACTAATGGAGAGCGCAAAGAGAAAAGGTGCGATGCTGATACTACTTGTGGTATTGGCATTTGCTGTTTTGTCAGCACTTGCTTTCGGTGCGGCAGACATACCGTTTAAAGAGGTGAAAGCGTTTATTTTCGGTCTGCATGAAAACGACCAGACCCTAATATTAAAAGAGATTCGACTGCCGAGAATCGTAGGTGCTCTGTTAGCGGGAATGGCTTTAGCGGTGAGCGGTGCCTACATGCAGGGGATGACGCGCAACCCTATGGCCAGTCCCAGCTTGTTCGGTTTGACCGCAGGTGCCAGTGCGCTGCTCTCCATTGGCATCGTCCTGTTGCCGTCGTTTAACAGTTATGGCGTCTTGTTGCTGTGTTTACTGGGCAGTTCTCTGGCGGGCTTTCTCGTCTTTTTTATCAGCGCCAGAGGGCGACACAGTTTGAGCAATCAGAAAACCGTGTTGGCAGGTGCTGCTGTATCGACGTTGCTGTACGCCTTGTCCGATGCCGTTGCGCTTCGATTCACGACGTCTAAGCAGATGACCATGTGGGCAAACAGCGGCCTAGTCGGCACCAACAGCAAGGAAGTTTTAGTGGTACTGCCGATCATTTTACTGGGGCTGATATTGGCACTGGTCTACAGAAACAAGTTGACGCTGGTGAGCTTAGACGAAGAGCTGGCCTTGTCTCTTGGCGAAAATGTCCGGCGCCTTAAAGTCATCTTCTTTTTTATGGTGACGTTTTTAACGGGAGTGGCCATCGCCCTTTCAGGCAGCATTGTGTTTTTAGGGCTTATTGTGCCGCATTTTGTCCGGCGCCTTGTCGGTGGGGACTACAGGCACATTGTGCCGTTTTCCATTGTGACCGGCGGCATTTTCTTAGTCGTCGCCGACTTGTTGGCTCGGGTTGTCAACGCGCCCTATGAAACGCCTGTATCGGCGATTATGGCTGTTGCCAGCTACCCGATTTTCTTAATTGTCGTCAAGAAAGGAGGCCGCAATGATTGAGTCTAATGCCATGAGGCGTCTGAGCTACTTGGGCTTATTCGCGGCGTTTGCCGCCTTATTTGTCTTCGGTCTCTCGTTTGGCTTTATTAAGATGTCGGTTCCCCGTGTCCTCCAAACCCTTTTGGGAGAGGGCACGTCGCAAGATCACTTTACCCTGTTCACACTGAGAATGCCGCGTTTGATTATTACGGCGGTAATGGGCATGGCGCTCGCTGTGAGCGGCAGTGTGCTCCAAACACTTACGCGAAACGACTTGGCGGATCCGGGGATACTGGGCGTCAATGCAGGGGCGGGGCTGGGGGTAACCGTCGCCTATTTGACACTGGACTTCACTTCGGCAAACGTCGTCTTATTGTTGCCTGTGTTGGGGTTCGTCGGAGCGAGCTTAACGTTTCTCGTCACATGGCTGTTTTCAATGGATAAAGGCGGTCAGCTCAATGTGGACAAGCTGGTGCTGGTGGGCATCGGCAGCGGCATCTCTCTGTCCGGTGCGATGATTGTCTTTGTATCGTCCGCGGGTAGAGAAGAGGTGCACTTTATCTACAAATGGCTCAGCGGCAACATCTGGGGCGACAAGTGGGTGTTTGTGCAGGTGACGGTGCCCCTCGTCCTCCTCTTAATGGCCGTGGTGTTTCTCAAAGCGAACACTATGGATTTGTTGGGACTGGACAACATCTCCGCTCAGAGCTTGGGCGTCGACTTAAAGCGAGAACGTCGCCTCCTCGTCGCCGTCGCTGTGGCGCTTGCAGCGGTGGTGGTGTCCGTGGCAGGTGCCATTGCATTTGTGGGTTTGATTATCCCGCACATTGCCAAACGGCTTTACGGCCCTAGGCACAAACACTTTTTACCGGGGAGTGTTCTGCTCGGCGGCATCTTTTTAATGGCCGCCGATACCATCGGCCGCAACATTTTGCCGCCACAGGGGCTGTTGCCGGGAATCGTCGTCTCACTTGTGGGGGCGCCTTATTTTCTCATGCTGGTGATGCGCAAACGCTAGCGTTTCAATTTTAAAAATGATGGACACTAAAAAACACGGCGATGACTGCCGTGTTTTTCTTACATATGTAGTCGATGAAACCCAAAGAGTCTAAAGACTTAACGCTTTGGGTTTTTTGGTGCCTTAAAAGGTTCTTTTTGTTCTGCGACGAGTTGGGAGCGGTAGCTTTCCAGTTCGTCGACTTCTTCCGCCAGTACAGCGCGCGACAGCGATTTTACAAAAGTTCGTATCGCCCTTCGATTCGATGACGAGAGATTTAAATACGTCTCGACGATTTGCTTGTCAAGTGTCTCTAAGCGGTACTGTGCAGCCAGTTCTTCTATTAAAGCGGCGCTAGGTCTTTCAAACATCTCACCGATGCCGTCTCGAAGCCATGTCTCTCTGATGCCGAACTCGCGACAGATGTCGTTGACGATGCGGTCGGTTAGGGCGCGGGTCCCGTTTTCCAGTGATGACACGTGAGATCTCGAAAGGTTTAGCTTCTTACAAAACGCTTCTTGGCTCATGTTCAGTTCTTTCCTCAGCTGTCTCAATCGTTCGTTCATAAGCTTATTCCCCCTTATGAGATAAGTATACACGCCTAAATGTCTCATTGCAACAAAAAAGTGTAAAAATCTATTGACGAAAGTCTCAAAGAGTCATATAATTGACACAAAGAAACGTCAGATAAGGAGGTAAGTCACATGGATGGAAAAAAAAGAGTCACTCAGGACCATGTCGACGCGTTTATTAAGTCGTTGCTTAAGTTGTCTAAGTCGGAGCGCATAAAAGTGTACTATATGTTAAAAGGCATGGCGCTCACAGAAGAAGCCGTTGAAAACGAAGAGGAATCGGAGGGCTAGGGATGAACTTTTACTGTATACAGGGCTATCAGACACTTTCAGAACCTCAAAGACACCTGTTTCAGAAAGCGTACAACAACCATCGGGCGACGCTCAGTCCCAAAAAGCGCGCGGCTTACGTGCCCATTGCCCTTATTGACGAAAGCGAGGGGCGCTACTTCAAAGTGATCTTCAAGAACGGCGACTGGCTCAGATACTGCTATGACGGCACGTGGTACTGAAGGGGGGCCTATGATTGTGAAACAAAAGTATGTAGGTTGGCTCGGTGTGTGCGTCAAAGGGCTCGTGGTTAACGAGAGCATCTTCTTTACAGTAAGTGGCGACATGATGGCGCAACTGTCCCCGTACGACGCGACGGTGCCGGAACTCACAGAGTTGTTGGCGGCACTTGAAAAAAATCAATCGTGGGCCAAGACACATATTGAACTGTTGAAAACGATACTTAATACAAAAGTGTGAGAGCAAGCGCCCGGGAGGGCGCTGCCGCTACACAATTTGTCCTTGGAAAGCGATGGCTTTGCCTAAAATCCGAATGGATTTGCCGTCTTCGGGTTTAAAGACGATGGGTTTGTAATTCGGATTTTCAGCTACGAGCATAATGTTGCCGTTGTTTTGGTAGACGCGTTTAAGCGTCGCCTCGTCGTCGATGAGAACGGCGGCGATTTCGCCTTCGTCCACGGTATCCTGTTGCTTGATAAAGACCACATCGCCGTCGTAAATTCTGGCGTTGATCATACTGTCCCCTTTGACTTTGAGACAGAAATCGGCCTCGATATCGGAACCCGCCGCAATGTAACTGTCGTATTCTTCTTCAGCGTAGATGGGTTTCCCAGCGGCAATTGTTCCCAGTACGGGAATTTTTCGGACTTCGATTTTTAGAATGTTGTCGGGATAGGCGCAAGTGGCGGTTTTCTCCATGGGGACGTCGTACCCCATGAGCCACCCCTCGCTGACATCCAGTGCTTCCGCAAGCAAAAAAAGGGCTTTTTGCTTGGCTTCATACTTGCCGGATACATAGTGGTTGACCGCCGATTTGCTGAGTCCCGTCTTCTGAACGAGGTCTACTTGCTTGTAGCCACGAAGTGCCATCGCTTCGCGCAACCTTTTATCAAAGGCTTCTTTCATGACACACCGCCTTTCTACGTCCTATTATACACAAAAGTTTAGGAAAATGAAACCCTAAAATTCAACTTCCTAAACTTTTGATTGACTTTTCTTTTGACGTGCGGTAAGATGGGTATAGAATCGCAAAGGCAAAAATTTGAAAACGTGTATGGGGGTGGCGGCATTTTGACGATTTAATTTTTTTAAGCACAAAGTTTAGCTTCATAAACATTTTGAAAGGATTGTGATACGATGAACGTCAACGAAATTATAGAAAAAACCGCTGCAGCTGTTGCGTCAGAGTTTAAAAAACAAGGGTTGGTCAAAGAGAACCGACACAGCCCCTACGAAAAAACCGAGCAACTCCTATACAATTACCGACATTTTAAAGGGGCGATAGAAGACCGGGAAAAGCAGATAGAGGCGTTAAAGAGCGAGTGCGACTACTTGCGCTCAGGGGCGTCGGCGTCTAAAAAAGAGGCACTCTACGACGTGGCCGCCGCTTTTGAAGCGCTACAAGATAAAATTGCCACTCTCGAACACAGCGTGGCCATCACCCGAAAGTTTGTGGCGCAAATCGACGACGCTTTGGCGGGGATTCAAGACGACCCATACTACGAGATTATCCCCCTCAAATATTTTGAAGGCCTCAGCCGAGAGGCGATAGCCGATGAAATCTTTGTGGACGTACGCACCATTTCCAGGCACAAGACACGCCTAGTGAACTTGCTTCAAATTAGGTTGTTTACGGACGACTACTTGTACGAATTACTTATTTAACACATAGAGAGAGAGGGCGGTGCCCATAAACCACAGCCCCTCAAAAAGAGAAAAAAGACCGATGAATGCCGTCAAGTGTTCATCGGTCTTTTTAGTGTAAGCGCTACATGTTTAAGAGCGCCTTCCCCGCCACCACTTGTGAAGCACCAGTGCGATAAACGGCGCTAATTTTAGCAGCGGGTTGATGTCCGGGTTTTGAAGGATGCCGGTGTAGAGGAGAATCCATAGCAAACCGGCGTAAATCAACAAATAGATGAGCATATCATCCTCCATTAAAGGGCTTATTCGTCGAAATCCAAATCGTCCAGCAGCCACTGGCCGTCTTGGTAAATAAAATAGGCGTTGAGCGATTCAATGCGGTTGGTGACGTCCGGACGCCGCACATTGTAGATGGCGTGGTAGGTCGTCCCGTCGTCGTAAAGGCTGTAAGCGCGCTGCTGAATAGTGAAGGGTGTCGGGACGGCAAAGGGCTCGCCGCCGATGTACACGCCATCGTCTATAAGTGTGATACGAGCCGTGGTGTGATGGTTCCTTAAATCGACTGTTTCTTTTTGAACGGCCTCTAGAAACTGACGACACTGCCAATCGAGGGGCCCCCTCAACTCGTGACTCATCGCAAGGGTGTCACGTGTATGTTGAACGCTTTCGGTGGTCGCTTTAAGAGCCAACTGTTCGGCACCTAGGGCTTCTATCTCCCCACTTAACTGGGCTACGGTTTCTTCAAGCGTCTCTATTTCTCTTTCTATAAAATGGGTCTTGTAAAGTAAGAGCGCCGCCAAGCACAGGGCAATACCCACGGCACCGATCCAAAGTTTTTTTCTCATATCGACCGCCTCACTTTAAAAACTCGAGGTCGTCGAGTTGCCAGCCGGCGTCGTTCCGAACGAATCGCGCTTCCAAATGCCTCTGGTTCGAAGGCATTTTGTAGTGCGCGTAGAACGTGGTGTCGTCTTTGAGGAAGCCGAAGTCCAGCTGCCGAAAGGCTAGGCTTTGCGGGAGGTTAAAGGCTTCGCCGTCTATGTGAACACCTGTATCTCTGAGGTCGATGCGGTCTGACAGTTGGCCGGCAAGTGCCTGTCCCTCGAAGGTGCGGTGGAACAGAAGATCGGTCTCAAGGCGCGCCGCATACAGCGCTTCATAGTGTTCACTCTCTAAACGTATACCGGTTAATGCGCGCTCGAGTGCTGTATTTTCCAAAGCCAGAGCGTTTTTCTGAGTATTGAGTTCGGCGTAGGTCGCCTGAAGTGCCATACGCGTGTCGGTCAGCTGGTTGTACCTAAAACCGACTAAAACGAAACACAAACTGAGGAGCATCAGGCAGAGGATACTTTTGTAATTGAGTTTCATAGAACCTCCTTTCAAATCGTTCTAGAGGTGCCTTTGGGGCAATCGGGGAGCCGTGGTTTTTTTATTGCCCACGAAGGCGCGCCGCGCCAAATAAAAGAGAAGGGCGAGCTTTACCGTTGAATAGATCATCCCATTAAGCCGCATGGATTTCATTAGGGCTACGTTTTCTTTTGAAACCATGTCCTGGACGATAAGACTGTTCATTTCGCGATAGACGCTCATCGCTGAATCAAATGTGAAAAGATGACTAAGAGCGTCAGCATGTTAAAGAATTTTGATGTCATAAGTATAAGCCTTTCTTAATCTGTGTAAAGATCTTTATCTTATTTTCTAAAAACACCACGAACAGTTTAATACTACCATAAAAGTAACAACTGGCCTATAGGACGAATAGCATAACTGTAAGGGTGTTCAGCCCTATTGCATAACCGGCGGTAAACGCCGTGTATTTTTATTGTCCCACGAGAGGTCTTATCGTCAAAAGTTTAGGATGCTATACTTAGTACATTCCAACGTGTGAACGCCGCACCATAAAGCGCGTGCCAATTGGCAACCGTCGAGCAGACGTTAACTCAATTTAGCAGGAGGACTCTATGCAGAAGCAACTGGAGGCGATGGGGCTGTCGCAGGCCCAAATCGATGAAATAATAACCTATCAAAAACAGACCCTTTTAAACTTTGTACCGAGAAGCCGCTTCAATCACATGAACAGTCGGCGCAAAGTCGCAGAAGAACGCCTAGAGGGCGTCTCAAACTACGACGTGATAAAAGCGCGGGCCGAAGGCCTCTCGTATGAGCTTAAAACCGTCAACCGACAGTACCATCGGCTTATAAAAGAACACCTTGTATTGAAAACACTTTTAAAAAAGCAAAACGTATTCGTCGACGCGTGGTTGGCTCAACTGAACTTAGAAGGGATTCGAGTAGAAGACGGCGATTTGATAGGTCTCGACGCCCAGCTCACGCCTTTGGCGACAGAGATAGAGGCCTCCTGCCCATTAGGAGAGACATATGGTGACTGACCTATTAAAGACCATCGCCGCAGTGCTGGAAGCAAAGGGCGAACGCGCTTATTACCTGACAGAAGGCGATCAAAGCGCCTTGCCTTACTTCCAAATCGCACACATCAAGACGGCTTATACCCCGGCAGGCGGCCGGCGCGGGGTTCAAAAAAACCACTTTGAAGTTCGCTACCAAAAAAGCACAGATGCCCCGCTTACCGTCTTTCACGAAAAAGCGTGCCTGCTGTTCGACCTGCTGGACATGCTCCAGCCTCCGGCGGGACAACCGGTGAAAGCTCACGAGATGGGGTACACCATTCGAGAAAACACGCTGGTCTTCACCGTGCGCTACGACGGCCTCTACACAAAAGCAGAAACGCCGTCTGAGCCAATGGGGACCTTGACCTTACATCAATAAAGGAGAGATTACATGAAGACGACCACCTTACCCGGAAGTTACATCAACTTCGTCAACGTGGCGAGAGCGCCTCAAATTCTAGGCGAAAGAGGCACCGTCGCTTTCCCCGTACACTTGAATTGGGGTGTAGCCGACGCGGTATTCACCCTTTCGCAAGAAGACTACTACAAAAAAGCCTTTGAGACCTTCGGTTACACCGTAGATCATCCGGAGATGAAAGCGCTGAACGATCTGTTTAAAAACGTTCAGAAAGCCCATTTCGTCAGAGTGGGCACCGCTTCCACAAAAGCTGAGAACACCTACGCCGTGGCCAGATGTGCCGGCACCAGAGGCAATGCCATTAAAACGGTGATTTCGACAGCGGATACCCTTCTGGAAGTCAAAACTTATGTGGACGAAACCCTCGTCGACGTGCAGGCCGTAGTGGACAGCACCAATCAACTGATGGACAACGCTTGGGTGCGCTTTAAACCCGACGTGGCACTGGCGGCTACAGCGGGATTGCCGCTCACAGGAGGCACCGATGTGGCACCGACGCCGGCAGCGTATGAAAGCGCCCTCGAGAAGCTGGAGAACTACAGCTTTAACATCGTGGCATGCGCCAGTGCAGACGACGCCGTAAAAGACGCAGCTGTGGCCTTTGTAAAGCGCCTGAGAGAAGAGGTGGGCGTCAAAGTACAGGCCGTTGTCTACAGAAAGTCAGACGCCGATTCAGAAGCGGTGATTTCAGTTGAAAACAAAGTGGTAGACGCCTTGTTCGACGAAAGCGCCCTCGTCTACTGGGTGGCAGGGGTACTCGCCAGCTGTCCGCTCAACAGAAGCGCAACGCACAAAGTTTACGACGGCGCCTTTGAAATCGAAGCCGATTACAAACAAGAAGCGCTGAGAGCCGCCATTGAAGCCGGCAAGTTCATCCTTCACAGAACCGGCGACGACAGACGCGTCTTAAAAGACATCAACACCTTTAGAAGCTTTACCGACGAAAAGTCAGAGGACTTTGCCAGCAATCAGACCGTGCGCATCTTGGATCAAATTGCCAATGACATTGCGCATCTGTTCAGCAAAAAGTACCTCGGCGTCATTCCAAACGACAACGACGGGCGCATCAGCCTTTGGACAGATATTGTCAAGCACCATCAGGAACTTCAAAAGCTGAGAGCCATTGAAGGCTTTGTGCCGGATCACGTCCGCATTACAAAAGGGGAGACGAAACAATCGGTCGTCATCGCCGACGCCATTACACCGATTAACGCCATGACACAACTCTACATGACCGTAGTGGTTCAATAGTAAAAAGGAGATGAGACCATGAGTAACGTAATGAACGCAAGAGACGCCATCAGCGCCGCATTGGCAAAGTGCTATGTCACCATTGGCGAAGACCGCTTTGAGTTTATGCAGGCCATTAATTTAGAGGCCAACTTTGAAAAGACCAAATCGGAAGTACCGATTTTGGGCAAGACCGGTAAAGGCAACAAAGCCACCGGCTGGAAGGGCACAGGCAGTGCGACGTTCCACTACAACACCAGCGTCTTTAGAAAACTGCTGGAACAATACAAAGACACCGGTAGAGACATCTACTTTGACATCCAAGTGACCAACGAAGACCCGTCGTCAACTGTGGGCAGACAAACCGTCTCGCTCTTAGGCTGTAACCTCGACGGCGGCCTGTTGACCAAGTTCGACGCCGACGCCGAATACCTCGACGAGAGCATCGACTTCACCTTTGAAGACTTTACAATTCCGGAAACGTTTAGCCGACTCGGCGGCATGTAGTTGATAACAGAGAAAGGACGAATGATATGAGCCAATTCACCGCTTTTTTAGCACAGAACGCACAACCTGTTGAAAACCTTAAGCACCCAGCGTCGAAGCGCTTTGTAGACGACGCCGGCGCACCGCTCCAGTGGGAGATTCGGTGCGTGACGTCCACAGAAGACGAAGCCCTGAGAAAAGCCTGTACCAAACGCGTTCCCGTGGCGGGCAAACGCAACCAGTTCACTCAAGAAACCGATTTTAACCTCTACATCGGCAAACTCGCTGCAGCGTGTACCGTGTTCCCGAACCTCAACGATTCAGAACTCCAAAACAGCTACGGCGTCATGGGGGCGGACGTCCTCCTAAAAACCATGCTGACACCAGGAGAATACGCCGACTACATCGGCAAAATCCAAGAAGTCAATGGATTCGACACCACATTTGAAGAGGCGGTTGACGAAGCAAAAAACTCATAGTTGAAGGTGATTTCGAGGCCAACATCGCTTATTATTGCCTTCACAAACTCAAAATTCTGCCGTCCGATTATCTGAAACTCGAGCGCAATGAAAAAGCGTTTATTGCCGCTGCGATTCAACTCAAGCTCGAGGAAGACCGGAAGAGAGCAAAAAAACTCAAGAAAAAATAGCGAAGGGAAAAGATAGGAGGCAACCGTCGCTTGTCTTTTCTCTTCAAAACACAGGCCCTCTAGAGGGCCGAGGAGGTGAGACCGATAAGTAATCAATTGCAATTAGTAAACTCGAAAGGGCCCGAAGCACTGAGTCAATCGTATGGCAAAAGCATACAGGTTATGAACGCCTTCAATACCAGCCTTCAGAACAATGTTTCCGTCATTAACAACAACATCAAACGGCATTTGGATCTCACGCAGAACAGCTATAAAGCCGTTCAAAACAACTTCTTCGACAACCGGCAAATCAACAACGTCTATGTGATGCAAACGGCCGTGGAAAGGGTCGCAGACGCCACAGCTGCCGCATCAGAGAGCCAAGCGGATCTCGCAGGTGCTTCTGAAAACAGCGCGGCGAGTCTCGAAGGGCTTTTCGGCAAACTGAAAGAAGTGGCGGGCCTCAATCTAGATGCGCAGAGTATGATGGGCTTTGCAGATGGCGTCACCCAAGCGTCTGTTAAAGTAGCGGCACTCAACGACGGCCTTCAGAGCAACTATGAACTGGAACAGAGCATACTGGCGGCCTCGCAGTCGACGAAGACCAGTTACGGTGAAACCGTACAGGCAATGACTGCAATGGAAGACGCCTTGGGAAGCGGTTTCGGTAGTACAGAGGAACTCCTGCAGTTTACAGAGCAGCTCACCATGGCGTACAAAATCGAGGGCGCCGATCCCGAACAAGTGGGCAGCGGCATGCAAGACGTCGCCGGCGGCCTCGAAGACGGCCGAATCGACACCAGTGAGCTGGCGTCAAACGGCATGATGGCAGGCGCTCTTGCAGGATCCATGGGCATTTCAGAAGGGGCGTTGACCGATTTGGCTGCCAGAGGGGCGCTCACCGCAGATTACCTCAAAAACGCCATGAGTACTTCCGCCGACGTTTTAAACGAAAAATTTTCAAAACTCCCCACCACTTTTGCTGAACTCGGCGTAATGATTCAGAACTCCATGACGAACTTCTTGGCGCCGATGATTGAACTCGTAGGTAGGGGGGCACAGTTTATCTCGAGCAACTGGTCGGTCATCGAGCCGATTATTTGGGGACTCGTTGCAGCGTATACCGCTTGGAAACTCATCACCTTTGCCACTGACTTGGCCACGAAAGGGCTCAATATGACCCTGCTAAAGAACCCGATATTCTACATCGCTCTGGCCATTGGGCTCTTGGTGGTGCTGATACGCAAGTGGATCGACTCAGTCGGTGGCCTCAGTGTGGCGTGGTTGATTGTAAAAAACAACCTGCTGCTGGGGTGGGACCTGATTAAAATCGGTTTTTACACCGGTGTGTACGCCGTTATGAACCTCTTTGACAAAATGCGGCTGGGCTTTATGCGCGTCTCCGTCGGCATTCAAAATGTCGTCGGCGATATGAAAGCAGGCGTACTCGTGTTGCTTCAAGGCCTTGTGAACGAAGGCATCGACATTATCAACGGTTTCATAGGCGTGTTAAACAGCATTAAAGGCGTCTCCATAGAAGCGGTCCAAAAAGTAACCTTCGGCACAGATGCGGCCCTGAAAAACGAGGCGGAAAAGCAAATGCGCAACGCCGAACTCGCCGACGCCGAAGACGAGATGAACGCGCGTATGAAAGAGCGCGAAGCCACGCTGGACAGCATGAAGCTGGATATGGAAAAAAACTTTGATAACCGTCAGGCAGAAATCGAAGCGGCACAAAATCAAATGCCTTCAGGGGAAGAGACCAACGGGGCACAGATGCTGGAGACCATGAATCAAACCGCCGCCAATACAGGCACCATGGCGGGGACGATGAGCATGGCAGAAGAGGATTTGAAATACATGCGCGATTTAGCAGAACAGGAGGTCATCAACCGATACACCACCTCAGAAATCAAAGTGGAGATGCACAACCAAAACGCTATCAGCTCTGATATGGACATCGACGGCGTCATTTCCACACTGGAGGACAAACTGTACGAGTCGATGATTCTCACAGCGGAAGGGGTGCATGCGTAATGGCGTATACCGTAAAACTCGGGTCGGTGGTTTTTCCCGTACCACCGCCCAAAATTGAAATCAAAGGTGCCAATCAAAACAAAACCGAAACGCTGATTAACGGCGACCACTATACCGTGCTGAAAAAAGCCGGTCTGAGAACCATCACTTTTACCGTGATGCTTCCGACAGTGCCCTTTCCGTTTGCCCACTACGAAGACGGCTTTGTACCGGCAACCGATTACATCGCCGCTGTAGAGGCGATGAAAGACATTAAGTGGCCGGTGACCTTGCGCATCTCTCGCACGGGGTCGATGTTAGCGGAAACTGAGATGAAAGTCTCCATAGAAACGTACACCGTGAGAGAAGACGTCGCTCTCGGACAAGCGCTGGAACTGGCGCTGGAGCTCAAAGAGTACAGCGGTAAAAAGACGGCGTTCGTCCTCGACACCGAAGTGGGGCGCAAGCGCGTCGAACGCATTAAAAGGCTGGACGAGAAAGCAAGCCCGCGCGAAATCGTCGTACGAAAAGGCGACACTTTGTGGAACATCGCCAAAAAATACCTCGGTGACGGCGCGCTGTACACATCCATTCACCAACTGAATAAAAACACAGTGAAAAACCCCAACAAAATTCAAACGGGGCAGACGCTGAAGCTTCCGGAAAGGCGGTGACCCATGCTGACCGTAAACATTTATAGAGGTCTCCTGCGCTTTACCCCACTTGTGGAAGGCGCTGTACAATGGGACACCGCATTTAAAGGTCAGGCGAGTAAAGCGACCCTCACCATTATCGACGACGGCAACATCGCACTTTCCGAAGGGAACACCATCACCATTGAGACGCCGACGCACCGCGTTTTCAAAGGGTACATTTTCTCCATTAAGCGCACCGAACTGCACAAACTCTCCATTACAGCCTACGACCAGATGCGCTATTTAAAAAACAAGGATACCCGAAAGTACAGCGATTTAACCGCCAGCGGTCTGATTCGCGATATCGCCGCGGACTTTATACTGGAAACCGGCGACATTGAAGAGACCGGCTACCTGCTCCCCAGCCGTATTGAAGACGACAAGAGCCTGATGGAGATGATTCAAAACGCACTGGACGAGACACAATTTCAAAACGGCAAAATGTACGCGTTTTACGACGATTACGGCGCTTTAACGCTAAAGGAACTGTCGAAAAACGGCGCGGCCAACGTCATAGAACTGGACGACATCGGCGGGTTTGACTACACGCGCTCCATTGACAAAGACACTTACAACGTCGTCAAACTCGTCTACGACAACGAAAAGAGCCAAAAACGCGATGTCTTTAAAGTACAGGATTCGCACACCATCGACCGGTGGGGGATTCTACAATACTTTGAAAAAATCAATGCCCCAGACGGTGCGCCTCAAAAGGCAGAGGGCTTGCTCAAGCTGAAGAACAAACCCGTTAAGCGCTTGTCGCTTTCAAACGTCATCGGCGATTTCGACATCCGCGCCGGGCGCCTTGTGCGCGTGGTGCTGAGGGAAAAACCCTTCCACATCGACCACCACATGATTGTGACCAAAGCGACGCACCAGGTGGACGGCGATGCCCACACCATGTCGCTGGAACTGATTGGAGGTGATTACAGTGCCTAATCTAATAGAAACCATAAAAATCGCATCACTTGAGGCCGTTGCCGCTACCAATCCCGTGGCGTTTGTCTACGGCACGGTTAAGGCGACAGAACCGCTTGAAATTGCCATCGGACAAAAGCTGACGTTGACCGCACCGCACCTGAAAGTCACCGCCGGCGTCACCGAGTACGAAACTTCAATCAGACAGCCCGGTGAGACGGCGTCTACGCCAATCGTTATCGACAACCGGCTGGCAGTGGGCGACGGCGTGCTGCTCGCCAAATGTCAAGGCGGCCAACAGTATATTGTTCTGGACAAAGTGAGGTGACGGCATGATTCCTAAAAAACCCGAAGCGTATCTCAAGGCAGAGGCCAACACATTTTTGGCCAGCAAAACATTTGAACTGAACCCGCACACCCATACCATCGGCAGCTGTGTTTCGGGACTGGACGCCATGAGACAGGCCGTCTACTTGATGCTCAGCACCGAGCGCTACAGACATCTGATTTACTCGTGGGACTACGGACTCGAACTGGCCGACCTCATTGGCGCCAACCGCGACGAGGTGACGTCGGTTATCGAACAGCGGATTCGAGAAACCCTGCTTCAAGATTTGCGCATAGAGGCGGTGACGGATTTCAAAATCGAAACACAAGGCGCTCAGGTGACGGCGACATTTGTCGTCCGCACCCTCTACGGCGACTTTACAACAGAAAAGGTGGTGACACCCCATGTATGAAGACGTAACTTACGACCAAATTCTCAGCCGCATGCTCGATGCCGTAAAGACGGCGACCCCCGACCTCGACGTGGCAGAGGGCTCGCTGCTGTACACGGCGCTGGCACCTGCTGCGGTGGAACTACAGAACATGTACATTGAACTGGATCGGGTGCTGCGCGAAGTGTTTGTGGACACCCAGTCCAGAGACTATCTTATCAGACGGTGTGAGGAGCGGGGCATCGTCCCCTATCCGGCGACACAGGCGGTTCTCAAAGGCGTGTTTGACGCACCGGTGCCCGTCGGCGCGCGCTTTTCACTGGGCACGCTTAACTACGAGGTTACCGAGGCCCTAGCGGAAGGCGGGTACAAACTGCGCTGTGAAACGGAAGGGCCCGCCGGCAACCGACAACTGGGGACGCTAATCCCCATTGAATACATCGAGGGGCTCACCGAGGCGGCACTGGTTAAAGTGCTGATTCCCGGCGAAGCGGAGGAAGATACCGAAGCCTTGAGGAAGCGTTACTACGCCTCCCTCGATGCCCAAGCTTTTGGCGGCAATATCGCCGACTACAAAGCAAAAGTCCGCACGATTCCCGGCGTCGGCGGCGTCAAAGTCTACCCGGCGTGGTCCGGTGGCGGCACGGTTAAACTGGTCATCACCGATGCCCTTTACAGAGCGGCACATGACACACTGGTGACACAAGTCAAGGCGGCGGTAGATCCCGCGGACGCCACAGGTAAAGGCAAGGGCCTCGCCCCCATAGGGCACCGCGTTACCGTCGAGAGCGTCACGGCGCGCCCGGTGGCAGTGACCTTAAACATCACCTACGAAGACGGGTGGCAATTTGCCGATGTCAAGCCTTACATTGAAGAGGCGCTAGACGCCTACTTTACCGAACTCTCGGCGACGTGGGAAGACGCGACGCAGCTGGTGGTGCGGGTCAGTCAAATTGAAACGCGACTGCTCGGTTTAACGGGCATTGTGGATCTCAGTGACACACAACTCGACGGCGTCGCAGGCAACTGCATGCTCCTGCCCGACGAGATTCCGAAGCGGGGGGCTGTCAATGGATAGAAACCTCATCGATTATTACCCCGAGGTGCTCCGACCTTACCGCGACATCAAGGCGCTGGCGGCCACCGAAGAAAAGGAACTGTCGGCGCTGTGGTCGGCACTAGAAAAGGCGCTGGACAATCAGTTTGTAAAGACTTGCGGAAAGCAGGGGCTGGAGCGGTTTGAAAGCTTGCTGGGCATTGTCCCCAAGGCATCGGACACCGACGCGGTCAGGCGCTTTCGAATCCTGACGCGCTTTAACGAACAGCTTCCCTACACGGAAAAGACCTTGCATCAACAGCTTGAGACGCTGTGCGGCAAAGGCGGTTACACTTTAGAGGTGGCACACGACGCGTACGAGGTCACTGCACGGGTGAAGATGGACGCCGAGGGCAAGTACGACGAAGTCGGCGCCTTGCTCGGGCGCATTCTCCCCGCCAACATGTCCCTCGATCTGAGCCTTTTGTACAACACCTACGCGCAGTTGATGCCCTATACCCATGCGCAGTTATCGGCGCACACACACGAAGCGTTAAGGAGGGTGAATTTATAATGGCGACTCAAACGCAACATTTGGGGCTTATCAAGGATAGCCCGTCAGACTTTTACAACTTAGATCGAATCAACGGCAACTTAGACGTCATAGACGGCGCCATCGCCGCTCTGTCCCCGACAACAGGTGCGTTGACGATTCCCACAACGGGGTGGGAGGCTCACGCCGCCGGGGGCTATAAAAAGTACGTGGCGGTAGAAGGCGTGTCTCCGGCGTCTTGGGTAGACCTCGTCGTAGACAAGTCACATCAAACGATTGCTCAAACCGCTGAAATCAACCCGACCGTAGAGGAGGTCGACGGCGGCATTATCCTCTATGCAGCTCACATCCCCACTGCGGCCATAAGCGTCGAGTACCGCAGTCAGCGGAGATAAGGGGGAACGCAATGCACAAAGTATTTGTCGACGGGTACTGTCTGCCCGTCGCCCCCAGCAAAATCGAAACCAAGACCAAAGACAACAACCAGACGGAAACCTTGCTCGACGGCGGTGAAATCAGTCTGCTAAGGGCACCGGGGCTAACTACCGTCAGTTTTAACGCCCTGATTCCGGCATTTGATTACCGATTTGCTTATTACGAAAACAAAGTGTTTTTACCACCCACGCACTTTTTACAGGTGTTTGAGGACTTGAAACTCTCCCGCAAACCCTTTAGACTGATTATTTCCAGAGTGACGCCCTACGGCGGTCTCTTTGAAACCAACATGTGGGTGAGCCTAGACGCGTACGCGTATACCGAGAGCCGCGACAACGGCGACGATTTGATGTTTACCTTAAAGTTTAAACAGTACCGGGCGCCTACGGTTTACACCGTCACAAAAGATCCGGAAAGCGGTGAAGCCTCTGCGGAAAACAAAGGGGCTCAGCGACCGACCAAAGACAAGCCCTCATCCGTCACTGTTAAAAAAGGCGATACGCTTTGGCGCATCTGTAAAAAGGCATTGGGGGACGGGGCGGCCTACAAACGCGTGGCCAAACTCAACGGCATCGCAAACCCCAATCTCATTTACCCGGGGCAGGTGATTCGATTTGAATAGGTACGAACTGCTTATCGACACCGGGGAAGACCTCATGGCGCCAATGGTGACCGGCGACATCAAATGGACTGTCGACCGATTCGGCGTCGCTGGAAAGCTCACCTTTTCCGTGATGAACACCGAGGCCCTGCACCTTTCAGAAGGCAATGCCGTGGCCTTTAAAGTAAACGGTATCGGCGTGTTCTTCGGCTTTATCTTCACTTTGGATGCCGACAGCAGACAAGTGAACATCAAGTGCTATGACCAACTCAGATACCTTAAAAACAAGGACTATGCGGTGTACAAAGGGCTGCGCGCCGACGAAATCATCCGACGCGCAGGGACTAAGTTCGGCCTCCGAATGGGGACGCTGACAGAAACCGCGTATGTTGTGCCAAAGCTGCTTCAAGAGAATCAGTCGCTCATCGATTTGTTTAGCGACGCACTGGATCACACACTGACCAACACCGGCAAGCTGTACGTGCTCTATGACGACTACGGCAAACTGACACTGAGAGATATTGAGACCATGCGTCTGAATCTCATCTACACGTCGCGTACATTGGGCGATTTTAACCTCAGCAGTTCCATTGATTCCGACACCTACAACCGCGTAGTGCTCGTGGACAACGACGGCAAAGGGCATCCCTTTACCGACGCCGATACGGTGAAACAGTGGGGCGTTCTACAACACATTGAAAAACTCGGCGAAGGCGAAAACCCCGTTGCCAAAGGGCGCAACATGCTCGCGCTGATGAACCGCAAGTCTAGGACATACAAAGGCAGCAAACTCATCGGCGACTTGCGCGTTAGAGGCGGTTCGGGAATTGGCGTACAGGTTGAACTGGGTGCGGAACGCGTTCAAGTGTACATGGTGGTTGAAAATGTCACACACACGTTTAGCGGCGGCGGTCATTTTATGGACGTCACCTTGAGAGGAGGGGCTTAGTGGCCAATTTAATCGACATCATCAAGAAAACAGCGGTAGATGCTGTTAACGCATCGAAACCCGTGGACATCGTCGTGGGCGATGTCGTCAGCACAGCGCCTTTAAAGGTGCGCATCGGTCAAAAAATCGTTCTCGACGAAGACTTTTTAATTCCCACAGCGGGGTTTCGCCAACAGACCCTTGAAGGCGACGCGGAAATAGACGGTCGCGTCACACCGCTGAAGTTGACGGTGGAAAACACGGTAGACATCGGGGATCAGCTTTTGCTTATCCGAGCGTTCAGCGGTACCGACTACATTATATTGGATCGGCTGGTGCGCGTATGATTCCTCATACGGTGCTCGACACCATTCACATGAAGCCTCAGCCGACGAAGACGTACAAAGTCGACGGCCATGTGGTCAAAGGGTTTACAGATGCCCTTAGCGCTGTGGCGCAAGCGGTGTACTTTATGCTTAACACACCGCGGTACACCTACGAAATTTACTCTTGGGACTACGGTGTGACATTTGACGACCTCATTGGCCGCACACCTGAGTTTGTGTATGCAGAAGCCAAGAGCCGTATAACAGAGGCGCTGATGACCGATGAACGCATTAAAAGCGTCGACAATTTTGACTTTAAACGCAATCGCGAAGTGGTTGAAGTGCACTTTACCGTGCGCACCCTTTACGGCGATTTTGAACACAGAAAGGCGGTGCGCCTGTAATGGCTTTTGAAAACATCACTTATACCGATCTGCTCAACAGGCTAATGGCAAAAGTGCCCGGCGACCTCGATAAACGCGAAGGCTCGCTTCTGTACAACGCACTGGCACCTGCCGCAGCAGAACTCAAGCAACTGTACATCGAACTGGATGTCGTATTAAACGAGACCTTTGCGGACAGCGCCTCTCGCACCGCCCTCATTCGGCGCGGTGCCGAGCGCGGCCTCGCCGTAAAACCCGCCACTCACGCGGTTTACAAAGGGGTCTTTGACGCAGAAGTGCCTGTGGGCACTCGGTTTTCAGCAGAGGAGAGTTTCTTTACGGTGACTGAACAGACCGGGAGCCTCGAGTACCGGCTAACTGCTGAAAGCGCCGGTTCGGCACACAACCACTTTGTCGGTTCGTCGCTGATACCGGTGGCCTACATTCCCGGACTTAAGGCGGCGATCTTAGAGGCGTTATTGATTCCCGGAGAAGATGAAGAGGATACAGAGCACTTTAGAAAGCGTTACTTCAACAGCTTCAACGCACAGGCTTTTGGCGGCAACCGAGCCGATTACACGGAAAAAGTCAACGCACTTCCCGGGGTCGGCGGTTGTAAAGTTTACAGAACGCCGGAAGGCACCGGCTCTGTGGGCATCCTGCTTATAGACAGCGCTTACGAAACGCCAAGTACAGAGCTGCTGGATTCGGTTCAAGAGACCCTTGACCCCGCGGCGTACACCGGAGAAGGCCTCGGCATCGCTCCTATTGGGCACCGAGTGCTGCTCAAAGGGGTTGAGGTGCAACACTTAACTGTGGAGACGCAGATGTCGTATGCACCGGGGTGGAACTGGGAGGCATTAGAACCTTATTTTAACGCTGTCATCGACGCCTATTTGCTGGAACTCCGAAAAGCGTGGGCACACACCGATCAGCTTATCGTCCGAATTGCTCAAATTGAATCGCGGCTCTTGAACCTTCAAGGGGTCGTCGATATTACCGGTACGCTATTAAACGGCAAGGCGCAGAACCTCGTGCTGGAACCGCATTGCGTACCGAAGAGAGGGGGGCTCGCATGATAAAGGCGGTGAACATCAAAGGGTACTGGCCGGAAGTCGTATCGAAGATTTACGCTTTTCAGGCCATTGCCGAAGCCGAAGACGCGGCCTTCTCTGAGGCGTGGGCGGCGTCACAAGCGGTTATGGACGACCAGTTTATAGAGAGTGCCACGCGCCGCGGCATCGAACGATGGGAACGGCGGCTGGGCATTGCCCCAAAGGCCAATGAAGCCTTAGAAGACCGCAAGTTTCGGTTGTTCAGCCGTTTTAACGAGCAGTTGCCGTACACTGAGCAAGCGCTGAAAGAGCGCCTGACCACTTTGTGTGGAGACGGTTTTACGGTATCGCTGGATACGGCGTCGGCTACTCTGACTGTGCGCATTGAGCTCACTGTAAAAGAGCAGTTTGAGGTGGTGGCACAGTTGCTCGAGGACATCGTGCCGCTGAATGTGGGGATTGATTTGTCGTTGAGGTATAACAGCCACGCTGTTATAAAGCGACAGACCCACGCGCAGTTGGCTGCACGTCAGCATACGCAAATTAGAGAGGAGAAGGTAGAGTGGCAAGACACACGGCAAACTACAATTTAGTGAAACCCGATGAAACGGACTTTTACGACATCAGCGTGCACAATGGGAATATGGATGTGATTGATGGGGCGTTAAAAGACATTGAAGATATAAAGGAACCACGCTCTTTGAAAGGCATCATCACGGTTGACAATACCAACTGGGTGAGTGGTTCATACGGCGATGGAATGGCCTACAGAAAACAAGTACCTGTAGTGGGGGTGACATCAGCAGACTTCCCTATAGTCGCTTTTGATTTATCAACAAAAGAAATTGCCCATGACGCGAGAACGACGCATGTCAAAAGCTATAACGGCGGTTTTTATTTGTATTCAGAGTCGATTCCGACGGGTTCGGTTACTTTTAGTTACAGAGTGAT
This sequence comes from Fusibacter sp. JL298sf-3, assembly GCF_053842995.1. NCBI lineage: Bacteria > Bacillati > Bacillota > Clostridia > Eubacteriales > Fusibacteraceae > Fusibacter > Fusibacter sp. JL298sf-3. The sequence continues at coordinate 3,006,948 of NZ_CM132608.1, forward strand.
AAGGGGGTAAAGCATGGATGGCGTAACGAATGTATCAGAAGCAATAGAAATAAACGGTCAAGACATTGTTTCTGGGAGGGCTATGGAATCAATAAGTAAAAACGACCCTGTTTATTTAAGTCAATTATTAACGCCAACTAAACTACCAAACCCAAGTCAGTTGCCGACAGGTATAGGAGTTGGAACAGCATTTAGCCCAGATGGTAATTATATGTCAGTAGCGCATCGTGATCCGCCTTACATCACAATTTACAAACATAGTGGTGACACATTTACTAAATTACCAAATCCAAGTCAGTTGCCGACAGGTATAGGAATTGAAACAGCATTTAGCCCAGATGGTAATTATATGTCAGTAGTGCATCGTGATTCGCCTTACATCACAATTTACAAACGTAGCGGTGACACATTTACTAAATTACCAAATCCAAGTCAGTTGCCAATAGGTATAGGACGCAGCATAGCATTTAGCAAAGATGGTAATTATATGTCAGTAGCGCATGATACTTTGCCTTACATCACAATCTACAAACGTAGTGGTGACACATTCACAAAGCTACCAAACCCAAGTGAATTTCCGACTAGTAATGGTCAAGAAACAGCATTTAGCCCAGATAGTAATTATATGTCAGTAGCGCATGATACTTTGCCTTACATCACAATTTACAAACGCAACGGAGATACGTTTACAAAACTACCAAACCCGAGTCAATTGCCAACGGGCGCAGGATTCGGCACAGCATTCAGTCCGGACGGCATTTACATGTCGGTGGCGCATTACGGTTCGCCTTACGTTACAATCTACAAACGTAGTGGTGATACGTTTATCAAAATGCCGAACCCAATCCAATTGCCACCAGACGAGGGATACGGCATAGCATTTAGCCCAGACGGCAATTATATGTCAGTAGCGCATTTTAGTTCGCCCTACATCACAATTTACAAACGCACTGGTGATCCGTTTACCAAATTGTCTAGCCCAAGTCAATTACCAACAAACCGTGGAAACGGCACGGCATTCAGTCCAGACGGTACGTATATGTCGGTGGCGCATTACGGTTTGCCTTACGTTACAATTTATAAAAACGTATTTAACTATGAAATTTATAAAACAACATCAATTCAAGATTTAGAAGGTCAACAAGGAGCAGGATACGCAAAACAAAACGGAAACATTAACGACACGATTGAAATGGTACGCATATTTAGATAGGAGGTTCACACATGAAATATTTACAAGTACAAACAGACGGTACTATAACAGATTGCATCAGTTTCCCATATGGCGATTATGTGCCGTTTGAAGGAGATGTGCCACAAGACGTTATGGGCGGTTGGTATAAATTGATTGACGGGGCTATTATAGAGTTCCCAGAACTTAAACCGGTGAATCGAAAAGATGAAATTGAGAAACTCAAAGCAGAACAAGCTCTAGTGAAGAAAGCATTGGATGAAATACTGTTTAATCAAGGGGGGGCACTGTAATGGGAGACTATTTGGCAATGAGAATTTTAGAAAGGGCTTACACATACGACTATGTGGTCTCAAATAGGCCTGATTTAAAAGCAAGCGTTGATGAAGCGCTAACTCGGCAAGGTCATAGTGAACTGATAACAACCCCATAAGCTTCATGAGTGATAGGGTCATAATCTTGTATATAAAAGCCTAGCGCGCTTTATATTGGATAGGTCGTATGGCTTCACTTGAACACAAATTTTACAAAAGGAGAATTGATAAAATGGCAAAATACACAAATACGCTAAATCTAAAAAAGCCAGATTTAGAAGATTTCTTTGATGTTTCGGATCAAAATGGAAATATGGATATTATTGACTCCGCCATAGAAGGATTGAGTCAATTGGCAAAAAGTGTAGGGACATCTAACGCAATAGAGCTGAGTGTTTCTCATCTTAAAAGTTATAGCAACTGCTTAAAAATTAGCTTTGTCGCATCTGCTAATAACAATGGTACTGCAACGACTGTCAATGTGAATCAATGGGGAACAAAGAACTTGTATAAGCCTAACACCACAACTGCGCCAGTTTTAATTGCTGGCAAGGCATATGACATATGGTTTGATGAGGCAAGTGATTGTTTTTTTCTTAAAGCCAGTGCAGAAGGGAATGCCATTGCTGCAAATGTACTGGCAGGAAAAACCTTCAGCAATGATGATGATACTGGGATAACAGGAACGATTCCAAGCAAGGGTGCAGCTACAATCACACCAGGAACAACCAATCAGACAATTGCAGCTGGTCAGTATTTAAGTGGTGTTCAGACAATTCAGGGATCAGCAAACTTAGTTGCTGGTAACATCAGATCAGGTGTTAATATATTTGGTGTAGTTGGGAACGTTAATCCTGAAAAACCTTTCGGTTATGCACCTTCTACAACTAACTGGACGGCTTCTATAAATGGTATAGTACAGTCAACACACACAAAACAATCCACTCAAAGTATTAAAATGAATATGGGTGGACGTGTGACTGTAAAAGCAGAAGGTTATTCTACTGGTGATGGTAATAAAGGTGCAAACTACGGTACTATGTCAATTCTAAAAAACGGGGTCGTTATGGGTAGCGTATCTGTTTTAACAACTAACCTTCCATCTAATAAAAGGGTTTTAACAATTGAAATAGATGTTAATGTTAATGATCTTATTAAAGTAAGTTGCCAAGGTTTGAAAGCCACTAATGGTGCGGTATACTATTCAGCGGTTGTTGGTTTTCAACAAATCACAGTACCAACAATTGTGTAAGAAAGGGGGTAAATTATGACAAACTCAAAAATTTATTATTTGAAACAGACGGGGGAAGTGATACTTCACATACCTGAAAATTACAATCCGCGGACAAAACCAACAACAAGGGAACAAGATGAAGCAATTTACACACCACTTCAAACCTACAACCCACAAGAAGTTGCTTTGTTAGAACTTGAATCGGGTCAATATGCAAATGACTTTCTATCAGCAACAAGTTATAGGGTCAATCTTGATACAATGGTATTGGAATTTTCTTATCCTGTTTTCAACCAACCATTGACTGAACGGTTGAACCAACTAAAAACAGAAAATGTAGAATTAAAGTCAAAGCTCTCACAAGCAGAACTGGACAACCTTATTACACTTGAAGCACTTGCTGAAGTTTATGAACTGTTTCTTGCAATGCAATCATAAGAAAGGATTGGTGAAGATATGGCACAAGTTTATTTTAAATTGATCAAGGCTGGAAGCAGAACAATTGAACAAGTTCCTGAAAACCTAAGATTAGAGGTACAAGCACTTTTGGATGCTGGTGCAGCTTCAAATTAAGGTGGTGTTATACATGGAACTACTTACTAAAATAAGGCTATCAATAGCCGTTTTGAAAGGTGGTGAAATTATGGTAGACGTATAGGTAGCTTTAATCGTTAGAGGTAGAAGAACAATCGAGCAAGTACCTTCTAACTTCAGACAACAGGTATTGGACGAACTAACTCCTTTGGGGTTAGATGGAAATTGGAGTTCTATATAATAATGCGAGTTTGAAGCTTCTGATGAAACGTCAACTGCTTAATTTTTAACGAAAGGCAGGTGAACCATGCACGACACACTCATCAACACCCACGAGCAGATGTTCAGCGACCTCAAGAGGACTGTCGCAGACCTCGAGCGTGTCGTCGGCACCGTCAAAGAGCGCGTCGTCGTCGTAGAACAATCCACAAAGTCTGCGCACCATCGATTGGACAGCCAAGAAGAACAGACCAAAGCTATCATCAAAATGGCGACAAACATCGAGTACATGGCCAGACAAATTGAGGACATGCTGTATTTGCTCAAACAGCATGACGAGCGTCTCGACGCTATAGAAAAACGCCCGGGCAACGCGTTGATAGCTTACACCAAGCTTTTTATCAGCGCACTGATTACCGGCGGCGTCGGCATCGCCCTCGGCATGCTGCTGAAAACCGGGCGCTAGCGCCTAAATCGTATAAATGAAAGGAGGAACCTTATGAAACTGAGAGAAAAGCTCTTGAAACTCTTAGAAGTCAAGAGCATCATATCTGTCATATCCGCCGTCATCTTCGCTGTACTGGCCATTAGAGGCGATCTAGGGATTGACAACACCATGATCCTCCTCACCTTGGTGTTCCAATCCTTTTTTAACTACCAGAGTCGAAAGGGGGAACCCCAGTGAGACCTTTAATTGCACTTGACGACGGCCACGGCGCCGAGACACCGGGGAAGCGTACGCCCCCCTTAAAGGCATTAAACGGCGTCAGCGTTAGAGAAAACACCTTTAACAGCACTGTCGTTGCACTGCTGAAGACCGCGCTACAAAGATGCGGTCTCGACGTGTTATGCGTCGCCCCCACAGAGCAAGATGTGTCACTTAAACAGCGCGTCGCCACTGCAAACCGCGCAGGGGCGACGCTCTATCTTTCCATACACTACGACGCCTACGACGGGCAGTTCGACGCCTACGACCCAGAAGGGCATACCGTCTACATCTGCCCGGGGTCAAAGGAAGGGCGTCGTCTTGGAGAAAGCGTTTTAAAGTACCTTTCAAAGGGGACGCCACAGAAAAACCGCGGCATCAAAGAAGCGCCCTTTTACGTCTTGAAGTACACAGACATGCCGGCAATTCTTACAGAAAACGGATTTATGGACAACGAGAGAGAAGCTTTGCTCATGGTGGACCCGACTTTTCAAAAAGAGGTCGCAGAGGAACACGCACAGGGCATTTGCACTTACTTAGGCATCCCTTACGTAAAAGAAGACGTTGTTTCAAAGTGGGCTGAAGCCGCACAGGCGTTTGTCATAGAAAAAGGTGTCTCCGACGGCACGAGACCACGCGATGCAGTTACTCGTGAGGAAGTTTGGGAGATGCTTAAGCGGTATGACAAGTCACTTCGTTAAGGGAGAAGCATATAAACGATGATATAAATTAAAAGGGCAGATGCCGTGAAGCCGGGTCTGCCCTTTTGAAGTATTTTATTCTACTTGAAGCACTCTTTGGTTTAGTCCTTTTTATGTTGTCCAGTTATCAACATTAATATGAGTCTAAGAACGATGAGTATAATAATGGGCTCTAAAACATAGTGGTAAGCATTAAATAAAAAGAACCTTAACTCATTATAGGATGTTTCAATACTAGCATACACATGCGTATAGTATAAACGGCCATAAATTAGAATCAATGATAGTGGGTATAGCCATCGAGTAATCTTATCAAACTTAAAAAAGCCTTTTATCATGTTAAATCCCCCAATCTAATATTCATAATAAAGGTGATGGAATTTGTTGTGACAACATAAGTGCCAGCTTCTGTTTTATCAATACTAAAAATATCACCACAAACGCTTATTTCCAGCGAAAATGAAACCCTCTTGAGTATTAATATTTAACTTCTTACAGACATGTACAGAGTCTCAGTAGAGTTTGAAATATCTCATACGCTTTTTCAATAGAAATATTAAAACGCTCCGAAAGACTTTTTACATAGTTGAGACTCTTGCATAATTAACTCGATAATTTGAGAAAAAGGCTTAATCCTAAGTAACAGCCCCTGCCATGCTTTCAAATTTCAATCTTTTGTTGTTCATTATGCTACTAAGAGTTCCTCATTTCTGTTTACTTTAACTTTTGAAGCGATGGTTCCTGCAACCAACGCAATGCAATTTAACAACGCATGAACAGTTGCTTTCTTGATACCTTTAGACCGGATTGAATTCAAATTTAAAATCGTCTTTAGTCGACCGTTGCAACGTTCAACAGAAGTTCGCTTGTTGTATAGAGTCTTCCATTGATCAGATGATCTTAACGGATATCCGATTTGTCTTGGATTTTCTTTACGATTTATCTTGAGCGTATAACCATAATTGCTTGATGAACACCATGCACTCCCATGTGGACAGTTACATTTCCCCAGTACTTGTGGACATCTAAATTTCATGTAATCGCCGTCAATCCCCCAATAAACGAGTTTGTAACCACCAGAACAGACTGGATGAAACTCATCATCTAACCCTTCTGGGGCGGCGTGACTGCCTCTTGGGTTGTAGGCTATGATTGGAGTAGCTTCAAAGTGATTTATTACTGCATCATAGACAGAATTATAATCATATCCAGAGTCCATCGCATAGAACAATGGTCTAAACAGATCTCTATACTGCTTTAGAAACTCTTCAATCAGTGGAACTGCAATTGTTCCATCATGAACATTCGCTGGTGTTACCATAACTGAAAGTGGTAATTCACTGTATGAATCGCTCAGGATATGAAGTTTCCATCCAAACCAACGAATGTTATTACCGTGAGTATCGCGCTTCATTCCCCAGTTTGGGTTGGTGCCGTCATCTACAATATCTTTCTTTGGTTTTGAGGCTTCGAAAGCATCTACCTTAGTAGAGTCTATTGAAATATGACTACCATCAACAATTCCTAATTCTTTAGCATGAACAACTAAATCACCGAATAGTTTCAGCAACGCATCTGATTCTGACAGCTTATCTGCGAATCTGCTGAAAGTGGCTTCTGATGGTACTTTGGATAACACCTCAAAACCACAGTTATAACGTAACACTGGGTTCTCTTTCAACTGTCTCACCAACTCGCTGGTGGTCGAAATTCTCAGAATTTGCTTAGCAATTAATGCGTAAATCATCGGTGCGACTCTGTAACCTTTTGGACCTCTCAAATGACTCTGTTTAGATAATGCCGCAACCAAAGGTGAGATGTTGATCTGAGCAAGAATTAATTCCAATTTCGTTTCTTGCTGAAAGTTCATAATTTCTTCAAAGGAAAATAGACATGTTTGTCGAATATACATAAGTGGAAACTTCCTCCTTCGTTTGGATTGTGTTTGCTGCCACTTATATAATTCGACGTTTGGGGTGAAGTTTCCTTTTTGTTTCTTTAAAAACTTGTTAAATCAACGGTTATAAATTATGCAATTTTCTCAGTTATCTTCAGCACTATCCCTTAGTGTATAGCCACTTATAGGCTCATTAGCAAAAACACTAGCCACCATTCCAGTTATTCTTTAAACCAGCATGTTTCATTCTCCTTTCAAACTCAAAACCTATTAAGCTTCTCCTTCTGCTAATACACTACAGTTCTATCCCCCCCCTTTCAGAATAAAAATATACGGTTTTCCAAAAAACACATAACCCATGTCGCTAGAGGACTAAAAAGAACACCTTTAAAAAATTTGTGTTGCTCAAATTAATCTGTATAGCCTTTATTTATAGAACGAATGAAAGGAAGGACATCTTACAGGTATTAATAAAATTTAACAACTGCATTGTAAAGATCCTAATGCCAATAGGGGAGAATGCCCCAAAATGAGAAGAATTAGCACTTGACGATGGATAAAGCTCGAAGACACCTAGGAAACGTACCCCGCCAATAAGGCACTGAGAGGTGCCTCCATCAAAGTAAACCCCTTCAACAGTGTGTCACGCTTCTTCAGCTTCTGAACGACACAAACGTTCAGCGAGGTCAACTTCAAAGTGTTTAAAAAGCGGCTTTCTAAAAGTGAGTTGATAGCAGTATCATTAATCAAGAAGGTACAACTAAAAGAGTCAATCTTAAAAAAGATAAGCGGCCTTTGTTCGTCGGGTGCTTTTGTAACCCGACCACTCCCCCTTCCTAAAAGCGGTGGATTTAACACAGAATTGATACATAAATCTTAACTTTCGTATGATATAATGGTCTATAATCGACTTCTTAACCGCTGAAAAGGAGCATGTTATGGGAATTCAAGCAACTTACGTACTGCCACATGCGCCGATACTCATTGGTGCCATTGGCAACAATCAAACCGAACCATTAAAAGCCACCGTCGCCAGTATGCGCAAAGTGGCTGAAGAAATAAAAGCGTGGGCGCCGGATGCCATCGTCGTCGTATCGCCACACGGGCCGGTGTTTAACGACGCCATCGCCCTGTACCAGTTAGACGCGTACAAAGGGGATTTTGGCCTCTTCGGAAAACCGGACTTGGCGTACGACTTTAAAAAGTCCGACGGGTTGATGCGTGCCATCCTCGAAATGAACGATGCCCTCGAGGGACAGTATTACCCGCTGGTCGAGGCTGAGTTTAAACTGTTTAACTACGAACCGACACTGGATCACGGCGTTTTGGTACCGATGCATTTTTTAAAAGAAGCCGGTGTGGACGCGCCGATTGTGTGCATGAGCTACGGCACACTGGGGTATGAAACGCTTTTGCGCTACGGCCAAATGATTAAGCGAGCCAGTGACGCCGCGGGTCTTTCTGTCGTCGTCATCGCCAGTGGCGACTTATCCCACGCTCTGTCGGACTGTGGTCCCTGTGACTACCACGAACACGGCGAAGTGTTTGACCACCACTTTGTGGAGATGCTGAACCATCAAAAGCCGTACGACATCTTGCTTTGCGACGATACGGTAATAGAAAATGCAAAAGAATGCGGTCTCAGAAGTTACGCCATGGGACTTGGCGCCCTTATGGATACGTCTGTTGAGGCGACGATTTACAGCTACGAAGGGCCATACGGCGTCGGCTATTTGTGCGCGCGGCTCATAGGCACAGAAAATGATGACCGCGCGGGTTTCAACGCCTTTATGACCAAGCGGCAGCAGCAACAGCAAAAACATATGGAGCGCGAGCACTTTTACGCCAAATTGGTACGAGGCATCGTCACCTATTATGTCGAAAACGGCGCAAAGCCCTCATATACTGTCGGTGACGCCGAAGTTACTTTAGGCGGCAATGTATACCGTTTGCCCTACGACGTATTTCCGTCGGATCTCGAAACGCCTAAAGGGTGTTTTGTGTCCATTAAAAAAGAGGGCGCGCTGAGAGGGTGCATCGGCACTGTGGAAGCAGACGACCGGCCTTTAATGGCGGCGCTCATTGAAAACGCCATTGACGCCTGTTCAAACGACAGCCGTTTTGAACCTGTTGCGAAAGAGGAACTCATGGCGCTGAAGTTTTCAGTGGACCTGCTATCGCCCCTTGAACCCATCGCGTGTTCAACGACTGCTTTAGACCCGGATGTCTACGGCATCGTGGTCACCTGTGACACGCGTTCAGGCGTTTTGCTGCCGAGACTGGAAGGGGTGCACACTGCTGAAGAACAACTGAATATCGCCTGTAGCAAAGGGGGCTTTGCCCCGGATCACATAGAAGCGCTCTACCGTTTTACGGTGGCGCGGTACACATAAGGAGGCCCTATGAAAAAGACCTTTAAAACACTAATTGTACTGTTGGCTGCTGCGACGCTTATTGTCAGTGTCGTTTTGGCCTTTAATGTACAGCTGAATTTGAAAATCAGACGGAAAGTCTTTGAATTGACTCACGACTACGTCGACGCGCCTATAGAAGCGGGTGTGGGCTTCTTGGAAAAAGAAGGCCTCGTCCTAAGTGAAGACAACGCGACACTTATGGCGCTGAAAGATCAGACCGGTACCAGCTACTTTGACGCCCAGTGGCTCAAAGTGGGCAATACCACGGCGCTCTACGATGAAAAACTCGGCGGTTTAAGTGTGGTGGGGCCGGGGTTTGAACTCTGGATTGAAGACGACGGCACCGCTATGCTAGACGGCGAGGCACTTGGAATAACCATCGACTTTAAAGCGCAGGACGGCCGGGTATTTTTGCCTTATGAGACGTTGAGCGCACAGCCGTTCTTTGAAAAGACGGGTTTGAAAAAGCTGCCGTATGAAGACGGCGGACACATTATTTTTTATAGCGATTACATTGGATACGCCGTGTACACTGTGGCGGGAAAAACGCCGCTGTTCGACACGCCGGAAGCACTAGAAGCGTACCAGAGCACCCTATATCAGTATGCACCTTTCATCGAACTTAAAAAAGTGTTTCAAAAGGTTCCGGTAACGGGTGTTGCAAAAGACGAAGAAGTGATGGTATTTGCCTCAGAAGGGCAACCGACCTATGCGGTAACGTCTGATGGGGAATCGGGTTATATCGGTGCTGTGGACGAGGCGTATCTCGTACAGAACCCGCCGGCGATGCAGCACGACCTGTCGCCGCGTTACGATGAACCGATTCTCATGGCTTGGGAAGCGGTGTACAGCTACAACCCGGACACGACTAAAATCCCGGATATGCGGGGCGTGAACGTCGTATCGCCGACGTGGTACGAACTCACGGATGAAAAGGGGAACGTGTCGTCGAAGGCGTCTGTTCCGTATTTAGAATGGGCAGAGCAAAAAGGCTACGCCGTTTGGGCGCTGGTCACCAACGCCTTTGACATCGATAGAACCCATGCGTTTTTGTACGACAAAGCGGCGCGTACACAGTTTATCGACTATATGATTGCCGAAGCAAAGTACTACGGCTACGAAGGCATCAACATCGACTTTGAACACATATACAAAGCGGACAAAGACGCTTTGACGCATTTTGTCAACGAGTTCGCCCTAAAAGCGAAGCGGGAGAACCTCATCCTGTCCATGGACGTTACCATTATGGGCGGCAGCGACAACTGGTCGAAATGCTATGACCACGAAGCGCTCGGCAGCATTGTAGACTACCTTATTGTCATGACGTATAACGAGCATTGGCTCGGCAGCCCGGTCAGCGGACCGGTGGCGTCGTACAACTGGGTGGAAAAATCCATTAACGCGCTGTTAGAGGTGGTCGATGCGCGCAAGCTCGTCATGGGCGTGCCGCTGTACACGCACGTATGGCGCGAGTACCCCTCCACTGAGAAGCCGAACCAGTACACCAACAAATCGGCAGCAGTGGGTATGGAAGCGCAAAACAACCTCATTGAAAAGAATAACGTCAAGCTCATTTGGGACGATGTGCGTAAGCTCTATTACGGCACGTATTTCGAAGAAGGCGCTCAAGTGAAGATTTGGGTTGAAAACGCCGTCACCCTCAAAGAAAAAGCTAAAATTGCCAAGCAAAACGGCCTCGCCGGAATAGCGGGGTGGGAACGTGGCCTCGAGACCAACGACGTGTGGGGCGCAATGGCCGATGTGCTTGTGAAGTAGGAGGCCCTTATGAAACACCTGCTCTTCAACGAAAAGAAAATATACGCCTTGTTCTTGTGGCTGATGCTCGGCATCGGCCTCATCTTCTACGGCGTAATCAGTTATACTATCGACATGCGCACATTTAAGGCCCCTCTCACCGATGAAGAAATCATCGAGCGTGCGAAGGGACTGGGCATGGTCGAGCTCAAAGTAAAATTAAATTCAGACGAGGCGACAGATGATTAGAATTAATGAAATAAAGTTTTCTCTCGACGAGCCGTTCACCCATGAACGGCTCGTTAAAAAATTGGCTCAGAAAGCCAAAGTAAAAACGGACGATGTGCAATCGGTTGACATCGTCCGAGAGTCTATTGACGCGCGCAAGGGCATCCAGTTGACATACACGGTTGACGCGGTTATCCGAAACGAAAAGCACTACCGGCATTTAAAAGATAAACAGGCGCCTGCACCGCATCGCGCTGTTCACGAGACGCTGACGGCGGAACAAAGGCGCAAAATTGAAGCGGGCTCTTCCCCGGTGGTTATCGGCCTAGGACCTGCCGGACTCTTCTGTGCACTGGAACTGGCGCGCGCAGGTGCCCGGCCCATAGTTGTGGAAATGGGTGAACCTGTAAAGCGGCGAGACAAAAGCGTCGAAACCTTTTGGGAGACGGGGGTACTTAACCCGAAATCCAATGTTCAGTTCGGTGAAGGCGGTGCGGGAACGTATTCCGATGGTAAACTGACGACGCGCATTAAAGACAAACGCGTTGAAACGGTGTTGAAAGAACTTATCGCCGCAGGGGCGCAGCCGGAAATTGCCTATAAGCAGAAGCCGCATATCGGCACCGATGTGCTCAAGCATGTGGTGGTGAACTTGAGAGAGACCATTATCGCACTTGGGGGCAAGGTCTATTTCGATGCGGAAGTCACCGACTTGTTGGTCGACCCAGACAGAGGCTGTGTCACCGGCGTCGTCGTAAACGGCACCGAGCGCATTGAAGCCGATGCTGTCGTCGCCGCCACTGGGCACAGTGCACGTGCATTTTACAAATGTTTGTACAACAAGCATTTAACCCTGACGCCGAAGCCCTTTGCCGTGGGCGTGCGCATCGAGCACCCACAGGAAGTCATCGACAAAGCTCAGTACGGGCGTCATTACAAGCACCCGAAACTGGGAGCTGCCGAGTACAAACTCAGCTATCGGGCGACAAACGGTAGGAGCGTTTACTCGTTTTGTATGTGTCCCGGCGGCAAAGTGGTGGCCTCTGCATCGGAAATGGGGCGTTTGGTGGTCAACGGCATGAGTTATTCCAAACGCGACCTTTACAACGCCAACAGCGCCATGCTGGTGACGGTAGAGCCAGAGGATTTTCCAAGTGCGCACCCACTGGCGGGAATTGAGTTTCAGCGGGCTATAGAAGCGCGTGCCTATGCAGTTGCAGGAGACTACAAGGCACCGATACAGACGGTTGGTGCATTTTTAGGCAGCGATGCCCTTACAGACGAGCCGAGTTTTGAGCAGTTGGTGCCGACTTATAGACCGGGGACTGTGGAAGCGGAACTCGCCGAGTTGTTTCCGGAATCGGTGGTAAGCGCGTTAAAAGAGGCTATTCCTTACTTTGGGCAAAAAATAGCCGGTTTCGACGATGCCAGAGCTCTGATGACGGCACCTGAGACGCGGAGTTCAGCGCCGGTGCGCATTGAGCGGTTGCCAGATACCTACGAGGCGACGATGTTAAAGGGCTTCTACCCATGCGGCGAAGGCGCTGGGTATGCCGGAGGGATAACCTCCGCAGCAGTAGACGGCATCAAAGTAGCAGAAGCCATCTTGCTGAAATGGATGTGCTAAAATAATTGTTGCGCAAATTTTAATTGAATGTTAAAATATATTAATAAATCTACTCTGTATACAAAGAGTAGATTTATTTTATTTAACAACACTTTGCGTCAGAGGCCGTTCCATGAAGGGAGGTGTTTGGCGAGGCGGGCACATTGGCGTGCCGAGAGTTGTTAAACTGCGAGAGGTGAGCCTGAAAGGTTGTTGCGTATACGCGCGCAGCGACGTTTTAGTCCCGATCGATTTGAACCGGGAACAACGGTTCAAAAGTTGCAGGAGGGGTTGGTTACCAAGGGCAATGTTGCGTAGGGAAGGCCGCAACCATTGATCCTAGTAAGTGGCGTTTCCAAATTCTTATCACGCAAGGAGGGATTGAATGGCACCAAAAAGAGAACATTGGGGTTCTAGGATAGGCTTTATTATGGCGGCGGCAGGGTCCGCTGTCGGTCTCGGCAATATTTGGCGTTTCCCTTATACAGCAGGGGAAAATGGCGGTAGTGCATTTATTTTGATTTATCTGTTTTTTACTTTTGTCATCGGCCTGAGCATCATGCTTGCGGAGTTTACCGTGGGAAGAAAGACGGGACTTGCAGCTGTAGGGGCGTACAAAAGCATTAATCCAAGATGGACATTTGCCGGATTATTGGGTGTCATTTCAGCGTTCTTAATCATGGGTTTTTACCCTGTCGTCGGCGGCTGGTCGCTCGCGTACATTTTTAAGTCGTTTACAGGGCTTTTAAATACGTCGGCGGGGATAGGCGCTGCATTTGAAGGCTTTATTGAAAGTCCGATTGAACCGATTCTGTGGATGCTCGCGTTTTTGGCGCTCAACGTCGTCATCGTGGCAAAGGGCATCTCTGGCGGTATTGAGAAAGCGGGCAAAGTGTTGATGCCGACGCTGTTTATACTCTTGATTTTACTCGCTGTGCGAAGCGTGACCTTGGAAGGCGCATCAGGTGGCCTCGAGTTCTTGTTTAAACCGGACTTTTCAAAAGTCACCGGAGAGACGTTCTTGGCGGCACTTGGACAGGCGTTTTTCTCACTGAGTCTCGGTATGGGCTGTATGATTACGTACGGTAGTTACTTGAGTAAAGGTGAAAAACTGCCAAGCAATGCGTTCATCGTTACGACATTAGACACTGCAGTGGCGTTGCTTGCAGGTGTGGCAATTTTCCCAGCGTTGTTCGCCTATGGATTTGCGCCAACGGAAGGTCCAGGGCTCATATTCGTCGTCGTTCCGGCGGTGTTTGCCGAAATGAAGGCGCTTGGCACATTGCTTTCAGCACTGTTCTTTATAGCACTTGCCGTTGCGGCACTTACGTCGTCTGTATCGCTACTGGAAGTCGTGGTTGCGTACTTAATCGACCAAAAGAACATGGTGAGAAAGAAAGCTGTTTTCCTCACGGCGAGCATTATGACCGTGACCAGTATACTCGCGTCGCTTTCTCTCGGAACACTTAAAGGCTTTAAACTCTTTGGCGCCAATATATTTGACTTCTTCGATATCCTCACCGATAAAATATTCCTCGCCATCGGTGGGATGTTACTTGCGATCTTTGTCGGCTGGTTTGTCGATAAAGAGGAGATGCGCAAGGAGATTACAAACGAAGGCACTATCGGTTTCAAGTTGTTCGGCGTTTGGCACTTCTTGATTAAGTGGATTATTCCGGTGGCCATTGCCATCGTCGCCTTTATGGGCATCCGCTCAATTGAACAGCAGAGCTTGATGATTTTCGGTGTTTCTGTCATCGTCCTGATGGGAGCTGTTTCATGGCTAAGAGGTGAACGTCAATAAGATCGGGATACCCCAAACCACTCTGTATACTGTGCAGAGTGGTTTTTTTACGCTTAAAACGCCGAAACGTTTCAAATAAAAAAAGTTAAGGAATTATTAAAAAAGCACTTAAATGTATCAAAAATGACTTAAAAGTATTGCGTTAAGTGACACAATTTGTTAAAATCTATTAAAACAATGCCATTTCAAAATAGTGAGATATCGTTGTGATTCGCCTTGAGATCGCTTATTTACCCTTTTAGTTTTTTCTTTATACACACTGTCTCGTGGCTCTGCCGGCCTAACCAACTGGCGGAATAAAGAAAAATATAAGCGATTTCACCTAATTGAAAAAGCTACCTGTGATACGTTGGTATCGGCAGGTAGCTTTTTTAATGTGTGCCCAGCATGGGCACAATCTAACAGGTGAAAGTCCTGAACACGCCCTAGTAGTGGGAAGTGTATAGCTAACGGCAAGGGTGTCCTCGGCGACGAGGAATCTGAAGGAAGCCTACGGCAAATCTCTGGTCTGACGAACAGAAATCACATCAGGCGCAGGTTGATGGATAAGGTTGCATTACAAATTGAAGTCCAATAACTACTCGGAATCAACAGCGTAAATGTGGCAGATAGATGGAGAGAAAGATTGTGCTCTTACCTGGGGAGGTCTCATGGACATGTGAAAGGCATCTCAGAAGCATGGTTGAAATAAGATTTGTCATGAGAAGTCAGCAGATACCATAGTAGTGTCTACACAGGTGTAGACATGAAGGGTTGAACCTAGGGAGGTGAAAGTCAATGAAAGTTACCGAAATCGGGACGAAGAAAAGCAGAAAACATCATGAAGTTGATGGCTACTGTCAGAGAGATAGTGCGGAACACAAAGGGTATGACAGAGTGCTTACTGAAAAGAGGATAACTGAAAACAACATCACCGATGCCGACAGAAATGGGTATGGACTTTTGGAACAAATCTTGTCCCAAGAAAATCTGAACAAAGCTTATAAACGTGTGAAGAAAAATAAAGGGACTCACGGAGTCGATGGAATGGAAGTAGAGCATCTTCTACAACATTTGAAAGATAATGGGGAAGCGTTAAGAAAGTCTATACTGGATGGTAAATACCGTCCTAAACCAGTGAGACGTGTAGAAATACCCAAAGACACTGGGGAGAAAAGACAGTTGGGTATACCAACAGTAGTAGATAGAATGGTTCAGCAGGCAATACAGCAAGTAATGTCAGAATTATATGAACCAACATTTAGTGAAACAAGCTATGGCTTCAGAGAGAAACGAAGCGCACATGATGCCTTGAAGAAGTGCCAAGAATACGCCAATGAAGGCTACACTTATGTAGTAGATATGGACTTAGAGAAATTCTTTGACACAGTGAGTCAATCGAAGATGATAGAAATATTATCAAGAACCATTAAAGATGGTCGAGTGATATCGTTGATTCATAAATATTTAAGAGCGGGTGCAATCGCTGATAAGAAGTATGAAGCAACAGTTAAAGGACTAGCCCAAGGCGGGAATCTAAGCCCTCTTTGTAGCAACGTCATCCTAAATGAGTTAGACAAGGAATTAGAACATCGCGGTGTGCGTTTTGTCAGATATGCCGATGACTTAATGTTGTTTGCAAAAACAAAGCGAAGTGCTAAAAGGATACTAGAACACATTTTACCATTCATAGAAAAGAAGTTAAAACTTCGAGTGAATAAGGATAAAACATCCGTATCTTATATAGGCCGTGTAAAATTTCTTGGCTATGGATTTTATTCATCAAAAGGTGGTACGAAATTCAGAGTTCATAAGAAAAGCATTATTCGCATGAAGAGCCGAATAAGACAAATAACCACAAGACGGCGTGGTATTCGTTATGAAGTATTAAAACGAGAGCTGAAACAGTATGTAGTAGGCTGGACGAACTACTTCAAATTAGCTGATATGAAGAAACTTCTAAAGAGTACGGATGAATGGTTGCGTAGAAGGTTACGCATGTTCATCTGGAAGAGATGGAAGAAAATCAAAACACGCTACAGGCGATTAAGACAACTTGGATATAACCATTCTAACGCAAAGAAGTATTCTAATACTAGAAAAGGCTACTGGCAAATAGCCGGTAGCCAAGTACTTCAATGCTCTATTACAGATAATCTCTTGAGAAAAGCAGGTTATCAATTCTTTTCTGATTATTACAAATCTGTTAGTGCATAAACTTAGGAAGCGCCGTATACGAGACCCGTATGTACGGTGCTGTGAGAGGTCGGGAAAGATACTCAACTTTCCCTCCTACTCGATTGCGGGTTACAACTTGTAGCTGGTGATTTCTTCGCAGTATGAGCACTCGTATTCGAGCTTGCCGTTCTGACTGATCAGCGTAAACGTCGGAATGGCGTAGTCGTCTGTGTGCGTAATGCATCTCGGATTTTTACATTCGATGCCGCCGACGATGGTCTTTGGAATTGAAACGTTCTTTTTATCCACGAGTTGTTCATTTTTAATGTAGTTGATGGTGACGCTTTGATCGATAAGGCCGAGCAAATCCAAATCCACATCGCAAGTCCCCTCTATTTTAATAATGTCCTTCTTGCCGAGTGCTTCGCTTTTGACGTTCATCAACAAGACCACTGGGTGATCGATGTCTGAAAAGAGCTTGTTGAAAATTTTCAAACCGTTGCCAGCTTTAATGTGATCGAGTACAATACCGTTTTCAATACCTTTAACCTCTAGCATAAGGGCCCACCTCCAATAATCTGCTAATCAATGCCATTCTGACATAAACACCTAGTTGAGACTGTTCAAAATAAATCGCTCTTGGGTCTTCATCGACGTCGTAGGCGATTTCGTTGACTCTAGGCAGTGGATGCATGACAATCATGTCGGCTTTTGCCGGCTTGAGTTTGTCGCGCGTCAACTTGAAAGAGTTTTTGAGCTTCAGGTAATCTTCTTCATTAAAGAAACGCTCTTTTTGGATGCGCGTCATGTAAAGAACGTCTATATCTTCTATAACGTCTTCAATGTTAAACACTTCGACGAGTTCTACTTGGTATTTTTCTGTGAGCTGGCGTTTGAGTGCAGAAGGGAGTCTTAGTTCTTCCGGTGAAATCAGTGTGAAGCGCTTGGTGCCGAAGCGCGCAAGTGTTCGGATAAGTGAGTGTACGGTACGGCCGTATTTGAGGTCGCCACAGAATGCCACGTTGTGCCCTTCAATGGTGCCTTTGTATTTTTTTATGGTGATGAGATCGGTGAGGGTTTGCGTCGGATGCTGATGGCCGCCGTCGCCGCCGTTGATTACCGGCACGCTGGAATAAGCAGAAGCGAGTTTTGGGGCGCCTTCTTTAGGATGGCGCATGACGACGATGTCTGCGTAGTAGCCCATCACTTTGATGGTGTCTGCGAGACTTTCGCCTTTTTTGGCAGAAGTGGTTTCTGCATCGGAGAAGCCGATAACGCTGCCGCCAAGTCGGTGCATTGCCGAGTCGAAGCTGAACTTCGTACGCGTGCTCGGCTCGAAGAAGAGCGATGCGAGAATCTGACCTTTGCAGATGTCGCTGTAAGCCTTCGGGTTTTCAAACATGTCGAGACCGGTGTCGACAAGGTGTTGAATCTCTTCTAAGGTAAAGTCTTCTGGTTCAATTAAATGTCTCATACTTCCTCCTTGTGATTTCACTGAATCGCATTAAAGTGTGGAAAATTTCTGCAACATTAGAGTCGCTTCCAGCGTCTCTAAACAATTTTCGCTGACGGCTTTACGCGTTAGACACTCGCGAAAAGCCTTTTGGCTCAAATCTTGTTGCTTACAACATTAGAGTCGCCTACTGCGTCTCTAAACGATTATCGCTGACGGCTTTACGCGTTAGACACTCGCGAAAAGCCTTTTGGCTCAAATCTTGTTGCTTACAAAAAAACCTCCATGTGGGCACACGGAGGTAGAATAAGCCTGTAAACTTACTGTTTTCCTTTTCGACCTCTCGTGCCAATTTAAAGGGTTTTTTATTTTCTTAGCCATAATACCACAGCTTCCTGAAAAGCGCAATATTAAATTTCAAACTGTCAATCACTTTTGAAAATGTCCCAAAATAAATGAAACATGAGCACCAGTAAAAAGCTGGTGCTTTGTTAATTAGCGGAGAAAAAGTTTTCTTGAGTGTTAATGATGTCCTCAAAAGTATAATTGTGTTGAGCATAGTGTGTTTTGATAAATTTCTTGATGGCGCTCTTCCGCCATGGATGTATCATAGAAGGGATATTGCGTTTTTTAGGCAGAGCCTCGAACTCGTCCTGAAAATCAAAGTTCTTAGATTTCCTTAGATGAGAAGGGATAAGTTCGAGTTCATAAACGTTCTCGTTTACAGAGGCCATCAAACAGCCGTTAAAAGCCTTAATAATGACAGCCGGAGTGCCTTTGTGGTAATAAATAGGGAGGCCTCTGTCGTCCATGAGTTTAAAATATTGATTTTCAAATTTAATGCAATGGCCTGTATCAATTTTGCGCTCAGCAATTACCGCAAGCGTTAGATTGATTTTTTCATCAGACGGTTGCGTTTCAAACACAGATTTGTTATTATCAAAAGGCAGAGCAAACTTGTCATTGAATTTCTTTATGTAGGAGTTCAGAAATTCGTTGGCATGCTCTACGCTTGATACGCCTGCGTTTCTTAAGTCGATCGGCAGTCGTGATTGTAGTGTTTGGAATAAGCGTTCTACGCGTCCTTTGGCCTGTGGAACGCTTGTTACTTTTATATCTACCCCTAGTTGATGGCAAGCGTAAGAAAACTGAGTGAAGGTATCCTTTTCAAGTGAAGGGGCCTTTTTTTGTTTGTATTCAAAAACAGTCCTTCTGTCTGTGTAAAACATGTGTGGGATACCATAGGTTGTTAAAATTTGATGAAAGACATTGTAATAGCCTTTAAGTGTTTCTTGGTGGTCGAAGTAAGCCCCCACGATTCGCCCTGTGGCATCGTCTATAGCAGCGTGTAAGTGGGTTTTGACGCCACCAAACCAGATGTGAACCGAAGCGTCCATCTGAAGCATTTCTCCAAAGTAGGCGGATCTAGGTCTTCTAGGGTGGCTTTCATCGAGTTCAACGATCTTGTGCTGAATAATCGCCATGTCCCTTTTAGAAGTAGCCTTTTTCTTTTGGGCTTCTAATTTTTTACGAAGGGCTCTCTTTGTTGACCTGTGAGCCTTGGGAGATAAAACATCTTGTTCCATAAGGATATTTTTTACAGTAGTTGGAGAAAGAAAAAGGTGTTCTTGCTCTGCTAGGATTTCAGTAAAATGAGCGAAATTCGCATCGGGATACTTGGTCCTGTAAAGTCCTAAAATCAACGTTTTAGTTTCGCTAGACAGGGCGTGAACGGGTTTCTTTCCACGGTTTCCATGGACAAAGAAGTCTTTCCCTTCTGACCGATAGCCCTGGATTAATCGATTAACCGTTCTAATACTACAGCCTAGCTTAAGTGAAGCTGTTTTTTTATTGCCATTCGTATCGACGAGCTTTTTAATGATTTCATATTTTAGATTTTCATTCATACGTAATTCTACCTTTGTCATTTAATTTACCTCGATGCTTTCATTCATTGAGGTATTATTATAGCATTATATCTTTTGGGACAAAATCACGTTTGATTACTTAAGACATTATCACATGTGAATCATATGAAAAGCGCAATATAAAATTTCAAACTTGACAAAGGCAGGTGGCTGTGTTAGATTGGAAAAAATGATGCACCTTTAAACAGGTACGAGAGACCTGCAAGGTAAAGAGTTGAGAATGTGACGACAGCTGGTAATCCCTCTAGGGGTGCCAGATGCATACAGTCGTAAGAATTCTAAGTCCTAGCAGGTGCTAGGGCTTTTTTTTATGTAGCCACATGGCTACAGATAGCGGCTCCTCGAAGTCACGAGGGCTGAACACAACTAGGAGGTAGGATGAAAACACTGATTAAAAACGGTAGAGTAGTCAACCCGAAAACCGGCTTAGATGGGGCGTACGACGTACTTATTGACAGTGCGCGCATCGAGGCAGTGGAAGCGCGCGGCGCGTTTGACGCTTTGAAAGAGGTGGTGTGCATCGATGCAACAGGCTGCGTCGTCGCACCGGGGTTTATCGACCTGCACGTTCATCTGAGAGAACCTGGATTCGAGCACAAAGAGACGATTCAAACAGGGACCGCAGCCTGTGCCAAAGGCGGTTACACCACAGTGGCCTGTATGCCCAACACGTCGCCGTGTATCGATACAGTAGAGACCTTTGAACACCTTCAAGACATAATAAAAAGAGACGCACTGATTGACGTAAAACCCATAGCTGCCATTACACTGGGCATTAAAGGAGAGACGTTGACCGACCACGAAGCGCTTCTCAAGCGCGGGGCATTAGGGCTGTCTGATGACGGCAGAACAACCATGAGCGCCGATTACATGCGCGCGGCGTTTAACAGCACAAAAGCTTATGGCAGAGCGGTTATGACCCACTCGGAGGATCACGCGCTCACGGTGCAGTACAAAGACAGTGTGTTTCCTATAGATGCAGAGACAGACATTGTCAAACGCGACATTGAACTCTGTGCAGAGACGAAGGGACACCTTCATATCGGGCACATTAGCGGCAGTGAAGCCATAGAGGCCGTTCGACGGGCAAAAGCAGCAGGCATACACGTTACCTGCGAAGCGACGCCACATCACTTTGCGCTGAACAACACATGGGTGAATGTCCTTGAACCCAGTGCAAAAGTCAACCCACCTATTCGAGAAGAGGCACATCGTCAGGCAGTCATCGACGGACTGAAAGACGGCACCATCGATATTATCGCCACAGACCACGCACCGCATGACGCCGAGAGCAAGTCGGGGCCATACGGCAGTGCGGCATTTGGCATAAGCGGCATTGAATCGGCGTTTTCAGTAGCGTACAAGACGCTGGTTGTGGACGAAGGTCTATCGCTTAGCCAAATACTGGACATGCTCACTGCAAAACCGGCTGCCATAGCCGGACTAGAGGGCGTCGGCACACTGGAGCCGGGATATTACGCCGATGTGGTGCTTCTCGATTTAGAGGCGCCGGTGACCATAGACAAAACAACCTTTGTATCTAAAGGACACAACACGCCGTTCCACGGCAGAACCTATAAAGGCGTTGTCAACCAGACGGTGTTTAGAGGCAAAACCGTCTATCAAAAATAAAGGAGAAATGTATGCGCTGCATAAGTGACCAGTTGATTGAAGCAATTATAGAAAAAAAGTGCCCTGTAGTGGTTGGGCTCGATCCGAGATGGGACAAAATTCCGCACCATATTACAGGCAAGGCCTTGAGACAACACGGCAAAACATTCAGAGCGGTATCGGAAGCTTTTATCGAATTCAATAGGGGAATCATCGACGCGGTGGCGGACGTCGTCCCCTGTGTAAAACCTCAAATTGCCTTTTACGAGCAGTATGGCATCGAGGGGCTTATCGCTTACAAAGACGCTTGCGATTACGCGCGTATGAAAGGGCTGATTGTCATTGCAGATGTCAAGAGAGGTGACATCGGTTCTACATCAAAGGCGTATGCAACCGCTTACCTCGGGATGACCGATATTGAAGGGCAAGCACAAAGCGCGTTCTACTCGGACTTTGCAACTGTGAACCCGTACCTTGGTGACGACTGTTTGAAAGAATTCGTCGCGGACATTAAGGCCTACAATAAGGGCATGTTCGTCCTCGTCAAAACATCTAATCCGACATCTGGCCAACTGCAAGATCTTCTGACAGAGGGAGAGACCTTTTATGAAAAAGTTGCCGACATCGTCGGTGCTTGGAACGAACAACTCGTCGGTGAACGCGGTTACTCCCCAGTAGGTGCAGTGGTTGGAGCGACATACCCTATTGAACTGGAAACCCTAAGAAAACGCATGCCGAAAGCAATTTTCCTCGTGCCGGGTTACGGTGCGCAAGGTGGTGGTGCCCGCGATGTGCTCCCAGCTTTTAATGAAGACGGACTCGGTGCTGTCATCAACAGCTCAAGGGGCATTTTGTACGCTTACGAAAAGTCGAGCCTGTCCTATGAGAAGGCGGCGAGAGAGGCGGCAGTAGAGATGAGGGACGCCATAAACAAGGCGCTTGAAACTGAAGGCAAAGTGTATTGGGAATAGGGGTGTGTATGAGATTTAACGACAGTGTCAGGGTACTGAAAAAAGTCGACTTAAATAAAGAAGTGTTTCAACTGGTGGTCGAGCGTAAAGAAGCTATGGGTGAGATAAAGGCCGGACAATTTTTCAACTTGAAAGCGGCCGGTGTCTTGTTGAACCGTCCCATATCCGTCAGCGATTTCAACGAGGTTTCCATAGAGTTTACCATCAAAATACTCGGTGAGGGGACAGCACAGCTTCACCGTTTACAAGAGGGCGAGTCATTGGCGCTTATGGGGCCTCTAGGCAACGGTTTTGAGTGCGTTCCGGCTAAAAAAATCCTACTCGTCGGCGGTGGCATCGGCATTGCGCCGTTGAAGAGGCTGTGTTACGAAACTGTATACAAAGAGACGACCATTCACACGGTGCTAGGGTTTAGAGAGCAACCGTATCTGGAAAAGGCCTTTGCAGAAAAAAGCGCCCTTTGCCATTTTGTTTCAGAAACGGATTCGGCCTATGAACTGGGGTTTGTCACAGCGCCGCTTGAGCGGCTTTTAAGTGAACACACCTACGACCAAGTGTTCGTTTGTGGCCCGATGCCGATGCTCAAAGCGGTATCGGCAGTATTGGCGAAAAAAGAGGTCGATGCCCAGCTGTTAATGGAAGAAAAAATGGCTTGTGGCGTCGGGGCGTGTTTGGTGTGTACCTGCAAAATTAAAGAAGGCGAAAACGGCTTTAAGCACAAACGCATGTGCAAAGACGGACCGATGTTTTACGCAAGCGAGGTGGTATTCGATGACTAAAAAACTAACAGTAGACCTCAATGGACTGACACTTAAAAACCCCGTTACGGTGGCTTCGGGAACCTATGGGTTCGGGAGAGAATACGGCGAATACATCGATTTGAACCACCTAGGGGCTATTTCTGTAAAGGGATTGACATTAGAATCGCGCGAGGGCAATGAGGGACGCCGAATTGTCGAGACACCTATGGGCATGATCAACAGCGTCGGCCTTCAAAATCCGGGCGTTCATTATTTTATAGAACACGAAGTGCCGTTTTTACGGCAATACGACACAAAGATTATCGCCAACATCAACGGCAATACAATAGAGGAATACTGTGAAATGGCGCGTATTTTAGACAGTGCTGATGTGGACTCTATAGAACTTAACATCTCATGTCCCAATGTAAAGAACGGTGGGTTGGCATTCGGCACAAACCCGGAAGTTGTGCGCGAAGTGGTACGCCGTGTGCGTCAAAGCACCTCAAAGCACTTGATGGTCAAGCTGTCGCCAAATGTCACCGACATTAAAAGCATCGCGCAAATTGCGGAAGCAGAAGGTGCAGACTGTCTGTCCCTCATCAACACACTGACGGGGATGGCCATTGATATTCACAGCCGAAAAACCTTTTTAAAACGCGGAAGCGGTGGTCTTTCCGGCCCTGCGGTAAAACCTGTAGCGCTTAAACTGGTGCACGATGTCTTTAAAGCCGTCGACATTCCGGTACTCGGTATGGGCGGCATAGCAAATGCCACTGATGCGCTGGAGTTTATTATCGGCGGCGCGACGGCAATAGCGGTGGGAACCGCCAATTTCTATAACCCCAATGCCCCTGTTGACATATTAAAAGGCATTGAAGCCTATATGGATCAATACGATCTCGAGGACATCAATGCCTTGGTGGGCTGTGTTAAATTTTAGCAGGAGCCGCTTTGGATTTGGGCTCGAACTTGTGAAAGGCAAAGATGCGTTGGAGAATCCAGCCGCCGAGCAAAGCGTTGACCACCGTGCCGACCCCTATGGTTGCACCCAATAGAATACCGATTGACAAAACCGTTACTTCGATCATCGGCCTGATGACAGTGACGGTTTTGCCTGTTATTTTAGAGAGTCCAACAAACAGACCGTCTCTCGGTCCGGCACCTAGTTGAGCGGATAGATAGATGTAGATGCCGTAGTTGAAGACAATGAGTCCTGCAATTAAATAGGCAATGCGCCAAACCGGTGTCGTAGCTGTTGGAAGCAAGTGAAAGTAGCTGATGAGGTCTATAAAAAGACCAATGGCAATCATGTTGAGAACAGTTCCAATTCCCGGGCGAATTTTAATTAAGAGAGACAATAAGATGATGGCGAGTCCGGTGAGTTGGGAAACCTGCCCAAAGGAGAGGGGGGTGTTCATTGCAATGCCTTGATGAAATGTGGCCCAAGGATTCATCCCCAGCTCCGAGTGGAGGGTGAGCTGTGTGCCGGTGGCAATCGTAAAAAAACCGATAAAAAGTCTGAAGATTCGTTTTAAAAGCATAGTCTTGAACTCCTTGTTGTAATTAGGGTGTCTAACTATAAGGTAGCATAAAAACGCTAATAAATGAAGAAAAAAAATAACGGTGTAAACTTTTAAAAAACACTGTCAATCACTTTTGAAAATGTCCCAAAATAAATGAAACATGAGCACCAGTAAAAAGCTGGTGCTTTGTTAATTAGCGGAGAAAAAGTTTTCTTGAGTGTTAATGATGTCCTCAAAAGTATAATTGTGTTGAGCATAGTGTGTTTTGATAAATTTCTTGATGGCGCTCTTCCGCCATGGATGTATCATAGAAGGGATATTGCGTTTTTTAGGCAGAGCCTCGAACTCGTCCTGAAAATCAAAGTTCTTAGATTTCCTTAGATGAGAAGGGATAAGTTCGAGTTCATAAACGTTCTCGTTTACAGAGGCCATCAAACAGCCGTTAAAAGCCTTAATAATGACAGCCGGAGTGCCTTTGTGGTAATAAATAGGGAGGCCTCTGTCGTCCATGAGTTTAAAATATTGATTTTCAAATTTAATGCAATGGCCTGTATCAATTTTGCGCTCAGCAATTACCGCAAGCGTTAGATTGATTTTTTCATCAGACGGTTGCGTTTCAAACACAGATTTGTTATTATCAAAAGGCAGAGCAAACTTGTCATTGAATTTCTTTATGTAGGAGTTCAGAAATTCGTTGGCATGCTCTACGCTTGATACGCCTGCGTTTCTTAAGTCGATCGGCAGTCGTGATTGTAGTGTTTGGAATAAGCGTTCTACGCGTCCTTTGGCCTGTGGAACGCTTGTTACTTTTATATCTACCCCTAGTTGATGGCAAGCGTAAGAAAACTGAGTGAAGGTATCCTTTTCAAGTGAAGGGGCCTTTTTTTGTTTGTATTCAAAAACAGTCCTTCTGTCTGTGTAAAACATGTGTGGGATACCATAGGTTGTTAAAATTTGATGAAAGACATTGTAATAGCCTTTAAGTGTTTCTTGGTGGTCGAAGTAAGCCCCCACGATTCGCCCTGTGGCATCGTCTATAGCAGCGTGTAAGTGGGTTTTGACGCCACCAAACCAGATGTGAACCGAAGCGTCCATCTGAAGCATTTCTCCAAAGTAGGCGGATCTAGGTCTTCTAGGGTGGCTTTCATCGAGTTCAACGATCTTGTGCTGAATAATCGCCATGTCCCTTTTAGAAGTAGCCTTTTTCTTTTGGGCTTCTAATTTTTTACGAAGGGCTCTCTTTGTTGACCTGTGAGCCTTGGGAGATAAAACATCTTGTTCCATAAGGATATTTTTTACAGTAGTTGGAGAAAGAAAAAGGTGTTCTTGCTCTGCTAGGATTTCAGTAAAATGAGCGAAATTCGCATCGGGATACTTGGTCCTGTAAAGTCCTAAAATCAACGTTTTAGTTTCGCTAGACAGGGCGTGAACGGGTTTCTTTCCACGGTTTCCATGGACAAAGAAGTCTTTCCCTTCTGACCGATAGCCCTGGATTAATCGATTAACCGTTCTAATACTACAGCCTAGCTTAAGTGAAGCTGTTTTTTTATTGCCATTCGTATCGACGAGCTTTTTAATGATTTCATATTTTAGATTTTCATTCATACGTAATTCTACCTTTGTCATTTAATTTACCTCGATGCTTTCATTCATTGAGGTATTATTATAGCATTATATCTTTTGGGACAAAATCACGTTTGATTACTTAAGACATTATCACATGTGAATCATAATAACGGTGTAAACTTTTAAAAAACACTTGACGTGTCGCGCCCTAGGTGATAATATTATCAAGCAATATCGATTGCAAAGTTTTCGTTAACGCTTTGTAAAACAGCTTGAAAAAATGATAAAAAAAGTGTTGACATGGAAAAACAAAAATGTTAATATAACTAAGTCGCCAGTTGCTGAACAAGCCGGCGCGACACGCTAGAATCTTGAAAATTAAACAGTGTAAATGCAAGAAAAACCAAACGTCAAAACCTACTCGGAGCAATCTGAGAAGAGTGATGAAAAACGGAAAAACAAATGCAAGTTAGCTCGTTTTGAGGTAACAGGCGTCAAACATTATAATTAAGAGTTTGATCCTGGCTCAGGATGAACGCTGGCGGCGTGCCTAACACATGCAAGTCGAGCGAGAAGAAATGGAATGCGGTTTCGGCCAAATGAAGTTTTGGAAAGCGGCGGACGGGTGAGTAACGCGTGGGCAACCTGCCCCATACAGAGGGATAGCCACTGGAAACGGTGATTAATACCTCATACTTCGCACGGGACACATGTTCTGGGCGACAAAGATTAATCGGTATGGGATGGGCCCGCGTCTGATTAGCTAGTTGGTAAGGTAACGGCTTACCAAGGCGACGATCAGTAGCCGACCTGAGAGGGTGATCGGCCACACTGGAACTGAGACACGGTCCAGACTCCTACGGGAGGCAGCAGTGGGGAATATTGCACAATGGGCGCAAGCCTGATGCAGCAACGCCGTGTGAGTGAAGAAGGTTTTCGGATCGTAAAACTCTGTCCTAAGGGAAGAAAAAAATGACGGTACCTTAGGAGGAAGCCCCGGCTAACTACGTGCCAGCAGCCGCGGTAATACGTAGGGGGCAAGCGTTATCCGGAATCACTGGGCGTAAAGGGTGCGTAGGCGGCTTAGCAAGCCAGGGGTGAAAGGCATTGGCTCAACCAATGTAAGCCTTTGGAACTGTTAAGCTTGAGTGCAGGAGAGGTAAGTGGAATTCCTAGTGTAGAGGTGAAATTCGTAGATATTAGGAGGAACACCAGTGGCGAAGGCGACTTACTGGACTGTAACTGACGCTGATGCACGAAAGCGTGGGTAGCGAACAGGATTAGATACCCTGGTAGTCCACGCCGTAAACGATGAATACTAGGTGTCGGGTGTCAAAGCTCGGTGCCGCAGCAAACGCAATAAGTATTCCGCCTGGGGAGTACGCACGCAAGTGTGAAACTCAAAGGAATTGACGGGGACCCGCACAAGTAGCGGAGCATGTGGTTTAATTCGAAGCAACGCGAAGAACCTTACCAGGTCTTGACATCCCTCTGAAGTAGCCTTAGCCGGCTATGTCCTTCGGGACAGAGGAGACAGGTGGTGCATGGTTGTCGTCAGCTCGTGTCGTGAGATGTTGGGTTAAGTCCCGCAACGAGCGCAACCCTTATGTTTAGTTGTTAACAGGTTAAGCTGAACCCTCTAGACAGACTGCCGTGGAGAACACGGAGGAAGGTGGGGATGACGTCAAATCATCATGCCCCTTATGATCTGGGCTACACACGTGCTACAATGGTCGGTACAACGGGCAGCGAAGGGGTGACCTGGAGCGAATCCTAAAAAGCCGATCCCAGTTCGGATTGTAGGCTGCAACTCGCCTACATGAAGTTGGAGTTACTAGTAATCGCGGATCAGAATGTCGCGGTGAATGCGTTCCCGGGTCTTGTACACACCGCCCGTCACACCACGGAAGTTGGGGGCGCCCGAAGCCAGTGGCCTAACCGTAAGGAAGGAGCTGTCGAAGGTGAAATCAATGACTGGGGTGAAGTCGTAACAAGGTAGCCGTATCGGAAGGTGCGGCTGGATCACCTCCTTTCTAAGGAGTAAATAGACATTTACACTGTTTAATTTTGAGGGTTCTAGGAACTTTCAAAGTAAGCCATCAATAGATGGTGGTAAGTTAAAATTAAAAATTACCCATGGGGGCATAGCTGAGAGGCGGCCGACAGGCAGTCTCAAACGCGAAAGTCACAAAACCTTGTGACGAAAGCGTGAGCGAATCGAACGATGGGGATTGAAACGTCATTTTAAATGACACTTAAAATTAAAAATTACCCATGGGGGCATAGCTCAGCTGGGAGAGCACCTGCCTTGCACGCAGGGGGTCAAGAGTTCGAATCTCTTTGTCTCCACCATTCAGTAAAGCACACGCTTTACTGTTCATTGTGAAAAGATGTAATCTTGGACGAGTATTCGTCACTTTCTTTCAGAAAGTGCCTCACGCAAATTCAAGACTGTCGTCTTAGGATGCTGACGCATCCGGCGAACTTTGCTGACGCAAACTTCGTAAATTAGCACCTTGAAAACTGTATATATAAAGAACCGACTATTAAGTTAGTAAAAAAGCAAGCATTGAAAAAACAATGTAAGCCAAAGTAAAAACTCAAACTCAAAAGTAAGGTCAAGTTACTAAGAGCATAGGGTGGATGCCTTGGCACCAGGAGCCGAAGAAGGACGTGGTAAGCTGCGAAAAGCTACGGGGAGCTGCAAGCGAGCGCCGATCCGTAGATGTCCGAATGGGGGAACCCACCTAGAGTAATGTCTAGGTATCCATGACTGAATTCATAGGTCATAGGAAGGGAACTCGGGGAACTGAAACATCTAAGTACCCGAAGGAAGAGAAAACAAAAGTGATTTCCTAAGTAGCGGCGAGCGAACGGGAAACAGCCCAAACCCAAGTCTTCGGACGAGGGGGTGTGGACAGTATATCAAGTAGAAGGTACCCTAGCCAAAGGACTTGGGAAAGTCCGCCGAAGCGTGTGAGAGCCACTTAGGCGAAAGGGGAAGATCGAACGTACTGATCCGGAGTACCACGGAGCACGTGAAACTTTGTGGGAAGCAGGCAGGACCATCTGCCAAGGCTAAATACTACCTGGTGACCGATAGCGCACAGTACCGTGAGGGAAAGGTGAAAAGAACCCCGGGAGGGGAGTGAAAAAGAACCTGAAACCCTATGTTTACAAGCAGTGGAAGTTCGTTAAAGAACGACCATGTACTTTTTGTAGAACGGGCCAACGAGTTACGTTATGCAGCAAGGTTAAGCGCTTCAGGTGCGGAGCCGCAGCGAAAGCGAGTCTGAATAGGGCGAAAGAGTTGTATGGCGTAGACCCGAAACCGGGTGACCTATCCATGTGCAGGGTGAAGCGAGGGTAAAACCTCTTGGAGGCCCGAACCCATATCTGTTGAAAAAGGTTGGGATGACATGTGGATAGCGGAGAAATTCCAATCGAACCCGGAGATAGCTGGTTCTCCTCGAAATAGCTTTAGGGCTAGCCTTGAGTTAAGAGATACGGGGGTAGAGCACTGAATGTCCTAGGGGCTTTCACCGGCTACCGAAGACTATCAAACTCCGAATACCGATATCTTTTACTCAGGAGTCAGACTATGTGTGATAAGATTCATAGTCGAAAGGGAAAGAGCCCAGACCATCAGCTAAGGTCCCAAAATGCAAGTTAAGTGGAAAAGGATGTGGGATTGCACAGACAACTAGGATGTTGGCTTAGAAGCAGCCACTCATTTAAAGAGTGCGTAACAGCTCACTAGTCGAGTGATCCTGCGCCGAAGATTACCGGGGCTAAAACTTGCTACCGAAGCTATGGAATTGTTTAGACAATTGGTAGAGGAGCATTGTGTGAGAGGTGAAGTAAGATCGCAAGGACTTATGGATATCACACAAGAGAGAATGTTGGCATGAGTAACGAGAGACGGGTGAGAATCCCGTCCGCCGAAAACCTAAGGTTTCCTGAGGAAGGTTCGTCCGCTCAGGGTAAGTCAGGACCTAAGCCGAGGACGAAAGTCGTAGGCGATGGACAACAGGTGAAGATTCCTGTACCACCGAGACCCGTTTGAGAGAAGGAATGACACAGGAGGTTATGCTGAGCATGCGAATGGAAGAGCATGTCCAAGCAGCGAGTCTGTAGCGTAGGCAAATCCGCGCTACTGAGGATGAGCTGTGATGGGGAGTGAACTTAAGTAACGAAGCAGCAGATATCACACTGTCAAGAAAAGTTTCTATCGAGGGAGCAGGTGCCTGTACCGTAAACCGACACAGGTAGGAGAGTAGAGAATACTAAGGCGCGCGAGAAAACCATTGTTAAGGAACTCGGCAAAATGACCCCGTAACTTCGGGAGAAGGGGTGCCGGATCAGGTTAAGAGCTAGATCCGGCCGCAGAGGATAGGCCCAAGCGACTGTTTACCAAAAACACAGGTCTCTGCTAAATCGAAAGATGATGTATAGGGGCTGACGCCTGCCCGGTGCTGGAAGGTTAAGGGGAAGTGTTAGTTTAGGCGAAGCACAGAACTGAAGCCCCAGTAAACGGCGGCCGTAACTATAACGGTCCTAAGGTAGCGAAATTCCTTGTCGGGTAAGTTCCGACCCGCACGAAAGGCGTAACGATTTGGGCGCTGTCTCAACAATGGACTCGGTGAAATTGTAGTACCGGTAAAGATGCCGGTTACCCGCAGCTAGACGGAAAGACCCCGTGGAGCTTTACTGCAGCTTGGCACTGGATAATGGTATATGATGTACAGGATAGGTGGGAGACTAAGAATATAGGACGCCAGTCTTATAGGAGTCGCTGTTGGGATACCACTCTTTGTATACCGTTATTCTAACTATGGACAGTGATCCTGTTCTAGGACAATGTCAGGTGGGCAGTTTGACTGGGGCGGTCGCCTCCTAAAGAGTAACGGAGGCGCCTAAAGGTTCCCTCAGCGCGGTTGGAAATCGCGCGAAGAGTGTAAAGGCAAAAGGGAGCTTGACTGCGAGAGAGACATCTCGAGCAGGGACGAAAGTCGAGCTTAGTGATCCGGTGGCACCGCATGGAAGGGCCATCGCTCAACGGATAAAAGCTACCCCGGGGATAACAGGCTTATCTCCCCCAAGAGTCCACATCGACGGGGAGGTTTGGCACCTCGATGTCGGCTCGTCTCATCCTGGGGCTGAAGTAGGTCCCAAGGGTTGGGCTGTTCGCCCATTAAAGAGGCACGCGAGCTGGGTTCAGAACGTCGTGAGACAGTTCGGTCCCTATCTGCTGTGGGCGTAGGAAATTTGAGAGGAGCTGTCCTTAGTACGAGAGGACCGGGATGGACAAACCTCTGGTGTATCAGTTGTTCTGCCAAGAGCACTGCTGAGTAGCTAAGTTTGGAAGGGATAAGCGCTGAAGGCATCTAAGCGCGAAGCCCCCCTCAAGATGAGATTTCCCATCTTTAATAGAGTAAGACCCCATGAAGATAATATGGTAATAGGCCTGAGGTGTAAGTGCAGCAATGCATTCAGCTGACAGGTACTAATAGGTCGAGGACTTGACCACGCTTTAGAGTAAGAGGATTTATCGGTTCTTATATATACAGTTTTCAGGGTACTAACCCTAAAAAAGCAACAAAAAAGTGTTGACAGCACTAAAGTGATTATGATATAATATAACTCGCTGGTGAGAGAAAACACGAGCTAAAGAGATAATTCAGTGACGAAGGCGGAGGGGCAACACCTGTTCCCATACCGAACACAGAAGTAAAGTCCTCCAGCGTCGATGGTACTTGGCGGGCAGCTGCCTGGGAGAGTAGAACGTTGCTGATTTATGTTCCAAGGTAGCTCAACGGTGGAGCACTCGGCTGTTAACCGATAGGCTGTGGGTTCGAATCCCACCCTTGGAGCCAAAAGTGCCGGGGTGGCGGAACTGGCAGACGCACAGGACTTAAAATCCTGCGATGGCAACATCGTACCGGTTCGATTCCGGTCCTCGGCACCATTAGAAATACCCAATATCGCGGAGTGGAGCAGTGGCAGCTCGTTGGGCTCATAACCCAAAGGTCGCAGGTTCGAATCCTGCCTCCGCAACCATTATGGCCCCTTGGTCAAGCGGTTAAGACACCGCCCTTTCACGGCGGTAACAGGGGTTCGATTCCCCTAGGGGTCACCAATATTGTGAGCGCCAGCTCACACATGGGAGTATAGCTCAGCTGGGAGAGCATCTGCCTTACAAGCAGGAGGTCATAGGTTCGATCCCTATTACTCCCACCAAATGCGGTCCAGTAGTTCAGTTGGTTAGAACGCTAGCCTGTCACGCTAGAGGTCGAGGGTTCGAGTCCCTTCTGGATCGCCATTTATGCCGGTGTAGCTCAATTGGTAGAGCAACTGACTTGTAATCAGTAGGTCGCGGGTTCGAGTCCCATCACCGGCTCCATCTTAATTTAATACAGTGGAGGGGTTCCCGAGTGGCCAAAGGGGGCGGACTGTAAATCCGTTATCGTCGATTTCGAAGGTTCGAATCCTTCTCCCTCCACCAACATGCGGAAGTGGCTCAGTGGTAGAGCATCGCCTTGCCAAGGCGAGGGTCGCGAGTTCGAATCTCGTCTTCCGCTCCATATGTGCGTTAGTAGCTCAACTGGATAGAGCACCGCCCTTCTAAGGCGGGGGTTTGGGGTTCGAGTCCCTACTGACGCACCACATATTGAGGAGAGGTACCGAAGCGGTCATAACGGGGCGGTCTTGAAAACCGTTAGGGTGCAAGCCCACGTGGGTTCGAATCCCACCCTCTCCGCCACTTTTTTAAAAGTGGGCGTATAGCTCAGCTGGTTAGAGCGCACGCCTGATAAGCGTGAGGTCGGTGGTTCGAGTCCACTTATGCCCACCATATTTAGCCCAGATAGCTCAGTCGGTAGAGCAGGGGACTGAAAATCCCCGTGTCGGTGGTTCGATTCCGCCTCTGGGCACCAGATGAAATCAATGATTAAAGTCATTGGTTTTTTTTCGTTTAAATTGAACCGTTTTTAAAACTTTTAATAATACAATAGGATTGGAATATGTAATTTTAAAGAGATAGGGTATAATAGAGGTAGTGGACAAAGGAGGTTTGCTTGAAATTTTTAAAAGATAGAAGAGATGAGATAGATGTCTTAGACGCGGAACTGACGGCATTACTTGAAAGGCGCTTTGAACTTTCAAAGGAAATTGGCCATTTTAAAAAAGTTCAAGGACTGCGGATACAAGATGAAAACAGAGAACAGATGCTTATGGAAGCCATAGAACAGCGTGTTGAAAAGGCAGACAACATCTTATATATTCAGCGCGTTTACGAAGCCATCTTAACGCAAAGTAAAGAAGCGCAAAAATATTTATAACGATTAATTACAAGTTTATTAAAAAAGTGGCTGAATGAAGTCAGCTTAAAACGAGTGTAGTATACTGTCTATTAGGATAATGATCATTAAAAGAATTCGAGGGGACGATTATGGAGATACTTTCTACCGTGATGAACTTTATAAAAGCGTTCGTATCGGGCATAGAGATCAATTATATATTGGATATTTTGATTATTGCCTATGTCTTTTACAAATTATTGGGCCTGATACGAGAAACGCGTGCGGAACAATTGGTTAAAGGTTTCTTAATCATCTTAATTATTTCTAAGGTGAGCGAATGGGGAAAACTTTATGCCATCAACTACGTTTTGCAGAGCACATTGACCATTGGTGTTATTGCACTCGTCATCATTTTTCAACCAGAGCTCCGAAAAGCTCTTGAACATCTCGGACGCAGCCAGTGGATTTTGACGCCGGGGCGCAAAGGCGTTGACGATGAGTATAAACGCACCATAAATGAAATTGCCGATGCAGCCAGTGTGATGTCTCGAAAAAAAATCGGTGCATTGATTGTCGTGGAACGCACCATTGGCATTAACGACATTGTAGAGACGGGGACGATTACGGACGCTAAAGTGTCCGCTGATTTACTGATGAATATCTTTTACCCCAAGTCACCACTACACGATGGGGCTGTGGTTATTAAAAACAATCGCATTATGGCCGCGGGCTGTCTTTTGCCGCTGTCATCTAATAAGTACATCAGCAAGGAACTGGGCACAAGGCACCGTGCTGCAATGGGCATGACTGAGAGTTCAGATGCCCTTATTGTCATCGTTTCTGAAGAAACCGGTGCTATTTCTCTTGCAGTGGAAGGCAAGTTGCAACGTTTCCTCGACCCGACGACACTTAAAGAGCTGATGCTTAAGACGTTAAACGCTGAAAAAGAGGAAGAAAAGGCAGGTGATGTCAATGAGCGGTAAGCAAAATGAATCGTGGTTTCAAAAAATAAAGCGCATGCCATCGAGATTTATCGACATCAATCTGTCACACAATACGGGGATGAAAGTCTTTTCCCTCGTACTCGCCATTTTGTTTTGGTTTTTTGTAATGGATCAAGTCGATCCGGAAATGACGCGCTCTTTTGAAAACATTCCGGTGGAGCTCATCAATATGCAGGATCTCGAGCAGGGCAATCTCAAAATCAAAAATCAACAGGACTACTTTGTAACCGTTGATGTAAAAGGACGGCGTAACGACGTATTGAACCTCGCGCCGAGCAGCATTAATTTGTGGGCGGACATGCGTACTGTGCGAAGCGGCATTAATAACGTGTATATTAACAGAAGTATCAATTCTGATTCAGTTATTATTAAAGAAGTGGTGCCAAATGAAATCGTTCTCACTGTAGAGCGCATCGTGTCGGTACCTAAACCCGTTAGAGTCATCTACAACGATAACTTCCAAAAGAACTACTATGAGATCAGTCGTAAGGTGTCTCCGGAAGAAATCCGCATCGTAGGACCTGAGAGCATCGTAGAAACAGTAACTCATCTCGGCGCCTATGTCAATGTGGGGACCTTCACAGGCGATGTGGCAAAGGAAGTTTCTTTGGCACCGTACAACGCAGATGATGAAGTCGTCACCGGTGTTACACTTGAATCTTCTACAGCTCAACTGGAACTTGAAGTAGGGCTCAAGAAAGAAGTGCCACTTGAAGTGGCCGTAGAAGGGGCGCCGGCTGAGGGGACGCGCGTTGTCTCGGTTAAGCTGTTGCCTGAAACCGTCTGGATTTCAGGAGCTGCGGAACTGGTCGGCGGCATTGATAAAGTCGTCGGTGAACCGGTAGTCCTCAACGGTGAAGAAGCGTCTACACTGATTGTCAATAAGAACTTGACGTTGCCTGAAGGCGTATCACACGATCTTGAAAACGGTGTTCAAGTCGAGGTGGAAATAGAACCAATTGTGGAAAAAACATTTGAGTTTCCCCTTGAAGCTCTGGAAATTAGAACCCTCGCACCTGAATATGTCGTTTCTTACAACGACGAAACACAGACGGTTACATTCACGGTAAAAGGCCTAGCCTCTGTGATGGAAGCTTTGACAGAAGATGCGCTTAAACCGTTTATGAACGCCGCTGACGTCGACAAGGAAGGGACGTATCGGTTGATTCCTCAGCTGGAGACGACAGCTGAAATCGACGGTTTTAAAGCCGAGCCGGAATACGTCGAACTGGAAGTCGTCACAGCTTCCAGTGGAGGGTGATGATGCATAAAGAGATACAAAAGATTCTCGATTCTACACATGATGCCATGATTGTCGTCGACAAGCATGGTATCATCACGTTATTTAATACGTCAGCTGAGAGACTCACGGGGAAAAGCCGAAAGGAGGCGCTTGGAAAGTCGGTAAACACGGTGATAGACAACACGCGACTTCCCATCGTCCTCGAAACCGGTGTGGCAGAGCGGAACCAGCAACAGCCGCTCAACGGCATTACCATTGTGACGAGTCGAATGCCCATCAAAGATGACGACGGTGAAATCATCGGCGCTATTGCCGTTTTTCGCGACATTAGCGAGTTGATTGAACTCGCCGAACAGATTACCAACCTCAACCAAGTCAGAGAGACGCTAGAGGCCACTTTTAATGCGACGCAAGATGCCATTTCTGTCGTCGATGCAGCGGGAATTGGGGTGTTGATTAACCCGGCGTACACCAAAATCACCGGCTATACAGAACGGGATATTATCGGGAAAGATTGTACGTTTGATCTCGCTGAAGGCGAGAGCGTTCATATGGAAGTTTTGAGGACTAAAAAGCCGGTTAAAGGCAAAAAGTTGAAAGTTGGGCCTCAAAAAAAAGAGGTTATCGCCGAAGCGGCTCCCATTTTGGTTAAAGGTCAAATTAAAGGTTCAGTGGCCATTATTCACGACTTAACAGAAATTAATCAAATTTACAAGCAGCTGGATCAAGCGAAAAAAATCATTAGAAGCCTCGAGGCCAAATACACATTTGACGACATTATCGGCAAGAACGAAGGCTTGCTCAACGCTGTAGAAAAAGCGCGGCTCGCGGCTGAAACGCCTGCGACGGTTATTATCAGAGGCGAGAGCGGCACCGGCAAGGAGCTCTTCGCCCACGCGATACACAACGCTTCTAGTCGTCGGTATGCCCAGTTCGTCAGAGTCAACTGCGCAGCCATTAGCGAAAACTTGCTGGAGAGCGAGTTGTTCGGTTATGAAGAAGGCGCGTTTACCGGCGCTTCAAAGGGAGGCAAAATCGGCCTCTTTGAAAAGGCCAACGGCGGCACCATTTTTTTAGATGAAATCGGTGAGCTCTCACTGAACACACAGGCGAAGCTGTTGCGGGTACTTCAAGAAAAAGAGATTCTCAGAGTCGGTGGCAACAAGCCCATTGCCATCGATGTCCGGATTATCTCGGCAACCAATGTCGACCTGGAAAAAGCCATTGTAGAGAAGCGTTTTCGACAGGACTTGTACTACAGGCTCAA
This sequence comes from Fusibacter sp. JL298sf-3, assembly GCF_053842995.1. Classification (NCBI taxonomy): domain Bacteria; kingdom Bacillati; phylum Bacillota; class Clostridia; order Eubacteriales; family Fusibacteraceae; genus Fusibacter; species Fusibacter sp. JL298sf-3. Next base: position 3,044,319 of record NZ_CM132608.1, read on the forward strand.
CGTGGTACCGATTAATATTCCGGCGCTACGCGCGCACAAAGAGGATATCCCCGCACTGGTCAACCATTTGATGATTAAGTACAATCAAGAATATGGACGCAATGTCGTCGGCGTTCACGAAAACGCCCTTAAATGGATGACGGCTTACGACTGGCCGGGGAATGTCAGAGAACTCGAGAACTTTATCGGTCGCTCGATGATCAACATCAAAATGCACGACCATACGTTGGAAATGAAGCATTTGCCGCCTTTTTTATCTGAGACGGCGGCAGAGCGGATGAGCATGCTCGAGGAAAATCTCGAATTTGAAGGTGAAATTCCCAAGCTGGATGAAGCCATGGCGCAGTACGAGCGCGAGTTTCTCTTAACGGCGCTCAAAGCCAACGGCGACAGCCGTGAGAAGACCGCAGAAGCCATCGGTGTCTCACTGAGGACCTTTTACTACAAATTAAAAAAACACGGCATCAATTAATGCAATAAATTGCATTTTTATAAAACTTCATGCAATAAACTGCATGAAGTTTTTTGCATGTTTGCAGGGGGACCAAAGCAAATTTGCAAAAAAATTAACGTTAAAAAAATGCCAAACACAGACAGATACCGCACTTGGCAAGTGCTGTCAAACAACGCATCTAAGTTGGCATTATAATTGCTTATATATAACTGTGCGAGAAAAACGATGGAGGTGTTGCATGGAAAGAGAACTGGTACTCGTTATTAATCCCGGATCAACTTCTACGAAACTTGCGATTTTTAAGGGATCAGAAAAATGCATTCAGGAAAATTTGGATCACGACACAGAGAAGCTTGATCAATTTGAAAAAATTGCGGATCAATACGATTTCAGAAAGACGGCGATTCTAGAGTGGCTGGCGAAGCAAGGTGTGGAGACAGCTGAACTGATTGCAGTCGTAGGAAGAGGCGGTCTGTTGAGACCGATGCCGAGCGGTGCCTACAAGGTGACAGAACCGATGGTTAAAGACCTTCAAATCGGTTACCAAGGTGAACACGCATCGAATTTAGGCGGCTTAATCGCCAAAGCGATTGCCGACGGCGAGGGCATAGACGCCTTTATCGTCGATCCGGTTGCTGTAGACGAATTCGAACCGCTGGCGCGGATTTCGGGGATGCCTGAAATTGAAAGACGCTCTTTGGTACACGCTTTAAACATTCGAGCGATTGCGCATAGTTATGCGAAAGACATCGATGAGAAAATCGAAAATCTAAATTTGGTAGTGGCGCACTTAGGTGGCGGCATTTCAATCGTTCCGATGAAAAAAGGTAAAATCATCGACGCCAACAACGCCAATGAAATGGGGCCTTTCTCTCCTGAGAGAGCCGGTGGTTTACCGGTGGGCGACATTGCGCGCATGGCGTTCTCAGGCGAGTTTACACACGCCGAGCTCAAAAAGAAAATGCGCGGTAAGGGCGGCATGACCGCTTATCTCGGTACCAACGATGCGAGAGAAGTGCTCAAGCGCATTGAAGCAGGCGATGAAGAGGCAAAATGCGTCTTCGAAGCCATGGGGTATCAAATCGCCAAGGAAATCGGCGGTATGGCCACCGTCTTAAACGGCGATGTGGACGCCATCCTGTTGACAGGTGGTGTTGCGTACTCGACGTACTTGACGGACTTTATTACAGAACATGTCGGTTTCATTTCAAAAGTCGTGGTCAAACCGGGCGAAGACGAAATGGAAGCGTTGAACTTAGGCTTTTTACGCGTTCACGCTGGTGAAGAAAAAGCTAAAATATATGAAAATGAGGTGACCATCAATGATTAAAAACTTTGATGAATTGTTAAAGATTGCAGTGGAAAAAGGCCCTAAAACCGTAGCGGTTGCCTGTGCGCAAGACGACGACGTGCTCAAGGCGATTAAAGCGGCTTACGAAAAAGGCATCGTCAAGGGGATTCTCGTCGGCGACGCAACTAAGATTAAAGCCATCGCAGCGGAAATCGCGCTGGACTTATCGGAGTTTGAACTCGTGGACATCGCCGATATGGCAGAGGCGTCGTTAAAAGCTGTTGAACTCGTTTCAACGGGCAAAGCAGACCTCGTTATGAAAGGGCTCGTGGACACATCGATTATACTGAAGGCGGTTCTCAACAAAGAAGTGGGCCTCAGAACGGGTAACGTCCTCAGTCACGTGGCGGTCTTCGACGTACCGACGTACCACAAAATTCTTACGGTAACCGATGCGGCGATGAACATTGCGCCGGACCTCAAAGCGAAGAAGCAAATTATCGAAAATGCGTTACATGTTACAAGAGCGCTTGAAATAGAAGAAGCCAATGTCGGCGTCATCTGTGCAAAGGAAAAAGTCAATGCGGCAATGCCTGCAACAGTGGATGCTGGAGAGCTTGTTAAAATGAACGCCGAAGGCGCGCTGACAGGTTGTAAAGTCGGTGGACCGTTTGCACTGGACAACGCCATTTCTAAAGAAGCGGCTGAAATCAAAGGGATTAAAGATCCAATGGCAGGCGATGTGGACATTCTCCTATGTCCGGCAATTGAAGCGGGCAACATTCTTTACAAAGCCCTAAACTTCTTAGCCAACGCCAAATCAGCCGGTATTATCGTCGGCGCCAAAGCACCGATTATCTTAACATCCAGAGCGGATTCCGACGCATCAAAACTCAACTCCATTGCACTTGGCGTGTTGATGTCGTCGATTTAATAGAGGGGGAACTATGGAAAACTACAGAATATTGGCGATTAACCCGGGCTCAACGTCCACTAAAATCGCCATTTACGACAACGAAAAAGAAGTGTTTGAAACGACACTTAGACATTCCAACGAAGAAATCGAGCAATACGACAAAATCGCCGATCAATACGACTTTAGAAAAGATGTTATTTTAAAAGTGCTCAGCGAAAATGAAATCAATTTGACAAAGCTCAGCGCTGTCGTCGGTCGAGGTGGCCTTTTGAAACCGATTAAAGGCGGCACTTACGCTGTTAACGACGCGATGATTGAAGACCTTAAAGTCGGTGTTCTAGGAGAGCATGCGTCAAACCTCGGTGGCATGATTGCCAACGAAATCGCTGTTCAGTTAAACATCCCGGCGTTTATCGTCGACCCTGTTGTCGTCGACGAAATGACTGAAATCGCAAGAGTTTCAGGGATGCCGGACATCCAGAGAGCGTCTATATTCCACGCCCTCAACCAAAAAGCAGTTGCACGCCGCTACGCTGGCGAACAAAATAAAAAATACGAAGACCTCAATCTTATTGTGGCACATATGGGCGGCGGCGTTTCTGTCGGCGCACATGAAAAAGGACGCGTCGTAGACGTCAACAACGCACTCGACGGCGAAGGCCCATTTTCACCTGAAAGAGCCGGTGGTCTCCCTGTAGGCGATCTCGCTAAAATGTGCTATTCAGGCAAGTACACACACGCGGACATCAAGAAAAAAATCAAGGGCAAGGGCGGTATCGTCGCTTACCTCGGTACAAACGACGGTCGCGAAGTGGTAAAGATGATTGAAGACGGCGATGAAAAAGCCAAACTTGTATTTGAAGCCATGGCATACCAAATTGCCAAAGAAATCGGCAGCTGTGCAGCTGTGCTCAAAGGTCAAGTCGATGCCATCGTTTTAACAGGTGGTCTCGCTTATGGCGAAATGTTGACAGATTGGATCAAAGAGCGCGTGGCGTTTATCTCTGAGGTGGTCATCTACCCTGGCGAAGATGAGATGAGTGCTCTTGCATTAGGTGGTTTAAGAGTCTTAAAAGGCGAAGAGACCGCACAAGAATACAAATAAGAAAAGGTGAGGAAATGACATTGGATTTAATGAAGGACAAACGTATAAGAGTCATAATCGGACATTACGGTAGCGGCAAAACGGAATTTGCAGTCAACTACGCTTTGGCTTTAAGTAAGCAGACATCGGATATTGCGATCTGTGATTTGGATATTGTAAATCCTTACTTTAGATCCAGAGAGAAGGCGGCCCTTTTGGAAGACAGCGGTATACGCGTCTACTCCGGCGCCTTTGGTCACGAATCCAACTTAGATTTACCCATGCTATCGCCGAGCTTGGTGGCACCGCTTCAAAACGAGGCGACAAAAGTGATTCTCGATGTAGGCGGCGACGATGTCGGCGCTAGGGTCTTGGCCCAATACAAAGCTTACCTCAAACCGGGAGCTTATGATATGTTTTGCGTGATTAACGCCTACAGAGAGCAGACGCAATCGGCTGTCGACGTGATTTCGATGATTCGAAAAATCGAAGACACTTGCGGTGTGAAAGTGACGGGATTAATCAACAATACACATCTTCTCAGATCGACAACTGCTGAAGATGTGATGTATGGTCAGACATTGGTCATGGAAGTGTCGAAACAAACCAATATACCGGTTCGATATGTCAGTACTTTGGAAAAGGTTACCCGCCAATTACCTGGTGACATAGAGGGCGAAGTGCTTCCGGTGCATATGATTATGCGGGAAGACTGGATGGTTTAAGGCGCTTCCAGTCAATAGTATAGATGTTTAATGGGAGGTATGAAAGTGGCGAAAGGTAAAGTTACGTTTAACGAAGACAAATGCAAAGGCTGTGCCCTTTGTACAACAGCTTGTCCTGTAAAAATCATCAAAATGGACACGAGCAAAATCAACAAAAAAGGTTTCCATCCGGCTTCTGTTGCGGACATGGACAAGTGTATCGGTTGTGCAAACTGTGCAATGATCTGTCCTGATACAGTCATTACAGTAGAGAGAATTTAATCTAGGGGAGGTATAAAATGGCTAAGGTATTAATGAAAGGTAATGAAGCAATAGGTGCAGCTGCAATTAAAGCAGGTTGTAAGTATTTCTTCGGTTATCCGATTACACCTCAAAATGAGTTACCGGAATATATGTCAAAAGAAATGCCTAAAAACGGCGGCGTTTTCGTTCAAGCGGAGAGTGAAGTATCGGCGATTAACATGGTGTACGGTGCAGCAGGTGCCGGTGCAAGAGTTATGACGTCTTCTTCATCTCCTGGTATCGCGTTAAAGCAAGAGGGCATCACTTATATCGCAGGTGCTGAACTGCCTTGCGTTATCGTCAACATCGTTCGTGGCGGCCCTGGTCTCGGCGGTATTCAACCGGCGCAATCGGACTACAACCAATCGACGCGCGGCGGCGGAAATGGCGACTACAAACTGCTCGTATACGCACCAGCTAACCTTCAAGAGATGGTAGACTTAATGCAAGAGGCATTTGACGCAGCGGATTACTACAGAAACCCTGTAATGCTCGTAGGCGATGGTATGATCGGCCAAATGATGGAGCCTATCGAGTTTAAAGAAGCGTCTTCAAGATTCACATTACCTGAAAAAGACTGGGCGACTACTGGGACAAAAGGTAAGAGAAAGCCAAACATCATCAACTCATTGGCACTTGACCCTGCGGAACTTGAGAAGCACAACATCCGCTTACAAGAGAAATACGCAGAGATGAAAGAAAAAGAAGTGCGCTATGAATCGTACAACCTCGAAAACGCTGAAGTTGTTTTAGTGGCGTACGGCACGACTTCTAGAATTGTTAAAAACGCTATCGTCGAGCTTAAAGAGCAAGGCATTGAAGTGGGCTTAATCAGACCGATTACGCTCTGGCCTTTCCCTGAAAAAGCGTTTGACGAAATTCCTTCAACTTGTAAAAGCCTTGTCTCTGTTGAGATGTCAATGGGTCAAATGATCGACGACGTTAAAATCGCGTCAAACGGCAGATGGCCTGTACACTTCTACGGACGTTCAGGCGGCATGATCCCTTCTCCTGAAGGCGTTATCGAGAAAGTTAAAGAATTGGTTGGAGGTGCGAAATAATGGCGACTGTATTTTCAAGAACAAACGGCTTAACTGAAAAGCAAACCCACTACTGCCCAGGCTGTACACACGGTATTATCCACCGTTTAGTGGCGGAAGTTTTAGAAGAATTAGACGTACTCGGCGATTCAATCGGTGTTGCACCGGTTGGCTGTTCGGTACTGGCTTACGACTATTTCAACTGCGACATGCACGAAGCGTCTCACGGTAGAGCACCTGCAGTTGCAACAGGGATCAAGAGAGTTCATCCGGACAAAGTGGTCTTCACTTACCAAGGCGACGGCGACCTCGCGTCAATCGGTACGGCGGAAATCGTTCACGTGGCACACCGCGGTGAGAAAATCACGACTATCTTCGTCAACAATGCCATCTACGGCATGACAGGCGGCCAAATGGCACCGACGACACTTATCGGTCAACGTGCGACTACAGCGCCACTCGGTAGAACTGTTGAGCACTCAGGGATGCCTTTAAAAGTTTCAGAAATGCTCGCGACAATTAACGGTGCGGTCTTTGTAGAACGCGTTTCCGTAGATTCTCCGGCAAACATCAGAAAAGCGAAAAAAGCCATCAAGGAAGCGTTCCAAGTACAACTTGACGGCAAAGGCTTCGGTATTGTAGAAGTGCTTTCAACTTGCCCGACAAACTGGGGATTAACACCTGTTGATTCACTTAAGTGGTTACAAGACAACCTCGTGCCTTACTATCCAATGGGCAACTTAAGAAGACCAGAGGAGGATAAATAGATGTTAAACGAGAGAATTATTTGTGCGGGATTTGGTGGACAAGGCGTGATGCTTATGGGACAGTTGATCTCATATGCAGGCATGATTGAAAATAAAGAAGTTTCTTGGTTACCGTCATACGGTCCGGAAATGCGCGGTGGTACAGCGAACTGTAGCGTTATGGTTTCTGAAAGACCAATCGGTTCTCCGATTATTACAGACAACGCGACAACAGCTATCGTTATGAACTTACCGTCATTAGACAAGTTCGAAAGCGATGTGTTGCCGGATGGCAATCTGTTAATCAACAGCTCGCTTATTGAAAAGAAAGCGGAAAGAGGCGATATCAAGGCGTACTATGTACCTGCAAACGACATTGCAGTGGAATTGGGTAACTCGAGAGTTGCCAACATGGTCATGCTGGGTGCGTACCTCGAACTCACTAAGATTGTCTCTGTTGAAAGTGTTATGGCAGCGCTTAAGAAAATCTTTGGCGAAGCAAAAGCACACTTAATGGAAATCAATGAAAAAGCTTTGGCAAAAGGCGCTGAAGCTGTAAAATAATTTTCAAAATAAAAACTGTCTCCGGCAATTTGGAGACAGTTTTTTTAGTCTATTTTAGAGCTTTCTGTGGTATTCAGGTAGTCTTCGAGCATTTTCACCAGTGCCTGTTCGCGTTCCAGGCTCCTGTAGATGTTAAAGTAAGTGACGCCGGCAGCTCCCAGCGCCAAAGCGATGAGTGCTGAAAAGGGCTTTATCAGTTCGATGAAGGGCGCCTGCGACAAGAGGAGCAACAGGGCAATCCCACCGATAAAAATGCCGAAGAGGCATAGCGTCAGCCAGTAGAGAGGCATGAGTTTAAAGCGCCCTTCTACAAGGCTGTCGTTGCCGTCTCGTCTAATGCTGGCGCAAAATCGCCGATAGTTGTAATATTTTAGTCCTGTTCGCGTACGTAAAAGCTGCGTATGGTCCGCTACCCAAAATCGCCGTGTGCAACTGTCGACGCAACCGATGTAACCGAGACTACGGCTGAAGCCGAAGGAATCTTCAATGAGAAACTTATCGAGTTTGGCACATACCAAATCCGGGGGCGCGGCAATGCGGAACTGAATCATAGGGGGCCTCCAATAGACGTTTAAAGTTTAAGTTGATTATACAGGTCGTCGGATGGCGTTTCAATAGGCAAAAGATTGAAGCAGCCGACTTTTTGTGAGATAATAAAAGTCGGGGTAAAAGGAGTTTTTTTAATGAGTGAGTTAATAAAGGCGTTTTTTTTAATATTTGTCGCTGAAATGGGGGACAAAACGCAAATTATGGCGATGGCATTTGCGACGCAGTATGCCGTTCGAGGCATCCTCGCCGGTGTTTTTATCGGGAGCTTCCTAAATCATGGTATCGCAATCGTTCTCGGAGCGCTATTTCTTTCAAAAATACCGGTAGACTTGCTTCAACTGTGTGCCGGAGCGCTGTTTATCTTTTTCGGTTTAATGTCTCTCGACATTGAAGAAGGTGAGGGCGATGCCAAGGCCAAAAAAGCAAAAAGCGCTGTGGTAACAGTGGCGCTGGCCTTTTTCTTAGGCGAACTCGGCGACAAGACGCAGCTGACGGCCATGACGCTTGGCAGCAGTTCGACGATGCCGGCGATGACGCTTCTGGGATCCAGCCTCGGCATGGTGGCGGTAAGTTCTTTTGGTATCTTTATCGGCGCAAAATTGGGGAACAAGATTCCCGAGCACTATATGAAACTCAGTGCATTTGCCGTATTTATGGTCTTTGGTCTTTCAAAAGTGTACACGTCCGCCTATGTGACGGTTGCTATCGGCAGTGTGGTGGCAGTGGCGATAGCAGGGCTTTCGGTGCACAGAGGGCTGCGCTTTAAGAGGCAGCTTCAGACAGTGCAAGCTTCTGCACTTAAATCCGGTGCGATGCGTTTAAAGGCCTTTCGCGAGGAAATCAAAAGAGATGTCGATGCGTTGTGTAAAAACTGCAGCGCCTGCAAGAGCGGCGGCTGTATGGTGAAACACGTACAGCTTATTTTGGACGACGTTCCGGAGCTCAATACGCTGGTTAAGGTGGATTTAGAGGCGTTGGATCACGAGGCACTGGATCTCGAAAAAGCACAGGCAATCGAAGACAAAATCAATCAATTTTATAGTGAAAACCCCGATGTCAAACAAAATCACGAAGCGCTTCAACACGTACACGAGGCGATTTCACATATGTTGACGGAACATCATTAGGATAAGGAAGGTAGCAGTATGGCAAGACTATTTGGAACAGACGGCGTTAGAGGCGTTGCCAATGAGGCACTTACAACAGAGCTCGCAATGGCGCTCGGCAAATACGGCGCACATGTGATTACACGCGGTAAGAAAAAGGCGAAAATCGTCGTCGGTAAAGACACGAGACTTTCGGGGGATATGCTTGAAAACGCTTTGATTGCTGGAATTGTATCGACTTCTTGTGACGTTATAAAACTCGGTGTCGTGCCGACACCTGCTGTGGCGATGCTCGTAAGGGAACTCGGTGCAGACGCAGGCGTTATGATCTCGGCTTCTCACAATCCGGTTGAATTCAACGGCATTAAGTTTTTCGATGAAAAAGGGCTTAAATTGCCGGACGCTATGGAAGATGACATCGAAAGATGCATCGAGGAAAAAAAGGACATCCACATGCCTGTCGGCCTTGAACTCGGCCATATTTCTGTGTGTACGGAAGCGGAGAAGATGTACATGGCCTATGTGATGGACACGCTGGAAGGGGTGGATTTTAAGGGCATTAAAGTGGCGGTGGACTGTGCCAACGGCTCGGCTTTCCAAGTGGCGCCGCTGACGCTCAACGCATTAGATGCCAAGGTGTACAGCATTCATCACGAACCGGATGGCACCAATATCAACCGCAATTGTGGGTCGACGCATATGGACGATTTGTGCAAGTTTGTGAAGGTGGTTGAGGCGCAAGTGGGTCTGGCTTTCGACGGCGACGCCGACCGTTTACTCGCTATAGATGAAAAGGGCAATATGGTCGATGGCGACAAAATTATGGCTATCTGTGGAGCCCATTTGGCCGAGCAGGGAAAACTGCGCAACAACACCATTGTAACCACTGTGATGAGCAACCTCGGCTTCGACAAGGCCATTGAGTCCAAGGGAATCGCCTCGGTTAAGACGAAGGTCGGCGACCGCTATGTGCTCGAGGAAATGCTGAAGTCCGACTACTGTCTCGGTGGCGAGCAATCGGGTCATATTATCTATCTCGACTACAACACGACGGGCGATGGTCTTTTAACGGCTGTTCAGCTGTTGAAGGTTATGAAGGAAACGGGCAAGCCGCTTTCTGAGCTGGCGTCTATTATGACGGTGTACCCGCAGGTGCTTAAGAATGCCCGTGTCGCCAACGAACACAAATACGATTACATGAACAATGAGAAAATCGCCGCGAAGATTAAAGAAGTGGAAGAGGCGTTTCACGGCAAGGGTCGCGTGCTGATTAGACCTTCCGGTACTGAGCCGCTGGTGCGCGTTATGATTGAGGGTGAAGATCAAGCGACGCTGGAATCGGTTGCCGATGAGTTGGTGGCATTAATTGAAAACGAACTTTAAGGGACGGTTCTTTTGTGCCAGAAAACACTAAAAATTAACATTTATGTATAATTAGGTGGCCTGTAACCGTTGGAATAGGGAGAACGCTCTCTCACTGTGTCGGTACGTCTCAATGGGGACGACAAGAGATGGCCGCCTGGTGAAAGGGTGTCCGGCGTCGTCGCATTACGGAAGGTGACAGCGGACAGATGCCTTGATAGGACAGCGCCCTGAAGGTTCAGAGGCGTTACAGTGTCGCAATTAGCGTCACAAAAGAACCGTCCCTTTGTATCGCTTGACCAAAGGGGACGGTTCTTTTGTGCCAGAAAACACTAGAATTTAACATTTATGTATAATTAGGCGGCCTGTAACCGTTGGAATAGGGAGAATGGTCTCTCACTGTGTCGGTACGTCCTAATGGAGACGACAAGAGATGGCCGCCTAGTGAAAGGGTGACCGGCGTCGTCGCGTTACCGAAAGCGACAGCGGACAGACGCCTTGATAGGACAGCGCCCTGAAGGTTCAGAGGCGTTACAGTGTCGCAATTAGCGTCACAAAAGAACCGTCCCCCCTTGAATAAAAGCTGCAGCCCTTCTTATGGGGCTGCAGCTTTTGGCTTTGTCTACTGAAAAGTCTGTATGAGGGCCTCGGCGCAGGCGTCGATGGATACGGCGCTGAGCGATTTTTTATACGTTTGGTTTTGGATGCTCTTGAGGTATTGCGGGTCGTAGTGTTGACGCAGGAGCATTTCGGTTAACTGGGCGTATTCTTCGGCCTCGTAACAAGCTTCTATGCGCTTTAAAACGTCTGGGGCAACGTAGGGCTTGAGTCGCGGTAAACTGGCCTCAAAGAGCGGTTTAAAGTTGTCGGCGATGGTGTATTCGTCGATAAGGCGCTTTACCCGTGTGTCTACCGGTGCGTTGAGTAAAACGTGTTGACCGCGTTTCATGTGCTCGAAAAACGGCTTGGGAATGTAGACTCTGCCGATTTTACGGCTTTCGGATTCAATGAAGCAATAGGGCTGCTCGAGGTGAATCAATTGCTCATACAGGGTGTTTTCAAATGTCTGTGGCGCTTGGTAACCGTCTGTGCCAATAGCGCCGAGATGGCTGCCCTTGTGATTGGCGGCGCCTTCTAAATCGACGACGGGCGCTTTACGCGCCTCCAGAGCTTTTAAAATCTGCGTTTTTCCAGTGCCCGTGTAGCCGTGTAGGACAATGCACTCGGGAAACTGAGCGTCCTCGAAGTAGGTGGTCACTTGTTTGCGGTAGCTTTTGTAACCGCCGTCCAGCCAATAGACGGGGATGTCGAGGCTCTTGAGCAACAGCGCAATAGAACGGCTTCTGTAGCCGCCGCGTGCACAATAAAACACGTAGCGGTGCTTCGGTTTTTCAGCTTTGAGGGTACAGAGCAAGTCGTAGTAGCCCTGTAATTTGGCGCTGCCGTATTGGAGCCCAATGCGTTTGGCGCCGTCGATATCGCCGTTTACATAAAGGGTGCCCACGGTCTGGCGCTCCTCGTTGGTAAGAATCGGTGCGTTGATGGCACCGGGAATATGGCCTTTTTCGAATTCAAACGGACTGCGCACATCGATATAGACGATGGCATCATTGGTCGGCTTGTAGGGTATTGCTGAATACATAATCATCTTCCTTTCTGTCTCCTATCATACCACAAAAAATCCAATGCGATAATCACTTTAAATCGGGTAAAGAAACTACAGGGAGGACGATTATGCGTTTAGAAGAGACTTGTCGACTAAAAGACGGACAACTTGTGGCAAAACATATCTACGACAGTGGGTTAAATGTCCTTGTAAAAAAAGGGACGCCTGTGACCTCTGCTGTCAAAGAGGTGCTTCAATCGGCGGCTATTCCATACATATACATCAACGACGCCTTGTCTGAGGGCATTGTCATCGACCCTATAATTTCAGATGACGACAAGTTTCAAATGGTGCGTTGCATGAAGAACATCTGTGACGGGATATTAGCCCATAGAGCGCATGTGACGCCACCGGGGCTTTCTTTTCTCTATGGGATTGAGGCCATTGCCGACCAACTGTTTAACGCGTTGGCATCCGGAATCGACAAAACCTATTACACCACGGAGCTATTGGGCGAACAGATTTACCACTACGACCATGCCATAGAGACTGCGTTTCTCGCCCTGTGCATTGGCGAGCGGATAGGCCTTGACCACAAGACCCTGAGGGCAATGGTCGTCGGCGCTCTTCTTGCAGATGTAGGGAAAATCCTCGTGCCGGATGCCCTTCTTTACAAGACGACGCCTTTGTCTGCAAGCGAGTACGACGCTTTAAAAGCCCATGTTCAGTATGGCGAGCATTTGACAAGGGCCTATTTTAACGTGGGTTCTTTTTCAGAGGAAATCATTTTGAATCACCATGAAAGGCTCGACGGCTCCGGCTATCCGAAGGGCATAGGCGCTTCTAAACTGCCGCTTCACGTTCGGATTGTGACGATTTGCGACATGTTTACAGCCATGGTGTCCGATCGCGTATACAATCAGAGAATTTCTGTAAGCGACGCTTTAACAGAACTGAGGAAACACGCGCCGCATCAAGTGGACATCGACAGTCTTCAACTCCTTCATCAAGTGGTGCAACTCTATCCTCAGGGGACTTTTGTTATTTTAAGCGATGGGCGCTTGGGCATCGTAAAAGCCGTGAACGCACATTCGCCTTCTCGTCCGGTGATTCATCTTATTGAAGGCGATGCCCTTGGAGCGGTTGTAGACCTCATGGACGACTTAACGGTTTTTATTAAAGAGGCGCCTCAATCGAGGTGTTGTTTTTAGTATTGTCATAAATTTATAATGCTATTACAGGCGGAGATGTGGTATAATGCCTAAAGATGGAGGTGATGCCATTTGAATGCGACAAGTGAATAAAAGCGCCAGAGCTGATGAAGTCATCAGTTGACGAGGGCGAGGTTAATCGAAAATTCGGCGGGTGCCTCGCGGTGTAATCAACACCGATAAACGCTATACAAATCCGGGAAGTGATTTCCGGGACAAAGTTAGCGGCTTGGTTCATGCTATAAGTGCGCCTATTTTGCACAAAGATAGGGGTATTTTTTATTTTTTGAAAACAAAGGAGAATTTATATATGTGTGGTATTGTCGGTTATATCGGGGACAATAAAGCCGTTCCTTATTTAATGAACGGTCTGTCAAAACTGGAGTACAGAGGGTACGATTCCGCGGGCATCGCGGTACATTTAAACGATGGCATCGAAGTGTTTAAAACCAAAGGGCGCCTTAAGAATCTAGAAGCCAAGATTGACGAACAAATGGCTACAACCGTGGGCATCGGCCATACGAGATGGGCGACGCACGGCGTGCCGTCAGAGGTAAACGCGCATCCGCATACCAACGGCAACAGCACCATCGCCGTGATTCACAACGGCATTATTGAAAACTATATGGAGATTAAGAACTGGCTGTCAGAAGACAAGCACATTGCGTTTAAATCGGAGACCGATACAGAAGTCATTGCGCACTTAATCGACATGTATTACGAAGGCGACTTGCTAGAAGCGGTAAACAAAGCGGTGCGACGCATGGAGGGCGCCTATGCCATCGGCGTCATCTGTAAAGACGAACCCGAGCGCCTTATTGCCGTGAGAAAGGACAGCCCGCTGGTGGTTGGTCTCGGCGAAGGGGAGCACTTTATCGCATCGGATATTCCGGCGCTTTTAAAGTACACGCGGGATATTCTGCTCGTAGAAAACGACGAAGTCGTAGACCTCAGAAAAGACTCGGTAACCATTTACAACGCCCTCGGACAGGTTCAAGAGAGAGCGGTGATGAAGGTCGACTGGGATGAAGACGCAGCGGAAAAAGAAGGGTTTGAACACTTTACCTTAAAGGAAATTCACGAACAGCCCAAAGGTGTCAGAGAAACGCTTATGCGTCGTATTAATGCAGAAGGTGATCTCGTGTTGGAAGGCGTGCATTTAGACGAAGACATGCTGAAGAACATCGACAGAGTTTACATCGTCGCCTGTGGAACGGCTTATCACGCGGGACTGGTGGGCAAGCGCGCTATTGAGCACTTTGCGAAGATACCGGTTATTTGCGATGTGGCGTCGGAGTTTAGATACCGCGATCCGTTTATCGATGAGAAGACGCTGTTTATCGCCGTATCTCAGTCCGGTGAGACGTTGGATACGCTTCAGTCGTTGAGAGAGGCAAAGCGCAGAGGTGCGCGTATCTTGAGCATCGTCAACGTGGTCGGCAGCTCTGTGGCGCGTGAGAGCCACGACCTCTTCTACACCTGGGCGGGACCTGAAATCGGTGTAGCCTCTACAAAGGCGTTTACAACTCAGCTCACGGCGTTTTATCTGTTGGCATTACACTTTGGTCGACTGAACGGCAATCTCTCAGTAGAGCGCTACCACGAGGTCATAGAGGCGCTAAAAGAGATGCCTGCGCACATACAGAGCATTCTCGACGAGAGCGAGCAGATTCAAAAGCTGGCCGCTGAACAGTTCAACAACGAAAAGGTCTTCTTTATGGGCAGAGGCATCGACGCCGATTTGTCGCACGAGGCCTCTTTGAAGCTCAAGGAAATTTCGTATATCAATTCGTTTGCCATTGCCGCCGGGGAGCTCAAGCACGGGACGATTGCCCTTATTGAAGACAATACCTTTGTGGTAGCACTGGCGACGCAAGACCGCTTGTACGATAAAATGCTTTCCAATATCACGGAAGTTATGGCCCGTGGTGCCCATGTTTTTGCCGTGGCCAAACGCGGTCACGAGAAAGTGCACCATACGGCAGACGAAGTGTTCTACATTCCCGTTGTGGAAGACATGTTGACGCCGATTTTAGCTGTGGTACCGATGCAACTCTTTGCGTACTACGTGTCTGCGCTCCGCGGCAACGATGTAGACAAGCCGAGAAACTTGGCGAAGAGTGTGACGGTGGAGTAGAGAGCAGAGACTGGAAGTAGAATAAATGTAGAGCGGCATCTCCATAGAGTTGCCGCTTTTCTTATGCGCTCTAAACAGTCTAGAAATTTTATGGTATCATTAACTGTCGGTGAAGTGCATGCGTGTTTGAAATTACATAGCGCTGAACGCCCTTTAGAAAACAAAATGGAGGATAAAAAGATGGATGTCAACCTCTTGCTTTTTGACGGATTTGAAACCTTAGACGCCTTTGGCCCGATTGAAATTTTGGGACGAATAGAGGGCTTTAAGCTCACTTATTGTTCTCATTTTGGCGGGACAGTTGTATCGGCACAGGGAGCTCAGATAGCGACGAAATCTATTCTAAATGCAGATAAAAAGGGGATTTTGGTAGTCCCCGGTGGCCGTGGTACAAGGCAGTTGGTCGACGACGCGGCCTTTTTAGCTCTGCTAGAGACTCTAGCGAATCAGGCAGCTTATTGCTTATCGATTTGTACAGGGGCTGCACTCCTAGCGAAATGCGGCGCTTTAAACGGAAAAAAGGCGACGTCCAATAAGCGCGCCATGGCATGGGTTAAAGCGACTAGTAATCAAGTGAACTGGGTTGACAAAGCGCGCTGGGTCATCGACGGCAAATACTATACGTCTTCCGGTGTATCGGCCGGCATGGATATGGCATTGGGCTTTGTCAGCGATTGTTGTGGTAGAGACAAGGCCGAGGAAATCGCGACACTTATTGAGTACGTTTGGAACGACGATTGTACAAACGATGATTTTGCACTGAAGAGACTTTAAAAGAGATTTGAGGCGCTGCTTTAATCACAAAGAAGAAATTGAGCGCGCAATGGGAACCCCACTTGAGTGGATGGAACTTCCCACTAAGAAAGCGAGTCGAATAAAACTTACAAAAGAGGCCGATTTTTTTAACAGGAAGGACTGGACGCGACAGTTCAACTGGATAAAAGAGCATGCGGAGTTGTTTGCGGAGACTTTTATTAAGTATGTCAAATAGCTTTTAAAACCGTTCATTGGCCTACTGAACTTTATTTAAAAAGGCCGCCTTCATCCGTACGGGTTAAAAGTCGGAAAAACAATTTGTCGGTCTAAAACCCGGATTTTTATTTGTAAGGGTTTTGAGCCGGAAAAACATTGGCATAACAAATGAGATATGGTATTCTGTGTATAAAAGGGGGTGCGGTGTGAAAGAGATGGATCAAAAGCTTCATGTTGAAGCCCTTAAAACGCGATTTAAAGCGTACAAGACCATCGCTGTAAAAGATTTTTACACATTTTATGCCGACGTATACGGCGATATTAAAAAAAGCACAGTACATTGGTACATTTACGAACTGAAGAAACAGCACGTGATACGAAATGTGTCGCGTGGACTGTACGTTTTGGAAGAAGAGAATTCGGCGACAAACAGCACCTATATGGTGGTGACGCTGGACATCGTCAAGTCGTCGACTTATGACCCTCAGACATTTGATGCGACTTTAAAAGCGCAGGTGAACGCATTAAACGCCGCCATAGAGACCACTTTTGAAACCGAGCGGCAGTACCATGTTTCACAGGGCGACGAGCTCCAGTTGCTCATGCCTTTAAGGCCTGACATCGGGCGGCTTTTGTTGCTGACCTTTAGCTACTTACAGCCGTATGAAGCGCGGTATGCCATTGGCATCGGCGAAGTGGACGGTGCGATAAAAGAGAATTCTTGGGAGATGAACGGGCCAATTTTTTGGAACGCAAGGGACCAACTGGCTGAGCTGAAAAAGAGCGCACATTACGACGGTCGCGTGGCAACCGGTTACAGCCACACGGACAGCGTGTGCAACGGGGTATTGCCCGTGGTACACAAGGCGCTTGAAAAGATAACCGATAAGCAGTGGGCGGCCATGCGCTATGCCCTTGAAAACGTTGAGCCATCGGCGGCATATCAGGCGCTTAAAATTAGTCGTTCAAGTTATTACGAACGTTTGAGCAGCGCCAATATGGAGGAACTCTTGGAAGCGTACAGCGCGCTGTACACATTGGTGACGGCGAGAAAGGCGGTGGGGTAATGCTGGTGATGGTGCTTTTGTTCGCACATGTTTTGTCGGACTTCGTCTTTCAGACGACGCAAATGGTACGTGAAAAATCACAGCTGAATCCAAGAGGTTTTCTCAAACATGGGGCAGTGCTCTTTTTCACGGCGTTGCCGGTGATTTTTGTAGCGTATCCCAGTGAGATTCTATGGCGCATAGCCCTTGTGTCGGTGCTGCACATTGTGGTGGATATCGTTAAAGAGGGCCTGCAAAGGTGGGGAGAACAGCGACGGGCACCGGAAGTTGCTAGAGCACTCTTGTTTGCCGCAGACCAAGCGGTGCATATTGCGCTGATTTTTATCGTCGCACGCGGGGTGCCCATTCGGTACCATGCGGTAAACGCCTATTTTGTCGAGACCTTCTTAAACGGCAACGGGGTGTCTTACGAAGAATTCAAAGCGGGCTTTATCGTCCTCTATACGGCGCTATCGGGGATTTACTTTGTGCCGCTCTTGTTCGACATCGCCTACCGAAAAGTTCCGGACTACGCCGCCAAACTCAACGACCAATTGAAAGTGGACCTCGTCGAGGCCGACTACGACTTTATTGACGAAGTGAAGACCGGCAAATGGATTGGCGTGTTCGAGCGCTTCTTAATTGCTGTGTTTCTATTGGCCGGACAACTGGCTTCAATTGGATTTGTCGTGGCACTTAAATCTTTAGCGCGCTTTAAAATGATGGCGCATAAAATCTTTGCAGAGTACTTCTTACTGGGCACTTTGTTCAGTGTCGGGTATACCTTTATCTTGTACGCTGTCTTTCAAAAACTTCTATAGAAAAGGCAGGTTAACAGATGATTAGAAAGTATGAAACAGGCGATTTGGAAACCGTTATGGCCATTTGGCTAGAAACCAATTGTTTAGCACATCCCTTTGTGGCGCGTTCGTATTGGACGGGGCATTTTGAAGAAGTTAAAACTCAGCTCCCTCAGGCGGAGGTGTACGTCTACGAAGCAGACGGCGAAGTCGTGGGCTTTATTGGTCTAATGGACACTTACATCGCCGGAATTTTCGTGCGGGAAACCCACTGGGGAAAAGGCGTGGGACGCGCACTTCTTGAAACGGCAAAAGCACAAGTGGACACGCTGACGCTCAGTGTTTACAAGGCCAACGAAAAGGCCTATCGTTTTTATTTAAAAGCGGCTTTT
Organism: Fusibacter sp. JL298sf-3; assembly: GCF_053842995.1. Classification (NCBI taxonomy): domain Bacteria; kingdom Bacillati; phylum Bacillota; class Clostridia; order Eubacteriales; family Fusibacteraceae; genus Fusibacter; species Fusibacter sp. JL298sf-3. The sequence goes on from NZ_CM132608.1 coordinate 3,062,602, forward strand.
CAAACGGTGGCCGAGCGACCGGATTTAGAGGCGGGGGCGGTAGCCGTTGAAATGGTATGGAAAAAGGAACCCCCTCGCGCAAAGGCGTGCGTGTCATCATAGAAAATCACATGAGAGAAGGAGAGCTTTATGAATCTTTTTGGTAAACTGGTTTTGTCACTGGTGTTGGCACTTGGCATCGTCAACCCTAAGTTGTTTTTAAAAGTTACAGAGTTTTGGCGTGTGACGCACACGAGGGAGCGTTCTGAGATGGCGCTCAAAATGACGCGCATCCTTTCGGCGGTGGCCCTTATTTTCTTTTGGGTGATGCCGCTGGTGTACAAGTCTTAATCCTCTATAGAACGCGAGGTGATGATGCGAGGGATTAGAGTTTTAAGAACGAAGACACTTGAAGGGTACCTATTGAAGACCTCTTGGGCGAGTAACAAGACAGTGGGCTTCACTTTAATTTACGACTGCAGAAGGCCGAGCACTTTAAACGACTTCCCCTACTTGACTGGGATTGAAGATCGAGAAACCTTTGGTCGAGCCAACTACATTAAAGTGTGGCACATGATCAGTCCATCTATAGACAACTCGGCAGTGCTTAGTGAACTGGAGGTCATGGTAAGTTGTCTTTTAGAACCACTTGAAGGTTGTCACTGGAATATGGAAAAACAGGTTGTGACAGACCGCCATCTGAACCACATGTCTCAGTCGAGAGCGATTATGTTCGAGTTCTTTGAAGCGCTACTTAAATCAGAGGGGTGCGAAGAGGTGCTCAAAAAGGTCACAGACGATTCGTATAAATATTTATCACAAGATTGATAAGATAAAAAAGACGCCTACAAGTGAGCACTTGACGGCGTCTTTTTTCTTGAAATTTATCAGAGGCTACAGCTTGTGAAAGACCGGCTGCCGCTTTTCAAACGTACAGGCGTATTGGAAGCCCAGTGCTTTTAAGTGGGCGACATTTGCCTCATAGGCATGGGCGACATATCCGGTGGAATGGGCATCGCTGCCGAGGGTGATAATCTCTCCACCGAGGTCTTTGTAGAGCTTTAAAATCGGTGTGTCGGGGTTGTTGTGTCCGAGGTTGTATCGATGACCACCGGCGTTGACCTCGATGCCTTTGCCACTTTCAATCACCTTCTTCAGTAGCGTTTCAACATAATCTGAAAAAGCTGAAAAAGGGACATTTCTCGTCTGAGGGTGGTACCTCAGGTAGAGATCGAGATGTCCGAGAACGTCGTAATTATCGTATGCGCATATGTTGTTGAAGTACGCTTCAAAATACGTTTGAATGGCCGTTTTAGCAGAGCCGTCTGTAAAATGTGGGCTGAGGTAGACGTCTTTTTTTTCCAGCGTGTGAAGCGAGGCCAAAATAAAATCAAATGGATAAGCTTTGCACAGAGCGTCGTTTTTTTCTGCTGAAATTTCTTGAAGGCCGATTTCTGCCGCATAATGTAACTTGATAACGCCGTCGTACCGGCGATTAAATGCCTCGACTTGATTGAAATAAGCCGGCTGGTCAAAATCCCACTCGGTGGTGCGAAGCGATGGGTCGCTGTCGTAATCCACGTGCTCGGTGAAGGCAATGTGGGTTACCGATTGGTCGATTGCCGCTTGAAGCATCTCTTCCATCGGTGCTTTTGAGTCACTTGAAAAGTCACTGTGGACGTGAAAATCCATTTTAAACGGTTTCATAAAAGCCTCCTCAATTTAGACAAGTCGTTGGCATGTGTTTACGGATTGGCAGTAGGGGTAATAAATGCACGCCTCCACAAAGCCATTAAAGTTCCCTGTTTTTCTGCAACAACATTTGTTGTTAAAAAAGAAAAACCTCTAGCTTGTGCTAGAGGTTTGAATTGGAGCCGACGATGAGATTCGAACTCACGACCTACGCCTTACCATGGCGTTGCTCTACCTGCTGAGCTACGACGGCATTCTTTTGTTATTATAAATGATTTTTTTATAAAAAACAAGAGAAAATTCAGGTGATTAATTTTTTTTAATGTTCTAGCTGAAAAAGCCTTCGCCGAGGACTTCCCGCACGTTAGAGACCATCACAAATGCCTTAGGGTCAAGGGCTCTGACGTGGGTTTTCAATCGGACGAACTCTTTTTTACCCATCACCGACGTGATGATTTCTTTGTCGCTCATGGTGTAGGCGCCTTTAGCCGTGTAGATGGTGGCGCCTCTTTCGAGACTTTCCACAATATACTTTTGAATGGCAACGGACTCGCTCGAGATAATGGACACATTGACTTTTAGATTGAAGCCCTCTATGGCCGCATCGATGATAAAGCCGTTCATAATAATGCCGAGAAGTGCGTAAACAGCCAGCTCTATGCCGAAACTGAAAGCGGCGAGTGTGACGACGACGAAGTCCGCCATGAGCAGTGAGCGGCCGATATCGATGTTGAGGTATTTGTTCAACACCTTTGCTATAATATCGGTACCACCTGTCGAGGCGTTTTGATTAAAGACGATGCCGAGGCCCAACCCAGATACGAGGATGCCGGCGATTAAGTTGACGAGTAAGTCGTCGACAATCGGACCGTCTAGAGTGACGAAAGCGTCGAAAACGTATACCAGCCCTGTCAATAGGGCAGCAGCGTAGATGGTTTTCGCGCCGAAAGCCTTGCCGATGGTTAAAAAGCCGATGCCGAAGAGCACGACGTTGAGGATAAGCAGAGCGTTCCCAATGGAAATTGCGGGAACGAGCTTATGCGTAACAAGGGCGAGACCTGTGATACCCCCAGTTGCGAGGTTCGCCGGAATAAAGAAGAGACAGATGCCGGTAGCGACCAGCAGTGCCCCAAGTGAAATCAGCAAGTACGATCGTATATTCTTCATGAAACACCTCCAATGATGCAATCTGATATTATTATACGTTTCCGAACATAAGGCGTCAATTGATGTTACAAGCTTTTTAATATATGGTATACTGTATAATCGATGTGTCGATAGAATAATAAGAAGGTGAAAAAAGATGATTAAGAAATTTTTAAAATTTGTAGAAATTCAGACAAAAGTCGCAAGTGTCCTGCCGTTTTTGATGGGGACGTTGATGGCGGCTTATTCCGGTGTTGAGCTCGATGCGATTAACGCGCTGTTGATGCTGACGGCCCTGTTGCTCGTGGATATGGGCACCACAGGTCTCAACCACTATATGGACTATCAAAAAGCGGAACTTAAAGAAGGGTATCATTACGAAGTGCACAACCCCATGGGGGCAGGTGAACTGTCGGTCAAAAATGCGCAATTGGTCCTATATGCACTCTTTGGTCTAGCCGTTATAATAGGACTTGTTTTATTTGTTCGAACGGATTATATTGTACTTTTATTAGGTGCGGCTTCCTTTGGCGTCGGGATGCTGTATTCGCTTGGACCGTTGCCCATATCGAGAACCATTTTAGGCGAGGTGTTTAGCGGCAGCTTTATGGGGGGCATCATTCCGTTTTTAGCGTTTTATATCCACAGTTACAGCAAGCAACCTATTCGCGTACACTTGCAAGGCGGCTGGTTGACTGTTGCCTTAGCGCATCAGGTGCTCTTGCCTATCGCGTGGCTTTGCGTGCCGTTTGTTCTGCTGATTGCCAACATCATGTTGGCCAACAACATCTGCGACAGAGAAGAAGACATCGTTAACAAACGCCATACACTACCGGTGGCCATCGGCCGTCAGGCTGCAGTAAAACTTTATATTGGCAATGTCATAGCGGCTTACGCCGTGGTTTTAATCGGAGTATTGTGTGGGGTTCTTCCGACGGTACTGCTCGGCGTTTTTGTTTTGACGCCGATTGTCTACAGGCAGACCGAGCGCTTTGTAAAAGCACCTGTAAAGGGAAAAACCTTTGTTTTGGCGGTTAAAAATTTCGTTATGACAGCAACAGTTGTAAATATACTACTTTTTGTAGGGGTACTGGTGAATGAATGGATCGAACTCGGGGTATAAAAGCGAATATTACGATTTTTTAATGAGGCGCTTTTATAGCGAGGAGGGTTTGTATGAATGAGATTAAAGTTAAGAGAAGTATTAGAAAACTGGTCATTTCAATTTTTGTAGCAGTTATTCTAATCGTACAAATTTTAGTGGGGGGGCTCACTTATTGGCGGGTATCCGGTATTATTAAGAGCGACCAATTAAAAGCCACACAGGATGTGGGCGATCAGATAGCCATGTCTATGGAAAGCTATTTGTCGGGCTATCAGGGCATTGTCGAAGCGCTTTCTAAACAGGCGTTGCTGGCGGATCCGGCGATAAACGAACGCGCTATTTTAGAAGTCCTCGACAGTTATGCGTCGAGCAACGACGGCATTTTCTCCATCTATATGGGAACGACAGCCGGCAAGATGTTGGTGAAACCGGACGACGACCTCGGAAGCGACTACGATCCGCGGACGCGCGACTGGTACACACTGGCCAAAGACAGCGGTAAATTTGTCTGGACAGACGCTTATTTCGACGACACGGTAAACGCCATGATGATTACAGCGTGTGCACCGGTGTACAACGCACAGGGAAAATTCGCAGGCGTTATCGCCGCTGATTTATTGCTCGACACTCTAAACGATCAGACCAAAGATTTGAGAATCGGCGAAAAAGGTTATCCGATTACCGTGGATGCCAACAACATTATTATGACCCATGTAAACCCGTCAAAAATCGGCGAAGAGATGGATTCTGAAGTCATTAAAGCCGCTTTGGTTGAAGGCCGCATGGAGACCTTAGACTACACCAATACAGAAGATGGTGAAAAGCACAAAAAACTGGCTTCGTTCTCACCGATTGAAAGCGTGGGCTGGACTGTTGTTTCAAGCTTCTATTACGACGAAATTCAAGCGGATTTAAACACCATTATTACAAACATCGCCTTGGCGTCATTGCTCGGCTTTGTCATTGCCGTGATACTGGTCTTCTTGTTTACAAAGAGCTTTAACGATAACATCAAGCGACTTGTCGAAGCGATGAAAACCGCTCGTACCGGAGACCTCAGTGTTCATTCGGATATTCAATCCAAAGACGAGATCGGCGTGTTGAGCAAGTTCTTTGATGAAACCATCTCAGACCTTGGGAAGTTGGTAAACAATGTTCAGCAAGTGTCCGGACAATTGACGACGTCGTCGCAAAGCCTTGCAGCTACAAGTGAAGAAGTAAGTGCTTCTGCAGACGAAGTGGCGAAGACTGTTGAAGACATCGCCAAAGGGGCACAAGATCAAGCACAAGATGCCGAGCAGAGTACTTTGGTGGCGCGTGCACTCTCAGAGAAGTTCGTCAGACTCAACGAGTTCACAGACGAGATGCTGCTTTCTGCTAAGAGCACAACAGAGGCGTATGAAGGCGGTCTTAAATCCGTCGGCGACCTCAGCGATAAGAACAGAGAATCGATGGACGCCAACAAGGCCATTGAAACTGTTATTTTACAACTTAACGATCGCACACAGGAAATCGGCGGTATTTTGGATTCCATTTCGGCGATTTCAGTTCAAACCAACCTCTTGGCACTTAACGCCTCTATTGAAGCGGCGCGCGCCGGAGAGCACGGCAGAGGCTTTGCAGTTGTCGCTGAGGAAATCAGAAAGCTGGCTGAAGAGTCTGCCAATGCAGCAGAGCAGGTTAAAGAAATCGTCCTCAACATCCAACAAGACGGTGCTGAGTCGGTGAGCAGTATGACGACGCTCAAGACGATCTCAGAAAATCAAAACAGCGCGGTGAACGACGTTATCGGCGCCTTTGAAACCATTAAGTCGGCGTTCCAAAAAATCACGCGCAACATCGATGAAATCGGTCAGTCTGTATCGGAAGTTAACGAAGACAAGGAGCGCATCGTCAGCAGTATTGAGAACATCTCAGCTGTTTCAGAAGAAACGGCTGCCGCTTCAGAAGAGGTAACCGCTTCTATGGATCAGCAGACCTTTGCCGTGGAGGAAGTGGCGAAGTCCGCACAAGACCTCAACCAAATTTCTGTCCACCTCAATGAAGAAATCAGCAAGTTCAAAATCTAGTTGCAATTGGCTTTTAAATTCATTATAATGAGTAAGAACAACAGAACGTCAACAGGTGTCGCAAGACTTAATAGGGAATCGCTTAGCGAGCTGTCCCAGCAACCGTATGGCCGACGAACGCCACATACCACTGCGCAAGCGGGAAGGGTGGTCAGAGGATGAAGCCTAGCCGGTAGACCTGCCGTTGATGAACGATAGAAGTCTCCTGGGAAGTGGGATGGAAATGAAGCTGATACAGCCCGTTTTCCCTTTGGAGAACGGGCTTTTTACGCGTGAGAAGGCGCTCTTGAGACAAAGCGATTTTTAGAAAGGTTGCCGAGTAAAGCTCGGTGGTGAGAATCGACTTAAAACCTCGAGACGACGTCGGATGTTGTTGAAAAAAAAACAGACGTTCTCAGTGCGAGAGCGGATAATTACTAAGGAGGCTATAATGAAAAACAAACTGGTCATTGCACTGGTTGTGGTATTGGTTGCAGTAGGCGCACTTTTTGCCTACAATCAATTCTTCGGTGCAGAAACACAAGAGGGCTCAAAAGCCGTTACAGTTGAAGTGGTTATCCCGTCGGAAAACATCGATGAAAAAATGACACTTCACACCGATGCAGAATACTTATACGATTTGCTCGAAGAGAAGAAAGAAACACTCGGGACTGTATTTGACGAACAAGATTTTGGACCGATGCTCATCGGTATGAAAGGGTATGTGGCAACGCAAGAAAAGAAAGAGTTTTACCACATTTCCATCAATGGAGAACCCGCTATGGTCGGCGTAAAAGACATTCCGGTACTCGACGGCGACGTCTATCGGTTTGAGATTCAAAATTGGGAATAAAAACGAGAGATTTAACCCTCATAGCCATTTTATCCGCGGCGCTAACCGCGGGTAAGATGGCCTTATTTAGCATTCCAAACGTGGAAATTGTCACGTTTTTGCTCATTGTGTACACCGTTGTTTTTGGCAAGACGCGGACACTGCTTGCAGCGTTTGTGTTTGTAACCACCGAGGTGTTGTTGTGGGGGTTTGGGACTTGGATAATCGGCTATTACTTTATATGGCCGTTGCTGATTGTGATGGCGAGTTTGTTGTCGAGGGTTACGCGAAATGAATACGCCTATGCAGGGCTCTCGGCAGTATTTGGTTTCACATTTGGCTTGATGTTTGCTATCTTTGAGTCGTTTTTTTACGGCGCCGCCTACGGCTTTACGTATTGGATCAGCGGCTTGCCGTTTGATATCGTACACGGCGTGTCAAATTTTCTCATTGCGCTGTTTTTATTTAAACCCGTTGTGAGAACTGTTGAAAAAGTAAAACCGCATATGTAAAGAAAAACTCTAAACGCGTTGGTTTAGAGTTTTTTGCATTCTGCGAGCATTAAAAAATACCGTTTTTCAGGTAAAGGCTGTTCAATGGTGTCGCCAACTTGATGGTACATAGTCACCTGGTCGAAAATTTCGAGGCGCTCTAAAAATTCGGCCTCAGTGTATTGGTGAACGTGGTAGGGACAAGTGCACGGCTGGCCGACGCCTCTGCCAAATGGCGTCGAAATAAACAGCGTACCGCCGGGAACCAAGAGGTCGTAGAGCGTCTGAAGAAACTGCCTGTCGCCGTGAAAGTGCTCGATGGTTTCAAAGCTGATGATGACGTCAAAAGTGCCGAGCTTTGACGGCAGTGTTTTGTCCAGTGCGTCCCCTACGAGAAATTGGCGGTTTTCTCCCCCGTAGTGTTCAGTTGCGTAAGCGACAGTTGCCGCGTCGATGTCGACGCCGACGTAGCCGGTTACTTGGAGGTTGTGGATGTGGTCTGCGCCGTAGCCTGAGCCGCAGGCGATGTCTAAGACACGGCCCTTACAGTGAGACTTGACGAAGTCGTAGCGCGCTTGATGCTCAATGAGCATGCCGTTGGTCGGGCGCATATTTTTAGGGTACACCCGTTCCTCAAAACGTTTCATAATAGGTCCTTTCGTTACATAGTGATTAAGATTATATCAAAAAAGGCGCTTTCTTTAAATGCCCAATTGAAACCAAGGCGTTAAATGTGGTAAAATAATTTTCCACGAATTTCACCAGTGTCGACTTAAACGCGCGGAAATCCAAGCGATTTCCCTATGAGAAAAGAGGCAATGATGACTGAACGAAAACACCCAGAATTCGAGTCAGAGGAAGCGCGGCTCTCCTTTACAAGAGACTATATGCGCATGACCATTCACGCCACTGAGCAGTACAAAGCGCTCTACGGGCGGAACGTCAAAGAGGCCATGGCCGATCTCGATGTCCTGGACGGTTCGCAAAGCTACATCAGCATTATGTTAAACACGCGTTATATGGAGATGGCGGAAAAAAACTATTTGAGTTTGACGCGTTCCTATGACAAACCTTATTTTGCACGGATTGATTTTAGGGCAGACGGCAGTGACAAAATCGAACAAATGTACATCGGCAAGACGTCGTTGATGAAAGAAGACGACGATTTGCCGATTATTGTCGATTGGCGCGCGCCGATTGCCAGTGTTTATTACGAGGGTCGACTCGGTGAAACCACTTACGATTCGCAAGGGGAAACGTATGGCGGCGAACTCCTGCTCAAGCGCCAATACGAGATTGAAAAAGGCGTGCTCAAGCGGTATATGGACATCGACATCGCCACCAACGACGCTTTGCTGCAGGCATCACTGAATGCAGGTGCCGACAACCGGTTAAAAGATATTGCCACGACGATACAGGCGGAGCAGAACCGAGTGATACGGGCAGATATGCGCAAGCCCCTGATTGTACAAGGCGTCGCCGGCAGCGGCAAGACCACTATAGCCCTTCATAGAATCGCTTACTTTATCTACACGTATCAGGACATTATACGGCCTGAAGCGTTCATGATTATGGCACCCAATCACCTGTTCCTCAACTACATTTCCCAAGTGTTGCCGGAGCTCGGTGTGGAGAAAGTCGTCCAGACGACTTTTGAAGCTTTTTTTAGAGGGTGCACGGGCCTTCGAATGAAAATCGAGCCGCCGATGAAAAAACTGACGACTTACTTTGAGCGCGGATACGATACGGCGCTGTCGGTTTCAAAGTACAAGGGGAAATTGGCGTACAAAGTCCATGTGGAAGCGTACTTCAAAGCTTGCGAAGCGGCGTTTTTACCGACGGTGCCCTTTGTCTACGAGGGGCATGTGCTCATGTCTGCCGGAGAAATGAGAAAGCTCTTACGTGAGGATTTGGGACACCTGCCGCTATACAGGCGATTGAAGACACTGGAAAAAACATTGAAAATAAGAACGCAACAACAGTTTGAACGGCTGAGAAAACGCGCCGTAACACACTATGACGGCACCATTGAACACCTGCTCAGAACACTGCCACCTGACGAACAGCGACGGGAAAAAGTTGTGGCGTTAATGGACGAAAAGGCATCGCGGCTCCAAAAGTTGGACGCCGATGTAAAAACGCTGGTCAAAGTGTATATGCAGGCCTTTGAAAAAATCAAGTTGTTCGACCACTACAGGGCATTTGCCACTTTTCTTCAATCGACGCCCTCGGCGCCGGAAGCCGTGGGGGCACATCTTGAAGCACAGCTGAAAGCACGTCAACTGGAAAAAGAAGATATGGCGGCACTGATACTGCTCAAAGCCCTATTTTTCGGCGTAGACGGCGCCAGTGACATCAAGACGATTGTCATCGACGAAGCACAGGATTTCAGCCCCTTTGAAGTGGCCGTTATCCAAAACGTCTGTAAGACAGAGATGCTGACACTGCTCGGCGATGTGTCACAGGGGATTCACGCTTATAGAAGTATGGACAGTTGGGGAGAGCTCATCGGCGAAGTATTCCGTGAAGACCACGTGACGTATTTGACACTTGAACAAAGCTACAGAACGACTGTGGAAATCATGGCAGTTGCCAACCACATCATCGGCAAATGGGAAAACGCTGAAAAAGTTTTGGCAAAACCCGTTATTCGCCACGGAGAAAAGCCTGTAATTGAGTCACATGCGTCGGAACAAGCTTTGTATGACGCGTTGGAGAACGGACTAGCGGAATGTGTCGACGCAGGTTATCAGTCGATAGCGCTTATTTTAAAGACGGAAAACGAATGTAAAAAAGTATTGCAGGCGCTGAAAAAGCGCAAGCAATATGCACCTAAAATGCTAAAGGGTGACGAATCGGAATACGAAGCGGGAATGGTTATTTTACCGGCTTATATTGCCAAAGGGCTGGAATTTGACGCCGTGTTTATCGTATCGCTTGAAGAAGCGTATACACTGGATGCACTCGACGTCAAGATGCTCTATGTGGCGTCGACGCGCGCGATGCACCATATGGCCGTACACGCCCTGTCAAGCGTATTTCCCGAGCCTTTAAAAACGTATAGAACCACATGACAACAGGGGGAGAATGTGACTGGAAGAGACGCAATAGAAGACGTGGGGGCACTGCCTTTCGCGTCGCGGACTGAAATGGATTTTGGAACGCTCTATCACAGTGCAGAGGATAGAACGTGCAACATCGCTGTGGTGAGAAAGGCGCAGGTGCGCAATTTAGAAGGGACGTTGCGTTTTATCAAGCGCTTTTATCAGTTAAAAGGGGTGGTGCCGACAATTGTGCAAAGTGCTGAGGACAGCGGGTACTTTGAGGCCAACGAGGCCCTTTTTAACGCCAACGACTTTCAGGTCACTAGTGGTTTGAAAGTGTACAAGATGGCATTTGACAAAGTGGCCGGCCGCATGGGGACGACCGCTGTCGTTTGCCTTGAGCATTGGGATGAGCGCCTTGCGACGCAATTGTGCATCCCATTTGACGCCATCTACAAAATTCCGGCTCTTAAATCGGCGGTGCAGACGCCGGGGTATCGACTGTACGCAGTGCAGTCGGGCGGGCGGTATGTAGGGGTTGCGTACGGGCACTGGACAAAAGGCGGTGGTTTTTGTCTCGACGACGTCTTTGTGGCACCGCCTCAGAGGCGCCGCGGCATTGGAACGTCTTTAATCTGTAAGGTACTGACAGAGGCCTCTGCTTCAAAATCGGTGTACGCATTTACAGAGGCTTCTGCGAGTTTTGAAGCCTTGGGTTTTTCCATTGTACAGACGTTGGACACCGCTTTGGCGTCTCTAAAGGGGTAGCAACCCACTGTAAAAAAGCCGACACGATGCGTACGGGCAGTACGACGTCGCGTCGGCTTTAAAATTAGCTGGACAAGGCGCTTGGCTATTCGGCGAACACTTCGTAATCGGCCAGTTCGGCAAAGGTGTGAATGACTTTGTCCGGATTTTCTGCGGCGAGCGCCTCTGCTGTGTGTGCACCAGTGGCAATGGCAATGGCTTTTGCGCCAATATGGCGCGCCGTTTGAATGTCCAAAACGGTATCGCCGATGACGTAGAGGCGGTCGTAGGTTTTCCCGTAATGGGCCTCGGCTTTTTTCAAGGCGCTCTCTGCGATTTCAAAGCGCTTGAGACCGTCCTCGCCAAAGCCGCCCACGGGGAAGTGCGCGTACACGCCGATTTTTTCCAGTTTGTACTGAGCGCCTAAGGACAATTCGCCGGTGATTAGAGCGAGGTCGACGTCTTTAGTGGCAAGGGCTTTGACAAATGGGACGGCGTCGACATTGGCCCGCCAGACATCGCTGTCTTTGTAGGCTTCAAGTTGCGTGCGGTACAAGGTGCACAGGGTTTCGAAAAGCGCTTCTGTATAGGGGCGGTTGAACTTGCCCAGAACCTCTTTAAAAACGTCCTTGTCGCTCCGTGCCGCAGTATCGACGCCTTTTAAGGCGTCTTGGGTGTCGAGCAAGGTGTTCATCGCTTCTTCTATAGGCAAATCGGTTCGAGCATCGCGTTCGATTAATGTGCCGTTGATATCGAAAAAAATCAGTGTAGACATAAGGACTCCTTTTTTTCTTTTTACGGTAACAGATTTTACGCCTTTATGCAACGGTTTGGACTTTTTTACAGGTCGGTGATATAATTTGATAGATATTGAAATAAAGGAAGGGTGAACACATGCATTTGCTCACAGCAGAAAACATCGGAAAGGCTTACACCGAGCGTCAGTTGCTCGAAGCGGTAAACTTTAGTATAGAGGAAGGGCAGAAAACGGGCATTATCGGCGTCAACGGCACCGGCAAGTCCACTTTGCTGAAATTGATATTGGAACTCGAAGCGCCGGACAGCGGTCGCTTTCTCAAAAAGAACGGCCTAAAAATCGGCTATTTGCCTCAGGAGACGGCTTTTGAACCGGAGGACACAGTTATGGATTACGTTTTTGCCGGTACGTCAGAGGCCTTTGAAGTCATGCGGGCTTATGCGCATGCTGAAAACGGCGAAGTTTCTCCGGAAGCTATGACGGCACTCGTTCAGAAGATGGATGCCATGCAGCTCTGGCAACTTGAGAGCGATGCCAAGACGGTGCTCACACAATTGGGCGTCGGCAACACTTATGCAAAAATAAAGACCCTTTCAGGGGGACAACGCAAGCGCGTTGCTCTTGCAGGGGCATTGGTTAGACCTTGCGACCTCTTGATTCTCGACGAGCCGACCAACCACCTCGACAACACCACCATCGAATGGTTGGAGACGTATTTACAGCGTTTTAAAGGGGCGCTTTTAATGATTACACACGACCGCTATTTCTTAGATCGCGTGTGTACGCAAATCTTTGAAATCCACCGCGGTACGGTGTATACCTACGAAGGCAACTACAACGTGTTTTTGCAAAAGAAAGCGGAACGCGAGCAATTGGAGTCTGCTGAAGCGACGAAGAAGGAGAATCTCTATAGACGGGAGCTCGCTTGGATTCAGCGCGGTGCACGGGCGCGAAGCACGAAGCAAAAAGCGCGTATTGAACGTTTTGAAACGCTCAAAGCGTCTATGGGGCAGGCCACAGACGACGAGATGGACATCAGCTTTAGCGGTGCGCGGCTGGGACGTAAAATTATGGAGATTGAGAACCTCTCTATGGCATATGGCGACAAAGTGCTCTTTGAAGGGTTTGAGTATACCGCGGCTAAGGGCGATCGCATCGGGATCCTCGGCGCCAACGGCATCGGCAAGTCCACGCTTCTGAAAATCATAGCGGGGGAGATTGAGCCGACTGCCGGGCGCATTGACGTCGGCGACACGGTGGTCTTTGGGTTCTTTACACAAGATCAGATGCACATGCCGGCAGAGATGCGGGCGATTGACTACATCAAAGAGGCCGGGGAGTACGTCAGGACTGCTGAAGGCGACCGCATTACGGCGTCGCAGATGATGGAACGCTTTTTGTTCGACAGCACGCTTCAGTTTATGCCCATCGGCAAGTTGTCCGGCGGCGAAAGAAGGCGTCTTCACCTTCTGCGTATTTTAATGGGCGACCCCAATGTGCTCTTGCTTGACGAGCCCACCAACGACCTCGACATTCAGACACTGACGATTTTAGAGGATTACCTCGAAAATTTTGGTGGCGTGGTTATCGTCGTGTCCCACGACCGCTACTTGCTGGATAAGGTCTGCGAAAAACTCTTCGTCATTGAAGACGGACGCGTGGTGTCGTACACGGGGAATTACGCGACTTACCTAGACCTCAAACCTGCGGCAGTACCTGTTGTCGAGGAAAAGAAGGCCAAACCCGCAGAACGGCCGGTACGAGAAAAGAAACTAAAGATGTCTTTTAAAGAGGCGCGCGAGTGGGGGACTATCGAATCTGATATTGCCGCACTGGAGAGCCAGATTGAAGAAAAGGCAGCGGCACTTCTAAAGGAGACGACCGATTACGTCAAACTTCAAGCCCTTACAGATGAGAAAGAGGCGCTGGAAGTGGCACTAGAGGAAAAGATGACGCGTTGGATGTACCTCAACGACTTGAACGACGCGATAGAGGGGGAGAAGGTGTAGGAGGTTTATTAGGGCAGTTACTGTAATCCCCCGATGCTGTTCGTCAGGGCGCGTGTTTTTTACGGTGTGTTGGAACTCCTAAGTTTAACTTGGGAGTTCTTTATGTGTGCCCGGAATGGCGCACTCTTGTCCGTGAAAGATCGTTATACCGGTAAAAAAGTGAAAAGTAGCCGACCAAGGGGCTATAGAGTTACGCCAATAGGGCAACCGTACACACGTCGCTAAACTGTATTTCAGTGGCATAGCTTCAAAACTGGAAACAAAGGGAGAAGAGGCGCTTTTGGCAGCATAAATAACGATGAAAACACTATTTCAAAATCTACAAAGAATTTCTAAGTCATTACATTTGATTTTTTGTTGTAAGAGAAATATAATAAAATGACTCAGCATTTCTTATAAAGATAGAACCAATCATGAGATAAGTAATAATTGGGGATAATGGCAAATGATTTCTGTTTGTAAATGATAATCACTTATGGCCATTTAAATATTTGAGGGAGGAAAGAACATATGGCAGTAGTAGAGGTCGTGAAATACAACGGCGGACCTAATGTTTTTGCTTGGAAATACCCGAGTGAGGAACTAGGCACTTGGACACAGGTTATTGTAAACGAATCGCAGGAAGCGGTGTTGTTTAAAGGGGGAAATGCGTTAGATGTTTTAAAAGGGGGAAGACATACACTTGATACAGCAAATATCCCCGGTTTAAGCAAACTTATCAATTTACCTTTTGGCGGGAGATCGCCTTTTACCGCTGAAATTTGGTATGTCAATAGATTGTTTAAACTGGATATAAAATGGGGAACAGCTTCTCCTATTCAGATACAAGATCCAAAATACGGTGTATTTATTCCAGTTCGCTCAAATGGTTTGTTCGGTATTCGAATCAAGGACTCCAAAAAATTTCTAGTAAAACTGGTAGGCACAATGTCTAGTTTCGATGAACAGAGCGTTATTCGGTATTTTAGAGGACTTTATATTACCAAAGCAAAAGATGCGATTTCTACTTATGTTGTGAAAAATCGTATCAGTCTACTGGAAATCAATATGTACATTGATGAGTTGTCTTTATCTTTAAAAGAGCAAATAAAACCTCATATGGAAGAGTATGGGATAGAGCTGGTTAACTTTTATGTTAATGATATTAGCATTCCAGAAGATGACAGTGCAGTCGTTAAACTCAAAAACGCCTTGGCTAAAAAAGCGGAAATGGATATTATCGGCTATGATTATCAACAAGAACGTTCATTTGATACGATGGAATCTGCAGCTAAAAATGAAAGCGCAGGTGCGGCACCTTTTATGGGTGCCGGTATGGGACTTGGCATGGGCGTCGGTGTTGGGGGCGCGATGGCAGGCTCAATGTCTAATGTTGCAAGTCAAATGGTCTTAGACAATAAAAAGAATGACTTTATGGAATGTCCTAAATGTCATTTTAAAGTACCAAGTGAACAGAAGTTCTGTGGATCGTGTGGTTATAGTGTGTCCAAGCCAGTTCAAGAGGAAAAATCAAAAGCAGAAAAACTCAAAATCCTGTGTACCAGTTGTGGTAGTGAAGTTAGAGGTACAAAATTCTGTGTGGAATGCGGTAAAAAATACATCCCTTGTCCGGATTGTAAAGCGGATATGGACGAAGGTGAAATAGCTTGCAAGGTATGTGGTTATGAAAAACCTGAAACTTGTCCCAACTGCGATTGCAGTTTATCAAAAGAAACCAAGTTTTGTCCAGAATGTGGGTCATCAGTTGCAAATGCGTGTCCTAAATGCAACGTTAAAATCACAGGAAATCCCAAATTCTGTCCAGAATGTGGCGAAGGGTTAAGGTAACCGTATGAAGAATAGAGTGGGAGTTATCTCAATTATTGGAGCATTGATATTATTTATATCAGTAGTGATTTTTATACTAAGCCATCCAGTCATCTTCCCAAGCACAGTTATTGGGTTTGCTTTTCTTTTGTATAGTGAGATTGTATTTTTTGGTGGCGGTGTCTTGATAGAATACTTTTCAGCTAAATCCTCGGGGATTATAACTAGAGTTGGATTGGGAATGACAATTGGTATATATGCAATAATTGTTTTTACTTCTTCCCTTATTTTTATGAATCTACACCTTGTCTATTATAGTGGATTCATTATAGGGCAGAGTTTATTATTTGTATGTGTGATTGCAGTAGGTTTGGTTATTTCTGTAATATCAAGAAATAGGTATCTTAGGGATTCAAAAATACTTGAGAAAATTGCATAATTTATAACCGTTGATTTAACAAGTTTTTAAAGAAACAAAAAGGAAACTTCACCCCAAACGTCGAATTATATAAGTGGCAGCAAACACAATCCAAACGAAGGAGGAAGTTTCCACTTATGTATATTCGACAAACATGTCTATTTTCCTTTGAAGAAATTATGAACTTTCAGCAAGAAACGAAATTGGAATTAATTCTTGCTCAGATCAACATCTCACCTTTGGTTGCGGCATTATCTAAACAGAGTCATTTGAGAGGTCCAAAAGGTTACAGAGTCGCACCGATGATTTACGCATTAATTGCTAAGCAAATTCTGAGAATTTCGACCACCAGCGAGTTGGTGAGACAGTTGAAAGAGAACCCAGTGTTACGTTATAACTGTGGTTTTGAGGTGTTATCCAAAGTACCATCAGAAGCCACTTTCAGCAGATTCGCAGATAAGCTGTCAGAATCAGATGCGTTGCTGAAACTATTCGGTGATTTAGTTGTTCATGCTAAAGAATTAGGAATTGTTGATGGTAGTCATATTTCAATAGACTCTACTAAGGTAGATGCTTTCGAAGCCTCAAAACCAAAGAAAGATATTGTAGATGACGGCACCAACCCAAACTGGGGAATGAAGCGCGATACTCACGGTAATAACATTCGTTGGTTTGGATGGAAACTTCATATCCTGAGCGATTCATACAGTGAATTACCACTTTCAGTTATGGTAACACCAGCGAATGTTCATGATGGAACAATTGCAGTTCCACTGATTGAAGAGTTTCTAAAGCAGTATAGAGATCTGTTTAGACCATTGTTCTATGCGATGGACTCTGGATATGATTATAATTCTGTCTATGATGCAGTAATAAATCACTTTGAAGCTACTCCAATCATAGCCTACAACCCAAGAGGCAGTCACGCCGCCCCAGAAGGGTTAGATGATGAGTTTCATCCAGTCTGTTCTGGTGGTTACAAACTCGTTTATTGGGGGATTGACGGCGATTACATGAAATTTAGATGTCCACAAGTACTGGGGAAATGTAACTGTCCACATGGGAGTGCATGGTGTTCATCAAGCAATTATGGTTATACGCTCAAGATAAATCGTAAAGAAAATCCAAGACAAATCGGATATCCGTTAAGATCATCTGATCAATGGAAGACTCTATACAACAAGCGAACTTCTGTTGAACGTTGCAACGGTCGACTAAAGACGATTTTAAATTTGAATTCAATCCGGTCTAAAGGTATCAAGAAAGCAACTGTTCATGCGTTGTTAAATTGCATTGCGTTGGTTGCAGGAACCATCGCTTCAAAAGTTAAAGTAAACAGAAATGAGGAACTCTTAGTAGCATAATGAACAACAAAAGATTGAAATTTGAAAGCATGGCAGGGGCTGTTACTTAGGATTAAGCCTTTTTCTCAAATTATCGAGTTAATTATGCAAGAGTCTCACTTAAATCAAAAGCTATGATGAGAACTTTTGTAGATGAGCTCAATCTCATAAAAGAGAAAAGCAACAATAAGGCACTCGTTGATCAGCTGATTGAGTCTATAAAATACTCGGATACTTCATCTATGAGTGACATTGAGCTTAAGATTGATGAAGCCATAAAACAACTTAAATCAATTGTATCAGCTGTACCCATTGATGATAGGCAATTTAGTAAAGAGGTCGAAACAATTGATGACTTAATTAAAAATAGAAATATCAAGTTGAATCAATTGAAGCAAGGTGGTCTTTAAAAAGTATTCTAATCAGACAGACTTACGATTAAATGCAAGGAAGTCGTGTGCAGTATATTTTATTTAGGAAAAGCTGTAGCCAAGTGAAAAATTATTAAAAAAGTGTAAAGCGTTGGTTGTTCAAGGATCTTTCGTTCTAAAAAATAGTTTGATAAATAGAGTGATGGAAAAAAAGACTTGAGCAATTTTATTGATGGGTAAACGTAATTAAATAAAGGCGGTGTATGATGAGTAAATCAAAAGCAGCAATTGTGGTGAGTCTCATTATTGAGAAGGTTGAACTGGTCGTGGGGGGATTGTGGACTGTATTTTTTGGATTGGTCATTTTGGTCTCTATACAAGATGATTTGTTGAATAATCTGGCTACGCTTATTGTCCTTTTACTGATAGGAGCCATTGGCGTGTGGATGTTTATGAAGGGCATGAAAAGAAGAAAAATCCGTTTGCAATTTGAAAAAGATGTAACTAAATTATCTTCTGATCCAACAGCAAAACCTGTTTATCAGTCTTGTAATTGTCCCAATTGTGGAGGTATTAACAAAATACTGAAGGGGACTGTTTCAGAATGTGATTTTTGTGGCTCTCCTTTGGCAGGGTAAATCTGCCATCACATCTAAAACACTTCAAAACCACTAGGAATACTGGTGGTTTTCTTCATACAAAAATGACCAGCCCCCCTAAAAAAGCGGTTCTGGTCATTTTTTATTGGACACTAAGGGCATTTTATAACAGCCCCTTAGAAGTTACGTTCCAATTACTTTACACGATGTGTCAGCGCGTCGATGTCGAGGTGTAGCGCCACTTGTTTGGCGAGAGCGACGGCGGCGTTAAAGTCTTCTGCCGCTGCGTAATTGTAGTGGGTGTGGACATAGCGAGAAGGAACGCCGAGCACGAGCACCGGCACCGCTTTGTTTTGCAAGTGGATTTTACCGGCATTTGTTCCCCCTTTGTGACGAACGGCACTTTGGTAAGGAATGTTCTTTTGGTCGGCCATTTTTTTAGCCGCGTCGATAAAGCGTCTGTGACTGATGTAGCTGGCGTCGCGGTGTCGGATTTGAACCCCTTTTTTCAGTGCGCCTTGACTTTGATAGGCATCGTAATAGAGGTCGTCTGCAGGCGAGCCTTCAAAGACGATGGCCACGTCCGGTTTGACGACCTGTGCCGTTACTTGAGCACCGCGCGTGCCCACTTCTTCTTGGGCGGCAAAGGCGCCGACGACGTTAAAGGGGAGGTCGGTGTGGCTTTTTAGTTCGAGCAGTGTCTGAAGCACACAGGCACATCCCAAGCGGTTGTCAAAAGCTTTGCCGAATAAGACGCCGGTCGACGTGTTTTCTGAAAAGGCCACCTCTGGGGCAATGGGGTCACCGGGCTGAATCCCGAGGCGTTCCACCACTTCACATCGCGAGGTGACGCCGACGTCGATTAATAGGTTTTCCAGCACGAGAGGGGCGCTCTTTTCCGCGTCGCTCATAAAGTGGGGCGGTTTAGAGGCGATAATGCCCTTGACTTTGTCGCCGGACTGGGTTTTGATGTGTACCGTATGTGCCGGCACGTTGCTCGGCACCCAACCGCCGAGAGGGGCCATGGCGATGAGACCGTTTGCGTGGATGCTTTGAACCATAAAGCCCACTTCGTCCAGATGTGCGTCCAGCATAAGGGTCGGTTTATTGGGATCGTGTGGGTTCAAGTACACGTAGACATTGTTCATGGCGTCAACCTCATAGGTCAGTGGTGTGGCGTAAGAGGCGACGACGTCGACGACCTCTTCTTCAAAGCCCGATGGGCCGAATGCTTCTGAAAGTTCTTTAATCATTTGACTGTTCATGGGAAACCTCCTCGTTTCATTAGATGCATTTATTGTATGCTTTTTGTGATACTTTGCCAACCTATTATTTCGGAATCCGTAATAGATATTTTTCGTAATATTGACTTTAAACCACCGAAATTATATACTGTAACTAATCAAAAAACTTTGAAATTATCGTATTTAGGGAAATTGTGTCGTGCAATTTCCCTAACGCGTATCAGGGGGCGTTATTGAGGAGGTTTTAATGGGTAAGTTCATAAATTTATTGACGCATCGCGCTGTTACCGTCAGCTTTGCCATACTGATTCAGTTGGCAGTGCTCGTCGTTATCATCACATTTTTTAACGGTTCATTTGCGTCGTTTTACGGGGTTATGGCCTTTTTCTCGGCAGTTGTGGTCATTCGCATCGTCAACAGCAAAAGCAATCCCGCCTATAAGATTGCGTGGATTATTCCCATCATGCTCGTACCGATATTTGGGGTGATTTTCTATTGGATATTCGGCGGTGGCAGTTTGACGAAAAAAGACAAAGAAAAGATGAAAATTATCGAGGATAAAAGCAAGCAATACGCGGAAAAGAGTCCCGGCGTCATGATGGAAATCGACGCTTTGAACCCGTCTGCGGCGGCACAGGCCCGCTATATACAGGAATACGCGTACTCCCCGCCGTATGCCAACACCAAGACCACTTACTACAGTCTAGGGGAGGAGATGTTTGCCGCCATGCTCGACGCTCTGAAGTCGGCGGAAAAATACATTTTTATGGAGTACTTTATCGTCGAAGAAGGTGAAATGTGGGATTCGATCCTCGACATACTGGTGGAAAAGGCAAAGGCCGGGGTCGACGTCAGAATGATTTACGACGACATCGGGTGCATTATGACGCTTCCGCGCAAATACGACCAAAAGTTGCGCGCCTTGGGCATTAAAACATCGGTATTCAACCCTTTTTTGCCTCGGATGTCTTCGCGCTTTAATAATCGCGACCATAGAAAAATCACGGTGGTCGACGGCTTAGTTGGGTTTACAGGCGGTTGCAATCTCGCAGATGAGTACATTAACGCGTATGAAAAATACGGTCACTGGAAGGACTCAGCTGTTAAACTCGAGGGCGAGGCCGTTTTCAGTTTGTCGGTGATGTTCCTTTCTCTTTGGGATTATATCAACGGGACGGATGAACCGTATTTGGCCTTTAAACCGGCGTATCCGGCAGTGGAAGCACCGGGGTTCGTACAGCCGTTTACCGACAACCCACTGGACGACGAACCTGTCGGCGCGAGTATTTACCTCAATATGATATATAGGGCTTCCCGTTACGTGTACATTAAGACGCCTTATCTCATCATCGATAACGAAATGACTTTGGCGCTTTGTACAGCGGCTAAATCGGGCATTGACGTTCGAATTATTACGCCGGGAATCGCCGACAAGTGGTATGCCCATGCAACGACGCGCTCGTATTACGAAAAGCTTATAGAAAGCGGTGTCAAGATTTATGAGTACACACCGGGCTTTATTCACGAAAAGGCGTTTGTCGTCGACGATTGCTATGGCGTCATCGGAACCGTGAACCTCGACTACAGGAGCTTGTACCTGCATTTTGAGTGTGGCGTATGGCTTTATAACGCGTCTTGTATCGCCGATATGAAAGACGATTTTGTCACCATGCTCGCCAGCTGTAAAAACATTACCCTGGAAAGCTGCCGAAGCGTTCAATGGCCGAGGCGACTTGGCCGTGCCGTGCTCAGAATTTTTGCACCGTTGATGTAGGAAGGTGTCGCAAGCTATTATGAAGAAGATAGAGTTGGTATACAAAGCCATAGTGGAAACAGGTGGTCAAGACGACAGAGGTGTAACCGCCAGCGAGCTGTCGAAAAAACTGGGTATAGACCGTTCAAATATCAGCCGGTATTTAAACCAACTGTGCGCCGAAGGGCGGCTTGAAAAATCCACAGGGCGTCCGGTGAGTTTTAAGGTGGTAAAAGCGGAAAAGAGGCGCACCTCTGCCTTTAATGAAAACGGCTCGACACTGGACTTGCTCATTGGAGCGGAAAAGAGTTTAAAAGTGCCGATACAACAGGCAAAAGCGGCAATTCTCTATCCGCCGAGGGGACTGCACACGCTGATACTCGGTGAGACCGGTGTGGGGAAGTCCATGTTTGCAGAGCTGATGTACAGTTTTGCAAAAGAGGTGCATATGATTGACGACACCGCGCCCTTTATTCGTTTCAACTGCGCCGATTACGCCGAAAATCCGCAGTTGTTGGTCTCTCAGATATTTGGGGTAAAGAAGGGCGCGTACACAGGCGCCGATAAAGACCGCGACGGCCTGTTAAAAAAAGCCGACGGCGGCATCCTCTTTTTAGACGAGGTGCACCGCCTGTCCAATCAGGGGCAGGAGATGCTGTTTACTTTTATCGACAAAGGGTATTTTAGAAAGCTCGGCGATGCAGACGAGAAAGTGTATTCTAAAGTGCAGATTATCGCCGCCACAACGGAAGACCCCGTTTCGGCGCTCCTCGGGACTTTCACACGAAGGATTCCCATGTCCATACACTTGCCGACTTTGACAGAGCGCGGTCTCAAAGACCGTTACAAGCTTATTGAAGTCTTTTTAAAAGAAGAGTCCAAACGCCTGCAAAAGAGCGTCTACATCAACCGCTTTGCCCTAGAGGCCTTTTTACTCTACGATTGTCCAAGCAACATCGGTCAGCTCAAGAGCGACATTCAGCTGTCCTGTGCCAAGGCCTTTCTGAATTACATGTCGTCGCAAAAAGCGTATATTCTCATAGAACAAGGGGACTTGCCGAAAAACGTCAAAAAAGGGCACCTCAACCTGAAGCAAAAAAGAGAGGCATTGGAAGGTCTCCTAAAGCAACAGGAAGACATTTACAAGTTTTATTTTGAAGAAGACGAAAGCTATTTGAACGACACCGGGACCGCCAATGCGTTTTTTTACGAGACCATAGAACAGAAATTGGCGGAACTCCAAGCGATGGGGCTGAGCTCCAAAGAAATCAACGAGCGAATGAGCCTCGACATCGAAAAGCATTTTCAGCATTATCTAACCGAACAGGTGAAAGAAGACGACATTGCAAAAGTCGTCGATCCGACGGCGCTGAAGGTTGCACACCAGTTGCTCGATGAAGCAGCAAAGCGCCTCGACAAAAAATACGACGATAAAATATACCTCGGACTGGCACTTCACCTCAACAGCAGTGTGGAGCGTATCAGGGCGGGGAAGTCTATCTACCATCCGAAGCTCAACGACATACGGGTGACCCAACAAGACGCTTTTCTACTGGCGATGGAGTTGGCCCGTTGGGTAGACGACGCGTTTTCAATAGAAACACCACTCGATGAAATCGGGTACTTGGCGATGTTTTTTGCCACAGAGCCCTTTGTCTATGACGATGCCCGTGCCGGTCAAGTGGGGGTTGTGGTGATTATGCACGGCAACAGCACGGCGAGCAGTATGGTGGAGGTGGCCAACGAACTGGTTGGCGAGCCGCACGCCGTGGCCATCGACATGCCGCTGAGTTTAAAACCCGAAGAGATTTACCACAAGGCGAAAGAACTGGTGGTACGCGCCGATCAAGGCGCCGGTGTCCTCTTACTTGTGGACATGGGGTCTTTAATCAGCTTCGGAGACATGATTGCCGATGAAACCGGTATTTTTATCAAATCTCTCGACCGCGTCAGCACACCGACACTTTTAGAGGCGACGCGTAAAGCGGTGCTGGGTAGAGAACTCATCGACATTTACACCAGTGTGAAGGAGATGGTTCAAAGTGCCG
The DNA here is from genome assembly GCF_053842995.1 of Fusibacter sp. JL298sf-3. NCBI lineage: Bacteria > Bacillati > Bacillota > Clostridia > Eubacteriales > Fusibacteraceae > Fusibacter > Fusibacter sp. JL298sf-3. The sequence goes on from NZ_CM132608.1 coordinate 3,086,034, forward strand.
ATCAAATGGCGCAAGTTCAGGGGCTGGGTAAGAAAAACCTCATTATTACCGCATGCTTTACAGGCGAGGGGGCAAGCGAAAAGTTAAAGCATCACATTGTGGAGAAACTCGCTCTTAAAGACCAGTGCGACGTCATCAGCCTCAACATTGTCAACCGGAAGGAGTTTTTAAACTTAATTGCCTATTACCGTTCAACCTACCACCTCATTGCAGTGGTGAGCACGGTGGACATGCCGGTGTCGGGGGTTCGGAACCTCAGTGCGCTACAAGTGCTTTCAGGCGACGGCATCGAAGTTCTGGAACGCCTGTTGGCACAGGAAGACGTCTACGCCAAAATCGGCGCGTCGCTAAAGTCACACCTTAAGCTCGTAGACAGCGAAGAGTTACTCAAACACGTGCGCAAGTTTATTGAAAAGAACGCCAAAACGCTTAAAGTGGCGCTTACTCAAGATGTGAAAATCGGTATTGCACTGCACCTCAGTTTTCTCGTAGACAATATGCTGCAAGGGTTTCACACGAAAAAATCAGGGCTTTTGTCGGAGTTTTCCAGTCAGTACCCAATGGAAATGAACTTGACCAAAGAGCGGTTGATGCCCATTGAGCAAGCCTACGGCGTCGCCTTTCACGATGAAGATGTGATGTATCTATGTAAAATGTTTTTATCCAACCATCTCAAATAGGTTAATAGTGTGTACATTCTACACACTATTAACCTATTTTTTTTACTGTGTAAAATAAAACACACTTATTTTACACTTTCTTAACGCTTAGTTTACATTTGATTTGCGTGTATACACTGCGGTATTTTTCAGAAATTTTCCGCAGATTTCCAACGTTTTGTATAAGTCTAAAAACAAAAAAGCAAAAAAGTTGTAAGGCTTCTAAAGAATTGGCACGGTTTATGCGTATATAATGGCGTGTAAGGAGGTAGATGTGTGAAATCAATAGAAGTTACCGTTCAAAGCGGCACAGGTTTACATGCACGCCCGGCGAGTTTACTCGTTGCCGAGGCGACAAAATATGAATCCGACATCACGGTGAATCGCGAGGGCGCTTCGGCCAATGCAAAAAGTATTTTCGGGATACTCAGTCTCAGTGCTTCAACAGGCGACACCATTACAGTGATCGCCGAAGGCAATGATGAGACACAGGCCATAGAAGGGATTCAAAAATTATTTGACGAGGGGCTATAATATGTCTGTTTACTACATCGGTATGGACGGCGGCGGTTCCAATACGGTGGTGGCTATCTCCGACGGAAGCGACGTCTTATGTGAACGCCACTTCCCGGCGACGAACTACCACAACGTCGGCATAGAGACGGTCAAGTCGGTTATTAAAATCGCCATAGAGACCATGCTGGAAGAGGTGGGAGCCGGCCTCGGCGCTGTAAAGGGGATTTGCCTCGGCGGTGCCGGTGTCGACACATTGGAAGATGAAAAGCGTTTAAGGGAAGCCATTCGAGCGACGGGGTACACCGGACCGCTCGTGGTGGTGAACGACGCTGTAACGGCGCTTGTAGGTGCCAACGGAAAAAAGGAAGGCGCCGTCATCATTAGTGGCACCGGCTCCATTGCCATCGGCATAAAAGAGGACGCTGTTTTGCGCGTCGGGGGTTGGGGACACATAATCGGTGACGAGGGCAGTGGTTACAGCATTTCGCGAGATGCGTTTAAAGCGGCTTCTATGCAGGCAGACGGCCGTTTGGAAAAGACGGTTCTCTACGATACCATCGCAGAGGTGCTGGACTTTCAGTCGCCTGACGACATCATCGCCTATCTGTACGATGGGCAGCGTGGAAAAGACGATGTTGCCGCACTGACAAAATCAGTGTTGCCGCTGTATCACGACGATCCCGTCGTCAAGAAGATCGTCGACCGAAACATCGACGATTTGGTCGAGATGGTCAAGGCACTGGCAAGACGTATGGAAAACGACGCATTCCATTTGTCTGTAGCCGGCAGCGTATTGACCAAGAGCACGACGTATTATGCGCTTTTTAAACAAGCACTCGGTGAAGTTCTGCCGAATGTAGACGTTTCTAAATCTAAAAATCACCCGGTAATTGGCGCGCTGGAGCTCGCCAAACGGGGCCATTAGGAGGAAAAAATGAGAAGGATTATGCTGGTTTGTTCAGCGGGCATGTCCACCAGTATGCTGGTGACTAAAATGAAAAAAGCGGCGACAGAGCAAAGCATTGACGCAGAAATATTTGCGTGTTCTGAAGCTGAGGCGAAGGAAAAATACGGCGAAGTCGACGTCATTTTACTGGGGCCTCAGGTGAGATTTTTACTTTCTAACATTAAAAAAGCAGTTGAAAGCCGAAACATTCCCGTCGCTGTGATCGACAGCATCGAATACGGCACAATGAACGGCGCGGCTGTTTTAACCAAAGCAATGGCCATGTAATTTAGGGTAATGGCACCTTCGACGCTGAAGGTGTGATTATAAAGCCGCCTCTTAGGAGGCACCAAACTATTCAAGGGGGATTTTTTTATGAACAGTTTTATGCGTTTCATGGAAGAAAAGTTTATACCTGTTGCAGCTAAAATCGGTGCGCAGCGCCATTTGGTTGCCATTAGAGATGCCTTCGTTTCCATTATGGCACTCTTAATCGCAGGTTCCATGGGTGTCTTAATCAACAACATGCAGTTTACAAGGCTTGTGGAAAACGACCCGTACCAAAACTTCATGAACAACCTTTTCGGCGGTCTGGGCTGGAAGGATTTCGGCGGCAACTTGTGGTGGGCATCTTTTGCAATCATGTCTATTTTTATCGCCTTCTTAGTTGCTTACAACCTTGCAAAGTCCTATGACTCAAACGGCATTGGCGCCGGCGTCACATCTACGGCCGTGTTCTTTATGTTCATTCCGAAGTCGGCTGAGAGCATTTGGGGTTTCACCAATCAAATGGGCCTCTTCGTCGCTATTATTGTCGGTTTGGTCGTAGCGGAATTATTCGTCAGATTATCGCGTTCTAAAGCATTGGTTATTAAAATGCCTGAAAGTGTACCGCCTTCAGTTGGGCGCGCTTTTGCCGCATTGTTGCCGACGTTGATTATTATGTCAATCGCGGCGTTCTTCCACATCTTTATGACAGCTATTGAAAAAGACTTGTTCTCAGTGATCATGACCACTATTCAAGCGCCGATTCAAAATGTGGGCGATACCTTGTTCGTCGCATTGTTGTTGCCGCTTATCCAGCAGTTCTTCTGGTTCTTCGGCATTCACGGTTCTAACGTTATCGACCCAGTTATGCAGGCGATTTACGTACCGGCAGTTGTCGAAAATGCCAACGCGATTTTAGCCGGTCTTGACGCGCCGAACATCGTTACAAAATCATTTTACGACGCCTTTGTCAACATGGGTGGTTCTGGAACGACAATTGCTCTCATTGCCGCTATTTTCGTAGGCTCTAAGCGCAAGGACTACCGCCTTGTCGGCGGTATGAGTGCGGCACCTGGTTTATTTAACATCAACGAATCGATTCTCTTCGGTTTACCGCTTGTACTCAACCCGATTATGCTCATCCCATTTGTGTTCACACCGATGCTTTTGACACTGATTGCGTACGTTGCCACAGCCATAGGATTGGTACCGGCGACCATCAACGTCATTCCGTGGGTAACGCCACCTGTACTGGGCGGTTTCTTCGCAACAGGTGATATCAGGGGTGCGCTGTTATCGCTGTTCAACTTAGTGGTGGCCTTCGTCATCTACTACATCTTCGTTCTCATTGCAAACAAGAGCAAAGATGCTGCAGAACACGTATAATACCTTTATATAGATTGTAAAAGCCTATTATACCTTCCCAAGACAAAAGTTGCATTAATCCTATCTGCTCCGACGGGCAGATAGGGTTTTTGCACTTCTGTCACATCGGCAGTACGCGTACTGCAAATTAACATTAAAAGGAGAACACTTGTGAACTTAGAAATGACCATATTAAATTTAATCACCTTCAGCGGTGAAGCAAAAAGCGATGCAATGGAGGCGATTGGCCACGCGAAGTCAGGGGCGATGGAAGCGGCGCAAGCAGCCATTGAGAAAGCGTCTGAAAATCTTTCTAAAGCACATAAAAGTCAAACGGATTTAATTCAAAGCGAGGCCAAAGGCGACTCTGTGGAAGTGAGTATCTTATTGATTCACGCACAGGACCACCTGATGAACGCCATTACGATTAGAGATTTGGCAAAAGAAATGGTGGACATGTACAGTTTAATTCACTCTAAATAAAGTAAGGAGCAGACGATGAAGAGATTAGGGATTTCGGTTTATATTGATCAAGCGGAATTGGATGCAGTGCTGGCGTATATCCGCAAAGCGCACGAACACGGTTTTACTCGGATTTTCACTTGTATGATTTCTATTGAAGGGGATTTATGGGAGGCGTTTAAGAAGGTGTGTGCGTACGCCAAGTCACTGGGGATGGAAGTCATGGCAGATGTGGACCCGGAAGTGTTTAAGCGATACGACCTCACTTATGACGATCTCGGCTTTTTCAGCGAACTCGGCTTATCGGGCATTCGTCTCGACATGGGCTTTTCAGGTCAAGAAGAGGCCATGATGTCGAAGAACCCATACGGTTTAAACATTGAACTCAATATGAGCAACGGCACCAAGTACGTCGACAACATACTGAGTTACAATCCCGATCGCTCAAAGATCATCGGCTGCCACAACTTTTACCCGCACCGCTACACCGGTCTGGGCAGAACGCATTTCTTGAAGTGCTCTGAGCAATTTAAAGCACAGGGGCTAAGAACTGCCGCTTTCGTCTCTTCCGCTACAGCAAAGTTCGGTCCTTGGCCGGTCTCTGAGGGCCTTTGTACTATGGAAATGCATCGGGAACTCCCCATTGTCACACAGGCAAAAGATTTGTTCAACACGGGTCTTATCGACGATGTCGTCATCGGCAACATGTTTGCCTCTGATGACGAACTGGCAGCTCTCGGCGCACTGGATAGAAACACGCTTGAACTGGAAGTCGTCTTTGAAGACAATGTGCCGGATCTCGAGCGCCACATCGTGCTCAACGAGCCGCATTTTAACAGAGGGGATGTGTCGGAGTACCTCATTCGGTCGACACAAAGCCGCGTCAAGTACAAAGGCCATAACTTTGAGTGTTTTAATGCAAAAGCCATTGAACCCGGCGACGTTTTAATTGAGAGCACCCTTTATACGCGTTACGCAGGAGAATTGCAACTGGCATTGAAAAATATGCGAAATAGTGGTAAAACGAATGTAGTAGCAAAAGTTGCAGCGCACGAGCTGTACCTCATCGATGAAATCAAACCTTGGCAAACCTTTAAATTTGTTGAAAAAAAGGAGTAGCGTATGAAGGCCATTATTAACGGCACCATTTTAAAACAGGAGGCGGTTATCGCGTCCGGCTATATTGTATTCGATGAAAAAATACGGGCAATTGGCGAGATGTCGGCGTTTGTCCCCGAGGGCATCGACACCGTAATAGACGCCGCAGGGGCGTATGTGGCACCGGGGTTTGTGGACATTCACATTCACGGTTTTGCCGGTGCCGACAGTATGGATGGTGACGTTAAGGCGCTGGAAACAATCTCTAAAGCCGTCGCCGGAAATGGGGTAACCAGTTTCTTGGCGACGACAATGACCCAGTCAAAAGAGGCGATTCACAGGGCGCTCGACAGCGTCAAAACCTTTGTGACGCCGGCGGGGGGCGCAAAGATACTCGGCGTTCATCTCGAAGGGCCGTTTATACACCCCGACAAAAAAGGCGCTCAGAACGGCGCTTACATTCAAAAGCCCAATTTTGAACTCGTAGAGCCGTATTTGGACATTATCAAGCTCATTACCATTGCACCGGACACAGAAGACGCTTTTGAATTTATTGAAAAAATGAAAGCCTATCCGGAAATCAAACTCTCTGTGGGCCATACGTGCTCGGATTTTGAAACAGCCGTTAAAGCGCATGGGGAAGGGGTCGACCACATCACCCACTGTTTTAACGCCATGCCGCCGCTGCATCACCGAAAACCCGGGGTGCTGGGCGCTATGCTCGCAGGCGGGTATACGGCAGAGTTGATCGCCGACAACATCCACGTACACAGGGGCCTGTACAAAGGGCTCTACAGAGTCCTAGGCGAGGAAAACCTTATCTTGGTGACAGACAGCATGCGCGCCGCGGGGTTGAGCGACGGCGTGTACGACCTCGGCGGACAATCGGTTCGCGTTTCAGAGGGGTCGGCGCGACTGGTGGAAAATGATTCCCTAGCGGGGTCTGTGCTGAAAATGAACCAAGCGATTAAAAATGTTTACGAAGCGACAGCATTGCCGCTGAATGTCGTCGTCAATCTCGCGACGATTAACCCTGCCCGCGTTATTGGTCAGCAGGACGAAGTGGGCAGTTTGGCTGTCGGTAAATCAGCCGATATTGTCGTGATGCGACACGACTTTGAAATAGAACGCACCATTATCAACGGAAACGAACGAGGAGGCACACGTCAATGAAAATCTACAAGGTGGCGTCTTACGAACAAATGAGCCAAGAGGCCGCAAAACACATCTTAAAAGTTATGACAGAGAAGCCGAATGCCCTATTGGGACTGGCCACGGGCTCGACACCTGTGGGCATGTATCAGGCCTTGATTCGGGAAACGCGGGCAACCGGGTTTTCGTGGCAACACATCGTCACCTATAATCTGGACGAATACGTGGGGCTCGACGCCTCAGACGAACAGAGTTACGCACATTTTATGAACGTCAACCTGTTCGACCACGTATCTATCGACAAAGCCCATGTCCATATTCCAAACGGAAAAGCGGAAGACCTCGAAGCGGAGTGTCGCGCCTATGAGGCGTCGCTAAAAGCCGCAGGAGGTGTAGACATTCAGGTGCTCGGTATCGGACGAAACGGTCACATCGGCTTCAACGAGCCGAATGACGCCTTTGAGCCCTACACGCATGTGGTACACCTCGACGAAAAGACCATTGAGGACAATGCGCGCTTCTTTGAATCCAAAGAGAAAGTGCCGAAGACCGCCATCAGCATGGGGGTGGAGAGCATTTTGTCAGCTAAAAAAATTATTTTACTCGCCTGTGGCAAAGAAAAGGCCCAAGCGCTTTACGATATGCTCTACGGTCCGATAACCCCTCAACTACCGGCTTCTATTTTACAAAAGCACGGCGATGTGGAGGTGATCTGCGATGAAGCAGCAGCCAGCCTGCTCAAGGGGCCATTTGACGTTTAAAGTTGTCGACCTCTATGGGTTACACGCGCGGTCGACGGGAAAACTGTTGAGATTTTTAGACGAACACGATGTTACAGGGGCGCTGATTTACAAAGGTGAGCGCGTGCCGCTGGATTCAATTATAGATATTATGCGTCTCAACATTAAACACCTCGATGTGTTTCAGCTCGAACTGTCTAAAGAGGTCGATACAATTGATAATTTTGACGCCATTCTCGCCTACGCGGGCATCGTCAAGTTGTGAGAAAGGAGTTGCTATGAAGGGCATCGGAGCTTCCCAAGGGTATTGTTTGGGTGTGGCATTTGTTAAAAAAGAACTGAAGAAAATCGAAAAAAGGTTTGCTGAGGACAAAGCTGCAGACGTTCAGCGCCTTGAAGAAGCAATTGCGTATGCACAGGCGGCACTGGAAGCAGAATGTGCTGTACAAAGTGAAAAATTCGGAGAGGATCAAGCGGAAATTTTTAAAGCGCATCAACTGATGCTCCAAGATCCGGAACTCGTCAAGTCGATGAAAGACGGGATTGAAGTTCACGGCTACGCGGCAGATTTTGCCGTTCAAGAGACCATGGACACTTTTGTGGGCATGTTCGAAGCCATGGACAACCCGTATTTTAAGGAGCGGGCATTGGATGTCAAAGACATCTGCAGACGGTTGATTAAGCGCATTAACCGCATTGAGGAGACGTTGCCGGCAGTGGACGACGCCATTGTGGTCATCGCCAAGGATTTGACGCCGTCCGATACGGCAAAACTGGATTTAAATAGGGTTAGAGGCTTTGCCACGGCGCAGGGCGGCGATACGTCGCACAGCGCTATTATTGCGCGTACAATGGGCATCCCGGCGATTATGGGGGTCAAGAACATCGATGAGACGGTTAAGACGGGCGCGTTTATTATTCTTGACGGCTTTACCGGTGAGGTTTTTGTCGACCCTGACGAAGCGACGGTGGCGGATTACCGCCAAAAACTACAGACTTATGAAGCCGAACAACAGGCGCTGATGGCGTTTAAAGACAAGGCATCTGTAACAAAATGCGGTAAGTCCATTGAAATTGCGTCAAATATCGCGTCTGTGGAAGACGTTGAAAAAGCGGTGTACTACGGTGCAGACGGCGTCGGTCTCTTTAGGAGCGAATTCCTCTTTATGAACCGAGAGACGCCGCCGACAGAGGCGGAGCAGTTCGCCGTGTACAAGGCGGTTTTAGAGGGCATGGGCGACAAACCCGTGGTGATTCGAACGCTGGACGCCGGCGGCGATAAGATGATTCCCTACCTCAACATACCGGAGGAAATGAACCCGTTCCTGGGGTATCGCGCCATTCGCGTCTGTCTCGACGATACCGAGCTGTTTAAGACACAGCTTCGGGCGTTGTTGAGAGCCAGTGCGCACGGCACATTAAAGGTGATGTACCCGATGATTTCAAGTCTTGAAGAAGTGCGCCGTGCAAAAGCGCTCTTTGAAGAGGTACGCCGAGAACTGGACGCAGAGGGCGTGGCTTACGACGCCTCAGTAGAGCAGGGCATTATGATTGAAGTGCCGGCGGCTGCAGTGATCTCGGATATACTGGCAAAAGAAGTGGACTTTTTCAGCATCGGTACCAACGACCTCGTCCAATACACGGTGGCTGTCGACCGCATGAACGAACACATTAAAGCGCTGTACACCCCTTATCACCCGGCGGTGCTGCGTTTAATCGAACAGACGATAAAAAGCGGTCTGGAGGCGGGCATTTGGGTCGGCATGTGCGGTTCTGTCGCAGGCAACCCCCTGCTGTTCCCACTCTTGCTGGCCATGGGTTTGACGGAGTTCAGCATGGGGCCAAATCAGATGCTGACGTGCCGCAAGATGGCCGCCGATTACACCATTGATGAACTTACAAAACATTTGGACGCTGTTAAGCAGATGGCCACAGCAGGTGAAATTGAAGGGTACCTAAAGACGCAATTTGGTGTATAATAGAGTATATCTAACCAAAGGAGGTCTTTATGGATTTTATGGAGTTAAAAGACAAACTCTTTGATTCTGCATACGTTTTAGCAAAGGATTTACTCGTTGCCCTTATAGTGCTCTTTATTGGCTTTAAAATAGTCAAGTTTATTGAGAAGCGCGTGTTCGGCAAAGTTGGATTTTTGAAAGTGGATGAAACGTTACGTCGATTTTTGAGAACCATTTTGTCGGTAACTCTAAGAGCGGTTGTCGTTATAACTGCCGTGGGCATTGCAGGTGTCCCTATGGCGACGTTTATTACGTTAATCGGTACTGCCGGTGTGGCTATTGGTCTCGCCCTTCAGGGCAGTTTGTCCAATCTCGCTGCCGGGGTTTTGATTATCGCTCTCAGACCGTTTAAAGTCGGCGATTTTATCGACGGCGGCGGACATTCAGGCACTATTACGGACATCGGCCTCTTCTATACGCGCATGACAACTGTAGACAACCGGGCGATTATTTTGCCAAATGCCGATTTGTCTTCGAGCTCTATTGTCAACTACGGTTACTACGACAAAAGGCGTCTCGATATGACTTTCGGCGTCGGTTACGACAGCGACATTTCGAAGGTTAAAACGACGATTTTAGAAGTGGTGAACAAGCATCCGATGATGTTAAACGATCCGGAACCTTTTGTAAGGCTTTCTGAGCACGGCGACAGCGCGCTGGTGTTTACGCTTAGGGTTTGGGTTAAGACACCGGATTACTGGGCACTGCACTTTGACTTGCAAGAGCAGGTGAAAGAGGCTTTTGATGCAAACGGTATTGAAATCCCGTACCCGCATCTGGTCGTTCAGAACAAAGCTGAATAGGATGAGAAAAGTATGCCAATTAGGCGCCTTTCCAGTGTGGAAGGCGCTTTTTACATGCGCTAAAAAGGGGATAAAAGCGTTATTGATAAAAAAACTCAAAAAACTTTTATTTTCAACTTGTAATCATTACAGTTTGTGTTATAATACTTTTGAAAGCAAAAACCAATTGAGATATAGGAGGAATAATCATGGAAAGAATCGTAGGGATGAAGGCACCAAATTTCAGTATGGCAACGGCAAAAGGCGACGGCAGTGATTTCGGTCGCGTGTCACTTGACGACTACAAAGGCCAGTGGCTGGTACTTTTCTTCTACCCGTTAGACTTCACTTTTGTATGTCCAACTGAGATTACGGGGTACTCAAAGCAGTACGAAGCCTTTAAAGCACTTGGCGCAGATGTACTCGGCGTCAGCATCGACAGTGAACATTCACACAAAGCGTGGATTAACAGCGATTTGGGCAAGCTCAATTTCCCACTGGCATCTGATATTACAAAGAGCGTTGCAAACGATTACGGTGTGTTAATTGAAGACGCCGGTATCGCGTTGAGAGGTCTCTTCATTATCGATCCTGAAGGCGTGGTACGCTACAGTGTGGTACACGACCTCAATGTCGGCAGAAGTGTCGATGAGACGTTGAGAGTGTTGAAGGCGCTTCAAACAGGCGGTCTTTGCCCAGTGGACTGGGAAGAAGGCGAGAATTTACTTTAAGTAAAACTTTTAAAGCAAAGCACCATAGGCAACAGCTGATTATTTATAAATTGAAATGTATGGAAAGCCCCTTTGTCGTTTGGCAAAGGGGCTTTCTTATGGGGACGGTTCTTTTGTGCCGGAAAACACTATAATATTCCAAAAATGGTGTTTCTAAAAAGGATTTTGTTGATATTGAGCCCGGTTAGTCAATAAAAACACGCCAAATGGTTGGTTCTCGTCGCCGATATAGGGTCAGTAAGAGGGCCAATGTTAAAAAAAGCGGTGTAATGGTGGCATTTACGGCAACAGGTGTCCCTATTGGCACAGGAAGGGATTGAATAAAAAAAACCGCAGTAAAAACTGCGGTATGCGGGCTGCTGCCCTCTGTGCTAGCTGAGTTTTGAGTAGTACTCGACGACCAGATGCACATCGATTTCAATGGGGATCTCTTCCATCTCAGGAACTCTGTCAACAGTTGCCTGATAGTGGTCTGCATCGACGGTTAAATACTTCGGTGCGGACAAGGCGCGCGCTGAGATGTTTTCTTTAAAGAGTTCGTTCTTTCTGGATTTTTCTCTAAGGGAAAGGACGTCGCCTACGCTGACGCCATAAGACGGTATGTCGACTTTTTTGCCGTTCACTAAAATGTGACCGTGAACAACCATTTGTCTCGCTTGTCTAATTGACGAGGCGAGACCTGCGCGGTAAACGAGGTTGTCGAGTCTGAATTCCAGTGTTTTTACGAGGACGTGACCGGTTTGTTCCGGCGCGCTCATAGCGGTTCTCACATAGCGTCTAAACTGTTTTTCCATGACTTCGTAGTATCCGCGAAGTCTTTGTTTTTCCAACAGTTGTCTTCCGTATGATGACAGATTTCGCGTCTCTCTCGACTGTCCGTTATCTGCACGTTTCATTGCTTTTGGGTGTCCGCAGACATTGAGTCCCAATCGTCTACACTGTTTAAAGCGTGGACCTCTCATTCTTGCCATAATATTCTCTCCATAACATAAATTTTAGCCGCGATAATTTATGCCTACGCCATTTTAACATATTTCCAGACAAATGTAAACGATAATCGTTATCAACACAAGATAAAAAATTAGACACTTTTGTAATAGGCGTCTAAAAAACCGTTAAATTGCGAATTTTCTCGGAGAACATGCAGGTAAACATTGACGATTTGTTAATAAACCTATAAAATAGAAGGGAATATGACATAAAATAAGTATGAGGTTGATATGGAGACGATTAAGCAAGATAAAAAAATAGCTGTTTTGATCGATGCAGACAATGTATCTGAAAAGTACATAAAACTGATTTTCGATGAACTGTCCAGTATTGGCGTGCCCACGTACAAGCGCATCTATGGCGACTGGACCAAACCGCAACTTTCTTCTTGGAAAGGTGTTTTGCTGGACTATTCAATTACACCGATTCAACAATATTCTTACACAACAGGAAAAAATGCAACGGATGCGTCACTTATTATCGACGCGATGGACATTCTTTATTCCAGCAATGTAGACGGCTTTTGTATCGTATCGAGCGACAGCGATTTTACGAGACTTGCATCGCGCCTTAGAGAAGCGGGCATGACAGTTATCGGCATGGGGGAACGCAAGACGCCTAAGGCGTTCATTTCCGCCTGTGAGAAATTTAAGTACCTCGATATTATCGGTAAGAAGCCCGGGGAGATAGAAGCGGAGATGTCCTCTAAGGACGACAGAGCCGGCAAGAGCGGCATTATATCGCGCAGCGAGTTGATCGAGGTCATCAATCGCATCATCAGCGAGATTTCCGATGAAGACGGCTGGGCGTTTCTCGGCGAGGTGGGCAGCGTGCTCAACAAGCGCTACCCGGATTTTGACACGCGGAACTATGGGTTTACTAAGTTGACGCCACTGGTGTCTTCTTTGAAGCAGTTTGAGATTCGCTCGAGAAAAACCAACAATAAGAGCGTGAGTTTGAAATACGTGCGCAGTAAAAATCATCACTAGAAAAACGCGATACGCTTCAAGCGCATCAAAAAGATTTTGTCACGACTTCTTGACTTGAGCAATTATTGAGAAGTCTTTGGAATCAGCATTTGTAATTTAACAGTAAAAGCCGCCTATATCAAAGGCGGCTTTTTGTGTGCGCGGAAAACCTGTACTGGCCGAAAGTTAAACCCCCGGTATGCATTTTGACGCACACCGGGGGTGGGTATAAACAATTAGGTGTCTCAGTTCATTCTCACAGAACCGCTGCAGACAGCTGTTGTATAGTAGGCTGTAACGGCCGTGCCCTCGACGTTGATGTAGACGTTGACGTCGCCGGCTTCCTCGAGATCATAACCTTTTTTCAATATGTCCGCTTCTATCAGCCCTTTGATTTCACACTCTCTAATACTGGCAATGTCGATGCCGCCGAGTTGGAGTGTTACATGTTCAATAGTCATACAGCTTCCTCCTAACATACTTTTCGTTAGTTGTTAAATACCCTAAATCGGGCTGGCTAACCACGAAAAGTACGCGTGGTTGCGTTTACTCTAGAAGAAAAAACCTGTCGTTTATGGCATGGTGAACGCTACAGGACACTACAGGACACTAGACTTGCCCTAAAAACATTTGGACGGTGATGGAGACGACGACGACAAGTGCCGAGACGAAAAAGCCGTGAATCAGCGGTTTGATACCCGAATGGGACATTTCCTTAAAGTTCGTTTTCAGCCCAATGGCACCGAGGGCCATGACCATAAAGAACTTGCTGATTTGTGAAGCGTAACCACTGGCCGCATCTGAGACGATCCCCGTGCTCTTGACGCCGACCATGACGAGGAAGAGCAAGATGAAGTAGGGGAAAATCGCCTTGATAGAGACCCTTTTACGTGCGCCCAACTGATGTGACGTCTTAGCGTGAATATAGGAAAAAGCAAGGACAATGGGAATGATAAAGAGTGTTCGCGTCAGCTTGACAATAACGGCGTACGACCCCGCCGCATCGGAAAACGCGTAGCCCGCCGCGACAACGGATGACGTATCGTTAACAGCTGTTCCCGTCCAGAGGCCGAAGCCGATGTCGCTGAGTCCGAGCCACCTGCCTGCAATCGGAAACAATATAACCATGAGGACGTCGAAGAGAAAAGTCGCCGAAATCGCATAGGCGATGTCCTTGTCCTCGGCTTCAATGGTCGGCGCAAGTGCCGCAATGGCGGAGCCACCGCAAATACCGGTGCCGGTGGAGATGAGGCTCGAGAGCTTCCAGTCCATTTTAAACGCTTTGCCCATGAGGTGGCCTCCGGCGTAAGCGGCAAAGAGTGTAAACACCATGACCACGAGCGCGTAACGGCCGACGTAGAGCACCTGGCCAAAACTCAGTGTCAACCCCATGAGGACAATGGCGACGCGAAGCACTTTTTTAGAAACGAAGCGTATGCCCTTGTCAAAGATGGGGTACTGGGAGGCAATGGGGTTGAAGAGCATGCCGATTAACAGTGCGAAAACACTTGCGCTAATAAGATGCATGGGCACCCAAGTGCTGATAAGCTTAGCAATAAGGGCAAACAGCACTGTTAGTGTAATACCTGGGATGTAAGATTTAAAGTTTGTCATAAGTCACCTCGTGAATTTTTATCGGTTCGACTTGATTATAATACAATTTCATGATAAATATAAATTATGCTTACTTATGTATTCATTATTTTAGATTATAGATAGGAGTAGACCATGTTGGACTTTAGACATTTGACTTTTCTCACCTTGTGTCAACAACAGCATTTTACGAGGACGGCAGAACTTTTGCATATGACGCAACCGGCTGTTTCACAACATATCAAGGCGCTAGAGACGCTTTATGGTGTTAAACTATTTGTTTATAAGAACAAAAAAATGACGTTGACACCGGAAGGGCAGAAACTTTACGAAATGGTTAAACGCATTCATGCAGATTGCGTCTACGCGGCAGAGCGCATGGGAGAAGAGACGGTATCGGTGGTTCGCTTTGGGGCGACGCTGACCATTGGCGAGTTCGACTTGCCGGCGCGTTTGAGCCGCCTTATAAAAGACGCACCTAAAATGCGATTTGAAATGGCTGTGGACAACACGCAGGTCTTGCTGAGTCGCATCGACGCAGGGGCGCTGGCCTTCGCGTTTTTAGAAGGGTATTTCGACAAGGGCAAGTATGGGTATAGGGTATTTAAAGAAGAGCCCTTTATTGCCGTTTGTGCACCGGATGCGCCCTTTGCGTCGGGCACCCACCGTTTTGCGGACCTCTTTGACGCCACACTCATACTGAGAGAAGGCGGGTCGGGGACGAGGGAGATTTTAGAAAGAGAATTGATTAACCGCAACGCCTCTGTAGACAGTTTTCAAAACGTCCTTGAAATCGGCGGCATGAACGCCATCAAGTCCCTGGTTCGAGAAGGCGTCGGTCTGTCTTTTATGTATGAAACAGCGGCTCGAGAGTGGATAGAAGAAGGGAAACTGTGTAAAATCCAACTTGAGGATTTTCAATTGATGCGCACTTTTCACTTTATCTACCTCAAAGACAGCGTCCACGAAACACAATACCTCAATTGGCTAGAAAAAATGAAGGGTTGACATACCCCCTAGGGGTATAGTACAATGAGGGTGAAAGACAATAAGAATTAAGAAATGAGGTGTTGAAATGTCAACAAGTGAAAGACGTTATGAAGTTAAAAACATGACCTGTGCCGCTTGTTCCGCCGCGATAGAACGGAGTCTTAGGAAAACGGCAGGCGTCGAAGTTGCAGACGTCAACCTCGCGACAGAACAGCTTCAGTTAAAGTTCAATCCCGATGTCGTCTCTGAAAGCGCCATTATCAATAAAGTGGAAAAACTCGGTTACGGCTTGTCCGAATTGAATACGTCGAGAGAAATTGTCATCCCCATAGCGGGAATGACCTGTGCGGCTTGTTCAGCGGCAATTGAAAGAAGTCTGAACAAGATGGCGGGAATCGAATCGGCCTCAGTGAACTTGACAACTGAAAAAGCAACCGTTGTCTACGACAGCCAAACCGTAAGAATTTCTCAAATAAAGGACCGCATCAAAAAAGTCGGTTACGAACCACTGGAAGCGGACATGGGGCTTCAGGTCGATGAAGACAAGGCGCGCAAAGAAAAAGCGCTTAAAGTGCTCAAGACGAAACTCATTATCGCCGCCATTTTTACGATTCCCCTGTTTTACATTACCATGGGGCATATGCTCGGCGCGCCGCTCCCGCAGATAATTGATCCGCATCACCACCCGCTGAATTTTGCGCTTATCCAGCTCTTTTTAACGGTGCCGGTGATGCTGGCGGGGTATAAGTTCTACCAAGTGGGCTTTAAAGCACTCTTACACCGCTCGCCTAACATGGATTCACTGATAGCCATCGGAACGAGTGCCGCGTTTATCTACGGCGTCTACGCCATTGTGGAAATCGCCAAAGGCAACCACGACATGACCATGGCGCTCTATTTTGAAACCGCAGGCGTTATCATCACGCTGATTATGCTGGGCAAGTACCTCGAAGCCGTTTCAAAAGGCAAGACGTCAGAGGCCATTAAGCAACTCATGGGGTTACAGCCTAAAACGGCTGTGGTCATCCAAGATGGCGAAGAAATGGTCATCGCAATAGAAGAAGTTGAAATGGGCGACACGCTCCGCGTCAAGCCCGGTGAGAAATTCCCCGTCGACGGCGTCATCACTTCCGGTTACACGTCGGTAGATGAGTCGATGTTAACCGGTGAGAGTATCCCCGTTGAAAAGAACATCGGCGATCCCGTTATCGGCGGCAGCATCAACAAAAATGGTCTGATACAATTTGAAGCCACAAAAGTCGGAAAGGACACTGCACTTTCTCAGATTATCCGATTGGTTCAAGAAGCTCAAGGTTCCAAGGCCCCTATTGCCAAAATGGCAGATATCATTTCCGGGTACTTTGTACCGGTGGTAATGGTAATCGCCGTAGCGGCGGGACTGTTTTGGTTCCTAACAGGACATGACGCGACGTTCTCCTTGACCATCTTTATTTCCGTTCTCGTCATCGCCTGTCCGTGTGCACTGGGCCTAGCCACGCCGACAGCAATAATGGTCGGTACGGGAAAAGGCGCCGAGTACGGCGTGCTCATTAAGAGCGGCGGCGCTTTAGAGATTGCACACAAAGTCCAAACCGTTGTCTTCGATAAGACTGGGACGCTGACAGAAGGGAAACCGGTGGTCACCGACATCGTATCCAAAATAGATGAAAACGAGCTCTTAAGACTTGCAGCTTCTGCTGAAAAGGGCTCTGAACATCCTCTCGGTGAAGCCATCGTTAAGGCGGCGGAAGACAGAGGCCTTGAACTGAATGCCCTCGACGATTTCGAGGCGATACCGGGACATGGTATCCGCGTGGCCATAGGCGGTCAAACAGCCTTGCTGGGCAATGCAAAACTGATGAATGACTACAAGATAGACATCGATGACGTCGATGCGGCCAACCGTTTGGCGGCGCAAGGCAAAACCCCGATGTATGTGGCGATAGACGACGCATTTGTCGGTATTGTCGCCGTGGCCGATGTGGTCAAACCCAACAGTCAAATGGCCGTTGAGCAGCTGCACCAAATGGGCATAAAAGTCGCGATGATTACAGGTGACAACAAGAAGACAGCAGCTGCCATTGCCGAGCAAGTGGGCATCGATGTGGTCCTTGCAGAAGTGCTTCCTGAAGACAAAGCGTCTGAAGTGAAGAAACTTCAAAGCGAGGGTCGAGTCGTCGCCATGGTCGGGGACGGTGTCAACGATGCGCCGGCACTCGCACAGGCCGACGTGGGTATCGCCATAGGTTCGGGAACAGATGTGGCCATGGCTTCAGCCGATATCGTTCTGATGAAGAGCGACATCAAAGATGTGGTCACTGCAATTAAGCTGAGCAAAAAAACCATTACGAATATCAAGCAGAATCTCTTTTGGGCCTTTGGCTACAACTCGTTGGGCATTCCGCTCGCCGCAGGTGTGCTCTATGCGCTGGGCGGCCCGCTCTTAAACCCAATGTTTGCAGCGGCCGCTATGGCGCTGAGTTCTGTATCCGTTGTTTCCAATGCACTGAGGTTGAGAAAATTCAAACCTTAGACTCACTATAGACAAATTTAGGAGGAAGACTATGAAAAAGAAATTAATTATTGAAGGCATGAGCTGCGGTCACTGTGTCGGTCGCGTAGAAAAGGCTTTAAATGAAACAGACGGCATTGTATCGGCAACTGTGGACTTGTCGTCCAAGAGCGCTACTGTTGAGCTTGAGAAAGCCATTGAAGATCAGCAACTGATCGATATCATCGACGAAGCCGGCTACGATGTGGTTTCAGTAGAGCAACTGTAGGATTGTTTAGCTGTATCGCGCAAAAGCACACCTTTGAGGAGGTGTGCTTTTTGACGTTCTTCAAGGGGGGACGGTTCTTTTGTGCCATTACGCGGTATGCCACCTGACGAACAGCCTTGAGAGACCTGAGGTCGCAGGGGATCGGCATAGGCCTTTCTCACAAAAAAAGACCGCCATATGGTCGTGGCAGTCTCTCACTTGGGTGCGTCCGGCTCTATTTGTCGAGAGTCGCCGTATGCGTGGTATACGAGTGAGTTCGAGTTGTTCGGGATGTAAAATACTAGGCGATTCCGGCACAAAAGAACCGTCCCTCTTTGCAAAGCTTCTACTCAGTTAGATGCTCAAACAAGTCCAGTTGCCGCACTTTACACGATGTTACAGGGCGCTCAACCAGATAATCGCCTTGAGTCAACGCACCGTATAGAAGCGGCGCATCGACAACATGTTTTTCAAAATTACTTTTTACCGCCGTTAAACTGTGATTGGCGTAGCAGTAGAGGCAACCGTTCTTACACGAATGGTACATGCCGATGTCAATGCTGCTTGCGCACCCGCACTCAGGGCGCTGATTTTTATCTTTGTCAACGCGGAGGGCATAGCCGCCAATGCGTTCCAAGCGAGCGCTGTCGATGCAACGTGCAGGGGCGATGCCTGCTGTTCCAACAGCTTCTGCGCAAGTGGCAATAGAAAGGCCGTATTGAGCGGCGATGACCGAAAAGTGGGTTAGGAGTTCAGCCTGTTCCTCGGTGGATGGGCGGCGTAGATTAAGCGACCGCGTATTGCGTTGAGTACTCCGGTAGAGGTCTATAAAGCTGATGGTACAGAGGTCGGTGTAGGGGTGGAGTTTGCGCACGAGACGTTCAAAGGCTTTACAATGGTAGCGGTACGTGTAGTGCGCGTTAAAAAAAATCGGGTCGTAGCGCCAGAGAACGCGCTCTTTCCCGATTTTCTGCGACAAAGCCTGAAACCCTGGGATGAGGACGTCATTCTTTGACGGCACATGGGACTCGACATCTTTGGCGTAGGCGTTTAGCGTAAACTGAAAATAAAAGGGGTACGCTTTGAGTTCATCTAGCCGTTGTAACATCGGCAGGGGGTTTTTACTCCAAAAGACGATGCCGTCTACGACATCGGGCGAAAGGTCAATTATGCTGATGCGATGAGGGTTCATCGGCGTACGTACCCAAACAAAGCCCTCTTGAATGCGCCTATAAAACCACTCTGAATAATACGCTGGGATATCTGTCCGCCTACTGGCACTTAAAATCATAAAAATCACCGCCTTTCAACGCTCTGCATTTATCCAAACGATAGTTTGCACTCCGCCGGGGGAGCTATCAAAAAAAGAGGCCCAGTGAGGGCCCGTTACTGATGGGGGGTATCAATTGTCAGCGTACAGGTACAGACCAATTGGTCGAGCACCGGATCGAGGTCTTCTTTACAAGTAAAGCCCATGGCTTCATAGTAAGGGCGCTCCTTTGCGCCGCAGCTTGCCTCCAACGTTAAAAAACGGTAGTCGTCGATCATTTTATCGATAAGATCTTTTAGAACGGTTAGAGGGACACTATCGCCTGAGACAGCGACGTTTTTAACGATAAAATGCGTGCTGTCGACACGGGTGCCGCCGACAATGGCGCGCGCCTCGCCTGTATCAACGGCATAAGCGGCATAGAGAACGCCCTGTGTTTTGGCATAGGTGCTTTGCGCCAGACTCTGAACTTTCCCGTCAGTGGGCGTATACAACGTTTTTTTAAGGAGCTCCGAGAGTTCGAGGGTCTCGTAGAGCATGGTGTAGTCTTCAATACGTTTAATGGTCATGTTGCCTCCAGTGAGTGTTTTTTTATACTTTACATCAAGTGGGGGAAGACGTCAACTCACAGAGTGAATCTAGCGGTTCTCTCAACCTAAGACTTTGAGGTCGCTGTTCGTTGGTGTATACTTAATATAACCAGCTCTACTAAGGGAAAAGCGGAGAGTGGAGAAGCCGTTTTAAACGTCGGCAACAGAGTGGTCAACACGTACCTGTATCCAAAGGAAAATGGATGCGTTCTCATTGATACAGGCTATGCGCACAGCTACTTGAAATTTAAGCGCAATCTTTTTAAAATGGGCTTAAAAGTGGTGACATACGGTATGTGTTTCTCACGCATGCCCACGACGACCACGCGAGATTTCTCAACGCGTTGCTCACTGAAGTTCCTACGATTGAGGTCGTCGCCAGTTATCAGGCGGTACCGACACTATTAAAGGGACAAAATCCCTTCCAAGGCGGGTGTTCAAGTCGCAGGGCCTTTGCTTTTTGCCTGCTGCTCAAGGCGCTCGGAAAAGGCGACCACCGATTTCCCCCTTTGAAGAAAGCGCATTTATCTCGGGTACAGTGTGTGACCGATGAAAGCAGAGAAAGTTTTGGCAATTTGTTGAAGGGAAAAATTATCGATACCCCAGGCTATACGGCGATGAACGGTTTTCCAAGTCACCACAAGCTCTCTATATGGATTGAAGACAAAGCCGCTTGCCAGATGTCTTGGAAAACTTTAACGGCACCGGCGTTCAAGTGCCTTTGTCCATCTCATGGCAAGCCATTTGCACTGGAAGTCTTGGAACGCAACAAACGGTTTATTAAATGCATTGGCTGTTAGCCCATAAAAAATAAAACATCTAAGGAGGTTGTGTAATGGCTGTTATTTTTCTTCACGGTTTGGGGCAAAGGGCGTCCAGCTGGGAGGCGACGATTCGAGAGTTGTCTATAGGGGGTGAGAGCTATTGCCCCGACTTCGTCGACTTGCTTCACGACAAACCGTATATCTACTCGAATTTGTACAAAGCGTTTGACTCCTATTGTGAGACCTTCACAGAACCGCTCACGCTATGCGGCCTTTCTCTCGGCGGTGTAGTCGCTCTGCAATACGCCATTGAAAACCCCGAAAAAGTCAAGGCGCTCATATTAATTGGCACACCGATTGAGATGCCCAAAAAAGTCCTCAAATTGCAGAACGCCGTATTTAAGCTTATGCCAAAACGCGCTTTCGAAAATAGGGGCATTTCTAAAACCGCGGTTATAGAACTGTGCCGTTCGATGATGGCTTTAAACTTTCGGAACGATTTAAATAGACTTAACTGTGATGTGTGTATTGTTTGCGGAGAAAAAGATAGGGCGAATAGAAAATCGGCTTTACAGCTCGAGGCAGCTATTGAACAGGCGAAGGTTGTTTTTGTTAAAGGCGCCGGGCACGAAGTCAACGTAGACGCGCCTGAAAAGTTGGCGGAGTTGCTGGTGCCCCATATCGTTTACAATTAAGAAACGGCTCATTTACGCCGCGATTTTGCATTTTAATCAAATTTCAATGCGACAGTTTACTAGAGCCCTTTTACAGTAGGGCGGCAAAGGGCTGAGAACGGTACGAGGCTCTTACCGTTTTTATAAAACAATAAAAAAACCGAATGCACAATCCTTCAGGACTGCATTCGGTTTTTTACTGGTTGGTGGAGATAAGGGGACTCGAACCCCTGACCCCTTGACTGCCAGTCAAGTGCGCTCCCAGCTGCGCTATACCCCCATGGCCATAAATGTATTTTAATACGTTTCCACAAAAAAATCAACAGGAAATTATCAATTTCGTATCACTTTCGTGTTACAATAAAGAAAAATCTTTCGAGGTGACAGATGAAACAGGTGAATATCAAGTGGGGCGCGTGCTTGCTTTTACTGTTTGCAACAGGGGTTGGCCTGTGTTTGGCGACGGGTAAAACGCTGGCCTATGCCATAGGCGCGACGCTGATTGCGGGCATCGCCGTCGGTATCGCACACGGTTTTGACTGGAAGTTATTAGGACGACGTGCCTTTGGCGCCGTAAGAGAAGGAGGGCATGTGTACGTCCTCGTTCTGATTATCGGTATGAACATATCCATGTGGATTGCGTCGGGCATTGTCCCGACAATTGTGTATTATGGCTTCGACGTCATCGTCCGCGTCAATTTTTTGCCAGTGGCCTTCGGTCTCAGCGCTTTTCTCGCCTTTTTTCTCGGCACGGGGCTCGGTACGGTGAGCACCATCGGCATTGCCCTTTTGACACTGGGAAAAGCGTCGGGCATCGACGAAGCCGTGCTTATGGGCGCTCTGATATCGGGTGCCTACCTCGCCGACCGGCTATCCCCGATTTCTGCGCTGGTGAACTTTGCATTGGATACCGTTCAAGTGACCTTTCGGTCGGCGTTTAAAGCGACAGCCAAAGCGCTGCTCCCCGCGTTTGTTTTGACGGGACTTTTTTATCACATCGTCGGTTTGAAAAGTGGTACGGGGCTCACTGGAGATGCCGTTGAAGGGTACCGACAATTGTTGGGGGCACATTTTGCCATAACGCCGGCACTTTTTATCATCCCCCTCGTCGTGCTCGTCTTGAGTTTTTTGGGGGTGGGGGCGCTGAAAGTCTTGTCAGTGGGCATTGCCACTGGATTCGGTTGCGCCGTTTGGCTACAGCATATGACGGTGTGGGAAGGGTTAAACTATTTGATGTTTGGCTACAGTCGAACTTTTGAAACCGATTGGATGAAGGCGTTTAACATTGGAGGCGCCTGGTCTATGGTGGAAGTGGTGATGGTTATTGCAGGGGGGATGGCGCTTCTCGCCTTGTTTGAAGCGTACGGCTTTATCGCACCGATTAAAAAGCGATATTTTAGTGGCCGGCAAGACAAAGGCCGCCTCTTTGTCAAAACGGGTGTGCTCAGTTTGACGCTCGACGCCGTAACTTGTGACCAAACCGTGGGCATCCTGTTGCCCGGCAAGCATTTGAAACCCGTTTATGAAGCCAATGGTCAATCGAGAGAAGCTCTGTATCAGACCATTGCGAACAGCGGCACCGCATTGGCACCTTTAATGCCGTGGAACGTAAACGCTGTGATTATCTACACCATTACGGGAATTTCAGCGGTTCAGTACGCACCTTACGCGCTGTTAAACTGGCTCCCCTTTGTGTTTACGCTATTTTACGCACTAAAAATAAAGAATAAATAGACGAATTATAACAATCCCATAAGGCGCATTGACAGGCGTTCTCAGTCCCTTTATACTGACGAAAAGCACTTACTGAAAGGAGCACTTTATGGGCATTACATTAATTACAGACAGTACATGTGATTTGCTGCCAAAGGACCTTGAGAAGAGAGGCATTCGATTTGCATCCCTCAAAGTTCTCTTTGGTGAAGAAGAGTTTATAGATAAAGTCAGTTTAACCAATGAAGCTTTTTACGACCGCATGAGACAGGCACAGGCATTGCCCACCACGTCTCAAGTCAACCCCAACGAGTTTGTCGAACTGTTTCAAGAAGAGCTTGACAAGGGCAATCAAATTATCGGGCTCTTTATTTCTTCCGAACTGAGCGGTACCTACAACGCGGCTTCTATTGCCAAGCTCATGCTCGAAAGCGATGACATCCACTTGGTCGACAGCCGAACCACCAGCTTCGGACTGGCGCTTCTCGTACACAAAGCGCAGGACTTAATCGATGAGGGCCTCGAGATCAAAGAAGTGGTTGAAGCCATAAAACCCTATATAGAAAACAGCCAACTCTACGGCATGCTCGATAACTTAACCAACCTCAAAAAAGGGGGGCGGTTGCCTTCGAGTCACGCCGTTATCGGGAACTTATTGAACTTGAAGCCGATTATCGAAGTCAAAGAAGGCGTTGTAGAAGTGGCCAACAAAGCGCGCGGCGCTAAAAAAGGCATGCAGTGGATGATCGACAAACTGCTCGAAACGTTTCCAAATGGCAAAATCGACACCTTAGGGGTCGCCTACGCCAACGACTTGGAAAAACTCAGACAGTTTAAGACGTTCTTAATGTCGAAAATTCAAGTTGAGAATTTTGTAGAAGTTCAAATTGGCACTGTCGTCGGCACACACACCGGCGAAGGTGCTGTTGGAATCGCCTACTTCAAAAATCATTCATAGAAACGCCACATAAAAAAGCCTATGGCAAACGGGGGCACCTCAGCACCCGCTTTGTCGTAGGCTTTTTTCGTTCTATAAGCTTTAGTGTCGCCGCTCGGCGACAAACGCCTCGATGGCGTCCACGGCTGCGCGTTGTTGCGCTTCCCGGGTTATGGTGGCCTCTGCGTCTCCGCGCTGAGGGCCGTAATTGCCAAACTGTGCGTGGTTGCCCCCCTCAATGGCGACGATATTTTCTTTGTAGTCGATTTTATCGGCCACAGTTGTGTTCAGTGTCCCGTAAATGGTTAAGGCATCTGCCGGCGGGTAGTCGCCGTAAACGTAGGCGCCCATGAGGATGAGCCCCTCTACGACCTCGGGATACTTAGAGGCGTAAGCGCTGGCCATGGCGCCACCCATAGAGTGTCCGCCAATATACCAGTGACGAATACCGGGAAATTTTTCAAAGATGTCGTCAGCTGCATTTGAATTGAAAATCGCCATGTTTAGCGGCATGTCCACGAGGATACAGGTGATGCCGGTAGCGCGAATTTCATTGAGAATCGGCAAGTAGGCAGCGGCCTCTACTTTTGCTCCGGGATAAAAAATCAGCGCGGTATCCGCCTTAGAACCGGCGGGTAAGAGCGTTAGATTGCCGTCTGAATAAATATCGGGGGCTTCTTTTAAAAGGCGTTGCGCGACCTCGTCAGGGCCGTAGTCGATGCCTGCGTAAATGAGAAAGCCCAAAGTCGACAGAAGCAAAACGGCGATAATGGCCAGTGCCGAACGTTTAATCGTTTGCAGTTTCATAGCGTACCTCACTGTAATAAAATGTGTAGAATAAAAGCGGCGGAAAACATAATGAGAAAACCGGCAATCATTGTTCCCAAAACTTTAGAATACCCCTTGGGGGTAATGTCGCCGTTTCGGTCGAGCGCTTTGATAATCGGATGGAGTTTCCAAAAGTAAGTGGCGATTGAAGCAATCATCGCCAAGACGGCGAGACGTTTTGTCTCAAGATCTGCGGTGCGTACAATGACGAGAAGTAGGACGATGAAGATGAGTTTCGTCCCTGCTACCCACGCGGTCATGTACCGTGCAAACAGGTGATCGTTTTCATTTTGTTTGCTACGCTCCCAAGCGTTAAAGACGGCGACGCCGTTGCCGCGCTTTGAATCCGGCGCAAAGTAGAGGATGCAGATGTTTGCCGTCTCCATGATGATAAAAACCCATAGGGCAATGTCCAGTAGATTCATAACAACTCCTAGTCTATATCGGTGAAACGTATCTCAAGTACATCAGCGTAAAGAAGAAAAAGCTGACAATGGCGATGCTGATGCTGTTAAAAGTCAGTTCGAGGGATCGCAATTTGCTGAAAAACCTGGAGCGCAAGACGTAGTACTTATAAATCAACAGCGCCACGCCGTAGAGGGCGAGGTAGACTGGCAGCTTTAAGACCTGGTCTATTGCCGACAGCGTGTATGGCGCGTCGAAAACATAGGTCATCATGAGGTTGCCGCCGGCGCCGAGAAAGACACTGACAGCCGCCATAATGTAGATGACGAGGCGTTCGTTAAAAGAGATGATACGCGGCTGCCTGGCCACAGTGCCGGGTTTGAACATGGCGATGAAAAATTTGATAAACGACGTCATCGTCCCGATGTTAATCAACCAAAAGAGTATTTGATAACCGAGGCCTTCATAGCCTTTGGCGATAAAGTACTTTGAGAAACCGCCACTCATAAACGGCGCGCCGGTAATGCTGAGAATCGCTATGATAAGGGCAATGGAAAGACCTTTTTCCACATAGAAAAAACCGGCCATTTCCTTGATTTTACGTGTTTTAAAATAGCGAATCATCAACCCTGCAATTAAGAACAAAGACGATTTGAAGATACCGTGTGCCACAATATGGTAGAGACCACCGATGTAATTGTAATCGTGGTACCCGCTGACGCCAATTAAAATGAGGCCGATTTGCGAAACCGTGTGGTAAGCTAGAATCAACTTGATGTCCGATTGGCTAATGGCAAAAACGAAACCGGAGAGCGCCGTCATAAAGCCGATGATTAAAAACAGCGATTGCATGTCGATGACCGGATAAAAAATAGTCTGCATGCGCAGGAGCAAGTACATGCCGGCTTTGACGAAGATACCGGACAAAATGGCCGAGACAATTGAAGGGGCGCTGGCGGTGCCGTGTGCCTTGGGAAGCCAGCTAAAGAGCGGCATAAGCGCCGCTTTCAGACCGACGCCGGTTAGGAGAAAGGCGAACGGCAAATAGAGGTTTTGCGGTTGGGTTTCTAAAGCCACGGCATTTCGGATGCTTTCGAAGTCGAGGACGCCGTAGAGTTTGTAGAGAAAGCCCACACCAAATAGAAAAAACGCCATGCCCACCATGTTGACGATGAGGTAGATCATCCCGTCGTACATGGATTGGGAATCTTTTTTATACATAATGAGTATACTGGCGGTTATAGTGGCCACTTCAATGAGGATGTACACATTGAAAAAATCAGTCGATAGAAAAATGCCGTTGATTAGGCCCTGCAAGCTGAGAAACAAGAATACGAACAAGTGCTCCATAAACGGCTTATGGTAACTGAACAAGAATGTGCACATAAACAAAAAGTTGCTCAACAGTAAAAACACAGCCGTCATTCTGTCCATTCGCAAAGCCATGCCGAAGGGGAGCGGCACCTCGATTAAGGGCATTAGGAAGTTGCTCTCCAGTGTAATGGCGTACCAAAGGGCGAGGCCGAACAAAAAGAACTGAACGGCGATGGCCACTTTTTTAGACAAATGGTGTTTAAACAAATAGAGCAGTAGCCCTGTGATAATAGGGAGCATTACAAACAAAAGCAAATGGGGCATCATTCGAGCTCACCTCGCTTTCGCTTGACGCGGTTCCAGTTGGTTGAACCGTATTTGTGGTAGAGGGATACAAACATGGTCAAGCTGGTGGCCGTTACAGAAATCCCCACCACAACGGCGGTAATCATCAACGCTTGAGGTAGAGGGTCCGCCACATGTGTCGCCGTGCTGAGGGACTCGCCAATAGGGGGAATGTTACTCTCTGTGGCGTTGATGGATAAGAAAAATAAAATGAGTGCCGCCTGCATGACGGCGAGACTGATAATAGTCTTGAGGATGTTGCGCCGGGCGCAAAGGCCGTACATGCCGATAAAAAATAGGAGTATAGCGACGTTTTCTCCGTTGATAATCTGCGAAATCATATGACAATCACCTACTTTCATAAAAGGCAAAACGATAGAAAATAATGCTCATGCCACAGGCGACTTTCAGGCCGATGAGCGCGTTCATTAAAATGAGGTAAAGCCTTGTCGTCAAGACACTGATTCGGTACAAGTGAAACGACATAAACGTCAATGCAAATAGTAGAAGGGCTAAGAGCAGTATTTTTTCCACAACTTGAAAATGACTGAGGGAAACGTCTTTCATCGGCACCATCAAGTATTTGCAAATGAAGACAGAAGCGAGCAAAGCGCCGCCCTGAAAGCCACCGCCTGGCGATACATGGCCGTTTAGGATAATGTAAATGCCGACGATAAGAACCAGTGGCAGAACGAGTCCTAAAGTTTTAGAAACGAGATTGGATTGTTCAGGAATCATATTCACTGCCCTCCTCGTGCACTGACATATAGATGACGCCGATAATGCTGAAAAGCAACATTAAAGCCTCAAATAGCGTGTCGTAATAGCGGTAGAATAAGTAGATGGATGTAATGGCATTTGCTGACCCCGTGTGTTCAAAAGCGTGTTTAATGTAGTATTGGCTCATTTGAAAGTAAATCGCGGGTTCCAGCCGTTGGTTAAACAAGAGCACAGAAGCCGCAATGACAATCATCAATAAGGCGATAAGGCGTCTTCTCATTCGATGACCTCCTCAATTTCTTCAATGCGATAAGGCTCCTTGAAGTGGATTTCCTTTTTTAAAAAAGCGTCTAGGTTCTCTAGTTGATTGTTCTCGTGGTGACCGTAGATGACCAGTGTGTCGTCGACTTCATCCACAATCAACGCGTACTGGTGTTTTTGTAAAATCGCTTCGAGAGAGAGCGATGAAAAAATAACCTGTGCCTCGAGTTCCTGTTTGGTACAGAACTTTTCCAGGGTCTTGAGCAATTGGAGTTTGTACTTGGAATAGTGTTCGGTAACACAGCTTTCGTCGTCTTGAAGCAGGTAATAGATGGTGAAAATCTTGTATTTTTGCAAGGCGACGAGGTAGAGAATCGTCGCGATGGTACTGCCCACGACAGCCTCTGCGATGGCCACATCAGGCGCGTTGTAAAGCAGATACACAAAGGAAATAGAGAGCGAGAAGACGGCGAGGTAAATAACCGCGTGTCTCAGATAGCGCGTTTGAATCGCCGCCACTGAAAAAATGACGAGTAGGATTAGGGCAAATTCTAACATAGGCTATTCCTTTCCGATTTTATAACCGCTGATGTATGCCGAACGGACGATGGCATGGGTGACCAGCGGATTGACGACGAGCGTGATGACCAATATAAGCAGTACTTTAAGTGAGAAAAAGCCCCAGCCTTTGCGTATGACGATGCCGAGGAGCAAGGTCAGATAGCCCACGGTATCGATGTTGGAAGCGACCAATGCCCGCGTATAGAACTGCTTAAACCGGTAGATGCCGATGACCCCTATTAAAACAAAGATAAGACTTGCGCCGATGAGGATGTCGCCGATGAGTATATGCATGGTGGCCTCCTTTCTAGTAGCGGCCCTTTTTTTGGACGTAGAGGGCGATAAATAAAATGCCGATAAAGCTGAGCAGCGCGTAGATGAGGGCGGTGTCAAGAATCATGCTCAAGTCTTTAACATAGGCAAAGACAATCATAATCATAATAATTTTAGCAGTCAGCAGGTTAAGCGCCAACAGCCGGTCCCATAGTGAAGGCCCTTTTAAGATGCGAACGGCGCTAAGTAGCGCGTAAAATGTTAGGAGTGTCATGACAATTTTCATAGGCGCGGCTCCTTGAACAAAGATTCAAACTGCCCTTTAATCATTTTCCCGGCAATTGTCGGCTCTTTGGTCTTTGGTTCAATCCAGAGGACGAGCAACCGATGGCCGCTGACGTCAATGGTGATGGTGCCCGGCGTCAGAGTGATGGAGTTGGCCACCATTGAAACGTTAAGTGGGTTTTCAAGTTCAGTTGTAATCGAAACCACAGCCGGATGCGCGGAACCTGAGAATATAATCGGTATCAGTTTGAAGCTGGATACATAGATTTCTTTAATCAATGTCAGGCTGTACCTCAATAGAAAGAAGAGGTTGAAATAATAGAGTTCGTAATACGAATCTTTTAATAAGAATTTTTCAGACAGGAAAATCGCCGCTGCTGAAACGAGTGGTGCGGCAATTAGGTATTCAAGCGATAAGGACTCAAACAAGATGATGAAAATGGTGGAATAGATACAAACGAGCTGCAGATAATACAAGCGTTTTCTCATAGAGCCTCCCTTCAATTGCATTGTAAGTTTCCTCTATGTATACCCTAGAACAGACAAAATAAAATAAAAAAATGAAATTTCTATAAAATCAATAATAAAAATAGAAATTTCATTTTTCGATAGACTATGCGGTTAAATAGAGATAGACCAGCTTCATCGTATCTCTAAGGGCACTCATGTGCGTGCGCTCAAGGCCATGAGAGGCATAGACACCCGGTCCGATTAAAGCGCCTTTAATGTTGTGGCCGGCGCGCAATGAAGCAGAAACATCGGAACCGTAGAACGGATAGATGTCTACAGCGTATTTCAGTTCGTTGGCTTTGGCGAGATCGATTAAACGGCTAACCATGTGGTAGTCGTATGGGCCGGAAGAGTCCTTGGCACAAATGGACACATCGTATTCGGTACAAGTTAAGTCGAGACCGATGCAGCCCATGTCAACTGCGAGCATCTCTTTAATATCACTCGGCAGATACGACGCGCCGTGACCGACTTCTTCAAATGCTGAGATGACCACTTTGGTTTTAAATTTAGGTCGGATGCCGTTGGTGGACAGATACTCCATAACGCCAAACAAGCACGCTACAGAAGCTTTGTCATCTAAAAAGCGCGACTTGACGAACTCGTTGACAATGGTGGTTTTGGTGTCGATGCTGATAAAGTCGCCGACGCCGATGCCCAGTTTGAGGACATCTTCTTTTGATTTAACGGTTTCGTCTAGGCGCACGATCATATCGTCAGGCGTGCGCGCCTTGGTGCTCGCGTCCTTGTACACGTGTACGGCAGGAGATGTGCTGAAAAAAGTACCGGAGAAGACTTTGCCTTCGCGGGTATGGATTTGACAGTACTCGCTGTCCAGTGTCGGAACAATAGGGCCGCCAATAAGAGTGAAATGGATGTCGCCCTTTGAGTCGATGCTGCGCACCATGGCGCCGAGGGTGTCCACATGAGCACTGAGGCCTACGGTTCGAGAACTGTCTTCGCCCTCGATGGTGATAATGCCCGTGCCTTTTTCGGTCCACTCAAACGCATAGCCGAGCGCCTTCGTCCACGCTTCTATTTGCGTCATTAAATGATGCGTGTAGCCACTTGGGCTGGGGGTATTCAAAATGGTTTCTAATTTTTCGAGAAAATAGCTTTCATTAATGGCAATCATTTGATTCTCCTTACATCATTATTTTAAGGTCTAAATTTACATTAACGGAAACCCTCAATTTTGTCAATTACCGATTGGCCTCATAGTCCTCTATAGCGGTCATTATGCCGTCGAGCGCCTCCTGTTCCAAAAGTCCGGGCTGATAGAGATAAAGCTCGTAATCGGGACTGATAAAAAACGTCGTCGGAAAACCTCTAATGCCGAAAGTACCTGCAAGTTCTCCTTCTGGGTCGATAAAGGCGGGCATGCTGTAGCCGTTCTCATCTAAATAAGCTTTCGCTGTTTCAGCGTCCTCACCGACGTTAACAGCAAGGACGACGACGTCTTCACGCGCGTTGAGTGCATCGAGATGCGGCATGGTCTGTGCGCAAAATTGACAAGTCGTCGTCCAAAAGTTGAGGACGATGGTTTTGTCTTTGTAAGCGTAAAGCGATGTTTCAGTGCCATCGACCAAAGTCATCGGCAAATCTTCAAAAGTGAAGATCTCCTCTGGGGCGGCCTCGGTGTCCGAAGGCTCTGTCGACTCAGCAGTCTCCGCAGGTTCTGTCACTTTTTCGGTTTCAGAAGTCGCTTGGCTGTCGATGAGCCCGGAAGTGGTTTCGTCGGTGCCACAAGCGGTTAAAACGGCAGTTAATGCCACGAGAAGTATTAAAAAACGTTTCATAGAAGACTCCTTTACAGTCCAAATAGTGTGTAGAGCTTATTGGTTAATGCCTGCATGTTGCCGCTGAAGATCAGCAGTCCGATAGCTACCATTGAGAAGCCTGCCACAGGCTTGAGCCATTTGGCGTATTTATCAAACGAAACGACACGTCGTTCAAAGAAGTCGATAAAATACGCGGTGAGTAAAAAGGGGACGGCCATGCCGACGGAGTACACGAGCAACAGAACGATGCCGTGCGTCAATTGTTGACTGGCAAAAGACGTGTACGCTAAAATTGCGCCTAGGATAGGACCAAAGCAGGGGGTCCATCCAAAGGCAAACGCCATGCCCAGTCCTATGGCCCCAACAAAGCTGACGGGATTGCCACTGCGTCTGCGCCTATGGTCCTTGGCGAGTGTGGGAATTTTAAGGTACCCCGTCATAATGAGACCGAAGAAAATAATAACCACCCCGCTGATTTTAGCGAGTACGGCCTGGTGCCGGATGAGCAATTTTCCGAGGGCGCTGGCTGAAACGCCGAGCAGCATAAACACCAGTGTGAAACCGAGGATGAACCCCAGCGTCTGTAAAAGCGCACGCTTTCTTTTGGATCGAACGGCGTCGCTGCTGTAAGCGCCTGTTAGAAACATAATATATCCGGGTATAAGTGGCAGTAGACAGGGGGAAAAAAATGAAAAAAGTCCCGCTGTAAACGCCGCCACATAGCTGACATTGGTTAACATGATGCACCTCTCTTAAACGTATTGACCCCATTATATAATAGGTGATAGTGATTTTCAACCATAACCCGCCATATGGGGGGTGAAAAAAAGAGGTGGTTTTTTTTTAAAACATCTAATAAAATAGTACTAGAGTGTATAGTCATGAAATGAGGGGGGAAAGATGCAAGGTTACCGATTGACAAAGATGGGGAAAGGGTTGTTGGCAGTTTTGATGATTGTCTTTATTGCAGCCGTTGTAAAAGGTACGGTGTATTTTGCCGTGTTTGGATTTGTTTTTTGTGCACTGATGCTCTCACTAATGGTTTACGAAGTTTTTTTTAACAGATAAAGCAAACAGTCGATGTTTCATCTGCCTCGGCAACAGCTGTGTCTAGCGTCTTGCTTCGTTGAGGTTTAATTCAAAATATCAGATTGTCATACTAGGGCGTCGACTACAAACAATTTATTATAGGTGCACGAAACCGCGTACCGGACAGTAAAACTCTGCAGATTTTTCGACGTTGTTTTGCACTGAAAGTCACAGGGCTTTTTAACAACACTTTGACACACCCCGAGGGTGTGTTCTTTGTTTTTTTGGCACGCAGTTTCGCGCTTTAGACGATGTCGACATCGCCGTCTTCTGAGACGACGATTGAAAGACACCTTGAAAACGCCTCGTTTTTAGAAATGGTTTCCACATACCGGATAACGGAGTTGTAGCGCGCCCCTCTGGACGGGTCGCCTTTTTCAGTGGCGATGCCATCCAAAATGACGCCGATGCCGTGACAGACGCCGTCGAGGTCGACCATAACGGCGCCGTCTATACTGGTAATGGAGAGCATGACATCTGGGGTGAGCTTTAAGGGCTCAATGAGAAACCCTTGTCGCCTCAAACGATAGGCTTCGCTTCTGGCATTTTTGCTGATGATAATGATGGTGCCTTTGCTCTGTTTTGTCGCCTCTAAGACCAATCGATACAGCGCGCCCACGCGTTTGTTTTCCACATGTGGGTTAAACGTTTTAAAGATGCGGTTGAATTTAAAAAAGCTGATTTTGGGTTTGGGAATATACACGTCTTCATAAGTGACCACCATAAGCTTTTGTGTACCGCAGACAACTTGCCAACTGGAATGGCTGTTAAATTCAACGATTAGCGCGTCTTTGTAGAGCGATTCGTCGCTTAGAGAGACTGTGGCTGTGAGCTCTTCGCCGTTACAGAGCAAGGCGACATCATTTTGGCTCAGTTCGAGGAGCTTACGCGCGTGACGGTGCTGTGTCAGCGGCACGGCAGTCTGAAATCTCAGTAGAGCCGATTGGAAGCAAGCTTCGTAGCGCTCGGCTGTCGGTATGACGATAAAGCCCGATGAGTAGGCTTTTTCATAACGCATGGCGGCGATTTTGTTCAGCGCGCCAAAGGGACTCACTGCATAGCCTACACCGATTAAATCGGAGATAAAGCGCTTTCCGGAACGCCGGATGAGGTCAGAGGCACTGACCTCCGAAAAGGTGGTTTTATTGAGGTAACTGTTTAAAGTCCCCTCTATATAAGAACGGAGTTCCTCGATAATGGCTTCCAGCAATGTGTCTTCGCTCTCGCCGTCGATGCGGTAATAACTGGAGAGAATATTGGCGTCAAAAGCCAGTGAAAACACGTAGTATGCTGTGTTTTTACCTAAGGGTTTCGTATGGTAGAGAACAATTTCATCTCGGATTTCGGGTTTGACGCGCTCGTGTGGCTCATCTGTAATGTCGAGCAGGACTTCAGGCGCCAGTTCGTTGTCCATGCGCTCGAAAATGGTGGTGCAGTATTCAGCTATGTAGCGGTGCAAATCGTGTATGGATAAGAACACGGCCGGACCTCCTTTCAGTGTACGCTTATTCATTTATACCATATTATGTGAAAAAATACGCACTGAGATTTAAAAGGGGATGCGCGCAAAAAAATACTAGAGTTGGGACTCTAGTATTAAGGAATGATGGTTTCAGCTAAGGGTGTGTCCTGTAACATAGGGATTTATCAGAGGGAAGTACAAAACACCACCAAATCTGAAATTCATTATTTTTTATTTTACCACAGGTCGGCGAGAGGTTTCAAGTGCGACTTCTCATCAAATCAATGTGACGAGAAGTTTAGAATTAATGCGGTACGATGGGGTATAAGAGTAAAGAGACTTTTGAAATAATGGGAAGGTTGAGGTCCTAGATGAAGAAAATATTGCTTTTAACTGAAGATAAGGGATTTGTAGAAAAATTTATAAAACAGAGACCGACTGAGACCTATGAGGTCGTCGTCGAAGACGAGATCAGCAGGGGGCTGATTCGCCTTGCTGTGGAGGCATTCAGCGTCTGCGTCTTAGATGCGACAATAACTTCTGACAGCACCACCGTTATGAAGCGCGTTCAAAAGATCAACCCGCGTATCGTGCGTTTGTATTTGCAGCAGGGATGTGTCACCGATGTGCACGACGTCCGTCAAAAGTACCATTCGAAACTCGTCTATAGCAAAGCCATGCACCTTGACGACCTTTGGGTTTGGATAGACAAATGCGTGGCGTTTAGTGAACGCGTTCACGACGCCGCCCTCGTCGAGCTAATGGTGGCGCTTAAGCACATGCCCACGGTGCCGAGGATGTATTACAAGCTCAGCGACATGATTGTGAAAGAAGCTTCTATGGGAGCTATTGCACGGGAGATCGAACAAGACCCTGCGATTTCGGCCAATATTCTCAAAATGGCCAACACCGCTTTTTACAGCGCTAAAACGGGTTCTATTCGACAGGCGATGATGTATATTGGACTCAACAACATCAAGAATATTGTCCTCACGACGGCGGTGTTCGGAAACGACGGTTTGTCGCCTGAAGCGCGCGAAATCCATTGGGAGCACGTCAGGCTCACCAATGAATTTCTCATAGCGTTGTACGAGCAGTTGCTTGGAAAAAGACTCGACGAAAATTTATCGGCGGTAGGGCTGTTACACGATATCGGCGCCATTGTCCTCATGAGCAATTTCCCAGAGGCGTACGATACAGTTGTGCGCTGTGTTCAGAGGAATCCGGCGCTATCGTTTAAGAGCGTGGAAAAGAAACTCGTGGGCTTTAATCACGAGCAAATCGGCGGCTATCTCTTGGACTTGTGGGGATTGCCGCAACCGATGGTGGAAGCCGCTATGCACCATCACACGCCCTTGTTAGAGGGGTTGATAGACGGCGAACTGGTGAGTGCGGTTCATCTGGCGCACTTTGCGTCGTGGCAGATTATGGGGATACAAAAAGAAGAAGAACTCCTCGACAAAGGGGTTTTTGCGTATTTGAAAGTTCGCGAGGCAGACTATTTTGAACTCGTCGAGAAATTTAAGAAATCCAGCGGAGAGCGTAGCCAGATAGACAATAATTTGTTATGATAGATTGAAGGGTTTCTCAACGGAAGACCCCAAAATAGACACGGGATACTGCGCGTACAAACCGTCGGTGATCTCAAATGGTTTGAAGGGAGTAAATAATGACAAACAAAGTATTAGCGAAAGTGAACGGCAGAGAAATCACCGAAAATGATTTCAACTTATTTTTCCAAACATTAGGTCAACAAGTACAGGGACAATTTCAAGGCGAACAAGGTCGTGAGCGCCTTTTAGATGAATTAATTTACCAAGAGTTGTTTTACGCTGAAGCCCTCGAGACGAACTTAGGGGATGACGAAGGGTTCAAAGAAGAGTTAAATCGCGTTTCAGAAAACCTTTTAAAGCAATACAACATCAAGCAATTAATCGAAAGCGTTCGCGTTTCAGACGAAGAATCCGAGGCTTTTTACAAAGAAAACCCACAGTATTTTCAAACAGGTGCACAGGTTAAAGCGTCGCACATCTTAGTGGATACTGAAGAAGAAGCGGCTAAACTTAAATCTGAGATCGAAGCAGGCGCTACATTTGAGGACGTTGCAAAGGCGAGCTCAAAATGTCCTTCAAATGAAAAGGGTGGCGACTTAGGCTTTTTCCAAAAGGGACAAATGGTTCCGGAGTTTGAAGAAGTGGCGTTTGCTATTGACAGAGAAGTGGTATCTGAGCCTGTAAAGACACAGTTTGGCTATCACCTCATTTACAAAACGGATGAAAAAGAAGCGGAAACACAAAGCTATGAAGCTGTAAAAGATCAGATTGCACATCAACTGTTGATTCAAAAGCAGAACAGTGCTTACCTCACGAAAGTCGAAGACTTAAAGAGTAAGTACACTGTAGAAAGACTGTAAGGTCAAACGCCGGGGGGGAGCAAGCCCCTGGCGTTTTTAATAAAGTCGCCGCAGTGCATTTGTGGCAAAGCGGTGTAAAATCAGTCAAAGGGGTGAAAAGATGCCAATTAAAGATTTTAAAGTCGGCGAAGAAGTAACGGCTTTTTTCCTCGTTAAAGCTCGAAACATTAAAGTATCCAGTGCCAATAAGCCGTACATCGACTTTACGTTTCAAGATATTACAGGCGAAGTCAATGCCAAGCTATGGGACGCCAAAGGCGATTTAGAGAAACAATATGCGCCAGGCGAAGTGGTTAAAGTTCAGGGAACGGTTACCCAGTGGCAGCAGTCTATACAACTCAAAATCATTAAAATTCGTTCAGCAAATGAAAACGACGTTATCGATTACAGCGACTTCGTGCCGTCGGCGCCGATAAACCCGGTCCAAATGTACGCGTCTATTAAAGGGTATATAGACAAAATGTCAGACGATGCCATCAAGCGTTTGACACTGGCGGTTTTAAGTGATTACGAGGACAAGCTCATGTATTATCCGGCGGCGAAGTCCAATCATCACGCCATTAAGTCGGGCTTGCTCTATCATATATTGAGGATGCTTAAATCCGCTGATGCGTTGTGCGACATTTACAAAAATGTAAACCGCGACTTGGTATTCGCCGGTGTTATCTTACACGACATTGAAAAAATCAATGAAATGACCGCCACAGAAGCGGGCGTTGTAGAGACGTATACCACTGAAGGGCAGTTGCTCGGTCATATCATCATGGGCATTAAGCACATTGATGAAAAGGCAAAGGCGTTGGGCATTGATGAAGAAGTGTCGTTGCTGATTCAGCACATGATTTTGACACATCACTATGAGCCGGAATACGGCAGTCCTAAGAAGCCTCTAATTCCCGAGGGCGAACTGCTGCATTACTTAGATATTATCGACGCGCGGATGTACGACATGGATAAGGCGCTTAAAGGCGCACCGACTTCGTCGTTTACCGATCCGGTATTTGTACTGGACAGAAGGCGTTTGTTTAAGTCCAAGTACGCTTGTGAAGAACTGTATTAATTAAAAAACACCTGTTGTGCCCTTTATTAAAGGGCGTAACAGGTGTTTTTTTATGAAATAAATGCTCTACGCGTCTTGTGCTTTGTCAATACAGCACTTTTTGTACTTTTTGCCACTGCCACATGGACAAGGGTCGTTGCGACCGATTTTGTTTTCGATTCTAACAGTGATGCTGTCGGCGTAGTCGCGTTTGATGTTTTTTTGCTCTTCCTCAGTGAGAATATCATCCCAAGCTTCTAGGGTATACAACCATTCCGCTTTGGCTTTGTGCATATTGAAATACAACTTTTTGAAATCAACTGTCAAATCGAGTTCAGAGTCCTCTGTGAGTGCCTTGAGGTCTACAGGGGTTTCGAGGCTGGTGTTGATGCCGTCGATAAATCCAAGAGCAAGTGTCGGTACCAAGTCGTGTGCTTCTCCGAACGCTTGTAGGGTGCCGGTAATTTTCGCGTTTTTAGCGGTTAACATCTCGCTGTAGATGTCTTGTTCTTTCTTTAAGTACGCGTTCCAAAACTCATCGGATTGCGCATTGGTCATACCTTTTCCTTCAAGGATGCTGTTCCAGTTCGCCAATAAAGACATAATTTTATCCTCTTTTCCTATTGAAATTCAAAAATAAGTTTATCACATGCATTAAATGGTTTCAACACCTATCTTTTTTTGATATAATTTAAGCGTGTTCAGGTTGTACAAAAACAATAGAGGAAAAGGAGCAGGTATATGACAGTGAGTAACGAAGTAAACGATGCACTCAGTCGTTTTAAAGCGTCTTATCGAACAAGCCAAGCTTTAAACTACGCTTCTTCAATTATGTTTTGGGACGCTTCAACAGGTGCGCCGAAATCCGGTGCAGATGTTCGCAGTGAGGCCGTCGGCGTCATCAGCGGCTACAGTTTCAAGAATTTTTTCAATGCGCAAATGGGTGCGGATTTGGAATTGCTCACAGCACATAGAGAATCGCTTGATAAGCTCGATCAGATCAGTGTCAAAAAGGCTAAAAAGCAGTACGATCAGTTAATGAAAGTGCCGCCCGAGCTGTACGAGGCGTACAGTGCCTTTGTCTCTAAGTCCACCATGGTGTGGGAGGAGGCAAAAGCGGCCTCGGACTTTGCGATGATGCAGCCGTATTACGATCAAATACTATCGTACCTCAAAGAGTTTGCCGAAATCAGAGGGGCTGAAGGCCATGTCTACAACCTCTACCTCGACGACTTTGAAGAGGGGATGACCATAGAGCAACTGGATGTCTTTTTTGAAGGGCTCCGAGCTCGGATTGTCCCTTTGCTGAAGAAAGTGATGGACAGCAACGTGGCGGTAGACGATAGTTTCTTGCATCGACATTACCCCGTCGACGCGCAAGCTGAGCTCTCGGAGACGCTACTGGAAACCATCGGTTTCGACTTGAGTAAGGGGCTGTTCAAAGAGAGCGAGCACCCGTTTACCATCGGCATAGATGTGGACGATGTGCGTTTGACGACCCATTATTATGAAGACGATGTGGTGTCGGGGATGCTCAGCACGATTCACGAAGGCGGTCATGGCATTTACGAGCAGAATTTTGACAGGTCGCTGAAAGGGACACCGCTTGCAGGTGCTGCATCTAGCGGTGTTCACGAATCGCAGTCGCGCATTTTTGAGAACAACTTTGCGCGAAGTAAGGCGTTTTTAAGCCACCTCTTCAAGACGATGCAAGCGCGTTTTAAAACGCAGCTCGCCGACGTGTCTTTCGATGCGTTTTACGCTGCTATGAACAAGGTGACCCCTTCTTTAATCCGTACGGAAGCCGATGAGCTCACCTATTCTTTGCACGTTATGTTGCGTTATGAAATTGAGCGCGGCCTCATTGAAGGCTCGATACAGACTGCTGATCTGCCAACTGTATGGCGTGAGAAGATGAAAGGGTATCTCGGCATTGAACCGGAAGACGACCGCACAGGTGTCCTTCAAGACGTCCACTGGGGCGAGGGACTTTTCGGTTATTTTCCGACCTATGTCATCGGCACGGCACTCGCCGCGCAACTGGAGCACTACATGCGCAAGGACATCGACGTCGACGCCCATCTTTCAAAAGGGGAGTTTGCGCCGATGAAAGCATGGCTGACTGAAAAAATACACAGGCACGGCTCTGTGTACACGCCGAACGAACTCGTAGAACTCGCGACTGGTGAACCGTTAAACTCTCAATACTACTGTGATTATCTGGAGAAAAAATATTCGGAGATTTACAAATTGAGTTAGGAGGTCAACATGAGTCAATTAAAAGGTA
Source organism: Fusibacter sp. JL298sf-3 (assembly GCF_053842995.1). NCBI lineage: Bacteria > Bacillati > Bacillota > Clostridia > Eubacteriales > Fusibacteraceae > Fusibacter > Fusibacter sp. JL298sf-3. Next base: position 3,125,591 of record NZ_CM132608.1, read on the forward strand.
ATTTATTAGTGGCACAAGGCGGCGGTCCAACTGCCGTCATCAATCAATCAATGGTGGGTGTCGTCTTAGAGGCGAGACGTTACGCACAAGTAGAGCGTATATACGGCGCAGTACACGGTGTTGAGGGCATCGTCAACGAGGCATTTATGGATTTGACAAAAGAAACCGTTGCCAACCTTGAGGCGGTTGCTGCAACACCTTCTTCTGCTCTTTTATCCACGCGTGTGAAGCCGACACCTGAGTTTTGCAAAAAGATGTTTGAATCGATGAAAGCGCACAACATTCGCTTTTTCTTCTACATCGGCGGCAACGATTCTTCGGACACGGTACGCATCGTCAACGAAGAGGCCAAAAAACAGAATTACGAGTTTAGAGCAGTCCACATACCTAAAACAGTGGACAACGACCTCGTTATCAACGACCATACGCCGGGCTACGGTTCTGCTGCGCGCTATGTGGCGTCTGCTTTTGCCGGAATCAATTACGATAACCGAGCGCTTTCAGGTGTTTACATCGGCGTTATCATGGGCCGACACGCCGGTTTCTTAACAGGGGCAGCGGCACTTGGACGCGTCTTTGAAGAAGACGGCCCGCATCTCGTTTACTTCCCTGAAAGACCGTTTGCTATCGATCAGTTTATTCAAGACATCAAAGCGGTTTACGACAAGTACGGCAGATGTATCGTCGCCGTATCCGAGGGGATTCAAGACGCTGACGGCGTCGCCATCGTCACCAAACTTCAAGACGATGTTGAAAGAGATGCACACGGCAACGTACAGCTTTCGGGAACCGGCGCACTTGGCGACTTGCTCGTGGCAGAAGTTAAAGCAAAACTGGGCATCGGTCGCGTCAGAGCGGACACGCTGGGCTACATGCAACGTTCATTCCTCGGTTGCGTGTCGGATACCGACCAAAAAGAAGCGCGTGAAGTCGCTGAGAAAGCAGTGCAGTTTGCGCTTATCGACAACTGTGACGGTTCTGTGGTCATGGAGAGAACCGGCGACTATGCCATAGGCTACCGACTGGTCGCTCTCGAAGAAATTGCAGCAAAGACAAAACACATGCCGGATGCGTTTATCAATGAAGCCGGCAATCATGTAACAAAGGCCTTTTTGGATTACGCTCGTCCCCTTATCGGTACCGGCTTTAATCCGGGGTCTAGACTAAAGGCGCCTATGGTGGAGAAAATACTCGACAAGTAGTATCAAAGAATCAAGCGGCCTCGAAATTGGGGGCCGCTTTTTACAAAAATGTTATGAACCGTTTTAAAACTTTGTGCAGGCGTCAGTCGTCTATTTCATAAAGGCCTTTGGCCGGTAATTAAAAGTGAGAATGGAGCGTTAGAGATGTACAGCTATCGAAAGAGACGAAGACGAAAAAAATTAATAATGACCGCAGCAGTGGTGGTAGTGGCTGGCGCCTTGAGCTACATAGGCTACACCGTGTTTGCTCCGCAGGAAGCGCCAGACGTTCCGGACGTCGTTAAAATGCCTGAAGCCGAAGCACCTGCAGCAACAGAACCCGAAGTGAAAGAGACGCCTCAGAAAGAACCTGAGAAAAGCGACGCGGTTGCTTTAGAAGGGGACGAAGCGCTCGCCGAACCCGCAGACGGCGAAGCCGCCGATGCGTCCGAGGCAGACACGGCCAAAGAAGCCGAGGAAACGCCGACTGCCGTAGATGAAACGTATTTTGAAGACGCCTTGTTTATAGGCAATTCGCGTACAGAGGGGTTTCAAATTCAGTCGGGCATTGTCAACGGGACTTTCTTAACACATAAGGGACTCACTGTGGACAGTGCACTTGAAAAAGAAGTGGTGAAATGGAACGGCCAAAAGACGACTGTGGTTTCTGCAGCTGAACGCGGGACGTTTGGTAAAATTTACATTATGCTCGGCGTCAACGAACTGGGGTGGGCATACGACTACCTGTTTATAGAAAAGTACGGTGCGCTCATCGATGCGCTTAAAGAAGCACAGCCCGAAGCGGTTGTCTACGTACAGTCTGTGATTTACGTCAGTGAGAAAAAATCCAGTGGGGATAAAATCTATAACAACGATAACATCAACCATTACAACGACTTGATTCAGAAGATGACCGAAGAAAAAGAGGTGGTGTATTTGGACCTCAACGCGGTTCTTTCAGATGAAAACGGAAATCTCATTGACGGGGCGAGTTTTGACGGCGTCCACTTGAGGCCGGAGTATTGCAAAATCTGGTTTGACTATTTAAAAGAAAATACAGTGGAAAAGGCGGAAGCAAATGAAAGGAATAAAACGAATGAATAAAAAACTGGCAGCGGTACTTCTCGTGCTGACTCTCTTATTCTTAGGCGCCTGCTCTAAAGAAGAGGCAACTTATGATTTTGAGAAGTTGACGGAAGACATTCAATCCAAAGTTGCCTTTGAAGATGGGGTATCGTCTGTTGGCGGACACGTTGTGGAAAGCATTTACGGCATCGATCCGGAGACGTTAGAAGAGACCGTCGTGTATAAGGGATCAGGCGCCACCAGTGAAGAATTTGCACTTTTCGCGTTTGATACAGAGACCAATGCCGAGGCGGCAGAGGCACTTTTAGAAGCGTATTTGTCTGACCAAAAGACAGCTTATGCCTCTTATATGCCAAAAGAAGTGGCGCGTCTTGAAAAAGCCGTTTTGTATCGAAACGGACGCTATGTTTTTCTCTGTGTTTCAGATGAAGCTGAAGCATTTGAGAGCTTAGTGAAATAGAATTGTTAAAGATGACAGCTATTAGATAAAAAACTTGCAAATACTCGATTTCTGTGACAAGATATATAAAGGAATAGATATATGTTTAAAGCCTATATCACCAGTACAACACTGGGTCGCAAAAGCAATAGGGAAGTGCACAGTGTACTTTCTCAACATAGAGTATTTTGAGTAGAGGGCTGTTATTATGAAACTGATAGAATTACTTGATGGGATTGAGTATGATATAATAGCCGGTGATGTCTCCAGAGACGTCAGCGGCTTATATTATGACTCGAGAAAAGTCGGTGAAGGCGATGTTTTTGTCGCTTTAAAAGGTGAAATTCAAGATGGGCACCTCTATATCAGCAGAGCGGTGTTCAACGGTTGCGCGGCAGTAATCGGGGAGTTCTTTGAAGGCGTCAATTTGGAAGCTGAACAAGATGTGGCGCTGATTCAGGTTGACGATAGCCGTAAAGCACTGGCGAAGCTCAGTGCCAATTACTACGGACATCCCACACGCGACATACGCCTCGTCGGCATTACCGGTACAAACGGCAAGACGTCGACGTCTATGTACTTGCGCGCCATTTATGAAGCGGCAGGGCAAAAGGTGGGCGTCATCGGTACAACCGGCGTGTTTATCGGCGACAAACGTTATGAAATCCCCAACACGACACCGGAATCGACGGAAGTTCAGCGTTTAATATCAAAAATGGTTGAAGAAAATATAAAATGTTGTATAATGGAAGCTTCAAGTCATGCACTTGAAAAAAACCGCGTAGACGGCTGTGATTTCGATACGGCGGTGTACACCAATCTAACGCCTGACCATTTGGAACTCCACGGGACTATGGACGCCTATTTCGCGTCAAAAGCCCGGTTGTTTGAAATGACCACAGGGAAAAAAATCATCAACGGAGACGATTACTACGGTCAAAAATTGATAAAGCAGCATATGGAATCGGCGATTGTCTACGGGATGAGCGCCATTTACGATGTCTTCCCAACGGCGATTGAAGCCACTATTGAGGGCTCTCAATACGTATTAAATACACCGGCTGGCAACATCGATGTAACCATTCGACAGCCGGGAGCGGTGAATGTTTACAACAGCATGGCCGCTGCGGCGACGGCACTTGCCGAAGGCATCGACTTGGAGACCATAAGCGCAGGACTGGCTCAACTCGAGGCCATTAAAGGGCGCTTTGAAACCGTTTATAAGGATGCGGACATTCAAGTTATCGTCGATTTTGCCCATACTGAAGACGGCCTTCAAAAAGCGCTGGAAACCCTTAGACCCTTTGCGAAAAACAAACTCAGATTGGTCTTCGGCGTCTATGCACCTGAGGGCCAAGCCGGTGATGATAAACGCAAGGGGATGGCCACTGTTGCCGCCCAAAATGCAGACGTTATCGTCGCCACTTCAGACAACCCAAAATTTCAAGATCCGGTGAAGATTTTATCGGATATTTCCAATACGCTGTCGGCATTAGGCGCCTCTTACAAGGCCATTTTAGACCGAGAAGAGGCGATTGGCTATGCTCTGGACCAAATGGCGTCTGGTGACATCTTGCTAATCGCAGGCAAAGGACATGAAACAGCACAGGCCATCGGCGGCGTTGACATCCCTTTTAATGAAAGAGAAATTGTCAATCGACACATGGCAAACAAAAAATAGGAGTCGTATATGTGTGGATTTGTAGGGTTTAAAAACCAGTTAACAGCAGATAAGAAAGAAATTAGAATCAAAAAAATGATGGATGCCATCGTGCACAGAGGGCCTGACAGTTCGGGCATTTATGCCGATGACTCTGTGGCACTCGGCTTTAGAAGACTGAGTATTATCGACTTGTCCGAGGACGGCAGCCAGCCGGTAGCCAATGAAGACGGTGACATCGTAATGGTGTTCAACGGCGAGATATACAACTATTTGTCTTTGCGCGAGACGCTTATAGAGAAGGGACATGTGTTTAAATCGCATACGGACAGCGAAGTCATCGTCCACGGTTATGAAACCTACGGTCTCGATATTTTAGCCCATCTTCGGGGGATGTTTACCTTTTGTATTTGGGATAAGAAAAAAGACCGGTTGTTTATTGCACGCGACTTCTTCGGGATTAAGCCGCTTTACTACACGCAAAACACCCGAGACGGCGCGTTGCTTTTCGGCTCGGAAATCAAGTCGTTTCTGCCTTTTGAAGGTTTTAATAAAGTGTTGAACAAGGCGGCTTTACGGCCTTATTTGACGTTTCAATACTCGTCCATGGACGAGACGTTTTTTGAAGGGGTCTACAAGTTGCCGCCGGCACACTACTTGCTGGTTGAGGGCGATGCGCTTTCTATTGAGCGCTATTGGCACAACGATTTTAAAACGGGCAAAGGCGCGCTTAAAGACAATGTGGCCGCCATTGAACGCACAATGGCTGAATCTGTAGAATACCATAAGCACAGCGATGTAAAAGTCGGCTCTTTTTTATCGGGAGGCATCGATTCCAGTTATATTACGGCGTTGCTCAAACCCGATAAGACGTTTTCAGTGGGATTTGAAGAATACGAAGCCATGTTTAATGAAACCCATCATGCAAAGGCGCTTTCGGAGATGTTGGGCATAGAAAACCATACGAAGATTATCAGTGGAGAGGAGTGTTTTGATGCCCTTTCCACGATTCAATACCACATGGATGAGCCGCAGTCGAATCCGTCTTCTGTACCGCTTTATTTTTTGTCTGAATTGGCGAGAGAACACGTAACGGTCGTTCTTTCGGGAGAAGGGGCAGATGAAATCTTCGGTGGTTACCCGTGGTATCAAAGTACCAAACACATCGAGCGCTACGACAAATTGCCGCTGGCCTTTCGAAGAGGTGTCGCCCGCGTCGCCAAGGCGTTACCGCGCAATCGCGCCACGCGTTTCCTCATTCGAGAGGGCATGCCGCTGGAAGAGAAGTACATCGGTGCGGCGCGCGTGTTTACAGAAGACGATGCCGTGCGCGTCTTAAAACCCGCTTACCGCGTCGGGCCTACGGTTAAAAGCATAACGGAGAAAGTTTACCGAAAGGCTCAGGATAAAGACGATGTAACGAAGATGCAATTTTTAGATTTAAACTTATGGTTGCCTGGAGATATTTTATTGAAAGCCGACAAGATGAGTATGGCGCATTCACTGGAATTGAGAGTCCCTTTCCTAGACAAAGAAGTTATGGAACTGGCCAAGCACATACCGGCCGATCAGCGCGTTACTTACGACGAAACCAAAGTGGCCTTGCGTCAAGCTGCACTCAACAAGTTGCCGGAAGAGTGGGCGAAGCGTCCGAAACTCGGTTTTCCGGTGCCGATTCGCTATTGGATGCGCGAAGAAAAGTTCTACAAGAGGATTAAAGAGATGTTCGAGCGACCGTTTGTAGAAGAATTTTTCGATGTATCGTTGCTTCAGCGTTATTTGGAGGAGCACTATCAGAACAAAGCGAATAGAGCACGGTACATTTGGACGGTTTACGTGTTCCTCGTATGGTACGAGGCGTACTTTATAGAACGCAATTAGAGGAGGCGCCATGCAGCAACAGACTTTTGTACCGGTGATTATAGGTACAGACATCAACGCCTACGGTATGGCAAAAGCTTTTCACCAAGCGTATGGAATCAAGAGCATCATCGTAGGGAAAGGGCGTTTGTTTACCACTGAACGCTCTCAAATATGCGATGTGCGCGTCTTTGAGGATTTTGGCACCGATGCGGGCTTCGTCAACCGCTTAACGGCTCTCGGTCAAACCTTGAAGGCCGTTTACGACCGCTGTGTGCTCGTCGCAGCCAGCGACGGGTATGCGTTATCGATTATTAAACACCGGGACGTGTTGAGTCCTTATTTTGAGTTGCCTTTTGCGTCTGCCGAACTGGCAGAAGCGTTGGGATCTAAAGAGGCTTTTTACGCCATGTGTGAAAAACACGCCATCGATTACCCGAAAACGCAGTATATAGAAGGGGATGTCGAGAGGCTCGAAACAGCGCCAATAGAGTTTCCAGTGGCGCTTAAAGCCTCGGACAGTACGCGGTATTTTAACTGCCGCTTTGAAGGCAAAAAGAAGGCGTATATTTTGGAGAGTTTAGAAGCGCTAAACGCAGTTCTCAGCCAAATTAGACGCGCGGGCTACGACGGTACGATGATATTGCAGGAGTACGTCGCCGGTGACGACAGCGCCATGCGCGTGCTCAACGGTTACAGTGGTCAAGATGGGAAAGTGCGTCTAATGAGTCTCGGACAACCGCTTCTCGAAGACCCGACACCGGAACTGATTGGCAATTACACGGCGATTGTAGACGCTTATGACGAACCGCTGATGATGAAATACAAGGCGTTTCTCGAAGACATCGGCTACGTCGGCTTTTTTAACTTCGATATGAAGCGAGACGCCAAGACGGGTCGATACAAAGTGTTTGAAATCAATTTAAGGCAAGGGCGCAGCAGTTACTTTGCTACAGGCAGCGGCTACAACCTCGCCAAGGCTTTGGTAGCCGATGTCGTCGAGGGACGTCCGGCGGAGTTGACGCTAGCGAAAACGGAGCACCTTTGGTTGGGGATGCGCCCCAAAACGGCGCTTAAATACATTCCTCACGAAGCCCTAAAAGCGCAGGTGCGCCGATATATTGAGGCAGGTAAAGTGAGTTACACCCTATATTACGAAAAAGAAGTCTCTCTAAAGCGCAAGATTGCCGTCTGGCGCTATTATAGAGGCTATGACAATAAATTCAAGCAGTATTTTATTCAGAAGACATAAAGGAGTTACGGATGCCGATACTCAACAAAGAGAATTCACAGGATGTCGAACGCTACAGCGCATTTGTCCAAAATGCCGTCTATACGTCGGCCACACAAGATCTCAATTGGCATAAAGTTAAAACCGAATGGGACGACGTACAGTTCTATGTCGAACGGCAGGGGCGCATTGTAGCCGCTATGTCGGTACTCGTCCGAAAAACACTTGGCTACGCCATGCTTTACGCGCCTAAGGGCCCTGTGTGCGATGTTTACGACATACAGCTGGTGAAGGCGCTCCTTGCAGAGGTCAGTGCATACGCTAAAAAGCACAAGGCCTTTGTGTTGAGGATGGACCCAGAGCGTCTAATGGACCCTGAACTCGAGACGTTGTACAAAGAGGCCGGGTTTAAAGTGCGCAACAGAGGGGTTGCCTACCAAGAGCTGATTCAGCCGAGGTACAACATGGTGCTTACTCTAAAGGGCTTTGACGAAGAAACATTGATCGCACAGTTCAGTCAAAAAACCCGCTACAACATTCGGTTGGCCGCGCGCAAGGGCGTGACCGTTTACCACGAACGCTCTCAAGAAGCGCTCGATATTTTTTATGAGCTCAGTGATATTATGTGTACACGTCAAAAGTTGTTCAACCGTCCTAAAGCGTATTTTCAAAGGATGATGGACGCTTTTGGTGAAAATGCCCGTATCTATATCGCCAGTCACGACGGTGAGCCGTTGGCCGCAGCGATTGCCATTCATTACGGGGACAAGTTGTGGTACATTTACGGCGCCAGTTCAGACCACAAGCGCAATCTTATGCCCAACTACCTGATGCAATGGGAGATGATACGCTGGGGCTTGACACTCGGCGCCGATTACTACGATTTCGGCGGGGTTTTTGAGCTCAACAAAGAGCATGGTCTCTACAAGTTTAAAGAGGGCTTTTGCCGAAAAGACGGCGTGACAGAGTTGATTGGTGAAATCGACAAGGTATACAAGCCATTGGTCTACAATGTTGTCATGGACTTGTACCCCAAGTTTAAAAAACTGCGCAGTCGAAAATTGAACAAAAAAGGAAAAGCGGCGTCTGATGATTAATGGCGTGTCTCGTCCACGTTTCATTAAAAATGCCGGCAAAAACGCAACGGTGCTGTAGCAATACGGCCTCGGTAGCCGGTATTTTTAATTGTGAGCGATACGCGGCGTCAGGCGGCGCTTTAAATACAATGGTTTAGGAGCAGAAAAATGAGCAAAAAATACTACAATCAGAAAAAGAAGTTTCCTTTTGGAAAAATTCTGCTGGTCGCTGTGGTCATCGTCGGTCTCGTGATGGTGTACAACAGCAGCTTAATGGTGAAGATCGGTTTACGGGACAACCCAATACCGGATTCGCTGAACATCGATCCAATGGATCCGAGAATTGTCGAAACTTTCGACGCTGAACTCAAGAAAAACTTCGCTGAAAAATCCATGGACAAACTGTATGCGTTGTTGACTGGACGTCCTGAGCAGGGACGGATTAAAATTCACGCATTCGATGTGGACAGAGGCGTGGGGATTCCGGGAATGCGTTTTGAAGTCGTCGATGCCGTCACCAATACGGCCATCGAGACAGTTCAGACAGACCTAGAGGGGAACGCTTTTTCAGATCTTGTGGATTACGACCGCGCGTACCGGGTAAAAGCTATTGAAAGTGTATCGCAATACCCGCTTTACGCAGAGGACGTGCTCTTTAAAATGAACTCAGAGGTCGTAGAGGTTAATCTGGCACATAAAATGCCAAGTCGTATTGTCGATTACGACATCGATGCGCAAGGGGCCGTAAATATTACCCACGCTCAAATAGAAGTGCCTTTGATTATGCAAATTCCCGAGTTGCCAAACGGCTGTGAAATCACTGCGATGGCATCGGTTCTTCAATACTACGGCTACGAAGCCAATCACCTGAAATTGGCTGACGACTACTTGCCGAAGCGTCCGTTTTACAGAGTAAACGGCGACTTGTACGGTCCGCATCCGGATCAGGCTTTTTCAGGCAACCCGAGAGATGCGCACGGTTGGTACGCCTATGTGCCGCCGACACTTAAAGCCGCAAACGATTACTTGGTAGATGTGGCAGGCAAGCACCGCGCAGTTGACGTCTCCGGCATAAAGGAAGACGGCATTATTGCCAATGTAGAAAAGGGCATACCGATGGCGCTTTGGGTCACGCGTGACTTACAGCTCGTACGCTATGAGTACGGTTGGTACACTGACGACAACTCAGGCACGTATTACGAAGCTGCAGTCAACCTTCACGTTATGGTGATTTACGGCTTTGACGGCGAAGACGTCCTCGTGATGGACCCGCTCAAAGGCAATATGCGCTACAACAGAGAACAATTTTTCAAGGCTTACGAGAGCCTTGGAAGCAGAGCGATTATTTTGGAAGAGGTTAATTTATGATAAGAGGCAAGCTAGGTGTTTTAGGGGGCATGGGCCCGATGGCCACTTCGGTTTTTTTTGAACGCGTCATTCGCAGAACCGAGGCGACCTGTGACCAAGACCATTTGGATATGGTGATATTGAACCACGCCACATTGCCCGATCGAACACTGGCTATTGCCACAGGGCAACATCATATATTCTTAAAGGCCATTGAAAGCGACTTCAAGGCTTTTGAACAGTGTGGGGTGACGCAAATTGCCATTCCGTGCAATACGTCTCACTATTTTTACAAAGCGTTGAGTCGAATGACGTCTATTCCGATTATTAACATGGTGGAAGAAACAGCCGTCGCCCTTGTGGCGGAAGGTTTTAAAGGCGCTAAAATAGGGGTGTTGGCAACGGATGGGACGATTAATTCAGGGGTCTATAAAGATGTGTTGGCGGCACATGGGATGTCGTGTGTCGTACCGATGCCCAAAGAACAGGCCATTGTAATGGACACCATTTATGGGATTAAATCCGGTGATAAAACCAAACTTTTTGAAATTGAACACCTTATTGATCGACTGGTTAACGAGGCGGGGTGTTCCAAGGTGGTTCTAGCGTGTACGGAACTGTCGTTACTGGACTTAGAAGCTTCGGTGAGAACGTATTGCATCGATGCTATGGATCAGTTGGTCTCCGCTTCGATTTTACGTTGCGGCAAATCGTTGAAAAAAGGGTAGAAAACTGAGAAGGAGTTGTCATATGAAAATCGTAGTATTAGACGGCTATGCGTTGGCGCACGACGATTTATCGTGGGAGGCGCTCAACGCTCTGGGAGACGTGACGGTATACGATCGAACGACAAAAGACACTGTTGTGGCCCACGCTCGCGGTGCCGATATATTATTGACCAATAAGACGCGACTTAGAGAGCCCGAGTTGGCTCAGCTTGAAAGTGTGCGGTACATCGGTGTATTGGCGACGGGGTATAACATCGTCGACGTGGCGTATGCAAAGTCCCGTGGCATTGTAGTAACCAATGTACCGAGTTATGGAACGGATGCCGTGGCTCAGTACGTCTTTGCCTTGCTTTTGCAAATTTGTCACCATGTTGTGGAACATGCGGCACTGGTTCGAGAAGGCAAGTGGAATAGGCATGAAGATTTCTGCTTCTGGGATTACCCGCTGATGGAACTGGCCGGAAAGACGCTGGGCATTGTGGGGTACGGGCGAATCGGAAAGCGCACGGCTGAGATTGCGCGGGCCTTTGGGATGCAAGTGATGGTCTATACGCGATCGAAAAGGGCCCCTGAGCCCGGCATTGAGTTTGTAGACTTTGATGTTCTGGTCGAGTCGGCAGACGTCATCAGCCTCCACTGTCCGTTAACAGACGAAACGCGCGGCATCCTCAGTGCAGAGGCGTTTCAAAAGATGAAAGACGGCGTCGTCATTATCAACACGGCGCGCGGTCCACTTATTGATGAGACGGCCTTGCTCGAGGGGCTGAAATCGGGCAAAGTTTACGCGGCGGGACTGGATGTGTTGGCGGTGGAGCCGCCACGTGAACATCACCCGTTGTTCGACATGCCAAACTGTTTTGTGACACCTCATATTGCATGGGCGCCTGTTGAAGCGCGGCAAAGACTCATGAATACGGCTATTGATAATGTCAAGGCCTTTATCGACGGCAACCCGGTAAACCGGGTTTAACGAAAGGAGGGGGTACTGTGGTGCTCGAAATGATACAAAAACAACAAGCGTTTTACAAAACCGGCGAAACGCGACCGGTGGCTCACCGAATTGAAAAGCTTAAGGCGTTAAAGGCTGCAATTGTCAAGCACGAAGCGGCTATTGTCGAGGCACTCTATCAAGATTTGAACAAACCCGCATTTGAAGCCTATGCGACAGAAGTGGGGTTTGTCCTCGACAGTATAGGACACACCATAAAGCATTTGCATAAATGGGCAAAGGATGAGAAGGTGAAAACGCCTATCCACCAACCTTTTTCAAAGGCGTTTGTTCGTTACGAACCCTACGGAACCGTCCTCGTTATCGCACCGTTTAACTACCCGTTTCAACTGGCCATCGAACCGTTAGTCGGTGCTATTGCAGCCGGCAATACCGTGATTTTAAAGCCTTCGGAATACACGACGGCAACTGAGCACATACTCGAAGTGCTTTTACAGGAAGTCTTTGACGACGCCTATGTGGCCGTAGTTAAAGGCGGTCGAGAAGTTGTAACAGAACTTATTCACGCCCCTTTTGACTACATTTTCTTCACCGGCAGCGTCCCAGTGGGCAAAGTGGTAATGAAGGCCGCTGCAGAAAATTTAGTACCGTTGACACTGGAACTCGGCGGCAAGAGTCCGACGATTGTGCACAGCGATGCCGAAATAGAGACGGCGGCAAAGCGCATCGTTTGGGGCAAGTTTATGAACGCCGGGCAGATTTGTGTTGCACCGGACTACGTCTATGTACACGAGCGGATAAAGAATCAGTTTATTGATGAAGTGTGCAAACAAATTGTCGACTTTTACGGGGCGCGTCCTGAGCAAAGCCCAGATTACTGCCGCATTGTCAACCGTCGACATTTAAAACGATTGACCCAGCTGATTCATCACGGCAAAGTGGTGACCGGAGGGCAGTACGATGAGGCCTCTCTGTACTTGGCGCCGACGGTAATGAAAGACGTCACTTGGGACGACGCGGTGATGCAAGATGAAATCTTCGGTCCAATTATGCCCATCCTTACCTATACCCATTTAGACGATGTGGTACAGGCGGTTAACAGTCGACCAAAACCGTTGGCATGCTATGTTTTTTCTGAAGATGCAGCCACTGTCGACTACCTTGTGGATGCCATTCCTTTCGGCGGCGGTTGTGTTAACGACACTGTGTCTCATGTGGCGTCGCCCTATATGCCGTTTGGCGGGGTGGGGCACTCGGGAATTGGCAGTTACCACGGTGTTCACAGCTTTAAGACGTTTTCCCATGCGAAGAGTGTGATGAAGAAATCTTCTCAATTCGATGTGAAAATGCTCTATCCCCCATACAAAGACCGCGTGTCTTGGGTAAAAAAAATCATGAAGTAAAAAAACGGCCTTCTACAGTGATGTACTTGTAGAAGGCCGTTTCTAATTTGACAACAAGATTTGACGCGAAAGGCTTATCGCGTCTGTTCAACGCGGAAAGCTGTCAGCGAAAAGCGGTTCGTGATGCTGAAGGCATCACGCATGTTGTTGCGTTAAAAAGTTATTTGTCTAGGTGTTCGTCGATGTACTTGTGCAGCAGTCGGTAAAGGGTCTGAAGCTCGGTTTGAGTCATGGAGGTGTTTTTTATGATTTCGTGTGGCACGTGTAATACGTGATCTCTAAGTTCTAACCCTTCACGTGTCACATGTAGGCGAACGGTGCGTTCGTTTTTGTGATCGCGTGTTCGCGTAATCCAGCCGGCAGCCTCCATTTTTTTTAGGAGCGGCGTCAATGTGCCGGAGTCGAGGTATAGTTTTTCACCAAGTGCGCTGACGCTAATCCCATCGTTTTCCCAAAGAGCCATCATGGCGATGTATTGCGTGTAGGTCAATCCAAAAGGGTCTAAAAGCGGCTTGTAGCGTCTGATAATTTCTTTGGATACGACGTAGAGCGGAAAGCACAGTTGGCGGTCGAGTTTTAATGCATCGTATGGATTTGGCATAGGCACCTACTTGTTTAAGAGTGCCTCAATAGGGGCCTTGAGAGCTTCCGGTTTGGTTGTAGGAGAAAATCTGCCGACGATGCGACCGTCGCCATCGACGAGAAATTTGGTGAAATTCCACTTGATGCTGTCGCCGAGGACATTGCTTTTCAGTTTCGAAAAGAGCTTTTTGAGGCCCTCTGTTTCTTCGCCGCTGACGGTAGAGTGTTTTTTTAGGTAAGTAAACAACGGTGCGGCGTTGTCGCCGTTGACGTCGACTTTATCAAAGGTCTTAAAAGTGACGCCAAACTTGCCTTGGCAAAAGTTTTGAATTTCACCGGAAGTGTCAGGCGCTTGTCCACCAAACTGATTACAAGGGAAGTCGAGGACTTCAAATCCAGAAGCTTCATAGCTTTCCTGAAGCATTTGAAGCCCGGTGTATTGCGGGGTAAAGCCACATTCAGTAGCGGTGTTGACAATGAGGAGCACCTTGCCTTTGTAGGCTTCCATCGAAACGTCGTTGCCTTCGGCATCCTTAACTGTAAAATCGTATAGTGACATAATAAAACCTCCTTTTAATATTGAATACAATTAAATTGTACACAATTTAATTGTAAGTGTCAATAGAAAAAGCCCTACTTTTTTAGTGTGTAGGACTTTAATGGTTTTCTATATGATTTTATACCCCACGCCCCACACGGTTTCAATAAGTGGGGTGTTTGGTGCAATTTGTTCGAGTTTTTCTCGGATGCGTTTAACGTGGACGGTCACTGTGAAAGCGTCGCCGAGGGAATCGTACTTCCAAACGCGCTCGTAAATCTCTTCCTTTGAAAACACGCGACCTCTATTTTTCGCAAGGAGTAAAATGATTTCAAACTCCTTGGGCGTAAGGTCCACGACTTCACCGTTTAGGGTAAATATTTTCGTCATCTCGTTAATGACCATGTTGCGAATCGCGATATTGTTTTCTTCAAAGTTGGCTGAAGACGCATTTTTCATTTTGCTGTAGCGTCTCAATTGCGCTTTAATCCGTGCGATAAATTCATTGGTGCTAAAGGGCTTGGTCATGTAGTCATCCGCACCGACGCCCAGCCCGAGGACGATGTCCATATCTTGGTTTTTGGCAGAGACAATCATTATAGGAACATCTTTGAGGCTTTGAATTTTTTTACACAGTTCGATGCCATTGCCCTTGGGGAGCATTAAGTCGAGTACCACTAAAGAGACGTCTTCCAAAAGCGGAATGACGTTTTCCTCGGCGCCGGTGTGCTCCAGTACCGCTGAAAAGCCGTTTATTTCAAGGTAATCTTTTTGAAGGCGCGCGATGCTTTTGTCGTCTTCAACAATGAGTATTTTTTCCATAGTTTAAGGCTCCATTTCCTCAGTTAAATAGTCCGGCAGTCGAATAGAGATGGTGAGACCGTCGGAGTCGTTGCTAGACGCAGATATTTTACCGCCGTGCGATTCGATGATTTCTTTACAGATGCTCAAGCCGATGCCGCTGCCCCCCACATTGAGGTTGCGGGACTTGTCGCTCCTGTAAAAGCGGTCAAAAAGTCGTCCGGTATCTTCTTCCGGCACGCCGATGCCATTATCGGAAATATTGATAAAGACCCCATCGTCATCTCGATTGGCGAGGATGATGACTTCCACCGGACGATGACTTCTGTACTTGATGGCGTTTTCAATAATATTGATAAACACGCGCATTAGTTTTTCAGGATCTACGCGTATCTGCGTGTCTTTAATTATATAATGAAGCGACAGCGTGCCGCCACATTTTTTAACATCTTTTTCGAGTTCGTCTATACAATCGGTTAAAAACCCCCTCAAGTCCACTATTTGAGGACTCAGGGCAATACCGCCGCTGTCGTAGCCTGAAATCTCAGAGAGGTCGTTGACAAGGGACTCGATCATGTACGTTTTGCTCTCAATGGTTTCGAGGTACTCGCGCTGCATTTCTTCTGTTCGAGCGACGCCGTCTCTAAGGCCTTGGGCGTAGCCGCGAATGGAGGTGACCGGCGTTTTGAGGTCGTGAGAAATGTTGGCAATCAATTCTTTTTTTTCTTTCTCCAGCTGTACCTGTTTTTCCATGGCGCGTTTTAAGGCGATGCGCATGTTTTCAATGCTGCGTGCGAGTTCGGTAAAGTCGTCGTTTTCTCGATACGAGAGTTTGTCGTAGTAGTTCCCCTTGCCGATTTCACTGGTGGTGTGTGCCAGTCTGGCCAAGCGCCTTTGTACCGGTTTTGATATCCAAGTGATTAAAACCGTAATCAGTACGAGGTTGGCAATGGCGTAAAAGATAAAAAACAACCGCTGAAATACCTGACGCGCTAGAGCTAGGCGCTCGCTGTCAATCATAAAGCGCACGTCGATGATGTCGCCATTTGACGCGGTGTAAAGGTGTTGCTTGAGCATATAAGCCGAGCGCGAGGTGTCCGCTTGTATCCAGTCGAAGACAAAGCGCTCGAGGAATGTCCCGTCGTCGTACTCCGATTGATAAGACGTATAGCGCCGTTGGTTATCGGCCCAAATTTCGACAATAATAAAAGGCGAGCTGAAATTGGCTTCGACCTCTGCTTGAAATTCCGGCGACAGAAAAGCCGTAGGCGTTTTAGCATAGGCTGTTAGAATGTCGTCAAAAGCCTGAGAAGACTTTGAGAAGTTGGAGAATATGTCGTCGTAGTCGTCTAGGTAAGGAACAAATCTCAAGTGGTCGCTGAAGATGCTGCTGGTGATGTTGATGGAAAAGAGGATGGGGATTAAAATCAGCAGTGCCAGCGCAATGATAAACTTCGTTCTGATTTTCATAGTGCCGCCTTTCATGGTTACTTTCGTCTATTGTATTATACCATGTTGTGTTTTTTATAAAGAGAAAATAACAAAATTATAAAGGGGATTTGGAATATTAAAAGCATTTTAAATCTTAATGATGAATCATTTACAACCGTGATAAAACAATAGGTTTATGATATGATGTTGGCAAGACGGGTCAAATAAGAAAGGGGATAAGAAAGGAGCTTTTCAATATGATAGATTTGATTTTAAAAATGAATGTCGTCGGCGTGGGGATAATAGCCGTCATCGTAATCGTGTTCATTTTAGCGCTAATCGCCATGTCGAATATCAAGCGCACATACAAAAAGATTACAAGTGATATTACAACGGAGGACAACCGTCAAAAGCAGGTGTTTAGCAACCGAATCAACAACGATTTAACAGCGGATTTTAAGCAGGCGATTAAACTGCGTGTAACTGATATCAACACGCCTGCCATTGTAGACAAGCAGTTGAATGCACATCTTTCAAAGACGCATCTACAGGAGCGCTTTGTCTCAAAGGCGCCGGGGATGATGATTGTTCTCGGAATCGTCGGGACATTTTTCGGCTTGACACTTTCCATTGCCGAGCTGGTGGATTTGCTTAGCAACTCGCCGGAAGCAACCCTCGGCGAAGTGACCAATATTACCACGGGACTTCTCAATGCCATCAACGGCATGGCAGTCGCCTTTATCACGTCACTTTTCGGTATAGGGGCTTCCATACTCTTTAACGCGGCTTCTATTTTTACCGGCTTGTCCGAGTCAAAAGACTACTACACGTCGGCTGCTGAGGAGTACCTCGACAACGTTCTCGGTCACAAGACATCGGATATGACCCTTGTAGACGAACACGGACGCACGCCGATTGAAATCGCTTTTGAAGAGTTGGGCGAACGCCTCTCTGGGGATTTAAGAGCCGTTTCAGAAGGGATTTCGTACAAGTTGACTGTGGCATCCAACAGTATGAAAGAAACAGCAGATACGCTGGATAAGAGTCTGGACCGATTTGATGAAGCCGTGGAGAACTTCTCGAAGAATACCCGCGATTTCAGCGAATTCAACCATCAATTGAAAAACAATATTCAAAGGATGTCCATCGCTTTTGACGACGTGACGCAAAAACTCAAATCGGAACGCAAGTGAGGAGGGCCTTATGAAACGTAGAAGACGACATGCCTCACAACCCATTGAAGAGAATTACTGGCCGTCGTTTACAGACATGATTTCGACGATTGCCATAATTTTGTTCTTCCTGATGTTTCTAATGTACATCAACAACATCATTACGGGAAAAAATCTCGAATACTTGAAAAAAGAACTCGATGACACACAGCTTCAATTGGAGGCGAGCAATGCGGAAATTTCAAGAGCAGAAAATCAACTGCGCCTCAAAAAGAATGAGCTCGAACGCATTACCGCCGAGTTTGAAGAAGGGCAGCGCCTGTTGACCTTGTCGAACGAAGAGCTTGAAAGACAACGTGAAATCATCGCGTCGAGCAATCAAGAGCTCGGCGATTTGCGACAAAAGCTACAGGGTATTGCGTTGATTCGCTTGGATGTGCTCTCGGCCGTCAAAGGGTCTGTTGAAAACATCTTAGGAACCACAAGTGCCACTGGCGATGCGCTTGTTACTATCGGCGACAACGGGAATATTATCATCAATGAAGGCCTTGTGTTCGACCGCAACAAATACGTGATTAAAAACGAGGGAAAGGTTCTGCTGGACCAATTGTCAGTGGCGTTTGAGCAGGTGCTCCGAGATGAAGAAGTACGTCGACATATCGACGCTATTAACATTCAGGGGCATACCGATGAACGGGGGAGCAGTGCTTCCAACCGGACACTTGGTGCGCAGCGCGCCAACAGCGTTGTAAATTATATGCTCGAGACCAATCCATCATTGGGTAATGAATTTGCGTCGTATTTTCTCGCGAGTTCGTATTCCGAAGACCGCCCGGTTAATAGTGGGACCTCGGAAGCGGCATATGCCGAAAATAGACGTATTGAAATCAGCATTATTTTAAAAGACGCAGAAATTCAAAATATTATCGAAGACTACTTGAAAGAATCGATGAAAGTATTTAACTGAGGTGGAGAATGAAAAAAAATCGATTGGTTAAAGCCGGTATCAGCTGTGTGCTCACCGGCATACTGATGGCCGGGTCGCTTACATCGTTTGCGAGCTATCAGACCATATACGAAGAAAAAACGTCTGAGGCCGTTTACGCGGAAGGCGTTACACGTGAGAACATCCAGCGCTTTACAGATGGCGGCTGGCTCAATATCGAAGTCATCCGAGTCGCCTTGGAAGCGCCGGTTAAAATGGACGTCGTGGTAAATGAATACCTGTCGTCGAGAGACACACTGAGCAACATCGTTAAAAAGAACAATGCGAATAAAGACATTGTCGCGGCGATGAACGCCGATTATTTTGACGTTAAAAACAACACCACGATGGGACATGTGGTAAAGGACAGCGAAATCCTGACCACGTCCATTGGCGTGGACCAGTTCGCTTCGTTTAATATCAGTGGTAAAGGCGTGCCCTATGTGGCCTACATCAATCAGACCAAAAATAGATTGAGCAGTGCAGACGCCGAAGTTAAAGTAGACTACTTTAACAAACCGTATTTAAAGTTTAATCGTGTCATTTATTACGACCGCCTTTGGGACGATCATTCTCTCGGCAATACCGCCGGGACACCGGTTATCGAAGTCGTTGTGGAAGACGGCGTCATTACGGCGATTCACAAAGATGCCCCACCTGTGGAAATCTCTGAGAACGGCTACGTGGTTTCAGCAGTCGGGGAAGGGATTGGGCTCGTTGAAAAGGCTTTTGAAGTTGGCGATGCCGTTACTATTGAAAAAGATGCCAACCTCGGCCTGATGCAAATGGTAGTCGGCGGCGGAACGCAACTTGTCAAAGACGGGAAGCTTGCGACGTTTACTCAATCTTCTGGAGGGTACCAGCCGCGCTCTGCCCTGGGGATAAATAAAGCGCGAAACGAGTTGATTATGGTTACTGTAGACGGGCGAAGAAACCCTTATCGCGGTATGACGTTTACAGAACTTGCAAAGCTCATGATGGAGCTCGGCGCCTACGAAGCCATTAATTTCGATGGTGGCGGTTCGACACAAATCATGGGCAAGGCGCCTTGGGAGGAGACGCTCAGCGTGTTAAACACCCCTTCAGATGGTGGCGAAAGACGCATGTACACCGGGCTTGTCGTACGCAAGGAACGTCAGGATGCGCCGACGCTTAAGGGCGTCAAGCTGGACCTCGGTCAAGAAAAGTACTATATGGGGACATCGATTCCGTTAAAACTGATTGCTTTCGACAGCAACTACGATGAGATGACTGTCGATTACGATAAAGTCATCTGGTCCGTCTCCGGTGTAAAGGGGACTTTTAAGGACAACTTGTTCGTTCCTTCTGAATCGGGAAAGGCGACGATACAGGCGGTTTATGAAGGCCAGCGCGCCGAAGCGACTATTGAAGTCTTAAAAGGTGCACAGCGGCTAATTGTCTCGCCGAGTCAATTGGCACTTTCACAAAATCAAAAGCAAGGTGTTTCTTTTTCTGTACAGACCGCTAGCGGTGAAACTTTTGAGATTCCGGCGTATGCCGTGGGCTTTGAAAAACACGTAAGTGTCGGCGAGTACGATCCGATATCGGCGACCTATAGAAGTGGCGACACCACGGGACAAGGCTATTTGACCTTCACTTTTGAAGGGCTTAAAACACATGTGCCGGTGTCAATTGGGACAAAAGCTTTCAAGTTGTACGACTTTGAAAAACCGACGGCTACGGCACGCCCTTATCCTGAAGCCGTGACCGGACATTACTTTGAAAACCCGAATCTCTCTCGATCAGGTCAATCGGGACAGTTGGTTTACGACTTTTCTCAGACAGAGGGCACACGTGCCGTCTACATGGATTTTAACGCCATGTCGGTGCTGCCAACCAATGCCACAGGCATCGGTATGTGGGTCTATGGTGACGAGGGCAACGGTCACTGGCTGCGTGCACACGTCACCGATGTGGAAGGCAAACAGCACTTTTTGACGCTGGCGAGAAATGTGAACTGGAAGGGTTGGAAATACCTCAAGGCGGACTTGCCGGAAGGCATAGTGGGCCCCGTAACACTTAACAGACTGTATTTGGTGGAGACCGACGATCAAAAGAAATCGGCCGGTTTTATCGCCGTCGACGACGTCGAGGTTTTGTTGGCCAACGAGGTGCTCGTGGACTTGCCGAAAAACGTCACAAAAGTCAAAGCCCTTAACGCGTACGCACTTCCGCAAGGTGTTACGGAGAAAAGTGATCGCGTCTTCAATATCGGGTACGCAAAAAAATGGAAAGAGACTTTGGCGCTTCTCCCCGAAGACAGAAAATTGAAGTGGGTAGATACAGAAAATGGCTTCAATGCGGAGTTTGTCAACGGCGCTTGGCTCGTTACAGTGAACAACAAGGGGCTGTCTATTAAAAACAACGGCATCGGTCAATGGAAGAAGATTTTTGAGTTCCTAGAGTTGAATGCGAAAGCACCAGTAATCGTGGTGATGAACGATGGCTTTGCGTTTAAAGACCCACTGGAAAAGTCGCTTTTCTATCGAAAGTTCGAGGCGCTTGAAGGGGACATTACCGTCGTACATCCGACGACATTAAAAGAACCTCTACTACGCTATTATGAAGGCGTTCGCGTTCTGCACCTGCCATATGCAACAGACAAAACACTGCCATACGCGACCTTTGCTGTTAAAGACGGCACCATCCACTTTAAAATTGGTGAAGAAACACTGAAAACTAAATCGTAAGTTAATGACACGCGAGTACGTGGCCAATCGGCCCGTACTCGTTTTTTAGACACCAAGCGTTGAGCCGAAAAGCTTACCGCGACTGTTCAACGCGGAAAGCGTGTCAAGTGACTTTGAGCGGCCTGAGAAGACAGGTAAAGATTTGGTTAAAAAATACATAGAAAATACTAAGGGAATACTAAACAAACATAGGTGGAGACGGGGCTTCAATTGCTTTATAGTAAGGGTGTAGGAGGTGATACGGTGTTTCAGTTCAAACCCAAACGACTCTCAGAAGATGCTCGAATAGCCAAATTGAAAACTGTTCTGGACTTGTGTGCACCAGATGCGTTGGACACCAAACAGTTTAAGGGACTGTTACACGATTACATCCCGCATGAAACCGGCTATAAAGCTCGATTGGCACTTCTCGGTCAAAGTGGGACGCTTCAAAAGGTCATTCGATTAAAAGATAAAAAAAAACATCAGCAAGATAAAATTGAGAAACTGGCAAAAGAGTTCAGCAACACGTATGGCTTTCACTACCCCATTGTGTTGGAAACGCTTACCGATGTCGCCAAGGCACTGGAGATTCCGGCACCTGAACGCGCGGAAGAGACCGCACAAGCAACGCGAGAAATCGTGTCAGGCGTGTCGAGCGGCAACTTTTCAAAAAAACATTTGGATGTGCCCACGGGGAATGTGACAGCAGAAGGTCAATCGGTACAAATTAAAGCCAAGGGACAACCCCCTCTTCGCAAAAAGGCCCCAAAACGTCAGAAGTGGGCGCTCCCGATGTTGTTGGTCTATCTGTTGATGACCATCGGCGGCTATATAGCCCAAGTGACTTACTTTAAAGACACAGCAGTGGCTCAGGAAGTGGTGACGCGTCTGTGGGCCGCATCATTTAGACATCCACTGGTAATTGCGGGGAGCGTCGGACTGATTTTGATGCTCGTACTGCCGCCGCTCTTGCACCGAAAAAAGAAAATGAATTTAACCACGGTTTATCCCGTGCTCATCATCCTGATAGAATTGGTGGCCGCCGCGCTTTACGTCGCCGCACCTCTCCAATATGAAATGGTGCAAATTCTCATTGGCAGTTTGCTGTCGGTATCTTTTTTACTGTTGCTCATACCGATTTTTCTATCCAACCAAACACCGAGCGCCGCGTTGTCGAGAAAAATGGTCGTTCCCTATGTACTGACCACGGCAACTTGGATTGGGGCGCAAGTATTGATTCGATATTTCTTATAAAGGAGGTTCACAATGTCGGATATTTTAAAACCGGGCGATTGGGTCGCTTCCGGCGAGGAACGCTTTACAGTCGTCAAAGAACTCGGCGAAGGCGGACAGGGACGCGTCTATTGTGTCAAGTCCGGGGAAGACCTCTTCGCACTGAAGTGGTACAACAAGACGTCGAGTACCAAAGAACAGTACGAGGCGATAGAGACGCTTATAGACAAAGGGGCGCCAAGCGACCACTTCGTCTGGCCCATGCGTCTTGTAGAAGGCGCGTCGAGCGATCATTTCGGTTACATTATGCCGTTGATTAAGACGCATCGATTTAAAAAGCTGGCCCTTTACTTTAGCGGGGAAGAAAAAGTCGAGCGGTTTGAAGTGCTTATAGACGCTTGCCTTCAAATGGCTGAGGCCTTTCACGCGTTGCACTTGAACGGCCTTTGTTACAGAGATATTTCTTTTGGCAACCTTTTCGTCGATCTGAAAACCGGCGATGTCCAAATCTGTGACAACGACAATGTGACGTTTGATTCCCTCACCAGCACAGATGACATCTGGGGAACCAACGGCTTTATGGCACCGGAAGTGGTGCGCGGAGAGGCGCCGCCAAGCTCTTTAACAGACCTTTATGCACTCTCGGTAGTCATCTTTAGAATGCTACACCTTCAGCATCCGTTGCAAGGTCAAAAGGAATACGATGTCGTGATTACCGATTATGAAAGCGAACTCGAACTCTACGGTAAAAATCCGATTTTTATTTACGACCCCATCGACGCAACCAATCGACCGGTGAAGGGCAAGAAGGACATGGCAGATGCGTTTTGGCCTTATTATCCCGAGGCGCTTAAAGAAAAGTTTATCAAAGCCTTTACAGAAGGGTTGCACAACCCACATGAACGCATTCGGGAAACCGAGTGGCTCAAAACCCTCGCGTTGTTGAAGGGGCAATTGTACTACTGTTACAGTTGTGAAAAGCAACTGTTTTATGCCCCAACGCAGTTATCGGAAAGTCACCATTGCCCGAACTGTGGCGAAGAGGTGCGCGTAATGCCGCCGAGACTCAAAGTCGGCGACCGCGTTTTGGTACTGCCGCATGACGGCAAACTCTACGCCAGCCAGATTCATGAAGAAAGGCTCTTAGACCACAGCGAGTTGGTGGCACAAGTTGAAGTACATCCCGATCATCCTAAGGTATGGGGGCTTAGAAATCTCTCAAGTGATGTCTGGCGTTACTTTTTAAAAGACGGCACAGTTAAAGAAGTTTACAAAGGCGATGTCGTGCCGATTGTACACGAGCAAGACATTGTTTTCGGCCAAGTAACCGGTACAATTAGAGCCATGTGCTCAAAATAAAAGGAGGTATTGTATGTCAGTAGAAAGAACAGGAAAAATGGGCGCAAGAGATTTGCATTTATTCTTTTTAATAGATGCTTCAGATTCTATGAGCTATGGTGGCAAAGCAGAGACTTTGAACAACGCCATCCGCGAGGCGATTCCGCACATTCGGGACATCGCCAAAGAAGCCGAGGGCACGATTAAGGTACACGCCCTGACGTTTTCAACAGGTGCCAAGTGGATAGCCAACCACGTGGACATTCACAATTTCACATGGGAAAACATTCAGACCAAAGGCGTAACCGATATGGGACGCGCGTTTGAACTGTTGTCTGAAAAACTGGAAAACGACTTCGCAGGTGAGCGGGGCTATCAGCCGGTGATGATTTTGCTTTCAGACGGTTTGCCGACTGACGACTACGAGAAAGGCCTCAAGGCTTTACAGAAGACGACATGGGGCGCAAAGGCCATCCGTATTGCCATTGCCATCGGCTCTGAGACTGACATGGACGTCTTACAGGAGTTTATCGGCGACAGTTTTAGAGGCGAGCTCAAACCGCTACAAGCGAAGAACGCTTACGAACTCAAAAATTACATTCGCTGGGCATCGACCACCGTTTCCCACGCGTCAATTCAGCCGGCTAAAAGCACGTTGCCACCGCCACCGGTTGTAGATGCAGGCGTCGATCCGGAAACACTGGACTGGTAAAGACGTGTTGCTCTACGGGCATTCAGTGAAAGGGCGTGCCCATGTGCGAAAGGGCATGCCCAATCAGGATGCGTACTTTATTGGCGTCGACGACGCCTTTGCAGCTGTAGCGGATGGACACGGCGGTGGGGCACATCCTTACAGTGCAATTGGCGCATCGCTGGCAGTAAAAGCTGTCCGCGATGCGTTTTTAGAATACCGAGCGCATTTTGGACATTTTGACAAATGGGAAATGATTAAGTTTCTAGAAAACGATTTTGCCTATGCGGTGGACATGGCGTGGAAGGCTTCTGTGGCGGCACATTACCGGACGCTGGAAAACCCCGTTGTCGGAGAGGTGAGTGTTTATACACTTTATGGAACGACGCTGCTTATGGCATTTGAGCACGGCGGTGCTTACTACTTCTTGCAGATTGGAGACGGTAGCATTTTTATCATCGACGGCGACACGGCTGTGTTCCCGATAATGCCCGACAAACGGTTGCATCATCACTTTACGACTTCCCTCGCGGAATCAAATGCTTGGCTGTCCATGCGCGTCGCTCGATATGAACCCACGGATGCTCTGGCGTTTATCGGTTTGTTTTCTGATGGCGTAGAGGGCGCTTACCCGGGAGGCGGCGAAGAGGTGTACGATTTCGCCTATGAACTGTTTGAACAAATGAAATCCCATCCGACGCAAACGGCCCTTGAACGCGCACTGGCAAAGGCGATGCAGTATTCTACAGACGATACCACAGGTGTCGTTTACGTAAACGAAAACGATTGGCCTAAGTCCGAAGTGAAGCAACTTTCAAAAGTGACGGTAGAAGACGACAAGACGTGGCTGCCCATTGCCCTTCAAGAGATGGACGTCCATTTGCGACTGGAATGGTTGAGAAACCTTTGTAATCAGTCTGTTGATACCCATTGGTTTTCCACGGACTTGTCTTTGAAAGCATTGGCTCTAGACGCACTGGGTAACGTGGTGCGCTTAGATGCCAGACCGGATCCCGTTGGAACATTTAGTGCCGAACATTTTTACCGCGCGGTGCAAGTGGTTTTAAACGCTCAACCGAAAGCTCTGCTAAGTGGCAACGCACTGAGCCGAAGCATTCCGGCTGTTAAAGCGGCTCTCGACTGCCGGCTGAATCAAATGAAGTTGTGCTATCGATGTGGGCATTACAATTTAGAATCGACCACGACTTGTGCCATCTGTGAAGAAAAGTTGCAGGGACGCTTTTTTATAGAGCGCTTGGGAAAATGCTTTCAGCTGTTTTACAACAGCACCATTTACTTGCATCACGTCATGCCTTTGGTCGGGCGATTTGACCCCGTCATAGGACGCGTCGTCCAACATCCGAAGCATCCGCAGTTTTGGGCAATTGAAAACTGTAGCACGGTGACGTGGTATGTCGGTGACGATTTAACCGGACGTGAAGTTCACAGTGGGGAAAAAATCGTGATTCGCGAAGGCGAAACCATCACTATATGTGGCTGTCCTATTAAAATAGCATACAGAGAATAGAAAATAGGTATTTTTGATAGCGTTAAAATGTCAAAAATGCCTATTATTTTTGGCCAAATTAAAAAAAACTCAAAAAAATATGATTTTTTCTTAAAATTTTGTTTTTATTCTTCGATAAAGGATATTATAATATATATATGGAATTGACTATTCTGAATAATTTGGAAGGAAGTGAACGCAGTGAGCGAAAAACGCACAAAAGACCTTGAAGTACTCATGGAAGAA
The DNA here is from genome assembly GCF_053842995.1 of Fusibacter sp. JL298sf-3. Lineage (NCBI taxonomy): Bacteria > Bacillati > Bacillota > Clostridia > Eubacteriales > Fusibacteraceae > Fusibacter > Fusibacter sp. JL298sf-3. The sequence goes on from NZ_CM132608.1 coordinate 3,151,768, forward strand.
GTATTAGTTCTCGTCCCCACGTTGAACAAGCGATTTTTACGAGAAGACGAGTTGTTTAAGTCAGAAGGCTTGTACCCGTCGCACATGCAGATAATGATGTTGCTTTCTGAGCACAAGCAGATGACGATGTCGCAAATTAGCAAGGGGATACATGTTATCAATTCAAATTTGACGCCGCTAGTTGACAAGCTCATTAAGCTGGGGTATTTGAAGCGGCATCCTTCAAATCTAGACCGACGAGTGGTGCATATTACGTTGACGGCAAGTGGCCGAAAACAAGTAGAAAAACATAAAGAATATGTAAAAGAGCTCCTTGGGTCCAGATTAGAAGAATTGTCAGATGAAGAAGTCGAGCAGTTCATCAATCAAGTTAAGGGAATTTCAAAAGTGGTACACAACTGTGTCGATCAACAGAAGCTGTAACATCGCGCCGTGAGCGGAAACTGGCGTGCGACGTGACAGAGGTCGTCGCGTTTAATGACAGAAGCAGATCACCACACAACAGTCGGGAGGGGTGCATGCCGGCAACGACATGAGGCAGGTTATGAGCAATGTTTAGGCATTGCTTTTTTTTGCGCGGAACTATAGATGCAAAAAGCCCTCAACTGAGGACGGATGTCTCTAGTTGAGGGCTTGTCATCGGGTTATTTTACAAAGTGTTCTTTGAGAATCGCATCGATATCTAGGAAGGGGACAAAGGCGTGCAGGCCTTTTACGCCTTCAGTTTCCAATACGCGCTTGCTCAGTTTGTTCAAGGTCTCTTCCGAAAGAAATGGCATAAAAGCACACAAGTTGTCGGGGCCTTCAGTTTCTAATATATGTCTCCCCAACTGGTCCAAAGTCTCATCCGAGAGGAACGGTAGGATGATGTCAATCGTTCTTACACCGCCAATTGCGTAAAGGTGTTCAGCAATTTTATCGAGTGTGCCTTCACTGAGAAATGGTGCAGCAACGCCGAGTATCTCCTGTGCTTTTTCGGCATTGATTTCCGGTGAGAGCAGCGCAGTTTCTGTTAAGCGATCCAATGCGTCTTCGCTAATAAAGGGAATAAAGTCCTGAATCAGTTTGATGGCATCGCTGTCGAGTGAAGGGGCGCTTTCAAGTGTTTGCATCAATATCTGATCCAGAAGTTCAGTACTGGCAAATGGTGCAAGTGCCGAGATGTCTTCCAATTTTAAAGGCGCTTTTACAGATGCCACAATATCGTCAACTTGAGCGGGTTTGAGAATGGGGGCGACATCTTTAATGGCGTCGACAGTTGGTGGTGCAGAGAGGGGCTCGTTATCCAACACCGATTTAACAATTCGGCCGCCGGAAGTGCGATCGAAGAGCACGTCGATTGAGACACCTAACACATCGCTGAGCAACGGCAGTTTGGCAATATCCGGCATGCTGTCGCCGCGCTCCCAGTTGGAAACCGCCTGGTAGGTGACAAACAATTTGTCGGCGAGTTCCACCTGTGTCATGTTTTTTTCTTTTCTCAGTTTAGCAATTTTGTTTCCAAATGTAACAAAGTTCATATGAGTTCTCCTTTCGTTGTGGGGTTGTCTCTATCATAAAACACAGGGGGAAAAACGACAATCAAGCGGCACTTGAACGGACTCAAGGCACGCTTGAATCCCTTTAAGCGTACACAAATCTAAAGAAAATGTAAAGAGTGTGTGAAAGACTCAAAAAGAGGTATATACCAAATGTAAACTAAAGAGAATCACTCTCAAATTATTCCGTGCGTTTAATCGTACAAATACCCTTAGAAATGAAGGTGGATCTATGAGAAAAACAATCGTTATTGCAGGTGCCGCAGGCGAGGGCATCAACACAGTCGAAATGTACCTGGAAAAGCTGTTAAAGCAGAGCGGGTATGACATATACGCTTATAAAAATTACATGTCGAGAATCCGCGGCGGCTACAATTACTCAACAATCACAGTTTCCGATGAACCCGTATACAGCATAGATGCGCAGGCGGATTATTTTGTTGCCCTCAACAAAGAAGCATGTGAGGCAGCAGAAGAACAAGAGGGGGTCTTAATCACGACAAGTGCTCTGGTCGGCGACTCTGCCGGCGAAAAAGCCGTCGTTTTCGACAGCGCTCGTATTAAGGAACAGTCAAAGAATAAAAACGCATTTGGCATGGTTGCTGTGGGCTACTTGCTGAAAACGTTCGGTGTCGCTGAAAGCCACCTTGGGAAGATTACCAGTTCCAAATGGTCGGAGCAAATCAATGCGGAAAACCAAGCACTGGTGACACTGGGGTTCGCCGAGGCAACTGTTCAACAGGAGAGTGGTCGAGCGGATGAAAACCGAATTGTACTCGGCGGTAACCAAGCGGTAGCACTAGGCGCGCTAAGTGCAGGACTCGATTTTTACTGTGCGTATCCTATGGCGCCGTCTACAGGGATTATGAATTACTTGTCACTTCACGATAAAAAAGCCCATATGATTGTCGAACAAGCTGAGGATGAAATTGCTGCGGCAATGGCGGCAATCGGTGCGGCGTCAAATGGTGCCAGAGCTATGACGGGAACTTCCGGCGGCGGCTTTTCGCTTATGGTAGAGGCGCTGGGATTTGCAGCAGTCGGCGAGGTGCCGGTGGTCATATGCAATGTGCAACGACCCGGACCGGCCACCGGATTGCCGACGCGAACAGAGCAAGCCGACCTCGCCTTTGTCACAACGGCATCTCAAGGGGAGTTTTCTCGCATCGTCATGGCGCCGCAAACGGTAGAAGACTGTTTCTATGCGACGTTTAGAGCGTTTAATCTCGCTGATAAATACCAAGTCCCCGTTATTTTGTTAACCGATCAACTCCTTGCAGACTCGGTACAAAGTGTGTCGCGTTTTAAGACGGAAGATCTTAAAATTGAACGGCATTTGCTCAAAGAAAAAGTTGCAGATTACAAGCGTTACGATATGGACAATTTGTACGGTAACCGCAAGTATCCCGTAATTGACGACGAAACATTGATTATGACGGACTCACACGTTCATACGCCTTATGGGTACATTACAGAGGACGAAGGCCTCTCCATCGCCTTGAAGAACAAGTTCCTCAGACGGACGGAGGCCATTAAAAGCGACCTCGTAAAGCCATCCCTCTATGGCGCTTCCGATTACGAAACGCTCTTTATCGCATGGGGCTCGACTTACGGCGCGCTTAAAGAAGCGGTCGACGCTTTGACAGCTCGAGGTGAAAAGGTGGCGATGTTGACGTTTACAGATGTTTACCCAATTGCTGAAAATGTACTCGACGACTATGTCAAAGAAGGCACTGTCGTGGTCAATGTCGAAGGGAACGGCACCAACCAGTTCGGTAAGATTCTTAGAGCTGAAACCGGTGTCAAATGGCACCACAGCATTAACAAATACGACGGCCGACCGTTTACACGCGACTATATTCAGAAAGCATATGAGGTGATTGCAAATGGTAAATAATGTTGTCGATTTAAATATGAAACCCAATCCGTTTATAAAATCTATTGCTACCAGTTGGTGTCCCGGCTGCGGGAATTTCGGCATCTTGGATAGCTTGAACAAGGTGTTGTTCGATGCGGGTTTGAAGCCACAGGAAGTGCTGATGGTATCCGGTATCGGACAGGCTGCAAAGTTGCCGCATTACATCAACGCTCACGGTCTCAATACGCTGCACGGCAGAGCGCTTCCGGCAGTTTTAGGTGCACAGGTGGCCAATGACGCATTGAAAATTATCGTCAATTCAGGCGATGGTGACACGTATGGCGAGGGTGGCAATCACTTCTTGCACAACATACGTCGAAACCTCGATATTGTGCACATTGTCCACGACAATCAAGTGTATGGGTTGACCAAAGGACAGGGGTCGCCGACGACGCCGAAGGGGCAGGTAACGCGCCTGCAACACGATGGTGTGAAGTCCGATCCGTTGAACCCTGTTGCACTGGCTATTTCCCTCGGTTGCAGTTTTGTCGCCAGAAGCTTCTCAGGCGACGGTGCCCATTTACAGGCAATGATTAAAGCGGCGATGGCGCACAAAGGCTACGCGTTAATTGATGTCATGCAGCCGTGTGTGACGTTTAATAAAATCAATACGTTTAAATGGTACAAGGACCGCGTACAGCCATTGCCGGAGGGCTATGACCCGACTGACAAGGTCAAGGCATTTGAAACGGCTCAAAAATTCGGGGATGAAGGCATTCCCGTAGGTATTCTCTACAGGGACGAAAAGCCGACTTTTATGGCGCAGCAGCGGCATATTGAGAAACCGCTTATCGATTACGATAGAACGCCTGCGGTTATAGACGGTATTATGGACACGTTAGTATAATCTATAAAGGGTGTCGCTACCAATGTGTAGCGGCACTTTTTTATCGCAAGGAAGGGGGGACGGTTCTTTTGTGCCGTTTCATTGTGCTCAAGAACTGTTCAAGTCCTGCGGTAGGCGGTGTTCAGAGGACTTGTAATCTCGCACCGTATGAACGGAAATCAGTTAGCCGCCTACCGCGGTTTCGGCAGTTATGTCAAAATGTGCAGTTTGTAAAAAGACGCTGTTTGCAAGTCGTGAGGCCGATTGAGTATATACATAAATGTAAAATAATAGTGGATTTTGGCACAAAAGAACCGTCCCTTTGGGGTCGCGCGACAAAGGGGACGGTTCTTTTGTGCCATTTCATTGTGTTTAAAGTTTGCTTAAGTCCTGCGGTAGGCGGTGTTCAGAGGACTTGCAATCTCGCACCGTATGGGCAGAAACCAGTCAGCTGCCTACCGCAGTTTCGGCAGTTATGCCAATATGTGCACCTTGAAAAAAAGGCGCTGTTTGCAAGTTATTAGGCCGATTGTGTATATACATAACTGTAAAATAATAGTGGAATCCGGCACAAAAGAACCGTCCCCCCTGTTATTTCACAAATACAGTGTATAGAAACGGAACGATGACCACCGTCATTAAGCCGGCGAGGCCAATGGCCGTACTGCTCAGAGCGCCTTCTTCCTCACCGAGTTCCAGTGCCTTGGCTGTGCCCACAGCGTGAGAGGCCGTCCCGATGCCGACACCGACAGAGACGCCGCTCATCTTAGGCAAGACCTTGAGCACAAACGGTACGAGTAAAGCCCCACCTGTACCGGCGATAATGACCATCACCACAGTAATGGCGGGCATACCGTCTAGTATTTCCGTAAGGGACAGCGCCATAGGCATGGTAATGGACTTTGCAAAGCTCGACGTCATCAACTGTTCGTCTAAATTGACGAGTCTGGAAAGCATTAGAATGCTGAAGAAAGACGTCAAGACGCCGCTGAAAATACCGACGAGCAGTGCAAGAAAGTGTTTTTTAATCAACGCACGCTGTCTATAGAGCATCAATCCAAGTGCGACTGTCAAGGGCCCTAAAACGTAATGGATGCCCTGTGCCCCAATCATGTAGTCGGCATACGGAATCTCGGCAACCGTTAGAAAGGCGATAATGAGCACCATGGCAATCACCAGCGGGTTGGCGAAATCAGAAGCCGTTTTTCGCTTGACCCAGAGGCCGATCTGATAGGCGACAATAGTGAGAATAAGGCCGAAAGCAGGTGTTTTAAATAAATCGGACATTAGGAGGCCCCTTTCTTGCTGAGAACATGAGTGACCAGCATCGTGACCACCATAGTAATAATAGTAGAAACAATTCCGACGAACAGCAGTGGCAACAATATCTTTAAGCTAAAACCTTCAATGGCCATAATGCTGACGCTGATGGGGATGAAAAAAAAGGCGATGTTGCCGAGCAACCAGTCGCAAAGTTCTTTAATATGCGCTTCTTTTAAAACACCTGTCAGCAGGGCGAGAAAGAACAAAAGCATGCCGCTGACAGCGCTGGGAAGGGCGAAGATGGGGGCGATGAGCCGGCTGAGGACGTCGCCCAATAAAAAGAAGGACAACAGGAGGCCGGTTTGTTTAATGAGTTTCATAAATGCTCCTTAAGGGTGTACGTGAAAACCGACAAAGCACAAGGCTCTGTCGGTTCCTTTCGATGACGCCATAGGCAATCGCAGTAGAGTTACTTGCGATGCCTCGGGTTTTGCCATCCCTATTATAAGTTATATCAATCTTAAAAGCAATGCGTTGCTGCGTTTTATAAAAGCGCTCATGGCTTCCGATTCAAGCGGCCCGTGAGACAACATAGCGAGGTCGTAGAGCTGCTTGCAGATGAGGGCGTTGGTCTCTGCATCTTTTTCGCCATCGACCAAGTGTTTGACCAGCGGGTGGTTGAGGTTCAGCATTAGCGTCGTCTCCGGCGCAAACATAGCGGGATCCATGCCCCCCATACTGTACATGCGCATCATGTCTTGCATACGGCGGGATTCTTCACTGAGAATAATCATTGACGACACGTCTTCGCCCTTGAGAGATTCCAGTTTCAGTGTGAGTTTCTCCATGCCGAGAGCTTCTTTAAAGGTTGCAGTCAGCTGGTCTGTCGCCTCTGTGAGCGCTTCGTCTGAAAGCGTTGTGTCGGCTTTCATATGCGCGTTGATATCGGCGTCGACTCTCGAGAACGTCACCCCTTCGTTTTTCGCTTCTAAATGCGAAATAAAGGCGTTGTCAATCGGGTGATCGAGGATGACGGCAGATAGGTCGTGCGATTTGAACAGTCGCGTGTATTGTGCTTGTTGGACTGTATCGGTGACGTAGAACACTTTGTTCTCGTGTTTGTCTTTAGCGGCTTCCAAATATTCTTCCAAAGTGACGAACGTATCGTCAGTCGTTTTAAACAGATAGGCCGATTTGACGTTGTCGTAGAACTTGTCGTCTTTTAAACCGCCGAACTTAATAAATGGATTGATGTCTTCCCAGAAGCCTTCGTACGCTTCGCGTTCGGTTTTAAACAGGCCGTTGAGCTTATCTGCCACTTTTTTGCTGATGTAGTTTGAAATCTTGCGGACGAACCCGTCGTTTTGAAGAGAACTTCTCGACACATTAAGTGGGAGATCCGGACAGTCGATAACCCCTTTAAGCAGCATGAGAAACTCCGGAATAACTTCTTTGATGTTGTCGGCAATAAAAACCTGCGTGTTGTACAGTTTAATCTGCCCCTCAATGGTATCGAACTGCGTGTTCAACTTAGGGAAGTACAGGATGCCCTTGAGGTTGAACGGGTAGTCCATATTGAGGTGAATCCAGAACAGCGGCTCTTTAAAATCTTTAAAAGTATCTCTGTAGAAGTTTTTGTAATCTTCATCTGTACAGCTGCCAGGCGACTTTAAGTAGAGCGGCGTCGTTGTGTTGAGGGGCTCCGGTGTTTCTTCAACAACTTCGCCCTCTTCATTTTTTTCCGGTTCTTTGCCGACGACCTCTAGATAAATGTCGTAAGGCATAAATGAACAGTATTTGTTAAGTGTATCGCGAAGCGTGTATTCTTCTAGGAATGACTGGCCTTCCTCGCCGATGTGGAGGATGATGTCCGTCCCTCTAGTGGTCTTGGTACCCGGTGTCATTTCATAAGAAGTACCGCCGTCACAGCGCCAGATAACAGGGGCTGCCCCGTCTTTATAAGACAGCGAGTGGATTTCCACTTGTTCCGCAACCATAAAAGCTGAATAAAAGCCCAAGCCGAAGTGACCGATGATTTGGTCTTTGTCTGACTTGTCCTTGTACTTTTCAATAAAGTCCTCGGCGCCAGAGAAAGCGATTTGATTGATGTATTTTTTGATTTCTTCGTCGGTCATACCGATGCCGTTGTCAGAAAAAGTGAGGGTTTTCTTTTCGGCATCGAGTTCGACGTGAATGGCGAACGTCTCGTCTTGAGCCAAAGTCGCTTCGTTCATCGTACTGAGCTTTTTGAGTTTGGTAATGGCGTCGCTGGCATTGGAAACCAGTTCACGTACGAATATATCGTGGTCGGAATAGAGCCATTTTTTTATGATTGGGAAAATATTTTCACTGTGAATAGACAAATTGCCTTTTTCATTTTGCATAGTATCACTCCTTTTTTATCATTCTAACCATAATGATAAAGCGCATTGTTCAAAAAGTCAATAAAAATTAGCACTCAACCGATTAGAGTGCTGACACGCTGTTGGGTTATAAAAATTTTCAACCAATAGTCATTAAATCTATGATACAATTGTTATATCTCACGAGATGTGGGCATAAATGATAATGAAAGAAACGAGAGCGAACTTTTAGCCGCTTGGCTATAAATATGTGAAAGAGGAAAGGAGAAGCCCTATGAAAATTAGAGCAATCATGACACCAGTTAAAAAATTGACCATCTTACAACCAACGGATACAGCAAAAAAGGCAATCGAACTCATTGAGTCAAATGGCTTTTTGTCTTTACCAGTAGCAGAAGGCGAGAAATTTATCGGCTTCCTGTCAAAGCAGTTTATTTACGATACGTTTTTTAGTGAAAAAGCGGACGACATCGATACATTTTTAGAGAGACCGGTTTCTAAGTTTATTCACAATCAGGTGGCACCTGTAGACCCTGAATTGCTTATTGAAGAAGCAGCGGACATCTTTTTCAAAAATCGTGTGCGCTTCTTGCCAGTAGTCGAGGCCAACGGCAACTTCGTGGGCATTGTGACACAAAATGCACTTTTCGGTATCCTTACAAAAGTATACGGTTTGAAACACTCGAAAATCTCCATTATCACTGATGATTTCAAAGGCATCTTGACGCGTATCGCCGATATTATCGCGCGCAACGACGGCAACATTCGCAACATTGCGCTTCTGGATACTGAAGTCATGGGGATTCAGGAAATTTCCATTCGCCTTGAAGGGGGCGACATCGATAAGATTGTCGAGCGATTAAATGAAAGAGGCTTTAAAGTCAGAGACTATGTCAAATAACAGACCAAAGATTTTATGTAGCGCATGTCTGGAACATTGTAAATGTCGATACGATGGTAGTGTTATTGAAAACACTACCATCAAACATTTACAGCCTTATGTCGATTTTGTGACGGTTTGTCCCGAAATGGGCATCGGTCTCCCTTCGCCGAGAGAGGCAGTTCGCGTGGCGCGTATAGACGGCAAAAAAAGGCTTATCGATTCCTACAGCGGTACGGACCGCACAGAAGCGATGCATACTTATATCGATGCTTTTTTAGAGGCACAAGAGGCGTCGACTTTTGACGGCGTCATCCTCAAATGCAAGTCGCCCACCTGTGGCTTTAAAGATGTTAAGCTCTACAGTGGTGCAGGCAAACAACCGAGTTTACCGGAAAAAACTGCCGGCTTTTTCGGCGCGGCAGTAAAGGCAAAGTTTGCCCATGTACTCGTAGAAGACGAAGGTCGCCTCAAGCACTTTAATATTAGAGAACACTTTTTTATGACGGTGTTTTTAAGCAGCCGTTTTAGGGCGGTTGCTTCTGAAGTGTGTGAAAAACAGCGGTTAAAGCCGTTGGTGGATTTTCACAGTGAAAACAAGTACCTTATGATGGCGTACAATCAATCGGCGTTGAAAAAACTCGGCGGCATTGTGGCCAACCATGAAAAAAGGACACTTGAAGCAGTTGTCAAGGCTTATGGCGAGACATTGAGTGTCATTTACAACGCGCATCCGAGCATCGGTAAAAACGTCAATATGCTGTTGCATTTGTTCGGGTACTTTAAAAAGGGGCTAACCGCTGAAGAGAAGGCTTTTTTTCTCGACCAAGTGTCTCTTTACCAAACCAAGAAACTGCCTTTTTCATCGGTATTGTCCATTCTTCACGCTTGGGCCATTCGCTTTGAAGAAACGTATTTGATGCAGCAGACGATTTTTAATATGTTTCCAAAGGCCCTAATCGAAATGACCGATTCAGGCAAGGGGCTCTAGTGTCCTGTAGCGTTCACAATTAAAAAAACGCACTTTCGAAGGTCGGTTTGCAACGACTCTTTCGATAAGTGCGTTTTTTAGTATGCCTGTGATTTTAACGAGCGTCTGGAATTTCTGAAAGTTGTTTTTTCTTATGGTAGTGGCGGAGTGCAAAATAGATGCCGCCAAGCCCAAGATATAAGGCGGCGCAAGTCGCCAACCAAATCTGAGTAAATTGAATAAAGAACTCGAGGGGCATCAGCTGAATTAAGCGGTCTTCAAGGGGATTCAACAACCAGAGGTCATTTGGAAAAAATATTTCGTGAAATTGAACGAAAGCCGCGTTGAAGTCCAGTGCGGCAGCGCCGACACCGAGAACGATTAGAAGCGTTAAAATAAGCAACGCCGCTTTTAGGGCCCCTAGCACGCTCCGGCGGTCACCGGTGAGTGCAATGACGACAATAGCTATTAGCATCGCCAACTGAGCGCCAAACAAAACGCGTTTGCCCCAGTCGAAAAGTTGTTTCACATCGACCATGTGTTGGATTTCTTTTGCATTGAAAAAAGGTTGCTGGCGTCCCTCTAAATAGACGTCGACATCTAGTGTGGGGATTTCGCCGTCCATATAGTCGACCAATGTTCGACTGACTTTTGAAAGGTCTGAAGTCGATAGGCCGATAGCTTCGTGTACTTCCAGTTTTAAAAACTGTTTGGTATAGTAGGCGTCGTTGAGTGCGTAGTGTTCAAAACTCAATAGGAGCAAGTTACAGACGATGCCGATGGCGAGAACCCATCGCGCACAAATGCGTACGTATTTCATAGAGACCTCCTCAGTTGATTTTATTATATCGAAGGCGGCGGGTTTAGGCAAGGTGGCACGCCTTGAAAGGCTCGGCATTAAATGATAAAATGAAACAATATCACATTAGGGAGGTGGGCCATGGTACGGTTGTTTTTGGGTAAGGCAAAAAGCGGGAAAACGTCCGCCATATTTCAGGAAATGAAGGCGTCTATTGAAGCGGGATCGGCACATGAAATCATGTTGATTGTTCCGGAACAGTATACGCTTGAAGCCGAAAAACAATTGATAAAGGCCATCGAAACAAAAGGGTTTTTAGGTGTCGAGGTGGTCAGTATCAAAAGGCTGGCACATCAAGTGCTCAAGGAAACAAGACAATTCGATAAAGTGAAGATAACCGAAACCGGCAAGCAAATGCTGCTCAGAAATTTGTTTACGACAAACAGAGACCTGTTAAAAATATATCAAAACGCATTTGACAAAGCCGGTTTTTTAACGCGCTTTTTAGACTTGATTAAAGAGTTCAAGCAAAGTCAGATGACACCAGAACACCTTGAGGAAGCTGCGGAAAAATTAGAACCGTCATCGATATTAAAGCAAAAGCTCAACGATATTTGCACCATTATGCGCGCATATGAAGCGGCAAAATCGACGGCGTATTTCGACGACGAAGATTTGTACGAGGCGTTGATAGAGGGCATCGATCAAAGTGAAAAAATAAAGGGAATGACGCTCTATATAGATGGTTTTGACAGTTTTACAGCACAAGAACACGCCGTTATTCAGGCACTTGCACAGCGCTGCAAAAAGCTGACGGTCTCTCTTGCACTCGATGGCGAAGACACGCCATATACTTGTTTTAAACACACACAGCGCACCTTCGACAGAATCGCCGAAGGACTGGTGCACTTTGAAATCAAAAGCTTCGACGGCAACTACCTTTGGGAACGTCAGCACGCTCTGGCACTTCAAGTGATGCAGTATCCCTATGTGGCACACGACGTAAACGACGGGCGCATCAAAGGGTTCGCAGCGGCCAATCGAGAAAATGAAGTGGCGCATTGCTGTGTGGAGATTTTAAAGTGCATGGAACGCGACGGCTACGCCTACAAAGACATCGCCGTGGTCACCAATGCCCTAGACGCCTACGAAGCCACTGTCACACGGCTGTTCGAACTCTACGACATCCCATTTTTCCTAGATACCAAGGTGGGGGTGATGGACAACCCTTTTGTCCACTTTGTGCTCAGTTTGTTAAAGGCACCGATGGCGTACAGGCAGTTGCAGAGTGTTTTGATGCTGCTTAAAACGGGCTTTGCCCCCTTTGAAGATGCCGAGGTGTATGCCTTTGAATTCTACATCAAGCAGAACGGTGTCACACTCAGTCAGCTGTTCAAGCCCTTTGAAAAGCCCCCTACGGGTCAGGTTTCGCTGGAAGCTCTAGACGCCATAAGGGCTACTGTAGCCACATGGCTTGAACCGCTTTACAAGCTGTCTAAAAAACAGCCGTCGACGGTATCGACGTATGTCAAAACTTTGTACGAAGTCCTTCTCGACGCCGACGTCTACGTTAGGATACAAGACTTAGTGGCGCGGTTTGAACTGGAAGCGGCATCGGATAAAGCGCAGGCTTTTGGACAGATATGGAACGCCTTTATTCAACTGATCGATGAGATGGTGGCACTTATGGGGGAAGAGCGCATGGCGTACGATGCGTTTGTACAACTGGTAGAGACTGGGCTGGAGACTGTGGAAATCGGCAAGTTGCCTTTAGATGAAAACACCGTGCTCGTCGGCAGTATGGACCGCTCGAAAGCCCATCCGATAAAAGTCTTATTCTTGCTTGGCGTCAACGACGGGGTATTGCCCGAGAGCGGCGGTCAGGCGCAGCTGATACAAGAGACTGAAAAACAGTTGCTCAATCAAAGCGGCGCATCGATAATCGCCGACCAGAAGATGTTTTTGGACAAGGAGGCTTTTAATCTTTACACCACCCTTACGCGGCCGTCAGAGCGTCTCTATTTGAGCTATGCGACCTCAGATTCAGAGGGGCGCACATTGAGGCCGTCTTATCTGGTGTCAAAAATGGAGAAAATCGATCGTCCGCTGGCGTTTGAGCCGGATCGGCGCGCGCTGGTGGACGACGCTGGCAAGCCGTACTGGGTGTATGGCAAGGCGGCGACATACCGTCACCTTGCAGTGGTTTTGAGAAAATGGATGGACGGCTATGAGGTTGACCCGCACTGGTTCGATGTGCTCGCTTGGTTTGAAGCACATGAGCCGACGCGCTACAATTTGCTGATAACCGCCCTTCGCCACGATAACAGTGTCGGTAGACTCGACGGCAAACAAGTGGCGTCTATTTATCCGACGCCGCTTAGAACCAGTGTTTCTAGACTGGAGACTTACGTGCAATGTCCGTTTAAGTTCTTTGTACAGACGGGCCTCAAACCCGAGGTGCTCAAACCTTATAAAGTCGCCTATCCCGATGTCGGGGTGCTTTTCCACGGCGCTCTCGAAAACTTTGGTAAAAAGTTGTTTGAGGAAGGCCTCTCGTGGCAAAACGTCGATGAAGAAACCTGTGAAGCGCTTATCGACTCTATTGTAGACCAAATGGTCGACGCGGACCTTTACAGATCCAAGTTCAGCTATCAGTATATGGCACAGAAGCTCAAACGCGTGTCAAAGCGCGCGGCACTCACCCTGAAACACCATTTGATGCAAGGGGGCTTCGAGCCGAAGGCCTTTGAGCTGGCGTTCGGACAAGGTGCTGAAAGCGTGCCGCCTATTGTTATTGAACTCAGCAATGGTCACAAGATTTTTCTGCGCGGGGTTATCGACCGCATCGACATCATGGCTTTAGACGACGGACACTACATTAAAATTATCGATTACAAATCAGGCAGTAAAAGTTTGTCCTTGACGGATATATACTACGGTTTGCAGATGCAACTTATGGTGTATCTCAAGGCGAGCCTGGGGCAGCCGTCTTACTTTAGAGCCAACGCCGTGTATCCGGCGGGGGCGTATTACTTTAAAATTGACGACCCGCTCATTGAAAGCACCGCCCAAGTCAGAGAAGTCGTCGCCGGCGAGGTCATGGCGCAACTCAAAATGGACGGCCTCAGTTTGGACACTTTGGAAGTCTTGGAACAACTGGATGGCGCACTTGCCGAAACGGGGAAATCCGACGTCATTAAAGTCAAGTTTAAGACCGACGGCACATTTACCAAGGACTCAAAAGTCGTCAATTTGGAGCAGTTTAACGCCCTGATGCTTTGGGTAGAGGAGACTGTGCGCACCATCGGTACGGCTATATTAGACGGCGATATGCGGGTCGACCCCTGTCAACTGGGCAACTTTACAAGCTGTGACTACTGTACGTACAGTGCGCTGTGTCAGTTTGACCTCAGCTTTGAAGGCAGTGGCTACAGGCGCCTTGCGACGCTTGACGACGAAACCGTGCTCGACATCATAACGCAAAAGGAGGCAAAAGACCATGTGGACCAGTGAACAGGCGGCAGCAATTGAATTGAGACATGCGAACTTGTTGATTTCTGCGGCAGCGGGATCGGGAAAGACCGCTGTACTCGTCGAGCGGGTGATTCAGTTGATTTTAAACGCGGAGACTTCTGTCGACCGGTTGCTGGTTGTAACGTACACCAACGCCGCTGCGGGCGAAATGCGCGGCCGTATAGAAAAGGCGCTTTCTGAGGCCATCGAGCAAAATCGCGGCGATAAAAAACATTTAAGCGAGCAGATTAAATTGCTCAGTCACTCGAGCATCAAGACGTTTCACGCATTTTGCTTAGACGTCATCCGTGCGCATTTTCAGAAAATCGACATCGATCCCAATTTTCGAATGATCAACGACAACGAGCGTTTGCTCATGCTCGAGTCGGCAATGGAGGACACGCTTGAAAGGGCTTATGAGGCACTGGAACCGGCGTTTGTTCAGTTGGTTGAGGCGTTTTCAGGCAATCGGGACGACCTCAAACTCCGCAAGATGATCCTTCAGCTCTATCAGTTCATATTGGCACATCCGAATCCAAAAACTTTTTTAGACGCTCAGCGGGCGGTGTATGCCGACGAAACACATCCTGTAAGACAGCAGTGGGCGCAAGTGATTACGGCACATTTTCAGCAGTTGATCGAAAACGGCATCGAACACATTGAAGAGGCCATTGAACTCTGCCAATACCCCGGTGGCCCGACGCCGTATATAGCGACGCTTCAAAGCGATAGAGAAAAACTTCGCTTATTGGAAGAAGCAGCTGCTGTTGGGATGCGCGCCCTTGAGCAGACAGTCGCCGACCTGAAACTCGACCGAATTGCATCCATTAGAAAAGCCGATAGAGACCAATACGACGAAGGCCTTATTGAGCAAGTCAAAGGGTACTGCCGAGATAAGGTCGTTAAAAAACAGGTACTGGAAGTGATAAAGAACTTCTTTAGTTACAAGTCTTACGACCGCTTTAACGAGGAAATTCAGGCGCTACAGCCCCATATCGACGCGCTGTGCGATTTGACAGAGGACTTTATGAGGCGCTATACCTCGGCCAAACGCGCAGAAAACCTTATGGATTTTAGCGACTTGGAGCATTTTGCTATTGAGATTCTCGACGACGCGGCCATTGCCGCACTTTACAGGGCACAATTCGATTTTATTTTCGTCGACGAGTACCAAGATGCAAGTGCCATACAGGAACATATCGTACAGGCCATTAAGCGAAGGGGAAACGTCTTTATGGTTGGCGACGTCAAGCAGAGTATTTACAAGTTCCGGCTCGCCGACCCGAACTTGTTTATTGAAAAATACAAGCGCTTTACCCACTACGACACGTTGTCGAAGAAGGGGGAAAAGACGCCGGAAGCGGTAAACGCCTATTTGAGCGAGCAGTTGGACGAGCAATTCGTAAGAGTGGACTTGCGGTGCAACTTTAGGACGCGACCGGAAGTTCTGGACTCGGTGAACAACGTCTTTGAAAACATTATGTCAGAGGCGCTGGGCGACATTGTATACGACGACGCGGCTAAGCTTTATGGAAAGATGGCTTTTGAAGATACCGGTGCCCCGGCGGTGACCGCTACTGTAATCAGCAAGAAGGGCATCGAAGAGGAAGACGATGTGCTCACCTTCTTAAAGACGGACGAAATAGAAGCGCGCCATATTGCCCACATGATTAAAAAAACGGTAGGCACGCCGGTGTATTTTCCGAAAGAAAAGCAGTTGAAACCCTGTCGATATGCAGACATCGCCGTGCTGCTGAGAAGTACGAAATCTTGGACGTCGGTATTTGAGCAAGTGTTTATCGAGGAGGGCGTGCCCCTGTATACAGAAAGTCAAACGGGGTACTTTGATACTCTTGAAATCAAGTGGTTGATGGCTCTGCTAAAGACAATTGACAACCCTTTAAACGACTTGGAACTCCTTACGGTGTTGCGCTCGCCTTTTGTCGGACTGGATATCAATGCGCTGGCCGCTATTAAAACCGCTGCACCGGAAGGCGCGTATTACGATAAAGTGAACGCCTTGGCGTCAGGCGACGGCCCTAGTGCAGAAAAACTGACCGTTTTTTTAAAGCGCCTTAAAGTTTGGCAAAAACAGGCGCGGTACCTTCCGCTAGACGAGTTGCTGTGGACCGTTATTGAGACCTCGGACATCGCCGCCTATGTGTCGTGTATGCCCGGCGGGGTTGCGCGTTGCAACAACTTGGCGCTGCTGGTCGAACGCGCTGTGGGTCTCAAACAGTCTAAACTGTTTACCTTGCCTTACTTTATAGCGTTTATTGAAGAAATGATTGCGTCTAACGGCGATATGGGGACTTCTAAAAACGTAGGGGAAGGGGAAGATGTGGTCAAGCTGATGAGCATACACAAATCCAAGGGCTTGGAGTTTCCGATTGTCATCTTGTCCGGTATGGGACGCAAGTTTAACCAGCTCGATACAACAGGGGACTTTATTTACCACAAACAACTGGGACTGGCGTTGCCGTTTGTAGACGTGTCCCTGAGGACAAAGACGAAGACCCTCCCACAATTTGCTCTAAAAGAGCAGATTAAACGCGAGACGCTCTCGGAAGAAATGCGCGTCCTGTACGTGGGGATGACACGTGCAGTGGACCGCATGATTGTCGTCACCACTGTAGCAGATGCGAAGAAGCGTATAACGACTTGGGAACGGCCGTATTCGCCGCATGGACTCTACCACGCTACAGGTTTTTGCG
Source organism: Fusibacter sp. JL298sf-3 (assembly GCF_053842995.1). Lineage (NCBI taxonomy): Bacteria > Bacillati > Bacillota > Clostridia > Eubacteriales > Fusibacteraceae > Fusibacter > Fusibacter sp. JL298sf-3. Next base: position 3,168,552 of record NZ_CM132608.1, read on the forward strand.
ATTGGATTCAACCGACGTTTATGACGGACGAAACAGTTGTAACGGCATTTGTCGAGCCCAGTGACTTGGTGACAGATGAAGTGGTTTTATCGCGCCGGCAAGACGAGCAGTTGGCGGCACTTCAGCTTAAATGCCTAGAGGCCGACAGCACATGGGTTACCCCGCGGTTTAAAATGCCGCCGCGCGGGTTGTCCGGCCAAATGCCTGTGAAGCGTTCCGTCTCGGAGCTGAAAGAAGACAGCCGGCAGACCGTCGTCTTAGCAGAGGCGCCGAGCTTTGTGAAGCCGACACCTGAAATGCAGTCGGCAAAGATCGGAGAAGTGGTTCACGCCCTGCTGGAGCGTTTGCCGTTTAGAGAAATCGACGATCTCTCAGGGCTCAAATCCTTTGTGGAAGACACGTGTACGCGCCTCGACGGCGACCCAGATATTTATAGTAAGATAAATCTTTTCAAAATCTTAGCTTTTCTCAAGTCGGATTTGGGTATAAGAATAAAAACAGCACAAGCCGTTTATCGTGAGACGCCGTTTGTCTACGAGGAAAGCGGCCAATTGGTTCAGGGGGTCGTGGACCTTTATTTTGAAGAAGCGGACGGGTTTGTTGTGGTCGATTATAAAACCGACGGCCTAAAGGGACGAACACTCGATGAAGTGGCGGCACCGCATGGTGCACAAGTGTCCTATTACGCGCGGGCCATTGAAGGCATAACCGGCAAAAAAGTCAAAGAAAAGTACATTTATTTTATAAATTTAGAAAAAGTTTACCGTGTAGCAGAGTAAAGGTTGGTGCGTTATGAAATACGAAAAAGAACTACAAATTGCAATTGAAGCCGCCTGTTCGGCGGGGGATGTTATCATGACCGTTTATCAAACGGACTTCGACGTCTCTATTAAAAAAGATACGTCGCCGGTAACAGAAGCGGATATTGCGGCAAATCACGTAATCCTCAACATGTTGAAATCGGCGTTCCCCGAAGACGGTTTTCTGTCAGAAGAGGTTAGGGACGATGAAAGTCGTCTGACTAAAAAGCGTTTTTGGGTGATAGACCCGTTAGATGGCACGAAGGAGTTTATTAAGAAAAACGACGAATTTGCTGTAAACATCGGCCTTGTCGTGGATGGAGACATCCATTTGGGACTCGTCTATCTGCCGGTGTCGAGAAAAGTTTACTACGGTATCCGCGGTGAGGGTGCCTATGTCAGATCGTGTGAAAGTACGACGCCGAGACGCATCTTTGTGTCGAAAAGACGAAAGCCGTATCACCTTTTGGTGAGCCGTTCGCATCCGTCTGAGAAAACGCTTACTTTGTTGAAACAGCACGCTGATGAAATTGAAACGGTAACGGAAATGGGCAGTGCCATTAAAGGTTGTCTCATTGCGGAGGGCCTGTACGATGTGTATTACAACTTTGGACATTCGAGGAAATGGGACACTTGTGCAATGGAGTGTATCGTAGCCGAGGCCGGTGGCGTTTTGAGAAAGCTCGACGGCGTGCCGATTGACTATATGGAAAAAGACACGTTAAACCGCGGCTTTTATATTGTCAATAGCGAAGAAAATTGTGTGGATTTGACACAGATCCTTTAAGGAGGGATGCCATGAGCGTTCAACGGATTAGACCCGACGCCTACCGGACGACGAGCTGGTCGGGAGGTGAGACGACAGAGCTTTACATCTACCCGGAAGACGCCTCTTTTGCCACGCGTCAATTCAGATTCAGACTTTCGAAAGCCACTGTGGCGGTGGACGCTTCTGATTTCACGCCGTTAAATGGTGTGACTAGGTGGCTTATGCCGTTGACGGGGCCGCTTAAGCTGAGCCATCAAAACGAGGGACAGAAGTTGTACGATATCTATTTGGAACCTTTTGATGCCCATTGCTTTAGAGGGGACTGGTCGACGAAGAGCGTCGGGCAGGTGACGGACTTTAATTTGATGCTGAAGGGGCACACCCGCGGCGATTTAGCCGTATGGGAGCCGGAGAGGGCGGCTGGTGTTCTCAACGACAGCCTTTCTGCTGAGGCACTTGCAAGTGGCGCTTTGTTTGCCCTTTACGTCTACAGCGGTGCGTTAACCGTCGACGGGGTGCGCGCGGAAGCAGATGACTTGTTAATCATCCGGCTGGAAGCGTCTGAGCGCCGCTTTAAAAAAATGCAGTATACCAAAGAAACCGATGATGTGCGCGTCATTGTGGCGCAGATCGTCGATTTGTAGTGTCCTGTAGTGTTGAGATTTAATTTTATGTATTTTGAACTTGATTCGTGGCTTAAAAAAACTGTTGTCTACAGAAAAAGACGGCTCCCCAAACAGGCGCCGTCTTTTATTGTTAATGTTTATACAACTAAAAAAGTATACAACAAGATTTGAGCCGAAAGCTGCATCAGCTAAAATGGTAGAGTCTCAGTCTGTTTTTATCGGCAACTGGATTAAGAAGGTGGTACCGACATTTAACTCGCTGGTCACTTTGATTTTACCTCGGTGCTGGTCGATGATGATTTTGGCGATGGATAAGCCGAGGCCTGTGCCGCCGTGCTGATTTTCTTTCATCTTCGTTCTCGATTTGTCTGCGCGATAGAAGCGGTCGAAAATATGCGGCAGGTCTTTCTTGGAAATACCGATGCCGTTGTCGGACAATCTCAAAACGGCATAGCCGTTGTTTTGCGTCAGTGACACCTTGATTTCGCCGCCGTTTGGCGTGTACTTAATGCTGTTGTCTATGAAGATACGGATGGCTTGCTTGAGTTTTTCACAAGAGCCGAACAACAAGATGTTTTCTTCTAACGTATCGACAATTTGATGGTCGGTGTCAATGAGATGGGTTTCTTTGACAATCTCCTCTAAAAGCAAACTGAAGTTAAAGTCGCTTTTCTCCATTTTCAGGGTGCCTTTATCGTTGCGGGCGATAAAGAGCAGGCTTTCGACGAGAGAGTGCATGTTGTCGGTTTCGCCGACAATGGCGTCGATGCTTTCCTCTAGGACATTTGGATCGTCTTTGCCCCAACGTTTGAGCATGCCGCCATACCCTTTGATGACAGCTATCGGCGTGCGCAGCTCATGGGAGGCATCGGATACAAATTGCTTTTCCCGCTCGTAGCTTTGTTGGATGTCGTCGAGCATGTTGTTAAATGTGCTGGCGAGGTCTTTGAGCTCGTCTTTTGTGCCGCTGACATTGAGCCGTGTGCTCAGGTTGTTGGCAGACATGTCTTTAACTTGCTCCGTTATGGTGTGAATCGGCTTTAGGTGCTTTCGCGCCAGTCGGCTGGAAGAACGCGCAGCTGAGAGGAGCAATGTTAAGCCGATAATGATGGCAATGGGAAAAGTGGCTTCTAATGTCTCAGCGGCTTTGGTGCGACTGAGGTGCAGGGCGTAAAACGCACTGTTCTCGAAAAATTGCCCGTCGAGGGTGCCGTAAGTCACCGCATTGGGGAATTGCGGAAATTGGCTGAGCTTGTATCGGTCTTCCCAAATGGCGTCTTTGTAGGCCAGCAGGTTCCCGTCGCTGGCGTAGAGTGTCTTCTTATCGCCGTCGAAGATATAGAGGGTAAGGGCGTTGTGCGACAAGTAGGTCTCGACTGTTGGCAGCGGTGTTTCAGGTGTCTCCCAGACGGTGCTCAAGTACGCTTTATGCGTCTCGAGGGCGGTTTCACTGCTGTAATAGAGGTAGTAGGTGAACGCGCCGTATAGGCCGATGACCATAAATAGGATAAAACCAATCAAACGCATGCTAAAGCCCAAACTCAGTTTAAACGTAATATTGAATCGAAAGAGCGATGCGATTCTGTTGGTGAACTTCGAAAATTCTGATGCTTCCGGATCTTCTTCATAGCGGTATACCGGCTCGACCTTGGGAACTGGTTTTGGCACTGGTTTGCGCTTAGAAGCCTTAGGCGCTTTTGAAGTTTTGGGCGCACTTCGAGTGACGCGACGCGCTTCTGATTTATTTTTTTGCCGCTTAGGTGCTTGCCGTTTAGGCGATTGTCGCTGCGGCGATTGAGCAACGGTATCTTTACTTACTATTTTCATCTTTAAACAGGTATCCCACCCCTCTAACCGTATGAATAAACTTGGTTTCATACTGGTCGTCGATTTTACTTCTGAGATAGCGGATGTAGACGTCGACAATCTTCGTTTCGCCAAAATAGTCGTAGCCCCATACTTTGTCTAAAATTTGTTCGCGGGACAAGGCGATGTTTTTGTTTTCTGTCAAGTAGTGCAACAAGTCGAACTCGGTTTTGGTCAGCTCAATTGGCGTTTCGCCGTAAGCGACGGTGTACTGGTTGTAGTCGACGACGAGATTGCCGGAGACGAAGACGTTGGCGTTTGAAATCGGCGTTTGGCGCACAGTGCGGAAAATGCGGCGGATGCGCGCCAGAAGCTCTTCGATGGCAAAGGGCTTGGTCATGTAATCGTCTGCGCCGAAGTCCAGCCCCATGACTTTATCCATGGTGTCGTCTTTTGCCGTGAGCATAATAATCGGAATCTGTGAGTTGAGACGAATGCGCCTACAGACCTCCATGCCGTTGAGTCCCGGGAGCATAATGTCCAGAACGATGAGATCAAACGGCTCGGCAAGTGCGCGCTCGAGCCCCTCGCGACCGTTGTGTTCTGCTGCCACCTCAAACCCTTCGTGTTTGAGTTCCAGCTCTATAAAACGAGCGATTTTGACATCGTCTTCAATCACTAATATCTTGTGCATATTGCCTCCTAAAGCGTGGATTTAACAGTGGTAAACTGTTTGTATAATGTTATTATACCACGAGAAAGGCGCGGAAAAAGAAAAAAAGCAAGGCGGGCACCTTGCTTCATTTCATTGGGAGGACAAGGCCATGGGATTACGCTCTGCGATCCACTTCTTCTTGTTCCACTTTAACTTCTTCTTCTTGTGGTGCGCCTTTGCTTTCTGAAAACGTCTCGCCGAAGTTTACTTTTTTGCCTTTTTCATCGATGAGGATAAACTTGTAACCGAGTAGGAGCGGAATCAACAAGATGATAAGCGATACCGGGAGTGTGAACAGAATGATGAGGGACGCAATGGTCAAAGGCAAGTCGAGGACTTTGTGTCCCTTTTTACCGATGGTGAACGACGTCTTGTGCATCTTTTTAATAAAGGCGCTGACGTCGTCGAAGAAATCTCTTCTAGGCGCTTGCTTGCGACGCTCACCCTGTGCTTTTTTCTGTTTGTTGTAATTTGTTTTTTGGGAAGACTCGAGTTCGATTAAAGCTTCCACCATGTCCCCGTTGTGTCTTTCCAGGGCGTCTTTTGCTTCTTTGTAGGAAATGTTGGCTCTTTCCATGAGCATATCAATTTTTTCTAAACTTACTGACATAATAACCTCCTTATAAACGTGTTTACGATTTTGTACGTTGTCTCAGCCATTCAGAGACTTCGTTGGTCTTGCCGAACGCGCTCTTTATATACAGCTTAATACCGAAGAAAAACGGCAATGCGATGACGATTAATGAGAACGGCATCAGCCATAAGACGAAGAGCGCTACGAGTAAGAGCGGCACTTCGAAAAGCTGTACGTCATTTTTCTTCCAGATGACTTTGATGTTGAGTGAGAACTCGATGGCTTTGCAGGCTTTCTTCAAGGCCCATTTGGCTTTTTCCTGCCATTCGGGTTCCGGCTTTTCACCTTGAAAAGCGTCGTCAGTTGTGCCGGTGTCGGTTGTGTCGCCTTCGATTTGGATAATGGCTTCGATGACATCGCCGTTCGATGCCTCCAGCGCTGCTTTCGCCGTCGCATAATCGGCTCCGGTTCGTTCAATAACGCGATCGATTTGTTCAAGTGTTATCGACATGTTAACCTCCTTTTTGAGCAGTGTACCGAACTCTTGAACTCATTATAGGCGTTCATGATTAATATGACACTTACAAAAGGTTAAAAAACAGCTAGAATTTATCCAGGGGGCTGATTGACGCCAAAGCACATATTTGGTACGATGTATCTTATTCCTTGGAAAAGCGCGTAAAAAAGCCCCTTGCCACCGGCTAAAGTCCGGCGACTAGAGGCTGATTATGTTAATGTCCCATAAAGAAGAGTTTGAGTTTTTTTAAGGTATCTGAGCGATACTCCTGTCGGTGTACGAGATCGTGGTACCATTCCGCTAAGAAGATGGTCGCCATTTCGTTGCCGTGTTCGGCTTTGGCGATAAAATCACTGAGTACCGTCTCTTTAGGTGGCGCACTGTGGGATTGATACACGTATTCTTCACTGACAAACTGAAAAATCGCTTGTTTGAATTCTGTTGTCATTTTAATGCCTCCATCGTCTTTTGCTTTGGGAGTCTGGCAATCGTAGAGGAAACCTCCTTAGACCCATGACTTTGCGTCATCACCTTTCGGTAATTTTGCCTTTATCTGCTAGGGCAATTTAGCCTTTATCATTATATAATGAACAGTGTATAAACTTCAAGGTTTATCCTTAAAATAAGTCAGAAGTCACAAAGAACCTCTGAAGGTCTTTTGGTGCAATATACCCAAATGATTTCAAACAACACAAAATATTTGGAATTCAAGGTGTATTGAGAGTTCTTTGAATAGAAAGAACACGGCGTAGATTATTAAAAATTTAACACAAAACTATGAAAAATGTGTATAATGTATCTTGTGGAAGGAGTCTGCTATGAAGATAAAAAATGGGGTCGATCTCGTTGAAATCAAGCGAATTGAGGCCTTAATAACGCGTAAGGAACATTTTGTCAGACGCTTTTTTACAGAAAAAGAATGCGCGCTGTTTGAAGAAAAGAACGGGCGCGCAGAGACAATTGCGGCAAATTTTGCGGGAAAGGAAGCCATTGCCAAGGCCTTTGGAACCGGGGTGAGAGGCTTTGATTTAAACGAACTTGAAATCTTACGTGATTCCCTAGGGAAGCCATATGTCACCTTGTATGGCAGGGCTCGGGAGCGCGCAGAAGAAGACGGTTTAAAAGCCATTGAAATTTCACTTTCGCATACTGCAGAACACGCCATTGCATTTGTTATAGCAATATACTAAAATAGGGAGTGAAGAGGTTATATATGGAAGCCAGTGGATTGTTGCGCCCCGTGTGGGCAGAAATAGATTTGGATTGTGTGGCACACAATATGCGCGAGGTGAAACGCGTCGTCGAAGATGGCGTCGCGGTAATGGCGGTGATTAAAGCCGACGGTTACGGTCACGGTGCCGTACACATCGGACAAACGCTGTTGGATAACGGCGCCGACCAATTTGCGGTGGCGACGCTGTCTGAAGCCTTAGCACTTCGCCACGTCTATCGAGACGTTCCGATACTCGTTTTGGGGTACACCCCGGAGGCGTATCTGGAGCAAGCACTCGCTTGCGACATTATGGTGACGCTCTTCACCGAAACTCAAGCGGTCTTTCTGTCTGCACTTGCCGGTAGACTGGGAAAGACGGCACAGGTGCATCTAAAGGTAGATACCGGGATGCGCCGTCTGGGATTTCCCGCAACCGCTGAGACAGTAGAGATTATTTCAAACATAAGTGCATTGCCCTCTATAAAGATAGAAGGGGTATTTACGCACTTTGCCAAAGCTGATGAGGCGGACAAGTCATTTGCCCACGAGCAAGTGAGGCGCTTTTGTTCGGTGACGGATGCTTTAAAGGCACGCGGTATTGATTATGGACGGCTACACGTGTCGAACAGTGCTGGGATTATCGATTTACCCGAGTATCAGTTCGATATGGTGCGCGCCGGCATCATGCTTTACGGTCTATACCCTTCAAAAGCAGTGCGGCGTTCCACAGTCCGACTAAAAGAAGCCATGTCGCTTAAAGCGCGCATCGCTCAAGTCAGGACGATTGAACGCGGCGACGGCGTCAGTTACGGTCATCGCTTTGTCGCCGACAGCACCCGTAAAATAGCCACATTGCCCATTGGGTATGCAGACGGCTTTTCCAGATTGCTGGCAGGGCGCGTACAGGTGTCTGTAGACGGTGTAAAACGCCCGATAGTCGGCACCATCTGCATGGATCAGTGCATGGTGGATGTGACGGATCTCGAAGTGAAGCGAGACGACGAGGTGGTCTTATTCGGTATAACTGAAGGTAACGATATAAGTATTGATGTGTATGCATCGTATTTGGGTACGATTAACTATGAAGTTGTTTGTATGGTTGGAAAACGCGTACCGAGAGTATATTTTCAAAATGCAAGTATTCTACATGTCGAAGATTTTAATTTGATGCATGATTTTTTTTAAAAAATGTGGTATGATAATCTACAAGGCAAGTTAGAACTTGTACACGGAGAAGATAGCGCGGTATGGACATTTAAATGTTTTACTGGGGGTATTTTTATGAAAACACATACGCGCGGTTTACTACAAGAAGAACTGGCTAAAAAGTTCAGTGTCGATATTTCACGTAAGCATCTCATAGCGATAGAGAAAATGAAAAAAGGCTATGAGAGCATGGCACAAATCAATTTAGATATGTGTGAAATGGGGGCTTGTGATTATCTATACGCACTTTTGGTCTGTGAAGAACAACTGATTGGAGATGATCAAGAAAGTGAATATTAAAAGAGGCGATGTCTATTTTGCAGACCTTTCCCCTGTTAAAGGTTCGGAACAAGGCGGTCAGCGTCCTGTTCTCATCGTGCAAAATAACATTGGCAACAAATACAGCCCTACGGTTATTATAGCAGCCATTACCGCTAAAATAGCGAAAGCCAAATTACCCACACACGTAGAAGTCGAAGCATCAAAAGTGGGGCTGATTAAAGACTCAGTGATTTTGCTGGAACAAGTTAGAACAATAGATAAGACGCGATTGATTCAAAAACTCGGTCAGCTCGATGACGATGTGATGACCCTTGTGGATCAGGCGCTTATTGTGAGTCTTGGATTGTTAGATAAAGATGAGTAAAATACCTGTATATTTTTAATATGCAGGTATTTTCATGATAGGGAGGTACAATGTCGACTGTTGACATTCATAAAACGATACGCATTTTCGGTATGAAAGTAGATTGCGTCACAATGGACGACGCTTACAAGCGGTTTGTTTCTTTTATGACGACGCCGGGCACACAGATGATTTTTACACCGAATCCGGAATTCGTCATGACGGCGCAAGAAGACTCAGAGTTTATGGAAGTGCTCAACGCAGGGGACTTGGTCGTACCCGACGGCATCGGTTTGCTGTTGGCGTCCAAAGTGCACAAGCTGGGTTTGACAGAACGCGTACCTGGAATCGAACTGATGGGGAAAATGCTCGAATACGCCAATAGAACTGAAAAGTCTATTTATCTGTTCGGTGGCAAGCCGGGCGTAGGAGAAGCCGCTGCTGAAAACATTTTGAAAGCTTATCCAAACATAACACTCAGCGGTACGGCGAACGGCTACGTCGATCAGAGCGGCATGATGAAGGTTTTGGATGATATTAATGAAAAAAAACCGGATTTGTTGTTTGTGGCACTGGGCGCACCAAAGCAGGAAAAGTGGATTTACACGCATCGAAAGTTATTGGATGTCAGTGTGGCCATGGGTGTTGGCGGTGCATTGGACGTTTGGGCAGGCACCGTAAAAAGGGCGCCGAGAGCGTTTCAAAAATTAGGGCTCGAATGGTTTTATAGACTGTTAAAGCAGCCGTCGAGAGTACTTAGAATGATGGTACTGCCAAAGTTTATGATCCGGGTTTTACTGACGCGACACATCGATGAAAAAATAAAAGGATGAGGAGGGCGTTATGTCTGATAATGTAACGATGAAAGAACTGATGGAGAACTATGAGGGTACGGAGCAAATCCAGAGAGGCGACGTTGTAGAAGGCACTGTAATTTCGTTAAACGACGACGAAGCCATCCTCAATATCGGCTATATGGCAGACGGCGTTTTGCCGAAAACCGAAGTCTTTGAAGAAGAGTGGGAGCACCTGAAAGTAGACGACCGCGTACCGTGCTATATCGTCAAGACGGACGATGGTGAAGGCAGTGTGTTGCTGTCACTTAAAAAGGCACAGGAGATTGTGGTTTGGGATGTCTTAAAGGACATGGAAAACCGTGGTCAAGCTCTTGAAGTCAAGGTGAAAGAAGCTGTAAAGGGCGGCGTTGTAGCCAGATACCAAGGGGCGCGCGTCTTTATTCCGGCGTCACAACTGTCCTTGAGCTATGTCGAAGATTTGACAGCTTATGTCGGCACCAAACTCGAGGTGAAACTCATAGAGGTAGACGGCGACAAAAAGCGTGCGGTTGCTTCACATAAGGAAATTCTAAAAGTTCAAAGAGCAGAGCAACGCGGCGACCAACTCGCGCGATTAAAAGAGGGCGATACGTTGACGGGAACAGTTGTCAGACTCGCCAACTACGGCGCTTTTGTCAACATCGGTGCTGTAGACGGTCTCGTACACGTTTCTCAAATGTCGTGGAGACGTGTGAAGCACCCGTCAGAGGTGGTTAAAGAAGGCGACGTTGTAGAAGTTATCGTAGTCAGTGTGGACAGAGATGCTGAAAAAGTTGGGCTCAAACTTGCGAAAGTTCAAGACAATCCGTGGACGTCAATCGAATCGCACTACGAAGCGGATCAAATCGTTAGGGGAACTGTGACGCGCATTGCAAGCTTCGGCGCCTTTATCGAACTCGAAGAAGGCATCGAGGGTTTGTGCCATATTTCTGAACTCTCAGAGCAACATGTTCAAAGCGTTCAAGAAGTGGTTTCTGTTGGCGATGAAGTCGAGGTATACATCCTTTCTATCGATAAAGAAGCGCAACAAATGGCATTGAGCATTAAAGCTGTGAACGAAGCGCCGGAAGAAGCCTTTGATTTGGATGAACTGACTTCAGAGGAAGCACCGGCGACGCTTAGCGATATTTTTGGCGACAAACTTAAAAATCTTAAACTATAGGTTGCCGGCGGGGGGGACTAGCGACCTCAAACAGTCGAGAGCATCGACGACGGTTGAACGCGTCTTCAAACAGGTTGTTAAATAGTGGAGAAGGCTTTAAGAGCAACAGCCACTCAACGGATTTTGAGTGTAAATGCGTATTTAAAAGTCAATCGACGTGTTGGGACTTGCTTCGGCAAGTCCTTTTGCCCTATGGGTACAACGGAATGACGCGTTAGACAAATGCCGCTGAAGGAGGCACAAATGAATAAAAAAATGTCAGTAGTAATCGCCCTTGTAGTGTTGGCGGCAGTGGGCTTGTCGCTGTATCAGGGCGTCAATCGACACGGCGCAGATGCGGCGTACAACCAAGTACAACTTTTACTCAACTTCGACAATCTCGAAAAGTTGGCTTTGACGACAAACCGCTCTTTAGAAGTTGTTGCAAAAGACTTTAAAGAAGCGGGGGCGACGGGCGTTCTCGTAAAAGAACGCTCGATTAAGCCTGCCTTTGCAGGGGCCAACAACTCCTTAATAGAAGGCAATGATGCCGTGGTGTACAAGGGGATTGACCTCGTCAACCAATTTTCACGTGAAGAAGACACTTCGAACATCCGTCTGGACAATCAGTACCTCTTGGTTTTAGACGATGGACTTAGAGCGCAGGTACAGGCGCATCTGCTTTCAAAAGCAGGTTATTGCGAGCGCGTGACATTGGGGGGGACGGCGTATCTCGATATCGGCGTGGAGAGCAAATACGTTTCGGAAATCGGCGTCGGTTACCCGATGGCCGCCCTTGAAACCCTTGCTGCAGAAGGCCTTACCGTCTCGCCTCAAGTGAAGGATTGGGTGCCGCTGGATCCGGCGTCAGTGGACTTTGTCATCGACGACTTGCGCAGCATCCCTCATCTCAACGGCATCTATTTTAACGACAGCGCAGTGCCCGCTTACGACGACCCGCGCATGCAGGCGTTTGTAAAAGAAGAAATGGGCGGCTTTGTGGAGTTTTTCTCTAAAAAGCAAAAGGGCATTGAGACCCTCTTGAGAGCTACAGAAGACGACGGCGTGATGCACATGTTGAGGCTTCATAGCATTAATGAAGCGCAGATGGATCGACTCTCTGAAAAACAAAGTCTCGACCAAATAGAACTGGCGGTCAACGAGCGCAATCTCAGAGCGGTGCTCATCGGCATGCCGACGCTTGGCGTACCCGAAGAAGACTATGCCTTTGCACTCGATTTTATTCAGAAGACAAAAGCCATGCTAGAAGACGATGGGTTTGTCATCACAGGAGAGATGCAGACCTTCGGCGTCAAGGCACTGCCGAACTGGGCGGCCTGGCTCATTGGCCTAGCGGCCATTCTCGTCCTGTGGTTTATTGGCGAACGCCTTGACCAAAGGCGACTGACAATTGCGGTTATGGCCATTGGCATCGTGGGCTACACGGGGCTTCTGTTCCTAAAACCGCACATAGCGCGACAACTGATGGGGATTTACGCGTCTATCGTCTACCCGACGCTGGCGATGTTTATCGTCGTCAAAGAGACGCGCCAGAGCGTAAAAAAAGCTGTAGGCGATTATTTTGTATTAGCGGGCATTACGCTGCTGGGGGCTTTAAGTGTGGTCGGTTTAATGACGTCGACAACGTATACAATGGGCATCGATCAGTTTAGAGGGGTTAAGCTTGTAGCGACGATTCCGCTGGTACTGATTATCGCCTTGTTGAGTCTGAAGTTTGACAAGTTGACACTTCAAGACATCAAAACGTTTTTACTGAAACCTGTGAATTACTTGATTATGGGAATCGCAGGGACAATGGCCATTGCGTTGCTCTTTTACGTGAAGCGCACGGGGAACGGCGGCAGTATTTCCAGTTTGGAATTGATGTTTAGACAGCTGCTCAGCGATGTCCTCGTCGTGAGACCGCGTACAAAAGAGTTTATGATCGGTCACCCGGTAACGCTGTTGTTGTTAATATGGGGCTTTAAAAAGCGCTATATTCCGCTGGTGATTATCGCCATGATTGGTCAGGCGAGTATGGTCAACACTTTTGCACATCTTCACACACCAATTTTTGCGTCGATTATCAGAACCGTACACGGGCTGTGGTTAGGTCTTGTTATCGGTTTAATCGGCTACTTCGTCTTAGAGCAAATACGTAAATTCTTAGTCAGAAGGGAGCTCTTATAATGCCGAAAATCGTCTTATCAGGCTATTATGGATTTGACAACGCCGGCGATGAAGCCGTCTTGTTGTCTATTATTCAGGCACTTAAAGCGGTCTATAACGATGACGTGTCCTTTGTGGTCTTGTCAGGTGACCCGGAGGCGACAGCACGTGCGTACGGTGTAGAAGCCGTAGACCGATGGAAGCTCAGCGCTGTCTATCGCGCTATTAAAAGTGCCGATTTGTTGGTTTCTGGTGGGGGGAGTTTGTTTCAAGATGCGACAAGCAATCGGACGGTGTTTTATTACGCTGCCATTGTGAGCATGGCAAAATGGCTGAAAAAAGAAATTGTCTTTTACGCACAGGGCGTCGGCCCGTTAAAATCGGACCGCAGCAGGCGCATCGTTCAACGTGCAGCGGACAAAGCGACGCACATCTTTGTAAGGGACGCCGCCTCCAAAGCGCTCCTCGAAGAAATCGGTGTCACCAAGGCGCCTATTGACGTCGTAATGGATCCGGTGGTTGCGATGGCCCTGTCGGATGAAGCGTGGTTACATGGCGTGGAACTGCTCGCCGAAGAAGTCGGTACCGTTGAAAAACCTTGTGTCGGTTTCTATTTGAGAGAGTGGTCTGTGGAAGGCGACTTTAACGAACGGTTTGCAAAAATCGTCGAAGGGGCTATTGCGTTGGGGGTTCATCCCGTGTTCGTACCGATGCATTTTCCCGGTGATGTCACTGCAGCGCTAGGTGTTGCAGAACATTTGACCAAGGGGACATACACGGTGATTAATAACCACTATACGCCGACGGAAATTCTCGCCATAACGAAGGCGCTGGATTACGTGGTCGCCATGCGTCTTCACGGTCTTATTATGGCGGCAAATGCCGGAACGCCTTTTACGGGGATTTCTTATGATCCCAAAATTGAAGCTTTTGGGAAGGCGCTTGGATACGGTGAGGTTTTTTCGGTTAATCCACTTGACGAGTGCGCTGTGAGGGCACACCTTGAAAAGCAGCTGAAAACCCTTGAAGCGGAACGGGTAGCGCTTGAATTACAGCGCCCTCAGTTCTATGAAAAAGCTATTGAACCCGCTAAGCGAATCCGCGAAATTTTATCTTAATGAAAAGCCGTCTCCCGTTTTGGGGGCGGCTTTTTTAAGCCTAGCGTCCTCAACGAGACAGCACACCAGTGGTCGACGCCTTTTGAAGTGTCGACCACTCTTTTGCTCTCTATAGATTAGTGAGGTGTTAAGTGGGTATACTTTATGCGAACATGAGTAAATCTACGAAGGAGGACGTTATGGACCATTTAAAGCTTACACCACAGCAACTGAGCAACGCATGTGACTTGTCATTACTCAATTTTACCACCACTGAAGAATTGGTGCCGATACGGGGCATAATCGGGCAGGATCGGGCAAAAGAAGCCTTGAGATTTGGCCTCAATGTTACACAAAAAGGCTACAATATTTACGTTTCCGGACAATGGGGAACCGGCCGCAACCGATTTGTCAACATGTTGACAGAAGAACAAGCGATTAAAGGGACGCCGCCGTGTGATTGGCTCTATGTCAACAACTTTAAAGATCCTTATCACCCTCTGGCCATTCAAGTGGAAAACGGTAAAGGCAAAAACTTTATTAAGCTTATTGAGCGGGCCATCCGGTTTATTCGACGCGGTATTATTGAGATATTTTCAAGCAGAGAGTACGAAAATGCACGTCACAAGTATATGGACGACTACAATCAGCGCGCCAATGCCATTGTGGAAGAACTCAACGCCATCGGCAAAAAATACAACTTTATGTTTACATTGACCGAGAAGGGCATTGCCAGTATTCCGCTGAAGGACGGTCAACCGATGAGCGAAGAGGCTTACAATGCCATTAGCCAAAAAGAATACGACCGATTGGTTGAAAACTCTCAAAAACTCAATCTAGAGACTATTGATTATTTCAACCGTCTGCGCGTTGAAGAAGAAAATTTAAGGGTTAAACTCAAAAGTTTAGACGAGCAGATGGTGCGCCATCACGTGAAGTTTCACTTAGACGACATCAAGGAAAAGCATAAAAACAACGAAGACATTAAGCGGTTTATCACGATGCTCGAAGACGACATCGTCGAAAATCTCGACCACTTTAAGGCAGAGGAAAACGAAAAGGAAAACAACAACCCCTTTGCGATGTTTGCCGCTTCCAGGGAAAATAAAGAAGCGTTCTTCGAACGTTACCGAATCAACCTTTTCATCGACAACAGCGATGTACAGACGGCGCCAATTGTCTTTGAATCGAACCCAAGTTATCAAAACCTCATCGGGAGCATCGAGTACGTTAACGAAATGGGTGTGATGAAAACTGATTTTTCCATGATTAAGCCTGGAGCGCTACATAAGGCGAACGGGGGATATCTGATTTTGTTGGCAAAAGATATTCTCAGCCACCCGTTTGCGTGGAAGAGCCTCAAACGCAGCTTGCTAGATGAGGCGGTGGACATTGAATCGCGGAGTACTTACAACAGCGCGTATGTGGCGCAGACCATCAAGCCACAACCGATCTCTATAAATGTAAAAGTCATTATTATCGGCGATTACTACACGTATTCGCTGTTAAATGCCTACGACGAGGAGTTTCAAAAGCTGTTTAAGATTATGGCGGATTTCGATGTGGACATGGCGCGCAACAGCGCCACCATCGATCAGTTTGCACGGTTTGTGGCGACCAAGTGCAAGACCGAAGATTTAAGGCATTTTACGAAACGCGCAGTGGCATTGCTCGTGGAACATGCCACGCGGCTTTCAGACGATCAAGAAAAGTTGACAGCACATTTAAAAACCCTCGGTGACGTCATTATTGAATCCGATGCTTGGGCCCAATATTACAACGCCGATGTCGTCGACGAGACGCATGTTAAAAAAGCACTTACAGAGCGTATTGTCCGGGCAAACAAGTATGAAGAACAGACGCTTAAACTCTATGAAAACGGCACTTATCTGCTGGATGTCGATGGTTATAAAGTCGGCGAAATCAACGGTCTTGCAGTGGTCGGTATCGGGTTGTACAGCTTTGGTAAACCCTCGAAGATAACGGTTTCGACATATCAAGGGCGTCAGGGCATTATCAATATCGAGCGCGAAGCGCGCACCAGTGGTAGCCTGCACGACAAAGGGATTATGATTCTCACCGGTTTCCTCGGCAGGATGTTTGCACAAGACAAGCCATTGGCACTCACGGCGAGCATCGTCTTTGAACAACTGTATTCCGGTGTAGATGGCGATAGTGCGTCGAGCACAGAACTCTACGCACTGATTTCGGATTTGTCCGGTGTGCCGATTAATCAAGCCATTGCGGTAACGGGTTCTGTGAATCAGCGCGGTTACATTCAGCCTATTGGCGGGGTCAACGAAAAGATTGAAGGTTTTTTCAAAGTCTGCAAACGCAAAGGGTTGACCGGAGAACAGGGCGTAGTCATCCCCGTGCAGAATGTGAAAAATCTCATGCTGTGTGATGAAGTTGTAGAAGCGGTTAAAGCCGGTAAATTTACTATTTGGGCAGTGTCTCACGTCGACGAAGGCATTGAGTTGCTCACCGGTAGAAAGTCCGGCAAACGAACAAAAAATGGTCACTTTGAAAAAGGCACTATTTACGATTTGGTGGATACGCGGTTGAGACATCTCGCCGATGAAGCACAGGAAAACGGCAAATCGTAGCAGACGGTAATTAAGAGTCCAATAAAAAAAACGCACCGCCATGTATTAAAGGCGGTGCGTTTTTTATTAGAGAACAGATGTTGAGCCGAAAAAATGCCCTCGCCAGCGACAGTTCTGAGACCGGTGAGCGCTTTAAAACTTGGTAACACCC
This sequence comes from Fusibacter sp. JL298sf-3, assembly GCF_053842995.1. Lineage (NCBI taxonomy): Bacteria > Bacillati > Bacillota > Clostridia > Eubacteriales > Fusibacteraceae > Fusibacter > Fusibacter sp. JL298sf-3. Next base: position 3,185,403 of record NZ_CM132608.1, read on the forward strand.
TCTTCGGTAACCACCAGATGCAGGGGTTGATCATAGGCTTCAACGACGAGTCGATCGGTGAGTTGGACGTTAAAGGCGAGGCCGATGCGCATGGCGTCGACGCCTTCCGTTGAAAAGAGTTTGTCGTAATAACCGCCGCCATAGCCTAGACGATAACCGCTTTGGTCAAAGGCGAGACCGGGAGAGAAGATGACGTCAAACTGCTCGGGAGATGCCACAGGATGCCGTGTTTCATCCGGCTCGTAAATGCCGTAAGGCCCTTTTACAAGTGTGTTGAGATCGTCGACCCAGTAGAAAACCATTAGGTGTTTGTCCAGAAAGACTTTTGGCAGTGCCAGCTTTTTGCCGCTTTTGAGAAGCCATTGGTGCAGGGCTTCAGTGGCGATTTCACTTCTAAATGAGACAAAGGACGCCACGGACTTTGCCGTTTGAACTTCCGGCAACCCTTGTACATTTGTCAACAGCTTTGCACCGGCTTCTAAACGTTGGGGTGCCGTCAGCGACTGGCGTCGATTTTCGTATTCTCGCCTCAGTGTTTTCTTATCCATATCCAGCCTCCTGTAATACATTCTTAATGTTATTATACTATTAAATATCCAAAGAAATAAAGTATAATAAAAAGAGTGGTGTAAATTCATATGTTAATCGGTTTACTGAAACCGGCGAATTGTTTATAATAGGTAGGTGAAGACGCGGAGATCAACCGCAAAGTAGTCTTTGTTAGGAGAAGGTGCATGATAGAATTTAACAGCGTATCTAAGAAATACGACAACGGTGTAATGGCGCTGAACAACGTCAGCGTTCAGATTGAAAAAGGAGAATTTGTGTTCTTAGTCGGCCCCAGTGGCGCAGGTAAGTCCACTTTTATAAAATCCATTTTAAAAGAAGTCGATGTCAGCGGGGGTTCCGTTGTGGTCGACGATTTGACGGTGAACAAGCTCCATCGGCGAAAAGTGCCGATGCTACGGCGTAAAGTCGGGGTGGTTTTTCAGGACTTCCGCCTGTTGCCCAATAAAACGGTCTATGAAAACATAGCGTTTGCCATGGAGATTACAGGGACTTCGCAGCGCATGATTAAGAAGCAAGTGCCGATGATTTTGGCTTTGGTCGGCTTGAACGGCAAGGGGACTTTTTATCCGAATCAGCTTTCCGGGGGAGAGCAACAACGCGTATCTATTGCGCGATCGATTATTAACAACCCACCGATTCTCATTGCAGATGAACCGACGGGGAATCTTGACCCGGATACTTCATGGGAAATTATGAAAGTGCTCAGAACCATTAACCGAAGGGGAACCACCATCCTTATGGCCACACACGACAGAGAAGTGGTAGACATTATGAAAAAACGCGTAATCGCACTTGAAAACGGCAAAATAGCAAGGGACGAAAAAGTAGGAGTGTACGGCTATGACGATTAAACCCATATTTACATTTAAAGAAGCGCTTAAAGGGTTGTGGCGTAACCGGCTGATGAGCATCGCTTCGGTGACATCAGTGGCGGCCACCTTAATTATATTAGGTATTATTTTTGCGATGGTTATCAATATCGCGGCGATATCGGAGTCAGCTAAAGATCAGTTCGATTCCATAAAGGCCTATTTGTTAGACGATGTAACACAAGAAGAAGTGGCTGTTTTGGTAGAAAAAATTGAAGCTGTCGAAGGGGTCGATAGGGCGCTTTACGAAAGCAAGGCACAGGCACTTGAGAATTTAAAGAGCTCATGGAAGGAAAACGCCTATCTGTTGGAAGGTTTGGAAGAGAACCCACTACCGAGTTCGATTATCGTTTACTTGAAAGATATTTACTATGCGGAAGAGGTGCTTAAGGCTCTTGAGACATTAGAGGGCATCGAAGAAGTTAAATCGTATCAAGATGTCGTGGAAAGGCTTTTAAGTGTGACGGAGCTCATACGACGATCGGGAATGATTGTCATCTTTGTCCTCATCGCCATCTCGACATTTATTATACACAACACCATTAAGCTTACAGTTAACTCCAGACAGCGCGAAATCACCATTATGAAATACGTCGGCGCCACCAACTGGTTTATCCGTTGGCCATTTCTCGTAGAAGGCATGCTTCTCGGGCTCGTAGGGGCACTGGTGTCGGTAGGTGTTATCAAGTTCGGATACGAATACGTTTACAAAATGTTGAAGACGGATTTCTACGCCTTTATCACAGGCTACTTGATACAGCCAAAAATTTTAGTAGGCGACGTCATCTTCCTGTTCTTGATTATCGGCGTCGGCATCGGTGCACTGGGTAGTATCTGGTCGATGCGCAAGTACTTAAAGGTTTAGGAGGCCATCATGGGAAAACGCTTATTGACGGCAATTTTAGCGCTTGTCCTCGTTGTGAGCTTGTCGGCGGCTTACGCCAACGACGAGCTTAAACGACGCGAACGCGAGTTGGAAGAACTCAAACAACAAATGAACAACCTCGATGCCTCTATTGACGCCAACAAGGCGCTTCAATCGGAGACCAATCAGAAAATAAGCAATGTCAACCACAACATACGAACACTTGAGAGCGAAATGAACGCTTTAAACGGTCAAATCGACGTGACAGAGAACGCCATTGTCGAAAAGGAAGCGGCACTTAAAGCTTCGGAAATCGCTATTGTGGATAAAAACGATTTGTTGGAAGACCGCCTAAGGGTCATGTACAAAACCGGTAGCATCGGCTATCTCGAAGTGCTGTTCGGCTCTGAAGATTTTAACGACTTGCTCTCCCGTGTGGATATGATTCAAAAAGTGCTTATTCACGACCAAAACCTTTTGGTTGAACTGAAGGAGGCGCGCGACGATATTGCGACGAGAAAAAAGGAGCTCGAGGCGACGAAGGACAACTTGCTCGTGCTTTTTAAGGAAAAAGTTAGCAAACAAAAACAGCTCAACAGCTCTTTACAGACACTGGTCGCTTACAAAGAGGATCTTAAAGAGGACGAGGCCGCATTGGCGGAATTTGAATCTCAGCTTTTAAAAGAAGCGGACCAGTTGACTGCGATTATTAAGAATTTAGAGCTTTCAGAAACGTATATCGGCGGTGAGATGATGTGGCCGGTACCGGGGCATTACAATATTTCGTCGCCATTTGGCGAGCGGATTCACCCGATTACAAAAGTCTACAGCAAGCACACCGGTATCGACATACCGGCAAGTAAGGGCACCCCTGTTGTCGCCGCACAGACGGGCACCGTGGTGTTTGCCGATTGGTTTGGGACTTATGGTAAGGCAATTATCATCGATCACGGCGGCGGTTACACGACGTTGTACGGTCACAACAGTGCCATTTATGTAAAAGTCGGTCAAGCGGTGCGAAAAGGCGATACCATTGCAGGCATCGGCAGTACAGGCGGTTCCACGGGGAATCACTGTCACTTCGAAGTTCGAGAAAATGGTAACTACGTCAACCCGCTCAATTTTGTCAAGAAAAAATAGGGTGATCTATTGAAAAAGCAAGTCAAATGGATGGTAGGTGCCGTTGTTGCACTGGCAATTGTCAGCACCGTTTTAAACGTGATGGTGGTCTTTCAAATTCAAGCAGGCGACCGCGTTGTCGTCAAAAAGTCTGAACTCGACCAGTACAGGACGCTAATCGATCGCTATAGTGAAGTTGAATCGCTGAGCGCGTTTGTCGAGAAAAATTACTATTTGGAAGTCGATGAATCGACGCTTACCGAAGGGATGATGAAAGGGTTGTTTGAGGCCTTGGATGACCCTTATTCGGTGTTTATGGACGCCTCTGAGTTCGAGCAGCACTCGGCGGCACTCAGCGGCGAGTTTCCGGGAATCGGCATCTATTACCAGCCCAACGAGAAAGGGCAGGTAGAAATCGTATCGCCTATAGAGGGCACGCCGGCTGACCGCGCCGGCCTTCAGCCGAAAGACGTTATCTTAAGTGTAGATGGAACCGCTTATACCAGTGAAACCATCGACGACATGGTAGACGCTATTAAAGGAGAGGTCGGCACCACCGTGGAACTCAAGATTTTCAGACCGAAGAGCAAAGAGGAAATCGATATGACAGTGGAGCGCGCGTGGATCAGCACCGAAGTGGCGTATTCAAAAGTGTTGGAGGATTCTATTGGCTACGTGCGGTTGACCCTGTTTGACGAAGACTCGGCAAGTGCCTTGAAGAAGCATTTGGATGCGTTTGAAAAACAGGGACTGAAAAAGGTCGTTTTTGACTTGAGACAGAATCACGGCGGTTATTTAGACGAAGCGCTAAAGATTGCCGATATGTTTTTAGATGAAGCCGTTATTGTTTCCACCAAAGGGCGCAACGGGGAAGACGAAGTACACAAGGCCAAAAATGGCAAATACGACTTTGAACTCGTGGTTCTTATAGACGAGGGATCGGCAAGTGCCTCTGAAATCGTCACTGGTGCGCTAAAGGATAACGATGCGGCGACTATCGTCGGCGACACCAGTTTCGGCAAGGGACTCGTTCAGACAATTTACACGTACAACGGCGGCAGAGGGTATAAGTTGACGACTTCTCAGTACTTTACACCTGACGGCAGCTACATTCACAAGAAGGGCATCGACCCCGATGTGCCCGTCACTTTAGACGAAGACCCTGAAACCGACGAACAACTCGACAAGGCTGTTGAACTTTTAACTCGTCCTTAAAAAGGAGGCGTCATGGGCATCGATGTAAACAAGTACAAAGAGAAGGCAGAGGCAATAAGCTCGGATTTAGAGCGCCTAATTGTAGAACAGTCGGCGACTGAGATGCCGGCGGATATGAAGCCGCTCGTCATTGCAGTGGCAACCGGAGCGGTAATTGTCGTCACTTTAATTGTTTTGGTCTCCATCTGGGGGGTAAAATAACAACAGAGATTTTTTTAGAGAGTTAGCGAATTTTCGCTAGCTTTCTTTCGTTAAGCGGGGCGTAGACCGATGTCATAGAATGTTTTATAATTTTCATGTGCTGAAGGCAGCAGGAGGGGGAACAATGGTGTATCCATCAAAAAGTTGACGCTCACGGCGAAATAGTTTACAATAAAAACCGAACGAATGTTTGGAGGTGACGATGAATCGATTTAAAGTGGTATCGGATTTTAAGCCGACCGGCGATCAGCCGGAAGCAATAGATGAAATTGTAAAAGACTTAAATGCAGATAGGAAACACAACATATTGCTCGGTGTAACGGGGTCGGGCAAGACCTTTACAGTGGCCAACATCATTGAGCGCGTTCAACGCCCGACGTTGGTTATTGCGCACAATAAAATTTTGGCGGCGCAGCTGGCTTCAGAGTTCAAGGCTTTCTTTCCCGATAATGCCGTCGAGTTCTTTGTCAGCTACTACGATTACTACCAACCGGAAGCCTATGTGGCGCGGTCTGACACGTATATAGAAAAAGACGCGTCGATTAACGATGAAATCGATAAACTGAGGCACAGTGCCACATCGTCGCTCTTTGAGAGGCGCGATGTCATCATCGTCGCTTCAGTGTCCTGCATCTATGGCCTCGGTGACCCGATTGACTATTCCAGTATGACGTTGACAGTGCGTCCCGGTATGGAAAAGACGCGAGAAGAAATTATTCGCAGGCTGGTGGATATTCAGTACAACCGAAACGACATCGACTTTACGCGGAATACGTTTCGCGTGAGGGGCGACGTCATTGAAATTATGCCGGCTTACGAATTTGAGAAAGCCTATCGGATTGAGTTGTTTGGCGACGAAATAGACAGAATCGGAGAAATCAACGCTTTGACAGGCGAAGTGCTGGGGTACCGCAACCACCTTACCATCTATCCGGCTTCTCACTACGTGACGCCGCCGGATAAACTGGACGCCGCCATTGACGAAATTGAGCGTGAGCTGAAGGAACAGGTTCAGTACTTTAAGGATCACGATAAGCTAATCGAGGCGCAACGCATTGAGCAACGGACGAAATACGATATAGAAATGCTGCGGGAAATGGGCTTTTGTCAGGGCATTGAGAACTACTCCCGCGTCCTTTCTGGCAGACCGCCGGGGAGTCGCCCATTTACGCTGCTCGACTATTTCCCAGACGACTTTATGATCGTGATCGACGAATCCCATGTGAGCATACCGCAGATTCGTGCCATGTACGGTGGCGACCGCACCAGAAAACAGTCTCTAGTGGACTACGGTTTCAGGTTGCCGTCGGCAATGGATAACCGACCGCTCAACTTTGAGGAGTTTGAGTCGATTGCCGGTCAGTTGCTCTATGTCAGTGCCACGCCGGGGCCTTATGAAATGGACCACTCGGACAAGGTCGTCGAGCAGATTATCAGGCCGACGGGCTTACTCGACCCCAAAATCGACGTTCGGCCGATTAAGGGACAGATTGATAATCTCTACGCTGAAATCATCAAGTGTATTGACAAAAATGAACGCGTTCTCGTCACGACGCTGACGAAAAAAATGTCTGAGGATTTAACCGATTACTTTAAGAAATTGGACTTAAAGGTGCGCTACATGCACTCGGAAATCAAGACCATTGAGCGTATGGAAATTATCAGGGACTTTAGAAAAGGCGTTTTCGATGTACTCATCGGCATCAACCTTCTGAGAGAGGGGCTCGACCTTCCGGAAGTGTCGCTGGTCGCCATTTTGGACGCGGACAAAGAGGGCTTCCTGCGTTCTGAGACTGCGATGATTCAAACGGTTGGCCGGGCGGCGCGGAATGTCGAAGGCCGCGTCATTATGTACGCCGACAAAATAACGCCTTCCATGAAGCGCGCCATTGACGAGACGGAGCGTCGCCGAGCGCTTCAGGAAGCGTACAATCAGGCGCATGGCATTACGCCGAAGGGCATTGTGAAGGCTATCCACGAAGTGATTGAAGCCACCGTTGCGGCAGAAGAAGAGACGCCGTATGAAGCGAAGAAAATCAAACAGATGACGCGCCCTGAACTGGATGTCTACATTGAGGGACTCGAGGCAGAGATGTTTGAAGCCTCTAGAGAGCTCAAGTTCGAACGCGCGGCACAGCTGCGAGACATGATTGTCGAGCTGAAATCCATGAAAGTGAAAAAATGAGGTCTGTATGAGTAAAAATGTGATACATGTAAAAGGTGCCAAAGAGCACAATTTGAAAAATATAGATGTGACCATACCGAGAGATCAGTTTGTGGTGGTCACGGGGCTCAGCGGCTCGGGCAAGTCGTCGCTGGCTTTTGATACCATCTACGCAGAGGGACAGCGCCGATACGTAGAGAGTCTGTCGTCTTACGCACGTCAGTTTCTCGGTCAGATGGAAAAGCCAGAAGTCGAGTACATTGAAGGGCTTTCGCCTGCGATTTCCATCGATCAAAAGACGACGAGCCGAAACCCGCGATCTACGGTGGGGACGGTAACGGAAATTTACGACTACCTGCGCTTGCTCTACGCGAGAACGGGAACGCCACATTGTCCCGTATGCGATGTGGTTATAGAACCCCAAACGGTAGACCAAGTGGTCGATCAGATTATGAAGCTCGACGAAGGAACGAAGATTCAGGTACTGGCGCCGATGGTCACCGGGAAAAAGGGCCAACATACCAATCTGCTCAACCGCTTGAAAAAAGAAGGGTATATTCGCGCCCGTATCAACGGCGAAACTTTAGACGTTACAGAAGAAATTAAACTGGAGAAAAACAAGAAGCACACCATTGAAGTGGTGGTGGACCGATTGGTTATCAAAGCGTCAATTCAACAGCGGCTAACGGATTCGATTGAATCGGTGCTGGCTCTGTCAGATGGGCTTATCGTCATCCAAGTGGTGGATGGTGAAGACCTCGTGTTCAACACGAAGTTTTCGTGTGCAGAACACGGCCAAGGCATTTCCGAAATGGAGCCGCGAATGTTTTCATTTAATGCCCCCTACGGGGCTTGTCCCGACTGTAACGGTTTGGGCTACACCAAGAAAGTCGATCCAGAGCGCCTCGTTCCCGACGGCAACTTGTCTATTGCAGAGGGCGCGTTGTTGCCGATTGCCGGCAGTGCCGAAGGAACGTTTTACGTCAATATGATCAATGCGCTTGTGGAAGAGGCCGGTGCATCGACTGAGGTGCCGTTTAACACGTTGCCTGAAAGTTTGAAACGGGAAATCTTTTACGGTACCGGCGATCGAAAAGTGACGTTTAATTACGACAGCAAATACGTGGGGTACGCGGAGTTCAACCGACCGTTTGAAGGCCTTGTCCCCAATTATGAAAGGCGATATGCGTCTACGAACTCCGACTACATTCGCTCAAAAATAGATGAGTTTATGAGCATGATTGAGTGTAGTACCTGTAAGGGACGCCGTTTGAGAGACGAAGTGCTCGCGGTCAAAGTCGGCGGCAAGAGCATCTGGGAGATAACGACGATGTCGGTTAAAGAGGCCTTGGGGTTCTTTGAGGCTTTGGAGCTCAAACAGGCGAAGGCGCACATTGCGGCGCAAATTGTCAAGGAAATTGTCGCGCGCCTCTCGTTCTTAAAGAACGTCGGTCTCGACTACTTGTCCTTGTCCCGCGCGGCATCGACACTTTCAGGTGGGGAGTCCCAGCGGATTCGATTGGCGACGCAAATCGGTTCCGGACTCGTAGGCGTCTTGTACATTTTAGACGAGCCGAGTATCGGCCTCCATCAGAAAGACAATCAGAAACTGTTGAAGACCCTACGTAACTTAACGGATATGGGAAATACCCTGCTCGTCGTCGAGCACGACGAGGAGACCATAGAAGAAGCGGATTATATATTGGACCTCGGTCCCGGAGCGGGAGAACATGGGGGCTATATAATCGCCGAAGGCGATGTGGAGGCGATAAAGGCTTCTGAAGCCTCTATTACCGGCCAGTACCTCTCAGGTAGAAAGAAAATCGAAGTGCCTGAGCAGAGACGTGGAGGCAACGGCGAAACCGTTCGCATTTTAGGTGCTGAGGAGAACAACCTCAAGAAAATAGACGTGGGCTTTCCACTTGGCGTTCTCTGTTCGGTTACCGGTGTGTCGGGGTCGGGCAAGAGCACGTTAATCAACGAAATTCTCTACAAATCCTGTGCGAAAAAGCTCAATAAGAGCCGTGTTAAGGCCGGCAAGCACAAGGATATTGAAGGCCTTGAACACGTGGACAAAGTCATTGAAATCGACCAGTCGCCAATCGGCCGGACGCCGCGTTCCAATCCGGCGACGTACACCGGCGTGTTCGATCATATAAGAGACCTCTTTGCGCAAGTACCCGAGGCGAAGATGCGCGGGTACAAGAAAGGGCGTTTCAGCTTCAACGTGAACGGGGGCCGCTGTGAAAACTGTAAAGGCGACGGCATCATTAAAATCGAAATGCACTTTTTGCCGGATGTGTACGTTCAGTGCGACGTCTGTAAAGGCAAGCGCTACAACAGGGAAACCCTCGAAGTGAAATACAAGGGCAAAAGCATTTCAGAAGTGCTTGCGATGACCGTAGAAGAGGCACTGACGTTTTTCGAGAACATTCCTAAGATACACCGAAAACTGAAGACGCTTCACGATGTGGGTCTCGATTACATCCGGTTGGGTCAGCCGTCGACGCAACTGTCCGGTGGTGAGGCACAGCGTATTAAACTGGCCAGTGAGCTCAGTAAGGTAAGTACCGGCAAGACACTCTATATTCTGGACGAACCGACTACCGGTCTTCACACCGCCGATGTACACAACTTGATTCAGGTGTTGCAACGGTTGGTAGACGCGGGCAATACGGTGGTTGTCATCGAACACAACCTCGATGTTATCAAGTCTTCGGACTACATCGTCGACCTCGGTCCCGACGGCGGCGATAGAGGGGGTACAGTTGTCGCTACGGGAACACCGGAAAAAGTGGCAAAAGTCAAAGGGTCGTACACCGGCACTTTCCTCGCCAAAATACTCGAGCGCTAAATACAAACGACAGAACACAAGACGGCGCACAACTCTGCGCCGTTTAGTGCGCGAAGGTGTCAGCGCAATGTGCTTGTTGTTGGTGACGATTTTAACAATGGCATAGGTGCCGATTGTGTAGCCATAGAAAAGAGGTTGATGTGAGCGGCAAAAAGTTTGTTGCTTCAGAGCATATAAAAGAACAACTTAAGACCGTGCCCCAGGAACCCGGCGTCTATTTAATGCGGGATGCCGACGGTGAAATCATCTATGTGGGCAAGTCTAAAAAACTCAAGAACCGACTCAGCTCTTATTTTAGAGGGTTTGATTCGCACTTGCCCAAAGTGCAAACCATGGTGGTAAACATTCAGTCTTTTGAATACATTTTGACCGATTCTGAAATGGAAGCGCTGATTCTCGAAGCCAATTTGATTAAGAAATATTTGCCGCGTTTCAACATCCTGTTAAAAGACGATAAGAGTTACCCGTATATAGCGCTGACGCTGTCGGAAAACTTTCCTAGATTGTTGATGACGCGCTCCACAGAGAATAAGGCCTACAAGTATTTCGGCCCGTATACGAGCAGTGAGCACGTTAGAACGGCAATTGAAGTGATGCAGACGGTCTTTCCCATACGCGAATGTAGCAAAAAGATTACCGATAAGGTCGAACGGCCGTGTCTGAACTACCATATCGGCAGGTGTGCAGGTGTCTGCAATCACAAGATTACCCAAGAAGCGTACCAAGTGTACATCGACGAGATCATCGCCTTTTTAAACGGCAATAAAAAGGGCCTGACCGACCGCCTAGCAGAAAAAATGATGGTCTGTGCCGAGAAAATGGATTTCGAACAGGCGGCAGTCTACAGAGATCAAATCGAGGCGCTAAAGGCTTTGAACGAAAAGCAAAAGGCGCTGAAAGTGGACGGCAAAAATCAGGATTACATCGCCTACTACCAATATGAAGCGCGTACTTGCGTCATGGTTTTTCAAGTGAGGAGTGGGAAAATAGTGGGCCGCGACTCCTACGAAGTCTCCAACGCCGACTACCAGTCGCCTTCTGATATCATCTCGTCGTTTCTCGTCCAGTACTATTCCGGCATCGGCGAAATCCCGAAGGAAATCTACTTGTCCTTTGAAATCGAGACCATGGCACTGTACGCCGATTGGCTGAGCAAGCTCGCAGGGTACAAAGTGCATCTCAACGTGCCTCAACGCGGTGAAAAACACAAGACCATTTTGTTGGTGGAAAAAAACGCCAAAGAGTACATCATGAAGTTTAAAGAGCGTCTAGACAAAGAAGAGGCGCTGAGAACCAATGCGGAAAAAGAGCTCCGCCAGTTGCTCAGCTTTCCCGAGAACTTGCCGCTCAACCGCATCGAAGCTTACGACATCTCCAATACATCGGGGGTCTACTCAGTGGGCAGCATGGTGGTGTACCAGAACGGCAAGAAAAAGCGCAGCGACTACCGGCGCTACCGCGTTAAGACCATCGAGGGCCCTAACGACTACGGCTCGATGCAGGAAGTGCTCTACAGACGTTTTAGACGCGGACTTGACGAACTGAAAATTGCCGAGGAGACAGGGGTGGTGAAAAAGGGGTTTTCAGCATTTCCCGATTTGATTCTCATCGACGGTGGGAAGGGACATGTTAACGCGGTGCTACAAGTACTCAACGCCATGAAACTTTACATTCCCGTGGCTGGCATGGTCAAAGACGACTTTCACAACACCGATGACCTGATTTATGAAAATGAAAAATTGGGGCTCAAAAACTGCACCAGTGCATTTCGACTCGTCAACGATATTCAAGAAGAAGTCCACCGATTTGCTATTGAATACCACAAGAGCTTGCGCTCAAAAGAAATGATTCATTCGGAATTGGAAGAAATTGAGGGTATTGGTGATAAAAAACGTATTGCGTTATTGAAACATTTTAAGTCGATAGAAGCGATAAAAGCAGCGGACTATAACGCTTATTTGGAAGTAAAAGGCATCAGTAAGAAAAATGCTGAAGCCATAGCTTTATACTATGGTAAAAAAACGAAAAATACTGAATAGTCTAAAAACGAGAGCCTTGCAAATGCAGGGTTTTTGTTTTTTTAGCCCACGAGTTAAATGTTACAAAAAATTAGCTAAATTAAAAAAATACTTAAGTGTATACATAACAATCGAACTGTGTTATAATCTATTTCGAAATGAGTTAATTTCTTAACAATCGCCCTATAACCTAGTTAAACACTAGGGATTGGATTGAAATAAGGGAGCTTATTCAATCGGATTTACGGAGTATAAGGAGGAACTATTAATGTCCAAAAATTATCTATCAGAAGAGAATTTTGCAAAGCTTGATCGCGTCATCGATGCGAACAAAGACAAGCAAGGTCCTTTGATGCCTGTATTGCATGAAGCCCAACATATCTTTGGTGCTATTCCTATTGAAGTTCAAAAGGTGATCTCTGAGAAGCTTAACGTGCCTATGGCGGAGATTTATGGCGTGGTAACCTTCTATTCACAATTCACACTGGAACCAAAAGGTCAGTACCTCATCGGCGTGTGCCTCGGAACGGCATGCTACGTGCGTGGCGCGCAGCAACTCGTCGACAAAATTTCTGAAATGACTGGCGTTGGGGTCGGCAAGACATCGGCAGATGGCAAGTTCTCGTTAGAGGCGACCAGATGTATCGGCGCTTGTGGTCTTGCACCGGTATTGACCGTTAACGAAGATGTTTACGGCAGATTAACACTGGATGATATTCCGGGTATCGTTAATAAATACAAAGAAGCCAACTAAGGAGGACGACGATGAAGTCTATTGAAGAATTAAAGAAATTGAGAGATGAAGCCATCAAAAAGGTAGATATCAGAGGTCAGAAAGACGGCGTAAGAATCGTCGTCGGTATGGGGACATGCGGCATCGCGGCGGGAGCGAGACCGATTATGTCTGCATTAATTGACGAAGTGCAAAAGCGCGGCTTAAAAGATGTCACCATTACGCAAACCGGTTGCATCGGCGTTTGTCGTTTCGAGCCCATCATCGAAATTTACAAAGAGGGCGAAGAAAAAGTGACATATGTTGAATTGACTGAAGAAAAAGCGAGACAAATTGTGGCGGAGCACGTCGTAAACGGCCACATCGTCGAAGCGTATACAATTGGCGCAAACGCATAGATAACACTCAATTTTAGGAGGTATTGTAATGGATTTTTATAGAGCGCATGTGCTTGTCTGTGGGGGTACAGGCTGTGTTTCTTCGGGCTCGTTAACACTTGAAGAAATGTTTAACAAAGCTTTAGCAGATAAGAATTTGGACAAAGAAGTTAAAGTGGTTAGAACGGGATGTTTCGGCCTTTGTGAAGCCGGCCCTATTTGTATCGTCTATCCGGAAGGGTCGTTCTATTCTCGCGTCGAGCAAAAAGACGTCGAGCGCATTGTGGAAGAGCATCTTTTAAAGGGTAGAATTGTTAAGGATTTATTATATGTAGACAAGGCGGCAGCGCCGACAACGGATATTCAAACGTCTATTAACAACGTGACGTTTTATAAGAAACAAAAGCGTGTGGCGCTTAAAAACTGCGGTTTAATCAACCCCGAAATCATCGATGAATACATTGCTTTTGACGGCTATCAAGCACTTGGAAAGGCACTTACTGAAATGTCGCCTGAAGACGTCATCGAAGAAATCAAGAAGTCTGGGCTTCGCGGCCGTGGCGGCGGCGGTTTCCCAACGGGCTTAAAGTGGGCGTTTACCAGAGCGTCAGAAGGCGACATCAAATACGTTGCCTGTAACGCCGACGAGGGCGACCCAGGGGCGTTTATGGACCGTTCAGTTCTCGAGGGCGACCCACATGCAATTATCGAAGCTATGGCGCTTGCCGCCTACGCTGTAGGCGCACAAAAAGGCTATGTGTACATCCGTGCGGAGTATCCGATTGCGGTTAAACGCCTTGGCATCGCCATCGACCAAGCTAAAGAAATGGGCCTTCTCGGAGAGAACATCTTCGGTACGGACTTCTGTTTTGATATGGAAATTAGACTGGGCGCAGGGGCCTTTGTCTGCGGCGAAGAGACGGCGCTAATCGCTTCTATTGAAGGCGAGCGCGGTATGCCGAGACCAAAGCCACCGTTCCCTGCACAAAAGGGTATTTTCGGCAAGCCGACAGTTATCAACAACGTTGAGACCTATGCGGTCGTGCCTCAAATTATATTGAACGGTGCCGACTGGTTCACGTCATTCGGTACTGAAAAGTCACCGGGAACGAAAGTTTTCGCTTTAGGCGGTAAGATCAACAACACAGGTCTTGTTGAAATTCCAATGGGTACGACACTCCGTGAAGTTATCTACGACATCGGCGGAGGCATCCCGAATGGTAGAAAGTTTAAAGCGGTTCAAACGGGCGGTCCGTCAGGCGGCTGTTTAACAGAAGAACACCTCGATACGCCAATTGACTTCGATACGCTGACAGCATTGGGCTCTATGATGGGTTCAGGCGGTATGATCGTCGTCGACGATACCAACTGTATGGTGGACTTCGCGCGTTTCTTCCTCGACTTCACCGTAGATGAATCTTGCGGTAAGTGCGTACCTTGTAGAGAAGGTACAAAGAGAATGCTCGAAATCTTAGAGCGCATTACAAGTGGTAACGGCACTATGGCCGATCTCGACAAACTCGAAGAGTTGGCATACGCCATTAAAGACTCGTCGCTTTGCGGTCTCGGACAAACGGCGCCAAACCCTGTTCTTTCGACATTGAAACACTTTAGAGAAGAGTACGAAGCGCATGTTGTGGACAAGAGATGTCCTGCGGGCATGTGTCAAGACCTCTTGTCGATTGTTATCACAGACGGTTGTATCGGCTGTACCGCATGTAAGCGCGTTTGTCCGGTTGATGCCATCAGTGGTGAAGTGAAGAAAGATCACGTTATCGACCAATCTAAATGTATTAAATGTGGCGCTTGTATTCCTAAGTGTCCTAAGAAAGTCATCGTAAAGCAATAGGCGGATGCTTAACTGATTAATGAGAAAGAGGTGTTCAAATCGTGAGTAATGTAAAATTGACGATAAATGGTGCTGAGTACGACGTACCGAGCAACTTAACCGTGTTGGAAGCGGCGAGATCTGTAGGCATTGATATTCCAACACTTTGCTTCCTTAAAGACATCAACGAAGTTGGGGCTTGCCGCGTCTGTGTGGTCGAAGTAGAAGGTGCGAGAGCGCTTCAGGCATCTTGCGTTCTCCCTGTTAGAGAAGGCATGGTAATCAACACCAACAACACGCGCGTTAGAAAAGCGAGAAAAAATACGGTAGAGCTTCTGCTCGCCAACCACAATAGAGAGTGTACCACTTGTGTGCGTAGCAAAAACTGTGAGCTTCAATCGGTTTCGGAAGAACTCGGTATCCGCGACATCGGATTTGAAGGCGTCAAGAGAGAAGGGCATTTTGACAACTTGTCCCCTTCAATCGTCAGAGATTCTTCTAAATGTATTCTCTGCGGCCGTTGTGTCAGCGCTTGTAAAAATGTTCAGGGCATCGGTATCCTGGACTTCACCAATAGAGGTTTTGAAACCAACGTAGGGCCTGCTTTTGAAATGAGCATGAACGAAACGCCTTGTATTTACTGCGGTCAGTGTATGGTCGTTTGTCCGGTAGGCGCTTTGACTGAAAAGTCGGCTATTGACAAAGTGTGGGACCTTATTGAAGACAAGTCTAAACACGTTATCGTTCAATCGGCTCCTGCTGTTAGAGCGGCACTTGGCGAAGAGTTCGGTTACCCAATCGGTACAAATGTCACAGGTAAGCTGGCGACATCGTTGAGACGTCTCGGCTTCGACAGAATTTTCGACACCAACTGGGGGGCGGATGTCACCATTATGGAAGAGGGCTACGAGTTGTTAGACCGCATCCAAAACGGCGGTGTGCTGCCGATGATTACATCGTGTTCACCGGGCTGGGTGCGTTACATCGAGTTCCAATACCCGGAATTGTTGCCGCATTTGTCGAGCTGTAAATCACCTCAAAATATGTTCGGTGCTTTGGCGAAGAGTTATTACGCTGAAAAGCACGGCATCGACCCTAAAGACATCGCCGTGGTATCGGTAATGCCTTGTACGTCTAAGAAATCAGAGATCGCACGTCCTGAGCTCGAAGTAGAGGGCTTGAGAGACGTAGATGTTTCTATCACAACGCGTGAACTTGCGCTGATGATTAAAGAAGCGCGTCTCGAATTCGATAAGTTGGAAGACGGTACTTTCGACGCTTTCATGGGCGATTACTCCGGCGCAGGTGTTATTTTCGGCGCAACAGGCGGTGTTATGGAAGCGGCTATCCGTACGGTAGCAGATGTTCTGACTGGTCAAGATGTGGAAGCGGTAGATTACACAGCCGTCCGCGGCCTCGACGGCATCAAAGAAGCCAGCATCAACGTCGCCGGTCAAGATATTAAAATCGCTGTGGCGCACAACACGACAAATGCGGGTATCCTCCTTGAGAAAATCAAGAAGGGCGAAGCTGATTACCACTTCATCGAAGTGATGGCGTGTCCAGGGGGCTGTGTCAACGGTGGCGGGCAGCCAATTCAGCCGGCCAATGTAAGAAATGTTATCGACATTCGCTCTGAGCGCGCGAAAGCCCTCTATTCAGAAGACGCGTCTAAGTCGATCAGAAAATCGCACAAGAACCCTGAAATTAAGAAACTCTACGATGAGTTCTTGGGCAAGCCGAACAGTCATAAAGCACATGAACTGCTTCACACGCACTATGTGAAGCGTGAAAAATACCCAATCGACAAATAAGTTTTAACCATAGTTAGAACTTATTGAGTCGTCCTTAAACCGCCCCCGACATCGAGGGCGGTTTTTTAAACAACAAGCGTTGCGCCGAAAGCCATCTCGCGAATGTTCAACGCGGGAAGGCATCAGCGCAACGCGTTTTGATGCGGTGAAAGCGCATCAAATGTTGTTGGACAAGTGTTGCGCCGAAAGCCATCCCGCGAATGTTCAACGCGGGAAGGCGTCAGCGCAACGCGTTTTGATTAAGGGGTATCGACAAAAACCATTTCAAAAAATTAAAAAATAAGGTAGAATAGAAGGTGACATTTAGAGTTTAGGAGGCAGCCGATTGTTAGAACATAAGAATAAGATTATTTCAATAGAAGGCGGTGAAGGGTCTGGAAAGTCAACCGTTATACACTATATAAAGACTTTTCTGGAAGAGAGGGGCGCCGACGTTATGATCACCCGAGAACCGGGGGGCGTGGACATCTCTGAGAAGATTCGAGCGGTGATTTTAGACTGTGCGCACACATCTATGGACGCCAAGACAGAGGCGCTTCTGTTTGCGGCAGCGCGCAGACAACACTTAGTCGAAAAAGTTCTCCCCGCCGTCGCAGAAGGCAAGTGGGTCGTCTTCGACCGATTTGTGGATTCGTCGTTGGTGTATCAGGGATTTGTACGCGGTATCGGCGTCGAAGAAGTGTATCAAATCAATCAGTTTGCCATTGAATCGTTTTTGCCCGATTTGACCTTGTATCTAGACGTGGAACCTGAAGTGGGCCTAAAACGCATTTCTAGCGATCCAAATCGAGAGATTAACCGATTGGATAGGGAGACTACCGCTTTTCACGAAAGTGTGCGAGAAGGGTACTTACAGCTTTTAGAGAAGTATCCGGAGCGCATGGTTAAAATCGATGCTTCCGGTGCGTTGACCTCTGTATTCGATCAGATTAGAAGAGAAATTGAAGTCTTGTGGTAAAGATGCTATAATGGAGTCAAGGGATTGTGAAAAAAATAACTTGTGTCCTAAGGGCATCTAAAACCGTTTGGGTAGGAGGCGCGTATGAAGGTAGAGCAGATTGTGGCGGTAACTGAAGCAAAGCTGCTGACGTCTACAGAGGGGCTGTCGTGGGAAGTGCATTCGGCATTCAGTTCGGATTTGATGAGCGATGTGCTCGCATATGTTGAAGAAGATACGCTTTTGATAACGGGACTTGTCAATCAGCAAGTGGTGCGTACGGCGGAAATGCTCGACATCAAGGCAATCTTGTTTGTTCGGGGCAAGGCGCCTACAGCCGATGTCGTCGAATTGGCAGAGACGAAGCACATGATTTTGATGTCGACAAAACTGCCGCTATTTACAACGTCGGGACGGCTGTACAGCGCAGGACTTGAAGGCATTCGTTTATAAGGGGTGTGTATGAAACCGTCGAATAGAAATGAAGAAAATGTCGCGATGAAACTGCATTACGATATCGCCAACGACGACTTCTCGCGTGCAGGCGAGGCGTCGAGCAAAATCAAGCAGGTGCTGAAGCAGTTGACAATAGACGCGGGCATTGTTCGCCGCGTGGCCATCGCCACCTACGAAGCTGAAATCAATCTCGTCATTCACTCTGAGGGCGGTGCGATTGACGTTTACTTAAAACCGGACCAGATTGAACTGTATGTCGACGACGTCGGCCCAGGGATAGAAAATATTGACCTCGCCATGACACAGGGGTATTCCACCGCCAGCTCACATGCGCGGGAAATGGGGTTTGGCGCAGGTATGGGCCTACCTAACATGAGAAAAGTCTCCGATACTTTCGACATTGAATCAGAACTCGGAAAGGGGACGTGTATCAAAATGGTTATCGAGTACTGAGAGCACCCCCTAAGGGGCTTTTGCGAGGAGGCGACAATGGAAAAGTACTGGCATTCAGTCGTGCTTGAGAAGGATTATTGCAACGGGTGCACCTATTGCCTCGACAGGTGTCCGACTCAGGCAATCAGAATCGTCAATCAAAAGGCGAAAATCATAGAAGCCCGCTGCATCGATTGCGGCGAGTGTCTTAAAGTTTGCCCATACCACGCCAAAGGCGCCATGGTCAGCGGCCTAGAAGTCATCGGACGCTACCGATATACAGTGGCGTTGCCGGCGATTTCTTTTTATGGACAATTTCCAGAAAATTATGACATGAACACCGTGTACAACGCCCTCATTGACTTGGGGTTTGACGAAGTATACGATGTGGCACATGCCGCAGAACTTTTGACCGTTTACGAAAACCAAATGCTCGACAAAGAAGGGGTTCCCAAACCGTTGATTTCGACCTACTGCCCCGTAATTACACGGCTGATTCAAATTAAGTTTCCCGCGCTTATCGACCACATCATCAAATTGGAGTCGCCTATGGAAATAGCGGCTCGGCTGGTAAAGCGGAGACTGGTAGAGGCCGGAATGTCTGAATCGGATATCGGCGTCGTCTACATCACCCCGTGTCCGGCGAAGATTACAAGTATTAAAAATCCCATAGGTCTTGAGAAGTCCTATATCGACGAAGCGGTGTCCACAGAGGAAGTGTACTACAAAGTGATGAAAATCATCGATAAAGTCGCCTCGGATAAACCGCTGCAAACCAGTACGGGAAAGGGGATTGCTTGGGGGCGCGTCGGCGGGCAGAGTTACGCCATGGCCATTGAGGACTACATCGCCGTGGACGGCATCGAAGAAGTGATTAAAGTCTTAGAGTCTATGGAACTGGGCAAACTCAACAGCCTCGATTTCTTAGAGGGGTACGCCTGTGTCAACGGATGCGTCGGCGGCCCGCTCAACGTGGAGAACACGTTTATCGGCAAAAATCGCATTCGCAAACTCAGCAAGCGATACGGGATGGACCATCCGGTTAAAGTAGACATTCCATTGACCAAAGAAAATATGGAATGGGACCTCCCCATACAACCGATGCCGATTTTCAAACTGGATACCGACTTTAAAAAAGCCCTTGAGAAAATGGCTAAAATTGAGGAAATAACGCAGACATTGCCCGGTATCAACTGCGGCGCATGCGGCGCGCCCTCCTGTAGGGTGCTCGCAGAAGACGTGGTGTATGGCAGGGCCAAAATCAGCGACTGCGTGTTTATAAAAAACAAAACGGAGGATGAAGATGAACGCTAAAATTTTAATAGAAAAATACGGATTTAAACACCTTTCAGGCGAAGCGGTAGAGCGCCCAATAGACGACGTGTACGCTTGCGACCTCCTCAGCTGGGTCATGGCAAAAGGGAAAAACAACACCGCTTGGATTACAGTTCAGACCCACAACAACATACTGGCGGTTGCATCGCTTCTCGACTTCGCTTGTGTCATTGTTCCCGAGGGGATTGAACTGGAAGCCGAAGTAATTGCCAAAGCGCAGAATGAGGATGTGGTCATCCTGTCGACGCCGCTTGAAGCTTACGAAATATTTAAGATTCTCTACGAAGAAGGCGTTAAAAAATGAAACTGTACTACGACCTGCATATCCACTCCTGTCTATCGCCATGTGGCGACGACGACATGACCCCTAACAACATCGTCAACATGGCGTTGATAAAAGGGCTCGACGTCATTGCCGTCACCGATCACAACACCGCGCAAAATGTCGCAGCGGTTAAAGCGGTGGGCGATGCCAACGGCTTGTTGGTCGTCCCCGGTATGGAGGTGCAGACGAAAGAAGAAATTCACGTCTTGTGTTATTTTCAGGCGCTCGAGGCAATTGAAGCTTTCGAGCAGGTGCTGGACAACTACCGGCTCCCCATCCCCAACGCCGTCTCGAAGTTTGGTCATCAATGGGTCATGGACGCTGAAGACACCATCGTCTCGGAATACAAAAGTGCGTTAATTCTTTCACTAACCTTGTCGCTAGACGATTTAATGGCGCTCGTCACCGAGTACGGTGGCGTCGTCGTCCCCGCGCACATCAACAAAGCGGCCAACAGCTTGCTCAAGTATTTGGGATTTGTGCCGGAAAACCTTATGGGGCACACTATGGAAGTGTTTAAAATGGCGCCAATCGACCCGTTTGTATTGGGCGATTCCCGCGTGGTTTACAACTCAGATGCCCATTTTTTAGAGCACATCAGTGAACCGGAACATTTTATGACGGTTGGAGAGGCAACGCTCGAAGCCGTACTCGATTTTTTGAAGGGAAGGAAAAGAGGATGAGGGAACTTTCACTCCACATATTGGACATTGCGCAGAATTCCATAAAAGCGCAGGCGGAGACCTTGCGTATCGCCATTATAGAAGAATTGGACAGCGATAAATTGGTGATTAAAATTAAAGACGACGGCATTGGCATGGCTGCTGAAACACTTGAAAAAGTCGTCGATCCCTTCTACACATCGCGTACAACGCGTAAAGTGGGGCTGGGGATTCCCTTGTTTAAAGCGTCGGCAGAACAGTGCGACGGTTACTTCGAAATTCATTCCCAACTCGGTGTCGGCACAGAAATCGTGGCGGCGTTCAAGCACAGCCACATCGACCGCGTGCCACTCGGCAACATGCCTGAAACGATTGTCACCATATTAAATGCGTGTGACAATATGGACTTAATTTACACACACTGCTATAATGGACATAAGTTCACATTGAACAGCAAAGAAATCAAAAAATTGCTCGATGGTGTTCCCATTGGCAATTTAGACGTCATCAAATGGCTCAGAGACTATATTACAGAAGGGTTAGCAGAAATCTGTAGCCGATGACCAACGCAAGAGAAAGGATGGACTGCTTTTGAAAAAAATACTGTCTTATGTCTTGATAATAGCAGGTATTTTGGTGATTCTATATCCTTTTGGCAGCAAGCTCTACTACGATTATTGGAATCAAAAACTCCTTGACGAATACGAAGCCCTTTACGCGCTAGAAGATGAAGCAGCAGTGGAAACAGAAGACGAGTATGCCGCATTGGATGATGTGTTTGTGGAAGGGGCCGTCTCTGAGACGCTGGGCGACGACTTGATCGACGTCTCGGATTACGAAGTGGACACCGGGGCACTGGAGCCGAGACCGTCTACAGAAGGCGAAGGCGAGGCGACACCGGATCCTCCTAAAGAAAAACCAAAACCGCAACCAGCGTTGCCGATTATCGGTCAGATTAAAATTCCTAAAATAAATGTAAAAATGGCTATACTAGAAGATGCAACTGAACGCCACCTCAACCGAGGGGCAGCGCATATTAACGGCACTTCTTACTTTGGAGAAGTGGGGAACATCGGCATCGCCGGACACCGTGGGCGTTCGTATGGACTGATGTTCAATCGCCTCGACGAATTGGGTGAGGGCGATACCATTGAAGTATCGAGTGGTGGTACAAAATACGTCTATACCGTGTACAAGACCCACCTTGTGGAACCGACGGATGTCAGCGTGCTCTACAGGAGCAAAGAGCATGAAGTTCTAACCCTTGTAACCTGTGATCCGGTGGTTAACCCGACACACCGATTAATTGTTCACGCCGTTCGAGAACCTTAAAAAAACGCATCTTTTGCGTTTTTTTTATGCTTTTTGTATTTCATGGGTATAAACAAAGCAATAAGCTGCGAACTCGGTGTCTACTGACGTCAGCTTAAATCTACTTGGGAGGCGTCGTATGACGAAAAAAAACTTAACCAATCAGTTTAAGCGCTATGTGTTTTTCTTGATGATTGCGACCCTCTTTATGACGGTGTTGCTCATGAGGTTTGGCATCGGATCTGTTGTCGATCGATTTTCGTCGAACCTCGCTCAATTGTACACGTCAGACCTCGTCAATGAAATTGAAAGGCATGTCATTCCCGAGTTGTCAATTACACAGACCATCGCCGAGTCCCGTGCGACGCAGGCTTTTCTAAAAGAGGCCAACGCATCGAATCGAACGGCGTTTTTAGAAGTTCTCGACACCGTTTCCGGCATCTCGGAAGCCGACACACTGTTTGTCACCAGCGCCTACGACAGCGGCATGTACTTTTATGAAGACGGCGAGTTGCAACGCGTCGGAGAATTGGCGCCGACCATTGAGGAGGATGCGTGGTTCTACGAGTCACTGGCGCTACCCGAAGCATTTAACCTCAATATAGATGTCGATCGATTTTTGAAGCAAACCAACGTTTGGATCAACTACAAAGTCGTCGACGCCTCCACGGACTTGGTATTGGGGATTGTAGGTGTCGGCTTGCCCTTGAATCGCTACGTCGAACAGATTGATGCAATTCAGTCAAAGCACAACGCTAAAATGATTATCGTCAACGGCAACGGTGCGATTCAACTGGATTCGAACTTTGACCGAATCGTTCAAAATATATTTGCATTTGAAGTGGCAGACGACAAGAGTTTTCGTCATTACGTCGACGATGCCGCCGACGCAGCGACTGTTTTAGAAGCGTTTCAAAAAGGTGAGAATGAAGTGTTTGTAGAACTCAGTGGTACCTATGATTATGTCTCCGCCGAGCGCATCTACACCACCGATTGGTACGTAATGACTTTTTACCATCAAGAGGGATTGGTGAGTACGGTTCAGTTTGTACCGCTGTTGCTCATTGCCGTCCTCTTTATCATATGGCTCGCCGTGATTATCAATCGACTGTTCAACCGCATGCTCGGCAGGCCTTTTGACGACTTGTCAAAGAGTTTAAAGGCGCAGAAGGGCGGTGATGCCATCAGCATTTCCGGTTCTGATCGAAACGACGAGTTCGGTGAAGTTTCCAGGGCGATTGAACACTTGTCCAATCGGTTGGTTCAAAGTGTTCCCGTTGGCATCTTTGAGATGGAACCCAACCTAAAGTTGCGGTATGCCAACACGTATTTTCTTTCTCTTTTTGCCGTTTCGGACATTGCGGTACTCAACGAGGCATTAGACACGCAACCCCATACCGTCTTTGCCGCAAAAGAGACTAGAGATTGGCTGATTGAATCGGTTGCCACCGGTGAAAATGCTTATCGATTTGAAGTGGAGTTCGTCAACAAACGGCGTGAAACCTTCTGGGGGGAAATGCGTCTGACCAAAAAAGGCGACGTCTACGAAGGGTTGCTCATCAACATACAAGAACAAAAACGCTATGTCAATCGGCTGATGGATTTGGCCGAAACCGATGCGTTAACAGGGCTTAAAAACAGACGTGCCCTAGACGCCACCATTAAATCCGAGATTGAACGCGCCAAGCGCTATCGCTTGGAACTGACCCTCGTCATGTTCGACTTAGACAGATTTAAAGACATTAACGATACTTTTGGTCACGATGTGGGAGACAAGGTGATTGTGGAGACTGTCGAGCTCTTCAAAACGCAGTTGCGCGCCACCGACTTTTTTGCGCGCTGGGGTGGAGAAGAGTTTATGATTCTCTTGCCGGAAACGTCTTTGACCAGTGCCGGTGAAGTTGCAGAAAAGTTGAGACAGCGTCTGGAACAACATATCTTCGAAGAAGCGGACGCCGTAACGGCCAGCTTTGGCGTCGCACCGTGGCTAATGGGAGACACCCCTGAGCTGCTGTTCAGCCGCGTGGACAAATGTATGCTCAGCGCCAAAAAAGCGGGGAGAAACCGCTGTGACATCTTTGAAGTCAGTCGCTTGCCTTCTGTGCACATGCCCTGGCATTCGAGTTATGAAAGCGGCGACAAGCAAATTGATTTTGAACACAAACAGCTCTTTGAGTTCGCCAACGCCTTCTTATCCGAGGAGAATGTGCAAAAATCGGAAGCCTATCATTTGAATCAGATGAAACAGTTGATTGAGTTGATTGCACAGCACTTCGAAAATGAAATACTCATTCTTGAAAATTGCAAGTACCCCGACCCGATGTTAGACGCACATAAACGTCTGCATGCGTCACTGCTCACGTGTATTCGCGAACACTATGAGGCTGTACAGCGCGGAGAGATGTCCATAGGCGATTTTTACCTGCATCTGGTTGAAGAAGTGGTGTACAAGCATATGATCGATGAAGACACCAAATTCTTCGCTTTTCTCAAGGGGGAACATTAACAATTTGTAACAGTTTAAAAAATCAGTATATTTTAAAGACATTGTGTTATACAATATTAAAGTTGAGGCGTAACCTTTACGCCTCATTTTTAATGGATTTTAAGTTTAGAATGGAGTAAGGTATGTCAGAACACAAAGGCATTATCAACATCGCAGTTATAGCGCATGTCGATGCTGGTAAGTCTACTTTGGTAGACGCATTTTTAGCACAAAACGGCGTATTTAGAAACAACGAAGTGGTTCCTGAATGCGTAATGGACAGCAACGATCTGGAAAGAGAACGCGGCATTACAATTTACTCGAAAAACTGTTCAATCGTTTACAAAGATTATAAAATCAACATAGTCGATACACCAGGTCATGCCGACTTCTCGTCAGAAGTCGAGCGGATAATGAAAACCGTGGATTCCGTTATCCTATTAGTCGATTCATCTGAAGGCCCGATGCCGCAGACGCGATTTGTTCTTAAGAAGTCGCTGGAAGCCGGCTTAAGACCAATTCTATTTATCAATAAAATCGATAAAAAAGACCAACGTGCAGAAGAAGTGGTGGACTTGGCCTTCGATTTATTTGTCGAACTGGGGGCAACTGATGAGCAACTTGAGTTCCCAATCGTTTACGGCATTGCCAAAGAAGGTGTTGCCAAATTGGATATGGCAGACGACGCCACCGATTTATCCGCTTTGTTTGAAACCGTCTTGTCACACGTCCCGGCTTATGAAGAAGATGCCGAGGCACCGGCTCAGTGTCAAATTTCCTCTCTCGATTACGACGATTACATCGGTAGATTAGGGATTGGCCGCGTTGTCAGAGGGACTTTAAACGCCGGGGAAACTGTGGCAGTTAGCAAGCGCGACGGCAGCGTGAAACGCGGAAAAATCGGCAAGCTCTTTGTCTACGAAGGGTTAAATCGCCGCGAAGTGTCCTCGGCAACTGCCGGAGAAATGGTGATATTAAGCGGTATTGAAGAAATATCCATCGGTGAGACCGTCTGTGACCTCGAAGTGGTTGAACCGTTGCCAATTATTGAAATTGAGGAGCCGACGCTGTCGATGAACTTCTTAATTAACGATTCGCCTTTCTGCGGAAAGAGCGGGAAGTACGTGACCTCGCGCCATATTAAAGCGCGTCTTGAAAAAGAGCTTGAAGTCAATGTCGGCTTGCGGGTCGATGCACTAGACAGTGTTCAAGATGGTTTTAAAGTGTCTGGAAGAGGCGAACTCCACTTGTCGATCTTACTTGAAAATATGAGACGAGAAGGTTATGAAATCGCCGTTTCCAAGCCGCAGGTTTTGATGAAAGAAATCGACGGTGTGAAGCACGAACCGGTGGAAAGGGTTATCGCCATTGTGCCGGAAACCTATTCAGGTGCTGTAATCTCTGAACTCAGCCTCAGAAAAGGCAACCTTGAGGAAATGCAGACAGAAGAGGGCTACACCCGAATGACATTCCTCGTGCCAACGCGGGGACTTCTCGGGTACAGAAGTCTGTTTATTAACGTCACGCGAGGGGAAGGCGTCTTGTTGCGCTCTTTCAGTGAATACGCACCGTTTAAAGGTGAGATTCCAAAGAGGAGTAACGGCGTGTTGATTTCTCAGCAGGGCGGTGTAGCAATGGCGTATTCGCTGTTCAACCTCTCTGAACGCGCAACGATGATGATCGATCCCGGAACAGATGTCTATGAAGGCATGGTTATCGGCATCAACTCTCGTAGAGAAGACATGACCGTGAACCCGACGAAAAACAAAAAGTTGACCAATACCCGTGCTTCTGGGTCAGACGATGCCATTAAACTGCTTGCACCTAAGAAGTTTAGTATGGAGGAGGCGTTGACTTTTATAGACGATGACGAGCTTCTGGAGATTACGCCGGACGCATTGCGCATTCGTAAACGCATATTAAATGAAACTGAACGCATGAGAGCGAGAAACCGGTCACAAGCGGTTTAACGACCATGCCCTTTTGCGCTAAATAGTTGCGAGAGCATTAACAGTCGTCCACAGCTAAATTCTGTGGACGGCTTTTTTTATGCGCAAATCCATATATTGACATATAAAATAAGATAAGGTAAAATATAGTCAATATATGGAGAGAGGGGGTGCAGTATGCACAGTTTAGAATCTACAATTGTCATTCCCATGGTGTTGGTTATGGTTTTTTTTGCTTTAATGTTGGTCTTTTTCATTGCACAGCTCGACTTGTTTTCACTTAAGACAGAGCGTGATTTTTTGGCTGAGGGCTTCGATTCTGTAGAAATTGATGGAAACCCCATCGGATTTGCGGACGAATCGCCAGTCGTATCGACGCACTATTTTGTAGTTGAAAACTTGCGTTATGAGCCCGTGCAACGTGTGGCGAATCCATTTGCCATCGTTTGGAACAAAGAGCAGTTCGAAATGACGCGCTTTTACCGGCAACGAATGCCTCATCGCATCCGAATGGGCTTAATTGCAAAGTATGGCGAAAGCCTCTTTGAAGGAGACGCTCATGACTAGGAGACGCGGCAGTCTTTCACTGTTTATGGTACTGGTCATTCCAGCCATCATCCTCGGATGTGTTGTTACATTTCGCCTCCTCTACGATGAGCAGGTGGAGAACAAGCGCTTAAAAGTAATACAGTATGCCAGCGAAACCACCCTGTCCACTTACAACGATTTTCTCCTGAGTCAGTATGGGTTAACCGGTTATTACAGCAGCGACAACCCCGAAGCACTAGTGACGTATTATTTAGAACGCAACGGGTTGGCTCTGCCCGAAACGCTCGAAACAACGCACTTACCGCTTTCTTCCCCCGAACACTTTGCTAAAGCGTCATTGGCGTCTGCTAAAGTTCTCGTTCCCATAGCCTTTGTCGACGAAGCAAAGCAGCGAATAGAAAACCCGAAACAGCCGTCGGCACCCACAGGAGATGACGTGCCTACTGAGGCGGAACTCGAAGCCGCTGAGGAAGAGGGGGGCGTTCCGGAAGAAGTCGATCAAGTTGAAGATATGGAAGCGCGTGCCGAGGAGATGAAAGAGGGCGGCGGGAAAGGGGGCAGCGATACCCGAATTGATTCGCGTCAGTGGGAAGGGGCGAGCGGTTTTTTAGCGGAGGTGTCGCTGCTTGAGAAAACGTTGATAAAAGAATACTATTTGGCTGTGTTTAGCAGTTACGACCCGGGGACGCCGCATGCCTTTGACCCCTTGGGGCAGAAGGCCTCTTCCGCTCGCCTGTTTAAAGGCGAAGTGGAGTACCTAATCGCTGGAGAGAACACCGATGCCGCCAACAAGCGCGAAGTCTGGTTGAAAATTTACGGCATGCGCGAACTGACGAACCTCGCACATCTCGCCCTCTCACCGGACAAAATGAGCCAAATCGGGACATGGACGGCTGCAATTCCACCGCCGTGGAACCTCGTGGCACATGCGGGCATCGTCGTGGCATGGGCGTCAGCTGAAAGCTATGTAGATATGAACATTTTGGCCGATGGCGGCGGCTTGTATCCCATAAAGTCGTCTGTCGATTGGACACTCGATTTTGATAGCCTTTTAACCGGTAACTGGCGTATGGACACCCAGAAGGGGAAGGGCGATTCAGACGCGCTGAAGTGGTATTATCAAGATTATCTTCGCGCCCTTATATATCTCACAGACACTGAAAAAACAGTTTGCAGAGCCATGGACCTCGTCGATGGCAGCCTTCAAAAGCAAAGCCAAAAGGCGCTTAAAATCGACGATTTTGCCATTGGTCATCGCCTACACACGGTTTTTAAAGATGGCGACAGCATCACTGTCGAAAACACATACCCATAGGAGGCCACATGAAAAGAGAACGCGGTAGTATTTCGCTAGAGGCCGTTATAACGCTCAGTGTGTTCATGATGGTGATGATGTTGTGTCTGGGCATGTTGTTGACCCTTTATGTCGATGCCAAAGTGCAGTGGTGTGTCAAAGAAGTGACCGACGACATCGGGCTCAGTCCCTTGGACATCGATCAACACCCTTTGCTCCTTGAAACCGCCCTGACAGGGTACCTAGATAAGAAACTGAAAAAAGAGGGGCTAGAACACTTTGTCAAACTCCAGCACTTGTACAAATCCGACTTTCGAGACGACGGCGTGTTCAGCTGGGCGATTCACTACAAGTACACCTTCTTGACGCCCTTTAAGAAAGACGTGTGGGTTGTTCCAGTGGCTTCGTTTATACAGGGCGATCACTTGACACTGGCGTCACCTCTTGTCTATATCACGACCTATGGCAAGAAGTATCATGTCGGTACTTGCCGATACCTTAAAAAAAGCAAACACCCAATCGATTTAGAACAGGCGGTTGAACGTGGATACACCCCGTGCAGTGTGTGCAGTCCTCCGCCGCCATAGGAGACTTCTTATGAAAAATTCGGTTAAAACGCGCAGAAAAGTGTTGCCCTCCTCAATCGGGCTCAACGCTGTTCGCGCTTATCAAACAATTTCTTGTAATGCCGTCCCCACACTGATGGATTATCACTTTGATGAAGGGAACCTCGTTTTATCGCTGTACCATATTGAAGGCAGACACCTCGGCGAATGGGCGGCGACTTCAACTTGTCTAGAGCATTTGCCCGCTGTTTTGGCCAACAGCTTTCGCGCGCTGATGACTATACATCACTTCGGATTTCTTCATCGCGACATAAAGCCGGAGAACCTTATTGTGGATTCGGCGAGTTATGTGTTCTTTATCGATTTGGATCAGGCGTTACCTGTAGAGGAAGCCAAATACACGACGGAAGTCGTAGGAAGCTTGCATTACATGGCGCCGGAAGCGTTGTATCAACCGGAAGATATCGACTTTTCTTCGGATTATTACGCTTTGGCACGTGCTTTTTTACATGTTTTGGAACCGCATATGGCCTGGGTACAGCCTAGTATTTTGAAGGCCTTGGAAGAAATGTGCGCCTATGCGGTTGTACAGCGGCCGCAAAACATCGAACGGTGGTTGAACGAAATGTTAAAATGAATTAACAAAAAACTTTACATGCAATTTACCTTTAAAAATCATTAAAAACACTTGAAATATGCAATGAATTGAGTTATAATATTCACAAGAGAATAATTGTATACGATAATACGATGTGATGAGGAGGTAAGTGTATGAAAGAAGCTATGAAAGGGAATCAATTTGAAATTAAGTTTTGCAAGCGTTGTGGTGATGAAAAGCGCGTTAATAAGTTCAACTTATGTAAAAGCTGTGAGTTGGAAGTCGATCAAGAGTACGCAATGATGTACGAAAGCAAATCCAGAGAATAGGAGAAGGGGCCTCTCAAAGCGGTTTATACCGCTGAGACCCCCTTTTTTTTATTTTTTTTTTACAAGGCACTTTTCAATTTGAAATCTTGTGCTATACTATTTACGATGATACCGCAAGGATCATACGCAATTGTTTTAATAGGTGTACAAGGGTGAGAGGCCCTCGTGTACCGTATCGTTCACAATTAAAAAGCAGCTCGTCACCTTCGCATCATTGCAGCGCTAAAATGTCTCGCGTTGTCGTCGACAGTTTGCCTTGCGCTGATGCAAACGACTGGAATTTTTAATTAAGTCTCACAGAGACCGTGTATTAGAGAAATTCACAAAAAAGCTTTGAGCAATTTGCCGAAGACTTAAAAAGCCATAGAACCCGTAGGCTCTTTTTGTCGTGTGCAAAAAGGGTTTTTTTAGTGGATATAAACAGGCGGAAATCGCCGATTAGAGAATTGGATGTCGGGTAAAGCGAAGGGTTAGAATGAGGAGGCGTATATGGGCCCGAAGAGAGTAGCGTTTGTAGGCGCCGGTGCTGTCGGCCGCACGTTAGGTGTTTTTTTTCAGAGCAAAGGCGTGTTCGTCTCAGGCTATTACAGCTTGAACAAAGTGCACGCTGAAGAGGCGGTAAGATTAACCGGCGGTTGTGTGTACGAAAGCGTGGAAAGAGCAGTTGCCGATGCGGACTGGATCGGTCTGACGGTTAACGACGACGCCATAAAGCCCTTGGCAGACTCAATTGCGTCATCGGGTCAAGCCCTTGACGGCAAAATTTTTTTTCACACCAGCGGGGCACACAGTACAGCACTACTGGCGCACATAGAACAAAGAGGGGGAGCTGTTTTAAGCCTTCACCCACTACAGGCCTTTAAAACTCAAAACATTGATCTTGAAAAAGTACAAACGGCGACCTTTTCTGTGGAAGGCACCTGCGCCGAGGCGGCGCGTGAATGGCTAAAGAGCCTGGGACTCGACGTCCTCCTATTGACGCGTGAAGCCAAAGTGCATTACCACACAGCGGCGGTAATGGCGTCGAACTTTCTAGTGCCGCTTATGCGATACAGTTTAGGCGAAATGGGCCGCGCCGGCATTGCAGAAGCCGATGCGTTTAAAGCCCTCCGACCACTAATAGAAGGCACTTTAGAAAATATTGAAGCCCTAGGGGTCGACGGTGCACTCACCGGTCCCGTAGCTAGAGGTGATGTTCAAACCATTGAAACGCACCTTGCACACCTTGAAGATGAAGACACAGCGAACTTTTATAAATACATGTCCCTGTGCGCGCTGTCACAAATTGATGCGCCACACAAAACCGAGGCGTTGGCCTCATTGCTTAAGGAGGCAAAACATGAAACCCGTAACTGTGACGACGCTGAGTGAAATGAAGGCAAACGGTGAAAAAATCACCATGTTGACAGCTTACGACTACTCGACGGCAAAGTGTCTAGACAAAGCCGGTGTAGATACGCTCCTCGTCGGGGATTCACTCGGCATGACCATGCTGGGGTATGAGAACACATTGGCCGTGACATTGGAAGACATGATTCACCACTGTAAAGCCGTTAAGCGCGGTGTGAAGCGCGCCCTTGTCATATGCGATATGCCGTTTCTCAGTTATCACATCAGTCCGGAAAAAACCGTTGAAAACGCAGGTCGTATAATAAAAGAGACCGGGGCACACGCCGTCAAAATAGAGGGGGGCGTCGAAGTAAAAGCGCATATTGAAGCCCTGATTCGCGCACAGATTCCCGTCGTGGGGCACTTGGGGTTGACCCCTCAGTCGGTCAATGCCCTCGGTGGCTTTAAAGTGCAGGGCAAAAGCGAAGCACAAGCTAAGAAGCTGATAGACGACGCGTTGCTTTTAGAAGCGCTGGGGTGCTGCGCCATTGTCTTGGAGTGTATTCCGGCGGCATTGGCAACACTGGTATCCGAGCGTATGTCAGTGCCGACCATCGGCATCGGTGCCGGTGCGGGGTGTGACGGTCAGGTACTGGTCATTCAAGACATGCTCGGTCTCTACAGCGATTTTGTTCCCAAGTTTGTCAAGCGGTATGCCGATCTCGAAGCCGTTATTGATGCAGCAGTCGGGACTTATTGTAACGACGTTAAAAATGGGACATTTCCGGAAACAAAACACACGTTTAAAATAGAAGACGCCGTGATTGAAAAACTTTACGGCTAATAAATCGGAGGTTTTAGATGCAAATTGTACACACAATAGAGGCGCTGAAAGCACTTGTTCGCACTCGAAAAGAAAGCGGCGATACCATTGGTTTTGTACCGACGATGGGGTATTTTCACGAGGGGCACCTGTCCCTAATGCGCGAAGCCAAAAGACAGACGGATTTTGTCGTCGTCAGCTTGTTTGTCAACCCGACACAGTTTGGGCCCACTGAAGATTTTGACGCTTACCCGAGAGATTTGGCGCGGGATGCGGCACTTTGTGAAGGCACGGGGGCAGATGTTCTCTTTGCGCCATCTGTAGAGGAGATGTACCCGTCGGGGTACAGCACATACATTACTTGTGAGGGACCGATTACTGAAGTCCTGTGTGGTGCTCAAAGACCCGGTCATTTTAAAGGCGTCACCTCTGTTGTGGGCAAACTCTTCAATATCGTCGAGCCGGACTGCGCTTTCTTTGGACAAAAAGACGCTCAGCAGGTGGCTGTCATCGAGAAGATGGTGCGCGACTTAAATATGGCTGTGCGCATTGTGCCGTGTCCCATTGTTAGAGAAGCTGACGGCCTTGCGCTGAGCTCCAGAAACGTTTATTTAACCGATGCCGCCAGAAGAGAAGCGCTGGTCCTCTCGCAAGCATTGAATTTGGCAGAAGAAATGATTCAGAGTGGTGAGCGCAGTGCACAGCGCCTTCGCGAAGCTATGACGGCGCATATAGAAGCCGCCGAAAGTGCGGTGATTGATTACGTGGCCGTTGTCTCTGCACAAACACTTGAAGCACTGGAAACCTTAAGCGGCGACGTACTCATTGCCCTCGCGGTTAAAGTGGGCAAACCGAGATTGATAGACAACAGAAGATTAATGGTATAAACGAGGAGGCCTAAATGTTACTCACACTCTTTAAGAGCAAATTACACCGTGCGACGGTGACAGAAGCAAATCTCAACTATGTCGGCAGCATCACGATAGACGAAGCGTTGCTGGAAGCGGCGGGTATTTTAGAAGGTGAAAAAGTACAGATTGTCAACAACAACAACGGGGCGCGTTTAGAGACGTACACCATTAAGGGCGCGCGTGGCTCGGGGGTCATCTGCCTGAACGGCGCGGCAGCGCGTTTGGTTCAGCCTGGCGATACGGTGATTATCATCGCTTATGCGCAGATGACACCGGAAGAAGCAAAAGGGTTTAAACCCAATGTGGTCATTTTAGGCCCTGAAAATCAAATTGTCGACAGCTGTCATGAAGAAAAACATGGTGAAATCAAATAAAGTGTTTGTCATGGCACCTCATTTGTGATAGAATGTCTTAGGTTGACCATAAATATGGCTCAATTTATTAAATGGCCATAAGGCCATTTTTTGTTGATGGCCCATGTACACTATGGTATGAGACAGTTTGAACTGTCGGTTGACTGGGAGCCGGTGTGGTTTCCCCAAAAGTGACGATGAGACGTCAGTGCCTGTTTCTTTTGCGTAAACGAGACGCGGTACAAACGTCAGAATTATTTATAGAAATGCCTGTTGTGAATGGAGACTAATATGATTTTTGAACAATTAAAGACCATCTTTCGTGAGGATCAGATCTTATTGAACGAGCCGATGTCAAAGCACACTTCTTTTAAAATCGGGGGGCCGGCAAAGGCCATTATTTTACCTGAAAATGCCAGGCAGATTGCCGATGCTATTCGAGTTTGCAAAGCGTTGGAAGAACCTTATCATATCATGGGGAACGGCTCCAACATCCTCGTAGAAGACGAGGGAATTGCAGCAATTGTTATAAAAATCACAGACAGGATGAGTGCCGTAACGATTGAAGAAGACTTCGTTACTGCACAGGCAGGGGTGCTCCTTTCAACCCTGTCAAAAAAGATTATGGCGGCTTCCCTCAAAGGGTTTGAGTTCGCTTCGGGGATTCCCGGAACCTTGGGCGGCGCTATCTTTATGAACGCAGGCGCCTATGACGGCGAGATGAAAGACGTGGTCAAGTGGGTGGACGTTCTAACGAAGTCGGGGGAAATCGTCAGACTTCAAAACGGCGACCTACAGTTTGGCTATAGAACCAGTGCAGTAAGGGAGAACGACTACGTGGTGCTCTGTGTGGGCATTCAGCTGGCGCACGGTTCTATTGAAGTCATTAAAGAAATTACAGAAGAGTTGACGGAGAAGCGCACGAGCAAACAGCCGCTCAACTACCCGAGTGCCGGTAGTGTGTTCAAACGGCCGGAGGGGTTCTTCGCCGGAAAGCTCATTGATGATGCAGGGCTGAGAGGCCTGAGACACGGCGATGCACAAGTCTCCGACAAACACTGTGGCTTTATCGTCAATGTGGGGCAGGCGACGTGTAAAGAAGTGATGGACCTCATAAGTGTGGTGCAAAAAGTGGTTAAAGATACATTTGATATCGCACTTGAACGCGAAGTGCGCATATTTGGAAAAGAATAGGTTTAAATCGACGTCTAGGCTGCCTAGGCGTTTTTTATAGCAGATTTACCGTTATCCCGCTGTATTAAATGGTATAATAACAACGAGAACAGAAATAATTATAAGCGGTTGTCGCCGTGAGTGACACTGGCGACTGACATATATAGAAATGAGGTGAGCGTATGCGACTTAGAGGCGACTACCACATGCACTCCAAGTACAGTGGCGACTGCAAAAACGAACTGGAAGACATCGTTAAAAAGGCCATTGCCTTGGGACTTGAAGAAATTGCAATAACCGATCACGGGCCGGCACATGCGGGGTACGGTATTAAAAAATCCGATTATCCGGCGCTGAGAGCGGCCATTGACGCTCTTAATGAAGCGTATCCTGAAATTCATATTTTACTCGGCTTAGAGGCCAACCTCCTCGGCACTGACGGCACTATTGACATCGACGAGGACATGCTTGAACTCAACGACTGGCTCAATGCCGGCTACCACTTCGGCAGTCGTTTGGGGCGAGATTGGGGGCTTCACGTCGTCAACTTTTTAAGTCGATTTTCAAAGTTTTTTTACGAGAAAGCCAAACGCAACAACACGCGCGCCATGGTCAACGCCATGAAGCGCAACAACATCACCATGATAACGCATCCGGGTGCAAAAGGGCCTATCGACATTGATGCCGTTGCACAAACGGCTGCGGAGACCGGCACCATGCTCGAAATCAATGCCAGCCACGGCCATTTAACCGTAGAGGCGATACAGAAGGCTATGGCTTATAATGTGTCTTTTGTCGTCAACTCCGATGCCCACAGTATAGAGCGCATTGGAGATGTGGCCGAGGGCATTAGACGCGTTGAAGCGGCGGGGCTCACTGTTGACCGAGTATTCAATCTTGTAAAAGAGTAGGAGGCAATTATGAACTTTGTCATTATTTCCGGCCAGTCAGGTGCCGGCAAAAGTCAGGCGAAAAAGGCCTTTGAAGACTTCGGATACTATTGTGTAGACAATTTGCCACCGTCGTTAATTCCCAACTTCATTGAACTCATCGAGCAAAGTTCAGAAAACATCAGCAACATCGCTTTGGTCATCGACATTCGCGGTGGTAAGTTTTTCAGCGATTTACAGCGCAACTTAAGCGACCTTCGCGACCGTGGGTACGCTTTTAAAATCTTTTACTTTGAAGCTGATGACAAAGTTCTCATTAAGCGCTTTAAGGAATCGAGGCGTTCTCATCCACTCGATTTAGCAGGGCGCATAGAAGACGCCATTGCAGAAGAAAAGCGCCGACTGAACGTTCTCAAAGAGAAAGCGGACTACGTCATCAACACCAGCTACTTGACACATGCGGCGCTTAAGAAAAAGCTTTTAAAAGCGCTGGACAGCGACGATCAGCACCTTCACATGGCGCTGACCTTCATGTCTTTCGGCTTTAAAAAGGGCATTCCACTCGACTCGGACTTCGTATTCGACGTGCGCTTTTTACCGAATCCCTATTACATCGAAGCGCTTAGGCACCTTACGGGCAATCAACAAGAGGTGCGCGAGTACGTGATGAACTTTGACGAAAGCAAGGCCTTTTTGGATCAGATTGTCCAGATGCTGGACTTTGCAATTCCGTTTTTCACCAATGACGGGCGCTCTCAACTGGTGGTGGCAGTGGGCTGTACCGGTGGGCAGCACCGTTCGGTGAGTTTTGCCAACGTTTTGGCCGATCACTACGAAGCACAGGGTTTTCTCACTTCTAAGGTACATCGCGACGCCAAACGCGTTGGAGGTGAAGGGTGAAGATTGTCGCCATAGGTGGTGGCACGGGGCTGTCGGTTCTCCTCAGAGGACTGAAGACCATTACGCCGGACATCACAGCGGTGGTGACTGTCGCCGACGACGGCGGCGGTTCCGGCGTACTGCGTGAAGACCTCGGCATGTTGCCGCCGGGCGACGTTCGAAACTGTATTTTGGCCCTCGCCAACAAAGAACCGATTTTACAGGATTTGTTTCAATACCGCTTTGATGAAGGGCGGCTTAAAGGACAGAGTTTCGGCAACTTGATGATTGCCGCTATGGTGGGCATATCGGATAATTTTGAAGCCGCCATCCAGAAAATTGCGGACATCTTTGCCATTACGGGCAAAGTCTATCCGGTGTCGCAAGAAGACATCGTGCTCTACGCCAAACTGCAAAACGGCACCCTCGTCGCCGGGGAATCGAACATCCCCTACGAGGTGCTGAAGCGCAAATCCAAAATCGACCGCATTTGGCTGGAGCCGAGCGATGCAAAAACCAGTGAGCACGTCGTTCAGAGGGTGCTGGAAGCCGATGCCATCGTCCTCGGCCCCGGGAGCCTTTACACCAGTGTCGTGCCCAATTTGCTCATTGACGATGTGGTCAGTGCCATCAACAACCGAAAGGGCAAAGTGTTTTACCTCGCCAATTTGATGACACAACCCGGTGAAACCGATGGTTTTTCCGTTAAGGACCATTTAGAGGCCCTCTACAGTCAGACGCGCCTCGGTCACGTGGACTACGTGGTGGTGAACTCCGGTCACATGGATCCGGCGCATTTGAAACGCTATGAAACCGAGTCGGCAAAGCCGGTACACTTCGGCGAAGCCGATCGCCAATATTGTACACAAAAGCGCATTGCCGTCATGGAGGGCGACTACGTCGAGGTGGTCAAAGGCTACGTTCGACACGATGCCGTCGCCATAAGCAAAGCCATTGCACGTCAAGTCGAGAAGATTTACGTGCCTAAAAAACACACCAAAAAATCGATGTAAGGGGACAACTCACTGTAAAAGAGTTCCCTATTAGCAAGCACCTTTAATCTGGCGATTGAGGGTGCTTTTTTAGGTGTCGTAACCACAATCATCTCACAAAAGATTATAAAAACAATTTACATATTTTGTTGACAACCTCTAATCATAGCACTAGCGTTGCATAAACTCAACTACAAATCTAGAGCAAATCCATATTACGCTTTATAAGGATAAAAATGTAACCCTGTCGATTCTACTAATGAAAAAAAGCTGACTCTAAGCAGACAGTCTCGTTGCACAGTGATGGGAGCCATATATGGATAGATTAATCTAAAAAGGATTGAGCCTCATAATCTTTCGTTTGAAACTTTCAAAAGTACTGTAAAGACTTGCTCTTATAGCAACCCTGATCTTGTTTAGTGGTGCGTCTGTTCTCAGGTTTTGCTTAAACAGAGCGAGTAGACAGTAGAGAATGAGCGAAAGGTAAATTTGGTTTACCGCGCCCACTTCATCAGTCGCAAAGAAATGCTTGACTTTAGAATGCTGTTTAAGCCATTTGAAAAAGAGTTCAATTTTCCACCTGAGTTTATAGATATTACAGACGTCTTCAAAACAGAGCCCTGTGTCGGTTTCAAGGTCAGGGACGTTTGTCAAAAAGTGATAAATAGTTCCGTCATCATCTGCTTGCTGAATATAGTGGTATTCATGCCTAGTCTTTTTGCTGCCTGAACCCACAGGGCCTTTTGAGGCGTAAAGAACGCCCTTTGGATTATCATAGCGCGTATTCGCCCATGTCACAGAGTTGCTCTTCATGCGAACGACAAAACAACCACCAGCTTCGTGGATTTGATCTAGGCGATCGTAATCCACATAGCCTCTGTCATAAACATTGATGACGCCTGGTGTAAAATCCGTCACGCTGAGCATTTCACTCACATCATGTTCTTTTGCGCCAGTGACAGTGGCTTTACTTGGATAAAGTGCGTTTTCACCATAATAGCGAAGGCCGAGATGTAATTTGACACCCGCTTTTGTTTTTCGGTATTTCGCCCACGCCATGCCCGTTAATGCTTTTGTGATAACGCTGGCATCAACAATATTCAGTGCCAATGTATCTTCATTTAACTGGGCGCTCTCAAACTGCCCGTGAAGCTGTGACACCAGATGCGTGAAGATGTTCTGGAGCACAGATGTATCGAGAGCTGACAGTCGTCTATAGAGCTGAGAAGGGCTTATAGAATCTAGTTTAAGATACCTCTGATAATTGTCATCAAACAGCAGATCCGTTGAGATGGCTCTGAGGCCATCATGTTCTTTCAGGTTTGCGGTGACAAAGAGTTTGATTAGGTTTTGAGTCGTTAACTTCTTGGCATAAGCATCACAGTTATTCGTTTTGATGATATTTTTAACTTTTTTTGAATTTAGGGGTTCAAGTACTTTACCAATGGTCTTAAATTTCATATAATATAGATGTTGTGTTCCTTGTATTAGATTTGTGCGAGACCATCTATGTGTGCTCCATGAATCTAGTATAAGGACTTTTTTATTGATTTTAAACCCCTTAATAGACATTATTGTTATTTATTGTTCTTTTGCTATTGATTAAGTTTTATGCAACGCTAGTGTAATCATAGATATAAAATGCAATAAATAGTAATAAGGTCAACTCTATCGGTCGTATCGGTAAAAATCTTTGACTCGCCAGTGGCGTACATGGATGTAGACGATAGGTTTTTTAAACGCGCTATCTGTGAGACGCTACGCCGGCGGCAAACTTTTCAATCGATTAGAAATGAAGAAAGGTGGTATACCAAATGATTAAGAAAGCCATTTTAACTTTAATGGTCTATTATGATAACGCTATTACTAGGCGTCGACTTACTATTAAAACAGAGTGGTTCTTTTACGCCGATGCCGCCAGAACGGACGCGCTATGATAAAGAAAAAAACTTTTAATAGGCTCATTTCATTTCTCATCGTTCTATATGTGTGTATAAGATTTTTCGTGAAAGAAGGCACGCTGGCAGGGGATGTCATCCGACTGGGAATTTACGTTGTTTTAGGCGGGTATGCCTTGTATTTGAGTTCAAGCAAGGAGAAGGACGGCCTACCGGCTAAAGTATTAGGCGGTTCTTTGATTGTAATAGCTGTCGCCGATTTCTTTTTATAGATAGGTTTTGGATGGACCATCGTATAAACGTCACCCCAGAGACGCGGTAGAGAGAATGATCGATGTGTAAAGGGGGGGCAACACTTTAAAGGAAAAGCGCTTTCTTCAAACAGCGAGCAGGTATGAACCGAGTGAAAACAGCCATGGGCGCTTTCACTTGCCGTTCAGTTTAAGGCAATTCTAGCTGTCTTTAAATTTCGTTGTACAAACGGGCCCACAGATGGCTTCAACAACAAAATCAAGGTTCTAAAGTGTGTCTCGTACAGTATAAAAAACTTTAGTCACTTTAGAAGCTGTGGTCTGCATATCTGTAATAATCAGTCTATTATACAACATGAAGACTAACGTATTAAGTGTGCTTGTATTTATATTTATCACAATGCAACAATAACCGACAAAGATGGGGGCGGGATTCTCAATGAATCCCGCCCCAACTATTGATTTAGAACTTAATATGAAGTTATTGAGTGGGACTTTGAGTTAACTGACCATCTTTATAGAGTAACCATATTGGAAGACGTTCTTCACCGGTTGACATATTTTCTTGGCTCAGCACCACATAAACGCTTACGCTTTTGTCATCTTTATCAGGGAAACTTTGCTGTACATATGAAATAGATGCTTCAGGATACGCTTCTTTTATATAAGTGTCGACGGCCCTGCTCAGTTTAGACTGCAAAGGCCAAGGAATTAGAATTAAAATTAAAGTAGCTGCAACTCCCAAAGTGATATAGTACTGCCACTTGCCTCTTTTCAGCATCTGAATGCATTCTACAAAAAACAAGATGCCAATGACTACGAGGTGCTCACTATTTTTGTAGTAAAGCATTTTAGGTGCAATAAGATAAAGCATCGCGAAAGTTATAAAAAGCCGAACAACAAATAGGAAAGGTTTGTTTTCAAGATTTTTAAAGACGCTTGGTAAAACAATCGAAAAGAGTATTACAATATGCCCTATGGAAACCACTACGCCGTCGAACGGCGTCAGTGTATTACGAAAACCATAATAGATTGCTATAAAGCAAAGGATTGTAATAATAGTATACCTTACTTTGATTTCTAAAGATGTTTTATCCATATCAATACCTCGTTTGTTTAAATTCATAACAAGTGCAAAATAAAGCTTTTATCACATGTAAGTGTCAAAATAATTTTCTACTGTCTGAGCAATATGCCGTGTTTCCGACAACTTACTATTGACACGCACTCTATCTCCTTGCGTGTCCATCTCATATCTGAGATTCCCATCAAACAGCTTCGTAGTCAGTTCATTGTCTGCGTAACTTGCATTTAATGGTATTGAACTTGTTGTTTGTAGTAAACAAAAATTATTGAAAGGTTGCCATAATTATACACTATCATACTTGTTGGTTGATTTCAACCCGTTTTGTAAAAGCATATGCACTATCGTGTAATAAATTGAATCTATTACAATAATTTTGCGTGAACTCAACCACATTAAGTTTATGCAACGCTAGTGTCCTGTAGCGTTCACAAATAAAAAAACTGCTCATTTACTCTGCCTCATTGCGGCGTTAAAATCTCTCGACACTATCCCTCTCAACGAGACAGTACAAGAGTGTCACGCTGGCAGGGGATGCCATCCGACTGCGAATTTATGTTGTTTTAGGCGGTTCTTCGAGTAATAGCTATCGCCGATTTCTTTTTATAGACGGGTTTTGGGTGGACCATCTTATAAGCGTCACCCCTGAGACGCGGTAGAGAGAATGGCCGATTGTAAGGGGTTAAACACTTCAGCTGCCTCATATGATAAAAAAATAAAGCTTTTTCTTTCTAAGGGGCTCTTTTTATTGTATAATAATAATGTCTAAAGTTTCTGAAAATAGAGACAACGACGCGACTTAGAAGAATTGACAGTGTGATTTGCAAAGGTAAAGCGCTTACTTCAAACAGCGAGCAGGTTTGAACCAAGTGAAAACAGTTTCACTTGCCGTTCAGTTGATGTACCTTTTAAAAAATTCACCTCTAGTATCAGCGCGAGCTGTGACAAATTTATAATTTGAAGGAGGCATTTTTTATGGCAAAAAGAGTTCCCGAACCGTTTAAGATTAAAATGGTGGAGAAAATCAACAGGATTTCAAAGGAAGAACGCATTGAAAGGCTGGAGGAAGCGGGCTACAATCCGTTTTCGCTAAGAGCTGAAGACATCTACATCGACTTGCTCACCGACAGTGGTACCGGCGCCATGAGCGACCGACAGTGGGCGGCCATTATGCTGGGAGATGAATCCTATGCAGGCAGCCGTTCGTTTTATGCCCTAGAAGACGTCGTCAAAAAAATTACAGGGTATCAGTACGTCATTCCGACGCATCAGGGCCGCGGCGCAGAACAAGTTGTGTTGCCGAACTTGATTAAAAAGGGCGATTACGTCCTCAACAATATGCACTTTGATACGACAATGGGGCACGTATTGCTTGCAAATGGCAAGCCGATTAACCTCATAGACGAAAAAGCCTACGACACCGTGTCGTACGATGATTTTAAAGGGGATTTTGACCTCGAGGCGCTGGAGCAGTTTATCGATGAGAAAGGCGTTGAAAACATCGCGGCTTTGATTATTACCGTCACGTGTAACTCCGCAGGTGGTCAGCCGATTTCAATGGCCAATATACGTGCGGCCAGCGAGATTGCAAAAGCCAAAGGACTGCCGGTTTGGATGGATGCGGCGCGCTATGCAGAAAACGCTTACTTTATCAAGACCAGAGAAAAGGGCTATGAAGACAAGAGCATCTTGGACATCGCTAGGGAGATGTTCAGCTACGCCGACGGTATGATGATGAGCGCCAAAAAAGACGGTATTGTCAACATGGGCGGCTTAATCGCCATAAAAGACGATGAAGCGTTCTACAACACCTGTCGCTCGACATTGGTGCCGATGGAAGGGTTCCCAACTTACGGTGGCCTCGCGGGTAGAGATATGCAGGCGTTGGCAGTGGGACTGGAAGAGGCGCTTGATTTTAGCTACCTCGATTACAGAATCGGACAAATCAAGTACCTCGGCGACCGCTTGATGGAAGCCGGTGTGCCGATACAGTACCCAACCGGTGGGCACGCGGTGTTTGTCGATTGCAAGAAACTGTGTCCGCAGATTCCGTACCATCAGTTTCCGGCTCAGGCAGTGTGCAACGAACTCTACATTCAAAGTGGCGTACGTGCTGTAGAAATCGGTTCGTTCCTCCTCGGTAGAGACGGTGAAACCGGTGAACCGCTGGAGTCGCCGCTGGAACTCATGCGCCTCACCATTCCGAGACGCGTGTACACCAACGACCATATGGATTACATCGCAGACGCGGTAATTGAAGTGGCCAAGTACGCAAGTGAGCTCAAAGGCTTTGACTTCACCTATGAGCCAAAGGTCCTGAGACATTTTACAGCGAAATTAAAGCCGGTTGATTAAGTTAAGGCATATAAAGAAAGTGGTTTGGCCCTCGGGTCAGGCCACTTTTTTAATGCCGTGACTCAAAGTGGCGGCTCACGACCAAACATTAGGCCTATAAACAGGGCGACAGTCGGCATTTTGAGCAGTAAAAATAAGGCCATAGTCTTACACCGAGTCGTGAAAGCCGCGTTTTCCTCGCCGATAAATTATGGTATACTAAAATAAATGAAAAAGAGGTGGTGGTCATTTGAAAAAGGTATTTAGTTCAGGGGGCGTCGTTTACCTCGGCAACAGCGTGCTCATGCTCAAAAAACTTAATGGTGACTGGGTGCTGCCAAAGGGTACAATAGAAGATGGCGAGACAAACGAGGAGACTGCCGTAAGAGAAGTGCGGGAAGAAACCATGATTAAAGCCAGAATCGTAACGCCAATTGGCGAAACGTCTTATCGATTTAAAAATTTTTGGTCCAACAACAACATTGTAGAGAAAAAGGTGTATTGGTACTTGATGGAGGCCATCACCACTGCTGCAAAACCTCAGCGCGAGGAGGGCTTTGTCGATGCAAAATTTATCCACAAGGACAGTGTTGTGGCACTGGCCAAGTACGATGACGAGCGGGACATTCTCATAAAGGCGCTTGAAATCATAGAATTTATGGAGGCATAAAAATGTCCTTTTCTTCAAAAGCGAAAAACGAAGTCGTTCACATACGAACGGAGGGGCCCTGTTGCAACCGCGCGCAGTTGTCCGGCATGGTTCGCGTCTGCGGATCGCTGGAACTCGGTGGTTTAAGAACAATTAACCTCAGGATGACAACGGAGAACCCGGCTGTTGCCCGCCTGTTTTTCATACTGTTAAAAAAGCTGTACAAGTACCAAGGGGCGTTGACGATGAAAGAAAATAAGAACCTCAACAAGCACCACACGTACGAGGTCTTTATAGCCGGTGCCAATGACATTTTAGACGACTTGCAGATTATCACACAGGTGGATGGCGCCATTCAGCTCAACGAAGGACTTCCCGAGTTGCTACTGAAAAAGCCTTGCTGCAAGCGCGCCTATCTCAGGGGGATCTACCTCGGTAGCGGCTCTATCAGCGCACCAAATAAGAGTTATCACCTCGAACTGATTACACACAACGATTGGTTTGCCGAACAGCTCGCCGGAGCAATGAACAGTTGGTTTGACCTCGGTGCCAAGTTTACACAGCGAAAACACAGTTACATCGTCTACATGAAAGAAAGCGAAAAAATCGTCGATTTTCTCAACATCATCGGCGCGCATCAAACCTTGCTCGAATACGAAAACGTGCGCATCATTAAGCAAATGCGCAACGATGTCAACCGCGTAGTCAACTGTGAAACGGCCAATCTCAACAAGACCATTAACGCCGCCTACGATCAGATACACGCCATTGAAACCATCGAGCGCAATGGCGGTTTAAAGACGTTGCCGGACAAGCTGTTGGAAGTGGCCAAACTGCGTCTCGACAACCCAGAAGCCAGTCTAACCGAACTCGGTGAGATGCTGGTGCCGCCAATAGGAAAATCCGGTGTCAATCACCGGCTTAAAAAAATAGTCTCAATTGCAGAAAAATATGAAAGCAGAGGGTAATCGACCATGAAGAAAAAAACAATTGCATGGCTCCTGTGTCTGACAACCGTTTTGGCACTCACAGGATGCGCAACTCTAGAAAATCTCGCAGGTAAAAACGATCCCGCACTCAAGCAGTGGTCGCTTATAGAAGAGAGCGCCAAGGGGAGCGCTGTCACTTTGTACGCACCGACGTTAACT
Organism: Fusibacter sp. JL298sf-3; assembly: GCF_053842995.1. Taxonomy (NCBI): domain Bacteria; kingdom Bacillati; phylum Bacillota; class Clostridia; order Eubacteriales; family Fusibacteraceae; genus Fusibacter; species Fusibacter sp. JL298sf-3. Next base: position 3,229,972 of record NZ_CM132608.1, read on the forward strand.
GAGCAGGAGCGCGAGTGGTATGAAGAGGCGTTCAAACCGTATCTCAAGACGCAGTACGATGTGACATTAACTGTTGAAACCCTCGAGTTTCCACGTATTTATGAGCAGCTTAAACAAGAGAAAGTCAGTGAAACTCTGACGGGAACTATCGACCTCGTCGCGCTGCCGGAAGGCGGCTTTAAGAAGGGGGTTGATTCTGAACTCTGGTACGGGCCTTTTGTCAACGATATGCCGTTGGTGCTGGATACGGTAGACGCCGGAAGCCTTGCGTTTAATTACGTCGACGGCATACGCACCAACGCCTACGCTTTGCCGTACGCCTTTGACCAGTTGGTGATGATCTACGACCGAGACGTGTTTTACGATGCGCCGACGACTTGGCCGATGCTATTTGACCTCATTAAATCCTACAAGGGGACGTTCACTTATCCCGACCCTAGAAAGTCAAAAGTCGGCGAAGCTTTTGTATTGAGTTACCTGCTCTCCGATGTTCACCTTGAAGATTATATGACTGTGCCGCAGACCAAAGCCGATTTGAAAACGACCTTTGGGCCGGCACTGGAGACCCTTAGGGACATAGAGCCGCATCTTTACGACGCCGGTGAAACGTACCCCGTCAGCGCCACGGCACTGGACAAGCTGTTCTTTGAAGGCGATGTTCTGTTCTCAATGTCGCTCAACTACAACCACGCGACAGAAAAACTCTCGGATTACGAGTATCCGGAAGGTGCTTACAGCTTTATTTTTGACGATGGTACATTTGGCTATGGACGCTACATGGCCGTGGCACACAATGCGCCGAACAAGTCCGGCGCCATGGTGGTGCTAAATGCCCTACTGTCAGGTGAAATGCAAGCGAGTCGCTTTAATCCGAAAACCCTTGGCACATTACCGGTTGTGAGCCCTTTGGCTTCAGATACATCGGCCTTTGATGCGGTGAAGGGTGTCAAGACCAAATCGACGACGCCTAAAGTTGAAACACTCATTGGCCAACGGTTGTCAGAAATTCCGGCGGCAAATCGAAAAATAATGATAGACTTGTGGGAGGAAGTGGTGTTTAACAATGGCAACGCACAATAATCTACCGCCGTTTGTTCACTTACATCTGCATACAGAGTACAGCTTGTTAGATGGGTTTACGCGCATTGACAGGTTGTTTGATAAAGTCAAAGCATCCGGTATGGACGCAGTAGCAATTACAGACCACGGCGTTATGTTCGGCGCCGTGGATTTTTATAAGGCGGCAAAGCGCGCCGGCGTCAAACCGATTATCGGGTGCGAAGTGTATGTCGCCAAGCGCTCGCGGTTTGACAAGGACCCGCAGTTTGACAAACACGCAGGGCATCTCGTTCTACTGGTCAAAGACGAAGTCGGCTATAAGAATCTGGTTAAGCTGGTTTCCAGCGGCTACACAGAAGGTTTTTATTACAAGCCGAGAATTGACCACGCCTTGCTCGAAAAGCACAGTGAGGGGCTCATTGCCCTAAGCGCTTGTCTCGGTGGCGACGTACAGCGCGCCTTGCTGAACAACGACTTTGAAGGGGCGAAAACAGAAGCCCTTCGCTTGAAGAACCTCTTTGGAGAAGACTTTTATTTGGAGCTTCAGGACCACGGCATCCCAGAGCAAAAGCAGGTCAATCGACAGCTTATCATGTTATCGGAAGCGCTGAACATCCAGTTGGTAGCCACCAATGACGTTCACTACCTCAACAAAGAAGACGCGCCGATTCACGATATTTTACTGTGTATTCAAACAGGGAAGATTCTTTCGGATAGGGAGCGCATGAAGTTTCCAACAGAAGCCTTTTACTTAAAAACGCCGGAAGAGATGTTCAGCCTGTTTTCAAAGCGGCCGGACGCCCTGGAAAACACGGCGAAGATTGCGGCACAATGTACTTTTGACTTCGATTTTGAGACGACACACCTCCCCATCTATGAGGGAGAAGCCTCGCCTGGGGAGGCTCTAAAAGCACTTTGCTTAGAGGGGCTCCACCAAAAATATACCGTGACGCCTTCACATGTGGAACGGCTGATGTACGAGTTAAGTGTTATAGAAGAAATGGGGTACAACGATTACTTTTTAATCGTTTGGGATTTTATCCGATATGCAAAAGAAAAGGGCATCTTTGTCGGTCCCGGGCGCGGGAGTTGTGGAGGCAGTATCGTGGCGTATGTCCTCGATATTACTGAAGTCGACCCCATGCGGTACGACCTCATCTTCGAGCGCTTTCTCAACCCCGAGCGCATTACTTTACCGGATATCGACATCGACTTTGAAGACGACCGGCGCTCAGAGGTCATCGATTACGTCATCGACAAATACGGTCAGTCGAGAGTGGCACAGATTATTACCTTCGGTACAATGGCTGCCAGAGCGGCCATTCGAGATGTCGGCAGGGTGATGGATATCCCCTATAACGACGTCGACGCCATCGCCAAAGAAATCCCCATGGCGCTGGGGATGACCATAGAACGCGCCCTGAGGGAAAACCCCAAGTTGGTCAATCTCATTGAGACGTCTCCTGAGGCGCGGCAAGTTGTCGATGCGGCGCGTAAACTGGAAGGGGTGCCGCGGCATGCGTCTACACATGCGGCCGGGGTGCTCATCTCCAAGGTCCCCGTCGATGAAATCGTGCCGCTTTACCTTCAGGACAACGGCGTGTCCACACAGTACAATATGACGCTGCTTGAAGAACTCGGCCTCTTAAAAATGGACTTTTTAGGTCTGAGGACATTGACAGTTTTAAAAAATACATTAAAATTAATTAAAGAGACACATGGCGTTGTCATCGATTTACACGATATACCGCAAGAGGATGCCGGCGTTTATCAAATGCTCAGCAAAGGGGACACCTTGGGTCTCTTTCAGCTTGAATCCACAGGATTTAGACGGTTTTTAAAAGAACTTAAACCCAATGTGTTCGAGGACATCATAGCCGGTATCTCACTTTACAGACCGGGACCGATGGAATCGATTCCGAAGTACATTGAAAATAAGCGGCATCCGGAAAAAGTTATTTACCGTACGGAAAAGCTCAGGCCGATACTGGACGTCACTTACGGCTGTCTGGTCTATCAGGAGCAGGTGATGCGCATTGTACGCGAACTCGCCGGTTACAGCTATGGCCAGAGCGATATGGTGCGACGTGCCATGAGTAAGAAAAAAATGGACGTTATGCAGAAAGAGCGTCAATGGTTTATCCACGGGAAAACCGATGACGACGGTGGCGTCTTAGTGCCCGGTTGTGTGCGAAACGGTATCGAACCCGCTGTTGCAGATGCCATTTTCGACGAGATGATTGATTTCGCCAAATACGCGTTTAACAAATCCCATGCGGCAGGGTACGCCATAATCGCGTATCAAACGGCTTATTTAAAGCACCATTACCCCGTGGCCTACCTCGCGGCACTGATGACCAGCGTTATGGGGAACCATTCGAAGCTGGCGGTTTATATTCAAGACGCTAAGGAGCACGGTATCGACATGTTGCCTCCGAGCGTCAACGCCTCTAAAGCGTATTTTACCGTAGAGGGCAATGCCATTCGCTACGGTCTTTACGCCATAAAGAACGTGGGCAGAGGCATTGTGAAAGCGACGGAAAAAGCGCGTAACGACAAGCCATTTGAAAGTTTCTTCGATTATTGCGAACGCATTGAGACTTCAGAACTCAATAAAAAAGCGATAGAGAGTTTAATTAAAGCCGGTGCTTTTGACGGTCTCGGTCACTACAGATCGCAAATGCTCACCGTCTACGAACGGACTGTTGACGGGCTGCATACACGCAGTCGAAAAGGTGCACAGGGGCAGTTTTCAATTTTTACCATGGATTCTGTCGGCTTTACTGCACAACAGATGGGTAATGATATGCCCCGTATAGAAGAATTGCGTCCCGAAACGCTTTTGCAGTTTGAAAAAGAAATGTTGGGTATTTATTTGACAGGGCATCCTTTAGATGCGCACAAAGACGTTTTGGCTTCGTTTGTTACAGTCAATCTTTCTGAACTCAACGAAATGGCCGCCAATGAAGAGGGACCGCTCGTAAAAGACGGTCAACGGGTCACCGTCGGCGGCATGGTGGCTGTACTCACGGAAAAAATCACACGAGCAGGTCAGCAAATGGCATTTTTCACTTTGGAGGATTTGTATGATCAAGTGGAAGTCATTGTCTTTCCCAAGACGTTTACGGCGCACAGACGTTTAATTGAAAAAGAGGCCAAACTTTTAATTGCAGGGCATCTGCAAATTAAAGAAGACGAAGCCCCCAAAATTATAGCGGATCGCATAAGACCGTTGCCGGAAGTGGGCGCGGAAGAAAAGATACTTTATGTACGCGTACCGCACAAAGAGGCGGCGGCCGCTCAAAAGTTTATGGCGTTTATGAAAACCCTGACGACTTCTGAGAGCAAAGGGGCAAAAGTCGTTTTGTTTTTGGCTCAAACGCAAGAGAAACTAAAGATGAAGCAGAAAGTTGTACTCGATGCAAAGGCGATGGCCGACTTGCGTGAGATGCTCGGCAAAGAGAATGTGAAACTGACGACAAAGCGTAAAAAGGAGTGATATCTGTGAAAAAAATCGGTGTATTAACCAGTGGCGGCGATGCCCCTGGCATGAACGCAGCCATTCGCGCTGTGGTGAGAACCGCCATTTACAAAGGACTCGATGTGGCGGGCATTTACCAAGGTTACCGTGGGCTTATAAACGGTGACATTGAAACCTTGAGCATTGCTTCAGTCGGCGACATTATCCATAGAGGGGGCACCATGCTCAGAACGGCGCGTTGTCTTGACTTTAAGACAGAGGTCGGCTTCAATCGCGCTTTGGAAATGCTAAAGGTCTTTAAGATAGAGGGTCTCGTCGTCATCGGTGGCGACGGGTCGTTCAATGGCGCCAAGAAGCTTTACGACGCCGGTTTTCCCACCATCGGCATACCGGGCACCATCGACAACGACCTCGCGTATACCGACTACACATTGGGGTTTGACACTGCGCTCAACACGGTGGTCAACGCCATTGGCAATATTCGAGACACTTCATCTTCCCACGGCACAGTTAACGTCATAGAGGTTATGGGGAGAGACTGCGGGGACATCGCCCTCTACGCCGGCCTGGCAGGCGGTGCAGAAGCGGTGATTATCCCCGAAATCCCGTTTGATATAGACGGTTTGTGTCAAACGATTATGCGCGGCAAAAAAAGGGGCAAACTCCACAGTATTATTCTGCTGGCAGAAGGCGTGGGGAAACCGTACGAGTTGGCTGACAGCATCACCTCGAAGACGGGGTCAGACGTCAAAGTCAGTGTTATCGGCTACTTACAGCGCGGCGGTACGCCGACGCCAAGCGACCGCATATTGGGCTCGCGAATGGGCGCACATGCCGTCGACCTGTTGGCCAATGGGCAATACGGCAGGGCTGTGGGCATTAACGGCAGCGATATGATCGATATTTCGCTCGAAGAAGCACTGGCGATGAAAAAGGATTACGACCACGATATATATGAATTGGCAAGTATTTTGGCTATATAGACATCGCAGGATGTTTAGAATAAATAGGAGGATTATATGTTAAGAAAAACGAAGATAGTTTGTACCATCGGTCCGGCAAGTGAAAACAAAGATGTTTTCAAAGCCCTTGTTCACAAAGGCTTAAACGTTGCCAGACTCAATTTCTCCCACGGCAGTCACGAAGAGCATTTGGCGCGTATCAATATGATTAAAGAAGTTCGAGAAGAGCTGAAGATGCCCGTTGCGATTCTTTTGGACACAAAAGGACCTGAAATCCGTACGGGTAAGTTTGAAGAAGCGGTATACACACTAGTAGAAGGACAAGAGTTTCTTTTGACTACGGAACCGTGTCTCGGCAATCAAAACAAAAGCCACATCACTTATTCGGGATTGCCCGGCGATGTCAAAATCGGCGACAAAATCCTCATTGACGACGGTCTGATTGAGCTCGAAGTCCTCGAGACAACAGAGACGACTATTCGTACAAAAGTTTTAAACGGCGGCGATGTTAAAAACAACAAAGGGGTCAATGTACCGGGTGTCAGCATTAAATTGCCGGCAATTACGGAAAAAGACGTGAGCGATATCATCTTCGGCATTGAAAATGACATCGATTTCATCGCGGCTTCTTTCATTCGAAAAGCAGAAGACGTATTGGAAATCAGACGCGTCTTAGAAGAAAACCACGCGGACAGCATCCACATCATCTCCAAAATTGAAAACCAAGAGGGTATGGACAACCTCGAAACGATACTGGAAGTTTCTGACGGCCTCATGGTGGCCAGAGGCGACCTCGGCGTCGAGATTCCAACGGAACTCGTACCGATTGCCCAAAAGAAAATGATCGAACTGTGCAACAAAGAAGGCAAGCCGGTCATTACGGCGACACAGATGTTGGATTCAATGATCCGCAACCCTAGACCGACACGTGCCGAGGCGACAGATGTGGCAAATGCCATCTTCGACGGTACTGATGCGGTGATGCTGTCTGGTGAAACCGCTGCGGGCAAGTACCCAATTGAGGCGGTGGGCACCATGGCGCGCATTGCACACGCTGCAGAAAAGGCGTTGAATTACGATGAGCTCCTACAAAAACGCATTGAGCTTTCAGACGACTACGGGGTGACCAACTCTGTTTCAAGAGCGACGGCGAGTACAGCACTCGACCTTGAGGCCTCTGCTATTATCACAGCGACGTCTTCAGGGTTCACGGCAAAACGCGTTTCTATGCTCAGACCGAAAGCCCCTGTTGTCGCTTGTACCGTCAGCAACAGAGCGTGCCGAAAATTGGCATTGGTCTGGGGCGTTTTCCCGTTTGTCATCGGCGAAGCGACCTCTACCGACGCCATCTTTGAAGAGTCGGTTCAAAAGGCCAAAGAAAACGGCTTTATCACCGACGGCGATCTCGCTGTGATTACCGCGGGCGTTCCCGTAGGTGTATCCGGTGCGACGAATATTATGAAAGTCCACCTCGTCGGCGAAGTCCTGATTAAAGGAACGGGACTGGTGAAGAACTTGGTGACGGGAAAAGTGTGCATCGGTAGCTCGGCAGAAGAGCTCTCTGGCATCTTTGAAGACGACGACATCATTGTGGCAACCTCAACAGACAAAGATCTCGTGCCGTTTATTGAGCGCGCGGCGGGTCTAATTGTCGAAGAGGGCGGCTATACGTCTCATGGCGCCATTGTGGCACTGAACCTTAAAAAACCGTGTGTGGTGGGCGCAAACAACGCGACAACGCTGTTGAAGCAGGGGTCAGATGTGACGTTGGATTCCACAAAAGGCATTGTCTACGCCGGTAAATCAAGAGTCCTGTAAGTAAAATTAAAAAAGCCCCCCTTGTGCGCTTGGCGAATAAGCACGCGAGGGGGGTTCTTTGCCGGAGGCTAACAAGAGTCTCCAGTAAGGTTAGGCGCAGGTTGTTTGCTCGGCAATTTGGCGACGACGATGCCCACCAGGATAATCAACATGCCGAACACCTTTTGAATATCAAAAGATTCAAAAGCAAAATAGTCGAGCACCAGTCCCATGGTCATTTGACCGAGAAAGGGCAGTACTGCGACATAGAGGGCTTCGAGTTTAGGCGCGTAGTAGTTCATCAGTGAAACGACGAAGAGCCCGATAAAGCCGCCGGTTAAGTAAACCGGTGATATGGAAGATATTTTGCCCAAATCGCTCATAGGCGACAGGAGCAAGAAGGCGAGGACACCTGTGACGACCGCTGAGAAAAAGTGAAAGAGCGACGTGCGGTAGGTGCCGATGGCCTTTGTACTGACGCCGTTCATAATAGGCGTCACGTTGACGAAAAAGCCCGTGATAATAGCGAGTATATAAATCATGTGTCAACCTCCTATAAGACCATGACGATGAGGCCGACGCAGATAATGCCGATGCCGAACCATTGATTGCCGTTGATTTTAATGCGCTTGCGTCCCAATAGGCCAAAGCCGTCGATACACACCGAGGCGATCATTTGACCGAGGAGCCCAAGGGCGACCATAAGGGAGACGCCGACTTCAAAGACAATCCAGTTGTTCATCATTACTGTGAGGGAGCCGAGGGCACCGGGGATTAGATATTTCCATTTGAAGGTGAGCGGCGCTTCTTTTTTCCGCCGAATCCAACAGACAATGGCGAAGGCCGTGAGGCCGAAGCTGTGAAACAAAATATTGCTTAGAATTGGGGAGGTTTGCTGCCCCAAAGCGCTGTTAAAGTAAATCATGGTGCTGATGAGAACACCGGTAATATAGGCGAGAATGCTTGCCATGTAAGCTCCTTTCGAATTTGATCTTGTATACTGATTATAGAATGGATACCCATATAAAAATATGACATATGTCATGTTTGGAGGAAAAAATGAAAATAATCGACGATGTTAGTTGGCAAAAAGTGTACAGGGAAAAGTACGCACTGGATGCGATGTTGCCGCCGGCCATCCTAGAGGCAATCGAGTTGGTGCAATACGACCGAGAAGAGCATCTTTTTGAAGCCGGTGCACCACTGGAGTACTTTTACTTTTTCCTTGAAGGCAAGTTGAAACTTTATCAGATTCACGAGAACGGTCGCGCCCTTCTCATTCAGTTCTACGACTATTTTAATTCACTGGGGGAGGTGGAGCTGATGACCGATGTTGCCTGTACTTGCTCTGTGGTAACGGTTAAGCCCACTGTTCTCGCTAGGGTGCCCATGGCGCTTATGCGCACTTGTGCCACTGATTATGCCCCCTTTCTTCGGTATGTGGTGCGGTCGCTTTCGGACAAACTCATCACCAGTGAACGGCACCATTCGTACAACTTGCTCTACCCTGTAAAGAACCGTCTCGCCAGCTATCTAATGGCCTATGTGGATACCCGGTCTAAAATTGTACTGAGTCATTCGCTTCAAGACGTCTCGGAGTTTATCGGGACGACATACCGGCAAGTGCATAGAGCCTTTCAGGCACTGGAGGCCGAAGGGGTGCTCTCTAGAGAGGGCAAGTGCATCGACGTGCTGGACAAAGCGGCGCTGGCCGCCTTGGCGGGACATATTTACCACACGCTGTAGCGCATAAAAAAACTGCCGTTTGTCGGCAGTTTTTTGAATGCGGGCAATTTGAGTCTAAGCTTCGGGAACTGTATAGTTCAGTGCCGGAAGGTCGCCGCGTACTTCAGCAAGTGCTGGATCTTCTGGAAGGTCGCCGTCGACTTTTACGCGTATGCGGTCCACCCCTTCTACAGAGCGCATGGTGAGAATCAGTGCATCGACAAATGCCGTGTACCGCGATCCTCCAGTAGTGTAGTAGCGGTTAAAAGCGCTGTTGAAGTCGAGGTACAAGGTGCCGTCTTCAAGCAATGTCTGTGACTTCAGCGCGAGGTCCGGCGGGGCCACTGCAATGAAGCCCGTTGCGTCTGCCGGTGGTGTCAGGAGCGTTTTCCACAGGGCTTCAATCGCGGGTTCACCGGTAGCAGTCACTTCTGCGGCTTGTGGTAATAGGTACAAGCTGCTGTCGGGTCCGGTGGTCACTCGGTAGACTGCTGGGCTCGGTAACGTGGTGTATGGAACCGACCAATCGATGCCGTCGTAAGACGACGAGGTGCTGTTGTCCAGCAAGAACTGAACGCCAGTTAGGCTACCGTTGCTCAGAAAAGTGTAAGCCACGGCCTCCTGAGCCAATCGGATTTTACCGGTCATATCGACGAGGTCAGCTGAGTACCAGTCGATATAAGCCGTCTTGCCGCCGAGGCGGATGTTCGGTGAAGGCGGCAGAACGGTTTCGCCTTCGTAAGTGCCGAGAAAGGTCGGTGGGGCGTTGACCAGTGTGTTGTATACATAGCGCCAGTAGTTGCCGCCTGTGGCGACATCGCGCGTTATCGGCACGAGATGGCTGTACGTCGGGTCCGGGTAGTAAAAGCGCACGCGTTCTTTTCCGTCGGCAGGTGCCGGTGGGGCAATTGCGTAGCTGTAAGTTTCTTTAAAAGCGTCTAAATAACCCATGGGCGGGTTGGAAGCGTCGATGTCATAGGCGCTCTCAGAAGTGACCAATGTCGCCGTGTAGTAGCCCGTCTCCAAAATGTTTGTGAACGTGTCGAGGTCGACAGTCACCAATTGGCCGCCCTCTTCAGTGGCAGTGGTTGTCACTGTTTCCGGAAAATCGACCACTGTCTCTGCGCCGGCGGCATCGGTGAGGCGTATTTGTAAAGGTTCGAGATAGCCACTGTCTACAGTGCCCTTGTCACTTTTGACCGTAAAACTCAAAGACCCATAGGGGCTGTTGTTCCCCGTAAACGTGTAATGCGCAGGGAGCGCCGTTCCGTCATCGGTTGGTTCGTCTATAATAACTGGCGATAAATCCAGAGAAAAAATGTCCATACTAAGGGGTATAGCCGTTGCAAGTACAAAGATTATAAGCACAAAGAGAAAGTTGGCAACGAATTTTACCATTGGGTGCCTCCTTTAGAATAGTCGTAAGTTCTTTGAGAACTTCACTTTATTATAACACAAAGAAAAACGATAAAAAACAACCATTCCATAGGATTCCCTATGAAATGGCTGTAAGTTGTGTCTTGTTATTGTCCTCTGCGCAAAGAAATCTCTTTCAAAGTCAGTGTATCGTTTCGTTCTTCAAACTGTCGAATCGACCAGTCGTTTTGGAAGAGCGCCACAGGGTGTTCATCTTCGTCTTGAACAATCATCGTGTCCATGGTCATGGAAATCTTTTTGAGGTCGAAGGCGTCGGCGTTAATCCAGCGCACATGTCGGAACGGCAGGTTCTCTCGAATGACATCGACGCCGTATTCGTTTTTGAGGCGGTATTCGAGCACTTCGAATTGGAGGGCGCCGACGACGCCGATAATCAGTTCTTCCACGCCGATATTCGGTCTTCTAAAGACCTGAATGCTACCTTCTTCAGCGAGCTGGTTGATGCCTTTGAGAAATTGCTTGCGCTTCATGGCGTTCTTAGTAAAGACCTTGGCAAAATGTTCCGGTGCAAACACTGGAATGCCGTCGTAGACGACTTTTGAGCTGTCTTCACAGAGTGTGTCGCCAATTTTAAAGATGCCGGGGTCGTGGATGCCGATGATGTCGCCTGCGTAGGCTTTTTCCACAATGACGCGGTCTTGCGCCATAAACTGCTGTGGCTGTGCAAGTCTAACTTTCTTGCCTTCTTGTACGTGGTTGACCTGCATGCCCTTCTCAAATGTTCCCGAACAGATTCTCAGAAACGCAATGCGGTCGCGGTGCGTCGGGTTCATATTGGCTTGAATTTTAAAAATAAACCCTGTAAAGTTGTCCGTTGTCGGCTCAATAAGGCCGAGGTTGCTGTTTCTAGCAGTTGGCGGAGGCGTCAGCTCGATAAACTTCTTCAAGAAGGGCTCGACGCCGAAATTGGTCAAGGCACTGCCGAAGAAAACAGGCGTGAGCTCGCCGCTGAGAATCTTATCGATGTCGTAATCGTCGCCTGCGCAATCGAGGAGTTCGAGATCTTCCATCATTTTATCGTGTAGGCTTTCTCCAAGGAGGGTTCTGAACTTGTCATCGGAGAGCTCACCTTGAACGAGACCGGCTTTAGCCTGTCCGTGGTTGCCGCCGTCGAAAACCTCCATTTGCTTGGCCATTCGATTGTAGACCCCTTTGAAGTTCTTGCCGTTTCCCGCCGGCCAGTTCATCGGGTAAGAGCGGATGCCCAACGTATTTTCGATGTCTTCCATGAGTTCAAATGGGTCACGCCCCTGTCGATCGAGTTTGTTAATAAACGTGAAAATCGGAATGCCGCGCATTTTACAGACTTTGAACAGTTTTTCAGTTTGCGCCTCAACCCCTTTGGCGGAGTCGACGACCATGACCGCACTGTCGGCGGCCATAAGTGTTCGGTAAGTGTCTTCACTGAAGTCCTGGTGACCCGGGGTGTCGAGAATATTGATGCAGTGATCGTCGTAGTTGAATTGGAGCACACTCGACGTTACCGAGATCCCCCTTTGTTTCTCGATTTCCATCCAGTCGGATACCGCGTGTTTGGAAGATTTTCTGGATTTAACAGATCCCGCTTCGCGTATGGCGCCCCCGTAGAGCAGAAATTTCTCGGTGAGGGTGGTTTTACCGGCATCGGGATGCGAGATGATGGCAAAGGTTCTTCTTTTTTTAACCTCTTGGTTAAGCAATTTTGACATAAACATATCCTTCTATTTAAAATTTAATAGCGTCCTGTACAAGTGGTGTGACCAAAAAGACACACAACTCAAAAATTTTACCCTTAATTGAAGCGAAAGTCAACACGACAAGCGTATATTTGATGAAAATATGATAGAATTTAAAGAGCTTATAAAGTGAAAGGATGTACAATGAATCAAAATCAATCAGCATGGAATGAAGCGGCGTATGCCGCATGGATAACGCGATTTGGAACACCGGAAGCTTACGCGGAGAAACTGCGTGCAGATCCGGAGAAAATCGTAAAAGGGGTAATGGCGTATTTGCCCGAAGTCGCGGGAAAGCGGCTGCTCAATCTCATGGGCTCCAACGGGAACAAAGCCGTGTGCTTCGCATTGTTGGGAGCCGATGTAACGGTGGTGGATTTTTCAGAGGCGAACAGAAGGTACGCTTTGGCATTGGCCGCGGCAGCAGATGTCCGGCTAGAGTACCTCTGTGAGGACGTGCTGACTTTTCGCAGTGCAACACCTTACGATACAGTGGTTGCGGAAATGGGCATCCTGCATTATTTTACAGACTTGGTCCCCTTTTTTAAGGTGATGACAGAAGCCCTTGTGCCGGGGGGCATTGCCCTTGTGCGCGATTTTCACCCGGTGAGCACAAAGCTTATCGTATCGAGAGGCAGCACGGCAAAAGTGCGCAAGCACAAAGTGGCAGGCGACTATTTCAGCGAGGCACTGGTGGCACAGCCGGTTGCATTTGACAAATACCTCGACGAGGGGGCGCATGAAACAGTTTATTTGCGCAAGTGGACTCTCGGGGAAATCGTGACACAGGCTGTAGAGGCCGGCCTCGTTGTCAAGGGGCTTTACGAACATCCGAACCAGTCTTCGGAAACCTTTGACGCCGGCATACCAAAAACATTTACACTTTTACTATCAAAACCTTTATAATGCGCAGTTTGACGCTTCTTTTTCATCTTGGTATAATAAAATGGCATACGGTCACTTATTGTTATGATGAAAGGATGTGTTTATGAGAAAAACAGGAAAAACCCCATTGCTTCGCGCCAAGCAGTTTGAGAAAGCACTTGGTGTTGGAAAAATCTATTTAAAACTCGAAGGAACAAATCCCAAAGGTCATTTAATCGATCGGTTGGCGGAAATGGCCATTATTGAAACGAAGCATTTGGGCGCTGAGAAAGTAGTGGTGCTGGGAAAGCAACGCTTCACTAAAATCGTTACACACTATGCCGATTACCACGGTGTGACACCTGTCATTCCTGTTTTTAAAAGTGAAAAGTGGAAACGCGCGCACCTGTCGTTTCCCAATTATTTAGATTACTCAACGTACAGCTTAAAAGAAGCAGAAAGCTGTCTCTCTCCGCTCCTGACCTCGGACAAGGCGCATTTGATTCGCGCCGAATACAACACGGCATTTATACGGGAAGTGGTCAGTGAGGAACTGGCAGAGGAATGTCTTAGAAAAGTAGAACAACCGCTCGCCTCTTTCTTTGTTCAGGAGAATTTGGCGCTTTCAGAAAGCACCGTTTCCCGGGCGCTGTATAAAATGTGGATAGAGGGACGCTTTAAAGAAAGGCCTCAAGTCATTAACGGGATTAAAAGCAAACACAACATGTGCGCGATTTCGGACAACACCGTTATGGTAGAAGAAGCCTCTTTAAAAGCAGCTGTAAAACTTTTGAAGCAAACGGAGGGCATTCGCTTGAGCGAAAGTCAATCGTATGCGCTAGGCGCTTTTTACCAGTTGGCGAAAGCGGGGAAACTGAGTGGTGACGCACACCTCATCGTCTTAAACGACGGCAAGACAGAAGTGCAGATTGACGACATCGCCGATTTTGATGAAGTGTCTAAAAAAGCGCTCATCGATTACACGCGGCAGTGGCTGGCACAGTATGCCGATTCCACCGCAGAGACGGAAGACGCTATTGAACACGCCAACCGCGACGGCTTTATTCTCCTTGCCAAGCGGGATGACCGCTATGAAGGCGTTTGTATTGTCGTTAACACGGGATTCGAGAATTTCATACCGAGCTATCACTTGGCTTATATCGGAACCCATGCGTCGACCAAAGGCCGTGGCGTCGGAACGGCACTTATAGAAAAAGCCATTGAGGTCACTGACGGCAACTTGTCGCTTCACGTAGACCTCGACAATAAAGGCGCGAAAAAACTTTATGAGAAAATGGGTTTTAGACACACGTACAATCGCATGCTGTACAAAGGGTAAAGTTGTGGTAAACTGTTTTTAGAATAAAATACGAACAATGGAGGATGAACAGTGAAGACATTTTTTGAAAACAACAGACAAAAGTTAGACCAGTACCTCGAAGTGGGCGATTTGGCGCTTCTATTTAACGGCAGTGCCCCTAAGAGTACCGCAGACGCGCATTACGCTTTTTTAACCAACAAGAATTTTTACTATCTGTCCGGGTGCTGTGAAGAACACTTTATTTTAGCGGTACTTAAGACGGCTAACGGCTTAGAGTCGACGCTGTTCATCGAAAAACCGGATTACGACATCGAAAAGTGGATTGGCCGTAAGACGACCAAAGCGGCAGCGGAAGAAAAATCCGGCGTCAAAGCGATAGCTTATCTCGAGGAATTTGAAGGCTGGATTAACCGCTTGATTTACCAAGACAAAGTTCAGCGCCTGTACCTCGACCTTGAAAAGCTGAACCCGAAAGAGGCGGACAGTACGGCGGCGCGTTATTGCAAGCAGTTTATGGAGCGGTACCCATTTGTGGCGATTAAAACACTTCATCCGATACTGACGTCGTTGAGAACCATTAAAGAACCTTTTGAAATCGAGCAGATTAAAAAAGCGGTTCACATGACGAAGGAAGGTCTCGAGGCAATTCTCTGTCTGCTGAAGCCCGGCGTATACGAATACCAGTTGGAATCGACTTTTGCACACAGCATTCGAATGAACGGCGCCGATGGCAACTCTTTTCCAACCATTGCGGCATCAGGTACCGATGCGGTTATTCTACACTATGTAGAAAACAACAAACCGGTTTCATCTGGTGAACTCGTCTTATTGGATTTAGGGGCGCAGTACCAAGAGTACGCAGCTGATATATCGAGAACTTTCCCTGTAGACGGCATTTTTACCGAAAGGCAAAAAGCGGTGTACAACAGCGTATTAAAAGCTCAAGATGCCGTTATTGAAGCCATAAAGCCGGGAACGCTTTTAGAAGACCTCAACAAAATTTGTCAGGCATCTCTCACTGAAAGCCTCAAGGCGCTCGGCGTCATGACGGAAGACAAAGACCTCGGTCTTTATTACTACCACGGCGTGAGCCATCACCTCGGTCTCGATGTACACGACCTCGGTCCGAGAACCGGTGCAATTGAACCGGGAATGGTGCTGACTGTAGAGCCGGGGCTGTATATTGAAAAAGAAGGCATCGGTATTCGCATTGAAGAAGATGTGCTCGTTACCGCTACGGGGAATGAAGTGCTCTCAGAAGGGATTCCGAGAACGGTGGATGAAATAGAAGCGTTTATGCGCGAAAGATAGGTGAGCGTTAAATGGTAACAACACTGGGAATCGTCATTATTTTGGGATTGGCGTCGAGTGCCCTTTTTAAAAAAATGAGGCTCCCGGGCCTTATCGGTATGCTCGCCACGGGGATTCTTATTGGTCCTTATGTCCTCAATATAATGGACGACCACTTGTTGGTGGTGTCTTCTGACTTTAGGAAAATCGCACTGATTGTCATTTTACTCAGAGCGGGACTGGGCGTCAGCCGGTCCGCTCTGCACAAGGTCGGCCGTCCGGCACTGTTGATGAGTTTTTTACCTGGGGTCTTTGAAGGGCTTGCCATTGCAGGGGCTTGTGTTTGGCTACTGGATTGGCCTTTTGTCGTCGGCGGTGTCCTCGGATTTATTATCGCAGCCGTATCGCCGGCGGTGGTCGTTCCGAAGATGATTCAGTATGCTCAAGAAGGCCGAGGGGCTCATAAAGGGATTCCGACGCTTATATTGGCCAGTGCGTCTATAGACGATGTGTTTGCCATTACTTTGTTCTCGGCGTTTGTGGGTCTTTACAGCGGTTCGCATGTTAACATCGGCGTCGAAATTGCCAAAATTCCCGTGGCCATTCTTCTCGGCGTCGGCCTCGGGGTCTTTACGGGGTTTCTATTGCTTTGGTTGTTTCGACGCTATCCCATGCGCGACACGCATAAGGCTCTTTACTTGTTAGCTGTGGCGACATTGATTACAGGGCTTGAAGCGCTTTTGAAAAATCAAATTGAAATCGCCGGCCTCATTGGCGTTATGGCCATTGGTTTTATTATTTTGGAAAAAGACAGCGCGCTAGGAAAGCGCTTGTCCAATAAGTTCGGCAAGATTTGGATCTTTGCAGAACTCTTGCTCTTCGTCCTCGTCGGGGCGGAAGTGAACATTCACGTGGTGCTGGATTCCGGTCTCATCGGCCTCGCCATTATCGCCATCGGCCTGGTGGCGCGAAGCATCGGCGTATTTATTGCGACCACAGGTAGCGGCTTCACATTTAAGGAGCGGGTTTTCTGCGTGGTGGCGTATTTGCCGAAAGCGACAGTTCAAGCGGCCATTGGCGGGGTGCCCCTCGCACTTAACATGCCTCAGGGCGAACTGATATTGGCGATTGCGGTGCTTTCCATTGTGGTGACGGCGCCGATTGGGGCGGCACTTATCCACGTACTCGGCGAGCGTTGGCTTGAAATCGAGGTCTAGGGGGAAATATGGTTATTCTCGACAGTATGGTACAAAAAGCGCTTTACTGCGCAGCAGAATGGCATCGTGAACAGAGCCGTAAAGGGGTGGTGCGCCCGTACATCGGGCACCCTTTTTCGGTGGGGACACTGCTCGTTGAGACGGCGGCACAGCGTCGTATGTCCCTAGAGCCCGAGGTGGTTGCGGCCGCTTTTTTGCACGATGTGCTGGAAGACACCTGTGTCACGGCTGAGACGCTTGAAGCGGCGTTTTCACCAGCTGTTTTAAAGTTGGTTCAGGACGCCAGTGAAGATGATAAGACGTTGTCGTGGCGCGTCAGAAAGATGGCGACTGTGGAAAAACTGGAACAGTTGCCCGCTAGGTCGTTGTTGGTTCCCCTTGCAGATAAAATTCACAATTTAAGCGAGGTGTACGCCGTTTACTTAACTTCAGGCAGTTTGGAAGCCAGTTTTAAGGGCTTTAATGCCGATGCAACACAGCAGCAGTGGTATTACGGTACCCTTCAGGCGGTTTTCGAAGAGCGCGTGTCATCAGCTGATGAAAAGGGGCGTTATACGCCGCTTTTAAAGGCGCTTTTGGCACTCTACACGCATTACTACACGTCGATATTCTTAGAGGAGGGTGCACAATGACGGGACTGACACTGGGCAAATTTGCACCGCTTCACAAAGGCCATCAGTATTTAATCGAAAAGGCGCTGGCGGCCGTCGATCATTTGGTGGTTATCGTCTACGATGCCCAAGAAATTACGGACATTCCCCTCGGTATCAGAGCGGACTGGATACGTCATCTCTACCCGGAGGTCGAAGTTATAGAAGCGGACGATGTCCCGAAAGACAAAGGGTACACAGAAGCCATTCAGCAAAAGCATGAGCGCTATATTGCATCGCTGGTGGCCCACAGACGCATCGACAAGTTCTTTTCAAGTGAACCTTACGGCGCGCGAATGAGCAAGGCGCTGGGGGCGGAAAATGTCGTCGTCGACGCCGAGCGGGAGACCTACCGAATTTCGGGTACTGAAATTCGGCGCAATCCCGAACGGTACCGCGCTTACTTGGACGATCGCGTCTACGAAGCGCTTTTAAAGTGGCGTTAAAAAGTAACAAAAGAACACATAAAAAATCTCAGAGCATAGCGCCCTGAGATTTTTTTGTGTTTATTGAGTGAGCAGTATAATGCCGCCGGCGACGCAAATGACGCCAAAGATGTAGAAAAAGATGTCGGTGCCCTTTTCTCCGAGCACTTTGATAAACAGTTGTATCTTTTTCATCTGCCACATGGATTCGGGCTTTTTCAGCGTAAAACCAATGACGACAACGCCGTAAACCAACAGTAGAATACCGAGTAAAGCCAAACCGTTCATAAGAGACCTCCTTAGTTAAACCCTCTGTTAATACGTTTTCTCAACCCGACGAAAACCGCCGCTGTAATGAGCACCACCCAGAGAGCATTGGTGAGAATCAAAGGCCATGTAGCCTGTTTTAGAAAGATGGCGTGCAAACTGTCGTAGGCCCAATAGAAAGGCGACCAATACAACAGGGGGTGCCATTTGTCACTTAAAAACATCGCGCCGAAAACTGAGGCTAAAACGGGAACGAAGATCATCTTCATACTGGCGATGGCGGCGATGGGTTCGTTGTTCATAACGCCAATGAGGAATCCGATAATCATGCTGATTAATGAAATGCTCAGCAACGTTACGAGGAACATACCGAAGTGGATGTCTTTAAAACCTAATATCCATACGGCACCGAGTGCACCTATAATCGGCAGGAGAAGGCCTAAGAACCCCTTGCCTAAAATCAGTTCATAGCGCCTCACAGGGGCGACATTAAGTGCTTGAAGGGTCTGGTACATCTTTTCATCGACGAGATTGAGGACGATGAGCATGCCCCCGAAAACGGTGGTCATAATCAGCAGCAGTGTCCCGCCTTCCAGTTGGAGCGGTGAAATTTTAAAGCCGACGTCTGAGACTCTAACGTCTATAGGCGCGTCGACAGCACGGCTCTCAATGTTTTTAAGAAGGGTTTCAAGCAGTGTGTGAAGATCGCCGATTTCATTACCTTGACGGATGATCTTGTGTCTGTCCGGCCCTGTGACGAGACCGAGGATGTCGTCGGTTTTCATCACGCGCTGTTCAATGGCTTCTAAGTCGTCGTAGACTTCGACGGTGGCGTAAGTTGTCATCGTCTCCGTCAGGGCATCGTCTTCCAGCATGGCCAAGTGGAGCAGTGAGTCACCGGCACTTGGAATGAACAGTCTTAAAATGAACGCGATTAGAAGGGGGGCAATACTTAAGTAGACAATTAGCCAGTCCCTTGTACCGCTTTTAAAATCTCTTGCAACAATTGCCAAAATACGTTTCATCATCTCACCTCCTTAGACGGTTAGCGTCTTTTTAAATCGCCAATTGGCAAGGGCGAACAACGCGGCGGCTAGTGCGATAAACAGGCCCATTTGAGTGAGCATGTACGAGCGGTCGCCGTTTTGCAGCAGCAGTTCCCGAAAGGCGAACAACATCGGGTACGATGGAAACCATTTGATAACGGCAGGGGTAAATGCCGGCATCATATAGGCAATGGAAGGCAACATTAAGATCATAATACCGGCGTACATAGCGCCCATGGCTTTGGCCATGGTGTCGAAAAAGCTTGCCAACACGAGGCCGAGTGTGGAGCCAAAGAGATTAAAGGCAAAGACGAGCCCTATAAGGTATAAGTAATTGACTTCAAAGCCCACCAGTGCAACAGTGACAAAGAGCGAGGTGACAATGCCGACGACACTCATAATCATCACTTTGCTGGCAAGGTACTGCCAGATGGCCACAGGTGCCACTGCATAAGCTTTGATAACGCCTTCATCTTTGTCGAGGAAGATGTAAGAGGCGATAATAAACAGCCCCATTAATGCGACGTTGATGGTGAAATAGATGGGCAATATGGTGTTGCGGTCAGATAGGCGCTCGGCGTCGGGCGTCAGTGTTTGCGTTTCAACAGGTGTTGTTTGGATGCCGACGTCGGGAAAGTCATAGCCGTCTTTGAGAAGGGCTTTTAGACGGTCGCCTTCGTAACCTTGAAGAACGTATTCGAACACCGGCTGTGTCCCGTCGTTGTATACGGCGATGCCCATGCGCGAGCGGTCTTCGTCAACCAGTTTTTTTAGGGCTTCTAGGGAATCGGCGTAGACGACATCGGCGCCTTCGGCCTCAAAAGCTTGGGCCATTTCCTTGTAAGGGGAATCGGCATAGACCGCTAGGGCCTGTGTTTGGTCGAAGTTTTCGGGAACGACGAAGAGCATGACGAGAACGAACACAGCGGCCAAACCGATTTCAATGTAAAAGTACAAGCCGTTAAATGAGAGCTTGGCGTCTTTTAGAAACGTCACCCAGAGTTTTTTCATTTACTTCAACCCCCTCCCCGTTACTTTGATAAAGATTTCCTCTAAAGTAGCTTCTTTGGTGTGCATGGTCTCAATGCGACCGGTTTCAATAATGGCGGCGAGTCGACGCTTGTCTTCATCTACAATAAGGGACAAGTTCTCCGTTAGGCGCTCTTTGTTTTCCAAATGGGTGACAGAGACCATTTTTTCACCGTGCTTCAACTTGAGGTTGTACGGTGAGTCGATAACTTTGATTTCGCCGTCGATAATAAAGGCCACGCGATCGCAGAGCTCATCGGCGACATGCATGTTATGCGTCGTTAAAAACACGGTGGTGCCGCCTTCGTTTTTCTGTTTGACGATGTCTTTGATTTGACTGGCGATGGCAGGGTCGAGTCCCGTTGTGGGCTCGTCGAGAAACCAAAGTTCCGGTTGATTCAACATACTTCTGACAAACGTCAGGCGGTGTTTCATCCCCTTGGAAAATGTGGCGGCTTTTTTATGTGCGACGTGTTTGAGACCGACGAGTTCGAGTAACGCCATGGGATCGAGGGTGTTAACATCGAAGAGTTTGGCGTAAAACGCGAGGTTTTCGTAGGCGGTGAGCTTGCCGTAAACATTGGACTGCTCAAAAGAGACGCCGAGTTTGTTGAACATTTCGCGCTTCGGTTTTTTCATGTTGTACCCCGCCACGGTGACAGCGCCTTCTTGCAGGGGTAGGAGACCGGTTAAGATGCCTTGCGTGGTGGATTTTCCCGCGCCTGAAGGGCCGAGAAACCCAAAGACTTCGCCTTTTTTCACTTCAAAGTCGACGCCTTTTACGGCGTATTTGCCGTCTTTGTTGTACGAGTGGTTTAAGTTTTTCACTGTAATCATGGACAACCTCCTTTAGGGTGCGTCGCCTCTTGGCCTTTGAGCATGCCGTATGCAAAAAGGTCGAGCAACTCATCTAGGGCTTTAAATGTGTTTTCAAGCCATTGGGGGTGCAGGATATCGCCGTTGTAGTCGACGATTTGAGTGCTGAGGGAAAAGAGCATGTGCGCAGTGAGTTTCACGTTTAAATTGTCTCTAAACTCGCCGCGTTCGATGGCTTTAGTTAGCAAGAGCTCGTAATAGTGTGCCGCTTGCGCTTCGTTTTCGCCGATGATTTCAAGATAAATGGGGTGGGTTTTGTCTTTGAGCAGGAAACGACCGATGCGCATAAATTGCGGGTTGTCGTTGGCAAACTGTATGGCTGAGCGGTTCATGGCTCTGGCGACTTCGAAGAAAGGATGCGCCATGGGGTTTTCCATCACCGGTGTGATGTATTTGAGTTTTTCTGCGACGATGCCCTGTATCAAGTGTTTGTACAAATCTTTTTTATCTGAAAAATACTGATAAAAGCTCCCTTTTGGAATACCGGCGGCAGCGATAATGCGATTGATGCTGGCTTGGTCGTAAGGATTGTTTTCAAACTCGGAGATGGCGGCATCCATAATGAGCTGCTGCTTTTCTTCAGGCAAGTTGAAAAAAGTATCTTTTGGCAAGAGGACCTCCTTTCTAAAAAAAATGTGACTTGGTGGTCATATGACCTTATGGTCACATTGTACGCCTTTAAAGAGTTTGTGTCAAGTCCTATTGAGTATATATCCGAAAATGACGCAAATATACAAAAAAGACATCGCGAGGAGACGATGTCTTTGGTAGAGCGTGTTCGTTGTGGTTGTACTTAAGAAAAGAAATCAGTTGGAAAGTTTCATCGGTACGCGGCAAAGAGACTGCCACGCGCTGTCCAGTGGCCGAATAATTTGCACGCCGATTTTGGAGATAACCACCAGGGTCGATTGCTCGAACTTAAAGTCGGCGGGGATCATATCGATGCGTTCACCGACGACGTCGACTTGTTTCAATCCCGTATCCAGTTCTACAAAGCCCTTGATGCGGTACGCGCTCGGTGCAAGGGCTTCTAAAAACGCATTGAGTGCCGCCTCTTCAACAGGGGCGTCATAAGTGAGAACGAGGGTCTTCGGCTTATTTTCCTCAGTGTTGAGAGAGTCGATTGGCGCAGGGACTGCACCGTTGTTCAACGCATAGCCTATAAAGGAGAAGTCGATGTCGTAGTGATCGGACTCCAATACGCGACACTGCGGGTTGATGCCGATAATGGCATTTTTGATACCGGTGACGGTGTTTCGGTCGATTAAGTCGATTTTGCTGATGATGACGAGGTCGGCACACTTTATTTGTCGAACGATGGTTTCCAGCTCGTTGTATTGGTTGAGGAAGTGGACGCCGTCGACAATACAGATTGCGCCGGAATAGGCGTAAGGATGTGCCACCTTTGTCGAAACTAGGGATAAAAACTCACCAATATTAGAGGGATCGGCCAAACCCGACGACTCGACGAAGACATAGTCGAGGTCTTTGTCTGCCATTTGTATGAGGGCATCGATAAAGGAGAGCTTTAAGCACGAGCAAAAAATTGAACCTCGTGTGAGTTCGGTCATCTGGATGTCCTGGGTATCGAGTATCGGACCGTCGATGCTGATGCGGCCGAACTCGTTCATGATAATACCGATTTTTTTGTCCTTCTGTCGATCGAGCATTTTTTTGAGAAAACTCGTCTTTCCGGCGCCTAAAAAGCCGGACAATAAGTATAATTTTGTCTGTTTCATAGTTCACCTCTTCAATCTAATGGGACAGTGCATATACCTGTCCAAAGATAGTTTAACATATTTTAAAAGAAAAAGTGATGTAATCTTCGCGTTCGGGGTATCGGTTATAGGGAGACTATGGTAAACTTTTAATATATCGGGTCACGAAAAATAGAGGAGGTCACATATGACATTAAAATTAGAAGCATTTGAGCTCGAAGGTGTAGACGGGTTAATTGTAGGCGTCAAAGACGCTTTTGAGTTGGAAGGTAGAGATGCCGAAGTCGTTCGCTATCTAAACGCCGCCAAAGAACGCGGTACTTTTGAAGGTAAAATCGGCCAGACAGCGGGCTTTACGGTTGTAAAAGCGGGACGCATTATCGAAGTACAAGCTGTGGGCCTGGGAAATGGCGACACGTTTACAAGCACAAAATTTAGAAAAGCGTTGGCGACAGCATACAAAGCCTTAAAAGCGAAGCGCCTCGAGACCATCGGTGTCGATGTGGAAGCGGTATTGAGTCTTAGCGCCAACAACAAGCACATTTCTCGAGTACTTGCAGAGACACTGGTTCTATCGGATTACGCCTTTGACACTTATAAATCTGAAGCGAAACCGAGCAGCGTGCAAACGGTGAGGGTCAATCCTGAGAACCTTGTAGAGGCAGCTTTTGAAGAGGGGCAGATTTTAGGTGAGCAAACGGCGTTTGCCCGCTACCTCGTCAACGAACCGGCCAATGTCATCACACCGGCAAAACTCGCAGAAGAAGTAACGGCACTTGGCGAGCAGACGGGTTTTGAGGTTGAAATTAAAGGCAAAGACGCTATTTTAGAACTGAACATGCACGCGTTTTGGGCTGTGGCTAAGGCGTCTTCAGAGGAACCGAAGCTGATTGTAATGCGCTACAACGGTGCTGAGGGCTCCGACGAGCGTTTGGGCCTTGTCGGCAAGGGCTTGACGTACGATTCAGGTGGCCTTTCTATTAAGCCGACAGCGGGTATGGTGACGATGAAATGCGACATGGGCGGCGCAGCTGCTGTTATCGGCGCTATGGGCGCTATTGCCAAAGCCGGTCTCAAAGTTAATGTTACCGCTGTGGTGGCTGCCTGTGAAAACATGATTTCAGGTGTCAGCTATAAGCCGGGTGACATCATTCAATCGATGGGCGGCAAATCGATCTTCATCGGCAACACCGATGCAGAAGGCCGTCTGACACTTGTAGACGCTGTGACGTACATTCAAGAACATGAAAAAGTGACCTCGGTGGTGGATATTGCCACACTCACCGGTGCGGCAATTCACTGTTTAGGTGCTGCTGGCACACCGATGATTTCAAGTGACGATGGGTTTGCCGAGCGCATCGAGCGCGCGTTTGATAAATCAGATGAAAACGCGTGGCGCATGCCGATTTTCGACGAGTTTAAAGAACTTATCAAGCACGACTACGCGGATTTAACCAACACAGCAGGGGCGCCGGGAACGATTACAGCCGGTCTTTTCATCGGGGCGTTTGTAAAAGACATTCCGTGGGTACACATAGATATAGCAGGTACTGCGTTTACTGAAAAGCCTGCCGGCATGTATTCAAAAGGCGGAACAGGTGTCGGCGTTAGACCGCTGTACCACCTCGCGAAAAAAATGGGCAAGTAGTCCCGTGCCGGATTTGGCTCAGATGCGATGAAAGGAGAACGTTGAATGATGTTACAAAAAGATGTAGAAATTTTTAAAACAGCGATCTTAAACGAAGTGGAAGGGTACGAGTTTTACAAAATGGCGGCCTACAATACGGAAGACAAAGAAGTGAAAGACACGTTCCTAATGTTGGCAAATGAAGAACTCAAGCACATCGAGTGGTTGAGAGACGCCTTTAAGAAGCTCAGTGTGGACCCTATGGACAACAGTACATTGGCGACACTTGAAAACCCGCCTTCACCGGGAATCTTCAACTGGGACAATTTAAAGACGCAAAGTGCCAACTTGGCCATCTCAGTTTTTGGTATCAGCATTGAAATGGAACGCGCTTCTGTCGCCTTCTACGAAAAAGCCAAGGCGGATACGCCTTATGAACCGGCTAAGCAACTCTTTGAAGTTTTAGCAAAATGGGAACAGGTGCACCTCGAGCAGTTTTCAAAGGCCTACGATCAAATGATTGACGGCTGGTGGGCTGATCAGAACTACGCGCCGTTTTAGAACAAACGCACATCCCCCCTTTTCGTCCGACGGGCGATGGGGGGGTCTTTTTTTGAAAACATGTGCCGAGTCCAAAGCCTCAGGCGTCGCGTAGAAATCTTATTGGACTTTGATTGCAGAATTGATTAAAATAGAGAGAAGAAGACCTAAACGCAAGTAAACAGAGAAGAGAGTTTGTCTATGAAAGAATCCGATTTACACGCGCCGTGCCGAAATTGGCTGGAATCCAAGGGGTGTGAGGTGCGCTCAGAAGTCAATCACGTGGACATGGTGGGGATTTTTGACACGTCGTGTGTCGTGGCTTTAGAAATGAAAGTGACCCTAAACCTAGAAGTGATCAATCAAGCGGTTGAACGCCAAAAATACGCAGACTTCGTGTACATCGCCACAGTCCATAACGGCAAAACGGTGCGCAACAAGCGCGCAAAACGCACCATAGAGACGTTAAAGCGGCTACAGGTCGGGTGGGTAACTGTGGATTTTAAAAGCGACCCTCCGGAAGTGCGGACGATTTT
This sequence comes from Fusibacter sp. JL298sf-3, assembly GCF_053842995.1. NCBI lineage: Bacteria > Bacillati > Bacillota > Clostridia > Eubacteriales > Fusibacteraceae > Fusibacter > Fusibacter sp. JL298sf-3. The sequence goes on from NZ_CM132608.1 coordinate 3,255,554, forward strand.
AGAGGCCAAGCCCTTTGATTTTGAACGCTCCCGTCAACGTCAGCGCCATAAGAAAGCGGCACTTATTGAGGAATTCAACAACCGCTCTGTGGACGGCAATGTCGCAGGCAGTCATCAAAAGAAGCTGATGACGGCTTATAGGGAAGAGTCCCTTAAAATTGCCTATTGTCTGGACGATCGCGGTCCCTTATCGCCAAAGGCGCTCCGCGCGCTGGGATGCCATGAGAAAAAGACGGGGACCATTTTGTATAAAAATTACTACAGGTGGTTCCAGCGGGTGGAGAAAGGCATTTACGACCTATCAGAAGCCGGGCGACAGGCACTGATTCTTTACGAGGGGATGACCCCTTACTTGAAATCTGCGGTTCAAGAGGTGCCCGATGATTAAAACCGTTAAATTTGAACAATACCTCAAGAGTTATGGGGCTAAAATGCTGGTGATTGCTGTTATTGATGCGATACTGGCGGGCTTTAATCTGGCGCTGTTTCCCTTTGACTACACCATTAACATCGCCGTCGTCATTTTGCCCATCTATTACTATCTCGACAACAAATTAAATCCGATTGTAACTGCAACGGTGATTACCTCATTTGGTCTCTTTTTTAGAACCGTTACGGGCTTTTACTTCTATGGGAACTTTAAAGCCGCTTTTCTCAGTGATTTTCCTTTCTTATATTTTGATTTGACCTATGGCATTGTATTTTTTCTCATCTTTTACCGCGCCGATGAAAAAAGTATTTACCGGCTTTTTATTGCGGCATTTGCAGGGGATTTTATTGGAAACGGCGTCGAGTTCATCAGCCGTTTTGGGTACCAGGCCTATCTGGGGAGCAACATTATGGCAACGCTTCTCGCTGTGGCGCTCATCAGAGCGTTTTTATGCAGTGTGGCATCGAGCATGATTATGTACTACAAGTCATTTTTAAAACGCGAGGAGCACGATAAGCGCTATCGAAAGCAAATTCAGTTGATGGCGAATCTGAGTGGTGAAATCTATTTTCTTAAAAACAACATGGAAAATGTAGAACAGGTTATGGACGATGCCTTTCTCTTGTATAGGGAATACGACACATTGACAGATTCTGCGCGAAAGATGAAGGCCCTCGACATCGCCAAAAATGTGCACGAAATAAAAAAACATTATTTTAACGCCGTCACTGGCATCAGCAATGCGGTTAGTCTTCACGAAGAAGGGGATCTCATGCGCCTTTCGGATTTCATCAGATTTATTGAGCATTTTGGTGAGACGCTGGCCGATTCACATGGCAAAACAATAGAGTTCAACAGCACCATAGAGAGAGACTACGCCTTAAATGACCACAACTTACTCATGTCTGTAATGACCAATTTAATGACAAACGGCATAGAGGCCATTGACGAAAAAGGACGCATCGAACTCCGGTGTACAGTGGACGGCGCAGCGGGAATTTTCAAAGTGTCGGATAGTGGCAAGGGCATTGACCCCGACGAGGCGCCGTATATTTTCAACCCGGGCTACTCGACCAAGTACAACGAGGGAACGGGACAGGTTAACAGAGGTGTTGGTCTTGCGCTGGTCAGCGATTTGGTAACACAACATTTTCACGGTGAAATAACGTTTGAGACCGCGCCGTGCGAAGGCACGGTGTTTTGCGTACGCATACCCTTAAAGCAGTTGATGTAAAGGAGGCGCCATTGAAGTTTTATATACTGGACGACGACATCAGTGTCGTTAAAATGGTAGAGGAGATTGTTAAAGACAGTGCGTTGGGAGAAATTGTCGGCCGGCAGACAGACAGCCTTAAAGCCCTTGAAGAATGTGCGGTTTTAAAACCGGATGTGCTCTTGATGGATTTGCTTATGCCCGACCTGGACGGCATAACGTTTATGGAACGCATTAAAAAAGTGTTACCGTCGCTGAAATGTGTCATGATTTCTCAGGTGTCTTCGAAAAAAATGGTGGGGGAGGCCTATGACGGCGGCATTACGTTTTTCGTCAATAAGCCGATTAACCGGAAAGAAGTTCGACACGTGCTCAATAACATCGCCGAAGGGTATCGGCTGGAGACGACATTGGCGCAGATTAAAGCTGTGGTTGGACATGCGGGGCAGATGCCGGCTGTAGAGAGCAATCATGAGAAAAAATACCGAATCATTTTTTCTAGGCTCGGCATATTGGGCGAGTCGGGGTGTGACGAGATTTACAAGTGCTGTATGTACTTGCAGAGCAGCGCTGTTGAAGACAAGTCGCCGAAGCTCATGGAGATGACACAGGCGATTTTTGACAACCCTAAAGCCGCAGAACAGCGAATTCGCCGCGCCATCAGTAAGGGGCTTTCCAACATTGCCACACTCGGCGTGGAAGACTATCTTAACGACGTTTTCGTCAAGTACTCCAATACCCTGTACGATTTCGAGCAAGTGCGTATTGAAATGGAAAATATCAGAGGCAAAAGCCCGCATAAAGGCAAGATTAACATTAAAAAATTTCTCGACAACCTCATGGTAATTGTTGAGGAAACGCAATGAAAGTGTTAAGAATGTTAAATAATTTTTAATGTTTTCTGAATATTTGTAAATTATTTTGTACTTTCCCTCTATAATAGGTTTAACTTTATAAGCGTTATGAAGAAATGAACTCTATTGTAATGAAAGGGGAAGAGGTATGGAGAACAATAAGGCGGCCAAACGAAAAGTGTCACCTTGGGTAGCACTAATACCCGTTATTTTTCTTATTGCGACTTTGGGGTACACCATTATTGTATTAGATTTGAGTCCGCATATCCCTTTGTTCACGTCGGCCATGTTGGCGGCGGGCATCGGTATTTTTGTACTGAAGTACAAGTGGGCGGAAATTGAAGAGGGGATTGTCGATACGATTAAGATGTCTATGGGGGCTATTATCATCTTAATGATTATCGGGATGGTTATCGGTACGTGGATACTATCCGGTGTCGTGCCTTCAATGATTTATTACGGTTTAAAAATACTGTCGCCTAAGATTTTCCTAGTGGCAACCGTGTTGATGTGTTCTATTGTTTCCATTGCAACCGGTTCTTCTTGGACCACTGCGGGAACCATTGGTATCGCACTTATGGGCGTCGGCGAAGGCCTTGGAATACCAAAGGAAATCATCGGTGGTGCCATTATCTCAGGGGCGTATTTTGGGGACAAGATGTCGCCGCTTTCAGACACGACCAACCTCGCGCCGGCAATGGCGGGGGCCAAGTTGTTCGATCACATCAAGCACATGGTCTACACGACGGGGCCGTCTTATATTATCGCAATTATCTTTTTCCTTTTCATCGGTTTTAGATACTCCGGTGACGGCATGGACTTGACTTTGATCAACGAAATCAACACCGGCTTGGAGAGCTTGTTTGTTCTTAGCCCTTGGTTGTTGCTTGTTCCGCTTATTACAATCGGCATGGTCGTCCTTCGCGTTCCGGCGATTCCGGGACTGTTCTTCGGAGCTGTTTTAGGGGGAATTGCGGCGTATTTTGTACAGGGCGCAAGTCTCATCACCGTCGTCGATGCATTCTACAGTTCTTATGTTCCAGACACTGAGATTACCAGCGTTTTCGAACTCTTGAATCGCGGTGGTTTGGAAAGTATGTTCTACACCATTTCCCTCATTCTCTGTGCCATGACCTTTGGCGGCGTCATGGAGAAGACGGGCATGCTCGAAGCACTTGCAGGTGCGGTTTTAAGGATGGCGAAGAGCACGGGCTCATTAGTTGTAACGACTATTTTGACGTCTATCGGCATCAACGCCCTCGCAGGTGACCAATACCTCGCCATCGTGATCCCGGGGAGAATGTACAAGGACGCTTACGATGAAAAAGGTCTTGCACCTAAGAACCTTTCGAGAGTTCTTGAGGACTCCGGCACATTGTCGTCGCCACTCATTCCTTGGAACACTTGCGGCGCCTTTATGATTGATACGCTGGGCTTGATGCCTTGGACGTACATCCCATACTGTATCCTCAACCTCATCAACCCATTGATATCCATTTTCTATGCTTTTACGGGCATTACCATGGAAAAAGTAAAGCCGGAAGAAGTCGGCAAATAACGTCAAGAGACCATCGCCCTCGCTTTCTGCTTTTGGAAAGTGGGGGCTTTGTAACGCTTGTCAGAAAATTTTATAGAAAATACACGCAATTCGTGTTATGCTTTTTAAGAGGTGAAGAAATGGCCATTATAAAAGATGCTTATATCAAAATTCTTACAAACACCGCCCTCTTTAAGGGCATTGAAGAGTCGACGTTAAGAGGCATGATCGGCTGTTTTGTACCGCGCGTCAATCAGTACGGCAAACTGTCGACCATCGTCGTCGCCGGAGAACCTTTTACCGGCATCGGCCTCGTGCTCAAAGGCGAGATCATCGTTGCAAAAGAAAGTTTTGCAGGCAACCGAACCATTGTCACCGTTTTAAAAGCGGGGGATATGTTTGGCGAGATGGTGAGCTTCAACGAGGACAAGCGGTGGCCGGCGACGGTAACGGCTCAAAGCGATTGTGAAGTGATTTTTATTTCACCTGAAAAGGTGATACACCAGTGCCAACAGGTGTGTGCCGGACATCAGAAGATGATTGAGAATCTCCTTGGAATCATGTCTAAAAAAGCCCTAATGCTCAATAAAAAGCTGGAGTATCTCTCTATTCGAAGCCTGAGAGGCCGATTGAGTGCCTATTTGTTAGAGCAGTACCAAAAGACAGGTGAACTCATGTTTATACTGCCGATGAATCGCGATGAACTCGCCGACTTTTTTAACGTCTCGAGACCTTCTATTTCGAGAGAACTCGGTAAGATGCGCGAAGACGGATTAATCGATTTCCACCGATCGTCGTTTAAAATACTCAGTTTGGATAAGATAGAGGGTGCCGTTGAAAGCTAGTGTCCTGTAGCGTTCATAATTAAAAAAACGGCTCATCTACGCTGCATCATTGCGGTGTTAAAATTTCTCGACATTGTCCCGCATTGTCGTCGATAGGTTGTCTTTCACGGATACAGGCGATCTGACATTCTTAATTAAATCTCAACGAGACCGTACACGACAGTTGACATTTAAAACGAAAATTGATAAGATATTCACAAAGATACATTTCTTCGAGCATGCTTGGAGACGTGTACGACAATTTAAGTAACCCTCCTAACAAAGCAGAGGCTTCTAATTTGGAAGGAAGTGTGTTGAGAATAACGCGTGATCACACCTTCTTTTTTTGAGAAGGTGTTTTTTGTTGAAACCACAAATTATTGACAAATAGATGACAATCTTACACTGGAGGGTGTTATGGAAAAAAAAATCGCAGTAATCAGTGCCATACTCGAATCGCCACAAGAAGCACAAGGGCGCTTCAACGCCATTGTCTCTGAATTTAAGGGCATGGTCAAAGGGCGCACCGGAATTCCCTTTGAACAACAGGGGATGTCAGTGGTGACGATTATCGTCGTGGGCACAGTGGATGAAATCAATACCATAACAGGCAAGTTAGGTAGGCTAAAAGACGTTTCAGTAAAGACGTCCATATCTAAGAAATCTATTGAAGAGTAGGCATACGATGCGTTTATAAGGAGGCGCTATGGCTCAGTACAATGACGAGAACTACATGCAAGCTAATTTTATCGACCACGGATTTATCGAAAGTGTTTTGGCGAAAACAGAATCGGTAACCGATGCACAAATTGACGCGGTAATTGAAAAGGCAGCGGCTAAAAACGGGTTGTCCTATGAAGATATTGCCGTTTTACTCAAAGCACACGACCCGCGACATATTGAGAAAATATACCGAATTGCATCGCAGATTAAACGCGATATTTACGGCAATCGCGTGGTTATTTTCGCACCGCTTTACGTCAGCAATTATTGTGTTAACGACTGTACGTACTGTGGTTACAAACGCGATAACAAGTTTCCGAGACGCCGTTTGTCAGAAGCTGAAATCAGAGAAGAAGTGCGTATCTTGGAGCGCATGGGACACAAGCGCATCGCCCTAGAGGCGGGTGAAGACCCAGTTAATTGCGACATCGACTACATTATCGAAGCGCTGGAGACGATTTACGACGAAGTCTCAGAGGGCAGCAATATTCGACGAGCAAATGTTAACATTGCGTCGACAACTGTTGAAAACTACCGAAAACTCAAAGCGGCCAACATCGGGACGTATATCCTCTTTCAAGAGACTTATCACAAACCGACGTACGAAAAAGTACATCCAAAATCCATCAAGGGCAACTACGCCTATCATTTAACCGCTTTCGACCGCGCTATGCAGGCGGGGGTCGACGATGTCGGCGGCGGCGTCCTCTTCGGTCTGGCAGATTACCGATTTGAGGTACTGGCGTTAATGATGCATAACGCGCATCTCGAACGCGAGTACGGCGTGGGCTTCCATACGATTTCAGTGCCGCGACTTAAAAAGGCGGAAGGCATGGATTTGGCAGCGTACCCGCACATAATAGACGATGAAACGTTCAAGAAAATCGTCGCCATTTTGAGACTGGCAGTGCCTTTCACCGGGATTATTTTGTCGACGCGTGAAAGTCAAGCCACGCGAAAAGAGTTGATTCATCACGGCGTGTCTCAAATGAGTGCCGGTTCCTGTACAGGCGTCGGCGGTTACAAAGAAAGCGAAAAAATAAAAGAGGTAAAGCAGTTTGAAATCGCCGATGAGCGCTCACCGCTGCAAGTGATTAAAGACCTCGTGGAAGACGGTTTTATCCCGAGTTACTGTACGTCGTGCTATCGAATGGGCAGAACGGGCGATCGCTTCATGAAACTGGCGAAGAGCGGTCAAATCCAACACGTGTGTCAACCCAACGCTTTGATGACGCTGAAAGAGTTTGCGCTGGATTTTGGCGACGACGCCCTAAGAGAAAAAGTCGATGCTTTTATAGCGGAGGAAGTCGAGAAAATCGAGAGAGCGGATGTTAAACAAATTGTCGTTGACGGGCTTGAAGCTTTAGACGGCGGCGAGCGTGACATTTATTTGTAAAGGAGTGCCTATGCAGAACACACCACTAGCAAATCGAACCCACATCGGCATTTACGGCAATCGAAACGCCGGCAAATCGACGCTTTTTAACGCCCTGCTGGGGCAAGAGATGGCGGTGGTTTCAGCACACGCCGGGACGACGACAGACCCCGTTATCAAAGCGATGGAACTGATTCCATATGGGCCGGTGGCATTTATTGATACCGCCGGACTCGACGACGCAGGTGCATTGGGCGAAAAACGCATTGAGAAGACCCATCAGATGCTAAAGCGCACCGACTTCGCCATTTACCTCGTCGACGGCACGGCGCCGGATCTTGAAAGCTACAGGCAGACTCAAAGGCGCTTTAAACAGTTTAACATCCCTTACATGACGGTGGTACACACGAAGGGTGCGTCAGTAAGTTTGAAGGATTTTGAGGCTTTTGAACCGCAAGGGCTTTTAGACGCACACGTGCTCTCAGACGTTCACGCCTTTTTAGAGACGGTTAAAGAGCAGTTGAAAGCGGTGGAAGAAGAACCGACCCTCGTAGGGGACCTTCTGCCTTACGGCAGCACAGTGGTGCTCGTCGTGCCCATCGATTCTGAAGCGCCTAAAGGGCGTATTATCTTGCCTCAGGTACAGCTCATACGGGACTGTCTCGACCACGGGGTTCAGTGTCACGTCGTCAGAGATACCGAATTGGAGAGCGCTTTAAAGGCGCTGCCCAAAGTGGATTTGGTGATTACGGATTCGCAGGCGTTTAAGTCGGTTTCGCGCATGGTGCCCCCCTCTGTAAAGCTCACGAGCTTTTCCATCCTCTTTGCCCGCCAAAAGGGCTCTTTTGACACATTGCTAAAAGGGGTCGAAGGGATTCGGCAGTTAAAGGCGGGCGACAGCGTCCTCATTTCGGAGAGCTGCACCCACAACCACTCACATGAGGACATCGGGAGAGTGAAAATACCGGCACTTTTAAAAGCGCATGTGGGCGAGGCACTCCAAATCGATTTTTCAATGGGAGGCGATTTCCCCGCGGATTTATCGAAATACCGCTTAGTCATTCATTGCGGCGCGTGTATGGTCAATCGAAAAAATATGCAGGTGCGCATTGGAACCAGTGTGGAGAATGCTGTTCCAATGACCAATTACGGTTTGGCACTTGCGTATTTTACAGGTATACTCGACAGAAGCATAGAGATATTAGGAGAGACGCTTGAACAGTAGATTTTTCAGTATTAACGATTACTTTAAAAAAACCTATGGACGCAAATTTGTAAAGCTGGCACTGGATGCCGGCTTTACCTGTCCCAACAGAGACGGCACACTCAGTACAGGAGGGTGCATTTTTTGCTCTGAAGCGGGTTCGGGAGAGTTCGCTGGTCATGTAGGGCGCAAAGGGGTGTACACACCTTTGGCGCTACAGGCAGAAGCGCAGAAACAGCTCCTGAACGACAAATGGCAGGGGGTCGGTTACCTCGCCTATCTTCAAAATTACTCGAACTCCTATGCGGCGCCGGAAACGCTCGACGCCATCTACACTGAAGCGCTCGAACTCGAGGGCGTCGAAGGTTTGGTTATCGGTACGCGGCCGGATTGCATCGACAACCGGGTAATTGAGGTTTTTGAAAGGCAACGGAGAAAAGGCATCTTTTGGGTGGAGTTGGGGCTTCAAACGATGCACGACAGAACGGCAAAGTGGTTGAATCGGGGCTATGAGTTGCAGGTGTTTGAGGCGGTTTACCAAAAGCTTCAACAGGCGGAAGTTCCCGTGGTGTTGCACCTGATTGTCGGATTTCCCGGAGAGACGCTGGCAGACTTTTTGGAGACGGTGACCTATGTATCGGGCTTAAAGCCTTTCGGTGTGAAGTTTCACATGCTCAATGTGCTCAAGGGGACGCGTTTGGCAGCGTTGTATGAAAAAGCGCCATTTGAGCTGTTGGATGAAGCGGCGTATATCTCGTGGCTCACAGAGGCCATCGGCAGACTCGACCCCGGCATCACCGTCCATCGACTGACAGGCGACGGCGCCAAAGAAGCGCTCATCGAACCGAAGTGGATTGGGCACAAGCGGTCTGTACTCAACGGCATACAAAAGAGCCTTAAGGCACAGGGCGTGACTCAAGGCTCAAAAATATTAGAGAAAGCCTTTGTTGGCGAGGACAAACAAACTCATACCGCCGGCGATAACCGCCAAGACAAAGAGTAAAACGCTGTAAGTTTTTATGGCGTTTTTTTCTGTGTTAATGACGATGGTGTACCCCATGAGGGCCATGGCAAAGAGGCTGAGGAGGCTACTTCCAAACAGTTGTGCTTCCCCCCAGACCTTGGTGATTTGGTCGCCAAAAAACATGTTGATGCCATAGGCTTTGTCCGGTCTGGCCAGAAGGAAAATCGTGTAGCTTAAAAAGAGGACGAAGGTTCCGACGATGTTTAGGAGCCTGCACTGATTAAAGAGGGACTCTTGCTTTAAGTGCGCAATGAGTTCTTCTTGACTGAACGGGTGCTCTGTGTGCTCCGGGTTCAGGTGGATCATCTCCGTTTGCTTGTTGTACAGATATTGAAGCAGCCATTTGGATTGTTTTGCCGTGAGGTCTTGAAACTGAAGTCGGTTGTAGTATTTGCGCACTTCGCTGTCGTATGTGGTATCGAGTACCTTGCACTCGATTTCAAAGCGCTTGTCTCGGTCGTAGGAACTGTGGGTTGACGGATGAATATTGGCGTCGAAGTTAATGGCAACGACGTCATTTTTTTGAAGTTTAATCGACGTCAAAGCCAGCATCCCCGTGGAACTGATGTCTTTGGATTCGAGCTCGTACCAGTCGCCGTCGTGTTCGAAAGTGTAGGTGTTGTAAACGTGAATTCGAAACGCTTGTCGACGCTGTACTTTTTCTATTTTACCGTTGTGCGCCACTAAAATCAGGGGCATGTTGTTTTCCACCAGACGTTTTTGGACCGTGCATGGGATGCTGTAAATGCCTTGACCATCGCTATTTTCTTTGAAGAGGACGGCTACAGTATCGCCGACGTGAAACGCATAGGAGCGCCCGTTGTAAATCGGGACGATAATTTTAATCACACCATCTTCATAACCGGACTCCAACATGGTTTTAAGGTAGATGGATTCGCCTGGGGCATTGGGGTCGGGAACTTTCATCTCGACAGAATGCGCGGGTTTCAACACTTCGCTTAGATTCATAGAACAACTCCTTTTTTTGCGGCGTAAAGGTTTACAGAAAAATGTTTAAACGTATGAAACGAGGGTAAGAAATCAATATAATTAAACCTGATGGTTTTTTTATAAAATGATGATTCGGGACGTATAAATAGGTAGTGATCTATTGACGAGAAATATGTTTTACAAGTGCCATTTAAAATCACAATGAACTTTTCTTCACGAATAGGAGGAATGCTTATCGTAATTGAATTTTGGTCGACAACTGAATATGGAAAAAACGAACGTGCCGACATCATGTGAATGGGCTTCAACTGAAATAAAAAGTTGAGCCCATTCTTTCTGTCTACGGCTCGGATGGGGTGTCGTCGCCGACGAGTTGAGCAAATTGATAGAGCATTTTGGCGGTGAGTCCCCAGACGATGTCCTCAGGCGTCTTATAAAAGAGTACGGAATAACTTTGCTTTCTAAAATTATAGTTTTTGCCCTCGGGAATTTTGTCAAAGGGGAAGTCGGAGGACGCCACGAACTGGCTGTCCAAATAGTGGAACTCTGGCGGTGTTTCGAGAACGTCTTTAAGAGGTTTGGTAAAGACGTAGGCCACCTCGTCTTTGGACGGTTTTAATGTGTCAAAGGGCAAGTGGAGTACGCCGACAAAACAGTGAATCAACATATCGAAATGCGTTGCCAGAGAGTCGATTTGACCGATGACTTCAATCGCCTTCGGTTGTATGTTCAGTTCTTCGCAGGTTTCTCGTATGGCGCCTTGGAGATAGGTCTCCCCGGCTTCAACGCGTCCACCGGGAAAGCACACTTCGCCCGGTTGAGTCGTCAGCGCACTGGAGCGCTTTTCAAAGAGCACATGCCATTCGCCTTTGATTTCAATTAAAGGCAAGAGAACTGCCGCGTGTCTGCGTACGCCTGTATCGTTTGCTGTATAGTGTGCCAGTGTGTCTTTTACGTGTTTGATCATAGCGTCACCTCACTCTATTGACTATAACACAAAAATCATTTTTACAAAATCCCCATTAATTGATACAATAGACTCAGACTCACGAGGACTGAATAAGGAGGCAAAATGATTTATTTATTTATCGTATTTGCTAAAATTGTAGAAGTATCTCTCGCCACCATTCGAATGGTTTTGATTACCAAAGGCGAGCGAAAGATAGGCGCTTTTATTGCTTTTTTCGAGGTTACCCTATGGGTTCTGTTGGTCAGTTCAGTACTGGACAACATCATGGGCGATCCCCTGAGAATTTTTGCTTATGCACTGGGCTTTGCCGTCGGCAACTATATGGGCAGCTTAATTGAAGAGAAAATTGGCATCGGCCTGTCGGAAATGCAAATTATCGCCGCAGAGTCCAGCGGCAAAAAACTCGCGGGGCTTCTTCGCGATAAAGGGTACGCTGTGACGGTTATCTACGGTGAAGGCCGCCAATGTAAGCGCAATGTTCTATTGATGTATGTACCCCGAAAAAAGATTAAAACACTCTCAAATATCGTGAAAGACGCAGACAACAGCGCTGTCATTACAGTTTCTGATAAAAAATCGGTATACGGCGGTTTTGGCATGCTTAAAAAATAAGACAGATGTAAAGGTGAAAAAATGAGACAATTAAAAGATTGTGGCCCTGTTCAAGTCGGTAGCCAGCTCTTTGGTATCGGCAAGCCGATAATCATCGCAGGCCCCTGTGCTGTAGAAAGTCGGGAACAGATTTTAGAAATTGCCGTACAGGCAAAGGAAGCGGGGGCTCAGTTCCTAAGAGGCGGTATTTTTAAACCGCGTACCAGTCCCTATGTGTTTCAGGGGTTGGGGCTCGAAGGACTCGAGTACATGAAAGAGGCCCGTCGCCTGACGGGACTTCCCATTGTAACCGAACTTATGGATGCAGAGCACTTGGAACGCTTTGTCGAAGAGGTCGACATCATCCAAGTGGGCTCTCGCAATATGTACAACTATGCGTTGCTCAAAGCTATTGGAGAAACGCGCAAACCGGTACTTTTGAAGCGGGGGTTTAGCGCCACCATTAAGGAATGGGTATATGCGGCAGAACATATTGCCAAAGGCGGTAACACCGATATTATTCTATGTGAGCGAGGTGTGCGCAGCTTCGATACGTACACGCGCAACTTACTCGATTTAACGGCGGTGCCGATTATGAAAAAAGAGACGGGGCTCCCCGTCGTGGTGGACCCGAGCCATGGTACCGGCGTGAGGGAGTTGGTGCAGGTTATGAGCAAAGCCGCTGTGGCAGCAGGTGCAGACGGACTGCTTTTAGAGGCGCATACGACGCCGGATACGTCTGTTTCTGATGCGGCGCAAACCATTGATATGAAAACGCTCGAGGCGATTGTAAAAGAGTGCCGAGACTAGACGAAAAGCGCATGCCCCAGAGAAAAGGGGATGCGCTTTTGCTTTTAAAAGAAACCGCCGGTGGTTACCGACCTTCTGAGAAGAAGTTCAAGAAGTCGTTGTTTTTGTCGAGGTAGATGACCGTGTCTTCATCGACGACGTTTTCGTAGGCTTTCAATGTGCGCCAGAACGCGTAGAAGTCCGGGTCTTTGCTGAAGCCTTGACCATAGATTTCCAGTGCTTGGGCATCTGCCTCACCGCGAACCGTCTCCGTTGTCAAGATGGCGTCTGCTTTAATTTCAGCCACTTCTCTGTCGGTATCGGCTACGGTGTTTTCATAAAACTCAAGACCTTCAGATCGAATTTGCTGTGCGATGGCGTTACGCTCTTGAATCATTTTCTCATGTGTAGAGTTGATGTTGCCAGCCGGCAAAATGGTTCGGTAGACATCGATGTCCACGAGGGCGATACCGTGGGCGGCAAGGCGCTCGTTTTGCTCGGCTTTTACTTCTTCCAGTACCGTTTCAAGGGCCTCTTTGTCAGCGAGGAAATCGCGGCTATTGAGGCGATTGATGCGGTCGATGACCACGGCGTAAACCACTTCGTCAATTTTGGAGTTGGCGCCGGTAATGGTGCCGAGAGACGTCCTGAAGATGCCGGGGTGCGTAATGCGCCATTGGGCATACATGTTGATGTCGTAGCGAATTTTATCCTGTGTGTTGATGTTGGCTTTATTGGAGATGTACGTGAGCAGTTTGCTCGTGTACGTGTCGACACTGGTGATGAAAGGCACTTTGAACTTCAAGCCTTTTTGCGTATCGACGATGACGTCTTTGTATTTGGGATCGACGACGTTTTCCTGGATGGATTGCGCGTTGTCCGGGTCGACCACAATGCGTTTGATTTCACTGAATTGCTTCACGACGGCAACTTCATCTTCTCTGACAATATAGAACGAGTTGCTCAGTAGAAATAAGATGATGATGACAAATGCGCCGATGACAAACCAACGGCCTTTGATGTGAACTGCGTTTTTTTGGCGTTTGTGTGCTTCAAAATCTGCAGCGCGTTCTTGTGTGCGTTCCCCTTGATGAATGTTCATCCTATTCGCCCCCTTTCGGATCCAGTGGTAAGAATTTCAGCACATCGTCGCTGTTCATATCGATGATGAACTTCTTCGTCGTATTGGAAAGGATTTTTTCCATGGTTTCAATGTAGAGGCGTTTCGATGTGATGTCTTTGGACAAGACGTATTTTTCGTATACTTGGTTGAAGTTTTCCACATCCCCTTTGGCCTGTGCGATTTTTTCAGCTTTGTAGGCTTCAGCTGCCTGAATCATTTGGTAGGCTTCAGCTCGGGCTTTTGGCAGCATTTCGTTGGAATACTTCAGTGCCTTACTCCTGAGACCGTCTTTTTCGTTGCTTGCAATGGTAACATCTTCATATGCCGGGCGCACTTCTTCCGGTAAAAGCACGTCGGTGAGTTTGAGTTCGTTGATGGTGATACCGAGGTTGTAGCTGTTGATCTTTTGCATCAAATCGGGCAGCATTTCCTTGGCGATGCTGTCTTTGTTAATCAAGGCGTTGTCGAGGTCTTGATTTTGCATGTTGCTTCTAAGAGCGCTCTCAAAGGCGAGGCGAATGGTGCCTTCAATGTCGTCGACTTCGTAGATGTAAGCGGCGGGGTCGGAGATCTTATACTGGATAACAGCCCCTAAATCGACGAGATAAGATCCCTTGGTCAATACCACCGACTCGTCGTCGACGTTGCGGTAGGTTGCAGCAGCATCGGTAGTGGGTTCTTTGTCGGCGCGGTAGCCGTAAGCCAAAGAGATGACTTCGTTGGTGTTCACAACATGAACCCTGTCGATAACCGGAATTTTAAAGTTCAGTCCGGGATTGTTGATGACATCATTGAGTTTTCCAAGGCGTTCGACGACGGCAACTTCTGCATTGTCTAGCATGTAGAAGCTGTTCATGCCGAGGAAAATTGCGATGATGAGCACCGGAATGATAAGTAAAAACTTGCCTGATTTCATGTAGGCCTCCTCGTTAAATAGTATCGTTTAAAAAAATCCGTTGAAGACTTTGCCGGATTATTCAAAGTCTTTCTACACTTTTATGATAGCTTTATTTAAAAAAAATTACAAATTAACATTCCATTAAACCTCAGTTCAGTGTTACAATGAGAGGTATAACAAAAGAAAAAGAGGTATAAGGATGATTAAAAAGTTTAAATCGGGTATATTGTACATACTAATATTGCTTCAACGGACAAAAAAACACCACATGACGGCGTTTAGCGGCCAAATGGCGTATTTTTTTGCCCTTTCAATTTTCCCGATGATGATTTTCATATTTTCTGTGCTCTCGAAGCTGAACTTAAATTACGCGTACTTGTATCAATTTTTAATTGATGTGTTGCCCTCTAATATCAGCGAGCTCATTGTAGACTTTACCGAGCAGTCCATTCAGAGCGGCGGTACGGCATTGCTTTCAGTTTCGGGTATTTTTATGCTCTACTCGTCTTCCCGAGGCGTCGGGGCACTTCAACGGGCAATTAACGCGGCGCACGGTTTTGAGGAACGCCGAAATTTTGTTATGAGCAAACTCTACGGGATGTTTTATACGTTGATGTTCATTGCACTCATTGTGGTCTCTTTGCTCATTCCCGCTATAGGCACCAAGTTGATTCAGTTTTTAAACGGCATATTCAACAGCCGAATCGACCTCGAGTTCATCAACACACTTTCCGTCATCCGCAATGTGATGTTGCCTGTACTGTACGTGGTGGTCATCGGCTCCATCTACATTTATCTGCCCAATCCGTCACTGACCATTCGCCAGGCCTACAAAGGCGCTCTATTTTCAATTGTCGCGTCTTTTTTAGCCAACTACGTCTTTTCAACTGTCGTCGTCAAAGTGACCGATTACTCCATCCTGTACGGGTCGCTTTCAGCGATGATCGCCTTTATGGTTTGGCTCTATATCCTGAGCACCATTTTGATGCTCGGCGCTGAAATCAATGCGTATGAAATAGAGAAGTCGAGCGACACGACACGTTAGTGTACCGTTGAGACGATGGACTACCCTTTGATGTCAATAAACTGACCTTCAGTAAAGTGCGACTCCCGCACAGAACGTATTTTTTCGTGAATGAGCACGCATTGGTCCATGAGGCCGCTGTTCGGTGTGAAAATGAAGTCAAATTTTTCGTGTGATTCAACCATGGTTTCATAGAAAAACTTGGCATTGAGGTACAGGCAATCTTCAAAGAAGTGAATGCCAATGGCGTTGAGATCTTTTTCAAATGAGGCGATAATGCTTTCCAAGAGAAAGTAGAAATGCGTTCCCAGAGAAAAATCGCATTGGACACATTCTTGAATCAGGCGGTTGATGTCTTCTATAAGTGATGTGGCCCCTAAGAGAATTTCTCGCTTGTGCGCTTTAAAGTAGTGTTTGAGGGAGTCGCCTTCCTCGTTGAGGTCGGTGACCCGATTAAAAGAGTGTTTTAAGTTGTACGTATTTTCATAAAAAGTATCCATTAAGTGATGTTCATTTCCGGAACGGTGGTCCGGTGAGTTGTGAGCATCGCTTTTTTGATGGATGACGCCTACGTCTTCAGTAGGTTTTGGGAGCGTGCCAGCATGACTTTTCGACGTAATCTTGTAATTGGTTACCGGTGTGGGTTTCGTAATCTTAGTCATAAGACCACCTCCTTTACCTTATTATCGGCAAAAATCGATGTTCGGTTAAGTGGGGGAAAGTGCAGGCGGCGATTGTTTTCACACACAGTTTGTGCGATAATTAAGAAAAGCGATAGTAAGGAGCGTATGACATGATTGAATCCGTTTTTCGATCCATAGAAAAAGAACTTTTAAACAGAGCGTTTATCAAGCGCTTTTCTGTTGACAGAAAGCGCGTTTGGACGTATCTTTCAACATCTGTTTTTAGAAGTGCACTGGAACAGATGATTCAAGACAACCGCTATCACAGCAAAGACGTTTACGCTTTGCTCAAAGGCTTTATAGAGCGATACCCAGTGGAAGAAGCGCCGGAAGACTGGCTCGTGTACTTTTACCAGTACGCACTGAGCTTTTCGTTTCCAGATGCAGTTACCGTGTCGTTAAAGGCGGATTGCAATGTCGTCGCAGAGGTCTTTATGCGCGTCTACAGAGTAATCGCAGCTCTCCAAAAACAATCGGACGATGGGACGTGGCAGTCGAAGTACGCCATTGACCTGCTCACTGAGGAAGAAGCGGCGGCTCTTGAAGACCCTGCGGAGTACTTGACTTTTGAGCGGGCGTTTAGGGAAGATTACGTCTATGAGATGATGAAGCTCAATCAGGAAGTCGTCGGTTATACGACTCTAGACCATATATGCGGCGTTCACCACTTGGCGATGAAGGTCGCCAGACAGCTTAAACAGTCGGGGGTACCCCTAGACCTAGGACGTGTATCCGGTGCTGCGGCAGGACACGATGTGGGCAAGTTTGGGTGCAAACCCGATGAAATGCGCCGCGTCGCCTACTACCACTATTACTACACTGGAGAATGGTTCGAAAGGCGCGACATCGTCTATATCCGGAACGTTGCCATTAACCATTCGACATGGGATCTCGAACTGGACGCGTTGCCAATAGAATCTTTGATTCTCATATACGCGGATTTTAGAGTAAAAGCCGAGCGCATCGACGGCGTTTCCCATATGCGTTTTTATACATTAAAGCATTCTTTCGATGTCATACTTGAAAAGCTGGATAACGTCGATACTGCCAAAGAGTTGCGCTACAAGCGCGTCTATGAGAAGCTCAAGGACTTTGAAGCGCTCTTAAAAGACATCGGCGTGGTCACAGACCCCGACGATCCGGCGATGTGGACGGGGGAAAACAAACCGAAGCGGAAGTATTTTTCATTGATGCAGGGACCTAAAATCACTAAAAACGTCATCTATGCGTCCATTAAGCACAATGTGGAGATCCTCTATCGACTTCGCGATGAAACGGCGCTTAACAAGTTGCTCGAGCCGGTACGCAACAGTCGAAATATGACGAGTCTGCGCGGCTACATCGCCATCTTGGAAGAATACTACAATTATTTGACACAAAAACAGAAGCAAATTGTCATCAACTTTCTCTATGAAAAGTTGGTGTTGCCTGAAGAGGACATTCGAAAGCAGTGCTCCGAACTCATTGGGACGATTATCGCGTCCTACGATGAAGAGATACGAAAAGAGTTGCCGCCAAGTGCCAGTAAGACCACTGAGGGCATCGACACACTGGGGCTGCTCGACACATATATTCAGCGGTTTTTATTTCCTGAAAACAAGATTATCGATCGCCATAAAAAATACATCAGCTACAGCATGCGCGACATGCTCGATGCTTTTTTTGCCAATTTGAAAGGTGCGAGCCGTCGGTCGAAGGCCATCGAAATCGTCGTCGGTTATTTTGTAGCGTATAGAGATGACGAAAACAGCCGCTTCTATTTGATAAAATCGGCACGTATATTGCCGTTTAAAGAGTTCGACGACAAACAGCGGTACAGCATTTTGAACTTCGTTTCAGAACTGTTGACACACGAAGATAAAAAACTCAGGCTCAGAGCGTACAACCTCATCTACGCGATTCTGCCTTATGCCGATGAGGCGCTAATTGAGGCGACAGCAGTTAAGCGGGTGACGTCGCTGACGACGCCGTACACAGACGACCCGGCTGAAAACTACGCGCGCCTGCGCCTTTCAGAGCTCCTCCACTGTGACAGCGCCATTGTAGAGCGCTTTAAAGACAAGTGTATTGACGATTTGCAGTATACCTCTACCATTTTCCTCAGCAACTTGAAGTCGGCGACACTCGATGTGGCCAAGCGCTTTCAAATTGAACTGCTGATGCGCAACACGCTGATTTACGATTATGAAAACAGCTTCTATATGGCCATGCACCTATGCAACCTTTTAAAAGTCAGCGCCTTGGAATCTGTGAGAAACACTGCGGGCAGAATGCTGCTCAACATCGTACCACATCTGTCTTTCGAACAGAAGAACGACATTGCCGTGGAACTCATTCGCTCGCTGGAGATGGAGAGTTTCGAGTTTACTAAATACATTCCGCCGTACCTCGGAAAAGTCATGCTACAAATTAAGCCGAAAGAGCTCGACGAGATACTGGAGAACTTCGAGGAGAAGATGAGCACCAACAACCCGAAGCTCATTGCTCTAATCGAAAAGACCATCGGGCACATTATCACAGGGTACTCAGATTACCGTCACGCGTTTGTAGGAGACAAAGAGGTGCACAACCAGCGCATATTAAGAATGTTCGGCATCCTCTTTTCCGGCTTTGTTCACGAGTCCAATTACGTGAATCAGACGGCTTTTAGCGTCATTGCAAAAGATATTTTTTCAAATCCCGATATCGACCTCAAGAAGAAAGAATACCTTTATCGCATGACGATTAAGAAGATTATGTCGCTAATGGTGAACACCAACGAGTCCAACACCCTAATCTACTTTAACAACTCGGCGTCTCTCAAATACATCTACAGCTTTATCGCCGAATACCGCCATTTGTACGGTAAAATTCGATTGAATCCGAACCATCGTATCGCGATTTTTCCGGGGTCTTTCGACCCGTTTACATTGGGGCACAAGGAAATTGCACGGGATATTAAAAACAGCGGTTACGAAGTGCTCTTGTACGTCGATGAGTTTTCTTGGTCGAAAAAAACACAGCCAAACCTCATTCGTCGGAGCATTATTAAAAAATCTATTGCCGGCGAAATCGATATTTTTCAGTTTCCAAGAGATATTTCTATTAACATTGCCAACGAAAAAGACTTGAAGAAATTGCAGGACCTTTTCCCGGAATCAGAGGTTTACCTCGTGGTGGGAACCGATGTTGTGCTCAACGCTTCAGCTTACAAAGGGGAAACCCTCGGTTTTATTCGCAATATCCCGCATCTAATCTACGAACGCGGGCTGTCGGCGGCACATCATATCCAGCTGGAAGAAAAGGTTGCCAAATTACATCCGCAATCTAAAATTCTGACGCTTCCGAAGGCCTATGAGAACGTCAGTTCTACCTTGCTCAGGGACTATATAGACGAAGATCGCGACGTGTCTTCGCTAATCGACCCCATGGTTCAAAACTACATTTACGACAAGGGGCTCTATCAACGGGAACCGATGTTCAAAGGGTTAATGACCACAAAATCGCTGTCCGTAGAGTTGGTGGAAGAACCGGACGAGGCCTATTTAAGAAAAGTCGCCGCCTTTATAGGCGGCGATGAGGACGCCCATTATCAGACGCTCGTCGATCTCTACGAGCGCTTTAGGCTCAAATTTATTGTTGTGAGAAGTCTAGAGGCCAATCGCAAAGTATTTGCCGTGTCGTTATTTCACTGGCTGAGAGCCACAGATATCCACCGTACATTTGAAGACCCGACCATTGTAAATACCGTAAGAAACCACTCCGTAGGGCGTATTCTGTTGGTACACGGTCTGTTTAAATCTCCGGATTGCGACATTCGCAATGTGGAGCAGATTATGCTCACTGAAACGCTTGCGCGCGGTTTGGCACGGGATTACACGTACTGCGTTTATAAGGAGACTTTTAACGAGAAGGTGGGGGCTAAGACCAAAGACGTCTTAAAGCATCAAGGGTTTATTGATTTAACTTCTACCACAACGCACGAGAGCGTTTACGCGGTGAATATGTCGTCGCCGTGTACCCTGAACCTGGACATACATTCCATGGTGAAGGCGCCGTTTAAAAATCACCCCGATGTGGATGAAGCCATGCTTAGGTCTAGGGCGAGACTCCAAGAAGCGCTTACGGCACTTTATCCGGGGAACTTGGTTCTCAACTTCGATCGCAGCATGATTTACGAATCGTTGATTAAGAAAATCTGCGACGAAAACGGTGTGCCGACGGAACCCCAGACGCCTCGGGTGCTGGGCGATGCAATGGTTGCGCCTTTCGGTGCCATCTTCAAGCGCTGGATACTGCCCAACAATGTGACGAAGTCCATTCACGCAGAGAAATACTTTGCACCGGATTTGTCGACACATGCGGTTAAGGAATACCCGTTTTATCTCGATATTGAGAATCAGATTAAAATGCTCAAGTCCTTTGACAGACCTGTCATACTTGTCGACGATTTGCTCAACAAGGGCTATCGCGTCAAAGCGCTTGAACCCTACTTTAGAAAACACGATGTGCCCATTCAGAAGTTAGTGGTGGGCATTATGTCCGGCGGCGGGCAAGCCATCGCCGAATCCATGGATCTCGACGTCATGTCGGCATACTTTTTACCGAGAATTCGCGTTTGGTTCTACGAGAGCAAACTGTACCCCTTTATCGATGGGGACGCCATCTGGCGGGGGGCGATTCCAGAGAGCCATACGATTCCATCTGTCAATCTCATCTTGCCGTACGCTTCGGCAAGTTATATACAAGATGTCCAGAAAGAAAAGATTTACCAATTGTCTGAAGTGGCGTTGACCAATGCCATCGAAATTATGTCGGCGATTGAGAACGTCTATGAAGCGGAGAAGGATCGATTGCTGACCATTAAACGCCTCGGTGAAGTGTTTTACACGCCGCGGTTCCCGGACAAAGGGGAGCACATTTTCTATTCGGACAACGTCAGGCCGTCGGAGTACATCAAAGACGACCTTGAGCAACTGAAAAAATTGAAAAACTACTATGGAGGTTAGCCGTGAAAACGCATCAAATCGGAAAGTGGACCTGTATTCAAGATATCGACTACAAGACAGATTTTACAGAGGTGGACAAGCTCTTCGCCCATTGGTGTTTGATTTACGACGACGCAAGTAAGCGTTTGCCAGCGGTAGCGCCTTTTACACCGCACTTAAAAGCCGTGCTGACACAAGGGGTCAGTGGTCTCTATACAACGCCGGATACGGAGCAATGGGCATTTGATACTCAGCGTTTTGCACTGAATCTCGCCTATTTTGACGGCTCAATTGAAAAGGCGGTGGCGCGGCTTGAAGAACAAATGGCTTTTTACAATAAGCCCAAGCGGGTACATGTCTTAGGGCTCGGCGATGTCGGCGCCACCCTCGCCATCGGTCTAAAACTTCTCGGCGAATCGGCGATTGAAACGCTTGGCCTCTTTGACTTAAACCCCGCTTCAGTGAAGCGGTGGGCAATGGAACTGGGACAAATCAACGCCTCTCCCGGCATGAATGTGGTGGGCATCGAACAGTCGGCACTTTTTGATTGCGATGTTTTCGTATTCTGTGCTTCCAAATATGTACCTGCCGTGGGGGCTCAAGTCGGTGACGTGCGCATGGTACAATACGAAGAAAACGCCAAAATTGTCAATTTGTATGCGCAAATGGCGCGTAGCCAAGCGTTTAAAGGGCTCTTTATCGTCGTATCGGATCCAGTAGACCTCCTGTGTCTGAGCGCTTACCACGCCAGTCAATACGATAGCACCGGGCGCCGTGATGACCACGGGCTCTTACCGGAGCAAATCAGGGGCTACGGTCTCGGCGTTATGCACGGTAGAGCGCGCTATTACAGCGATGCCCTAGGGTACGATTACAAACACAAAGGACGCGTCTTCGGCCCACACGGCAAAGAGCTTATCGTCGTCGAGAACATAGAAAAAGAAGATAGCGGGCGTTCGGAAGAGCTGACGGAAAAAGTCGTCACTGCAAATCTCGAAATGCGTGGAATCGGGTACAAACCGTATGTGGCACCGGCACTTTCTTCTGGGGCTATATCCATTGTACAGACTTTGACAGGACAAGCACATTTTTCAGCGACTTATGTCGATGGCATCTATTGGGGCACACGGAACAAGTGGCAGGCCAACGGCACGCATTATGAACCCATTGAGTTGGCACCACAAACACTGGACAGAGTGCTCGGATCTTATCATCAGTTGGAGGCGACATGGGAGAAATTGAATTTGTAAACTTCGGCAAGGGGTGCACGTCGATTGCCAAAACTTGCGAAAGCGCCATTTCTCAATGGCGCCTTTCAACGCAGGCGAGAGGGGAAGCGACGCTGAACCGCATGCTGTTTTTAATCGAACTCGATAGCATCGGGGAGAATCACGCGGCCAACGATTTTCTGAGATCGGCTTTGGCGTACCGTGCGGAACGCGGTTGCTGTGCGTTTACAGACAGTCTGATTGCCCTCGTGGTGGTCTCTCCGAACACATTGTACACCAAGACCTTTACAAAGAAGTTTTTGTTCTTGGCCAACGCCCTCGGGGCCGAAATCATGGGGCATCCGTTGGTGGAACTCACAGAAGGGTATGCCAACCTTCGCATGTGGTCTCAAAATCTGAATCTGTCACTTGAAGAAACAGCGAAGCATTTGATTTATCAAACGGTAGAGCGTTTAGGGACCTATCGGCGTCTGCAGAAACCCCGCATCAATTTGCTCGTGCTTCACGCCGGTCACCAGGCGCGCTCGAATACGCTGATGTTGTGGGGACTGGTGGAAGAAAAGCTCACAGCTGCTTTAAAATCGTCTATTAAAATCAAGACACTACATGTGGAAGACGGTCAGATTCGCGATTGCTTTGGATGCAGTTATCAAACTTGTACGTATCACGCGCTTGGAAAAAGTTGTTTTTACGGCGGGTTTGTGGTTGAAGAGCTGTTTCCGGAAATAGAAAAGGCCGATTACATCGTTTGGATTTGTCCCAACTACAACGATGCGCTGTCGGCAAAACTCATGGCGGTAATCAACCGCTTGACAGCGCTATACCGCTCGGTGTCCTTTCGGGACAAGTACATTGCATCGGTGGTGGTATCCGCCAACTCCGGCAGCGACACGGTGGCGGCACAACTCGTTGGAGCGCTGTGTGTAAACAAAGGCTTTCGCGTTCCGCCGTACCATACGCTGATTGCTCAGGCCAATGCGCCGGGAGAGATCTTGAAGTTAAAAACAACTCGAGATGAAGCAGAAGCGTATTTTAAAATCTTGTATAAAAATTTGAACAATTCGCTTGAAAAGTCAGAAAATTGTGATATAATAAAACCATACCAAGAGTGACATGAAAAGAGGCAAGGCCTCAATAGCTATTGGTCGCAGCGTCCGCCGCATATAGCGTATTCAGCTCGTGTTAAGGATCACAAAGATTCGGGAAAGATTGAAGAGCTAGAGAATAGTATGGCGTAAGTCGACGCATCAACGGAGTTGTCAAGTAACCTTTCCAGTTGTAAAGGGGTGATTCCGCCAAAAACGTTAATTGAAAATCAGGATTAAAAAAGTTCCTCGTTAAGAATGACCTTAAAGGGGAACTTTTTTATGCGTTTAAGGGATGTAATTGAAAGTTTGTTCAGAAGGTGCCGACCAGTTGCCTTTGTCGTCTTTGAGCTTGAGGACAATTTTATAGGCACCCGGCGAATCGAGGTTGAGCACCAAATCTTTGTCGTTAAAAGTCTTTACGAGGTAACCGTCAAAATAGACTTCCCAAAGGTAGGTGTCTATAGACTTGCCGCCGGTAGAGGTGTTGGTAATGGGGATGGAACCGTCGGTGAGATTCTTCTCAATGGAAAATGAGGCGGCGACGGGTTCGTCATTTCGTAGAACGCGCCAACCGACAAAGACCACTGCTGAAATAATAACGAGGCTGATCAAGGCGATGAGGGCTGTTTCCTTCCACTTGATGCGGTAGTTTTTTTCCGGGGGGAGGTCATCTTCGCTAAAGAGGGCGTCCATTTCTTTTACGTACGCATCGATTTCCTCTTCATCGTCTAGCGCGTACCGCATGGTTTTGTCCGCTGTTGGAGGAACATCCACCACGTCTTCGCTTGCGGTGGTCGGCGGTTCCAACGCAGAGTTAGCCGGCTCCGGTTTCTCTTCGTCTTCGAGTACTTCTTCTTCAGCCTTTGAATCTATTGTTGTGGCTGCCGATTCAGTCGGTTGAGCAGGCTCGACAGTTGCTGAGGGTTCGGGCTTTGACAGATCTTCCGGTACTGTCTCTGTCTGTACCGTTTCTTCGAGAGCCACCTCTTCAAAGTTCGGTGTCTCCGGCGCGGGAACGTTCTCTTCAGCTATTGCCTCAGGAGGTTCCACTTCTTGAGGTGGCACCGTTAAGGCGATGTCGGTCTGCTCTTCAGGTTCTGACAATATAGGAATCTCATCTCGCACCGAGTGGGTTTTCTTTTCTGAGGGTGGTTCGGATTGAACGTCTTCAGTTATCGGTTCAAAAGTCTGAACCGGTACAACAGGCTTTGGCTTCGGTTTTGACGCCTTTGGCTTCTGTGGCACGTCTATCGGTGGCCCTGCGCTTCGGTCGTTGAGGACGATGTCGAATTCAAAGGGAATTTTATTGAAAACATCTTCTTTTTCATAGAGAAAAATGTCTTTAAATGTTTTTCTAAACATAGCAAGAGAAATCAACTCGTGCTTACCGATTTTCAAGGTGTCGATAAATTGACTTTGATACAACGGTGCGTCCGGAAAGAGCATCTCCAGCGTCTCGCCCATTTGTTTAAACATCTTGAGGTAGTCCACTGTCTCTTCTGAGCCGTAGTCTATCCATTCGCGGGCATACATAACCCCGTCTTTTATCAGCAGCTGTTCGTAATCGATAAGTTGTATTTTCAAAGCGTCTGGGAACTGGTCGTATTTAACAATGGATTTAATCCACTCATAACAAAGTTTTACACGGTTTTGATAATCGAGTGTGAAACGGCTCAAATAAGTACTGAGGGAGAGCCCTTTGAGATACTTTAATACAATGTGATAGCCGCTTTCCTCTTCAAAGGCATCCAGATAGTGATTGAGAAGTTCGGGTAAAAGCGATTTTACCGTGCGTTTTATGCGATTCGTGTTAAAATGCGTAATTACCAGCACATCGTTTCCGGTTTCTATTTCTTCGGCTTTTGAAAAACATTGGTCGTCGTCTTCATAAAGCAACGTCCAATTCCGATAGTGCTTTAGCATAGTCATCCTCCTTGGTTGGTCTAATCGGGGAGCGTTCCCCAACGATTTAATTATATCAGTAAAAAGTCAAATAGCATAGCCGTAACCGTTTTTTTACTCTATAATAGAGAAAAAGACAGGTAGAGGACATCATGAAAATATTACATTTGGCGGATATTCATATCAATAGAATATTTAAAACAAAGACGCCGGCTGTGCAAAAAGTGATGAAAGCAGCAGTACAAACTGCCTTTGTAAACGCGATTGATTTTGCACTTGAAACGTCGGTAGACTTCGTGTTGATCGTCGGCGATTTGCTCGATGACAAAGCGGTCTCATATGCTTACGAGACGGTTGTCACTGAAACACTCGGTCGGTACATCGACGCTGGTGGGACTGTTCTGTATGCAACGGGCAATCACGATGTCACCCACGCGTCCCCGTGGATTGAGGAACTTAAAGAAAGGGATCGGTTTGTTTGTTTTGACACATCGTCCCCTGAGGTAAGGGCCTTTAACATCCATGGAGAAAGGCGTCAGGTAAAGTTTGTAGGCTGTGGCCATACGCGCCGCGAAGAGCCTCGCAATTTGATTGAAGCGTTTCCCGAAAAATCGGATGATGCGTTATGGATAGGGCTCTGTCATGCCTTTGTGACCTCGGCGGGAACGGCACAAACAAGTGAACGGTATTTGCCCACCACAGTAGCGACCATTGAGCGCTGTGGGTACGATTATTTTGCACTTGGTCATATTCACAAGCGACAGTTTATAACGGAACGCATTGCGTACAGCGGGAGTGTTCAAGGTCTCCATATCAATGAGACCGGCAACCGAGGCGGGATTCTCCTAACCTATGAAAACGGCGTGTTGACACCGACGCCTATTGATTTTCAGGTGGTGGGTATGCAGCGGTTGTCCGTACCTGTTCCCGAAGAAGTCACGACACTTTTAGCACTTGAAAATCACCTTTTCAGCCAACTGGAAAGTGCGTCAGTGACGACGTACTGGCGCATAGAGCTCACGGGAGAAAGTACGCTGGCATCGGTGCTAAGGGGCGGCGACAACGTGTCGGCTGTTGAGGCACATTTAGTTGAGCGTCTAGGCTGTGTTTGCGTTGAACTGGATGTTTCCGGCATTCACCAGTCATCTGCTATGATGACGGATGCCACCGTTCTATCGGAAGCGTTAAAGCTTTTGGCGGCCCCTTTGGAAAATGAGGTGCTCAGAGAGGCGGTGCCCGGGGCGTCCAGAGAAAAGAAAGAAAGATGGCTCAACCGTGAGCGGGATCGGCTAAAGGGGACGTTGTTGAGAAGAATGCTGAGGCAAAAAAATGAAGATTAAAGCTATCAACTATAACGTATATGGGCATTTTCAAAACGCTTCATTCGACTTTTCAAGTGGCATCAATGTCGTGTACGGACCGAATGAAGCGGGTAAGACGACACTGTACGACAGTATGGTAACCCTTTTGTACGGCTTTCGTCCTGCGAATAGAAACAAGCACCGTTATGTCAACTGGACGGCGCAAAAAATACATTTTTTATCCACAATCGAATGCAATGGGGAACTTTTTACTGTGGAGAGACGTCTAACGAGTGCCCCCCAGTGGTTCTGCACGCACGTGGCGAAGCAGACTGTTGAAAAAGGCCGAAATGAAGCACTTCCCGAGACAGAAGGGGTAAGTGAACCTTTGTATAGAGGTGTTTTCCATTTGAATACCCAGTCACTCGATGCCTTGGAAAAGATGACGTGGCGTGAAATTGAAACCCACCTCGTATACGATTACGGCGCCGAATACTTAAATGCGCCAAGTGTTGTGGTCAGTGAGTTGACACAGGACTTGCACAAACTGTGGCGACCGGACAAGCGCGGTCAGCCGAGAATTTTTGAATTGGAAAAACAACTCTACGAATGCGAACGACACTACCAGAGTCAATTGAAGGCTTACAATGCCGCCTACTCAGCACGGCGAGAGGCGGAGCGTTTGACGGCGGCCTCAGAGGCACTTTCAAATGAGTTGACGCAGATGCGTCGAGAGAAAGCCGAGTACGAACGCTATCGGGAAGCGTATGCGCTTCAACTGAGGTGTCGGGAGCTCGAGAAGAAATGCCACAAACCCGAAGTGTACAACCCCGATTTGCTGGCCACCTATGAGCAACTGGCGTCGGCGATGGACCTGTTTGATAAAAGCGAAGCGCAACTCAGAGTGCAGCAATTGAAAGCGCGTCTTGAAAGTCTTTACCGCGGTGCGACGGGAAAAGCACTGACTGGCGAGCGGTTACAAGCTGTGTCAAAAGTGCCTGTAGAGCGTGTCGAAAAGCTCGCGGTACACCGAAAAAAGCTTCGGATAATTGTTGCTGTTTGCTTTGTCTTGAGTGCTTTTGGGATGTGGTTTAGTCGACCTTTGGGAGCCGCGGCGGTTGCCTTGACGGCGGTTATTAGTGCTTTGTTGTATTGGCATTACAAAACGGCTCTTAAAAATACGTTCTCAAGTTGTCCCGAATGTGCTTTAAAACCGCCGACAGTTTTTTTGGCGTGGTTTGAGACTTTTTCTGCTCAATACACGGAGTTGGAGGGGATACTGTCTAAAGCGCCGAATGAAGACGCCGCTCGACAAGTCGCTTACAAGGCGCACCGAGAGGCGATCACGTCGTTTGGCGACGGCGATTTTGAATTGGGGAAGACACGGCTGAAGGAGAATCAAGAGTGGATGTACGAGCTTGCGGTGCTCAAAAACCGACTGTTCAAAATGCCTAAAGCCGATGAAGCATGGATGGCGCTTCAGACACAGCGTCACTTTGATGAAACTATAGAGGCACTTTACGCGGAGAAAGAAGCTTTGCACCAAAAGCGCTTCGAACTGCTCGGCGCTCATCGGAATGCGCCTACAGCTGAGGCGCTAGAAGTGCTCGAAGGTGAGCTTGTGGCCATGCAAGTAGAGCTAGAAGCGCTCTACGCGGAAAAGGATCGGCTCTTATTTCTAAAGGCGCTGGTGTCAGAGGCCGACAAAGCGTACAGAGACAGACATCAGCCAGATTTGCTCAAAACAGCTAGTCGCTATTTATCTGCAATCACCGGAGCGCGTTACCAACAGATTGTCTCGCAGACGGTTTTGGGGGAAACGCGGCTCTTCGTAGGGACGGCAGAGGGGTTGCGCGCTATAGGCGAGAATTTTAGCCGCGGCACTGTTCAACAACTTTACTTTGCTTTTAGGCTGGCGTTAATCGAACAGCTGGACCCCCACGGAAGACTACCGCTCGTTTTAGACGAGACGTTTGTCAATTGGGACGGCACGCGTATAGCCAATACGGCCAAGTTGTTGGAAGGCGTCGGTAAGACGCGTCAAATTTTCATTTTGACATGCCAGCCGTTTGTTGCAGAGGCATTTCCAAATGCGATGCAGGTACACCTAGAGGAGGGACTATGAAAGAAGAAGTGCTCAAGGCGCTAGAGCTGGAAAAAAGCAAGCGTGAAATACTCAAGCAAGCGCAAAAGAGGAGCGAGGAGTGGTCAAAGGCCTGTGCAGAAGACCCGATAGTCGACGCACACAAGTACGCTTGGGAATATGAAATCGAACAGTACCGAAAAGAAAAAATACGTGCGCGCTTTTGGACGATAGGCGCCGTTTGTGGTATTGTGGCGTTAATTCTACAACTGGTGTTGAATTATCAGTCGATTGTCAATATTTTAATGTAATTCTAATGGAAATATTATTGCGTATTTTTTATAAAGGCGTACACTAGAAGAGACTGTACGAATAAGACTATACAAAGAAAGGAGGACTTTATGACAGCGGAAAAAGAAGCCATAATTGAAGTTAAGGACCTGAGAAAAGTATACAGAATCGGTTCGGAAAAAGTCGTGGCCCTGAACAAAGTCAGCCTTAATATTTATAAAGGCGAAATTTGCTGTATTCTAGGTACTTCAGGATCGGGAAAATCCACACTTCTCAATATGATGGCCGGCCTGGAAAAACCCTCAAAGGGCGCTATTAAAATAAAAAGAGAACCCATACATCTTATGAATGAAAAGAGACTGGCCAAGTTCAGACAAAAACACATCGGGTTTATTTTCCAATCTTACAACTTGCTGCCGGCGTTGACGGCACTTGAAAACGTCGCTATGCCACTGATTTTTAGAGGGGTTTCCAAGCCGGTGCGCGAAGCGCACGCACAGAAGCACCTCGAAATGGTCGGCTTGAAAAACCGTTACAAGCATAAGCCGACTCAGATGAGTGGTGGGCAGCAACAGCGTGTGGGCATTGCCCGAGCGTTTGTCGGATCGCCTGAAATCATCTTTGCAGATGAGCCCACGGGAAATCTCGATACAAAGACGTCTATAGAAGTCATGCACATTATGTGGAAAATGGCGCGTGAAAAAGAGCAGACAATTGTTATCGTTACCCATGATCCCGAAGTGGCGCTTTACGCGGACAAAGTCATTCACATTCGAGATGGCGATATCCAGAGCATCGAAGTCAAAGAAGAAGACGATGTGTACGAAAAATATATAAAACCATATGAAGAAGAGTTTTTATCAGAAGAAAATAAATTGTAAAAAGGGGAGAAGTATGAGAAAGCTATTATCTGTAGGGCTTATTTTATGTCTGCTACTCGCGGGAACAGCGAGCTTTGCCGTCACCATCAGGCCTGTGGTCGGCATCGTGGCTGACGAGACAATTCAAGAACTCAACGCCGGAGAAAAGGGCGTGTTTACGATTAAAGTACGCAACGCGGCAAACACTGTGGCACAACGTGTGAAAATCAGTATAGACGGCGAACACCCGTTTAGAAGCGATGTTGTTAACCTCAACAAGACCATGTCCTATCTCAATCCAAATAAGACGGTGGAGGTTGCGTTCGACGTGGTTGTCAGCCCGACGGCAGAATCGAAAGTCTACGAGTTCGACATCGTGTTCGAATATCAGAATTATGAAGATGAGACTTTTAGAGAAACGCAAAAGGTGTTTTTGAAAGTTAACAACGATCGCGTCGAGCCTATTATAGCCATAACGGGCTCTAAAATGGGCAACCTTGAACTCTCCGAAGGAGATGAGGGTTCTTTGATTGTCAACCTAGGCAACACGGGAACGGTTAAAGCGAAAGACATGCGCGTGAACATCAGCGGTTTTTCAAATGAAGGCGTCCTCCTCGACAACGATGCGGATACGAAAGTTATCGACACCATTGAGGCTAAGAAAAACGAACTGCTCTACTTTAACGTCAAAGCCGGTTCTGACGTGAAATCCGGTACATTTCCACTGACGATTAAACTGAATTATAAAGACGAGTTCGGCAAGAGTTATGAGCAAAGCGGCATTGTGTACACAACGCTTAAAGGCAAAGACAGTGCTGCAGATGGCACTGTTAAAATCGAAAACTTAAAATACCCGACGAAAGTAAAACCAAATAGCGATTTCAATATTACTTTTGATTTGGTCAACACCGGGAAAACCGGTGCCGTCAGTGCTGAAATCGATTTGGCATACGCCCCTGAGTTCATTACCAAAAGCGGCTCAAAAGCGTATGCGCGCAATCTCGAAGCCGGTGAAAAGCAAACGGTAACTTTTAAGATGATGGCGAAGTCCGACACGCCGATGGAAAGCTACCACAACTACATCAACGTCAAATACAGACCGGCTGACAAGCCTGAAGCGACGCAAAGTGAGCTTCAAGAGTACGCGGGCATTTTCGTCAATTCCTCAGAAACCGACGCAGAGGGCAGCCGACCGAAGTTGATTATCAACAACTACGAATACGGTGGCGAAGTGGTGTATGCCGGCGAAGATTACACGCTGGACTTGTACATTAAAAACACCAGCAGTCGAGAAAGTACCAAAAATATTAAAGTTACTATAACAAGTGAAGAGAACGTGTTTACACCGGTAGACTCGTCGAGCTCATTCTTTATTCAGAGCATTGGACCAGGTCAAATCAAACACCACTCGATTAAACTCAAGACGAAAATTGACGCCAGTGTTAAGATTTACCCTGTAACAGTTAAGATGGAGTATGAAGACAGTTCTGGAAAAGGCTACGATGAGAAAAATAACCCTTACGCCGAATCCGAGGCACTTAGTGTCGCCGTCGCTCAGCCGGTGCGCCTTGAAACGGCCGATATGGTCGTGCCGTTTGACGCGCAGGCCAACACGCCGTTCTATATTGAACAGGAGTTTTACAACATGGGTAAATCCACCATGTACAACATGATGGTTAAGTTTGATGCAGAAGGGCTTCAAACCAACGAGGGCAGCTATTTTGTCGGCAATTTTGACGCCGGTAGAAGCGAATATTATTCGGCACAAGTCACCGCAATGGAACCCGGTACTTATGAAGGCAAACTCGTTTACAGCTTTGAGGATGCACTGGGAACCATTAGCACGCTTGAAAAGCCGTTTACGGTAAGCGTCATAGAAATGCAAATGCCTACTGACGACGGTTCAATGGAAGAGTTTCCACCAATTGATGAAATGCCTGAC
This sequence comes from Fusibacter sp. JL298sf-3, assembly GCF_053842995.1. Lineage (NCBI taxonomy): Bacteria > Bacillati > Bacillota > Clostridia > Eubacteriales > Fusibacteraceae > Fusibacter > Fusibacter sp. JL298sf-3. The sequence goes on from NZ_CM132608.1 coordinate 3,287,430, forward strand.
GAAAAGGGCTTTCCGTGGAAATGGGTGATCATCGGCGGCAGTGCCCTACTCGCAGTCATCGTGGTCATCGTCCTTCGCGTGCGCAAGAAAAAACGCATTCAAAGAGAACTGGAGGCATTAGATGAGTAGTATCGATCTAGCTTTAATGGGCCTTAAGAATTTGCTCAGAAGAAAAGCTAGAACGGTACTCACCGTTCTCGGTGTCGTCATCGGCACCGCCGCTATTGTCGTCATGGTATCGCTGGGGCTCGGTATGAACCGCGCCTACGAAAAACAGCTCGAAGAATACGGCAGTTTGACAATGATCGACGTTTACGCCAATCGAAATTTCGAGTCTATGGCGAGCGACAGTAGCAGTAGCAGTAGCAGTAGCAGCTCAGATGAACTCGTACTCGACGATGACGCCATCAGCAACTTTGAGGCCATTCCCCACGTAGAATTTGCCATTGGTTTTAAACGCTTTGAATCGCGCATTTACTCGGGAAAGTATATGAACTACGCCAGTGTTAAAGGCGTCGATTTTGAAAAACTTAAAATGATGGATATCAAACTTAGCGAAGGCCGGTTGCCGTCATTGGATGGTAAGAACGAAGTGCTGTTCGGTTTTCAGGCGGCGCAAGAGTTCAACGATCCAAACGCAAGGCATTCTTATGGGCAAGGTCCGAAAATAGACATCTTCGAAGCAAAAATTGAAGTGCTTCCGACTTCTCAATGGTATGAAGGCCGCCGTCCGAGAGGCTCTGTAATAACGCCGACAGGCATTACCACAGAGACGGACTGGAACTACGCCTGGGACGTGTTTATGGATTACGATACCTTTGAAAAGCTCAAGAAGGATTTCGATCGAAAAAACAAAAATCAGAACAATCAGAACGATTCTAACGGCAACAAGAGCCGACGAAATTCCAGGAAGAAAGAGAACAAATACGACGAGATGAAAATCAGCGTCGACAATGTCAAAAATGTTGAAGAGGTGCAGGAAGCTGTTAAGGCAATGGGCTTTGAAGTCTACAGCTTGACAGAAGCACTCGATAATATGAAAAAGACGTCGAGCATGATACAGGCCATCTTAGGCGGTATCGGCGCCGTATCGCTCTTTATCGCCGCCATAGGGATTACCAACACCATGGTCATGTCTATTTACGAGCGGACGCGAGAAATCGGCGTGATGAAGGTTATCGGGGCACAGCTCAAGGACATCAAGCGACTCTTCTTGTTTGAAGCGGCGATGATCGGTCTCTTCGGGGGCCTTGTAGGTATTGGCATGAGTTACGGCGTCTCCTATATCATCAACACCGTTATTCAAAATATGAGTTCGGGCGGGGAGTACTACGGGCCGCCTATATCGTCTTATATCCCTTATTGGCTAGCGCTTTCGGCACTGGGTTTTTCCACCGTCATCGGTCTTTTGGCCGGCTATTATCCGGCGGTGCGTGCGACAAAACTCAGCGCTCTAGAAGCCATTAAAAACGAATAAATCCTTCGCCCTGCAAAAGTTTTTTTCTTGCAGGGTGTTATTTTTTTGAAAAAAGGCTTATACTAGAAAGTGAGCTAACGTAAGTGAGAAGAGGTGACTTATGATTGAGAGAATAGGGAGTTACATGTGGGTGGATGACTACAAACAGCCGTTGGATGAAACGTTTTTCTTCGCCAACGCGCCGGTTTACGAAGTCATCCGAGTGATTGACAAAACGCCGCTTTTCTTTGCAGCGCATATGGCGCGATTGAAAGCGTCGCTTGCAATAAAAGGGCTACAGTTCGAAGTGTCCGATGAAACTGTTTTGAAGCCGGTGCTTCAGTGGATTGCAGATCACAACTACGTCAACTTCAACCTACGCATTGAAATCGGTCTCAATGGGCGACACGAAGAGACCTGTATTATTATGGGGGTTCAGGGCATCTACCCCGATGCCGCGGTTTATCGCTCAGGGGTTCATGTGACTCTTGCAAATATCGTGCGCAGCAACCCGCATGCTAAAATTTTATTTAAAGAGTACCAAGAGCGCGTCGCCTTCATTCGAAAAGAGCGTCGAGCGTTTGAAGTGCTTTTACACGACGACGACGGCAAGCTTTCAGAGGGCAGTCGGTCCAATTTGTTTTTTATTTCAAATGATGAGATCCTATCGCCGAAGGGTGCAGATGTCCTCTTGGGCATTTCGCGTCAGATGTTGCTTAAGGTCTCAAGCGAGGCGGGGATACCGTTTAGAGAAGTGGATATTTACACAGCGTCTTTAGACCGATTTGATGCCGTTTTTCTTTCGGGGACGTCCATTCATCTTTTGCCTGTTGCGACAATTGATGAACGGGTCTACCCGTCGGCTGCACACCCGCTTATGTGCAAATTGATGACGGCTTTCGAATCGAGTGTTCGAGACGATCTTGAAAAAATGAGGAGGTACACACGATGACAACTGTACAGGAGCGCTTTTTAAAATACGTCGGTTTTGATACGACTTCAGACGGCAATTCCGACACCTGCCCGTCGACGGCAGGCCAGTTGGTACTGGCCAAAGCACTTCTCGAAGAAATGCGTGCCATCGGCATTAAAAATGCCGTACAAGATGAGAACGGCTATCTCTACGGTGAACTACCGAGCACCACAGAAAACAGCAACGCGCCGAGCCTCGCGTTTATCGCCCACATGGATACCTCACCGGATTTGTCCGGTGCCGGTGTGAAGCCTCGTGTGGTGAAAAATTACGACGGTGGGGACATTGTGTTGAACGCCGAGCAAAACATCGTTCTGTCTCCTGAGCAGTTTGAGCATTTGACGCACTATGCTGGACAGGACCTAATCGTCACAGATGGCACCACGCTCCTCGGCGCGGACAACAAAGCCGGGATTGCTGAGATTTTAACGATGGCGGCCTACTTAATCGAACACCCTGAAATACCGCATGGACCGATTAAAATCGCCTTTACGCCGGATGAAGAGATTGGCCGCGGCGCCAACCGCTTTAATTTAGAAACACTGGGGGCGGACTTCGGCTATACGGTTGACGGTGGTGAAATCGGCGAACTGGAGTATGAAAACTTCAATGCGGCGACGGCAGTGGTAACGGTTAAAGGTCAAAACATACATCCGGGTTCCGCCAAGGGTCAAATGAAAAACGCGCTGTTAATCGGCATGGCGTTTAACGCCTTGTTGCCGGCCTGTGAGATACCGGCTTGCACAGAGGGATACGAGGGGTTCAGTCACTTAAACGATTTCACGGGATGTGTGGAAACAGCCGAGATGGTTTATATAATCAGGGATCATGACCGGGCGCTTTTCGAACAGAAGAAAGCGCTGTTTCAATCGGCGGCAGCGTATTTGAATACGGTGCACGGTGCCGATACGGTTACGGTATCCATCACCGATTCTTACTACAATATGAAAGAAAAAGTGATGCCGCATTTTCACTTAGTTGAAACGGCAGAAGCGGCGATGCAAGCGCTGGGGATAGTGCCTAAAATTGTGCCGATTAGAGGGGGCACAGATGGTGCCAGACTGTCTTTTATGGGCTTGCCATGCCCGAACCTCTGTACAGGCGGACACAATTTCCACGGCAGATACGAGTACATTCCCGTACAGTCTATGGAAAAAACAGTGGCGCTACTAGTTGAAATTGCAAAACGTTACAGTACTTTTGAGTAATGGCAACGGTTAATTTTTAATAAAAAAGCCGATATGCGCTCTTAACAGCTAGAGGCGTATCGGCTTTTTTCGTAGGTATGATTTCGGGACTATTCGTAGCGCTCGTGCGCATCGTCTTCGTCGCATTCTTCAGGTAAGACGCGATCTCTGAACATTAAGAAGAGACCGATGACGATTAAACCGACGGCGACGACGATGCTGAATTTCAAGTCGATTAACTTGTCAAAGAAAATTGCACCTGCAATGACACTTAAGATGATGCCGTTTCGATAATTCTTCTTAGGTCTGTGGCCGTAATAGGCCATCTGGAAGAAGCCCAGTGCAGGTCCTAAGATAAACAGCGGTTGAAAGAGTTCGGAGAAATAATAGCTGGTGAACCCGTCTATGAGGAAATAGACGCTGTACGTAATCAACACCGCACCAACCATCAAACTCTTCGACGTCTTATAGCCCGCAAAATAGTCTCTTTCGGCTTTGACGCCGAAGTAGAGCAGTATGAGGGGCCATAAGTCCCAAACGCTGAAGTGAATGAAGTTGAAGTAGTTGAACAGCATAATCCCACCGACCAATAATAAAATAAGTCCAAGGTGATTGTTGTTTTTACTCATATAAACCTCCCAATACATATTGTAAATCTTTCTAACACTATTATCTAGTACGAAGTTTAATAAAGTGTTAGAAAATCATTAGAATTTATGGCAGATTGCGTTGACATTTGAAAAAGGATTGATTATAATAAATACAATTTCAAAAAAATCATGTCGATGAAGAAGAGGAGTAAATCCGAGTGCACATTTTAGAGAGGGTTTGAAGGCTGAGAGAACCTATGTGGCACCGATTGAAGGTAGCTTCTGAGATGATTTTCCGAAGGCATCTGCTGTGTAGGTCAATCCGGTGAAAACCGATACATTAATGAAGTGCTGCTTTTAAGCAGAATTAGGGTGGTAACGCGAGCCATTCGTCCCTTGTGTCAGGGGGACGAATGGCTTTTTTGTTTGACGACGAGCGATGTGCCGAAGGTGCTGCGGCACACGGTAGTTTAAGTAATTTTAGGCAGTATGCGCGTTCCGAGGGGGCATCGAAAATTGTAAGGAGGCTTTTATGCAGAGTAAGTACAATCCAAAGGATTTTGAAGATCGAATTTACAGCCAATGGCTTGAAAAAAAGAGTTTTAAAGCGTCAGTTAATCCGGACAAGACGCCGTTTACCATTGTCTTGCCGCCGCCCAATATCACAGGGCAGTTGCATATGGGGCATGCCTTGGATCACACCCTTCAGGATATTTTAATTCGGTACAAGCGCCTTATGGGCTACGAAGTGCTTTGGTTGCCGGGAACGGATCACGCCAGCATTGCCACAGAGGTGCGCGTCCTGAAATCCATTGAGGAGAATGAGGGCATTACAAAAGACGAACTGGGGAGAGAACGGTTTTTAGAGCGCGCATGGGAATGGCGCGACGAGTACGGCAGACGCATTGTGAACCAAATGCACAAGTTGGGGAACTCGTGCGATTGGGAAAGAGAGCGCTTTACAATGGACGCCGGTTGTAACGACGCCGTCACAGAGTTCTTTGTAAGGCTGTACGAGAAGGGGCTCATCTACAGAGGCAACCGTTTAATCAACTGGTGTCCGGACTGTAAGACCACTTTGAGCGACGCCGAAGTTGAGCACGAGGAGAAGCCGGGACACTTCTGGCACGTTCACTACCCTGTAAAAGACAGCGACGAAGTGCTCGAAATAGCGACAACCCGTCCGGAGACGATGATCGCCGATACAGCGGTTGCCGTTCATCCTGAAGACCCGCGCTACAAACACTTAATCGGCAAGATGTGTATTCTGCCGCTTTTCAATAGAGAGATTCCTATTGTCGGGGACGATTACGTCGATAGAGACTTTGGAACTGGCGCATTGAAAGTAACGCCGGCACATGATCCAAACGACTTTGAAATCGGTTTGCGCCATAATTTAGAACAACTCAACGCAATGAATCCAGATGCCACAATCAACGCACTCGGAGGTAAATACGAAGGCATGGACCGCTTCACTTGTCGAAAGGCAATCGTTAAAGATTTGGAAGCGGAGGGCTACCTCGTAAAAGTAAAAGACCACGCACACAACGTAGGGACTTGCTACCGCTGTCATACAGTGGTTGAGCCGAGATTGTCCGAGCAGTGGTTCGTATCGATGGAGGCGCTTGCAGAGCCGGCACTTAAAGCGGCAAATGGCGGTGATTTACGCATTATCCCTGAGCGCTTTACCAAAGTGTACAACAACTGGTTAGAAAACATCAGAGATTGGTGTATTTCCAGACAACTTTGGTGGGGACATCGCATTCCCGCTTATTATTGTACCTCTTGTTCGGAGATGGTTGTCGCAAAAGAAATGCCGGATGTGTGTGCAGCCTGTGGCGGAACGCACTTTAAGCAAGATGAAGACGTTTTAGATACTTGGTTCAGCAGCGCGCTGTGGCCATTTTCCACATTGGGGTGGCCTGAAAAGACGCCTGAACTGGATTACTTCTATCCGACAAACGTTTTGGTAACAGGCCATGACATTATTTTCTTCTGGGTCATTCGCATGGTGTTCTCAGCACTGGAAATGACCGAAGCACTTCCGTTTAACGACGTGTTCCTACACGGCCTCGTTCGAGACGACCAGGGGCGTAAAATGAGTAAGTCGCTGGGCAACGGCATCGACCCACTTGAAATCATCGATCAGTTCGGTGCAGATGCGTTGCGTTTCATGTTGTCCACAGGCAACAGCCCGGGCAACGACATCAAGTTCCAAATGGAGCGTTTGGAATCGTCGCGTAATTTTGCCAACAAGCTTTGGAACGCGTCTCGATTTGTTCTGATGGGACTTGAAGACGAAGCGCTGGGCGCACTGGATGCCTCTGATGAACTGACGTTGGCCGACCAGTGGATTCTATCTAAGCGCAACCAAATGATTGGGGAAATCACCGACTGTCTCGACAAATACGAACTGGGAATGGCGGCGTCTAAGATTTACGACTTTACTTGGAACATGTATTGCGACTGGTACATTGAACTTGCGAAAAAGCGCTTGTACGGCGACGACGAAGCGGCGAAAAAGACGGTTAAGAAAGTGCTGTTAACGGTTCTCAAAGACATTCTGAGACTGTTGCATCCTTTTATGCCGTTTATTACGGAAGAAATCTGGCAGTTTATCCCCGGAGACAACGGGATGCTCGTCACCAACCACTGGCCAAAGGCTGAACCGGCGTACACCAACGCACAGGCAGAAAGCGATATGGCGTTGATTATGGAAGCGATTAAAAACTTGAGAAATGTCCGCGCAGAAATGGATGTTGCGCCGTCTAAAAAGGCAAAATGTCTCGTCGTTGCTTCAGATGACGCCGTAGGCGAACTGCTTAGCACGCAGTCGGAGTATCTCATTGCATTGGCGTCTTGCTCAGAAGTGGTTTGGGTTCAAGACAAGGCCGCTGAAAGTGATTTAGAAGACGCTGTCGCCGCTGTGGTTCAAGGGGCGGAGTTGTTCTTGCCGCTGGCGGAACTCATCGATTTTGAGAAAGAGCTCGAACGTCTGGGCAAAGAACGCGCCAAGCTGGAAAAAGAAGTGGAGCGCGTTGTGAAAAAGTTGAACAATCAAGGCTTTATCAGCAAAGCGCCTGAAAAAGTTATTGAAGAAGAGCAGGCGAAGAGAGAAAAGTATGAAGAACTGCTCTCCACAATAGAAAAACGCATTGAAGCCCTATCAAAAAAACTTTAAGAGGTGACGGTATGACCTATGGGGAAGCATTGACATTTATTCACAGCACCAACAAATTCGGAAGCAAATTGGGGCTTGAGAACATCAAGGCGCTTTTAAAGGCCTTGGGGCATCCTGAAAAGGCACTCAAGTTTGTGCATGTGGCGGGAACCAACGGCAAGGGCAGCACCAGCGCCATGTTGCATGAGGTTTTAAAGCAGTCGGGCTACAAAGTAGGCCTTTACACGTCGCCCTATATTGAGTGTTTTGAAGAGCGCATGCGGGTCAATGGCATTTACATTGAACCGGAGGTGCTCGGCGCCCTCACCGGAGAGGTGAAGGGGGTTATCGACGAGATGGTTGCAAATGGGTTGCCGCATCCTACGGAGTTTGAAGTGGTCACCGCCATTGCCATGTTGTATTTTAAGCGTCAGGCGTGTGATGTGGTGGTGCTCGAAGTCGGCCTCGGCGGTCGACTGGACGCTACAAACGCCATTGAAACACCGTTGGTCTCAGTGATTACTCCAATTGCTTTGGACCATATGCAGTACCTCGGCACGACGCTTGAAGCCATTGCAGGGGAAAAGGCGGGGATTATAAAAGACGGCGGGATTACGGTGACGCAGCGACAAGTTCCCGAAGTTTTCGACGTGATTCAGCGCACTGCAGATGCCCATGGCAATACCCTCTATGTGGCAAAACCTGATATGGCCAAGTGGCTGTCGTCCGGTTTTGAAGGGACGCAGTTTGAGTACGACCGTCAGGTGTACACCTTAAAGTTCTCTGCACCGTATCAAGTGGAAAACGCGGTACTGGCGTTGACTGTTATAGACGTTTTGCGCCGTGAACACGGGTTTAACCTCCCGCAGTCGGCGGTAATCAGCGGTCTTGCAGAGACGCTGTGGCCGGGGCGCATGGAGTGCATCAGTGCGACGCCGAAGATGATTGTCGACGGCGCGCACAATCAACACGGCATCGAAGGGTTGGTACAGACGATAAAGGCTTGGGGAGGACAGTATGAAATTCTCGGGGTTATCGGTGTGCTGGCGGACAAGGAAGTAGAGGCGATGATGACCTGTGTCGCCCCGTACATCCAGAAAGTCATGACGACCCGACCGGATATTTACCGTGCATTGTCGGCGCATGAGCTGGCAGATAAGTTGAGCGACTTCGAGGTGCTGTACGCTTCTGACGACGTGGAGACCGTGGTTTCGAAAGCCTTTGAATGGGCTCTGGAGAAACCGGATAAGCGCGTCGTACTGGGCTTTGGATCTCTTTACATGCTCGGGGATATCAAGCGCAGTGTGAGAAAGCGGGCTGAAAAAAATGATTAAATAGTGCCGAAACGGCGCATAGTGAAAGCCGGTACGCCTTAAATAAAGGTGTACCGGCTTTTTCGTGGTGATTAAGAGTTTATTGAGCTGTTCTGAACTCACTGCGTATAGGCGCGTAGCGCTACGCTGGCATCCTTTCTGAATACCGCGGCGTCATACAGCTCAAAACGCGGCGTCCAACCGCCGATATACGTTTTTTGAGCGTCAGCGGTAAGGGTGTAGTCAATTCCGGGATAAGGTGCTTGAATCGGGAGCTGAAAAGGGGTTTGACTTCGGTAGACGGCGCTGATGTACACAGGAGATGCCGTCAATTGAACGGGCTGTTTCAACGCTACTTTCTGGTATCCGGCATGCAGCTCGACGGTTTCAAGCGGCGTTGCCGTTTGAAAAAAAGTAGCCGTAGGCAAGGTGTTTCCTAGATACAAGCTCACTGTGGTGCCCTTTTCTGCAGCGTAGAGCCCCAATGCCGTCAGCGTTTCAGCGGAGGTCTTTGGGTCGAGAACCATTGTGATTACACCGGTATCGGCTCCTGTGAGCCCGTCGTAGTGTGTGACGCCTTTGTCGTTGTAGTAATAACGTTTTTCTCGCGGCGGGTTCAACAGAGCGCTGTCGATGCCGTACACCTCGTTGCGCACGTGGACGTCTTCATAAGAGATGTAAAAGAGGCCCTTGTCTCCCCAGCCCGAGCCGAAGCTGTTCAGCGCCAAATAAGCGCCGTTGTTCTTTGGTTTCTTTTGGAAACGCTCTTTCGGAAAATAATCGTCCCATCCCACCAGCAGCAAGTTGTGGGTTACGGGGTTGTTGGTGCTGGGGTTGTAGTAGCTTTGACTGTCGGCGTCGTAATACGCTTCTGTTGTGGGATCGAAATAGATTGAGGTGACGGCGGCACCGTACTGCTCAATATGGGCGCGTATGGCGTCGTGAGTGGTCAAGCGCTTATAGCTGTCCACTGCTGCAATGGGAGCCGTGTTGTAAGTAGACGCCTCAACTGGTCCTGAGCCGTTGAGCCAATAGGCAATGGCAGTGTTGAAGTGCCCACCTGAGTAAGCGGTGGTGGGTACGGGGGCGTGCTCTAGCATGTGGTCTTCTGAAAGGTCCACAAAAGTTTTAGCCGTGTTGTAAAAGTACAGCTCCATCATCGTATTGGCAGAGTAAGCCCAACAGGTACTGGCAGCGCCTTGTCCTCTGACAAAACGGTCGATATCGGCGGCATCAAACGTACTAAAACGCGCCGGAAAATCCGATCTTTCAGGGGGGAGTAGCGCTTTTGGCAAGTAGAGGTGACCGTTGCCGTAGAAGAGCGTCGGCGATTGGTCTGTGCCGTTTGCCGTGTAAACAGATGGGAGCAGAAAGGGAAGGGGCTCAAAGCCCGGGAGTTCATAAAAGGCCTCCGGTGCGGTCTTACCGAAAGTGCGCTCAATGTGCAGGCCGTGACTTTCGTCCGTTGTGGTGACGAGACCATAGGTGTTTTTAACATCCGCCGTAAGCGGCGTGTATTGCGATGCGTTGTAAGTGTTTTCGGCAAAAGTCGCATGCGAAAAGAGTAGAAAGAGACTTATAGCTGTCAATAAACAATAACGTTTCACTAAAACCTCCAAAAAAAAGATACAGATTAAGACTCTGTATCATCGACTAATTTATTGAGTATATCACCGTAAAGATGTTGTGCGCGCTTATTCCAGTTCTCGCAAATTTGTTTGGCGTGTTTGTTGGAGACGACATTGACTTTGATGTCCATCAACGTATAGATGCCCTCTTTTACACTAAGATGGACCATGTAATCGTTCTCATCTTCTTTCGTGTAATCGGCCTCAATGTTGGTTTTGATGACGAAAGATTTCTTCTTTGCGTCGATGCTGTCGTTAATGGTTCTTCTCAAGTTTCTCGAAACGCGATCCGAGAAGAGTTCCAACGTGTTTTTACCGCTTACTGTAATAATGTAGTACTGATCGCCTTCGCTATGGCTGTACTCCAACATGGAGGATTCCACGAGATCGGTAAGGTACTGCTGAAGGTCGAAGTAGTTCATAATATCGTGTTCCAGTATAAAATCCGTCAGTTGTTGGTTGGTCAGCGGTACTGAAAATTGATTGATGATATAAAGTATTTTTATCTTTGCTTTAAGTTGTTGATCAGGATTGCTTTTCAATGACGCTGTCCCCCTTCAGCTGTTAAGATAGATTCAAAAATAAGTATAGCACAATTCCGAGGGTTTTGAAATGCAAGCCGGGAAAAATCTTTGAAAAGCCCATTCAAAAAAGGTATGATAGAGAGAACATCAGAAGGTAAGGAGGTTGTGTTTTGACATTGAATGTAGAGTGGATCGGCATTTTTTTCTTTTTTATCGTGTTGGTTTCAATTCAGTACAGTTTAAACAAGATCATCGTGTTGTTGAAAGAAATCAAGCATTTGCTGGAACATAAAAAGTAAAAGCGTACGCCGCTACAGGCATACGCTTACGAGGCCGTTAAGGCCTTTTTTTATAGGTTAAAACATCAGAAAAAGCTTGTACAGATAGTTGGCTGAAATGCCGGCAATCAAACCGCCGATGGTGTGGGAAAGGATTGCTTTAGAGGCGAGTTTTCTCACGCCTAAGGCGTCCATCATACCGACGTGTGTGCTGAGATAACCGCTCCAACACATGCCCATTGCAGTAAAAACGGCGATGTCGTTTGGACCGATGAGGCCCTTGTGCAAAAAGTCTTTTACGAGACCCAGTGCCGCACCGGCAGAGCCGAGTGCTGTAATAGGGAATGCAATGGCTTCAGCACTTGTGAAACCGAAGAGCGGCTTTAAAATGCCATTGAGGTGTTTGCCGATTTCAGGCAGCAGGCCGACGCCTTCTTTTTTGGCGCCGGTGTAAACGGCGATGCCGTTGACCGTTTCAGCAGGACCGAATGTTAAAATCATAACAACTGTACAGATAATGACGACTCCAGGGATGATGGCGAGGCCGAGTTCAACTCCGGATTTACCGCCTTCGAGAACAGCGTCGAGTACCCGCTCAAAGTTGTTGCCGACGCGGACTTCTCTGAGTTTGTTTAAGTTGTCGTTGGCAGGGGTGATCTCTTCAGTGACATCTTTATCGACGTCGTAATACTTTTTCGTAAAGTGGGTCATTATACGAACACTGAAGACGCTGCCGACAATAGCGGAGACCGTGCCGAGCACAACAGGCGCGAGAAATTCGACGCCATCTCCTAAACCGAGCATAAAAGTGTTCAGGATGAGGCCCATGCCAAATGCCGTTCCGAGGTTGCAAAGTGTCGGCAATTGATAAGGCTGAAAATACTTTTTAAAGCCTTTGTCATGTGCCAGTGAAATAATGGCGGGGTTGTCCGAGAGATAAGTGGTGACCATACCAATAGAGGCGGCACCGGGTAAGCCGTACAGGGGCTTCATAATCGGCGATATAATTTTGTTGATGAGGGCAACAACGCCGAACTCGGACAAAAGCGCTGCAAAAGCGCCGGCTAAAACAGCAATGGCCATAATAAAAAACACAACATCAATCAAAAGATAGTGCGCTGTGTTCATAATTGTGTTGAACATCTTGTCGACCCCCATCGTGCGTCCAAGATAGCCCATGAGAACCGCTGATACAACTAGAAACACAAAGGTTTCAAGGGTCACGGCCTTTTTCATTTTTGTGCTGTGCTCCATTTAAATTCTCCCCCTAAACATAATGTAGTTTCATTTTACTACCTTTACACCTGTCTTATCAATCAAAAAATTTCGCAACGGCTATTAATTTATTGTAATAGACGGACGATTGGTTCAAATGTGACAAATCGCTCAATTTAAAAAATAGCGCCTATTCTTGAAAAGTTCATGCGAATATTATAAAATAGGGTATAAAAATTGGAGGTCAGATGATGGGGATTGAAAACAAAAAAAGGGAAGTACTGTTGAGCAAAGAGGCGATTGATGAACGGATTGAAGCACTTGGCAAGACGCTTACAGAAGCTTATAAAGATAAAAACTTATTGGTTGTTTCACTTTTAAAGGGCAGTTTTATATTCACAGCGGACTTGGTGCGAAAAATTGATCTGCCTGTACGAATTGAGTTTATGACGACATCCAGCTATGGCGCCGGCGAAGAAACCACCGGAAAAGTTAAAGTGGTTCAAGACATCGCCGTTCCCCTAGAAGATTACGATGTTTTGATTGTGGACGATATTACGGATTCGGCGCTCACTATGACGGGGGTGGTCGACCTCTTATCAAAACGCGGACCAAAGAGCATTAAGTCATGCGTCCTGCTCGATAAACCATCGAGAAGAAAAGTAGCCTATGAACCGGATTACGTCGGATTTGAAATTCCAGATATGTTCATTGTCGGCTATGGACTCAATTACGGCGATTATTATCGAAATGTCGACCACGTTTTCGCCTTTGTAGACAAATAGGCGATAAAAAAACGCGTTGCTCGTGATGCAACGCGTTTTTAGTACCTTTAAAGCCAACCATTTAAAATAAGCGTCTCGGCGATTTGAACCGCATTGGTCGCCGCACCTTTTCTGACGTTATCGGCGACGACCCATAGGTTGAGGCCGTTTTCGACGCTTTCATCGCGCCTGAGTCTGCCGACGTAAACGGCGTCGGTGCCATGGGCTTCGGAGACGAGGGGGTAGTGTGCGGCTTCCGGGGCATCTTGTAGGACGATGCCAGGTGCCCGGTTCAATAGGCTTTTGACGTCTTGAAGTGTAAACGGGGTGTTCAGCTCGACGTTGATGCTTTCGCTGTGCCCGGCTGCAATCGGCACTCGAACGGCAGTGGCGGTAACTTTTAGCGCCGGTGATTCGAGAATTTTTTGAGTCTCGAGGATCATTTTCATCTCTTCTTTGGTGTAGCCATTTTCGGTAAAGACATCGATGTGCGGCAGGCAGTTGTTGTGAATCGGGTGGGGGTAAAAGGCATCTCGACCCGTTGTTCTGCCGGCTTCAAGTGCCTCAATACCTTTTATACCGGACCCGGAAACAGCTTGGTATGTACTGTAGACGACGCGTTTTATGCCGTATGCGTCGTGCAGTGGTTTTAAAGCGACGACGGCTTGAATCGTGGAGCAATTGGGGTTGGCGATAATGCCCTTATGCGCCCTCAGGGCATCGGGGTTGACTTCCGGCACGACGAGGGGGACTTCCGCAACCATACGAAACGTACTGGCGTTGTCTATGACGACGACGCCGTTTTCAGCGGCAATGGGGGCAAACTTGCCACTTGTGGCGCCACCGGCTGAAAAAAGGGCGATATCGATCGGTTTTTTTAAGCTGTTTTCCGTCAGCGCCTGCACCGTGTAAGGCTTGCCTCGAAAGACAATGGTTTCGCCTGCAGAACGCTTTGAGGCAAACAGCGAAAGTTCTGAAATGGGGAAATTGCGCTCTTCGAGTACTTTGAGCATGGTGCGTCCTACCAATCCTGTGGCGCCGACTACGGCAATATGATACGATTTCAATACAATCCCTCCTTGTAAGTTGTGTGGAGATTCTCAACTTGAATCCCGTCGACCAATAGATTAAAATAATTGTGAATAAGCGTAACACTGTCAACGAAAAACGTCAATAGGTTTTGAAAGGAGATGCGTATGGACACTCTGCTGTCTTATATGACCCACTGCCGAAATGCGCTGCACCAAATACCGGAACTCGGCAATGAAGAGTTTAAAACCAGCGCTTTAATACAAAAAAAACTGGCTGAAATGCAAGTCCCCTTTGAGGTCGTCAACGATACCGGTGTCATCGTTCATTTTAAGGGACAATCCCCTCGTCGAACTGTAGCGTTTAGAGCCGATATCGACGGCCTACCGATATCGGAAAACAGCGCTCATCCGCATGTTTCAAAACACGATGGACATATGCACGCCTGCGGACACGATGGGCATATGAGCATGTTGCTCGGACTGGCCTATTTTTTGAAAAATAACACAGCGGCTATTGTCGACGACATCGTTTTGATTTTTCAACCGGCTGAAGAAGGGCCGGGGGGCGCGCTGCAGTTAATAGAGGCGGGCGTATTTGAACGGTACAGCATTGATTTAATCTATGGTGTACACGTCATGCCCAGTGTGGCGCAGGGCAAAATCGGTATTTGCAAAGGGCCTGCAATGGCCATGGTCGGCGAGGTGGACATCGACATCCTCGGCACCAGTGCACACGGCGCCATGCCCCATCTCGGAAAAGACGCGCTCTTAATCGGGAGCGAATGCGTCATGGGCCTTCAGAGCATTGTATCGCGCAATGTAAACCCTATAGAACCGGCTGTTTTGACTGTTGGGAAGTTCGTTTCAGGGGAGCGGCGCAACATCATTGCGAGCTCTGCACGCCTTGAGGCGACCATACGCGCATTTGACGAGCCGACTTTTGAGCGCATTCTCTCTAGAATAGAAACGTACCTCAAGGGGGTTGCAGCGGCATATGAAATCGACATCCAGGTGGAAAAGCGCGTGCTGTACCCGCCGGTTGTAAACGATGCGGCGCTCTACGATTTGTTTTATAAACGCAACTATGAAAACTGTGAAATCATGCCGCCGCAAATGATCAGTGAAGACTTTTCCTACTACCAAAAGAAAGTGCCGGGGTTCTTCTACTTTATCGGCACGAAAAATCCGATGAAAGACTATGTGTACCCATTGCACAGCAATCGCTTTGACTTTGACAATGCGATCATGCTCGATGGTTTGAAAACTTACATCGGTACATTGACAGCCGACGGTAGTGTCGTCGTAAACGAGGAGGCCTAATGAAGACATCGACTTTTACCAGCCGTGAAGCCAATGTGCTCTACGTGGTCATCGCTTTTGTATTATTGACAGCAGGTGCCTACTTACAGACGCGCTGGCTAATTCCCGGGTTGCTCATCACACAGTATGGGGTGATTTTCTTACCGGTGTTGCTTTTGGCACTTGTTAAGCGCAAGAATTTGACTGAGGCGTTGCGACTCAAAAAGTTGCCTGCTAAGACTGTTGGGAAAATCGTCTGCTTGGCCATTGCTTTTATCCCCATTGTCGCCGTAGCCAACCTCATCGTCATCAGTTTAATCGACCATTTTTCAAATGCGCTTGATGTACCTATTCCCGTTGCAGACAGCGGTGGGCGATACGTGCTCTATATGTTTGTCATCTCTGTGACGGCGGGCATCTGTGAAGAGACCTTTTTTAGAGGTCTGGTGCTCGGCGGCTATGAGTCCGCACTGAACCGGAAATCTGCGGCCATTTGGAGCGCGCTGTTTTTTGGCTTATTCCATTTCAACCCTCAGAACTTAATCGGTCCCATTTTATTGGGACTGGTCTTCGCCTATTTGGTACAGGTGACGGGGTCGATTTGGGCAGGCGTGGTGGGCCATATGGCCAACAATGGCGTTGCGGTAACGGTTGGGTTCTTGGGAACGATGGCCAGTCGTTACAGTCCGCCCATCGGTCTTGAAAGCGACTTGGTAGCGCAACCGGAGGTTCTCGCGCCTATCGTTATCTTCTTTGCCATACTGGCGGTGGTGTCTGCAATTGCGGTGAAGCATTTGCTTGCCAGTATACGCAGCGATTTTCCGCGCTTTAAGGAAGGCGACGGCATTGTGGTGAAAGGGGCTCGATACCGCGTAACCGCTTTTGATAAAGAGACCGGTAAAGTAGAGCTGTACGCCACAGTTGACGACGATCAAAAAACGATGTTTACAACAGTAGACAAGTTAAAAGCGGTCGGCGTCAAAACGCATTACACACTTTGGCAGGGGCAACCTTTTAAGGCGCCGCTTAGCACTTGGGCAACTTTGGCGCCGATTTTGATTTTATACGGCATGATTATTTACCAAGCTTATATAAGAGGATAACTATGGAGAATTCATATACAGGTTTTGCGCGTGTCTACGACAAAATGCAATACGACGTCGATTACGCGCTTTGGATTGAAGCCGTCGACGATAGAGTTAAGCGCTATGTCCCGACGGGACGTGCAGTTTTAGAACTTGCCTGTGGCACGGGGACAGTTGCCATCGGTTTGTCGGAGAAGGGGTATGTCACTGAAGGCTGTGACGTATCCGACGACATGCTCGCAGTTGCTTTTGAAAAGGCGAAGCGGTTGAATCAACGGGTGCGGTTTACGCGGCAGGATATGCGAGAACTCCGCTTCAACAAACGGTTTGATGCAGTTGTGTGTCTGTGCGACGGGCTCAATTACATTACAGAAGACGGCGACCTAGGGACTGTTTTTCAGAATGTCGCGGAGCATTTGTCGCCAGGGGGCCTATTTGTGTTTGATCTGAGTACGGCGTACAAGCTCGAAAACGTCATCGGTGATGCCACTTTTGCAGAAACTTTTGAAGACAGCGCTTACATTTGGGAAAACCAATACGACAAGGCGCGTGGCGAATTGGCGTTTTGGTTGACGCTTTTTATAAAAAACGGTACGCTATACGAGCGTTTTGAAGAACATCACCTTCAGAGAGCGTATACGATAGAAGCGGTAAAGGCCGCATTGCCTCAGGCATTTGAGGTGTTGGAGATAGTGGACGGCGACACCTTTGAAGCGCTTGGTGAAACAGCGCAACGCATGTGTTTTGTCGTTAGAAAAAGAAAAGATAGATAGGAGAAACAACATGAAGGGCAATTTAATGACGGCGATTTCCCATAACAAAGAGGTGCGTATTTACGTGGCTGAGACAACGGAAATGGTAGAGGCGGCACGAGCGACACACGATTTGTCGCCGATGTCGACAGCCGCTCTTGGGCGCACGCTTACAGGCGCGGTAATTATGGGGATGATGAGTAAAATAGACAAAGAAAAACTGACATTGCAAATCAAGGGCACAAATGATATCGATTTGCTTATTGCGGTGGCCGATACACATGGACACGTGAAAGCCTACACGTCTTCCCCACATGCGCCGACACACCTTAATGCCGCGGGAAAATTTGATGTGGGTGGCGCTGTAGGTGCAGATGGCCGGATGATTGTCATACGCGACATCGGCATGAAAGAGCCGTTTATCGGTCAGTCAAAGTTGGTGTCCGGTGAGATTGCAGAAGATTTGGCCCACTACTTTATGCAGTCTGAGCAACAGGCGACAGCAGTGGGTTTGGGGGTGTTGCTGGGGAGCACCACCAAAGTCATGGCGGCAGGGGGCTTTATTGTGCAGCTTCTTCCCGGCGCTTCAGAGGAGACCATCGGGGTATTGGAAGGCAACTTGTCCGGTATGAAATCAGTGACAGCTCTGTTTGAAGACGGCCTTACGACAAAGCAAATCGCCCATCAGGTTTTAGCGGGACTGGGATTAGAGGAACTGGAAGACTATGAAATCGCCTATACATGTGATTGCAGCTGGGACAAAATGCGCACGTCTCTAAAAGCCGTAGGGCGTTCGACGCTGACCACAATTAGAGACGAAGACGGACAGGCTGAAACGGTGTGCCACTTTTGTAAGAGCGCTTATACCTATGACGCAGAGGCACTTACAGAGATGATTGAGGAAATTGAAAAAGAGATGGCATAAAAGGCTGTCAATCACTTTTGAAAATGTCCCAAAATAAATGAAACATGAGCACCAGTAAAAAGCTGGTGCTTTGTTAATTAGCGGAGAAAAAGTTTTCTTGAGTGAGAAAATTGCATAATTTATAACCGTTGATTTAACAAGTTTTTAAAGAAACAAAAAGGAAACTTCACCCCAAACGTCGAATTATATAAGTGGCAGCAAACACAATCCAAACGAAGGAGGAAGTTTCCACTTATGTATATTCGACAAACATGTCTATTTTCCTTTGAAGAAATTATGAACTTTCAGCAAGAAACGAAATTGGAATTAATTCTTGCTCAGATCAACATCTCACCTTTGGTTGCGGCATTATCTAAACAGAGTCATTTGAGAGGTCCAAAAGGTTACAGAGTCGCACCGATGATTTACGCATTAATTGCTAAGCAAATTCTGAGAATTTCGACCACCAGCGAGTTGGTGAGACAGTTGAAAGAGAACCCAGTGTTACGTTATAACTGTGGTTTTGAGGTGTTATCCAAAGTACCATCAGAAGCCACTTTCAGCAGATTCGCAGATAAGCTGTCAGAATCAGATGCGTTGCTGAAACTATTCGGTGATTTAGTTGTTCATGCTAAAGAATTAGGAATTGTTGATGGTAGTCATATTTCAATAGACTCTACTAAGGTAGATGCTTTCGAAGCCTCAAAACCAAAGAAAGATATTGTAGATGACGGCACCAACCCAAACTGGGGAATGAAGCGCGATACTCACGGTAATAACATTCGTTGGTTTGGATGGAAACTTCATATCCTGAGCGATTCATACAGTGAATTACCACTTTCAGTTATGGTAACACCAGCGAATGTTCATGATGGAACAATTGCAGTTCCACTGATTGAAGAGTTTCTAAAGCAGTATAGAGATCTGTTTAGACCATTGTTCTATGCGATGGACTCTGGATATGATTATAATTCTGTCTATGATGCAGTAATAAATCACTTTGAAGCTACTCCAATCATAGCCTACAACCCAAGAGGCAGTCACGCCGCCCCAGAAGGGTTAGATGATGAGTTTCATCCAGTCTGTTCTGGTGGTTACAAACTCGTTTATTGGGGGATTGACGGCGATTACATGAAATTTAGATGTCCACAAGTACTGGGGAAATGTAACTGTCCACATGGGAGTGCATGGTGTTCATCAAGCAATTATGGTTATACGCTCAAGATAAATCGTAAAGAAAATCCAAGACAAATCGGATATCCGTTAAGATCATCTGATCAATGGAAGACTCTATACAACAAGCGAACTTCTGTTGAACGTTGCAACGGTCGACTAAAGACGATTTTAAATTTGAATTCAATCCGGTCTAAAGGTATCAAGAAAGCAACTGTTCATGCGTTGTTAAATTGCATTGCGTTGGTTGCAGGAACCATCGCTTCAAAAGTTAAAGTAAACAGAAATGAGGAACTCTTAGTAGCATAATGAACAACAAAAGATTGAAATTTGAAAGCATGGCAGGGGCTGTTACTTAGGATTAAGCCTTTTTCTCAAATTATCGAGTTAATTATGCAAGAGTCTCGAGTGTTAATGATGTCCTCAAAAGTATAATTGTGTTGAGCATAGTGTGTTTTGATAAATTTCTTGATGGCGCTCTTCCGCCATGGATGTATCATGGAAGGGATATTGCGTTTTTTAGGCAGAGCCTCGAATTCGTCCTGAAAATCAAAGTTCTTAGATTTCCTTAGATGAGAAGGGATAAGTTCGAGTTCATAAACGTTCTCGTTTACAGAGGCCATCAAACAGCCGTTAAAAGCCTTAATAATGACAGCCGGAGTGCCTTTGTGGTAATAAATAGGGAGGCCTCTGTCGTCCATGAGTTTAAAATATTGATTTTCAAATTTAATGCAATGGCCTGTATCAATTTTGCGCTCAGCAATTACCGCAAGCGTTAGATTGATTTTTTCATCAGACGGTTGCGTTTCAAACACAGATTTGTTATTATCAAAAGGCAGAGCAAACTTGTCATTGAATTTCTTTATGTAGGAGTTCAGAAATTCGTTGGCATGCTCTACGCTTGATACGCCTGCGTTTCTTAAGTCGATCGGCAGTCGTGATTGTAGTGTTTGGAATAAGCGTTCTACGCGTCCTTTGGCCTGTGGAACGCTTGTTACTTTTATATCTACCCCTAGTTGATGGCAAGCGTAAGAAAACTGAGTGAAGGTGTCCTTTTCAAGTGAGGGGGCCTTTTTTTGTTTGTATTCAAAAACAGTTCTTCTGTCCGTGTAAAACATGTGTGGAATACCATAGGTTGTTAAAATTTGATGAAAGACATTGTAATAGCCTTTAAGTGTTTCTTGGTGGTCGAAGTAAGCCCCCACGATTCGCCCTGTGGCATCGTCTATAGCAGCGTGTAAGTGGGTTTTGACGCCGCCAAACCAGATGTGGACTGAAGCGTCCATTTGAAGCATTTCTCCAAAGTAGGCGGATCTAGGTCTTCTAGGGTGGCTTTCATCGAGTTCAACGATCTTGTGCTGAATAATTGCCATGTCCCTTTTAGAAGTAGCCTTTTTCTTTTGGGCTTCTAATTTTTTACGAAGGGCTTTCTTTGTTGACCTGTGAGCCTTGGGAGATAAAACATCTTGTTCCATAAGGATATTTTTTACAGTAGTTGGAGAAAGAAAAAGGTGTTCTTGCTCTGCTAGGATTTCAGTAAAATGAGCGAAATTCGCATCGGGATACTTGGTCCTGTAAAGTCCTAAAATCAACGTTTTAGTTTCGCTAGACAGGGCGTGAACGGGTTTCTTTCCACGGTTTCCATGGACAAAGAAGTCTTTCCCTTCTGACCGATAGCCCTGGATTAATCGATTAACCGTTCTAATACTACAGCCTAGCTTAAGTGAAGCTGTTTTTTTATTGCCATTCGTATCGACGAGCTTTTTAATGATTTCATATTTTAGATTTTCATTCATACGTAATTCTACCTTTGTCATTTAATTTACCTCGATGCTTTCATTCATTGAGGTATTATTATAGCATTATATCTTTTGGGACAAAATCACGTTTGATTACTTAAGACATTATCACATGTGAATCATAAATTGAAAAAGAGATGGCATAAAAGGCTTGACAACCATAGACTCAAGTGATAGAATGGTTGAGTATTGTAACGATAAAGCAGAAGTCCGCTTCTCACCATATAACTGAGGTTCATATGGTTTGCGTTAACAAACACTATGAAATGTAGGTGTTTAACGGCGGATGGTTTTATCCGCCGTTTATTTTTATGTCATCCGAATGGGATGACTGTAGATTACAGGGGGTGTATCTTATCAAAGCAGCTGATATTAATGAAAGCATTCGCGACCAGCAAGTAAGAGTTATTGGAGACGACGGTGAACAACTTGGCATCATGACGTCTAAGGAAGCTTATCATTTAGCACTTGAAAAGAAGCTAGATTTAGTAAAGATCGCGCCAAATGCAAAGCCGCCGGTATGCAAGATTATGGATTACGGTAAATACCGTTATGAACAGCAAAAGCGTGATAAAGAAGCGCGTAAAAAGCAAAAGAGCGCCGCTTTAAAAGAAGTGAGACTGGGTCTGAATATCGAGAAGAACGATTTGCAAACAAAGGCTAAAAATGCGTCTAAATTCTTACTTAATGGTGATAAAGTGAAAGTTTCATTAAGATTCAAAGGTCGTGAGATGGGTTATACCCAATTGGGTTATGAAGTCATCAAGAAGTTTGCGGCTGAAATTGAAGAAGCCGGTGAAATTGAATCACCTGCTAAGTTAGAAGGCAGAAGTTTAGTTGCAGTATTTGCACCTAAAAAATAACGACAGAAACACTGGAAGGAGGAACAAGTATGCCTAAAATGAAAACACATAGAGGCGCTGCTAAAAGAGTTAAAAAAACTGGTGGTGGCAAATTAAAGAGAAGCAAAGCTTTTACAAGCCATATTTTAACGAAGAAATCTTCTAAGAGAAAAAGAGGGTTAAGACAAGCGACACTCGTAAGCGCATCTGACATGAAGCGCGTTAGAACATTATTGCCTTATTTATAGGCTAAAAATTTTGAAGGAGGTTTTAAAAAATGGCTAGAGTTAAAGGCGCAGTAAACGCTAAGAAAAAACATAAAAAAGTGTTGAAAATGGCTAAAGGCTTTTGGGGACAAAAAAGCTTAGTTTATAGAGCAGCAAAGCCTGCCGTAATGAGATCGATGAGATCGGCTTACGTCGGTAGAAAATTAAGAAAAAGAGACTTCAGAAAGTTATGGATCGCTAGAATCAATGCTGCTTCAAGAGCAAACGGTTTAAGCTATTCTAAATTCATGAACGGTCTTAAGAAAGCAAACATCGACATCAACAGAAAAATGCTTTCTGAAATGGCAATCCACAACCCAGCAGATTTTGCGAACTTAGTGGCACTTGCAAAGCAACACGCGTAAACGTATTCTAGCCCTCGCTGTACAGCGGGGGTTTTGATTTTGTCAACAAGCGTTGAGCTCAAAGACATCTTGTGTTGATACCTCACACCGCCGCCGGGCGGTTTTTTTGTGCTCAAAAGGTGTTTTCTAAAAATAAAGAATTTATCCTGAATTATTCATGAACCCATGATATCACCAAAAATCGAGCGGATTTAAGTTTTTGCGCTTCATAATGCTTATCATAGAAGACGTCTTCCTGTTTATCACCTAAAAATGGGCAGACTTATCCTGTGGACAATACTTTTCTCGATTTTCAGATTTCAAAGTTCATCAGTTACGTTTATTCCAACTGTGGAAGTCGACGGATGTTCTCAAGAATTTCATAGAACTCATTCTTGTATGGACAACTGCTACACAGTTTGAAATGAATATATCTTGCTGCTTTAACAACCTTTGATGCGATTTTGAGCAGCTTCAATCGAATAGTATCTATCAACATTTTCTTCATGTTTTCAGGTAATACCAATCGTTTAAAGTAATTAAATAGGTTGTATGCTAGGACATGGAGCAGTAGATGATTTGCATTAACGACTTTGTCCTTACTTGGTGTTGATGCAAAGTTGAAGCCACTTTTACCTTCTTTGATAAAGTTTTCCATGGTGCCTCGATTTCGATAGAACTTAATGAGTTCTTCAGGACTGAGATCCATGTTGGTCACAATAAAGGCATACTGATTGGTTAGCTGATTGTACGGTTTCTCGACCTTGACGATAACCCGTCTAGGATAGTCCCATTTACCGGCTTGGTACAAGAACTCATCATAACGGACCACATAATCAATCATGTTATCCTTTGTAGCTTCGGTTATTTCATCATCCAAATGTTTTGCGTGAGCATACAGTATTTTGTTTGCTTTCAAGCGTATGGCATAGGATACACCATTGCTTTCACACTGTTTGTACAAGTCTGGTGTTGCAAAACCACTGTCTCCACGGAGGAACAGATGGACATCAGGATACTTTGTAAAGTATTCATCAAGTAAGGGCTGCATGAACTCGCAGACGCCTGTAGAACTATAGGCGGTACCATCTCTAAGCTCTGCTTTGAGAAGATCTCCAGTGAGTCCGTCATAGCAGAGTAAGGGGTGATATCCATGAGCTTGATAGTGGTAATTAAAGCCTTCGCCTTCCTGCTTGCCGTACGTGTTAAGTAGGGTTGAATCAAGATCAAGCAGAACTTGTTCTGGCATTTTAGTCCTGTAGGCCGATGACCTCATATGACGGATGATATCTTCAAACTGTTTGACTGTATCCCCATCCATACGGTTCCAGAACCTCGACAGTGTGGGTTGTGAGGCAAGAGCCTGTTTACCCAGAATACTTTTAAAGACAGGTTCATTGGTCAGTTCGTCTGCATCATTGTCATTAAAGTATCCAGCAAGGATTTGATAAATTAGCTGGGATAGATTTTGATGGTCTTTGTGTTTACGGAAGCTATCATTTTTGTCCGTTACAAACTGGCTGATGTGTTTATTGAAGCCAAACTTATGGGCGAATTCTTTTATGAGAAGCAGCCCCGAATCGGAGGATAAATCGCCTCCATTGAAATTTATTTTGATTTTACTATTGCTTTCGAGCTGAAGTGAACTTACACTAGACATGAAGAGTTTCTCCTTTGTTTTGGTGTTTGTGTGGTAACTACATTTTAACAAAGTTGGAGCTCTTCTTCTATTTATTTAGGTTTCACTTGATAAGTGAAAAGCAAAAGTAATCTAAAATACAGTAACTATGCGGTTTTGGGGAGTATTTCGTGAACCGTCATGAATAATTCAGCCTGAATTATTCATGAACCCATGATATCACCAAAAATCGAGCGGATTTAAGTTTTTGCGCTTCATAATGCTTATCATAGAAGACGTCTTCCTGTTTATCACCTAAAAATGGGCAGACTTATCCTGTGGACAATACTTTTCTCGATTTTCAGATTTCAAAGTTCATCAGTTACGTTTATTCCAACTGTGGAAGTCGACGGATGTTCTCAAGAATTTCATAGAACTCATTCTTGTATGGACAACTGCTACACAGTTTGAAATGAATATATCTTGCTGCTTTAACAACCTTTGATGCGATTTTGAGCAGCTTCAATCGAATGGTATCTATCAACATTTTCTTCATGCTTTTAGGTAATACCAATCGTTTAAAGTAATTAAATAGGTTGTATGCTAGGACATGGAGCAGTAGATGATTCGCATTAACGACTTTGTCCTTACTTGGCGTTGATGCAAAGTTGAAGCCACTTTTACCTTCTTTGATGAAGTTTTCCATGGTGCCTCGATGTCGATAGAACTTAATTAGTTCTTCAGGACTGAGATCCATGTTGGTCACAATAAAGGCATACTGATTGGTTAGCTGATTGTACGGTTTCTCGACCTTGACGATAACCCGTCTAGGATAGTCCCATTTACCGGCTTGGTACAAGAACTCATCATAACGGACCACATAATCAATCATGTTATCCTTTGTAGCTTCGGTTATTTCATCATCCAAATGTTTTGCGTGAGCATACAGTATTTTGTTTGCTTTCAAACGTATGGCATAGGATACACCATTGCTTTCACACTGTTTGTACAAGTCTGGTGTTGCAAAACCACTGTCTCCACGGAGGAACAGATGGACATCAGGGTACTTCGTAAAGTATTCATCTAATAAAGGTTGCATGAATTCGCAGACGCCTGTAGAACTATAGGCGGTACCATCTCGAAGCTCTGCTTTGAGAAGATCTCCAGTGAGTCCGTCATAGCAGAGTAAGGGGTGATATCCATGAGCTTGATAGTGGTAATTAAAGCCTTCGCCTTCCTGCTTGCCGTACGTGTTAAGTAGGGTTGAATCAAGATCAAGCAGAACTTGTTCTGGCATTTTAGTCCTGTAGGCCGATGATCTCATATGACGGATGATATCTTCAAACTGTTTGACTGTATCTCCATCCATACGGTTCCAGAACCTCGACAGTGTGGGTTGTGAGGCAAGAGCCTGTTTACCCAGAATACTTTTAAAGACAGGTTCATTGGTCAGTTCGTCTGCATCATTGTCATTAAAGTATCCAGCAAGGATTTGATAAATTAGCTGGGATAGATTTTGATGGTCTTTGTGTTTACGGAAGCTATCATTTTTGTCCGTTACAAACTGGCTGATGTGTTTATTGAAGCCAAACTTATGGGCGAATTCTTTTATGAGAAGCAGCCCCGAATCGGAGGATAAATCGCCTCCATTGAAATTTATTTTGATTTTACTATTGCTTTCGAGCTGAAGTGAACTTACACTAGACATGAAGAGTTTCTCCTTTGTTAGTTTGTGAGTGTGGTAACTTCATTTTAACAAAGTTGGAGCTCTTCTTCTATTTATTTAGGTTTCACTTGATAAGTGAAAAGCAAAAGTAGTCTAAAACACAGTAACTATGCGGTTTTGGGGAGTGTTTCGTGAACCGTCATGAATAATTCAGGATTCAGGTTTATTAAAAACTTTACAAAATAATAAACAAAAATGCCCTCGTGTATCTAGTATTATGTACACAAATATCTTATAATAAGATGAATGATTTAATACAGTGACGTAAGGAGAGATTAGGATGGCGTTTTTAGACAGAATTGTCGAAGTAGCAAAAAAAGATATTCAAACAATTGTTTTGCCGGAATCATCTGACCCGAGAACAATTGAGGCAACACACAAAATTTTAGAACAAGGTATTGCCGATATTATTCTCGTCGGTGACAAAGAAGAGATCATGTCTCGTTCGGGAGAGTGGTCTATTGAAAAAGCACAGTTTATCGACCCCAATAAATTTGAGGCCATAGAGTCGTTTGCAGCTGAACTTGCAGAAATTAGAAAGAAAAAGGGCATGACAGAAGCGGAAGCCAAGGCGCTGTTGCTTGAAAATGAACTGTTTTTTGGCGTTATGCTTGTGAAAATGGGGTATGCTGGCGGCATGGTGGCCGGTGCGGCGCATTCCACAGCCAACGTCCTTAGACCTGCGCTTCAAATTTTAAAGACGGCGCCGGGTACTAAGCTCGTATCGGCGGTCTTTTTAATGGAAGTCCCTGACTGTACGTACGGTGAAGACGGTATTTTCATCTTTGGCGATTGTGCGCTCAATCCCAACCCAACCTCTGAAGAACTGGCACACATTGCCATCAGCTCGGCAAAGACTTTTGAATCCCTTGTTCAAAAACCTGCAAAAGTGGGGATGTTGTCTTTCTCTACGAAAGGTTCTGCAAACCACGCAGATGTAGACAAAGTGAAAGAAGCCGGTGTCATTGCGAAAGAGTTGGCACCTGAACTCGAACTCGAAGCAGAACTTCAGCTGGACGCGGCGATTGTTCCGTCAGTAGGCGCTAAAAAAGCACCGGATTCTCCAGTTGCGGGAAAAGCCAATGTCATTATTTTCCCAGATTTAGATGCGGGAAATATCGGTTACAAATTGGTGCAAAGACTGGCAAAGGCCAACGCTTACGGGCCTGTTTGCCAAGGTCTTGCCATGCCTGTAAACGATTTATCGCGCGGTTGCTTTGCCGACGATATCGTGGGAACAGTAGCGCTTACGGCGCTTCAAGCTCAAATGCAAAACAAATAGTCGTTAGAAAGCCAGTTTGTCTGATTGCCATCGGCGAACTGGCTCTTTTTTTAACCTTTGTACACAGGCAAAGTGCCTCAGCTTAACAACTGTTTTACAAAAATCAACTTTCAGAATACATGAACTTTGTCGAGATGTTTGCTTTTTCAATACGGATTTGATAAAATAGTGTTCATCAAAAAAGATACAGGAGGGGACAATGGGGAAGCGATTATTAAATGGTACTAATTTGAATCCCACCCAAGTGTTGGTTATTAGTTTTTTAGGTGTTATTGCCATAGGAACGCTGCTCTTAATGCTTCCGATAAGCAGTGCATCTGGAGAAGCCACAGGCTTCTTAAACGCCCTATTTACATCGACGTCAGCGGTGTGTGTGACCGGCTTGGTCGTCGTGGACACAGGCACGTATTGGTCGATGTTCGGTAAGACCATTATCATGCTGTTGATACAAATAGGTGGTTTGGGATTTATGACCATGACCACGACGGTCGCCATATTGCTCGGTAAAAAAATCGGGCTTAAAAACAGGATACTCATGCAGGAAGCACTCAATCAATTTTCCCTTTCCGGTATCATTCGATTGACCAAATACGTCTTCTTATTTACCGTCGCCATTGAGTCAATGGGCGCGGTTTTATTATCGTTTAGATTTATTCCGATGTTCGGACCTTTAAAAGGCATTTACTATTCGATTTTTCACTCTATATCGGCATTTTGTAATGCCGGCTTCGATATCATGGGCGGTGGGGCAAGTTTAACGGCCTTCGGAGACGACCATTTTGTCACACTGGTGGCCATAGCCCTCTTTGTCATCGGAGGGATGGGGTTTGCTGTTTTGCTGGACTTTTTAAATGTCAAGCGCACGCGCAAGTTTTCCCTCCATACGCGTTTTGTGTTGATGATGACAGGGGTATTGCTCGTCGGCGGCTGGTTGTTGATGTTTATACTGGAATACAACAATCAATTGACCATAGGGGCGTTTTCACTCGATCACAAGTTGACGTCTTCCCTATTTTTAGCAGCGACCCCGAGAACCGCTGGCTTTAACACCGTAGACACGGCGGCGCTGACAATGCCGGCTAAGTTTTTGACCATTATTCTCATGTTTATCGGCGGGTCGCCGGGCTCTACTGCCGGCGGTATAAAGACCACGACATTCGGGATGATGTTTTTGACGATCATCGCCGTCATTAAAGGTGAAGAAGACATTCATTTTATGAAGCGTAGAATTTCTAAACAAGTGATTAACAAAGGCCTCGCCGTTATCTTTATCTCTATTTTTGTCGTGACGACGATGATTTTCCTCATGTCGATTGTGGAACCGGCCTTTTCTTTGGAACAAATTATCTTTGAAGTTTTCAGCGCCTTCGGTACTGTTGGGCTTTCATTGGGCATTACGCCGTCGCTTTCGGCGCTGGGCAAGTTCTTAATTATTTCGTTGATGTTCTTTGGTCGTGTCGGGCCGCTGACCATCGTCCTTGCCATCAGTTCGAGAGGCACTCGAAAGCCGCTTATTCGTTACCCGGAAGGCAGAATTATAGTGGGGTAGAGCGTTTTGATCAAATTTAAGGAGAAAAAGATGGATAAACAATTTGTGGTTATAGGTGCAGGGCGCTTTGGACAAAGCGTCGCAGTCAAGCTTTCTGAAATGGGTAAGGAAGTCATGGTTGTCGATTCCCGTGAAGAAGTCATCCAACAGATTGCCGATAAAGTAACTTATGCGGTACAAGCAGATGCAACAGATGAAAACGCTATTAAAGCATTGGGGGTACGCAACTTTGATGTCGCCATTGTGACCATTGGCTCCAACATCCAGTCGTCTATACTGATTACGCTGATGGTAAAAGAACTCGGGATTAAGCAGATTGTCGCCAAAGCACAAAATCCTCAGCACGCCAAGGTGCTTTATAAAATCGGTGCCAACCGCGTCGTCTTTCCCGAAAAGGAAATGGGGATTAAAATTGCGAAGAGTCTCGTCACCAGCAATGTGCTGGATTTAATCGACCTCGCCAACGACTACAGCATCTTAGAAATTAAAATGAACTCGGACTGGGTGGGGAAAACCTTAGTAGAGATCAATATGAGAAGGCGGTACTCCATATCCGTTATCGCTATTAAGCGAGAGGATTCTTTGAACATCAACGTGTCCGGCGACTACGTCCTTTTAAAAGACGATATTCTCGTCGTTATCGGACACAACAAGGATCTCGAGAAGATAGAAAAGGAATAGGGTGGACGCGTGATACAGCATATAACGTCACCTCAGAACAAAACCTTTAAAAGTGCCAAGCTGTTGCTTCAAAAAAAATACCGAGAGAAAGAGCGCAAGTTTTTATTGGAAGGTCTACGGTACATTGTCACAGCTCTTGAAAAAGGCCATATTTGCCACGGTGTCTTTGCCGATGACGAAGCGGCGGTGTCTGAACTGGATACCGAAGCGCTAAATGTCTACGTCCTCGGACGCGATATGTTCAAGACGCTGTCGGGAACAGAGCACTCACAAGGGGTCATTGGCCTGTTTGCCATGACTGAAGACACCGGCATAGAAGGCGTTGAGGGCGACGTCTTGTTTTTAGACCGAGTGAGTGATCCGGGCAATCTCGGTACGATGATTCGCACAGCAGATGCCGCAGGCATTGTCGACTTGGTACTTGCAAAGGGCTCTGTGGACTGCTACAACGATAAGGTGCTTAGAAGTGCCGCAGGGTCAATCTTAAATGTGCGCTGTCACTATGTGGAGGACGCTTGTGGCGCCGTGGATGCATTAAAGGCAAAAGGGTATCGTCTGGTGGTTACGGCGCTGAGAGAAGCGGTGTCTTACGATGCCCCAGAAGTCTTCGGGGCTCTTAATTGTCTGGTAATCGGGAACGAGGCATCTGGCGTCTCCGAGGCGCTCATCAATCGCGCGGACGTGGTGGCGAAAATACCGATCTTCGGTGAAGCGGAATCGTTAAATGCCGCAGTTGCCGCGGGGATTATGATGTATAAAATGAAAGCGTCTAAGATAAATGATTGTGCAGATGCTTAAAATGTGGTATTATAGTTCCAAATTGATACACAGTCTGTGAAGGAGAGAGTAAGTTTTCAAACGGTTTTAGAGAGGGAAAGGTCGGTGTGATTTCCTACGGTTTGGTTACTGAAGTTCACTCTGGAGATACGTCTTTGAAGCGAGTAGGAGGCGTCGTTGGCAACGTTACAGCTGTTGAGTGAACAGTTCTTATGAACGGTTAATTTGGGTGGTACCGCGGATAAACTTTCGTCCCTTGATTTCAAGGGAGGGGAGTTTTTTTAGTTGGACGACAAACAAAGTCCCGGCGCAAGTGTTAAGTGTGCATAGGTGTACCACCGGTGTAAAAAAAGTTGTTAAATTCTCGGCGGCTATTCCATTATTCGTGCGAGAAACATTATAGAAATGAGGAGGAAACAGTATGAAAGCAGCCTTAGAATCCATGCTCCAGTCTGCTTTAGGGGAGATTGCGCAAGCAGAGAGCTTAAAAGGACTGGACGATATTCGCGTCAAATACTTGGGCAAAAAGGGCGAGGTAACGGCCATCTTAAAGAATATGAAGGATTTGTCAAAAGAAGAGCGCCCGGTTATGGGGAAAGTCGCCAATGACGTTCGTGAAAAAATCGAATCCAAGTTGCACAGCTGTCAGGAAACACTGAAAGCACAGGAACTCAACAAGCGCTTAGAAGCAGAGGCCATCGACGTTACGTTGCCGGCTACCGGACAGGGCACAGGGCACAGACACCCACTAAACGTCGTGTTAGACGAGATTAAAACCATTTTTCTGGGAATGGGCTTTAAAATTGCACAAGGCCCTGAAGTCGAAACGGTTGCCAACAATTTCGATCTTCTCAATGCACCGAAGGACCACCCGTCCAGAAGTCTATCGGACACGTTCTACATTACAGAAGATTTAATTTTGAGAACACAGACGTCTCCAATACAGGCGCGTACAATGATGGCTGAAAAGCCGCCAATTAAAATTATCGCCCCAGGTCGCTGTTTTAGAAACGATGAAATTGACGCAACACACTCGCCGATGTTTCATCAAATTGAAGGTCTAGTCGTCGATAAAGACATTACCATGGCTGATCTTAAAGGAACCCTCGACCTCGTGGCAAAGCGTCTTTTCGGCAGTCAAACGAAGACAAAATTCAGACCGCATTATTTCCCATTTACGGAGCCAAGTGGCGAAGTCGATGTGTCTTGTTTCAAATGTGGTGGCGAAGGTTGTCGCTTCTGCAGTGGCAGCGGCTGGATTGAAATCTTAGGTTGCGGCATGGTACACCCTAATGTATTAAGTGCCTGTGGCATCGACCCTGAAGTTTATTCGGGCTTTGCGTTTGGCATGGGGCTCGATCGAATTACGATGCTCAAATACGAAATCGACGACATTCGCGTGTTGTTTGAAAACGACGTGCGCTTGTTAAAGCAATTTTAGAGTAGGAGGCAGCGATGAAATTACCTGTACAATGGTTGAAAGACTATGTCAACATAGAAGAAATTGCACATGATACCTTGGTGGAACGTTTGATTATGACCGGTTCCAACAGCGAAGGCAGCTACGCGTTAGCCGACAAGGTGAAGAAGATTGTGGTGGGGCATATTAAGTCCATTACGCAACATCCCGACGCAGACAAACTCAAAATTTGTCAAACCGATATCGGAGACGATGTGATTCAAATTGTTACAGCGGCAACCAACATGCGAGAAGGCGACTACGTCCCGGTAGCGCTTCACGGTGCAATTTTAGCTGATGGCAGCAAAATTAAAAAAGGGAAACTCAGGGGAGAAGTTTCAAACGGCATGTTCTGTTCACTGGAAGAACTCGGCGTTGAAAAAAATCTGGTTCCCAAAAAATACGAAGACGGTTTGTTGATTTTTGAAAAGGCGCTGCCACTTGGAGAAGATGTTGCGGCACTTTTGAAACTGTCGGAACCTGTTATTGAGTTTGAAATCACTCCCAATCGTCCGGACTGCTTAAGTGTTGTCGGTTTGGCGAGAGAAACCGCTGCGACGTTTGACCGCAAGATGACATTGCCCGCACTGGACGAAGCGGCTACAAAGGGTGAGACCGACGCCGTTCGCGTTCAAATTGAAGACGGTGCCGCATGTCCGCGCTATATGGCAAAGCGCGTCGACGGCATTGTGGTCGCGCCATCACCGATGTGGCTCCAAGTGCGCTTGATGCAAGCGGGGATGCGTCCGGTGAACAACATTGTAGACATCACCAACTACGTGATGCTCGAGTTCGGTCAACCGGTACACGCTTTTGATTACGATAAACTTAAAAGCACGCAAATCGGCGTGCGTTTCGCCAAGTCCGGAGAGGTGTTTACAACATTAGACGGTAAAGAACGCACCCTTGAAAACGATATGCTCGTCGTTACAAGTGACGATGCCCCTGTGGCCATTGCAGGCGTTATGGGCGGCGCGGATACTGAGGTGTCTGAAACGACGACTTCTATTTTGCTCGAAGTGGCGAACTTCAACAAAAGCACTGTTCGAAAGACATCAAAAGACCTCGGTCTGCGCACAGAGGCGTCGTCGCGTTTTGAAAAGGGCGTCGATGTGGCAACTGTTGAAATTGCAATGCAAAGGCTGTGTACGCTGCTGACGGAAATCGCAGGTGCCAAACCGGTAGAGGGCGTATGCGACTGCTACCCGCTGACGCGCGACGTTCAGAAAATCACTTTTGACCCCGCCTTTATCAACCGAACCATCGGTATGGACTTGTCTCGTGACGAAATTGTCAAGTGCTTGGCGCGTTTGGAAATTGCAGTAGAAGGGGACGTCGCCATCGTGCCGTCTTACCGACTCGATCTTGAAAAACCAATCGACCTCGTGGAAGAGGTGGCACGTGTGTACGGTTACGACAACATCGATATGACGTTGCCTAAAATGAACGTTTGGGGGGCTTACACCAATGGACAGCGTATAGAGATTAAAGCGGTGAACGCCTTGACTGCCAGTGGTGCAGATGAAATTCTCACGTACTCATTTGTCTCTGAAAAAGAACTGGATAAAATCAATGTGTCCGGTGAAAGTCTTTTAAGACAGCAAGTACGCTTAATCAATCCGCTTGGTGAGGAGTTCAGCACCATGCGTACGACTTTGGTGCCGAGTTTGCTCGAAGTACTCTCGAGAAATTACAACAGAAAAATCAAAGGGGCGCGCCTCTTTGAAATCGGGAACATTTTTATTCCGAAAGAAATGCCTGTCCAAAGTGAACCGATTGAGAAGAAAGTTCTCGTCATCGGCACTTACGGAGAGGCGGAAAGCTTTTACACTTTAAAAGGGCTTGTGGAAAACTTGTTGTTAGCCCTCGGCATTGAAGGGTATCATTTCGAAAAAGAAACGAAACACGCAACTTACCATACGGGACGATGTGCCAACCTCATTTGGAACGGTCACGTCCTCGGAACCCTTGGCGAAGTACACCCGTTGGTTATGGAAAACTACAACTTGGGTACGCGCACCTATGTGGCGGATATCGACTTCAATATTCTGATGCAAATTACCAATGAGAGTCCGAGGTTCAAGTCAATTCCAAAGTACCCGGCCATTGAGCGCGATATGGCAGTTGTCGTTAAGGAAGCTATTACGTCTCATGAAATCGAGAAAATTGTGGCAGGCGAATGCGGCGACATCTTTGAAGCCATTGAATGGTTCGATTTGTATAGAGGCCCTCAGATTCCAGAAGGCTGCAAATCCCTTGCGTATGCGCTGAAGTTTAGAGCAGCGGACAGAACGTTGACAGATGACGAAGTGAACCCGCTGTTCGATAAGGCTTTAAAAGCACTGGAAGAAAAACTAGGTGCAACACTGAGATAACTTTTAGCAGTTTGTGTTTAAAAATGGTGCTGTAGCGCGTCTAAAGATTTAGATGAGCCACAGCACCATTTTAGTCAGTGAGACAGACGGTGCTTTATAGAAGTCATCGGTGTGTACCGGTATCGTGCGGCAAAGTGCCGCGAGAAAGAAGTGTGTGTATGACGACATTAAATGATAAGACCAACCCCTTGAAACTGGCGTGGCCGATTTTTATCGAGACGCTTCTGTTTATGGTCATGGGGAACGTCGATACCCTGATGCTCAGCCGGTATTCAGACAACGCCGTAGCTGCGGTGGGCAACGCCAACCAAATTCTCAATACACTGTTGATTTTTTTCTCAATCACCTCGTCAGCTACGGGGATTATGGTGGCGCAGTATTTAGGCGCTCACAATAGGAAGGCGCTGAAACAGGTCTATTTACTGGCTTTTGCTACGAACTTAATACTGGCGGGCGTCATCAG
Source organism: Fusibacter sp. JL298sf-3 (assembly GCF_053842995.1). Classification (NCBI taxonomy): domain Bacteria; kingdom Bacillati; phylum Bacillota; class Clostridia; order Eubacteriales; family Fusibacteraceae; genus Fusibacter; species Fusibacter sp. JL298sf-3. The sequence goes on from NZ_CM132608.1 coordinate 3,321,943, forward strand.
TCTTTTGGTATTAAATGCGCGTATGGGGCTGCTTTCAGCAGCTAGGGTTCCTGTGGAACTCTATGGTGATACATTGGCCTATCTCAATGTCACCATGCGATTTTTGTTTGTACCGGCGTTGTTTGTCGTGGCGTCTGTGATTTTAAAAAGCAACGGTCAGACAAAGCTGACGATGATTTTGGCCATTGGGATGAACCTCATCAATGTCGCAGGTAACTACGCAGCGTTGTTCGGCCCCTTTGGGTTACCGATTTTGGGCGTTCAGGGTGTCGCTATTGCCACTGTTGTCAGCAGGGGCGTTGCCTTGGTCTTATTGCTTGCGGTGCTAACGCGCTATTATGGCGTATCGTTTAACCTCAAACACCTCGTTCCGTTCCCTAAAACAGTTTTCAAAAAGTTTCTCCACATAGGGCTGCCATCAGCCGGAGAACCGATGTCTTGGCAACTTTCACAAATGGTGATTTTTGTCTTTATCAACACCATGGGCAAGACGGTGATTACCACCAAAATATACGTTCAAATTATCGTCTGGTTTTCATACCTCGGATGTATGGCGATTGCCCAAGGCAATCAAATTGTGGTCGGCTATCTCGTCGGCGCCGGAAAAGAGGAGAGCGCAGAAGCGCTGACAAAAAAATCCCTCAAACAGTCTATGGCGATTACGGTATTTTTCTCTTTGCTCATCGCTTTAATGGGACCGCGATTGCTGAAATTGTTTACAGACAACCCCAAAATTATTGCACTTGGTGCCACTTTGCTCTACATCGACGTGTTTGTAGAGATAGGACGTGTTTTGAACCTCGTCTTGATATTTGCTGTAAAAGCCGCCGGCGATGTGCTCTACCCAGTGAAAATCGGTATCGTCTCCATGTGGCTGGTGAGCACGTTACTGGCTTATCTCTTAGGCATTGGACTCGGTTGGGGACTGATCGGCGTCTGGGTGGCCATGGGGGCAGATGAACTCCTAAGAGGCGCGTTGATGTGGCGCCGTTTTAGAAGCGGTCAATGGAAGGGGAAAAAGGTTGTATCGGATTAAAAAAAGGTTGCAGACCTTTTGAAAACTGATATAATGTATAATTGATTGCACTCGAGATCGGACAAAGTCATGAAAGGCGGTATGAAAGTGATACAAGTAACGAACCTCGGCTTAAGATTCAGCGATCGTAAGCTATTCGATGAGGTTAATTTAAAATTTACTAAAGGTAATTGTTATGGCGTCATCGGTGCCAATGGTGCCGGAAAATCGACATTTTTAAAAATTCTCTCCGGTGATATAGAGCCGACAGAAGGCGATGTTTCCATGTCACCAAACGAGCGTTTAGCCGTGTTAAAGCAGGACCACTTCCAGTTTGACGACTTCACCGTTATGGACACGGTAATTATGGGACATAAGCGCCTCTACGATATTATGAAAGAAAAAGACACCATTTACGCCAAAGAGGATTTCACAGAAGAGGACGGTATGCGCGCTGCGGAACTCGAAGGTGAGTTTGCGGATTTAGACGGTTGGGAAGCAGAGACCAACGCCGAGAAATTGTTAAACGGTCTCCGCGTTCCTCAAGCCCTGTTTCACAAGCAGATGTCAGATGTACCGGCGTCAGATAAAGTTAAAATTCTCCTCGCACAAGCGCTTTTTGGAGCACCGGACATCCTCTTGCTGGATGAGCCGACAAACCACCTCGACTTTAGAGCGATTGCGTGGCTCGAGGAGTTCCTCATCACTTATGAAAACACCGTTATCGTCGTATCCCATGACAGACACTTCCTCAATAAAGTCTGTACGCACATGGTGGACATCGACTACGGTAAAATTAAGATGTTTGTCGGTAACTACGACTTCTGGTATGAGTCGAGCCAACTGATGTCTCGATTGATGAAAGAGCAGAACAAAAAGAAAGAAGATAAAATTAAAGAGCTTCAAGACTTTATCGCCCGATTCAGTTCCAACGCATCTAAGGCTAAGCAGGCGACATCGCGTAAGAAGATGCTTGAGAAAATTAAAATTGAAGATATTGAGCCCTCTTCGCGCCGTTACCCGTTTGTGGGCTTTACGCCGGAAAGAGAAGCGGGTAAGGACATCCTTTCTGTAGAGGGACTGACGAAGACGGTAGACGGCGTCAAAGTACTCGACAACGTATCGTTTACCCTTAATAAAGGCGATAAAGTGGTGGTTTTAAGTCGAAATGACGCGGCGAAAACCATGCTCTTCAAAATCCTCATGGGTGAAGAAGAGGCAGATGCCGGGACGTTTAAGTGGGGCGTTACCACTTCTCAAGCCTATTTGCCGAAAGACAACACGGCGTATTTTGAAGGCCTCGAGTACAACCTCATCGATTGGTTGAGACAGTATTCAGAAGAGAAGATGGAATCGTTTATCCGCGGCTTCCTCGGAAAGATGCTCTTCTCTGGAGATGAGCCGCTTAAGCGTTGTGATGTCTTGTCCGGTGGTGAAAAAGTCAGATGCATGTTCTCAAAATTAATGCTTTCAAAAGCCAATGTTTTGTTGCTCGACGAGCCGACCAACCACCTCGACCTCGAATCTATTCAGGCGGTAAACAACGGTTTGACAGCTTTTTCAGGCTCAATGCTCTTTACGTCACACGACCACAAATTTATTGAAACGATTTCCAATCGCGTCATTGAAATCACGCCGAATGGGGTATTCGATAAAGAAATTGACTTCGACGACTTCTTAGAGTCGGATGAGATTCAAGAACAGATAGAAAAAATGTACCAAGGGTAGAGGCTGAATCGGAGCAATTGCTTTTTTATAAGCGATTGCTCCAAAACAACCACATGGGCTCCACTTGGTCAATTGCCTTTAAAAATATTGAATAAAATGATGGCGAAGGGTTGAAAAATAATGGCAAAAAGTGTATGATTAAGGCGTACGTTAGGTTGCACTTTAAGAAAATATGAGATAATGTCTGTAAACTCTGAATGCATCTTATATTCGGTTTTGCACGTTTTGTGAATATTTCTTCAAAGTGTCGCTATTCTTTAAGCAACTATTCTATTTTTGGAGGAACAAAATGATCAACGGAACAGTTAAATGGTTTAATTCAGAAAAAGGTTTTGGCTTCATCACTGGAGAAGATGGCAACGATGTGTTTGTTCACTTCTCACAAATCAACAAAGAAGGCTTCAAGTCTTTAGAAGAAGGCGAGCAAGTGACATTTACAATTGCTGAAGGTCCTAAAGGTCCTCAAGCTGAAAATGTAACAGCTATCGGCTAATTCGTATTTGAACCTCGACTTGTTCGAGGTTTTTTTTATACCAATATCAAGTAAGCCGTGCAGGTGTCGTCGGTAGCAAAAGCCAATAATTATTGCACATAAATATTTTTTATAAGAATCAGTTGGTTTTTAAAGAAAAGGTATCTTGGCACAAGGTGTCTTTTCCTTAAAAACGGACTGAACCAAATGGAGAAGGAGAAAACATGATTAAAACAGGCGTTACTCAAAAACTATACGTCAACCGATTTTCGGAATACGGCGTTTATTTAAGCGACACACAAAATGGCGACAACGAGGTGTTGTTGCCGAACAAGTACGTTAAGCCCGAGTTAGATGTCGACGATTTGGTGGAAGTGTTTGTTCACAGAGATTCAGAAGAGCGCCTGGTTGCAACGACGAAAGTGTCGCTTATAGAGCTGGGCGGCATTGCGCCTTTAAAAGTTATCGGCGAGATAAAAGGAGGCTTTTTTCTGGATATGGGGCTGGACAAAGACCTGTTTCTGCCTTTCTCTGAGACGAAAGTCGATGTTAAAAAAGGCCGTAAAGTTTTGGTGAAGTTGTTGGTAGACGATACCGACAAGCTGTACGCGTCTATGAAAATTTACAACCACTTGGAAGACGGCACACACTTTAAGGTCGGAGACCAAGTCGAAGGGACTGTCATTGAAGTGAAGCCGCCTTTTGGTGCTTTTGTAGCTGTAGACAACCGATACCACGGTTTAATTCCCATGCATGAAATGTACAATGAAATCAAAGAAGGCGCGCATTTTTCAGGGCGTGTGACACGTGTAAAAGAGGATGGCAAAGTAAACATCAGCGTGCGCGATAAAGCGGCGGTACAAATTGATGCCGACGTCGCGGCGGTACTCGATGCTCTAGAGACCTCTGACGGCGTGCTGTACTTAAACGATCATTCTGACCCCGACATTATTAAAAAACGATTGAATCTGAGCAAAAGAGCCTTTAAACGCGCTGTTGGGCGGTTGCTGAAAGAGGAAAAAATTGTGTTGACTGACGAGGGGATTGAACTTAAAGCGTAGAAAGTTCGTCAAAACAGTATGCAATTGTTTGATTTTTTAGTATAATTAAAGCACCTCCGCGACAAGTGCGAAGGGAATTGAGTATTCGAGGAGTGGGCACTATGAATCAAAAAAACAAAGTCACTGTGAGAATTTTAGATAAAGACTATACAATGGTGAGCGATGACTCCAAGGAGTACATGAAGCGTGTCGCCAGATTTGTCGACGATATAATGACGGAGACTTATGAGAGCAATCAAAAACTCGGCACTTCTATGATCGGCGTTTTGGCGGCGCTTAAAATCGCCGATGAACTCCACAAAGTCAAAGAGGAAAAAGAAGAGTTGGAAAAGCGGCTCAATTCGCCGACTTACGAGCTTAAAAACACCCGCGACGAACTCAATGCTCTGGCGAATGAATTTGAGAGGCGCCATCAAGCTTACGAAAAGATGGTCAGCGACATATCGGGCCTTATCGACAAAGCCAGCTTGTATGAAACCGATGTTAAACAGCTTAGACAACGCATTGAACAGTTGGACCACGATTTAAAACAAAAAGAAGAAAAACTGTAAATGCGGTTGTAATGCATAGCAGAACCAACGCCTTGATATGTTCAAGGCTTTTTTTACGATAAGAGGCATTTATGAAAGCAATAGAAGTGTTGGCGCCGGCAGGCGATTTTGAGGCGTTAAAAGCTGCGGTTAACGCAGGTGCAGACGCCGTGTACCTCGGTGGCGAACTGTTTGGTGCGCGCCGATCCGCGACCAACTTTAAAAACTCGGCGATGCGTGAAGTCACCGCCTATTGTCACGAACGCAACGTGGCGGTTTACGTCACTGTGAACACCTTGATTAAAGATGCGGAGTGGCAGGCGTTGACAGCGTATATTCAGACGCTGTACACAGCGGATGTCGACGCCGTAATCGTACAGGATATCGGCGTCTTTCACTTTTTAAGAACGCATTATCCCGACTTTGAAGTTCACCTCAGCACGCAGATGACGCTACACAACAGCTACGATGTTCAGTGGGCTTCGGAAATGGGCGCGTCACGTGTGGTACTGGCTAGAGAACTGTCTTTTGCAGCGATTGAGGGCATACGCCGAGAAAGTGCACTGCCACTGGAAGTCTTTGTGCACGGCGCTCTTTGTATCGCTTATTCGGGAAACTGTCTGTTGAGCAGCCACATCGGTGGACGCAGCGGCAATCGAGGGGCCTGTGCGCAGCCTTGCCGCAAAAAATACCAGCTGGTGGGCACAGAAGACGGCACCGTTTACACAACACCGGAAGGTGTTTACTTAATGAGTCCAAGAGATATAAAGGGTCTTAGTCGGATTGAAGCGCTTAAATCACTGGCGCCGATTTCCCTTAAAATAGAAGGTCGAATGAAGGGACCTGATTATGTGTACACGGTGGTTAAAGCGTATCGTGAGGCGGTGGACACAGGCGTCCTTAGAGAAGACGATTTGGTAAAAGTTTTTAACCGTAATTATTCAGAGGGGTATTTCGGAGAGAAGGCTTACAGCCAATTGATGACACTCAGTCATCCCAGTGCCTATGGGTACGAAGTGGGGTGCGCTGTCGCCTGTGGGAAAGGGCGGCTCACACTCAAACTCGAGGCACCGCTTTCGAAAGGCGACGAGATTCAGTACCGATTGAGAGAGAAAACCGTGGGCACGCGGTGCGATGAAATTTACAGCAATGGTCGACGGGTGGATGAAGCACCTGTGGGGCAAGTGGTTGAAGTTCCGTTTAAGCACGTTGTTCCCAAAGGGGCGCGTTTTTATAAAACCTATGACAAATCGCATATTAAACAGGCGACAAACGACAGCCAACGCGAGGTGCAGCGCTTTGCCGTTCAGATGGTCTTTCATGCCGCACGAGATGCCGTTGCTACCTTGACAGTGACCGACGGCGCGTGGGAAGTTACTGCAACTGGAACGGTTAAAGGGGAAACCGCCCAGCGCGTGTCGCTCAGTCGTGAAAAGGTTGAAAAACAATTGTCTAAGCTCGGGGGGACGCCTTTTGTATTAGAGCGTTTAGACGTGGACATCGCAGACGGCTTGATGTTGCCGGTGTCCGAGTTAAACACACTGCGCCGTCAGGCCTGTGACGCACTGTTGAAAAAGCGGGCTCTCTGGCATGGTCACCGAACAGCACCTGTAAGTGTTTGTGATCTTGTAGAGGGCTCTAGCACGCAGCAGTCGCCAGTGGTACTGTTGACTTTTGAGCGTTACAAACGTTTAAATGCGCACCGCCGTTCTTTTGAAAACAGCTTGTTCCGGCCAATTTGGGTGCTGGAAAGTCTCTCTGACTACGAGGCGCACTTAGAAAGCTGTGCGTCGGAATCCGTTGTACTAGGGCTGCCTAAAATCTTAGAAGCCGACGACTTTAAACGCCTTGATGACATGATGCAAAAGACAACTTTTGATGTCGTGGTTGCACATATTGGTCAGTTACAGTGGTTAAGACAATACCCCGACGTCAAGTGGTACGCCTCTGAAGCCGTACAGTGTTATAACAAAACGGCCCTGGCTTTTTTAAAAGCGGAGGGCGCAGAAGGCGTCATCGCCGCACCGGAGTGGGCGATAAGCACTTCTCGCGGAACTGCCGGGCAGTGGGTCTATGGCCATCTGCCCCTTATGCAGTCTGAATACTGCCCTATAGGAAAAGTCATAAAGAACGCCCATCGGTGCGGTCTTTGTGAAACGGCTTCATTTGCTTTAATCGACGAGAAGGGGACACAGTATCCCCTCGTCTGCGATTCAAGTCGATGCCGAGTTAAAGTCTGTACGGACAAACCGGTATACGCCTTAGATTTAATGGAGAGCCTCTACGCAAAGGGGTGTACCCTCTTTAAGTTCGATTTTATGTTAACCTCTGAAGCGGCGTCGACCGATAGAGTTCGCCAGTTGGCAGAGGCTGAAACTTGGCGACAATTTACAGCAGCCGTCGAACCCTTTGACAAAACTATACACACGAGAAGCCGGCTAATAAGCGGCGTAGAATAAAGGTGGTGTCATACAATGAATGAAAAAACACTCAGAGTTTTAGAATACCCAAAGATTATACAAATGCTTGAAGATAAGGCGACGTCTACAGTTGGCAAAGCACTGTGTAAAGCGCTGATGCCGTCTACCGATGTCGAGGCCATCGACGCCATGCAGGCGGAAACCGACGAAGCGACGACGTTGATTATCAAGCAGGGGCGACCGCCAATAGGGCCGATCTACGATTTGGAAGACGCGGTGAAACTGGCTAAAATCGGCGGGGTTCTCAATCCGAAGCAATTGATAGAGATTGGAGATGCCCTGCGTACGGCGCGCATTCTCAAACGCTTTTTACAAGCAGGTGAGCATTATGAAGCCGCCTATCCAGCACTGTACGCCCTAGGGGGGCAGTTGACGCAACTGAAAACATTGGAGAGTGAAATCGAGCGCTGCATTGTTTCTGAAACAGAAATCGCCGACGACGCCTCTCCTGAATTGCGTAAAATTCGACAACAAATAGAAAAGAAAAATTTAGCGGTTCGACAAAAACTCGAATCGATGATTACCAATCCCGACTATCAAAAATACCTTCAAGACACGCTCGTCACCATTCGTCAGGATCGGTTTGTCCTTCCGGTAAAGAGCGAACATAAAAACCACGTTAAGGGTCTGGTGCACGACCAATCGGCCAAGGGCAGTACGTTTTACATCGAGCCAATTGCAGTTGTGGAGCTCAACAACGCGCTTCGAGAACTGAAAATCAGCGAACGGCAAGAAATTGAGCGCATTTTAAGGATGCTTACTGAGCGCGTGGCGGCATACACCTCTGAAATTGAAGTCAATCTTAAAGTGTTGACTCAAATTGACTTTGTCTTTGCAAAGGGCAAACTCGCTGTGGAAATGAATGCCGTGCGACCGGAGCTTTCGAAAGACAGGCAACTCCGCATTAAAAATGGCCGTCACCCACTGTTGCCGAAGGAGACCGTCGTTCCGACAAATATTTGGCTCGGGGAGCAGTTTACCACATTGTTGATTACCGGACCGAATACCGGCGGGAAGACGGTCACGCTGAAAACGGTAGGGCTTTTGACTTTAATGACCCAGGCCGGACTTCACGTACCGGCGGGCTATGGCACTAAAATGGCCGTTTTTGACCAAGTGTTTGCCGACATTGGCGATGAACAGAGTATTGAACAGAGTTTGAGTACCTTCTCGTCGCATATGACCAACATCGTCAACATTTTAAATGACGTATCTGATAATGCGTTGGTGCTGTTTGACGAACTCGGTGCCGGCACTGACCCTACTGAGGGGGCGGCACTGGCAATGGCGATTTTAGATGAACTCAGACAGTTTGGTATTCGAACACTGGCGACAACGCATTATGCGGAGCTCAAGACATATGCCATCTCAGAAGATGGCGTTGAAAACGCTTGTATGGAGTTCGATGTGGCCTCGCTTAGCCCGACGTATCGCTTGCTCATCGGCATTCCGGGAAAGTCCAATGCGTTTGAAATTTCGCGGAAGCTCGGCCTGTCGTCACACCTCATTGAAAAATCCAAAGCGTATATTCACACCGATGATATCGCTTTTGAAGATGTGGTAGAGCGCATTGAAAACAGCCGTAAAATTGCCGAAGCTGAACGCGATGAGGCCATTCGACTCAAGTTAGAAGCCGAGCGTCTTAAAAAGGCGTTGGCGGATAAAGAGAGCAAGTGGCTGGAAAAACGCGACAGCTTGTTGAAAAAATCTAAAGAAGAGGCGCGTGAAATTTTAAGAGAAGCAAAAGAGACCTCTGAAAATATCTTAAGAGAACTGCGTTCAATTGACCGAAATTCGCTCAAACAGAAAAACAAAGAGATTGAAGCGATGCGTCGACGGCTCCAAGAACAGTTGGAGGAAACTACCGACGGCGTCATCAGCAACGACGTGGAAAGTGAACTGCCACCTGAGAACTTAAATGTGGGCGATGTGGTGCGCGTTTTGAGTTTGGGACAAGACGGTACAGTGGCAGAGCCGCCAAACGACAAGGGCGAAGTGCTCGTTCAAGTCGGTCTTATGAAAATGTCCGTCTCTATAAAAAAACTCCTCTTGGTGAACAAGCAAAAGCGCGACCAGCAAGTTTACAAGAAGCACGCAGAAAAGCGACAGACTTCAGCTTATATTCAAACTGAAATCGACGTACGCGGTGAGAACATCGAAGATGCAATGGTTATCATCGACAAGTATTTGGACGATGCGGCGCTATCTAGTTTAGAAAAGGTGAGAATTATCCACGGAAAGGGCACCGGTGCTTTGAGAAAAGGCTTGCATGAGCATTTTAAGCGCCATCCTCATGTGAAGGCTTTTGAGTTTGCCGCCTATAACGAAGGGGGCAATGGCGCCACAGTTATTACGCTGAAATAGAATTGTGTAAAAAAACGGAACTGCCAGCAGTTCCGTTTTTGCGTTAAGGGTTGAATTTTTCCTGTGCGTTGAGAAGGATGCGCTCAGCCTTTTCAAGGTCACCTTTTTCGTTGTAATAATAGGCGGCGCTAATATGATTTTGAACGTCACTTTTAACCAAATACGTGCCGTAAGCAGCTTGCCCCACGATTAAGAGCAGAGCGATTACCGGGTAAAACCACTTTTTTGCAGTAAACCACTTTTCATAGGAGAGCCCCAGTGAAACAGCGAGGACGTAGCCGCCAATAAGTCCACCCACATGTCCTGCCATATCGATGTTTGGCCTGATAATGCCTATGACGAGGTTAAAGGCGATGAGGAGTACAAAATCCATGCCGTAAAGGCGTTTGTATACCGCGGGATTGAGTTTGAGTAAATAGAGATTGGCACCCATAAGTCCGAAGATAGCCCCCGATGCCCCGACGGCGTTATTGCTTGTAAAGACATAACTCGCTAGCGAACCGATTAAGCCGCCGATGAGATAAATGACTATAAACTTGGACTTGCCGTAAAACCGTTCGATATCTCGTCCAATGACATAGAGCATCAACATGTTGAACACGAGGTGCATAATATCGGCGTGGAGGAACATCGACGTCACCAACCGCCAAATTTCACCGAAGGCAATGAGAATATTCACCTTCGACCCCAAGAGGAAGAGACCGTTTTGGCCGGTTAAATCAATTATCTGAACCCCTAGAAACATAATGACATTGGCCGCAATGAGCCATTCCGTCAGCCCAAATGCTTTAAGCCGCGCTTTAAGTGAATCTACTGACATACAAAACTCCTTTATACTAATCTATAGTGTATTATACCTTTTTTCCTCTAACATGTGCCATGAAACGTCAATGTTCATAAAAACTTTACGTTTCTCAGGGGCTTGATTTTGAATGCGGGATATGGTAAGCTATATACCAAATTGATAATGATTCTATGAAGGGGAGAGTAGCAATTGTGCTCTGTTTTAGCGAGTCGACGGTGGTGGAAGGTCGATACAACGCAGTGGTGAAGAGAACCCCGGAGAATTTTGTCGGCTGTGCTGACAAGACGGATGTCCCCGTTAAAGGCTTTGAGTGAGAAAGGTATCTTTCTAAAAAGAGTGGTAACGCGGAACATTTCGTCTCTTATTGAGTTTGACAATAAGGGGCGTTTTTTTTATGCGGCGGTTGTCACAGAGAGGCATTCGCAGAACATGGGGGCCGCTTGTGGCGGCGGTAAATAAAGGGAGGCTAAAATGGATTATAAAGCATTGATTGCAGGTGCAGTGGCACCACATGTAGGCGCTTTGACCTACGATGAAATTTACGAGTTGGTGGAGTACCCTAAAAACAAGGAGATGGGGGATTTCGCATTTCCTTGTTTTAAACTGGCAAAGACATTTAGAAAAGCGCCGCAACAAATTGCAGGGGACCTTGCGGAAGCCATTGGCGAAAACGAGGCATTTTTAAGCGTTGTGCCTATTGCGGGCTTCTTAAACTTTAAAATCAATCCGGCACACTTTGCGCAGTCGGTTATCGGCGAAGTACTCGAAAAAGGTGAACACTACGGTCAATCGGATCTCGGTGCGGGAAAAAAGACGATTGTCGAGTATTCTTCTGTGAACATTGCAAAGCCGTTTCACATGGGCCATATTAGAAGTACGATGATTGGCGAGTCACTACACCGTATTTACAAGTTCCTCGGGTACGATACAGTGGCCATCAATCACCTCGGCGATTATGGTACACAGTTTGGCAAGTTGATCGTAGCGTATAAACTTTGGGGAGACGACGCTGCCTTAGAGGCGGATCCCATTCCGGAACTCCTTCGAATTTACGTTAAAATTCACGAAGAAGCGGAGACCAATCCGGCGCTTGAAGACGAAGCGCGCGGCTGGTTTACAAAACTTGAACATGGCGATGAAGAAGCGATGCGCCTTTGGACGCTGTTTAGAGACATGTCGCTTAAGGCTTTTGACAAAGTCTACGACTTGCTTGGCGTGACGTTTGATTCTTATGCAGGTGAAAGTTTTTACTCAGATAAAATGCCGGCAATTGTCAGTGAGTTGCGTGAAAAGGGCATCGTTCAAAAGTCTGAAGGCGCTGAAATCGTCGATTTAGAAGCCTATGGCATGCCACCGGCGCTCATTACGAAGAAAGACGGTTCAAGCCTCTATATGACACGTGACCTCGCCGCCGCTAAGTATCGAAAAGAAACTTACGATTTCCACAAAAACATCTATGTTGTAGGCAGTGCCCAGAAGCTCCACTTTATGCAGTGGATTAAAATTATCGAACTCATGGGATACGATTGGGCAAAAGACTGTGTACACGTCGACTTTGGTATGGTGGCATTGGAAGACGGGTCGCTTTCGACGCGAAAGGGAAAAGTCGTCTTTATTGAAGACGTTTTGAAAAAAGCTATAGAGCAGACTCAGAAGATCATCGAAGAAAAGAATCCAAATCTCAGCGACAAAGAAATCGTAGCCAAGCAGGTGGGCGTCGGTGCAGTCGTGTTCCAAGAACTGTACACATCGCGCAACAAAGATTACACGTTCTCACTGGACAAAACCCTTTCTTTTGAAGGCGAAACGGGCCCGTATGTTCAGTACACGCATGCTCGGGCGTGTAGCGTCCTTAGAAAAGCGGCCTTTGAACTCAAAGAAACCTATAACTTTGAAGTGCTCAACGATTCGGCAAGTGTGGATGTCATACGCCTGCTTTCCAAGTTCCAAGAGGCGGTTGTACTGGCGCATAAGAACTACGAACCGCATACGGTTGCGCGTTATGTGGTTGAACTCTCTCAAGCGTTTAACCGCTTCTACCATGACAACTCGATTCTCGTGGACGATGCAGAAACCCGTGAAGCGCGATTGGCACTGGTTTACGCTGTTAAGACTGTGTTAAAAACGGCACTGGAACTGGTTTGCTTAGAAGCGCCTGAACGCATGTAACAGACGTTTGGTCGCGTCAATAAACCAAGCTGAATAAAAAATCACCTTCAACGCGGTAAGAGCCGGCTGGAGGTGATTGTTTTTTAATGGAAAGATGACGCGCTGTGTGCATGTGACGTGGTGCATCAAGTCATTTGCTCGATTAGATGGCTGATTCTGGACAAGGTGTTTTTAAGACGCGCTGGACTGAGGTCTTCCTTAAGTATAAAATCCGTAAACTTTAAGTTTTTAAGGCGTTTGGAGATGTCGTCCACATCACTTGACGTCAGGATGACGACGGGCGTTTTTTGGAATTTAGACTCTTCGAGGTCTTGGAGAAGTGTTTCTACACTCATATCGGCAAGTTCCATCCCAGTGAGGATGACGTCGATATCGTATTTGGAAAGCAATTTGAACAAATCGCCTCCAGCGTTGCTTTCAACGTAGTCGACACCTTGTCTTACAGACATGTCGTGGACAATGCGTCTGAAAAAATCGCTGTATTCAAAGTGTAGAACTCTCATAGTACCTCACCTCATTTCTTTAAAATTTAATCGTACTGTTGAGCACGTCGGGATCTTTTTTCGTGTATACGCGTTTGGAATGGGCCATGATGTCTTTGATGTTCTCAAGGACACAGTCGACCGATTGGTCTAAGGCTCTTAAATCTTCTTCTTCGATGTTGTAGTAGAGGTACAGGTCTTCAAAGAGGCGTACCAATTTAGAAAGGTGTTCGTCAATTTCGATGAACTGGCCATAGTTCTTGGAGTTCATCGCATTGCCGAATTGTTCGATGTCGACTTTGATGACGTCTACGATGTCTTCTTCGCACTTAAAATCACCAATTGCCAACGTATAGGGTTTAATGCGTTCCAAGAAAAAACTACCGTCTTCATTGAGATGATAGGCGTAGCTGATTTTGTTGTCGCGCAAATTGAATTTGACTAAAAACATGATGCCTTGAATGTCGATGACTTTGGCACCCATAGATTTAAATTCTTCTTTACAGATCTCATGTCGAATTAATCTCGAGGACATTATTGCCATATGAATCCCTCCTATTTTCTTTAGATAAGTATAACATAATAATTTTTGGGCGTCATAAAAGATATAAAAAAAATGAAAAAGGGACTTGTATTTTCGCCGAACACCTCGTACCATGTTATAATGATTAATGAACTTACAGAATGGAGTGCCTATGAAAATTTTACTGATGTCGATGAATTCTAAATACATTCATTCGAATCTCGCCATACAATACTTGTATCGGTACGCAGAACAAAACCGCGCCCTATACAGCCCGCATATAGAACTCGATAAAAAAGAGTATACCATTAACATGTCGATTGACGACATTCTCATTGACCTTCAAGGTGGTGGTTACGATTATATATTTGTCTCAACATATATTTGGAACATAGAACCCTTACAGTATTTATTCTCAAATTTAAGGCAAATCAATCACAATATTAAAATCTTTTTTGGCGGGCCTGAGGTGACATACAATCCCGTTGAACAGTTGGAAGCTCACGCGTTTTTAGATGGGGTTATCGTCGGAGAAGGCGAGGAGACGTTTTTACAGTGTTTGGTTCAATTGGCAGGTGGGGTGCAGACACTTAAAGAGGTTCCGGGGATTGTTTGTCGAGAAGGAGACGCCATTGTCTCTGCGCCGAAGCGCCCGCCTATGGTCAATCTCGACGCCATCCCGTTCCCCTATGAAGACCTTTCCGCTTACGACCACCGAATTCTCTATTATGAGACGACGCGTGGGTGTCCGTACAGCTGCAGCTACTGTCTGTCGTCAGCCCTTCGAGGGGTACGTTATTTCAGTCATGAGAAAGTTTTTAAGGATTTAGACGTCTTTCTAAACGCACGTGTGCCTCAGGTGAAGTTCGTCGACAGAACCTTTAACGTGAGCAAAACGCACGCTATTCCAATACTTGAATATTTAATAGAAAACGACAACGGCGTGACGAATTTCCACTTTGAGATTACTGCCGATAGACTCGACGACGCGTATTTTGACGTTATACAAAAAGCGCGAAAAGGGTTGTTTCAGTTTGAAATTGGGGTACAAACCACTTGTGGCGATGCGCTAGAGGCTATTAACCGACCAGTGCAGTTCGATCGACTCAAAGCCAATACGCGCCGCTTAATTGAACAGAAAAATGCGCATACCCATGTGGATTTAATAGCAGGCTTGCCCTATGAAGGCTTTGAACGATTTTTACAGTCTTTCGACGATGTTTTCGCCATTGGCGCCGATCATGTTCAGCTGGGATTTCTCAAGCTTCTCAAAGGGACGCCACTCGATGCCACACGCGAGGTGCACGGGTATAAAGTTAGAGTTCAGAGTCCGTACGAAGTCTTGTGTAATCGCTATATCAGTTTTGAAGAAATGAGTGCACTGAAACGTATAGAAACGCTTTTGGAAGCGTATCACAACTCGGAAAAATTCACCCATACACTGTGCTACATAATGGCGCAGACCCAGTGGTCTCCAAGTCAATTTTACGTCGAGCTCTCAAAGTTTTGGAACGCACGCAGATGGTTTGACGCACCGGTAGCCGCTTTTGGTCTGTATGAACGCCTGTACGACTTTGGCCATGCGATAAATCTACCGGTTGATGTTTGCAGTGATTTGCTGAAAGTGGATTACTACAGCTCAAAGTTCAAGGGGATGAAACCGCTCTTTTATTACGAAGACGATCCCAAGTTCAACGCCAAACGCTTGAAGTTTTTGAGCGATCCAGTTCACGTGGACCGCTATTTGCCGCAGTATCGGGAGGCGAGACCAAAAGAAATCCTCAAAGCTGTCGAGTTTATCTCGGTGCGTTATGATATAATAAAATTGATTGAAAGCCATTACACAGTTGCAGAGGCGAAAAGCGCCGTTTTAATAATAGATCCGTCAAGTGACGCCCCATTGACACAACTGGAACGAGAAGTATGGGAGGATAACCATGGATAAAGTGCTCATTCACGCTAACAGCAATTCGAATTCACAGCGCGTTCGGCGCCTGATTATAAAGTCGTTGACTTCAAAGGGAAAAAAGGTCGTCAAGCAGAACCCCGATATTATCTTTGTCATCGGCGGTGACGGCACAATGCTCAGCGCAGTTAGAAGGTACAAGGATTTAGGGGTTCCCTTTATGGGCATCGACACGGGCACTTTGGGATTTTTGACAACCATTATGCCCAATAACCTCGACAAAATTTTCGATGTGTTGGATCGTAAAGATTATCGGGTGATGAGTTACCCGCTTTTGATGGTAAGCACCAAGACCCTCAGCGGGGACATCTTTACGGATTACGCGTTTAACGAAATCATCATTAAACACGTAGACCCTAAGTTGATGGAAGCAAAAGTCTATTTTAACGGCAGGGCGTTTAACTACTTTACAGGGGACGGGTTCATCATCTCGACGCCAATGGGGGCGACGGGCTATGCTATTTGGGCAGGTGGCGCCGTGATGCACTCGGACTTACCGGTGTATCAGATTACCCCGATTACGCCGAATGACAACAGCGTCAACCGGCCGATGAGTTCGACGATGATTTTGCCAAGCGATACCAAGATAGATATTAAAATCGTCAAGGCTTCAAAGCGAAAAGTCATTGTCGCCTGTGATGGACATAAACTTTCCAACGACTATATAGAAGACATTCATATTAAAATATCTGAAGAAACCGAGATTAAAGTCATTCGTTCAGACGACTTCGATTACTTTGATCTCTTTAAGCGCAAGATTATAGATAAAAACATTAGACGCGTACTGGATTAGGAGGTACAATGGCAACTTATAGAGACTTTGAGAACAAACTCCTTGAAAAATACAAAGATGAAGTCCTTTTCATCGAGCTGAAACCCGGCAAATCGTGGCGGATTGGGAATTATGCTTGGCCGAATGACGTGCCGATTCCGGTCTATACCTTGGCTTTGGCGGACACGATTAAAAAAGATGACATCGAGCGCATTCCGCCAATTGCTTTGTTAAAGGGCCTCGTGTTTGCAGTGGGGGCCATGGGAGAATCCATACAGCACTTTGAAACGTACCAAGCTTGTTTAGAGGCTTTTGATGAAGCTTTTCACCAATCGATTCTGCAAGACGGCGTACGATTGGCACAAGAGGGGGACCTCGTACAGGCCATTCTCTATTTTAGAGTGGCAACTTTAACGCGTCCTGAGCGCATCGATGGGTGGGTCAATAGAGGACGTGCCTATTATGACCTCGCCGAAGCCAAAGAAAACAAGACGTTTTACTTGTCCGCTGAACACAACCTAAAGAAAGCCATCGCAGTCGATGGAGATCACGGGATGGCGTACTACTTGCTGGGCTATTGTTATTACAGTTTAGAGCGGTACAGGGAAGCTTCAACGGTCTGGAAACAAGCGTTTACAAAAGGGTTGACTCAAGAGGTGAAAGAGGAACTCGTGGAAGCGCTTGCTAAGATGGAGGTGCATCTCGTCTACGAAGAGGGGGTTGAGCACATTCTTTCAGAACGAGTTGACGAGGGCTTGGCGCTGCTGAAGTCTATTGAAGACGAACATGACGATTGGTGGGCGCTGTTGTTTTACATTGGCCTAGGTCTTAGGTTTCAAGAACTTTATGAAGATGCCATCGGCTACTTTCTCAAAGTGCTGTTGCTCAATACCGGTGATGTTCAGACGATGAATGAACTGGGGTTGTGTTTTCTGTCAATAGGCGATGTAGACAGCGCCGAGCGCTACTACAAAGAGGCGCTGAAAATTTCACCTGAAAATGCGGAGATTCTCTGCAATTTAGGCATTGTCTTTTTAAATAGAGACGATGTGGAGGCGGCTCTATCGTATTTTAACAGGGCACAGGCCTTGAAACCCGAAGACGACGTTATACAAAGCTGGATTCAACATGTACAAATGACCCGTCTCAATTAAAGTATTGTTTATTAAATGTGAGAGTTGTCGCGAGAGCAGACAGCTCTTTTTTTGGCAATGAAATCGATGGCGAATCGCTGCTGGTTTTGGGAAACAATACGGCGGTAAACACCTTGAGCGCTGTGAAGATTTGATGCGAAAACTGTTGTGAGATAGTTAAAAATAGTGTACAATGAGGTGGATGTTATAAAAAAAGTTGAAGGCATACAAAAAAATAATAAAAGGTGTGATGCTATGATTAAAAGTGTAAAAGATTTACTCAATCAAGCGAAACAAGGTCAAAAAATGACCCTTGTCGTCGCAGCAGCACAAGACGAGGACGTGTTATACGCCGTATGTAAAGCTGCAGAAGAAGGGGTGATTGTACCGATTCTCGTGGGCGATCAACCTGAAATCGAGCGGATTGCCCGCGAGCAAGCGCTCGACATTTCAAACTATACTGTGATTCACGAGCCGGATTTGACGGCATCGGCGAGATGTGCAGTTCAGCTCGTGTCAGAGGGCCGTGGCGACTTTTTAATGAAAGGCCTTATCGATACAGCTATTTTACTTAAAGCTGTTCTCGATAAAGAAATAGGTCTTCGTACAGAGCGTCTGCTCAGCCATGTGATGATTTACGAAGTTCCGCATTACCACAAGTTGCTCTTCTTAACAGATGGCGGCATGAACATTGCACCGACATATGAGCAAAAAATAGGCATTGCGGAGAACGCTGTCGATGCGTGTAAAGCAATGGGCGGCGATGTTGTTAAAGTGGCGGCTTTAGCGGCAAAAGAGAAAGTCAACGAGAAGATGCCTGCCACCGTTGATGCGAGAAAGCTCCAAGAACTGTGCGAAACAGGACACTTTGGAGAAGGGGTGGTCATCGAAGGGCCATTGGCACTCGACTTGGCGGTTTCTGAGGAAGCGGCAAAAGTGAAGCGTTTTGAAAGTCGCGTCGCCGGTGATGCCGACGTCCTCTTGGTACCGACTATTGAAGTGGGCAACGGCATCGGTAAGAGTTTGACGTATTTAGCGGGTGCTGAATCCGCAGGGGTCATTATGGGGGCAAAAGTACCGGTAGTGCTCGTTTCTAGAGCAGACAGCTATACGGCAAAACTCAATTCTATTGCCCTAGGCAGTGTTATTGCCGAGTATCAAAAATAGCGAGAGTTCTCAATCTAATTTTTATAAATGAGATAAGGAGTGTTTATATGAAACATCTAATTACAGGAAATGAAGCGGTAGCGCGCGGCGTCTTTGAAGCCGGTGTTACGTATGCAAGTGCCTATCCGGGTACACCTAGTACTGAAATCCTTGAAAACGTTACGCATTACAAAGACGTTTTAACCGCTGAGTGGGCGCCAAATGAAAAAGTCGCTCTCGAAACGGCCATAGGGGCTTCCCTTGCAGGTGCTCGTACACTCGCTGCGATGAAGCACGTTGGGGTCAATGTGGCGGCAGACCCTTTATTGACAATTGGTTATACTGGTGTAACCGGCGGACTGGTACTCGTTTCTGCTGACGATCCAGGCTGTCACAGTTCACAAAATGAGCAAGACAACCGCTACTACGCTAAATTTGCGAAAATTGCCTGTGTTGAACCAAGTGATTCGCAAGAATCGAAAGATTTTGTCAAGGCGGCGTTTGAAATATCTGAGCAATTTGATGTACCGGTACTCTTTAGAATGACAACGCGCGTGTGTCACTCAAAAGGGCTCGTCACTTTTGACGAGCGTCAAGAAGTGCCTGTGGTACCTTATCAAAAGAACGCAGATAAGTTTATCGCATCACCGGCGCATGCAAAAGTGTTGCATCCAATTGTGGAAGATAAGTTTTTTAAATTAGAAGCTTTTTCAAATGAGACCCCTTTAAATAGAATCGAATGGGGCGATAAAAAAGTGGGCATCATTACCTCTGGTGTTGCCTACACTTACGCAAAAGAAGTTTTCGGCGACAACGCGTCTTATTTAAAACTCGGTTTCAGTTACCCGCTTCCAATGGATAAAATCAGAGCCTTTGCAAAAGAAGTTGAGACGCTTTATATTATTGAAGAACTCGAGCCTTTTATCGAAGACCAATTAAAAGTAGCGGGAATTCCGTGTATTGGAAAAGAGAAAATCCCTAGAATCGGCGAACTCAACCCAGACATCGTCGCTAAGGCGCTTTTAGGTGAAGAGAGATCAACTGTTGAAGCCAACCCGGAGAAGATTGTAGGCAGACCGCCGACACTTTGTGCCGGTTGTCCACACAGAGGGTTCTTCTACACGCTCAGCAAAAAGAAAAATGTCGTTATCACAGGCGATATCGGCTGTTACACATTGGGTTCTGCTGAACCACTTAATGCAACAGACTCAGTTATCTGTATGGGCGCTTCAATTTCCATGGGACACGGCGCTAAAAAAGCCTTTGAACGCAACAACATCGACAAGAAAGTCGTTTCGGTTATCGGCGATTCGACCTTCTTCCATACAGGCATCAACTCTTTGGTGCATGTGGCTTATAACAAAGGGAATACAGTAAATGTCATTCTCGACAATAGAATTACGGGGATGACGGGACATCAAGAAAACCCTGGTTCCGGTTATACATTAGATGGTGAAGCCGCAAATATCATCGACATTCCTGAACTCGTTAAAGCCATTGGTATCGACCACGTGGTATCGGTTAACCCACTTGACCTCAAAGCGATGAACCAAGCGATTGACGATGCTTTTGCCTACGATGGCCCATCGGTAATCATCACGCGTTACCCATGTGTTCTGAAGAAGTTTTCTCCGGAAGACATTAAAGAGTTTAATCTTACGAAGAAAATGTGTCATGTTATTGAAGACAAGTGTAGAGGCTGCCGCATCTGTACGAAAACAGGTTGTCCAGCGATCAGCTTCGATACTGAAAACAAAAAGGCTTCAATCGATCCGACGATGTGCGTAGGCTGTGAAGTTTGTCTTCAAGCTTGTCCGTTCTCAGCAATTGAAAGGGTAGGTGAATAATCATGACGCAAAACAAAGATATTCTATTATGCGGTGTTGGTGGACAGGGGATTATCCTCGCATCAAAAATTTTGGCAACGGGTTTAATTAAAGCCGGTTATGACGTTAAGATGAGTGAAGTACACGGTATGGCACAAAGAGGCGGTAGCGTTACGACGCAAGTGCGTTTTGGCGAAAAAGTGTACTCGCCGATTATCGGTAAGGGACAGGCGGACATCCTCGTGTCTTTTGAAACCATGGAAACGGCGAAATGGATTGAGTTTGTCAAACCAGAAGGTAAAGTGGTTATCAACGATTATCAAATACCGTCTGCACCGATTTTAGCCGGAGCAGCTGAGTACCCTAAAGGCGTTATTGAAGACATTTCTTCAAAAGTGGAGACGACCATCTTCAAAGCGGCTGACTTGGCAAGAGAGCTGGGCAACATTAAGACGATGAATGTGATTGTCGTGGGTGCCTTGATTAAAGCCATGGGGCTCGACGCTATTACCGACTGGAAAGCGGTTATCTCTGAAACTGTAAAAGAGAAATTTATCGACATCAACGTCAAAGCACTAGAAGTTGGTATGAACCAAGTCAAATAAATTATTGTGATTTCTATGGAACCTGCCGGGATAAATTCTTGGCAGGTTCTGCTTTTTTTCTGCGATTTTGCAGAGTGCGATTCGGCGTTTGTGCTATAATAAGGTCAAAAACAGTGAGGAGGTCTCTTGTGGAGAAGCAGTATATTTTAGCTTTTGACCAAGGAACGACAAGTTCTAGGGCGATTTTGTTCAATAAGCGGGGCGAAATGGTGAAGAAGGCGCAAAAAGAGTTCACTCAGTATTACCCGAAACCGGGATGGGTAGAACACGACGCTATGGAGATATGGGGGACCCAAATGGGGGTAGCGCGTGAGGTACTGGAGTCCGCTGGGGTTTCACCGTATGAAATCGCCGCCATAGGCATTACCAATCAGCGTGAGACGACAGTGGTTTGGGATAAAAGGACGGGGCGGCCTATAGCCAACGCCATTGTATGGCAATGTCGACGTACGGCAGCTATTTGTGACGACTTGAAAGAGGACGACGCTTTTACGACCTATGTCGGGGAACAGACAGGGCTTATTGTAGACGCTTATTTTTCGGCGACGAAACTCAAATGGTTGTTGGAACATGTTGACGGTGCGAGGGCATTAGCTGAAGCGGGGGACTTGGCTTTCGGCACAATTGATACATGGTTGATTTGGAATCTAACCCGTGGCGCCGTCCATGCAACTGACTATACAAATGCGTCGAGGACGATGCTGTTTAACATCAAGACACTTGACTGGGACGATACGATTTTAGAAAAACTCAATATCCCGAAGAGTGTCTTGCCGAAAGTTGTCGCTTCTTCTGAAATCGTCGGTGTAACCGATCCACAGACTTTTGGTGGGGCACAGATTAAAATTTCCGGGATAGCAGGGGACCAGCAAGCGGCGTTGTTCGGTCAAGCTTGTTTTAGCAAAGGCATGGTTAAAAACACTTACGGTACCGGTTGTTTTATGTTGATGAACACCGGTGAGAACAGAGTTCAGTCTAAAAATGGCCTTCTGACGACAATCGCTTGGGGGATTGGTGGAAAAGTTACTTATGCATTAGAGGGTTCTATTTTTATGGGCGGGGCATCGGTTCAATGGTTAC
Organism: Fusibacter sp. JL298sf-3; assembly: GCF_053842995.1. Taxonomy (NCBI): domain Bacteria; kingdom Bacillati; phylum Bacillota; class Clostridia; order Eubacteriales; family Fusibacteraceae; genus Fusibacter; species Fusibacter sp. JL298sf-3. The sequence goes on from NZ_CM132608.1 coordinate 3,344,100, forward strand.
GGGATGAGATGCATCTTATAGACAGTGCACAGGACAGTGCCTATTTTGCCGGCAAAGTTCCCGACACCGAAGGGGCTTATGTGGTACCGGCTTTTACGGGGTTAGGTGCTCCCTACTGGGATATGTACGCACGCGGCGCCATTGTGGGGCTGACGCGCGGCGTAAGGCGCGAACACATCATTCGGGCGACACTAGAATCTATCGCCTACCAAACGAGAGATGTGCTGGAAGCCATGCAAGAAGATGCTGCGTTGGAACTCGAGCTTTTGAAAGTCGACGGCGGTGCAACGGCCAATGACTTTTTAATGCAATTTCAAGCGGATATTTTAGGTGTTCCCGTAGAGCGCCCTCAAACGATAGAGACGACGGCACTAGGAGCTGCTTATCTGGCTGGATTGGCAGTCGGCTTTTGGAAAGATGCGACGGAAATTGAGGCGAATTGGGCGATGGCGCAACGTTTTGAGTCCGCTTATTCAGAAGAGACGCGCCGAGAAAAGTATAGAGGCTGGAAAAAAGCCGTTGAAAAAGCAAAGGATTGGGAAGATCATGAGTAAGTAATATATGCGCCTCGTCGCAGGCTTATTAGGCCGATATGACGAGGCGCTTTTAGTGTGATGCGCAATACACGGCAGGCAGAACTATCTGAATTGTTTTTCTTTTAGAAAAGGCGTTGACGCACGTGTCGAATGATGGTATTATAGCTAAGCACTGCTTCGTGAGACGCAACACATTGTAATATTGAAGTAATGCAAATGTAAAAAAGTTGTTGACAGGTTGAAAAAAACATGTTAATATAACTAAGTCGCTAGTTGCTGAACAAGTCGGCGCGACAGACTAGAATCTTGAAAATTAAACAGTGTAAATGCAAGAAAAACCAAACGTCAAAACCTACTCGAAGCAATTCGAGAAGAGTGATGAAAAACGGAAAAACAAATGCAAGTTAGCTCGTTTTGAGGTAACAGGCGTCAAACATTATAATTAAGAGTTTGATCCTGGCTCAGGATGAACGCTGGCGGCGTGCCTAACACATGCAAGTCGAGCGAGAAGAAATGGAATGCGGTTTCGGCCAAATGAAGTTTTGGAAAGCGGCGGACGGGTGAGTAACGCGTGGGCAACCTGCCCCATACAGAGGGATAGCCACTGGAAACGGTGATTAATACCTCATACTTCGCACGGGACACATGTTCTGGGCGACAAAGATTAATCGGTATGGGATGGGCCCGCGTCTGATTAGCTAGTTGGTAAGGTAACGGCTTACCAAGGCGACGATCAGTAGCCGACCTGAGAGGGTGATCGGCCACACTGGAACTGAGACACGGTCCAGACTCCTACGGGAGGCAGCAGTGGGGAATATTGCACAATGGGCGCAAGCCTGATGCAGCAACGCCGTGTGAGTGAAGAAGGTTTTCGGATCGTAAAACTCTGTCCTAAGGGAAGAAAAAAATGACGGTACCTTAGGAGGAAGCCCCGGCTAACTACGTGCCAGCAGCCGCGGTAATACGTAGGGGGCAAGCGTTATCCGGAATCACTGGGCGTAAAGGGTGCGTAGGCGGCTTAGCAAGCCAGGGGTGAAAGGCATTGGCTCAACCAATGTAAGCCTTTGGAACTGTTAAGCTTGAGTGCAGGAGAGGTAAGTGGAATTCCTAGTGTAGAGGTGAAATTCGTAGATATTAGGAGGAACACCAGTGGCGAAGGCGACTTACTGGACTGTAACTGACGCTGATGCACGAAAGCGTGGGTAGCGAACAGGATTAGATACCCTGGTAGTCCACGCCGTAAACGATGAATACTAGGTGTCGGGTGTCAAAGCTCGGTGCCGCAGCAAACGCAATAAGTATTCCGCCTGGGGAGTACGCACGCAAGTGTGAAACTCAAAGGAATTGACGGGGACCCGCACAAGTAGCGGAGCATGTGGTTTAATTCGAAGCAACGCGAAGAACCTTACCAGGTCTTGACATCCCTCTGAAGTAGCCTTAGCCGGCTATGTCTTTCGGGACAGAGGAGACAGGTGGTGCATGGTTGTCGTCAGCTCGTGTCGTGAGATGTTGGGTTAAGTCCCGCAACGAGCGCAACCCTTATGTTTAGTTGTTAACAGGTTAAGCTGAACCCTCTAGACAGACTGCCGTGGAGAACACGGAGGAAGGTGGGGATGACGTCAAATCATCATGCCCCTTATGATCTGGGCTACACACGTGCTACAATGGTCGGTACAACGGGCAGCGAAGGGGTGACCTGGAGCGAATCCTAAAAAGCCGATCCCAGTTCGGATTGTAGGCTGCAACTCGCCTACATGAAGTTGGAGTTACTAGTAATCGCGGATCAGAATGTCGCGGTGAATGCGTTCCCGGGTCTTGTACACACCGCCCGTCACACCACGGAAGTTGGGGGCGCCCGAAGCCAGTGGCCTAACCGTAAGGAAGGAGCTGTCGAAGGTGAAATCAATGACTGGGGTGAAGTCGTAACAAGGTAGCCGTATCGGAAGGTGCGGCTGGATCACCTCCTTTCTAAGGAGTAAATAGACATTTACACTGTTTAATTTTGAGGGTTCTAGGAACTTTCAAAGTAAGCCATCAATAGATGGTGGTAAGTTAAAATTAAAAATTACCCATGGGGGCATAGCTGAGAGGCGGCCGACAGGCAGTCTCAAACGCGAAAGTCACAAAACCTTGTGACGAAAGCGTGAGCGAATCGAACGATGGGGATTGAAACGTCATTTTAAATGACACTTAAAATTAAAAATTACCCATGGGGGCATAGCTCAGCTGGGAGAGCACCTGCCTTGCACGCAGGGGGTCAAGAGTTCGAATCTCTTTGTCTCCACCATTCAGTAAAGCACACGCTTTACTGTTCATTGTGAAAAGATGTAATCTTGGACGAGTATTCGTCACTTTCTTTCAGAAAGTGCCTCACACGAATTCAAGACTATCGTCTTAGGATGCTGACGCATCCAATATTTCAAAAGTGAATAAGCTCTATCGTGTATGAATTCGTCATTTTTCTTTGAAAAATGCCTCATACAAGATGCTAAGCTAACGCTTAGCCAGATGCTAGCGCATCTCTAGCTTGTTTCACAATTAAATAAGATGTAAGCTTGGACGAGTATTCGTCACTTTCTTTCAGAAAGTGCCTCACACGAATTCAAGACTGACGTCTTAGGATGCTGGCGCATCCCTCGAAATTTGCATTTCAAATTTCGTGAATTAGTATCTTGAAAACTGTATATATAAAGAACCGACTATTAAGTTAGTAAAAAAGCAAGCATTGAAAAAACAATGTAAGCCAAAGTAAAAACTCAAACTCAAAAGTAAGGTCAAGTTACTAAGAGCATAGGGTGGATGCCTTGGCACCAGGAGCCGAAGAAGGACGTGGTAAGCTGCGAAAAGCTACGGGGAGCTGCAAGCGAGCGCCGATCCGTAGATGTCCGAATGGGGGAACCCACCTAGAGTAATGTCTAGGTATCCATGACTGAATTCATAGGTCATAGGAAGGGAACTCGGGGAACTGAAACATCTAAGTACCCGAAGGAAGAGAAAACAAAAGTGATTTCCTAAGTAGCGGCGAGCGAACGGGAAACAGCCCAAACCCAAGTCTTCGGACGAGGGGGTGTGGACAGTATATCAAGTAGAAGGTACCCTAGCCAAAGGACTTGGGAAAGTCCGCCGAAGCGTGTGAGAGCCACTTAGGCGAAAGGGGAAGATCGAACGTACTGATCCGGAGTACCACGGAGCACGTGAAACTTTGTGGGAAGCAGGCAGGACCATCTGCCAAGGCTAAATACTACCTGGTGACCGATAGCGCACAGTACCGTGAGGGAAAGGTGAAAAGAACCCCGGGAGGGGAGTGAAAAAGAACCTGAAACCCTATGTTTACAAGCAGTGGAAGTTCGTTAAAGAACGACCATGTACTTTTTGTAGAACGGGCCAACGAGTTACGTTATGCAGCAAGGTTAAGCGCTTCAGGTGCGGAGCCGCAGCGAAAGCGAGTCTGAATAGGGCGAATGAGTTGTATGGCGTAGACCCGAAACCGGGTGACCTATCCATGTGCAGGGTGAAGCGAGGGTAAAACCTCTTGGAGGCCCGAACCCATATCTGTTGAAAAAGGTTGGGATGACATGTGGATAGCGGAGAAATTCCAATCGAACCCGGAGATAGCTGGTTCTCCTCGAAATAGCTTTAGGGCTAGCCTTGAGTTAAGAGATACGGGGGTAGAGCACTGAATGTCCTAGGGGCTTTCACCGGCTACCGAAGACTATCAAACTCCGAATACCGATATCTTTTACTCAGGAGTCAGACTATGTGTGATAAGATTCATAGTCGAAAGGGAAAGAGCCCAGACCATCAGCTAAGGTCCCAAAATGCAAGTTAAGTGGAAAAGGATGTGGGATTGCACAGACAACTAGGATGTTGGCTTAGAAGCAGCCACTCATTTAAAGAGTGCGTAACAGCTCACTAGTCGAGTGATCCTGCGCCGAAGATTACCGGGGCTAAAACTTGCTACCGAAGCTATGGAATTGTTTAGACAATTGGTAGAGGAGCATTGTGTGAGAGGTGAAGTAAGATCGCAAGGACTTATGGATATCACACAAGAGAGAATGTTGGCATGAGTAACGAGAGACGGGTGAGAATCCCGTCCGCCGAAAACCTAAGGTTTCCTGAGGAAGGTTCGTCCGCTCAGGGTAAGTCAGGACCTAAGCCGAGGACGAAAGTCGTAGGCGATGGACAACAGGTGAAGATTCCTGTACCACCGAGACCCGTTTGAGAGAAGGAATGACACAGGAGGTTATGCTGAGCATGCGAATGGAAGAGCATGTCCAAGCAGCGAGTCTGTAGCGTAGGCAAATCCGCGCTACTGAGGATGAGCTGTGATGGGGAGTGAACTTAAGTAACGAAGCAGCAGATATCACACTGTCAAGAAAAGTTTCTATCGAGGGAGCAGGTGCCTGTACCGTAAACCGACACAGGTAGGAGAGTAGAGAATACTAAGGCGCGCGAGAAAACCATTGTTAAGGAACTCGGCAAAATGACCCCGTAACTTCGGGAGAAGGGGTGCCGGATCAGGTTAAGAGCTAGATCCGGCCGCAGAGGATAGGCCCAAGCGACTGTTTACCAAAAACACAGGTCTCTGCTAAATCGAAAGATGATGTATAGGGGCTGACGCCTGCCCGGTGCTGGAAGGTTAAGGGGAAGTGTTAGTTTAGGCGAAGCACAGAACTGAAGCCCCAGTAAACGGCGGCCGTAACTATAACGGTCCTAAGGTAGCGAAATTCCTTGTCGGGTAAGTTCCGACCCGCACGAAAGGCGTAACGATTTGGGCGCTGTCTCAACAATGGACTCGGTGAAATTGTAGTACCGGTAAAGATGCCGGTTACCCGCAGCTAGACGGAAAGACCCCGTGGAGCTTTACTGCAGCTTGGCACTGGATAATGGTATATGATGTACAGGATAGGTGGGAGACTAAGAATATAGGACGCCAGTCTTATAGGAGTCGCTGTTGGGATACCACTCTTTGTATACCGTTATTCTAACTATGGACAGTGATCCTGTTCTAGGACAATGTCAGGTGGGCAGTTTGACTGGGGCGGTCGCCTCCTAAAGAGTAACGGAGGCGCCTAAAGGTTCCCTCAGCGCGGTTGGAAATCGCGCGAAGAGTGTAAAGGCAAAAGGGAGCTTGACTGCGAGAGAGACATCTCGAGCAGGGACGAAAGTCGAGCTTAGTGATCCGGTGGCACCGCATGGAAGGGCCATCGCTCAACGGATAAAAGCTACCCCGGGGATAACAGGCTTATCTCCCCCAAGAGTCCACATCGACGGGGAGGTTTGGCACCTCGATGTCGGCTCGTCTCATCCTGGGGCTGAAGTAGGTCCCAAGGGTTGGGCTGTTCGCCCATTAAAGAGGCACGCGAGCTGGGTTCAGAACGTCGTGAGACAGTTCGGTCCCTATCTGCTGTGGGCGTAGGAAATTTGAGAGGAGCTGTCCTTAGTACGAGAGGACCGGGATGGACAAACCTCTGGTGTATCAGTTGTTCTGCCAAGAGCACTGCTGAGTAGCTAAGTTTGGAAGGGATAAGCGCTGAAGGCATCTAAGCGCGAAGCCCCCCTCAAGATGAGATTTCCCATCTTTTAATAGAGTAAGACCCCATGAAGATAATATGGTAATAGGCCTGAGGTGTAAGTGCAGCAATGCATTCAGCTGACAGGTACTAATAGGTCGAGGACTTGACCACGCTTTAGAGTTAAAGAGGATTTATCGGTTCTTATATATACAGTTTTCAGGGTACTAACCCTAAAAAAAGCAACAAAAAAGTGTTGACAGCACTAAAGTGATTATGATATAATATAATTCGCTGGTGAGAGAAACACGAGCACAACAATTCGGTGACGAAGGCGGAGGGGCAACACCTGTTCCCATACCGAACACAGAAGTAAAGTCCTCCAGCGTCGATGGTACTTGGCGGGCAGCTGCCTGGGAGAGTAGAACGTTGCTGATTTGTATTCCAAGGTAGCTCAACGGTGGAGCACTCGGCTGTTAACCGATAGGCTGTGGGTTCGAATCCCACCCTTGGAGCCATGGCCCCTTGGTCAAGCGGTTAAGACACCGCCCTTTCACGGCGGTAACAGGGGTTCGATTCCCCTAGGGGTCACCAATTATTTTGTGAGCATCAGCTCACATCCGGGAGTATAGCTCAGCTGGGAGAGCATCTGCCTTACAAGCAGGAGGTCATAGGTTCGATCCCTATTACTCCCACCAAAATTATGCGGAAGTGGCTCAGTGGTAGAGCATCGCCTTGCCAAGGCGAGGGTCGCGAGTTCGAATCTCGTCTTCCGCTCCAATGCGCGGGTGTAGCTCAATGGTAGAGCTCCGGCCTTCCAAGCCGGCCATGAGAGTTCGATTCTCTTCACCCGCTCCAGCGCACAATGGTCCATTAGCTCAGTCGGTAGAGCACCTGACTTTTAATCAGGGTGTCCCGCGTTCGAGTCGCGGATGGATCACCAAGCACGGCGGCGTGGCCAAGTGGTAAGGCACAGGTCTGCAAAACCTCTATTCACCAGTTCGAATCTGGTCGCCGCCTCCAATACGTGCACCCTTAGCTCAATCGGATAGAGTGTCTGACTACGAATCAGAAGGTTAGGGGTTCGACTCCCTTAGGGTGCACCATTTTTTATTTTTCAGCGGGAGTATAGCTCAGCTGGGAGAGCATCTGCCTTACAAGCAGGAGGTCATAGGTTCGATCCCTATTACTCCCACCAACAAAATAGCGGGTATGGCGGAATTGGCAGACGCGCTAGACTTAGGATCTAGTGACTGGTTCGTGGGGGTTCAAGTCCCTCTACCCGCACCAAAATTACGCGGAAGTGGCTCAGTGGTAGAGCATCGCCTTGCCAAGGCGAGGGTCGCGAGTTCGAATCTCGTCTTCCGCTCCAGTAAACACACATGAAAATGTGTGTTTTTTTTATTTACACCTAGACGCCCTTTAAAGAGATAAGCTATAATGAAGAAAACGGTGGGGAAGGAGGACATCATGAATTACGATTTTGCATTTGTAATTGACGACATCTTCACCAAGCGCAATTTTGGTTCTGTAAAGGCAATATTGCCATGTGGCAATCACGATTTAAAGCGGAACATGGTCTATAAGGTACATACGTCAGGCGGTCAGTATGTGATTAAGTTTTTCTATAAGCCAGGCAAGTGTATGCGAGAACTCAATGCACTTTCATACTATCAGCCTCCGGAGTTAAGTATTTTGGCCAATGGCGTGACAGCCGATCATACCGAATGGATTATATACAACCATATAGAAGGGGAACTCCTCGACCGAAAGCTTAAACAGCTGAAGGACGACGAGATGAAGTGTATTTTTAATGGGATTGGCTATGAGATGGGACGCCTGCATCAAGCGCACGCGTTCGATTACTTCGGAGATTGGGACTCGGCCAAGAAAAGTCCGATTAAAGCGTATGTTCCCTTTATGAAAATGGAGGTTGAACGCATCGTTACCAATATAAATGCGCAGACATTACCTGGAATCGAGATACTGAGAGACAGTATACGCGTCTTAAAATCGGAAATGAAGCATATAGAGCCTATTGGCCATGGCCGTTTGTGTCATCGTGATTTGGACGGGCGGAACATATTAATTGACCAAAGAAATGGTGTATATGTTTTTAAAACATTTTTAGATTTTGAAAAATGTGTCGTCGATAATTGTTATAATGATGTTATAGGTCTTTTTAGAAAATATTTTTTAGATTATCCTTATTTGTTAAAACCTTTTTTTAATGGGTATAAAGAGACCGGTATGTTAACATCAGATTTTTATAAGTCCTTTCGGTTTTTGCTTTACAAAAATGGCTTGCACATTTGCAGCTGGACGTATTCGTACTCGAAAAGCTATTACCATGAAGGCCTTGATTTTCTTAAGAAGTTGCTTGAAAAAGATCGAACAGGCAGCGTATACGGTGAGTTAGATGAAATCTATTAAGGAGGGTTATTGCCATGATGTATGAAGGCGCGCTAAAGTGTACAAACGATGCGGTTGATTCGTTTGAGGCATTGAGAAATCAGAAATTTATTCTTTACGCGTATCCAAAGGACAACACGTCGGGGTGTACGTTTGAAGCGTTGGCATTTGCAGAGCACTATGATGCTTTTAAGGCGTTGGGTTATGAAGTCATCGGTGTCAGCAAAGATACTTTAGGCACCCATAAGAATTTTATTAAAAAGCACAATCTCCCATTTTCTTTAATCAGCGATGTGGAACGCGAGCTCTTAGCGCACTTTGACTTGGTAGTCGAAAAGAAAATGTATGGTAAACCGGTGAAAGGGACTCAACGCTCTACATTTGTGTTTCACGAGGGCCTCGAACTCGTAAAAGCCTTTAGAGAAGTGGACCCCAAGACACATGTTCCCGAAGTGCTGGCTTTTGTTCAAAATTTGGGGTAGTGTGTCGCCCTCTTTTAGACCTATTGACAAGAGCGTGTGAAATGTCTATAATAAAAAAGAATTGAATACGATTAAGGTGCTTAGCAAAGCTAAGAGGGAAATAGGTTAAAGTCCTATGCAGCCCCCGCTACTGTAAATAGTGATGAAATTCTAGAACCACTGAGCGCAAGCTTGGGAAGGGTGAAGAGTAAGATGAGCTATGAGCCAGGAAACCTGCCTTAATTGAAATCAGCAACTTCGGTGGGAAGTCTTGTGAACATGCTTATGAGCAATCATATTCAGGCACATGTCTTTTGGCATGTGCTTTTTTAGTTCACTTTATTAGGAAGTCATAGAGCGGTGATGCTGCTCAAAAGGCTCAAGTGAGTTGCGTGGTGAGAGAAAGAGTGGTATAGGGGAAATATGTCTAAAAAAATTATGTTTCAAGGTACGGGGTCATCTGTCGGTAAGAGCATCTTAGTGACAGCCGTTTGCAGAATACTAAACAATCGAGGACAGAAGGTTGCACCGTTTAAATCTCAAAATATGGCGCTTAACTCTTTTGTGACAAAAGAGGGGCTCGAAATGGGACGCGCTCAAGTCGTCCAAGCGGAAGCCGCCCGCATTGAACCCGATGTCCGAATGAACCCAATTTTGTTAAAGCCCACTAGCGATGTGGGCAGCCAAGTTATTTTACACGGTAGAGTGAAGGACAATATGCGTGCAAGTGCTTATTTTTCTATAAAAAATGAGTTGGCGCCTGAAGTTGTCAAGGCGTTTAAGTCTTTGGAAGAATCGTATGAAACCATTGTTATTGAAGGTGCCGGCTCGCCTGCGGAAATTAATCTCCGCTCGAGAGACATTGTCAATATGGGACTTGCCGAAATGGTAGACACCGATGTCATCCTCGTCGGCGACGTCGATAGAGGGGGCGTGTTCGCCGCCCTTTACGGGACGTATGCCTTGCTAAGTGACTCTGAGCAAAAACGTGTTAAGGGCTTTGTTATCAACAAGTTCAGAGGCGATGTCTCTCTGCTTATGCCGGGGGTTGAAATGCTTGAAGAGAAAATCGGCATCCCGTGTCTAGGGGTCATTCCCTATATACAAAATATCAACATCGACGATGAAGACAGCGTCGCGTCGAGACTCACCGATAGACAGTACGAAGGGGTTAAAATCGGCGTCGTCAGATTGCCTTACATGTCTAACTTTTCGGATTTTAACTGTTTCGATTTCCACCAAGACGTATCGCTAAACTACGTGACGGCAACAGACGATTTGCTCGACTACGATTTACTCGTTATTCCCGGGAGCAAGAACACACTTGTGGATATGAAGCATTTGGTTGACTCCGGTATGGCGCAGGCCATTTACAGAGCGCATCGCAAGAAGATACCGATTATCGGCATTTGTGGTGGCTATCAAATACTTGGGAAAAAGCTACACGACCCCTTTGCTGTGGAATCTGGCTTAAAGACGATTAACGGCCTTGGTTTGCTCGATGTCGAGACGACGATGTACGAGGAGAAGAGAACGGTACAGTCTACGACAACACTCACTAATGATTTCCTCGGGATGGGGCTTGTAGAGGCCTCTGTGAAGGGCTATGAAATTCATATGGGCAAAACAAAGGCGCTCTCTGAAGAAGCGGTTCCGTTTCTTTTAAATGCAGAAGGCGAAGTCGATGGGCATGTCGATGCAGAAGGCATGGTTGTGGGCACTTATCTCCACGGTATCTTTGACAACGATGCCTTTAGGAACGCTTTAATTAAGAAATTACGAGGCAGCGGTGCAGCCGACGAGTCACTGAGCTTTGAAGAAATGAAAGTTCAAGCTTATGACAGACTCGTCGAGATTGTACAACCTCATTTAGATATGCAGAAGCTGGATAGCATTCTGAACGAATCGAGACAGACGCCATGATACAAATTTTGTTTGGCATCGGTTTGGATTCATTAATAGGTGATCCTCCTAATTGGCCGCATCCAGTTAGGTTTATCGGTTGGGCTATAAAGCAACTTGAAAAAGTTGTCCGCAGAGGTTTTAAAAATCTTTACGTGGGCGGTTTTTTCCTTTTGGTGCTGACGTGGGGCGTGACACTTGCGCCCCTTGTCGCACTAAAAGCTATAGCCCCTCCCTTTTTTTATTTTATCGTACAGCTGTATTTGGCATACAGTCTGCTGGCAACCAAGTGTTTAGCAGACGAAGGCATGAAAGTGCAACGCGTGTTACAATCAGGTGATTTGGCTGCTTCTAGAAAAGCCCTTTCATGGCTTGTAGGGCGGGATACCACATCGCTGACAGAAAGTGAAGTCACTGCAGGTGCTGTTGAAACGGTAGCGGAAAATACAATTGACGGCACATTGGCGCCGCTTTTTTATATGGTGGTTGGGGCCGTTTTCGGGGACCCGATACTCCCGCTCATCCTCTACAAAGCAACCAATACGTTAGATTCTATGGTGGGGTATATTCAACCACCTTATAAAGAAATTGGGTACTGCTCCGCAAAGATGGACGACCTGCTCAACTATGTGCCGGCGCGGCTGGGGGCTGTTTTGATGCTCTTTTCAGGTGCCCTATGTGGCCTTGACTTTAGAAATGGCTTAAAGGTACTCGTGAGAGACAGGCGCAATCACAAGAGTCCTAATTGCGGGTATCCCGAGGCGGCAATTGCCGGACTTTTAAACATAAGGCTCGGGGGGACACACACGTATTTTGGGCAGGTTCTCGTCAAGCCGACTTTAGGCGACGACAACAGGCCTATTGAACCAATGGATATTACACGAGCTGTTCGCGTGCTTAGAATCAGTCAATGGGTTATTGCGGCAGGCTTGCTGGTGGCAATGGGGTTAGGAGGCTTCTATGAATTTTCACGGTGGTATTGAGACACGAGACGGACTGGTGGACTTTAGTGTCAACATTCCGCCTCTTCAATTGCCCAAAAGCTATGAAGAGATGTTGATGGGCTGTGTACAGACGCTTCATCTCTATCCGGATATCGACGGAGGACGCGCCAAACAAAAACTTGCAGAGGTTATGGGACTGACGCCTGAACACTACATTATCGGCAACGGTGCAACGGAGTTGATTTATTTGTTGGGCAGAACCTTTTCAGATAAAAGAGTCTTAATTGTCGAGCCGACATTTACAGAATACCGACGGGCTTTTGAGCCGTTTCAAACTGAAATTGTCCGTTTTGAAACCCACGTGTCAGATGGGTTTGAAATCGACGATGAGGCACTTGTCGACGCAATCAATCGATTTCAAATAGATCTGGTGGTGCTGTGCAACCCCAATAATCCGACGGGGATTTTTACTGACGCCGAGAGATTTGAAGGCATTTTACAGCGTGTGGACAACCCCGAATTGATTTGGGTTGTCGACGAAAGTTTTTTGGACTTCGTTACCTTGGAGAAGGCCACACGGTATCAAAGCGCACTCTTGAAACTTGCTGAAGCGCACAATGTGTTCTCGTTGAGGTCGTTGACCAAAACGTACAGTGTTCCGGGGTTGCGTATTGCCTACGGCGTAGGGAATGCTGCACTTGTGGAAAAGTTGAACCGCTATAAGGAGCCGTGGAGCATCAACACATTTGCTTTAAAGAGTCTTACGTATTTTTTAGAAGACGCCACACACCTCAAACGGGTTGCCATGTGGCTTGAGTCAGAAAAAGCCTTTTTAACGGCAGGGCTCTTGGCGCTACCTGAGATTAAGGTATACGAAGGGGCGGCCAATTTCGTACTCATCCACTACGCAGGTGATGCAGAGGGTTTTTACGAAGGCCTTCACAAGGCAGGCGTCCACGTTAGAACGTGCTTTGACTTCCAGGGCTTGGGGCGCGGGTATTTTAGAATTGCAGTCAGGCTGCGAGAGGACAACGTGAAACTGCTCTCGGCAATGGCGAAGACGCTAGAAAGGTTGAGGTAATGGGGACAGTACATTTTGTTTTAGGTGGTGCCCGTAGCGGTAAGAGCACTTATGCGGAAGACCTCTGTAAACAGCAGGGGGGAACCGTGGCATACATTGCTACAGCGGTGCCTTTTGACGCGGGCATGAAGGCGCGGATACAAAAACACCGCGAGCAAAGGCCTGCTACTTGGGCGACCATTGAACGCCACCGAGATTTTCAACAGATTAAAGGTCAAGAGGTGTATCGCGAAGCCGATGTGGTCATACTGGACTGCATTACGGTGATGGTTACAAACCTCATGTTGGCCGATGGCGTGGACTTCGATCAGCTGTCAGAGAAGGCAATTGATGCTGTAGAAGCATCGATTCAGAGAGAGGTCGATGCGCTGTTGGCGTTGACAGAAGACGACAAGACCTTTGTCTTTGTCTCAAACGAGGTCGGCCTTGGTTTGGTCCCCCCTTATAAAATGGGGAGTGTTTTTAGGGACATTGCCGGCAGGGTAAATCAGAAAATTGCAAAACACGCCGATAACGTCTATTTTGTCGTATCCGGCATTCCAATGAAGATTAAGTAAGGACTTTAAATGGCCGAAAACCTGTGGACGGCGGTCGCCTTTTAGACAATAGAGGCCGTCTGCAGCTAGGCCCTTGAAGTCCTTTTTTTGAAAGGACAGTGGTGATGAAGACGATTATGATAACGGGCATGTCTAGCGATGCCGGAAAAACGACTTTTACAATGGGTCTGCTCAAGCTGTTAAAAAATAAGGGCATTGCCTTGAGGTCCTTCAAAGTGGGCCCCGATTACATCGATCCGATGTTTCACAAGCGTATTACAGCTGAGGGCGCCTACAACTTGCCGGCGTGGATGGTCGATGGCGATGCACTTCGATACCTGTTTCACAAGCGTGCGAACCCTTCTGGCGTGAATATCGTCGAGGGGGTTATGGGGTACTTTGACGGCAGGGGAACAGAGAGTATAGAAGGCAGCACGGCAGAGGTGGCGGAAATCTTAGAGGCGCCGGTGCTTTTAATTGCCGATGGGAGCAAAACGGCGTTGACAGTTGCTGCACAAATAAAAGGGCTATGTGATTTTGTCAGCCCTTCCCGCATCAAAGGGGTCGTGTTTAATAAAGTCAACAGTGCCCATCACTACGAGCTCTTGGCAAAAGGTGTCGAAACCCACGTCGGCATTCGGTGTTACGGGTATTTGCCACTGGTTAAAGACGCGGGATTGAAGAGTCGGCACTTGGGATTGGTTCAAGCAGAGGAAATTGAAGACGTCGACGCCAAAATACAGAAAATTGCCGATCAAATTGAGGCGACGGTGGCGTGGGAGGCCCTTATAGAGACGTTTGAAATGCCGGTGTCAGTACCGGAGTCTTTTGATGGGATCGAGCGGGCCTTAGAAAAATTAAAAGCCCGTGTAAGCGCCATGGGTGGTTTGACACTTGGCGTGGCGAGAGACAAGGCGTTTTCTTTTTATTACGATGAAAATTTACAGACGTTAGAAGACATCGGTGTGACGCTCAAGACGTTTTCGCCTTTGATGTCTAGGGGGTTACCGGCGGGTATTGACGCCGTTTACTTAGGGGGCGGGTACCCTGAAGTATTTGCAAAAGGTCTGGAAGACAATGCGGCGTTCAGAGCACAGTTTAAGGAGGCGGTGGCAGATGGGTTGCCGGTGTATGCAGAGTGTGGGGGACTGATGTATCTCTGTGAGGGCATTCGTCAACTCGACGGCAATCGTTACGACATGCTCGGCGCCTTTGACGGGGAAGCGCAAATGACCGAAAGGCTTCAGCACTTCGGACTGGTGTCAGTTGCCCTGCAGCATAATAATCGAACGGCAACTTACCGCGCTCATGAGTTTCACCGATCAAAAATTGTGGGGAACACCTGTGACCTTCTGAGCACCGTGACGCGGAAGGGGAAAACTTGGGGGTGCGGCTACCACCGATTTGCAGCTATCGGTACTTACGCGCATTGTCACTTCTACAGCAATTTAGACTTTTTGGACTTTTTAATTTCTTTTTGGTCTCAAAGAAAATAGTACTTTATACTTGAGTTTTTGTCACAAATATGAGAGTATATAATGTAGTGTTTTGTGTATGGCATCGCATGTGTTCAGCCATTGCAAAATCGCTTTAAAAGTCGTGTATAATGGGGTGAATAATTATGAAGATGTCAAACCTTTACATGCCTACACTGAGAGAAGTGCCAAATGATGCAGATATTGAAAGCGCTCAGTTTTTACTCCGTGCAGGTATGATTAGAAAATTGGTATCGGGCGTGTACTCTTATCTGCCGCTCGGTTTTAGAATTATGAAGAAAGTCGAACAAATTGTTCGAGAAGAAATGGATGCTTACGGTGCTCAGGAAGTGTTGATGTCGGCCATTCAGCCGAGAGAAATCTGGGAACAGAGCAATCGATGGGAAAATTTCGGACCGGAAATGTTCCGACTTAAAGATAGAAATGACAGAGAGTTTTGTTTGGGGCCGACGCACGAAGAGTTCTTTACCTTCCTCGTCACAAATGAACTCAAATCTTACAAGCAACTGCCGTTGAACTTGTATCAAATTCAGACGAAGTACAGAGATGAGCGCAGACCGCGCTTCGGTCTCATTCGCTCCAGAGAGTTTATCATGAAAGACGCTTACACATTTGATGTGGACCAAGAAGCGAGTGAAAAATCCTACGAGAACATGTGGCGTGCTTACGTTAGCGCATTTAATCGAATCGGCTTTAAATACAAGGTCGTTCAAGGAGATTCAGGCAATATGGGCGGCAATGTATCCCATGAGTTTATAGCGATTACACCTAATGGTGAAAGTACCATCGCCTATTGTGACGCCTGTGATTACGCCGCTACAGATGAAGTGGCTGCGGCTATTTTTGAAATGCCTGCCGTCAGCTCGGACTCTGTTGAAAGAGAGAAAATTCATACGCCGGGCGTGACGACAATTGAAGCTTTGGAAGAGAGCCTCGGTGCTTCAAGCGACAGCTTTATTAAAGCGGTGTTGCTGAAAACTGAAGATAACCGTCGCTATTTTGCCGTCTTTGTACCGGGGCATCGCGTCCTCAACATGACCAAGCTTTCAAAGCAAGTCGGCGAAGCCGAAGACAGTTTGATGTTTGTCAGCGATGATGAAATCCTTGAAATGGGCTCATACCCAGGATTTTCGGGACCATTCGGATTAAAAGAGCACGTCGAAGTTATTCTCGACAAACGCGTTCTCGACATTCGCGACGGGATTTGTGGTGCCAATGAAAAAGACTACCACTTAAAACACGTTGCTTTAACAGGGGAGCAGTTTACTGTGGCAGAGGATATCGTATCAGTGGGTGAAGGCGACAAGTGTCCGTGCTGTGGCGCACCGCTTGCTATTGACTGCGGGACTGAAGTCGGGAACATTTTCCAGCTTGGAGACAAGTACTCAAAAGCTTTAAATGCGACATTTTTAGATAAAGACGGCAAGGCCAAACCTTTTGTAATGGGGTCTTATGGCATTGGCATTTCCAGATGCGTCGCCGCTGTTGCCGAACAGAATTTTGATGAAAAAGGCATTGCTTGGCCGCTGTCCATTGCACCTTATCACGTGCTGATTACAGTTGTTAACGCCAAGAACGCGCTCCAGATGGAACGTGGACTTGAACTCTACGAGACGCTTAAAGCACAGGGCGTCGAAGTGATTATCGACGATAGAAATGAGCGTGCCGGCGTCAAGTTTACCGATGCGGACCTCATCGGCATCCCCGTGCGCGTAACCGTGGGCAAAGGCATTCAAGAAGGCGTTGTGGAGTTTTCCCTGCGCAAGGACATGGAAAAGTCAGAGGTACCTTATGAGTCAGTCCTTGAACGCATTCAGTCAGCGCTTGTGTAGTATAGCCGTATAGAAAAAGAGGCATAGACAAAGTGCAAAATCTACCTGTTATTCACCTAATCTATTTGGTATAATAACAGGTGGAAGGTATTTGTCTTGAGGAACAATCGTTATCACACGAGCCTCCGGCTCGTGTGTAACATAAAGAGATTAATAAGAAATGAGGGAAAGTATGGCTAAGAACAAGAAAGTTGTAATAGTCGGTGGGGGATACGCCGGGGTCAAAGCCGGTAAAACGCTTCACAAGCTATTCAAAAAAGACGATTCTGTTGAGATTACCCTAATCGATCGCAACCCTTATCATACGCTTATGACTGAGCTGCATGAGGTTGCAGGACACAGAACAGAACCGGATGCTATCCGCATCGATCTCAGAAAGATTTTTGCAGGTAGAAAAGTTAAAGTTGTAACAGACTCTGTCGAAGGCGTTGATTTTGATAAGAAGGTTGTAAAGACGACGAGAGAAACCTTTGATTTCGATTATGTCATCCTAGCTTGCGGCTCGGATTCCAACGACTTCGGTATTCCTGGGGTATCGGAGCACGCTTATACGCTCTGGTCGTATGAAGACGCCATCACCATTAGAGAGCACGTTGAAGAGATGTACGCGCGAGCTGCTATTGAGGAAGATGAAGCGACGAGAAGACAACTGTTGACATTTGCTGTTGTCGGCGGCGGCTTCACAGGCGTTGAGATGATTGGCGAACTCGGCGAAGCAAAGAAGCACTTGTCTGAGAAATACGGTGTCGATCCAAAAGAAGTGACACTTTACAATATTGAGGCGACGTCTAGAATTCTCAACACGCTTAAAGACGATAAACAAGTTGCCAAAGTGGAAAAACGTTATAGAAAACTCGGTATTCAGCTTTTGAAAGACGCGGCACTTGTTGAAGCGACTGAAGACGGGTTTAAATTAAAAGACGGTACGTTCATTCCGACGAAAACGTTGATTTGGGGTGCGGGTATCAAAGTTAACAACTTCGTCGGCGGCCTAGGTGTTGAAGCCGGCAGAGGCGGACGAGCTAAAGTCAATGAGTTCATGCAGTCGCCGACACACGATTACGTGTTTTATGCAGGCGACAACGTGCACTACGAAGACGAGGACGGTCCGGTACCTCAAATCGTCGAGGCGGCAGAGCAGACGGCACATACTGCAGCGCTCAATGTCGGTGCGATGATTAAAGGGGAGGAGAAGACCAAACACAAGCAGAATTACCATGGCTTTATGGTGTCTATCGGGTCGAGATACGCTGTATCCGACAACAACGGCATTAAGTTTAACGGTTTCTTTGCCGTATTGGTTAAGCACCTTGTAAACTTCCTTTACCTCTTTACTGTAAGTGGTGTGGCGCAGTTGATGGAATACTGGAGACATGAGTTCTTCCATGTGAAGAACAGACGCTCGTTCCTCGGCGGTCACTTTGCCAAGTCGTCTCCAAACTTTTGGCTGGTACCACTGCGCGTGTTCCTAGGCGTTATGTGGGTTATTGAAGGCTACAAGAAAATCGGTGAAGGCTGGTTGACTGAGGCGAAAATGTACGCGTCTACAGATGCGGTATCGCAGGCATCTGAATGGGCTGGAGAGGCGACGGAGACCGCTGTTAAACCTTTAATTGAAAATGTACCGGGCATCGTTCAGTGGGGCATCGACAACATTGTTGCGCCACACGCAGTGCTGTTCCAAACTTTTATGGTTATCGGTGAAATCGTCTTTGGCTGTATGTTGATTTTAGGTCTCTTTACTTTTGTAGCATCTGTTGCAACTTCTGCTATGACGGTGGGGATTACACTAACCGGTATGTCCGACGCGAGTATTCTCTGGTACTTCTTTGCAGGAATCGCTTTAATCGCGGGTTCAGGCAGCACGTTCGGTTTAGACTACTATGTATTGCCGCCACTTAAGAAATGGTGGAAAAACACGAAATTCGCTAGGAAATCGTATCTGTATTTCCGTTAAACGATATGAACAAGTTAAAAATCGTATCTGCGTTGCGGATACGATTTTTAAAATACATTGGGCACAGTGCCTTTTGGATGAACTGAAAGAGAAGGTCATATGAAAAAGAAAGAGATGCTTGTCATCGCGGTGTTGCTCGTCGTCTCGTTTGTCGCCTTGCTGGGCATAAAATGGGTACAGTCGAGAGACACATCCGATAAAGAAGTTTTAATCAAACAAAACGGGGTCATTTTAAAGCGCATTCCGTTGAATGAGGGAACCGACACGACTTTTAAATATGAAAAGGGCGACGAATACAACGTTATTGTCGTCAAAGACGGCAAGGCCTCTATTGAAGAAGCCAGCTGTCGCGATCAAATATGCGTCAACCATCCGCCTATTGAGAATAACGGAGAGATTATCGTTTGTTTGCCCCACCAACTGGTGGTGGAGATTCATTCGGAAACAGAATCTGTTGAAATAGATAGTGTTGTGGAGTAGCTTATGAGAGAATCGACTATTCGAACTAGACAATTGGTCTTTATCGCCGTTTTGGTGGCACAGGGGATGATCCTGTCGTATATCGAACGCATGATACCGGTGCCCTTTATCGTTCCAGGCGCCAAGCTTGGACTGGCGAACATCGTGACGCTAACGGCTGTGTACACGTTGACCTTTAAACAGGCAGGTGCAGTCGTGTTGCTTCGTATTTTGTTGACGGCATCGACTTTTGGCTCTCTATCGAGCTTCCTTTACAGTTTTTCAGGCGGCGTCCTGAGTTTTCTCGTCATGTATGTGGTCGCTAAGATTTTCAGAAACGATATCAGCATGATGTCGGTGAGCATCATCGGTGCCGTGACACATAACTTAGGACAGCTTTTAGTCGCTGCATTTGTCATACGGTCACTTCTCGTATTGAGTTACCTGCCACTGCTTTTGATAGTTGCTGTACCCACTGGGGTTTTTGTCGGTCTGGTCGCCAAATTCCTCGTCGGCCATCTTGAAAAAGTTCAAATAAAGAATTGAACGCGTGGAGTTAAATATGCAAATGATACAACAAATTGAAGGGCTGGATTCAGCTTTTAAAGAAGACCTTGCTCGTGAGCTCGACATCGTGTCCGGTGCCCTTAAAAAGCGGGCGATGCCCAAATACAAAGGCATCAAGCATATTGTGATGGACGTTATTGAAAACAACGGCAAAATGATGCGACCGCTTTTGACCATCGTGGCGGCTAAGTTCGGCGACTACGACTCGAAGAAAGTGGTTAATGTCGCCACGGGGATAGAAATGCTCCACATGGCGACGCTCGTCCACGACGACATTATCGACGATGCCGATCAAAGACGCGGACAACCGTCGGTGCAGAGCAAATACGGCAAAGATCTCGCGGTTTACGCCGGCGATTTCTTGCTGGCAAAGGCGCTTAGAACGGCCTCAAGTGGCACTTATGAGCAGAAGCTTATCGATAGGATGTCCGATGCCATTGAAAAAATCTGCGAGAGCGAGTTGATGCAGTATCAGAACCGATACAAAGTGATGACACTTAAAAACTATTTGCGGGTAATTGCCGGAAAGACAGCGGCACTCTTTGCTGTAAGTATGTACGCAGGTGCTGTTGAAGGCGGTGTCGAGGACAAACTCGCCCGTACGCTAGGACGTATTGGGTATGAAATCGGCATGGCGTTTCAGATGATAGACGATACGCTTGATTTTTCAACGGATACCGCTTTGGTTGGAAAGACGACGGGCAACGACTTGACTAAAGGGTACTACACGCTACCGGTTATCATGGCGCTTGAAAAGGTTCGGAATAGGGAAAATTTATCGCGAGAAGACATTGAAGCGCTTATTGTAGAAAATCAAGGGCTTGAAAAAAGCAAGGTGCTGGCGAACAAGTACACGCAAAAGGCCTTTAAGCGAATTGATAAGTTGCCCCCGTGTCCGAGTAAAGACGCTGTGGAAGGCATTGCGAAGCTGTTGCTCAATCGCGCTTATTAAAAATGTCGTGTCAAACGATGAAAAGATACAAAAAAAAGAACCGAGTTCAAAGACTTCGGTTCTTTTTGTTTGACAACAAGATTTGAGCCGAAAAGGCTTACCGCGACTGTTCAACGCGGAAAGCTGTCAGCGAAAAGCGGTTCGTGATGCCGAAGGCATTACTAATGTTGTTTGACAACAAGATTTGAGCCGAAAGGCTTACCGCGCTTATTGTTCATTGCTAAGGCACTAGGGCATTGGAAAGTTTACGGCTTCCGCAATGTAGGCGGCGATGCGCTCTAAATGTTCTCGATCGCTGTCATCAAAGCGCTCTAATAGCGGGCTGTCTATGTCGAGGACGCCAATGAGTTTCCCGTCTTTGTGAAGCGGAATAACGATTTCGCTGTTTGAGTAGAGGTCACAGGCAATGTGTCCGGGGTATTGGTGGACGTCTTTGACGACGAGGGTCTTTTCAGACTGTGCGGCATCGCCGCAAACCCCTTTGCCAAAGGCAATGCGCGTCACTGCAGGTTTGCCCCAGAAAGGGCCTAAGAGCAATTCGTCTTCTTTATCGGTGCACAGATAAACCCCCACCCAGTTGAGGTCTTTAACGAGGAATCCTATTGCAGCGGCGGCGTTTGCAGCGCTTGCAACCCAATTGGGTTCCCCTTCGACGAGTTCGCGAATGGTCTTCAACACATGCGGGTAAAGAACCGCGGCTTCTTGACTTTTAGCAGGTACAATACAGGCCATAATGTTCTCCTTTTTTTATTTTGTAGTATACAGGATTGTTTGGTGGAACACAAGATGTGGCAAAAAAATATTTCGAAAATCGAAGAAAATTAGTTCGTTTTCCGAAATATATGGTATAATGAGTGGGGTGGTAATGATATGAAAACAATTGTAAAAGACTATAAAAACTTTTTTAAAGATATGCACCGCAATGTGGCTCTATACTTGGGGATTCTTTTTTTTGCGACGTTGTTGTCGGCGGCGTACAATGTGTTGTTTGGCATCTATATGAAGAACCTCGGGTACACCGAGGCCTTTGTCGGCCAGATTCTTTCACTGAAGACTTTCGGGATTGCACTTGGAGCGGTTCCCGTATCGATTTTTGCACAGAAATACGACAAAAAGCGCACCTTGATTGTAGGCATCGCTATTATGATTGTCAGCAGTTTCGTAATACTTAATGTAAGGCTGACGGCGTTAATGCAACTGTTTGCCGTTGTCCACGGCATCGGTCATGCAACCGTTATGATTTTACAGGCGCCGATTATTTACGACTACACGGCAGACGAGCATCGCGTCACGGCCTTTAGCATGGCGTTTGTGTTTCAGAACATCGCCTTTGTTGTGGGCAGTTTTGTCCTCGGACACCTTTCACAAGCGCTTTCGGCACTTAGTGGTCCGGCGCTCGGTAATTATTACGTATTGAGCGGTGCGACAATACTGGCCTTTGTGGGGATTCTCATTGCGCTTTTAATTGAGAGCAAGCCCGTGGAGGCGCCCTCTAACAGTGGGATTGTCGACAGCTTTCTCGATGTTTTTAAAGGGTACAAGACTATTTTAAAGGGGCGCTCGCTCAAGTATCTGGCACAGGTGGCACTTGTGGGGCTCGGCGCCGGCATGATTGTACCGTTTTTCAGTCTGTACCTCAAGTACTCTTTAACGGTTTCAGACGGCACGGTGGGTACGATAATGGCCATCAGCCAAGTGGGGACGGTTATCGGCGGTTTAATTGTTCCGCCACTTGCAAAGCGCATCGGCAGGGTTCAAACCGTCATTCTATGCCAATTGTTGTCGATTCCGTTTTTAATTTCGATTTCTCTGCCGCAGGGCATCGTCATCATTACCATTTCCTTCTTCTTTAGGTCGTCGCTGATGAATATGGCGAGTCCGATTATAAGAAGCTTGGCGATGGAGATTGTCGACGACGAGACGCGGACGTATATGAGCGGTATGATCTCTTTGACGAACAATCTGTTCAGGTCGCTGGGAATCTTTATCGGCGGTATCGTCATGTACCGATTCAGCTACAACACGCCCTACTACTGGACGATTCTCTGCTACTTGCTCGGCACATGGATTATCTATCAAGTGTTTTACAAACAGCGGGAGACCGCATAAATTAAAAGCACACCCGCGAGGGTGTGTTTTTAATTAAAAAAAAGAGCCGCAAGGGCTCTAAGTGAACAGATTATTCGACTTCTTGGATCTTAAGTGTCAATTTACCGTTCGGTGTTTCGGCAACGACTTCGTCGCCGACGCGATGACCGATTAGCGCTTCGCCTATAGGCGATTCATTGGAAATTTTATTTTCCAACGGATCGGATTCCACTTTAGTGACGATGTGTACCCAGTCGCTGTCATCCATGTCGACATACAAAATTTTAACTTTTGAGTTTATACCAACAACTTCTTTGTCAGAAGATTCTTCAACCAACTCATACGTTTCTAAAATTTCCTTTAGTTTTAAAATCTCTGTTTCGTTGTGCGATTGCGCCTCGCGCGCGGCGTGGTATTCTGCATTTTCGGATAAGTCACCAAACTCTCTGGCGCGCTTGATTTCTTCTGAGATTTGGTGGCGCTTTTGGATGAGGTCGTCGTATTCCTTTTGTAATTTTACTAGTGCTGACTCTGTAAGTAAAGTTCTTTTCATACTGTCAACTCCTCTGCAATTATTCTCCCAAAGGGGTCGTTATATAAAAGTATATAACAAATACTATACTATCAGAATTGGCGCGCTTTGTAAATTAAAATATTAAATCCTTAGTAATAATTGATACAAAAGTCTGAAAACGCTGTTATAATGGTAGAGGAAAAAAGCTGAATTTAATTTTAGAGGTGGGAAATGGAAAATCTTTTGCAGCAATTGGTTGAGGAACATCGCAAGGATACAAATAGGGGGAAAGTGGCGGACTACATTCCGGAGCTCGGAAAAGTCGACCCCAATCTTCTAGGGGTTTCGCTTTATGACGTCAAAGGGCGTTTGTTTGAAGCCGGTGCGTGTCAGCACCCATTTACCCTTCAAAGTATTTCGAAGCCCATTGTCTTGATGTTGGCGCTACTGGACAACGGCGAGGCAAAAGTGTTTGAGAAAGTGGGCAAAGAGCCGACGGGCGATCCGTTTAACTCTATTGTAAGGCTGGAGACGTTTAATGAGAGAAAGCCTTTGAATCCCATGATTAACGCCGGTGCAATCTCTGTTTCGGGGCTGATCAAGGGCGCCGACGCCGAAGAGAAAGTGACGCGAATTTTAAACTTTATACGCAACATCACACACAATGACCAAATCGATATTAACGCGTCTGTCTACGATTCGGAGCTGAAGACAGGGCATCGCAATCGCTCAATGGCTTACTTTCTGAAAGATGTGGGCAACATTGAAGGCGATGTCGACGAGACGTTGGATGTGTATTTTAAACAGTGTGCCATTATGATTACCACGCGGGACCTCGCCTATATCGGTGCGGTGCTGGCGAGAAACGGCAAAGATCTGATTACCAACAAACAAGTTTTTCCCGTGCGTTACTGCAACATTGTCAAGTCCTACATGGCCACCTGCGGGATGTACGACGGTTCCGGTGAATTCGCCATCGATATCGGGATACCGGCAAAAAGCGGCGTTGGCGGCGGCATTATGTGTACGGTTTTGGGGCGTATGGGCATTAGCGTGTTTTCGCCGGCACTTGATAAGAAGGGGAACAGCTACGCGGGTACAAAACTGTTAAAAGCCCTTTCTGACGAACTGTCGCTCAGTATTTATTAGTTCTGAAAGGAGACGCGATGTGAAGCGGTATTGGGGGATTGCCATCATCGGTATTATAGGGGTGCTGTTGTCGGGGTGTATGAGACGTGGTGACTTTGAGCCGGTGGGTGCGGTGGCATCGGCTGAGCTGACGGCCTATACGCTCAAAACACCTGTCGCCTATGCAGGTGACAGTGGCTATTATCACGAGGTTCAGGCCGTGGAGGTACTAGATGAGCCGCTTTACCGTTACCGCCTTTCAGGTGAAGTGCTCAGTGGTGCCGGAGAACGCTCGGCTCAGGACAACCGATTTGTGTTGGACGGCTGGGTGGATTCAGAAAAATGGGTAATGACTTTTGATTCTAAGAAGCTCAATGACTCTGAGTTCAAAACGTTGATTTTGCTCAAAATGCCTATAGAGCCCGGTGCAAAATGGACATTTGAAACCACCGACTACGCTGGTGAAACTGTAGAGGTCGAAGCCGAAGTTGCCACAATTAATAAAAATGCCGGTACTGTGACCGTACATTACTTGTCGGAGACTTCTGATGAAACCCGCGTTTTTGCAAAGGACAAGGGAACCGTTCAGTTTTCAAAGACACTGCGCCACAGGGGGACATCGGCGATAACGGGCTACACCCGTGTCAGCGCGCCTGAAACGGTCAGTGCTTACGATGCGCTCGAGTCGAAAACAGTCGATGCCGGTGCCTTGGAAGTGGTTTACGCTTTTAATCGCGAACTGGCTAAAGGCCGTGAAGGCGACTTTTCCGATCTGGTGATTTCCGGGAGCCCGGCAGAAGAAAAAGCGGCAGTTGTGGACGATACTGTGGAGGCCTCTTTTGAAGGGCTCAAAGTTTACGAGGTGGTAGACGAAAAAAAACGCCTTGTGCTCAAGGCGTTTGAGAAATACAAGCTGTCCAATGCGCAGTGGGCGTACAGCCGTTCATCTTACGAACTGCGCTATTCGGAAGGGGCTTTCAAGGTGTACGATTTTAAACCGATTTGGTCGGAAGAGTAACCAGCGGGACGTTGCCGAGGTATTGTACTTGGTTGCGTCCTTTTTCTTTAGAGGCATAGAGCCCCTTGTCCGCCACGCTGAAGAGCTCGTTTTGAGACCGGCCGTCGTACGGTGCTGTGGCGATGCCGGCTGAAAGGGTGATTCCGGTTCTTTCAATTTTTTTGCAGATGTCCGCCATAAGTTCCCGCGCTTTAGGGGTGTTGGTGTTGGGCATGATAATGACGAACTCATCTCCGCCGTAACGCCCTAAAGTAAAGGCTTTGTTTAAGTCGTTCAAAATAGTGGAGACGAGTTGTTTTAAAGTTTCATCCCCTTTAATATGGCCTTGGGTGTCGTTAATGGCCTTAAAATGGTCGATATCAAAGAGCGCAATGGAGCATATTTTTACTTGAGGGTCGGCGAGGTGCGCGTTTAAAACTTTGGTTAATCCCTCACGGTTCTCAGCCTTTGTCAACGCGTCTTTGAGCGTTTTCTTGTGGATTTCGCCCATGTGGTCGGTAAGCTTAATCGTTTGACGCTTGGACTCCAATTGAACGGCGCGTTCAAAGCGCTCTTCAAGCTGTTCCACGCGTGCGGTGAGCTTGTCGTAAGCGCGCTTCTCCCTACGGTAGTGGACGATGACGTCTACGGTGAGATGAAGGGCGATGAGACCGATGCCGAGGTCGATGCCGGCGGTGTTCTTGCTGATGAGCATTAAAAGTGCGCCTAAAGCGAGAAGTGCGGCGTTTTCAAGTTCAAAGGCATCCCGATTCTCAGCCCGATAAAGTGCGCCGATGTACAGGGCGACGGCGGCTATCAGACCGTATCCGATGAGTTGAGGGCTCGGAAACCAGCGGTTGTCTATGGCGAAAATCGTCATTGCTGAAGCGGCCAGAGCAACTGTATGAGAAGTGGCAGTGGCGCGCAGAGGTTTCAGTGTGAAAACACTGCGTACGATTAGCCAGGTAATTAAAAAGAGTTTTAGAAGTGAAATCCGCGATAGAGTGGGCTCCGGATGAATAATAAAATAATACATAAATACCGGAATTAAAAACTGTGGGTAGCTGTTTTCTCTTTGAAAAAGCCTTAGGGCACCTATGAGATACTTGGCCAAAAACAAGCTGAGCGTCATGTAGATGAGAAAGTAGAGCATTTTCAAATCCTCCTGTTGGATAATCTATACCCATCTTATAAGAAAAAAAGCGATGTTGCAATGTTATATTTTGACTTAACGCAGCAGTTGCGCTATAATGGAGGATATGAATTTAAAACGTTTTAACAGCAATAACACATGAAAAAGTCCTCGATAACAAGGGGGTTATTCACTATAAAATAAGGAGGTTAAGAACGTGGAACAGATTGTGATTAGAGACTTGATGAAGCAAGCAGAAAAGTATGCAGACTGCGACGTAATCGTATCCGGTTGGATTCGAACGAGCAGAGCGTCGAAGAATTTTGGGTTTATTGAACTCAACGATGGGACGTTCTTTAAAAATATACAGGTGGTTTACGATGAAAAATTGTCCAATTTCGACGAGGTGACCAAGCTGTCTATTGCCAGTGCACTTATTGTCAAGGGAAAAGTCGTTCTGACGCCAGATGCCAAACAGCCGTTTGAGATTTTAGCGAGCGCTATTGAAGTAGAGGGACACTCGACGCCGGAATACCCTCTTCAGAAGAAACGACACAGCATGGAGTATTTGAGAACCATAGCGCATTTAAGACCGAGAAGCAACACATTCTCAGCTGTGTTTAGAGTGCGCAGTGTGGCCTCGTATGCCGTACACAAGTTTTTTAACGACAAAGGGTTTGTCTACGTTCACACGCCGATAATCACAGGTAGTGACGCAGAGGGCGCAGGCGATATGTTCCGCGTGACGACAATGGACCTCGACAACTTGCCGAGAACAGAAGCCGGTCAAATCGATACGGCGGAAGACTTCTTCGGAAAGGAGACGAACCTAACAGTCAGCGGGCAGTTGGAAGGGGAAACCTTTGCGATGGCTTTTAGAGACATCTATACATTCGGTCCGACGTTTAGAGCGGAAAACTCCAACACCAAGCGCCATGCAGCGGAGTTCTGGATGATTGAACCCGAAATTGCATTTGCGGACTTAAACGACGACATGGCCCTTGCAGAAGAAATGGTGAAGTACATTATTCACTACGTTATGGAACAGTGTCCTGAAGAAATGAAGTTCTTTAACGAACGCATCGACAAGGGGCTGATGGATCGATTGATGCATGTGGCGACATCGGAGTTTGCTCGCGTGACGTACACTGAAGCCGTCGAGCTTCTGGAAAAGTCAGGCGAAAAGTTCGAATACCCTGTTCATTGGGGAGCGGACTTGCAAACGGAACACGAACGTTACCTCACTGAGGTGATCTTCAAGCGTCCGGTTTTTGTCACCGATTATCCGAAGGAAATTAAGTCGTTTTACATGCGTCTTAACGACGACGGTAAAACGGTTGCGGCAATGGATTTACTGGTGCCTGTTATCGGCGAGCTCGTCGGTGGTTCTCAAAGAGAGGAACGCTATGACGTGTTGGTCGATCGCATTAAAGCACTGGGCCTCGAAGAGGAAGACTACTGGTGGTACCTTGAGCTCAGAAAGTTCGGCGGTACGCGCCATGCCGGTTTTGGTCTCGGTTTTGAACGCATGATTATGTACCTAACGGGAATGGGCAACATCCGAGACGTCATTCCGTTTCCTAGAACTGCTAAAAATGCAGAATTTTAACAATTTAAACCGCATCTTTGTATGCGGTTTTTGTCGTATGTGGCTCTTGTAGAAATGCGGTAAAAAGATGGTTGTTCAATACAATATAGGGTATCAACTCAGATAGTCTATACGAGATTCCAAAGGGGGTTGCTATGAACGTATTAATTGTCGACGACAGTAAAATGAATATCAAGGTAGCAGAAGACACGTTGAGAGAATCACAGATTGTAGAGTCGATTAAAACTTGCCTAAGTGCAGAGGAAGCACTGGAGATACTGAGTAAGCATGCCATAGATTTGATTTTGCTCGACATCGTTATGCCGAACATGAGCGGTGTGGATTTGTTGCGCGTACTAAATCAAAAGAACCGATTGGACAGTGTCAAGGTTATTATGCTCACCACCATAGACGATTTCATGGTCTTGAAAGAGTGTTTTGACCTCGGTGCAACGGATTACATCAACAAGCCGTTTAATAAAATAGAGTTTACAGCGCGGGTCAAATCCGTGTTGTCTGAAATTGAAAGCGAAAAAAAACTGGTGCGCGCTCTGGAACTTATGGAGAGACAAAACACAGAGTTGATTCGCGTCAATAAAATGCTCAGCGAAGCCCAGGCGTTTATGGTTGAAAAAGAGAAGATGACGGCGATTGGCGAGCTGGTTTCTGGCTTTACCAAGGACATTAAAATCCCTCTGGAAAACGTCGAGCAGGAGTTGAATCGTTCGATAAAAAAACTAGAGACCATTGACGCCGCACCGAGTCCAAGTGCTCTTTTTAATATCAAGACCAATATCGGCGAAGGGCTTTTGGAGTCCAAAGCCAGTATCGGGAGCATTCAGAAACTTATTAACAACTTGAGACATATGACGAAAGATCATAGTTTGGAACAATTGGCGCCGGCGCGCATGAGCGACTTGTTAGAGGAAACGCTGATGATGCTCGGTCACGAACTCAAGGCGGTGAGCAAAATCGAAAAGAAATACGGCGACCCGTCGATGCTTGTCTGCAACAAAGGCCTTGTGAAGAAGGCGCTGTTGCACGTGCTTCAGAATGCACTTTACGCGATGAAAGATGTCCCAGAGAGCAAGTTGATGCTCAAGACGATGGAAAACGACGACGTGATTATGTGTATGATTGGCGACAACGGTATCGGCATTGACAAAGAGGTGCAGGCGCAGATTTTTGATCCGTTTTACACGACGAAACCTAAGACAGCGCATATGGGTATCGGTCTCAGCATCGTTCACGAAGTCGTGTGCGGCACTCATGGTGGCCAAGTGGACGTTGAGAGCGACCTGAACTCGGGAACCGTTATCACTCTGATTTTCAATAAAGCAAAGTAGGAGGCACTTTTTGAACACATTACAATGGAGCATTGTCGTCGGCGCAGTTGTCCTCAATCTCGTGGGATTTGCGCTTATGGCCGTAGACAAGTGGAAGGCCAAGCACAACAAGTGGCGGATTTCCGAAGCGATGTTGATTTTGCCGGCGCTGTTCGGGGGTGCTGTAGGCAGCGCTACGGGGATGATCGTCTTTCACCATAAAATTTCAAAGCCTAAGTTTAGAACAGTGATTCCCCTCTGCCTCTGGGCTTATTTGGGTCTCGTTCTCTACATGGTGATCCGCTGGCTCTAAAGACAGCGCTGTTGCAGCTTGGATGTGCAACAGCGTTTTTTTATGGGCGACAAGTGCTGCGCACAGAGGCTTCACGCCAGTGGCCCATGGGCGTCGATGCGGTGAAAGTGTATCGACGGTTGTCGACGCGAGGTTGTGAACGGGTTTTAAAAAAAGTTAAAGTTTTTTTATAAATAATTGGTTTACTAACGCTTTCAATCATGTACAATAGAAATGGATATCAATACTTTGATAGAATCACATTTGGAGGGAGCTTATTCAATGAAGAAAATATTAATCACAGGTGCAGGTGGCCAAATCGGAACGGAATTAACTGAGCGCCTAAGAAGAGAATACGGTGTCGACAACGTTGTCGCAACTAACGTCGTTTCAAATGTAAACGAAGTGGTGGAGAAAAACGGCATCTTTGAAGAACTGGACGTAACAGACGGGCAAAAACTTCACGACTTGATTAAAAAGTACAACATCGACACCGTCATGAACCTCGCGGCAATTTTATCAGCTGTAGGTGAAAACAAGCCGCAATTGCTGTGGGACGTCAACATGAACGGTCTTTACAACTGTCTCGAGGTAGCGCGTGAAACCGGAGCGATGATTTTCACACCGAGTTCAATTGCAGCCTTCGGACCGAACACGCCGAAGGACTTGACCCCTCAAGATACCATCCAGAGACCGTCCACAATCTACGGTGTCTCCAAAGTCGCCGGTGAACTTCTGTGCGACTACTACTATAAGCGTTTTGGCGTCGATACACGTGGGGTGCGTTTCCCTGGACTTATTTCTTATGCGGCGCTTCCAGGCGGCGGCACGACGGATTATGCCGTACACATCTACTATGAGGCACTTAAGAATAAGAAGTTCACATGCAACCTTGCACACGACACGTACATGGACATGATGTATATGCCGGATGCACTTGATTCTATCGTACAGCTGAGCGAAGCGGATCCGAGCAAACTCATCCACAGAAACGCCTTTAACATCACAGCGATGAGTTTCTGTCCGGAAGACATGAAAACAGCAATCCAAAAACACATCCCTGAGTTCGAACTCGACTACAATGTAGACGAAGTGAAGCAAAACATCGCCAATTCTTGGCCGAACTCTCTCGACGATTCTGCTGCGAGAGCAGAGTGGGGCTGGAATCCTAAATACGATCTTGATAAAATGACGCAAGATATGATGGATAAGCTTCGTGTAAAATTGGGTTTGTAAAATGACCCAATCGTCAGAAAATAGACGGTAGTGTGATAAACTGATTAAAAATGCGTAACGACTGTTTACGCATTTTTTATAAAAAAAAATATGTGGAGGGTTTTATGCATCAGATCATTCAATGTGTACCAAATTTCAGTGAAGGCCGTGATTTAGACAAAGTTGAAAAAATCCTTTCAGCTTTTAGAGGCAAAACAGGTGTTAAACTACTCGATTACAGCAGTGACCAAGACCACAATCGAACAGTCGTAACCGTTGTCGGCGAAAAAGACGCATTGCACGATGCCGTCGTAGAAGCCGTTGGTTGTGCAACCGAACTCATTGACATGACAAAACACGAAGGTCAACACCCACGTATGGGTGCGACGGATGTTATCCCGTTTATTCCAATTAAGAATGCTACCATGGAGGACTGTATTGACCTGTCTAAAAAAGTAGCGCAAAGCATATTTGAAAAGTTTAACGTACCGATCTTTTTGTACGAAAAGTCCGCTTCAGCGGCACACCGTGAAAACCTTGCGAAAGTCCGTAAAGGTCAGTTTGAAGGGATGGCGGAAAAAGTTAAAGAAGACATGTGGCGTCCGGATTTCGGAACAGAGGTTCATCCGACGGCAGGTATTACAGCTGTAGGCGCTAGAATGCCGCTCGTGGCGTTTAACGTCAACCTCAACACAAACGACATGGGGATTGCAGATAAAATCGCTAAAAACGTACGCCACATCAGCGGCGGTTTGAGGTTCTGTAAGGCGATTGGCATTGAGCTCGAAGACAGAGGCATCGTTCAGATTTCAATGAACATGACGGACTTTACAAAGACCCCGCTCTACAGAGTGTTTGAACTCATTCGCATTGAAGCCAAGCGCTACGGCGTCTCTATTGTCGGTAGCGAAGTCATCGGCCTCGTACCGATGGATGCCATGTTGGCAACTGCAGAATACTACTTGGGCATAGAAGCGTTTTCTTATGACCAAGTGTTAGAGAAGAGAATAATGGAGTAAGTTATGAAAAAAGGGTGTATCGTCATATATGACGCAAGTGAAGTGGTTACATGTGCAGGCTTTAAAGGCAAAGCCGGTGCAGAGATGAAGGACTTAAAAGTCGTTGAAAATGCCACTGTTGTCGTCGAAGACGGCGTCATTACTAAAATCACACAAGAACCGTTGGACATAGACGCGTATGCGGCAAAGGGCTTTACTGTTGTCTCGGGTAAGGGCAAATGTCTTTTGCCCGGATTCGTCGATTCCCACACGCATTTTGTGTTCGGCGGTTACAGAGCCGACGAGTACAACTGGCGTCTCGAAGGTCGCAGCTACATGGACATTATGGCCAAAGGCGGCGGCATCGTCAATTCGGTAAGAGGCACGCAAAATGCCACGAAAGAAGAACTGATTCAAATCGGCATCAAACGCTTGAACTCGATGACGGCATTTGGCGTCACTACTGTAGAAGGTAAGAGCGGCTACGGGCTCGACCTCGATACGGAAATTAAGCAATTGGAAGTTATGAAGGAACTCAACAAAGTACATTCTTTAGATATTGTCACCACTTTCCTGGGGCCTCACGCACGGCCAAAAGCTTATAAAGAAAATCCAGATGCGTTTATCGATTACATGATCGATGAGGTATTGCCTGTTGTGGACAAAGAGGGACTCGCGGAGTTTGCAGATATTTTCTGCGAAGACAAAGTGTTCTCTGTGGAGCAATCCAGACGTTTTCTCACAGCGGCCAAAAAGCGCGGCTTCAAGCTCAAGATACACGCCGATGAAATCGTTCGATTGGGCGGCGCAGAACTGGCAGCTGAACTCGGGGCCTTCTCAGCAGACCACTTGCTTCAGGCCTCTGATGAAGGCATTCGCGCCATGAAAGAAGCCGGCGTCGTGGCGACACTGTTGCCGTGTACGGCGTTTTCACTCAATGAGCCGTATGCGAGAGGGCGCTACATGATTGACAACGGTTTGATGGTGGCACTCTCCACGGACTTCAATCCGGGCAGCTGTTTTACAGAGTCGATTCCACTGCTGATTGCATTGGCGACTAAGAAGATGAACTTGTCAATTGAAGAGGCCATTACGGCGTTGACCATTAACGGAGCGGCGGCACTGGACCGCGCCGATCAAATCGGTAGCATCGACATCGGCAAAAAGGGCGACCTCGTTTTACACGAATTCCCAAGCTACAAGTACATCCCTTACCATATTGGGGTGAGCACTGTTGAGAAGGTAATAAAAAACGGTGTCGTCATCTTAGACAAAGCAAACGACCAACCTTATTAGAAGGAGGCATAGCATGTTAAAAGAACTCGGTTTACAAGATTTTTTAGCAAAACTGCAGTCAAATGACCCCGTGCCCGGTGGCGGTAGCGTAGCGGCACTGTCCTCAGCACTGGCATCTTCTCTTGCAGCGATGGTGGCCAACTTGACAGTGGGCAAAAAGAACTACGAAGCGGTGTCTGACAAGATGGCAAAAATTGCCGATGAGATGAGCGCAAACAACCAACAGTTTGTCGATTTCATCGATAAGGACGCCACGTCGTTTGACAGCGTTATGCAGGCGTTTAAACTGCCGAAAGAAACCGACGAAGAGAAGGCGCATCGCACTGGAAAGATTCAAGAGGGCATGAAATACGCGGCTTCTGTACCGCTTGAAGTGGCGGAAAAGACCTGTGAACTCTTCGATGCCATTGAAATTCTCGTAAAAGAGGGCAATCAAAATGCGCAGACCGACGGACTCGTCGCCGCTATGATGGCGCGCACAGCGGTGCTTTCAGCACTTTACAACGTGAAAATCAACCTCGGGTCCATTAAAGACGAGGCGTTTGTAAGTGCCATGCGTGAAAAAGTGCAGCACCTCGAGGAAACGGCTGTGAAGCGTGAAAACGCTATATTAAAAGCATCGAGTTTATAAGGAGCCTGCGTTTAAGCAAGGGCTATAGAACAAAAGGGGGTTGCCACAACAGCGGTAAGCCCCTTTTTTAAAATTAAAACCAAAAGGTGCTGATCCTCTTATTTGACAGGGCTGCGAGAGCGGTTTTGACCAATCGTTTGTCTGACTTTTGAATCCGGTGAAACCTCTATTTGAAAATCAAAGGGGCATGGCGTATAATAGAGGTATTATATAGTGAAAAGTAGGAGTGAGCTTATGTTTAAGATAATTGCAGACAGCAGTGCGGAAGCAGATGCGTCTTTTTTAGAAAAATACCCGGTGGACATTGTCCCTTTTAGACTCAATCTCGAAGGGGTAGAGTATGTCGACGATACGACTTTGGACGTCGACGCCTTTGTAAGCGCCATGAAGGCGTCTGCCGAACTGCCGAAGTCCGCCTGTCCCTCCCCAAATGATTTTTTAGATCATATTGAAGGCGGTGAAGAAGAAGTGTACATCGTTACCATTTCATCGAAGTTGAGTGGGACCTACAACAGCGCGGTAATGGCGAAGAACATCTACGATGCAGAACACCCTAATAAGAAGAAGATTCATGTAATCGATTCGTTAGGTGCCGCTGCCGGAGAGACACTGGTCGTTAAAGAACTGCATAAGTTGAAGGCAGAAGGCTGTACATTTGAACAAACGGTGGAGAAAATCACTGCATTTACTAAAAATATGCAGGTGTATTTTATATCGGAATCCCTGAACAATTTGATTAAGAACGGCCGGATATCGAAGTGGAAGGGGTTGCTCGCCATGACTTTGAGCATTCACCCCATTATGGGTTCAGATGGCGAGGGCGAGATTAAACTCTTTGAAAAAGTTCGCAACGCCAACAAAGCGTATCAGCGTCTCATTGAGATGATAAAAGACAAACTTGTCAGCGAAGGTAAGAAAAACCTCGTTATCACGCACGTGGGCAACGAAAAACGCGCTGCGCAAATCAAAGAGGCCATCGCTGCGATTCCGGCGCTTGAGGACATCGTCGTACTCAAGTGCGCGGGACTGTCGTCACTCTATGCAGACGACAAGGGCATCATCGTGGCGTTTTAGCACCGGATATAACAAAATGACATGTTAATGAAAACACTATAAAGAACCGTTAATACACTCGGTAAGGTATGTTACAGTTTATCCGTATACAACATACAGTGCCGAGTCTTTTTTTATCCCACCTTCAAAAAAACACATATTTTTTAAATAAAATTCACAAAAGTCGCCGACAGAGATGTTGTTATTGAGCGCTTTAAATGTTATGATTAACGTGGTTGAAAAATATATTATGAGGTGATTACAATGCATAAAAGACTTTTTATTCCCGGTCCTGTTGACGTAAAAGAAGATGTGCTTCAAAAGATGGCAACACCGCAAATCGGTCACAGAACAAAAGAAGCTTCTGTGCTTCAAAGAAGCATTTCTGACAAGATGAGAAAACTCATGTACACTGAAAATGAAATTCTATTATCGACTTCATCAGGAAGTGGTTTAATGGAGGGTGCTATCCGCTCTTGTACACGTAAAAAAGCAGCGGTTTTCTCTGTAGGCGCTTTTGGCGACAGATGGTTCAAAATGGCCAAAGCAAACGGCGTTCCTGCAGATGTATTCAAATCTGAACTCGGTCAGCCGACAACACCTGAAATGGTTGAAAAAGCACTGGCAACAGGCGAATATGATTTAATCACTGTTACACACAACGAAACGTCAACAGGTATTATGAACCCTGTAGACGAAATTGCTGAAGTTGTTAAAAAATACCCAGATGTCGTCTTTTGCTTAGACACAGTAAGCTCGCTTGGCGGCACTAAAATCGAAGTCGACAGACTCGGTGTAGACATCTGTATTGCATCTACTCAAAAGTGTTTGGGCTTACCTGCTGGATTGGCTGTTTGCTCTATTTCGCAAAAAGCTTTAGACGCTGCTAAAGAAGTTCCGAATAGAGGGCTTTACTTCGACTTGCTCGAACTCTATCAGTGCATTCAAAAGAAAGATTACCAATACCCATCGACACCATCTCTTTCACATATGTTCGCATTGGATTACCAATTGGATAAAATCATGGAAGAAGGTCAAGAAAACAGATTCAACAGACATCTTGAAATGGCCAAAGTGGTACGCGAGTGGGCAAACAAATACTTCGATATGTTAGCGGAAGAAAAGTATGCGTCAAACACGTTGACAACTGTTAAAAACACGAGAGAAATCAGCGTTGGCGATTTAAACAAAGCATTAGCTGAAAAAGGCTATATGATTTCAAACGGCTATGGCGATCTCAAAAATAAGACGTTTAGAATAGCACACATGGCTGACACGCAAATGGAAGATTTACAACAATTATTGAGAACAATTGAAGAAATCTTAGACCTTAAATAATCTGGAGGAAGAGATGAAGTTAAGAATCTTAGCAAATGACGGCATGGATCAAGGGGCGGTAGACGCACTCCGCGCAATGGGCCACGAAGTCGATACGACACATTACGACGGCGATGCCCTCGTCGAGCAAATGAAGGCGTCTCAAGTAATCGTCATCCGTTCGGCGACAAAACTGAGAAAAGAACTGATCGACCAAGTTAAAGGCAGTGAAATGAAGCTGTTCATTCGCGCAGGTGTGGGCATCGACAACATCGACCACGTTTATGCTGAAGAACAGGGCATCACCGTGCGCAACACGCCGAACTCAAGCAGCGCCGCTGTTGCAGAACTCGCTATTGGCCACATGTTTGCCCTTTCAAGACACATCCACATCTCGAATGTTTCTATGAGAAACGGCGAGTGGAACAAGAAAAAGTACGTTGGCGTAGAGCTTTACGGCAAAACTTTGGGCTTGTTCGGCATGGGCCGAATTGCCTTTGAAGTGGCGAAGCGTGCAAAAGCACTGGGCATGAACGTCATCTACACCGATATTAGAGGCAAACTAGAAGACAGAGACGCGTTCGAGTACGTTGAAGTCAACGAGTTGTTAAAGAGAAGCGACTACATTTCCCTTCACATTCCGTTTGACAAAGAGCATGGCGCGACAATCCTCAACGAGCAATTTGAACTGATGAAAGACGGCGTTTACATCATCAACGCAGCTAGAGGCGGCGTGGTGTGTGAAGAGGCACTTTTAAAAGCGTTAAACAGCGGAAAAGTTGCCGGTGCCGGTATCGACGTTTACGAAGTTGAACCGACGACAAACACAGAACTTGTAAACCATCCAAAAGTGTGTGCAACACCGCACATCGGCGCGTCTACTAAAGAAGCGCAAGAGAGAATCGGCGGTGAAACCGTCAACGTTATTAAAGAGTTCTTCGGATTATAATATAAAGTTAATGGAGGTATAAGAGTGGCAGTAGTTAGACCGTTTAAAGGTATTTTACCTAAGGCAGAGCTCGTAGAAAAAGTTGCGTGCCTACCTTACGATGTTATGAATAGAGCAGAAGCAAAGCAAATGGCAGAAGGCAACCCGTACTCGTATCTACATGTCGTGAGATCTGAAATCGATCTTCCCGACTCTGTAGGCGATTATGAGCCACAAGTATACGAGACGTCTAGAAAGACACTTGACAGATTTATCTCGGAAGAAATTATGTCACAAGATGGTCAATCGAATTACTACATCTACCGTCAGTTGATGAACGGTAGAGTACAAACGGGTATCGTCGCTTGTACGTCAATCGACGATTACATGAACGATGTTATCAAGAAGCACGAGTTCACGAGACCGACTAAAGAAGTGGACAGAATTAACAACTTCGATTACTGTGATGCCAACACAGAGCCTGTTTTCTTAACGTACAGAAAGAACGAAACCATTAACACAATCGTTCTCGACTGGATTAAATTCCACATGCCACTTTATAACTTCACAACAGATGACGACATTACGCACATCTTCTGGAGATTAGATGACCAAGCATTGGTTCAGCAAATTGAAGAAATCTTCGGCGGCATCGACTACCTTTACATTGCAGACGGTCATCACCGTTCGGCTTCTTCAGTAAAAGTGGGCTTAAAGCGTAGAGAAGAAAATCCAAATTACGACGGCACAGAAGAATTCAACTTCTTTATGGCAGTTATTTTCCCAGATGAAGACCTGTTCATTATGGATTACAACCGCGTCGTAAAAGATTTAAACGGTCACACGCAAGAAGCGTTTATGGAGAAAATTTCAGCGTGCTTCGACGTAGAAAAAGCCGAAGGCGAAGGCCCTTACAAGCCGATGCAAAGAGCGACTTTCGGCATGTTCTTAGATGGCGTATGGTACAAGTTATCTGCTAAAGACGGCATCTATGACCCAAAAGATCCAATTGATCGCCTTGACGTATCGATTCTTCAAAAGAACTTGCTCGATCCGATTTTAGGTATTGAAAACCCGAGAACAGACACCCGAATCGATTTCGTCGGCGGTATCAGAGGGTTAAATGAGCTTGAAAGACGTGTTAACGAAGGCTTTGCAGTAGCATTTTCAATGTACCCAACGACGATGGACGATCTCATCGACATCGCCGATGCAGGAGAAGTTATGCCGCCTAAGTCAACTTGGTTTGAGCCAAAACTTAGAAGTGGTCTTTTCGTACACAGATTAAACGACAAGTAAGATTTATATAAAAAAATCGCAGGGAACGCGTTCCCTGCGGTTTTTTTGTTGTGTAAAGCGATGTGCTATAAATCCATTAAGTTGTTTCGGTAAGAGAGGTACTGGTCGGTGAGCGTTTTCATATGAGCACTGAGATCGACTTGAAGTTCAGAGGCGCGCTTGTAGTTTTCGTCTGCAAGTGCTTCTTGTATTTCCGTAAAGAGCGAGGGCTTATCTACGGCGTCCTTCATCAACTTTTGCTTGAGGGTCTTAATGCGTTCCCAGTTCACGATGTCCAAGTCCGAGAAGTCCTCGTCGCCGTGTAATTTTTTAAAGCGGCGTATGGTTCTGCGGCAGCTCGGTATAATGCGTTCGCTTAGTTCGATGCACCATTCTTCTAGCATATAGGCTTTGTAAGACGCGATAACGGCATCGGTGAACACATTGCCTTCTAAGAGCGCCTGTGTTTTCTCATCACATTGATTAAAGACTTCGAGGTTGTCGTAGACAGTTTTTGGCGGCGTTCCAAAGAGCCTATTCCGTTCTTCTTCGCTGTAGTCCTCAAACACATCTTTTTCACTTCTATAAACGCGGTTGGCCTCCAGATAGAAATGTGGAGCGCCGTAGTGCTTAGAAAAGCCTTCTGCAAGAGCGTCTAGTGTCTGACCACTCGTCAACGTGTGTTTGATGCCGTCGAGCATCGCCTGATAGCACGCGGCGAGAAGCAGGTACGAGTTAGAGTTGGGGTTTGGAGAGCGGAGTTCAAAGCGCGTCGCCTTATCGTTGTCCATATCTCGAATGAGGCCGATGAGAACCGTTCTGTTTCGAGAGGGTCGATCCGGTGCCTGTCCTAGAGATGAGACGATGCACACCGGCGCTTCAAATCCCGGTTTCAGACGGTTTAAGCTGTCGTTGGTACTTGAAACAAAAGGGTTGATGACTTCGTAGTGTTTGAGAATGCCCATAAGTGCGCCGTAGCCAAAAGCCGTCATAAAGTGTTTTTGCATGTCAGTAGGGCTCATGAGGTTGACGTAGCGCCCGCTCCTCGTAAGTGCAGCGATGCCGATGTGATGGTGCTCGCCACTGCCGGCGACACCTTCAATAGGCTTGGCGTCAAAAGTAACGTTGAGACCACAAGATTCAAAGACATCGCGAATCATGTCTTTCGCCAAGATTTCTTTGTCGGCGGTGTTCAGCGCCGTGTCGTACTGCCAGTCGATTTCAAGCTGTTCCATAATGTGTGTGTATTGATTGGTACCGGCGAGCTTCGACTGAGCACCGCCCACTTCTTTGTGACCCATTTCAGGATGAAAACCGTAGCGGTCGAGTAAGAGCAGCGATTTCTCCATCGCCGTGCGCACCTGGCCGTAAGTGCGTTTCCAGTATTGTTCTTTTAAATTTTGTGAGGTGCTGAGCTTTTCGATATCACTGTGATGATTGGGGGTTTTGACCCAAAACTCGAGCTCGGTGGCGCTGGTCAAGATAATTTTTTCGACGGGTTCATTTAAGTCGAAAGTCGATAGATGCGCGTTTACAAGTGTTTTTGTGGCGGCTTCGAAAGCGCCAATCGCCTTCTTGAGAACGCTTCGGGAACAGACGGCGTTGCCGCTGTGCATCAGAAAAGCGGGGATGATTAACGTCCCGACAGGGCGCCCTTCTTCGTCTAGATGCTGCCAATTGTAGTCCACCACCCAAAGGGCTTCTAAGTCGGGGATTAAATCTACTTTGGCGTTGTTGATGGTGGCGATAAGGGGGAGGTGAACAGAAGACCCATCGGTTTGGATACCGTTTCTTAAAAACGCATCTAAATCGTTGAGAACCAGTGACACCGGAATGCGTTCGTCGGTGTGGTTGTTGCCGAAGTCGACGGCCATAAGGGAGATAAAACGGACTTCCGGGTGTTTGACAAGACATTTTTTTAACTTATCGGGTTCGCGATCGCTGAGTTCGATCGTATAAAGTAAAGACGACATAATGACCTCCATATTGAATATTTATGAATGATTATATCATAAAATATGATAATGTAAAGAATAAAAAAAAGAACAAAACCTCTGTAAACATTGTTAAAACTTTGTTTGTAGAGGAAGTTGTTCTTTTATAAAAACATAGAATAGTCGAAAAATGTTCGTGTTTAGGTGCGCAAACTCAAAACTCGGCGGTGCGATGCGTTCCTAAATCTCATTTTCAGTGGCCAGTCGGTAGCCCTCTAGCACAATCATGACGAGCATGACGAGTATAGGCCCTAAAATCAAACCGAGGACACCGATAATGCGGTAGCAGGTGTACATCGATATAATGGTTACTAGGGGATTGGCTCCAATCTTTGTGCTGATAATCTTCGGCTCTAGAATCTGGCGCGTCAGTGTGGTGGCGAGGTAGACAACCAGTAAAGCAACGGCCAGTTTGAACTCAGACGCCATAAGTAAAAAGATGACCCACGGAATGAAGACGATGGCGGGACCGACAAGTGGTATAAAGTCCACAAAGGCGACCATAAGCGCAATAAGTGGTGCATAAGGAATTCCGAGAACCAATAGACCGATAAGCGAAATGAAAAAAGTTATAGTGACCAGTATCAATATGGCTTTGACATAGCTTTTAATAGCGCCGAAGGCGTGGACTTTGATTTTGTGAAAAACCGGCGATTCAATGCGGTTGACCGTTTTTTCCACCCAAGCGACAATGGCTTCTCGATCTTTGGTGATAAAGTAGAGCGACAAAAAGAGAAAGAAGACGAACAAGCTGGCACTTGGTACCGCTTTGAGAATGCTGATGGCCTTGTTGAGCACATAGTTGGAAAACTCGGAAATCGCGTTGAAAATGACGTCGTAAAATTGGACGATTAAATCGGCGGCGTATATGGGGCCGTCATTCCACGGCAAATTGATTTCAATGGCGTTGGTATTTTGTGCAAACTCAGTTACGGCTGTGGAAGCTGCGGTGAGTTGACCCGAAAGATGGGATGTCGCCAGAAACCCTCTGTAAATACCGTAAGAGATGCCGCCAAACAAAACCGCTATAAAGACGATGACCACAGCGCCGACGATTATCGGATAGGGGATTGGCAGTTTCCGGCGTATGAAGCGGCAGAGTCGATTGAGGGGCTTAGCGATTAAGTAGGCGATGAGAAAAGGCAATAAAAAGAAAAAGGATTTAATGCCAATCCATAGCCCCAGTAGGCACAGGGTGGTAAATACAAAGAGAAAAATGATTTTGTTGACAAATGGATTCATAAGGACCTCCTCCATTTCTGTATAATAAAACAATAGGTCGATATCCCTGTAGGAATTGTTTGAAATAAAGGCTTTATGTTATAATGCTATTATACCCTAAAAAAACACAATTTGTTGGTGATTTTATGAATTATGAATTGAAAGACTTAAAGGAAGCGGTAGAGCGCTTCAGCAAGGCAATTGAACAGCACTCTAAAGAAGAAGTTGAAATGTACGCTAAGCGCATCGGCAATATCGCCGGTCAACTGAAAGCTGAGTTTTTCGCTGAGCACGTGGACGGCAACACCATTGAAATTAAGCCTTCGTCTTCAGACCATCACTTTAAACGCATCAACACCATTGCGTTTTTATACAAGCCGATGCCTTTTGAGAACGTCTACGAGACCGATGAGATTGAATACTATGTGAAAGAGCGCACAGAAGAACTGATGGAGTCCGGTGCTATAGACCCGCACAATGCCTTTTGGCAGGATCACAACATCGTCTACGGCAATGTCTACGGCTCATTGCCTGTGGAGTTGATGGACAACAGGGCATCTGAGCGCCTCAAACGTTGCGGGTGGCGTGAAACTGAAGTGGAAGTTTTGGAGATGAAAGGGGCGCCTGATGACTTTCAAGCGCGTCAAATTGCCAAGAACCATTACAGACACTACATCCTAATCAGGGAGTCGGCAACGGGAAGTTTGATGCTGCTACGGTATAATTTTTAAACGATAAGGAGTCATATGTTTGTAAATAGAGAAACGAGACGTCTGGATTACTGTGTCGAGAGCGCGGCGGCGGGGCTTAAAGTCATCGATGTCGTCATACGCTATATGGCAGTTTCCAGCCGTCTTTTCAGAACGTGTAAGAACAACAAAGCGGTGTTGCTCAACGGCCACTGGGGGTCTGTTAACCGACTGGTACGCGAGGGCGACATTATTTCGATTTTATTGGAACACGACGACAATACCTTTGAACCGGAAGCCATAGCGTTCGGTGTGCTGTATGAAGACGGCGATCTCCTCGTCGTGGACAAACCGCCTTTTTTAGTGGTTCACCCTACCAAAGGACACCCTTTTGGAACACTTGCAAACGGCGTCTCACACTACCAACGCGCGCGTGGTGACGACTATAAAATTCGCTTTATTAACCGACTGGACCGAGACACCTCCGGTGTCTTGCTCATTGCCAAAAACGGCTACGCACAGCAAATCGTCTCCAATCAAATGAAGGCTGACCTCGTGGAAAAATACTATGAGGCGATTGTTTGCGGTGTGCTGACACAGGATGAAGGCACCATCGATTTGCCCATCGACCGCGCACACGAAGACGCTATCAAACGCGCGGTGATTCCAGAGGGGCTGCCGTCGGTGACACACTACCAAGTCATTGAGCGATACGACGCACACACCCATTTGCGCATTAAGCTTGAAACGGGACGGACGCATCAAATTCGCGTACATCTGTCGCACATAGGGCATCCTATTTTAGGCGACGCGCTGTACGGTGACGCCTCGGACCTCATCGACCGTCAAGCCCTTCATTGTCAGTCGATGCGCATTAAACCGCCTAGAGAACAGGCGTGGTTAAAATGCTCGGCACCGACGCCAAAAGACTTTGAAAAGGTCTTAACGCAATTAAAATTGCGTCAAGGCATTGAAAATTGAAGTCAGTTATAGTATACTAAGCATAAACCAAGTGCCTGAAGTGTTGGTTGCTTTTGTAAATTTTACCACTGATGATATTTCGGGAGAACGTGTTCCGCTATGGATGGCAAGCTTCCTCAGAGAAGACGTCAGAAGTAGGGGATAGTCCACCCACCTGGAGAAGGTGTGGTGTGAAATTTATGGGCGACGGCATTTTGGGTGCTTTCGTTTTTAAAATGGACAGATTAAAAGCCCTATGGCGGTGACAGCTCAAGCTGTAATTGGCCGAGGGCTTTTTATTATACAGTTCTATGTAGCAGCCGTTAAGCTTGCTTTTGATCAGAAGCGTCCTCTTTTTCTTTAGAGAGACTAATGAGACGT
This sequence comes from Fusibacter sp. JL298sf-3, assembly GCF_053842995.1. Lineage (NCBI taxonomy): Bacteria > Bacillati > Bacillota > Clostridia > Eubacteriales > Fusibacteraceae > Fusibacter > Fusibacter sp. JL298sf-3. Next base: position 3,387,773 of record NZ_CM132608.1, read on the forward strand.
GGTTCTTCGGCGTCTTGCGAGTCGATGGTACAGTTCCCTGTGAAATGGGCACCTTCTTTCGTATTAAAGCTCCTGGCGATGACGTCGCCGTCGAGAGAGGCGTTTTCATGAAGATTGACGCGGCCTTGTACGCTGACGTTGCCTTTACAGACGCCGTAGATCTCCGTACTGAGACAAGCGACATTGCCGGTGACCTTTGCCTGCTCGCTGATGATGATGTTGCCTTTGGAACTGATATCACCCAGTATAACCCCGTCAATACGTATGCTGCCGTCGCTTTCTAAGTCGCCTTTGACAGTAGAGTTCGGACCGATGATAATATCGAAATTCATTTCAATGTCCTTCTTTTGAAACATCGTGTAAGCCTCCTTAAATTTATTTGTTGAGAATGGTGAGCGGATTAAGTGGTGTGCCGTGGTAACGAATTTCAAAATGAAGATGGGTGCCGGTTGTCCTGCCACTTCTGCCTGTGGCGGCAATGAGATCGCCTTTTGTCACAGCGTCTCCGGCTTTCACACTAAAAGCTTTGCAGTGGGCATAGACGGTTTCGTAGCCGTTCCCGTGGTCGATGATGATGACGTTTCCGAAGTTGCCGTTGTAGTTGGAATAGGTGACGACACCTGTGCCGGCGGCGTAGATCGGCGTTCCCGACTGATTGCTGAGGTCGATGCCGTTGTGCATACTCGTACGCCCGGTAATCGGGTCGCTGCGATAGCCGAAGCCTGAAGTCAGTCTACCGGAAGTCGGATAGAAGTCAGGGCGTCTTTCCAGATAGCCGATGCGTTCCTCGAGGTCTTCTACAAGGGTGCTGTAGGTCTCAGAGTCGTCTCCCAGCGCTTTTTCAATTTCGTCAAGTGCAGTGAGGCTTTCGATTTCACCAAAGAGCACGGCGCTCTCAGCATCGGTTTCAAGAGTGGTGTTTTCGTCATTGTAAGCCGCTCTTGCAGACGATCGGCTCACCGGTGCCTTCAGCTCTGAATCGGTTTGCTCGTTGAAAATATCCACGAGTTGGGCGATGTAGGTGCGCGCCTCGTCCATTTCTTCGAGACGGGTTTCTAAAAACACACCCGATTCATCTAATGTCGCTTTAAGCTGTTCAATTTCTGATGCCCGACTGGCGTTTATGTTGACTAGGGTGTTGATTTTATCGTTGGTCAGCGTTAGATTTTCTTCCAGCTCGGTATTTTCTGATGAGAGCACCCGCGTCTGTTCAGACTTGTAAATGGTAGCACTTAGCAGACCGATGTTAAAGACGGCGAGTACCGCCAAAGTGACAATAGCGATGCCGAAGTTTAAGCGCATTTGCTTAATCGATTTGTCGGCAGTGGGAATAATCATAAGCGTCACCTTATGATTTTTAAAAAAAGATTTTAAGCGATTCATAACCCCTCCATAAATATATGTAAAATGTTATGTGAATATTGAGAAATGTGAGTTTTCTGTAATGAAAACTTAATATATTGTACCACTTTTTTTTGAAAATATCAACGAAACACAAAAATTAGTTTACCTAATTATCTTTCTTATTGTAAAATAGAAGAAAGCGCACTGTACAAAGTTAGTGTCGGTGGTCTATAGTTAGACTAGGGGATTCCTACCCAGAATGCCGGCAGTTAATTGTTTAAGTTATTAGAAATGATAAATTTGGAGGTTATTATGCAAGAACGTACTGTTAGAATAGAAGAAAATTTACGCCGTGTCTGCTATAAGATTAAAAAGAAAGGGCGTGAGATTTTAAACGATGTCGACATTACGCCACCGCAGTTTGAAGCGCTTCAACACTTGATTTTTCAAGAGCGCTTAACCATCGGCGAGTTGAGCAGTCGTATGTTTCTCGCATGCAGTACAGTGACGGATTTACTCGACCGCATGGAGCGCAACGACCTCGTCAAACGCGTAAAAGACGAATCGGATAGACGAATTGTTCGCGTGGAAGTATTGCCAAAGGGCCATGAACTTCTCGCGCGCGTTATGGACAACAGACGCAAGTATATTGAAGACATCCTAGAAGAACTGGATCCAAAAGTTATTGAAAACATCGATAAGAGTTTTGAAATATTCAACGCCAAAGTCGAACTGTAACACATCGTCTCACAAGATGCTAGGAGGGTAAGCGGTTGAAAACGATAAACGATCGGTACGAAGTGGTCAAGTTGCTGTCGAGAGGCAACAATGAAATTGAATATCTTGTCGTAGACCTCGATAAAAACAAGCAGCAGAAACGCATGCGTATTTTTGATGCGGAGATGTCCAATTCCCAATTTGTAAAAAACATGGAAGAAGAGTTCATCGTACTTAAGAATATGTCCCATGAAAACATATTAACCGTTTATGAGTTTCAAACCATAAGAACCATCAACAGCAGTCCCGTTAGCCGTAAACAGTATTTCTATACCTATGAACACTGGGAGGAAGAAGAGCGCGTGTCTTATCTTGAACTGGGCAAGTCCGAAATCAACACGGTGTTGGTGGGCCTGTGCAAGGCGCTACGCTACCTCCATTTTAGAGGGATTATATACAAGTACTTGAACTTCGATCAAATGATTATTCTCCGCAAAGATAAACGCGTCTTGGTAAAGCTCAAAGACGTGGCTGGCAACGGCATCAACGACTACTACTACAACGCCGATTACGAGCGGTTCAATCATTTTCTCGCACCTGAAATCTTGTGGGGAGAAGAAATCGACGAGACGGTGGACATCTATTCGCTCGGCACGGTCTTTTTTTATATTTACTATCAGATAGACCATTACTACAGGAACATCAAAGAAGTGATTCACACCGATGCGTCCAACGATATTCATTTGTTTATTGCTAAAGCGACCAGTGCCATAAGAGAAGAGCGGTTCCAGAATATCGGCGCTTTTATTAAGAAGATGAGCGGCCTCATCTGGACAGAAGTCGACCACTACGATTACATCTATTACGATAAAATTCACCGGCACACCAAAATCGCCGGGCGCGATGCCATTGTTTCAGAGGTGCGCGACTACATTGAATCCAAGCATAAGAAGACCGGGGATTTTGATGCGGTGATTATCAAGGGGGACAGCGGTACGGGCAAGACCCGTTTGCTGAAAGAAATGGCGCAAATCTCTAAATTCAATCGCTTTGATTGTATTTTTATCCGAATTGATGCGGTGGCGGAGAACCCGTACCTCACAGCGCGAAAAATACTTGCACACATTCAAAAGAAAGACGATGTTTCCCCAGTGTTGATTCAGAAATACGGTCAGGAACTCATCAGTTTGTCGCCGGAGCTCGCCGACCACTGGAACATTAAACAGACGGAGGTCATCGACACTGAGAAGGACTACCTTAGAATTCTCAACCGCATCTACAACTTTTTTATCGAGTACACCGCGTCTAACTTTACCGTTATTATCGTCGATGAAGTCGGTCGCATTCACTCGAAAGAACGCGTTTTTTACGAAATGCTCATGTCGGGCAAAGAGGCGTCCAACTACTTTTTGCTGTTTTCGTGCAACCAGTGGCAACTGGAGCATCTCAACCTCGGCGGCAGAGTAAAGACTATTAAACTGCCGTCACTTACACTGGAAGAGACCGGGGCGCTGGTAAAAACGGCTTTAGGGTGCAAGGCGATTCCCTATCATCTCACCCATAAACTCATGCTTGAAAGTCAGGGGAAGGTGAGCAAAATAGAGACACTTCTCAGGCAACTCTGGCAGGATAAGGTGATTTTCTTCGATCGTGAAAAGATGGACTGGAACCTCGAGCGCATCGACGATCAATTTAGTTTTGACCACGTGGAAAAGCGCGATTTTCAATACGACGTCATGCTAAAGTCCTTAAAAGAACCCTATGTGGACCTCTTAAAAAAGCTGTCGGTGATTACCCATTCGTTTAATTTCGAGTTGGTGGTAAAGTACGGCGAAGTCGATGAAGAGACTGCTTATCACTTCCTAACAGAGATGGAAAGCGAGAAGCTTTTGAACAAGCGCATCAGTGATGTGGAGTACGTGTTCGTCTTTTTTTCAAATGAACTGCGCAAGTACTTTGTCAATTTGGTGGCGGCCGATGCGCGGGTCGGCCTTTATGAAAAGCTGACGGGCTACTACGAAAAGCTTTTTATCGAGCGCGGCATCATTACCGAGAGCATCGTCGACTATTGCATCAACTGCGGCCGACTGGAGAAGGCGGCGCAGTACTGTATCACGTATTCTAAACGCTATGCCCATCAGTTTAACTACCCCAAGTCCTCTGAGTTGATGGAAAAGGGGATTGAGCTTTACAAGCGCCTCAATCGGGAAGACCACGTACTGGAGTACGCTCTGTTGTTGATTCAGCAATTGATTAAATCGGGGCGCCTTGAAACCGCCGCTCGCGTTGTGGGCGATATGGCCTCTTATGAAAACTTTCAAAAGCCCGCCTATATCGACATCATTACGGAAAAAGCCTATGTCCTCTATTACAAAAGCGATTATACCGGCGCTATGAAGTTGCTTGAGAAAACGGCATTGGCGTCGGCGCAGATCGACTACAAAGCCGGTCAAACACAGGCGATATTTGTCATGTGCAAATGTCTTGCGGCAGTTGGCAATTACGAAGAGCACTTTTTTAAATACGCTGAAGGCTACGATATGGCCTGTGAACTTGAGAGCCCGTTTTACATCGGCCTCTTCCTCAATGAAAAAGGGATTCACTACTTGCATCAGGCGAAATACGCGCAGGCCCTAGAGGCGTTTTCTGAAAGCCTCGAAGCTTTTCAGTCCGTGCAAAAAGACGAGTTTACCGTTCGCGCATTTAACAATATCGGCGCCGTTCATTACGAGGGGTTCGGCGACTTTATTATGGCCCGCGAATACTTTAGGAAAGCGCATCACCTGTCCCAAAGCATTAGCGATTCGATGAACATGCCCACACAGCTGAGCAACCTCGGTGAAACATATCAGGCGGAAGAACGACACGAGATGGCGATACGCTATTACGAACAGGCCAATCAAGTGGCTGAACGCATTGGCGATCGCGCCATGATGCTTCAAGCACTGCTCAACTTGTGTGCCAGCTACATCGGAAATGAAAATTACTCGAAAGCGCATATTCTCATGGCGCGTCTGGAACACGAGCACGCGTCTGTGTTGAGCGGAAGAGGCAATGCCATCGACTACTACTTCCTGCACTTCGATTACTTCATGGCCATGAACGCCCATGTGTCCTTGATCAAGTGGCGTGCCGACGCGCCGGAGCTTCACACCGACGACTCGTACAAGTCTTACCGTTTAAAGGTCTTTGACTTTAGAATTGCTTATTTGCAGAGCAAAAAAGACAACACTTGTGACCATTTCGATTTGTCTGAGCTCTCGGCGTTTGTCAAACAGATTGAAAAGCCCTTGTTGGCCAAGCACATGCGCATGTTTTTGCTCGAAATGATGTACGACAAGCTCGCCGACAAAGACTATCTGTCGGTGGCGGGGGTGGCGCGTCTCGACGATTTGCTCATTCCGCTTTACAACACCAAAACGGTTCGCGTCAAACGGGAAATCGTAGACGCGTGTTTTTCAGAATACCCCGTGGAGCGCATGCTGATGGTCCTCAAAGATATGGAGGGCGCATCCAACGAGATGATGTGGCGCACGTATCACATTATCGCCGATCTCTTTTGTGTCAAAGGGGATTTGTACAACGCGTTAAAATACAATTTAATGGCACTGGATATCATTTTTCAGCTCTCCATGCGCGTCTCTCAAGTCTATAAAGATTCGTACATTTTGCACGACGACAACAAAATTCGCATTAAAGACCATATCAATAAAATTGTGGCATCAATTGTCGAGGCGGAATCGATGCCGCATTGTGACGGCATTGTGGAACACGTGCCGTCTCTTGAAATGTACTTCGACCTCTCGGGACTCGACGCGCTCTACCGTCACCCGCGCTTTGAACGCATGATTGTAGAAAAGCGCCCGATGATTTTTGAGAACCGTTTTGTGTCGGCCACTGATTTGATTCAAAATCTCAAAAAAGATGAGATCCGCAACCTCAAATTGATTTTGAGCTATTTGACACAGTTGACGTTTTCTGACCGGGGAACGGTTTACATTTTAGACGAAAACGATTTTGTCAGCGAGAGCGTCGTCATTGGTGACGGGGAGCCCTACCGCGACTTGCCGAGGCTGATTAACAACGTCGGAAACGATATGGACGGGTACTACATCTCCAGACTGAATCCGTTGACCAGTGTGAAGTTGTTAAACGAACAGCAAAAAGGATTGCTGTTCATACCGGTTTACGAGCAAGAGACCGTACCGTCGGGGACTCAGCGTCGAGAAGACCTGCTGATTCTCAAGAAGAAAATTGCGGGGTATGTGTTGCTCGAGTCGTTTAGCGTCGTCCACCGGCTCAACGACGACGTTTTGGAAAAGGCCAAGCGGTTTATGAACCTGTTTTACGTGTTTATAGACAACTACAACTTAAAGCGGGTTTCCGCTATTGATAAACTCACAGGGGTTTATTTGAGAAAGTATATTGAACAGCAGTTTGCGGTTCAACTCAGTGTGGCGCGACAAAACAACGACAGCTTGTCGGTAATGATGCTCGATATCGACAAGTTTAAAAATGTCAACGACACCTACGGCCACAGAAAGGGCGATGAGATACTGACGCATCTCGGCGACATCTTAAAAAATTCTGTAAGAAGTTCAGACTATGTGGCGCGTTACGGCGGCGAAGAGTTTATCGTCTTGTTGCCGGAGACGCATGCCAAAGAGGCCTACAAAGTGGCGGAAAAAATCCGTGTACGCGTTGAAGAACGCAAACTTTTGGGCGACGGTAAAAAGCTCACAGTGAGTATCGGCGTCTCCACTTATCCAAAAGACGGCAGCAACGAAGACGAGTTGATTGAAAAGGCCGACCAAGCGCTTTACTACTCTAAAAACAACGGTAGAAACCAATCGACGAGCTGGGACGAGCACCTCATAAAAGAAGGACACCGTTACGACAAGTTAACGGGCATCCTCACCGGCAATATTTCGGCGGACACGCGAAATGTTCAAGCGATGCTCGACGTCGTCAATCAGCTCAAAGGGCATGTGCCGAAAACGGAGCGCGTACTCAACATGTTTGTCTCCATTCTCGATATTACCGAAGGAGAGGCCATTCAGTATATCCGCACATCGGCGACCGGCGAGGTCATTGAAGCGCTTTCCAAGCGCAAGGGACGCGATAAACTCGAGCGGCGTCAAGTGCTCAGCGACCGCCTTGTGAAGAAGTTCAGCAAGGCGACGTCGAGTTCTTTCTTTATCGACTGGGGAGAGAAGCAGACGCGAGAGGGCTTGCCCGACTGGAAGTCCTACATTGTTATTCATCTAGATGTGGAAGAAGGGGCGGCTTTTATGGCCATTGCCGTACGCATCACCGATAAAGAATTCGATTTTAGCAATTACAATTTTGTAGAAACACTCAATCCTATTGTCAAGAGGATTTTACTGGAAAGTTAGAAAGGAACACTATGATACTCAACGATTTTCTTCCGATTTGTATGGAAGATTTAACGAAACTGGGGTGGGACGGCGTGGATTTCGTCCTCGTTACAGGCGATGCCTATGTGGACCACCCGAGCTTCGGCCCCGTAGTAATTGCGCGGACACTTTTAGACGCGGGTTACACCGTGGGGATTATTTCTCAACCGGATTGGAAGACGCCGGACAGCATCGACGTCTTCGGGGAGCCGAGATTGGGCTTCTTGGTTAGTGCCGGCAACATGGACTCTATGGTCAACCACTATTACGTCTCCAAAAAGAGGCGCACGACGGATGCGTACACCCCAGGTGGCGTCATGGGCAAACGACCGGACCGCGCAAGCCTCGTTTACACGAACCTCATCCGTCAGCGCTACAAGCACAAGCCGATTATTCTCGGAGGTATTGAAGCGTCGCTGAGGCGCTTCGCCCATTACGACTACTGGGAAGACGCGGTACGGCGTTCGATTTTAGAGGACAGTGGTGCGGACTTGTTGATTTACGGCATGGGTGAGACCCCTGTAAAGGAAATTGCAGACTACTTGAACAGCGGGATTGACGTAGCGTACATTCACCATGTACCGGGAACGTGTTATATGACGTCGTCACTTGAAACGCTGTACGATTACGTGCTTATCGACGGCTATGAAGCCGTGTCTTCCGACAAAGACGCTTACGCCAAGGCGTTCAACGTCCAGTACGAGGAACAGGATCCGATTCGCGGCAAGACGTTGGTTCAGCCGCACGGCAATCGCTACCTCGTGCAGAACCCGCCGGCGATGCCTCTTGAACGCGAAGCGCTCGACTGGGTGTTTGAGCTAGGGTATCAACGAGCTGTTCACCCGAAAGATGCCGCCGTGGGCGTGCCGGCTATTGCAGAGGTCAAACTCAGCATCATTTCTGAACGCGGGTGCTTCGGCAGCTGTTCGTTTTGTGCCCTGGCATTTCATCAAGGGCGGATTATCCACTCTCGGTCGCACGATTCTATTTTGAGAGAGGCGCAGCGCATTGTAGACGACGCAGACTTTAAAGGGTACATTCACGATATCGGCGGGCCTACGGCAAACTTCAGACAGCCTGCGTGTGCGCATCAGCTCAAACGCGGCAGCTGTAAGAAGAAGCAGTGCCTGTCACCGGCACCGTGTAGCGAACTCGACGTCGACCATACCGATTACCTCGAACTCCTGACCAAAGTGCGTCAAATCGACGGCATCAAGAAGGTCTTTATCAGGAGCGGCATCCGCTACGACTATTTGATGCACGATTCAGATGACGCCTTTTTCACAGCGCTTTGCGCTCATCACGTCAGCGGTCAGCTGAAAGTGGCGCCTGAGCACATCGATGAGACGGTACTCGACTACATGGGCAAACCCAGCGGCAAGCTCTACGGTGATTTTGTCAAAAAATTCGACAGCATAAATGAGAAACTCGGTAAGGAACAGTACATTATCCCGTATTTGATGAGTTCGCATCCGGGGAGCACCCTTAAATCGGCTATAAAGCTCGCCGAGTACCTCAGGGATATCGGGTATACGCCCGAGCAGGTACAGGACTTTTACCCAACCCCTGGAACGTTGAGCACTTGTATGTATTACACCGGTCTAGACCCGCGGACGATGAAACCGGTCTACGTGCCGAAAACCAAAAAGGAAAAGGCCATGCAACGGGCGTTGCTCCAGTTTAAAAACCCCAAGAACTACGATTTGGTTTACGAAGCCCTGACTGTGGCGGGTAGACGAGATCTGATCGGCTTTCACGAGAAGGCTTTGATACGCCCGAAGAAACAGGGGCTTTCAAAGACTAAAAATAGACGCCAATAAGATATGATGGGTTATAAAAATAATAAAAAAGGGGATTTGATTATGCAAAGTACATTGATGTTAGATGGAAAAAGTTTAACCATTGACCGCGTTATGGACGTTGTTCGCTTCGGTCACACAGTTCAAATTGCAGATGAGGCTATTGAAAAAGTAAAGGTGGCGCGTCAGTTTGTCGACGATTTGGTCGATGCCAAGAAAGTGGTTTACGGTATCACAACGGGATTCGGTAAATTCTCAGATGTGGTTATCTCAAAAGACGAGACCCAAGATCTTCAAACCAACTTGATTATCAGCCATTCGTGCGGTGTTGGAACGCCGTTTGACGAAGAAGTGTCTCGCGCCATTATGTTGCTGCGCATCAACAACCTCATTAAAGGGCACAGCGGCGTGCGTCTCGAGACGGTTGAAACGCTTGTAAATATGATTAACAAAGGGGTCCACCCGGTTATTCCTGAAAAGGGCTCTCTCGGCGCCAGCGGCGACCTCGCCCCACTTTCGCATATGGTGCTCGTCATGCTGGGACTTGGCGAAGCATTTTACCAAGGGGCGCGCATGGCGGGCAAAGACGCTATGGCAAAAGCGGGTATTCCCACTATTGCACTGACTTCAAAAGAGGGTCTTGCCTTAATTAACGGTACTCAGGTTATGACAGCTGTGGGAACGATTGCGGCTTACGAAGCCAAACAACTGGTGAAACTCGCCGACGTCAGCGCCGCACTTACTGTAGAGGCGTTAAACGGCATTACCGACGCTTATGACCCTAGATTGCATCAGGTGCGCCCGCATCCAGGTCAAATCCGCACAGCTCAGAACATGTTGACGCTTCTCAAAGACAGTGCGCGCACGACGAAGCAAGGGGAAGTTCGCGTACAAGATGCCTACACCCTCAGATGTGTGCCACAAATTCACGGCGCGAGCAAAGACGCGCTCAACTATGTCATCGAGCGCATTGAAATAGAAATTAACGCGGTTACTGACAACCCGATTCTCTTCCCGGAAGACGGCGTTGCGTTCTCCGGTGGCAACTTTCACGGTCAGCCGATGGCACTGCCGTTCGACTTCCTCGGCATCGCTATTTCAGAAATCGCCAATGTGTCTGAGCGCCGTATCGAGCGTTTGGTCAACCCACAACTCAGCGGTCTGCCGGCATTTTTAACGACAAAAGGCGGTCTTCACTCGGGCTTTATGATTGCGCAATACGCAGCGGCGGCGTTGGTCTCTGAAAACAAAGTGCTGGCGCATCCGGCGAGTGTAGACTCTATCCCGTCTTCTGCCAATCAAGAAGACCACGTGAGTATGGGCACCATTGCGGCGCGTAAAGCACGCGACATCTTGTTTAACGCTCAAAACGTTATCGCTATAGAGCTTTTAAGTGCGGCACAAGCCATCGACCTCACAGAGGAAAAAGCATTGGGGGCGGGGACGAAAGCCGCTTACGATGTCGTGCGTTCAAAAGTTGAAAAAATCGTGGACGATCGTGTGATGAATGTAGATTTTAACAAAATTTATGATATAATTAAATCTAATGACATTTTAAAAGCTGTTGAATCTAAAACAGGTGTTTTAGAGGTTTAAACAGGGGTATTTGTAATTAGAAAGGAACTGCCGTGTTAGGTAAAGAAAAACTCGACCGAATCAACGAACTGGCGAAGAAGAAAAAAACTGTCGGTTTGACAGATGAAGAGTTGAAGGAACAAGCCGAACTGCGCAAAGCGTATTTGGCTGCGTTTAGAAAGAACTTTAGGCAACAACTGGACAATATTGAAATTGTAGAGGATAAAACACAGCACTAGGAGGTGTCGTCATGGCGGAAAAGCAGTACATTGTTTTTAAGTTAAACGATGAAAAATACGCCACAAGTATCAACCACATCGCATCAATTACGGACTATTCGTCTATAACACCTTTGCCGAACGGGCCGGCTTACGTCGACGGACTGCTCAATTTGCGTGGGGACATCATCCCCATCGTCAATATGAAAAAACGCTTCCGACTCAATGAGGACGACGTTACAGACCGACGCATCATCATCTCTCACAACGGCGATGTACAAATCGGTTTTTTGGTGGACGATGCGTCTCAGTCGATGACGGTGGATGAAGCGGCGATATTGCCACCGCCAAAAGTTGCCATCCGAAAGGACAACAACTACATCTCTGAAGTGTGCATCTACCGCGACGAGCTCATTGTCGTCGTCGACTTGAACAAGGTGTTGTCACCGGAAGAAGTGGATGAATTGGTAGAAGATTTGCTATAGGCATATAGGACTCACTTACTAAAAAGCCCCCTATTCTTTATGGAAGGGGGCTTTTATGATATAATGAAGCATAAAATATGATTTCGGAGAAGATGCGTGAGAAATTTTATAGACACGAAGACACTCGACGCCATAGTCAAGAAAACTTCCAGTGCAATCGAGGACGGCAAGAAAGAAATATTTGAAATTTCCGAGCAGGCGCGGCAGGATTATATCTCTTACGAGCAAGAGTGGATTGATGTCAAAGCCAATCTCAGTTTGGTCATCAACGAAGTGGACAAACTCGATATTCGGCTCAAAATGGCTCGCAATATGATTAAGACCATCAACGATCATTTTGACGAGTTTACGGAGGAAGACATCAAAGACGCCTACAGCTTTTCCGAGCGCGCGCTTGTGGAGCTGTCGGTTAAGCGCAAAGAAGAGAAAGAGCTCAGCGACCGTCGAAACGAACTCGAACGGTTGATGAAAAATAGCCTCGCTGTTTTAAAGAAATCGGAGTTGCTCGAAATGAAGGTGAGCGTGGCGCTCGAGTACTTGAACAGCAGTGTGCACGAGCAGATTAAGGACATTAAACATAAAAAGGACCTCGGTCTCAGAATTATCGAAGCGCAGGAAAATGAAAAAAAGCGCATTTCGAGAGATATTCACGACGGCCCGGCGCAGTCGCTTGCCAACGTCGTCTTAAAGGCGGAGTACATTAAGAAAATCGTGGACAGTTCTCCGGAGAAAGCCAAACGCGAAGTCACTGAATTGCAGGAAGGGGTTCGGATGACGCTCAAGGACATCCGCAAGATTATCTACGATTTGATGCCGATGTCCTTAGACGATTTGGGTTTGATTTCCACCGTTAAAAAAATGGTGAATACCATTGAGGACACCGCCGGCATTGCGGTTCAGTTGTCTACGATGGAAAATGCCACTGTGAGTAATCCGCTGATTAACCTCATGGCTTTTAGGGTGATACAAGAGAGTCTGAACAACGTTCTCAAACACGCTCAGTGTAAGAAACTGAAAATCAAAATCAGTATTGAGGAAGAAAACATCATGATTCAAATCGAAGATGACGGCGTCGGGTTTGCCGTCAAGGACACTTTGGATCAGGCGGGGGGATACGGCCTTCACAACATGAAAGAACGCATCGAAATCGTCAGTGGGTTTATTGAAATTAATTCGGAAGAGGGTAAGGGCACACAATTAAAATTTATTATTCCAAATGAATAGTGGAGGCAATATGAAATCTATAAAAGTGATGATAGCAGACGATCATGCATTAATTCGGGAAGGCATCAAAAAGCTTTTGGAGCTCGAGGAGGGCATTGAGATAGTCGCAGTGGCGCAAGACGGCATAGACGCCCTTGAAAAAGTGGCGGTATACAAGCCCGATGTGATGCTACTGGACATCAACATGCCGAATATGAACGGAATTGAATGTTTGAGACAGGTAAAAGCCAAACACGCAAAGACAAAAGTCATTATGCTGACCATACATGAAGATTCGGAATATCTCATCAAAACCATTAACATCGGTGCCGAAGGGTATGTTTTAAAGGACGCCGATGTCTCTTCTCTCGTCAAGGCCATCCACAAAGTCGTCGAGGGCGACATCTATATTCATCCGACGCTTTCGAGCATTTTGGTGCGCGCCTATAAGCGCAAAGACAGCGAGCCGGAAGAGGAAATCATAGCGGGACTGACCAGAAGAGAATACGAAGTCATCTGCTTGATTTCTAAAGGGTACAACAACAAAGAAATCGGTCAAGAGCTGTTTATCAGCGAAAAGACTGTAAAAAATCACGTATCGAATATCTTTAAGAAAATAAAGGTGAACGACCGTACACAAGCGGCCTTATTTGCCATCAAAAACAATATTACAAAAATTTAATTCACTTGAATTGACGGAATTATTTCGCTACACTAATAAAGAGCCTTTGGCTACAAAGCAAAGCGTTGGGCGTGGCGTTTTGGCTCTGTTCACCGGAGAAACACGCCGAAATTTATGACTTAGGGGGACCACATGGAAAAAGAAAATCAATTCGAAACACTTTCAAAAGAAGTGACTTACGATTTTAAAAACGCATGGGAAGCATTGAATGAAGAAGAGACCAAAGCGTGTTTTGAGTTCAGTGAAGGCTACAAGGCGTTTCTCGACGCCGGTAAAACGGAGAGAGAAAGTGCACGTGAACTTCAAAAAATGGCTGAAGCCAAAGGGTACCAAAGCCTTGAGAAGTACATTGACGGTTCTGTAAAACTCGAAGCGGGTGCTAAAGTGTATGCGATGAACCGCGACAAGGCCATCGTATTTTTCAACATCGGCGACAAACCGTTAAAAGACGGTATGAACATCGTCGGCGCGCACATCGATGTCCCTAGAATCGACCTGAAGCCGTTTCCGCTTTATGAAGACAGCGACATGGCGTTCTTTAAAACGCACTACTACGGCGGTATTAAAAAATACCAGTGGGTGGCATTACCATTAGCGCTTCACGGCGTTGCCTTTGATAAAAACGGTAAGAAAATCGAGATCATCATCGGTGAAGACGAGACGGATCCGGTATTTGCTATTACAGATTTGTTGCCGCATCTCGGCAAAGACCAAGCCGCTAAAAAACTCGGTGAAGGCATCGAAGGCGAAGGCCTCAACGTGTTGGCAGGTCATATGCCATATGGCGACGACAAAACGAAAAACAAAGTCAAGCTCCACGTTCTTAAAATCTTAAACGAAAAGTACGGTCTCTGCGAAGAAGACTTCCTTTCGGCAGAATTTGAAATTGTACCGGCGGGTAAGGCAAAAGACCTCGGCTTCGACAGAAGTATGATTTCGGCTTATGGCCACGACGACAGAGTGTGCTCTTACACAGGCGCACGTGCTGTTCTCGACCTCGACAAAGTCAATACAACTGCTTGCGGTATGTTTATGGACAAAGAGGAAGTCGGTTCTCAAGGCAATACGGGATCGCATTCGCGCTTTTTTGAAAATGTCGTTGCAGAGTTAATCGCCCTTCAAGAGGCACAGTACAACGACATCTACTTGAGAAGATGTATCTCTAAGACGCAAGTGCTTTCGGCAGACGTCGGTGCAGCTTACGACCCGAACTACGCAGCGGCTTATGAAAAGCGCAACTCTTCTCACGTCGGCAAAGGGCTTCAACTTGTGAAATACACAGGTGCAAGAGGCAAAGGCGGCTGTAACGACGCCAATGCAGAGTTCCTCGGTGAAGTGAGAAATATTTTCAACCAAAACGATATCGTATGGCAAATCGGCGAACTCGGTAAAGTTGATCAAGGCGGCGGCGGTACCATCGCTTACATCTTGGCCAATGCAGATGCTGAAGTTGTCGACTGTGGCGTACCGGTGCTCAGCATGCACGCCCCTTACGAAATCGTCAGCAAGGTAGACGTTTACATGGCTTACAAAGGCTATAAGGCGTTCTTGAACCGTTAGCCCTGTGACCGGCCGAAAGTCGGCTAGACACAAATTGTTTAAACTTCATTCATGACTGGCGCTAGATATTGGGCCTTTGGTCATGTATAATAATAGAGAGCATATAAAAAGCATTATGATTTCATAATGCTTTTTATTTTTTTAGCAGACGGTGTTTGAGAAAGGCTTTTTTCCGCGGTGTCTCAAAGCTCAGCTGGGAAAAGACAGGGGTTCATTACGCGTCGCCTAGGTGGCTGACGACTTAATATACGACGGTACCCTCTACATAAGAGGCCGTTTTACAAGGAGGACTTTTATGAACAAAAAAATCTTTGTTGTGGATGACGATGAAAACATCAGAGAGCTCATCGGTTTGTACTTGAAAAAGGAAGGGTACGCTGTGGAGCTCTTTGAAAGTGGTGAAAAGGGGTTAGAAGCTTTTAAAACGGCGGCTCCAGACCTCATTATGCTCGACGTTATGATGCCGGGGATGGACGGCTACGACACACTTAAAGAAATTCGAAAAACGTCTCAACTGCCCGTGATTATGGTGACGGCAAAGGACGAGACTTTTGATAAGGTTTTGGGCCTTGAGCTCGGTGCCGACGACTATATCGCAAAGCCTTTTGAGCCAAAAGAAATGACCGCACGGGTCAAGGCGGTTATTAGGCGTTTCAACAACACGGCGCCTACAGAATCAGAGGGCAAAGAGAATGTGGTGACAGTGAAAAACCTCACCATCAATATGGACGACTACAACGTCACGTATTTTGGCGACGTGTTAGAGCTTCCACCAAAGGAAATCGAGTTGTTAAACTACCTCGTCAGTCACCCCAACAGAGTTTTTACAAGAGAGCAGTTGCTCGACCAAATCTGGGGCTACGACTTCTTTGGTGAAACCCGTACCGTCGACGTGCATATCAAGCGCCTTAGAGAAAAGTTTGATCGCGATGACAACGGCTGGGAAATTAAGACCGTCTGGGGTGTCGGCTATAAGTTTAAGTTAGAATAGGGGCTTTCATGAAAAAGATTTTTCATAAATTCGCCTTTATCTATATGGTGATTTTTATCATTTCATTTATTTTGATTATTATCGGCGTGCGCTCTGTGCTCGATTACTATTTTATCAGCAACGAGACGGAGCTTATCGTCAAACGGGTGAGCAATTACGAACGGACCATTAATTTGCGGTTCGAGAATCTGAGTTTAAATGCGCTTCAGGAACAAATTGTCTTGCTCGACGGCTACACCGGTGCCGACATCTGGTTGTTTTCCGACAACGGACAGGTGTACAGCACCGACGAGAGCACAGAGGTGTTTAACATCGACGACCAGCCGTTTCTGGTGGACGATTTGAAGCGGGTCTTTAATCAAGACATCGTCACTAGAGAGGTCCATCAGTCTGCCGATCGCATTAAAAGGTTGCGCGTGGGCTACCCGTTTAGACTGGGCGAAAAGTACTACGCCATGTTTATCAACGTCCCGATGCCAGAGCTTGAAGATACGATTTCAAGAGTATCGGTTATTGTGTTCATTTCCTTGTCCATCTCGGGCTTTCTGGCGGTAAGCCTTATTTTTCTCATCACCAAACAGATGGGGCACGAACTGGAAGTGATTAACGATGCTGCCAAATACATTGCACAGGGCAATTTTGATAAAAAGATTATCATCAACCGACGCGATGAGCTCGGCGACCTCGCGCAGAGTTTTAACGCCATGGCCGATGAGCTTCACGAACAGGAAAAAACCAAGAGGATGTTTATATCCAGTCTGTCGCACGACCTCAGGACACCGTTAACCAATATCAAGGGGTACACCCGAGGCATGCTCGACGGTACAATTGAACCGGATAAAAATGAACGCTATTTAAAAATCGTTTTAAGTGAGAGCGAGCGCCTCATTAAAATGATTAACGATCTCCTCGATCTTTCAAAAATGGAAGGCGGGTCACTGGTGCTCAATCGGACGGACTTTGAGCTCAATGAAATGATTCTCAATGTCCTCGACAGTTTTGAACAGACCATTGTGGAAAAGGAAGTGCGGTTGACCCTAGACCTCTCTCACGATAACGTCATGGCGCACGGCGATTACGCTTCTATTCACCGAGTGGTATTTAATTTGCTCGACAACGCGACGAAGTTTGTGGATGTCGGCGGCGACATCAGCATTCGCACGGAGTTGAAAGAAGACAAGTATTACGTGGGCATCAGCAACAGCGGCCGAACCCTGTCTGAAAAAGAGCTTCAGATTATTTGGGACCGCTTTACGAAGCTCGATGCGTCCAGGGGACTGGAGAAGAAATCTTCAGGTCTGGGACTTGCCATCGTCAAAGAGATTATCAAGGCGCACGGCGAGGAAATAGACGTGTACAGCAACGACGATATCGGTGTGGCGTTTATTTTCACTGTATCGACCCAGATTTTTAAAAACAGGCGAAAAGACGAAGAAGAACTTTAACAATCATATCATTGTCCGTTCATAATATGTTAAAAAAAAGGGACTATTATAAATGTATTAAGTCGTTGGCGCAATAGGCGTCGACGACCTTAGGATTTATCACAGGAGGTAATCAGCTTTGTTAAAGAACAATAACAGCTTAAGGCATAGAAGTGCACTTGATCAATTGTTTTACGACGTTATGGAAGAAAAAGAAAGCTGTCGCAGCAAACGTGACCACAACGTCATCAACACATTTGATGTCGATGTGCGCGAGAGTGAATCCCACTTTGTTGTTGAAGCAGAGCTCCCTGGATTTAGTATCGACAACATATCGATCATCTATGAAGATCACTACCTGAGCATTTCGGCGCACAAGCGAGAGGCGCGCGAAGAAGACCATCTCGGGTACATTCGCAGAGAACGGCGTTTCGGCATGTTTAGACGCAATTTTCTCGTGGAAAACGTCGATCGAGACAACATTAAGGCGACACTAAAAAATGGTATTTTGCGTGTAGAACTGCCGAAACTCACCATCAAAACAGTTTGAAGAAGGAGTGATTGAAGTGAATGAACACAAAAACAATTTGAATCCTCAAGACGATGACCAAACGTTGCCGCACGGTCCTATGGTGTTTAAAGACGGCTCCCATATTCCCGATTTGATTGTAGAAGAGGACGTCGATGAAACGCAGGCATCGACTACGATTCACATTGAGGAACCCAGTGAAGCCAAAGGGGCGCAATCGGTTCCCGTCGGTCGGAAGCTCTCTGTTCGAACCGTCTTTGTGAGTTTACTTGTGGTATTGGTACTCTCAGCTTCGACGTATACGGTGGGGTACTACAGAGGTCAAATCGGTATTGAGGATGAGGCACTTTTAAATCGTGTCGACAAACTCATTGGCGACGTCAAAGCGGAGAACATCAATCAGTCTGTGGTGGCGTATCTACAAGAAAATCCCGACGCGTTTGATGTGAGTCCGCTGGGGTTCTCGACAGTGTACGAAGGCATTAAGTCCTCCGTTGTGGGGATTACAAAAGAGACCACGTATCGCGATTGGTTCAATGTACAAAAAACGACCGGCGGCAGCGGCTCCGGCGTTATTATAAAAGACGAAGGCGACGTGCTCTATATCGTCACCAATCAGCATGTTGTCGACAAAGCCGATAAGCTCGTCGTCGAGGTAGCCGACGGTGTTGTCGTAGACGCGAAAATCATCGGCGTCGATACCCCATCTGATTTGGCGGTTGTCTCTATTTCAAAAGCTGACATTCCGAAGGATTTGGTGGATACGCTGAATCCGATTGCCGTGGGCGATTCAGATGCCGTCAAGGTGGGCGATCCCGCTGTTGCACTGGGCAACCCACTGGGCTTTAGCAACACGCTTACAGCCGGTTTTGTCAGTGCCACCGGCAGAAGTATTAAAAGCGATCAGAGCGGTACTTATATCCAGACAGATGCCGCCATTAATCCAGGTAATTCCGGCGGTGCTTTGGTGAACAGCAAAGGTGAACTCATCGGCATCAATACTGCAAAGATTGCCAATGAAAGGGTTGAAGGCGTTGGATTCGCCATTCCAAGCAACATCATGATGCCGATTGTGGAAGAAATTATTGAAAACGGCTCGGTGTCCAGACCGTTTATCGGCATCGTCGGAACCGATGTATCGACGCAGGATTCGGCACTTTACGACATCCCGATGGGGGTTATGATCGTCGAAGTTTACGAGGGGTCACCGGCACAGAAAGCGGGACTCCAGCGTTCGGATTTAATCGTCGGCATCGACGGCAAAAAAGTCTTTGGAATGAACGATGTTACAGATCATATTAAAGACATGAAGCCCGGCGATACCATTGAACTGGATGTTGTTCAAAAAGGTGAGACGCGGGTTCAAGTTAAAGTGGTTTTAGGCAATAGCAACTCATAAAAAAAATTTCCCCTGCTCGAGAGAGCGGGGGTTTTTTGTGGTATACTTAAAGGATAACGATGTGAATATGAGGAGGCGATTGTTTGAAACAAGCGTATTTTGAACTGGATATTATAGATTTAAATGAAGATGGCGATGGCGTCGGCAAACGAAATGGCTTTACGTGGTTTGTCAGAGGGGGATTGCCCGGCGACCGCGTGAAGTGCCATGCCTTAAAAGCCAATAAGCGCTTTGGAAGGGCAGTGGCGGTTCAGGTATTGAAGCCGTCGGCAAATCGTGTAGAGGCACCTTGTCGATATTTCGACAGTTGCGGAGGTTGCCAAATACAGAATTACGATTACGCCGCACAGTTGGCGTTTAAAGAAAATATGGTCAAGCAGACACTGACGCGTATCGGTGGTTTTGAGGCCGTTGACGTTAAATCGATTCTCGGTATGGAAACCCCTTACCGCTTTAGGAATAAAGGCGCTTACGCCGTTGGAGAAGTCGAAGGGCGCGTCGTCGTGGGACTTTACGAAAAACATTCTCATAAAATTGTAGACGTGGCTGACTGCCTGATTCAGGAAGCCCAACACGCCGATATTATCAAAGCGTTTAAAGCGTATATGATGGCTTTTGGCATTCCGGCGTACAAGCACCGTCAGAAACAAGGGCTTATTCGACATTTGGTCATCAGGCAATCGGAGGCCACCGGTGAAATCATGGTGACCGTGGTGACGCATAAGCACAAGCTGCCGATGACGCAAAAGTTGGTGGAAATGCTGAGAAGTGCCAATCCGAACATCGTGTCGATCGTCCAAAACATACAGCCGGAAGCGACCAGTGAAATTTTGGGCGATACCTGCAAAATGCTGTTCGGCACGCCGTACATTGTCGACGCCATGGGGGAACTCGCTTTTCAAATTTCCCCGTTGTCGTTTTATCAAGTGAATTCCAAACAGGCGCACCGTCTGTATCAAGCGGCACTCGATGCCGCGGCACTGGACGGAGACGATGTGGTTTTTGATTTGTTCAGTGGCACGGGAACTCTGAGCTTGTTCTTGGCTCAAAAGGCAAAAGCGGTTTACGGTGTGGAGATGTCGGCGCAAGCGGTAGACGATGCCAATGCCAACAAAAACGCCAATGATCTCGAAAATGTAACCTTTGTCCTCGGCCGTTCAGAAGTCATAGCACCGAAGCTCTACGCAGAGGGAACCGTTGCAGATGTAGTGGTCTTAGACCCGCCGAGAGCGGGATGTGAACAGCCTGTTTTAGAGGTGCTGCTAGACATGTTGCCGAGGCGTGTGGTCTACGTGTCCTGCAAAGTGTCTACAATGGCGCGGGACCTCAAGTTCCTGTGTGAAAGCGGCGCGTACACCCTTGAGTGGGCACAGCCTGTGGACATGTTCGGTCACGCCACCGGTGTGGAGACCGTGGCGCTGCTCACAAGGCATGAGGCAGATGCTTTTTAAACAGACGGCATCACAATAAGTGGTTTTTATGGAAGTCTCGGTAGGTGTGTACACAAGTGTACAGTACCGAAGGGGCTTTCGCTTGTTTAGGCGCCGTTTGCGCGTGTACAGATGATGGAAAAGGGTATATAAAAGGAGGGGCGACATGATGACATGGGTTGTAAAGCCGTTTGAAGGGCTAACGGGAAAAGAGTTGTACGACGTGCTGCAATTGAGGCAGGATGTCTTTGTCGTCGAACAGACGTGTCTTTACCGCGACATAGACGGCTTCGATCTGTCGGCTTATCATTTAATGGGGCTAAGAGACGGCGCTTTGGTAGCTTATGCTCGGATACTGCCGCCGGGGACGCCATACCCCGCTTGTGCCTTTGGCAGGGTAGCCGTTGACTCGTCTGAGAGAGGTCGGGGACTGGGGCGAGAACTGGTGGGTGAAGTCATGTCTTATATTGAAGAGACGTTGCATCTGTCTACAGTGGAAATAAGTGCTCAAGCACATCTGGAGACTTTCTATAACGCCTACGGCTTTGTCGCAATAGGCGCACCGTATTTGGAAGACGGTATTTTACACATCCACATGAAAAAGGGGTGACGACATGCAACAAATTATCGAAACGGAGCGGCTGTTGCTTCGGCCTTTTAATGAGAACGACGCCGAAGCGGTAACCGCTTACGCTCAAGATTACGAATTGTATAAAACCACATTGGGGTTGCCGCATCCCTATACGCGCGATTCAGCAGAAGCGTGGATTGAGACGCATCAGTCGGCGTATGAAGCCGGTACGCAAGTGCATTTCGCCGCTGTTTTAAAGTCTGACCGAACGTTAGTCGGCGCCTTCAGTTTGATTCATAAACGTCCGATGGGCCCTGCCGAAATCGGGTACTGGGTCGGACGCCCGCACTGGGGACAGGGGTACGCTAAAGAAGCAGCGCGCGCACTTATCGACTACGGGTTTAAAGTGCTCGAGTTCAGCCGCATCTACGGGCGCTATATGGTGGTTAATGAGGCATCGGCACGGGTTATGAAGCGCTGTGGTATGAGCCACGAAGGCGTCTTAAGAGAGACCGTGTACAAAGATGGCTACCATCACGACATCGGCTACATGGGGATGAATCGCTCGTGTTGGCTTCGTCAATCGGCTTCTGCCCACCCGAAGCTTAAAATACGAAAGGCCGTACTCGAAGACGCGTATGCGCTGCACTATATACAGCAGAAAGCGTTTGGCGACGATGTGGCACGGTATGGGGCGCGCGATGACAGCCCTGTAAACGACGGCGTCGTCAATGTTAAAAATCAGATCAATGCCTTTGACTATTACACGATTCTCGAGAACAACAGAATCATCGGCGGTGCCGTGATTCGATTAGACGATACCGGCAAACTTTTGACGCTGATGCGCCTGTACATAGAGCCGTCCTATCACAATTTGGGACTGGGCAAGCAAGCGGTACTTCAGCTGGAGACGTTTTATCAGCACTACTGTCTCTGGCGACTTGAAACCCCGCATAAAAATTACAGAAACCATTACTTTTACGAATCGCTGGGCTATAAAAAGGTCGGCGAAAAGGCTGTAGACAACACGATGGTGCTCTTTGAGTACGAGAAGATAACGTGTGAACAATAATGTGTTTGTGGGAGGGCGTATGGTAAAAAAGGTCTTAAAAGGTGTATTGATTGTAATCTTGCTGGTGGGCGTCGGAGTGGCCTTTGGTCTCTGGCGCTTAGGTCGGGCTTTCGATCAAGAGCGCATGCAGTATGAGAACGAGGTGAAGTCCGAAATGAAAACAACACTGAACTTTGACGGCTTTATGGTGGCAATTGACGCATTGGATTCAGAAGCGTACGACCGCGTGCACCAACTGGTACACGATAAAAAGCTCACGGATGTTCAAATGGCCCTCACAGGAGAGTTGTTGACGCTTTCTGAGCTCACAGAGTATTACCTTAAAAACATCTACAGAGAGGACGCCACCACCAACAGTTTTATTGCGCTAAATCCGGAGGTGCTTAAGGAGGCGCAGGCGCTGGAGGCCAAGCCGGTATCAGAACGCGGGGCGCTCTACGGCGCTGTCGTGGCGGTAAAAGACAATATCGCTGTAGCGGGTATGCCGACCACTGCAGGTGCTGCGGCGCTGAAGACACTTGAAACGGCCCGCGATGCGATGGTTGTAAAGCAGCTAAAAGCAGCAGATGCACTGATTATCGGCAAAGCCAATTTAAGCGAATGGGCGAACTTTATGAGTATGCCTTCCAGTAACGGTTTTTCGGTGATGGGTGGACAGACCAAAAACGCCGTCGGCCAATACGATGTCGGCGGTTCGAGTTCCGGATCCGCTGTGGCAGTGGCTATGGACTTCTGTAACTTGGCTTTGGCCACAGAGACGTCGGGGTCGATTGTATCGCCGGCTTCTCAAAACGGCGTGGTGGGGTTTAAACCCACTTACGACACCGTATCCAGCGATCTCGTCATTCCGATTTCCTACGCGATGGATACTGTTGGCGTCATGGGCCATTATGTAGAAGATGTCGAGGCGGTCTACAGGGTTATTGGCATGCAAAAGGCGACAGAAGGTTCTCAAGGGCTTTCAGGCGCTCGACTGGGGCTTTTAGAGGACGGCACTGAGGAAACGGCGGCGATAAAAGAGTGGTTGATTGGCAGAGGTGCCGTCGTGATCAGTCTTGAGCAAAACAATGCCGCAGACGCCATAGAGACGATGCCGGTGATGCTGTACGATTTTAAGCGCGATTTGGCGACTTTTTTGGCAAATCCCGATGTGACCAGTCCGGTTAAAGATTTGGCGGCAATTGCCGCATTCAATGCCGAGGATTCCGATGTGCGCATGCCGTATGGCGACAAGATCCATCAGATGGCTTTAGAGGAGACATTGGATGCAGATGCTTACAGAGCATATCTCAAAACCAATCGAGAGACGGCGCGAGAAATTATCGACGGCTACTTTGAAGCGGAGACACTGGATGCGGTGGTAAGTGTCAACAACAGTTTTTCAAATGTCTATGCGTCAGCTGGGTATCCCGCCATTTCGATTCCGGCAGGCAGAACCCCCGATGGAGAGCCCTACGGTGCCACCTTTGTCGGAAGGCCGATGGGGGATCAGGCGTTGCTCGAGCTTTTTATAGGTGAATAGGTCAAAAAAGGAGGACCCCCTTCTGTGTGTACACAGAAGGGGGCTTTTTGATGCACGCGATTTGAGTTCGAAAGACAATAGGCCTTTCGATGTGGGTTCAAATGGCGCTGTGCCGACAGCGATCGCGCTAGACCGCGTGCCGCTGCCGTCTGAGCTCACCCCGGGAAGGTGAGCCGCAGGTGCCCACTTTTCGAACGCAATGTCCGTTACGTCCGAAAAGTGAGCGCCTACGCGACAGGTATAAGGTAATGAATTTAAGCGTTATGAGAACCGCTTTTCGCCGTTAAGCGCTTTGAGAATGGAAACCATGCCGAGAAGCATGACGCAGGCAAATGGAAATGCAGCTGCTATCGATGCAGTTTGAAGCATTTTGAGGCCATTGGCGCTGGCGAGCATCAAGACCACTGCCAGACACGACTGAATTAGCCCCCAAATGGTTTTTTTGCTGTTCGAAGGATTGAGGTTCCCCTCTGAAGTCATCATCCCCAGAACAAATGTCGCCGAGTTGGCGGAGGTGATAAAGAAGGTGCAGAGCAGAGCCACGG
This sequence comes from Fusibacter sp. JL298sf-3, assembly GCF_053842995.1. Classification (NCBI taxonomy): domain Bacteria; kingdom Bacillati; phylum Bacillota; class Clostridia; order Eubacteriales; family Fusibacteraceae; genus Fusibacter; species Fusibacter sp. JL298sf-3. Next base: position 3,412,256 of record NZ_CM132608.1, read on the forward strand.
CGACGGCGGACAGAACACTGCCCATCGGGTAATGGCTCATGACGACAAAGAGCGCTGTGGAAGGCGATTTCGCCGTTTCTGTGGCCACTTCTAAGCCGAGGTTGATACCGGTGGCGCCAAAGACGGCAAACCAGAGGAAGGATGCCAGTGTCGGAGCGAGCAATACGCCGCAGACGAATTCTCGAATAGTGCGCCCCTTTGAAATTCTAGCGATAAAGGTGCCGACGAATGGCGCCCAGGCAATCCACCACGCCCAGTAAAAGACTGTCCAGTTCCCAATCCATTGGCTCTCGCCGTACGGGTTGATTGAGAAGCTGTCGCTGATTAAGTTTTGGAAGTAGTCGCCGATGCCGTTAGTAAACGTGTTGAGGATGAGCAGCGTGGGGCCGACGATTAGTGTCGCAACCACTAGGCATATGGCGATGACGACGTTGAGGTTGGAGAGCCATTTGATACCTTTGTCAATGCCGGTAATGGCAGTGAGGATATAGATAACGGTGATAATGCCGACAATGGCGAGAATGACCGTATTGTTTTCAGGAAGGCCGTAGAGCATGTTGAGCCCACTGTTAATTTGGTAAGCGCCGAGTCCCAGTGAAGTGGCTACACCTGCCACTGTGGCAAATACGGCGAGGATGTCAATGGCTTTTCCAATGGGGCCTTTGACGCGTTCTTCCCCGAGAAGGGGGATAAAAATACTGCTGATAAGTCCGGGCTTGTCTTTTCTAAACTGCATGTACGCCAGTGACAGTGCCAACACGGAGTAGCCCGCCCACGGGTGAAGTCCCCAGTGGAAGTAAGACTTCCGAATGGCGAATTCGGCGGCTTCTTTGGTGCCGGGGGTAAGGCCCATTGGCGCGGCGTAGTGGCTAAGGGGTTCGGCCACGCCCCAAAAGACGAGGCCGATGCCCATTCCCGCTGAAAAGAGCATGGCGAACCAAGAAATCAGCGAGTATTCAGGTTTGTCGTCGTCTTTTCCAAGTCTAATTCGACCGAACTTGCTGAAGGCAATCCAGATGGAAAAGCCGACGAAGGTACTCATGGCGAGCAAATAGAACCAGCCGAAGTTACCCGATAAAAATTGGTAAGATGCGTTTGCTGCTGTTTCGAAGCTCGAGGGGCTGAATACCCCCCAAGCGACGATAACACCGAGAAAGATAAGTGATATGATGTAAACTTGATTCTTTTTCAAAACGGTCCTCCCTAGAATTAAAAGTGTAAGTGTCAGGTTATATCTGAACTTTGAAGACAGTTTGTTCTTCCACTTGTGTTTCTAGGGCGTTTAAGGCGACACCGACTCTGTGGTAGCGCAGTTTCCACTGTGCGTCTTTAGAGGTGCTCGGATCGCCCAGCGGGTAAGGGATGGAAATGGTAGGCACGATTTTATTGGCGCCTACTGTTGTGGCAACCGGTACGAGGTTGCACAGGATGACAACCGGGAAGCCGGCTCTTTCAAATTCTTTGACCATCGTTGCACCGCAACGTGTACAGGTGCCTCAGGTGGAGGTCATGATAACGCCGTCTACACCGGCTTCTTTAAAGTGTACGATGATTTCTTTGGCCATTCTGGCTGCTTCGGCTTCGGTGGTGCCGGTGCCCACGGTGCTGTAGAAGTAGTTGTGAAGTTTGCCGATGCGGCCTTCTTTTTCATAGGCGCGCATGGCGTCTATAGGCATAATCACGTTTGGATCGGCATCTGCTGCCGCCGGGTCAAAGCCCGCGTGAATGGTTTTAAACACGCCGCCTTCGAGACGCGCCATGTCGGCGATGTTGTATCGGCCCCAGCGCGTCGCAGAGGCAGACTGAATTCTGTCCGGATTGGCCACAGGGACGATACCGCCTGTGGTCACCATGGCAATGGTGGCTTCTTTTAGGTTGGCAATCGGTTCGGCAATTGGCACGCGGTCGATTTTAGGTATCGGCAGTTCCGTTTGATACGGCGTTCCCAAAAGTTTTTTAAGCAACATGTCGACGGCGCGCTCTGCGGCAGTTTTTCCGTCTTCCCGCCAAACTTGATGGCGAATACCGCGCGGGTAGAAGCCTTCGACTTCCGCCAATAAGTTGGTCTTACCTGCGAGTATTTTGTCGCCGAGTACCGCCATTTTCTGTGCGTCTTTGCGCATGGCGGCGGCACTTTTGCCCCCCGGGAAAATATAGAGGTCTTTTTTAAACATTTGAACGCCGGGATTTTCTTCGTGCATCGAGCTGATGGCTTCGACGCCAAACTTGGCTTTTACCGCTTTGCTGATGACGCCGCAGGCGTTGCCGTAACGGCCGGCTTGAAAAGCAGGGCCTGCGAAGAAAATGTCAAATGGGATGTCTTCTAAAAAACCGAGAATGGTTTTAACGGCTTCTTCTTCGTTGGATCCCATGAAGTTGTCGCCACAAATGATGGTGTGTGTAATCTCTGCGTTTTTAAGCGCGGCGTTTAGCGCAAGCGCCGGCCCCACGAGGCCTTCTCTGATTTCAGGTGCGTGGTCGGCTTTTTCTTCGCCGCCGATGCCCGCAAAGAATTGATTGATGTACAAAACTGCTTTTTTCATGATGCATCCCCCTTCATTAGAATTCTTTTACTTGTTTGGTCGACCATCCACAGACGCTGTCGCCACAGAACATGGAGTTGTTTTCCATAATGACGCTGCCGTCGGGACGAACAGATGGTCCCAGCAGTTCATCGCCTTCCCAGCCGCCTGAGAGACCGTGTTTCCCAAGGGCTTCGAGGTTGCCGACGACGGTGGCCATCGGCGGCAGTTCAATGAGTTGTGACACGTTGCCGCAACTGACGATGGCGTTTGCTTTTTCATCTAAGGTAACCAGCGGTTGAGAACGGCCGTCTCTACCGGTACATTCGTTGGTCATACCGACGGTCTTGACACCGGCGTCTTCCAGTGCGACGTAGCAGGCGATAAAGTCGGCATCGGGGTTGCCGTAGCCTTCTTCGGCGAGTACGGCACCGTCTGCGCCGAGGTTTTTGGCGATTTGCGCTACAAATTGTGCAGAGCGTCTTTTTTGTTCCAACGACACATTGAGGTTGGACATGATGACGCCGAGGAAGTTGAGGGTTTTGCCGTGTTCAGCGTAGAGCGCTTTAATGGTCGGACAGTTCTGGAAATCGTAGGTCGACCACTTGGACGAGCACGGCATAAAGGAGCCCGATATCATAGCGCCGTCGAGGACTTCGTTGGGATGCATAAATGTCGGTACCACGTGGTTCATGTCCCAGCCGTAGACGAGGTCGTTGTACCCCATCTCTTCCATTTGGGATTGAGGTTGCATAACGTAGACGACGGAAGGGAGGTCGGTGACGGCCTTCGGACGTTTGGTAATCGGTTCGAGTTCAAACACTTCGGTGGCATCAGGTGTTAAGTTTTTAACGGTCTTGCCTAAAAATTCAGCCAACCTGTGCGCACCCCAGCGCAATGCGCTGTTTTTCTTCTGTTGCTCAAATTTTTCAAAGTCTTCATCGGTGTTTGCGACGAGGCAGATGTTGATGTTTTTGGAGAAGATGGTGTATTTGGCACCTTCGCCACTCATGTCGATGAGTCCGTCGCCAAAGCTGCCGTAAGTTTGACCGACGGCCAAAACACTGCATCCTTTAAGGGCGTAGGTGACGCCGTTACCCGCTTGAGCCAAATCTCCTGTTACCCCAGGGAAGACGCAGTCGTCGGAATTTGCCCGTACGCGGGGCTCAATGGCCTCTTTTACGGGACAGATGCGGATGTCATCTCCCGGCTTCGCTATGACGAGGTCCAAGTCGGTGAAGTGTTCGTCCTCTCTTAGGTAGGCGATGGCCTCTGCTTTATCAATGGTGAGTACGCCGTTTTGATACTGGGTTGCATCGCCGAAGACGACGTCTTTTACATGAAAATTACCAATTTCCAAACGCATTATTTTACCTCCGTTCCACATATTATTATTTTTTATAATGCTGCCTATTACATTTAAAAACTTGATACCATTATAGCACAATTTTCTGGGAATTCAATCATGATTACAAAATAAACTTGATTATTTTTGTGATGAAATTATCAGAATGTATGTGAGGCTTTGTGTTATACTAATAAGGTGAGTGCAAAGAAGGGTGGAGAATTACATGAAGAGAGAGATTAAGAAAAACCGCATGAAACGCTATTTTATTGACGCATGTTACGATATTATGTCGACGGAAGGCATGGGCGAGGTGACGATTAGGCGCGTGGCAGATCTCGCCGGCTACAACAGCGCGACGCTGTACAATTATTTTATGAACCTCGACCATCTGATGCTCTACGCGTCGTGTAAGTATCTAAAGGGGTATTTGGTGAAACTCAAGGAGACGACGCTTCCGGAAGACAGTTACGAGCGCTACCTGCATATTTGGCGCCTGTTCTCTGAGGAGGCTTTCCTCAACCCGGCCCACTACCACTTGCTGTTTTTCAAGTTTTGTTACACCAACGCCAACGACGCTATTCGCGATTATTTTGAAATTTATTCGGAAGAGTTGACGGGACTTTCGGAGTCGCTGTTGCCCATGTTGGTGGAGGGGACGCTTTGGAAGCGCGACTACGAAAATCTCAAACAGTGTGCGGTGGACGGCTACATCCTCAAGGAGGATGTGCTGGTGATCAACGATATGCTGGTGCTGATTTTTCAGTCGATGATTGTTCAGGCGATGCAGGAGACCGATGTCGATGTGGACGCCTATGTGCGCCGGATTATGGATTACATCACCCGGATTTTAAAGGGCCATCGCATGGATGCCTCTTGACGAATGTGAAATCTGTGGTATACTATTAAGAAAATTTGGACTTCGTATAACCCCATTAATAGGGAATGGGGGTTTCTACCAAGCACCGTAAACGCTTGATTACGAGGAAGACACTTTGTGTGTTTTCTTCGTGGTCAGGCGTTTTTTATTTGGCGCCGGCACGTGGGACACATAAGCAAAAAGTGGGTAAATGTGTTTTGAAAGGAGCGGTAATACATGGATTTGAGAACGATGCCTAAAATTGAGCTGCATTGTCATTTGGATGGGAGTTTGAGGCCGGAAACGGTTCGCGAGTGGTTGATTGAGACGGACGGGGAGGCGCCGGATTTAGAGGCGGTTGCCGAGGCGCTTATTGCACCTGAAAGCTGTGATTCGCTGGATACGTATCTCGAGCGTTTCCATCTGCCGGTGCGGCTTATGCAGTCTAAGGCGCGGCTGACACAGGCGGCCTACGAGGTGATGGCAGATGCCGCCGCCGAAGGGGTGGTGTATCAGGAAATTCGGTTTGCACCGCAACTTCACACGAAGGCAGGGCTGTCCTACGCGGAAATCATCAAGGCGGTTGTGGACGGCGTTCGCAAGGCGGAGGGGCGATTCCCAATTGCGGGGAATGTGATCTTATCGTATATGCGTTTTTCGGACGAGGCGGGGTTTGTCGAGCTGATTGATGCCGGTGAGCCGTTTCTCAAAAAGGGCGTTGTGGCGGTGGATTTGTGTGCCGGTGAAAACGATCGCTTTGCCCTACGCTTTAAGAACGCGGTGCCCTATGCCAAGTCACTGGGATATGAGGTGACGATTCACGCCGGAGAAACGGGTTCTTTTGAAAATATTATCGACGCGGTGTTGCTCTTGGAAGCCAGTCGCATCGGTCACGGCGTGGCTATGTGGCAAAGCCCTGAGGCGCGAGAGTTGGTAAAGGCTCGCGGGGTGACGATTGAATGTTGTCCGACGAGCAATTTGCAGACACAGGCGGTGTCAACTATTGACGCGCATCCTGTGGAAGCGTTTCGTGAGGCGGGGATTGCGGTGACGCTGAATACTGACAACCGCACGGTTTCCAATACGACGATGACCGGTGAGTTCAAGAAGACCGGCGCCGCGTTCGGTTGGTCTGAGGCGGCGTATGAAGCGCTGTACATGGCGGCGGTGGACGCGTGTTTTGCAGATGAAGTGACCAAAACAACCTTAAGGGGACGGTTCTTTTGTGCCGGAAAACACTAATGTTTACCAAAAATAGAAATCGAGAAATGAGCAGCCCAGGCGGGCTGCTTTGTTCTTTTAGGGGGACGAGTGACCTATTTTGTTGGGATTGAGTTAAAGATGACAGATTGTCTGTAGCCGTGCAAGGCAAGCTCTTGACGCCAATGCGGAATAGGATCGAGAGCGTTTAACCTGGAAATGTGTTTTGAAGGTTCTAAGGCGGGTCTCCTGTTATTTTGAAAGAAAGTGGGTATAAATTTTTATGACTTAATACATAAAGGAGGGTGTTATGGAAGCGATTTCGAAAAGTAAGCTGGACAGTTTGAAGCGGTTTAATTTGTTTATGGGGGCACTGCATTTTATTCAAGGGTGTTTAATGCTGTATTTTGCGCTGGGGATTGAAAAAATCAGGGCATTTAAGCTTCCCATATGGTCGTATTTTTTGACGTTTGACACGTCACAAATGCGTTTGGTGACAGAGCCGAGACGTTTGTTTGACGTTCCTTTCGGCATGATGGTGGCGCTGTTTTTACTGATGAGTGCGGCGGCTCATTTTCTTATTGTGCTCCCCAAGACCAACGCTATCTATAGCCGCGATTTGAACCTCGGGATCAACCGATTTAGATGGTACGAGTATGCGCTGAGTTCTTCGTTAATGATTGTGCTCATCGCCCTGTTGTTTGGCGTTTACGATATTGGGGCGTTGATTTTGATGTTTCTTTTAAATGCGTCGATGAACTTGTTCGGTTTATTAATGGAACAGCTCAATCAAAAACGCGATAAGGTGATGTGGGCGCCTTTTGTCTTTGGGTGTGTTGCGGGAATCGGTCCGTGGCTGGTCATTGTCCTCTACGCTTTTGGCAACGCCAATCCCGCAGAGGTGCCGTGGTTTGTGTACGCTATTGTCGGGTCGTATTTTGTGTTTTTCAATCTCTTTCCCGTCAACATGTGGCTTCAGTATAAGCAGGTGGGAAAATGGCGCTCTTATGTGTACGGCGAGCGCATGTACATTGTGCTCAGTCTCGTCGCTAAGACGGTGCTCGCATGGCTGGCTTTTGCAGGGGTGATGCAGCCGATGTAAGGCTTGTTATTTTCACGCCAATTGGGTATAATGGGCTAGACTCTAATGAAAAGGTGTGTGTAAAATTTGAAACGACAAGTGAAGCCCGCTAAGGGTTCTAAGAAAGTATATAATAAAAGTGCCAAGAAATCGGAGCGTCCTACTGGTGGACGCTCTCGTACTGCGCCGCCCGATGTGTCGGTCGATGCGTCTGTCTGTCCGGTGTACGCCAAGTGTGGGGCCTGCCAGCTTTTGCATTTGCCTTATGAGGAGCAGCTTGCGGTAAAGCAGAAGCAAGTTGAGGCGCTGCTGGGGCGCTTTGGAAAGGTGCTTCCTATTATCGGTATGGCCAATCCGTTTCACTACCGCAATAAGGTCCACGCTACGTTTAAGGCTGTTAAGGGTGGCCGCGTTGTGGCGGGGATGTATGAAGAGGGGACGCATCGCGTGGTGCAGACGAAGGCGTGTGCGCTACAGGATAAGCGTGCCAATGCGATTGTCCAGACGCTGGTTCGCCTGATGACGTCGTTTAAGCTGAAGCCATATGATGAAGACCGCCGCCAAGGGGTGTTTCGCCACGTCCTAATTCGCACGGGACATGTAAGTGGAGAGGTTATGGTGGTTTTGGTGTTGGGAACGAAGATTTTTCCGTCGCGGAATCACTTTATGAAGGCGCTTCTCGAGGCGCATCCTGAAATTACGACGGTGGTGCAAAATGTCAATCTCAAGCGCACGAGTATGGTGCTCGGCGATTCTGAGACGGTGCTCTACGGCAAAGGGTATATTGAGGACACGCTGTGCGGCACGGTTTTCCGCCTGTCGCCAAAGTCATTTTATCAGGTCAATGCGGTTCAGACGGAGGTGCTCTACGGCAAGGCGATTGCCTATGCGGGACTGACGGGCAATGAGGTCGTGCTGGACGCCTATTGTGGCATCGGGACGATTGGTTTGATTGCCAGTGCACAGGCCCAAACGGTGGTGGGCGTTGAGCTCAACAAGGATGCTGTGCGCGATGCGATTCACAATGCGCGCCGAAATGGTGTGAAGAACGCACGCTTTTTTGAGGGCGATGCAGGAACGTTTATGCGCGCGGTGGCGAAGGAAGGCAACGTCCCCGACGTGGTGATGATGGATCCACCGCGTTCGGGAAGTGACGAGGCTTTTTTATCGAGCCTTGTGGCGGTGGCACCACCAGTGGTGGTGTATGTGTCGTGCAACCCCGAAACATTGGCCCGTGATTTGAAGTACTTGACGCAGCGGGGGTATCGGGTGGAGAAGATTCAGCCGGTGGATATGTTTCCGGGGACGGGGCATGTGGAGACGGTGGTAAAACTACAACGCCAGAACCCTTGATTTTACTGGAGTTCAAGCACTTTTATGAGTTCTTCAGTTTCAGTAAAAACAGTGAAAATTACCACCAAAAAGACCTAAAAAGCAGTATCAGAATTAAAGTCGTTATATGACATGGTACGTGGGAACACGTCTACCAGCAGTCGGTTTTGAGAGTTAAAATTGGAAATTTAGATAGTAAAAAACCCTAGATTCAAAATGAGTCTAGGGTTTTTTAGTGTCTAGATGTTGTTAATTATCAAGATCGATATTGTTATTTAATGCATATATTATTTTGGGATCTTTTATTTCATATACAGCAGAGCCTTCATGTTTGCGGCTTAATTTTTTTATTAATCCAATATTTTGCATACCAGTTATATAATTTCTAGTTGAGCCCCCAGTATTTGCCTCTTCCTTTAATTGACTGTGAGTGAAGGACGATGTAGATAATTTTTGTAGGTGCTTTATATAGGAATATACATCATTGCTATTTTGACGAGCGCCTTTCTTTTTGGGATAGTATTCGTAAAAATTAAATTCACGCACAAAGTTTTCAAGGGCATTGTTTATTGCTATTTTTGAAAATTTTGTTGCATTTGGATCGATTCTATACTGCGCTCTAAATATTTGATGCCAGATATGCCATAAATCTCTAGGATTTGAATTAGCCAGCATAAAAATTGAAGCTATAGTTTCTTCAGGAACACTATTATCAAGTAATTTATCAAACGATATAGTTTTGTCATTAGAATGCACAAGCAATCTTTTATTTAAAACGGATTTTAGATCATCAATAGTCCAGTCAATATTATAGACATAATATTTTTGTTTTCGAAATCTTGAACTCAATAAATCAAATGGAATAGTCCATATGGCAATTAGTAACTGAATCTTTTTGTTTACTAATAACTGATTTCCTAGAATTAAAGGCTCGATGAATGTTGCAACTAGTTCAGCATCATTTTCTAATCTTTCATCTTCGTCTAATTTATCAATATGTACGGCTACTTGTACAATGTTTAATTTTGAGATGAGTTCCAATAATTTATTAACCAATTTTAGAGAAGACTGTTCATCGATGAAGTTAAGGTCCAGATCGAATTCTATATCAGGGAAAATGTTTTTGATAGTTGACTCGTCGGCTTGGGGCAGTAGAGTTCCAAAATGTTTAGTTATTGCTTCATTGCTGAAGTTTGTGAAGGCAGTTGCTCCGTAATTAAATATTGCATTTATTGGTTTTGAAAATTTTTTGATTATCCTTTTTACTTTGCTTAATTGTATTGCTGAAATTTTATTTTTGATTTGGTCTTCAGTAACATTATCACCATATTTGTAAATTAGGAATGAAAGGAATAACTTATCATCTTTTGTTAAGGTCTTAATTAGTTTCTCATTGCCAATTAAAAAGACCGCAAGTGTATCCACAATTCTTTTTATTAAGAGATTGTGGTAGTCTATTTTATTTTGAGAAAGGGTTATATTTTCAAAATCACTTAAATTAATGAAGAGTTTATTCGGTGAAGTTTCTCCACTTAATTCCTTAAGAATAAGAGTTTTTCCAGAACCGCGATTTCCTACTATGATAGCAGAGTTGTTACTTTTAATAGTATTTTCTAATATTGAAAATTCATATGGTTTTACAAATAATGATTTAGTTTTTTCTCCTTCGTTTTCAGCAGTATAGGTCGCAAAGGGATATTCTATTAATCCAATATCTTCTACAAAATCTTGAAACTCCTTTTTCATGGCGTATCCTCCCTGTTTTTAGATTTTTTCTCCATTCTTATCAACAAAATACCCCTCATATTCACAATCCAATGCCTCTGCAATAGCATCCAATTCGTTCATCGAGAAGTTATCCCTTTTGAGCTTGTTCGCCATGTTCTGATTTGTAGTACCAAGACGATTGCTAAGCTCTATAATCGTTACGTTCTTTCTTTTTAGTAAGATTCGGATTTTTTCGCCCATTGTTAATTTCATTAATTATCACCTACCTGAGTTAAATAATACACCTAATAGTGAATTGGTGCAATAAAATAGGTGAAACATTGAAAAGATTAATTTTTAAGTGTATTATCACATTATAAAGTGAATATCAGAAAGGAGTAAAAATATCATGAGTAAAATAATTGCCGTCGCTTCACAAAAAGGTGGAGTGGCAAAAAGTACAACGTGCAGAAACGTAGCAACGATTTTAGCAAAGGAGGGATACAGAGTCTTAGCAATCGATACAGATAATCAAGCTTCAATGACTGACTGTTTCGGAATAGTTAAGCCTGAAGCTTTAGATACGACACTATATCATCTGATGATGGCCGTGATGAATGAAGATGATCTTCCGCCTAAAGAGAGCTACATTATCAAGAGTGACGGTGTTGATGTGATCCCCAGCAGTATTGAAATGTCTGCCATTGAGATGAACTTGGTCAGCACAATGAGCCGAGAATATGTTCTTAAAACAATTACTGAACAGCTAAGAGAAGATTACGATTACATCATTGTAGATTCAGCACCTTCTTTAGGACTGATGACGCTGAATGTATTGGCTGCCTGTGACAGTGTATTAATACCGGCAACACCGGAATATTTGTCAGTCAAAGGGCTTGAGTTATTGCTTCAAACGATTATGAAGATCAAGAGAAGAATTAATCCTAATATCGCATTTGAGGGAATTCTCTTAACGATGTTTGATGAACGAACCAATCTTTCAAAGAACATGATCGATATGGTTGATGAGGCATATGGCGAGCACATCAGAGTATTTGAGATTAGAATTCCTAAATCTGTAAAGGTTGGAGAGGCCAATCTTCAAAGTAAGTGCATTGTTGACTATATGCCAATGAATAAGGCTGCTGTTGCTTATCAAGAACTAACAAAGGAGTTGATTAACTATGGATAAAACGAAAATGAAAAAAGTGGAAACATTTGCATCCATATTTGGAGATGATTATAACAAGGAGCCGACAGAAAAAGCTGATGGGACGACCACATTAAAGCTTGCTGATTTGGTACCGTTCAGAAACCATCCCTTCAAACTTTATGAAGGGGAACGCTTTAATGATATGGTTGAGAGTATTAAAAATTATGGCGTTATAGTACCTATTGTCGTCAGAAAAGTTGATGATAAATATGAAATTCTATCTGGTCACAATAGAGTTAATGCAGCAAAAGAAGCAGGATTAACTGAAGTTCCTACAGTTATAAAAGAGGGACTCACTGAAGAAGAAGCAACATTGATTGTGACAGAAACAAATTTGATGCAGAGATCATTTATGGAGCTTGCGCATTCAGAAAGAGCAACTGTGATTGCTACAAGGCACAGTGTCATGAAAAGCCAGGGAGTTAGAACAGATTTATTGAGTGAGATTGAGAAATTGTCAAAAGCTCCGAATATTGAAGATGATTTAACTTCATGCCCAATGGGCACGAAGTTAGATACAAAAAAGGAAATTGGAGATAAATATGATTTGTCATCACGATCAGTAGCCCGTTATTTGCGTATTAACGAGTTGAGTTCGGCGTTAAAAAACTTAGTAGATGAAGGCAAAATAGCTATGCGAGCCGGTGTAGACCTTTCATACTTATCACAAGAAAACCAAGAAATGATTGAAGCTATTATTTCAGAAGATACTTTTAAGGTAGATATGAAGAAAGCAGCTCTTTTAAGAAGATATGAAAAAGAGGGCAACCTGAACTGGAATACAGCGAAGCAAATTATCAGCGGTGATGTTTTAAAAAGCACAGGTAAGGTAAAGCCTTTCAAGATTCAACCGACTATCATATCGAAATATTTCAAGCCCAATGATGACAAGAGGGCTATTGAAGAAACCATCGAAAAAGCTCTGGATTTATACTTTAGTCAGATGAAAGAGCAGTCACATGAACTAGAGGAGGGGGAGGAGATGATTGAGTAGATTAACGGAAATTAAACAGATTTATGATTACATCCTAAGTGAAATCATAAAGGATGAACAGGCATGGAAAGATTTTCTGACCTTTCATGCAAAGGTCTATAAACACAGTTTCAAAAATGCAGTGCTCATATATGCTCAGAGACCGGAAGCAACATTGGTCGCGGATATGGAAATCTGGAACCGCCGTATCGGCAGGTGGATTAATAGGGGGGCAAAGAGTATTGCTGTCTTTGATGATCAGAGTGATTATTTGAGACTTAAATACCTGTTTGATGTCGAAGACACCCATGGTCAACCCCATACCATGCCAAGGGTTTGGAGACTGGGTAATGACATTGAGACGGAGTTGTTGAATCATTTTCAGGCGAATACTTTTTCAGAATGGATTTCAAGACGCACTTATGAAACAGTTAATGAACATATTGCCGAAATTCAAATTAATCTTAAAAAAGAAGTTCCAAAGACCAAATTATCCGGTTTACCCATTGAAGGTGTGATAAAAGAATTTGTACAATCACTGGTAGACAGTGTGGAATATATGACAGCTATGCGATCGGGTATTGAAGTACCGAAATTAAGCAATTTGGATGCCTTCAGGACCATTACCGATTTTGATTCAAAAGCATTAACCTTACAATTAGGGCATCTGACAAGTACCATTTCAGAACAATTATTAAGAGAAGTTGAAAGAGAAATCAAATCAATCAAAAGTGAAAAAAGGAGCGTGAGTGACGATGAAAGCCGTAGAGTTGAATTATCAGGAAACAAAAGGAATTTACCATCCGCAGATTCAAGTATCACAGGAAGTGGATTGCGACAAGAAACCTTTAGGGAAATACGGTCAGATGGCGATGAATTATCTGAAAGAGGAGCACATCAATCAATACAATTATCTTTTGACGGAGGGGACGCTGCTTCAAAAGATGCATCAAGTGAACGAGGAAGCATGGGAACGGATGGAACAGTTGCAACAACAGATGTTAACGGTGGAACCGATACAAAATCCTACGAATACTTACCAGAGCTATCGTCACAGGGAGATGATTCGGATGAGAGCAGAAGAAGTCGTATTGAAGGAGATCATATTCAAGGAAAGATAGAATCAGAAGTTGAGCTACCAGAGCGTAGCTCTTTTTTTGTGCCGTTTTCGAATGAAGAAATCATCGAAACTGTATTACTAAGAGGGTCTAACTTTGCCGGTGGTAAACAGCGTATTGTCGATTTTTTCGCTGACAATCATAGTGCAAAAGAAAAAGCTGACTTTCTAAAAAATGAATATGGAACAGGTGGATCTTCAATTACTTTTTCGGAGAATCAAAGTGGTTTTGAAAATCATGACAGTAAGGGCATCAAAATTGATGTTTACAAAGTGGGTGAAGATATCCACTTGTCTTGGGCAAAAGTTGCTGCTGGTATAGAGCATTTGATAGACAACGGCAAATATTTTGAAGCACGTTATCAAAATGATGAGCCACCAGTGAGAAAGACATCGTATCAGCCAACCGTGTTTGACATGCCACAGAAGGATAATGACATAAGAAATGAAAATTATCAGAAGTTGATGAAGATAGCCCCAGGCATTTTAAATGGTCGTTATCGTTATATGAAACTCAAAGCCCCAGGCTTTATGGACCTTGTCATAGAAAGACTCTACGAAAATAGAATTTCCCTTTCTCATTATTATGAACAAAATGGGGACTTGATGAGTGATCCGGATATGGAGCTTATTGTTGATCATAATGAAAGAACATTAACATCAGCCACGTTTCAACAAGATAATCTAGCTATTTATCATGAAGTCTATCAAGGTGATGAATTAATAGATCCGGACATGGAAGATGAGCTCAATGACTTTCTAAAGGATTGGTTATCCAATATATCAAGGCAAGGTCATATTGTTTACAAAGCTTACTATTCAGAAGATGTGGTCGAAGAGAATGCAGAACCGCTGTTTGATGAACAGGGCAACGAAGTGTTGGATAAATTAGAAGAAGAATCAGACGATTTATTGGATCTGGAGTTGGATAATACCGATGATCAAATGATTCAAAAACAGACAAAAATCAACTATCGATTTTCGGCAGAAGATGAAATCGGTATTGGTGGGTTAAAAACAAAATTCAGAACCAATGTTGAAGCAATCAAGACTTTAAAAGTTATTGAAGAAGAAAACCGAATGGCAACAGACAAAGAGCAATCTGTCTTAGCTAGATACGTGGGTTGGGGTGGCATGCCGCAAGCTTTTGATATAAGTGCCGGTGGTTGGAGTAATGAATATGGTGAACTAAAAGAATTACTATCACAAGAAGAATATGATAGTGCCAAAGCATCCACACCGAATGCCCATTACACAGCACCGGTTGTTATTCAAGGCATCTATCATGCCCTTGATAGATTTGGCTTTGAACAAGGAAACGTTTTGGAACCTTCCATGGGTGTTGGTAATTTCTTTTCCCACCTTCCTGAATCCATGAAGAAGTCAAAACTCTTTGGTGTCGAACTGGATGACATATCCGGTCGAATATCCAAGCAGCTTTATCAGAAGGCAGATATTCAGATTAAAGGTTTTGAAGAAACACAATATGAAGATAACTTCTTTGATGTAGCCATCGGCAATGTTCCTTTTGGTAATTGAGACTCTTGCATAATTAACTCGATAATTTGAGAAAAAGGCTTAATCCTAAGTAACAGCCCCTGCCATGCTTTCAAATTTCAATCTTTTGTTGTTCATTATGCTACTAAGAGTTCCTCATTTCTGTTTACTTTAACTTTTGAAGCGATGGTTCCTGCAACCAACGCAATGCAATTTAACAACGCATGAACAGTTGCTTTCTTGATACCTTTAGACCGGATTGAATTCAAATTTAAAATCGTCTTTAGTCGACCGTTGCAACGTTCAACAGAAGTTCGCTTGTTGTATAGAGTCTTCCATTGATCAGATGATCTTAACGGATATCCGATTTGTCTTGGATTTTCTTTACGATTTATCTTGAGCGTATAACCATAATTGCTTGATGAACACCATGCACTCCCATGTGGACAGTTACATTTCCCCAGTACTTGTGGACATCTAAATTTCATGTAATCGCCGTCAATCCCCCAATAAACGAGTTTGTAACCACCAGAACAGACTGGATGAAACTCATCATCTAACCCTTCTGGGGCGGCGTGACTGCCTCTTGGGTTGTAGGCTATGATTGGAGTAGCTTCAAAGTGATTTATTACTGCATCATAGACAGAATTATAATCATATCCAGAGTCCATCGCATAGAACAATGGTCTAAACAGATCTCTATACTGCTTTAGAAACTCTTCAATCAGTGGAACTGCAATTGTTCCATCATGAACATTCGCTGGTGTTACCATAACTGAAAGTGGTAATTCACTGTATGAATCGCTCAGGATATGAAGTTTCCATCCAAACCAACGAATGTTATTACCGTGAGTATCGCGCTTCATTCCCCAGTTTGGGTTGGTGCCGTCATCTACAATATCTTTCTTTGGTTTTGAGGCTTCGAAAGCATCTACCTTAGTAGAGTCTATTGAAATATGACTACCATCAACAATTCCTAATTCTTTAGCATGAACAACTAAATCACCGAATAGTTTCAGCAACGCATCTGATTCTGACAGCTTATCTGCGAATCTGCTGAAAGTGGCTTCTGATGGTACTTTGGATAACACCTCAAAACCACAGTTATAACGTAACACTGGGTTCTCTTTCAACTGTCTCACCAACTCGCTGGTGGTCGAAATTCTCAGAATTTGCTTAGCAATTAATGCGTAAATCATCGGTGCGACTCTGTAACCTTTTGGACCTCTCAAATGACTCTGTTTAGATAATGCCGCAACCAAAGGTGAGATGTTGATCTGAGCAAGAATTAATTCCAATTTCGTTTCTTGCTGAAAGTTCATAATTTCTTCAAAGGAAAATAGACATGTTTGTCGAATATACATAAGTGGAAACTTCCTCCTTCGTTTGGATTGTGTTTGCTGCCACTTATATAATTCGACGTTTGGGGTGAAGTTTCCTTTTTGTTTCTTTAAAAACTTGTTAAATCAACGGTTATAAATTATGCAATTTTCTCAATTATAAAGTATATGACAGGCTCTATGATAAATACAATTTTATGATTCATGATTATTTCTTTGGAAAAACACTGGATAAAGTACGTCCAGGTGGAATTATTGCTTTTGTTACCAGTAAGGGAACTATGGATAAAAAGGATATGAGTGTCAGAAAATATATCAATGAACGTGCTGAACTCATTGGTGCCATCCGATTACCCAATACAGCGTTCAAAGATAATGCCAATACGGATGTAACAGCAGATATACTTTTCCTAAAGAAAAGGGAACGCAGATCGGTAGAATTACCAACTTGGTTGTCAGTTGAGACGAATGAAAATGGGGTCCCCGTCAATCAATATTTCATTGACAATCCCCATATGATGCTTGGAGAGATGGTGTTTGATGAACGAATGTTTGGTCGTGAGAGTCGCTATACTACTTGCGTAAATAACGATAGTAATTTTAATCTAGAAGAAGCCCTCATGAATGCAGTTAGCTATCTAAAAGGAGAAATCGGTTATTACGAACATAAGTCTGATGAAGCCAGCGAAGATTTACCGGCAGATTCAAAGTATAAGAATTATTCGTATGCGTTCATCGATGACAAGCTTTATTTTAGAGAGAATTCCATGATGAGAAGAATGGATTACACCGGTAAAACCTTGGAGCGCATTCAAGGTATGATGCACATTCGGGATATTACAAGAGAGATCATCGCACTGCAAATGGAAGGCTGTACCAAAGAGACATTAGAAGAAGCACAAGAGCGATTGAATAAGTTGTATGATGAATTTACTCATGACTACGGCTATCTCGTTTCAAGACCGAATGCCAATGCATTTCGTGATGACAATGACTATCCTCTTTTATGCTCACTTGAAGTCGAAGACGAAGAACATCAGATTACAAAAGCGGATATGTTCACGAAGCAGACAATCAAACCCTATGAATCCATAACCAATGTTGATTCAGCCTTTGAAGCGTTGACAGCATCGTTAAATGAAAAGGGAATGGTTGATCTATTATTTATGTCAGAGCTTTATGATGAAGAACCGGAAATCATTATCGAAGAGCTGAAACAAGACATTTATTTGAACCCTGAACGATTTAATGAAGATGATACATTAAGAGGTTGGGAAACAGCAGATGCTTATCTATCCGGTGATGTAAGGCAAAAGCTGAAATTCGCAAAGGTATTTGCAGAGCTAAATCCGGAACTCTTTTCAAAAAATGTCATTTCCTTAGAAATGGTACAACCAATTGAACTTGAAGCCAGTGATATTGATGTCAGGTTAGGCACAACATGGATTGAACCTTCAGATTATGAACAATTCATCTATGAGACCTTGAAGACACCGAGTTATTATCATAACACTGGTGGAAGAAATGAAATCAAGGTACATTACAACAATTACAACGCCAGTTTCGGTATTGAAAACAAAGGTGTGGACGGTTATTCTGTCTCAGCCAAAGAAACCTATGGGACATCAAGAATCAATGCTTACTACATTATTGAAGACAGCTTAAACCTTAGAAATTCAACGGTAAAAGATCGTGTTGAAGATGGTGACACAGTTAAATATGTTATCAATAAGAAAGAGACCATGCTGGCTAGAGAAAAGCAATCACAGATCAAACAAGCATTTAAAGAATGGCTATTTAAAGATCCTGAAAGACGGAAGAAGTATGTCAGTTATTATAACCAGAACTATAATAATATTCGCCTTAGGGAGTATGATGGCAGTCATTTGAAGTTCCCCGGTATGAATCCGGACATTAAATTGAGAGAACATCAGACCGCAGCTATCTCACGAATACTTTACGGCGGGAGTACACTTCTAGCCCATTCAGTGGGAGCAGGGAAGACCTTTGAAATGGTGGCCAGCTGTATGGAGCAAAAGCGTTTAGGACTTATAAACAAGGCAATCTTGGTTGTTCCTAATCATTTGACACAGCATATCGGCAGTGAATTCTTAAGACTGTATCCGTCAGCCAATATCCTTGTGACGACCAAGAAAGATTTTCAAAAATCGAATCGGAGACGTTTCGTCAGTCGTATTGCTACCGGTGCTTATGATGCTGTTATTATGGGCCATTCACAGTTTGAGAAAATTCCCGTATCAAAAGAGCGTCAGGAAGAAATGATTCATCGGCAAATCAATGATATATCAGCGGCCATTGCAGATGCCAAAAGAAGCAATGGTGAAAACTGGAGCATCAAACAGATGGAAAAGCTCAAGCTATCACTGACAGCGGAGATCAAACGTCTTCATGACAGTCCTAAAGATGATGTCATCAACTTTGAGGAACTTGGAGTAGACTGTATCTATGTTGACGAAGCCCATTATTTTAAAAACTGTGCTGTATTTTCCAAAATCAGAAATGTAGCAGGTATATCCAATACTCGAAGTAAGAAATCTATGGATATGTTGATGAAGACCCAGTATATACAAGAAATCAATCAAGGACGTGGCGTTATCTTTGCTACAGGGACGCCTATCAGTAATAGCATGTCGGAAATGTATGTTATGCAGCGTTATATTCAAAACAAAGAATTGGAAGCCAGAGGCATTCATCATTTTGATGCATGGGCAGCACAGTTTGGCGAGGTGGTATCCAGTCTGGAGCTGGCACCGGAAGGAACGGGTTATCGGTATAAAAGCCGATTTGCAAAGTTTACCAATTTACCGGAGCTAATGACGATTTTTAAGAATATGGCAGATGTAAAAACAGCAGACATGCTTAAGCTACCCATTCCCAAACTTAAAGGTGATGGACATAAACTGGTTTCATCAGATGCCAGTGAATTTACAAAAGAGATTATGGAGAGTTTTGTTGAGAGGGCAAGTGATATTAGAAACGGATTAGTTGATTCTCGAATCGACAATATGCTTAAGATAACGAACGAAGCGAGGTTATTAGGTCTTGATCCGAGACTCTTATATGCAGATGCACCCAATGAACCAGATAGTAAAGTCAATAAATGCATTGAAACAGTTTATGAAGAATACCAACTGAGTAATGATATCAAAGGAACGCAAATCATATTTTGTGATGTAGGGACGCCCAATTCAGATGGGCGTTTTTCTATTTACCCTTATATCAAGGATGCCCTGATTCAAAAAGGCATTCCTGATAATGAAGTTTGTTTTATTCACGATGCAAACAGTGAATCTCAAAGAGAAAGTCTTTTTGCAGATATGCGTAGTGGTAATAAGCGGATTATCTTAGGATCAACAGCCAAGATGGGAACTGGAACCAATATTCAGGATCGTTTAATTGCCTTACATCATCTCGACTGCCCATGGCGTCCAAGTGATTTGGAGCAACGAGAGGGAAGAATCCTAAGACAAGGCAATCAAAACGAGGAAGTCAACATCCATCGGTACGTTACAAAAGGGACTTTTGACGCGTACTTGTGGCAAATTGTCGAGAATAAGCAACGCTTCATCAGCCAGATCATGACAGGAAAATCTGTTGCAAGAAATGCAGAGGATATCGATGAAACCGTATTGTCTTTTGCAGAAGTTAAAGCATTGGCAACGGGTAATCCATTAATTAAAGAGAAGATGACGGTTGATAATGAAGTCAGTCGATTGAGCCTACTTAAATCGGAATATAACAGCAGACGCTATGCAATGGAGGATAATTTCACCTACAGGTATCCAAAGTTGATTCAGCAGTCAAAACAACGTCGTGAGGGTCTGATTAAAGATATTAGCAAACGTGACATGAACAAGCATGAGGCATTTCAGATTACCATTAACGGCAAGTATTTTGATGAAAGAGAAAAAGCCGGAACTTATTTACAGGTCCTGTTATCAAAGGCTGAGCCGGATAAGGAAATGCATGTTGGTACATTTAACGGGTTTGATCTTATGATTTTGAAGAATAACTTCTTTGGACAACACAAGATGTTGCTTCATGGACAGCAGAAGTATGAAGTTGAATTCGGGGATAGCCCACACGGTAATATGGTGAGACTTGAAAATCTCATGGAAGGCATGGAAAAACGCCTTGAAAAAACAGAAAGTCAGATTGATGAGTATGAACGGGACTTGGCTCAATCCAAAGAAGAATGGGAAAAGCCCTTTATGTATGAGGATGAGCTAAATCAAAAACTAACCAGGCAATTTGAACTGAATGCTGAACTGGATATGGATAAAGGAGATGAAGGCATAACAGTTAGTGAAGGTGATTTTATTGAAGACACGGTAATTGAAGATGACGAAGAAATGACAGTTTAGCAGGGATATAGTCCCTGCTATTTCTATGGAAGGAGACGAATTAGATGACGAGACAAATGGTACAGAATATCAAACAGGATAATGTAATTGAACTTATGTGTGAGGTGCTTGATTTTGCAGAGGAATCAGAGCAGAAAGTCATTGGGGCAGTAAATCAGATGGGGCTTCCAATGTTCTTTGCAAGTATTGATGCATTGGATATCGATGACATTGAGAAAGAGAGAATCAGAGCACTTAAAGAAGTCATTGATACAAAAGCAAAGGCGATTGAAAAAATGAAGGGAGGACAATAATATGGCAACGAAAGATACCTACTCAGACAGCTTCTTCAAAAGCTTAAATAAGTTGACAGGCATATCAATGTCTAAGCTTAAAAGCTATGCTAAAGACAATAATCCATTTAACATCTTGGAACATCCAGGCGTTGTTGAGCCAAATGAAAGGCAGCTGGAGAAAATCAATAAACTTAATGAATTCATTGCATCCTACAATGTGCTAAAACTGGACCAGGAAAATGAAAAAATTACTTTCAGATCGCCAAAAGATGCCGGCAAATATTTTGCATCACTTCTAGGTGGTGTGAAAGATAAGGAACGGTTTCTTGTCGCTTTTCTGGATAACAGCAACAGTATTATTGAAATGAGAACCGTGTCTCAAGGAACAACTAATATGGCAGTTGTCTATCCGAGAGATATCCTGAAAATGGCTCTTGCAAATGATTGCAGTAACATAATGCTTTCACACAATCATCCCGGAGGCAGTTTAAAAGCATCTCATGAGGACATTGCACTGACACAACGGATAGTTGATATTTTTAAGCCATTAGATATCAATGTGATCGATCATATTATTGTAGGCGGCTACGGATTCAGTTCTATGGCGGAAAATGGTGTTTTGCCGGATAACAAGATGGATGTTGCTAATTATGATCCTATAGCATTGAATGCTGCTGAAGAAGAAACAGAGACATATGATGTATCAACAGACGAAGAACTTGAAATGTAGGAGGGATTAGATGAATCAAGATAGAACCAGTTATATTCGTGAGCAGAGCAGTGATACCGTAAGTTGGATACTTGGTGTCAAAGATAAATCCAAAGAAATGGTCAAAGATTGCATTTTGGAACAGGGGGTTAAAAGCTTCTTACTACATCATGATCTACTTGAGCTTGAACCAGATGAACATGAAAAGATTGAAGTTTTGAAACGTGTCATTCAAACCTTTGATGGGGATATTGAAACCATGAATTTTGGTGACTTAGATGAGGGGTGCTAATGATGAAGCGATTTACAGAGGAAGAACTGGATCAGGCAAATAGCTGCAACTTGATTGCCTATGCAGATAAGATTGGCTTGAATCTGAAAAAAGTAGGTAATTCATATAAAGTAAAGGATTATGGTGGCCTTTATATTAATGTCTATGGGACTAAGTGGAACTGGTTTTCCCGAGATATCGGAGGCGGTCCGATCCAATTTGTTATGGAGATGGAAGGCAAGACTTGGGTAGATGCCGTTTACACTCTGTTGGGTACTGAAAAAAGTGACTTCATTCCAAGAGTCGAATCTGTTGAAGAAGAAAAGGGAACATTTGAATTACCGGATAAAAATGATACTTACAAACATATTATTGCTTATCTGATACAGTCCAGAGGTATTGATAAAGAAGTTGTCTATGACTTTATCAGCCAAGGTAAGCTATACGAAAACAAGCACCGTAGTTGTGTCTTTGTGGGTTATGACGGTGACAACCAACCTAAATATGCCAGTGTTCGTAGCACCAATACTCATGGGAAATCCTATCGGGGAGATGTGAAAAACTCCGATAAGGCATTTCCCTTTTCATTTGAAGGAAGTAGCACTACGGTTTGTGTCTTTGAATCACCGATAGATCTGATGAGTTACATGACGCTGCTTGATATTCATGGAATTCAATCCTTTGATCATCACATGATATCTTTAGGTGGCGTAGCAGATCGTGCGCTACACCAATATCTGCAATTGCATCCGGAGATCAATCGCATTATGCTCTGCCTCGATAACGACGAAGCAGGGCATTTTGCTTGTCAGCAGTTCAATGAAAAGTATCATGAAGATTATAAACTCCTAAGACATAGTCCTACCGGAAAGGATTTTAATGAAGACTTGCTTGCAATTCAAAACAGTCATCAAACAGAGCAGGTAAGAGAAGCAATAGCAACTTATAAACCAGAATGGGATATGGAAGAAGAAATGGAAATGTGAAAGGGGCTGTTCGATGTACTTTATAGATAAAAACCATGTAACCAATTATCAAAAGCTATTGTTTCAGGACCATACACATCCGAAGGATATTCGCAGGAAATCATTATTTTACATTATCAGTGGCAATGAAGATTTGTATTTAAGGCGTTACAGTATCTACGATTTTGAAATCCATGAGATTCTGCCGTTCAATTTAGTGGATGAGCTTATGAGTCTGGGTGGCGGCGGCAGAATGCTGCTCAGGCTTGCATATAATCTTTATAACGGATTTGACGACGGGAAATTAACACCTCGAGATGTATTTTATGTCATGAATAAGAGGGACTTCATAGTGGCTAAAGGTGGAATTGATATGCGATTTGATATGGTTATTGAAAATTAAAAAAATAGAGGAAATGTGGGAAATGGGGAGGTAGATACTTGAAATTGGATTGGTAAAATATGTGGTATAATGTTATTGATATGTCAGTGTTGAAGAGGAGATGAAGAAAATGCCAATTGATTATATGAAAATGCAAGATAAATTTTTTGAAAAAAAACTATGTGATGCAATCCAGTTTCTAAAAAATATAAATGAAAACCAAAAAATCATCTTGTACAGCAATGAATTTCTAAAAAAAGTTATTGAGCAAAATGAGATAAAAATCAATGAATATAATATGTCTCTAAATTATAAAATTCAAGATAGAATTGAAACAAAAAGTAATAAGCCAGTTGAAATTAAAGCATTTGATGATACTGTTGAATTATTAGGTATTGATGTAGGACTATCTTTTTTGGCAAGTAAATACATTAAGGATATTTTGCAATACTCAAGGAATATTTTCGATTCTCTTGCACAGATTGTAAATTTGACGTTATTTGCAAACGATGCATTTAAGATTGATAGGGTTGATTTTGGGTTTATATTAAAAAAACTTAAGGATTCTGGTGAAGAATTTCAAGAGACTTTATCAGCCTTTGAAGTGATTTCACTGAACAGTGATTATATTTTTCTTACAAAGGCGAATAATCGAGTAAAACATATAAAAGACTTGCCGACAAAAATGAGTTTTCAGATTTTGGGCGAGGATAATGAGATTAAGCATTTGATAGAGGGCTTTACCAAAGACAATAATGCATTTACAAGTGTTGATATTCAAGTGTGTATAGAAAAGATGATTAAACTGGTTGATGATTCTATAAAATTGGTGTTCGATTCTATATTAAAAGATATCGAAAATGCCCATAATTACTATAGGATTCATGAAATCAATTATAAAGCTCAGATCAGCAAGAAATATGATGAAAATATTACCTGGGATGATATTAGAGCAAATTCAGATTATGCCTTTCCATATGTTGATCTTACAAGTTTTGGAGATTCAAGCATACCAAGCACAGTAAGTATTTTGTTCTCTAGGAAAATCGAAAGCTATATTGAAGTTATAACATTCAAAGAGGATGAACTATTAGTAATGAAAGATAATCGGTTCGTTGGATATTTAAAATATCTTCCTAGTGTTAATGATGTATATAATGTTTATAAAAAGTATGAATTTGTGAATGATAATGGAAGAAAATATCATGAATTTCTTATAAATCAAGTTAAGATGAATTATATGCCGGCCTTTATGAATGCATCCTTTACCTTTTATGAAAAAGATGATTTGAAGTGACTTTTTTTCAATATCCACAAAGACCGAATAAGAAAGCTCTGCTTTCGTGAGGGCAAGCTTCCACTTTGTTTAACAAAGTGTGCTTGAATGTTGGGAAGTATCCCAAACCCTCGATAATTATAAGGAGATTTGTTATGTATGAGTATAAAAAAATAGTGCTTGATGAAACTGATAAATACTTGGAAGAAATTTTTGGCGAATTTCAAAATGAAAAAGTTCTTGGTGTATATCGACGAATTAATAAAAAAACTTGTCAAGATTACAATCAAAGGGTTAACTTATTCAATAAAGAATTGTTAAAACAGCATAGTTTAGGTAGAGATATAAGATTAAGAATAGATGGTAATATTGTTGACCAATATTGCGGAGATTCCGTGCATTATATTAATGAGGCTCAAAACTTTATTGACATTGAGTTTATGGGTGAAATGTGTATTGATTATGCAAATAAAACCATAATACCTATTGATCATTTTGGGAAATTGACCATAAGAAAATTTACTACTCATTATGGTTATAGATCAAGAAATAAACAACCGGGTTTACCAAAGTATAGAACCTGTAAAGTTCCTATTCCTATAATTGCAGCGAATCATTTGATTGGTGAGTTTACTAATAATGAGTTAAGTGGGAAATATATTTATGAGGTTGATAAAGTGTCATCATTCTGGCCATCTGATTCTAAGTATATTACATATTTAGAAAGGCTTTATTATCTTAACCATTTTAAAAATAAGGGAACTTATGGCAATAGAAAATACAAATTCACTAGCGTTGCATAAACTCAACTACAAATCTAGAGCAAATCCATATTACGCTTTATAAGGATAAAAATGTAACCCTGTCGATTCTACTAATGAAAAAAAGCTGACTCTAAGCAGACAGTCTCGTTGCACAGTGATGGGAGCCACATATGGATAGATTAATCTAAAAAGGATTGAGCCTCATAATCTTTCGTTTGAAACTTTCAAAAGTACTGTAAAGACTTGCTCTTATAGCAACCCTGATCTTGTTTAGTGGTGCGTCTGTTCTCAGGTTTTGCTTAAACAGAGCGAGTAGACAGTAGAGAATGAGCGAAAGGTAAATTTGGTTTACCGCGCCGACTTCATCAGTCGCAAAGAAATGCTTGACTTTAGAATGCTGTTTAAGCCATTTGAAAAAGAGTTCAATTTTCCACCTGAGTTTATAGAGATTACAGACGTCTTCAAAACAGAGCCCTGTGTCGGTTTCAAGGTCAGGGACGTTTGTCAAAAAGTGATAAATAGTTCCGTCATCATCTGCTTGCTGAATATAGTGGTATTCATGCCTAGTCTTTTTGCTGCCTGAACCCACAGGGCCTTTTGAGGCGTAAAGAACGCCCTTTGGATTATCATAGCGCGTATTCGCCCATGTCACAGAGTTGCTCTTCATGCGAACGACAAAACAACCACCAGCTTCGTGGATTTGATCTAGGCGATCGTAATCCACATAGCCTCTGTCATAAACATTGATGACGCCTGGTGTAAAATCCGTCACGCTGAGCATTTCACTCACATCATGTTCTTTTGCGCCAGTGACAGTGGCTTTACTTGGATAAAGTGCGTTTTCACCATAATAGCGAAGGCCGAGATGTAATTTGACACCCGCTTTTGTTTTTTGGTACTTCGCCCACGCCATGCCCGTTAATGCTTTTGTGATAACGCTGGCATCAACAATATTCAGTGCCAATGTATCTTCATTCAACTGGGCGCTCTCAAACTGCCCGTGAAGCTGTGACACCAGATGCGTGAAGATGTTCTGGAGCACAGATGTATCGAGAGCTGACAGTCGTCTATAGAGCTGGGAAGGGCTTATAGAATCTAGTTTAAGATACCTCTGATAATTGTCATCAAACAGCAGATCCGTTGAGATGGCTCTGAGGCCATCATGTTCTTTCAGGTTTGCGGTGACAAAGAGTTTGATTAGGTTTTGAGTCGTTAACTTCTTGGCATAAGCATCACAGTTATTCGTTTTGATGATATTTTTAACTTTTTTTGAATTTAGGGGTTCAAGTACTTTACCAATGGTCTTAAATTTCATATAATATAGATGTTGTGTTCCTTGTATTAGATTTGTGCGAGACCATCTATGTGTGCTCCATGAATCTAGTATAAGGACTTTTTTATTGATTTTAAACCCCTTAATAGACATTATTGTTATTTATTGTTCTTTTGCTATTGATTAAGTTTTATGCAACGCTAGTGATACAAATTGAAAATTAAGTCATTTTTTGATATTTTAAGTATTGAAGATTTAAATTGCGTGAACATAGATGATCTAATAGAAAATTGGATTTAGGAAGTGATTAATCAATTTTTACTATTATTAGAGATTGAAGTTGTTGTGGCGATAATTTATTATTTGGAGGAGTTTAATGAAAAAGATTATTACAATGTTAATTTTACTTACGATGGTTATCGGAGCAGTTCCAGTTTATGCGGCAGAGGGAGATACGCCTTCGTCATGGGCAAAAGATTTTGTAGAAGAAGCTATTGAGAAAGGATACGTTCCAGCTCATCTACAAGGTAAATACCAACAACCTATTACTAGAGAAGAATTTGCTGAACTATTTGTAACAGCTGTATTTGCTGAAATTAATGCTGATTACCAGAAGCCTGGTACTGGAACAAAAACATACACAGGGTTTGGTAGTGAGTTCGATGTTGATGATTTCTTAGGTAGAGTATCTACTACAGAGTCTTTCACTGATACAGAAAATAAGTATGTTAAGGTAGCTAACATCTTAGGTATGGTAAACGGAATAGGCGGAGGAAAATTCAATCCTGACGGTTTAATCACCAGAGAGCAAGCTGCTATAATGTTTGTAAATTATTTACAAACAGTTTGGTCTCCTGGAGGTTATGATGCTTACGAGACTCTTGACGATATTAACGAAGCTTCTTCTTGGGCGAGAGATGCTGTAGCTTGGGCTTACGGTGCAGGATTTATTAATGGAACAAGACAATTTACTCATGCTAATGGAAAGATCACTTCATTGGGTCACTTCGATACGAAAGGTAATTTCACTAGAGAGCAAGCAATTACGGTTATAGCTAAACTAGACAAGGGAGATCACTTAGGTAACCTAATTCTAAGAGGTTATGTTTATGTTGGTATTGATGGGTTAGGGAGTTATTGGGAGATTGACGGAGATACTATTTACATGAAGTCTCGAGGAGAGGATTATAAGTACTCTGGAGCGAAACAGTTCTTACGAACACAAACAAAGTTTAAGCACTACGCTGAAGAGTATACTACTGAAGAACTTATAGCTGTATTCGTAGGAGTTTCGGGTGCAGTTGACAAGCTTATGTTCGATACTTATCACCATGATAAGGTTCTGTCAGGTAAAGAAACGTTATACGATTATGGGGTGTTCACTGTACAGCATAATATAGGCGGCTATCTAGCGATAGTTAAAAAGAATCCAATGTATGGATATATGGGTTCTGCAGGGAGTGTAGTCGCCGTGGATTCTGATAGAGATGGGGAAGCGGACACTATAGTAACGGGTGTAGAAGTTAAATAACTAATGAGGCGCTTGAGGGTTTATACTCCAGGCGCCTTTGTTGCGTAAAGGAGTGAGGGCTATCAACAAAACAAAATTTATAGGCTTCCGAGTAACAGAAACCGAATACAATAAAATAAAAAAGAAAGCTGAAAGAGCAAATCTTTCAATCAGTAAATATGTCTCCTTGTCCGCACTGGACAAGGAGATTATTTTTTTTGACGACATAAAGCAAATGAATCATGAACTTTCCAAGATCGGCAATAACTTAAATCAGTTGACCTTATTAGCCCATCAAGGAAAAATCAAGGAAGTGAATTTAACACAAGCCAGAGATACTTTTTCGGGGCAATGGGATGAATTATGCAAATTAGTGAAGAGAAAGGGGAAATGACAATGACATATCATATTTATCGGTATGGGAATGGATGTAAATGGATTGATAACCTAAAGGAAGCTGCGGATTATTTTAATCAGCTGCCTACGGATGGAAAGTATACCACCATAGGTATTACGGATGGTTCATATGCAGTGGACGTAGTCATTAAGGGCGAATATGCTAAAGGGCAGGATTTTCTGATATCTCAGGACATCAGGCAATCAAGATTTTTTTCAGAGAATCCGGAAAAGATGATCGGTGCTTTATCCGATCTGTATGAAGCTGTTGGTGTAAAATCGGAATTCAGCAAGAAGATGATTGAAGACTTGAAAATTTTAGCTGATGAGCTGGATTATGAACCAGATGAGATTTAAGAAGAATGGCAGTTATAGAATTTATTAACGGAAAAAATAACACGCTTGCTGCTCTTAAAAGAGTTTTGAAATACATCACTAATCCTGCTAAAACAGAAGTCGGTCTTATAGGGGGACACAACTGCGTTGCAAATAAAGCCTATAACGAATTCTACATGACCAAGACTGAATATAGCAAATTAGGTGGTAGGCAATATATCCATTTTACGCAGAGCTTTGCACCCTACGATAAAGTGACACCTGAGATGGTTAAGCAAATTGCTGATGAACTTGTGCAGATGGAACAGTTTAAAGGGTTTCAAATTGCGTATGCAGTTCATACAGACAGAGATCATCTTCATACGCATTTTGTCGTAAATACCGTCAATAAAGACACGGGTAAAAAGTGGAAGCAAAGTGCAGAGCAGCTTCAAATGATAAAAGATTATTCAGATGAAATCTGTAAAAAATATGGATTGCTTATTACACAAGGAAAGTCTGGCAATCATGTCAACCGTGGAGAATATCGTACTAAGGAAAAAGGTCATAGCTGGAAATACGAACTCTATTTGGCAGTTAAAAAGGTGAAATGGATATCACGAAGTCAAGAAGACTTTATTGATAACATGAATAAGTTGGGTTATCAGGTGGATTGGAGTGATACACGAAAATACATTACCTTTACTAATGCAGAAGGCAAGAAAAGCAGAAATAGAAAATTGTATCCACCGGAACATTTTACAAAGGAGGCACTCTTAAAAGCCTTTGAACTTAATGGTCAGAGGATGGACGCCAAAATTGCCAGAAATAAGATGGAGATGCTGTTATCAGCAGTTCAATTGGCTAAGTTGGATATGCCATCGAATACCGGTAA
Organism: Fusibacter sp. JL298sf-3; assembly: GCF_053842995.1. Classification (NCBI taxonomy): domain Bacteria; kingdom Bacillati; phylum Bacillota; class Clostridia; order Eubacteriales; family Fusibacteraceae; genus Fusibacter; species Fusibacter sp. JL298sf-3. The sequence goes on from NZ_CM132608.1 coordinate 3,441,858, forward strand.
AAACTATCCATTATCAACACTGGAAGGTGAATCGTTAAAAGAAAAAGTTGAAGAAACCAAGAAAGGGAAAGGTCTGAATTGGGACAAAGAAAGTGAAAATAGTATGTAATGAAAGGTGGTCAAATGGATGAGAAACTTAATGGAGCTTTATGATCGGTTGGAGCCGTTGAATGTAAATGGATTGAGAGAGGGGTATCGAAAGATACTTGATTATAATGGTCATGTTCTCGCAATGAAGAAGATGTTTGATGGTTTTGAGTTTGTGACATGGCAATATACCTATGATGGTAATGCTGTTACATTAGGTCATTATTTTATTGATCTGGATGCAGCCAAAGAGGATTTTGCAAAGCGATCAGGTCTGATATCCTCGAAAAGACTATTTGGCGAAACGGATTTGAAATTGATTCATACAAGTTTAGTGAACTATGTTGGACTCAACGGCGATCTTGATTTTAAGGATGAAAAGGCCATTGGTTCGATACTGGAAAAAATAGAACAGCTTATCCTAGAGATATTGCGGCATGAAAAGCTGAAAGAACTGAAACTGGTGGATGATGACGGACTAGAATTGTGAGGTGATATTAAAGGTGAAATACAAACAATTGAAGATGGTGGTTTCAATACTGATATTTCTTGTAGGTTTATGGATGAACATATATTTTTCCACGAATCTACATTTTTTATTGTCAGGAAAAACGAAAGTGCTTCGTTTTATCCCAATGAAATCATGTTTTGAAAGTATGGCGGCAAGTGGTCAACATTTGTCGCTATTTCTTTATCTGCAAGGGTTCATACTCATATGTGCCGTATATTTCTATCTGGCAAATATGAAACCTTATCAATCCGATTTGGAAGAGATAACGCCTGAGATATCAACGCCTGTCAAAGCAGGGCAAATGCAATTTGGTTCAGCCAGATGGATGACAGCTGAAGAAAAGAAAGAAGCGTATAAATCGGTAAAACTAATAAAGAACGATCTACTACAATTACTTGAAAGGATTGAAAATAATGAAGAAGAAACAGAAAACTCAAAAGAGAAAGGTTTTTGTGAAAAAGAAACCAACCAAAGGGTTTCAGAAGTTGCTGGTGAAAGAGCCTATGAAAAGGTTTTATCAGAAACCAAGGCAAAGGAATATTCGATATCCGAGTTAAGTCAAGGTGGGATTGTCATTGGATTTGCTAAAGAACAGGAGGCAGAACGTATCTTATATATTGATGAAGATACCCATAGTCTGTGCATTGGAGCGACAAGATCAGGAAAAACAAGATCCATTGTCCTTCAGTCAGTCGGTCTATTAGGATTATCTGGTGAAAGTTTGGTTGTCAGCGATCCTAAAGGCGAGATTTTCACTTATACCTATCCGTATTTTAAGGCACTTGGATATGAAGTCATCTGTTTGGACTTTAAGAATCCACTAAAAAGTGATCGGTACAATTTCTTGCAGCCGGTCATCGATGCCATTGATGAAAATGATATTCCTAAAGCAGTTGATGCAACTTGGGATTTAACGGCTGCTCTAGTTCCCGAGAATAGCCACAATGAAAAGATTTGGACCAATGGGGAAGCGAGCATCATTGCCAGTGCCATCATGGCAGTTGTTTATGATAATCGAGATGGTAAAGCCAGAAGGTTTCAGAACATGAGTAACGTTTATTTTTTCATTAGCGAGATGTGCAAAGTTGTGGATGGAACCATGCCTATCATTAAGTATATGAAGAATATGCCGGCGCATCATCCGGCAAAAGCCTTGCTGGCAATCAGTGAAGTAGCACCTAGTAAAACAAGGGGATCGTTCTATACATCGGCTTTAACAACATTGCGGTTGTTTACAAATCCACTGATTCATTCCATGACAGAACACAGTGATTTTGACTTGAGAAAGATGGGAACTGAAAAGCAGGTACTATTCATTGTATTACCGGATGAGAAGACGACCTATTATAGTCTGGCAAGTCTCTTTGTTAATCAGTGCTATATGCAGTTAGTCAAGAATGCAGATGAAAGAGGCGGTCGGTTAAAGAGAAGAGTCAACTTCATGCTTGAAGAATTTGGCAACTTCGTAAAGATTCCCGATTTTGCTAATAAGCTGACGGTAGGCGGTGGTAGAGGAATACGGTTTAATCTGTTCCTTCAGAGTTTTATGCAGCTGGATGAGAAATATGGTAAAGAAGTTGCCGGAACGATCAAATCCAACTGTGAAACATGGCTTTATCTTCAAGCGGATGATTTGGCAACCTTAGATGAAATTTCTAAGAAGCTGGGAAATTATACGGTTTCGACATATTCACTCAGTTCATCTCATGGTAAATACTCTAATCCATCGAGTTCCCATAGTATTAATCTAACGCATCGTGCACTTTTAACAGTGGACGAGATTAGGCGAATTAATAGACCTTACACATTGATCACTTCGAGAAATCATCCGGCGATGATGCAATTACCGGACTTATCGAAGTGGTTTTTTAATGTCCTTTTTGGACTGGGGGACAAGGAACATAACAGAAAGGTGCGTGAGAAAAGAGAGAAAAACAGGAAGCAGAGAAAATCCCCAACGGCCATTGATACATGGAATGTCTGGGAGTATTTCACCCAAGGTGAAGAAAAAACCAATTATGTTTATAGACGCAATATGAAAGGTGGTGAGCAAGGTGAATCTTAAGAAGTTAAAAAACAGAGTGACGCAGTTAGTTAAAGTTATTTTAGGAACGGGAATCGTAATGTTGACATCTTCTGTACCGGTCATGGCTGATACGGTTCAAGATAGCAAGCTTGTCAAAGGAACAGAAAACTTAATTCAAGATGTCACAACATGGTTGATGGTCTTAGCACCAATTGTTGGGGTGTTGCTGATTATCTATTTCTTTATCCGACGAAGTGCAGCGGATGAAATCGATCAGAAGAAATGGAACAATCGAATTATTACGGTCATTGTTTCTGTCATTGGTGCTGTATTAGCATCGGCAACCCTTAATTTGATTATCGGTTATTACGTATAACATGGGCTAAGCCCAATAATAATACAAATACAATTTATGGAGGAAATCAAATGAGAAAGTTAATGAACAAAGCAAAAATGGAAATGGTAAAAACAGTTGTAAAAGGGAGAATGGTTCTTGCAGGTAACAGCGGTGAAGGCATGGTGGATTCAGCGGTCAAAATCTTGATCTCCATCGTGATCGGTGCCTTGCTGTTAGCCGGATTATACGCACTTTTCGGTGACGTGATTCTCCCAACTTTACAAGAAAGAATTGAAGAAATGTTTAACTTTGCAGGCTAAAAGGAGTGTGAAAAAGATGAATAGGCATAGAAATAGATGGTTGAGTTTTGTACTAATCTTAGGTATTGTGATGTCAAACTTTTCAGGATTAGCATATGCTTCTGATGGTATCTTTGACGACACAAAAGGTCACTGGGCAGAGGAAACCATTGACCTATTAGCAAAAGAAGGGCTTATTCATGGATATCCGGATGGACTTTGTCATCCGGATTCTATGATTACAAGAGCAGAGTTTTCTGTCATTCTTTCAAGAATCGTGGGAATGGATGGCGAAGATATTGAAACTGTGCAATCAAAGTTCAAGGATATACAAGGAAACTTTGCACAGCAAGATATCAAATACTTGATTGGAAAGGACATCATACTTGAAGAAGAGTATGGTGACAATTATAGCCCTAATACACCAATCACCAGACTGGAAATCATGAAGATGATGGTTCGATTAACGGATGAAATATCAAATGAAAAAATCGCAAATAGTGAAATCGGCTATACGGATATTTCAGATTTAGACGAACAGGACACGGAGTTTATTGAAAAAGCAACTCAGACTGGATTAGTTCATGGGTATCCGGATGGGACATTAAAACCTCAAGGATTGGCAACACGAGCAGAAGCTTTTACGATGATCTATCGACTTGAACACATAAAAACTGCTGCCGAAAATGCGGAAGAGACTGAAACTGTGGTAGAGGAAGAAGTAAAATCAGATGATGAAGCTATTTCCGGTCATCATTCATCCCATGTACCAGCGCCTCAGTATAATTTCGAGATTGCAGAGACAGCATATGAAGGTGAAACAATTAGTATCAAAGCGGAGTCAAAGTATGTGAAAAACGTTGAATGGTCGATTCTTAAGGATGATCTTCCCATAGACATGGATTCAGTGACGGAAGGAGAATTAAACATTGATGGAGGATCAATTGTCTTTAATTCAGAAGGAATTTATACATTGAGAGCCATTGCAGAAAATAGCCGTGGCAGAACAAACATTTCAGAATGTACAATCATCGTGTACCCGAATATCACAATGGAAATGGATGTACCAAAAGTCGTTCATACGGATACTATTATGCCAATAGACTTAGCTGTTGAAAATTCTGGGGATAGAACGGTAGAATGGACGATTGAAAAGGGGGATGAAAAGATTGCTATTGATGACTTGGTAAATGGTGAACTGTCGAATAGAGGTGGAACGATTCAGTTCGGGCAACAAGGCAATTATAAGTTGATTGCGAATATTGAAGATGATCTTGGCAAGATTACCACGGCTTCTGAAGAAATTGTGGTTTATCCTATTATAAGTATTCAGGTAGATGTGGATGCAACTGTTACCCATACCGATCGATCAATTTCGCTAACGGTTGAGATAGAAAATATTGATGATGAGGGTAATATCAAATGGACTTTGCTAAAAAATGGCGAAGAAGTGTCTGTATCAGAGTTCATTGCAGGCGATGTTCAGGTAGGAACTGAAACCATTCGATTTAAACAGCAAGGCGTATACAATTTAAAAGCATCAACAACGGATGAGACCGGTAGGGTATTTACGGATGATACAACAGTGACAGTGTATCCTGTAGGATCTGCCGGTTTTTATGTGCCTGAAATTTTCCATACGGATGATGTCGTTACAGTGGAAGCCGAATTCGATGAAATTGGCAATCATCAGGCGACATGGGAACTGTTTAGAGATGGTGAACCAGTTAAGTTATCAGATGTTGTAAGTGGTCAGTTGTCTAATGATGGTGGCGATATCCAGTTTAATCAAAAAGGTGACTATTTACTAAAAGTATCGTTCAAGGACGATGCTGAAAGAGTTTATAGCTACGAACAAACTTTCAAGGTTTATCCAGTGCCGGTAGTAACCTATTCATATCCAACGTATGCCCATACAGATACGAATATCCAGGTGGACGTTACAAGTAGTGAGTTAGATAATTTGTCTGTTGAATGGCTACTTGATAATACTTATGGATTTCAAGATTGGTCCACGTATGTTAGTGGCTCACTAGATCAAGATGGTGGTCAAATTAGATTGAAAAGATCAGGTGTTTATGAATTGGTCGTAAGAGCCACTGATGTAACCGGCAGAACGTTCTTGTTTGAATCGGCAGAAAAAATTGAGGTGTTACCAGTTCTAAATATTGATTTTGATATTCCATCTTTGGCTTATACAGACAGCAGCGTCGATGTCAGAACCCATGGGAATAATAATGTGTTGCCGATAGAGTGGACATTAGAGAAAGATGGTGAAATCGTAGATGTTGCAACATCCATTTCGGGTGATTTGTCAGCATTAGGTGGCAAGATCACATTTCTGGACGAGGGTGACTATATCTTAACGGCTACCATGACAGATTTTCTCAATCGAAGCTTTTCAACGAGTAAAGAAATCAATATACAACCCATTATCGAATTAGCATTTCAAATGCCGGAATCTATTCATTTTGGAACAACATTTGAAGTAATAACATTCATTGAAAATTTGCAGGACAATAGTGTGAATTGGACTTTGGCAAAAGAGGGTGAGCCTGTGGATTATATAGGTGAACTTACCGATTTAGGTGGAAAAATTGCTATTCGGGACATGGGTATTTTTGATTTGACAGCAACAATCATTGATTCATATGGAAGGAGGTATCAGACTTCAGAAAAAATTGAGGTGACAAATACTGCACCAGAAGTTGAGCTGTCAGCGGAGCAAGCCAGAACTACGAAAGATGGCAAATTCTTAGTTAATATCCAAGCAAGTGCCTTTGATGCTGATGGAGATGTCACCACGTTAGAATATGAAGGCCGGACAGCAGATGATTATTATAAAGTCGGAAATCACGTAATCAGCGTAAGGGCAAAAGATGAAGCAGGATTTTACTCAGATTGGCTGGAAGTAAGCTTTACTGTAGAAAATGCAATACCAACAGTCACGATGACAGCAACACAGACTAGAACGACAAAGGATGGTAAGTTCTTTGTCAACATAGAAGCGAGTGCCACAGATGCTGATGGAGATACCACAACGCTAGAATATGAAGGCAGGACAGCAGATGATTATTATGAAGTCGGAGATCATGAAATCAGAGTGAGAGCAAAAGATGAAGCCGGATTTTATTCAGATTGGTTGTCGGTGAATTTCACGGTGGAAAATGCTATCCCAACAGTCACAATGACAGCAGAACAAACTAGGACGACGAAAGAGGGCAAGTTTTTTGTTGATATCGAAGCAAGTGCCTCTGATACTGATGGAGATCAAACGACGCTAGAATATGAAGGCAGAACAGCGGACGATTATTATGAAGTAGGAAATCATATAATCAGAGTGAGAGCAAAAGATGAAGCCAGTTTTTATTCGGATTGGCTATCAGTAAATTTCACAGTGGAAAATGATATCCCTACGGTAACAATGACAGCAACACAGACTAGAACGACGAAGGATGGTAAGTTCTTTGTCAACATAGAAGCGAGTGCAATTGATGCTGATGGAGATGCCACAACGCTAGAATATGAAGGAAGAACAGCGGACGATTATTATGAAGTCGGCAATCATGAAATCAAAGTGAGAGCAAAAGATGAAGCCGGTTTCTATTCAGATTGGCTCGTTAAGACCTTTACCATCACAAATGAAGCTCCAACGGCACCGGTTATTTCTCGTTCACCAAATACCAATAGTGTTGCCCCGGGAACTGCGGTGACAATAACAGCCCAAAGTTCAGACCCAGATGGTGATGCTATTTCATATGTATGGGAAAATCGAAATTCAGAAACACAGACCTATCCATTGGGGAAAAATGTCGTTCGAGTTAAAGCCGTGGATGCGGCAGGTGCAGAATCACCTTGGTCAGCTATTGTATTCTTTGTAGCAGATGCTAATTCCGGTGGTGGTATGACTCTGACCGGACCTGACTCTGTTATTTTGGAAGAAGGACTAGATGGTGCGACGATTACGGAATATACGTTTACTGTACCGCCAGTATCAGGGCATAGCGGTAGTGACTATGGACGAGTAAGAGGTTATAACATCAATACCAATCAGTGGGATCAGCTGGATTATGCGACAACAAAAAACGGTATCACCTTTAGTAGAACTATGACCGCAGGCATCTATTCGCAGTTGGAGTTTTATTATTATACCAATCACAATTGCATGTATAACAAGTCGAATATTACCTACTCTGTAGAGTATTATTTTGATTAATTGATGAAAGGTCAGGGCTTTTGCCTTGGCCTTTTTTAGGAGGTGCATATAAATGGAATACGTCATCATGCTATTGATTGGTGCGATATTATCAGGTTGCTTGGTATATGTGAATACGCTCCTTGACGGTCTTGTTCCGATTGCCCTTCATGCGGAAGACTATATGGATGCACTGCTTGGAACAAGTGGCATAAGCGGTATCTTTGACATTTTCTTTTCTTTTGGTGTTTCGCTCATAGTGCTTAAGTTTTTAAAGAAGGGTTTTGAAAGGTACATTTTATGGACTGAAGGTGATGCAGAGATTGACCCGATTATGCTTTTGACCGGATTTTTTAAAGCCCTTGCGATTGCCATCTGCTTTCCGTCGCTTTATGGATGGTTGGCAGATATTATTGATGATTTAAGCAATCAACTGATTACGGAAGTGTCTAATGGCATGGCAACAGACTTTAGTGCCATTATAACAGGGATAACAAGTGCCGGAATCTTTACCGGCATCGTATCAATCATTTTCTTCATATGCTTTTTCATGCTCTATATTCAGTTTCTGACGAGAGGACTTGAAATTCTTATTCTAAGAATCGGCTTACCTTTGGCATGTGTTGGTTTGATGGATCAGGATAACGGGATTTTTAGAACCTATATTCAAAAATTCTTTCAGAGTACCACGGCTGTTCTAGTACAAATTGTTTTAGCCAAACTGGGTGTTTCGCTTATGCTCAACGCTCATGTGTTTTGGGGTGTAGCGGCACTTTTATTGGCACTTCGAACACCCAAGTTCTTGCAGGAATTCTTGATTATTTCCGGTGGCAACGGCGGTGGTGGCATGATGAACAGAGTATACTCAACAGCTCGTATCTATCAAATGGGAAAGGCAGTCTTTACCAAGTAAAGGGAGGTTGAAGCAGTGGATTTATTAAAAGAAATGGCAGACGCTTTAATGATCCTGATACGAGTAGGTGCGGTACTTAGAGTTGTCTATTGTTTTATTCATATCGGTACTGATGAGGAGCAAAGTGCCAGCTATAAAAAGAGAATGAAAAACACGGTCATATTTTACGTATTAGCTGAAAGCATATGGCAGATTAAAGATTTGGTCATGAACTATTACATGTGATGGAGGTGCGTATGGAAGAAAGAAGAAAGAATCCCCTGTATATTCCCCAGGGGCTAAAAACAAGAGTTGAAATTTTTGATGGTTTCGGCAAAGAAGAGTTATTTAAAACCATTATGGTAACGCTACTAGCAGGAATCATGGATTTTGTGTATTACATGATTTCCAAAAACGTGGTGGTAAGTATGGTGTCGATTCTTGTTGTCATAGCAGGGAGTGTCATGATGTTCACCAAAGATCGATCCAATATCTCTGTAGTCGATCAAGTTGGATTTATGATTCGCTTTGCAAGGTCACAGAAATTTTATCCGTATAAATATCTGGATGAATGGAGATGAGGCAATGGAAGAATGGATAAAAAGATTTAGAAAGTTGTTTGAGTCAATGATCAGGGTTTTAAATAATCCATATCTCATTGAATCAATGTCAAATGAACTGGATATTCAGTTGATGGAAATCACAAATCTAAAAAGTGACAATACCAGTCTGAATGAAACACTTGATGATCTCAGGGAAGATATTTATTTTCTGAAAGAGTCAGAAGGCGAATTACAAGAACAAATAAAAGATGTATCGAAAAGTCTGAACATTATACTTAAAAAAGCAATAAAGGAAGTATCGAAACTGGAAGACCATGAAGTTTATAAGCGACTTCAATTTATCGATCCTGAAGGATGGAGTATTTACAGAGCAAGTCAGGAAATCTTGAAACTGGATGTCTTTAAAGAGTTCATTGTTGAAGATAGCATGGGCAGGTTTGAAGAGTCCGATGGACATGATCTTATTGAATATTTAGAGATTGCAGCATTTGGAGACTGTACCTATAAAATCGTTGGAAGTATGCACGAGGTATTGGATTCCTATACCATTGATTATGAGTCTCAAGAATATAAGGCGTATCAAGACGAACTTTACGCACTTGCCAGTAAAAAGATGATGAATGAGCTATATAAAAAAGAACCATCAATCAAGTTGGAATTTCTACAGAATTATATGGAAGAGTCTGGACAAATAAAGACTGACCAGAAGGAAGAGGGAGTGCAAGACTTAGGTGATACAAACGAAATGGATTCAGAAAAAGTGACAACTGATGAGGTGTTGGATGAAGAAATGGAGATTTAGGGAAGTTCTGATTATCAGTTCACTAGCTGGGATGATTGCTCTAATGGCTTTAATCGGTGGAGCACCACTAACATTGAAATCCAGCGTATTTGCCTTGATCTTAGTCATTGCAGGTTATATTGATGTGAAGACAAGGACAATACCGGACTGGATTCATATACTCATTGTAGTAGTGGCATTCATCAGAGTGGATTGGATGGATTCTATGCTTGGGTTATTCTTCGTACCTTTGCCATATTTTATCATGGCACTTTTTAAGGATAACAGTATAGGCGGTGGGGATATTAAGCTAATGGGCGCTTGTGGTTTCTATCTAGGCGTTCGAGCAGGCTATGCAGCAAGTATTGTGGGCTTGTTTATTGCAGTAATATCATATGCAGTCATAAGATTGATAACCAGCCAGAAGATCAATCAAAGCTTGCCCTTAGCCCCCTTTCTTGGAGCGGGATGCATTGTAACTTGTTTTATAATTTAACAACAGAAAGCAGGAGGAAAGTAAACGATGAAAAAAATATTTCGTAATAGGATGATCTTGGGGATAGCCAGTATTGTGCTATCTCTTATTATTTGTTTTGGATTGACACCGTTGTTCAATCAAGCCATAGCAGAGAAAGTCACGGTTGCAAGAGTAGCGGAGAATATCCAAAAGGGAGAGCTGATTACAGCAAAGATGATTGAGACTGTAGAGATTGGTGGTTATAATTTGCCTGATACTGTTCTAAGGCAGGAAGACAGCATTGTTGGCAATTATGCCTTAACGGAACTTCATAAAGGTGATTATGTTCTGAATTCCAAGGTTTCCAGTAAACCATTGGCTAATTATGAATATTTAACCGATTTTGATGGTAGTGAACGTGCTATATCGGTCAGTATTAAAAGCTTTGCTGCCGGTCTATCAGGTAAATTGGAACAAGGCGATATTGTTACCGTTATGGCTTCAGACTTTGGTGATCTGCGAGAAACCGTTAGTCCAGTTGAACTTCAATATGTAGAAGTATTAGCAGTAACCGCTGGATCAGGGCTTGATACCGATGAATATGAAATTGATCAGGAAGCAATTGAGCAAGATAAAGAATTACCATCAACAGTTACGTTAAAAGTAAATGTCGAACAGGCAAAGCTACTAGCAGAGATGGAAGCCAAAGGAAAAATTCAGGTGGTCTTTGTGTATCGTGGAACCGATAAAAATGCAGAAAAGTTTCTGGATGAGCAAAAGCTAATCTTGCAATCAAACAGCAGTGAAAATCAAATAGGAGAGGAAGAAGCAGAGGCAATTAGTGATGAAAGCCAGATGGAGGAACAGACCGTTCCAGTAGATGATGAGATAGAAGGTGATAACGATGAAGAATAATAAAATCATAGCGGTGTGGGGCAATCCAAACAGCGGAAAGACAACACTGAGTATAAAAATGGCAAATGAACTTGCAAAAAATAATAAGAGTGTCATATTACTGTTTGCTGATCCTTATGTACCGGTAATCTCTACTGTTTTGCCTTTCACTGAAACCAAAGAACAATCATTGGGCGCTTTGCTGTCATCCGTACAGATATCACAGGAAAGCATATTAGAAAAATGTATACCGGTTATGAAAACTAAAAACCTAAGTGTTCTGAGCTACCTTCACGGTGAGAACATTCGAACCTATGCTGATTATGGTAAAGAGAGGGTACTTGATCTTTTTATTCTGCTTAAACACTTGGCAGACCATATTATCGTAGATTGTTCAAGTATGGTACACCATGATTTATTATCAAGAGGAGCACTTGAAATGTCGGATCAGATTATTCGATTGGTGACACCGGATTTAAAGGCAATCAGTTTCTACGATTCCTCGTTGATGTTCCTTGGTGAACGAAAATATAATGTGGAAAATCATATTAAAGTCTTATCTAAGGTAAAGCCAGTGATGCCCAAAGATAGTATCAGCAATCATTTTGGCGGTATCCATCATGAACTGGAATATTGTGAAGAATTACAACAACAGGCATTGGAAGCAAGACTATTTGAATCGCTCACAGATAAGCCCAGTAGCGGATATAATCAACAGTTATCAGACCTCGTGAATGTGATTTGTTCAGAAGAGGTAGTTGCTGAAAAAGAAGAGAAGAAAGCAAGAATATCTTTTTTCAAGAGAAGGGAGGATGTGTAAATGAGTAGTGTATCTTTAGAATCAGCAAAGAATATTCGTGAATTCTCGGATATTCTTTACGAAGTACAAGAGTATATTTCCGGTAAGTATGCTGTTCTGATATCTTATGACGGTGAACATCAAAAAGAGCAGATGAAGTCCTATATCACAAAGTACCTGATGGATTATTCATTAGCCGTTGATGGTATGGAGCTGGATGAGCTGGTTGGATCACTTTATTCAGAAATGGCTGAATACTCTTTTTTGACAAAGTACCTGTTTCGCAGTGACATTGAGGAGATCAATGTGAACGCATGGAATGATATTAAAGTCACTTATTCAAATGGTGACATTATTCCAACAAAAGAAATCTTTAATTCCCCAAGCCATGCGATTGATGTCATCAGAAGATTGCTTCATAAAAGTGGTATGATACTGGATCAATCCCAACCCATCGTGGTCGGACACTTATCCGAACGTATTCGTATCACCGTACTTGGGCAAGGGGTTATAGATGCGGCAATAGGTGTGGCAGTATCCATTCGTATTGTAAATCCTAAAAAGCTGGTTAAAGAAGATTTCATCAGACAGAATACAGCCAGCGAAGAAATGCTGGATTTTCTATCCTTGGTCCATCGTTATGGTGAAAGCCTTTGCATTACCGGTGCAACTTCCAGTGGGAAAACAACGTTGATGAGCTGGATTCTTTCAACCTTACCGGATAACAAGAGACTGTATACCATTGAAAATGGAACGAGAGAGTTTAATTTGGTCAAAAGAAATGAAAAAGGCGAAGTTATCAACAATGTTATCCACACCGTAACTAGGCACAGTGATGATCCAAAGCAAAACATCAACATGGTTAAACTTCTTGAAACAGGACTGACTGTTAATCCGGATTATATCTGTGTCGCAGAAATGAAATCGGAAGAAGCTTTTTTCGCCCAAGAATCAGCAAGGACGGGGCATGGCGTAACAACGACCATTCATGCCAGTTCATGTATAGCCACCTATTACCGTATGGTGACACTTTGTAAACAGCGTTATGATATGGACGAGAGAACTCTTTATAATCTGGTAACAGAAGCATTCCCTATTGTTGCTTTTTCAAAAAAACTTGAAGACAATACGAGGCACATTATGGAAATAACCGAATGCGAAATCAAAGAAGATGGCACAAGAGCGATCAGGACATTATATAAATTTAATGTGACCGACAATATTGTCTTAGATGGGAAGATTAAGATCATGGGTCATTATGAAAAGGTCAACGAGATATCACCATCACTTGAAAAGCGTCTGTTGGAAAACGGTATGCCAAGTAGCGTGCTGACTAAATTTAAGCGAGGTGGCATTCATGAATAGTATGTTATTTATCGCATTCTTAGCAATGGTATTTGGGTTGTTCCTTTCGCTTGAAATATCACCCCATGCATTATTAGATGATATTTTAAGGAAAAGACAGTTTAAAGAGCCGGCCCTTAACGACAGAATCAGAGCGTTAACATCCAAGAAACAGAAAAAGGGTTTGAAGAAACTCATTGATGAAACCAAGCACATCCTGAAAATGACTAATAAAGAAAATCTATTTATGCTGATTGTCATGCTCTCAATGGTATTAATGACGATTGGCTTTTTTATTGCCATCACGCTGGACAATCTATTTCTCATGCCGGTATTAGCAGTCGGGTTTTCATTACTCCCCTTCTGGTATGTGCAATTTACAGCAACGAAATGGAAGAAAGGTTTAAATGGTGAACTGGAAACGGCATTATCGGTAATTACGACATCTTATATGCGTAGTGAAAACATCATTAGAGCTATTGAGGAGAATGTGAACTATATTAATCCACCGGTTCAAGATGTGTTCTATGCATTTTTGACACAGACGAAACTCATTAATTCGAATATAAAAATGGCACTTGAAGGCTTGAAGCCTAAGATAGACAGCTCGGTTTTTCATGAGTGGATTGATGCTTTGATTGATTGTCAGGAAGATAAGAATCTGAAGAACACATTAACGCCAATCGTTGCCAAACTGTCGGATATGCGCATGGTATCAGCGGAACTGGATTATCTTTTATATGAACCGGTAAAAGAGTTTGTGACGATGGCATTGCTCTTAATCGGTAATATCCCCCTTATGTACATGTTGAATAAAGACTGGTATGAAACGTTGATGTTCACAGGCATTGGAAAATTTGTATTGGCTGTTTGCGGTGTTGTCATATTCGTTTCATTAGCAGCAGTTGTGAAGTTATCAAAACCTGTGGAATATACCAGGTAGAAAGGAGGCACAGAATGTTTCAGATATTATTTTTATTTTCAGTGACCTTTTCAGTGGGCATGTATCTCATCTTAAAAGATGCATTGCATCTGCCTTCTGGAAGGAGTATTAAGGCAGTACAGGTTATTGCTAAACGTGAACGGAAAAAGTCAAAGAATTTTGAAGTGCTCATTAATGACTGGGCGATCCGATTATCAAAGATTGTTCATCTAACGGAATACAGCAGACGGAAACTGAGGGCAACACTGAAATCAGGAAATATAAAACTTTCGCCAGAAACTTTTGTTGCAAAGGCTTGGCTTAAAGCAGGGATGATGCTCCTATTTATCATTCCTGCTTTACTTATATTTCCAATGATCTTTCCGGTAATCCTCTTTTTAGCTGTTGCTGTTTATTTTAGGGAAATTAGAAGTGCAGATGAAGCAGTTAGAAAAAGAAGAGAAGACATCGAATTTGAATTGCCACGGTTTGTATCAACCTTGTCGCAGGAACTAAAGGCCAATCGAAATGTGCTTAATATTTTAGAGACATATAAGCAAAATGCAGGAAGCAGTTTTAAAAATGAGCTGGAGATTACGGTTGCGGATATGAAGTCAGGCAGTTATGAATCAGCATTAACCAGAATGGAAACAAGGCTTAATAGCTCTTCTTTATCAGAAACAATAAGGGGACTTATTGGCGTACTGAGAGGTGATGATGGTGTCGTTTATTTTCAAATGTTATCCCATGATCTCAAACAATTGGAACTACAACGATTAAAGACCATAGCCATGAAAAGACCGGCGAAGATAAGAAAATATTCCTTTGCAATGCTCTTTTGTTTCTTGATGATGTATTTATCGGTTATGTTTGTTGAAATTATAGAAACCCTTGAAAAACTATTTTAAGGAGGTGGGCATGTGAGAGCGATTTTGATGTCAAAAAAAGGAGAAGGCTATATCGATGTGGTGGTCGTTGTACTGGTAGTAATGATGGTCATTGCATTAGGAGTGAAAGTATACCCTGTCTTTTTAATGAAGAGCGATCTGAATACTTTTGCCAATGAACTGGCCAGAGTTGCAGAGATAGAAGGTCGAGTTGGTGCAGAAACCAATAGTAAGAAGAATGAACTTAGATCGAGCCTTGGGATTGATCCTGATATTGAATGGTCAACAACCGGCAACATTGATTTAAATGAAGAATTCAGTCTTGTCTTGACGTTACCAGTAGATATTGGATTTTTTGAATTCGGGTCTTTTCCCATTACGCTGACTTCCAAAGCAACCGGAAGATCGGAGGTATATCATAAGTGAATAGAATAATGAAAGACAGAAGTGGTAATGCGGCTCTCTTTGCTATTATCATAATTCTTTGTTTAATGCTGTTGTTTACAGTAATCAGTGAGTATTTAAGGTTGCAGATTATTGCAAATGGCGTTAGAGATGCATTACAATCTTCCGTTATTGCAGTGGCTACAGAGAATTATGATGAAGTCTACAATGGTTTGCGGGAAGGTTACTCTGGTGGTTATCGGCTGAGTGAGACAGATCAGTGGGAAGAACGAGTCGATTCAGGTGCGGTGATAACGAAGCTAAGTGATAAGCTGGGACTGATTGATGGGATAAAATATGCGGGTGAGTACATGGAATATCAGTTATCAGATTTGGACATTCAGATCAATAATGCGCCATTTGCAATCAATGACAATGATAGCAGGTTTGAGGCTGAAGCGTGGGTGACATTAACGGTTCCACTTTCTTTTGGTTGGGATCATTTGCCACCGATGGAAATCAGGCTTAAAGTTGATGCTGGATACAGTCCAAAGTTCTAAAAATAAGGGAAGTATAGACAAATAAAAATCCTAATGATAATATGTATATATGGAACATGTATAAATTATACATATTGTTATTGGAGCTGACGCATATGAAAAATAAACCAACAATAAATCTGAATGAACCAAGCTTTTACATCCTGTTAGCCTTATCTAAGGAACCAATGAGTGGTTATGAACTGACCAGAACGATCTATGACCTTACAAAAGGACGACTTGAAGTAAAAACAGGCACCATGTATCCTACGCTGAAAAGGTTGTCAGAGCATCAGCTCATTGAACTGATTGAGGATCAAAGTCAGGAAAGAAACAAAAAGATCTATCAATTGACAGATGAAGGAAAACAGTTACTTCAGACGGAAGTTGATTTGTTAAATGAAAAGATAGAAGAGGTTAAGTCGATTATGAATAAAACCGAAGGAGGTCGTTGATTATGAAAAAGATGATCATGAAAAATAAAACAGCCATCACTGGAGTTTCATTAGTTGCTATTGCGATGATAATTGGCGTGATGATTTTCACTAAATTGAACAGTGGCGATGTGGTAGCAGATGATGTGATAAAGGATGAAGATGCTACTAATCCTGTTGTTGATGAACTTGTAGAGAATGAAAATGAAGAAGTCACTGTTGAAGTACCTGAAATCGTGGAAACCGAAACGATTGTTATAGATCAAAAGGATCAGGTTACTACAATAGAAGAACCATTACCGGAAGAACCCGAAAAACCTGAACTTGAAGCACCAGAGGAAACCCCAGTATCAGTTGATGATCTGAATAATAGGGATACCGAACCACAATATGATGAAAAGGATGTGGTTATCGAGTCAGAAGAAGTTATTGTTGTAGTGGATGAGGATGAAAATGTTACACCAGAGCCGGAAGTGAGTGAAGAAGAGCAAAGTGACTTAGTGCCAGCTTCTGAAAACCCATTTGCTAATCCTGAAAATGCTGGTAATCCAACTGAAATCGATGGATCAGATATTAGCGATTATGTTCCTGGAACAGGTGATAAATTCTAACAAATAACACGTTTGAGATAGTTCTATTAAGAGCTATCTTTTTTTATGGAAGGAGAAGTAAGATGAGATCTATTAAAAATGTTTTTCTGCTTGTGCTTATAGGTGTGTTATTTTTGAATTGCACAGCAGTATATGCAGAAGATAATGCAGACTCAGGTACAGGCGACACAGGTAGTGCTCTTGCAGATAAAGGGTATTACAGGGGAAGTGAGTATATGTACAAAGTATCTGTGTATGTTGGTTTGTCGGATCAAGCAGATCAGAATACGAATTTAGCCTCTGAATGGAAGATGATTGGGACAAAACCGGTTTATGTGAAACCTTCAAATTTCACAATGCCTTCAGGGGTATTTTATGGCTCCGATAATAAGGTGAATTATCAATTGGGGAGTGCATTAACACCTAACGGTGGCCCTATGATAACTACAGATAATCCACCGCCAATTCCTATAACAAATGGGGGTAATATAAACTCTGTAAAATCATATTTTGGTGATACAGCCACGCTCAACTACTTTATTGATGCTTTTGCAACACAAAAACGAACTACAAGAGAAGGCTTAGTCGAAAGCATAGTTTTCAACATTAACGGTGAATTAAAGAATTATCCAGCAGAAGAAATACTACCAATCAAAGTTGATGGAGAGTATCAGAATAAAGTACCATGGTTGATTGTTTATGAGCCTGTAATAATTTCATATTTGAAAGACGGAACCACGGTTTTAGCGTTTACTGCTACAGAATATGCCCTAGCTCAAAAGCTGGGGTATTTTAATTTTAGAGGTGGTTCAGATGGACAGTATATATCAGGCATGACGCATTCGGATTTGCCGAATTCAGTATTTCTTGAGGAGAGCTGGTTCGGCTTTCCAGTGACATCAGCTTTACCTGACAATGTCTATTGGGAGTTGGATCGAATTATTGCAGGTGGTGGTTGGGGCATGAGGCTATTGAAAGCCAATGCTGATAATGTTGTAGAAAACGATACAGAATATGATTATGAGTATCGTGTGGATACGGACGTGATTACTTCTGTGCGAATTTATGCAGATGAAGATATAACCCCTGATAATCGACATGAAAGTGAAGCTACTTATAATAACCCGGTAGATAATACGGCGACCATTACGATGACTGCCAATGGATATACCAGTAGTACAGAAGTCGTTATTCCAGCAGGTGGATCAGAGTTGGTTTGGTTGAAATGGCATACGCCGAGTGTTCCAGGTGATGTTACGATTCGAGTGAATGTCAGTGGAAATAACGCTGCTAAGATTGATGGAACAAGTCGAAGTGCAACATTAACAGGTAAAGTAGTGGATATGAGTTTAAGAGAGCCTCCTAATCCGACGGCTAATGACAGAAATGATGATTTTATACTACCGGACATTCCTAATAAAGCCGAGAAGACAACAGCGAACTGGGGCATATATGATTGTAACTGGATTCCGGTTTGGGTATGGCATCCAAAATGGGAATGGGAAGCAGATTGGCATCGTGTATCTGAACATGGTTGGATTGGTTCCGGGGAGGACAGACATTGGGGCGTAACAGGACATCATTGGGTAGACAGAGGTCAATGGGTGGATAATGGCAATTTTGTAGATGAAGGGTATTGGGAATATGGCTATACAAATTATTATGCAAGTTTAACTGGCGCCATGACATTGGAACCGGATGAACATTCACCAACAGCGGATGAAAAAATAATGAAATCAGGCTATGGTATTGATGTTAATGTTTCGACCTACCCAACAAGCAATGCTCCAGCTTCTCATGTGACCAATGCGCAAAATGTCATTACGTACTTTCCAGAGTTCAGCTATGAAACTTATTGGAGACTGCTTGACGAGATTGGTTCAGGAGAGTTTGTTTTCAAGGAAAATAAGTATTCAACCTTTAATAGCAGGGTACATTTTACACCGCTTTGGTTTCCGGATGAAAGATATAGTGTCTATGCAGAAATTATTGATCTATGGACTCCGGACGGTATGTTAAGAATAAATGCAACAGATGACGTGACCATTGAAGGAGATTTATATATGGATTGGCACATTGGACCCAAATAGAGGAGGTATGCAAAATGGCAATTGATCCTGCAACGCTAAAGGTAGCTGCCAAGATTGCAACAACCGCATTATCAGATGAAAAGGGCAGGCAAATCATTTTGATTGCCTGCCTTTTACCTTTGATTATCATTCTACTGGTGTTATCGTCACCGTTTGCAATCTACTTTTCAATTATTGGTGGGCAAGAAGATGTGTCAATCGTCAGTGTAATCGATGAAATGCAAGAAGAGTTCAGATATAAAATAGAGCAAGAAAAGTCAGATTCGACAGCTGATGTTATAAAAACAATTATTATGGGCAGTGAAGATGGAACGCTTATCAATAATTCAGAAGATGTTTTGATTGCCTATGCCGTAAAATACAACGTTACGAAGGAAGGTGCTGAACAGATGGCGGTATTATCAGAGGATCAGGTGGAGAAACTGAGACAGGTTTATCGGGATATGAATATAATATCAACATCTTATAGCAGTACATCAAAAGAAGTCCAAGTAACCACAAAAAACGAAGACGGTGAGTCTATCTCTGAAACAAAAATAGTGATAACAACCACAAAAGTAATTACCATTGACAGTTTAACAGCCGAAGAGATTGGTCAAATCTATGGATTCGATGATGTCCAAAAGCAAGTCATTTCAGAAATGCGTCAAAGCAGCTATGGCGTTTTATTGGCAGCAAGTAGTGTAAAAATGTTTTTAACTGACGAAGAAATTGAGGCGATAAAAAGTTATATCCCAGAGAGAGTAACAATAGAAAGTATTTCCGTAGTTGATGCAGCAGAAAGTTTGGTCGGCAAGGTGCGTTATTTTTGGGGTGGGAAAAGTCTTGCCATTGGATGGGATGACCGTTTCGGAATCAATACGGAAGTGACATCACCAGGTAGTTCATCGACGGGTACAATACGTCCTTTTGGATTGGATTGCTCCGGATTTGTGACGTGGGTATTTGTCAACGCAGGTATACCTGCTGACTCTATTGAATCAACTATAGGACATGGGACAACAGCACAGTGGAACACATCAACAAGTGTACCAGCTAGTTCAGTCATGGCAGGTGACCTAGCTTTTCTTGCAACACCGGGAACCAGAAAAGTCAATCACATTGGGATTGTTATAGGTAGAAATGATGAAGGACAGATTATGGTCATAAATTGTTCTTCAGGAGCAAATAACGTGACAATATCAACGGCAGAGAGTGTCGGTTTTCAATATTATAGAAGACCGGCTGTATTAATCAATTAAAGGGCAGGAGGCTAAGCATGAATCCAATATTACCGATTATTATGATTTTATTATGTGCTATTGCAGGAGCAGTAGCCTTTTTCTTTTTGAAAAGACTGAAGCAGAGCAAAAGTGAACAAGTGAATGAACAGCAGAAAACAGCTCAGGAATTTGTTAACGTCAAAGACATCCATGATAGATTTTTATATACGAGGGATGGTCAGATTATCGCATATATCAAAATTCATCCAATCAGCATAGATTTATTTTCAGACAGTGAAAAGGAACAGATATCAAAGGTGCTAACGGCTGAATTATCCAGTGTGCAGAAACCATTTAAGTTTCTGGCGGTATCTAGACCGGTGGATATCACCCCACTGGTCAATGAGTATCAAAGTTTATTGTCAGAGACCACAAACCAGAAGCAAAAAGAGCTTCTTCGTCATGAGATCATGGAGATCAGCAATTTTGCTACCAGTGGTGAAGTTATTGAGAGAAACTTCTTTATTATGCTGTGGAGTCGATATAGAGACGGTGTTGAAGCTGATCTGATGAAAGAGTGTCAGGAGATGGTTCATAAGTTTGAAAGCGTAAATATCAGCACGGATATAATCAAAGAGCAAGAAATCGTCAGGTTGTGTAATCTAATAAATAATCCAGCATATATTAATTATGAATAGAGAAGCTTGAGTATAATATCACGTAAAATGGTTATAATGAATATAAAATAATTAGAAATAGATACATAATGTATCGAATATAAAATATAATTTTACAAATCAAGAACTTTGTGATAATATTTATTGTAACCGGAGGTGTATGTAATGAAAGATTCTATGATTCGTATAAAAGAAGCTGAACTCTATAATATAAAAAACGTTGAATACGGGAAACTGGATTTCCTAAGTGATAATACAGCATCAAATAAATCAACTCGTTCTGAAATCCTTGGCATATATGGTCAAAATGGCTCAGGCAAAACAGCCTTTGTAGATGCTATGTGGATTGTGAAACATCTCATAAGTGGGCAAGAGCTGCCTAAAAATGCAGGTGATTATATTTTTGAGAAAGAAGAAACAGCAACCATTAAACTAGGTTTTGATTTGAACCAAGAAGATCACATATATCAGATTTTTTACGAAGCGGAGATTGAAAGAACGGATGAAAACAAAGCCAGAGTCATTCGGGAATATTTAGCTTACAAAGAATTCATTAAAGGAGACTGGACGAGCAAGGCTGGCATAATAGATTATCAACTTGAAAATAAAGAATATACGTTTAAACCGGTTAAAAACCACCGTTTACTCACCTCAAAAAATGCAGATGTTCAAATTGATTTGGGTGTGGCGAAGAAGATGTCAGAGAAAAATTGCACTTCCTTTGTTTTTGGCACGGAGTTCGAAGACATCATTAAAAAAAGCGAAGCTTTTAAAAGCTATACAGATATTATTTTGGCGTTAAAGCATTATGCCAAAGTCAATCTCTTCATCATCAAGAACCATCATTCAGGGATGATTAACATGAACTTACTGATTCCCTTTAGTTTTAGGCTGTTGGATGAGAAAAAGGTGACGCAAGGAGACTTGGCGATTGGCCTGTTAAAGCCATCAGTCGTTCCGGAAGAAGTGTACAATGTTGTCTTCAAAATTATTGAGCAAATGAACATTGTACTGGAAACGATTGTTCCGGGGCTGAACATTGGACTCAAAAACCATGGTAAACAACTGACGGATGATGGCAGTGAAGGCATTCGGATAGAACTTATATCTATAAGAGAAGATATAAAAGTTCCGTTAAAATATGAGTCAGACGGTATTAAAAAGATTATCTCAATATTGAGCACGTTGATTACAATGTTCAATAATCCGACCGTATGCATGGTTGTTGATGAACTGGACGCAGGTATCTTTGAATATTTACTTGGTGAGATTCTTCAGATCATCAGTGAAAACGGAAAAGGACAGTTGATCTTCACGTCTCATAACTTAAGACCACTTGAGATGCTTAGTACAAGTTCGATTATCTTTACAACAACGAATCCCAAAAACCGATATATGCGTTTTACAAATGTGAAAAGTAATAATAACCTTAGAAACCTCTATTATCGAAGCATCAACCTCGGTGGACAAAAAGAGGAAATCTATAAGGAGACCAATAGCTTTGATATCAGTCGTGCTTTCAGGATTGCTGGGAGGGTTGATTGATGAAAACAAAAAAAGTCATATTATTCATCGTAGAAGGTGTTACGGATAAAACATCGCTAGGTGGGATTATCGATAAATTAGTTTCATCCAATCTTGTAAGGTTTTATATCACAGGTGGCGACATTACCAGTGACCGATTCTCCAACAGCGCCAAT
Source organism: Fusibacter sp. JL298sf-3 (assembly GCF_053842995.1). NCBI lineage: Bacteria > Bacillati > Bacillota > Clostridia > Eubacteriales > Fusibacteraceae > Fusibacter > Fusibacter sp. JL298sf-3. The sequence goes on from NZ_CM132608.1 coordinate 3,464,468, forward strand.
GCCGTGAGTAAAGTTAATGATCATGTGAAAAACTTTCTTGGTAGAGAGATAGGTCTTAAAAAAGGTGATATCATTCAGATTGTTCATCTCATTGATATGGATGGGGCATATATTGGTAGTGATCAGATTCAAGTAGAAGATATCGAGGGATTCGCTTATTCTGAGACTGCAATTACTGCAAGTTCAATAGAACGAGTAAATGAAAGGAACAACAGAAAGCAGCAAGTGATCAATCGATTATCATTATGTCCTAAGATATCAGGGATACCATATAGTATGTATTACTTCTCCTGTAATCTTGAACACGTATTACATAATGAAGTGAATTTATCGGATGAACTTAAGATGGAATATGCCGAGCGATTTTCAGATTCTTATTACAAAATAGAATCGGCATTTATTGATTTCATACGTGATGAACAGTTTGCAGTCACAGGAGATTACAAAGAGACTTGGGAGTTTATAAAACTTAATGGCAATTCTCTTAAGCGATACAGCAATTTCCATTTGTTCTTTGAATGAAAAACAATTAAATAGATTAAAACAATCATATGAAGACATAGCACATCGTTGCTGTGTTTTTTTTGTACCCAAAATGGAGGTTAAACAAATGAAAAAGATACAGACCAATCAAACAACAGTTAACAACAGCCTATTAAACATCATCACCCCAATAGGCTTAGAACTAAAACGAAACAGCCTGATTATAGGAGAGAACACAGGAAGAATATACGGTATCGTCAAATACCCACAAAAAGTCGATTACGGTTGGCTTGCAAAGATTACCAACATTCCGGGAACGGTAGTTGGGATTACATTTATTCCTATCGATAATGGTGAATTCATAGCAGGGTTATCAAAGAGTGTAATCCAAAATAGAAGTGCTGCTGAATCAGCAAAAGATCCATTGATTAGACAAAGAGCAGAACAAGCAGCACTTGACGGTGAAAAAATCATGTTGCAAATTGATAGAGAAGGTGAAACCGTTGGAACTATGATCATTTCTATCATGGCCATAGCAAGGGAAGACAATAACTTTCAAAAGATTTGCAGAAAGACGGAAAGCATCATAGCTACAAGCAAAGCAAAATTAAGAATTATGGCAAACCTGCAAGAGCAAGCATTCAAAAGTATAGCCCCATATTATACCCTCGACGAAGCCATTGGAGAAGTTCTGAAAAGAGTCATTCCAATGAGTAGTTTTGTCGGGGGTTTTCCTTTTTCATCATCCGGTTACAATGACGGTACCGGTTATTATTTTGGAAGAGATAATACAGGCGGTCTTGTTGTACTTGATCCGTGGAAAAGAGGGAATGACAGAACCAATACTAATTTTACGATTATGGGTGTGGCTGGCGTGGGCAAGAGCACTGTCGTCAAGCATATCGCTTTAGCGGAGTATATGAAAGGCACGAAAATCATCTTCATTGATCCCGAAAGAGAAATGAAAGATTTGTGTATGGCACTGAATGGCGATTGGATAAATGCAGGTGGTGGAACAAACGGTAAGATTAATCCCCTTCAGATCAGACCGACTCCCATTGATGACGATGATCAATATTATAAGGATGAAGGCAATGGCATGGGCGATATGGCTATATACATGAAAAACCTTGAAATCTTTTTTAGCCTGTATTTACCCTCAATATCGGATAAGCAAAAAGCTATTCTCAAGAATACACTGATTGAGCTTTATAATAATTTTGACATCTATTGGGATACGGATATCAATAAACTTACCAGTGAAGACTTTCCTATATTCCTTGATCTGCATAAGCGATTAAAGGAAAAAATAAAAGACAAATCGGTATCACCAAATGAACAAACTGAATATGAAGAACTGGCGTTACTGCTTCAAGATATTGCTCTTGGTAGTGACGCTTTTTTATGGAATGGAAAAAGTTCGATTGAGACCAATACAAGATGTATCTGTTTGGATACCCACGACCTGCAAAATACTAGTGATAATATCAAACGGACTCAGTATTTCAATATTCTTACATGGTGCTGGCAGCAGATGAGTTTAGATCGAACGGAACCGGTACTCTTAATCTGTGATGAAAGCTATCTGATGATTGATCCCAATGTGCCGCAGTCATTGGTATTCCTTAGAAATGTAGAAAAGAGAGCAAGAAAGTATGAAGCTGGGATAGCGATTATTTCCCATTCGGTTGTCGATTTTCTTGATCCGAAAGTCAAAATGTATGGACAAGCATTATTGGATATTCCAGCATATAAGATTCTGATGGGTTGTGATGGTATGAACTTAATTGAAACAAAGCAATTATTTAATTTGACAGATGCTGAAGAACAATTATTATCACAAAAGAAAAGAGGGAATGCACTGGTGATGATTGGGTCAAAAAGACTCCATGTCAATTTCCAGATCCCTGAGTATAAATTCAAATTCATGGGAAAATCCGGAGGAAGGTAGGTGTTTTTGTTGAAAAAGAAAATGGTCATAGAACTTTTAGTTTATATAGTCGCTGTTGTTATTGGGATTATTATGCTGTTTACGTATGAACCGAAGGAAGTAGAAATCGTAATACCGTCAGACTTCCAAGTAGAGCAGTCAGGAGGGGCAAATGATGCTTTTGTACCTATCGAGTAATGAACACATTAATATGCTGGACTTTCTTAATGATGAGCATGGCATCATCATTAAGAAGCTATCCGGCACTTTTTCACTGAAACAATTTATCGTTGGAGACCTTAGAAGCCTGAATCACTTCCAATATATCGTAGTTGATCTCAATGCAATAAAGGATTCAGGAAGTGAAATAATGGATGCTGTCAGTGCCTACAAGAAGATGTTCACATCTAGGATGATATTTTATATTGAAGATATTGATACACACCGTGATTTGGTTTTTGAACTCATTGAGAACGGTATATTTAATATTGTCACGGCAAATGATGTCGTAGCTCTAAAACTAGAATTTCTTAAATCCATTAGTGATTTAGGCATCAGCAAAAGAGAAATCTTGTCAAAGCTTGCACCTGATAATACAAAGTCGAATAAAGCATTAGAGTCAAATGATTTTATTAAAAAGGAAATCAAGATAGCTTTTACAGGATTACAACATCGGGTTGGTACAACAACCATGGTCTTAAATTTGGCAAATTATCTTGCAGGCATAGGCGCAAAAGTATGTTATGTAGAAGCAAATGAGCATGATCATTTAAGTACGCTACCAGCATTTTATGAGGGGATGACAGCAAAGGAAGACATTATCCTATACAACGGCGTGAAGTACCTGACGCTTCATTCGGAATGTCATGATGAATTTGATTTTATTATTTATGACATGGGGGTGATTGATAATCGAATAATCAGTGCTGCCAGAAATAACTGTGATGCAGTTATCCTATGTGCAACAGGTAAACCCTATGAACTTTCAGATACCGCAGAATATAGAGAATTATTAGATTCAATACCAACAAGTACAGTATTTTCATTTGTGTCAGAGACAGATCAGCATAAGCATTTAAAGAGGTATGATAACATTCATTTTTCAAACTATACACCGAATTATTTTGATGGTGAGATAAATGAGTCTATATGGTCATCGGTAATAAAACCATTTATTAAGAATCGGGAGGTCAAGCATGAGTAATAAAAGTTTTTTAATAGAATGTGTTTATTCCTTGGAATTAACCCAAAGAGCAACGCTGGTTGCTTTTTACCTAATCAATCGTGCCGACAGTGAAGGAACTTGCTTTCCAGGAGTCAAAACAATCGCTAGAGAATGTAATATCAGTAGCAGAACGGTACAAAGAGCTCTGAATGATCTTGAAGAAGTAGGATTTCTTGCTCGTGAAAGTCGTTTTCACGAGCAAGGAGGTCAACGTTCGAATCTATATTATCTGCAAGTAATCGAAGTAGAACAAGACGAAGAAGCGTTAGAAGTAGAGAAAAAATTTGAGAATTCAGCCGATGACAATGAATCGATTGATAAAGAAGAAATGAAAGGTGATATTGTAAGAGAGCAAGTTTCACCTGAGATGGATATTGAAGCAATCAACTTTAATGACCTATACAACAGTTGTGTGTCACGGTCCCCCTGTCAGGAAGGCATACCTTAAACTGTTCACTCTAATTATTAGTGTTACTGATAAAAAAAGATTTTAAGATTTAATTTCAAGAAATTGGAGATTCTTATGTCAATCACTTTTGAAAATGTCCCAAAATAAATGAAACATGAGCACCAGTAAAAAGCTGGTGCTTTGTTAATTAGCGGAGAAAAAGTTTTCTTGAGTGTTAATGATGTCCTCAAAAGTATAATTGTGTTGAGCATAGTGTGTTTTGATAAATTTCTTGATGGCGCTCTTCCGCCATGGATGTATCATAGAAGGGATATTGCGTTTTTTAGGCAGAGCCTCGAACTCGTCCTGAAAATCAAAGTTCTTAGATTTCCTTAGATGAGAAGGGATAAGTTCGAGTTCATAAACGTTCTCGTTTACAGAGGCCATCAAACAGCCGTTAAAAGCCTTAATAATGACAGCCGGAGTGCCTTTGTGGTAATAAATAGGGAGGCCTCTGTCGTCCATGAGTTTAAAATATTGATTTTCAAATTTAATGCAATGGCCTGTATCAATTTTGCGCTCAGCAATTACCGCAAGCGTTAGATTGATTTTTTCATCAGACGGTTGCGTTTCAAACACAGATTTGTTATTATCAAAAGGCAGAGCAAACTTGTCATTGAATTTCTTTATGTAGGAGTTCAGAAATTCGTTGGCATGCTCTACGCTTGATACGCCTGCGTTTCTTAAGTCGATCGGCAGTCGTGATTGTAGTGTTTGGAATAAGCGTTCTACGCGTCCTTTGGCCTGTGGAACGCTTGTTACTTTTATATCTACCCCTAGTTGATGGCAAGCGTAAGAAAACTGAGTGAAGGTATCCTTTTCAAGTGAAGGGGCCTTTTTTTGTTTGTATTCAAAAACAGTCCTTCTGTCTGTGTAAAACATGTGTGGGATACCATAGGTTGTTAAAATTTGATGAAAGACATTGTAATAGCCTTTAAGTGTTTCTTGGTGGTCGAAGTAAGCCCCCACGATTCGCCCTGTGGCATCGTCTATAGCAGCGTGTAAGTGGGTTTTGACGCCACCAAACCAGATGTGAACCGAAGCGTCCATCTGAAGCATTTCTCCAAAGTAGGCGGATCTAGGTCTTCTAGGGTGGCTTTCATCGAGTTCAACGATCTTGTGCTGAATAATCGCCATGTCCCTTTTAGAAGTAGCCTTTTTCTTTTGGGCTTCTAATTTTTTACGAAGGGCTCTCTTTGTTGACCTGTGAGCCTTGGGAGATAAAACATCTTGTTCCATAAGGATATTTTTTACAGTAGTTGGAGAAAGAAAAAGGTGTTCTTGCTCTGCTAGGATTTCAGTAAAATGAGCGAAATTCGCATCGGGATACTTGGTCCTGTAAAGTCCTAAAATCAACGTTTTAGTTTCGCTAGACAGGGCGTGAACGGGTTTCTTTCCACGGTTTCCATGGACAAAGAAGTCTTTCCCTTCTGACCGATAGCCCTGGATTAATCGATTAACCGTTCTAATACTACAGCCTAGCTTAAGTGAAGCTGTTTTTTTATTGCCATTCGTATCGACGAGCTTTTTAATGATTTCATATTTTAGATTTTCATTCATACGTAATTCTACCTTTGTCATTTAATTTACCTCGATGCTTTCATTCATTGAGGTATTATTATAGCATTATATCTTTTGGGACAAAATCACGTTTGATTACTTAAGACATTATCACATGTGAATCATATTAATTTCAAGAAATTGGAGATTCTTATTGACTAAGACAATAAAAAGTATTACAATTAATATTGACTAAGTCAATAAAACTAAAACGGGAGGTGAATACTTGATAGGATTAGAATTCATTCTTGGTTTATATAATATGCAACATGTAGAGTTGGCGGAACATTTAGGAATCAAGAAGCAGAATATTAATATGTGGGTCAAGCGTAGACAAAATATACCTAAAAAGTATCTCCCGGTATTGGAAGAACTATTTGGAATAGATCGAGAGGTTTTTTCAAAAGAGCTTGATGAAATTGAGAAGCTTGAAATACAGAAGGAAAAGCTTAAGAACGATCTAAAACCAGTTATTACTAAGCACGAGAAAAGATATAAATCTGGTGAAATCAATGACGTTGTTGACATTCCAATCTATGATAAAGAGGAAATCAACACCATTGAAAGAGATATAGAAAAAGCAAAATTGGTGACAAGATTTAAAGAAGCGATGGATATTGTGGATAACAATCCATATATGGATACATTCAAGCTAATGGTTGAACTTATGGAAAAATCGCAGCATGAATCCATTCTTCATAAGTCGATAGAAACATTATCTCATTATCTTGAAGTGTTACCTGGAAGTGGTCTTCTGTCAAGAAAAAGGACAACTTAAACGTAGAATCTTCAACCAATTTTTTTGATTATTAACTGACGAATTCAAGTTCATAGTCGTGAGGCGATATCATACCACAATGCGAATGTATTCTGGTGGTATTATAAAATGTTTCAATATAATGGAATATCAGTTTGTGTGCATGATGAAGATCTTTAATGACATATCGGTTAAGCCATTCGCGCTTTATGAGTGCGTGGAAAGACTCAATTGGTGCATTGTCCCAAGGCGTACCTTTTTGTGAATAACTTCGGATATATTCTTTAGTCGGTGTTGCTTTCTTATAATCTTTGGATACAAATTGGCACCCTCTGTCACTATGAATAATCGTTGGTCTCTTTGATTTTCTAGAGGCTTTAGCGTTTTCAATTGCAGATATGACACCCTCTGTTGTTAGTCTATCGGAAACATGCCACCCGATGATTTTTCGAGAATAAAGGTCCATTACAGACGTTAAATAAACAAAGCCATTCAAAGTATAAACATAGGTGATATCGGTTGTCCAGACGGCATTCGGTACTGCAGGACTAAATCGTCTATCCAGTATATTTTTAAGCTTGTCGTCAAAATCAGGATCAATGGTGGTTTGGGTGTATGGACGAACCCATATGGCCTTAATACCTTCATTGCGCATGTAATTCCCAACTGTTTTTTCAGCGATTTTTATGCCTTGCTCATTGAGTAATTTTGTAATCTTAGGCGCACCGTATATCTGATAAGAAGCATTATATATTTCTTTGATCTTTGTGGATACAGTTCTTTTGCGTAGTTTCGCGCGAGAGGCTTTTCGACTTTTAAAACTATAGTATCCAGATGTTGAAACGCCAAGATATTTGAGCACATTGTTAACAGAAAAAGTGCGTTTCTTAGATTTTTCTTTGATGATTGGGTAAAGCGTTTCTGTTAATCGTTCAATATGCTCATTGCTTTTTTTAATATTTCGATTGCATCCTTTGCATCTCGAAGTTCTTTGCGCAGGCGTGCATTTTCTTTTTCAGCATCTGACGAAAAATTGCCCGAACCTCTATGTTCAACAACACCTTCGTGATTTTTGGCATTCCTTATCCATGAACTGAGGGTTGATTTTCCGATTTTGAGTTCTTTTGCTACTTCTTCGCCTGTTTTTCCAGATGAATAGTAATAATTGACAGCATCTTGTTTAAATTCTTTCGAAAATTGCTTTTGATTTTTTGTTCCCATGAGTCTTCTCCTTTTGAATTGGGTTTATTATATCTTGTACTCTAATAAGACTCAACTTTACTTGTCCTAATTTTATACTAGCATCAAAGTATCAACAGTGATGAATCACAAGAAGAATTTGAATCAGAAATATTTGAAGTTTTTGATGATCATAATTATTAAATTGAAAGGGATGATGTTATGGATGTAATACAAGAAGTCGAGCAACTGTTTCTTTCATACCCATTTACAAAAGAAAGTTTGCTTGTATTACTGAGTGTTATTTTGGGAGCAATCTTTACTGCAATAATTAATAATGGTGCTATGAAAAAACAATCGAAGTTTAATCTTCAATATGAAATCTTGAAAAATGAATTGGAGAAAGTAATAGAATTAAGCAAATCAATTGAAAAATTAGAAATTAATTTGTCATTTTCACAGCAAGATTTTGTGGTTTACAAAGCAGATATTCAAAGAGTGAGTCATATGTTATTTAGAGTGAATGAAAGCTTAAGAGATAACCGCAAATTTGTTCGCAAATATATTAACCTGAATTATTCATGACGGTTCACGAAATACTCCCCAAAACCGCATAGTTACTGTATTTTAGATTACTTTTGCTTTTCACTTATCAAGTGAAACCTAAATAAATAGAAGAAGAGCTCCAACTTTGTTAAAATGTAGTTACCACACAAACACCAAAACAAAGGAGAAACTCTTCATGTCTAGTGTAAGTTCACTTCAGCTCGAAAGCAATAGTAAAATCAAAATAAATTTCAATGGAGGCGATTTATCCTCCGATTCGGGGCTGCTTCTCATAAAAGAATTCGCCCATAAGTTTGGCTTCAATAAACACATCAGCCAGTTTGTAACGGACAAAAATGATAGCTTCCGTAAACACAAAGACCATCAAAATCTATCCCAGCTAATTTATCAAATCCTTGCTGGATACTTTAATGACAATGATGCAGACGAACTGACCAATGAACCTGTCTTTAAAAGTATTCTGGGTAAACAGGCTCTTGCCTCACAACCCACACTGTCGAGGTTCTGGAACCGTATGGATGGGGATACAGTCAAACAGTTTGAAGATATCATCCGTCATATGAGGTCATCGGCCTACAGGACTAAAATGCCAGAACAAGTTCTGCTTGATCTTGATTCAACCCTACTTAACACGTACGGCAAGCAGGAAGGCGAAGGCTTTAATTACCACTATCAAGCTCATGGATATCACCCCTTACTCTGCTATGACGGACTCACTGGAGATCTTCTCAAAGCAGAGCTTAGAGATGGTACCGCCTATAGTTCTACAGGCGTCTGCGAGTTCATGCAGCCCTTACTTGATGAATACTTTACAAAGTATCCTGATGTCCATCTGTTCCTCCGTGGAGACAGTGGTTTTGCAACACCAGACTTGTACAAACAGTGTGAAAGCAATGGTGTATCCTATGCCATACGCTTGAAAGCAAACAAAATACTGTATGCTCACGCAAAACATTTGGATGATGAAATAACCGAAGCTACAAAGGATAACATGATTGATTATGTGGTCCGTTATGATGAGTTCTTGTACCAAGCCGGTAAATGGGACTATCCTAGACGGGTTATCGTCAAGGTCGAGAAACCGTACAATCAGCTAACCAATCAGTATGCCTTTATTGTGACCAACATGGATCTCAGTCCTGAAGAACTCATTAAGTTCTATCGAAATCGAGGCACCATGGAAAACTTTATCAAAGAAGGTAAAAGTGGCTTCAACTTTGCATCAACACCAAGTAAGGACAAAGTCGTTAATGCAAATCATCTACTGCTCCATGTCCTAGCATACAACCTATTTAATTACTTTAAACGATTGGTATTACCTGAAAACATGAAGAAAATGTTGATAGATACTATTCGATTGAAGCTGCTCAAAATCGCATCAAAGGTTGTTAAAGCAGCAAGATATATTCATTTCAAACTGTGTAGCAGTTGTCCATACAAGAATGAGTTCTATGAAATTCTTGAGAACATCCGTCGACTTCCACAGTTGGAATAAACGTAACTGATGAACTTTGAAATCTGAAAATCGAGAAAAGTATTGTCCACAGGATAAGTCTGCCCATTTTTAGGTGATAAACAGGAAGACGTCTTCTATGATAAGCATTATGAAGCGCAAAAACTTAAATCCGCTCGATTTTTGGTGATATCATGGGTTCATGAATAATTCAGGCTTAATGCAAAAAGTGTTGAGTTATCAGCTAAACTTGCCAGTGATTATTTAAAACTGATGTATGATCAAAGTAATGGATTCAGGAATATGGAAGTAATCCAATCAATAGATGGATTTGAAATAGAAGGTTTAAGAAAGCTATTCTCAGATGCAAAGAAATTGGAAAATCAATTATCTGAATCGCTTGAAAAACTAATTTCACCAGGACTGTATTTCAAAATTAAGAGAAAACTTAGAAAGCCATTAATGTTTTTTGAAGAGTTTATGGCGATCAGAGCAATAAACAAGAAATAATATTAAATTAATAGGGAGGCAATTAAAATGGCTACAACAGGAAACATCGGATTTGAAGAAACTCTATGGAAAGCGGCAGATAAACTGAGAGGTAGTATGGATGCAAGTGAATATAAGCATGTTGTACTTGGACTTATATTCTTAAAATACATTTCAGACAAATTTGAAACAAAATATGAATCATTGCTATCTGAAGGAGAAGGTTTTGAAGAGGACAGAGATGAATATGAAGCAGAAAATATTTTCTGGGTTCCAAAAGAAGCAAGATGGAACTTTATCATGGATAATGCAAAAGATGTGAAAATAGGTCAGTATATTGATGATGCGATGATTTTGATAGAAAAGGAAAACCCTACATTAAGAGGCGTTCTTGATAAGCGTTATGCTCGGCCTGAAATTGATAAAAGAAGATTAGGCGAATTGATTGACCTTATTTCAACAATTAAGCTTCATCAAAATGGTGAAAAAGATTTACTCGGAAGAGTGTACGAATACTTCCTTGGTCAATTTGCTGATGCCGAAGGTAAAGGTGGTGGAGAATTCTATACGCCAACCAGTGTTGTTAAAACATTAGTAGAAATGATTGAACCTTATAAAGGTAGAATTTATGAGAGAATCATACAGAGATTGATACAATTTAATGAACCTCATTGTTGCTATGCATAGGGGTATGCAAACTCAAAAAGGGTACGCAGTAGTTTAGTTAAGGTGGGGGAGGAATATATGGATAATGAATTTACTATAAAGATCTCAATACCGACTGATGACTATGGATACATTCTTTTGAAATGTTCCCATTGCGGAACTTTTTTTAAATCAACTCCCGACGATATTGAAGACGATAGAGTGTTAGAAATATATTGTCCAAGTTGTGGATTGATTAGTGATAACTACTTAACAGAAGAAGTAGTCGAATTAGCCATGGCAATGGGATATTCATCTTCAAGAAGTTTTCAAGATAAAGTCAAGGGTTTTAATGACCGGGTGGTAATGGTCTTAATACGCCATATAGAAAGATACTTAACTAAAATAGGGATCGAGATGGGAATTGATGAAAAAGTTACATATTCTATAGCAATTGAAAATGGGCAGGTTAATATAGCAAATGACAATTCTACCACTAGCGTTGCATAAACTCAACTACAAATCTAGAGCAAATCCATATTACGCTTTATAAGGATAAAAATGTAACCCTGTCGATTCTACTAATGAAAAAAAGCTGACTCTAAGCAGACAGTCTCGTTGCACAGTGATGGGAGCCACATATGGATAGATTAATCTAAAAAGGATTGAGCCTCATAATCTTTCGTTTGAAACTTTCAAAAGTACTGTAAAGACTTGCTCTTATAGCAACCCTGATCTTGTTTAGTGGTGCGTCTGTTCTCAGGTTTTGCTTAAACAGAGCGAGTAGACAGTAGAGAATGAGCGAAAGGTAAATTTGGTTTACCGCGCCGACTTCATCAGTCGCAAAGAAATGCTTGACTTTAGAATGCTGTTTAAGCCATTTGAAAAAGAGTTCAATTTTCCACCTGAGTTTATAGAGATTACAGACGTCTTCAAAACAGAGCCCTGTGTCGGTTTCAAGGTCAGGGACGTTTGTCAAAAAGTGATAAATAGTTCCGTCATCATCTGCTTGCTGAATATAGTGGTATTCATGCCTAGTCTTTTTGCTGCCTGAACCCACAGGGCCTTTTGAGGCGTAAAGAACGCCCTTTGGATTATCATAGCGCGTATTCGCCCATGTCACAGAGTTGCTCTTCATGCGAACGACAAAACAACCACCAGCTTCGTGGATTTGATCTAGGCGATCGTAATCCACATAGCCTCTGTCATAAACATTGATGACGCCTGGTGTAAAATCCGTCACGCTGAGCATTTCACTCACATCATGTTCTTTTGCGCCAGTGACAGTGGCTTTACTTGGATAAAGTGCGTTTTCACCATAATAGCGAAGGCCGAGATGTAATTTGACACCCGCTTTTGTTTTTTGGTACTTCGCCCACGCCATGCCCGTTAATGCTTTTGTGATAACGCTGGCATCAACAATATTCAGTGCCAATGTATCTTCATTCAACTGGGCGCTCTCAAACTGCCCGTGAAGCTGTGACACCAGATGCGTGAAGATGTTCTGGAGCACAGATGTATCGAGAGCTGACAGTCGTCTATAGAGCTGGGAAGGGCTTATAGAATCTAGTTTAAGATACCTCTGATAATTGTCATCAAACAGCAGATCCGTTGAGATGGCTCTGAGGCCATCATGTTCTTTCAGGTTTGCGGTGACAAAGAGTTTGATTAGGTTTTGAGTCGTTAACTTCTTGGCATAAGCATCACAGTTATTCGTTTTGATGATATTTTTAACTTTTTTTGAATTTAGGGGTTCAAGTACTTTACCAATGGTCTTAAATTTCATATAATATAGATGTTGTGTTCCTTGTATTAGATTTGTGCGAGACCATCTATGTGTGCTCCATGAATCTAGTATAAGGACTTTTTTATTGATTTTAAACCCCTTAATAGACATTATTGTTATTTATTGTTCTTTTGCTATTGATTAAGTTTTATGCAACGCTAGTGCAATTCTACTATTAATGCAACAAATACTGTCAATACAATTGATGTTGAAAAATTGAATGGGCTTATAGAAGATATTAAAGAAAATGCAAAAGGACTTTCGATAGAAGATGAGGAAACTCTCGTTAGTAGTTTAGAAGTAATTAAAGAAGAATCGAAGTCAGCAAATCCAAGAAAGGGCTTTATCAAAACAGCAATTAAAGGACTTCAGACTATAAAAGGCACTGTAGAATTTGCTGCTGCAACAGCTACACTGATTCAATTTATACAACCTATATTATAATTAATATAAAGGAGCTGAAAAATGTTAAAATGCATAAGTAACTACTTGAATTCCTCGTAAGACATATGGAATAGCGAATTTAGATGCACTTTGAAAAACGACGTGGAATTTAGGTTATAATTATCTCATTGAAGTATAGAGGCGCTCAACAGTCTTTCAAGTTCACGGAATGTATGATTTTACAAGGAGGCCAATAATGAATAAAAAAGATAACAATCTTAAAGATGGAAATATGGACCACAGTAAGATGGATCACAGTAAGATGGATCACAGCAATATGGATCACAGCAAGATGGACCACAGTAAGATGGATCACAGCAATATGGATCACGGCAAGATGAATCACAGCAATATGGATCAAGGAAAGATGGATCATAGTGCGATGGATCACAGTGAAATGGATCATGGCGCAATGGGAGGGCATGCCCACCACCATCACGGTAGCTTTAAGGAGATTTTCTTGAAGTCACTCCCATTAGGAATTGCAATCTTGCTCATTACTCCTTTGATGGATATTCAATGGCCTTTCCAAATCATCTTTCCTTATGCAGACGTTGTAGCAGCTGTATTGGCAACAATTCTATACATTTATGGCGGAAAACCATTCTACATGGGTGCGAAAGATGAGTTTAATTCAAAAGCTCCAGGCATGATGTCCTTGATTACTTTGGGAATAACGGTTTCTTATGCCTATAGTGTTTACGCAGTGGCCGCTCGATATGTGACCGGAGAACATGTCATGGACTTCTTCTTTGAGTTTGCAACGTTACTTTTAATCATGTTATTAGGACACTGGATTGAAATGAAGGCATTGGGTGAAGCAGGGGATGCGCAAAAAGCTCTAGCAGAATTATTGCCAAAAGACGCTCATGTTGTTTTAGAAGATGATTCGATTGAAACTCGTCCTGTGTCTGAACTTCAGGTTGGAGATGTTATCCGTGTTCAAGCAGGAGAAAATGTTCCAGCTGATGGTATCATTATTCGCGGAGAATCCCGTGTAAACGAGGCCCTCTTAACAGGTGAATCTAAGCCAATCGAAAAGAATGTTAAAGATCAAGTCATTGGTGGATCAACAAATGGTAGTGGTGTCCTATATGTAGAAGTAACAGAAACAGGGGATAAGTCCTTTATCTCACAAGTACAAACATTAATTAGCCAAGCACAAAGCCAACCATCTCGAGCAGAGAATGTGGCTCACAAAGTAGCTAGCTGGTTGTTCTACATTGCCGTTGTAGTAGCTTTAATCGCTCTAGTAGCCTGGATGATCATTGCAGATTTACCTACAGCCGTTATCTTTACTGTGACTACGTTAGTTATTGCCTGCCCACATGCTTTGGGTCTTGCTATTCCCTTGGTAGTATCACGTAGTACTAGTTTGGGTGCAAGCCGAGGATTACTGGTTAAAAATAGAGAAGCTTTGGAATTAACTACCAAAGCGGATGTTATGGTATTGGATAAAACAGGTACTTTAACAACTGGTGAATTTAAAGTGTTGGACGTCACTGTTTTGAGTGATAAATATTCTGAAGAAGAAATTACAGGCTTGTTGGCGGGTATAGAGGCGGGCTCCAGTCACCCGATTGCCCAATCGATTGTGAACCACGCTGAAGCGAAAGGCATTAAGTCAGTTTCCTTTGACTCCATTGAAATCGTTTCGGGAGCAGGAATAGAAGGGGAGGCGAACGGCCACCACTATCAATTAATCAGCCAAAAGGCATACGGAAAAGCATTGCGTATGGATATTCCGAAAGGCGCTACTTTAAGTATCCTTGTAGAAAATAATGAAGCAATCGGCGCTGTCGCATTGGGAGATGAACTGAAAGAAACCAGCAGAAACTTGATCGAGGTGCTGAAAAAATACGGAATTGAACCACTCATGGCTACTGGTGATAACGAGGAAGCTGCACAAGGAGTTGCAGAAGTTCTAGGTATTCAATACCAAGCCAATCAATCTCCGGAAGATAAGTACAAGCTGGTCGAGTCCATGAAAAACCAAAACAAGACGGTTATCATGGTGGGAGACGGGGTCAATGACGCACCTTCCCTTGCCTTGGCAGACGTAGGTATTGCAATCGGAGCTGGAACGCAAGTAGCTTTGGATTCTGCGGATATTATCCTTACTCAGTCTGATCCAGGGGATATTGAATCCTTTATCGAGTTAGCAAACAAGACGACACGTAAAATGAAACAAAACTTGGTATGGGGAGCAGGCTACAATTTTATCGCGATTCCAATTGCTGCTGGCCTCCTTGCTCCTATCGGCATTACCTTGGGTCCGGCCTTCGGCGCCGTCCTCATGTCCTTATCAACCGTTATTGTTGCGATCAATGCAATGCTTTTGAGATTAGACCCGAAATAAAACGAAGCAGGAAAAAAAAATACTGGCTGGTGTGCTGTACAAGGATATACGTACACCCACGGATTTCCGAGAAAAAACAGGACTCCATCATTTTAATCTGGACCTGATTTCAAGGACAATATCGGATAGTAATTCTTAACACAATTTTACCCGCAGCTCTTTTTATTGAGTTGCGGGTTTTCAATTTGTAAACATTCAATTGTTATTTGAAACCAAATGGTTTACAATATTTCTATTGAGGCATGGAGGGACTATTATGAAAACCTCGGACATGATACGACGGCTATGTGAACAAATGAATATCAGTGTCTCCGAACTGGCTAGACGCTTAGATCAGTCGCCACAGAACTTCGGTATTAAATAGTGATTCCGTTTTTAAAGGTAATTTGAACATTTTCTTTATCTAGGACTGTCACACAATCCACTAAACTGTGCCAGAGGAGTGGATCAAAATCTGTGAGCAATTCATCTTGTTTCTTAAGTTCATTGAGAAAAGCAGCTAAAGTTTGGCGTCTAGTCACTTTTTCCTTAATCTGTCCGGATACTTTTTCTAAATCTTCTTTGGTGGTGTCAAACCTCTGTACCAAGCCATCATATCTTCGTTGGTACTCTCCTTGATCTAAGGCAACGTTGGCGTTTTCAGTAATGCATTGTTGTATCAGCTCAGTGACAATCTCCATTTCATTTTGAAGCTCGGTCTGTTTGGTTTCTAAGAGACCAGTGTCATAAAGAACATCCTTCATGGATTCGAAGTTTGCTATGATTTCATCCTTATCTTCCAGGAGCTTATTAGCAGCCTTCACGAAGAGTTCTTTTATAGTATCTTCATCGAGGTGGGGAGTGGCGCATTTTTCCTGTCCTTTGAACTTGTGGTTGCATTGCCAGACTGTACGTCGGTATTTGCTATTTGAATGCCATACCTTTGAACCGTACCAGCTTCCACACGAGCCGCATTTTATCTTACCAGAGAATATATGAACACCGCTATGACGATTGTTTGCAGGGGTTCTCTTTTCTAACTCGTTCTGGACCAGGTCGAAGACCGCTGGCTCAATAATCGCTTCATGGTTATTCTCAACATAGTATTGAGGAATTTCACCCTCGTTGGCTTTCTTCTTTTTTGTAAGGAAATCCACGGTGTAACTTTTCTGCAAAAGTGCATCTCCTTTATATTTTTCATTTGTGAGGATGCGTTTGATGGTGCCTGCGTTCCATTTATCTTTCTTCGCGGGTGATAAAATGCCGTCTGCTGTAAGCTGCTTGGCAATACCGTAAGGCGTCATGCCCTGTAGGAACATGCTGAAGATCCTCTGGATTATAACTGCTTCCTTAGGGTTCAAGACAAGGTTACCATCTTCACCTCGATCGTAACCGAGGAAGTGCCCAAAGGGAACCGTAACCTTCCCGTCTGCAAATCTCTTGCGCTGTCCCCATGTGACGTTCTCTGAAATGCTGCGGCTTTCTTCCTGTGCAAGGGATGACATGATGGTGATTAGAAGTTCGCCTTTGGAATCTAAGGTCCAGATATTTTCCTTCTCAAAATAGATCTCGATTCCTTTCTCTTTCAATTGTCGAACGGTGGTGAGGCTGTCTACTGTGTTTCTTGCAAATCGGCTGACTGACTTGGTAACGATAAGGTCAATCTTTCCGCTTAAGGCGTCCTGGATCATGCGCCTAAAGCCTTCACGCTTTTTAGTGTTGGTACCGGATATCCCTTCATCGGTATAAACCTTCACGAACTCCCAATCTTCTCGACTTTTAATAAAATTGGTGTAATAATCGACCTGCGCCTCATAGCTTGTGAACTGTTCTTCGCTGTCGGTGGATACGCGAGCGTAGCCAGCTGTGCGGCGTTTTCTTTGCTCATTAATTGGCGTGGAAGAAAACTGCCTGAGTGTAGCAGGTATGGTTTTAACGTTTTTAGTTGTCTTTGTTCTGCTCATGCTTTTTCCTCCATGCCGCTTTCATTTTCTCAGCTTGCCTTTTCTTTCTTTCCTCTGACCAGGCAGGTTGTCTGCGTTTAAACTGCCATTGTTTTGTGATCTTACTGCCATCCTTCAGCTGAAAGAGAAGTTCTGTGTTGGAAACAACAGTGATGCTATCAACTTTTTCTTTAAAGATACCTTCATCAAACTCTTTAATGGAAAGGACATCGCTAGATATAGTTTTTAGCAGATTCTCTTCCAATCCGCTGTGGCCGCAATCTGTGTGAGGGGGACAGCGCCAATGGTGGGCTTTCTGACCACTTACTCGGGGGCTTGTGTTTCTGCGTAGGTTTTGCCCGCACTTACTGCAGTTGATTTTTCCGGTGAAGCAAGTGATGTTTCCAGAGCTTCTTGGGTTCTTCTTGCTGTAGGCTGATTTTGCAGCGCGAGCTTCCGGTGTCCACCAATCCTTCCTGGCCGTGGATTTCCAATGTTGATGAATAATGCTACCACTCTGAAAATGAAAGATGAGTTCATCTTTTCCATTCACCACAACTTTTTCAACTTGATCCAGGAACACGTCCTCATCAAATTCTTCTAAGCCGAGCACCTGGGCACAGACACCTTGGAGTATCTTCTCTGGGATGTTTTTGGCGCTGCACTCTGACACGCCTTTGCGGTCTTTAGTCTGGCAAGTCCAAATGTAATAAGCATCACTTGAATGCTTGCTTTGTCTTTTGCCGCTGCGCCTATAGCTGACACCGCAGTTTCCACACTTTATCTTGCTTGTAAAGCAGGTGGTGTTGATTGATGGATTTGCGAAAACACCCAACTTTCTTCGCCTTGCGATTTCAGCTTGTACCTTTTCATAAGTTTCTAAGTCAATGATGGCTTCGTGAGAATCTTCTACCCAGTACTGAGGGAGTTCTCCGTTGTTGGGCTTTAACTTGTGTGTGATATGGTCCTCAATAAAACCCTTTTGTAAAAGCATGTTACCGGTATACTTTTCATTCTTAAGGATCGCCCGAATTGAGGTGTTTGAAAAACGTCCACCGGTATATGATTTGACACCCATTTCTTCAAGCTGCACCTCTGTTTGTTCGGCGGACATTCCTTTGATGAAATTATCATAAATCAGCTTTACAATCTTGGCTTCCTCTGGCTCAACAACAAACTGCTCTCCGTTCCAGCGGTAGCCATAAATACTAAATGAATTAGGCTTTCCTTTCTGGAAATTCCTTCGAATGCCCCATTTTACATTTTCACTTGTAGAGCGGCTTTCTTCCTGGGCAAAGGAAGCGAGGATGGAGAGCATGAGCTCGCCGTCACCACTCATTGAATTGATGTTTTCTTTCTCGAACCTTACCTCAACTCCGATGTCTCGAAGGTGGCGTACTGTTTCCAGTAGGTCTACCGTATTTCTAGCAAATAGACTACTTGAATATAACGATAAGCGAGGAGAGCTTTTCGATTTAATGAAGAAGGTTGCATCAGAACAGCCGTTGATGAAATATCTTCATTTTGAGAGAGAAGATTGGTGGGAACCTAGACAGTATCAAATTGATCCTTTTTCTGTGATGGGAGTGATGAATCGAGGTACGACTGATGTTAACCGAACGGTATTAGCTAAGGTTCTTGCAAAAACATTTGACGTTATGGTTCCAGCACCAACTGAGTTTAAGGGAATACCTATTCTTGATAATAGGAAGTCCTTCTTTGCCGGTGTTGATGAAATATGGGATTTATTTAATCATGCGATGAAATCTGCTGAAACTAATCAGTTTTCACCAGAATTTAAAGCCGCTTTTGAAAAAGCCATTGCAGTTAGTGGCAATGGTCTAGCTTATATCACAACAGGTCTATTTTGGATTAGACCCAATCTTTTTATGCCTCTTGATAAAAATTCGAAGTCTTATGTAGCATCACAATATGGTATCACTGTGCCCGGATTCGTTTGTAGCGGAGATGAATATGTAAAGTTCCTATCTGATTTGAGAAGAGAAATTGACTTGCAATCTCCTGGAGTTTCTTTTCAAGAAGTATCGCATACTGCTTGGGATGAACGAAGCACTAATCCTCAACCTGATCCTGGTCCGGAACCGCCTGATAAACAAAGTACAGACCATGGAAAAACGATCCATAACAACGCAGCTAAAAATTTAATTCTATATGGAACGCCTGGAACTGGGAAAACGTATAGTTCCATTCAACATGCTGTTGCCATCGTAGAAGAGAAATTAATATCTGAGATTAGAAATGAGGACTATGCTGCGGTGTTTAGCCGCTACTTAAAATACAAAGATGACGGATTAATTGCCTTTACCACATTTCATCAATCTTTTAGCTACGAAGAATTTATTGAAGGGATACGTCCAGTAGTTTTTTCAGAGGAAAACACTGAATCGACTCCGGAGATCGAATATGAAGTACATGATGGAGTTTTTAAATCTTTTTGTGATAAGGCAGGTACACCCATTGGAAGCGGGAAAAATGTAGATTTAGGAATTGGTAAGAGTCCAACTGTATGGAAGGTTTCATTAGAGGGCACTGGTGATAATCCTACTCGAACGGAGTGCTTAGCGAACGGTCACATTCGTATTGGTTGGGATAACTATGGTGAATCTATTACAGATGCGACTGATTATAGTAAAGATGGTGGCAGTACTGTTCTAAACGCCTTTTATAATAGAATGCAAATTGGTGATATTATAATGTCTTGTTATTCGAGTAAGACAATAGATGCTATTGGTGTGGTTACGGGTGAACCGGAATGGCACGATGAATATCAACATTACAAAAGGCTACGAAAGGTTAAGTGGCTTGTTAAAGATATCAATGAAGATATTGTTGATCTTAATGCAGGGAAGACCATGACACTTTCAACAGTTTACAAGTTATCAGTAACAGTTTCTGATGCATTGCAAATACTAAGAAGGTTAAAACCAACATTGTTCAACCAGAATGTAAAGATCCCGAATCGCGTTTTTATAATCGATGAGATTAACCGAGGAAATATTTCGAAGATATTCGGAGAGTTGATAACTCTTATTGAGCCATCAAAACGGATAAATGCAAAAGAGCAGCTTCGGGCCATCTTGCCCTATTCTGGTCAAAGCTTTGGAGTACCAGATAATGTCTACATAATAGGGACAATGAACAGTGCAGATCGTTCTATCGCGATGATTGACACTGCGTTGCGAAGACGCTTCAGTTTCAGAGAGATGCAGCCAGACTCTACTATACTAAATGATGTTCTTGTTGATGGAATAGATATTGCGTCAATGCTCGATACCTTAAACAAACGAATTACAGTACTACTTGATAGGGAGCACACAATTGGACATTCTTATCTGCTTCCTTTAAAAAATGAACCGACGATAGAAATTCTTGCGGAAATTTTTGAAAACAAAATAGTGCCCCTATTACAAGAATACTTCTATGATGATTACGAAAAAATTCAGCTTGTGCTAGGCGATAATCAAAAACCAGATGACAGTACCCGATTCATCATAAAGAAGACTGATGCTTTGAAGTTGTTCGGAGATGCAGATGTTAATTTCCCTGATTACTATGAAATTAATAGTGAGGCTTTTATGAGGATAGATGCTTATGCGTTCTTGTAATAAGATCTTTACAATAACTGAGTACAGTGGTTTTACACGTGAGATAAAAGTCCAGGGTTATCAGACGCTACCAGAAAAAACATTTGATGCACTTGAAGCGTTTATTCTTGCAAATACTAATGATACGGCAACAGAGGCTGTAGAACTGTTATCATTATCTGTTCGCAGAAATATAGGTAAGGTCATAACCGCACGCAATTATGTTGGACTAATAACAATGTCTGACGGAACGGTCATCGAAATACTTCCTAAAATAGCTGATGGAGAGATTACAGTAAGCGAGACAAAACAAATCTTTCTTGAGATGCTAAAGACCTTAAATGATGTGAATTTTAAAGATTTCAATGTTTCAAGTCTGCACACGGAACGCTTGAGTCTACTAGAAATTTTTATAAAGATGTTTCTTGATGAGGTTACGATACTCACCAAGCAAGGGCTGAAAGCAGCATATACTCCGATTGAGTCAAATGAGAAGTTTTATAAAGGGAAACTGCTAGCTTCTCAGAATTTAAAACACAATCTCGTAAATAAAGAACGTTTTTTTGTCCGCTATGATGACTTCAATATTAATAGGCCAGAGAACCGATTAATAAAATCTACAATAAGCTTTCTACTAAAAGCAACTAGTGATGTCCGAAACCGACAACTAGCTTCTCGATTATTAACATATTTTGATAAAGTAGGATTCTCTACAAACTATGAAGGGGATTTATCAAGGTGCTTTGCAGACCGCAGTGTTAGCCATTATCAGAAAGTCTTGTCATGGTGTAGAGTTTTCTTGCGAGGAAACAGCTTTACAGCTTTTGCAGGGAGTGAAGTTGCCCTAGCACTTTTATTTCCTATGGAGAAGGTATTTGAAAGTTTTATTGCTGCAAGGTTTCGTAAGCATTTGAGCACTGGAATTAATATACGTACTCAAGATAATCGATATAGTCTATTTGATAGTCCTAGTCGAGCATTCGCACTCCGGCCTGACATTGTGCTTGAATTTGATGGGAGGACAATTGTTTTAGATACCAAATGGAAACTCTTAACAGACAGCGCGCGTAATAAGGGCATTTCTCAATCAGATATGTATCAAATGTATGCTTATAGCAAGAAATATGAGGCTGAAGGGATTGTATTAGTGTATCCGAATTCTAATTTAATCAATAGAACGAATATAAGCTTTGCTTCGGATGATAATGTTAAGGTTAGTGTATCGTTTATTGATCTTAGAAATGTAGAAGGCAGTATTTCTAAGTTGGTTGACGATATTGTTAATGTATCGTAATACCTGAAAGGTTGACACGTTTCCTCAAACAGCAAGAATAACTATATTTGAATGGACATGTTTCCGCAAGCGGGCAAAGTGAAAAAAACAAGATAGAAAAGTTTCCACGTACGGATAAATGTGAAAAATTACTCAAGACATCAAGATGAGCCTATCGGGCCACGTTGAGAGTATAATTCTGATGACTTATTGTGGTTCAGGGGGCGAAAAGTAGAAGTTGACCACAACATATAGTGGTTCAAGAGTGATTTTGAAGCAAAAAATGAGCGAAAAAACACCGTTTTTTGACCCCTATTTTTGGGGTGCTTTATAGATGACATAGGGTAAAAAGAGTGATGACATTATAAAGGTGGAAAAATTGATGGCTCAGAAAGAGGGAGAAATAATCCTCTGGGATGATAAGAATTTTATATAATCTAATGTAGTGGTAGTTGTTTTGAAACAGCTACCACTATAGTTTTTTAATAGTTTGAAATTTTATTTCAAACTATTATAGAACCTACAATATTTGTGTTTTTAAAATAGGTTTGTATAGAAATCACCCTTTTATGGTATTAATGTCGTAATAGATGGTTTTGAGATATTTCAAATAGTATAAAAAACACTTGAATAAATGCTCATATAACTAGTGTCTGCTTATTAACTCCCAATACCTTTATTTTATGTCAATCACTTTTGAAAATGTCCCAAAATAAATGAAACATGAGCACCAGTAAAAAGCTGGTGCTTTGTTAATTAGCGGAGAAAAAGTTTTCTTGAGTGTTAATGATGTCCTCAAAAGTATAATTGTGTTGAGCATAGTGTGTTTTGATAAATTTCTTGATGGCGCTCTTCCGCCATGGATGTATCATGGAAGGGATATTGCGTTTTTTAGGAAGAGCCTCGAACTCGTCCTCAAAATCAAAGTTCTTAGATTTTCTTAGATGAGAAGGGATAAGTTCGAGTTCATAAACGCTCTCGTTTACAGAGGCCATCAAGCAGCCGTTAAAAGCTTTAATAATGACAGCCGGAGTGCCTTTGTGGTAATAAACAGGGAGGCCTCTGTCGTCAATGAGTTTAAAATATTGATTTTCAAATTTAATGCAATGGCCTGTATCAATTTTGCGCTCAGCAATTACCGCAAGCGTTAGATTGATTTTTTCATCAGACGGTTGCGTTTCAAACACAGATTTGTTATTATCAAAAGGCAGAGCAAACTTGTCATTGAATTTCTTTATGTAGGAGTTCAGAAATTCGTTGGCATGCTCTACGCTTGATACGCCTGCGTTTCTTAAGTCGATCGGCAGTCGTGATTGTAGTGTTTGGAATAAGCGTTCTACGCGTCCTTTGGCCTGTGGAACGCTTGTTACTTTTATATCTACCCCTAGTTGATGGCAAGCGTAAGAAAACTGAGTGAAGGTATCCTTTTCAAGTGAAGGGGCCTTTTTTTGTTTGTATTCAAAAACAGTCCTTCTGTCTGTGTAAAACATGTGTGGGATACCATAGGTTGTTAAAATTTGATGAAAGACATTGTAATAGCCTTTAAGTGTTTCTTGGTGGTCGAAGTAAGCCCCCACGATTCGCCCTGTGGCATCGTCTATAGCAGCGTGTAAGTGGGTTTTGACGCCACCAAACCAGATGTGAACCGAAGCGTCCATCTGAAGCATTTCTCCAAAGTAGGCGGATCTAGGTCTTCTAGGGTGGCTTTCATCGAGTTCAACGATCTTGTGCTGAATAATCGCCATGTCACTTTTAGAAGTAGCCTTTTTCTTTTGGGCTTCTAATTTTTTACGAAGGGATTTCTTTGTTGACCTGTGAGCCTTGGGAGATAAAACATCTTGTTCCATAAGGATTTTTTTTACAGTAGTTGGAGAAAGAAAAAGGTGTTCTTGCTCTGCTAGGATTTCAGTAAAATGAGCGAAATTTGCATCGGGATACTTGGTCCTGTAAAGTGCTAAAATCAACGTTTTAGTTTCGTTAGACAAAGCGTGAGCGGGTTTCTTTCCACGATTTCCATGGACAAAGAAGTCTTTCCCTTCTGACCGATAGCCCTGGATTAATCGATTAACCGTTCTAATACTACAGCCTAACTTAAGTGAAGCTGTTTTTTTATTGCCATTCGTATCGACGAGCTTTTTAATGATTTCATATTTTAGATTTTCATTCATACGTAATTCTACCTTTGTCATTTAATTTACCTCGATGCTTTCATTCATTGAGGTATTATTATAGCATTATATCTTTTGGGACAAAATCACGTTTCATTACTTAAGACATTATCACATGTGAATCATACTTATTAACTCCCAATACCTTTATTTTACTGCATTAGAAGCGATTTTTTGGTATAATAAATGCAAGGGTATTTTCTGAATTTTACAATTATCCTTGCACTTTATGTCAAAAAAATTGTTAAGGAGCCTTAAAACCATGTATATTCCATCCGATAATTCTCAACCAATCTTTCTCGATTTTAACCAACCACTCGGACTCAAAATGAATCCCAAAAACAGATGGATCACTTTAGCAGATCATATCCCATGGAAAGAATTCGAAGAAAAATATGCAAAGCTGTTTCAAAGCGATACAGGTAATGTTGCCATAACACTTCGTACGGCATTAGGTTCTCTAATCATTCAAATAAAATATGGTTATGCGGATCGTGAACTTGTAGACCAACTGACTGAAAATCCCTATTACCAATATTTCATAGGACTTCCAGGATATCAAGATACTGCCCCATTTAATCCGAGTTCACTGGTGAATTTTAGAAAACGGATCAGTGCGGAAATGTTGATAGAGGCTAATGCATACATGCTGGAAGTCGAAACTTCAAAAGATAATGACAGTGATGATAATGATAACAGTGGTTCAGACTCCGACCAAAATGAAAATTCTAATGAACAGGAAGCTGACAAGCCAATTAATCATGGCACATTGATTATCGATGCGACCTGTGCACCCTCAAACATTCGTTATCCTCAAGACTTTTCGCTGCTGAATGAAGCAAGAGAAAAGCTTGAAACAATCGTTGATCGTCTCTGTAATGACCACACATTGAAGAAACCAAGAATGTATCGGAAAGAAGCACGGAAAAATTATCTTTCACTTGCAAAAACAAAGAAAAAAAGCAAAGCAAAAATCAGAAGTACCATCCGCAAGCAACTCGGGTATGTAAAGCGCGACCTTGGATATATTGATGGATTCCTCACATCAAGTTGTAAACTAACTGACAAAGAAGAGAAGCTTCTTGAAACAATACGGTTGTTGTATGAGCAACAGAATTATATGTATACGAATGATACGCATTCCGTTGAAAATCGTATTGTCAGCATTAGCCAGCCTTATCTTCGCCCGATAGTAAGAGGAAAGGTATCCACACCTGTTGAATTCGGAGCCAAGTTCGATCTCAGTGTAGATGAAAAGGGTTATGGACGTATTGAAAATTTATCCTTCGATCCCTATAACGAAAGTACATGCTTGCAAAAAGCGGTTGAAAACTATAAAGAACGAACAGGCCATTATCCAGAGCGAGTGTTGGTGGATCAAATATATCGTACGAGGAGTAATCGCAAATACTGTAAACTCAAAGGTATTCGTATATCAGGGCCAAAGCTAAGAAGACCTTCGAAAGACAATGAATACGATAAAGCTATTGAATACAAAGATAATGTCGATCGAATCGAAGTCGAAAGAAGTTTCAGCTTAAGCAAACGATGTTATGGGATGGACCTGATCAAAACAAAACTTGAAGAAACAACGATGACAACGATAGCGTTGTCTGTATTTGTGACGAATTTATTCAAGATTCAGTCACGACTATTTTTTGAGTTACTTTGCCAATGGTTCAATAACTGGCGTTTCAAAATACTAATGGCTTATTAAGTTAATTTTTCGACTTAATAAGCAGACACTACTTATATTCTTTCTTTTTAGGAAATTGGCACAATGATTACTATACAAAAAGAATACAACAAGCAGTACAAGCTAATCTTAGTTTAACAACAATTAAATCATTACCAATAATGATACTTCCTAAAGATTTATATGAAGAGTATATGAATATAATTAACCCCTTAATTGCTAAGAATAAAGAAATCGAACAAGAAAATTTAAAACTAGAAGAAATAAGAGATAATCTATTGCCTAAGTTGATGTCTGGTGATTTAGATGTTTCAGATCTAGATATCTAGTACGATAAATTTTAATTTTGTGTACCAATAGATAACAACTAATTTAATTGAAGGGGGAGTATACATTGAGCCTTTTAGAAAATTTTACTGAAGATTTACTTGAAGAAGCGGCCATAGAGATATTACAAGAATTAGGTTATGAATATGCTTTTGGCCCTGATATATCGTTAGGTGGAGAATATGAAGAACGTAAAGATTACCGTGAAGTTATATTAGCTAGCCGTGTGAAAGACTCTCTTTATCGAATCAACAGGGATTTACCGGAAGAAGCATTAGAAGAAGCTTACAGACAAATCATTACTTTCAATAGCCCAATGCTGGAAGAAAATAATAGAAACTTCCACAAGCTGTTGACGGAGGGAATAGAAGTTTCCTTTATGGAAAACGGACACCCTCGTACAAAGAATGCACGTATTGTCGAATTTGAAAAAGAACTTTTTGATAGAAATGAGTTTCTGGTGGTCAATCAGTTTACCATCGTAGAAAATGAAGAACGCCGTCCGGATCTTATTATCTTTATTAATGGGATTCCTTTGATTTTAGTTGAGTTAAAGTCTGCCAGTGATGAAAATGTTGGTATAGAAAGTGCCTATAATCAAGTTCAAACGTATAAAAAGGATATACCAAGCCTATTTAATTATAATGCTTTTTGTATTTTATCTGACGGTATTAATGCAAAGGCGGGAACCATAACATCTAATGAAGAGCGATTCATGAATTGGAGAAGTATTGATGGAGAAGTAGTTGAACCCCTTTCAAAGCCTCAATATGAAGTTATGTTTAATGGTATGCTTCAAAAAGAAAGACTATTGGATATTATTCAGAATTTTATTTTATTCCAAGAGTCAAGTGAAGATGAAAAAGACGTTGACGGGAAAAAGCTAGGTGATAAAAAGACAATCGTTAAAATTTTATCAGCTTATCATCAATATTTTGCTGTGAAAAAAGCCGTTGAAAAAACTAAGGAAGCAACCAGTGTAGATGGTGACCGCAAGATTGGTGTTATTTGGCATACACAAGGTTCTGGTAAGAGCTTTTCAATGGTATTCTATACAGCTGGTCTTGTAAGAGAGCTCAATAATCCTACGATTGTTGTCATTACAGATAGAAATGATTTGGATGATCAATTATTTACCACCTTTACGAAATCAAAGGATATTTTAAGACAGACACCAAAACAAGCTGATGTCAGAAAATTGACAGATAACCAGAAAGCTTCAGGGAACGGGAATAATTCTGTAGAGGTTAATGGACTTTTTGATCTGTTAAATGAGAGAGAATCTGGTGGCATTATCTTTACTACGATTCAGAAGTTTAAGCCTGAAGAAGGAGAAATGCCTGTTCTAACAGACCGAAGAAATATCATTATAATTGCTGATGAGGCTCATAGAAGTCAATATGGATTGGAAGCGAAGGCTGATTCTAAAACAGGTGAAGTCAAATATGGTTACGCAAAATATTTGAGAGATGCTCTGCCAAATGCTTCATTTATTGGATTTACCGGTACACCAATTGATCTTGAAGACCGTTCAACAACAGCTGTTTTCGGTCATACAATTGATACTTATGATATGACAAGGGCTGTGGAAGATGAGGCCACAGTTAAGATATATTATGAAAATAGGATCATTAAGTTAGAAGCAGATGAAGAAGAGCTGAAGGCTATTGATGAAGAATTTGATGAATTAACAGAAGGCCAAGAAGATATTGAAAAAGAAAAGAATAAAGGCAAATGGTCTCGCTTAGAAGCCATTGTAGGTTCACCCAATCGTGTGAAGAAATTAGCTGAAGATATCGTGACACATTATGAAGAAAAGACGAAAGCCATAGATGGTAAGGCAATGGTAGTTTGTATGAGTCGTAAAATTTGTGCGGACTTGTATGATGAAATAATTGCACTTAGACCAGATTGGCATAGTAACGATGTTGATAAAGGTAAAATTAAAGTTGTTATGACTGGAAGTGCTGCCGATAGTGAAAGACTACAGCAACATGTGGGTGGCAAACAACGTAGAGATACATTAGCAAAACGCATGAAAGACAATAGTGATGAACTGAAAATTGTTATTGTTAGAGATATGTGGCTGACCGGTTTTGACGTCCCATCGATGCATACGATGTACATCGACAAGCCGATGAAAGGCCATAACTTAATGCAAGCCATTGCAAGAGTGAATCATGTCTTTAAAGAAAAATCAGGCGGTGTTGTAGTTGACTATATTGGCATTCTAGAAAGTTTAAAAAGCGCATTAAAACAGTATACTGATAGTGATCGTGGCAACACAGGGATCAATACAGATGTGGCTATTGGTGTGATGCTTGAAAAACTTGAAATTTTACAGGATATGTTCCATGGTTATGATTATTCCGACTATATGGGAGATTCTCAGGTAAAGAGAATTCGTGCTATTACAGGCGGTATGGATTTTGTGCTTGGAATGACCGAGGAAGACCAAAAAGAATTCAAGAAAATAGCAGTAGAATTATCAAAATCGCATTCATTATGTGCAGCATCTGAAATAGGAAGATCAAAAGCCCTAGAAGTTAGTTATTTCAAAGCTGTTAAAGCGAGCTTGGTGAAATTAAGTGCCAAGGGTGATCGTACACTGAGCAAAAGTGAAATTGATGCCAGAGTTCATCAAATGCTCGAGCGTTCAATTATTTCAGAGGATGTCATTGATGTTTTTGATGCTATGGGAATTCAAAGACCTGAAGTATCAATATTATCAGAAGAATTCTTGGAAGAAGTCAGAGAGCTTAAGCAAAAGAATTTGGCAGTTGAAATGTTGAGAAAGCTCTTAGAAGGCAACATTAAATCCATTGAAAGAACGAACCTTGTTAAGTCGGAAATGTTCTCTGAAAAGCTTAAGAAAGCCCTGAATAAATACAGGAATCAAGCAATTACCAATGCAGAAGTTATTGAGGAACTTATCCGTATGGCACATGAGCTTAAGAAAATGAAAGAGGAACAGGCAAGCTCAGGATTAAGTGAAGATGAAATTGCTTTTTACGATGCTCTTACAGCGGATGACATTGTCAAAGAGTTCTTAGAAGATGAAACACTTAAAAAGATTGCGAGGGAACTTACAGTAGCAATACGAAATAATATTACCATTGACTGGAGTGTCAGAAAAAGCGCTCAAGCCGGTATGAGGCGTATAATCAAGAGACTACTCAAGAAATATGATTATCCACCTGAGCAAGCAAAAAAAGCAATGGAAACGGTTATGAGGCAAGCAGAAAAAATGTGTGGAAATCAAGTTAATATGGTGTTTTATGATCGAGTTGCTGAGTCGAAACCATCATATAAGGCTTAGAGAGAAAAGGTGAATAAAATGGCTGAAATCAAATATGAAATAGTTGAAACGCTTGGCGTTCTTTCAGAGAATGCCAAGGGATGGCGAAAGGAACTAAACCTTGTCTCTTGGAATGGTAGAGAACCTAAATATGATTTAAGAGATTGGGCACCGGAACATGAAAAGATGGGTAAGGGTGTAACGTTGACAGAGCAAGAGTTGATGGCATTGAAAGCTATTTTGGCTGATAAAAATTAACTATGTAATTTGGCGTGAATAAATGACACTCAGTTATATTATTGGGTGTCATAAATTATGGCTACTTGACAATGTTGGAATCGGAGGTAGGTATGGCGATTAAGAAGGTAATAATTTCGAACTTTAAACAATTTAAAGATATTTTTGAAATAGAGCTCAATGAAGATATTAATATTCTTGTAGGGAATAATGAAGCTGGTAAATCTACAATAATAGAAGCGATAAACTTAGCTTTTACAGGAATGATAGATGGGAAATATATCAAAAATGAAATTACACAACATTTGTTCAACAATGAAGCAGTTAAGAATTATGTTGACCATATAAATCAAGACAAAGCAATTTTGTTACCTTCTATTTTAATTGAAGTACATTTTGATGAAGACGATGACCCAAATTTTATTGGAACTGATAATATCCGATTGGAATCTTCTTGCGGGTTTTCTTTTAAAATTCAATTTAATGAAGATTTTAAGGAAGAATATGAGACTTTTATCCAGGAGAATGATATTACCAGTTTACCGATTGAATATTATGATGTGGAATGGTCAATGTTTTCTAGGAAACCAATTACTACCCGAAAGATTCCATTAAAATCAGCATTAATTGATTCATCTAATAGTAAATACAAAAATGGTTCAGATATGTACATATCTAGAATTATTAAAAATAGCTTAGAGCTTAAAGAGATAATTGATATCTCTCAGGCGCATCGCAGAATTAGAGATAATTTTAAGAGCGATAAATCAGTTAAGCAAATTAATAAAAAAATAGAATCGAATTACACAATATCAGATAAAAAGGTTGAATTATCGGTAGAATTACTGTCGAAAAATGCTTGGGAGAACAGCTTAACAACATATATTGATGCCGTACCATTTATGCATATAGGAAAAGGGGAGCAAAGTATGGTGAAAACTGAACTTGCTCTAAATAATAAGAAGTCTAAAAAAGCGGATGTAATTCTAATTGAAGAGCCAGAGAATCACTTATCATATTCGAAGTTAAATCAGCTTCTTTATAGAATCAAGGAATTAAATGCAGGAAAACAATTGATAATATCTACACACAGTAGTTTTGTGGCAAATAAATTAGGGCTTAAGAACCTTGTTTTATTAAATAAGCAACAAATAACAAAGCTAAATAAGCTAGAAGATTCAACAAAGACTTTTTTTGAAAAAATATCAGGTTATGATACTTTAAGACTTATCCTGAATTATTCATGACGGTTCACGAAATACTCCCCAAAACCGCATAGTTACTGTATTTTAGATTACTTTTGCTTTTCACTTATCAAGTGAAACCTAAATAAATAGAAGAAGAGCTCCAACTTTGTTAAAATGTAGTTACCACACAAACACCAAAACAAAGGAGAAACTCTTCATGTCTAGTGTAAGTTCACTTCAGCTCGAAAGCAATAGTAAAATCAAAATAAATTTCAATGGAGGCGATTTATCCTCCGATTCGGGGCTGCTTCTCATAAAAGAATTCGCCCATAAGTTTGGCTTCAATAAACACATCAGCCAGTTTGTAACGGACAAAAATGATAGCTTCCGTAAACACAAAGACCATCAAAATCTATCCCAGCTAATTTATCAAATCCTTGCTGGATACTTTAATGACAATGATGCAGACGAACTGACCAATGAACCTGTCTTTAAAAGTATTCTGGGTAAACAGGCTCTTGCCTCACAACCCACACTGTCGAGGTTCTGGAACCGTATGGATGGGGATACAGTCAAACAGTTTGAAGATATCATCCGTCATATGAGGTCATCGGCCTACAGGACTAAAATGCCAGAACAAGTTCTGCTTGATCTTGATTCAACCCTACTTAACACGTACGGCAAGCAGGAAGGCGAAGGCTTTAATTACCACTATCAAGCTCATGGATATCACCCCTTACTCTGCTATGACGGACTCACTGGAGATCTTCTCAAAGCAGAGCTTAGAGATGGTACCGCCTATAGTTCTACAGGCGTCTGCGAGTTCATGCAGCCCTTACTTGATGAATACTTTACAAAGTATCCTGATGTCCATCTGTTCCTCCGTGGAGACAGTGGTTTTGCAACACCAGACTTGTACAAACAGTGTGAAAGCAATGGTGTATCCTATGCCATACGCTTGAAAGCAAACAAAATACTGTATGCTCACGCAAAACATTTGGATGATGAAATAACCGAAGCTACAAAGGATAACATGATTGATTATGTGGTCCGTTATGATGAGTTCTTGTACCAAGCCGGTAAATGGGACTATCCTAGACGGGTTATCGTCAAGGTCGAGAAACCGTACAATCAGCTAACCAATCAGTATGCCTTTATTGTGACCAACATGGATCTCAGTCCTGAAGAACTCATTAAGTTCTATCGAAATCGAGGCACCATGGAAAACTTTATCAAAGAAGGTAAAAGTGGCTTCAACTTTGCATCAACACCAAGTAAGGACAAAGTCGTT
The DNA here is from genome assembly GCF_053842995.1 of Fusibacter sp. JL298sf-3. Classification (NCBI taxonomy): domain Bacteria; kingdom Bacillati; phylum Bacillota; class Clostridia; order Eubacteriales; family Fusibacteraceae; genus Fusibacter; species Fusibacter sp. JL298sf-3. Next base: position 3,496,797 of record NZ_CM132608.1, read on the forward strand.
AATGCAAATCATCTACTGCTCCATGTCCTAGCATACAACCTATTTAATTACTTTAAACGATTGGTATTACCTGAAAACATGAAGAAAATGTTGATAGATACTATTCGATTGAAGCTGCTCAAAATCGCATCAAAGGTTGTTAAAGCAGCAAGATATATTCATTTCAAACTGTGTAGCAGTTGTCCATACAAGAATGAGTTCTATGAAATTCTTGAGAACATCCGTCGACTTCCACAGTTGGAATAAACGTAACTGATGAACTTTGAAATCTGAAAATCGAGAAAAGTATTGTCCACAGGATAAGTCTGCCCATTTTTAGGTGATAAACAGGAAGACGTCTTCTATGATAAGCATTATGAAGCGCAAAAACTTAAATCCGCTCGATTTTTGGTGATATCATGGGTTCATGAATAATTCAGGCTTATCTTGTGTAAAAAAGCAATATTGGTAGAAGGCGATTCGGACGAATTAGTTATTCAAAAAGCATATATGGAAGCGAATAATAATAAGTTGCCAATTAATGATGGCATTGATGTTATTTCTGTTGGAACATCATTTTTGAGGTTTTTGGAAGTTACAGAAAAAATTAATGCAAATGTTGTTGTGGTAACAGATTCAGATGGAAATATTGAGGCGCTGAAAAAGAAATATGCTAACTACATTGGCAATAACAAAAGTGAAAATATTAAGATTTGTTATGATGAGACTATCGATGAAACAGAGATTACCTTAGACAATGGTAAAAAACTAAATATGAATACGCTTGAACCAATTATCGTTAGAGAAAATGGGCTTGAAAAAATGAACAGTATATTAGAAACGGATTATTCGGATATTACAGAACTGCATAAATATATGAAGTTTAATAAGACAGAGTGTGCTCTTAAAATATTTATGTCGGATGATAAGGTGAAGTTTCCAGAGTATATCTTGGAGGCGATTAAATGAGCGAAGATAAGTTAATAATTGCTGCGGCTGGTTCGGGGAAAACTACTTACATTGTAAATAAAGCGGTAGAGCTTAAAGGTAAAAAAGTTTTAATAACAACATATACGACTGCAAATGAAAAAGAAATTCGCGATAAATTTATAGATGTTAATGGCTGCATTCCAAGTAATGTAGTAATACAGACATGGTTTTCTTTGTTACTAGAGCACGGAGTGAAGCCTTTTCAAAACTATATTACAAATAAAAGAATAAATGGATTATTATTGGTAAATCAAAGATCGGGATTGAAATTTAAAGGTAAATTCCCAAGCTACTATCCTGAAACAGAGGTAGATAAACATTATTTTTCACCGGACTATAATATTTATTCAGATAAAATTTCTAAATTTATAATTAAGTGCAATGAAAAATGTTCAAATCAAATATTTAGACGATTGGAAAAGATATTCGATGACATTTTTATTGATGAAATACAGGATTTAGCTGGTTATGATTTAGAATTGATAAAATTATTACTTCAAAGTAAAATTCGTACAACACTCGTGGGTGATCCTAGGCAAGTAACATATTTAACTCACAATGAGAAAAAGTATGAGAAATATAGAAATGGTAAAATAAGAGAATTTTTATTAAACGAATGCAAGAATTGTAAACCTCATGTTGATGAATTGATCCTTGGCAATTCATATAGATGTAATGCAGATATATGTTCTTATTCTTCAAAACTATTCCCTGAATATAATACATGTGGTTCAAATCAAAGCAAGCAAACAGAACATGATGGGGTCTATTTTGTTAAAGAAAAGGACGTTGAAGAGTACATAATGAAATATAATCCAGTACTATTAAGACATAACAGGAAAAAACAAGTTCCACAAGGTAGCAAGGTATATAATTTTGGTGAGTCAAAAGGATTAACATTCGACAGAGTATTAATATTTCCAACCAAACCACAGTTGGATTGGATTTTAGGGAAGAGCAAAAAAGACAACTTCAAGTTTGATGCAAGATGTAAGCTTTATGTTGCTTTAACAAGGGCGAGATATAGTGTTGGAATAGTCTATAATTATTCTAAAATTACAAATATTGAATATATTGAAAATTATAGGATTCTGGATTGATCTAGATCAATTAAGATATATTCAGTAAAATGTGGGGTGAGGAAGATGCATTCAGAAATACAGAGGTTGATTGAATTAAAGCAAGAAGGTTCATATTGGGATTTTAAAAGAGAGTGGTACTTAAAGGAAAAGAAGGCAGATTTACTTCACGATATCATGTGCTTAGCCAATAATCTTGAAAATAGAGATGCATATATTATTATTGGAATTGATGAGGAAAATAATCATAATCCACTGGATGTCAATAACGATGAGAATCGTAAAAATACTCAAATGCTTGTTGATTTTTTAAAGGATAAAAAGTTTGTAAGCGGCATACGACCTACAGTTTATGTAGAGTCAATGATTTTATCTGCTGAATGTATTGATGTAATAGTGATAAAAAATAGTAGCAATACGCCCTTTTATTTAACTGAAAGATATCAGAATGTTCAAGCAAATAATATTTATACGCGTGTAATGGACACAAACACACCTAAAGAAAAATCTGCTGATATTCACCATGTGGAATATTTATGGAAAAAGAGATTTGGTATAATTTTGACACCATTAGAGAAAATTACTAATTTCTTGCATAAACCAGATGAATGGCTACAAGCGCCAACAAACTGGGAAACAGTGAAAAGATACCATAAGTTTTTTCCAGAGTTTACAATAGAGTATACGTTGGATGGTGAGGAAACGGCATATCAATACTATTTGTTTAATCAAACGGATATTGAGCCCCGGTGGAGAGAGATAAGAATATTCTACCATCAGACGTTACTGTCAACTTTTGAGGGAGTTAGTCTGGATGGTGGCAGATATTTTACGCCTACACCAATGACTGATGGAATTTCTTTTAATGCTTATCATAAATGGGATGTAACTTATAAATATTATATTAAGGATACATTGCCGTATATTATTCACGAATTTTACTATGAACCTGATGGTGATGAAGAAACGACATCTCATAACAGGTTCGAAGAATGCATTTTGATTTTTGAGTCCGAAATGGAGAAAGAGTCATTTGAAAATTATGTGCAAAATATATGGCATAAGAAGGATAAATTCACAGCAGACATTTGGCTTCCGCACTTTCCGGAAATTGAAGGTTATATTATGGAAGAATTCAAGAAACAGTATCATAATGTGCAGGTTCTTAAAAGAATGTTAGCAGAATATCGAAAGATGTAATCAATGTAGAAGGGGGCATATCATCTTAATGGAACGTATAATATCAAACTTGAAAAAGTCAATTAAAACAGTTTCTGTTAATATCAGCGGTCAAAATTATCAGGTTCCCATTGGATACAGTATGAGCTCATATGAGGTATATGGACTCTGCTTAAAAAATAACCAAGATAAAGATGAAGCATTCTATAATATGCTGTTCGAAATGATGAAAACGAATTGGAAAGTCATTAATAGTGAAATCCCTTTTACGCTTGAGTTAAAAGATATGAATACAATATCTCCAAGTGATGGTGAGCATATTATTGAGGTTATATATCAACAAAGTGGATATCTTTCTCAACTTGAAAATGTATTAAGGAAGAAAGATATTGATTTTATTGAGAAATATGCATTATTACATGAGATGGAAAAAGAAGAGCTACAGAAGCTAAACCGAAAAATTAAAACGATGACAGATGCAACATTTAAGGGCAATCTGTCATCCATTTCCCAGGTTATTAATATCTCTAAGAATTATTCTAAATTTGGAGGGATATACAATCATATTGAGGCGATTACTAAAATGAATGAGCTATTTAGTAATAATCTCTGGGTGATGGAACAAGTACAATTACAGAATGCTCTAAATACAAACAGAGCAATTATTGAAGCAGCAAATATGTTTTCACAACCAGCCCTTAAGGCTATTGAAAATATGAAAGAGGTTACACGCATCTTTGAACCAAAGATTTTTAATGACCTTAAACTTGATTTGATAAATAATTCTAAGATTACAAGCATAATTGAGAAGCAAAGGGTATTGTTTAGTGAGACTATGATGGGTTATCAAATTGCCTTTGAAGCTCAGGATAAGCTCAAAGAATTTATTAGATTTACAGATGAAGTATCAAGAAGAATAACCCCATTCCTTCTTGATATAAATACAATAAAAATTGCTCAAAATCATTTACATGCGTATCTGAAGAAAAAAACAAAAAAAATATACGGTCTAGGATGGTGTATTGGGAACATTGAACAAGGAGAATCAATTGATCTATTATACAGCGGGGGCGATAATCTAAGTGACGATGAGGTTAGTGTGATCATCGTAGAACATTTTGAAAATAATAATTTTGAAGAATTGGATAAATTGGTGGCCAACTGGGAGAATTTTAATTATTATCAACCATTTAAAAAAATGGCAGATGATGCTGTAGAATTGTATAAAATGGGAAAATATTGGCCAGGTGTAGATGCCTTTACAACAATGCTAGAAGGAGCAATCCGCAATTTTGCAAACGATAGATACAAAGTTTTTGAAACAAGTATATGGAAATATATAGCACCACTAAAAAAAGAATCAAGTGAGTTAATGGATTATCTTACGGAGTATTTCTTTGTTCAATTCAAGGCGTATTATTCTAGTGTACAGACACGTTCATTTTTAAACTATTAATTTAGAATTTAGGATAGAGTAATCCAGTTCTATACATGAACCTTTGACTTAAAATATTATATAAGACAGTGTATATTAGTTCGTTTGTCAACGTGTCTATACACTAGCTTTAGCCCTGATAATACTGATGCAGTACCAGATTTTAATCGAAATAAGATAAAGCATGGCATTAGTTCAGATTATGATAAAAAAGAATATGCACTGAAATTGATTTTAATGGTTAATGATATATTGATTATCATCTCATCAATATCAGAGATAGAAGCTACATAGCTGGTTCATGAAAGCGGATAATAATTTCAAAATGTTTTATATTTGAGATAAGTCGAATTAACCTACTGGAGGTAGAATAAGTGAAATTCGGAATGCGAACACCAAGCTTAAAGAAAAGAATACCGGCAAGAACAAGTATAAAAAGACAGGTAGTTCATAGAGCTGGTCTCAAAATGCCACGAGGATATGGATGGATCAGAAATCCTAAGAAATATGCTTATAACAAGGTGTATAATCGCACATCATTTGATATTTTTAAGCTGTTGAAAAAGTTACTTAAATAGGAGTTGAAGATTCAGTGGAACGGGGGTATTTCTTTTGCCAATCAACTATAAAAAATGCACAGAATGTGGTTCAACAAATGTGCTTAAAATACTTTATGGTATGCCAACGCATGAAGTATTGTTAAAGGCAGAAGCGGGTGAAGTAAAGCTAGGAGGGTGCTGTGTAACAGGTAGTGATCCCGAATATTACTGTAAAGATTGCCACAATGAATGGAATAAAAATCAGGTGATTGATGCTACGTATGGTCAAATAAACACACTGATAGCATCAGTTGGTGGATTCTTTGGCGGATATTATGAAGTAGAGATTAACTTGATAAGCAAAGAATTGAAATGGAAGCATTTTGGTGCTGGTGAGGAAACAACTTATCAAAAAGTCATTCGCAATGCAACAGCGACTAAAGTCCTTGAGGAGTTGAAGGATATTGATGTATTGAATTGGAAAGCCAAATATGTAGAACCAGATGTTCTTGATGGTACCCAGTGGAGTTTAGAAATTATTAGAAATGGACGTAATATCAAGAAGTACGGCAGTAATATGTATCCTGATGGCTGGAAAAGATTCTGTGAAATGATTCGACATACATCTGGAAGAAAATTTAAATAATAAGGGGATTACATAGTGAATGTAGAATTGTTGTTACAGGAATTAACGTCAATATCGAAAAAATATGAAATGATCAGTCAAAAGACGGGTGGTTACTTCAACATATTTGAAATAACAAACATTTGGTCGGATGAAGTTGTTATCTGTAGAGTGATTTACGAGATTCTTTCACCAGAAGGCACACATTTTCAGGGGCATAAATATTTAAAAACATTTATAGACGATGTTTTGAAAATGGATATGACAGAGGAAGAAATCAAAACGGCAAAGGTATTTCGAGAATATAGAATCGATAATAATAGACGTATAGATTTGGTTATACAAACAGTAAATCATTTTATACCAATAGAAGTTAAAATATATGCAGGAGAACAAGAAAATCAATGTTTCGACTATGCAAAAGTAGCTAAAAATTCCGATGTATATTATCTAACCAGATTTGGTGAATATCCAAGTGATTATAGCGCTAATGGTTTAACGAAAACTGAAGGTGGATACTTAGAAATATCATGTATTTCTTTTTCGGAAAATATTTTGAACTGGCTTGAAAGCTGCATATCTCAAACGGAAACGATTAAGATAGCACCGATCCGTGAAGTGTTATTGCAATTTATGATGACAATTCGGAAATTTACCAATCAGATGGAGGATGAAAAAGAAATGGAAATTTTAGATGTACTAATGAAAACTCCTGAGAATATGAAAAGTGCCATAGCTATTCAAAATTGTGTTGATCAGGCGAAAATTAATCTAATGAAGAAAATATTTGCACTGGTTGAGAACAAAATTGGTAGAGCTAAGCTGGAAAATGAATACGATTATACCTTTGACGAATATAAAAAGTGCAATGATTTTTATAAATTCAAGTATTCAACCTATCCGGGGATTAGCTATGAATATAAATCAAATGTGAAAGCGAATGTTGACATTTGGGTTCGTATTGAAATAGATAATCATATATTTATAGGTTATTGCTGCCCGGTAGATGGAAATTCCGGAAAGCAAGTATTAACAGAAGCTGAAATTATAGAATTCATTGGTGTTGATCCATATATCGATAATTGGTGGGCTTATTGGGAATACGTACCTGAAGATAACGATCTACTTTGCCCTGATTTTAAAGCCGCAAATGATCCGTATTTACAACTTTTTGATGAGTTGTATTTGGAACAGTTTGTTACTAAGTGTGCCGATAAAGTAATTGAATTATTGGATAGATAATAAAGCTAGAAGAAACTTATGGAGGACAGATACATGGCAACATTCACAGCACAAATTTTAATAGGACACGATCATGAGTACCATGGTGGAATAATACCAAGTCACGGATTATATTTGTCAGAGAATAGTAGACCGGTTTGGATACTAAAAAATCTTGATTTGTATGAAGAAGGAAATGACAAGCAAATTATCAGATGGGTACCGACATTGGATAATATGCTTGATGATGCAATGCTATTGATTGGCATTCATGTAATTAAAGATGAAACAGTCATTAAGGTTGCAAGAGAGTTTTGTAATGCGGATAATCTAAACGAACTGGAGCTTTATGAAGCATTTACACCGGAAGATTTGAAAACATTATATGAACTGGTTAGAACGACAAGGATTGAGTATAGCATTGCTTTAACGGTATTCAATGAGTCTCATATTATTAATCAGTATAAAGTGCTCGATTATTATGAATGCAGAGCGAATGTGTTCACTTTGGCGCATAGCAATTACAATAGAAGATAGTGTACATGAAGGTTATAGATTAAAAACAGAAGTATTCAACAATTCTATTTTCCGACCGGAAATTTTAATCAGCTGATCTTCTGCCATATTTTTAAGCTCTCTCGATACAGATGGGCGAGCAACGCCGATGACATTTGAGATTGCGACTTTCGTGTGTCTTAATTCAAAGGTTGTTGACCCTAATTCTTTCGATTCATTTGACAAATATTTGATGAGTCTGGAGCGAACATCATAATATTGAAGGAGTTGTATCTTGTTCGAAAAGGCATAGATACGTTCTGATAGAAAATGGATAAAATTGTTGCTAAAGATGGTACTTTTGTTCAGGAATCTTTTAATATCTGAAAAAGATATGTAAACGACATGACTATCCGTCTGAGCATATATGTTAAAAGGATATATTGAATCTGGTAAACTATAAAGAGCTGCACCAAATGATTCGTTAGTGCCAAAGGAATTGATGGTTAATATTTTACCATCTTGAGCTAATTGCTGAGCTGTAAGAAGCCCATCTAGAATAAAACCAATGGAAGCACATTTCTCATTTTCCTGTACAATGATAGTGCCTTTTGGGTAATGAAATATTTTTAATTTTTCTACAGTGAAATTTTGGGTAAAAGAATCATAGTCAATGCCATTAAAAAGTGGATTTTCCAATAATTGATGAATCTGTTTCAAAGTTATTCCTCCAATAAGTGTAACAGCTGTTACAGATTTTCTCTGACTTATATAATATACTATAACATATAGCGTTAAATTAGGATTGACTTTTTGTGACCATGTACCGATTTTTGACGGGGTATTCATACGGAAAAACCGATCAAAATTCAATATAGAATTCAAGGAGGAAAATCATGAGCATGTTTTGTTATCAGTGTCAAGAGACAGCAAAGAACACAGGATGTACAGTAAAGGGTGTTTGCGGTAAGAATGAAGAAGTTGCAAAACTTCAGGATTTATTGATCTATACCTGTAAGGGTATTGCAGAAATTGTTACGAAGGCAAATGTAGACGTCACCACGATTCCAGAAATTAATCATGAAGTGCTGAAAAGCTTATTCATTACCATTACCAATGCAAATTTCGATGATGGTGCTATTGATGAACAGATCAAGAAAATGATGGCATTGCGTGATGAGTTGAAAGGTCAAAATTCTGCTTCTGATCTTAATGAAGCAGCGACCTTTGATGTATCTGGAAGAGAGCAAATGCTGGAAAAGGCATCAGCAGTTGGTGTTTTATCGACTGAAAATGAAGATGTCAGATCACTTCGGGAATTGATCATATACGGACTTAAAGGGATGGCAGCCTACACCCATCATGCGCTGAATATTGGAAAAGAAAACAAGGATATTTATGCTTTTGTTTATGAAGGTTTAGCATCTACACTTAATGATGGTTTAAGTGCTGATGAACTTGTTGCTTTAGTGCTTAAAACAGGAGAATACGGCGTTGCTGCAATGGCACTTCTTGATGAAGCCAATACATCCAAATACGGCAATCCTGAAATAACCCAAGTGGATATCGGAGTTAGAAACAATCCGGCAATTCTTATTTCAGGACATGATCTTACTGATCTTGAGCAGTTATTGGATCAAACACAGGGAACAGGTGTCGATGTATATACTCACAGTGAAATGCTGCCGGCACATTATTATCCATTCTTCAAAAAATATGATAACTTCGCAGGAAACTATGGTGGATCATGGTGGCGACAAGTCGATGAATTCGGACCGTTCAACGGACCAATCCTTTTTACAACCAATTGTATCGTGCCACCTAGAAAAGATGAGATAAGAGATCGAATATTCACAACTGGTGCAGCAGGATTTCCGGCTTGTGGTCATATTGAAGCAGATGAAAACGGCAAGAAAGATTTTAAAGCAATCATCGATATGGCAAAGCAATTACCTTCACCAACGGAAATAGAGACAGGAAGCATTGTTGGTGGTTTTGCGCATAATCAAGTTTTTGCATTAGCGGATAAAGTTGTCGATGCAGTTAAGTCAGGTGCCATCAAGAAATTCTTTGTCATGGCTGGTTGTGACGGCAGAATGAAGTCCAGAGAATATTATACGGAGTTTGCTGAGAAACTACCTAAGGATACAGTAATCTTAACTGCGGGTTGTGCGAAATATAGATATAATAAATTGCCACTAGGAGATATCGGTGGCATCCCACGTGTCCTTGATGCTGGCCAGTGTAACGATTCTTATTCATTGGCAGTCATTGCACTTAAACTTAAAGAAATCTTTGAACTTGAAGATGTCAATGAGCTTCCTATTGCTTATAACATTGCATGGTATGAGCAAAAGGCTGTTATTGTACTGCTTGCTTTACTATATCTTGGTGTGAAAAATATTCACTTAGGCCCAACATTACCTGGATTCCTGTCTCCAAATGTAGCTAAGGTTCTTGTAGAAACCTTTGGTATTGCAGGTGTCGGAACTGCTGAAGATGACATTGAATTATTTATGGCATAAGAATAGTCTCGGAAAATTACTTAGAACTATACTGAATCAGATAATAAAAATATAAGATATATTCAGTGCCACATCGAAATTTTGAGATGTGGCACTGAATAGCTTATGGGGTGACTGACAATAAATTAGAAAATCTGTGAATTTGTATGATTGATAAAAAGAAAAGTTTTCTGCTATTAATGGCGTATTGATAAAAGTTTCATGGTCATAATTATGTCATAATTTTATTATAGTCTGTATACAGTGGAAAGCACATTGGATTATCACATTAAATTGGAGTGATTTAAATGTTGAGAAAAGGATATTTTACTATTTTGGTAGGCTTAATACTCGTATTGACGCTTGCGAGCTGTAATATAATACCGTCACAGTCTGAAAATATTGTTACAAATGAGCAAGGAAAAGTGGATAATAATGTGACTGAAGATGTAAATAATACGGAAGATAAATCTGCAAACTCAGCAATGTCTTTACCTATTCCACCAATATTAGAAGACACGAATCCAGATCCCACAGTTGCTGAATATACTTTGAAAGCAGATTATGGAACTACAGAAATAATTAAGGGTATCAGTACGAATACTATAGGCTATAACGGCAATATATTAGGACCGACGATTCGTTCGAAAAATGGTGAAAAAGTCATTATTCATGTCAATAATAATCTTGAAGACAGCACGACTGTTCACTGGCATGGACTGATTGTGCCGGGAGAAATGGATGGTGGACCCCATCAGATTATTAAAGAAGGTGAATCATGGTCACCTGAGTTTGTTTTGGATCAGCCTGCGCTGACTGCATGGTATCATCCGCACTTAATGGGCGAAACAGCAACTCAGGTTTATCAAGGACTTGCCGGTCTATGGATTCATGATGATGAAATATCTACTTCTCTCGGATTACCGGAACAGTATGGCGTGGATGATATACCGGTGATTGTTCAAGATAGAGCTTTCTATAAAGACGGCTCATTATATTATAATTCCAATATGATGGAAGGTGCGGTAGGTAATATCATCATGATTAATGGTGCTGTTGCTCCATATACAGAAGTGCCTTCGTCATGGGTGCGCTTACGTCTTTTGAATGGGAGCAATGCAGCACAGCATGAAATGAGTTTCTCTGATGAAAGAAAATTCTATCAAATAGCATCCGATGGTGGTTTAATGGAGTATCCTGTTGAAATGTCATCAATAAAGCTAGCGCCTGGAGAAAGGGCGGAAATTCTTGTGGATTTACAATCTATGGCTAAGGGGGATTCGGTATCCTTGATGGTGTCAAACATAAAAAGTTTGGACTTGATCAGTGATGGTACGAGCACTAATGAATATGTTTTAACAGATCATTTGGTTGATATTGAAAAATGGCGTACGGACGATATAGTCAATGAGCGGAGTTTTGATCTAGAGGGAATGGCTCATATGGTATCTATCAATGGAGAACGTTTTGATATGGATAGCCTTTCCTTTACTCTAAGCACGGATACTCTTGAAAAGTGGACTGTTTCTAATGTGAGTGGTTCATCTGGCGGTATGGGTATGATGGGCGGTGGAACAGAACATTCCTTTCATGTACATGGTCTCCAATTCCAAGTTATTTCAAGAGATGGAACTTTGCCGCCTGAAGGTGAACGTGGATGGAAAGATACCGTGTTTTTGAAACCGGGAGAAACAGTTGAGATATTGGTTAAATTTACTTTAGAAGGCATATTTATGTATCATTGCCATAATCTCGAACACGAAGATGCCGGTATGATGGGACAATTTCAAGTGGTTGAATAATTTGAGGATGGTCAAAAATGTACAAATACGGACAAGAAAGGACAACGAAGTCTTTACTTGTCCATTTTTATGTGCTATAATGGATTTAGAAACAGAGGAGGTGCCTTATGGAACAAGAATTCTTAACAATAGATGAAGCAGCAAATATTTTGGATGTCCATCCGAAAACAATACGAAGATACATTAACAGCGGAAAGATATCAGCCCAGAAAGTTGCTGGATCATGGCGAATATATCAGGATTCAATCAATGAATACCTTGGATCGTGTGGCGTGCACCATCACCAGGATGATGTTAGTAAAGATGATTTCTGTATTTTCATGGACAGCGATTATTTCAACTCAGAAGATACGATTCAAATATGTACAATTGTGGACTATTTTGTCCAAGATGATCAAGTGAAACAACTTTTAAAGGATGTCATGGATATTGTGGTAGAGTATAGTATGGATAAGAAAAAGAGTCGTTTTAATTATGTCTATGATGATACAGATAATAAAATGCGACTAGTATTCTGGGGGACCCCAACATACATGGAAAAAATAGTGAGTGCATTGAAGCCTTACGAATAGAAGCTACAAAAGGAGGCAATACTATGAATAACAATAATGTAAGTTTAACAATAACAGGAATGACCTGTGCTTCCTGCGCAAATGCAGTGGAAAGAGGCGTGTCAAAGGTACAGGGGGTTTCATCAGCCAATGTAAATTTCGCTACTGAAAAATTGACGTTGAATTATGATTCTGAACTTGTAACACTAGATTTGATTAAAGATACAGTTAAAGAAGTTGGATATGGTGTTCTTGAAGAAGAAACAGAAAAAGAAGTGACGATTCCTATTAGTGGAATGACTTGTGCATCCTGTGTGGCACATATTGAAAAAGCTATATCCAAACTTGAAGGAACGAAAACAGTCAGTGTCAATCTTTCAACGGAAAAGGCGCATGTTGTATATGATTCTGGACAAACAAGAATTTCTGAGATCAAGCAGGCGGTTATTGACGCAGGTTATGAACCACTTGAAATAGAAAGCGAAGAAGTGTCTGATGACAACAAGGACCGTCATGAGAAGGAAATGAAGAAATTGTGGAAGAAATTTGTTACTTCTGCCATTTTTGCAACGCCACTTCTTTTCATAGCGATGGGGCACATGCTTGGACTTGATTTACCTGACATCATTAACCCAGAGACGAATCCCTTGAATTTTGCTTTAATACAAATGATCTTGGTAGCTCCATCTATAGCGGTCGGATATCAATTTTATACCATTGGATTTAAGACCCTCTTAAAAGGTTCTCCAAACATGGATTCACTGATTGGAATCGGTACAGGAGCGGCAGTTCTCTATGGTATATACGCCACCATTATGATTGCTGCCGGTCATAACAATTATACAATGGACCTATACTTTGAATCTGCAGGTGTTATTATTACATTGATTCTTCTAGGCAAATATCTGGAATCAATGTCAAAAGGGAAGACTTCGGATGCCATTAAAAAACTCATGGGACTTGCGCCCAAAAACGCTTTAGTATTACAGGATGGTAAAGAAATCATTCTTCCAATCGAGGAAGTTGAAATTGGTGATATTATCATCGTGAAACCAGGAGAAAAGATCCCGGTAGACGGAACAGTTATAAAAGGGAATACATCAGTGGATGAATCTATGCTTACCGGTGAGAGCATACCCGTTGAAAAGAATATCGGTGATAAGGTTGTTGGTGCAAGTATTAATAAACATGGACTTATTCAGTTCGAAGCAACTCGGGTAGGTAAGGATACAGCCCTTGCTCAGATTATTAAATTAGTAGAAGATGCCCAAGGTTCTAAAGCACCAATAGCTAGATTAGCTGACATTATTGCAGGCTATTTTGTACCTGTGGTCATTGTCATCGCTATTCTTGCAGGACTTGCTTGGTTTATATCCGGTCAATCCGTCGTATTTTCACTCACTATTTTCATAGCTGTTCTTGTAATAGCTTGTCCATGTGCATTAGGTCTTGCGACACCGACTGCCATAATGGTTGGTACTGGTCAAGGTGCTGAATATGGTGTTTTGATTAAAGGTGGACAACCTCTTGAGACTGCTCACAAAATTGAAACAATCGTTTTTGATAAGACAGGAACAATTACAGAAGGGAAACCGGTTGTAACAGATATTATCGAGACCAACGAATGGAACAGTGAAGATATACTCAGATTGGCAGCCTCAGCAGAAAAAGGATCAGAGCATCCACTGGGAGAGGCCATTGTAAGTAAAGCTAAAGAATTAAAATTGAAGTTAGAAGAGATAGATGATTTTTCGGCAATACCCGGTCATGGTATTAAAGCTGCTATTAGCGGCAAGCAAGTGTGGCTTGGAAACCTTCAACTCATCAATAATGAAGGCATAGACAATACTTTATTGTCTGAATCCGACCGACTGGCAGATGAAGGTAAAACTCCTATGTATGTGGTAGTTGACGGAATCTTATCAGGGATCATTGCAGTTGCGGATACAACCAAACCTAACAGCAAAAAAGCTATTGATAAGCTTCATGAGTTAGGCGTCAAAGTTGCAATGATAACCGGAGATAATGAAAGAACGGCACGTGCTATTGCCAAAGAAGTAGGTATTGATCTGGTCCTGGCAGATGTACTGCCAAAGGATAAAGCCAATGAAGTGAAGAAATTACAAGAACAAGGAAAAATCGTTGCAATGGTTGGTGACGGTGTAAACGATGCACCGGCGCTTGCACAGGCAGATGTTGGTATTGCTATTGGATCGGGTACAGATGTTGCCATTGAATCAGCAGATATTGTACTGATGAAAAGTGATCTGTTGGATGTAGTGACAGCACTTCAATTAAGTAAAAAGACGATTCGTAATATCAAACAGAACTTATTCTGGGCTTTTGCATATAATACAGCAGGCATTCCAATAGCGGCAGGACTGCTATATATATTTGGAGGACCTAAACTTAATCCGATGATTGCCGGTGCGGCTATGGCATTTAGTTCTGTGTCTGTAGTAACCAATGCTCTAAGGCTTAGAAAATTCAAGCCTGAACGCTAGAATTTAAAGAAAGAAGTGAGAATAATGACAAAATACGGAACAATTGTGGCGTTGAAGAATGGAAAAGCAACACTGCAGGTACCTAGAAGTACTGCTTGTGGAGATAAGTGCGGCAGTTGTAGCAGTCATTGCAATCAAGGAAGAATTGAAATTGATGTGAAAAATAGTTTAAATGCTCATATAGGTGATCGTATAGAAGTGGAATCAGCAACTCAAATGGTTCTTGGAGCAGCTTTTTTGGTTTATATAGTGCCACTTATGATGTTGTTTTTAGGGATATTTTTGACAAATTTAATTATGAATAAACTGTCGATCAATTCAAATGACTTAGTATCTGTACTTGTAGGACTTTTCTTCTTGTCACTAACTTTTGTTTTTATAAGATTTTATGACCGTAAACGTCGCGAGGGAAAAGAACTGATATTTACCATGAAACGAAAAGTTTGAGTTTCTTTATATTAGAAAAAGTTAATGATACAATAGGAATATATAGAAGGGCAGAGTGGATTCTCATAGAGTTTTATCAGAAATGACATAGAAACGGTAAGAGAAATAGAAATAGTAGAATTAACGGAGGTGCGGTATGTATCAATGTCCAATGAAATGTGAAAAGAACAAGCTCTATCCTGACCCGGGTAAGTGCCCTGTTTGCGGTATGAACTTAATTCAGGTTGGGACTCAGGATAGTTCTGAACATCACCATGAAGAACATAAACATGAACACCACCACGAAGCACATAAACACGAACAACATCATACAACGCATGAACATCAACCAGAATCACATGAGCATTCACATCACCATCCTCATGCGGCTTGTGTTTGTGGAGAAGATGACTGTAGTGGTTCTTGTGTCACCAATTGTCAGTGTACTTTTTATGAAGCAGAGCTTGAAAAACCGACGTTTATTCCGCATTCTAAGGGACAAAAAGCTTATATCTGTCCAATGAGATGTGAAGGTGAAAAAACCTATGATCATCCTGGTGACTGCCCAATTTGTGGTATGCATATGACAGAAGTAATAAGCTTTGACAGTGCCGGGGACAAAGGTGATGATGAAGGCCTAAAAGCTTATAAAGAAATGAGAACAAGATTTATTTGGTCTACGGTGTTATCGTTACCGATACTTATTCTTGCTATGGGTGAAATGGTGCCAGGATTAAGTCAGATTATTTCAAATCTCTTTGATCGAAAGATAAATTTACTGATTCAGATGTTTTTGTCTATTCCGGTTGTCTTTTTCACCTCAGCATTTATCTATAAAAAGTGTTTTCTTAGTATTAAGAATAAGAATCCTAACATGTTCACGCTGATTGGAATCGGAACAGGAGCTGCTTGGTTATTCAGTGCGGTATCGACACTATTGCCAGGAATTTTTCCGGAATCGATTTTGGATATGCATGGATATCCGCCGGTATATTATGAAACAGCAACCGTCGTTTTGACTTTGGTTATATTAGGACAGATGCTGGAACTTTTAGCGCATTCTAAAACTAATTCTGCGATAAAGGAATTGCTGAACCTTGTGCCTGCTACGGCAATAGTTATCCGTGACGGTCAAGAAATCGAACTCTCTTTGGATGAAGTGGAAAAGGGTGATCTATTAAGGGTTAAACCAGGAGGAAAGATTCCGGTAGACGGTATCTTAAAAGAGGGAACAGGTACAGTAGATGAATCTATGATCTCAGGAGAACCGATTCCGTTAGACAAGATGGTTGGAGACAGGGTCATCGGTGGAACCATCAACAATAATGGTAGCTTTGTAATGGAAGCCGAAAGCATTGGCAGTGATACAGTATTAGCTAGAATTATAACGATGGTGAATGACGCTTCAAGATCAAAAGCACCGATTCAGAAAGTGGTTGATCAAATTGCTGTATACTTCGTCCCGGCTGTTCTTATTATTGCAGTACTCACATTGATTGTGTGGGGGACGATTTTCGATGATTGGAAACTTGGTATTGTCAATTCAATTGCTGTTTTGATTATTGCCTGTCCTTGTGCACTTGGTCTGGCTACACCGGTATCAATTATGGTGGGTTCAGGAAAAGGTGCCAAGCTTGGTGTTTTAATAAAGAATGCTAAAGCCATTGAGCAGATGAGAAAAGTCGATACAGTTCTCGTTGATAAAACAGGTACGTTGACCCTTGGCAAACCTAGTTTTCAAAAAAGTATGGGATTTGGGGATTATTTAGATGATGAGATTCTGAAGATTGCAGCTTCCTTAGACAGTAAAAGTGAACATCCGTTAGCCGCTGCTATTGTTAATGAAGCCAAAAATAAAAAGATAGAATTATATCAAACAGAGAATTTCCAATCCATATCCGGTAAGGGTGTTGTAGCCGATTTTGAAGGGCGTACATTCGGTATTGGAAATGATAAATTATTGGATTTCTTGAAGGTCAATGAACGGAACCATGAAGAAGAAGTCAAAAAACTTCAATTAACCGGTCAGACTGTTATGTATGCCTGAATTATTCATGAACCCATGATATCACCAAAAATCGAGCGGATTTAAGTTTTTGCGCTTCATAATGCTTATCATAGAAGACGTCTTCCTGTTTATCACCTAAAAATGGGCAGACTTATCCTGTGGACAATACTTTTCTCGATTTTCAGATTTCAAAGTTCATCAGTTACGTTTATTCCAACTGTGGAAGTCGACGGATGTTCTCAAGAATTTCATAGAACTCATTCTTGTATGGACAACTGCTACACAGTTTGAAATGAATATATCTTGCTGCTTTAACAACCTTTGATGCGATTTTGAGCAGCTTCAATCGAATGGTATCTATCAACATTTTCTTCATGCTTTTAGGTAATACCAATCGTTTAAAGTAATTAAATAGGTTGTATGCTAGGACATGGAGCAGTAGATGATTCGCATTAACGACTTTGTCCTTACTTGGCGTTGATGCAAAGTTGAAGCCACTTTTACCTTCTTTGATGAAGTTTTCCATGGTGCCTCGATGTCGATAGAACTTAATTAGTTCTTCAGGACTGAGATCCATGTTGGTCACAATAAAGGCATACTGATTGGTTAGCTGATTGTACGGTTTCTCGACCTTGACGATAACCCGTCTAGGATAGTCCCATTTACCGGCTTGGTACAAGAACTCATCATAACGGACCACATAATCAATCATGTTATCCTTTGTAGCTTCGGTTATTTCATCATCCAAATGTTTTGCGTGAGCATACAGTATTTTGTTTGCTTTCAAACGTATGGCATAGGATACACCATTGCTTTCACACTGTTTGTACAAGTCTGGTGTTGCAAAACCACTGTCTCCACGGAGGAACAGATGGACATCAGGGTACTTCGTAAAGTATTCATCTAATAAAGGTTGCATGAATTCGCAGACGCCTGTAGAACTATAGGCGGTACCATCTCGAAGCTCTGCTTTGAGAAGATCTCCAGTGAGTCCGTCATAGCAGAGTAAGGGGTGATATCCATGAGCTTGATAGTGGTAATTAAAGCCTTCGCCTTCCTGCTTGCCGTACGTGTTAAGTAGGGTTGAATCAAGATCAAGCAGAACTTGTTCTGGCATTTTAGTCCTGTAGGCCGATGATCTCATATGACGGATGATATCTTCAAACTGTTTGACTGTATCTCCATCCATACGGTTCCAGAACCTCGACAGTGTGGGTTGTGAGGCAAGAGCCTGTTTACCCAGAATACTTTTAAAGACAGGTTCATTGGTCAGTTCGTCTGCATCATTGTCATTAAAGTATCCAGCAAGGATTTGATAAATTAGCTGGGATAGATTTTGATGGTCTTTGTGTTTACGGAAGCTATCATTTTTGTCCGTTACAAACTGGCTGATGTGTTTATTGAAGCCAAACTTATGGGCGAATTCTTTTATGAGAAGCAGCCCCGAATCGGAGGATAAATCGCCTCCATTGAAATTTATTTTGATTTTACTATTGCTTTCGAGCTGAAGTGAACTTACACTAGACATGAAGAGTTTCTCCTTTGTTAGTTTGTGAGTGTGGTAACTTCATTTTAACAAAGTTGGAGCTCTTCTTCTATTTATTTAGGTTTCACTTGATAAGTGAAAAGCAAAAGTAGTCTAAAACACAGTAACTATGCGGTTTTGGGGAGTGTTTCGTGAACCGTCATGAATAATTCAGGGTATGTTATCGAATCAGATAAATTAATTGGTATTATAAGTGTTGGTGATCCTATTAAGGAGTCTACACCTAGAGCTATCAAAATACTGCATGATTTGGATGTGAAAATCATCATGTTAACAGGTGATAACGAAAATACAGCATCGGCTGTGGCTTCAGAGTTGGCTATCGATGACTATAAGGCATCCTGTTTGCCGGAAGATAAATTTGAAAAAGTAAAAGAACTTCAGAGAAAAGGAAGTTTTGTAGCTATGGCGGGTGACGGTATCAATGATTCTCCGGCAATCGCACAGGCACAAGTGGGGATTGCAATGGGTACCGGTACGGATATAGCTATGGAGAGTGCAGATATAACCTTGGTAAAAGGTGATTTAATAGGTATTGCCAGGGCTAAAGAGCTTAGTTTGCTGGTTATGAAGAATATAAAACAAAATCTGTTTTTTGCCTTTGTCTATAATGTCATCGGAAT
Organism: Fusibacter sp. JL298sf-3; assembly: GCF_053842995.1. Classification (NCBI taxonomy): domain Bacteria; kingdom Bacillati; phylum Bacillota; class Clostridia; order Eubacteriales; family Fusibacteraceae; genus Fusibacter; species Fusibacter sp. JL298sf-3. Next base: position 3,516,303 of record NZ_CM132608.1, read on the forward strand.
TCCGATTGCCGCTTTTGGGCTTTTGAATCCTGTTTTTGCTGGATTGGCAATGACATTCAGCTCTGTATCTGTCCTTTCTAATGCATTGAGAATTAGAAACCAAAAGATAGATATGTAATTGAAAATTATTTGATAAGCGTATAAATGGAAGCATCGGATTCTGTTGATACGTTTATTATTGGATATGATTTTTATTAGATTTGGACCTGCTAGTGCTAAAGTCTTACTTTTGACATATTTTTATAGTATTATATGATTAGTTTATTAAAGAGGAGCGGAATGATGACAGTAAAAGCAAAATTATATTTAGGGTATTTCAGCTTTGTAGTTATAATAGTTATTCTTGGTGTTTTTGGCTTAGTCAAGATGAATGAAATGAATCAGAATATGCAGACCATGTATGAGGTTGATGTTAAAGCAATCGATTATATAAAGTCAGCTCAATACAATTTTGCATTGGTTCAAAGAGCGGAGAAGAATATATTATTATCAAAAACAGAAGAAGAAAAGCAAGAACATTATATGCATTTTGAAAAACGATATAATGAAGATATTTACGGCAATCTAAGTACATTTGAGTCCATAAGCAATACGGATTTAAGTATGCTGATTCAAGAAATCAAGGAATTCCAAGAACTGCAAGCTCAAGCTATTGAAGAAAGCATAGCAGGAGATCAGAGTAAAGCGGTTGAACAATCATTAGGTATTATGGAACAAGCGGATTTAATTAATACGGAATTTGTAAATTTAGTGGATCAACAGATGGATGAAGTTGAACATCACTATAACATCAGTCTTTCAGAATATGAAACGACGAAAAAAATGGTCTTTATTGCCGTTTTATTAAGTGTATTGCTGAGTGTCCTTATTGGTTATATGATATCAAGATATATTAATAGGCAGCTGAACAAGGCATTGAATTTTTCGAATAATTTAGCACAGGGGATATTTAATAATCCGGTTACAGGTGGTAAAGCAGATGAATTTGGACATCTCTTCAGCAGCTTGAATAAAACATTAACAACGCTAATAGATATGATATCAGGAACAAAAAATATCTCATCAGATTTAGACCAAGATAGCGAACAATTGAATGCTATTGTTATCGAAATGAAGGAAACTTTGAATAGTATTAATGATGAAGTCAACGAACTTGTCAAACTAAATCAAGTGGTCGAGGATAAAGCGGAAAGCTCAAATGGTCGTATTGAAGTTATGTTGGAAGAAACGGCCTTGATTTCAGGAAATACAGAAGAAGCAAAAGCAACAGCAGGTATTTTGAAGAATAAATCAGAAGATTTAGATACAAGTCTTGCCATTGTAAGTGACAAGAATCAATATGTCAGCCATTCAATCAATGATGTTGTTGTATCAGTAGATGCTTTGAAACATGTAGCGGACAGTATTGGAAACATAACAACCATGATTAGAGGTATATCGAAGCAAACATCTTTATTGGCTTTGAATGCTAATATTGAAGCGGCTAGAGCAGGTGAAAGCGGTCGAGGATTTGCAGTAGTTGCTAATGAAATCAAGGACCTTGCAGAAGAATCTTCTGGTGCTACGGATGAAATAGACACTATGGTACGGGAAGTGCAAACAAATATCGAAAAGGTTGTTAGCAGAATTCAAGAAACCAATGATGAGATCAATAGCTCTCATAGTCAATTTGCAGATATGATGAATATCAGCAAAGAGTTGGCTGGTGAGGTGGATAAGGTTGTTGGAAACATCCTGTCAGTTAATGAACGAATTGAAGATTTTGTCAAATCCTCAAAGGAAATTGGCGTCAACTCAGAAGAAATTCTGAAGGCAGTTAAATCAAATCATCAGACGACAACAGAAATTCATATGGCCATAGAAAATCAGATGAATACCTTTGAGCATGTCGTTGATACATCAAACCAGCTCAAGAATAAATCAGTCATGCTGACGGAAAGTGTAGAGAAATTTGTTATAGAGTAAACCCAGTATATAGGAGAGCGCATAATTGATAAAAAATTACAGGAAAATCAGTATTGTAGCTTATTTGAATATTCTAATTATAGTTATACTTGAACTGCTTCATGGCAGGCTTATGGAGATTTCAGACTCATTGCTGTTCTTCGTATTGATGGTATACGCTGTGTTGAATGGATGGTATGTCCAGAGAGTTTTATTAAAGCAAAAGCGGTATGAAGTTGATTTGGCAGCTGAAAGAAATTTTTCAAACAATATATTAGAGACAACAATGACCGGTATTGTTGTTATATCAGATGAAATAGAATCAATAGAATACATCAATGAAGCAGCCCGTTCTATTTTTGCTTTGGACAAGGATCAAAAGGTGATACTAAAGAAGGTTTTCGGAGAAAATTATGATAGTATAAAAAAATTGTTAAGCACTCAGAAAGAAGGAAAGATACAAAGGAAGTTAAGCCTTGAATTACAAGGAAAGGATTTTATCAAGCATCTAGATATTGAATGTGTTGATTTTAAACATTCAAATAGTGAACGAAAATTCATGCTTAGTATCGAAGATGTAACAGAGTCTTATGAATTGAATGATAGGATTGAAAAACAATATCTTAATATGTTTAGAAGTTTTGTTAAGTTCATTGATGCCAAAGACACATACACTGGACTCCATTCTTCTAGTGTTACAGATTATGTGCAACGAATATTAGAGCAACTTGAAATAAGTGATGAAGAGAAACAAGATATTATAGTCGCAGCTAATCTGCATGATATAGGGAAAATTGGCGTGCCAGAATATATCTTAAACAAGCCGGGAAAGCTGACCGATGAAGAATTCCTTTTAATGAAAGACCATTCGACCATTGGAGAATCTCTTCTCAATGAGATAGAAGGATATGAGCATATATCAAATTTTATCCGTCATCATCATGAAAAATATAATGGAACCGGCTATCCGGATGGCCTAAAAGGGGAAGAAATTCCGCTTGGAAGTCGGATTATTGCAGTTGCTGACGCTTTTGATGCGATAACAACGGATAGAGTGTATCAAAGGAAGCGAACCGTCGAAGAAGCCCTTTCTATAATGACCGCAGTAAGTGGTAAACAATTTGATCCTTTCTTGGTGAAGGTGTTTATTGAGTCAATCATTCAAGACAATGCATTAGAAGCAGGTTAAACAAATTTCTTTTAAGAAATCAGAAAAACAGATATTAAGTCAAAAGAGCAGATAATGATGAATTATCTGCTTTTTTGGTTGGCTCAACTTTTTAATTTTACTATTAATTATCATGGACAACCATGACACTTTTATGATAAAGTACCTCTTTTTTCATGGTCATAATTCTGTCACAGTTGATTTGTAAAATTCATGTAAGTTATAAAAAATAAAAAGTGAGGTTAATGAATGAAGATATTATTTTCAGTGGGTCCTTTGAATATACATTTTTTTGGTCTTATGATTGCAATTGGTGTAATTGTTGCTATGACAATTATCATGTATGAAGCCAAACAGAAAGGTATGGATCAGGATAAAGTCAGTAATATTGTTATCTGGGGGATTTTAGGTATTTTTGTCGGTGCGCGTATAGGTTACGTCCTGTTTTACGATCTGCCTTACTACCTCGAAAATCCAATAAGAATCCTTATGATTGCAAATGGAGGTCTCTCTGTTCATGGAGGGATTGTCGGGGGCCTGGTTACAATGGGAATCATTACGGCAAAAAGTAATCGCTATACTTTTAGAGAGTTAGCGGATTTGTTTGCACCACCAATCATTCTGGCACAAGCTATCAGTAGAGTTGGTTGTGACGTTTATGGGAAGGTAATGGAGACTAGTAGATTTTGGACGCTGGAAGTAGGGTCTAGAGGGGTACATCCGGTTCAAATGTATGAGTTCCTTTTGAATTATGCATTTTTTGCCCTTCTCTGGATACTTAGAAAAGACCGCCGTCTAAAAGGAAAAATTTTTGGAATTTACCTGATGGGCTTTGCAGTTATAAGAAGTACTGTGGAATTGTTTAGAAATAATCCGGAAGTGTTTGCAGGAATTAGTGTTTCTCATCTGCTCAGCCTGTTTATATTTATTGTGGGCTTAATTTATCTTATTACAGCCAAGAATGACAAAGCAATGGTTGATATAAAGCAAGATGATATGGAAAGAGGTAACCATGACTATACTTTCAAGTCAATTGTCGGAACGCTCATTGCAGTTTTAGCTCTTATGGGCGCATCTGTTGTTGTTTTCTATTATGTACAATTGAATTTCTGATATAAAACAAGGAGAAGCATGAATAAAAAAGAAGAAAATGATGTTTATCAAATCGTAGAAGTTAATACGATGAATGGAAGTGAAGAAATAAATGATGAATCGGCACCACACAATCTTGGAGGCCATATGAAATGGATGATAGCATTGCATGTGTTACCTATTCTTATATTGGTTATTTTAAATTATTTACAAATTGAAGTCGGTAGAATCGGTCAATTTCTGATTTTTATGATTATGATACTCTCTCATATACCAATGATGTTTAGTCATAAAAAACAATAAATTTTGATTAAAGGAGAACTTGAAACAATGATAAATATAAACAAGAACAGGCCTAAGAATTTTAGACATTTTAATCCGTTTCTTGCAGGAGTGTTGGGAATTGCAGGTATGCTTCTATTTTATGTGACTGTCCTTAGCTTTTTTGAATCATTAAAATATGCTTATTCCCAAATGCTTGATCTGTGGTATTATATGGTGCCCTTGATTCTTGGTTTTGGAATACAGGTTGGATTGCATCAGTATATAAAGAACTGTACACAAGGTATGGAAAAAATGGTTAGAGGCAAAACGTTGGCAAGTGGTGCTGCCTCAGCAGGGTCTATGGTGATGTGCTGTGTGCATCATCTGGCAGAGATCTTAACGTTAGTTGGTCTGACAGCCTTTACCGGTTATCTGATTCAATATCAGAAGCAATTCCTTTTAATCAGTTTAGCAGTGAATATATTTTTTCTATTCAGGATTCTAGCAGTTATTACCAAACATAGATTATATAAGGACGGCAGTTTTTTTAGTCAGATGAAGCATTGGTCATTTGGGAGAATTTATTCTGTCTTATGGATAGTAGTTATTGCATTTACTATGATTCAAACTATGCCGGAGATATTGGCGAATAATACTGAGACCCCAACTGAAATACAAGAAGTCTCAGAAGAAAATGTGGATGACCAGGGACCGACAGTGGTCACAGATGAAAATGAAGAAATATCAGGAAATACGACCCAAGAGAGCTCAGAGCAGACTGAACACGATATTGAGATTACTTCGGATAGAAAAGTTGGTTTTGAGCAGGATGGTGTCACATATGATATCACATTCCTCCCGGAAATAAGCACAGAAGACGAATGGATATTCCAGGTTGCTCTTAATACACATTATGTGGACTTGGATCAATTGAATCTGGCGGAGTATCTTACTTTTATCGGTGCAATCACTTTGAAAGGGGAGGCTGATGGTATTACGGTGAAAAGGGAAGGTTCTGGTCATCATATATCCGATTACATATATGTGCCGAAAGAGATAACAGGTGTAAAGACTATAGATGTGTCAACCAAAGAAATCGAGATGATTTTCAGCCTTAATGAAAGTAGTAATAACCTGACTTGGCAACTTGAGTAGGTAAATGATATGGGTATTACAAAAGTGGATAAAGTTATTATTGCGGTTTTATTAGCTGTGTCAATCGGTGTGTTTATTCTAACAAATATTATTAATGGCGGGAACCGTGTTGCCTCAATTCTGATATTGAGAATAGATAGGGAAGAGACCAGATATGAACTGAATGATGTTGACAGCACAATAGATTTTGAATTTGGAAACGAGAAAGGGCGTCTTATTATAGATAATGGTAGAGTGAGTATGGAAAAAATGTCATTAGAGATTTGCCCTAGACAGATTTGTTCAAAAATCGGCTGGATTGAAAAAGCAGGAGAGGCTATTGTCTGTTTGCCGAATAGGATATCAGTTATCCTAGATGGTGGTAGTGAAGAAAGAGAAATCGACGCTTTAAGCTCTTGATGTGCCCGTAGTAGTAGCACGATAAAGCAGCAATGCAATCTCATATATAATAATAGAATATGATTTGAAGATAAAGAGCAGATAATTGCTCTTTTTTTATACCGTAAACTAGAAATAAAGTGTATTAGTCATAATTGCGTCATATTGTTATTAGATAATAGGTATATACAAAGGATATAGATATTGATCATAAGGAGGTCAAAGTTATGATGATTATATGGTTCGTAGTAATTGGTGTATTGATTTATTATCTTTTTTTTAGTAAGGATAATGGAAAAGTAAACTTTCCCGGAGGCAAATCACCAGAGGAACAACTTAAGGAACGATTTGTAAAGGGTGAAATTGATGAGAAAACATATCTTCAAATGAAAGAAACAATCAAATAAAATGATGAATGAAAGTAAGGTGAAAGCATATGATGCGAGGTTATAATTGGTTTAATGATGGTTTTTGTTCTTTTGGTTTTGGCAGTAATTTTAGTGTTTGGTATTATTTAATTCTGATTGGATTGGTTATCGCCGTTATTGGAATTATATCAATGAGAAGAAGGAAACACGAATCAGATGGTTCACTGGATGCATTAAAACGGATGTTTGTGAATGGTGACTTGTCAGAAGAGGAATATCTGAAGAGAAAAAGTGTTATAGAAAGGAAGTAGTAGAATATGAAGAATAAAAGTGTATGGATATTGGTATTAGGTATAATATTAATCAGCGCAGGTGTTGGTGGTTATGTATTTGCGCAGGAAGATACAAGCAGTACGGTTTATAACCGAATGAATGAATACAATGAAAACACAGAATTTATTAATAATGGATATTTTGAAATGGGATCTATGATGTCGGGCTTTTATCGCAATACTGGGACATCAACAAATGAAGATGTTTATCCGATTGATGAATTGACGGACGCAGTTGAGCAATATATATCTGGTTATGATACAGAACTTGTTGTTAGTGACATCTTCGTTTTTGCAGATAGTGAATACTATTACTCAATTATTGAAAAAGACACCGGAAAAGGTGCGTTGGAACTACTAGTTAATCCTTATACAAAAGCAATCTTCCCAGAATACGGTCCTAATATGATGTGGAATCTGAAATATGGAATGCATCAATCAGGTTATATGGGCCGTAGCATGATGGGCCGTGGTATGATGGGATATTATTACGATGAAGATGATGAATATTATAATAATGATTTCTCAGAAAAAAATGATTTAACCTATGAAGAAGCGTATAATAATGCTGTGGAGTATTTAGCAGACAATGGCTCTGAATTATCAGTTGGAGATGAATATCATGACTTTTATGGATATTATACTTTTCATGTAAACAAGAGTGGTGAAACGGTTGGTATGCTAAGTGTTAATGGATTTACCGGAACTGTATGGTATCATGATTGGCATGGTGAATTAGTAGACATCATTGAAGGACATGAATAAGAAAATTTATAAATTATGAAAAGAAGGTGGAACGAATGTATAAAATTTTAGTTGTAGAAGACGAATCAGAAATCAGCTCAATCGTTATAAAATATCTTCAAAAAAACGACTTTGAATGTTTTCTGGCAGAAAATGGATTGGAAGCACTTGAAACGTTTTCGAAACATTCGTTCCATCTTGTTATTTTAGATATTATGATGCCAGGAATTGATGGATTTGAAGTTTTACAGAGAATACGTGAAATATCAGAAGTACCTGTTATTATGCTGACGGCGAAGCAAGAAGAAGCGGATCGGTTAAAAGGTTTCAAAGAGGGTGCTGATGATTATGTAGTTAAGCCATTTAGCCCAAGAGAATTAGTGGAACGAGTAAAAGTCTTTATGAAAAGAATATACAATATCGGGGATGAAATCATCCTTACTTGTGGTGATTTTAGATTGTACACATCATCCATGAAATTGACTAAGCAAAAAGAAACCATAGATTTAACTTCCACTGAATTTAAGTTACTATATGCTTTGATTAGAAATATTAATCAGATTTTAACTAGAGAACAGTTGATTGAGTTAGCTTTTGGTGTTGGTTATGATGGTTTTGATCGAAATATTGACAGTTATATCAAACGCATTCGGCAAAAGATTGAAACTGATCCGAAAAACCCCCAATATTTGAAAACAAAGTATGGGCAGGGCTATGTGTTTGATGGAGGTGATCGTTAATGTCTCTGAGAAAAATATGGCTTTTGATTCTCATTGTTGTTTCTGTAACTGCTATTTCCGCAAATACAATTATATTAACTTTCTTAACAGACCGCTATTTTTCAGATTATCTGAATGAAAGTTATGAACTTCACGTCGGTCAGCTCACCGAGTATACAACTAAGGCATTATCATCAGAAGAAATTTCATACAGTCAGATGGCGATAGAATTGGAATCTCATATCAATGACCCCATTATTGAAATAAAACTTTATGATCCATCCGGTCAATTGATTATTGATGTTGGTGGTGAAAATTATATGACTTCATCGATGATGAATAATATGATGGGAGGACGGATGATGGACCAAGTCATGGATCTTTCATCTCAGGAAACACGACAAATTGAAATATCATCGGATAATCAAACATTAGGAATTATAAACATAACGATTCATAGCCTGGCAGAAAATTCTTTTATAGCAAGACGTTTCAAATCTGCTTTATTAATTAATAGTATGTTTGCCATTGGTATAGCTATCATAGCAGCTGTAATAATTGGTATGATTATTAGCAGGAAAATGAGCAAATCACTAAAAGAAACAGAAAAATTGGCTAGTGATATTCAGCTGGGGAAAGAGGTTAAACTTTTTCCTAGTGGTATAAAAGAAGTTAATGGTATCAGGGAAAGTCTCATGGAATTATATGCACGTTTAAGGATGAAACAGACCACTAGAAAATCATTAATTGATCAACTGGTGCATCAAACGAGGACTCCGTTGACAATTCTCCAAACACATTTGGAAGCAATAGAAGACGGTATAATTGAGGTTAATACCAATGAATTGAACGTTTGTCAGAATCAGATCAAGGATATAAAATCCATTATTTCCAATATGAGTTCGATGATAGACGCCGGTTCTGATATAGATGAACTTAAAATTGAGCGTTTTGAACTATATCCCTTATTGAGGCAGATTCAACAGGGACTGATGGCTCAGTTTAAAAAGAAACAAATACAATTAGAATTATTATCTGATGAAAAAATATGGATGAAAACAGATAAATATAAGCTAAGTCAATCTATTTATAATATAGTAACCAATGCTTATAAGTACACAGGTGAAGGAGGGATTGTTCGGATTAGTTATATATTGTCAAAGGGAATGCTGATTATAAAAATTCAAGACACAGGAATCGGTATAGCACATCATGAAGCTGATAAAGTGTTTGATGCGTATTATAGAAGTAGTATTACTTCAAATATTCAGGGAAATGGACTGGGACTTTATATAGTAAAAGAGAATATTGAAAGCATTAAAGGTAAAGTTACGCTTCAATCGCAACTCGATGTGGGAACGACATTTTCTATTGAATTACCTCAAGAAATAAGACATGAAAATTAAAATATTCTATAAATATTGTGTATTAAACATAGATTATGCGCATTTTGAAGGAGAAAACATGAAAGCAAGCTCAAAAAAAACTAAGATGAACAAGAAAACTATATTCATTATATCAGGAAGTATTCTGGCAGTGTTAGTACTTGCAATTTTAACTTTTACCACAGGTGGAACAAATACACCTGAAGCTGTTGAAGTGTCATCCGGTGGTGAACTCATCATCAACAAAGAAGATATCACAAAAACAGCTTCTTTTTACCCTTATGAATCAAATGGAACTTATATGGAGATTATTGCAGTTAGGGCCAATGACGATACTGTCAGGACGGCACTGAATACCTGCCAGGTATGTTATTCATCCGGCAGAGGTTATTATGAACAACTAGGGGATGTCCTTATATGCAATAATTGTGGTAATCAATTTACAATCGACCAGATCGAAAAAATCAAAGGTGGATGTAATCCAGTTCCGATTCTAGATGATATGAAGACTGAAAATGATGATCAAATTGCAATTAACGCAGAATCACTTGCTGCATTTGAGCCTCTTTTTGCAAATTGGAAAAGATAATGATGGAAACAAAGATCTTTGTTCAGGGGATGACCTGTGGTCACTGTGAAAAAAAGATAAAAATGGAACTTGAAAAACTGGATTCGATACAATCGGTGCAAGCAAATGCGTCAAAGAATCATGTAATTATAGTGCATGAACGCACTTTAGACGATTCTTTAATTGACGCTAGATTGAAAGCTATCGGATATTCGGTGGTTGAAAAAGATTCGTTTCGTAAACTCAAATTAGCCATTACGCTTTTATCTATGGTGATCTTGACTTATATGATACTAAGATATGGTAATAGTCTGAAATTCGATTTTTTACCAAATATCCGACAAAACATGGACTATGGTGCATTGTTTATTGTTGGTCTTCTAACATCTGTACACTGTATTGCAATGTGTGGCGGTGTTAATATCACTCAATGTAATAGATATAAGCATCTGAAACCATCATATCCAAGTTTACTTTACAATTTGGGCAGAGTGACCTCTTATACAATCCTTGGTGGCATTATTGGAGGGCTAGGATCAGTTTTAAGCTTTTCCGGTCAGTTACGAGGCTATGTCACCATTGCTGTAAGTGTTGCTATGATCCTAATGGCTGTTAAAATGCTCAAGATTTTTCAGTTTAACTTTCCGGCTTTTAGATTACCTGACTTCATAAGAAAACCGCTACTGAAACTCTCATCAAAGGGACCTTATTTTGTTGGACTGGCTAATGGGTTTATGCCATGTGGACCTTTGCAATCCATGCAACTCTATGCACTGGGTACAGGAAGTGTTATTAGGGGAGCATTATCAATGTTCTATTTTAGCATCGGTACGTTTCCGTTGATGTTTGCCCTGGGGTTTATCAGCTCATTGTTAGAACATCGCTTTTCAAAGCATATCATGAAGTTCAGTGGTCTACTTATTTTTATATTAGGACTTGCGATGTTTTCAAGAGGTGCCGCTCTTGCAGGGGTGATTATACCATTCCAATCAAACGGACCAGTGACAATATCAACACTTGTTACAGATGATCTTCAAGAGGTGAGCTTTGATTTACAGGCAAATGAATATGAGCCAATACAAGTTCAAGTTGGTATTCCGGTAAAACTGATTATCAACGCTGATGTAGAGAATATGAATGGTTGTAATAATCCACTAGCAATACCCTCTTTGGGGATAGAGCAGACCCTATATCCCGGTGAAAATGTTATAAACTTTACTCCTACTGAGAAAGGTAAGATTGCATATACTTGTTGGATGGGTATGATAACCAGTTATATTGATGTTGTTGAGTAACTATCAAAATTAAAGATTGGACCAGTGAGGAAAGAAAGGTGGAATGGTGATGTTGAATAAAATAAAACGTAAATGGAAAAAATTTCTTGAAACATTAGCTGATCAGAATAAGAGTACTTATGGAGAAGGCGGATTAAATTGCTGTGAGCTTAAATCGGTGACAGAAAATACTACAAAACGCGAAAATAACAGATAATAATATACAAAATGACAGCAGCAAATCATTAGGTTTAATGATTTGCTGCTGTCTATTTTAAAAAATCGCTTTTTAAATCTTGAGGTAGAATATACTTGAAGTTATTTGAATTAGTCATAGTCATAAGTTTAATTGCTAATAAATTCGGATCAGTTGCCAGAAACTTGGCGGTTTCATAGAAACTGTAATCTTGCCTAAATAGAGAAAGTATATCTTCGTCAGACAGCAATAATGATGAGGCGAACACATTTGCCTCATATTCCGGTTTACATGTCATATCATAAATGGCAAACTCTTGAAGCGCATGATTTTTTGAAAGATGCCTGTGAAGCTGATCATGTCCAAGTTCGTGGGCGCAGACTATTTTCTGTAATGGTTCAGAAATACCTTCATTGATGACGATAAACCGGTTATGCCCATCTCTTTTATAAAAGCCTTTCAGATTGCCAAGGTCCATAAAGAGAACATCGATATTCATATTACTGGCGATTTCAAAAGGGTCTCTAGTCGCATATCTTTTAATAAGTCGTGTTGAGCGTTCTATAATGTAATCGTTCAAATAATTCCCCCTTGCAGAGTTTCAAAGAAATTACTTTTCTTAGTCTCGATATTTTTTCGGAGTATATTTCTTGTTTTTTTCCTTCGACAACCAATATATTTCGGTGATGGCTTTGAAGACCTTATCTTGGTCATCTTCACTCAATTCTCCACCGGCAAAGAGTAGAGCTGTATCGTTAATAAACGATTCAGCCTTTTTTTTACCTCGATATCCATACTTTTCTTTTGCTTCTATTAAGAACGCATCGTTATCGGATAATAGATAATCAGTAGAAACACCAAATAATTCGCAGAGTTTCATAATTATGTCCTTCTTGGGCTGCCTTTCATCGTTTTCATAATAAGCAACAGTACGAACGGTAACACCTAATTCAGTGGCAAGATCAGGCTGGGTCATGTTACGTTCGCTTCGTAGAAGCTTAACTTTACTTCCTAATGTCATAGTCATAGTACACACCTCTTCTAAAAACATGAGTTATAAATTTTGTAAAATATCATAAATATTGACATGAACAAATGGTTCATGTATAATGAACAAACAGAACATGTGTTCGATTAAATGATAGCATGAAACATTGCAGTAAGTCAACAAAAACAGCAGAGAAATCAGTAAAAGAGGTGAGGTTTAAATGGGAAAGACAACGAACGGACTTGAGAGATTAATGAACTCTTTCAAGGTTTATGATGAGTTTGATGAAAAGGTATATCATGATGCTCATTTGCTTCTTGATATATACTCAGACGTCTTATGGGGCATGAACAATAGCTATACAAATATTGTTCGTGAGTGTAAAGAAATATATGGCAATTCTTCAATTATGGTATTGGATGTCATTACAGAATTTGGTTCGGATTTGAAAGCAAAGCTGCTGCATGAACAGCTTGAAGATACAGAAGCAAGTAAAGTGATTATAGAGATTATCAATGCAGCAATGTTCAAGTTGGTGACGTATCCAAACAAAGGCGAACGGTACTATGAAATATTGAAGACTACATATTTTTCGGAAAAGAAATACTCTGAGAATGAAATACTGGACATTTTGAAACTTTCAAGATCAACATATTTCAGGCAACGTAAAAAAGCTATTTCACTATTTGGTGTTATTTTATGGGGATACGTATTACCGGAGTTTATAAGCAATAACAGCGTGGGACAATAATGGGACTGAATTGATACTAAATAGAGACTGCTTTGGTACTGACATGGTATTGTCAATAGGGTATGATTGATATGCTGGAAGAAACAGGCATATTTTAACCTCTGTGTTCACGGAGGTTTTTAAATACCTTTTTCAGCTAAAAAATATAACGGCAAATTACAGGCTAGAAGTCATAACGACTCCTGGCCTTTTTTTATGCCCTTTTTTAGGAGGAAAAATGACATATACCAATTTTGTTTTTATCCGTGGTCCATAACTTTCTATTTTGAAATGAAAAAACTCATGACAAAATAGGAGGTTTCAAATGAATCATCAAAATAATCAAAATAAAGAATCAAGGAAGTATCTCATCCCGGTGGACGGAAAGTATTATGAAACAACAAAAGAAATCTATGAGGTCTATTATCAGATGGATCGAAGAGAGCGGTACTTAGAAGAAAGGGATATCAAAAAAGGCGTTAAAACATTCAGTGATATAAGTAGTGCAGCATACACTGCGGATGAAATCATTGGCGTTGCTGAGATTGACGTAAGCGAGGCGGCAATTACAAATATTTATATTGAAACAGTTCTTGAAGCAATATCTTACTTAGATGAAGAAGATCAATTGCTAATACAAGAGCTGTTTTTTTGTGGGAAAACGGAGCGTGAAGTCGCTAGTGATTTAGATATTTCCAAGACTGCACTTCATTTTAGAAAGAATCGAGCTCTTGAAAGAATAAGAAAACAATTAAATTTATAAAAAAGTTTTTAAAAATCATAGACCAGACCCCCTCATTTTTCGGCTTAAGAGTGAAGGGGTCTTTTTACATCCCTATGAACCTTGAAAAATAGTAAGAATACTTTTACTCATATCCAATATTTTAAGTACGTTACCTTGTGACTGAGAGGAAAGCAACGTAAGCGAATGCGCCAAGAAGGCTCAGCCTAAGCGATAACATTTGGCTTTGAATTATCTTGTGGTAAAGATAATTTGCGATGACTCACAAGGGGAAATTTGAACGATACTTCTGTCAAGTCCTAAGTATCCTATGGATGGCAGCCTGACAAAATGATCAGGAGAAAACCGCTTTTGCCTGGAAGCCAATGGCACTTGTGGATTCTATGAGGTTGATAACCGTTGACCGCTTAAAATATTTAACTAATTAATGATGGATTAGAAGACTTAACAGTAGAAACGTTTTTCAAAACAACCGTGTTTTGGTAAAGGTTCCTGCTGTTAAGTGAAATTAGAACAGAGGAGATAAACGTGGAGAATATACAATTGAATTATGAAACAAAAAATATAATTCATAAACTTATAGAAGAAAAACAAATACCGGCTGAATCATCTGGTGTTTTTAGCCTTAAAGATTGTATCTTGGTAGAAAATTTTACCGGTAAGAATTACACCTACAGAGTTGTTAATTTTGTTACAGGTGATCAGAAGTACTTGTTTTACAAGAAGCAGGCGATTGAAAAAGAAGAGTATTGCAACATGGTTGAAAGAATGACGAAGTTGGACTTCTACAATATGAAACGGGCTTCGGATGGATTTGAGATGATCGATGTGATCTTTAAAGAAATCTTTCCAAAGTACGGATTTACCGTGAGGCATGGTCAAGTGGATTTATCCAAGCATATGTACAAGAATCTTCGGGATGAAAGAATCGATTTAAGTGATGTAGCTGTTGGCTTGGGTAAAACCCATGCATATTTAGTGGCAGCAATCGTACAAGGCATTTTTTCAAAAACAAGATTTAAGTATAAGCAATCTCCGATTGTTATTACAACATCAAGTATTGAACTGCAACATGCCATTATCAATGAGTATATACCGGAAATATCCAAGATGCTGTTGGAAAATGGTATTATCGCAACGCCGATCTTATGTGTTTTGAGAAAGGGAAAGGAGAATTATTTGTGTCCGAACCGGTTGAGGGATTATTTCTACTCCCTTGATCCGGAACGAAAAAGGCCTCATGAATACAAGGGGTTACAGAAACTGATGAGAGATGATCTTATTGATCTTGGAGAAATTACTGGTATAAGTGGTTATGACAAAAGAAAAATCAATGTAAAAAGCAATCTTTGTTTCAATTGCAGTAATCGCAGGACGTGTGCATTTCAAGTGTTTATGAAACAGGCAAGAAAGAGTTCATATCATTTTCAGATTTGCAATCATAATTATTATCTGGCGGACGTATTGAAACGAAAAGACAATCGCAGGTCTCTGCTACCGAATTATAAGGCAGTTATTATTGATGAAGCACATAAACTGAGAGATGCAGCTAATCAAATGTATGGTACATCCATAAGCGAATATGAAATCAACCAGTTCATAAAAAAGGTAATGCCAAATCAATTGAAGGAAAAATGGCATAAGGACTTAAAAAATCTATGCTATGAAACTTTGGCATTTAACCAGCTTTTATTTGATGAACTGGTAAATCAGATACCGAAATACTTATTTAATGAAGAAACTGAAAAATTTGCAACACAGATTACTGTAAGAATAAAGTTGCAAATCGAAAAAATAATTTTCTGCTCACAAGAGATCAGAATGAAGATGAGCAGTGGCGACCCTCGGGTGATATCTGAAATAAGTCGCATCATTAAAAAGCTGAAGACATTTATTAATGAGGAAAGTATTTATTGGATGGAGAATCCAAAAGCAAAAGGGCAGCGCATCTTATCGTCGATTCCTGTGGATATCAGTAGTCAATTAGGCAGTGATTTGTGGAACAATGAACATGCAATGATATTGACATCAGGGACATTGGCTGTAGAAGGTCAATTTGATTATATGAAAAGACAAACCGGATTAGATCAGGTAGCTGATTGGAGAATTGAGGAACTGTATAAGTCAACGCCTTTTGATTTTAAGAAGAACTGCATGTTATATATTGCAGATAGTATGCCCTATCCCAAGCTTGACGATGAAAGATATATTACTGAAGTTGGAGAAGAAATCAAAAATTTGATTCTAGCATCAAATGGACATGCTTTGGTGTTGTTTACATCCTATAAGCCATTGCGAATGATGTATCAATATGTAAGAGAACAAACAGTAGATATCCCACTGTTTGTTATGAATAGGGGTAAAAGTGATGTTCTAGATAAATTCAAGCAAAGTGGCAATGGCGTTTTATTTGCTACAGGGAGCATGTGGGAAGGGGTTAATATTCCAGGAGATATATTATCCCATTTGATTATTGTGAAGTTGCCGTTTCCGGTACCTGATCCGGTGACTGAGTATGAAAGAGCTATGTATACTAATATGAATGATTACTTGGAAAAGGTACTTGTTCCAAACATGCTGATTAAATTGAGACAGGGCGTAGGTAGATTGATTCGTGGTGAGCGTGATACCGGTGTTATCTCTATCTTGGATACACGAGCTGGTAGAAACGGTAAATACCATCATGCAGTGGTTGGAGCTTTGCCAGAATGTCAAATGGCATCAGGCACAAAGGATATTAGACGATTTCTAATTGATAAAAAAGATGACACATTTTTTGAATAGATATCAAGCAGGAGGGAATTAGCAATGGATGAACGATTAAAATTCAGTGAACAAGTAGCAATGTTAAATCATTTGAAGAATAAAAGACTTATTACAACGACAGAATATGACAAGATCAAACTTTTCATCAAGAAGAAATATAAAATCGGGATTTATGCGGTGGAGTAACCTTGAGGTACAAAAATACGTAGATGTAGATCAAAATAAGTAAATATGTAAAAGGATTTGCCTTCTCAAATAAGATTGGACTTTGAGAAGGCTTTTTTGTTATACCAAAAAAATAAACGAAACATGGTCGGAAGAGATTTTAGATGATAAACTCGCACCAAACAATCAAATCAAGACAAGGAGGTCCTTCAATGGGAAAGGTTAAAGTTATTGAAGCAAGTAAACAATCAAGGAGACAAAGAAACAGTTTTATTGAAAATCAGTTAAGGGTTGCAGCGTATTGCCGGGTCAGTACTGATTCAGATGAACAGAAGCTGAGCTATCAATCTCAAGTGCTTCATTATAAACAACTGGTTGAAACCAAACCGGAATGGGAACTGGTCGACATTTATGCAGATGAAGCAATATCCGGAACACAAATCAATAAACGTGTAGATTTTCAACGAATGATTAATGATGCACTTGAAGGCAAAATTGATATGATCATTACAAAGTCAATATCTAGGTTTGCCAGGAATACATTGGACACATTAAAATATGTACGTTTATTAAAGGAAAAGAATGTGGCCATCATGTTTGAAAAGGAAAATATAAATACACTGACGATGAACGGTGAAATGCTTTTAGTAATTCTAAGTTCCTTAGCTCAACAGGAGAGTGAATCGATTTCTGCCAATGTTACCATGGGACTCAAGATGAAAATGAAGCGTGGTGAAATGGTCGGATACAATGGCTGTTTAGGATATGATTATGATCCAGAAACCAAGAGTATCTCCATTAATGAAGAAGAAGCTGATATTGTTCGATATATTTTCAGAAGGTATGTTGAGGGAGCTGGATGTTTTGTGATTGCCAAAGAGCTTTCCAATCTTGGTTATAAGACAAGACGTGGAAGTACTAAGTGGCATGAAAGTACAGTTCGAGGCATTGTTAAAAATGAAAAGTATAAAGGGGATTTGCTTCAAGGAAAAACATTTACAGTTGATCCCATTACTCACAGGCGTTTAGATAACATGGGTGAGAAAGAGCAGTTTTATGTTGAGAATAATCATGATGCGATTGTATCAGATGAAATGTTCGAAAGAGCCCAGGAAATTCTTAGAATGCGGAGTAAAAAACACAGTAAAAAGAACACTTCTAGAATGTACAGTCGCAAACATGCCTTTAGCAGTATGTGTACCTGTGGCTTTTGCGGTGGTACATATATAAGAAGGATTTGGCATCATGGAACAGATCATGAAAAGCCGGCATGGCAATGTGGGAAAGCTATTAAGGAAGGTCGAAAAACTTGCGGCCATTCAAAGGGGATTCATGAGAGTTTTCTTGAGGATGCTTTTCTGAACGCCTATAATAAAATTCAGGAGTTGAATGCAACAGACATCGAAGAGTTTTTTAGCAATATCGAAGAAGCATTAGATATTAATCACATAAGAGATGAAGTTAGTGAATTCTCAAAGAATATTAAAAAGCTAGAGAATAAATCACAAACACTTTTGGATATGCGATTGGAAGAAAAAATATCAGAAACAGATTATGATATGAAATATAAGGCGATTGAACAAGAAATTAAAGAACTGATGACTGAACGAAATGAGAGATACGAAGCACTTCAAGGGGAAGAGTCCATTACTAAACGTATTTCAATTTTTAGACAAGTTCTAGCTGAGGGGATAGAGATCAATGAATTTGACCGTGATATGCTAGACAGCTTGGTTGAAAAAATTGTAATCGGAGCAACAGATGAAAATGGAGAACCTAATCCTTACGTCATTACGTTTGTATTCAAAGCAGGAATGAAATTCAATGAGGAATTCTACGAGAAAGTTGCCAATTCTTCTGCTATAATTGAAGAAGAAAATTTGTCTACTTACGCAACAAACGAGAAGCAAGTAGCGTGTACCTACGCCCCTAACAAGGCATGTGGAGACATGTGTGTCGTTAGAAAAAATTAGATAACTTCTGCAAAAACGGGGGCAAACCTGTAATGAATTACAGGCTCCCCGCTTTCATGAACCTCTATCTTTTCGACTAGGAGGTTCAACATATCCTTGGTTAGAGTATCGAACTGTAGAAATTTCTCAAGCTCAGATTTAAGGAATGTTAAGTTATCTATATCATTGGAATTGTTGAGCGAGTCTTCGAGGCTCGCTTTTTCATTTTCTAGTTGTTGAGCTTTTGACATGTAATCACTCATACGTTCATCATAAAGCTCCTTGGTTATGTGACCAAGCGCAAATTTATCTAAAAAGCCATTTCGTATAATGGACCCAAGGAACTGACACAAAATCAAAAAAATAAGTTATAATGACACTATGAGTAAACGAAGAACATTTAACCCAGAGCAGAAAGCAAAAATTGTACTAGAACTACTTTCAGGGGAGCATACCATGGCAGAACTATCTGCTAAATATGATGTGCATGCAACCCAACTCCAAAGATGGAAGAAGGCGTTTCTAGAAAACGCAGGTGCCGCTTTCGATAAAAAGAATTCTAAAGAATCAACACAAGTCAAAGAACTAGAAGAAAAAGAAGAAGCCTTATTAAAAAAGATTGGTCAGTTAACAGTTGAAGTTGACTGGCTCAAAAAAAAATCTGGAATCAAGTAAAACACCTTCACAAAGAGCTTCTATGGTTGAATTTGATCTTAATGCGATTTCAATAAAGAGACAATGTGAGTTGCTCTGTGTTAACAGATCTCGTGTATATTATCGCCCCAAGGAAAAGGGGCCTGGTAACGCCTTTAAGTACCTGATTATAGGCTTAATCGATAAGATACATACCGATTATCCCTACTATGGTTCTAGGCGAATTACTAAGGAGTTAAACCGCATGGGTCACAAGGTTAATCGTAAAAGAATTCAACTATACCTGCGAGAAATGGGTGTCGTTATTTTCTATCCTGGACCGAATCTTAGTAAACGCAATAGAAAGCATAAAGTATATCCATATCTACTAAAAAATCTTAAGGTAGATTGTCGTAGTCAGGTTTGGTCCATTGATATAACTTATATTTCAATGCCTAAGGGACATATGTATTTATTCGCAATCATCGATTGGTATACAAGAGAAATCATTGACTATGAGCTATCTAATAGCCTTGATACTGGATTCATCATTAAGTGCTTAAAACGAGCATTTAAGACCCATAAACCTGAAATAATAAATTCAGATCAAGGGTCGCAATTCACAAGCAATGAGTACATTGCATTGCTGAAAAATGAAGATATAAAAATCAGTATGGACTCTGTTGGTAGAGCCACTGATAATGCAAGAATTGAACGCTTTTTTAGATCAATCAAACAAGAAAAATTATACATCTACGAGTACAACACCGTAAATGAATTACGTCTGTTAGTAGCAGAATATATAGAATTCTACAACTACAAAAGGATTCACCAAGCCTTGGATTATCAAACACCATATGAGTTTAGTATGGCTGCTTAACGTGCCTACAAATATTAAAAGAAAGGACTAACTTAATTTCTAGAAATTTGTGTCTTGACATTGGGGTTCATTATACTCCCATATGAGCAGTTTGTTGAAGAGTTCTTGAGTAACATTAGATTTAAGTTCGTTGATTAGGGGGAAATAGTTCATGCAAGATTTCTTTAGTGAGTATATATTAGAAGAGTTGAAAGAAGCTGGCGTAGATATTAATGATGAGAATTTTATTTTTAGTGATAAGTATCAGAAGTTTAAAAGCATGTATATTTTAATGCCTATAGAGATTGATGCTACAGTGGATTATTATGTAGAAAAGTACATTTTAAGTCAAGAGCAAGTAAATACTATGAAATCGGGTCTATTTGATATTAACACTAAAAGGGAGTTATCGAAAGAAGAGTTAAAAATATCGAGGTTGTACAAAGAGTTGAGTGATGAAGAGGATAAACGGAATGAATTAGATGAATCAAAAAATCAACACAGTACAAATATCGACTTCGAACAGAAAATTAAAGGTGCCAATAGTGGTATACAGACTAAGCTGAAGAAAAAGGTTGGATTTGATTTAGAAGACTTTGCATTAGAAAAATATGAACAACTTAAAATATTAAAGCTTCTATACAATTTTGAAAAAGTTGAAAAACTCAATATAACGAAGATGCTTGAAAATCCCTCTCTCGAAAATGTGTCAAATAGAATTATTGGTGTTGAATCAACAAATGGTGATATTACGGAACGACTCAAAAATGAAGTAATGAAAGAGTTAACCCCAGATTTTATAGGATTAGCGAAACAAGTCATAGTAGATATAGTTAAGGAATGGGAAGTTGAGATGCAAAATATAACCTCCCTATTTCTAATCGAAAAGAGTAGTAAATCAGAAAATGGTTTAGAGAAAATTAAATTATCATTAGACGATATTTTGGAGTTGATTCCAGATAAGCAGAGCATTACATATAAACATAGCTTATTCGAATCCTTCTATTTACTTATATTAACGCATGAGAACATAAGTCGACAGTTAGATTTGTTAAAAATCCATGAATATATTGATAGGAAATTTATAGGGGGTGATTTTCAGAAGAATAGATTTGCCTTCAACTACGAACAACTCATTAGTATATCTGAAGTTTCCGATTTCATAATGGAAAACACAGATGAACTGTGTAGGTGCATTTTAGGAAAAAACCATATATCATCTGATGACAGGAAAATTTTAATGAATCGTGTTCAATATTTAGATAGATTAATTGAGATAACACGAAATAATTCGAAGACTCGATTTACTAATGGCATAGATGTATTGTGGATTATTGCAGCACTTCAGGAGATACACCAAGCTATGCTAGATAGTGAGAGTTTTAGCCATAAGTTTTATAGACATAAAACCAACAGTGGTTCGCTAATGTCTAGGTTGAATCCAGCTTCAAAGAAAGAGGAGATTTATGAGCTACTTTGGACAAAAAAATTAAAACATAGATATGCACATAATCTGGGAATTTCTCATCAATATAAAATATTTAATGTAATTGAGGAAAAAGTAGATACAATAATAAAACTTATTTTAGAGACTCAAAATATTGAAGATATGGTTTCTCTTCACTACAACATTTTAAGTTGCTATAAAAGGTTACTTGGACAAGGGTGGATGGATAAGAGTATTGACCAACTAGTTCTTGATGTAAGAAAACTATGTGGTTATACAATTAGTGGTCAGAAGAAAGTGCTTGAGGCATTTATAAGTGAAGTTAAAGGAACGAATATCTTAGTGGGAGTAATTAAGAGAGTATCTGAGTTAGCTTTGGAATCTTGTGGACAGTTTAAAAGAGAGATAATTGAATTAGAAATTCATTATGACATTCTATCTCACAAAAGAACATTTTTTGTAGACGTTCATATCGATGGTTACAATAAAAAAATCACATTTACGAATTTTGTACTAAGTCATATTCAATCTAGTTATACTAAGAATTAGCTCAGGATGAAACAAACATTTTTTTATAATGGATTCCTTTATCGCATATCCTTATTATAAGACTATCCAAAGGCCTTTGGTAAGTCTATTACTAATAGTGATTAAGGAGGAATATATGTCAAAACAGGAACGAAACGAAAAGATTGTAGATATGATTAATGGTAAATTAGAGGAACTAGGCTTAGAAAATGATTTGTTTTTAGAACCTATTCCAAATACTTTCAAAAGACGTCCTAGATTTGGTGTCTATCAGGATGGTACAAAAAGATTTGCAGTTCAAATGTGGCAGTTAAACGAACTAGATGATATTGCATTAGACCGTGAAATAAATAAACGTATTAACTCTGCAAGAGAGCACTTCAAATTATAGTTTTAGGATATCGCCGCCAGTAACTACAACCAACACTCCACACATGTGGAGACGGTGGTATTGATGTCACGAAAATAAAGAAGTGTACTCGGAAAGGCTTGATATAAGCCTTTCCGGGCTTTTAGCGATAAATTTTTTAGTTAGAAAAAACATGATTTTTTGCTCTGTGGGAACTAGTCTAAGAAGGCCTTATGACCCCGTACAGAGTGGATTAGATGTCAAAGGGTCCGTACAGAGCAGAATGGATGTTTTTGTGGAATGGCGTGGTTGAAAGAGCAGGGTGGATGTAGATACTAAAATGTTTTTTGCGTAGCAGAAATACTGTAGTTATCTGAAATTTTAGGTCTAACGTGGGTCTACTTACGCATCTAGTGGCTTGATTGTTATTAAGACAAAATACAAGTCACAATAGTAATTTAAGACGAACTGGAGATTATTTATATTAGCGGAGGTTTAAACAAATCATGTATAAATTAACATACGAAAATTTTATGAAAGCCCGTCACTACATATATGCCAATTCCGATGATATTAATCGGGCATGGTTTCGTTATAATTTTGGAGAAAATGATACAAATGTCTTTATGGACGAGTTAGCTAAATATCAACATGAAAACGGCGGGTTCGGTAGATTGAATTACGAATTTGATTACCAAGGTCCGTGCTTAAAAAGCACCGAACACGCAATTGAATATATTGTTAATCTTAAGGAAAAGCCGCCTACCGATCATCCAGTTATTAAAAACATGATGAAGTATATATTAGAGCAGTATCACCCAGAGATTGGCAACTGGGGTGAGCCTGTAGTGCCAGAAGTAAATGACGGCGTTCATTGTCACCATGTAAGGTATAGAGGAATTGTTATAATACCAATAGAAAACGAAGATGAAAGAATTAAAAATTACGAAGCCAATGAAAAAGCGTGTTTTGCCGCTTTTGTCGCGCTTTATTCTGAGATTGTGCCAGAAGAATTGTACCAAGATATTATCAAATATCCAATAGAACATATTCTGCGCTACTGGGACAAAAACTCACCGGATTACAAAAAGGAAATTTTTGATGATGGTTCGCCATATGATTTTGATTATTTAGGAAGGTTTGTGTCTTGCTTGAAGGACAAAGATACAGCAAATAAACTGACTTCGATTCTATGCCAGAATCCTTCTGTTTTTATGGAGCTTGATTTTACAAAATCTCATAACCATTATGTCCATTTGCCTTGTGATGACATCAATTCGCCGGATAATATTGTATATCACGCAGTGAAGGATTTAGTAGACGATTCAATCACACATCGGATAAAACAGCAGAAGAATGACGGAAGATGGACTCAGGGTTGGTCAATGGGTGAAGATGAAGGATTTCGTAAGCTTCAAATTTTATACGATGCGAATTTCACTATGAAAATGTTAGCGAAATTCGGACGATTCAACAGAATTGATTTTTAAGATCATATTTCACAGAAATAACATAATGTACAGTTAGGATGCCTTGTATTCTTCTTTTACTGTAAACTACATAGGAGGAAATTAGGCAGAGGTGTTGATCTACGCGCATTGAGATGTTCTAAGCCCCAAAACATCAGATGTAAAAATTACCGTTCGCATTGTCCTGAAAAGATGGACAATGCACACCTGCGAATCTAAGAAAAGAGCTTTCTAAGCTTCTCGGCATCAGTAATTAGAAACGATTTGTGAGGAGGGTGAGAGTGGATTTTGTAAATGACTTTGATAAAATTATCATTGATGTATCCAGAATACTAGGAAAACCAATCGATAAAGAAAAATATGAGATAGTTGATCGAGGAATCCCGCATCAACCAAGAGGCTTACCAATACAGAAGATGGGTGTTTATACTTTTTGGTACGAAGGGAATTCTTGAAAATTGGAAAAGCCGGCCCTAGTAGTAACGCTAGGTTTTTAAGTCAGCATTATAATCCAAAATCAGCCCGGAGCACTTTAGCTGCATCTATCTTGGCGGATGAAAAGATGCAAAATAAGGGTATTAATGAGACTAATGTTGGCGATTGGATAAAAAAAAATTGCCGTAGGATAGATATATTGCTAGATGTCAACTTGGGAATATTCACTTTAGAGCTTATAGAAGCCGCGCTCCATTATAGATATGAGCCTATCTATGAAGGCTTTTCTGCACAAAGATAAACTCGCTAAATTTACATAGACTGTTGTAGCGTATCGCTAAAGATTGGATGAGAGGAGGATTTTGAAATGGCAATTGTACAAGATGCTTATAATCTAACAGATGATACTTTAGTGAAAGTGCTTACAGGAGAATATCGAAGAATTGGAAGCGTTATTCGATATGCGTCGGGCCCAAACAAAGGTCAAATAGTAAAACACCTCAAGCCTATCAAGATAGAGGCTGCCCAGCAGGCTCAGGGACTAGGTGTAAAAGCAATTCAGTTCGCAAAAAACAATAAGAAAGCGCTTATTATAGCAGGTGTAGGTACCGGTATAGCTTTTGTTAGTGGCGGCATTTACTATAAAGTAAAGAGTAGAGAGCCAGAAGTTGTAATGATGTTTAGAGAAGCACTGAAGATTTATATAAATGGTATCCGTGAAGGTAATCTTAACCCAGCCATGATAAATGATTTAATGACTTGTTTAGAAAATCTGAAAGAGCATAAAGACTATGAGAAAATTAGTGTTAAGCTTTCTACCGAAGATTTAGATGTACTCGTAAACCGAATTTTTGAGTACACAGAAAAACTGGCGAAAGACAATTCCATAGAGCTAACTGAAGAGGAAATTAATCCGCAAGTATCAGATGGTACAATTCTAAATCTTCAACGGTATCTCCAGGCGCAAAAGAGAATTTTTGAATCGGCAGCATAATTACAGTAATAGAACAAGGCACCCTACATCTAATTTTGTAGAGTGCCTCGTTTTTTTCTATTCTTCTATATCAACTGTCAGTCCAGATTTAAATTCTACAGCGAACTTGCCCTCGTGGATAGTGACCTTTTCAATCAACCTCCTTATCAGAGCCTCATCGTATTCGGTGATAGTGGTGGCCTGATCTTTGAGGAATGTACTCATCTCAGCGATCCGCTTCTTGATTTCATCCTTGCTAGCACTGTCCACTTGGACTTTTTGCTTTTCTTCTCTCAGGGTGTAAATCTCATCCGCAACATCCTCATAGTCAGATTTGGTGCTGGCGAGTTTTAAAAGTTCTGCTTGGAGTTCTTCTAACCGCTTTTCGATAATGGCTAGAGCTTGATTATTATCTTGGCTGATTACCGTTGCGATGTTGGTTTCAAGAATGGATAGGAAGGTGTCCTTCTCACCTAAGGTTTCATTTATGGCTCTGATAAGAATCTGCTCAATGCTATTCTCCTGAACTGTTCGAGCGTCGCAAAATAAGCCTGTGTTTTCAAGGCGGCTTACGCATCTCCAAACGATGGACTTCTTGCCACGGTTATTCCAGTGCACCCTTCGGAACACTTCACCGCAGGTGCCACAAACTATAATTTGAGAGAAGCAGTGGTTGCTGCTGTAAGTCCTCTTTTTACCATTTGGACTGGTGTGTACGATGCGCCTTCTGATTAGTTCATCCTGGACCTGCATGAAAATTTCACGCGGGATGATGGCTTCATGGCTATTTTCCACATAGTACTGGGGGACAAGGCCGTTGTTTTTAACTCTTTTTTTTGTGAGAAAGTCAACGGTGTAGGTCTTCTGAAGAAGTGCATCCCCGATGTATTTTTCATTCCTGAGGATTTGATTGATGTTGCTGGTGTGCCATTTATCTCGTCCGGCACCATTCTTGATGCCATCAGCCTCAAGTCCTCTGGCAATCTTTAGCATGCTGGCCCCTTCGAGGTACTCTCTATAGATGCGTTTTACAATCACAGCTTCTTCTGGAACAATAACCAGTTTCTTATTTTCATCCTTGGTGTAGCCTAGAAACCATTTGCAGTTCACTTGTATTTCACCTTGTTGGTATCGGTATTGAAGTCCAAGTTTTACATTTTGGCTGAGTGACTGACTCTCTTGCTGTGCAAGGGAATGGTCCTCTGTCAAGAAAAAGGACAACTTAAAAATAGATTTTCTTCAATATCTTGACTACCCAGCAAATTTGGCCTCATAATCGTATGGAGACATCATTTTACAATGACCATGGATTCTTGTTGTATTGTAAAAAGTATCGATGTACTCAAAAACCAAATCATGAGCATGCTTAATATGCTTAATAACAAATCTACTAAGCCATTCTCGCTTGATTAATGCATGAAACGACTCAATACAAGCGTTATCCCACGGATTGCCTTTTCTTGAGTAGCTCCTAATAAAGGCTTTCGCCGGTGTTTGTTCAAGATATGCCTTAGAAACAAATTGGCAGCCCCTATCGCTATGAATGACAATGGGTTGATCAATTTGTCTTTGTGCTTTTGCTTTTCCAATGGCGAGTAATACGCTCTCTGTTGATAAATTATCGGATAAATGCCAGCCTACAATTTTTCTGGCATATAGGTCCATTACCGAGGTAAGATATACAAATCCCTTTAACGTGTTGATATAGGTGATGTCTGTTACCCAGACTGAATTGGGTTTACTTGGATTAAATTCTCTTTTTAAAACATTCTTTAACTTTTCATCGAATTCTAGATCTATGGTTGTTCGAATATACGGGCTTACCCAAATGGCCTTTATGCCGTCTTCTCGCATGTAGTTGCCTACAGTTTTTTCTGCAATAACATGGCCCCTAGATATTAATTTCTCAGTGATCTTAGGTGCTCCGTATATTTGATGGGACTCATTATATATTTTAGTGATTTCTTGTTTGATTTTTTGTTTACGAACCTTTGGTCCTCTGTCAAGAAAAAGGACAACTTAAACGTAGAATATTTAACATTTTTTTGATTATTAACTGACGAATTCAAATTCATAGCCGTGAGGCGATATCATACCACAATGCGAATGTATTCTGGTGGTATTATAAAATATTACAATATAATGGAATGTCAGTTTGTGCGCATGATGAAGATCTTTAATGACATAACGGTTAAGCCATTCGCGCTTTATGAGTGCGTGGAAAGACTCAATTGGTGCATTGTCCCAAGGCGTACCTTTTGTGAATAACTATGATGGTTTAAGTAAACTCGACACAAACATTCATTCGTTTAAGGATGTAATCTTTGAATGAATCAAGTTTCTGCTGACAGCGCATTTCTGATCGTCTTTCGATCTCGTCCAGTAAGCGCTGCAATGTCTGTTATGGAAATCCTGTTTTCATGGTATTGTTTAATCATATAAAATTCCCCTTGTGTCGTCATTCGGTAGCTCCCTTTTTATATGAGCATACCGTTTATTGTGGGGAATTTTCAACCGTTGTTTACACTTACACGCCCGCAACTAACAGTTGCGTAAATTCAAAGTTTAGTTGATAGATATACCTGTAGCATACTGTTATACTGATTATATAAAACATCAGAAATAGGAGGCTTATTATGGGTATCGGGAATCGAATTTTTCAATTGAGGATTAACAATGGATTGACTCAGGAGCAACTAGCAGAAACTCTGAGGGTATCAAGACAATCTGTTTCAAAATGGGAAATGGAACAATCCATCCCAGAAACAGATAAAGTTATTGCGATGAGTAAGTTGTTTTCAGTAAGTACTGATGATATATTACTTGATAGTGATGAGATTAAAAAGCTTAAACCGCAACAATTACATTTAGGTTCGATTTATCTGATAGTGAGAGACTTTGAAAGAGCTGTTACCTTTTATGAAAAGTTGCTTTCAATGCCTGTTTCAACAAGAAATTGTGGAGATAAGTTTGCTGAATTCTTTTTTGATAATAAGTGTTTATCCTTGATGAATGAATCAAATCTAATTAATCATCATTATGAAGAAAGTGACTACAAATTTGTGCTTAATTTTTGGGTTGAGGATTTGAGGAAAGAATATAATCGATTAAAGAAACTCAATATAGGAAAAATGACGGAGATTAATAAAGTGCATGAAAAATACTACTATTTTCATATTTTTGATGAGGATCATAATGTTGTTGAAATTACAGGTGGTTATAATTGGCTAGAGGAGGATCAGCAGTGATTCAAGTCATATAGTATCAAACCTCTTCTAAGCATACATTTTTAAATAGAGTTGTAAAATGCTTGGGAAATATCCATTAGCGCAGTGGTATCCGGCTATTCGCCCTGTGGTGACGAAGTTTTGGAATGTTCCGCAGTGAATGGCTAAGACTAAGTGAAAGTGTTGCATTAGAAGGCGAACGAGCGTGAACCGTGGGGATGTTAGCGAACTCCTGCAACACACCTTGAAATTAACACTGCAGCACAAAAGAACAAAATAAAAGGAGATAATTTGACTGAAGAAAAAATATTACTACAACTTAAGCACTTTGCAAATGAGAATGGATTAGAAAATGTTGATCCAATAATACTGAATGAATCTGCAAATCTTGTTATCCATCTATATCCATATAACATAGTTGCGCGAATTGCATTATATGACTCAAATACATCTCACATGAAGGATGTCATGCAAAAAGAGATAGAGGTAGCAAATTACTTAGAAGAAAAAGGGATAGCTGTTGTATCTTCAAATAGCCAAATAATTGTTGAACCATTTGACTTAGGCGGACACTGGATGACATTGTGGAACTTTGTGAGAAAAGAAGAAAGAGAAAAATTAACTTCATTTGCAGCAATTCAATATGTTGAAAAACTTACAAATGCAATGAAAAGGTATGATGGTAAATTACCTATACTAGGTGTATGGAAAAGAGTACATGAATCTGCAAAAAACCTAAGTAAAAGTGATAACTCCCAGATACAAAGATTAGTAGAAAACTATAATACCCTTAACGAGGAGATAAGTAATATTGAAGTTGAGTCTCTGGTGCCTTCACATGGTGATTCTCATGTGAAGAACTTGTATCCAGCAAAAACGGATTGGCTATGGATGGACTTTGAAGATGCATCACTAATGCCGGAATACTGGGATTGGGCTTCGTTTCTTGCAAACATGGCTTTATTTAATGGATTAAATATTCCGATTGTGCAACAAGTTGTTGAAAACAAAGAAATTATTAAAAACAAAAATAAGTTTTTTACTGTTTTGAAAGCCCGCATTTTGATGTCGATTATAGGAAATCTCGATTTAGCACTTCAAGGATTAGGTGATCTTGAGTATGCTGAACTACAACTTGAAAATTATGAGAAATTGCTAAAACAAATCGATGATTACAACATTCAGTAAACATCACAGGAATACCGCCCAACAGTACATCAGTACAAGGTCCACAGACCGAGTCACTTCAGTGCATTAGGTATTCGACGACACACAACCATTGGCACCTAGTTGTAGTGCTAGATTGCATTGTAAATAGGCTCCCTGTATTTTACATTTCAGGAGGGGCAAATGACTGGTTACCTGCTCTTCAAAAACTGAACCAGTGTAAATGTTAGTACGATATGATAAAGTCAAAAAAAGAGAGTGTATTATGAAGAAGGAATTTAGAGAAGAGCAGGTCATAAAAGTGCTTAAAGCCCATGAGATTGCTCAAAAGGGATAATACTTCAGAACAACCTTTAAGTGTTTCACAAGTTCTTTAGAGGTAGAATTTTTCTTTTTCTTTGCCATTTTAGTGTAAGTGTCCATCTATGGTCTTTGGGAGTTGTTATTTGCGTAAAAGATACATGCTTGATAAACTAAAGGTGTACCACTGTGGGCAATAGTCTGGCTATGTCAAACGCCCATACATCGAAGTTTGAAGTTTTGACATTCTAATCAGTTGTTTCATACTTTTGATTTATCTGGTTTTATTGAATTTCAATGTTTATATGCAGTGCACAGGCGCTAAGTTTATGTACTTAAAATTAAAGCTGTGAAGTTAAAAAATCTATATTTCGCTTAGGAGGCTGTTTGTGTTCGTACGAATCAAATATGAGAGAACTGTAAATGATCTTGCTCCATTCGGAAGCAGCGGTGGCTGTTTGGAGCTTTTAAGATTAACCGCTAACTAAAAGATTCAATAGTCATTGTCTTGCTTTCTTTATATTGAAGTAATGCAAATTATTATAAAGGAGAATGACAATGAGCTTTATTGAGGCTATTTTTAAGTTAAGAAATTTCATTTTATTGTGGTTGGGGCAGTCTATCTCTTCGCTAGGAAGTTCTATGACGAGCTTTGCCATTACAATATGGGCATTTGAACGAACAGGGAGTGCACTTACGCTTTCGATATCTGGAATGCTTATTATGGCACCTAAAATGGTGCTCGGCGTTTTTGTTGGTCCATTAATTGACAAGATGAATAAAAAGGCCGTCATACTTATTTCTGACATAGGTGCTGGGGTATGTACACTAACATTGTTTCTGCTTTTAAGAGCGGATTCGCTTGAAATAGGGCATATATATAGCCTAAATTTGATTGGCAGTATTTTAGGGAGTTTTCAATATCCCGCCAATGATGTCGCCATAAGTTTGATTGTCCCCCAAAAATATTATATTAAAGCAAGTGGCATGCAATCCTTTTCAAGTGGCGTAGTTCAGATATTGGCACCGATTTTTGCTGCACTATTGTTGGGGTTTACTGACATGCGTGTTGTTATCCTGTTCGATTTTGCTTCGCTAGTTTTTGCTTGCTCAACACTTGCATTCTTTGTTAAAATACCTTTTTCTCAAAAAACAAAAGGGCAAAAATTTAATATGATGCACCATCTGTTTGAGTTGCGGAGCGGATTTTTGCTGATATGGGATTCAATCCTGCTAAAAAAGCTTTTGCTGTTTATGGCTTTAGTGAACCTTTTAGCTGGATTGACGTATTTTAACATACTTTCTCCCATGATTTTGGCTCGGTCGGGTTACAATGCAAAAGTATTGGGTTTTGTAAATGGGGCTATCGGGTTTGGAGGCATTGTCGGGGGATTTTTAATGATCTTTATGCCGACTATGAAAAGCAAGGTAAAGACAATGTTCTTATACGCAGGTCTATCTTTCTGTTTTGGTGATATTCTGTTTGCTTTGGGCAACTCAATGTGGGCATGGGGGCTTGCAGGATTTTTTTCGAGTGTTTTTATCCCCCCGTTGATTGCGAACGAAAGCTATTTCTGGCGCACTATAATTCCCATAGAAATGCAGGGGTGTGTATTTTCCTTCAAGTATGCGATGAAATCTGGCATGATTCCAGTGGGCATGCTTATTGGCGGCATTTTAGCTGATTGCGTTTTTGAACCCTTTATGGCGAGTGAATCAAATCATTTGTCATTTGTGTTTAATAGTGGTAAGGGCATGGGGATGGCTTTGATGTTTTTGATGACGGGGATTTTGGGCACAGCTCTCAGCATGATGGGATTTTTAAATCCCTCGTTATTAAAGGCTGAACAAGAAGCAGAAAATAAAACAACTGCATAGGAATTTTTGCACTAAACGTATCATACGATTCAACTAAATGAGCTAAAGGCAACCTTAATGGTTGCCTTTGTAATTTCACCGTTATACCACGTACGCCATCAAAAACTTCAACCGGCAACTGCGTAAAGTCGAAATGTACATTGCCACGGACGATTTGCTTTTAAAGAGACGCTTTCTCACCATCGTTAACAGCGCGAGAATAGACCGTATGTACTTGAAAACGAGGCAAACGCATCAATCCGTTGACCATTTATTTTGAGGGGCGATTTTAATCTTTCCCAGGGAATGGCGGAAAGAACTCGATGACACGACTCCAGACAAAAGTGACCACAAAGACCTGAAGACAATAGAAGTGTTGGTCAAAATTGACATAATTATATTTGTATAATATGATAAATATGCGTTATTGCTAGACGCATAGCCTCTAATAAAATCGCGAATATCATTCGGCTAAGAGGCTATATGTGAGTTTTGTTGTATGGTACTAGAAGGGGTGTCTAATGGAAGTGTTAAAAATAAAAAACTTCAGATACTATTTGGCTTCAAAAATAATATCTGAGGTTGGAAATGGGTTACATAGTACGGCAGTCATGCTGCTTTTATATAAGTTAACGCAATCGGCAACGAAAGTATCCGTCGCGATGATCATGTTTATGTTGCCTTATTTATTGTTTTCGGCATATGCAGGCGTTTTGTCAGATCGTAAATCGGCAAAAAGAATCATGATGATTTCAGACCTTGTAAGAGTACCTCTTGTATTAACTATTCCTTACATAACAAACTATTATTTTATATTGGTCGTAATATTTTTTCATTCAACTATTTCTTCTTTATACGCGCCTGCTGAATCGAGTTTATTGCCTAAGATTGTCGATAAACAGTCCTTATTGGGTGCGAATTCTCTGCTTTCTTTAAGTAGAAGTGTTCCGAATTTTATCTTGGGTGCATCTATTTCAGGTATATTGTTCCAAGCGTTTGGTGAAAATATAGCTTTCTATATGAACGCATTATCATTTTTCCTGTCGTTTGTATTGTTGTTGGGGATAAAAGGAGAACCAACAGCACCAACCATTGAGAGTAGTGAAAAAAAGGTTTTTGAGGGGTTTAAAGAGGGGCTGGATGCCATTAATGGCAACAGCTCAGCAAAACTGTTTATTGTGGTTATGCTTGTATTTGGTTTTACCAATAGTGCCATTAATCTCAATCTACTGGCTTTTACAAGTGAAGTCGTGAAAAGTAACGCGCTCTACGGATTTCTAATTGCTTCCAATGGCGTAGGTTCAATTGTGGGGGCAATCCTAATTAACAAGATGGCGAAGTTTGAAGCAACGAAGTTTTTAATCTTGTTGGTGTTTATTAGCGGTGTTGTCAATGCTGTATTTCCAGTGCTGAGTTATATGACGCTGTTTATGCTGGCATATGTCGTAATGGGGTTAATCGATGCCTCAATAAATATTATGATAAGAACTCACTTGCATAAAACGATTCCGGAGCAATTAATGGGAACGGTATTCGGCATGATTAATACCGTGACGAGTGTTACCCCTTTTGTATCTATGTTAATTAGCGGACTCGTTATCGATAGAATTGGGCCTATTCGAGTCTATTACATTGTAGGTATAATAAAAATACTTATGATTGTCCCGATTACTTACTATTTTATTGTTTCCAAAAAGAATTTGAAGACAAAGCAAGCCACATAGCAATCCAACGGGAGAAAGTGCGCGTACAGTCGTCGTGGCGCTTTTGGGATTAGAGATTTTTCAAATGACTGTGAGAAGGTGAATTTATACAGTTGAGTGTACCACAGCTTGTAACATTTACTTGTTCAATATCTATATATGATACAATCGCACTATAATATTACGCGTATAAAACATTAAAAGGCTGTAGAGAAATGGTTCAACAAAATCGAAGAGCTTGTTGTCAACTGTCAGAGCGTAGGTCGTAAAAGGCTATGAAGAGAATTGGGGTTATTGAGTTAACACCAGCATCTTCGTAAACGAATAGGTGGAAAAACATATCTGTCTCTGAACTGTTTAGACGGAAATGCCAAGTTTGACGCATTTATTATGGAAAATTTTATTAAGGGGTATGATTGTTGTAGTGTCTTGGGTATTAAATCTAAGAATCGTCTTATTAAAAGCAAACGATAGACATATAAACTATAAAATGTGGAGGTATGCTATATGAGAGGGGTTTACAGAAGAAAGCTGTCATTTGTAATGGTTTTAGTTGTTTTATTGGCGGGGGTGTCACCTATCCACTCTTTTGCTGGAACAAGTACACTTACCCCAGAAGCGGATAAAAGTTTTGATCCCTATGGGGGCGGTCTTAATGGTGCGGAGTTGTATGTGGGATCTGCCACCGGAGAATTTGGATTAGAGTGGATGAAATCGGCAATAAGGTTTGATACAAGTGGTATTACCGGGAGTATTACATCCGCAATCTTAAGGGTGTATATTTCAACAGTACAGAATGGTTCGAAGTTGGATTTATACGGTTCTAATGACGTTACATTTGATGAAACGAATGGCACTGCCGTCTCTCAAGATACGTCAATTACTATAGGGAGTATAACAATTAGTCCGTCAGATTTAAACACCTGGAAAGAAATAGACGTGACCAGCTATGTAAACTCAAAGTATCCTGGGGCGAGCAAAGTTTCATTTGTAATAGAAGGTGATATGAATAATGGAGACCGATATTTCTTTATTGACAGTAGTCAAGGAACAAATCCACCACAGCTGGTCATTGAAACAGGGAATCCGGGCACTTTACAATTCGATCCAAAGACAGCCAGTGTAGGCGAAAGTGCTGGTACAACCAACTTAACAGTCACCCGCACAGGCGGCAGTGACGGCGCTGTGACGGTAGACTATGCCGTAACGGGGGGAACGGCAACCGGTTCAGGGACCGATTATACACTGGCAAGTGGCACGCTGAACTTTGCAACTGGAGAGACGAGCAAGCAGATTAGCGTGTCTATAGCGGATGATGGAAGTTATGAATCAGATGAGACCGTAGAAGTGACTCTAAGCAACGCCACAGGCGGTGCAAGCCTCGGAGCGGACAAGATAGCGACCCTAACGATAACCGATAACGATGCGGTTCCAGGGACACTTCAGTTCAATCCAAAGACAGCCAGTGTAGGCGAAGGTGCCGGTACAACCAACTTAACAGTCACCCGCACAGGCGGCAGTGACGGCGCTGTGACGGTAGACTATGCCGTAACGGGGGGAACGGCAACCGGTTCAGGGACTGATTATACACTGGCAAGTGGCACGCTGAACTTTGCAACTGGAGAGACGAGTAAGACCATAAGCGTTTCTATAACCGATGACGGCACGACTGAATCGAATGAAACAGTAGAAGTGACCCTAAGCAACGCCACAGGTGGGGCGAGCCTCGGAGCGGACAAAGTAGCGACCCTAACGATAACCGATAACGATGCGGTTGCCGGGACGCTTCAGTTCAATCCAAAGACAGCCAGTGTAGGCGAAGGTGCCGGTACAACAAACTTAACAGTAACGCGCACAGGCGGCAGTGATGGTGCCATTACAGTGGACTATGCTGTAACAGGGGGAACGGCAACAGGAGCGGGGACAGACTATACATTGGCAAATGGCACCTTGAGTTTTGCAGATGGTGAAACAGGTAAGACCATAAGCATTTCCATAACAGATGATGGGGCCTATGAGGCCAGTGAAACAGTAGAAGTGACCCTAAGCAATGCCACAGGCGGTGCAAGCCTCGGAGCGGATAAAGTAGCGACTCTAACGATAACCGATAACGATGCGGTTGCCGGGACGCTTCAATTCAATCCAACGACAGCCGGTGTAAGCGAAGGTGCCGGAACGGCGAACTTAACAGTCACCCGCACAGGCGGCAGTGACGGCGCTGTGACAGTAGACTATGCCGTAACGGGAGGAACAGCAACCGGTTCAGGGAGTGATTATACATTGGCAAGTGGCACCCTGAGCTTTGCAGATAGTGAAACGAGTAAAACAATAACGGTTTCTATAGCCGATGATGGCACGACTGAATCGAATGAAACGGTAGAAGTGACCCTTAGCAACGCCACAGGCGGCGCAAGCCTCGGAGCGGATAAAGTAGCGACTTTGACAATAACTGATGACGATCCGGTTCCGGCCGCGACGGCAATAGCGAGCGCTGCAACGCTTACGCCTGTTGTAGGTGCGGATAATGCCATTACATTGACCGTAAAAAATAGCCTTGGAAATACCGACATAAGCTTTGATGGTGTTAAAAATGTGACCCTTTCAGGGGTGGTAGCGTCTCCGGTAGGGACATTCGGAACTTTTAACGGAACAACAATCGACAATAACGCTACAACAGTGGGACAGGTAGTGCCTGTGACGTTTGTCAATGGCGTGGCAACGGCCAATTTAAAACTTAACAAAGCAGGTGCGCAAACAATCGGTTTCAGCATTGAAACGGTAACGACACCGGACACAAATAAGTTGACCATTGCATCGGTTCCGGGAGTGGCAGAAACGATGGCAATCAGCCAAAATATCACGGCACCTACAAGCAACGGAGGATTATTTGCAAAACAGCCCATTATCGTGGTTAAAGATGCCTATGGCAATACAGCGTCAGGGGATAATACCACCGTGGTAACAGTGGCTAAAGAAGATACAGGTGCTTGGAATTTAACCGGAACAGCAACTGCGGTTGTCAATTCGGGTGTAGCCACCTTTACAAACCTTGGTGCAACAAGTTCTACCTTAGTGGATAATGTGCAGCTTGGGTTCACAGCCACGGGGTTAAATAAGGTAACAAGTGCAGCGGTGACATTACCTGCACCTGTGTCTTCAGGCGGAAGCCAAGAGAGCCCCTCTGAAAGTACCTCTGAAAGCACCTCACAGTCTAACCAAGAGGCGGCGACGGTTATAGTAAATGGCCGAGAACAGGATGCCGGAAAGAAAACAAAGTCGACAGAAAATGGAAAGTCGACTGTAACCATTGAAGTCGATAATCGATTTATTGAGCGTAAGATCAATGAAGCTGTTGAAAACAATACTTCAGGAACACCGAACACCCTACAGGTTCTTGTACCGGACGAGACATCTGAAGTCGCAAAAGTGGCATTACCAGGTGACATAGTTCGAAAACTCGAAGAGGAGACTTTTGTGGTGTCGGTAAAACGTCACTCTGTAGAATACGTTATAGCAGCAGAAGAATTCACAATCAATAAGGTTGCTGAGTCTATGGGAATTGAAGCAACGAAATTAGATGAAATCACTGTTGAAGTTAAGATTAGCAGGGTGGACGAAGCGCTGGTGAAGAAATACACTGAATCAGCTGAGGCCAATGGCGCAGAGGTTCAATTTCCGCCGACTTCATTTGAGGTAATCGCAAAGACGACAAAGACAGATGGTACAACTGAGGAAATAAGAAGCACTAAGTTTAACAATTATGTAGAACGCGTTATGGAAATTCCGGCAGGTGTTGATCCGAGTAAAATTACAACGGGGATTGTGTTTAACCCTGACGGAACATACAGCCACATTCCAACGGATGTTTACCAGAAAGACGGGAAATGGTACGCGAAATTAAATTCTCTAACGAACTCTGTATACTCAATTATTGGGAATCCTATTGTCATAAAATCTGTGGAGAATCATTGGTCTGAGGCCACAGTCAACGATATGGCATCGAGACTGGTCATCTTTGAACCGGAAAGTTTTAATCCGGATTTGGCCATCTCCAGAGGGGACTTTGCAGAGTATATTGTCAGAGCCTTGGGACTTTTTAGAGACAGTGCAACCGTTTTAAACGCGTTTACAGATGTCGACCCGACGGGTGAACGCGCGCTGGCGATACACATTGCCAATGATTATGGCATTATTAAAGGCTATCTTGATGGAAACTTTAGACCGGATGCGTTGATTACAAGAGAAGAAGCTATGGCCATGTATCAAAGGGCCATGACGGTTACAAAGTTAAGTGGGGACGATAAGAACCGCTACCTAATCTATAAGGATTTTTCAGAGGTGAACGGTTGGGCCACAGCGTATGTAAAGGAAGCGCTGGCCGCCCATGCTTTGGATGAAATTGCAGCGACAACGGTTTCACCAAAGAAACAGTTGACCCATGCAGAAGCTGCACAAATGATAAAAAATCTGCTGGTAGAATCCAATCTGATAAATGAGTGATGTAAACTGACAAACGAGAAAGGCCAACTCTACGATTTTACAGATCAATCCGCTATCCATGATAGCGGATTTTTCGTATTGATTGCCCTTTAAGACCACCTAATTGCCTAAAAATTCACTGTAGACGATGTTCAACTTTTCTCCCGCTTCGCTGACCACAAAATACTGTCCACTTGTGCTTAATCGATGTATTCGACCTTCTTCTTCACTTTTATCGGTGTAAGTCATATCAGAGAGCACAAACACAATTTTGGTACTTTCATACAATGTGACGATTTGCTGGAGTTCATTGACGAGTGCTGAATTCGTCTCATCGAGCATTAGCGCTTCAATCGTGTCATAGGTCTTTGAGTAGCCTATAACAATTCGTTTTGCCCCGTATCCTTCGTTGTAAGCCTCTATAGAAGATTTGTAAGCCTTTTTTTCATAATCTTCTTTAATGGCTTTGAGGCTGTCGTAATCGCCTGTAATTTCTGGTGCATAAAACAAATAGACAATTTCCTGATATTTGTCTTGAGGTTTTTGAGCTAAAACAAGCGCCCGTCCGTTTTTTGAGATAACATCTTCATGGAGGTTAAGTTCTACCGCATCGTCCTTTTTTAAGTAAAATAGTGTTAACACCAGTATGACTAAAGTTAAAATAATAAGAAAAGAATTTTTTCTATTCAGTGTCACTTTAATCACCTCCAAAGAAATTTGATGACAGCGAGTTCACCTTGTTCAACGTATGAAAGTATTGCGCCTTCTTTATCATACGAAACGGAGAAGCTTTCTTTTAATGTTTTGTCCACGGGGTGTACATAATAAGCCGCGTCTTCCATAGCGTAAAAGAATAAGCGGTCATCATTGTTGAAGGCGATTCGGTTGCCCTCATAAGTTCTAGAACTGCGTATATCGCGTCCGGATTCAATTTGTGGAACCACATGAACCGGGTTCAAACGCTCGAGTTCTTTCTTGGCAATAACACCAGACTTCACTAGAGGTCTGTCATAGTCGTATAGAGAGCCTAAGAAATAGTCTTCTGTCATATCTACGTGTAAATACACATTTTCACCTGTGCTGTAGGTTTCTATGTCCTTCAAAGTATGCATTGCGTTTTCAGCCGTATTTGACAGTTCAAATGCGACAACTCTGTTGTTTTTACTCTTCTCAACAGTTTCAAAGTTCGCGGTTAAAATTTGAACCAAAGCTGTATCTTGATAGCCACCGCTGTAGACGATCTTTTGACCAAACGTTTGACCATTTTGATCTACCGCATATGAAGTTTGAAGGCCACGATAGGATTGCCATGTTTCAATGTCATAGAACATGACATGACTTTGATAAATTGTGAAGACATTTTCCTCAAACATTTTAACTGTTGAGTTAACCAGCAAGTAATTGTCGAGTACCGTTATATATGGCATGGAGAAACAATCAAAGCTGTTTTTACCGATATTGGTAATAGGGACGATTTCGCCTTTTTCAAAGTTTATTTCACTTATAGCCACATACTGTTTTTCATCGTCAGAAACAAGTTCTGCTCTTACGATGTTGTCGTTAACAACATAATCCTTCCATATCGTATTTTTGTGAAGTGTACCCACTGTTGAAATTTCACCCTCTTTAAGTGAATACCTTATAAAAGCCTGCTCACTTGTAAAAAAGGCATACGCTTCTGTAGCGCCAATAGGCTCTATGGCATCGGTCGCAACATCAAGTCCTTTTAATTCAAAGTGTTGCTCTTTGATTTTTATCAGGTTTTCATCCCATGTCAACTCGATGTCGGCATTTCCCATGCTTGCCATAGTGGCGCTTGTAATCACTGCAAGCGCCACTATGGCAAGAACTATATATTTTTTCACCATAATAGAATCCCCATCACTCTTTTAAACAGCATAATCCGACCTCCTTAAATAAATATGTTAATTCACAAATCCA
This sequence comes from Fusibacter sp. JL298sf-3, assembly GCF_053842995.1. Taxonomy (NCBI): domain Bacteria; kingdom Bacillati; phylum Bacillota; class Clostridia; order Eubacteriales; family Fusibacteraceae; genus Fusibacter; species Fusibacter sp. JL298sf-3. The sequence goes on from NZ_CM132608.1 coordinate 3,556,600, forward strand.
AACTTAAATGAGAACAAGATCTACCTTGAGATAAGATCGACTAAATCTAGTTTACCAACAATTAACAGAATATTCAATCGAAAATAAAATATACCACAGCTGTTCTAAATTGCCCTATGCCAGACGCATTTTTCAAAATAGAAAAAGCCTTTGACGCTTTTGCAAACCGATTGTCAAAAGTGTATAATGTTAAAAAAATGACAATCGTTAATTGAAAACCTCTCAGTCAGCAAGGGGAATGCCGATTAGCCGTCTGAACAAGAGTGTCATAAAAAAGGTCTCACCCTCTTGACTCTTCCTTTGGGGAAACCTTTATACTTAGTTTATACAAATAAATTAGAGAAAAGAGGTCGAACATGAGCAATTTAGTCAAAATTAGAGAAGTGTCGAGCAAATACGACATTACAGCGCGAACCCTTCGTTACTACGAAGACATGGGGCTTTTATCCAGTATACGAAGCGATGACTACGCTTACAGAATGTACGATGAAAAAGCTGTAAAGCGGCTCGAACAAATACTTATTTTACGCAAGTTGAACATTAGCATCAAAGACATTCAGCGGGTCTTCGATACCTCCGGTTCGGAAATTGTTTTAGAGGTATTGGGGAAAAAGGTAGACAAAATTGACGATGAAGTGGCACTTTTACACGAGTTAAAAGAAATCGTACTCGATTTTATTCGAGAAATCAGGCAGTCGAACTTCTCCAACAACTCAGATGTAAAACTGTTGTACAACAAGGCAAAGGAAATCGAAACACAGCTGGTAAACATCGACTACGTCGGAAAACCGTCTAATATCAACCGGTTAATTGAAATCACCGATCAGTTGGATAAAAAAGTCCCCGACATTATGGTGCTTAAACTCCCTAGTTTTAGAGCCGTAACCGTAGGTGAACAAACCTGGGACGACATGTTTAAGAGCGGGGGGTACATGTTTCAGCTGTGGCAACATGTGCATTTGTACAAACCGGTGATTTTCGACTGCTTCGACTTCTTGATATTTAGAGAGGACAAAGCAGAGTGGATATGTGCGGTACAGGATGGGGTAAAGGCTTCAGATGTCAGCCCTTTTGAGTTGTTTGATTTTCAGGGGGGGCTGTACGCCATGGCGGTCAGTATTGACGAAGACAATGAGAGCATTAGCAAAGTAGAGAGCAAAGTTCGACGTTGGATTGAAAGTACAAACTTTGAGTTTGACGAAGAGCGGGACGTCATGTTCAATATGCCTTACTTGTACGAAGACGGCAGAGACCCGGCTTATAGAGAAATCGAAAAAGGGCTTGGGTACAAACAGATGCAGCGGTATTTTCCGATTAAGCTGAAAAGCGATGGGCCACACAAGTAATTCGCTTTTCAGGAGGAGAGACAAGCCCCTTCTAGCTTGTGGAAGAAGGGGCCTCGTCTATAGGGCGTTTTAGTCTGCTGTGTTGTGAGCTTGTTCGTATTTGTAAATATTAAACTCAAACCAAGCCAAATTTGTCACAAAAGAAAAGGCGGTGGCCACCCACATGTCAAAGAGGAGTTGAATGCCTTTGTTGTTGGCAACAGGTGTGAACACATAGGCTTTATCCAGTAGAAATAGGGCAACAGTTATAAATAAGAGTGAAAAGACCATGGCTTCTATTAGATAGTGTAGGGTTCTTTCCTTAAAATCTCGCTTGTACAGAGGCGCTGTAGAGTCGGTAAACAGGCAGACGGGGAGATTGTATTCTTGGGTAATGATTCTGTGGGTAAAAATTGAAAAGGTCATAAGACAGAGCAACGCAATTTCAAATGTATAACTTTTAGGCGTGAAATGGTTCAGCGCTTTGTAAACAAGGCTACCGGTGGTAAAAATAAATGCGACATATGCGGCGACACTCAAGGTGTCTCCGGCGTTTTCAATGATTCGTTTGTTTGTGTTCATAAGTACTCGCTTTCTAATCTGTTAGGTTAGGACTGCATACGTTACGGGCAATTTTAAAGAGGGTGACAAATGATAGGCGCTATTGGGCGCGTATTGCGTACCACTTCTTAAAGTTGGAAAGCCCCTTCATATAAACATGTCTTTAGCGGTGCAAAAAGGGACAAAAAAAGTTGAAAGTTAACAAAAAATTTTCAAAAAAGAGATGGGAACGACAGCTTTGGCGTATAAAAGGTGTCAATAACTTATTTGGATTGGGGGAACCTCGGTGAATGAAACTAAGTGGTTAAAAGAAATAGCCGATAAGGCTGTCGATGTTGAACGGTACGCTCAGTATGGTATTGTAGAGGCTTCTTTTCGAGAGTGGGTTGTCGATAAGATGGTAAATCATCCTGAGATTATGGTGTACTACCATAGTTTTTACATCGTTTCCCGAGCCACCGCATATGCGCCGGAGTGCTTTTACACGTATTGGGAGGTTTTCGAGAAGCTTTTGAAGCACCCGAACTCGTATCACCGAGATTTCGGCCTAACGTTGATTGCCGATTTGATACCTGTGGACCATGAGAGGCGCTTTGAAAAGATAGAGGGGGCGTATCTGAGCCATGTTGACGATGAGAAATTTATGACGGCAGAATGTTGTGTGGCAAATTTAAAGAAAATTGTCGGGGGAGACGCTGTCTATTGTCAGCGGATTGTGTCGTTTTTATTGGAAAAAGGCTCTGAAACTCGACATTCAGAAAGGCAAAAAGCGCTATTGGACGGCAAAATAATCGACGTATTTGAGCTAGGGTACAGCCAATCGACAGATAAGGCGGCGATTGATCGATTTGTCGATCGGTGTCTTAACAGTCTGAGTCCGCAAACGCGGAAGCGTGCAAAAGCGTTTAAAAAAAATAGATGGCGCCAAAATGTTTAAAGCGGTCGCCATGTAATCAAAGGAGCAAATGATGATAGCAATTAGAGCTCTAACTGAGCCGGAGCGCTCATAGACAGTGGCGCGGGGATCAGTGTTGCGTCTTAAGGAGGTAGAGTGGTGGAAAGTGTATTAAACGCCAGAGAATTTGATTTTATTTCGAAAGAGGACAGACGTTTTATCCTCGATTTTACAAAGGCGATGTCTGCGCTGGGCTATGGCTGTGACAACAAAATAACCCCTGGGTACTGTTGGGGAAAGTACATGATTTTGTATAGAAAGCAACAAGTGAAAAGCGACAAAGTCTATGCGCGTATTTACATAAGAGACGACAATATCGTCTTGCGTCTTTACTTTAGCCGAATTGACCGCCACAGTGCTTACATAGAAAAAACGCCGGACTTCATTAAGTCGGTTTTTACAGGCGCTTATGGCGACTGTAAGAACTGCCACAATGAGAAAGACGGCAAGTGTTCATTTAGAAAAAGCTATACGCTGGAAAATCGGAAAATCGATAAATGCAATGGCGTGACTTTCGAGTTCTATCAGGTGACGGTTGAGAAATTATCGGATTTATTAGAACTTTTCAGTACCTTTTACCCCGTGAAAAAGAAACGTTAACTTAGAAGCATCAAAATTGAGGGTGTTAGGAGAAGCTTGTATTAAAACGGCTTTGAGTTCGCTACCGCGGGGAGGTGTATCGGTTTGGAAACGGTGCTGTTCTCAAATGAAATGCGTTTGTTTTCAAAAAAACATTGACTTATTATTCATCAAAATGTATAATTAATCAAAAATTATTGTTTAAATACGTTTGAGGGCATGAGAATACACAGGTGACGGTACAGCGAAGCGGGGATGGTGTGAGCCCGCGCGAAGTGAATGTGTTGAGAACTTTCCCGAGTAGCTCATAAGAACTTAGAGTAAGATGAGCCGGAAGTCCACCGTTATGAGGGCTAGGTATCGACACATGTCCGTACCGAATTTGAGTGAGCTGAAAAGCTAATTTGGGTGGTACCGCGGAGCAATTCGTCCCAAAGCGAAAAGGGTTGGTTTCGTCGGTAGCGCCTCAAAGCGCCTGAACACCAGTGGCTCACTTGTTGAACTGTTTGTGAAATGATCCTGTAGGGGGTCATTTTTTTTAGCTTAACAACAGGCGCTGAGTCCATAACGACAAACACCCTTGTAACTCTCAAATGCATAAACATGCAAAAGACGAATTGAAAGTGGAGGTTGAGGATGCGTAAAAAAGTCGTTTTGGCGTATTCAGGCGGGCTGGATACATCGGTCATTTTAAAGTGGTTGGAAGTAGAGATGGGCTACGACGTCATTGCCGTGTGCGTCGATGTGGGACAGGCGGACGCCTATGAGGCAGTCTGTCAAAAGGCGCTTCGCACAGGTGCTAAGAAAGCGTATTGTGTCGATGTAAAAGACACTTTTGTCAGAGAGTACTTGTACAAAGGCATTAAATCCGGTGCGCTTTACGAAGAAGATTATCTTCTCGGCACGGCGTATGCAAGACCGCTAATTGCCAAGGCACTGGTTGAAATCGCCAAACTTGAAGAAGCGGAGGCCATTGCGCACGGTGCCACGGGCAAGGGGAACGACCAAGTGCGTTTTGAAGCGGGTATTATGGCTCTGGCGCCAGAAATGAAGATCATCGCCCCATGGAGAACGTGGGGGCTGAAATCGCGTGAAGCGTGTATCGATTACGCAATGCAACACGGTATTCCCGTTCCGGTGACGAAGCAGGCCATATACTCGAGAGACGAGAACTTGTGGCACATCAGTCACGAAGGCGGCAACTTGGAAGACCCATGGTGCGCGCATACCGATGAGGTGTACAAATGGTGTGTCGCCCCTGAGAAAGCGCCCGATACAGCTGAAATCGTAACCTTGGAGTTTAGCCGAGGGGTACCGATTAAGTTAGACGGCAAACCGTATGCCCCTGTGGCGTTGGTACACAAGTTAAATACAATTGGCGGCAAGCACGGTGTCGGCATCATCGACGTGGTGGAAAATCGACTGGTGGGAATGAAATCTCGCGGCGTGTATGAAACGCCTGGTGGCACCATACTTTACACAGCGCATAAAGCTTTGGAAAAGCTGGTACTCGACCGTCAGACCATGGCTTACAAGAAGTTGGTCAGCGAAAAATACGCGCAGTTGGTGTACGACGGCATGTGGTTTTCCGTATTAAAAGAGGCGCTGGATGCATTTATTGATACCACACAGGAAAAAGTGAGCGGTGTGGTGCAACTAAAACTCTATAAAGGCAGTTGTACGGCCATTGCCTCAAGATCCGATTACACACTTTACTCAGAGGCACATGTCACCTTTGGAGAGGACGAAGTCTACAATCAGAGAGATGCTGAAGGCTTTATCAACTTGTTTGCTCTGCCGCTTAAACTCAATGCCTTGAAGAATGAAACCCCTGCAGGCACTTTAGGGGAAAAATTTTATTGCTGGGAAGAGGCGTCGATTGAAAGATAGCATAAAAATACAACGCTTTTGACGTCCGGTTATTTGGGCAACAGGGGCGTTTATATGGCGCATTCATCCACTGTCTGCCATAAAGGGCGTGTACAGCAGTCTGTCCGCGGCTTACATGTCAGCATTAACTGTAGAGTTGTCAGTGTCCAATGGCTTTACTGGCGTCAAAGCGCACGGGTTTCGCCGCTGCTGGGACACACTTTTTATACACGCCATTGATGGTTAGCGTTTCGTTCATAAGGGTCATACTTTGTTTACAGGTCTGTTAATGATTTCTGTGAGACGATGGTCTTTTAATCTGATAAAATAGAGGTATCATGGGTGCTCACACAGACTGTAGTACTCTTAAAAGGAGGAATGAGCTTATGAAAAAAGTATTCTTTAACGGCGACATCATCACAGTGGACGACAACCAAAAAACGGCGGAAGCCGTATTGATTGAAGACGGAATAATTATCGAGGTCGGTTTAAAAAAAGAGGTGTTTGAACACGTCGACGAGGAGACAGAGCAAGTTGACCTTGGTGGGCGCGTGCTGATGCCCGGTTTTATAGACCCGCATTCCCACTTTAACATGGTCGGGCTCATTGCCACTATGGTGGACATTTCACAACCGCCTGTGGGCGACGTCACTTCAATAGACCAGCTTGTTGAGCGGCTAAAAGAGGCTGAGGCCCAGTCGGTTTTAGTGGCCTTTGGTTACGACCACAATCTGTTGGACGAGAGACGGCATCCCAATAAGTTCGATTTAGACAAAGTGTCTACGACAATTCCGGTGATTGCCATTCACACTTCTTTGCACGTGTGTTCAGTGAACTCAAAAGCGCTGGAGGTTTTTGGTTACACCAGTGAAACCCCTGAAATCCCCGGTGGTAAAATTGAACGCATCCAAGGGACCATGGAGCCAACGGGCTACTTGGAAGAAATGGCCTTCCAGAGAGCGTTGATGAAAGTCGTCGAGATAGACGAAGAGATGATGCGGCAAATGCTTCTCAACGGACAGGAGATTTATATAAAAAACGGTATTACTGCCGCACAAGACGGCGCTTTGTCGGGGGCTAACTACGAGTTCTACAAACTGGCAGAAGCTGAAAATCTGTTGAAAATAGATGTGTTTGGTTACCCACTTATTATTGAAGACCAACGTTTTTACAGTGGTGAACTTCCGGAAAAAATTGGCGACGCCATCGGTCGGCTTAAACTCGCCGGCAGCAAAATCGTTCTCGACGGTTCCCCGCAGGCGAGAACCGCCTATATGAGCGCGCCGTACGAAGTCGTTGAACCCAGTGACGATCCAAGTTATTGCGCGTACCCTATTTACAAAGACGACCAAGTGGTTGTCGATGCACTTGTAAAGAGCATTCAAAACGGCTACCAGTGTTTGACGCACTGTAACGGCGACGCTTCGCTGGACCAGTTCTTGAGGTGCTACGATAAAGCGCTGAAAATTGCACAGCCGAAAGAAGAACTGCGGTTGCAAATCATCCACTGTCAGACGGCACGAGAAGACCAGCTGGATGCCCTTAAAAAAAGAGACGTCTATCCTTCGTTTTTTGCTTCACATGTGTTCTACTGGGGAGATGCACACCGCGCAAACTTTGGAGAGGCGCGTGCAAGTAAAATCTCCAATCAGGCGTATGCGCTGAAAATCGGTTTAAAGTTTACCGATCATGAAGATTCCCCAGTTGTTCCACCGATGCCGTTTAGAAGCATTTGGGCCTGTGTGAATCGGAAGACGCGAAGTGGTCACATCTTAGGCGAGGGGATTCCGGTGATGGAAGCGCTGAAAGCCCATACAGTCAATGCCGCTTATATGTACTTTGAAGAGGATCGGAGAGGTTGCATTAAGGTGGGGCACTTAGCGGATTTCATTATCGTCGATCAAAACATTCTCAAGATCGATCCGATGAAAATTGCAGATACGCAAGTTTTGGAGACGATAAAAGAAGGGGTAACCCTCTATAAAAAGTGGTAGCTGCTCGTAGGGGTTCTTGCATTTTTTATAAGACGTGACAACAAGCTGCTCAATGGTTGAATGAGCAGCTTGTTTGATGTTGTGAAAAGGGCTACAGTTGCCCCAGTGGTTCTACAGGCAGGTATATAGCCACAAGTTGCTTCCCGTCAGGAGTCTGAGGCGGCTCACTCACATAGACTTCAAAAGGCAATGCATCGCGGGGCTGACAAGCACTGCTTGGTAGCCACTCGCCGTACATATACTGCCAGGCCGCGGCGAAGTCGTCGCGTGTGAGTTCAAAATGTCCTACAGCGTACTTACCCGACAGGGACATCAGACCTATTTCACCGTTTACTTCTACCTTGTAAGTGTTGGGAACCGATAAACACAGGCTGGTTCTCAGTTGGTCTTCTTCTGTCATTTCAGGATTGTCATGATAGAGCGTCATCACTTTTGTTTTCCCGGGGACAAGGAGGTTTCGGCTGGCGGCGAAGTCATAGAGTTTTTTCATCATATTGGGCATAGCTGTCGCTAGCTTCTGATAGCTTCCCGTAAAGCGCAGATAGATGACTTGTAGGCTCTCAACCGTTAAGAGTTCTACTTTAGAGGCTTTTACTTTCATAGTATCCCATCCTTTCGATTTATTTGGTATACTATGAGTATAGGGCGTTTCATCGCGATTGGCTTTGCATTTCTTGCTGTATTGTTTTCTAAACTCAGTTGGACTTACCGCGTAATACTTTTTAAAAGAACGGGCATAACCCGCTGAGTCTGAGAAGCCAAAGTGATAAGCGATGTCTGTTACGGTAATCTCGGGACGATGGATGAGAAAGAAAGCAGAGCGCTCCATTTTAATTCGAGTGATGTATTGCAACAGTGTTTCTTGTGTAAGGGCACTGAATAGTCGGTGAAAATGGTATTTAGAGAATCCGGCGACATCAGACAATTCAGAGAGCGTCAACGCCCGTTGAAGGTTTTCTTCAATATAGTCTTGAACTTTGTGTATACGCTGTCGATACACCTCGCGGCTTTCTAGAGTTTTCATTTTGGCCCCTTTCCTTTTGATAAGCGTGTGACGCACTGGTGCCTTTATTGTATATGGAACTGAGGGAATTTGACAACCCTAACAGCGCAATAGGTGAAGTGGATGGGATGAAGTAGAGGAGGCGATAAAATGAAAAATCATAAAATGACAGCAGCTATTTTTTTGGTTTGTGCAGGTCTCAATGGTATCAGCGCCGCGATGTATGCAGCGACGTCTAGAATGTCAAATGCGGTCATCTACATTGGGCTCGCCGTGCTCTGCCTCGGTATGAGTATTTTGTTTTACACCTTTGGAAACCGCAATAAGAGCGAAAAGTAGGTACTACGAAAAATAAAGCAATCAGAAAGAGGTCGCTTTGGAAAAGAAAAAGGATTACAAAATAGCGGCGGCACTGTTTTTTATATTGGCGCTGCTCAACACGATAATCGCATGCATTATTTTTTCAGATTCACAGCGTTCAACGGGGCTCATCTTTACCTCCCTTTCCGTCTCGTTTCTTTGGCTTGGCGTCTCATTTTTAAAAAGAGAGAGGCGCGAGCAACAAAAACGTTAAAGATAACCGTGCACCAAATAGGGGGCGTTATGAGTAAGAAAATGAGGAAAACATGGACATTCGGGCACTATACAATGCGCCCGCTGGAACGCGCAGATGCCGATACCTACTACAAATGCGGCTTTGAAACGCCCGATGCCGAGGCCAATTATTACACGGGGACGACGGCGAGCTGCTCAAAAGAGCAAATCAGTGCCTATGTGGAGAAATGTGTGGAAGACCACACGCGCTACGATTTTATCATTTGCAGCGGTGAGGCCATCATCGGCGAAGTGGTGTTGAATGAAATCGAGGGGACCAGTGGGCACTATCGAATTTGTCTATTTGACAAGAAGCACTTTTCAAAGGGGATTGGCTATGAAGCCACCACTATAGTGTTGGCATTTGCTTTTGGTGACCTCGGCCTCGACGCGGTGACGCTCGAGGTGTTTCCGTTTAACGAGCGCGGCATTGGCCTCTATGGGAAATTGGGCTTTGAAGTGGTCGAGAAAATTGTCGATGAAGAAGCGCAACCGCCTTACAGAGACAGCCTTTTAATGTGCGTGACTAAGAAGCGGTTTGAAGAACACTAGAACTGAAGCGTCGTTTAAAAGCGACTAATGACGAGATGGGTTCTCTGATGAGAGCCGCTCGTCTTTTTTTGGATAATGGGTAAAGCTTAGCGACAAGATAAGGTTAAAAAAATCACAATAAACCGTTGATTGTATGCTTGAAAAGTGATAAAATGTAAATTCGTGGTCTTTTCACAGTTGACGTAGGCAATGTTTTAAAAAAAAGGGGGGGAGGCATCGGTGCGTTTAAAATTAAATAGATTAAAGGCGTCTAAAGAAGCGCAATTTAGCGCGTTTTTTAATGCAGTGGCGGGCATTGCTTTGGGGGTGCTGCCAGTTGCGGTGATAGGCGTGAGAAAAGTGATTATCGACGAAGGGGTTTTGCCGAAAGGGGCTGCTCAAACCGGTAAAGCTATGGGAGCACTTTGGGTGTACATAGGGATTCACGTGGTTCGGCATCTAATTGAAGTAGGGGTTTTGCACCGGAACAACCAATGGAAAGTGTTGCTAAAAGACCTTTACAACGAAAAGTATGTGGCTAAAATCACCAAACTCCCCTACGCGTTTTTAGAAAATCAAACGGTTTTAAATCTGATGAAAATTTGTCAGTGTAGGAGTTCTTATGAACCGGTGGCAATCGAAAAAGAGTTTTGATTTCTGGAAGCGCTACATCGAAAGAATGAAAAGGCCCAATTACATATCGTCAATTATGATTGACAAAGCTTACGCCCTTGAAAGAAAGCTCTTTGGCTCTGAACGGCTCATGAACGAAAAGTTTGGAGAGACGTTTGACAAGGCGCGACGGGACAACGAGCGCTACGGCTACGAAAGATTCCGATTGCAGATGTTGGTCGAGGCTCTCTCTTCACTTTATGCAGTCGCAGCATTCCTTGTACCCCTTCCTTTTTTAGTTCAGGGATCGTTGTCATTGGGGATGTATACTTCTCTCGCATTGGGGATTGTCGGGCTTATGGAGGCGTCCAAGAAACTGTTTGAAATCGTTTACGACTTACAAGATACCGCTAAGGTTATGGACAACTGGCGGACGTTTTTGAATTTGCAAGAAGTCGGTGAAGCGCCAAGGCGCTTTGATGTTGCCGATTTTGAAAGTCTTGAATTTCGGGATGTTTATTTCCAGTACCCCGAAAGGAAAGGCGCAGTGCTTAAAGGGGTGCAGTTTAAGATTGAAAAAGGCGTTCAATATGCCCTCGTCGGTGAAAACGGTTCAGGGAAATCCACTCTTATCAAGTTGTTGCTGGGCGTGTACACGCCCAGTAGCGGACAAATTCTCGTGAACGGTACAGATGTATCCGAACTTAGCCAGGCCGATCGACAGGCTCTTTTTTCTGCTGTTTTTCAGGACTACGCAAAGTACCCATTGTCTATACGGGAAAACATGTGCTTGGGAAGTGAGAAGGCCATTGAAGACGGTGCCCTTTACAACGTGGCGAAAAGCTTAAAACTAAACTCGAAAATCGAAGCGCTCAAAGAGGGGCTCGATACGAATTTAATGCCTCTTAAAAACAGCGGCGTGGATTTGTCAGGAGGCGAATGGCAAAAACTCGCTGCAAGTAGGGTGCTTTTATCGGATGCGCCGATGGTTATCTTGGACGAACCCAACGCGGCACTAGACCCTCTATCTGAAGTGGAAATGTACAAAACTTATCAGAAGATGTTGGTTGGCAAGACCTCGCTGTTTATTACCCATCGTCTGGGTGCGATTAAGTTTTCAGACGAGATACTGGTCTTAAAAGACGGCCGGATTGCGGAAATCGGGACACACGATGCGCTAATGGCATCAAAGGGTCATTACCATCAGCTCTATACGATGCAAAGGGGGTTTTATGACAAGTAGAACACAGGGGCACTCAAAAATCTATATGTTTAAAGAAGCCGTTAAAATAGGTAGAGACATCATGCTGTATGATTTTGTGCTCATGTTTGTCGTAGGCCTATTGGGTCATTTGGCACCTGTTGTCGGCGTCGTACTGAATAAAAAAGTGTTTTCTGTGGTGAGCACTATATATCAAAGCCGTCAATACGATCACGCTTTAAGTTGGTGGCTCCTTTGGTTTGGGCTCTATTTATTGGCAATGGGGTTTTACAAGACCTACTACCACCGTTTTTTCGTCCAGTTTAAATCTTTGCTCAGGTTTGAAAAGAGAATTAAGTGTGTGTTGCATAAAAAATGTTTTGCGCTTTCCAACGACGATTTTGAGCGTCCTCAGCTGTACACCTATGTGAAGCAAGCTCAAAACGCCAGTATTAACCTTTATCGACTTGTGGAAATCGCCATTCACGTGGTGTGTTTAAGTATTGGAAGCTTGGTCGTGACCTTGTACATAGCCTCTTTTAACATCTGGTTTATGGCGTTCATCCTCGTTTCCATTCTTCCGACAGTGGCGGAACGGGTTGTTGAAACGCGGTATATGCTTAAATTTTGGGGGGCTATTGCCCAACTTCAAAGAGAAGAAGAGGCCTATAGAGAGACCCTTATTGCTCCAGTTTTCTTTAAGGAAACACGCGTGTTAGGAGCGACGGCTTTTCTAAAGGGAAAGTGGCGAAACAGTTTGTTAGAGGTATTGAATCAAGAGCGGTTAATTGACAAGAAAACAGAGCGACTACGAGCTGTAACAGGCGTGATTAAGGTCTTAGGCAACAATTTTGGATTTGTTTTAGGGGCGTATCTGTACATGACTCACGCCATTTCGCTAGGGGCGTTTATGGCGAGTGTGGCGGCTTACGCAACATTAAACCGCAATTACACAGAGTTGTTTAATCTGTTTGCCTACTTCAATCAGTTTTCGACATTGGTTCAACCGTTTTTCGACTTTTTAAACACCCCCAACCGTCCGGTGCAGCCGGACACGCCCTACAGTTTTGACACCTCTATTGAACTGAGAGACGTTTCGTTTAAGTACCCGAGTTCAGAGACAAATGCACTGGAACAGCTGACCCTTAAAATAGAAAAAGGGGCGCATATCGCCATTGTCGGCGAAAATGGCGCGGGTAAATCGACGTTGGCAAATCTGATACTGGGCTTGTATCTGCCGCAATCGGGAGCGGTGCTGTACGATGGCAAGAGCATCTCCGGCGTTTCAGAGCACCGATTGTATGCGGATAAAACAGCGGTATTTCAAAAGTTCAATAAATACCATTTGTCGCTGGACGACAATGTTAGATTGGGCAGTCCGGGCTGTGAGTCAAACAGGGCGTGCGTAGAGGACCTATTACAGGATCTCTTTTGCAAGCACCCGAGTTTGTCCGGCACTTCACTGCTGGGGACGGCATTTGGTGGCGTCGAGCTCTCCGGTGGAGAGTGGCAAAAGATAGCGTCGGCCAGAGGACTCTACAAGCCGTTTGAGATGGCGATTTTAGACGAACCCACCAGCGCCATAGACCCTTTAAAAGAAAACGAGATGCACCGCGTTTATGAAGCGGCCATGTGTGGAAAAACGTCGATAATGATTACGCACCGCCTAGGCGCCATTAAGGGGAGCGATAGAGTTCTCGTCTTGGAGAAGGGGCGCATTATCGAAGACGGTGCTCACGAGATGCTGTTGAAAAAGAAGGGGCGTTACTACGAAATGTGGACGGCACAAGCCTGTCTCTACACAAGTGAGTAGAGCGTTCCACTTATTCGGTGGACGACATGATGTGAAAATAATCTTATAGATTAGAGATTTAATAGACCACTTTTTTGGTATAATAAAAAAGTAGAATGCGGGTTAAACTGGTTTTCAAACCGCATAGAGGTGTGTCGCCGATTTTTAGCTGTTCCGGAAAATGAAAAAAGGCTTTAAACGGCGGAAGACATGTTTTTTGTATTCAAATAGGAGTTTGTATTGAAAAATATACCACTAAATGAGATCTATTCACTATTGTTTTTTGCTGTTGCAAGCGCATACGCCATAATCGGCATCTACGTTCTCTCGCTCAACTATAAAAGCGCTTTAAACAGAGTGTTTTTTATATTGAACTTCACCTTAGGCATCTGGGCTTTTTCATACAGTTTGCTGAATACGGCGGCAACTTATGAAGAAGCTCTCTTTTGGAACAGATTGAGCGTTCTAGGCTGGGGGACAATGTACAGCTTTTTATTACACTATATCTTGTTGCTTACGAAGAACCGGTTTCTTAAAAGAAAGTGGGCGTACGCATTTATTTATGTGCCTGCACTTGTGAATGTCGTCGTATTTGGGCTAAACAGCGCCACGGCTCGTTGGGAATTTGAACTGTTGCAAACGCATGCGGGATGGGTCAACACATCGCCTAACAGCTTTTACGACTACTATTTTTACGGTTATTATCTGGTGTATTCAATTCTGACGTTGCTGTGTATCGGCACTTGGAAGAACGCGTCACAAGATAAAAAGGTCAAGAAAACGGCGGGGATCCTCAGTGCGTCTATTATTATCAGCATTCTGCTGGGGTCTGTATCCGATGTATTTCTCAGGCAATCACTTCAAGACATAAGACCTCAGTTAGGCATCGTTTTTGCGTTGATTCCGATTTTAGCGGTTCTTCATTCCGTTAAAAAGCACAGCACCATGGTGGAGCAGAAGAGGAAAGTCGAGTTCTTGTCTGTGAAAATCCTATTACAAGAAAAACGGGTAGCCTTTTACAAAGCGCTATCCTTTGTTTTCCTTTTGGGAAGTTTAGCGTACTTGATTTTAGACTATTTGATTTTTGACAAAGCACTTAGTGGAATATTAAAATTTGGCGGTTTTGTTTTGGCTTTAGGGTTAATCTTGTGGATTCTACCGCATCTAAAAATCAAAGAGCGCTCACAAGACATTTATATGGGACTGGCACTAGTTACCATAATGCCGGCTCTTTACTTACATTTTGGGCAATACGGCTACAACAGTGTTATCTGGACGGTGCCATTTTTCTTAATGATTTTAACGACTGTATTTAAGAATGAAAAGCTTTTGCTCATGGTATTTGCGTCGGCCATAATTGTCGAGTTCATAAGCATGGTTAGAAATGAGGTCTTTGTTACTACAATTGCAAGAGCCGATTATCAGCAGCGATTGGCCATCTATGTTTTAATTTCGGCTGTTATTTACTACATAAGCCATCTCTACCGCAACAGGTTGTATGAACACGAGCAACAAACGGCATTGCGAAAAGTGGTATCAAAAATTTCATCGGATTTTGTAAGTGTGACAGCTGACAACTTAGAGGCTAAGGTTGACGACATGCTTAGGACAAGTGGCGAATATTTTGAAGTGGATAGAGCCTATGTTTTTAGATTTAATGAAGACCTGTCGACAGTGGATGCCACAAATGAATGGCACAATGAGGCAACCTTACCGGTTAGTGTGCCCATCGGATCGCTGTCCGCAGTGTCTTTCCCTTGGTGGATGAAAGAACTTGAGCAAAACGGCAAGATTTATCTTGCAGACGTCGGTGCGCTTCCCAGTGAAGCGTCGGCAGAACGAGAAGTGTTGCTGCAGCGCGATGTGAAGTCGTTGATGTTGGTACCGGTTCTGAAAAATGGCAAGTTGCTTGGTTTTCTGGGGTTTGATACAGTTGTTAACAAAAAAAGGTGGACCATTGAACAGCAAGAAGTGCTTAAAATTATGGCAAACATTATATCGGATGCCATTACAAAGGTGGAGGCTGAAAAAAAGATAAACTATATGGCGTATTACGATGCGTTAACTGCTCTTCCCAATCGAACTTATTTTACTCGGGAGCTAGAGAAGAAGATTGAGCAAATGCATGGTGTGGAAACCCCTATAGGCATCTTGCTTATGGATATCGACGAGTTTAAGTCGATTAATGATACCATGGGACATGACTCCGGTGATCAACTACTTCTCGAGGTTTCAAAAAGGCTTTCACAAGTCGCAGGCGTCTCTGATACGGTGTGCAGATTCGGAGGCGACGAGTTTCTGGTGGTACTGCCTCACATGGGAACGTTGAGTCAGATAAGAAAAGCAATCGATCACATCGTCGGTGTGTTTGATGGTCCGATAGAAATTAAAGAGCAGAATTTTCATGTTACTGCCAGTTGTGGTGTAGCGGTCTACCCGTTTGACGGACATAACCCGGAAACATTGATTAAAAGTGCTGACTTGGCGATGTACGCGTCGAAAAACAATGGTAAAAATAGGGTTACTTTTTGTACCCCTCTTATGAAATCGGATGTAGGGGAACGCGTAGGGCTTTCCAACGATTTGTACAAAGCATTGGAAAACGACGAGTTGCTGTTGTACTATCAGCCACAGGTTAATATCGGAACGGGCAAACTCGTTGGTTTAGAAGCGTTAATTAGATGGCGTCACCCCGAGAGAGGGCTTCTTTCTCCAGGGGTGTTTATCCCCTTGGCTGAGCAAACCGGTTTGATTCACAGGATTGGAGAATGGGTTCTAAAACAGGCATGTATGCAAAATAAAGCTTGGCAGTTAAAGGGGTACTCGCCGGTGGTCGTGTCTGTAAATCTCTCGATTGAGCAATTCAGAGGGCAGGAGCTTGTGGAAGCGGTTTCAAGCGCATTGATTGAAAGTGCGTTGGCACCTCGATATTTAGAACTGGAGATTAAAGAGCGTATCGCTTTAAAAGAGTCGTCGTATGTTATAAGCATCTTACACCGATTAAAGGCGCTCGGGGTCACAGTTGCAATAGATGACTTCGGAACGGATTATTCTTCTCTCAGTCGGTTAAAAGAGCTGCCTATTGACAAACTCAAAGTGGCGATGGAATTTATACAAGGTATCGGCAAAGACGATAAAGACGAAGCGGTTACTGCGGTCATCATCGATTTGGCGGAGCGGTTGGATTTAAAAGTTGTCGCAGAGGGCGTAGAAGCTGAGGAACAGTTGGCGTTTTTAAAGAGACAGTTGTGTGACGACGCTCAAGGCTTTTATTTTCACCGTCCAATGCCGGTTGATGAAGTTGAGAAATTAATGCGAGGAAGTGATGTTCATGAGTGTTCAAGCTGATCAGTTTTCAATCCTGTTCTTTTTATTTACTGTTGTATACGGTGTTGTAGGAAGTTATGCCTATTCCTTAAACCCAGGGGCGCTCATAAACCGCATTTTCTCCTTTATTTGTCTCGCTCTTTGTGTGTGGGCATTTGCATTTGCAATGGGAAATGCCGCAGGTAGCTATGAGACATCACGCCTTTGGAGGCGTGTGGCTTCGCTTGGGTGGGGAACCGTTTACAGCTTTTTACTGCATTTTTTTCTATTGCTATCGGAGAAAAAAGCGCTATTAAGACATAAGGCAATCTATGTTTTAATCTACTTGCCTGCAGTGCTAAATGTTGTGTTGTTTGGGCTTTACAGCCCTATTGCAAACACGCAGTACCATTTGGTTCATCTGGAAACCGGTTGGATCAATGTGAATTCCGGCGGGTGGGGTGATTTGTTTTTCAATGCCTATTATCTCGTGTTTTCGCTTATTGGGTTAATTGCTGTATGGAATTGGAAAGGCCTGATCAAAGATTCCGGCAAGGAAAAGACGGCAATTATTATTAGCATCACCTTTTTTATGGGCATTGTTTTAGGAACGGCAACTGATGTGTTTGTCAATCGACATTTGAATTTCTACACGCCTCAGTTGGGTATCATTTTTGCTGCGATACCGATGTTAGGGGTGTTGTATGCCATAAAGACGCATAGTTTGATGACAAATTATCAGTTGACAGTGGTTAATGAAAAAGAAATACTCACCACCGACAACAGATTTAGGTTTTATACTTACTTGTCACATGCCATTATTTTTGGTAGCGTTATCAATTTAAGTCATTATTTTTACTATACCGTCAAAATTGAATCGGTTTTGTTTTTGAGTCTGTTTTTACTTTTCATTGGTTTGATTGTCAAAACCTTGCCGACTACATCGTTGCCGACTCACAGACAGGACACTTTGTTGTTTGTTACTTTGTCCATCTTGACAATTGGACTCTTAAGGCGATTTTTATTGGCGTATGGCAACAATATCGTCTGGTCGATACCCATTATTTTATTGCTCACGACGACAGTTTTCCGTAAAATCAAATTCTTTGTCATCGTGTTGTCGTTTACAATTCTTTTTCATCTTTGGTCGTGGCAAGTGGCACCGGTTGTAACAATCACTGTTGACAAGTTAGACTATATACTGCATATGGTTCTTTATCTGTTTGTCGCGATGCTGGTGTTTTACATTAATCAAATTTACGCGCAGAAGTTAGAATCCCATGAAAGACAAGCGGATTTACAAAAAAAAATATCGGAAATTTCGTCGGATTTTATCAGTGTTAGTATGGACAACTTAGACAATAAAATAGACACAATGCTCGAAAAAAGCGGTGCGTATTTAGGGGCAGACAGAGCCTATATCTTTAAGTATTTCGAAGCGTTGTCCATTGTAGAATGTACAAATGAATGGTGTTGCGCAGATGTCAAACCCGTTCGAAATACCATAGAACCGCAGGTAATCGCGTCATTTACTTGGTGGTTGAAAACCCTTAAATCAAAGGGTAAAGTCTATATTGAGGACACGGCCCTTCTTACTGATGAAGCGTCCGCCGAAAGAGCGTTTTTAACCCTTCACAACGTTAAGTCTTTAATATTAGTGCCGGTGTACAAACATCAAAAGTTGCTCGGTTTTTTAGGTTTCGATACGGTTAAAGGTAATAAAAGTTGGTCTCTTGAACAGCAGGAGGCACTTCAAATTATGGCGAATATTGTATCAGATGCGATTTCAAAAGTTGAGGCCGAAAAAAAAATTAACACAATGGCGTATCACGATGGGCTAACGCATCTTCCCAACCGAGCCTATTTTACTCGAGAACTGGATAAGAAATTAGAACGCCGAAGTGGCGGAGAAGAGCATATGGGCATATTGCTCATGGATTTAGACGATTTTAAGGCCATAAACGACACAGTGGGACATGATTCGGGAGATTTGCTGCTTATCGAGGTCGCCAGAAGGCTATCTCAAGTTGCGGACATCGTCTGTAGGTTTGGCGGCGACGAGTTTCTCGTGCTATTGCCTAGTATAGATGCACCGTATAAAATTAGAAAAATGGTCAGTGAGATAATCGATGTGTTCGATGCGCCGATAAAATTAAAGGCGCAAAGTTTTTATGTAACGGCCAGTTGCGGCGTCGCTATATATCCGCTGGATGGATACGATTCGGAGACCCTTATAAAAAGTGCTGATTTGGCTATGTATACGTCGAAAAATAAAGGTAAAAACAGCATCACTTTTTGCACCCCTGCTATGCGGGCGGCCGTTGAAGAAAAAGTGGCCCTCTCAAATGATCTGTACAAAGCGCTAGAAAACGATGAGTTGCTGTTGTATTATCAGCCACAAGTTGATCTTAAATCGAATGAAATTATTGGATTGGAAGCCCTAATCAGATGGTGTCATCCTCAGAGGGGGCTTGTTTCGCCGGGGTTGTTTATCCCATTAGCTGAGCAAACCGGTTTAATTCATGAGATTGGAGAATGGGTTTTAAGAACAGCGTGTAAGCAAAATAAAACGTGGCAATCTATGGGCTTTTCTCCTGTGGTAATGGCTGTCAATCTTTCGGTTGAACAGTTTAAGGAGCAACAACTCGTAGAACTGGTTTCTGATGTACTAGCGACGAGTGGGCTGGCGCCACGGTATTTAGAACTGGAGATCACCGAAAGTGCGGCCATAAAAGAGCCCATGTATATCATCGGGGTTCTGCATCGCTTAAAGGAACTTGGCGTGTCCCTTTCAATAGACGATTTCGGAACGGAGTATTCGTCACTTAGCCGATTAAAAGAGTTGCCGATAGATCGGTTGAAGATGGCGATGGAGTTTGTTCAAGGGATTGGTCGAGGAGGCGATGACGAAGCGATTGCAGCAGTAATAATTAATTTGACAAAGCGTTTGGGACTAAGGGTTATCGCAGAGGGCGTAGAAGATAAGCGGCAGTTGGATTTTTTAAAGGCGCAGCGTTGTGACGATGTACAGGGCTATTATTTCTATCGCCCCATGCCGGCAGAAGAAATTGAGCAAATTCTGCCGAGGCGCAGTGAAAACAGCGAGCAGCCTCCAACAGGTTTCGAATAGAAGTGAGTTAAAATAACTTTACACCGTATAGCGAGAAAATTGACCGCACTTCTGTTATAATGTTAAAGACACTGTGTCAACCTATACCGACGGCCGTTTCGCGGCCGAAGCGGTAGGGGGGTTACCAACAGATAAAGGAGCAAGAAATGAACAACTTACCAAATTGTCCGAAATGCAACTCAGAATACACTTACGAAGACGGTGTGCTTTTGGTCTGTCCTGAATGCGCTTATGAGTGGAATGCCTCTGCAACAGAAGAAGCGGCAGAAGCTGTGATAAAAGATGCCAATGGGAATGTGCTAAACGACGGCGATGCCGTCACCGTCATTCGGGATTTAAAAGTCAAGGGCAGTTCCTCGTCAATTAAAATAGGCACAAAAGTGAAAAACATCCGATTGGTACATGCGTCGAGCGACGGCCATGACATCGAATGTAAGATCGACGGGTTCGGCGCGATGAAACTAAAATCTGAAGTAGTGAAGAAAGCTTAGAGCCGCCTGTTCTCAAAGTGATTTTCCCAATAAAAAACCTCTTCTATATATGTGAAGAGGTTTTTTTATAGACTCTTATGACGCGTCGCCTTATTTTCTATTGCCGGAAAACAGGTACGACACGCCGTTGATAATGACGACGGCTGCCAGAATTTTTGCGAGTGTCGCTACTGCTGTCACCGGTCTGAACAACATGACAACGGCGAAACAAACCCCTAAGACGGCCAAGATGAGTTGCAAGATATGCCACTTGTTGCCGTCTTTGTTTCTAAGAACTGTGACGAGAAAGAAGACGGTGGCGGTTAAGAACGTAAAAATAAAAATCCATAAGATGACTGTTAATGATATAAAGGGCAGGGATAGGATGACGAAGCCGATAATAAAAGAAACCAAGATGTTCCCTATGGGAATCGGTTTGATTTTTTGAACGAGGCAAAAAACCAGCGTGGCAATAGAGCCCGCCAAGTGTACCAGCCCCAAATAGAGTGAGTAGGCAATAATGGTTTCTGCCGGATTGTTCCAGAGGTAAATGCCGAACACGGTGAAAAGCAACCCAATGACGATATGAAAGAATTTGGACATAAATTCTTCTCCTTTCCTCTACGTGCAGTAAGTAGTGATGGTGCATATATTACGTAATGTTAACATATAACCGGCGTGTTGTCAACAAAATAACCTATATATGGTAAAACATGTTATGTGAAGAATGCATTTTCAGATGTTTCATATATGACTTTGAAACACTTACCATTGCACTCGATCGCAAGGCAATAAAATACCGCCGTCTTTTTCGTTTTTTGTTAAAGAGAAAAAGTACGGCGGTAAAATGGCACCTTTATAAAAGGGGCCTGTATGATTTGATTCCAAGTATTCTGGCTTTGTTGGGTTTATCCAACGCGCTGCTTTTCCAAGGGGTTGTTTCGGATATCCCCTCTGAGAGCGGCGCCTTATGGGGTGAGAGAACCCTCCATGTGTTTGTTGCGACAGTGGTTTTTTTTATTGTTCAACTTGTGTTTAGGGCCTTAACCGATGCGTGCATACGGCGACTAGAGGGATAAAGTCCCTTTCAAATTTTGGATAAAAATCTGAAAATTCTCTTGACACCGTGCAAACAACGCGTTAGAATCTCTATTAAGTTAATAGTAGCGTTGAAGAAGAAAAGTAAGTTTGCGTGTATCATCTGAAGAGAGGATTTGACTTGGCTGAAATCGAGTTCATGATCTGCAAAGTGAAGACTGGCTTCTGAGTCTATTCGAGTAAGAGCAGTTGCTCTGAAAAAAATAGCGGTTGCACACGTTAAGTGTTATAAGAGAGTTCCGATTCGGAACTAATTTGGGTGGAACCGCGAGACAGCTCGTCCCATGATTTTAATCATGAGGAGGGGCTTTTTTTATACCCTAAAAACTTAGAGAGGAGGCAAAAAAAATGGCTCATGTAAATGTACGGTTAAAAGACGGCTCAACAAAAGAGGTGGTGAGAGGCACAACAGTCTATGAACTCGCTAAAGCCATTAGTGGTCGATTGGCAAAAGAAGCACTAGTGGCAGAAGTCGACGGTAAATTGGTCGATTTGTCGTATGCAATTACCGACGCCGTTCAAGTGACGTTACATAAGTTTGAAGATGCGCCGGGATGTGAGGCGTTCCGACACACTTCGGCCCATATTTTGGCACAGGCGGTAAAGCGGTTGTATCCCGAGACCCAACTCGCCATTGGTCCTGCTATTCAAGACGGATTTTATTACGATTTCGATTCAGAGCACGTGTTTACTGAGCAGGATTTTGCATTAATTGAACGTGAGATGCATGATATTGTAAAGGAAAACTTGAAGCTAGAACGGTTTGAGTTACCCCGCGACGAGGCGATTGCGTTTATGAAGCGGTCGGGAGAGCACTACAAAGTGGCGTTGATTGAAGCGCTACCAGAGGAGATACCGATTTCTTTTTATAGGCAAGGCACATTTGTGGACTTGTGCGCCGGCGTTCACCTGCCGTCCACTGGAGCTGTTAAAGCCTTTAAGGTACTCGGCGTCGCAGGTGCTTATTGGCGGGGAGAGGCTTCTCACAAGATGTTGCAGAGAATTTACGCCACTTCTTTTCCAAAGGCCGGACTGCTACAAGCCCATCTTACAAAGCTAGAGGAAGCTAAAAATCGCGACCACAGAAAGCTCGGCAAAGAGTTAAAATTGTTTGCAATGATGGAAGAGGGACCGGGATTTCCGTTTTTATTGCCCAAAGGGGTGATTTTAAAAAATCTTCTTTTAGACTACTGGCGGGAGGTGCACTTAAAAGCGGATTATGTTGAAGTGGAAACGCCAATGGTATTGAATCAATCGCTTTGGGAGACGTCGGGTCATTGGGATCACTACAAAGAGAACATGTACACCGTTTCAGTTGACGAGACGGACTACGCTATTAAGCCGATGAACTGCCCAGGCTGTATGCTGATTTACAAGGCGGAGCAGCGGTCTTATCGAGCCTTTCCACTTAGAATTGCAGAAATCGGCCGCGTACACCGACACGAACTTTCGGGGGCCTTACACGGCCTGATGCGCGTAAGAGCTTTTACTCAGGACGACGCACATATTTTTATGATGCCGGAGCAAATACAGGAGGAAATCGTCAACATTGTGCGCTTGCTAGATGAGGTCTACTCGACTTTTGGCTTTGAGTACCACGTGGAACTCTCCACGCGTCCAGAGGCGTCTATGGGGACTGACGAAGAGTGGTCGACAGCGGAAAATGCATTGTCAGGTGCTCTCGACGAACTGAATGTTTCGTATAAAATCAATGCAGGCGATGGCGCATTCTATGGGCCGAAAATCGATTTTCAGATTGAAGATTGTCTCGGCAGAAGGTGGCAGTGCGGCACCATTCAGCTGGATATGCAACTGCCCCGACGGTTTGACCTGTCGTATATTGGTCGCGACGGTGAGAAACACCGCCCAGTTGTTATTCACAGAGTCGTCTTTGGGTCTTTGGAACGCTTTATGGCCAATCTCATTGAAGAGTATGCCGGTAAATTTCCGACTTGGCTCGCGCCGGTTCAGGTTAAAGTCCTCTCCATCGGAGAGCATTTTCTCGCCTATAGCGAAGAAGTCTGCGAACTTCTCAAATCCAAAGGTATTCGGGTGGCACTCGACAATCGAAGTGAGAAAATCGGGTATAAAATTCGGGAAGCTCAGCTTGAAAAAGTGCCTTATATGCTAATCGTCGGTGAAAAAGAGGTAGTGTCCGAAAGCGTATCGGTGCGTTCAAGGGACTCAGGTGATCTAGGCGTGATGACTGTCGGTGCGCTGGGGGAACGACTGCTTGCGGAGATAGGTGCTAGAAGGGGGTTGGGTGAGGTGTGAGTTTAAGAGCAGAGACATTATTTTGCAGTGCTACTGCTCTTAAACTGCTTGCAAGCCCTTATAAATGGGTTACAATGGCATCTAGTTCATTTTGATGATGTTCTGATAGATGGACTCTAGAATGAGAATAAGCATTCTTTAACTCAAAGAGTTCTTGCTGCGATGGCGCGATGAAACTTCTGTTGTATCGCATGAGCCACCGCGTGATTTCGAACGTTATCTGATTATTTGTGACTGGGCGTTGAAGTGCAATAATTTTTAAGTAAGCTACGATGCTTGTCCATTTTGATGCGTAATGAAGGAGATAGGCAATATTCATATAAACGTGTGGCGCAAAATCATCTAGATCGATGAGTTCAAAGAGCTCAATTGCAATTTGCCGAACTTTAACAGGGGCAGACAACAGACGTGTAATTGTTTTAGATTCAACCTCGTCCTCTGAACATAAAAAGTCAATGACATCATCTTTTGATCTTTCTTTATCTAAACGATACAGAGTCGCTACTGCAAGAGTTCTGACAGCCCTTTCTTCATTGTTAAGAAAGGGTTTGATATACTCATAGTCTAAAGTGCTGCAGATATCAGTGAGACCTCGAAATGCGCGAGTGTTTAGACCATGTGCCTTGTATAGGTTCTCTTTATACAACCTCCAAAAGTCTATAGTAGGTTCAAGTTCACGGAGTTTGGTTCGGGCTAGTGCACGAACACTGGATACTTTATCGTAAATTAAGAGTTCGAGCTGGTTTGTAAAGAGACTTTGCTCGATGGTGTTTGAGGCGAGCTCTATGTAAGCAATTTTGCATGGAGCTGCTTTTGACCTTTTGAGAGTTTCTAAAGTTGTGGGGATGTCTATCGCGTCACAGTTCTGACGCGTGTATGCGATACACTTTTTTATAATCACGGGATCTTTAGAGTTTAGTCCGTGCTGTAGGATGGTGTTGAAGTTTGATGTGTCCTGAATGAGAACGTTAAAGAGACTTCTTCTTATTTTAAAATCAGTAGTCGTATGATATTTTAGAAGAAGCATTTTTCGATTTTTTAAATCCAGTAGTGCGGAATTAAGGTGTAATTGTAAATCTAAAAAATTCGATCGTTGCCAGTCTAGCAGGGAATCAAGTAGTGGGAGAACATCAAGTAAACGCTCCAATCCTTTAGAAGTACTTAACAGAAGTTTGATTCCTTTCAAGGCTTCTGCACGAACTTCTGGTACCCAATCGTTGAGTCGCAGTGCTATAAAAGCTGAACTTTGAGAGACTGTAGCGTTTTTTATTAGTCGTAGGGCCAGCTCTCTAAGATAGCCATTACCGCTGAGTGTGAGTAAACAAGTCAGTTCCTCGGCGTACTTGTTTTGCTTAATGCGTGATTGGAGAGTAGGAAAGGACAATCGGTCTAGCCTTAAGTCGAGGTCTATTCCAAAATAAGTGTTTCGAAAGATTTTATCTAAAGACTTTACGTCTTTATAGGTCAGGCTGGTTACAATCGTATGGATAATTGAGCCGGCTTTATCAGCGATTTCCTTGTCTCTATCTAAAGATACCGCCAGTAAAAAAGGACACAGTCTTATATTAAGATGACTTTCCAGTTCATCCAGTAAGAGCAAAATGACTTTTCGATTATTTTGAAATAGGGACCTCTCCCGCAGTTTGATTCCTATTTGTGAAATAAGTGACGTGCTTTCGGCATCTAAAGCTTTTTTGATTTCTACTTGCATTTTAATTTCCCTTTCTTAGTGTATACATTTGACTTAAAGGACTTTTATCTTCAGTATAGACGCTTATCTATAGGCAATCAACAATGGGTTGAAATGTGTAAAAATAATTTAATTGAAGACTGTATTCTATTTCAACAACACAAGTAAAAGGAGGCACAATGCCCATTAAAAAATACGACAAACCCAACAAGACCATCCAGTGCATTCGTCTGCTTAAAATACTTAAATCAAAACAATATGTCAAAAAAGCAGAAATCGCCTACTTGCTCGGAGAAGAGACCACCCGCAACATCAACAATTATAAAAACACCTTATACGATGCCGGCTATCCCATCGCCTACAAATCCGGGAAACACGGCGGGTATTACTTGGAGTTCGACGCCATGTTGCCGAGTATGAAGCCCAATGCATTGGAGCTTAAGGCATTGAGCACCGCTTACGAGTTCTTGCTCAAAGAGAGCCAAGTTCCCCATAAAAACGTTCTTCTCGACTATATCGGCAACGCGCTTTTAGAAAACATAAATGCTGATACCCCACAATAGCCTAAAATAGGACAATTGAGCAGGTGTATAGGCAATTTTGGTGTTTACTTGGTGTTTAAAGATAATAAAGGATAAGACATTTTATGAAACGAAAGTCAGTAGTACCAATGCTTTAAACAGTGTATCAATGTACTTGTTTTTGGTGTTTGTTTTTCATGATGATAGTTTAAATCCGTTGACATCACTAGTTTATTGGGGTACAATGAGAGCGGGCTGTTACGTCAATTTGTTGCCATTGATTTCGTTGAGGAAAGGAGATTTTAGTTGATGAATTTAGATAATTATTCAAAAATAAGTAAAGAATATGAAAAATCTCTAGACTCGGGTTTTAAAAAGGAAAATGGTATTTTTTATACTGATATTGAATTGTCCGAAAAAATTATTAGGTTTTTAAATATACCTACTAGTGCTACTGTTATAGACCCCTGTTGTGGCACTGGTAGTTTTTTAATTTCTGCAAAACGATTAGGGTACTCTTCGATTTATGGTGCAGACATAGATAAGAATGCTATTGTGATTGCAAAAAATAAATATGACATTGAAAATATAAGTATTATAAATACATTAGGCAATAGTGGTCAACAAACGTTGAAGCAATTTGGGTTAAAAGAACCCTTTGATTTTGTCATTGGTAATCCACCTTATGCTCCTATTGCTAAAGATATTGTTATTGATACTTCTGATTATTTATTTTTAAGAAATGTTAAAGACTCAGGAAGTAATTTATTTGTAGCCGCATTATTTAGATCATTTGAACTTGCAAAATCAAATGGAACGATTTCGTACATTGTACCTAAAAATTTGCTTCATGTGTCTTCATATGCTTTACTACGAAAAACTATTTTAAATGAAAAAAGAATCATTTCAATCATTGATATTGGTAGATATTTTAAAAGTGTTAGAGGTGAACAGATTATACTTATATTGGAAAACCGATTTTTGGAAAATAATAGTATTTCTATGTATAAATACGAAAACAATGAATTTATTAAAAAACTTGAAGTGTCTCAGAATTTTTATAAAGATGAAATTTTACTATTTGATAGTGAGGAAGATTTTAAAATTTACAAGGCATTAGAGGGAACTTATAAAAAATTTAGTGATATATGTACTGGCTATGTTGGAAGGGGAAAATCCAAAGAAAAAACTGCAATTGTAGGGAAAGAAATTCGGAAGTTTTCTTTCAAAAATACACCTGTTCCCATGAAAGGAAACAAAGTATTCATACAAAATATCTATAGTGCCGAAGCTGGCATTATTGCAAGTTTTGCAGGGGATTTAGAAGCGTCTGAAACAGTGACGGTTTTTACTGATGGTGATGAAAAAATGTGTCGTTATATGGTGGGGGTTCTTCATTCAAGGCTGTGTAACTACTATTTATTAAAGTTTTGTTTTAACAATTCAAGATTAACTATGCACACAGATGCAAAATACTTGAAAAAACTACCATTGATTATTGAGGACACTACTTTTTCTAAAATAATCAGCATTGTTAAAACTTTGGAAAGTGTTGAATACATGGGGGATTCATGGTTTGAAATGGTTGAATCTTTAAATGAATTGATATATGAAACGTATAAAATTGACAAAAAAGAACAAATTTACATTGATAATCAAATGAAAAACATACAATCTCAGAGGTGGAATAATGATAAACGAAGACAAGAAATGCAATAATCTAACTGGAAAAGAATGGTTGCAAAATTCTTTTAGTATATGGAGAGATTTAATAAAAACCAAGGAAGAAAAAGATTTAAAACACCCAGCGTCATACCCTGTTTCATTGTGCGAAAAGCTAATTAGAACATTCTCAAAAGATGGATGTTCTGTGCTAGACCCTTTTAATGGAACAGGATCAACTCTTGTTGCAGCACACAATCTTAATAGACCAGCAACAGGAATCGATTTGTCAGAAGAATTTTGCAATATTGCTTATCAACGAGTGGGTCATGATGATAATATTAACATTTTGAATGGGGATAGTTTTATAGAATTAGAAAAACTTGAAGAAAAATCTTTTGATTTATGTGTCACTTCGCCACCTTACTGGGACATTCTGAATATGAAGCGTAGTGTTGATGGTAAAGAAGCGGTAAATTATTCTGAAAAAGAAAATGATATGGGGAATATACCTAATTACAAAGAGTTTGTTGAAAGATTAGGTGAGCTTTTTGCAAAAGTTAATAGGGTATTAAAACCTGGAGCATACTGTTTGGTAAATGTAATGGATATTAGAAAAAAGAGTGAATTTTACCCATTGCACAGTGATTTAGCGACTGAATTGCAAAAACATGGATATATTTTTGATGACATTATTATTTGGGATAGGCAACAAGATTACAATAATATGCGTCCATTAGGATATCCATATAAATATAGAATTAATAAGGTTCATGAGTATATTTTGATTTTTATAAAAAAATAGGATGGTGTTTTTAGATGAGCAAAAACAATGATTTCTTAACTTTTTTAAAAGAAAATAATCAAGAAATATTTATTGATGTTGAAGGTAGACGGGATAAGATACAAAAATTTATAAGTAAATACAATGATAAGTACAACGAATCTATTGAAATTGGTGATGAAGGAATTTGCTTGCTAAGTGATACCGTAGATAAATGGAGTATTGAACTTAGAATTTACTTTAATGACTTAACACATATGCCAGATTATTGGAGGGAGAGGAAGTATAAAAATAAGAAATATCGTTCAGACGAATTTGGTTATAGATTAGATGATAACAAACTAATGTGGTTTCTTTTCGATGATGGATATCGATTGGGATATAACTAAATTTATTCGATAAAGTCATTTGGTGTCAAATACGATGAAGATACTATTATTGGGGATAGGCAGAAAGACTATAATAATATGCGCCCATTAAGGTATTCATATAAATATAGAATTAATAAGGTCGAGGGGTATGATTTGATTTTTATAAAAAATAGACCAGCTAATAAAAGACAATTGTTGAATTCAAGTTTTTTTGAGAAAATGATTCTAGAAAAAAAGGTATAATAAAGCTAACCATTTGAAAATCCTAACAATGGATTGCTTAAAAGGTTTTAGTTTGAATAATTATTACGCTACAAGTTTCAATGGTGTTTCTTTAGCTTGACGCCAAGTTTGATAATCTTCCGGGCTCCTTAAAGTAAAAGATTTTTCGTCACGGAGAACCGCAAAGATATAGTTTAAAAGTTTGTGCATAACGGCAACAAGCGCCACTTTCTTTTTCTTGTTTTCACATTTTTTATGGTAGTAGTCTCTAAGAATCGGATTGATGGCATCCCCCTTGCGGGTTGTCCTGATGGATGCTAGGGCAGCGGTGAATAGAACCCTTCTACCGAAACGTGTACCACGCTTTGAAATTTTGTTTCTATCGCCATTAAATTTGCCTGATTGGTTAACACTTGGGTCTATCCCGAAAAATGCTACAAAGGCTTTTGGAGAGTCAAACTTTGAAAAGTCACCAATCTCAGCAATAAGCGTTACCGCAGTAAGAAAACCAATACCGGGCATTTCTTCGAGAAGCTCGATGTAACGGCGTTCTTTATCCGGGAAATCTGAGCTGTGGATCATCGTTTTAAGCTGCTTGATGATACCGTCAAGTCTGTTTTGGAAACTTTCTATATTTTCCACATATGCCTTGATTTTAAGGCTTAGGATGTCAAATTCCATAGGCATAGACAGTGCATATTCAGTAATTTCAAGTAGTACTTCAACTTTTTTCATGGCCCAAGAAACAGTCTTGCGGCTGATTTTAGAAATCATTAAGGCTAATTCATTCGGATCCGCTTCTGAAAGAGACCTCGGAGATGGATATCTTTTAAGAATCTCTAAAGAAGCTTTAC
The DNA here is from genome assembly GCF_053842995.1 of Fusibacter sp. JL298sf-3. NCBI lineage: Bacteria > Bacillati > Bacillota > Clostridia > Eubacteriales > Fusibacteraceae > Fusibacter > Fusibacter sp. JL298sf-3. The sequence continues at coordinate 3,585,998 of NZ_CM132608.1, forward strand.
CAAAGGGGTTGCCAAAGACGTCTATATATCCTAGAAACAAAAGATATAGGTCTGTACAGAGCCGATTTTTCATCTCAGTGAGCATATCTGACATCGCATAATATTCACGACTCATCATGCGAAGCGCGAGAATTTGAGGCTCTGGGACAAGAGAGTACTTTACTTCTTGAAATTTTGCGAGTCTTGCGATAGATTCTGCATCTTTTGCATCATTTTTCACTTTTCTTAAGTCGAAATTCTTGGTAGAATGTACACATAGAGGATTAAGGACAAATCCTTTGAGGTCATTCGATCTCAGGAAAAAGAAGAGTGGTAAATGAAAGATACCCGTAGATTCTACGAAGTAGATGGGCTTTTGTTTTAACCGCTCTTCTTCTTTTTTGAGAATCTCAAGAAGTTTGTTGAAGCCTTTTGGATTGTGATCAATCCTGAATGGCTTACGAATAAGAGACCCACTTGGTTCAAGCATTGCAACCACAGAGAACTCTGAGGATACGTCGATTCCGACGACAAAATCATTAATAAATTTGGACAAAGTAACACAACCTTTCAGTTTTATGATGAATCAGAGCATCCACTAAATGAAGAACGCCAAATAACCTTGCATTTGAAACGGGTAACTCTAGATAGAGACCCAACCAGCCGGGATGCTTGGGTGAGCAGTAACCGAAGGTTACGACCAGCCTAAACATAGAATCGTCCTTGTGGAGTGACACGCTAATTTACGGATAAGTCTTCATAAAGAAGGATCCAGGAGGTACGCACATCTATCTCTCTGACAAAGAGATTATAGCACGATGTTTAGTAAAATCAAGGTAAGGTGTCTGTGATTCATCTGAACTATAGATTTGAAATTATCAAAGAACATTCGGGGTTGGGTTTTAACCCTATCTTTATCTTACAAGGAGGTGTTTTATGAAACTATCGTTCGGTGAAAGAAATTGGGTCATTTTTGACTCGGAATCAGATTTTTTTGTTAGTTTAGGCTTTTTAAGCAATAACAAGAGAGGTGTTTATATTTCAAGCGAAACTTCTTCAAATCGTTGGGGGGCTGAACTTAGAATTTGGATAGAGGATGCGACTAATATGCCTATTCCATTAGCTAATGCGGATAGTAAAGGTTTAAATTCATATGAGAGAAGAATTAATTGCAATGAGTATGTTCATTATATAGTTTCTAATTTTGGATTTAATGCTGGGAAATATCAAAATAGTAATTTTATTCGCAGTATAGTAGCCATCAATTTTCCAGTGTATTTACAAGATTTTGATTTTGGATATAACATATAAATTAATTTTATTAAGCTTTTATTCTAAAAACTGACATGATTTTATCTTCTTTATTATTTTAATGGGATATTCAAGATTTCAAGGGTATTCGAATGTTAAGATAACTCTATAAAAATGGTTTCAATAAAATTTGTTAACATATTTTGAGTTTTATAAAAAATACTAGGAGTTTATTTATGGTTACTTTAAGGGGGACATTAAGTAAAAGAGGTTATGGTTATAATAGTATTTTTGGTAGTAGAGCTGAAGACATTTATTTTAAGTCCACAGAAGACTTGTGTTTTTCTTTAGGATATATATTAAAAAAAGTTAGCCGAATAGATGCAGAGATACCAGAAGATAGAAATACTATTTTAAGTAATATAGTTCCCAACTATTCTATCACACAAGGGTTCACTTCTGGTGGAAATGATATGAAATGGGCACCACAATATAGAATTTATTTTCATTCGATAAATGCTATTCCTTTGCCACTTAGAAGAAGATTACAAAATGACAATCAAATGAGAATTACGGGTAGTTTGTTTGTTGAAGCGTGTATGTACATTGGTTTTAATCCAGGAAGCATACAAGATAGTGATTTAATTTTAGAGGTTATCAGAGAAGTTTTCAGTGATGATGAGCAACAGGCTTTTTTTGATGGATATAATGTAATGTGAGGTGAATTATTTTGAATATAGAAATGGCATACCTATTAGGTATGATTTGTGGAAATGGAGAAATACAAAGAACCACTTTAGACACAATCGTATCTATTGATATACCACATAAAAAATTACAAACGGATGAAATACATGATATTAAGCTTTATGTTAAAGCCAGTATTGCTGATATTAGAACAATTATTGAGCCTTTAGTAGGGGCGGGACTAAATTTTATTCAAAACAAATCTTCAACGGTATTATCGTTTACAAAACCTAACACAGATTACCTTGTTAGAGAAATAAACAGATTTATTGGAAATGCTGTTTCTCATAATGATATTAGGATACATGAAGATTTGTTTGAATGTACCTTTGATGAGCGAAAACAATTCATCAAAGGGTTTGCTGATGTGACTGGTTATATAAGAAGAAGCAATATGTATTTTAAAAAGTTTGAACATAGAGTGTATTTTGAAATACCACATAATTGGCAATTAGTAGTTGATATATGTAACTTGCTTAAATCAATTGATATTCCAGTACAAACTATAGATTGGGCACATCCTAATATGAGAGATGGAAACTTGAATGCTTATAATGCAGGAAAACCAAATTTTTGGAAAAAGGAACATCAAATAAAAATATGGGCAAATGAGTTCATACCTGTAGGATTTGGAATTATTCATAAGCAACAGGCTTTGGAGATGTTTTCAGAAGAACTTATTGCTGGCTATAAGAGTTTAAATAAAGATCCAAATGAAAAAACACATAAATATTATTGGGAGTCAAAAAGAAAATCAAAAAAAGTAAAACCCTTTCATCCTGGGGAAACTGATGAATTTATACCTATTGGAATCAGAGGGAAACACTTTGACTCGTGGTCTGGAATTGCTAAGGAATTAGGTTATGTCGAATAAAATTAATGTGAAGAGTGAATTTGAACTTTATCAGCCAATGCGTATATGGTTGCACCGTTACTTAGAGGATAAATATAAAGGCTTTGAAGTAATCACTATTGATGCACATTCAGAAAGACTAGATAGAACTTTAATGAAGCTAGATATTGTAAATGACCTAGCAACAGGTGTGGATATTCAGATAGATATATTAGGAGTAGCTCGAAAAAAAAATATTGTAAAATTGTTTTTTATAGAAGCTAAAAAAACAAATTTAACTTTAAGAGATTTAGGGCAACTATGGTCTTATTGCAAACTCATTAATCCAGAGGAAGCATTTTTAATGACTTCTGCTGAATTAGGTAGTTTGAATAAATTGCTAAATACATTTAGACGTGAAGATTTGCTTGATTTTGGTGATGGTAAATGCATAAAAAAAATGAAGGTAGCTTTATGGAATATAAGTACTAATTCACCAGATTTGACAAGTATTATACCGAAGTTGTGAAAATATAATATTTATGAAACACTTGCATGATATTAAAATTAAAATCAAAAAAAGATTATTAAAATGCAAAAATCTAAAACAGTATATGCAAATCAAAGTAAGAATATTATTTTGAGAAAATTGAGGTTAAAATGAAAATTGAAAAGCTATTAGAAGATATTGGACTTGAATTTAAAATTATAGATGAATTAAATGGGAGTAAGATTATTAAAGTTATTAATAAAATCCATATTTGCTTTATAAGTCGAAAAGGAAATCAATTTATTGTTGATAGAGATACTTTTGATTATTTGGATTTAAATATGTTACCTTATTGCTTATTACTTAATGATACAATTCAAAATAAATTTTACTATATTCCTTTAAATAAGGAAAATAATTGGGTTAAATCTTGCTTTGCATCTTGTGACAAAGAGGAAATATATCTCGGAAAGCAAGTTTTAAATCAGCAGATTGATTTTCAAGAATTAAGAGATAAATTGTGTAAATATAAATAAAATCAATTTATTTAAATACACGAGAATATGATTTTTAAAAATATTTAGATGTTATATATTGCAAAATATTACTATATAAGTTAAATTAAGATTTTATAGTAAAGATCCGATAACTAATAGGACGACAAACTATGTGAGGATGACTAAAATGAGTAGACGTAAACTATTGAGACCGGATTAAAAAGAAGAACTTCTTCAGGTAATGAAAAAAGCAAAAATAAGCCGTGAATATCGTCGAATACAAGCTATATACTTGTACGGGACCAGAGAGGTCACTAAAAAAATTGCTGAAATTACCTAGTATGAATAAAATCAATTAACACAACGTTTTGTATATGGTATAATACTCTTAGAAAAGAGGACTTTTATATGCCAAATAGAATTAAGCCAATACGTTTAACTGAAGAAGAAAAAATGGAATTAGAAAATGTTTTAAAACAGCCTACATTAGAAGCAAGAATGCATTGTCGAGCAAAAATTCTTTTATTAAAAAACGATTCTAAATCTAATGAGTTCATAGCAGACAAATTAGATGTATCAGTAGCTACAGTGAGATTATGCATAAAAAAATTCAAAGATGGTGGTGTCCAAGAGGCATTAGCTGATACTTCTGGTCGTGGTAGAAAAACCGAGATTACAGACGCAGATATTACTTGGATAATAGATCAAGCTTGTATAAAACCCAAAGATTTAGGTTATGAGTTAGAACTATGGTATCCGCAGGCTTTTAAGAGACATATTAACTCAAAAGCTGAAGAAGCTGGATATCCACGATTAGCTACTATATCTGAACCTAAGATTCGTACAATCCTTAAAGAAGCTAAGTTACGTCCCTTTACAGTCTCTTATTATTGCGAAAAAAGAGATCCAAAATTTGAAGAAAAAATGCACAATGTTTTAGTTGTTTATAAACAAGTTTCAATGCAGTTTGATGAAGATGGCAATCTAATTCCTTTCGAGGGTAAAGTCGTTCATACAATATCTTATGACGAAAAACCTGGCATGCAAGCGATAGAGTCAAAGGCGAAGGATTTGCCACCCATGCCAAATACACATAAGAATAGTACGGTAATGAGAGACTATGAATACATTAGACATGGTACGCTTTCTTTATTAGGTGGCATAGATTTGTTAACTGGTGAAGTGATTCCTTTGATAAGCAAAACACATAAAAGCTCAGATTTTGTGAATTTCTTAAAACGATTAGATAGCAAATATCCCAGTGGAGATAAAATACGTATAGTATTAGATAGTCACTCCGCACATACGTCAAAAGAAACACAAAGCTACTTAAATACAATACCAGGTAGATTTCAATTTGTATTTACTCCAACTCACGGCTCATGGCTCAATTTAGTTGAGGGCTTCTTTAGTAAGCTTACGAAGCAAATGCTTAAAGGCATTAGGGTATCAAGTTCTGAAGAATTAGAATTACGAATTTATAAATACATCGATGAAATAAACAAGGATCCAATACCTTATAAATGGTCCTACAAATTAGATGAAATTAACCTTGCTGATGAGAATATAGATGAAATTGTTTATGAAGTTGTCAATCTTAAAGCAGCAACCAAAGAAAACAAAAACAAACGTGCACCTGAACCTATTAAAAGAGGGCGTAAAAATAAAACTGAAACTAATAGTTAATTTGTTTGAACCATACTAGTTAACGCCTGTGACAATATATAGACTCTACACGAACTATAGAAGTCATGATCTTTCTTCAATCCCCGATGCACCAAGAGAAGGTAGACCCAGTCGATTGAGCTCTGAACAAAAAGCAGAATTGAAAGATATGATTTTAAATAAAACACCTACAGAAGTAGGATTTCCGGCGAACTTTAACTGGACAGCAAAACTTATTCAAGAATACATTTTAAGAGCATACAAGCTTCCTGTATAATTTAAATAGGTCAAGCGATTGACAAAGAAAAACACCTCAAGTAAATTTAGATTATTACTGACCAGGCAGTTAGTAAAAAATCAAAAAAAACGAGAGGTGTCTAATATGAATTCTAAAGGTAAAAAAGTTAAAAATCAAGTAGCTACATCAAACATCTTCAAGCATCGAGAAATTATATTGAGAACAGAGGCTATAAAAAATAATCTGAAAGCATCGACATGGCGTGAGTTGGAAACCCAGGGTAAGTTCGACAAAAATGAAAAACTGACTTTTATCAGTGATGACATGCTTATTCTAGGATGCGATATAGGCAGTGAAACACACTATTTAAGAGCTATTGATACTCGTGGGAGAGAACTTAGTAAATCGGCATTTTCTTTTAGCAATACACATGCTGGTTTTGAAAGTGCCAAAGAATGGGCAGTTGAGATAGCGACGGAGAATAGAAAAGAACAGATTGTAATGGGATTAGAACCAACGGGACACTACTGGCTTTGCCTAGCAACATGGATGATTTCTAATGGTATAAGCGTTGTTCAGGTTAATCCCCATGCAGTGAAGCAAACAAAAGAAATAGAGGATAATAGCCAGCGTAAGGATGATATCAAGGATCCTAAACTCATTGCAAATCTTGTTAAAGATGGTAACTTTGGCATGCCCTATCTTCCTGAAAAACTGTATGCAGACCTCAGACGTTTATCAATGTTTAGGGATCAACTGAATGAAGATAGGATTAGAACTCTCAATAGGCTTCACCGTGAGATGAAAATCTATTTTCCAGAGTATAAAGCCGCTTTGGGGAAGTTTGATGGCCCGTTCAGCTTATTGCTACTAAAAACAGCACCATTTCCAGATGACCTAGTTTTATTAGGCGCAGATAGCATAAGACAGATTTGGCATCATGCTAAGCTAAGGGGACGGGGCTATAGCAGAGCCGATGACATCTTGAAACATGCCTGTGCGAGTGTTGGTTTGAAAGAGGGTGTAAATGCCAGCAAAATGGCTGTAAAATGGTTTGTAGAAAGGATTATTGATCTAGACGAGCAACTTGCAGAGGTTGAGGATCAACTCAATCAAAAATGCATGGAAATCCCATATGCCAAGAACATCCTTGAAATATCAGGCATTGGAATCAATACACTGTCTGGAATACTAGCAGAGATGGGTGATCTATCGCGGTTTAGTGATGTAAAGGAGATACAGAAAATGAGTGGTTTAGCACTTGTGACGTGTAGCTCGGGTAAGCACAAAGGAAAAACCAAGAACAGTCATAGAGGGCGCAAACGGCTTAAATATTGGTTATTCCAAGCAGCTAGGTGTGTAGTGATCCATTCGGATGAATTCAAAGAGGTTCATGCGTACTATACCACAGGATCAGAAAATCCGCTTAAAAAGATGCAGTCGCTGATAGTCATTGCCTGTAAGGTGCTTCGAGTGATTTACACAATGCTTATAAAAGGCTCGGTGTATGACGCAAAGAAAATGAAAGCGGATATCAAGCGACCAAGTAAACTCCAAGTCGTTGCCGCATAAATAGAAACAAGAAAATAGTAAAATCAATCTAGGCCCGTGCTGGAATTCAGAAAATCTGGATTCGAGCAGGGTTCTGGAAAGCAATCCTATTCATGATGAAGTAGCCAAAGGTACTTTATCCGAAAAATGACTAACCGAGAGAATCAAGGTGTCGCGTCCACTGAATATCAGATCCTTGAAGATCAAGCGGGTCAGTAAAATCAAAATTAAACAAGAGCTGTAGCTGGCAGTAGTTTTCTCCTTAGGGCATGATCCTGAATACAAGCTTAGCCGGCACTCAGTGTATGAACAGGTGGGACGAAGGAAGTTGGGACATGATCCCCTTAGACACGGAAGGTTCACCATCATAGCTAAACAGGGGAAATATGGCCTTTATAGAGCGTTACAAGCGGATGCTTGTTAAGTTGTGCTCATTTTTAGCTATTCAGTACATGATATCATGACTGTTCTACACTTTTAGCTCTAGTTAATGAGGTAACTATTTAAAAAAAGCCTGTAAAATGAACAAGTTTAGGCTTGACAGTATAGGAAGGAAGGTGAGTTATTCTCACAAAGGTGTTACCTTAATATTAAAGAGCCTCAACTTGTCCTATACATGCCCAACCTATACTTTAGCTAAAGCAGATTCGGTCAAGCAAGAGGCCTTCCGCAAAGATTTTGATCGGGTAAAAAAACTGATAAATGAGCAAATACAGCATATATTATTTGAAGATGAGTCGATGATATGTGACTATCAAGCGATTGGAGCCACTTGGTTTGAGCGGGGGAAACAAAGGATCATTAAAACATTTGGCAAACATCGTGGTGTAAAACTGGTTGGCTGTCTTGATTACGAGAGCGGTGATATCTATTGTGAAGAACATGACACCTACAACGCACAAACCTTTCTCTATTTTTTAAAAAATGTACTCAAACGGTATTCGGGTAAAATCGTTATGATTCTTGATAATGCAAGAATACATCACGCGAAATTGATTCAGGCATTTTTACTTGAAAACATTGAGCGACTTGAACTGATGTTTCTACCGCCATATAGCCCAGAACTTAACTTGATTGAAGGCTTGTGGGGCTGGTTGAAAGATAAAGTCATCAACAATGTTTTCTACAACAAAACTTATGAGATTCGAAAAAATATTTCTGCTTTTTTAAAAGAAATTTCAAAACAACCCCCAGGTTATTATTGATTGCTTATGCGTTAAGTTGTAATGACTTAATTCAACTTATATAGCAGAAATTATAAAAGCTATATACTTTTTTATTATAGGAATATGAGGTTAAAATATTATGTTTATATTGATAGGGCGGGTCAAATCTCTGCAGACCTCTCCTTTCACGACCGCGTGCCCCCCTCGTGTAAAAAATCGCAAAATTGCATAGGGGGGATGCAAAAATCAAAAACAAGAGCCACATAGCCTTGTAAGCCTTGAAACCTAAAGGGGTTACGGGTTATGTGGCTATTTTTATTTCGTTTTAAAGGTAAGCGTAAAGTAGAGTACACATAGAAATCTGATGGCGAGACTAGTAAAATAAAAAAACCACCCAAGAGAATTGGCTGGCGTAAGATTTCTAGTCTTGTTTGTCCGCAGTTTTGCGGATCTCATCTGGTATAGATTCTGCCCATGGCAACAAAGCGTCCAAAGCTTTATCATCCTCAATATCGATATTTGGAAGCTGCTTGAATAAATAGGTTAAGTAGAAAAATGGATTGAGCTTATTGGCTTTGGCCGTTTCAATAATGGAATAACTCATCGCACTTGGCTGAGCACCTTTAGGCGATCTTGAGAACAAGTAATTTTTTCTCCCGATTACAAAAGGTTTAATGGCACGCTCTGCAAAATTGTTATCGACTGCAATATGTCCATCAAGCATGAAGTTCATGAGCTTATCCCATTGATTAAGGCAGTATTTAACAGCCTCTCCAAGCTTGCTCTTTGGAAGTGTGCAGCAATTTTGCTCTTCAAGCCATGACTTCCAAGCGCCAAGAACAGGTTTAACAGCCTCTTGCCGTTTTTTAAAACGTTCCTCTGGCGTTAAGTTCATATACTGCTTTTCATAATGGTATATCTGATTACAGAACCTAAGGCCTTCACTGGATTTAGTCCTCGAAAGCTCAGCACGTTCTGGAAGCGCCTTTAGGGTATCATTAAATTTACGACGTGCATGAGCCAGACATCCCACCTGCGTGACATTTTCGACCGCATTATAGCCACTATAGCCATCTGTTTGAAGATACTCTGAAAATCCTTTAAGAAACTTCTGTGGATTTTTCTGAGATCTAGAGGATTTATAATCGTATAAAAACATAGGGTGCATGGCACTTTTAGCTGACGCATAAAGCCACATGTAACCTTTTGAATTCTTCTTCTCATCAATGACTTTCAAAGGACTTTCATCGGCATGGATGACAAGCTCGTTTTTAAGAAAAACATGCATACGTTCATAAAGTGGCCTCAGCCAATTATTTGCGCCATACATTATCCAAGCGGCCATATTCTGTCTTGAAATATCGATGCCAAAGTTTTCAAAGGCCTTCTCCTGGCGGTATAGTGGCAAGTGCTGATTGTATTTGCGGTCCATAATAAAGGCAAGAAGAGACGGTGAAACCATGCTGCCTGGCATAAGGGACTTTGGCATAGGTGCTCTTACAATCGTCCCTTCAGTGCCCTCTTTATCACAGCATCTACAAGCATAAACCTGACGGATGTGGTGAACAACTTTAACCTGCGCTGGAATGATTTTAAGTTCTCTTCGAATCTCTGTCTTCATTTCGTGCAAAGTCCCTTCACAGTTTGGACAATTCATCTGATCTTCTGACAGTGTGTAATGTACTTCTTCAACAGGCAGGTCATTATAAGTTTTACGTGATTTTGAACGTCCATTCTTACGATTTTTAAGAATCACTTCCGTATGAGGTTTTTCGCTTTTTTGTGCAGACGCCTTTTCTGCCTCATTGAAAAAGCTAAGCTGTTCTGGATTTGTCTGTTCACTTGAAGCTGCGAATTTCTGGTGTTGATTTAGACGAAAAAGTTCTTCATAGTGAGTCACTTTTGCTTGTAAAGCTTCTATTTCTAGTACTTGCTTGGCAATGGTTTGCTCAAGTGTTTGAGTATTTTTGTCGCTTGATGAAGTTGTATGTGATGTCGCGTTCTTTATAGTTTTCATACGGTTATTATATCAAAATTTACGGCTCAAAAAAAGAGATAAATCTCAGAAAACATAAACCTGAATTATTCATGAACTCATGATATCACCAAAAATCGAGCGGATTTAAGTTTTTGCGCTTCATAATGCTTATCATAGAAGAAGTCTTGATGTTTATTATCTAAAAATGGGCAGACTTATCCTGTATACAGTACTTTTCTCGATTTTCAGATTTCAAAGTTCATCAGTTATGTTTATTCTAACTGTGGAAGTCGACGGATGTTCTCAAGAATTTCATAGAACTCATTCTTGTATGGACAACTGCTACACAGTTTGAAATGAATATATCTTGCTGCTTTAACAACCTTTGATGCGATTTTGAGCAGCTTCAATCGAATAGTATCTATCAACATTTTCTTCATGCTTTCAGGTAATACCAATCGTTTAAAGTAATTAAATAGGTCGTATGCTAGGACATGGAGCAGTAGATGATTTGCATTAACGACTTTGTCCTTACTTGGCGTTGATGCAAAGTTGAAGCCACTTTTACCTTCTTTAATGAAGTTTTCCATGGTGCCTCGATGTCGATAGAACTTAATCAGTTCTTCAGGACTGAGATTCCTATTGGTCACAATAAAGGCATACTGATTGGTTAGCTGAATGTACGGTTTCTCGACCTTGACGATAACCCGTCTAGGATAGTCCCATTTACCGGCCTGGTACAAGAACTCATCATAACGGACCACATAATCAATCATGTTATCCTTTGTAGCTTCGGTTATTTCATCATCCAAATGTTTTGCGTGAGCATACAGTATTTTGTTTGCTTTCAAGCGTATGGCATAGGATACACCATTGCTTACACACTGTTTGTACAAGTCCGGTGTTGCAAAACCACTGTCTCCACGGAGGAATAGATGGACATCCGGATATGGTCCTCTGTCAAGAAAAAGGACAACTTAAACGTAGAATCTTTAACCAATTTTTTTGATTATTAACTGACGAATTCAAGTTCATAGTCGTAAGGGGATATCATACCACAATGCAAATGTATTCTGGTGGTATTATAAAATGTCTCAATATAATGGAATATCAGTTTGTGTGCATGATGAAGATTTTTAATGATATATCGGTTAAGCCATTCACGCTTTATGAGTGCGTGGAAAGACTCAATTGGTGCATTGTCCCAAGGCGTACCTTTTTGTGAATAACTTCGGATATATTCTTTAGTCGGTGTTGCTTTCTTATAATCTTTGGATACAAATTGTCACCCTCTGTCACTATGAATAATCGTTGGTCTCTTTGATTTTCTAGAGGCTTTAGCGTTATTAATTGCAGATATGACACCCTCTGTTGTTAGTCTATCGGAAACATGCCACCCGATGATTTTTCGAGAATAAAGGTCCATTACAGACGTTAAATAAATAAAGCCCTTCAAAGTATAAACATAGGTGATAGCGGTTGTCCAGACGGCATTCGGTACTGCAGGACGAAATCGTCTATCCAGTATATTTTTAAGCTTGTTGTCAAAATCAGGATCAATGGTGGTTTGGGTGTATGGACGAACCCATATTGCCTTAATACCTTCATTGCGCATGTAATTCCCAACTGTTTTTTCAGCGATTTTTATGCCTTGCTCATTGAGTAATTTTGTAATCTTAGGTGCACCATAAATCTGATAAGAAGCATTATATATTTCTTTGATCTTTGTGGATACAGTTCTTTTGCGTAGTTTCGCGCGAGAGGCTTTTCGACTTTTAAAACTATAGTATCCAGATGTTGAAACGCCAAGATATTTGAGCACATTGTTAGCAGAAAAAGTGCGTTTCTTAGATTTTTCTTTGATGATTGGGTAAAGCGTTTCTGTTAATCGTTCAATATGCTCATTGCTTTTTTTAATATTTCGATTGCATCCTTTGCATCTCGAAGTTCTTTGCGCAGGCGTGCATTTTCTTTTTCAGCATCTGACGAAAAATTACCCGAACCTCTATGTTCAACAACACCTTCGTGATTTTTGGCATTCCTTATCCATGAACTGAGGGTTGATTTTCCGATTTTGAGTTCTTTTGCTACTTCTTCGCCTGTTTTTCCAGATGAATAGTAATAATTGACAGCATCTTGTTTAAACTCTTTCGAAAATTGCTTTTGATTTTTTGTTCCCATGAGTCTTCTCCTTTTGAATTGGGTTTATTATATCTTGTATTCTAAAAAGACTCAACATTAATTGTCCTATTTTTATACTAGCATCAGGCGTTTAAAAAAGAAATGGAAGGCATTTATTCCACCTCTGTAACACCAAAGACTTTGGACGAATCGCCCATGGCGTACAAGTCCATTGATGATATCTTAGAAAACATCGGCGATACGGTGACGGTAAAGGCTGTTCTAAAGCCCATCTACAACTTAAATCGCAATACTAAAAAGTTATTTAAGACGCATCCAAATCACCTTCCAAGTGAAACCGGCGTCTTGTCTTCAGGGTGACAGGGGGCGTCCTTGAAATTTGTAGGGCGGGCTGAACCTGCACCCTTTATGAATCGCGTAGTTCAGTGGTAGAACACTATAGAAAATGCGTCTTGTAAAAGACGCTGACAGCAATCATTCTATGGAGGTAGAGGCGCGAGTTCGATTCATGCCGCGATTCACCATTTGAGTAAGGAAGGAAAAAAGGTGTCATTTTTAGAAGCGTTAAAGAAAAACGACAATAGAACAAAGACGACAAACGGCGCAGGTGCGTTAAAATCCACCCATTCTGAACTGGTTGATTTGTTCGGGAGCATCGGTGCCATGAGGCATCGAAAAGCGATTGATATAGAAAATAAGTTTGCACAGGCATTTTCTGAAGACCGATTGCTTGCGATGAAACTGCTCTTTTACGCGCGAGATATTAGAGGTGGCCTCGGCGAACGCCGTACGGCGCGCATCGTGTACAAACATCTCGCGTGCCAGCATCCAATGGTTCTAAAGAAGAACTTGGAACAGATGAGTCATTGGGACGATTTGTGGGTACTGCTGGATACGGGGTTGTCCGATGCCGTTGTTGAAATCGTTCGAGAGCAACTGGAGGCGGATTTGGTATCGGAAGCCTCCTCGCTGCTGACCAAATGGCTGCCAAGCCACAACACATCATCCAAGACGACGCGGCGGTATGCAAAAATACTGATGCGCGGGTTGAACTGGGACGCCAAATCGTACCGTCAAACGCTGTCGGCGCTTCGGCGGAAAATCGATGTGTTGGAAGCCAAGATGTCCTCTCGGCAATTGGGCGACATTGTGTACAGTCAAGTGCCTGCAAATGCAATGCATGTCTACAGCAAAACCTTTTGCAGAAATGATGAAAAGCGTTTTAAAGCCTACATCGAATCGGTGAAAACCGGTGATGAAAAAGTGAACGCTTCTGTTTTGTATCCGTACAACATCACAGAAAAGATGCTTTACGATTCGGCGGCAAATTACGAACTGTTGGAACAGCAATGGTACAGCATGCCTGATTTCGTCGAGGGCCATGAGAAAAATGTGCTGGTAATGGCCGATGTATCTGGATCGATGACCGGTAGACCCATGGCGACGTCAATTGGATTGGCGCTGTATTTTGCAGAGCGTTCCAAAGGCGCATTTGCCAACCACTTTATGACTTTTAGCGCCAGTCCATCAGTTGTCCAAGTTACAGGCGAGACGCTTTACGAGAAAGTCAGATGTGTTTTAAGCAGTGACTGGGGCATGAACACCAACTTTGAAAGTGCCCTTGAGCTGATCCTTCGCACGGCTACTGATAACCGATTGCCGGCCTCTGACTTGCCCGAAGTACTCGCAGTGGTTTCCGATATGCAGTTTGACGGCAGTTTGCATGCACCTCGAAAGGGCTGGACTTTTTACAGCAAAATGAAAAGAAAGTACGCTGCCGCCGGCTACCGCATCCCTGAAATCGTCTTTTGGAATGTGAACAGTACTCTCGATGCTTTTCAGGCATCTATGGACTGTGAAGGGGTAAAAGTTGTGGCTTAAGAGGGCATGCGCCCAGCTGAATAGAAGCGCACAAAAGACGTTGTAGATGAAAATGCAACGTCTTTTTTGTTGTGCGTTTAGATGAAAGTCTCCTTAATTTGCCAATAGTCGTATAATGATGACGCTCGTCACCTAAGTGGTGACGGGCGTTTTGTTGCGGTTAACGTAGGTTTTGAATACAATTTTATCGAGGAGGTACACAAGATGAACAAAAAATACACGTTATGAAAAGGCTATGGCTCTATATAAGCCTAATAGCTGTTTTAAGTGGGTGCTCTACACTTGAAGGCGGGGATTACAAAGAGGAGCAGATGAAGACGCCAACAGGGTACTCGGAGTCTCAATCGATTCAAAATGCCATATCAACAGAGTTGTTTGGTGAATTTAAAGTCGATGAACTCATAGACAAGGAGGTGCATTCAAATGCCGACACCCGTGTAACAACCTACTACACAAAGGAGTCTTACGATGAGGTTGTGGCACATTTTGACGGTGCTCTTGGCAACAGTGAGGGGTATGATTTTCAGCGCTATCCAGGAGATACTCTGGCAATCCTCAAAGGTACTGTAAACGATGCCTTTGTGATGCTGACAATAGAAGCGCATGATGAGGGTCGAACATTCGTCGCTTATACTTACGAAGGACCTCTTACAGGAGAGACTATTGACCAAGCAGAATTAGAGCTCATCGAGGCAGATTTTCTCACGCGCGTCGAGGCACAAATTGACGCAACAGTTGGCAGCAGAGGGGTGGTCATCCAAGAAGAGATTGGTCAGTTGGATTGGAATGAGTGGGAAGAGGAGTGGGACGAGGTCTATTACCCCAAGCATTTGTCTGTGATGATTCAGGGCGTTACTCGTCATGTGGCGCCAGAGGTGTATTATGCAGTAGGCAACAAGTCTGTTCCCGAAAAGGTTGTTCTTACAGAACAGACTTGGGAGGCCTATTTTAGAAATTCAGACGCACATGTGGTATCACATTATGACGGTGAGACCTCTAGGAACTTTGTAAGTATATACAATTCAAAGACCAACGAGACCTTGATCGTTAGTGAAGATGGACAGCGCATTAAAGAAAAGGGAAATGCCTTACCCATAAGGCTATTGGAAATTGACTTTTTTCGAAATGTGGAGACACTTTCAGAACGCTTTCCGGTTTCAAGGGATTCGAAGTGTCCTTCCGTTAAGAGAACTTACATTGAAAAACAAGACGGTGCGCGTTTCCTCGTCGTTTCTTATTACACGCCAGATACAGAGGGGACTTACAACGCGACGAGCTTCACTTATGACTTTGACAACCGACTCATAATAGCTTATTTAAACTTCGGAACGGAGTACATTTACGGAACACGTTACCCTGAGGGGAAAATCGTTGAGTACCACGAGTCTTGGGAAGTAGTCGCTTTAAATGATACTTCTGAGATATCCGAGACATTATTTGACTTTAATGCGTATTAACATATGGGAAGGAGAAAAAATATGCGTAAAAAAGGGTGTGTCATAGGCTTGACAATTGTATTGATGTTGACTGCGTGTAGCAAAGTAGAAGAGGCCATTGTGCCTC
Organism: Fusibacter sp. JL298sf-3; assembly: GCF_053842995.1. Lineage (NCBI taxonomy): Bacteria > Bacillati > Bacillota > Clostridia > Eubacteriales > Fusibacteraceae > Fusibacter > Fusibacter sp. JL298sf-3. The sequence goes on from NZ_CM132608.1 coordinate 3,601,978, forward strand.
AAGACCTGACAACAGACAGTACCGAGAAGAGTAGCGGCTTTCAGTCAAACTTAGAAAAACGCGCTCAACAAGAAGGGGTTTCCACTCAAGAGCTTCAAGAAACAATTGAAACACTTACTGTACTGACAGCTGAGCGCCATGGCGATACAGCTGAAGCGTATAAAGCAGCTCTAGCGGCCGATGGCAAGACGCCATTTGAAGTTTTTACAGCGGCTGCGGATCAGATGGGGGTAACCTTAAAAGCCTACCTGGAAGCCGAGCAGAATAAAGCACCGCTGTCCGAAGAAGATCGAGAAACGGTTCAGGGGATGAACGAAGCTACAAAAGCATTAGAAAATGCCTTTGACAGTAATACTGTAGAGGGGGGGCTAGATGAACTTTTGCGTTTTGAAGTTGAAGAAGTGCTACACTTTGAAGATACCAAAGCGACAAATGGCTTTTATGAGATCACTTATACAACAAGTGCCACGTTTGACGCAACATGTACGTATTTTTCTGAGTTGCTCGAAGGCTCCGAGTACTATATGGTTCAAGCGGTGCCGGGCGCTCAGTCGAAATTGTTTATGGGGACTTTAAATGGAGAGCTTCTAAATGTTATCATCGACAATGAAACGGATAAGACGGTAACACAAGTTGAAATTGCGTATTAAGAGGAGGGTGTAATGAAGAAAAAACTCATAGCTGTTTGTATAGCCATTTTGTTAGTGGGAATGGGTGGAAACAGTTTTGCACAAGGAGAAAGTGGTTCTGTGTTGAGCAGTTCTTATGGGAGCACTTATGTCGTCAAAGCTGATGGGACTCTGTGGGGTTCAGGCGTACAGTATACAGGCAATGGCAACGGGTATAAAGAAGAACAAGTTGCTTTTGTGAAAATACTCGAGGGTGTTCGAAGCGTCTCTAGTGGGGGGGCGCAGGCTAGAGTTGCTGTAAAAAAAGACGATACACTATGGGGCTGGGGAAGCCTAGAAGGTTATCCTGCAGGCGGAAACAAGCTTGATCCTACACTGCTCTATCCTACAAAATTAGCAATAGACGATGTCAAGCTGGCTTCAGTAAGCGACCGCTTTATTTTAGCTTTAAAAAACGAAGGGTCTCTATGGATTTGTGGCGATATGTACACGGGTGACGGTACGAATAAAAAAGCCTTGTCAAAAGTAGGTTTTGAAAAAGTAGCGGAAAATGTTATCGACATGTACGCAGACAATGAGACCGTTTTCTTCTTGAAAGATGACCATACACTTTGGGGTTATGGGGATACCAATTATGCACAGTTGGGAAACATGATTTCTGAAAAAGCAGATACATTGACCCCAATCAAAATACTAGACGATGTAAAATCGATTGCAACCAACTACGGTACAAGTGTCGTCGGCGCCATACGATTAGATAACAGCCTATACCTATGGGGAAGTGGTGGCTTTTATACGCAGTCGGAAGGCTGGATAGAAAACGCGGGTCGCCCATATAAGGTGATGGACAATGTCAGAACAGCTGCAGTTGATGCTGAAGCGGCATTAATCGTTAAAATGGACAACACGCTTTGGCGCTGGGGGGAGAGTTATGAAGGCGACAACGTCGCAGATGAGCGGATACCGTACAAGATAGCGGAAGATGTGCTTGATGTTACAATTGGCGAACGCCACAGCGCTGTTTTAAAGACCGATAGAACCTTATGGGTCATGGGTGGCGATTATAGAGGGGGGTTAGGGTACGAGGCGAACGAAACTTGGTATACCCCCTTGACACAAGTTTTAGATGGTGTACAGGATTCGCCGGATACATGGGCGCATAAAGAGGTTGAAAAGGCTATTGGTGCGCAACTTATACCCGAGGATATGCAAAGTCACTATACGAAGCCTATTACGAGGGAAGAGTTCTGCATCTTAGCCATAAGAATGATAGAAGTTAAAGCCGACATGAGTATAGAGGCCTATTTACAAGAAGTCGGCATTGAAAGTGCTCCAAAAGATACTTTTGAAGACTGCGATACAAAAGAAGTTTTGGCAGCGAAAGCACTTCAAATTGTAAAAGGAACATCGGAAACAACCTTTGAGCCCGAGATGTTGTTAAATCGTGAAATGGCAGCGGCATTTTTAACGCGAACGGCTCAAGCCTGTGGCAGAGAAGTGGTTTTAAGTACACCGAACTACGCAGATTTAGCGGACATATCGGCGTGGGCAAAAGCTTTCACAGGGTATGTATATGACATCGGCGTCCTGAAGGGAACATCAGGGAATAAGTTTGATCCAAAGGGTTCCTATCAAAGACAGCAGGCGTTTATGAGCATGTACCGCATATGGCAGGCGATTGACGCAGTTCAACCGGAAAACGTAGAGGCATCGATAGATGCCTCTACTTCACTAGATGGTATTTATCCACCCAATATAGGATGGGAAGACGACTACGACAGCATTGGGGAAGTTGCAGCGTATTTGTCCTATAAGCCTTATGCTGAAGCGTATATGGCCACTTACGTAGGCACCCATACGACGCAGGATGGGGTGGAAAAGCGCCAAAAAAACATATACTATAGAGCTGTAGAGGGGAATATCCAAATTAGAGAAGATATTTACAGCGAAGGGAGAATTGCATCTATCGGTATTTTTAACGCCACTGCGCATACGACTTTTATGAGAATGTATCAACATAGCAATTATGCCGAAACAGTTAATGGCAATTATTTAGAGTTTAAATTTTTAGAGCCCGATTACTTTAAGCAAATGCAAGTTGGGGGTAATTTTGACGCATGGTTTGAGGAGGATGGGGCAATTATTTATACATTACAAGTGCAAGACGACGGCGTTTTTATTGAGCAGTGGTTCTCAGCCACAAACAGAATGCCCGTGAGGTACAGAGCAGTCAGACATGTAGCAGGACACAAGACTGTATTGGCGTATGAACTCGTTGACTTAGATGAAAGTTATGACATACTGGACTTTATTATGGATGCGGAAAGAATAGAGTAGTAGGACTTTAAAAAGTCAGAAAATTACGATATGATTGAAAAGTGAAGTATGGTCAGAAGGCGTGATGGCAAGAGGGGGGCATATGGGAGATGGTAGGTATTACACATTGGATCAGTTTTTCAGTATTTTGCTGTTGACAATTTTGATTTCATTACTTGCTGTTCGTGTAATGACGGTTGTTTATAAAGTTAAGGCAAGAAAGCGTTGGGTGTGTTTGCTGGGAATGCTGTTAATGTTGGGGGCCTTCTCAATTTTTATTGAAAAAGTAGCGTTTAGCAGTCTCTTGCAAAAGACAAGTAGGGGTTTTAGTACGCTTTTTTTGTTGTGTTATGTGGGGGCCTGTGTCGGGGAATCCCTTAAAACGCAGCGAATGGCGCCGTGTTTTAAGGCGAAATTTTTTGAGAATGTGTACTTGTTCGCGACCACATTGATCTTTTGGCACCTCAATCGCGTCATCGGGGTTACCGCTCTCGCAGGTCATTTTTTTTGGCTCTCAAGTAAATCAGTTACCTACAGTGTGAGCGCTCATGTATTTGCCAAAGTGAAGAAATCGATTGTAGACTATGTTTTTATTATTGATAGCAAAGGCGCGGTTGTTTATAAAAACTCAGAAGCAGAGGCAGCACCGTACTTTAAACCTCTAAAAACGATTGACTGCAATTCTATCGAGCACATCTTTGTCGGTAAGGCAATAAAGAAAACGCTCTGCGAAAAAGAAGTCATATCTTTAGAAACGGATTCACCTGCTTACTTTCAATATAGCCAAAAGCCCATTTTTCATAAAGCCCAGAAGGTCGGCTATATTTTGACATTTGTTCCTGTGACCGAACTGATTGAACTGTTGCATGAATTAGAAGAAAAGAGAGCTGAACTTCGCGGCATTAACGAACAACTCACTGCCTACAAGGAACAGGTTTACGTAGCAGAACGGGAAAGAGAAATTCATACACTTCTTAAAGAAATTGCTGAAACCCAACACAAAACTATGCTTCAGCTTAAACAGCGTATAGAGGCATTGTCTATGGACGACCCAGAAGTTCGAGTTAAGATTAATCGGTTCAAGCAATTAGCAAAACGGGATTTAAGGGCTGTGAGAGAGGCTGTAACAGCCTATAGAAATTACTATGGAAGGGGATAAGCATGGTTAAGGTACTTATAGCAGATGATCAAGCGCTGTTGAGAAAGTCCCTAGGACAAATTATCAGTATCGATGATGACATTCAAGTTGTCGCCATGGCTTCAACGGGCGTCGAAGCTGTAGAAAAATGTAGTAAAATCTGTCCTGACATTGTGATGATGGACATTGAAATGCCTAAAATGAACGGTATTGATGCAATGCGAATCATTAAAGAGAAATACCCCAAAATAAAAGTAATCGTATTGACCACTTTTGATAATCGTGAAAACATCGTGGCGTCTTTTACTGCCAATGCAGACGGTTACATAACAAAAGATATCGGCCCAGAAGAACTGATACTCACCTTGAAGTGTGTTCTCAATGGATTGACTGTTATTCACCAAAGCGTAAAAGAAATTATGCTGGAAAAGTTTGAACGCGCAGCACAACAAAACATGCGGTGCGTAGCGCATTTAACTTCTGAAGAAGTGGAGATGATACGGCTAATTGTAAGTGGGTACAGCAATAAAGCCATTGGTGAACGGCTTAATTACACCGAGGGCACGATTAAAAATAAAATCAGCAAAATGTATGGCAAGTTAGGCGTTTCAGATCGTGTTCAGTTGGCAATCTTCGCCATAGAGAATGGCATAGAACAATGAACGATGTTCTTAGACAAGAAATCAGCACTATTTGTTGTGTTCATATGGTTGCAATTGTATTGGCACTTGTATTTATTATGATTTTTTATACCAAAGCCAGAAGGGATTATGCCTTAAACGCTTTTTTTGTTATGCAAGTGAGTATGATCGGTTGGATGATGTTTAAAATCTTTAAAACCGTAGCCCCAACCGTATATTCTAGATGGTGGTTTATTGTCGGGTATTATTTTTGTGCTTGTGTATTTGAGGTGGCTTTTTTAGAATTTGGTTTTGCTTATTACAAGCGTCGCCCGTTAAAGACGGCGATACGTTTGGTCGCTTACGGATGCGCCGCGATTCAGTTTTTAGTCGTTGCAACCAATCCCATACATCATTTGTTCTATAGAACCTATGATTTTTGGGGGGATAGCTTTGGACCTCTTTTTTACGTTCACACCGCATTGGTTTACAGTTTCATCTTTGCCGGATTTGTCTACGGCGGCTTGACTTTTGAGAAGCGCTTTAGAGGAGAGGCGCTTTGGTACAAGTTTTTAATAGCCTGTGCGATAGTTGTACCTGTGATTCTTAACTTTCTCTTTATTACGAAAGTTCTACACCGTTGGCTTTTTTCAATCGGTGTTTACGTCGTTTTTGACATTACCCCCATTGTGTTTGTTTTCTCGACACTGGTGTTCATTTACGCAACGTTTAAACACAATTTTATAGACCAATCACCTATTATGCGCCATGAAATTGTTCAAAAGTTGGATACGGCACTTTGTCTGATGAACTACACCTTTCAACCCATTTATTTCAACAGCAAGTTTGAACAGCTTGTCGAGAGCGATACGAATACCGTATTGACTCAGGCTATTGAAGCCAAAGGTCATCGAGTTGAGAACAACCAAGTCTTTGAATTGGAGATTGGAGAGGATGTTTTTCGTTGTACAATTAAGTCGATAGAAACACTCAAAGAGCGACAGTACTTGCTGGTCGTCAATCGCGTTACAGATTACCGAAATGCTGCAAAGACTCTTATGCTCGAGCAAGAATGTATACACTCGGCGAATAGGGTTTTAAGAGAAACCATAGACCAGTTAAAGGTGGCTTCTAAAATGAGTGCTAGAAACTTTGTTGCTAGAGAACTCCACGATATCATTGGGCATTCATTGGTTGTCACGATTAAATTGTTGGAAGTTGCCGATATCTATCTGCTTAAAAATGTGAAGCTTAGTCAAGACGCTCTTAATGATGCGGTGCTGTCTTTAGAGAATGGGGTACAAATGATGACCAATATTGTACAAGACAAATACGATTATACAGGTAATGCGCTAGAAGTTGAAATAAAAAAGTGTTTGTTTCGGCTGAAAGGTACAGGAATACAGACTCATTTTAACTTTAAAGGACGGCAGTTTCAGCTATCTGTGCAAAAGTACGATATTGTTTCTAAAGTCAGCATGGAACTTGTTACCAATGCGTTGAAACATGCCAACGCGAAAGAGCTCTTTTTGTCTGTTGTAATAGGTGAGAAAGTTATAGAAGTACTTGTTATGGACAATGGTGTTGGCTGCGAGCAACTCGTTCTTGGGAATGGCCTAAAGGGCATAAACGACAGGGTATTGCTGGTGGGGGGAGAAATGACATGTATGACAAACACTGACGAGGGCTTCGTCTGCAAAGTAACTATTCCAGGATTGAATGATACATCTGTCCATAATCAGTACGACAATTGATGACTCTGGCAGTGACACAATGACTTTAGCCTCTTCAATTTTAAGGTATTCTATAAATAGAATCAGTAGGTTGCTTTAAAATTATAAAAAGGAGGCTGGAATTGAAAGAAACAAACAAGTGGGGTTGCGCCCTAGGGTATCTGGTATTCTTTGTGCCGCTGTTGATGGATAGTGAGAACAGCGCCTATAGATTTCATGCCAACCAAGGGTTAATTGTATTGTTGCTGTTTATCGCTGTTAGTATCGTCGGGACATTTATCCCTGTTATCGGCTGGTTTTTAATACTCCCTTTTGGGACTGTGTTGACAGTGATATTATTTGTTATCGGCGTGGTTAATGCCTTAAATGGGCAAGAAAAAGAATTGCCCGTCGTCGGGCGTTATCGTTTGATTAAATAATGCCTATAAAAGACGTTGCAGATGAAAATGCAACGTCTTTTTTGTTGTGCGTTTAGATGTGGTCAGCGTGCCAAGTGCTCTCTTTGCCAAAGCCATAGAACACGGCATCCAGCTTCCAGTCGCCGTCGTTATTTTTGAGGACAAACTGCTGTTTGCAATCGATGCCTTTGCTGTAGTAAGCGGTGACGACGGCTTTTTTCGCACTTTTCATGGTGAAGTCGAGGGTGCAGCCGTCGTCGAGGTAGGCGTATCTGGCCGGATTGCCGAAGCTTGTGGCAAAACCGCGTCCCAGCAGTTTAGCCGTACATTTTTGTTTGGCTACCTCGCCGTAGCGCTCTTTGTATGTTTTCCAGAGCGCGTCGCTTCCGGGGGCCACTTGTGAAGCGGGAATCCCCGCGGCGTATTTGGCTTCGTCCAGTTCTCGGCTTCGCGTATACACGGAGTCTTCAATCGTACTGAGGGCTCTTAAAAATTTGAGAAGAGGCGGTACGATAACGGCTTGCATCGACTGATACTTTTCAGGGGTGTCGGTGCAGGCGATCGGGGGTGAAAAGCGCGGGTCATTATTTTCCATAGTCATCATGTTTAAACTCCTATAATGTCTTTAGTGGTCTTTAAACAGTTTAACACATGGACGCATTTTTCGGGGACGCCATAGACCATTTGGGACTGCAGTACCTTAAAAAAAAGGTGCTGAACCGACTTATAGCTCATCGACTCTGCATCATTGTCGTCAACAGTTTGCCTTGCACGGATACAGACGATCTGGCATTTTCAATTAAATCTCATCGAGACAGGACACCAGTCACCGGTTTCCTTTGACGGTCTATGGTTTTACAGGTGTGCATTAACTCAACCGCAGGGGCGCTCAACAGTTTAATAAAGTGTCTACTGCTCGAACCATTTGGTCGACAGTGGCGTTAACTGCAGGAGGCGACGCCGGACACCACGGCAAGACAAACGGACCGACACAGCGTGTTAACGCCGTTTGGCAAAACAAGTCGAACTGCGCCTTAATAAGATCGGTGTTTTCACTTTCCGGCCCCTGACAGGTTACCAAGAGCCCCGTAGGTTTACTGGCAATAAGCGAGTGAATGGTCATATCTCCCACTGCTTGGTCGGCACCGTCTATAAACTTAAACAGACTCACTTGTCTGTCCATAAAGAGTTTGAGCTGTCCCGAATAAGAATGTCCGTAGAGCGGTGTGCCGTAGAAGATAACATCTGCGGCAATCAAATGCTCTAAAAGGCCTCCGGCATCGTCGTCGATGACACATCCCGGTGTTGTGCGAGTTGATTGACAGGCTGAACAGCCTGTACAGCCGTGTAGCGTGTAGTCAGTTAGTCGATACAAATAAACGTCATGCCTTGGGGCCAGTGCTTTTCTAAAGGCCTCAAGTACGGTGTTGGTATTGCCCGCTTTTCTGGGGCTTCCTGAAATCATAACAATGTTCATAGCCATGCTCCTTTTGTGGTTGCGTATTGTATGTTGTCTGCAAAACCACTATAATCTATAGGGTAACCCGATAGTCAAGGGAGGGGTTTTATGAACGCAAAAAAAGAGTGGCTGACAACAGGTGCCTTTGCAAAACTTTGCGGTGTCAGCAAGCATACATTGTTCCATTACGACGCTATGGGGCTCTTTTCACCGCAGCGTGTCGACGAGAAAGGCTACCGCTACTATCATGTCCTTCAATACGACACGTTTCGCACCATCGCCCAATTGCAGACCACAGAGATGACACTACAAGAGGTGAAAGCCTATTTGGCTTGTCGGTCGCCTGAGAAACTGCACACGACATTGCTCGAAAGAGAGGCGGTTTTAGAAAAAAAGATCAACGCACTAAAAGCGGTACAAGCGGCAGTGCGCTCGACTCGACTTCAAATGGCCGAAGCGGTAACTATCGGTGGCGACATCGTGTGTCGAGAGGAAGCTGAAATGCCCCTCTGCCTTACTGACCCGTTGATGACGAGAGACGATGCAGAGATGACTGAGGCGTTTTCAGAGCTGGCAAAGGCATTTGACAACGGCGCATTTCAACAGCCTTCCGGTATGGTGACCCCCGTATCGGCGGTGCGTCACGGTGTAGCGACAGCGCCTGTGCGCTTTTTTATAGTGCCGGCTCCGGCGACAGAGGTGAAGACGAATTCTTACAAACCTTCAGGCACCTATCTCACAGCGTACCACATCGGCGACTACAGCGATTTAAAGGTTACGCGTCGTCGACTTATCGACTACGCCGATGCGCGTGGGTACACACTGGAAGCGTACTTTTACGAAGAGCGGATTGTCGGCGACTGGGCGGTGACAGAGGCGGCGCAGTATGTGCTTAAAGTGTCTGTAAAAATACGGAGATAAAGAGGGGGGCATATGTCTAAAATAACAGTTTCAAAAGAGCGCGCCAGAGCGTTTCTCGTACAGTATCACGGGTTGGCTTTTGACAAAGCGTACACAGGAGAAGACGCCGTAGAGTATTGGGTGAATCAAGTGGGGTGCGTGCAGTACGACCCGCTAGATGTCGTCGGCCGAAATCCCGATTTGGTGTTGCAATCGCGCATAGACGGCTATACCAAAGCGCAGCTCGAGCACTGTCTCTACCGTTCGCGCACATTGGTCGACGGTTGGGACAAGATGATGGCCATTTACCCGTCGAAAGACTGGCCGCATTACCGCCGCGTTAGAGCGGCGAGAACCGCAGAGAACCTCCGTATCCTATCTCATCGAGGCACACAGAGGGCGCTGGATTACTTGGCTGACGTCAAGGCAATCCTTGAAAACAGCGGCGCACAGTTGGCACGAGAAATAGAGATAGGCGGCGCATCCGACGGCGTATGGCAGTCCGGCAAATTCGCAAACGTGGCACTGGATCACTTGTTCCACATGGGAGCGCTCGGCGTTGCCAAAAAGAAGAACACCCAAAAAGTGTACGACATCATCGAGCGTCTATTGCCTCAATCGGTATTAGAAGCCGAAGACCCATTTGAAAGTGAAGACGCCTTCTACAAGTGGTACATCCTCAGGCGGATTGGCGGCATCGGCCTGTTGTGGCTCAGAAACGGCGGGGGCTGGTTGGGCCATTACGTATCCGATAAGAAACTGAGAACGCGCATTGTGGGCGAACTGGTAGCATCAGGCGCCCTGAAAGAAGTGTGGGTCGAAGGCATAGACGAGCCGTTTTACACACGTGCACAAGATCGTGTCCTGCTTGAAACCTGTCCAATAGATTGCGGGCAATCGGTGCGTTTTATGGCCCCTTTGGACAACCTGATTTGGGACAGAGGGCTGATTGAAAAGTTGTTTCATTTTAAGTACACATGGGAAGTCTATGTGCCGAAACACAAGCGACAATACGGCTACTACGTGTTACCGGTTTTAGAAGGCAACCGCTTTATCGGTCGTTTTGAACCGATTAAGCAACGGGGCGCTGAACCGCTTGCCATTGCCAATTGGTGGTGGGAAGACGGCGTTCAGCCGACCTCAGAGCGCCTCGAAGCCATTGAAAAGGCTTTTGAAGATTTTGCTCGCTATTTAGGCGCCGAAGGCGGTGTCGCCGCATGCATGGCAGTGGTGCGTCGTGCGACAATCAAGTCGTAGGCAGCGCACAAAAAAACCGCCGTTAAAAATCGGCGGTTCAGTATCGACGTTTCCGTCTAATATGTGAGGGATCGACCGTTCATCGCCTCGAAAGCATCTTGCACCAAGGTCTTCAACACATTTAAATCCACATCGTCGAGTTTGTTGATGTAGAGACAGCCTTTTCCCAACTTGTGTTTGCCCAGCTTTTTTAAGAGGGGCTCGTAGTTGGAAAAGCCGTTCATAATGTAGAGGGACAAACTGGCCTTACGAGGAGAGAAGCCGATGGCGGGCCAATCGCCAGCCTGTTTGCTACGCGTCGAAGTGTAGTGGTAACTGCCGTAGCCGACGATGCTGTCGCCCCACATCTTCGGTTCGAGGCCGGTGATTGCCTTCATCATGTTGTAAAGCGCCAGACCGTCAGTCCTTCTGCGGTCATTTTCAACTGCGTTGAGAAATGCCAGTACATCGGCGTCGTTGACTTGAGTTTTGAGTTCGGCCATGGGCACACATCCTTTCATAACATAACCAAGCACCTATTGTTTTTATACCAAAACACGAGACCTTCAATCGGCCAATTGATAAGTCAATTTTCGCTGGCATTTTTAATTAAATCTCAACGAGACAGTAACCTGGCAGATAAAGAAAGAGGTGATTTTATGCAACAAGCCATTGTTCACATCGCGCTCGTGGTAGACGATTACGACGAAGCCATTGCTTTTTACACGGGGAAGCTTAATTTTGAGCTTATAGAAGACACGTATCAGCCTGAACAAGACAAGCGCTGGGTCGTTGTATCGCCGCCGGGTTCTTCCGGGACGACGCTGCTCCTCGCTCGGGCGTCAGGTGCCGAACAGGCGACGGCTGTGGGCAACCAATCCGGCGGACGGGTCTTTTTGTTTCTCAATACCGATGATTTCTGGAGAGATTACAACGCAATGCTGGCAAAGGGCATTGAGTTTGTCAGACCGCCCAAGGCAGCCCCTTATGGCATGGTGGCCGTCTTTAAAGATTTGTACGGCAACTTGTGGGATTTGCTTCAGCTCGCCCCGGACCATCCGATTTCCAAAAGGCTGTCGTGGAACGCACCGGATTAAGCCCCCCTATTTTGGCAATGAGTGGGTATGTAGGGTAAGTGCTTCTAAAAAGCATTAGATAAAACGGATTCAGAAGCTCTTTTAGGAGATCAATATTTAGAGGGCATGAAAGTACACGTCGCTCTTATCCCCCCTAGTGGCTTGTGGCGCTTTCTTTTCCCCATTATAATAGTTATGAACTTATTTGAGCGTGTTGCACAAAGAAAATAAATTTAAGTTGGGGGAACATATGAAAAAGAGATTGGCATGGTTGTTGATTTTGATGATGACGCTTACCACAGTGGCTGCTTGTGGTGGGACAGAGGCGGACACCTTTACCAAGCGTCGAGAAAGAAAGGCCTCAAGCGAAGTGATAGTCGCTATTGGCAGCGAACCAGAAGCGGGCTTTGACTCAACCACTGGTGGACATGGGTCGATTACAAGACTGTTATTTTCAACGCTCTTTAGACGGGATAAGGCATTGGGCTGGGAAAATGACTTAGCCACCGGATACAGCATTTCAGAAGACAAATTAACTTGGGAAGTAACCGTTCGTGAAGATGCGGTATTTACAAATGGCATGCCTGTAACCGCAGAAGACGTGGCTTATACTTACCAAACTGCAAAAGACGCCGGCGCCGATATTGACCTAACGATGGTGGCATCTATTTCAGTTGTAAATCCAAACACTGTGGCTTTTAAATTGACCAGACCTTACTCGACCTTTATGGAGCGATTGGCCTACTTGGGTATTGTGCCGAAAGAGGCACATGGAGAAGGGTTTAAAGATGCCCCAATAGGCTCGGGCCCATTTGAATTTGTGCAATGGGATAAAGGGCAACAAGTGATTGTTAAAGCCAACGAAGATTACTATGGCGAAAAAGCCAAACTGAAAAAAATGACCTTGGTATTTTTAGAGCGTGATGTGGCTTACACGGCGATACAAAATGGCGATGTAGACGCGGCGCTTATAAATGGTATGTTGGCTAAACAGGCTGTGGAAGGAACGACAGTGCTGGATTTGCCAACCATTGAGTGCTACGGGGTGAATTTCCCAATGGTGCCGGCAGAAGGCAAGAAGGCAAAAGACGGTGCTCTAATGGGCAACGACGTCACCTCAGATTTAGCCATTAGACAAGCCTTAAATGTGGCAATGGACCGGAAGGCCATGGTAGAGGGCATCTTCTCAGGCTATGCAACGCCCTCTACAACAGGCCTTGAAAAAATGCCTTGGCTAAACCAAGACACCGTGTTGCCAGAAAATGCGTATGGGGACATAGAAAAAGCAAAAGAAATCCTTAAAACAGGTGGTTGGGTGGACTCAGACGGCGATGGCATCTTGGAGAAAGAGGGCCTAAAAGCATCGTTTAATCTCCTATACACCAGTGGTGCCAATAGACAGGAACTGGGGCTTGCATTCGCAGACACGGCCAAACAACTTGGTATTGAAGTTGCTTTGGAACTGGTTACATGGGATACGATTTTGCCGAAGATTCACACAAACGCGGTGCTTTACGGCTTTGGATCGGGCGACCCATCGGAACTTTACAATTTATACTATGGCGGAATTGCCGGTGGCGTGGTGCCATGGGACAACTCGGGCGTTTACAACAATCCAAAAGTTAATGCGGCCATCGATCAAGCCTTATCGGCAAAAGATGAAACTGAAGCGCTGCCTTACTGGCAAGCTTTACAGGCTTATACAAGTGCAAAAGCAGATGCACCTTATTGCTGGCTTGTGAACGCAAATCACGTGTACTTGTTGGCAGAGGATTTCAGTTTTGGGACGCCGCTGGTGCAACCTCATGGCGGACGTATCTTCGACAATGCCTACGAATGGGAATGGCAATAACTTTTGATTTAAGGAGGCTTTTTTGAAACGCATCGTTTTAAAAGCAGTGAAGTTTATCACATTACTTCTTTCCATTTCTCTATTGACCTTTTTTTTAATGGAAGCCTCGCCGCTTGACCCCGTAACCGCTTACGTGGGGGCAGACACGCGGGTGGGCGCCGAGCAAAGAGCGCTAATCGCTGAACAGTGGGGGTTGAATAAGCCCCCTATGGAGCGATTTTTTGCTTGGTTTAAAGCCATTGTTTCAGGAGATTGGGGAAGCAGTTTAATTTATAGACGCCCTGTACTCGAAGTCATCGGAGTGAAATTTAAAGCCTCTTTGCTCTTGATGTTATCGGCGTGGCTCTTATCGGGCATCATCGGTTTTGGGCTTGGGATTATAGCCGGGGTAAACGAGGGCAAATGGCTTGATCGAGGGATTCGTTATTATTGCCATCTGCTTATTGCCACACCTATATTTTGGCTTGGCATGGTGATGATTATTCTTTTTTCAGTGACCCTCAAGTGGTTCCCAGTGGCTTTAAGTGTCCCCATGGGCGTTTTGGCCGAGGACGTAGGACTTGGCGATAAACTGAGACATATGGTATTGCCTGCGCTTACACTTGGCGTTATGGGCATCTCGGGCGTTTGTTTACACACGAGGGAAAAGGTCATTGAGAGTCTAAAATCCCCTTATGTCCTCTACGCAAGGGCTCAGGGGAAGTCCGAAAGATACATTGTGTTCAATCATGTTGTGCGCAATGTGTTGCTTCCGGCGGTGACGCTACAATTTTTATCCTTTAGCGAACTCTTTGGAGGTGCGGTATTTGTGGAACAGGTCTTTTCCTATCCGGGGCTCGGCAAAGCTACCGTTGAAGCAGGACTTAGAGGCGATTTGCCGTTACTAATGGGGATTGTGATTTTGAGTTTGTGCTTTGTATTTGTAGGCAACAGCATAGCAGACGCCCTGTATTTGTATATTGATCCTAGGATTAAGGAGGCGACGTATGCAAATCGGGATTAGAGAAAAAACGGCATTTATCGTATTGAGTATAATGCTGATTTTAACTGCGGTTTTTGTCATGGGCAGCCAGATTACAGAAAACGACTATGCGGTGGCACTGGACGCCATTTTTAAAGCCCCTTCCAAGGCTCATCTCTTTGGGACCGATTGGATGGGCAGAGACATGCTGGCCAGAACCCTTAAAGGCTTGAGCCTCAGTATGAAAATAGGCTTCTTTTGTACCCTGAGTAGTGGCCTTATCGCTCTGGTGATGGGGGTGTTTTTACCCATGATGGGCAAAAAAGCGGACTTTTTCGTGGGCTGGTTGATAGACTTAGCACTTTCTGTTCCCCATACACTGGTGGTGATTTTAGTAGCCATTGCCATGGGGGGCGGTGCTAAAGGCATCTGGCTCGGGATTACATTGACTCACTGGACCGGTTTAACCCGCGTTATTCGTGCTGAAGTGAAACAACTGAACACCATGCCTTATACGAAAATTTCACGCAAGCTCGGTAAAAGCAAAAGCTACGTGGCGAGAAAGCATATCTTGCCACATGTCTTGCCGCAACTTTTTGTCGGAATGATTTTGGTGTTTCCACATGCCATTTTACATGAAGCGGCGGTGACCTTCTTAGGCTTTGGATTGCCCCCGCATGAGCCAGCCATTGGGGTTATTTTATCAGAAGCCATGAAATATTTAACCACGGGAAAATGGTGGCTTGCATTTTTCCCAGGACTTTCTTTGGTAGCGCTTTCTTTAATGGTAGATGGCATGTGTACCCATATTAAAAAGTGGATTTCACCTGAGACGGCTTATGAATAGAGGAGAGGAACGATGCGTACGGAAGTATTTAGAGTAGAAAATTTGCAAATTGCGTTTTCACAATATGAACGCGGATTCCGAAGAAAAGATATCGTGGCGGTGAGGGACTTATCAGTGAGCCTTTATGCCGGTGAAATTCTCTCTGTAGTGGGTGCCAGCGGTTCGGGAAAGAGCCTGCTGGCCCATGGCATCTTAAGTGTTTTGCCGAAAAATGCCAAACAATCGGGTCAGTTTTTTTATAGAGGTCACTCTTTAGAGCCTTCGAGCCTTAAGCAACTAAGAGGTAAAACCATTGCTTTAATTCCCCAGTCTGTGGAACATTTAGACCCTCTGATTCCCGTGTGGAAACAGGTGGCGAGGTCAAATAGCGGTGCCCCACTTAGTTTTGAAGCGGTGACGACCCTATTTGAAAAATATAATATGACAAAGGATGCCATGAGACTTTACCCCTTTCAGCTTTCGGGGGGCATGGCGCGCAAAGTGCTGCTCATGATGGCACTTTCGCAAGGGGCAGAAATTATTATAGCCGACGAACCCACACCCGGGCTTGATGAAAAGGCTCTTTTAGAGGTGCTAAATGATTTTAAAAGCCTTGCAAGGCAAGGGCATGCTGTCCTTTTGATTACGCATGACATCTTTTCTGCTGTGCAGATCTCAGATGAACTCGCTATGTTTCACGGCGGCGTGATTGTGGAACGCGCTAAAAAAGAAGCTTTTTTAAATGGGGGCGATGGCCTTGTCCATCCTTATACCAAAGCCCTTGTACGGGCCCTTCCAACTGAAGGCATGACCCATGTCAGCCCTTCGGTTTTTCCCGTGACTTTAAACGGGTGTGCTTTTCGCTCGCTTTGCCAAGAGCCGTGCGAAAAAGGACAGAGCTTTGAGCCACAGCTGAGGGCATATGCAAATGGGGAGGTGAGATGTCATGGCCATTCTTAAAGCGGAGGGGGTTTCATTTTATTATCAGAAAGAGAAACCTATTTTAGATAATATCCAATTCCAAGTAAAGAGTGGTGAAGTGGTAGGCATCACGGCACCAAGTGGAAGAGGAAAAACCACTCTAGGTAAAATTCTTGCAGGCTATGAAAAACCAAGTCGGGGTCAAGTGATTTTAGAAGGCGTCAATGTCCCCAAGGGCGAATTTTATCCAGTTCAACTGATTTATCAACACCCTGAAAAAGCCGTTAACCCTAAATGGAAGATGGAAAAAATGCTAAAAGAATCAGGTGAACCTTATGAAGACTTGCTAGAACCTCTGGGCATTGAAAGTGCTTGGCTCAAGCGCTGGCCCAGTGAGTTGTCAGGTGGGGAGCTCCAGCGATTTTGCGTTCTTAGGGCTCTGACGCCAAAGACCAAGTTTTTAATAGCCGACGAGATGACCACCATGCTCGATGCCATTACTCAGGCTCAAATCTGGCACGTCGTTTTGGCGTTTGCAAAGGCACACGATATGGGCCTTATAGTCATCAGCCATGATGACGCTTTACTTGAAAAGCTCTGTGATCGAATTGTTAAACTCTAAGATGTTTTTTGAAGTGTGGACAGCCGAGAGCATAAAAGCCTTTTATAGGGGCTTTTATTTTTGTAAGGTGTATACACTTAGTGAGCGTTTAGCTGTTTTCTCAATGTCTGTAACTATTGGTTTTTCAACTTTTAATCTAACTTTGACGAACATCTATGTTTTAGGTATACTAAGTTTGATAGCTTAGTAAAGAAAGTAGGCGAATACATGTGTAGTAAGAATCACGAACAGCCTCATTCACATGGGCATACGCATAAACAAACAAAGTCCGTTTTAAACCGCCTGTCGAGGGCGAGTGGACACCTTGACTCGGTAAAACGCATGGTGGAAGACGGCAGAGATTGCAGTGAGGTGTTGGTACAACTTTCAGCGGTGATTGCCGCTTTAAAAAATACCAGTAAGGTCATTTTAAAGGATCACATAGAAACGTGCATTGTAGATGCGGTAGAAACAGGGGATGAGACAGCTTTGGAAAGTTTAAATAAGGCCATTGACCAACTCTTGTAGACTTTTAAGCGTTGATGCGACCAAGTAGTTCAAGTTTTGCAATGAACACATACGGAACCCCTTTTAGCCATTGTGATAAACGGTTAAATGGGGTTGGTTTTACATAGGATAGTTTGAAACGGTTATTTTACTTTTATGCGTTTTGTTAATTTGTGCAAATAGGTGCTTTAAGCCGCATCTGTTCAGCGGCATTACTCTGACCAATTAAGTTGCGAGGTGGCTATACAATGTCGAGAAAAACTAAAATTTTAATTGGGTTCCTCGTGCTTTTCATGATTCCACTAGGTTACATAACTTATACGGGGAACTGGCAAATGGTGCGGTTCGTAGTTCAATACCCTGAACTGCTTCCTCTGAGAAGTGTTGATAAGCGTGCGCATGTCCCACGCAAATCGCCCTACGATTTATTACATACGCGTAAAGTGGTTGAAGACCTTCAGCAGCTAGAGAAAGATTTGCTTGAAGTTCACCCTGCAACGGTAGACGGATTTCCCACTGAGTTATCTACTGCTTTTGAAGAAGCGTATCAGATGGCCGAAGAAAATATGACCGTTCACGATTTTGGGACAATGACGTCCAAGCTGTTGGCGACTTTACATGATGCACACACGAGCATGGAAGCTCCCTATTACGGTTCAGAAACACTCCCTTTTCGCTTTAAGCAAATCGATGGGAAGTTTTACGTTGTCGATGGACTTGGAGCGCACACTGGTACAGAGATACTTTCAATAGGTGGTGTTGCCATGGAAACGCTTTATGAAAGCCATAGACGTGTAACGCCAAGTGAAAATAAGTACTGGCCTCTTGCTACTTTTGAAAACAGTCTTATAAAACTTGATCAAATTAAGTTCCATGGGGGAAAGGTTATTCGATTAGATTCTGGTAAATTAGCCACTAAAATAAAAGTTCAGCACAAGGAAGCTGTTTCTGAAATCCTCATTGAAGCTGACCCAACATTTAAATTGAAGTCGCCACATTATGATAAAAGTAACTATCAAAAGTCCCAATATGGAAGTTATGCATATTCTATTAACGAAGAAAAAAATTATACACACATTATCCTGTCGTCATTTGGGGAAGATGAAGATGTTCAACTGTTTTTTGATACCATGTTTGCGGAAATTAAAGAAAAAAATATTCGGCACATTATTGTAGATTTGAGAGGGAATAAAGGAGGATACATAAACATTGTTTATGACTTTTTAGCTTATATTAAAAATGAAAAAGAGCTTAGGAAGGGAGCCAATAATATCCGTTTTTCTGACCAGGCGTCGTCTCAAAGGGGATATGTTAAAAAGAACGGGTTAAGTTATGTTAATCTTGATTTATACCCAGCAGCAAAGATCGATGAGGCGTTGATTTTTGATGGAAAAGTGTACGTTATAGTGGATGGGCTGTCGTTCTCAGCGGCATGTAACTTAGCAACGATGGTTTCTGCAAACAATTTAGGGACAATCATTGGCACGCCAACTGGCGGGAGTCCAAAATGCTATGGTGATTCATTATCGTTTCAGCTTAAAAACAGCAAATTAACGTACACCATAGCTCGTGAAGAAGTAATCCCCCCTTATATGGTAGAAGTAGAGGTGGGTACGTTGTATCCGGATTATGTAGTTACCTACACGCTAGATGACCACTTGAAAAAAAGAGATTTGGAAATGGAGAAAGCGATAGAATTAATTGAGAAGAGTGGTTCATAGTAAAAATATTGAAAGTATCGGGCGTATTTATTGTATATCACAAACCTAATCAACCTATAACTAAGCTGAAGAGCAGCGGGAGATATACGTCGGATTTTGCATATTAAAGGGCTTTAAGCTTAATTGCGCTTATCTTTAGAGTGTAAAGAGAGCACAAAGTCAGGTTGTGGGTGTCAAGGAGGATTCGGATAGTAGAATACTTTATATGCGATTGACCAGTCTATCTCCCGTACCACCTCAGTTGACGAATCATTTATTAAGGAGACAATACCACAGATAAGAGGTGTCTATACAATGTCGAGAAAAACTAAAATTTTAATTGGGTTCCTCGTGCTTTTCATGATTCCACTAAGTTACATAACTTATACGGGGAACTGGCAAATGGTGCGGTTCGTGGTTCAATACCCTGAACTGCTTCCATTGAGAAGTGTTGATAAGCGTACGCATGTCCCACGCAAATCGCCCTACGATTTATTACATACGCGTAAAGTGGTTGAAGACCTTCAGCAGCTAGAGAAAGATTTGCTTGAAGTTCACCCCGCAACGGTAGACGGATTTCCCACTGAGTTATCTACTGCTTTTGAAGAAGCGTATCAGATGGCCGAAGAAAATATGACCGTTCACGATTTTGGGACAATGACATCTAAGCTGTTGGCGACTTTACATGATGCGCACACGAGCATGGAAGCGCCCTATTACGGTTCAGAAACACTCCCTTTTCGCTTTAAGCAAATCAATGGGAAGTTTTACGTTGTCGATGGACTTGGAGCGCACACCGGTACAGAGATACTTTCAATAGGTGGTATTGCCATGGAAACGCTTTATGAAAGCCATAGACGTGTAACGCCAAGTGAAAATAAGTACTGGCCTCTTGCTACTTTTGAAAACAGTCTTATTAAACTTGATCAAATTAAGTTCCACGGGGGAAAGGTTATTCAGTTAGATTCTGGTAAATTGGCCACTCAAGTAAAAGTTCAACACAAGGAAGCTGTTTCTGAAATCTTTATTGAAGCTGACCCAACATTTAAATTGAAGTCGCCACGTTATGATGAAAACAACTACCAAAAGTCACAATACGGAAGCTACGCATACTCTATTAATGAAGAAAAAAATTATACACACATTATCCTGTCGTCATTTGGGGAAGATGAAGATGTTCAACTTTTTTTTGATACCATGTTTGCGGAAATTAAAGAAAAAAATATTGGGCACATTATTGTAGATTTGAGAGGGAACACAGGTGGCACTTCAGAAGTAAGTGATAGATTTTTAGCCTATATTAAAAATGAAAAAGAACTTAGGAGGGGGGCTTTTACCATTCGTTTTTCTGAACAGGCATCGTCTCGAAGAGGATATATTAAAAAGAATGGTTCAAGGAAAGTTAATAGTGCTTTATTTCTAATACCAAAGGTCAACAAGAATTCGATTTATGAAGGTAAACTCTATGTTTTGGTAGATGGATTGACATTCTCAACAGCAACCGACTTAGCAGTTATCCTTTCTGATCACAATTTGGGGCCAACCATTGGCACGCCAACTGGCGGGAGTCCAAAATGCTATGGTGATTCATTATCGTTTCAGCTTAAAAACAGTAAGAAAATTTACACCATATCACACAAAATCTTCGAAAACGCCAATCGTGTAGAGGTAGGTACGTTATATCCGGATTATGTAGTTACCTACACGCTAGATGACCACTTGAAAAAAAGAGATCTGGAAATGGAGAAAGCGATAGAATTAATTGAAAAGAGCGGTTCATAGTAAAAATATGACAACTGAGGCGTTAGGCTTTGATGGCGGGCTCCAAGATACAATTTGGACTGTGGATTTTTGAGAATATTCTGGACAAATGGTCGTTAGTCCTTTAAAATAAATATTCAAAGCCATAAGTTTATGAGGTGACTATGCAGATAACCCTTGAAGACATACATAAAACCTATACCGTCAACCGTTCCCTGTTTAAAAAGAACAGCGTCCAAAAATTGGCGTTAAATGGCGTTACTCTCAATATCGATTCAGGTGAGTGCGTCGGTTTAATAGGCCTTAACGGCGCAGGGAAGTCCACACTTATTAAAATTCTCAGTGGTGTATTGACACCGACACAGGGCGCGGTGATGATTGACGGCAGCCCTTTGTCGCTTGGAGACAACACCTACAAACAGTCTATTGGCGTGTTGTTTGGCCACCGTGGACAGCTGTGGGCAGATTTGTCTATTATGGACAGCTACAAAATTTTAAGGCAAATCTACCAAGTGCCCAAGGCCGTTTTCGACCGGCGTCTCAAAACGTATATTGAACGTTTTAAACTGGCCGACCTGCTTTCTATTCCGCTGAGAAAGCTCAGTCTCGGTCAGCGGATGAAATGTGAAATCGTCGGTAGTTTGTTGCACGAACCCAGACTCCTACTCCTCGACGAAGCCACATTGGGGCTCGACCTTTTTACACGCGATTTAATTCTCAGAGAGATTGAGGCCATTCAGCGAGAAACGCAGATGACACTGATTTTTACCTCTCACAACATGAACGATATCGAGCGCACTTGTCGGCGACTTGTGGTGCTCGATCAGGGGCAGATTATTTACGACGGACATTTGGACGCCTTAGTTCGGCAATACGCCAATCACTACACACTGAGGATAGAGTGTCGAGAGCCTCTGTCGGAAGAGACCTTACAATCGGTGTTTCCCGAACACATTGTAACCACTCAGCGCCCCCAAATAGTGGCGTTTACGCTATCGGAAGAAGCGGCCTATCAGGTGGGGGATACCTTAGATAAAATGAAACGCATCGCCACCATTGAGCGCTTTTCACTTGAGCCGGTGCCCTTTGAAACCGTTATTAAAAACATTTATGGGGATCGGTGATGTGTATGGCGCTTAGAAAAGTGTGGCTTTTAGCCGGGATTAAAATTCAATATTTCGACAAGAGGATTCTCATTGACGCTTTGCTGAAAGCGTTGGTGCAATTTGGCCTCGTGTACTATTTTTGGCGGGCAGTCTTTTCAAATACGCCTGTTGTTGCGGGACGTGATTTTGATACCTTCGTCGTCTATCTCGTATTGAGCTTATACGTGCAGTTGCTCATTAGTTACCCCAACATTCACTTTATAGGGCGGGACATCAAGAGCGGCGCTGTTGTCAATGCACTGGTGCGACCGATGGATTACGGCGTTCAGGTACTTTATAAAAACGTCGGTATTGCCTGTGTGAACGCGCTCCTCTATGGGCCATTAGTTGTTTTGTTTATCGCCCTTCAGAACAAAGGCGATGTGCTTGGGGCCACTGCTTTTATTGTTTTAGCCATACTGGGGGTGCTGACCGCTATTCAGTTTGACTGTCTCATGGGGTATTTGACTTTTTGGACAGAGAACAGTTGGGGCATTGCGCTTTTAAAAAGCGGGTTGTTTATGTTTTTTACAGGGCGGCTGTTCCCAGTAGATATGTTGGGGGCATTCGCCTATAAAGTTGTTCGCTACAGCCCGTTTCCAGGGATGGTTTTCACCCCTGTGAATGTGTTTCTCAACGGCGGGGAAGGCTTTCTTGAAGGCGTCATTATCCAATGCTTTTGGCTGGCGGTATTAACTTTTGCGGCCAAAGGCGTATTTTACAAAGCGCAAAAGGATGTGAGTCTCAATGGTGGCTAAACTCAAACTTATCGGCGTCTTTTTAACGATGAATGTCAAGAAACTCACTGCTTACAAAGGCGATTTTCTTATAGGATTGGTGGTGAGCCTAGTCAATGTGGCGCTGGACCTGATGTTTTTTAAGGTGGTTTACGCATATGTGGACACCATCGACGGCTGGACGCAGAGCAGTCTCATCTTTTTGTACGGGGTGGTGACCGTTAACCTCGCCCTTTACCAGCTGCTTTACGGCAACTTGAGAAGCCTCAAAGGCTACTTGTTTTCAGGCGAGATGGAACGCATGATGTGGCAACCGCAGGCACCGCTCTTTACCATACGCTTTCGCGATTTTTCAGTGGCGCCTTTAAACAAACTCTTGGTGGGGTGTGGGCTCCTTATCGTCTATGGGAACAGCACCGTCGGGTGGCAAGAAGTCGCAACGGCGTTCCTGTTGTCGGCTGTGGGCATTTCGGCGTTGTCTTCGTTGATGACCTTGGCCAGTGCGGTGCTCTTTTACACGCATTATCTGTACACCCCCTACGACAGCCTCTCAGAAGTACTCAAATACATTCACTACCCGTTTTCTATCTTCCCGGAAGTGCTGTCAAAGGTGTTGACTTGGGTCTTTCCATTTGCCTATCTCGGCTATTTGCCCGCAAAGGCCGCTCTGTTTTCTGAGCACAATAGAATGGTGTTGGTGTATGGCATTGGCATGGCGTTAGTTTTAAAGGGGCTTGCGACTTATGCGTTCAACCGCGCTTTAATGCGGTATGAAGGCAGTAACCAGTAATCAAATTGTAAGGAGATCGTGGCATGGAGCGAATGCGAAAAGCGCTTAAGCGGCATTATGATTTGGAAGTTTGCGAAATACTCCCACTAGAACACGGGTTGTGGGAAGAGAGTTTTAAAGTTCAAACAGGGAATACCGCGTACTACGTCAAGCGCTTTTGGCGGAAGCATCGGCTGGCGACGCGCTACGAGGAGATGCAGCGGGGGGTGGCACTCGGCGAAACCTTGAGACAAAGCGGTTTTCCGGTGCCCAAGCTGATTTATACCAAAGACGGCAGTTGCTTCGCACACTTTGAAGGAGAAGTCTATCAAGTCAACGCGTGGGTTACAGGCACGACCTATCACCCGGGGACGTTGCCACCTGAAGGTGCTAGAGCCATGGGGGCTTTGCTGGCGACATTTCACAGTCGACAGCCGATTGCCGGTACTACTGAACTCCGCGTTCCTACCGTGAAAGAATCACTTGAGGGCTGTATGGCCGTGCGCCTGAAATACGAAGGTCAAGTCGGTAAATTTCCGGCGTATGCCCGTGAGATTCTCGACGCATCGGTGCAATTGCTTGGCAACTTGCCGAAGACCTATGGCCAAGGCGAACAGCTGCTGGTACGCACTGGCACAGTATTCAACTCTTTCTGGGTTGAACAGGTTCTGTTCGATGACGACTTGGCGGTGGTAGCCCTCGTCGACTGGACAGATGGCGCCGGTAGAACGGATGCACTGGTACGAGACATCGACACAGCGGTTTATGTCTCGGCATTTGGTGTCGATGAGACGGTTCAATTCCTAAGAGGTTACCAGTCGGTGTTGCCGCTTCTCGAAAGCGAGTGGCGTGCCTTGAAACTTTTATTGGGCTATCGACAACTTGGGAAAACTTGGGTCTACGAAGCGTGGTTGGCAAAGACCAACCGCCGTATGGCGCATTGGGAAACCATAGCCGCAAGGTGGCTGTCGGAGACGCCAAAGCGTTTTAAGCACAGTGAGTTAATCGACGCGGCGCAGTGTTTATAGCGTTCTGATGTCGACTTATCTGACGGATTGACAGTGAGGAGGGAACGATGATTGTTTGGGTAAATGGGGCTTTCGGCTCCGGTAAAACGACTTGTGCTTATGAACTGAAGCGGCGACTGCCGGAGGCCTTTGTTTTCGACCCTGAAAACGTCGGGTTCTTTTTAAGGCGCAATATGCCAAAAGTACTGCATAAAGACGACTTTCAAGACCACGAACAGTGGCGTACCGAGCCGGCCTGACGTTGAGCACAGATCGGCGCACTCAATTTAAGAAATTGCTGGGCCGACTAGGTGTCAGCATTCGACATATGCGATAAAGAGCGAAACCGTTCCAAAGGGGACGGTTCTTTTGTGCACGAAAACACTATTATTTACCAAAAATAGAAATTCGAAAATGTGCTCTAGCATATTACGCCTCTTGACAAAGGGATGTGAATTCATTATAATACGACTAACAGTCATATGACCTAGTGGTCACATTTGCGTGTTAACCATCTATTGAGGAGGAAGTAATGCACAAATATTTGAAACCTGGCACAGATCAGCTGGCGTTTGACGGTCCTTTAAAAGTAATCGATTGTCACTGCCATTTAAGTGCGGCGCTGCCGGCGCGTGATAAAACGACAGAGGCAAGTGCCCCCCCTACTTACCCGACGGTGCCGTCAGCGGCCCATCGAGATTTCACAGTCCCCTATTGGCATGATCCCGACTTTCTAAAGTGGAAGTATAGCGGTTTCGGCGCACTGTTTCGCTTCGCTACAGAGGGGATAAGGATTTACAAAGACATTATGAGAAGCGGCTCAATTGAAAATGCTTTGGCGTATCAAAAGGCCAACTACGTGGTTCGCAGTGTGGTGTTGCCCATTAGTACAGCAAAGTGCGACTGCTCACCGGAAGCCCTCGATATTGCCAAACGGTACCCGGGAGATTTTATTCCCTTTTGTTCAGTACACCCGGGAGACAGTGAGGCGCTTTCAAAATTTGAGCGCTATGTCACGGAAGGTGCCCGCGGGATGAAGCTCAAGATGACAGGGGCGGATATCGACCGACATTTCGATGTACTGGTGAAGATGCTCACTCGGGCGGCGGCACTAGAATTGCCGGTATTGTTTCACACAGGTGCTATAGATGTTGAAGCTTACGGCATCAAGGGCAAAGTAGCAGAGTTGCTGACGTCGACTAAGGTATCGTGTTTTGAGAAGCTGTTGGCGGCGGCACCTGAGAACCTAAAGTTTATTTTTGGGCACAGTGGCATACACGAGTACGAACGCGTTGCGGCGCTCCTAGAGCAATACCCCGCTACTTATGCAGAGCTGTCGTGTCAAAGTGAAAGTAGTATCAGGGCCTTAATTGAGAAGGTGGGGGCGCATCGCTTGCTCTTTGGATCCGATTGGCCCGCTTTGCCGCCGGCTGTTACGTTGGCCAATGTGTTGGCGGCTACAGAAGGTGATGAGGAAGCGCGAAAGCAAATTGTATACGACAACGCAGCGGCGTTGTTCGGTCTCGACTAACGAAGGAGGACATATGAATTATTTCAGTGTGGTGTGTTTTATTTGGGCGGCAATTGGTATCGGTTCGAGAATTGTAATGGGCATTATGGGGGAGCGGTGGAAAACTTGGGAGCTTAACAGCGCTTACGCTCAAAAGCGTCCTAAAGCCATACTCATTATTGCCGTGCTCTGTTTGGGACTTGTGGGCGTCACGTGGTACCGCGTCTTTAAGACCGATGTGCCGTACAGTTGGGTTATCGCCGCTTTGGTGTCGTTGACAACGGTGAAAGTCTGGCACTTGCTGTTTAACTACGACGGATTTCGTCGATTTGCGTCGGAGACGCTGAACGACAAGTCGAAAATGCTGAGACTGAATATCGGTGTGGTTGTCTACTCGGCACTTTTAATAGGTATGGGCATTTGGCTGTATTAAGCCTTAGGGTTATGAACGGCGGCCACTAGTGTCCTGTAGCGTTCATAATTAAAAAAACTACTCATCTACTCTGCATCATTGCGGCGTTAAAATCTCTCAACAATGTCCCGCATTGTCGTCGATATTTTGCCTTGCACTGATACAGACTATCTGGCATTTTTAATTAAATCTCAACGCTACAGGCCACTAGAGCTTCTGTTGTCCCAAACTTAAAGAATCCTCCGGTATATGGTACAATAGAACCAGATGTTAGGAGGGTGCCTATGAAAAAAATAGGGGTCATTTTAATAAGTTTTCTGTTTCTGATGAGTGGCAGTGTTGCTTTTTCCGACGCAGGGCCAAAACCTTCTTTGGTGATTGAAATTGAAGGGGTGACTGGGGAGACGTGTCTGGTGGATTTGCTAATTGAGTCTAAGACGCGTGGAACGATGACGCCGTGGGAGACTTACGACGGGGTGCATCAGGCGCATTACGAGCTGATTAAGGCGTTTGATGAAGATGGCTGGATTGCGGCGCAAGCCAACGGTCTTATGCCGATTAGCGGTTACCCTGAAGTAGCCATTGAGAGCGGTTCTGCTCGAGCGGTGTTTACCTACCGCGTGCCGGATGTGTTTAAAATTCTTTTGGTGCAGGACGATGGAACGGTTGTGGTGTCTGATGTCGTCGAGAAGCGCGCTTTTGACAGTGTCGTTGTTTTCGACGTTCAGACCGGCAAAGCACAGGAGAAATCCGTTATTGGTTTAACACTGTGGATGCTGCTGCGCATGTTTGTGATTACCCTTGTGTTGGAAGGGGCGGTGTTCTGGGCGTTTGGCTTCCGTTCAAAGGCAGATGGGATCGTCTTTCTAAAAGTCAATGCGTTCACTCAGGTGCTGTTGGCACTGGCCATTTCGTGGTCGACCTATACGCTGGGCATGTTGTTGGCGTTGTTTGCATTTGCCCTGGGGGAAGTGTTTGTTTTTGTCGTCGAGCCCATACTGTTCGCCCGCTATCTAAACGATCACAGCAGAGGGCGCCGCGTGGCGTTTGCGCTGGTCGCCAATGCCGTGAGCGCCGTTCTGGGTACTTATCTATTTCTTAAAGTGGGGGCGTGATGAAGAAATACGCTGAATGGATGCGGATTGGCGCATGGCTATTAATGATGATCGGTGCGATTTCGAGGTTGTCAAAGTATCGAGGTTTTGAAGACGGATTGACTTACGGGATTTTGTTGCATGGTGCAGCACTTGTGGTGCATAATTGGCGGCAAAAAGGTTTTGGGTACAGGGCGTTTGAGTTGCTAATGACCTGGGGGGGGACTCACTTGTATTCAACAGGGGCTAAGCTTATGGCTCTAATGTCCTACAGCGTTCACAATTAAAAGAACGGCTTATCTGCGCCGCCGTATTGTCGTCGATTGCTTGGATGGTAACGCTCAAAGAGACAGGGCCTTCAATAGATGCTAAAAATAATTGAGTACAAAACAATTGTGTGCAACCATACACTTGTAGCTGAGCATCCCTTTGATTTTTTGTACAAAAAACACCCCTTTGGCAAAGGGGCGTTCCAAGAGTTTTTCAAAATAAGCTTACGCGATTCGATGTGTTTAACCGACGGTCTTTATGACGTCGGTTGTTTCTTTTTGTAAGCGATTAACCAAATTGCCACAAAAATGCCTCCCATAAGCGCGGCGAACCAACCGATTGAAAGGTTAAAAAGTGCATTGATGCCGAACAGTGGCGCATAGACAGCTACAAAGAGCAGTGAAAGACCGTCGCGTATACCGCTGATTAAAAAGGACATGTTGTCGACGGCGTGAAAGATTGCTATTAAAAGGCTGAGCAGGCCCAAAATCGGCAGGGCGCGTTTGATGATTTTGTGTTGACTGTTTTTGTAGAGAAAGTATGCGAGTGCGAGAAAATAGAGGTTGGATACGACGATGCCGGCAGTGGAAAAATCTCCGTCGGGGTATTTCAGTGTGACGAAAAAATTTAACGCGAAACCGAGCACATACAGAACAATAACAAATGGCATGTGGGCCTCCTTTAGAACGGAATCTTAATATAGTTGAATCTTACGCTGTTTGGAGAAAGATGTCAAGCGCCGCCGACGAATAGGTATTGACAGCAGATGCTTTAAAAAAGTACCATAGAATTGGTGTAGTGGGAAAGTTTTAACAAGAAACGACTCGACCCCTACGTGTAATAGTACCATAAGAAAAACTCGACAACTAAGCACTGTAACTGTTTTTTGAGCGTTTGACAGATGGTACATAGTAAAAGGATTGGACAACAAAGGGGTATAAGGATGCAATACAGAAAATTGACAGAGGGCGGTGAGGCCCTTTCTGCACTGGGGTACGGTTGTCTCAGATTTCCGACAAAAAACGGAAAAATCGATGAGGCGACAGCCATGCGTCAAATGCTCTACGCGTTTGAAAACGGGGTCAACTATTACGACACGGCTTACACGTACCACAGCGGCAAAAGCGAAGTTGTACTGGGCAAGTTCATTGAGGCACACGGCATACGGGAACAGGTGTACATCGCTGACAAACTCCCGACGTTTTTCGTGACCAAGGCCGAGCAGATACCGAAGTATTTTGACACACAGCTCGAACGCCTCAGAACATCGTACATCGACTACTACTTGATGCACATGCTCGACAGCATGGCCTCGTGGCAACAGCTAAAAGCCTTTGGGATTCTAGAGTTTATTGAAGCGAAAAAGGCCAGTGGCGCCATACGGCATATCGGATTTTCGTTTCACGGTAGGCCGGAGGCCTTTATCGAGATTTTAGAAGATTACAATTGGGATTTTTGCCAGATTCAATTTAATTATCTGGACGAAAACCATCAAGCGGGGTTGGCGGGTTTAAAGCGGGCACACGAACTGGGCATTGGCGTCGTTGTAATGGAACCGCTGCGCGGCGGCAGTTTGGCGGCGATGGCTCCTGATAAAGTGAGGGCGCGGTTCGACGCCTACAGCGAAAAGCGCACGCCGGCAGATTGGGGGCTGAGATGGATTTGGCATCATGAAGAAGTCGGCGTCGTGCTCAGCGGTATGAATGTAGACGCTCATATTGAAGAAAACATGCGCGTGGCGGCCTTGGCGACGCCGGGGTGTTTATCTCCGGAAGAACTGGCTGTTGTGGACGATGTCAAAGCGCTCTACAGAAAGCTGATGCAGGTGCCTTGCACCGGATGCAATTACTGTATGCCTTGTCCTTTTGGCGTGGACATTCCCGCGACGTTTAGCGATTACAACAGCAAGTACTTCTTCGGCGGCAGAATGGCGCAGATGCAGTACATCGGTAGATGTGCGGGGTTTTTAGGCGAGCGCAAGTCCGGCGCCGACCAGTGTACCGAGTGCGGCAAATGCGAGCGGCATTGCCCGCAGCATATAGAAATACGCAAGCAACTGAAAGCGGCGCACAAGGCGCTGGACAACAAGTGGTTGCGTTACCCGTTGACAGTGATAAAACCCTTTTTAAAACGCGGCAAACGCAGTAAGAATTAGTCGCGCTGACAAGGTGCGAACTTATGAAAGTGAGGGCGTTATGCAAAAGGCTTTGTTTTTAGATTTACAGGGCACCCTAGGCGGGGATTTTTTAGGGGATGCGCGCGATTTTGAGTTTTACCCCTATACACTGGAAGCGCTAAAGCGCGCACAGACAGAGGGGTACCTGCTTTTTATCGTCACGAATCAAAGTCGCATTGCCAAGGGGTTTTTAACTTGGGAAACCTACTTGACACACGAAGCGCGCATTGTAAAGGCTTTTGACGATGCTGGCATCGCTTTAAGGGGCTTTTACTGTTGTCCCCATGCAAAGGGGAGTTGTCGGTGTAAAAAACCGAAACCCGGGCTTATTGAGCGCGCGTTGCGCGACTACCCGATTGATCTTTCAAAGAGCTATGTCATCGGCGATATGGGGATTAGCGATATGCGCCTCGCTCAAGCCGTTGGCACCGGAAGCATCTTAGTGCTCACTGGTGGCGGGGCGAGCAGTTGGACGACCTATCGCCACACGTGGGCGGATATGACCCCCGATTATGTGGCCGAAAATATTAAAGACGCTGTCGATTGGCTGACTGAGTCAGTCGGTAGAGAGGAGGGGGAACTTTGACCTATCAACACGACGTGCTGCGCGTCATCAATTACATAGAAGCGCATTTGTTCGAGACGACTGTATACGAGGCGCTGTTTGAAGAAGTATTTCTCTCAAAGTACCATTTTCACCGTATTTTTTACGCACAGACGGGGTACACTCTTGCCGACTACATACGGCGCAGGCGCTTTACAGTGATAGCCGAGCGTCTTGTTGCGCGTAGAGAGAAGATTATAGACATCGCTTTGACGTGTGGGTACACTGCACACGAGACGTTTACACGTGCTTTCAAGGCGTATTTTGGCGTGACGCCAAGCGCCTACCGCAAAGCGCCGATACGCAATCGACTGTTGGCGGTGGCGGCGCCGGATATGGCACAGTTGACGCAAGTCCACTGTGCGCCGCCGACATTTGAAACCTGTGACCGACAGGTGCTGAAAGGGGTACGAGGGTCGGTATCTCTGGACACCATGCAGGTCGAGCCCTATTGGGAAACGGTTCTGAGCTACCTCCGAGAGAACGCCGTTCGGCCTCAGACCCTTTATCTGTACATGGTGTGGCCACCTGAGACCACTTGCGATTCGCGTAAAATCGATTTTGATACGGCGCAGGCGGTCTTTATAGGCGGCGTGTTCGATGCGCCGGAAGGGGCGCTGGACACGCTGGTATTGCCGGCGCAACACTACGCTTGTTTCAAGCTTATAGGTGGACGCGAGCAACTGCACGCCCTCTACGCGCACATTTATTTTTCGTGGTTTAAAAAAGCTCCCTACGCGTTGGAAGAAAGTGCTGTTATCGAGCGTTACAGTGCCGATTTCTCTTTTGAAAACCAAACGGGGACTTTGGAAATCCTAGTGCCGATAAAGCCGCAATAGATGTCAAGATTTTGCCGACTCAGTTTGATAAACTGCCTCTATAGACAAAAGGAGGTCGAGATGTACAAACCGAGATTTAAAGGTAAGCACCATGAAATGGGGTACCGCTACGGCGCCCTGTTGAAGAAGCACCACGTGGATTTAACGCCGCTGTTGGCAGCGGATAAAGAGCGCCTCGCCATGGGAAAAGCATCCCTCGAATTGTGTGCGGACATTTACCCCGAAATTGTGGCGGAGATCGAGGGCATGGCAAAGGGGCTGGAAGTGGACCCGCTGGCCTTTGGAACTTTTTTGATTACAGCAGGCGCCTACGCCTTCGACGTCGGGTGTACGACGTTTGCTTACCGCACAGGTGAGGCGGTTCACTTCGTGAGAAACCACGATATGTTTGTCAATTTAAAAAAGACCACTGAGAGCGCGTTGTACACCCCTGAAAACGGGTACGCCTTTCTCGGGCACGGCGACGGGCTAATTGGCAAAGAAGATGGTCTCAATGCCCACGGCTTGGCAGTGGGGATGACTTTTGCGGCACCGAAGTCGGTGGCACCGGGACTCAATTTCTTAATGATGGTGCGCATGCTCCTTGAAAAGTGCCGCACAGTTGACGAGGCGCTCGACTTGCTTGCGCGGACGCCGACGATGACATCGCACACGCTGGTGCTGGCCGATCCCACCGGTGCACTGGCCGCAGTAGAGATGGCGCCGGGGCGAATGGCGGTGAGGACACCTGAAGAAGGGACGGACTTTATCGTAGCCACCAATCACTTTGTAGACCCGGAGATGGTGGCGTACGACAATCGGCCCAATCCCAATTGGTACGGCACATTAGACCGATACGACACGGTTGTCCGCGCGCTCACAGAGGAAATACCGTACACAGAAGCACTTGGTCTAGACATTGCCTCAGGGCGCCATGGGTTTCTGTGTCAATACAAACGTCACTTGAAGTTCGATACCCTGTGGTCGGTGAGCTATCATTTAAATACGCTGTCGGTTAAACGGGCCGAGGGCAATCCCATGCGGGCGAGATACCGAGCGGACAATCGCTTAAAAGGTTAGTTTGCTAGGCGGCTTTTCCTCTGTGAAGGGCCGCTTTTAAAGAAAAAAGAAAGCGGGGAATGGTATGTCTGAAGAGAAAGTGAGTGCTCAGTTCAACACCTATTTAAAGCGGTCACTGGTTGGCGCGCGTAAGAATTACCTGAGGCGCCATTGGCGCGCGGCAGAGGACATTCCTGTCGACCCGCTGGAAATCGATGTGGCAATGCCGTCGTTTGAAGACGGCTTACTGGACAGTTTGGCGTTTGCCCATGAGCAAAAGGCGCTAGATGCGACGTGTTACAATGTACTGAACGCCTATTACATACTGGGGTATACCGACGTTGAAATCGGCAGGGTACTTGGCATTACCAAACAGGCCGCTTACAAGAGGCGGCAAAAGGCGCTCAGTCTGTATTCGGCTTATGTGGCTCAAAGGCGTTCAAGCACTTGATGAATTGAATTTTGAGCTCAGAGTACAGGTCTTCGCTAAAACAGCCGTCGATAAAAGAGAGTTTTCTCAACAAAGGGTGATAAGCGGAAAGAAGCGATGCCAGTGCCTCCGGTGACTGAGCGTCTTTGTAGGCCAGAAGTTCTCGGTACAAGGCGTCATTAGAAAACATAAAACCTCCTATTTTTAACCATTAAATTTTATCACCTTGGTTGACTTTTTACAATATCGGTTTGGTTAATAGAGTGAGATGCACATTTACACAGGAGGTATGGAACAGGAGGTATGGAAATGAAAAAAATAACAGCACTGATACTTATGACGGCTTTACTTTGTACACTGTTTGCCGGTTCGGCATTTGCATCGTCTTATGAGCAGCTGACAGAGAGCCAGAAAACAGCGTTGATCGAAGCGGGCTACCCTTCCAATTACAAAGGCTCTATGCAAAAATGGTACGAAGTGATTCAAGATGAACTGGATCCTTTTTCTTACGGTTCGTTCACCCATTACGGCGTCTTTGTAAACTTCGTCGGTTCAATGCAAAACACCAGCGACCCGAACACATTATCGGATTTTGAATACGTGGCGCGCGCTGCATTTGACGAAGTGGCCAATGAGTCGGGTAGCAGAATTACTTCTTTAGAGGGTGTTTGGGACTGTTTGACCAACAGAGTAGCCAACTACAACAGCGTCTGGAGCGACTACAGAGAAGCCGGAGAAAAGTGGGGGCTGAACTCAATTAATCCGAACTATTCCGAGTACTGGAAAAGCATCAATGTGAGAAAACCCATTGAAAGTGCCTCATTCAGTTTAGAGGCAAGACAAGCACTCGTCAAAAGCTACGCCATTGCGTTTGACAAGTTCCAGATGGGTGCCAATCCGGTATCCAACCCGCACTACAAACTCACCAGCATGCCGGACAACTACACGTTCTTCGACAAGAGCAAGTTGACGAACTCTATTAAATACGGTGTGTTTTGGTTCCATAGACACGAAGACAAAATGTAGTCGATTTCGTGCATCTCACAACCACTGAAAAAAACCGTCGCAACGGTAGTGTCTGCGGCGGTTTTTTCATGGCGGGAGCTGCTGTTTACGCACTGGCAACAGGTATCGGCAAGTTAATTCGAAGACCGTAAATGGAGGCTAACCCATAGGGTACACATTAAATTGGACAAAGAGACGTGGCGCCCTGACAGAGCGCATCCGGTGCCCATCGTCAAACAAATCTACGATTATATCGTCTCTAAAATAGCGAGTGGGGCATGGTTATTGAGCTGACAGTGGAGAGGCGATAACGCACTTTTTAAAGCAAGCTCTCAAGCGTTTCGACGATTCTCTCCACCCCCTCTGTAATACGAGATGGCGCCGTGTTAAAGACATCGAGTTTAATGCGGTGCTTGTTTTGTATCGGGGGGTAACAATTTCGCGTCAAATCTTCCACGAGAACTTCTCGCCTTTTAAGGGCCTGCACCAACGCCGTCGCCGTCACCGTTTCGGGTAAAGTCATAACAGTCTTGGCGCCTTTTAGTGGGGTGTTCGGCAACAAATGACGTGCACCTGTTGCAACAAAGGCGTTTTCGAGGGCGGCTGTTTTGGCCGTATACTGGTCTTGAAGCTTTTTGATGTGTCTTTGAAACATGCCGTTTTGAATGTAGAGCGTCAAGGCGGCTTGAGAAAACATCGAGCTGTCAATATCGTTAAAATGTTTGTGCTGTACAAAGGTTTCTCTCAGGGCCTCCGGCAAAACAGCAAAGCCGACGCGTAACCCGGGAAACATAATCTTAGAGAAACTCTTTAAGTAGATGACGCGCTGTTCGGTGTCGTAATAGTGCAGAGGGTCCACCGTGCGTTCGGTTTCAAAATCCGCTAGATAGTCGTCTTCCACGATGTAGACGCCGTATTGAGCTGCCAAAGCCACCAGCTTTTTCTTTTGTTCACGTGTGTACGAGACCCCTAAAGGGTTGTGAATGCGCGGCATACAGTAGAAGAATTTAATGGTGCCCGTTTGAAATAGGGCTTCTAGCCGATTGAAGTCAATACCTGATTCCGTGCGCTCAATAGTGGCCACGGGAACCTTCATAACGTCGAGCATTTCGATGAGGAGATGGTAGCCGGGGTTTTCAAT
Source organism: Fusibacter sp. JL298sf-3 (assembly GCF_053842995.1). Taxonomy (NCBI): domain Bacteria; kingdom Bacillati; phylum Bacillota; class Clostridia; order Eubacteriales; family Fusibacteraceae; genus Fusibacter; species Fusibacter sp. JL298sf-3. The sequence goes on from NZ_CM132608.1 coordinate 3,636,789, forward strand.
TAAGGCGGTTTTAGGCGCACCTGGAAAAGGCATTTGACAGAGCAGCGACAGCGCTTGCTGTACACCTGAGACGACGACAATGGCCTCCGGTTTGCAAAAAACCTGATAATGGGTAAGCAACTGTCGCGCTTCATCAATTAAATCGGGAAGTCCCTGAGGCGTCCCATAGGTGAAAAGCGCCGTCTTGTAAGTGTCTACAGCTTTGTTTAAGCAGAGCTTGAAATCGTCGTAAGGGTAGTGGGCCCAATGCGGCGATGTGTTGATAAAATCAATGGCAGTTGTAGGTGGCGCTTTAGGCGCCTCTGTTTTTTGAACGACGTAATAACCGCTTTTTGGCACGGCGTACACGAGATGCCGTTCCACGAGCAACTCGAGCGCTTTGATAACCGTACTTTTGCTGCAACTGTATGTTTGAGCGAGCTTTCGAATGCTGTCCAGTTGCGCAGTGGTGCCGTTTTCAATCTCTCGTTCCAGTGATGCGGCAATGCGTTTGTACTTTTCCATGTGGCACCTCCTGTACCGGTACAGATGAGTGGGGTTTTTATTGTATCAAACGGCCTTAGTGTTTACAATAAAAACATCACACCGTCGTAAAAGAGGAGGGGAAGTATGAACAAAAGAACAAAGGCCATTGGAGCCGTTACCTTACAAGCGATAATCATCGGACTGTCTCTGTTTTTTGTCAAAACAGCACTGACCTATGCAGACACTGAGATAGTGCTCGCCCATCGATTTACAGTTGCCGCCGCATGTACCATCGGGTTCAGGTCCAAACTGGGTTTTAAAGATTGGTTGCGTTTGGTGCCATTGAGTGCGGCGTACCCCATCTTATTTTTTGCCCTACAGACAGCCGGCCTTCAGTACGTCACATCGTCAGAAGCGGGGGTTGTCATTGCACTGGCGCCGATTGCAACTGCCCTCGTGGCATGGGTCGTACTAAAGGAGCGCCTAACTTGGGCGCAAGGGGCGATGATGGCGCTTTCTGTTGCAGGCGTCGTCGGCATCAACGTTTTCAGCGGTGCGGCACTGGGGGGTGAAAGCTTACAAGGCATCCTCCTGTTGCTCCTTTCAGTAGTGGCCATCGCGATCTACAACGTCTATTTGAAAAAAATCGCCGGTCGTTATTCAGTCAAGACCATTGTCTTCGCCATGAGCTGGACCGCCTTTGCCGTGTTTAACGGACTTGCACTGAGTCGGCATCTCATCGATGGGACGATAGAAGCATTTGTGGCGCCGTTACAGTCTGTAACGTACGTATCATCAATACTCTATCTCGGCGTGCTGTCGTCGCTTTTAACAGCGATGCTGAGCGCTTACGCCTTGAGAGTTATAGAAGCGGGAACCGTGGGGTTGTTCAATAACGTGTCCACGGTGGTGACGCTTCTCGCAGGCGCTCTGCTGCTCAATGAACCTTTGGAAATTTACCACCTCGTCGGGGTGACGATGATTGTAACGGGCACTGTGGCCTATACGCTGCTGAAAAAACGCACATCGGTTGTTAAGAATTGTTAAAATTTATGTGAAAGTGTAAGATTTTGACGCCTCCGTACGTTTTTATAGAGAGAACGCGATACATCGCGCTTCTAACGACTCTATTACCAATAGTGATTTAAGGAGGCAGCATGATGAAGAAATTATGGATTGGTTTATGCATCACCGCACTGTTGACGACGCCATTTGCAGGGTTTGCAGGTGAAGAGACTGCGCCGACACCGGATGCTTTGACGGCGTATTTTAACGAGAAGGGCATTGAAACTGAGGCGCTGTCGGCGTTTGAAACACAGGCACTTGAGAGCCTTAAATGGCAGGCGGAATCCTACGGTTTTACAGATGTTCAAGTGGCCCAATACTTAGAGGGGCTGAAAGCGCCTGATGAAGCGGTTACTGAGACCCAAGCGACCGGCGATTTTGATTTGGGTGAAGTGGGCCTGTCGCCAGCTGCAATCGGCACGCGTTCGTACACCGGCGGGTATGGTTCGAAAGTTGAAGCCAACGATCAGACGGGCACGTATTGGCTCGTTAAGAGCGAAGCGGGTTACGATGAAGCCACCGCGTTTGCCACTTTGCCGACTATCCGAAACATGGCGTCTTCAGACCGTGCGTACATGTTTTTTGCCGTCAACACCAACCCGTCTTCTATTGTCGGGGACTACGGCGTGGTCTACAAACCTGGTGATGGTTGGAGGCCATTTACCAACACAGGCGTCTGGAACCCATCGAAAGGTGATAAAGGTGGATACGATGTAAGTTGGGACAATGGCGATTTACTGGGGAGCACGATTAACCGCGTATACTTACACGTCGAGATTACCAACACGTCTTCTGTGGACAAAGTGACACTGAGGGTACTCAATGCAGACAATTTCAGCGACGTGCTTTGGACGAAGACTGTAAGCTTTTCAGGGAACCCGATTAACAGCCGCTTGAGCAATGTCAACATCTACAGAGAAATTACTATGGCTCAAAACAACAGCGGCACTTTAAACAGCAACACCGGCAGCTGGTTTGAGAATGCGATTTTCGCCAACGCCCACCTCTACAATTCAGGTGGTTACTACAAGTGGGGAACGTCTCAGACGGACGACGCTTTTATTAAGGCGCCAACGGCTTCTAAGCTGGGAACAGTTCAAGTGAACAGCTACGATAAGTGGCATGGTGAGAGCGTCAGCATACGTTATAATGTACCGAATTAAGTGTTGTCGCCTGTGTTCCGTACACCAAGGCCTTACTTAGCATGAAAACTCTGCGCCTCTGCACACGCTTCTGCTGTGCAGGGGGGCTTTTTTATTGTATACTTTAAGCTGAACGCATAAGTGCGGCCTCCATCCTCCTGTTTTATGGGGGATTGCTTGTCGGCGGCTCTTATGAAATTTTGAGAAAGTGCAGGTAAGGGGGATGAAAACAGTGGCGGATTTAAACGCTTTGTCAGATGGCAAGCTGTACGATATAAACGATAGGGTCGAGGCGGACGCCGGCGGTTGTGAGGGCTGTAGCGCTTGTTGCCACGATGTTGGCGATTTGTTTGCGTTGACACCTTACGACGTGTTTGTGATGAAACGTCATTTAAAGACGTCGTTCGATGCGTTGTTGGGCGATGTCCTCGTCCTCGGCGGCCAAGGCAAGGTACGATTGCCCCATTTGGCAATGCGTGGCGCCGACAAGCGGTGCGCGTTCTTAGACGGCGACGGGCGCTGCAGCATACACGCGAGCAGGCCGAATGTCTGCAAGTTGTTCCCGCTTGGCCGGGTGTATACGGATGACGACATCCGGTATTTTTTGCAGGTAGATGCCTGTACGAAGTCAACCCTCGGCAAGGTCGAGGTGAAAGCGTGGATTGGCATTGAGAACTATGAAGCGAACAAGGCGTTTTTGCTTATGTGGCACCAGTTGCTGAAGGCCTTTGAGTTTAGGATGAAGTTCGTGCGGGAAGCAGAGACCATCGACGCTTTGAACGGCGTGCTACACGATGCGTTCTACCGCCTTTCTGGCGACGATTTTTACGGCGCGGTTGCACAGGTTCTACCGGCGACTAAAGAGCGTTTGGGAATTCTTTAAAGGGGGGACGGTTCTTTTGTGCCAGAATCCACTAAAATTTAACATTTTCGCGCAGTGAGGCGGCCTGTAACTGTTGGAATAGGGGGAGAGGTCTCTCGCTGTGTCGATGCGTTTCAATGGGGTGATGGCGGACGGCCGCCGGGTGAAAGGTTGCCCGCCATCGTCGCGTTACGGAAAGCGACAGGGGATAGACGCCTTGATAGGATAGCATTCTGTAGGTGCAGAGGCATTACAGTATTGCGAATAACGTCACAAAAGAACCGTCCCCCCTGGCACACACTTTATCGCTCAATAAAAGGGGGACGGTTCTTTTGTGCCAGAATCCACTAAAATTTAACATTTTCGTGCAGTGAGGCGGCCTGTAACCATTGGAATAGGTGGACAGGTCTTTCGCTGTGTCGGTGCGTTTCAATGGGGTGATGGCGGACGGCCGCCGGGTGAAAGGTTGCCCGCCATCGTCGCGTTACGGAAAGCGACAGGGGATAGACGCCTTGATAGGAAACGCTCTGTAGGTGCAGAGGCATTACAGTATCGCGAATAACGTCACAAAAGAACCGTCCCCCCTGGCACACATTGATATCTGACTGACACAAGGTGTCAGTCAGGCCGTGTTACAATGGGATAAACCATTTAAAAAAGGAGTGTAACACATGAAAAGAACCGTTTACCTTTATGTATGCAATACCATGGCTGACTGGGAAGTGAGTTATCTTACAGCGGAACTGTACTCAAAACGTTACTTTAAAAAAGACGCCCCTGAAGTGCAACTGGTGACTGTGGCCTCCACAGAAACACCCATCCGCACCATGGGCGGCTTAACCGTCGTGCCGGACATCACAGTAACAGACTGTGCGCCGGTAGAAGGCGACGTCTTGGTGCTCCCCGGCGGCGATACGTGGTTGACACCTGAGCACGACGCCATAATGGCACTAGTGAAAGGGCGCGGTCCCGGAACAACTGTAGCTGCAATCTGTGGAGCGACAATGCGCCTGGCAGAAGAAGGGGTGCTGAACAGCATTGACCATACGAGCAACGACAAAGCATTTCTAAAAGCAGTATGTCCCGCTTATCGGGGAGAAGCCCACTATCGACAAGAACCTGCGGTTACAGACGGCGGGGTAATTACCGCTTCCGGGATAGCGCCTTTGGCGTTTACCGTGCACCTTCTACAGCTGTTAGAAGTGTTCTCTAAAGAGGCTTTAGAAGCGTGGTACGCCCTCTACAAGACGGGCAGTCCCGAACACTTTTACACCTTGATGGCTGCCGTACAGGCATAAAATGGCGCGAACTGGACATGCAGAAAGGGCAAAGGGGTTTGTAAAAGAGCCTCAAAGCTTGTCCGTGTAAAGTGTGCCATTTTTGCATATCCTATTTAGAGTAAAAGCCAGTCGATGGTCGTCGACTGGCTTTTATTAATCCATAAGCGTTGAGTTCGTAAAAGGGTTTTTGATGTACCGAAGCGTATTGAGTGTTGAGTGATAGAGAGGACGGAGCGAACAAAACACAGTGGCAAAAACGCCATTGACAGAAGCGTCGTTTTCAGTGCTCGCAATAGGCTTTGAAAGCCTCTAAAGTGGCCGTCGTCTGTTTCTTAAACATACGAGGCATAAAAAGACCGATGAGTTTCATTACGAGCGATTGCATCTCAAACGTCTGATGTGAAGTATAGCGCGTTCGATTTTCCCCAAGCGATTCAAAACAATCCTCCGAGAAGTTGCGTACCCCTTTCACAGTGTAGAGTGCTGAAAAACAATGTGGACAATCGTTTTTTAGAATCGTTTCCGTCATTGTCATCGTCTGTTTACCTGTGCTGAAAACCAGCTCCGACTGCGTTCCGACTTCAAAACCGTTGCCCTTTAGACAGGTCATCGATTTTAGACCTACTTGCCAACGATAGCGCCCTTCTAAGTCTGAAAAATGCTCAATCACCACGTCCAGTGGCTGATTGATGTCAATAGAAACAGTGTATTGCATTATCATCACCTCATACAAAAGGTTACCCTAAGTGAAGTGTGGCAACGCAGATTTTGACCGAGCATGTTATAATTTAAAGCAAAGTATGTGACGAGGGAGGCTTACAAATGAAAAATAAATACGACGACGCTGTTTTTTTTGAAAAGTACAGTGCAATGCCGCGATCTGTAGAAGGATTGGCTGGTGCTGGCACTTCATTATTTGCCGTCTTTTAAGGAGATTGCCCAGCGCATCTATCGGGCGCTCAACATCGACGGGACGTTTGTGTTCTCAGTGGAGCACCCGACGTTTACAGCGTATGGACCGCAGTATTGCACATTTTCCGGTGGATAGGTATTTTGAAGAAGGGGTGCGTGAAGCCAACTTCTTGGGTGAGGGCGTGGTCAAGTACCACCGCACACTGACCACGTACTTGCAGACACTGTTAGAGGCGGGGGTTGAGATTACAGGGGTTGTAGAACCGCAACCACCTGCACATTTACTCGACACCGTCGAAGGGATGCGCGATGAATTGAGGCGGCCGATGATGCTCATAGTTTCAGCGCGAAAAAACAGGCGTTAAGCACTGGACAAAGGCGCCGCCCCAGGGGCCTGCAGTTTAAATAAAAATAGCGCCAGACGGCGCTATTGTGGGGACAATCTCGAGGTTATTTTTTACAGGCCTCCACGACGATGGCCTTCATCGTATCGCCGACGAGGACATTAGAACACACTTCAAAGCCGGTATCAGTAACCATTGTCTCGGCACTTGCCTGTGTGAGCATATAGCTGTGCGGTGACGGCAGACCGTAGGCGTCGACATAGCGTTTTTGTAGCCCTTCAATATGTTCCTGAGACAGCGTCTCCACTGTAAAGCTGACGACGATTAGGCGTCCACCGGGTTTTAATACGCGGTGGCATTCGTTCAGCGCCTTCTCAGGTTCAGGAATGATGTGGAGCAAATTGGCCATAAACACCGTGTCGTAAGTCGAGGGCTCGAAAGATAAATCAAAACAGTTTTCCTTTTGAAAACGTATGTTGCTGTAGTTGGCTAGACGCGCCGGCAAGGTGGCCAGCATTTCGTCTGAATAGTCTGTGGCGACGATGGCGTCGGCCTTGTTACAGAGCATTTTGGTGTACGTGCCGTTGCCGCACCCCAGTTCCAATAGGTGACCCAGATCTGAAAACGTCTCCAAATAGGTGCCGAGTTTATCGAAGTTGTCCTTTCCGACAACATAGGTGTTTTTTTCTTCAAAATCGGCTGCAAAGCGCGACCAATACGTTTCTTTTTCGTACAATGATGATGACATAGCGGCCTCCTAGTAAAAATGATAATTAGTTTCAATAAGATTATACGGCAAGTCGCTACCATTGTAAAGGACTGGGAATCATTCGTGTAGGTTTTTTAACAATTAGCGCCATAGATTAAGGCGGCTAATCTAATAACTGAACCGTGTTGAGGATGATGACGAGCGCGAGCAACGCGTAGACAATGAACCTTTCTGCTCTGTGAAGTTTCTTGACGCTTAGACGTACCGATAGAGCAAAGACGGCGCCGAAGACGAGGGCGTTCACAATGGAAAGAACGTGGTAGAGCTTTCCGCCGGAGAGGATGAGTTGCTGGAAGAGGACACTGACCATTATCAGTGCCAGCAAGAGTATTCGAATGCTTTTAAGCTGTACAGGTGTTTTCATGCTAGGGCCTCCTTTAAAATTGATGTCTTCAACAGTTTAATACATCGGCGGTGAAGTTGCCACCTATTTATAATAAGAGAAGAGGGGATGAGATGAAGAAACTCGATAAAACATTTTACAACCGAGATACTGTAACCGTTGCACGGGAACTGCTCGGAAAGCTCATTGTACGCCAATGGGGCGATGGGCTTATAGCAGGCCGCATCGTCGAGACAGAGGCCTATTTAGGCATTGAAGACAAGGCGTCGCATGTTTACGGCGGCAGGCGAACTGAGCGGGTGGAGGTGATATACGGGCCCCCGGGTCGCGCCTACGTGTTTACGATTTACGGGATACACAACTGCTTCAATGTGGTAACTCGGGAAGTCGAGGTCCCAGAGGCAGTGCTGATTAGGGCTATTGAGCCTGTTACAGGTCTCGATGTAATGGCGCAAAATCGCTTTGGCAAGAAGTTTTCAGAACTGACTAAACGTCAGTGTAAGCAGATTGGCGACGGTCCGGGAAAACTCTGTCGTGCACTGGCCATTGATCGAACACACAACGGCGCCGATCTTACGGAGGACGCTTTGTTTCTCGCAGACGACGGGTGGCGGGAAATGCAGATAGTCGTTTCAAAGCGTATTGGCATCGATTACGCAGGAGAAGCCGCAGCGTATCCATTGCGCTTTAATCTTTAAGGGACGGTTCTTTTGTGCCAGAATCCACTAAAATTTTACAGTCGACACGTGATTAAGCGCCCTGAAACCGTTGATATATGCGACAAGAAGTTTTGTTCCATCTCAGAGGTTTTACAGACGAAAGGTAAAAGAGTCGCCGCGTGAAAAGTCGCGTGGCAGATGTGCATGCTCCAATGTGTTGAGAAGTAGACCTATTGGTAGAACGGCGCTGTGGAAGACGAGGGGGGCGACAAGTTGCACTTGGTGGCACAAAAGAACCGTCCCCATGGGCATGAGACAAGCTGTTAACGCTGTATCGGCGGTTTTTGCGCGCGTTTTGACCCTGCTGGAACGAAACATGCTATAATAAACACACGAAAACTCAAACGAAGGGGAGGGCATCGCATTTATGAAAGCAATCAACGACTTTAATGATTTTTGCGTCGCCATGCGCACTATGGGGTTTAGCTTAAGTGGCGACAACGCAGAGGGGCTGTTTGCTGTGGCGCAGCATTACGCACCGCATATTGTGGCACATACCGGTGACGCGGCGCACGATCCGTGGGCGTGGCGCATTCGGGCCATTACAGAAACAGACGACATCGCCTACGGCAAGGTGTTTTTGAAAAAAGCCGGTTGGGTGACGCGTTCATGGCTTTCTGATTTCGTCTGTGTCCGGCGCGGCGGCCAATCGATGGAAGCGCTGTACGCTACGGGCCATATTGACCGCATGGAAAAGGCAGTGTACGACAGCATTGTCGAAAAAGGACACTTGCCGTTGACCGACATGGTGCTCGCCATGGGCAAAACGCAGAAAAAGGCCATTGAAAAGGCGCTGGTCGCTCTACAAATGCGCTTTTTCATCACTGTTTACGGTGAGACGCGCAAAATTTCTGCCAAGGGCGAACCCTACGGCTGGCCGGTTGCAGTGTATTGTACATTGGAGGAGAAGTTCGGTGGAGAAATTACGGAAGTTGCGGCTCAGATGCGGCCGGAAGCCGCCTACGAACGCATTGAAGCCCATATCAGGACGCTCAATCCACAGGCGGACGCTCGAAAAATCAAAGCTTTTATCAAACCATACACCTTTTAAACAAAGGGGGACACAGCAATGGACGTATTAGAAGGGATACAGGCGCGGCGTAGCATCCGCGCTTTTAAAGACACACCAGTGTCTGAAAGGGATATCGCCGCATTGTTAAAAGCGGCGACATCCGCACCGACGGCCGCCAATGCACAGCCGTGGGAGTTTGTCGTTATAGATGCCCCAGAAATGCTGGGTCAGCTTCGGTCAAAATTACTCTTTGCACGGAGTCGTGCGCCGCTGGCTATTGTGGTTTGCGGTAACCAAAAACTCGCTTTTAAAGGACCGGGGAGAGAAATGTGGGTGCAAGACTGCAGCGCGGCGACACAGAATATGCTTTTGGCGGCGACGGCGCTTGGCCTCGGCAGTCTTTGGATTGGCGTTTATCCATTGGCTGAGGTCGTGACTCAAGTTCAGCACTTGCTGGACATGCCGGAGTATGTGGTGCCGCTCAATATTGTGTATTTCGGTCATCCCGACGAGGATAAACCGCCGCGAACGCGATTTAATGAAAAGCGCGTTTACCACAACCGGTACGACAAAACGCGTAAACATCGGAAAAAAGATAAACCCAAAACAGGCCATTATTAGAACGATTTATACTTATGAAAAATTTAATGAGTAAAAAAGTCACATCGACACAAATTGTTACAAAAAAGAAACAATTCACTTTTCATCTGTCGGCAACCTTGGTAAAATAAGAGTATCTCAAATAAAGGAGGGGTACAAGTGGCGAATCAACCCAATGATAAAAAGAATAAAAACGTCAAAAGTGCGTTGTCGTACTACGGTACAGTTTTCCTCATTATCATTTTATTCAACTGGCTCGTGGCACCGTTGCTATTTTCACCGCGCGTGGTGACGACGACATACTCTCAGTTTCTCGAAGATTTAAAAGCGGGACAGATTACAGAAGTTCAGTTGTCCGACGACGAGATCGTCTACATCGTTACTGAAGATGAGAAAAAACAGTATTTTAAAACCGGTGTGGTGGACAATCCGGCGCTCCCGGAGATGCTGTATGAAAAAGGCGTGACGTTTACCGCGGTGATTCCGGAGCCGCCAAATGTCTTCCTGAGCATATTGCTCACATGGTGCTTGCCGATTTTATTTTTCTGGGGCATCTGGAAACTGATGACGCGTAGCATGAAGAACCGCATGGGGGCACAGGGGCTCAACATCAGCGGTCAAAACTCTGCAAAAGTGTATAAGCCGGACAGTCAAAAGAAAACTTTTGACGATGTCGCAGGACAAGAAGAAGGGAAGGAGTCCCTCAAGGAAATCATCGATTATCTCGGCAATCCGACGAAATACGAAGCCATTGGAGCGGAATGTCCCAAGGGCGTACTGCTCGTGGGGCCTCCGGGAACCGGCAAGACATTGCTCGCCAAGGCCGTTGCAGGTGAAGCCGGCGTTCCGTTTTTCTCCATTTCGGGCTCGGAGTTCGTCGAGATGTTTGTGGGTCGAGGGGCCGCCAAAGTTCGCGAACTCTTCGATCAAGCGTCTAAACAGGCGCCGTGTATCGTCTTTATCGACGAAATAGACACCATTGGCAAGAAGCGCGACAACGCCATGACCACCAACGATGAGCGCGAGCAGACGCTGAACCAGTTGTTGACGGAAATGGACGGTTTTAGCGGCAACCGAGGCGTCGTCATATTGGCGGCGACCAACCGACCGGAAGTGCTGGATGCGGCACTCTTGAGACCGGGGCGATTCGACCGACAGGTACCGGTGGAATTGCCGGACTTAGAGGGGCGACGCGCCATCTTAAAAGTCCATCTCAAACGCGTGAAGGCCGACGACTCCATAGACGACTCCCTCGTGGCGCGGATGACCGCCGGAGCTTCCGGCGCACAGATTGCCAACATCGTCAACGAAGCGGCGTTGAGAGCTGTTCGGTTTAACCACGCTGTGGTGACGGGCGACGACTTGATTGAATCCATTGAAGTGGTTATCGCTGGACATCAAAAGAAAAATGCCATTTTATCCGATGAAGAAAAGCGCATTGTCTCTTACCACGAAATCGGTCACGCACTTGTGGCCGCCATGCAATCGGGATCGGCCCCGGTGGAAAAAATCACGATTGTACCGAGAACCTCCGGTGCACTGGGCTATACGATGCAGGTTGAACAGGGGGAAAAATCCCTGTACACCAAAGGGGATGCCGTTCAGAAAATCGAAGTGCTTTGCGGCGGACGTGCGGCAGAGGAGGTGGTGTTCGGTCAAATCACCACCGGTGCCTCCAACGATATCGAGCGCGCCACTCAAATTGCACGCCGGATGATTACGCAATACGGTATGTCCGACACCTTTGGTATGATGGCGCTTGAAACTGCCGGCAATCAGTATTTGGGCGGTGGCAGCAGTTTGATGTGCTCGCCTGAGACGAGCAAACAAATTGACGACGAGGTTCGCGATCTCATTAAGGGCGCCTACCAAAGCGCCAAGCAGATGCTCTTGGATCAGCGGGAAAAACTCGACGAACTCGCTGCGTACCTGCTTGAAAAGGAGACGATTACCGGAAAAGAATTTATGGAAATTCTCAAGCGGTAGCCTGCCACAGCCCATCAGAAGGCGTTGCCCTTTACAGGCATTTGCTATACAATACTACTGTGAGGAGGCATTATGACGAATCAAAGTTCTGAAGTGGCAAAAGTCGCTATAAAAATGGCGTTGACCACCCGCGAAGAAGAAAGTGCGGTCAGTCGCGGCTATATGAAAGACGGGTACAAAACCGCCGCTGTCGACATCGGCGGACAGCTGCCGGGGATTACCCCCAAAATTATTGAACGGGCACTGGTTGCGGCGAAGCGCAACGGCGTCATCGAAGACAAACACGCCCACGACGGCGCGGTTATCGGCGCCGTACGAGAAGCGCTGAGTCAGATTGCCCTAAAGACCCACGGACTCAACGCCGGTGGGAAGGTGGGCATCGCCCGAAAAGGGGAGCACATCAGCGTTGCGATATTTATGAGCATCGGCCTGTTGCATCTCAATGAGGTGGTCATCGGCTTTGGCCACCGCTCGCTGGCAGACGAATAAAATAAGAACCGAAAAAGCCCTGCAGCCTAGCTGTGGGGCTTTTTCGCGTCAATGTCTTTTCAGCTTTCTGAAAATAAAGGCTTGACAAAAGGCGGCAAGCCTTTTAATATAAATGCCATAGTATTTGTAGAATAGTAGAAGTGTAGGTGCCCGAAAGGGCGGTATATGAAGTAAGGTAGCATAGGAGTATAGAATCGGCACTGTTTTAGGCAGGGTTGTTTTTGTCGTACGCACCGTATTTCATAGGGTGTTTTTTTATTTTTTTGACTAGGAGGACAGTAGTATGGCAGGAAAAGCAAAATGGATTATGGTAGCGGTGGCCGTTGTGCTCATCGGCAGCGTTTGGGCGTTGCGCGCGACGCGCACTGAAGAGGTGACAACCATCGGTATTTTACAGTTTATAGAGCATCCGGCACTGGATGCGGCGAAGGAAGGCTTTGTAGAAGCGCTGGAGGCATCGGATGTGAAAGGCGATGTGGTATTTCTCGAAAAGAATGCGCAGGGCGATATGGCCACGGCGCAAATGATTGCCGCGTCTTTTGAGAGCAAAGGGGTGGACCTTATCTACGCCATTGCCACGCCGGCGGCACAGGCGGCGTACAACGCCACAGACACCATTCCGATTCTCATATCGGCGGTGACGGACCCACAGGCGGCGGGGCTGGTGACGTCGAACGAGCGGCCGGAGACCAATGTCACGGGGACGAGTGATGCGGCGCCTTTGAAGGAACAGTTGGCGCTGCTTGAGACGTTGGTGCCTAAAGCCAAACGCATCGGCTTTCTCTACAACACCGGCGAGCAGAACGCCACTGTACAACTCGAACAGCTGAAAGCGGCGACGGCACTGGAAGTGGTGCCCATGGGGGTGACTTCTCTAACAGAGCTGGAGCAAGGGCTCGAACAGCTGTTGACGAAGGTCGATGTGCTCTATACCCCTGCGGACAACCTCGTGGCCTCGGGCATTCATCTCATCGCCGATAGGGCTTTGAAACAGGGTGTAGCGATTCTCGGCGCTGAGCCGGCGCATGTGGAAGCCGGGGCACTGGCCACAGTGGGGGTGGACTATAGAGCGCTTGGGCGGCAGACCGGCGCCATGGCTCTGCGAATTTTAGACGGCACCCCAGTGGCGACCACACCGGTAGAAACAGCAGACGCCCCGCAGACCGTCATCAATCTGGATACGGCAGAGGCACTGGACATCACTGTTCCCGACGCCCTTTCAGAGAGTCGATTTCTAGGAGGTGACCATGAGTAGCTTAGTGCTTTCAACGCTCTCACAGGGGCTGATCTTTTTTATCGCGGCGCTTGGCGTCAGCATCACCTTTCGCATTTTGGACTTTCCGGATTTGTCGGTGGACGGGACTTTTGCCCTCGGCGGTGCTGTAACCGCCTTGGCGCTTCAGCAAGCGGTGCCTGCGCCACTTGCGGTACTGGTGGCAGTTGCCGCAGGCGCCTGTATGGGGCTTGTCACCGGCGCACTGCACGTGAAATTGAAGATGACGCCGATTCTTTCGGGAATTGTCGTTCTCATCGGTCTCTATTCCATCAACTTGAGAATTATGGGGAGCAGCAATGTGCATTTCTTCAGCATGCAGCCACTCTTTCAGAAGATGACGCCGATGGAGACACTGGGGGTTCTCGTCGCAGTGGCGTGGGGGGCTAAGAGCCTTTACGACCGCTTTTTCGTCACAGAGCTCGGGTATGTGCTCAAGGCTACCGGTCAGAATCCCGTCTTGGTCACGGGGCTCGGCGCTGATACGGGACGCCTCAAACTTTTGGGTCTGGCGATTTCAAACGGCACAGTGGCTCTTGCAGGAAGTCTGTTCGCACAGTATCAAGGGTTTGCAGACGTGGGCATGGGAACGGGAATGCTGGTTTCCGGCATCGTCGCCGTGGTTCTCGGCGAACTCGTGTTGCGCAGACGCAAGGGACATCTCTTTATCCTCGTGGGAGCGGTGCTTTATAGAGGGCTTATTGCCGTTGCGCTGTCACTTGGCGTACAGGCGTCGGACATGAAACTTTTAACCGCCCTGCTCATGGTGGGGGTTCTGTCATGGGACAGCGCTTTTTTAAAGAAAGGGAGGCCAGCGGATGCTGCACATCGAACACCTGTCGAAGACATTTAACACCGGTGAAAAACCGCTTTACAACGACCTGAGTCTAACTGTCGACGGCGGCAGTTTTGTCGCCGTCATCGGCGGCAACGGCGCCGGCAAGAGCACGCTGTTTAAATGCGTTGCCAACGAAGTGCCCTATGACGCGGGACACGTCACCTTAAACGGCGTCCTGCTCACCGGCTTACCAGCGCATATGGCGGCACAGCGCATTGCCGTTGTGCGCCAAGACCCGACCCTTGGCACTGTGGGAACGATGAGCGTTTTTGAAAATCTGTCGCTTGCGGCGAGAAAAGGGCGCCGAATGGGGCTGAGAAAATGCCTTGTGTCTTCCAAACGCACTTTTTTCAAGGAGCGGCTCGAAGCCTTCGGCGTCGGCCTCGAAACAAAACTCGACGTTCCGGCGTCGGCGCTTTCCGGCGGTCAGCGGCAGGTACTCAATCTGCTGATGGCCACGCTTGTTACACCGGACCTCTTGCTTTTAGATGAACACACAGCGGCGCTGGACCCTAAGACGGCGACTAAGGTCATGGCGGAGACGGCGCGTCTGGTAGCTGAAAACCATTTGACCTGTGTGATGATTACCCACGACCTCGCAGATGCGGCGCGCTATGGGACGCGTCTGTTGATGTTTGACAGCGGCACTGTGGCACTGGATATTTCAGGCGAAGAAAAAGCGCGGTTAACCGCCGACGATTTGGTACAGCTTTTTCACAGCGAAACGGCTGTTGAAATGCCGAAGGCGTGTCAACGGTTGCTGGAGCGGTGTAAAAGTGCTTGTTAGAACGTTTTTTTCAATTGTACAAAGGGTGTCGGCTTGCCGGCGCCCTTTTTTAGAGCGCGTCTTTTACGTGTGAAAAAACATTTTAATCGGCGGTAAATTTATGCTATAATTAATTTAAGGTAACTTTACTTAATTACCAATTACATAAAGTGTGGGCTGTTTTGCCCGATTGGTGTATTCAATGGCTAAGTTTTACTGGAGAGGGGAGGAACTATTGTTTACTGTTAATGGTATGATTAACTTGGTGCTGTGCTTCGTTATCGGCATCCCTTTTTGGTTTCTGTTGACGCTTGTTCACGAAATGGGGCATGGCCTCGTCGCCGTCATCGGAGGCGGCAAACCGCAACTGTACCTGTATAGGGGGGATTTAAAATCGCATTTGAAAGAAGCGGATACGACGAAGAGAATCACAGTTTGTCACTACATTTACCCAAGAGGGCTATGTCATCCTAATTTTAATGGCATTCCCAATAAGGGGTTCTTATTTTGGGTGGCGTTCAATGCTGGTGGCGTCATAGCAGAACTACTTGTGATGGGTTTGGTGACACTGCTGGCTCTACGCTATTGGGGCTATTTGCCTGAAGTGGTGAAGCTCTTTTTAGCGCTGGGGGCTTCAGGTTGTGTAGCGGCATTGACGCCGCATAAAACTAGCGAGGGGCTCGATTCCGACGGAAAAACTTTAATGGCCTTGTTTCAAAGACGTTTTAGCAAATCAAATGGATAAATTTTAAAAGGACGTCGCCATATAGGGTGATATCCTTTTAACGTTGTTCCCGATACCTTCTAAAAATTAGCCTGAATTATTCATGACCCTATGATATTACCAAAGGTCGAGCTGATTTAAGTTTTAGTGCTTCATAATGCTTATCATAGAAAAAGTTTTCCTATTTATCATCCAAAAGTGGGTAGACTTGTCCTGTAGACAGTACTTTTCTCGATGTTCAGATTTCAAAGTTCATCAGCTACGTTTATTACAACTGTGGAAGTCGACGAATGTTCTCAAGAATTTCATAGAACTCATTCTTGTATTGACAACTGCTACACAGTTTGAAATGAATATATCTTGCTGCTTTAACAATCTTCGATGCGATTTTAAGCAGCTTCAATCGAATAGTATCTATCAGCATCTTCTTCATGCTTTCAGATAATACCAATCGTTTAAAGCAATTAAATAGATTGTATGCTAGGCATTGAGCAATAGATGATTTGCATTAACTACTTTCTTGGTACAAGAACTCATCATAACAGACCACATAATCTATCATGTTATCCTTTTCAGCTTCAGCTATTTCAAATGTTTTGCGTGAGCATACAGTGTTTTGCTGTCTTTTAAGCGTATGGCATAGAATACACCATTGGTTTCTAAAAGTCTAGTGTTGTAAAACCACTGTCTCCACGGAGGAACAGATGGTCATCTGGATACTTTGAAAAGTATTCATCCAATAAAGGTTGCATGAATTCGACAACTCCTGTCGAACTATAGGCGGTACCCTGGGCTAATGCCACTAAACAAATTTGAGAAGACGGTGCATTAGAAAGGAATCAAAATTTAGAAAAATATATTAATCTAAAAACACTATTTACAAAGTATTAAGATGGTGGTATTATTGGTTAAATGTAACCTAAATAAATTACTAAAAGTTTTTTATAAAAAAATACATATGATTCGTTGAATAGTTCTATATATAAACAATAAAAGTTAGTGAACTTCACCATAGTGTACTCTATCGTTGAGACTTAACAATGCTAGATTTTCGTATCTGTGAAAGATAAATATCGATGACAATTCTGGCTAGTGTTGAGACAATACAATCTTAATGAGACTGAGAAGATGGATGGCTCTTCATTTGCGAACTAGAACAGTGGCTTTGTATAAAATAAGGGGGCGTTGATGTCTGTGTTCAATAGATTACTGGATATTGTTTTTTTATATATTGTGAGCATCCCATTTGTGTTTATTTTGGTTCTTATTCATGAAATAGGGCATGCGGTAGTCGTGCTAATTGGTGGCGGAAAGCCTCAAATATTTTTGTATAGAGGGCGTTTCAAAGCTTGCCCAAGAAGTGAAAAATCCAACAAAAAAATTACGATTTGCAACTTCATCTATCCAGGAGGTCGTTGTGAACATAATTTTAAAAACTTCTCAGAAAAAAGCTTGTTTTTTTGGCTCGCATTTTGTGCCGCAGGTGCTATTGCACAACTAATTGTGATGGGAGTGGTAGGGGGATTATCCATTTGGTATTGGGGATACTTACCGAATCTAATCAAACTCTTTTTGGGTATTGGTAGTCTCGGTGTTGTATCTTCTTTGATACCACATCGAATTTTAGACTCAGATAGTGATGGGAAACTGATACTGGATTTGATTCAAAGAACTCTTAGATAAAAAAATTACAGATAAAGAAACGGGCTAAAATGAGCAAAAATGAAGTTATGGCAGTTTTGAAATGACAAAAATAGGCGATGCAGATGCATCACCATTTGGGGGTACATCTTCTAAATGGCGGCAGTGGTAGCCCTGGGTGTAGTGGGTGCACTCCGCCTCTTCGTCAAGTAGCGACAATATTTTGATTTAACGTGTTTAAATGTAACGGAAACTCAAATGGTAGTTAATAACTAAAAAGTACTCTTAATAAGGGTTCTTTGAATAACCAATTGTACTAAAGCGTTTATTTAAATCACATTGATATCTAGATGGAAGAATGATGGAAAACACATATTAGACATGGTGAAAAGTAAAACCCAAAGGTAGATTGGAGCAAAAAATGGCGTATGATAAAATTAGTATTATTAATATGGTTTTGTGTTATATTGTATCAATCCCTTTTTGGATTTTATTTACACTGGTTTATGAGATGGCACATGCTGGAATGGCTTTAATTGGTGGTGGAAATCCAAGAATATATCTATTCAAAGGTTGTTTAAAAAATTATCTAGATGATGTAAATCTAGAAAAAAGGGTTATTGTATCACATTATGTTTACCCTTCTAGCTATTGTCAACCAAACTTTCAGTCGAATTTTAATAAGAGTACTGTATTTGATGTTGCATATTATGTGAGTGGCATTGTAGGAGTGGTAATTGTAATGGGAAGTACAGCCTTAGTATCTTTTTGGTATTGGGGGTATCTACCGGAAATTGTGAAACTCTTTCTTAGTGTAGGAGGAGTTAAGCTAATACTAGCTTTAATTCCTCGGCAGACTAAAGAAGGTGTCGATACAGATGGGAACAATTTATTAAAGTTGTTTCGCCAAAACTTTAAGAAAAAACTTTGAAGGCTATGTGTTCTGAAAATAAAGCTGGAATGTCAACACTTTGTTAGACAGTTTTATTAAGATGTAAAAATGTGTAATCTACTGGCATCATGTAGCCCAGCGATGCATGTAACCAATGATTGTTATACCAGTAAACATACTCGAATAATTCGATTTTCAAATGATTAATTGAATCAAAAGCTTCTTGATAAATAAATTCTTTTTGAAAGTTTTGAAGGTCGCTTCTGTAACTGCATTATCATAAAGGCATTCTTTTTGACTTAATGAACGCTTGATTGACGCAAACGCCTCATAAAGGAGACGGACATCCTTGTTAGGATCAACGCTGAACCCGACTATTTCCCGATTAAAAAGATCCTGCATCAGACAAACATAATTCCATTTTCCATTGACGCGAGCGTACTTTAATTATCGACTACAACTTCAAGATTATCACGTCCATTATAATCCTCCCCACACAAATTGTTAAATTAAAAATAAATTTTAGAACACCTTAAAAAAGGGTAACTACCAAAGTACAACAACTGTTGATACAGAAAAGGTGGTGACTAAATGCCCTACACATTTAAAGAAGTTGAGCGCGAGGCGTTGACGCGCGTTTTGGCATTGCAGGAAGAAGTTTACGAAGCGTTGCCGGACCGGACGGTGTTCGTCAGAGATACCGAAGAGGAAATGAGAAAGGGCCTGTCAGAAGGCGGCATCGTACTGGGCGTATGGACGTCAGAGGGCGAACTGGCAGGCTACCGATATGTCAGCTATCCCGGAAGGCATGTGCGCAATCTGGGGTACGACTTGGGATTTGAGGGGGCAAAACTGGAAGATGCCCTTCAACTGGAATCCACCGTCATTGCACCGGCGCATAGAGGGCAGGGGCTGCAGAAGGCGACATTTGAAATGCTCGTTAAATCGCATCTCATCCGCCGGCCGTCGTGTTTTGTGTGTACCATAGCGCCTAAGAACATTGGGAGCCTTAAAAACATGATGCGGGCGGGGCTCGTCATCAAAGCACTTAAGCACAAGTATGCCAGTGAGACAGCGCCGGAAGGGGTCTTGCGCTTTATTTTGTACGGCGACGTTCCGCTGAAAGCTGTTCCCAAAGCGGATGACCGAGTCGTTTGGGTGCCGCTAGAAGCGACAGAGCAGCATATGAAGCAGCTGCACAAAGGCCTAGCCGGTGTTTATTGGTCGGATAAAGGCCCGAAAATCGGATACCGTTCTTTATAAGAAGTAAAAAGCCGACAAGTGTCAAAGGACTTGTTGGCTTTTTCAATGGAACGGCGCGTGTTAAACCGTTTGTTCAAATGTGATGAGGCATTCGCCGTTTTCAACCAGTTGGCCTTCTTTGACGTGGACGGCAGCCACAGTGCCCGAGAGCTTTGCGACGACGTCGGTCTCCATTTTCATGGCTTCAACCACGAGGAGCTGGGTGCCCTCCATCACGGCATCGCCGGCTTTCACAAGGCATTTTACCACTTTCCCCGGTATAGAGGCGCCCACTTCAAAGGGGTTATCGGGATCGGCAAAATGTTTTTCTGCGGCTTTTCGAGCCGAAGAGGCATAGGTGGTGTCTTGAATAAAGATGTCTCGACGGTTGCCGTTCACTTCAAAAGTCAGGCGGACGTCGCCGTCCGGGCGGCGCTTGCCGATTTCCACCAATTTGATGACGAGCTTGTTGCCGGTGGCCACTGGGACTTCACAGACCTCGCCTTCGTACATGCCGTGGAAGAAGACGTCGGACCCCATTTCAGAGAAGTCGCCTCGTGTGAGACAGTTGTCCAGATACGCTTCGTAAACTTTAGGGTAGAGGGCAAAACTCAGCGCTTCAGCTGTAGAAAACGGCCGTCCGTACTTGACTTCCAGCGTTTTGGAAATAGCGTCGAGGTCTTCGTCGGGGAGCGTTTCGCCGGGCCGTCCGGTAATCGGCGTTGCACCTTTTAAGACGATGCGCTGGAGAGCTTCCGGAAAACCGCCGTCCGGTTGTCCCATCATGCCGCTGAAGTAGGCGACTACAGAATCCGGAAAAGCCAAATCGGCGCCTTTTTCTAGGAGATTTTCAGGGGTGAGATCGTTTTGCACCATAAAAATCGCCATGTCGCCCACAGCTTTTGACGACGGCGTGACCTTTACAATATCGCCGAACAGGACGTTGACCTGTTTGAACATCTCTTTGACGTCATCGAATCGGTGACCGAGGCCAAAGCTCTCCACTTGTGGCTTGAGGTTGGAATACTGACCGCCCGGTATCTCATAGCGGTAAATTTCCGCTGAAGTGGTCTTGAGGTCCGATTCGAACTCGGCGTATACCGGCCGCACTGCTTGCCAGTAGTTGCTGATTTTCTGTAGGTTGCCGAGGTTGAGCCCCGTGTCGCGTTCGGTGCGTTCAAGGGCGGCGACGACGGCGTTGAGAGACGGCTGGGCCGTTAAGCCCGACAGGCTGGCGACGGCAGTATCCACCACGTCGACACCGGCTTCTGCCGCCATGAGAATCGTCGCGACGCCGTTGCCGGTGGTATCGTGTGTGTGGAGGTGGATGGGCATGTCCACATGCGCCTTGAGTGCTTTTACGAGTTTAAAGGCGGCGTAGGGTTTCAACAGCGCCGACATGTCCTTGATGGCCAGTATATGGGCGCCGGTCTTTTCAAGTTGCTTGGCTTTTTCGACGTAGTAGTTCAAAGCGTATTTGTCGCGGGTTTCGTCTAAAATATCCCCTGTATAGCACAGACAGGCTTCGGCGATTTTACCGGTGGCCAAAACCTCTTCAATGGCAACCGTCATGCCCTTTTCCCAGTTGAGGGCGTCAAAGACCCTAAAGACGTCGATGCCCTTTGCCGCCGCCTCTCGAATAAAGCTTTTGACGACGTTGTCCGGATAGTTTTTATACCCGACGGCGTTGGCGCCGCGTATGAGCATTTGAAGCAGGACGTTGGGCACGCGTTTTCGAATCGCCGAGAGACGGTCCCAAGGGGATTCGTTTAAGAAGCGGTAGGCGACGTCAAAAGTAGCGCCGCCCCACATTTCCATGGAAAACAGCTCTGGTGCCAGTGCCGCCGTGGCTCCTGCAATGCGCTTCATATCCACGGTGCGCATGCGGGTGGCAAGAAGCGATTGCTGGGCGTCGCGCATGGTGGTGTCGGTAATGAGCAGCCGATTTTCAGACTTGAGCCAGTGGGCGACCCCTGCTGGGCCCAGTTCGTCGAGCAGCGCTTTGGTGCCGTGTGCCGTCGGGGCAAACGCAGGCACAGGTGGGATGTCGAACTCTTTTTTAACCCCTTTGGTGCTGTTGACGACGATGTCGCCGATGTACGCGAGGACTTTGGCTTCCACATCGGGCTCTGGGGCAATTTGAAGCAACTCCGGATGTGAAGCGATAAACCCCGTGTCGCAGTGGCCTTCGTGGAACGTCGGGTGATTGAGGACGTTGAGTAAAAAAGCGATGTTGGTTTTAACCCCTGTGATTTTCATTTCACTTAAAGCGCGGTGGGATTTTCTGATGGCATCTTGCCAACTTCGGCCGTGTGCGGTGACTTTCACGAGCAAGCTGTCGTAGTAGGGGCTGATGACGGCGCCGGTGAAGCCGTTGCCGCCGTCGAGGCGAACGCCGAAGCCCGAACCGGAGCGGTAGACGTCGATGCGCCCTGTATCCGGTGCAAATTGGTTGTTCGGATCTTCCGTGGTGACGCGGCACTGAATGGCAAAGCCCCTTGGGACGACGTCGGCCTGTGTTTTGATGCCGATGCAGTCGTCGCCAAGTGCCGCCCCTTCGGCGATGAGCAACTGGCTTTGAACGATGTCGATGCCGGTGGTCATTTCTGTAACCGTGTGCTCCACCTGTATGCGAGGATTCATCTCAATAAAGTAGTGGGCGCCGCTGCCGTCGACGAGGAATTCGCAGGTGCCTGCACTTCGGTAGCGCACTTTTTCGGCAATTTTTAGGGCGTCTGAGCAAATGGTTGACCGCTGTTCTGCCGTCAGTGTAAACGCCGGCGTGTACTCGACGACCTTTTGGTGGCGGCGCTGAATAGAGCAGTCGCGTTCGTAGAGGTGGACGAGGTTGCCGTAGGTATCGCCCAGCACCTGCACTTCAATATGTTTCGGGCTGTCGAGGTATTTTTCAACAAAAACGTCTTTCACGCCGAAAGCTTTGAGCGCTTCATTTTGAGCGGCGATAAAGGCGCCGGCCAGTTTGTCAGGGGATTCGACGATGCGCATACCGCGACCACCGCCGCCGGCAGAGGCCTTGAGGATAACCGGATAGCCGCAGACTTCAGCGGCTGAACGGGCTTCGTCGGCAGTTGTCACCGGTGCCTGAGTGCCGGGAATCACCGGCACGCCCACGGACATGGCGACGTGTTTGGATTTGATTTTATCGCCCAGTGCAGTCATCATTTCGTGTGTCGGTCCGATAAAGGCGATACCCGCTTCTTCACATTTGCGTGCAAAAGTCGGGCTCTCCGATAGGAAACCGTAGCCGGGATGGATGGCGTCGACGCCTTTTTTTAGAGCGAGGTGAATAATCTCGTCTGCATTTAGATAGGCTTCAACGGGAGATTGACCTTTCCCGACCAAGTACGATTCATCGGCTTTGGTGCGAAAAAGGGCGTTTTTGTCTTGTTCTGAGTAGATGGCAACAGTACGCATGCCCAGTTCATGACACGCGCGAAAAATTCGTATGGCGATTTCACCTCTGTTGGCCACCAATACGCGTTTAAAACGTTTCATAGTTTGCCTCCAAAATTTTTTTATAACTACTTTACCACAAATGTTAAGAAGATGTCACCCTTTTGTTTATAAAATTCTTTAAAAACATTGACAAATATTAAACAACTGTAATATAATACTCGAAAACCCTAAAGGGGAGGGACTCTATGAATCCAGTTATTTTGTCAGTTATTGTTATGACACTTTTGTGCCTGTTTAAAGTAAATGTCCTCATAGCGCTGCTGGTGGCGGCGCTGGTTGCAGGCGTTGTGGCGGGGATGCCACTTGGGGATACAATGAATGTGCTCATTGACGGTATGGGGGGCAATGCCAACACGGCGCTCAGCTATATTTTACTCGGGGCTTTGGCCGCTGCGCTCCACCAAACCGGCATTGCGAAAATCTTGTGTCACCACTTGACGCGCATCATCAAGGGGCGTGCCACATGGCTCATCTTGTTACTTGCCGGCGTCGCCTGTTTGTCTCAAAACGCAATTCCGGTACATATTGCCTTTATTCCGATTCTCATTCCACCGCTCCTTGCGACGATGAATGAGCTGCACATTGATAGGCGCGCAGTGGCTTCGGCACTGACCTTTGGCCTCAAGATGCCGTATATCGCCATTCCGGCGGGGTTCGGTCTGATCTTCCAAGGCATTATCGCCGATGAGATGACCGCCAACGGCATGACGGTCGACGCCGCAAATGTCTGGAAGTCTTTGTGGATTCCCGGCGTCGCCATGATTGTAGGGCTTCTCTTCGCCGTCTTCGTGTCTTACAGGAAGCCGAGAACCTACGAAACCGTCGAGGTAGCGGCAGAAGTGGCTGAAGATGAGTTGAAAATGAAGCGCAAGCACTGGGTGGCGCTCGTGGGTGCACTCTGCGCATTAATCGTACAAGTTTCGCCGATTAAATCGTTGCACATCGGCGCGTTACTCGGTCTCGGCATTATGATTCTCGGCGGTGCGCTACCGTTAAAGCGCCTCGATGAAATGGTTCAGGACGGTATTAAAATGATGGGCTTTGTCGCCTTTGTTATGTTGGTAGCTGCCGGTTACGGCGCAGTTATCCGAGCGACCGGCGGTGTGGAGAGCCTCGTTGCCGGCACGGCGGATTGGCTTGGCGGCAGCCGGCTGATGGGGGCTACTGTGATGATTTTACTGGGGCTATTAATCACCATGGGCATCGGAACGTCATTCGGCACCATTCCAATTATAGCGGCGATTTACGTGCCACTTGCAGCGGCACTGGGCTTTAGCGTCGAGGCGACGATACTGTTGATTGGTACAGCGGCGGCACTGGGAGATGCGGGATCGCCTGCGTCGGACAGTACGCTGGGGCCGACGGCCGGTCTCAACGCCGACGGTCAGCACGACCACATTTGGGACACCTGTGTACCGACGTTCTTACATTATAATATCCCACTGATTCTTTTCGGCATTGCCGGCGCGATGCTGTTGTAAGAGGAGAGAAGACACCGTTTTTCAAACGGTGTCTTTTTACGACAACAGTTGATGCGCCAAAAGCGTATGAAATGTTTTGTTCAAATAAGGTAAAATATGGCCTGCCAAAAAGGCCCGTTGTGTGTGAAATGGCCGATTGTGCAAACAGAGTGTAAAACGACCAAAAGGAGTCGACGACCAAACGGGCTCTTGTGGTCTTTTTGGAGTGGTTAGGTGTAGAGGAGTTTGTTATATTATTGTTTGTATATGCGAATTGCGCGTATTTTTTTAGACAAAGGGTTAGTTTAAGCTAACCGCTGTCTGATCGACTTTACATTTTAAAGGAGGGGATTTTGTGACGAGAAGGCAAAGGCGCTTGCCAAGTTATCTCATTGAAGTGGCCGTTACCTTAGTGGTCGTCACCTTTCTCTCATTTCTGCTCATGCGTTTGGCGCCTATTGATCCGGCGACAGCGTACGCGCGACGGCTGAACCCCAACGCGTCGCCGACGTACATTGAGAGCGTTAGAGAAGAAATGGGACTGGACAAACCGCTGTTGGTACAATATGGGCTCTGGGTGGGCCGCGCCTTTCAATTGGACTTCGGCGAGTCCTTGGTAACGGGAGACAGCGCCCTTTACAAGGTCTTGGCCGTCTTGCCGACGACGTTGGCCGTGGTATCGCTCTCAGCTGTTTTTCAAGCGATAGGTACGGTGTTCGTCGGGAGCGTGCGCTATTTTTTAAGAGATTCTATAGGAGAGCGCATCGTCGACGCGCTGTGTATCGTCGTCATATCGATACCGATTTTTTACTTGGCTTCTTCTTGGATCGACGTCTTTGCAGTGAAGATGGGGGTGATGGCGGTGGCGGGCAACGCAGGCGTCCTCAAGTATTTTCCGGCGGCACTTTGTATGTCGGTATACGGCAGTGCGTTTTACGGCAAACTCTTGTCCAAAGACATCAGCCATCAGATGCAGGAAGACTACGCCTTTTACGCCCGTTGCAGAGGCCTTAAAGAAGGGTACATTCTCCTGCATCACGCGTTGCCTAAAGCGGTGATGGGGCTGATTCCGAGTTTTCTTCAATCGATAGGTCTCAGTTTTACTGCAGCTGCCATTGTCGAACGCATCTTCTCGTTGCCGGGCATTGGCAACATCGTTATCGAAGGCGTTTTAAACAGGGATTCGCCGGTGGTACACGTGTCGATTCTCTTTATGGCACTGGCACTGGTCATCTGTAACATTTTATCGGATTTGATTCGGACAGCTCTAGTGACCACCGGCAAAAGAAAGGTGGCACTCAATGAGACCTAAGAAACGGTTTTTTCAACTCATCATACCGATAATGATTATTGTTTTCTTCGCCGTCGGGTTTCTGTTTGCACCCCATAATCCGGCCACGACGAATCTTATGCACAAGCTGGAAGAGCCGAGTGCAGACTACCCCTTGGGGACAGATGCGTTAGGGCGGTGCGTGTTGTCTCGCTTGCTGTACGCCGGTAAAACCACGCTGGGGATCGTGCTCATTGGCTCTGTTGTCGTTTTTTTCGTCGGTACGTTTCTCGGCCTGTTGCTCGGCGGTGGGTCGGCGGGGCACAACCCCATTGTCGACGGTTTTCTCAACGCGGTGACGGCTTTGCCACCGGTGGCGTATTTAATTGTCTTTATCGGCGCATGGGGCAACGGCATTACCACGGTAATGATTGCCGTCGTCGGCTCTTTGGTACTCCGGTTGATCAAACTGGTTAAAGCAAAAACGGAACTGGAGATGGAAAAGGCTTATGTGCGCTGCGCAATCTGCAGTGGGGCATCGACGCCTAAAGTGCTGTTCCGGCATATTTTGCCGAACATCGTCCTGAGCATTGTCCACTTTATCATCTTGTCGTGTGCCGACATGGTCGCTGTCATCTCTGCTTTTTCTTTTATCGGATTGGGACTGGGAGACAACGCCATCGACTGGGGGCGCATGATTGTCTCGGCGCGGTCGGTGATGTTGACGCGTCCTGCACTGATGCTGATGCCGGTGGCCTGTGTCTTTGTCTCGGCACTGTGCTTTAATCTCATGGGACAAGCGCTGGAAGAAGAGGTGGCCGCATGTTGACAATTCAGCAACTGGAAGTCAGCGCTAAAAAGGGCAAAAAACTGCTCAACGGCGTGGACATCGATATTCCCTTTGGGGGCGTTGTGGGACTTACCGGCGCCAGTGGTGCCGGTAAGACGACGTTGATTAAAAGTGTGATGGGCATGCTCGACAGAGGCTGTGGCGTAACCGCCGGCGCCGTCGTTTTGGATGAGGCGAACCTTACGGCACTTGACGACAGGCAGCGTAGAGCACTGTGTGGCACGACGCTGGGGTACATACCGCAAAACCCCATGACGGCCTTTGACGACCGCGTGACGGTGGGCAAGCAAATGGCGGAGACGTTTCGGTTAAAGCTCGGCGACGACAAGTCGTCGGCCTATAAGCGTGCGGCCTCTTGCTTAGAAGCGGTCAACTTAAAAGACACTCGGCGCGTGTTGCATGCAAAGCCCGGTGAGTTGTCCGGCGGCATGTTGCAGCGCGTGTGCGTTGCGCTGATTGTCGGGTTAAAGCCGCGGTATGTTTTGGCAGATGAACCCACGGCAGCTCTGGATGCCGACAATGTGGCGGAGTTGCTCAAACTGCTCAAACGACAGACGGCGCATTCGGGCATTCTGTTTATTTCACACGATGTGGAGGCGTTGACGACACTTTGTGAAACGGTCTACGTTCTCGACGGCGGTGCAGTTGTAGAGACCGGCGATATGGAAACACTGCTTACTCAACCGCGCCACTTGTGGACAAAGGCTTTTTCGCAGGCACATTCCAAATTTGAAAAGGAGGCATGGACATGGAAGGGATAGCAATTCAGGACGCCGTTGTGCGTTACCCGCTAGATAAAAAGTCTCATTTTACAGCGCTTGACGGCGTCACAATGACGTGGGAAAAAGGCAGCTGTGTCGCAGTGGTGGGCGAAAGCGGTTCCGGAAAGAGTACCATGGCCCGCCTTTTGCTCGGCTTGGAGCGACCGCATAGCGGAAGCGTCGTCGTCGACGGCGAAGACGCCGGCAATTGGTCGTCTCGGCGATGGTTGCGCGAACGCCGCCGAATACAAGGGGTCTTTCAAGACGCCTCCGGCACGCTGAATCCGGCGCTGTCGGTGTATAGAAATTTAGAAGAGGGGTTGCGCAACCTCACTGACCTCGACAAAGTTGCACGACGCGAGCGCATCTTGACGCTCATGACGGCGACTGGCATGTCACACGACTTACTTAAAGTGCCGACGCGTCGACTTTCAGGTGGAGAACAACGCCGACTGTCGCTGCTGAGGGCTCTGGTGGTGCAGCCGGATTACCTCGTCCTCGACGAAGTCACCAGTGGGCTTGATCTCATATCGAAAAACGCGGTGCTCGACGTTCTGGAGGCGTACAACAGCGCTTACGGCTGCGCGTATTTGTTTATTACACACGATCGATGCAGTGCCTACCGCATTGCCGATCGCCTATTGGAAGTGAAACAGGGGAAAATATATAGAGAAGGCTTTAAAGAGCCGGAAAGGATACCGTTATATGAAAAGATCGCGAATTTTTAAAGGGATAACTGTGGCACTGTGTCTTTCACTGGTGCTGATTTCTGCTGTCGCCTGCGGCAAGCAGTCTGAGGCTGAAACTGAAGAACCGGTACAAGCGGCAGGAGAGCATACGTTGACGATGGCCATTGGCGGCGAACTGACAAATTTCTACCCGATTAATATGAACTCAGAGAACGCACCGGTCAACCGACAAGTGTACGAGTCTCTGCTCGATTACGACAACGGTGAAATCAAGCCGGGTCTCGTGCGGGAATGGTCATTTGACGAGACGGGTACCGAGCTGACCTTTAAACTGCAAGAAGGCGTCACCTTCCACGACGGTACGGCGTTTAATGCAGAAACGTGCAAGCAAAATCTCGAATACTACAAAGCGGGGCCTAACGGCGGCTTTTTGAAGGGGTACACGGCAATTGAATCCATCGACATCGTCGATGAACTCACACTGGTTATCCACTACCCGAACGCCTACTACGCGTACCTGTACAGCTTCACTGAACCGGATGTCTACACGATGGTGTCTCCGGCGGTTATCGAAGCGGGGAACTACGATTCGATGAAGGGTGTCGTAGGGACGGGACCGTATAAGTTTGACGAACGGGTTCAGGGCGAGTACACCCGCCTCGTTCGCAACGATGCCTATTGGGGCGAAAAACCTCAATTTGATGCCATTGTGGCAAAGTATATCCCGGAGGCCTCTTCTCGATTACAAGCGCTTCAAACCGGTGAAATCGATATGATTTACGGCGGTTTCCTCTTGTCTTGGGAAGACTACAAACAGGCGCTTACGCTGCCGAATGTAAAAGGGCAAGTGAGTGACGTCGGTTCGAGAACGCGAAATATGGTGCTTAACGCGTCTTCTGAGAAACTGGGCGATTTAAAAGTGCGCGAGGCCATTGCCTACGCTGTCAACAAAGAAGAATTGGCAGCTGGGCTTACAGACGGCAACGAGAGCGTCGCGGAGACGTTGTTTGCAGAAGGCGTACCGTTTACGGATGTTCAAACGGCCGTTAAACGCTCTTATGACCTAGAAAAGGCAAATGCGCTTCTCGACGAAGCGGGCTGGATGCTTGACGACAAGACGGGTATTAGAGAGAAGGACGGTGTACCGCTTGAGCTCTCGATGATTTTTGAACAGGAGGTCGCGCTGAACCCGGGGATTGCAACGGTACTGAAAAGCCAGTTGGCGCAGTGCGGCATCGATGTGCAAATCAACGGCATGGAGCAAATGCAGTGGTGGCAAGCCTCAGTAGAGGGCAATTTTGACCTCTGCCTGTGGTATGTCCCGTTGCCTCAAGAGTCGCCATACGGTTACTTCAATCCGATTTTAGACGAACAAGTGGCCGCTGCCGCATCGACACGCGGGTTGCCGGACGGCGATGCGTTTAGAGAAGCCATTCGCAAGACGACGGTGACAGACGATCCGGCGGAAATCGAAGAACTGATGACGCTTTTAATCAACTACAGCAACGACAACGTTATCGACATTCCGTTGACTTACTCGAGAGATATGATTGTGTTTAAAAACGACCGCTTTGAAAGCTACGATTTTTACGGCATACCGCGTTACTTTGAGGCGTCTGGACTTAAGATGAAGTAATACAGAGGGCCGGCGCGACATCGGCTAGTGGGTGTCGCGAAGGGCCTTGTGACTAAGCAAACGGGAAAGGAGACTGTTTGTATGAAGAAGCGCCTCGTTTTTAAAAGCGTAGCTTGCACAATGCGTCTAGTGGTGCTTTTGCTAGTGGTTGTCGCTTGTGGCAACGACTTTGAGCGCGAAAGCAGCACTTCTGCTGTAAGTGAGAAAACGCTCACAATTGCAGTTGGCGGCGAGTTGACGAATTTTTATCCGTTGAATATGAACGTGGAAAATGCCCCGCTCAACCGACAAGTCTATGAGTCCTTGCTTTATTACGACCGAGGTGAAATCAAACCGGGTCTCGTGCGCGAATGGTCTTTTGACGGTACGGGGACTGAACTGACCTTTAAGCTGCAAGAAGGCGTCACTTTCCACGACGGCATGCCCTTTAACGCAGAAACGTGTAAACAAAATCTCGAGTATTACAAAGAGGGCCCTAACGGCGGCTTTTTAAAGGGGTATACAGCTATTCAGTCCATTGATGTCATAGACGAATACACACTTGTCATCCATTATCCGACCCCTTACTACGCTTACCTGCTCAATTTTACGAAACCGGATGTCTACACCATGGTGTCGCCGGCGGTTATCGAAGCGGGGAACTACGATTCGATGAAGGCCGTCGTGGGGACGGGGCCTTATAAGTTTGACGAACGAGTGGAAGGCGCCTACACGCGCCTCGTGCGCAATGACGCCTATTGGGGCGATGCACCGCAGTTTGACGCTATTGTTGCCAAGTATATTCCCGAGAGTTCTTCACGATTACAAGCCCTTCAAACGGGTGAAGTCGACGCGATTTACGGTGAACTCTTCTTGTCTTGGGAAGATTACAGTCAGGCGCTCACACTGTCAGAGGTAAAAGGACAGGTATGCGAAGTCGGTTCGAGAACCCGGAATATGGTGCTCAACGCGTCTTCTGAAAAACTGAGTGATTTGAAAGTCCGTGAGGCGGTGGCTTATGCCGTGAATAAAGAGGCCCTCGCTATGGGGCTGACAGATGGGCATGAAGAAGTGGCAGACAGGCTCTTTCCCAAAGCAACGCCCTTTTGCGATGTTGAAATCGACCAACTGCGCACATACGATTTAGACAAAGCCAATACGCTACTGGATGAAGCGGGCTGGAGACGCAATCCCAGTACCGGTATTAGGGAAAAAGAGGGGGAGCCCCTTGAGTTCTCGATGATTTACGAGCTTGAAAATGCACTGAATGCGGACATTGCCACGGTGATAAAAAGTCAATTGGCTCAATGCGGCATCGATGTTCAGTTAAACGGTATGGAACAGATGCAGTGGTGGCAGGCGGCTGTAGAGGGGCGTTTCGATGGTTGCCTCTGGTACACGCCGGTGCCTCAGGAACCTTCGGGGCATTTTATCCCGATTTTAGACGAACAAGTGGCCGCTGCGGCATCGACACGCGGGCTGCCGGATGGCGATGCGTTTAGAGAAGCCATTCGCAAGACGACGGCGACAGACGATCCGAAAGTAATCCAAGCGTTGATGACGTACTTACTCAACTACAGCAACGACAACGTTATCGATATTCCGCTCACTTACTCTAAAGATATGATTGTGTACAGAAGTTCTTTTATTGAAGGCTATACTTTTTACGGTACGCCTCGATTTTTTGAAGCTTCTGGGTTAAAATTGAAATAAACGCATCAAAGGGAGTGATCGGATGTTCTTAGAAAAAAAGCACGACTTGGGTCCCGGAGTTCAATTGGCACACTGCGATGCCGCACACCGTGTTTACCGAATAACCGACGACAGCGGCGATGGGGCGATGACGTGTTACCCCATTGCCGACGGCGTCCTGGCGTTTTACAACGATTTTCATATGAAGGGGTGCTCGGCACACCTTAAGACGCCTGGAGAAATGCTCACCATCGACTACTGCCGAGAGGGGGTTATCGAATGGGAACTGGACAACCACAAATGTCTGTATCTGCAAGCGGGGGACGTGTACATCAACACCAACGGCCCCGTGTGCAGTGGGTTCCACTTTCCCTTGAACCACTACCATGGGGTAACGCTGGTTCTGGAACTGGATCGGCGCAAAGTGTTGTCCATTCCCGGTCTCGATACGGCTATTGACTTGAGTCGCATCAAAGAAAAGTATTGTCCCGATGGCACGCCGTTTTTAATGCGTGCAGACGAGAGCGCCATCGGGCGCGTACTTTCGGGATTCTATACCATGCCGAAGTCTCTGCGGACGACTTGTCTAAAACTGACTGCTGTGGAATTGCTCCTTTATTTAAGCGCGGCCGATGTGACGCCGGTTTCTGAGGAGCGGCCGTACTTTCATAAAGAACAGGTGGGGAAGGTAAAGGCGATTCAAAAACTGATTACCGGACAATTGGAGACGCATTACACCCTCGAAAAGCTTTCGGAGATGTTCGATATGCCGCTGACCAGTATGAAGCGCACTTTTAAAGGCGTCTATGGAAAGTCCATTGGGAGCTACCTGCGCGCCTACAGAATGAACACCGCCGCCGTACTGCTCAAGCAAACGGAAGACAGCGTCTCCGTCATCGCCGGGCGCATGGGGTACGACAACGCCAGCAAATTTGCAGCGGCGTTTCGCAGTGTGTTCGGCGTGACACCGGCTGTCTACCGCAAGAGCGACAACTACGACGTCTAATGGGCGACGGCTTGTGACTCTGACCGCAAAAAACGCCCTATGCATGGCATATGGCGTCTTTACATAACCCTTTGCAGCGCAGAGGCGGTGTCTAATCGTCTCCAAGTTGTAGGGCCTCAATATAGTGTTTGATTTTTTCAAAACTGTCTCCTGAGATGACGTGTTCGATTTTACACGCCTCGTCGTCGGCGACGGCCTCTTCAATGCCCGCTTTTATCAGGCAGTTTTTAAAAAATTCATGTTTTTCATAAGTTCTCAGTGCGATGATTTCGCCCTTGGCAGTTAGACTTATACCGCCCTGTGTGTCGATATCGATTAGCGCGTCTTCCTTCAGCCGCTTCATAGCGTTGCTCACGGAAGGCTTGCTGAGCTCGAGAAACTTAGCGATTTCTATAGCTTTAACGCTGTCGTTTTCCCTGCGCATTCTGTATATCGCTTCGAGGTAGTTTTCCGTGGCATCTACAATATTGTGCATCGTACAATCCCTTCTCATTTTTCATCGGTTAACCTGCGGTTGCGTCATCTGAGGAAGACCTCTGGTATCAACCGCTCAATGGAGACTTTGCCCTATTATACCACACAGTCGACGAATAGTTGACTAAATTTCAAAATTGTATTGGATATAATTGAATAAAAGTATTATAAAATAACTGTAACACAGGGACTATATGGTATTGTAAAACAAAAAACGCTGTGTTATAATCCGAGTTAGTTATAGCTAACTATTATTTTTTTAACCATAGGTTCTTAGGAGGTTGTGCATGAAACACGTATCTCATTTTTTAAAATCGACGCTGCCGACAGAGGGGCGTCGCGAGGTCATAAAATGGTCTCAGAAGACAGAACACTTACATGAAATCGGTGCAGAACTCTGTGCCTCAGGGGGATTTGACAGCTATGTGCTTTATGAAAACGGCGGCGAAATCGCTTTGGGACTGGGGTGTTGTGTGGCGGTAGACGTCTACGCCGACCGCATTGAACTCAAAGGGGGGACAGGTGAAACGACGGTGCCTGTGAAGGCGCTGACAGCCGACCTCGAATCGATTTTTAAAGCGTTTCCCAATGACGATTGGCGGGTTTTCGGTACAGCCAATTTCGCATTGTCGTACCATACCCACGGGGTTGTAGAGCACGGGGAGCCCCAGCGATTGATGCATCTCAGACTGCCCCTCGCAGAAGTGCGGCTGTCGCCCCATCAGGCGGCTGTAGCCGCGTATAACCCGCAGACCTTCCACCGGCTAAAGGCGCTTATTGAAGCGTACCGTCCGTACGATGCGGCCTTTTACGAAGGCCTCAACCGAGTCGGTGCCGTGGATTTAAACGGCGATAACGCCGAGAGCTACAAAGAAAAAGTGGCACAGGCGGTGGGGGAGATTCACCGAGACGTCTATCAAAAAGTGATTCTTTCGAGAAAACTGTGCCTCGACAAGCGTTTAGATATGCCTAAAAGTTACTTGTTGGGCAGACGTCACAACACGCCGGCACGTGCATACCTCGCCAGTATCGACGGTCTCGAAGTCCTCGGCTACAGCCCTGAAACCGTCGCCGAGGTCGACGCCGAGCGGTGGACGTATACGTTTCCACTGGCGGGCACGCGATCTATGGGCACCGATGCGGCAGAAATGAACGCGCTTCGGGCGGAACTGGTGAGAGACCCCAAGGAAATTGCGGAACACGCCGTTTCGGTAAAACTGGCTTTTGAAGAGTTAGAGGGCGTTTGTACGCCGGACTCGGTTTCAGTGGTGCGCTTTATGGACGTATTGGAACGGGGGACGGTGCAGCATTTGGCATCGCGCCTCAAAGGTGCCATTGCGCCGGCTAAAAACCAGTGGGATGCCTTTACGGCGCTCTTTCCGGCAGTTACCGCATCGGGGATTCCCAAGCGGTCGTGTCTCGAAGCCATCGCCGCTCTTGAAACAGACCCGAGGGAATTGTACAGTGGGAGCGTGCTCACCTATGACGCCAATGGCGTTTTAGACGCGGCATTGGTACTGCGTTCGGCTTATCAAAACGAAACGACGTCTTGGATAAGAGCAGGTGCCGGCATCGTCGCCTTATCCGATCCCGAACGCGAGTTGGAAGAAACCAAGGAGAAATTGAGCTGCGTGTCCCAATACCTCGTAGCCAAATGACGATAGGAGCGTATGCGTATGTTTTTTAAAATCAATCACGAAACCACATTAGACGCAGTTAACACGTATTTTGCTGAAATCAATATCCCGGTGACACATCGTCGATGCGACGAGGGCGCTATGGTTTATCTAGAAGAGGGGACATTTCCGCCTGACGCTGTTGCAGCTGTCGCCGAGAAATACGCACTGGAACCCGTACACGTCGAGCACGGCGTCTTGACGAGTAAAAAGTACCGAGAAAAGACGACGGTGTCCGTGGGGCGCTGTGTCATCGGTGGCGCGCATCCGGTTTTTATAGCGGGGCCCTGTGCCGTCGAGTCCGAAAGCCAGCTGATGACCACTGCCAAAGCGCTGAAGGCTTCAGGGGTGGACATCTTGCGCGGCGGTGCCTTTAAGCCGAGGACTTCGCCATACTCTTTCCAAGGGTTGGGACGCCGCGGCATCGAGTTGCTGTGCGAGGCTAAAAAAGCCTACGACATGCCGATTATTTCGGAGATTGTGGACATTAGGGACCTCGACTTGTTTTTAGACAGCGTCGACATCGTTCAAGTGGGGGCGCGCAATATGCAGAATATGGCGCTTTTAAAAGAACTCGGCCGGACGCAAAAGCCCATCTTTCTCAAACGGGGGATGTCGGCGACCATCAAAGAATGGTTGCTGTGTGCCGAGTACATTTTGCATCAGGGCAACGAAAACGTGATATTGTGCGAGCGCGGGATACGCACCTTTGAGCCGTACACGCGCAACACCATGGACATTTCTGCCATCGCCCTGTTGAAAACCCTATCCCATCTGCCGGTAATAGCCGACCCCAGCCACGCGACGGGGATACGGCAACTGATTGAGCCCATGACCTTGGCGTCACTAGCCGCAGGGGCAGACGGCGTGATGATTGAAGCACACTGTGACCCCGACAACGCCCTTAGCGACGGGGGACAGTCGATTCTACCGGAAGCCATGCAACACATTATCGAAGCATCGCACCATGTGAGCAATAAAATAACTATAGGTTGAGAATGATAATTACTACAGGCCATTCTTTAGAGAAGCGGCCTACGACATGTGAGGGAGCGTATGAACAACCGATATTTTGTAAGTACATACCCGCCGGAGCGCCAAAAGCGCGCGCAGCTGTTTTCGTTTCCATACGCCGGCGGCGGATGTGCGGTATTTAAAAAGTGGCAATCTTATTTTCAAGACATCGAAGTGCTGTCGGCACAGTATCCGGGGCGTGAAAATCGAATGGGTGAAGCGCCGATCGACTGTTTTGAAGTGTTGCTGGAAGAGACCTTTGACGCGCTGCAAGGCGCTGTGTGTGCGGACGTCCCCTATTACCTGTTCGGACACAGTCTCGGCACCAAACTGGCCTACGAACTGGCGCTGCTGGCGGAGAAGCGCGGCCTGAAACCGCCTGAGGGGTTAATTCTCTCAGCGGGTAAGGCCCCTTGTTATGGGGAAAATGCCCCTATTCACCACCTTGAAGAAGACGCGTTTGTCGATGCCATCGGGCGTTTTTCTGGAACGCCGAAAGAAATTTTAGAAAATCGCGATTTGATGCGGGTATTTTTGCCCATGCTCAGAGCGGATTTTACAGTGGATGAAACCTATGTGCGTCAAACGGTGGAGAAGTTGAACTGTCCGATTCTGGGGCTAATGGGTACAGAGGACACCGAACTGACCCTAGACGAACTCGTCAAATGGCAAGACTATTCCACAGGCGCCTTTGGATACAAAATGGTCAAAGGGGCGCACCTGTTTGTCAACACGCACTACGACGACGTCATCGCCCATATACAGGCGTTTATCCATGATTAGCGTCGTGGGGGTTGCGTCTATAGACGCCGTCTGCCCCACTGATGTATGGGAGCGGGTTTCAGAGGGGGCAGCAGTCGTCTTTAAAGCGCAGCCAGACGCCGCTTTTGCCCCGCTCACTTACCTCAGCGCCAAAGAAGTGCAGCAGTACGGCGCGTACCGCCGTCCTGAGGACAGGGCCAACTACTGTTGTGCCCACAGCATCGTCAACAAAGTCTTTGCCCATTGGCTCAACTGCGCCGTCGAGGCACTACCGCTGACGTTCGGCCCCCATAGGAAGCCACATATGGCCACGGGCACCGGCGTATCGTACAACCTCTCACACGGGGGTCGATGTGTTCTCGTGGCATTTTACAAAGGTGCCGTCGGGGTAGACGTCGAGTACGTCGACGCCGCCTTCGACTGCGACGCCGTGTCAAGTGAAGCCTTTACACCCGCTGAACAGAGGTGTTTCAAAGGCGATAGACAGGCGTTTTACCGCCTGTGGGTGGCCAAAGAAGCCTATTTGAAGTGCTTGGGCACTGGGCTCTACCGATCGATGACAGATGTCGAGGCCGCCGTGGAAACGGGGACCGGCATCGTACTGACCGATAAAGCAAGACGCCACTTTGCAGGCGTCAACGTGTTTTCACCTTATCCAAACTACATCGCAGCACTTTACCTAGAGGAGGAACAAACATATGAACACAGCCATTAAAGAACAACTGGAAACTTATTACGACGCCTGCGTTTGGGAGCCGCTCACTCTTGGCGCGGCACTGGAAAAGTGGAGCGTCGATTACAAAGATGCCGTCGCCGTAGTCGACGGCGATAGAATGTGGACCTATGAAGCCCTAAACCGCGAAG
The DNA here is from genome assembly GCF_053842995.1 of Fusibacter sp. JL298sf-3. Taxonomy (NCBI): domain Bacteria; kingdom Bacillati; phylum Bacillota; class Clostridia; order Eubacteriales; family Fusibacteraceae; genus Fusibacter; species Fusibacter sp. JL298sf-3. The sequence goes on from NZ_CM132608.1 coordinate 3,673,763, forward strand.
TCGACGCTTTGGCCGGCGGTTTCCGGTCGAAGGGCTACCAAAAGGGCGATAGAATCGTACTGCAGATGCCGACAAGTCAGGCTTTTGTTGCGGTTGCATTTGCCCTTTTTAAAATTGGCGTCGTGCCGGTAATGGCGTTGCCTGCGCACCGACACAACGAAATCGGCGGCATCCTTAAAAACTCAGGGGCTAAGGGCTATGTCATCGCCGACCGCTACTTGGGGTTTGACTACCGGCAAATGGCCAGAGAGATTTTGGCGCCTCTCGATTCTAAGCCCGCGGTAATTGTCGCAGGTGACGCCGAAGAGTTCGAGACGCTGGCAAGTTACAAAAGCGCCGCGCCGCTGTCAGATGCCGCCGCTGTGGATTATCGAGAAGTGGCGATGTTGTTGCTGTCCGGTGGCACCACAGGAGTGCCAAAACTGATTCCGAGGCGCCACACAGACTACCTCTACGTGGCGCGTAAGTCCGGTGAGCGCAGTGGGTTAAACGCAGAGAGCGTCTACCTCGTGGCACTGCCCGTCGCCCACAACTTCCCCCTAGGTTGTCCGGGCATCGTGGGCGCTTTCACCTTCGGCGGCAAAGTGGTCATGTGTTCCACCACCAGTCCAGACGAACTGTTGCCGCTTATTGAAGAAGAAGGGGTGACCCATACGGGAATGGTGCCTGCAGTGGCCAGCATGTGTCTGGAGTTTTTAGAGATGGACGACTACGATCTCTCGTCACTTGAAGTCCTTCAAATCGGCGGCTCGGTTCTCGACCCCGTCCTCGCTGAAAAAATAGCCCATGGGTTCGGCTGTACGCTCCAGCAGATTTTCGGCACTGCTGAAGGGTTGATTTGCTGTACGGCGCTAGACGACCCCGATGAGGTGCTCTACCATACGCAGGGCAAACCGATTTCGGAACACGACGACATCAAAATCGTCGATGGTGACGGTTCGGAGGTACCGGAAGGCGCCTATGGCGAGCTCCTCATTAGAGGGCCGTACACCATTTACGGCTACGAGGCTTCCGATGTGCCGTGTGTCAACGAGGCGTGGTACTACAAAACCGGCGACAAGGCGCGCCGCCGCCCCGACGGCAACTATCAAGTCGTAGGGCGATTGAAGGAGATGATCAACAGGGCCGGTGAAAAAATCATGCCGTCTGAACTGGAAGAACTTTTGATGCAACATCCGGCGATTGAAGAAGTACAAGTGGTTGGCGTCCCGGACACCGCGCTGGGCGAGCGCATCTGCGTCTTTGTTTTAGAAGGCGGAGAGATGCTCTCACTTTCAGAAGTGCGCCAGTATCTAATGGCGCAAGCCGTCGCGGCGTTTAAACTGCCTGACGAGGTGGTCTACATCCCTGTATGGCCGCTGACCAGCGTAGGTAAAATCGATAAAAAAGCGTTAAAGGGGAGGGTGACAGATGATCGATCAGAAGACGCAAGATGAAGCCATGGCTTTTGTTAAAAGCGAGTTGATGCACTTGTTGAAGTGCACGACACTGGACGAGGAAGCGCACTTAATTGAAGCGGGAATGAGCTCGATTATGGTCATGCGCCTCGCCAACAAGTTGAGAAAATTCGGCATTAAAATTGCCTTTGCAAAACTCATAGAAAATCCCACATTGTCGGGGTGGCGCGCTTGTGTGGCCGACGCCGAAATGAAAGGGGCTCCGAAAAAGCGCCCAACGGCACAGGCACCGGGTCCTTTTGAACTCACCGATGTGCAAATGGCTTACTGGGTCGGCCGAGGCGACGACCAACCGCTTGGCGGGGTGGGGTGTCACGCGTATTTAGAACTGGACGGTTCAGAGGTGGATCCCACGCGCCTAAAAGGCGCTTGGCAAAGGGTTCAGGCGCATCATCCCATGCTTAGAGCACGGTTTTTAGAGGGTGGCAAGCAAGAGATTATGCCCGCCCCTTACCGAGAGGACATCGACGTGTACGACTTTAGAACGGCCACACAAGAAGCGGTAAGGGCCTCGCTGGAGGCACTGCGCGAGCAGCTCTCCCACCGCAGACTCAAGGTGGAAGTGGGCGAGGTGGCCGGTGTGGCGCTGGCATTGCTGCCAAATGGCGCTACGCGTTTGTTCTTCGACGTCGACTTGCTCGTCGCCGACGTCATGAGCCTCAGCTTGTTGATTCAGGACTTGGCCAAGGCGTATCGCGGCGAATCCCTAGGGCCGGTGCAAACGACCACCTTCCGAACCGTGGTGGAAGCGGCTGCAAAGGAACCTGTGGACGACGCCGAAGCGTACTGGCGGGCCAAGTTGCCGAGCTTGCCGCACGAGGCGCCGGGGCTGCCCCTTAAAAGAGCACCGGAAGCCCTTGAGGCGACGCGGTTCAGCAGGCGGAAACACGTCGTATCCCCCGAAGCGTGGTCGGCCATCGGTCAAAAGGCGGCAGGTTACCGCGTGACGCCGTCTATGGTATTGCTTACGTGTTATGCTCTAGTGCTCGAACGTTGGTGCAATCAAGACACTTTGCTCATCAACATGCCGCTGTTCAATCGAGATGCAGACGACCCACAACTTCAGCACATGGTAGCGGATTTTACGAATCTCCTCCTCGTCGACTTCAAACGGGCGAGAGATGAGCGCTTTGTGGACACTGTGGCACGGGTACACAAAACTTTTCTGCAGAACGCCGCACACAGTGCGTATTCCGGCGTTCGCGTTCAGCGGGATTTGTTTAAAGCCATGGGCGCGTCGGGATTTGCCGCGCCGCTGGTCTTCGCCTGTAACATCGACTACCCGCTGGAGACGCCGGCGTCTGAAGCTGTGTTCGGCCCTATTGGCTACATGGTCTCTCAGACCCCTCAAGTGTGGCTGGATTTTCAGACCTATGTGAAAGACGGCGCACTGAGTCTCTGTTGGGATGCCGTCGACGCACTTTTCCCCGAGGGGCTTATTGACGACATGTTCGACGCACTGGTGACACTGGTGACGCAACTCGCCGTTTCCGACCACTGGGAGATCGTCTTCGACGTGTTGCCTGCGGCGCAAGCGGCCCGCCATGAGAAAGCGCTTGCAGACTGCTTGCCTTTGCGCACCCCTGAGGCACGTCTCCACGACGGCTTTGTCAAGTGTGCGTTGACCACCCCAGACGCTGTGGCGGTAACAGATGGCGTCACGGGTGAGACCATCACCTATGCCACTCTTTATCGCAAAGCGCTGGCCATTGCCGGCACTTTGGTCAAACGCGGCGTGTCGCGTGGACACTATGTCGGCGTGACACTTCCCAGAGGGGTTAAACAAGTGGAAGCCCTTCTCGGCGTCCTCTTTTCAGGAGCGGCCTATGTGCCCATTGGCACCGGACAACCTGCCGACAGACGGGCGAAAATCGTCGACCAAATCGGCATCGACTACGTGCTGACGGATTCGGCGACTTGTGACACCGTCGCCTTTAGTGCGAAACCGGTGCGCATAGACGCCCTTGACGGCGCGCCGCTGGAGGCCCCGGTGACCACACAGCCGGCGGATACCGCCTACGTCATTATGACGTCGGGGAGCACCGGCGTGCCCAAGGGCGTTGAGATGTGTCATAGTAGCGCTGTCAACACCTTAAACGACCTCAACGCCAAATATGGGGTCACCGAAAACGATGCCGTGCTCATGGTTTCTGCAATAGATTTCGACCTGTCGGTGTACGACCTCTTCGGCGTACTGGCTAAGGGCGGCAACGTCGTGCTCTTAACTGAAGAAACTTACAAAGACCCGAGACAATGGCTTAAGTGTATCGACCGCTACCGCATCACCCTGTGGAACTCGGTGCCGATTTTGTTCGATATGCTCGTCACCATGGCGGAAGGGGAAGAACGGTCACTGCCGCTGCGCGTCGTCATGCTCTCAGGGGATTGGATTGCCCTCGACTTGCCGGGCCGCTTTTACAAGCGGGCGCCTGAAGATGCCGTGGTGGTGGCCATGGGCGGTGCAACAGAAGCCGCCATTTGGTCCAATTATTTGGAAGTGCCGAAAGTCGTGCCGTCGCACTGGCCCTCAATCCCATACGGCTACCCACTGGACAACCAACTGTACCGCGTCGTGGACGATTTGGACAGACTGTGCCCGGACCTCGTGCCGGGCGAACTCTGGATTGGCGGCGTAGGCGTGGCCAAAGGTTATCGAGGCGACAGCGCCCTCAGCGCGAAAAAGTTTGTCACCGATGTCGTGCCTTGGTACAAAACCGGCGATATGGGACGATTTTGGCGAGATGGCATCCTCGAATTTCTGGGGCGGAAAGACAACCAAGTGAAAATCAAAGGGCACCGCATTGAACTGGGAGAAATCGAAGAGGCTCTTCAAGCTGTAGACGGTGTGAAGAGCGCCGTTGTAGAAGCCGTAGGCGCCGGTGCCGCCGACAAACGTCTGGTCGCCTATGTGGAAGTTCCCGGCGGCGTCTCCGCAAGAGCTGTGACACCGACTCCAATCCCCGCTTTACAAGGGGCGACAGACGCGTTTGAACGCGCAGTGGACACCGCGTGTTCGGCATTTCTGCTAGAGGTGTTCAGAGCACACGGCCTCTTTACAGACGCCGCTGTGTACGCGGAAGAAGCGGTGATGGCCAAGATGGCAGTTGCCGCTTCCAAAGTCCCGGTGGTGACACTTTGGCTGAAACGGCTCGTTGAACAAGGGGTGCTCCAGTGGCGTGACGGTTACCAACGGAACTCTGAGCCCGTCGGCGAGACGCATCCTGAAATTTCAAGTGTCCTCAAAAGGCTCAGACCGCATGTGTCTGAAATCCTGTGTGGGACGCGTCAAGCGGCGACGGTATTTTACGACGACACCCTGCAATTGACTCCTAGCGAGTTGATGCAACACTTGCCGGGGGCGGCAGAAAGGCGCCGTGCATTTGTCGCGCAGATTCAAGGGGTAATGCGGCAACTGGGACGGGGTGCCCGTGTGCTGGAACTGGGCACACGAGATGTGGCGTTAACTGCCGAACTCTCAGAAATAGCGGCGTCAGAGGGCATTGAGCACGTCTATGGCGATACGTCGGTGTATTTTGAGGCACCACTACAGACGCTGTCAAAACCGCCGCACTTTGAAGTGCTCGCACCGACATCAGCACCGGCAGCTCACAGACACCGATACGACTGTATTGTGGCAGTGGATTGTTTGCATCGCTCTATAAATCTCCATGAGGCGTTTAAAGGGCTCTCAGACTACCTGAAACCCGGTGGCTGTGTCATCGGCGGCGAGTGGCCCGACCGACCGCTGATCCAAGCGGCCACTGTGGCGTTGCTTGAAGACGGTTTTATCGGCATTGAAGACGGGCGAAAAGCTGAGGGACGGGTTATGCCGTCGCCGGAAGACCTCGAAGCGGCTTTGCGCTCGGCGGCGTTTCACCGCATCCAAATGGAAACGAGCAACGGCGTTCGCTTTTTCGCAGCACGTGGCGCCGCGGCGTCGCCGGTAACGGTGGCCACGTTGGAAGCGCAGGTGGCTCGTCAACTGCCGGTATACATGATGCCCGCTGCCTTTTACTTGATGGAGCGCTTTCCCATAACCGCCAACGGCAAGCTCGACCGCAAAGCGCTGTCGACTGTCTCGGCGAGAGCGGGGTCCAAACCAAAGACCCAAGAGGCGCTGACCCCGACAGAAGCACGTGTCAAGGCGCTGTGGGCCGCCGTCTTTAAAGTGGACGACATCGGCGCCGATGCCAATTATTTCGCCCTCGGCGGCGACTCCCTCGTGGCGACGCGACTTCTGTCGGCCATTGAAGAGACTTTTGGCGTCAAAATCGGCATCGGTGCTGTTTTTGAAAAGCCGGTTCTCCGGGACTTCGCCGCGGCTCTCGACGCGAAATGCGCTGAGGGCGCGCCTATAGAAGCGGCTGTAACTTTGAAGCGCGATGCGGCAAACGCCTACGAGCCGTTTCCGCTCACTGATGTTCAGTACGCCTATTGGATCGGCAGAAGCGGCCTCTACGAGTTGGGTGGGGTATCGACACACTGCTATTTTGAACTGGAAACAGAAGAGGTGCTCCCTGAAGTTTTGGAAGCCGCTTGGAACCGCTTGATTGCCCATCACGACATGATGCGCGCAGTTATTCTTCCCACCGGAACGCAAAAGATTTTAAAAGAGGTGCCGGCTTACAAAATAGCCCACACCGATTTAAGCGATTTGTCTGTAGCAGAGGCGGAAACAGCGCTAATGGCCATCCGCGATAAAATGTCACATCAGGTAATCGACGTGTCCACTTGGCCGATTTTCGATATAAAGTGGTCGCAGCTGTCCGGCGGAAAGGGGCGCCTGCACATCAGCTTTGACAACATCGTTTTCGACGGGTGGAGCATGTTCCACTTGTTGAAACAGTGGCAGACGGTTTACCTCGATTTCAAGACGCCTTTAAAAGTACCTGAAATCGGTTTCAGAGACTATGTCCTCGGCCTAGAGGCCCTCAAGCAGTCGGAAGCCTATGAGCGCCATCGCCTGTACTGGTGCAACCGACTGGACACGTTGCCGTCTGCGCCGAAACTGCCGGTGGAAGAAGTGACGGCAAAACAGACCTTTACAAGGCGTTCGGCCGCATTTACCCCTCGGGAGTGGCAGGCGCTTGTAGCCGGTGCAAAGGCGCATCAGCTGACGCCGGCGGCACTGCTGATTGCCGTGTATGCCGAAGCCTTGCGCGCCTACAGTTCAGACGAGGCCTTTACGCTGAATCTGACGCGGTTTGACAGAGTGCCCCTGCATCCCGATGTAGACGCACTTATAGGAGATTTTACGTCGTTGACCTTACTCGAGGCGACTCCCGGCGCCGCCGTCAGCCTTGCAGAGCGCGCCGCAAGACTTCAAAAGCAGTTGACTGAAGACCTCGAACACGCACTTTACAGTGCCGTTGAAGTACAGCGCGCATTGCGCAGGCGGTCAGAAGGCAGTGGCGCCGTTATGCCCATTGTGTTCACCAGCGGTTTGGGCATCGACCAGTGGACCGACGGCAAGTGGCCCGGCAAACTGGTGTACAACATCTCTCAAACCCCACAAGTGTGGATCGACTGCCAAGTGGTCGAGCAAAACAGCGGGCTCTTGGTGTCTTGGGACGCCGTGGACGCGTTGTTCCCAGAAGGGCTGGTGGAAGAGATGTTTCAGGCGATGATTGCGGCACTGAAAACCCTTGCAAACGCAGAGAGGGCACTGGATGCCCCTGCATCAGAACTCTTGCCGAAAGGGGCGCGTAAAGCAGCTGAACCGGTGCCTGAAACGGTAGAAACGCTTTCAGTTGACGTCGATGGGACGCGCTACTTGTTTGCAGAAGTGCAGGGCGACCCTTGCTGTGAATCCCTTGCGGCATCGTCCTCAGGGGAACATGGAGACAATGCCGCAGACGGGCTGTGTGCCGCTGTGATGGCGGCAGTTCTGAACATTGAGAGCGCGTCGACAGTTACCCGTGAGACACTCTTGGAACAACGGGGTATTTTGCCGGCTTACCACAGTCTCGTGGACAAATGGCTGACGCACTTGACGCGATGTGGCGTTTTAGAAGTGCAAGGCGCACGGTACGTGGCCACCGACAAAGACATCGCCAGTTGCAGCGTCCCTGAAGAACTTGTAGCGCAGTTGTTTGAAACAGTGCCGGCGGCTAAAGCACTGCTTACTGGGGCCAAGACAGCGGCGGAAGTTCTCGCCGACGGCAGCTTTAAAGTAACGCCTGAAGCGCTGGCCGTCTACGACGCCCATAGAGAGCCATTTGCAGAGGCGCTGACACAAGCCGTGGGTTCGGCGTTGGCGCATCAACCGACACCGGTCTGTCTCGAACTGGGGACGCGGCTCGGTGCCCCGACGGCTTCGTTGTTGCCCCTAGTGCCAAAGGGCGGTCGCTACGTCTACGCAGACGGCGCCGTCACCCATTTGGAAACGGCGACAAAACGCTTTGGTACCGCAGAGGCCTTTGAGACGCTGCTATTCGATTTGAGCAGCGAATCGGTGTTGACCGATGCCCTTGAGGCAACGGCAGATGTCGTCGTCTCAGAGAACGCCCTACACCGTGCGCGCGATCTCGACAGAACTTTAGACAATTTAAGCCGTTTGATAAAACCCGGTGGACAGTTGATTTTCAGGGAGTTCACCGAAGACAGCCCACTGCTGTACACCTCAGTAGCGCTTCTTGAAGAGGGCTACAGCCAGTTGGCCGACGCACGGCGCCAAACGGGGAACCCGCTGTTGCGTCTGGATCAGTGGCGCGCCGCATTGGCGCGAAACGGTTTCAAGGTGCTGCGCACCTACGCCCCGGAAGAGGCGGGGGCCGTCCTCGTGGTGGCACAGTGCACAGAAGCGTTTGCCCACAGGCGCAAGGCGTTAGAACGTACTTTAAAAGCACAGCACCCCGAGGTCATCGTCTTGAACCGATTGCCGCGCTGTGTAGAGGGCTCGGTAGATGTGGAGAGACTGCGCAATGCAGTGCCTAGACGCATTGCGACGACTCCGCCACAGACGGCATCGCCTGCACCGGAAACGCTTATGGCTCAAATAGAAAGCGTTTGGTGCGAAGTACTGGGCGGTGTACCGGTGGGTCGACAAGACAACTTTTTCAAAAGTGGTGGCGACTCTCTAAAAGCCGTCAAATTGATGAACGGTCTCAAACAGCGCCACGGCATCGACATGCAGTTAAACTGGCTCTTTGAAGCACCTACTATTGAGGCACTTGCGCGGCGAATGGCCGAGGTCTGTGCTGAAGACGCTACCACTGATGAAGGTGAACTGTAACGCTACAGTAGAAAGGGGGACATGTGATCGACCAGAAGAAAAGAGTGCTGGTTTGCGGCACGCGATTTGGACAGTTTTATATAGAAGCTTTAAAGCGTTTAAACACCGGTTATGAGATTGTCGGTCTCTTGGCTTCCGGTAGTGCGCGCACCCAACGGTGCGCCGCCTATTATGGGCTACCGGTGTACACCGACGTATCGGCGCTGCCGGAAGGCATCGATCTCGCCTGCGTCGTGGTCAAGTCCGAAGTACTCGGCGGACAGGGCACCCAAATAGCTAAGGCGTTGATGGCGCGCGGCATCGACGTCTTAATGGAGCAACCGCTCCACCAGAGCGAACTGGCCGCTTGTGCCAAGTGCGCTCAGCAAAGTGGGGTGTCGTTCTCAGTAGGCAATCTCTACGCACAGCTGCCGTCGACGGCGCACTTTATAGAAAACGCAAAGATATTATCGGCGACGCAACCGATTTTGTACGTCAACGTCGATTTTGCGACACAGGTGTCGTACCCGGTTGTCACTTTGCTCGAGCGCCTCTTGCCGACCCTTAGGCCGTGGATTTCGGCGGAGGCGTCGGGGCAGGCGGCGCCGTTTCAAAATCTCTCGGCCACCGTAGGCGGGATACAAGTCAATTTTAGAGCACACAATGAAGTGGATAAGCTCGATGGCGACGGCTATTTGCATCTGCTGTACCGCATCGTCGTAGGCTTTCCCTCCGGGCGGTTGGTACTGGAAGACGCCAACGGCCCGGTGGTATGGCGCCCGAGAATGCACATCCCCGACGGCCCCTTGATGCCTGCAGAGCTGTCTGCCGTGTCAGAGGGCAGTGTGGTGGAGGCGCACTGGCAGCCGCTCACCGACATAGGTGATGCGACGTACTGTACGGTTTTTAAAGCGCACTGGCCCGCCGCCATCGCCGAGGACATTGTACAGGCCTGCAGCCGTTCTGCCGCGGAAAGAAAACAGGCGCTGCAGAAGTGGTTGCTCTGCAGTCAGCGCTGGCACACGCTAATGGATGCGCTGGGGTACCCTGGAATTGTGGAAAAGAGCCCTTATGCGTACACATCGCCAAAGGTGCTTAAACGGTATGCCGCCACAGAACAGGAGGGGGATATAACCGCCGCTATGCGCGCTCTAGATGCCGCTTGTTACACCACCATGTGTTTTGTATTGGCCAAGCATTTAGCGGTTGAAGAGGGGGCTGTGACCCGTGCGGCACTTTTAAAGGCGTTGCCCCATAACCCGTCATTTGCCCCGGTGATTCACCGGTGGTTTTCAGAGCTCGTAAAAGCGGGGTATCTGATTGAAACCCCAAGCGGTCTCCGGTTTCTAGGGGCCTCATCCACCGAGTCGGCATTTGATGCGGCGTGGGCGCGAGCGCGCAGCCTTTGGACACCGGCGGCAGGTGCCAACGACGTCCTCGATTACTTTTATCAAAACGCTGTGGAGCTGGAGTGCATACTCACAGGAGAGGTCTCGGCGACCCATTTGCTGTTTCCTCAAGGAGACGACCGCGTGGCGCAGGCGCTCTATTCAGAAACGGCCATTGCGCGTCGGCTCAACGACACCGTAGCGGCGGTTATTTCGGAAAAAGCCGGCGACGCCCTCTATCGGGTCATGGAAATTGGCGGCGGCACTGCGGCGACCACCCGCGTCGTCCTCCCCAAAGTGCGGGAGCAAGCTGTGGCGTACCATTTTACAGATATCTCGGATTTCTTCGTCAACAAGGCGCGCGGCACTTTTAAGGCAGTCCCTCAAATGACCTTTGACAAGTTCGATGTAGACGCCGTGGACACCCCAGTGGGCACACCGGTGGACGCTATCGTGGCTGTAGGGGTTTTAAACAACGCCAAGCACCTTGAAAAAACCCTGCACTGGCTCAATAAAAAGCTCGAAGTCGGCGGGCACCTCATCGTCGTCGAAGCGGTCGGCGAATCCATGCCCATGCTTATTTCGCAGGCGTTTATGATGAGCGCCGCCGAGGACGGTCGTGACACAGACAATGTGACCTTTAGAACGCTGGCCAAATGGTTGGAAGCGGCGGAGACATCGGGCTTTGAACTGGAGCAGTTGACGCCTTCGGCTGACGATCCGTTGGCGGTGTACAATCAAAAACTGTTTGTTTGGAAAAAGAAGGGAGGCGCCGGTGTTTAAAGTGAGTCATATTTTATGGCGCGTCGACAATATTAAAGAAGCGGTGGACGCGTTTAGAGCCAAAGGGTTTCAAGTGGACTGGGCGCGCGATCCCAAGATTTCGTTAAACGCGCTCATCTGGTTTGAATCCGGCCCATTTATCGAGTTGATACAGATGAAAGCGCCTATGCGCGTATTTGGCGGCCCCCTTAGAGTATTTTACGGCAAGGGTATGAGCCGGCGTTGGCGCAAGTGGTGTGTCGGCCCTGAAGGCCTTTGTGATTTCGCCGTAGAACCGATAGCGGCTGACGCGGCGCGCCCTGAGAACATCGACGCGGCAAGACAGTGGGTAGCTGAGCGCGGCCTAGGTGCCTCCAAGGCGATTCAAGGGAAGCGCACGCCGCCCGATGGTACGCAAGTCCGGTTTGCATTCTTCGCACCGGACGCCGCGGCTCTGCCATTTGTCGTCTCGGCGTACAGTCTGCCGCAGAAGCCTTCACAAATTGTGCACGCCAACGGCGCGACAGCTATTGGCGGCTTCACTTACAGCGCGCCGCCTGACGCGGTGGCGCACTTGAAAACGCTCATTGAAGCCGATACGGCACTGGAAGTCGTTTGTGAAAACGGCGTAGAAGGGCAGTTAAAGGCGCTCATTTTTCGAGGACTCGACGACGCGCTTTGCAGTGAGAGGCTGCACGGCGTACAACTCAACACCGACAGATTACAGGGAGAGAGAAAACGATGACAATAGAAGCTTTATGCGAGCAATTTGAAGCACAGGGCATTGTGCTTTGGCAAGAAGCGGGGCGCCTATACTATAAGAAGGCGACCGGCAAGCTGACTGAAGCGGAAAAAGCTCAAATAACCGAACAAAAACCGGCGATTATCGCGCATTTGGCGCAGGTGGAAAACGCCGATACCTTTGAACTCACCCCAATCCAATCGGCGTATTTGTTAGGGCGCCGCACGTCGTTTGCCTATGGCGGCGTCGCTTCTCACGTGTATATGGAGCTGGCCTATGACACGCCGCTTGCGCCTGAACGGGTAAAGGAAGCGTGGACGGCGCTTGTACAGGCGCACCACATGCTCAGAGCTGTGGTGTTGCCCGAAGGGGTTCAAAAAGTGCTGACCACTGTACCGGCACTGGAAGTCTTTTATTCTGAGTCGGCGTCGGCGCGTGAGGCCCTTCGAACGACGTGGGGACACAAGGTGTACGATACGGAACAGTGGCCACTGTTCGACGTCGGCGTGACACAGGTGGACGGGCAGTGCCTTTTGCACGTGTCTTTTGATTTTCTCATTGCCGACTGGGCCAGTATTTGGCAGTTGGTAGAGGCCTTTGAGCGGTTCTACTTTGACGGTGAGAAGCCTGTTGCGCCGTCGATGACGTTTAAGCGCTATTTGGCTTTAGAAAAGCGCGAGCGTTTCGGCGAGACGTATTTGAGGGATCGGGCGTACTGGACAGCTCGGCTGGACGATTTGCCGGAAGCGCCGAAATTGCCTGTCTCCGGAGAGGGCGGCCGCTTTTATCGGCTGGCTGAAAAACTCTCTCAAGACCAGTGGCAACAGCTGAAGGCGCTGGCAAGTCAGGCCGGTGTTACGCCGACGGCACTGGTGCTCACTGTTTTTTCAGCGGCCATTGAACGCTGGAGTGAAAACAAGGCGTTTACACTCAACCTTACGTTGCTCAACCGCAAAGAGACGGCGGTGGGGCTCGTCGGCGACTTTACAAGTGTGAACCTACTCGCTGTGGATCGCAGCGTCGTTCAACCGTTGGCCGAAGAGGTGCGCCGTGTCAACAGTCGACTCTTTGAAGATTTGGCACACAACAGCTTTTCAGGTGTAGATGTCTTGCGGGCGCTGAGAAAGAGGCGTCAGCGCTCGGATTTGATTTTTCCCATCGTCTTTACCAGCGCCATCGGCCTCGTGGATTTGAGTGGTATGCGCGGCACTGTCACGGCAAACGGCATCAGCCAAACGCCGCAGGCGTTCCTCGACTGCCAAGTGATGGACGTGGACGACGCGCTGTACATCAACTGGGATGTGCGTTCAGGTATTTTTGAAGACGGCGTTGCAGAAGGCCTTTTTGAAGTGTTTACTCAGGGGCTCGTGGACTTGACGACGGCACCCGATCTTTCAAAGCCCTTTGTTCCGCCACTGCCAAAGGCACAGCAGGCGCTTAGGGCGTCAGTAAACAGCACGGAGATGCCACTGGAGCGCACGACGTTGCAGCAGCGTTTTTTAAAGACCCTTTACACCTGTCCCGACAAAGTCGCTGTTATCGGCGAAGACGGCGAGAGCACCTATGCGGCACTTTATGAAAACGCCGTGCGCTTTGCACAGGCGTTAAAAGCCGAGGGCTGTGGCGCAGGCGATCTCGTAGCCGTGAAGGTGCCGAAATCTGTGGTACAAATCGAAGCGGTACTGGGCGTTTTGCTCATCGGTGCGGCCTTTGTGCCCATTGACACGGCACAGCCGGCGTCGCGGGTTCAAACGATTTTGGCGCAAGGCGCTATGCGGTTTCTCATCGGCAGTGGGGACGACAGCTGTCCCGGAGGCTGTGTCATCGACTGTGCCGAGGCATTAAAACGCCCGTACACAACGATGGAAGTGGCACCGGGAGCGCCAGACGATACGGCGTATGTGATTTTCACATCGGGGTCAACAGGTGTGCCCAAAGGGGTGGTTATCCAACACGCCGCCGTTGTGAACACGCTCGTCGATGTCAATCGACGTTTCGGTATTACTGAAGACGCTGTGGTTTTGGGCATTTCACAGTTGCACTTCGATCTTGCGATATACGATATTTTTGGCCTGTTTGACGTCGGGGGGACTTTGGTTCTGCCGTGGAACAGCCGTGCAAAAGACCCGTCTCACTGGGCGGCACTTATGGCGGCACACGGGGTCACTGTTTGGAACACCGTGCCTGCGCTAATGCAGATGCTGGTGACTTACTTAGAACTGCCGCACACCGATGTCGCCGGCTTGTGTCTCAAAGCGGTGTTTTTATCCGGCGACTGGATTCCAACCGATTTGCCGGGGCGCATTGTCGCGTGTTTAGCTGCGCCGACAGTGGTGGCCATGGGCGGTGCCACTGAGGCGAGTATTTGGTCCAACTACCATCTGTGCGAACCGGAAGATGCCAAACGGCGCAGTGTGCCCTACGGCGTGCCCCTTGCCAATCAACGCTTTCATATTTTAGACGCGCATTTGCAGCCGTGTCCCAATTGGGTTCGGGGCGAACTTCACATCGCCGGCACCGGTCTCGCCGCGGGCTATTTAAACGATGCTGAAAAAACTTCGGCACAGTTTATCACTGTGGGTGACCGCCTGTACAAAACAGGGGATTACGGCCGTTATTTGCCCAGTGGTGAAATTGAGTTTATGGGGCGCAAGGATACACAGGTGAAAATCGGTGGGTACCGCGTGGAACTGGGTGAAATTGAATCGGTTTTAAAAGCGCACACGGCTGTATCCGATGTCGCAGTTGCTGTCGTGTCAGTAGGGGCCGAAAAACGTCTGTTTGCCGCAGTGACACTGTGCGAACCGCTGGACGATGCGTCGGTGCTGAAGACTTGGGCCGAGAAAGGGTTGCCGAGGTATATGGTGCCCCATCAGATGCGCGTCGTAGACGCCTTGCCCTTGACGGCCAATGGGAAAGTCGATCGACGGGCGCTTGAACAGCTCTACACGTCCACCGCTCCTGAAAGCACCGAATCACCGGTTACGGAAGACGCCGATTATGCACTGTTAGAAACCCTTGTAAAAGAAGCCCTTCGCACACCGCACCTCGGTGCCCATCAAAATTTCTACGACCTCGGTGCCGATTCACTTATTATGGCGCAAATCGCAGGAAAAGTGCGCGAAGCCTTTCCGGAAGCTACTTTTGACGAAGTGTTGCGCCAACTGTTAAATTACCCGACGCTTAAAGCGCTTTACGATTTTGCCGTAGAGAAGCGCCTGCCAACAGTCGATAGCGAACAAGCTGCCGACGACGCGGGATTTGGCGTCTACCACACTTTCGGCACCGACGACGGCAGCCCTGTAAAAGTGATTTTTCACGCGGGCATCGGCACCTTGAACTGTTTCCGTTACTTTATTGACGCCATAGAGGCCGAGGGGACCGGCGCTGTTATTGCCATTAGCGTCAAGTCGGCAGAGGCTTACTGCAGTGTGGCACCTGAGGCTCTAATAGAAACCATTGCCGACGATTACGCTGAGCAATTGGCCGCGACAGGACATCAAAAGATGCAGCTCATCGGCTACTGTCTAGGTGGGCTGATTGCCGTGGAAACGGCGCGTCGGCTCATAGAAAAAGGCGTCGACGTCGTCGACCTCGCCATTGTCGACAGCCATCCGGTGCTCACGACAGTTGCCGATCCATTGGCACTGGAAGCGATTTTCCTCCCGAATTTTTTCGTCACTTTAGATGCCGTGACAGGTGAAGCGTCGTACGATGAGCTGATGTCGGCGCTGGTGTCGGTTTACGAGCGTCACGACGGCACCTTGCCAGAAGGTGCTCTAGACGCGCTCTCCGATATGCCGGAACACCACTTGGCGCATGCGACGTTCTCGGCACTTCGGGAAATGCCGAAGGCAGAGCGGTTCCGCAAATACGCCGCTGTTATTGAGGCGCAAACCGGTCAGGAAGTGCCTGTGGAGATGCTGGAAAGCTCTTTTAGAATCTACTTGCGGAGTTTTCAATCGGCGCATTTCTTCCCCGAGTTTTACAGCGGCGACATCCGCTTTTTTATGGCGAAAGAAGCCACAGAATTTATGATAGCCGACAACGTACAGACGTTGAGTTACTGGGAAGACCTGTGCCTCGGTCATTTTGAAGTGACGGAAGTGGCGGGGAATCACATTACTTGTATTGAACACCCGGCACATGCGCAGACACTGTTAAAAGCGTTGACACTGCCGAACGATTAGAAAGGAAGAAGCGATGACTTTAGGTATTATCGGTGCCACCGGCCGTGTGGGACGCGGTACTTTAGCGCATGTACCACCGCACTTCGAGGTGCTGTTGGGCGGCAGAAATCCAGAGGCGCTGAAGACGAGCGGCAAATGCTTAAAAGGGCGCTATGAAGCGGTGCCGCTGGATGTTTACGACGCCGAGGGACTGGCGGCCTTTTGTAAGCGATGCGATGTGGTCGTCCACGCGGCGGCTCCCGCCGCCGATATCGGCTGTCGCGTTTTAGACGCTTGCATTGAAGCGGAATGCAGTTACATCGACCCCATGGGGACGCAAGCGGTTTGCAAGGCGGCGAGGGCTCAAGACAAAATTGTCGCGCTTACTGCCGTCGGTGCTTATCCGGGACTCAGCGAGTTTCTCATAGGCGATGCCGTTCGGCGGGTCGAAGGGCGTGCAGTGGCTGTAGACGGCTACTTTCAAGGGGATGGCGCCTTCTCGAAAAAGGCCACAGCAGACATTGTGGCCGATATGAAAAGCGGCACCGGCATGGCGTTTTATCAGTATACAGACGGTGAGGCGGTACCGTTTAATCCGGCGCCGAAAGGGGGGCAGCCCGAGGGGCGCTGTGCGTATCCGGTGGTCAATGACAGCTTTTTGGCCGTCTGCCGGAGACACGGCTTCAACCGCGGCACTTTTTACAACTGTTTTTTAAATTCGGAACTGATGAACACTTTTTTTGAAGTGGCCATTGCTATGAAACACGACGCCGCCATGACGACAGAACGGGCGACAGAGCGCCTTTACGCAACGTATAGGACGCACGCCTCAGAGGTGCCGATGACGCAGTACATTTATTATGTGACGACAGCAGACGGCAGATGTGAAAAAACAGTGTACCGATTCCATATGGATTGGAATGTATTAACGGGACAAGTTTGCGCCATTTTAGCCGGTGTCGCTGCTTCGGGCACACTGGCGACAGGCGGTTGTGATTTCGGTACACTGGACGATGTGCCCGAGGTGGTGGCGGCACTTGAGAGCAGCGGGGCGCTCACGTGTACGCAAACAGCACTGTAACCGGTGTGGGGAGGTTTAAGTTTTGTGAGGTGAGGTATGGACAGATTGAAGGCTACAGGTGACATTTACGCCGTTGAAAATGAAACGGGCAGCGGTACCATGACGCGGTACCAAGTGCTACCCGGTGTCGACATTTATTACAACGCATTTGAGATGCGCAAGTGTTCAGCGCGCCATAATGCCGCTGAAAACGGCTTGTGCATCCACCACTGTAAGAGCGGGCGCATTGAGTGGCCGGCAGATGAAGAAACGTTTCTGTACTTATCGTCAGGCGATTTGGCAGTGGGACAAAACACAGGGACAGACAGTTTTTTCCCCATGGGTATTTTCGAAGGCATCACCATTGACATTGAAGTCGATGCGACTACGGCCACTGCGGTGACACCGTTTGCCATTGACTTAGAGGCGCTTGTGAGACGCTTTGAAACATCGGCTATTTTCAGATGTGACGCCGGTGTCGAACACATCTTTTTGGAGCTCTACCATATACCTGAGAAGACTTCTCAAGAGATGCGCGCGGCATACGTCAAGTTAAAGGTGCTGGAACTCCTGCTCTATTTGTCGATGTGCGACGGCGGAGGCACTTCGTGTGAACGCATGTACTTTTACAAGGATAAGGTGGAAAAAGTCAAATCGGTGGCCGCCTATATGATGGCCACACCTGAGAGGCACTATACCATAAGCGAGTTGGCAGAGCACTTTCGACTGTCGGCATCGACGCTGAAGGTCTATTTTAAAGGGGTCTACGGAACCGGCGTCTTCGCCTTTATGCAAGGGTATCGCATGGACATTGCCGCGAGGCGCCTCATTGAAACCGACGACAGCGTTACAGAGATCGCCGGCCTCGTGGGGTATACCAATGTGAGCAAGTTTGCGTCGACGTTTAAAAAGCATAAGGGGTACACCCCGAAAGCGTACCGTAAAATAAAAAACCAATTGGAGCTAAAAAAGGCGGCAGAGAGTAGATGACACCAGAGGAAACCGCCATAATGAAAAGCGGAGGTGTAACCAATGATTGAAGTATCTAAAAAGGACGTCGCACTGGCCATTGTTATGTTGCTCGCCAGTGTGTTGCTGGGCATCGTCCCCTTTGTCCTCTCTTATCAACTCATCGTTCCGCTGATTACCGGCGGCGCGTTGAGTTTTCAGTTTGTGGCGGTTCGAACGTTGGGCGTGCTGCTTTGTTTGACACTGCAGCCGGCGCTTTACGGCGCGGGCTTAGACCGTTCTCATACGGCGGCGTACACGGCGCTAATGCATTTGAGAATTGCCCTTCAGCGCCGATTGGAGCAGTTGCCTTTAGGCGTTATACAGGAAAAGGGCAACGGGCGGATTAAAAAACTCCTCGTCGACGATGTGGACAGTATGGAGCTGTTGCTCGCCCATTCGCTCCCCGAGGGCGTCGCCAACCTCATGGTGCCGGTGGCCGTCTACACAGCCATGTTTTGGGTGGATTGGCGCTTGGCGCTTATGTCCTTGGCGTCTTTGCCCATCAGCCTAATCGCCATGGCGATTATGTACGGCGTGGGGACGCGTCAAATGGACGCGTACTACCAGTCGGCTCAAACGATGAACAACACCATTATCGAATACATCAACGGTATGGAAGTGGTGCGCGTGTTCAACAAAGACGGCGAGTCCTACGCGCGTTTTAAGGACCATGTGTACGCGTACAGGGATTATACGCTCAAATGGTACAAGGCGTGTTGGCCTTGGATGTCGATTTTTAACAGCGTGCTGCCGTGTACCATTGTCCTGACCCTACCCCTTGGCGCGTGGTCTGTCTTAAAAGGCTTCTCGACGCTGCCCGATTTTATACTGGTGATTTGTCTGTCGCTGAGCATCGGTCCGGCACTATTAAAAGTGATGTCATTTCTGCCGGTGCTCCCTCAACTGAAATACAAACTGGGGGCACTGGAAGCCGTGCTGGAAGCGCCACCGCTGAAACAGTCGCCGCGGGATTTCGAGGGCGTGGATTACACGGTGGTCTTTGAAAACGTCGGTTTTGCGTATGAGGACGTCGCTGTGTTGGAGCGCGTGAACATCACTGCAAAAGCCGGGGAGAAAACGGCACTCGTAGGAGAATCCGGTTCCGGCAAGAGCACCTTGGCCAAACTCCTCGTGCACTATTACGACGTATTAGAGGGGCGAATAACCATTGGCGGACAGGACATCGCCGACATGTCTTTAGAGGCGCTCAATCGTCAAATCGCCTTTGTGGCACAGGAGCAGTACCTGTTCAATATGACGCTGATGGAGAACATTCGCGTCGGTAAACCGGAAGCTACTGACGACGAGGTGCGAGAGGCGGCTGAAAAGGCACAGTGCCTGTCGTTTATCGAGGCACTGCCACACGGTTTTCAGACCTTGGCAGGAGAGGCGGGCAAACAGCTCTCAGGCGGTCAGCGCCAGCGGATAGCGCTCGCCAGAGCCATTTTAAAAGACGCGCCTATTGTGGTGCTGGATGAGGCCACGGCCTTTGTCGACCCCGAAAACGAAGAAAAAATCGAGCAGGCATTAAACGCTTTGGTGGCCGGCAAGACTTTGATTGTCATCGCCCATCGGTTGTCGTCGATTCAAAATGCGGACAATATCTGCGTGATGCAAAGCGGCGCCGTGGCGGCACAGGGAACACATGACGCACTTTTGGCGTCTTGTCCCGAATACGTCAAATTGTGGCGCGCATACACCGGGAGCACCCAGTGGCGCGTGGAGTTGGAAAAGGAGTGCGGCTGATATGTTGAAGTTGTTACAGAGAATATTAAACCTGTCGGGACGACATAAGAAGCGCATACAAGGGGCTTTTGTCTGCGCGTTCTTCGAATCGATTTTGGCCAAGCTCCCCATCGGTCTGGCATTTTACGTGTTGGGGCGCTTTTATTACGGCACACTAACGCCGCGCACCTGTCTTTATGTGGGCGTCGGTCTCTCTACAGGGGTGGTGCTACAGGCGTTTTTACATTACTTAAGCAACAGGCTTCAGAGCGCCGCCGGTTATTTGATGTTTGCAGATGCCCGTATGACCTTGGGCGATCATCTGCGAAAACTCCCCATGGGGTATTTCACATCGGGGAACATCGGAAAAATCAGTTCTGTGCTCAGCACCGACATGGTGTTTATTGAAGAAGTGGCCATGAGCACCGTGGCCAATATGATGGGGCACTGTCTTTCGGCGGCGCTGTTGACCTTTTTTATGTTCGTTTTGGACTGGCGTCTAGGTCTCGTGGCACTTCTCTTCGCCTTGGGGTCGACGCGTATTGCTCAGCGGATGAACGCTCAGTCACTGAAAGAGTCGGCGGTACGTCAGGAACAAAGCGAGCGCCTTACAGACGCCGTGCTCTCCTATGTACAGGGGATTGGCATTATCAAGAGTTACAACATGCTCGGCGAGGCATCGGCAGAACTCACCGATAACTTTAAGGCCTCAAAAGAGATTTCTATAGCGTTTGAGAAGAAGACGACCCTGTGGACTGTGGGATTAAAAGCCCTTTACGGCGTGGGCACAGCGCTTGTGTTCGGCCTTTCGGTATGGCTCCAACGAAACGGTGCGCTGTCACTGCCTTACTTATTGGGGGTCTTACTGTTTGTCTTCGACCTGTTCGGCCCGTTGAAAGCCCTCTATGGCGAGGCAACGCGTCTGACAGTGATGGATGCTGCACTGGATCGCATAGAAGCGGTGATGAACGAGCCGGAACTGCCGGATAGAGGCACTCAGCGCATACCGGCGCCTTCTGAGCGCGTTCCCGAGGTGGCTTTTGAAGGCGTTCACTTCGCTTATGAATCAAAAAACGTGCTCCACGACATCGACTTTCACATCCAGCGCCATTCGATGTTGGCCCTCGTAGGGGCTTCCGGTTCCGGAAAGTCCACTGTGGCCAATTTGTTGGCGCGATTTTGGGATGTGAAGTCGGGGGCTGTTCGCATTCGAGGTGTCGATGTGCGCGATGTGCCGCTTTCAGAACTTATGGCACACATCAGCATGGTGTTCCAGCGGGTCTATCTGTTTAAGGACACCCTCTATGACAACATCGCCATGGGCAACCCCAACGCAACCCCTGAAATGGTTTACGAAGCGGCTAAAAAAGCGCGCTGTTACGAGTTTATCTCGGCGCTGCCCGACGGTTTTCAGACTGTGGTAGGAGAAGGGGGCGCCACCCTTTCAGGCGGCGAAAAACAGCGGGTTTCCATCGCGCGGTCGATTTTAAAGGACGCCCCTATTGTCATATTAGATGAGGCCACTGCCAGCATCGACAGCGACAACGAGCGTTATATTCAAGAGGCCATTAGCGCCTTAGTAGAGGGCAAGACCCTTTTGGTAATTGCTCACAAACTCAACACCATTCAAAACGCGGACGCCATTGCAGTTTTAAAAGACGGCGCTATTGAAGAACTGGGTACTCACGAGGCACTTATGGCACACAGCGGCGTCTACGCCGACTTTGTAAAGCGCCTCCACAAGAAAACACAGTGGGCCGTTTAGAGTTTTTAATTTGATGACATAGCGTTTTATCAGAAATTCAGTTTTGACTTGGCCTTTTTCTATGTGAACAGTTTATTTTGGAGTCTGATGGTCTGTGGTGTGTTAAAGGCGGTTAAACAGGTCAATAACCTAAAATAGCGCCGTTTATGCCGATTTTGAAAGCAGGTTTGCGTGATTAAAAAGAATGCGATTTCATGGAAACAACGCATAAAAGAACTGATTGTGGATTATATTTTTGTGCTCATATACTTATGCCTATTGCTGGTGCTGGGATTGGGTTTGTATTTTTTCGTTTTCAAAGGTTTACCACCATTTAATGAAGTTCAATTTCAACTATTTGTTACAGTGACGTCTGTGTTGCCTGTGGTTTTACTGTTCTCCTACTTAGATTATAGAAAGGGGAGTTTTGGAAAGCAGAAAGCGGGCTTAAAACTGTGCTATGTCAACAAGAACTTCACTTCAAGTGTCGTAAGAAATGTGGTTAAGTTCCTACCGTGGCAGCTAGGTCACATCGGTACAATACGTGGTTTTTACACCGGTTTCGATGGCATTGCAACTTTTTTTTCAATGAGTGGCATCGCACTGGCTCTGTGCCTTTTGGGAATGGTTTTTTTAAGGAAAGACAAACGACATTTAGGCGAGATTCTTGCGAGAACGCAGGTTCAGAAGGTCTAAAGCCGAGGCATAGTCTGCATGAAGTCGTAACTTTTCCGCGCAGTTGCCATAGCGTGTTGTCAATCACCGGTTCCTTTGAGGGCCGGTGATTTTTCTATGTCTAGCTTTTCACTTCATGACATTCTGATCGAAGGAAGTCTGGCTTCACTAAAAGCGGTTAAAGCGTTTTGGAGAGGAGCTTTTTCTAAAACACTTTAAAAAATAAATATTAAAAAAAAGTAAATTATGTCCCTTTTTTTGCTTCTCAAGACATTGTATTAGTAAGAGGGGTTGGTAGTAGTATGCAATTACATTTATTTAAGACATATGCCAGGGCAGAAGGCTGAGTACGATATTTATCACATTAGATGTTTATGAAAGAAACGAAAACACATCTACAGCTGAATTTTAAATTTTGAAAAGTGGAATAAATCACAAGAAAGTGATTTTAATAGCTATATTGTGTGCAGGGTGGATGTTATGAAAAGTTCTTTTGAATAACTCGATGTTGATATGAGTTGGCGAAGCTGAAAGTCTCTGAAGTATTGTAATTGCTTAAATCAATTTATTGTAGAAAGGAGGGGCGGTGCCAAGGTAGTGGATTCCAAACTCTTTTAAACTTGCTGGGAATACAGTTTAGCAAAAAAATATGGATTAGGGAGGTTCACTTTTATGAAAAAAGTAATTCATGTGGTTCTAGTTATAGTAATGATTTGTTGCATGTCCTTAGCTAATTTCGCTGCTGAAAACGAGGTGCCTTTAACTTTACAAAAGGGTCGTGCATCTGTTTTGGACAAAGCCTCACGGCTACTTGATGGGCTTTCGACGACACAAGTCATTGTAGCAACTGAAAAAGAAATGATTGAAAAAATGATTGTGGATAATATCCTCACAAAAGACGAGTTAAATCAGCAGTTGGCAGACCTTGCATCTGAGCCTGTTGTAGTTCTTGAAAATCGTGGATACAATGATGAACAAATAGATGTTATTAAAAGTTATGAAGGAAATGAAGATGCTTTTGAACATGTCTTCCCTTCCGCATCGATGACAAGAACTGCAAGCTCTGGTGCTGAAGTAACTTTCCGTTATGGGCTTGCTGGTGATAATGACCAAAAATCCATCACTATTGCGTACGATATGAAATGGTCAAGTTGCCCTTTCTTCACTTTCACCGATAGCTTCGGTATTGGATGGATTGCTGCAGACTCCCAGTCACATGAAGTCATCACGAAGACAGATAGCACCATGGCTCAAGTCAATTATTATGATCCTGAAACAGATGTACAAGCCGGTTTTCATAGAAACGTTGAAATGGATCAAAGTGAAAACGGTGTCGTTATAGGTATTCCAGTTATAGGAAGTGCAAAAGGTAACTATGGAAAACATATTGGTGGTGTTACACAAATTAGCACACAGTCTGATTCATACAACATCGAAACAATTCACCTTTTCGTTGCTTACGCTCATACGACGATTGCATTATCAGTTGATTTAGAGGCTGTCTTAGAGTGGAACAAGGTCTCTGGAGCGATAAGTTTTATTCCACGTCCTAGGCAAGATATAATCGCTCAGGGAGACCACACTTTTAGGTATGACAGCGAAGGTGAAATTATCGCAGAAAAACTGTGAATTTTGGAGGTGTAGATGTGATTGATGCTTTAATTATTGTCGTTACACTAGCAGCCTTTCTATTTCCGGTGTTTTCGATTAACGCCATTCGCTCCGAGAGCAATGAAACTGCAGATAAGTTCAAATGGCTGGCGGGTTTGTGTTTCGCGGTCATCGTATGTTTTCTTTTTATGATGCTCAATCGATGATTCCCGCAACCCCATTCCAAAAGTTGTTAAAAAGCTGTGAAAAACGGCTGTCAATCGCCGGTTCCTTTGAGAGCCGGTGATTTTTCTATGTCCGTCAGGCGTTGTCGTGGAAGTAGCGGCGTGGTAAACTGTAAGAAAACGGATATGAAGGAGGACGCATGAGCTTAAACACCTTAGTGTTAAAATTGTCCAAATGGACGACTTGGCAACTGATAGTCGCAGGGGTTGCAGTCCTTATGGCACTTTTCTTTATTGGGGAAAGTGCGTTACAAATTTGGGCGACAGAAGCGTTGGTTGCCGCTGGCGGAGAGACCGGTACCGTGCTTTGGTCAGGTCGAACGCTCTTTAGGGCTTGTGTTGAGACGTTGTTGTTTCAAACAGCGGTGTTTTACCTGTACTTTGCATTAGTCGATGTACCGAAGACCGCAGTGAAATGGCCGGTATTGATTGTAGCATTAATTTACGCATTTTGGTTTGGCAGCGGCCATGTGGCAAAGGCTGTTTTCTTCATGGGG
Source organism: Fusibacter sp. JL298sf-3 (assembly GCF_053842995.1). Classification (NCBI taxonomy): domain Bacteria; kingdom Bacillati; phylum Bacillota; class Clostridia; order Eubacteriales; family Fusibacteraceae; genus Fusibacter; species Fusibacter sp. JL298sf-3. Next base: position 3,698,041 of record NZ_CM132608.1, read on the forward strand.
ATCGGTGGCGTTCTCGCAGTGATTTACGCCAGTTTTTACATCAGTGCCCGCAAAGCCACGTGTTTCACGTATTTTGTCAATGGGCTCGTCACCATTTTACTGCCGATTCAGATGACGGCATGTGCCCGTTTAGTTCATAGCCTATCCTTTTAAAATTGTTGTTGATATTAATTTTATAATCGATTATCCTCTACGTAACAAAGGAGGACGAGAGATGTATCAAATGATTTTTAAAAGGAAGTCTTTCAGGCGATTTGACAACCGATTGCTCTTAGATGCGCAGGCACTTGCCGATATACGAGAAAAGTTGGATGAACTGACGCCTTTAGTAGACGGGATACGCGTGGTGTACCGCCTTGTGCCCGTTTCGGTGACCACATGTAAGCGCGGTGCGTACGCTTTGTTGGTGTACAGTGAAATAGCGCCGTTCTATCTGGAAAACGTCGGGTATTTGGTCGAACAGCTGGACTTGTGGTTGGCTTCAAAAGACATCGGTGCGTGCTGGTACGGCATGGGCAAACCCGATGTGCAGACTTACGACGGGCTCGACCACGTCATTATGCTGGCTATTGGCAAGGCAGCGCCAGAGGCGTTTCGAAAAGACTACACAAAGGCAAAGCGTCAACCAGTGGCGGCGTTTTGGACAGGGGCGCCAATGGCCGGGGTAACCGACTGTGTTCGCTATGCGCCCAGTGCCTGCAACACCCAGCCGTGGCGCGTTGTGTCAGAAAAAGAGGGATTGCGCGTCTTCCGCGCTACCGGCAGTCGATGCCTCATTCCCAAGGACAAAGTCCCTTTTTACAACCGCATCGATATGGGGATTTTTCTCTACTTTATGACGTGTGCGCTCACCCACGAAGGGCATCGGTACGAGCGGACACTTAAACTGGGCGAAGCGCGTCCGGACGGATGTGTGGCGCTGGCTTATTTCAAATGGGTTTAATGTGTGAAAGGCGTTACAATGGGTTACACCATAAAGGAAGTTGGCGAAAAGATGGGGCTTTCCCCACATGCCATTCGGTATTATGAAAAACAAGGCTTAATACCGCCGGTTGCAAGAGATGCGGCGGGTAACCGTGTGTTTGACGAAAAAGACTTGTCGTGGCTGGACACAGTGCTCTGCCTCAAGAAGACACATATGCCCATAGCGGCTATACGCCAAATTGTGGCGTTGAGTGCAAGTGGTGACGAAACGATGACACGGCGTAAGCAGCTGCTCCTGGAACATCGGCAGGAGATAATGCGTCAGATGGAACAGCTGGAAGAAAGTCTGCAAAAAGTCGACCGCAAAATCGCCTATTACGACGGCGCGGCCTCGTGTTAAAATAAACGCTTGACTTAGAGTACACTCTAAGGTTTAGAATCTAATCAACTTATAGATTTTAATGGAGTGTATTGTATGAAAAAACTGATTGTGATTACAGGAGCGAGTTCAGGTTTCGGCGAAGAGATGGCCTTGCAATTTTCAAAGCTAGGACATCCCCTGTTGCTCTTAGCCCGCCGTGCAGAAAAAATGTCGGCGCTGAGTCTGCCGAACACAGTGTGCCGTTCGGTGGATGTGACAGATCTCGATGCAATGCGTTCAGCTGTTCAGGAGGCTGAAGCGCTCTACGGCAAGGTCGATTGCCTGATTAACAACGCCGGCATTATGTTGCTAGGACATTTGGCCAATCAAGTGCCTGACGAATGGAGCCGGCTATTCGATGTTAATGTAAAAGGGCTTTTAAACGGCGTCCACCTCGTGTTAAACGATATGATGACACGTCGAACCGGAACCATTATCAACATCAGCTCTATTGCCGGGCGTAAAACGTTTCCCAACCACGCGGCCTACTGCGGCACCAAATTTGCGGTTCACGCCATTTCTGAAAACCTACGCGAAGAAGTGGCGCCGCACAATGTTCGCGTCATTACCATTGCACCTGGGGCGGCTGATACTGAGCTCTTGAGCCATACGACGTCACAGGCGATACAGGCCGATTACCGCGCGTGGACCGAGGCCATTGGCGGTGCGATGCACGCTACTGATGTCGCCAATGCCGTGGTCTACGCATACAGTCAACCACAACACCTGTGCATACGTGAAATCGTCTTGGCGCAAACGGGTCAAGGGGCCTAAAATAGCGCTGAACAGCATCGCTATAATGAAGTTTTTTAAAAGAGTTGTCTTCGTAAAGCAGGACAACTCTTTTTTGTGGCAAGAAGGGACGGTTCTTTTGTGTCGCCAGATGATTGATAAGGTATTGTATGCGTTGGAATTACAGGTTTTTTGTTTCGGTAAGATGAACCGTCCTTCAAATTGAATTTATGCCAATCGTGCAACTATCGAAACGGTGCTCCAAGTAGTATGTACAACAAGGCTCTGCTATTGCAATGGGTAAGACCACTTCTTTGTAGTTCATGATGAGGGATTTTGCCGTTTCGCGACTTAAAGGGACGGTTCTTTTGTGCCCACTTGGGGGGGTGAAGGACGATAACCTGTTGAAAACACAGCCTTTTCATTGGTAGTGCGTACGTAAAGTTGTGTCCGTCATAAAACATGCTCCATTGCGTTTGAGAAGTGTTTTCAAGTATTGGATAGATAAGGAATGTAGTATTTGCAGCAAGTGCGTGTCTCACTAAGTTGTAGGATGTGGTAAAATTTAGTAAAATCTGGCACAAAAGAACCGTCCCTCAAATCACATCGTGCAACTATCGAAACGGTGCTCCAAGTAGGATGTACAACAAAGCTCTGCTATTGCAATGGGTAAGCCCACTTCTTTGTAGTTCATGATGAGTGATTTTGCCGTTTCGCGACTTAAAGGGACGGTTCTTTTGTGCCCACTTGGGGATGTGAAGGACGATAACCTTTTGAAAACACAGCCTTTTCATTGGTAGTGTGTACGTAAAGTTGTATCCGTCATAAAACATGCTCCGTTGCGTTTGGGAAGTGTTTTCAAGTGTTGGATAGGTAAGGAATGTAGCATTTGCAGCAAGTGCGTGTCTCACTAAGTTGTAGGATGTGGTAAAATTTAGTGAAATCTGGCACAAAAGAACCGTCCCCCCCTCTTTTGCATTGACTAGGCAAAATGCGAAGGCGTATAATGAAGTTAATTATTTGTTACCTGCTGAAGATAAGAGAGGTCAATTATGAAGAAGAGAGTTTTAGTCGCCGGGATGCATCACGAATCCAACTCGTTTAACCCCATTGTGACCAAGCGGGAAGATTTTAACGTCTTGTATGGCGATGCCATTGTGACGCAGATGAAAGAAAACGATTCCCTGTCGGGTTTGATTGCCACTTTGTTAGACAGAGGCTATGAGGTCATCCCCGTGGTCACTGCTTACGCCGTTCCCAATGGGGAGGTCGACCACAGGTTTTACACGCAACTTAGAGAGGCTATTGTAAAGGGCGCAGAAGTGGCACATGAGGAAGCGCCCCTCGACGCCATTGCGCTGTCGCTCCACGGCTCTATGCGCGTGAAAGGGGTTGGAGAGGCGGAAGGCCCACTCTTGGAAGAACTGAGGTCGAAGTTCCCCGGTGTGCCCATTTTTTCGTCGCTGGACATGCACGCGACAATGACTGTGAAAATGCATCAAAACTGCGATGGGTTTGTCGGTTACAAATGTGCCCCCCATACGGACTGCACTGAGACAGGCGCACATGCCGCGCAACTGGTTATCGAGACTTTGGAAAACGGCGTCATTCCCAGAAGCGCGTGGGTCAAAGTACCTATTGTGATAGCAGGAGAGAAGTCGTCGACAGATGTGCAGCCGATGATTGACCTCGTGGAAGCGCTCAGAGCGTGCGAGGGGCAAGAGGCGATTTTGGCGGCGTCGTATTTGATGGGTTACCCTTGGGCGGACAATGAAGACAGTGCTGTCGGCGTATACGTGGTGTCTAAGAACGACGCGGCGCTTGCCGAAAGGGAAGCCATTAGGCTGGCGGAACTCATTTGGTCAAAGCGGGAAGCCTTTTGTTTCCATACGGAGACTTATGGCGAAGCAGAAGCGCTGGACGTCGCTTTTGAAGCGGTGGCGGATTCGAAACTTCCCATCTACCTTTCAGATTCAGGGGACAACCCCACTGCCGGCGCCTCTTCTGATTGTACGGGATTTCTCAAACGCCTAATGGCTGATCCGAGAACTGACGCGTTAAAAGCACCGGTGCTCTACGGTGGGATTTACGACCCTGAGGCGACGCTACAGTGTAAAGGCCGTGTGGGCGAAGTGGTGACGCTGACGTTTGGCGCCGCTTTTGATAAAACCGCATCGACGCCAATTACAGCGACGGGAACTGTGAAAGCGTATCTTGAAAACTGGACGAGACTGGGGATGTTACAGGGCGATTTGGCACTTTTCAACAGCGGTGGGGTAGACATCGTCCTCGCCCAAACCCACGTCGGCTACATTGTGCCGGAACTCTTTTCAGATTTGGGTGTCGACCCGAGCACTGTGGAGATCGTGGTGTGTAAACTCGGGTACCTTACAGCCCATCACAAAGCGGTTGCAGGACGCAGTATTATGGCGTTGACTGCTGGGAATACCAATGAGGATTTGACGACACTGCCCTACTGTAAGGTAAAGAGACCGCTCTATCCTTTGGATGACGATTTTGATTACAGCGCAAAAGCGCATTTGATTAAATAGGAGTAAGTGTATGATTCTCGAAGTTTGTGTGGACAGCCTCGACTCGATGCTGACGGCAAAGTCGGCTGGTGCCGATAGGATAGAACTCTGTTCTGCTCTAAACATCGGCGGGCTCACGCCGAGTCGCGGGCTTATGGAAATGGCGAGAGCGGTAGACGGTATGGAAATTTTCGTGATGATTCGACCGCGTTCAGGGGATTTTTTATACAGTGAAAACGACTTTGAAGTGATGCGAAAGGACATTAAAACGGTTGTGGCCATGGGCTTTGACGGCATCGTCACCGGTGTGCTTAGGAGCGACGGGACTATTGACACGGAGCGTCTGAGGGTGCTCGCCGAAGACGCCAAACCGCTTAAAACGGTTTTACACCGGGCTTTTGATGACGCCAAAGCCCCTGAGAAGCAAGTGCCTGAACTGATTGAAATGGGTATTTGTCGTATTTTGACTTCCGGGCAACGGCGAAGTGCGCCTGAAGGGGCCGATTACCTTGCTGCTTTACAAGCGACCTATGGTGCGGAGATAACGATTATGCCGGGAGGCGGTGTGAATGCGGGCAATATTGAAGCGCTTTACGCGCAGACGGGGTGCACGCATTACCATTTGTCGGGCAAGGTGACTGTCGACAGCGGGATGATGTACAGGGATTACACGGAACGCATGGGGACGCCAATGAGTGAGAGGGCTCTGGAAAAAGCGGATTACGAGCTGATTTCTAGTGCCCGTGGCGTGCTCGATCGACTGAAGGGCTTTTAGTGCGTGAAACATCAAATGCATTTCTTTCTCAGAAAGTAGCAACCTTTTTTGAATTCTAATCGTCTATTGTTTAAATAAATATATTTTAAGAGGGGTCATTCGAGTACACGTGAAAAATTTTTTTTAAAAAGTTGTCTTTAAAGTGTAAGATTTGCCCCCTTTAAATCGTTTATATATAGAGTAGATAATTTAGTGAGAGGGAGAGGGCAATACGGAAATGAGATTGACGAAGAAAGATGCTGTGGCGGCGTGCTGTGTTTTATTATTGGGGTTGTTTTTGACATTGACTTATTTTTGCAGTAAGACGCCGTTTCAATACTTGCAATCAAAAGATGGGGAGACGAAAGCAGTTGAACCGCTCTATGAGACGGTGCTGGAAGATGGGAATCGTGCCATTTTCTTTTTCAACGCTCACGGCAAAGTGTCGTTGGCGGTACTGAGGAAAACGCTTTTGTCGTACAAACTGCTCCACGTGGGCGATGAAGTCCCGGTTATTGGAACGGAAGAAGTGGTGTATCAGCACACGGCTTATAAAGACAAGGGGACGTACCGATGGATTGATTGGGGCGTCGTGCGCAAGGCGTCGATTGAAAAGGTCTTGATTCAAAATGAGGAAGCGACGATTATGCCGATAAAGCCGTACGCTTTTCGCATCTGCTATTTAACAGGTGAGGGTACGCCAAGTCGAATGCCAAGTCGCGTTGCCGCTAAGTGAAAACGAATGAAAAGCCTCACTTACAATTTGTGTGTAAGTGAGGCTTTTTTGTGGTTAGCGCACGCCGGAGAATGATGAAGTGGTTTTGGTCTCCACATTGTACGCGTAGGACTCCGTTAATAGACGGGTATTTGCCCATTCTCCGGGACCGTAATACGATTTTGCGACATAGTCATTGACGACACAACAGCCTTCACCCCCTTGGGTACCAGTGTCGGCCCAAGAGTACCCGTTCCCATATTGTCTATCAGTGTCTCTAGCTGTTTTTCCCATCCATTCAAACCGAGCTCGGGAATGTCAGCAAAGCAATTAATGTGTAAGTAAGCGTTTTCTTCATGTTATTCTCTCCTTTCAAGTTCTTGGTATAGAGCCGTCTTGTATTTCAATGACTTTATTACAACAATCCAATAGATTTAGATTGTGTGTAACCATTAAAACTGCGCAACCTTTTGCCGCTTGATCTTTTAAAATATGCATGATTTGAGCTTCTGTTTGGACATCTACGGAACCGGAGGGTTCGTCTGCGAGGAGTACTGTAGGTTCAGATACCAGTGTTCGGGCGATGGCCACGCGCTGTCTTTCGCCACCAGATAAATGCTTACACGGTTCGTTGCATCGGGCGTCAAGCCCCAGTTCACTAATAACTTTTAAGGTGCGTTTTTCAATTTCCGCTTTAGTAAAATTTCTGTAGTAAAGTGGTACGGCGACGTTGTCGTAGACGGTTCGGTTGTTGAGCAAGTAAGGCATTTGCGTAATATAGCCGACAGTGTTTTTACGTAGGGCGTCGCGCGCTTTGACCGACAGGGCGGTTGCCTCGAGACCTTCTATCAACAAAGTGCCGCTTGAGGGGGTATCCAGTAAACCGATGATGTTGAGAAGTGTGGTTTTACCACAGCCGCTTCTGCCAATAAGCGCTGTAAAGGCGCCCTTTGACACTTCAAAAGTAATGTCTTTGAGAATGGTGCCTGTATTTTTGTAGGTTTTTACTATGTGCTTGCATTGAATCATAAGGTGTCTCCTTTGAGGTAATCGGATAAAACCAGTTTTTTACGCGTGATAAATTCTATAGCAATGTAGGCGATTACAACATTTGCCAAAAGTGTGAAAACGGCAGTTGCGGCAAGTGTTGATTTTAATAGGAGTGCTGCAAAACTGAGAAAAGTTACCCCTATTGCCAATACGCGTTTTAGGAAATAGTTGCGTATTTCTTTAAAGAACGCGTGGGTGGAAGCGCCGCACAGAATCTGAAGAGCCAAACTGTACTTGCGGTCTTCGAGATACTGAACTATTGAAAAGGCCATGCCGACGATGCTGAACACATACGAGAGCAACAGCAACAGAGCAAAGATAGACATCAGTGTTTCAAAGCCGATGTAAAACGTTGAAAGGTCAAATTTTCTAACTCCTTCCAGCACGTAGAGCCCTTCTAAACTCAGTGGGCGTGCAATGCGGTCTACTTCTGTTTGTACTGTGGCAGCTTCTAGAGTCGAGGCGAAGAGGCCGTTGTTTTTTTGCAGGTACTTGGTGTACAGGACGCCTCTTCTAAAGTTGCCCTCTAGGTCAAAACTGGGAAAGATGAGTGCAGTGCTGAGGTCTTCTGCGTAGGGTCCCGCCCCTTTGTACAGATGTGCGCTTGATTCTAATAAGCCGATGACTTCGACGTCGTAGTATTGGTTGATGATTTCAACTTTGAAACGGTCGCCTATCTTAAACGTTTCTCCATAAGCTTCCCCAAGTAAAACGGGAACAGTTTGAGTTTCGTCGACGGTGAAATCGGCTGTTTCAAATGAACGTCCTTTTGACACTTCGATTTGAAAATAGGCCATGGCATCTTCTGAGAGATGATAAGCGCGTACTGGTCGATATGAAACTTGTCGACCGTCGATCTCTAAAGTGGCATCCGGCCATAGGTGGTCGTACAAGTAGCCTTCGACACAAGATTCCGGTATGTTGCTGACGGTAGATAGGTCGATGTACACAGGTTGTCCAATGACTTCAAGATAAGTGATGGGTCCGGCTATTTCGTGGAGTTTTTCATTGAACTTTTTTAGGCGCATAACACCGCTGGGGTCGGCATATAAGGCGGCTTCTTTTTCGCCGGTGAGCCAGTCTGTAAGCGAGTACAAAGTTTCTTGAGTGAGTTTTTGTGCATGGTGACTGTGACTTTTTACTGTGGTGAGGAGCAGACTTAGAACAAGTGATAGTGTGAACGCAAAACAGAGTTGCAGTATCCAAAAGTTTTTATAAACCTTCATACGTCGACCTCTCAAATGAATGAAGAGAACGCGAGAGTCCTCTAATGTGTATGATTGCCAACAAGTTTGCCAGTATCGCCGCCGAGGCGAAAATCACGGCGTATAGGCCTTTAAGTTGCCACAGTGCTAATAGAATGAAGAAAAGAGTCAACCACTTTGTGTGGTGCAGGTACTCTCTAATTAGATGGTGCGGAAATCTGTCGCTGAGTCCCATCAAGTAAAAGGCGACGCTGTCCTTTGATTTGCGGCGAACCATAGCAAAGAGAAAGTAGGAGAACAACACTGTGAAGAAAGCCAAAACAGAGAGTCCCAGTGTACGAATGGGCAGCGTCGTTCCCCAAACTTCAAAGAGCGTCTTCGGACGCACCCATTTATCTTTTAGGTCAAAAGAGGCGCTTTCGGGTGGTTGATTTGTTTCGATAATGCCTTTGGGCGTATCCCATACCTCCCCCTTTTTTAAGGCATACCAAATGACATAATCCATTGATGTGGGCTGTTTCACCCCGGTAATCCCTATTATCTGATAAGGTTTTTCGTGAATGAAGAGTGTATCACCTAACTTTTTATTCAGTTCGTCGGCTACGTACTGTCCAATGACGGCGACATCTGTAGGTGCGTCGTAGTCGTCTTCAGTAAAAAAGCGCCCTTCGATAAGTGGTGGTGCTTCTGTCGCGCCTTTTACAATAACGGCTTTCATGTTAGCATCTTCTGATACAAGAAAGTAGACCGCGGCATTGTCGAATGCCTTATAGAATTCGGACTCTGAACCACTAAAGGAGAAGGCGCGCGCCTCTTCTGAGAGAAAGCCGTCGTTGAGCCGCGTCATGTATTCGGCGTGTTGAAGATAGAAACAGATGCTCAGTACGACGCATAACAACGCACTGTATGAGGCGATGACGGCGATGTCATAGGGTGTTTTAACAATTTTAGTTCGGTGTTTTTTTGGCATGTTGTGTGACCTCCGGACATGTGGTTATAGGATCTATTGCGATGTTCCCTATTATAAGAACGTATGAAACGATAAAATCTTACAGTGAAGTTGAAAAAGTTGTATGATTTTAGGTCATCTTAATTGGTGCAAAATATACATAAACGGTAAAATCCCCACTTACAAAAGTATAAGCGGGGATTTTGGTGTGGGAAATCGACACCGTATCGGTGTGATTGATTGAGTTGGGGGCGGTTTTGCCGCCGATTGATGCGTGTAAAGGCTTGTGCCCTTTTTGGGGGTGTTTAGCAGTTTTTTGGAGTTGTCGTATGGAAAGTAAATTGATGTTTTTTGTCGCCTTTACATGTGCTTCTACTTATAGAACGTATGAGACGCCCAAAATCTTACACTTATTTTGAAACTTTTTTTATTTTTTTTGAAAAATGATTGAAGTGGTGGGGGCGTCCGTTGGAAAATCGTTTAAAAAGTTTGTAAGAGAGGGGCGGTTTTAGTGTTAGGTGAGGTAATCATGCTCCACTCGTTTAAAGTGTCTGTGGTTTATAAAATTGATGAATTGAAATTCTGTTGTGGGCGCAAGTAGGAAGAAAATACAGGACGAAGCTGGCGTAGAGGACAGTTGGAATGACGAAGCTGAGTACAGGGGCTTCGTTTTGAGGTTGAGAGTTGCGTTCTTGTGATGGTGCCTTGGCAGCTGAGGTGTTGTGGTGAGTGTTGAGTTGAGAGGTTAGAAATAGAAAATAGATTTTTATGATTGGGCACAGGTTGTTCTGGAAAATGAAGATGACTAATGTGCTGAAAAGGCGTTGGCTGATGAACTTAAATATATCTAAGATGATTTTATTTGATGTATGTGATGTTAGGGAGGAGTAACTACTTATGTTTTGCGTGAAAATGATGTGTTTTGATAGTGGTTATCGATTTCGATTTGTAAGGACTTTGGTACTAGAAAAAAGATGTTGTAAAATAGGAAAATGGTGGTGACTTTGGGTGGGGGATTTGGTAGAATGGAAGGTGTGTGGGGGGAAAAAGATTCAGCACATACGCTTATTAGGTAAAAGCCAATATATATTAGTCTAAACTATCAGTAACTCGTAGTTTGTGAGCCAATCTTCGAGTTTTACCTGTAAAAAGAGATAAATAATGATAAGCCTGAATTATTCATGACGGTTCACGAAACGCTCCCCAAAACCGCATAGTTACTGTATTTTAGATTAATTTTACTTTTCACTTATCAAGTGAAACCTAAATAAGATAGAAGAAGAGCTCCAACTTTGTTAAAATGAAGTTACCACACTAAAAAATCAACAAAGGAGAAACTCTTCATGTCTAGTGTAAGTTCACTTCAGCTCGAAAGCAATAGTAAAATCAAAATAAATTTCAATGGAGGCGATTTATCCTCCGATTCGGGGCTGCTTCTCATAAAAGAATTCGCCCATAAGTTTGGCTTCAATAAACACATCAGCCAGTTTGTAACGGACAAAAATGATAGCTTCCGTAAACACAAAGACCATCAAAATCTATCCCAGCTAATTTATCAAATCCTTGCTGGATACTTTAATGACAATGATGCAGACGAACTGACCAATGAACCTGTCTTTAAAAGTATTCTGGGTAAACAGGCTCTTGCCTCACAACCCACACTGTCGAGGTTCTGGAACCGTATGGATGGAGATACAGTCAAACAGTTTGAAGATATCATCCGTCATATGAGATCATCGGCCTACAGGACTAAAATGCCAGAACAAGTTCTGCTTGATCTTGATTCAACCCTACTTAACACGTACGGCAAGCAGGAAGGCGAAGGCTTTAATTACCACTATCAAGCTCATGGATATCACCCCTTACTCTGCTATGACGGACTCACTGGAGATCTTCTCAAAGCAGAGCTTCGAGATGGTACCGCCTATAGTTCTACAGGCGTCTGCGAATTCATGCAACCTTTATTAGATGAATACTTTACGAAGTACCCTGATGTCCATCTGTTCCTCCGTGGAGACAGTGGTTTTGCAACACCAGACTTGTACAAACAGTGTGAAAGCAATGGTGTATCCTATGCCATACGTTTGAAAGCAAACAAAATACTGTATGCTCACGCAAAACATTTGGATGATGAAATAACCGAAGCTACAAAGGATAACATGATTGATTATGTGGTCCGTTATGATGAGTTCTTGTACCAAGCCGGTAAATGGGACTATCCTAGACGGGTTATCGTCAAGGTCGAGAAACCGTACAATCAGCTAACCAATCAGTATGCCTTTATTGTGACCAACATGGATCTCAGTCCTGAAGAACTCATTAAGTTCTATCGAAATCGAGGCACCATGGAAAACTTTATCAAAGAAGGTAAAAGTGGCTTCAACTTTGCATCAACGCCAAGTAAGGACAAAGTCGTTAATGCAAATCATCTACTGCTCCATGTCCTAGCATACAACCTATTTAATTACTTTAAACGATTGGTATTACCTAAAAGCATGAAGAAAATGTTGATAGATACTATTCGATTGAAGCTGCTCAAAATCGCATCAAAGGTTGTTAAAGCAGCAAGATATATTCATTTCAAACTGTGTAGCAGTTGTCCATACAAGAATGAGTTCTATGAAATTCTTGAGAACATCCGTCGACTTCCACAGTTGGAATAAACGTAACTGATGAACTTTGAAATCTGAAAATCGAGAAAAGTATTGTCCACAGGATAAGTCTGCCCATTTTTAGGTGATAAACAGGAAGACGTCTTCTATGATAAGCATTATGAAGCGCAAAAACTTAAATCCGCTCGATTTTTGGTGATATCATGGGTTCATGAATAATTCAGGTTTATTTTTATAATACTATTGCTCTGCAAAAAAATAAAATATTCTTTTACTGAAGCGATACGATTGTTTATAGTGTTTGCCTTTAATCCTCTAGTTAACATGTAGGTTCGCCAGTCTTGTAAATCCATCAATATTACTTTTTCAGGAATAAATTCTTCATCAAATGTTTCAATGTAATAGTTAATAAAATTCATAACATTAAGGGTATAAGTTTTTAGTGTTCCATCCGATTTATCTTGTCTTTTTAAGTATTCGACAAAATCGTTTATATAAAATCCTTTTTCATTCATAAAAATTCCTCCTTAAAATAATCATAAGAATTGTATCCAATGTAAAGGGAAATTTTCAAGTGATATTGGAGTACATATCAGTAGTGCAATATTCGTAAAAATACCACAAAAACATTTTGTTCCGAATTTTTTGACTCTTAATTTGGATTTTAGGGACTTCTTTAGCTGATTGCTTCGTTTTATAAAAATATTGATTCGGAGACAAACATCTATTTGTTACCAATGTTTTCTGGAAAAAAGAAAAATTTAGGAGTATAATATGATTGTAAGTATAGAATTTGTTAATATTTATTTTTAGATGATATTTTTAGTTATAAAGAAGGGATAATGATGAATACATTATATACAATAGGACATTCAAATTTAACTACAAAGAATTTCCTTGAATTATTAAGAAAATATGAAATTAATTGCATTATAGACGTTAGAAGCACTCCATATTCAAAATTTACTCCACAGTTTAATGAAATTGAATTAAAGCATTTTCTTAATCAAAATGGTGTTTATTATATAGGTATGGGTAAAGAATTTGGAGCTAGGAGAAATAATAAAAAATTATACACCATAGATGGAATTTTAGATTTTGAAAAAGTAAAAAAGGATGAAGATTTTGCTGAAGGAGTCAATCGTATAAAAAATGGTGTAAAAAAAGGATATAATATAGCGTTTATGTGTACCGAAAAAAATGCAATTGATTGTCATAGGAATATTCTTGTTGCTAAGTACTTTTATGATTTAGGGTATAATATAAAAAATATTAATCATAATGGAGAGTATACATCACAAGAGGGGATAGACATCATGTTATTAGATATGTATTTTCCAAGGAGAAATGAAATCTCATTGTTTGACAGTGAAAATTTACCAGATGAAGAGTTGCTTAAAGAAGCATACAAAAAAAGAAATAAGGATATTGGATATAGTATTAATAATGAAGAATAGGGAATGGTGAAATATGAGATTATATACAATTGGTTTTACTAAGAAATCTGCAAAAGAATTTTTTGAATTATTGAAAAAGAATAATGTTAGAACACTTCTTGATATACGACTTAATAACTCTTCCCAACTTGCAGGATTTACGAAAGGTAGAGATTTAGAATATTTTTTAATGGAAATTACAGGAACAAAATATATACATGATATTGATTTTAGTCCTACTAAAGAAATATTAAATGGTTATAAAAAGAAGACAATTACTTGGGCAGAATATGAGAAGTCATTTCATAAGTTAATTTTAAAGAGAAATATAAAAGACAAAGCTAATAATTATTTTAACGGCAATTTAGAAGGGGTATGCTTACTTTGTAGTGAGGCAACTCCTGAAAATTGCCATAGAAGGTTAATTGCAGAATACTTAAAAAGTAGTTTTGAGAATGTAGAAATTATTCATCTATAGTTAAAAAACAGGGGGGACAATCATGAAAAAAAAATTTGCACTATTAGCAAAATCACCAAAATGTAAAAACTTATGTATAGCTGGAGTAGATTTAGAGACACAAGACTTTATACGTATTGTTTCACAAGAAGAAGATATAGAATATGCTGTCAGACATGAGGATGCCATGTATGATGAAAGAACACCAATACAATTACATGATATAATTAAATGTGAATGTGTTAGTAAAGATAATAATACTTATCAACCAGAAAATTATATAAATGATGACCAATATTACTGGGCAAATGGCGGAGAATTTGATTTAAGCAATTTATTAAACATGAATATATTAGATAGAGAAGAATATATTTTTTATAATACTTCTAGGGCGTTGGCACCAAGTGAAATTGATAATATTAAAGCAGAAGAAAGATATTCTTTAATGTTAATTAAGCCACAAGAAGCATATATTTCAGTACAGGATAATCCTTGGAATGAATGGGGACACAAAAAAATAAGGATGAATATAAAATATAAAGATAGATGGTATTATAATATTTCTGTTACTGACACTAAAATTACAAATAAATACGATAATTATAATATCAATGAATATAAGTTAGAGCAAGATGTCATATTATTCATAAGTTTAGGAGAACTACATAAAGAAACAAATAAGCATTATAAGCTGGTTACAAACTGTATATTTGTGTAAAAATTAAACTAAAAAATTGCTTAAAAGCTATTGATTGTGAACTGGGGTTCGCAATTAGTAGCTTTTTTATTGTACAAAAACTTTTACAATAAAATTTCTTCAAATCCAGAAAGGCAAAAAACGTGTGTTATGCTTAAAAATAGAGAGGAAGAAAAACCTCTGTAAATCATTATTTTACATAAATTACAAATTAATTCAAATGGCCATTTGAACTTGAAATTTAACAAAATCAATTTATAAGATGAAGAAAATATGGAATTGAGCATAAAAAGGGAGGAATTCAATATGAACATAAATAGAAAAGAGAAAGCAACTTATAGTGTAGCCGAAGTAGCAAAAATACTAGGAATCGGGAAGAGTTTAGCTTATGAATTAGCACATGCTGGACAATTACCAGTATTAAAATTGGGGAATAGAATGGTTGTCCCGAAAGTAGCATTAGAAAAGATGCTAACAGATGTAGAATATGGTAACGCAATATAATCAGGGCTGAAGGAGGAGATTAATATGGCTAAAAGAAAAATAAACGGTGAAGGCACAATTTACCCTAGAAAAATTAATGGAAAAGAAGATGGGACATTGGATTGGCCAGATAACTATTGGAAGAAATCCTAATACGGGTAAATTAATAAGAAAATCTGTATATGGGAAAACGCAGGGTGAGGTTTCCAAGGAGTTAACTAGAATAAGAATGGAATTATATATGGGTGCATATGATAAAGATACAGATACAACTTTAGGAGCATGGATGGTAGAGTGGCTGGAAGTTTATAAGAAAAACACTTTAAAATCAGGAACCTATAATAGTTATTATATTAATATTCATAATCACATAATTCCTCAAATAGGGAAAATAAAACTAGTGTATAGACACGATGAAAATTGAAACAATTCATAAACTTTGATATGATAGTCTTTGATGATAAAATATTACTATCGGAGGTTATCCCTATGGCGCGTCCAAAGAAAAATAAAATATTGTTAACAGACATTGAGTTAAAACAACTAAAAGCTCTTCTAAAGAAGAAAAATACAACCCAAACCATCTGCAATCGTTGCCGAATTTTAATTGATCTTGATGAAAACCACTTACCTGCTCTAACATATGAACAATGTGTTCAGCGGCAAAATGTAAGTCGAGCGACTATCGCAAAAATGGTAAAACTATATGCTTCTGGCGGTATTGACTCAGCGCTTGCTACGCACCGAAATATCAATTCTGATAATGCACGCCGCAAAGTAGATGGAAGAGTTGAAGCACATATTATTGAGCTTGCATGTGGTCCCGTTCCAGAAGGTCATAGCCGCTGGACGATCCGTTTATTAGAAGAACATATGAGAATTGAATTTGATGAGTCGATCAGCCGAGAAGCAATCCGAAGATCATTAAAAAAAACAGGCTTCGACCTCACCGCTCCGACTATTGGTGTTTGCCAAGAAAAAGAGATCCCGAATTCATAGCGTGTTTAGAAGATATTCTTGATGTCTATGAACTGCCCTATAATCCAAACCTTCCAGTCGTTTGTATGGATGAGAAACCCTACCAATTACTTGGTGAGGCACGCGATTCATGGGCAATGCGACCTGGCGATCACAAAAAAGTGGATTCTGAATATGTTCGAAAAGGTACTTGTAGTATATTTTCATTTGTGGAACCGCTTGGAGGCAAACACCATGTCAGTGTTAGAACACAACGTACAGCTATAGACTGGGCACAAGAAATCAAATATCTTGTGGATGAATTTTATGCTCATAATGAAAAAATCATTCTTGTCATGGATAATCTCAATACACATAAACCATCGTCATTATATAAAGCGTTTCCACCAGCAGAAGCCAGAAGAATACTAAAGAAACTCGAAATTCACTATACACCAAAACATGGCAGTTGGCTGAATATTGCTGAGATAGAACTTAATGTTATGACCCGACAATGCTTATCACGAAGAATCGAAAATATCGATTTACTTCGCAAAGAACTTTTTGCTTGGGAAAGTAAGAAGAACAACAGCTATGCAAAAATCAACTGGCAGTTTAGAACAAAGGATGCAAGGATAAAACTGGCATCACTTTATCCTGAAATATAGAGAGGACAGGCTAATTATAGTTCGTTAATGAACGTGTCTGTACACTAGCAGAGTTAAAACCTCATAATATACAAAAATTTTATAATTATTTGCAACGAAGTGGAAATAAAAGAACTGGAGAAGGTTTAACAGGGAAAACTATAAGAAGAATACATGTTATAGTTCATGCAGCTCTAGATGAAGCGGTAAGACAGGAGTTAATAAATAAAAATGTAAGTAGTCTTGTTAATCTTCCTAAGCAAAATGAGATGGTGTAAGATATTTTGTGTAAAGTGAAAAATCAGTTATAGTTCACTTAGACAAAATGGAGGTCCGAAATGGCAAAAAGAAAAAGAAATCCAGCCCCCAAAGAATTAATGGAATATTTGTTTCAGAACTATGAGCTAAAGAATGCATTGGATGTTCAAGAAGCACTAAAAGATATGTTCTCTGAAACGCTTGAAACAATGCTAAATGCAGAACTTGACGAACACCTAGGCTACTCAAAAAGTGAAAATAATATAGAGCATACATCAAATAGACGTAATGGAAAAAGTGCTAAAACGGTAAAAAGCCAATTAGGACAATTTGATCTAAATATCCCAAGAGATCGTGAAGCTTCTTTTGAGCCTCAGGTGGTTCAAAAACATCAAAAGGACATTTCAGGGATAGAAGAGAAAATCCTTTCAATGTATGCAAAAGGCCAATCACAGCGTGATATTTCAGCAACGATTGAGGACATCTATGGCTTTGAAGTCAGCCATGAAACAGTTTCAAAGGTGACCGATAAAATCGTTCCATTAGTACAAGAGTTTAGAAATAAGCCTTTAAAGAAATTCTCCCCTTTTGTATTCGTAGACGCTATGTATACGCCAGTTAAAACAGCCTCTGGTACAGGGCAAAAGGCGCTGTACAACATCATTGGCATTGATATAGAGGGCAAGAAAGACGTACTTGGGTTTTGGCTTTCAGAAGAAGAAAGCAGCCGCCATTGGCTTCAAATCCTTGAGGAAATAAAACAACGTGGCGTTGAAGATATCTTGTTTATCTCTCTAGATGGTCTAACAGGGCTTGAAAAGGCTATCAAAGGCGTTTTCCCCAATACCATAACACAAAGATGCATTGTTCATCTTATGCGCAATTCTACACGTTATATCGCACGAAAAAAGTGGTCTGAATTCGCTAAAGATATAAAGGCCGTTTACAAAGCAGTGAGCTTAGATGAAGCAATAATGCTGTTTGAAGCATTTGAGGTAAAATGGTCAGAATCTGCAGCAGCAGTGGCTGTTTGGCGTAACAATTGGGACGCTGTAGAGCGCTTATTTGAGTACCCTAGTGAGATAAGAAAAATTATATACACCACCAATACGATTGAAAGTTATCATAATCAGCTTAGAAAGGTTACGGATCGCAAAGGTGCTTTTCCTAATGAAATGGCTCTATACAAGTTGGTTTACTTAAGAACCATGGATATAAAGCAATCGTGGACTCGTCCTGTCCCAAATTGGGGTCAAGTCATGAATCAATTAGAGATCCTTTTTTCTGACAGAATCGCTGCTCACTTAAAATTTTAAATCAAACTTTACACAAAATTCTTGACAGGTCCTTTCACGATAAGTGAAAAGTAAAATTAATCTAAAATACAGTAACTATGCGGTTTTGGGGAGTGTTTTGTGAACCGTCATGAATAATTCAGGATTAGATTATCTGTATGACAAAAAAGTTGCTGATTTAAATATGCTAGATGGTTGAAAAAGTTTTATATAAGGAAAACATTTCAAAAGCATTGAGAACCCATATCGAGCAATAAGGCTTTGAAAAATGTAATCGCAAGGAGCATTCCAATGAAAGTCAATCTGAGAAGTGGTACAAAAAATGATTTAATAAGAATGGTTGAGATTTATAATGACGCCAATCTATTGTTTGACGAAGCGTATAGATCCTTAGGAAACGAGTCGACATTTTCTGATATAATTGAAAAAGATAACGTAGTGATAGGCGCAATTGAAGATGTTGATATTGCATTTGTTTCTTATAATATTGTCGATAATGTTGTTTTGATTTCAGGACTATATGTTATTTGTGAGTATCAGCGTAAAGGGATAGGAAGATGCTTGATGGATGACGTACTAAAATCGTTAAGCAATGTCGATTACGTAATTTTGAAAGCTTTAAAGCTAGCAACTTGGGCAATTTTATTTTATAGTAAGTATGGATTTATAAACGTTGATAATGTGAGTTTAGAGGTGAGAGATTATATTTTAAACTATATCAAACGGTCAAATCACTCGGAAGTCATGGTGTTGAAAACATTATGATAAAAATTTATCATGTATTGTTCGTACAATTTTTCCTTTTATTTGAGGATGATAGGCGCGACTTGGAACAGGCGCAATAACTGGCGCTTAAAACGCCCATAAAACAGCCCCTTCAGCAGCTTGATGACACAGGCTTTTGAGGGGGCATTTTAATCAACTTTTTTATTCATGTACCGTGTCGTTCACAACTAGAAGAACAGCTCATCTAGTCCACCTCATTGCGGCGTTAAAGTCTCTCGACTAAGGTAAGCGTCAAACAGAAGGCACATATTCAAACAGAACAGTCTCTGCTAAAATCATCTTAGAAATGAGGTGAATCCCAATGAAACGTGAAGCGAATAAAGCGGAGTGGCATGGTCTAATCAATGAGCAAAAGTCAAGTGGCCAGACTCAAGCTCAGTGGTGCGCGGAAAACGCTATTAACACTCATAATTTTAGGTACTGGAAAAGCCGCCTGAACTCTGAACGTGACAAAGTACCTAAAAGTAGTTTCGGGTTCGTGTCCTTAAAGCCATCTCTAATAGTATTTCAGCTTATTTTTCATTTTACACAAAATATCTTACACCATCCGACACACTTCAAAATTAAATTAATGGGTTGCCTATTTTCATTACACACCTTCATATACTATTTTTGAGTGATTTTAAAAAACATCTTAAAAATTTTAAAAAAGTGTAAGAAAACAAGTGGTTGGTTCGTTCTTATTATAGAAAAATCTTTTGGTAAGTAAAAGTAAACAAGGTGATTTAGTTAGTAAATGGTTTAAAAAAAGGGAAGGAGGCTCTTAATTTTGAAGGAGAAAAATCGAAAAAGACTGGCTGGTGTATTTATGTTTTGTCTATTGACGACACTTTTTACGTCACTTGCCTACACTGCTCAATACATTTATTATGGGGGAGGGTTGCTGAATCCATCTGTTGAAGTAGAAGATCGTTTATCTTATGATATCTATGACCAATGTGTGAATACCTGGAACTCTACGTCCACACCTGTGAATATTACAACAGTTCCAGGGTCTGGGCACAGCTATATTATTTCTGGTCAGTGGGACGATGTTTGGTACGGTATGTACACTCCCAAAGACAGACAATACGTCTTTACAGGTCGTGCAGGTAAGTTTAAAATTGAGCTGAATAGAAGTACCCTGGTTAACAAGAGTGATACATTTCGTTCAAGTGTCCTGGTTCACGAACTAGGTCACGCATTTTGCTTAGACGATAACCCATCGTCGGGTGATGCTTCGATTATGAATTATACGCGTAATAGAGATTATTTGACTTGGCCTACATCAGATGACATTGCTGGTGTTAACAATGCATACAATTAATAGAGATTGGAGGTACAAACCATGACCCTCAAAAAAATCTTCCCCATCCTTATCGCCGCACTTGCCGTCACGGCAGTTATTGTAGGAAGTAAAATCCTACTGCCCAAACCCATGTTTCAAGGCGACTATCCCTATTATCCCGACGTTCAAAGTCTTAAAGAAGCCGCAGACGTCATCGTCGTTGGCGAAGTCGTAAAGGCCCGAAAGGTCAAACAGCTTATGGTGGATAGAACCGCCAACAAAAAAGACAAAGAGACCACCCCATACACCTTGTCAGAACTGAAAGTTCTGGAAGTCATCAAAGGCGATGTCAGCGTAGGGGATATTATAACCGTAAAGCAACTTGGCGACTACAAAAAACACCCTGAAAAAACACTGTACGATGTGGATGGCTATTTAAAAACGCAGCAAAAGCAATTAGCCTTTCTAGTTGCCTACGCAGAGTCCCCTTATTCGGCAGTAAATCCGGCTCAGGGAATCGTAGAAGTTAAGCCGGACGGCACCCTTTATACCGCCAGCCCATACAGCTTGTTCGGTTACAAAGATGAGGCAGAAAAAGGTGGGAGCGATACCTTAAAAGACGCCATCATGAAAATCAAACAGGCGCAGTAACCAGCCCATAAAACGCCCATAAAATAGCCCCTTCAGCAGCTTGACGACACAGGCTTTTGAGGGGGCATTTTAATCAACCTTTTTATTCGTGTACCGTGTCGTTCACAACTAGAAGAACAGCTCATCTAGTCCGCCTCATTGCGGTGTTAAAGTCTTTCGACTAAGTCCCAGATTGTCGAGAGATTTTTTACTGTGAAGGGATACAGACAATCGGGCATTTTGACGAACGCTCAACGAGACCGTACACCAGTGGCAACACACCTTACAAAATGCGTTGTTCTTTCATCCGGTAGAGATCCTTATCACCGCGTCCCGAGAGGTTCACCACGACGACAGCGTCTTGGGGCAGTGTCTTAGCGTACGACATGGCGTAGGCCACTGCGTGAGCGCTTTCAATAGCCGGTATAATGCCTTCCAGCCGCGATAGCGCCTTAAATGCCGCCACGGCCTCATCGTCGGTTACCGTCACGTAGTCTGCCCGT
Organism: Fusibacter sp. JL298sf-3; assembly: GCF_053842995.1. NCBI lineage: Bacteria > Bacillati > Bacillota > Clostridia > Eubacteriales > Fusibacteraceae > Fusibacter > Fusibacter sp. JL298sf-3. The sequence goes on from NZ_CM132608.1 coordinate 3,719,350, forward strand.
CCACTGTCTTTTAAATAGGCGTGCTCTGGTCCAACACCGGGGTAGTCGAGACCTGCGGCAATGGAGTGAACGGGGAGCGGCTCGCCGTCTGCGTCTTGAAGAGTGTAACATTTGAACCCGTGAATAATGCCCGGAGTGCCCTTTGTCAGCGTCGCCGCATGTTGTGAAGTATCGAGACCGAGACCGGCGGGCTCCACGCCGATCATTTGCACCTCAGTGTCCTCCATAAAGGCGTCAAAGAGGCCAATGGCGTTGCTGCCGCCACCGACACAGGCGATGAGGCAGTCCGGAAGTCGGCCTTCCTTCTCGAGAACCTGAGCACGGGCTTCACAGCCGATGACCTTTTGAAACTCTCGAACCATCAGCGGGTAGGGGTGGGGACCCACAGCGGAGCCCAGCAGGTAAAACGTATCTTCGTAAGATGCGGCGTACGCGGCAAGCGCCTCGTCAACGGCGTCCTTAAGTGTTCGTTCGCCCCCAGTGGCAGGGATCACCTCGGCACCGAGAAGACGCATTTTAAAGACGTTCAGTTCTTGACGCGCCATATCGGCCTCGCCCATATACACCGTGCACGACATGCCGAAGAGCGCGCACACCGTCGCCGTGGCCACACCGTGTTGCCCCGCACCAGTCTCTGCAATAATCTTTTTCTTGCCCATGCGCTTGGCCAGTAGGACTTGACCGATGGTGTTGTTGATTTTATGCGCACCAGTAAAATTCAAATCTTCGCGTTTGAGGTACAATTTTGCCCCGCCGACCTCTGCCGTCAGATTGGCCGCATAGTAGAGCGGGTTCTCCCTGCCAATGTACTCGCGCTGGTAATAGGCGAGTTCCGCCTTGAACGCTGGGTCCTGATAAAATTTTAAAAACTGTTCTTCCAACTCTTTAAGGGGTGCGTTCAGCATCTCGGGAACATAACTGCCGCCATAAGCGCCAAATTGACCGTTTACATTTCTCATTATCTTTGCCTCCTAATCGTCGTCATCGTTTAACAAAGTGCATTTGCCAGCACCTTGACCAGATGAACGTCATCAGAATGAAAGAGGGCTTTACTCAGTTAGCTACGCTGAACACGCAATGGGCGACGCTTGATTTAGACGTCAAAAAACCCTCTAAGCCATACGGCCTAGAGGGCGAATTATCGCGGTACCACCTCTTGTTGGAATCGTCATTCCGTCTCATTCAGATACATTCATATCTTATCTCTGTAACGGGAGAACCCGGGTTGCCTACTGTTAATTCAGCGCCCACTCATGAGCCCATTCGCCTCGCTGCCACATACTGAACTCCCACCAACCTTCAGCTCGCTTAAATGCTTTCACCAGGGTACTCTTCTCAATCGACGTTTTACTTATACAAGTTAGATGTCATTATACAGAGTGCCGGCGAACTTGTCAAGGCCCAAACTCAAAAACAGCCCACCCCACACATCAGATGATTTTGAGCACTAAAAAAGAGACGCACAGCGCACGCCTCTTAAAAGCGCTTGTTAAAGGTGCATCATTCACGGCACCTATTTTGCTTAGCGGTTGTGGTGTCGTAAAACTTTTGAAGAAAGTAATTTTGAATGATTAGTCTTCAAGTAATGAAGTCGGAATAATAGAGTTCTGCTCTGACTCAATTCTCTTTCAGCCTATACGGATAGGTATGAATTCGCTCGTATAGGCGCTATGGATAATTTTAAACGGCATACTATTTGTTTATTCTGCATATTACATGGTATAATATATGCAGAATAGAATAAAGGAGGTGCAGAATGAGAGTATTTAATTATGCCAACATTGATGAGAAATTATTTGATAAGGAAATTATTAGATTGCTGACGGAGCTTCATGAGTTTCGTGGCAAGCAAGAATTGTATATGGAATCCTATCCTGATGTTTTAGAAGCTATGGTTAGAGTTGCAAAAATTCAGAGCACGGGAGCATCTAATAGAATCGAAGGCATCTCTACCAGTGATAAAAGATTAGATGAATTGGTTGAAGAAAAAACAGAACCTAAAAACAGAAACGAAGAAGAAATTGCTGGATATAGAGAAGTATTAAATACAATTCATGAGAATTATGATTACATTGTTCCGAGAGCTAATGTCATTCTACAACTGCATCGAGATTTGTATAGGTACAATTCAGGAGGTGCAGGGGGACACTTTAAGAACACAGACAATATCATAGAAGAAAAGAATGCATTTGGTGAAAAAAAAGTTCGATTTGTACCAGTAGCTGCACACTTAACAAAAGATACAATGGAAGAAATGTGTAATCGATTTGTTGAGACCATAAATAAAAAAGATGTTGATGCATTAATAGCGATCCCAGTCTTTATTCTTGATTTTTTATGTGTGCATCCTTTCAACGATGGGAATGGTAGAATGAGCAGATTGCTTACGCTACTTCTTTTGTATCAAAACATGTATATAGTTGGAAAGTATATTAGTTTGGAAATGTTAATAGAAAAGACCAAGGACAGCTACTATGAAACATTAAGAGTAAGCTCTATAGGATGGCATGAGAACTTAAATGACTACAAGCCTTTTGTAAAGTACTATCTGGGTATTTTATTAGGCGCATACAAAGAGTTTTCTTCGCGGGTTGAAACTTTAAGGAATCAAGGGTTGTCAAAATCAGAGCGTGTAAAACATGTTTTTGAAACGAAAATAGGCAAAATAAGTAAATCTGACATTTCGAAGTTATGTCCTGATATTAGTGTGACTACAATTGAAAAGGCATTGTCTGAACTGTTGAAAGAGGGTTTTATTACCAAAGTAGGAGGTGGTAGAAGTACCGCCTATATAAAGAGGGACAAACTTTAAGCGATAGAATGTCAATAGATAAATAGGCAGTAGAATTGGAGCGCAAATGGTTACGAAACCAAAAATAAAAATAATGGATAATTCAGTGATCAGAAAAGAAATAGAGGATTTGTACGAAAAAACAAACCAAATTCTTTTAGCAAAAGGGTCATTATCTATGGCGAAGCCTATTCTTGAAATCCTTGGTATCACTTATAAAACTATAGACGAATAGCGAGGACGACGGAGAATGAAACACACAAAATCGCTTTGAGAGTTGTTGGACAAGCCATTGGGAGCGGACATATGCGTGAACACTCTATGGTAGCGTCTGATGATGCTATAAAAGTCATAGGTTTGGTGTATGAAAATAACATGGATAAGATTTCTCAAGAAAGAATGTGGCAACTGGAAGAACTTATTAGAATCGTTAACAGCAATACTTAGCGTTCTTACTAAATTGAAAGTTAGAAGGACGTCAACATCTCAATAAATGATCTGGCAAATGTAGCGAGCGCACTCACACAGAATTCATTCTGTTGCCCCCCAAAAAAAAAAAACAGTACACGACAAATAAACAACCCACCAAACTGTTAAAATTACAGCCTAGTGGGTTTTGTTATGCTCTAAATATGAGTGTTACAATTTACACATTAAATCTAAACAAAATCACATCGCCATCGGTCACCACATACTCCTTGCCCTCGAGGCGCACCTTGCCGGCTTCCTTAGCAGCCGCCATCGTACCGTGTGCCTTGAGCGCATCAAAAGCAATCGTCTCCGCGCGGATAAAGCCGCGTTCAATATCCGAGTGAATCTTGCCGCCGGCAGCAGGGGCCTTCGTCCCTTTCTTAATCGTCCAAGCTCTAACTTCCTGCGGGCCCGCCGTCAAGAAACTGATAAGGTTCAACAGCGAGTAGCTCGATTTAATCAACTGGTCGAGACCCGACTCATTGAGGCCGAGTTCACTTAAAAACGCCTGACGGTCTTCGTCGTCGAGTTCGGCAATTTCCTGCTCGATTTTACCGCATACCACGATAACCTCGGCATTTTCCGTTTCGGCAAACGCACGCACTTCCTTCACAAAAGCGTTTTCCTCATCGGCGGCAATATCGTCCTCAGACACATTGGCACAGTAGATAATCGGCTTAAACGACAAGAGGTTCAGCGACTTGACAAACTCGAATTCATCGTCGTCGAGATCCATCGTACGCGCAGACAGCCCTTCGTCTAAAACGTCCTTGATGCGCTTCAGCATTTCCAGCTCTACCAGAGCGCCCTTATCGGCTTTAGCCGCCTTCATCGTCTTGGCGATGCGGCGTTCCAGCATCTCGGCATCAGAGAGAATCAACTCGAGGTTAATCGTCTCAATATCGCTCTTAGGGCCGATTTTGCCGTCTACGTGTACCACATTTTCGTCCTCAAAACATCTGACCACGTGAACAATAGCCGCCACCTCTCGGATATGGCTCAAGAACTGATTGCCCAGGCCCTCGCCCTTAGACGCCCCGCGAACGAGACCGGCAATGTCGTAAAACTCAATCGCCGTCGGCACAATCTTCTTCGACGCGTACATCTCTTGAAGCACATTTAATCTCTCATCGGGAACGGCGACCACGCCGACATTGGGTTCTATAGTACAAAACGGATAGTTTGCGCTTTCAGCACCGGCTTTCGTAATCGCGTTGAAAAGCGTACTCTTTCCTACATTGGGTAAACCTACAATACCTAATTTCATGGGAAACCTTCTTTCATTCGTATTCATCATCATATTATAAAGGATTAACAGAACAAAGTAAATAAGTTATAATGATGTAGTCGGAAATTTAAAAGGGGAACAGAACCGCCGAAAGGCCGTTCTTACACATAAAGGAGAACGATTATGATAGACGCTCTGAAAAAGCTGACACTGCAAAACGGGGTGCAGCTGCACCTGCTGAAGTCGGAAAAGTTTAAAACCGTGCTCTTCGGCGTATACCTTCAGCGGCCGTTAAAAGCCGATGAAGCGGCGAAAAACGCCGTTATCGCCAGAGTCATCGAAAAGTGCAACGCACAGTACCCGACCCTCAAGCAGATGAACCATAAACTCGAATCGCTCTACGGGTCGTTGCTCGTTTCAGACGTACACAAATACGGCGAAAAACAGATGATACAAGTTAAAATGCAGATGCCCAGCGATGTCTTTATAGAAGACGAGACCCTAATGGACGAAGGCGTCCGCTTTCTCAGCGCCGCCATTAACGACCCACTCGTCGAAGACGGCGGTCTCAGCCCGCACTATGTCGACGCGGAAAAGAAGGGACTTATCAACGAGTACAAAACCCGCATTGAAGACAAGCAGACGTGGGCGCTGGGACGGTGCATCGAGACCATGTGTGCAGACGAGCCCTACGCCATACATGAAATCGGCTCGGAAGAGAGTCTCGAAGCCGTAGAGCCCAAAAGCTTGCTCGAACACTATAAGAAACTCCTCGAAGAAGCGCCGATGGACATTATCGTCATCGGCAACTACGACGTCGATGCCATGGCGGAGCGCTTTAAAACGCATTTTAAAGTCGCCGGAACCGACCGCACGTATCCGCCGAGAGAGCAAGTGGTGTTCCCTCAAAAGCCCGTGGCTTTTTACGAAGAAAAGCACCCGTTAAAACAAGGGCGCCTCGTCATGGGTTACCGCATGAACATCCCTTATGAAGACGCGCTTTATGTGCCTGCACTGGTGGCGAACATCGTCCTCGGCAGCGGGGGAAGCAGTAAGCTGTTTCGCGACGTCAGAGAAAAAGAGGGGCTGTGTTACAGCATCTTTGCAAGACCGGATAAATTCAAATCGATTATGCTCATCTATGCCGGCGTAGACGTCAGTCAGTTCGACAAAGCGCAGGCGATGATCGAGGCAAAAGTCGAAGAACTGAAAAACGGCGAAGTTACCGAAGCGGAACTCGCCATTGCCAAACAGTCGCTGTTCAGTTCGCTCCAGTCCATGTCGGACTTCCCGAACTCGTACATCAACTTCTACTACGGCCAGTACCTCACAGGGGGGACGGTCGACCTCGACGCCTACGGCGCGCGCCTGGAGCGCATTACTGTGGCGGACATCACCGAGGCGGCAAAACATTTCAATCTTGAACAAGTGGTTAGACTCAATAAAACGGAGGCGTAAATGACAGCGGAAAAAATGATACAAAGCAAACGGTTGGGCGAGCACCTGTATGTCAAGCAACTGGCGTCGGGACTGACGGTATACGTCATGCCAAAGCGCCATTTTGCCAAAAAATACGTGTACTTCGCCGTGCCTTACGGCGGTTTTACCTCGACTTTTGAAGCGGGGGGACACACTTACGAGATGCCGAAGGGCATGGCGCATTTTCTGGAACATCAGATTTTTGAAAATCCCGAAAATCCGACGTTTCAGCAATTTGAGAAAATAGGTGCCAACGTCAACGCATTTACCAGTTATCAGATGACCGCCTACCATTTTGAAACCGTAGGGGACATCGAACAACCGCTGGAAATCCTAATGGACATGGTGCTGCATGCGCGCATTGACGAGCGCAGCGTCGCCAAAGAAAAGAAAGTCATCGTCCAAGAGATACAGATGTACGACGACGACCCGTATTTTGAAGTCGGTCAATTGGTGCGTCAGCACATGTACCACGCACATCCCATAAAAGACGACATCGCAGGGACTGTGGCGTCGGTGGAAGAAACGACTTTGGAACAACTGAAAATGTGTTATAATACATTTTATACACCGCACAACATGTCGCTGTTCGTCTACGGCGACGTCGACAGGGCGCGGGTTTACGAACTGGCAGAGCACTTTCAGACCAAAGGGTTTTTAGAGAAAAACGGCAAAGCGACGGCGCTACTGCCGGAAGAACCCTATGCGGTTAAAACCAAACAGATTGACATCGTCAGGCGCGTCGGACAGGACAAAGTCCTGCTCGGCTTTAAGGCGCGGCCAATAGCGGACAGCCTCGTGAAAATGAAGCGACTGGCTGCCATCCGAATGGCCAACAGCATGATGTTCGGCGACAGCAGTCACTTCTTTGAGACGGTGTACAACGCGGGATTGATACATGAACCGGTGGACTTTGACGTCCAGTCGGGCAAGGGGTTTGCACACTGTATCATAGGCGCCGACACCGACGAGACACTGGCGCTTGAAGAGGCCGTACTGAGCACTATTGCGCAGTACAAAGTCAGCGGATTTTCAGACGACGACTTTCAGCGCATGAAGAAAAAGCTCATCGGCCGGTTTATATTTTCCTTTAATTCACTGCAGTCCGTTGCGGGCAATGTGACGTTTAACAAAATGCGTGGGGACGATTTGTTTAAACAACTTGAAGCATACAACACATTAACACTTGAAGACTTGAAAGAAGCGCTCCACTGGTTTTACGATGAACAGAACTACACGAGGGCGCGTCTATTGAAGGAGGCTTAATTTGAACAGATACGCATTTGAAATATTTGGCGTGGGCATCGCTTGGTACGCGATTTTCATCGGCGCGTCGATGATTTTAGCGACGTTTATTCTCGTCAAGCTCGGCAAGAAGTACGGGTACAAAGAAGGGGACATCTTCGATCTGGTCAACGTGGTCATCCCCTGTGCCATTATCGGCGCACGGTTGTACTACGTGGCGTTTGAGTGGGACTACTACAGTCAGGACTTGTCTAAGATCATCGCCTTTAGAGAAGGGGGCCTCGCCATACACGGTGGGATTATCGGTGGCCTTATCGGCGGCTACATCGTCTGTAAAGTCAAGAAACTCAACTTCGGCGATTTGGCCGACATGGTGGCGATGCCGCTGATTTTGGGACAGGCCATCGGCAGATGGGGCAACTTCGTCAACGGCGAAGCCCACGGCGGTCCGACGGATTTGCCTTGGGGCATTGTGGTAGACGGCATCAAAGTGCACCCGACGTTTCTCTACGAATCCCTTTGGAACCTCGTGGTCTTCGGCATTTTGGTCGCGACGTTTAAAAAGCGCAAGTTTTACGGCGAACACTTTGTCAAGTATTTGATACTGTACTCAATCGGCAGGTTCTTTATCGAAGGCATGCGCACAGACAGTTTGATGTTCTTCGGTCTCAGAATTGCGCAAATCGTCAGCCTCGTGTCTATTATTGCAGGCGTTCTCTTTATCGCCGTGGCGCGCAAGAAGGGCTGGTTTGCTATAAAACAAGAAAAATAGGCCTTAAGGCCTAGAATCGCATGGCAAGAGAACGACTAAAAAAACCGAACACAAGATATAGTGTTTTAAAAAGTCAACTATCTACATGTAGTGTTGAAAATACAGTTTTCCGATGCTGTTAACGCTAACGGAAAAGGCTAAAAGCGTGTAATTCCTAGGAAGGACACGCTTTTTTTATTGCATTTATTTAAAAAAAAGTTTAAAATAGTACCATGCAGTGGTATAAAGTGTCATGAAGTGGGATAAAAGACCATAGGCGATAGGTGGCTGATATGTTTACAGGTGAGCACAAACACAATGTAGATGCGAAAAATAGACTCAGCATCCCTGCGAAGTTCAGAGAAAAGCTGGGCAGCAGCTTCTATATTACCAAGGGGCTCGACCACTGTCTCTTTGTTTTTTCTGAAGAAGAGTGGGGCGTGTTTGTCTCAAAACTGAAAGCACTGCCGCTTTCCAACCAAACTGCAAGAGCGTTTGCAAGGACGTTTTTTTCCGGGGCGACAGAAGTCGAACTGGACAAACAGGGGCGTATTGTACTTCCGCAAAACCTTAGAACGCACGCTTTTATTGAAAAAGAAGTGTACGTCAACGGCGCCGGCGCCAGAGTGGAAATCTGGGATGCGGCGAAGTGGGAGGCTTACAACACAATGATGACCGGGGATATGGACGCCCTTGCCAAAGATATGGAATCGCTGGGCATCAGTTTTTAAAGGAGTAGCAAATGACATTTAAGCACGTCAGTGTTTTACTAGAAGAATGTTTAGAAGGTCTTAATATAAAGCCGGACGGCGTGTATGTCGACGGGACGATGGGCGGTGCAGGCCATACGGGCGAGATATTGAAGCGCGTGCCCGAAGGGCTGGTTATCGGCATCGACCAAGATACCGATGCCATAGCGGCGGCGACGAACCGACTGGAGGCCATCGGTGGCAACTATAAAATTGCACACAGCAACTTTTCGGGAATCAAAGCGGTTTTAAGGGACTTAGAAGTGCCTAAAATAGATGGTTTACTGCTCGATCTCGGCGTTTCCTCTTATCAGCTTGACAAAGCTGAGCGCGGTTTTTCTTATATGCACAATGGCGAACTGGATATGCGGATGGATCGCGACAGCGATTTCTCAGCCTACGATGTCGTCAACACGTATTCGAAAGAAGAACTGACAGACATCATTCGCCGATACGGTGAAGAAAAATGGGCGGCGCGCATTGCCGACTTTATTGTGAAAGGCAGAGCGGAAAAGCCTCTGAAAACCACCTATGAGCTGGTAGACGTCATTAAAGCGGCGATTCCGGCAAAGGCTCGAAAAGACGGGCCGCATCCGGCAAAGCGTACTTTTCAGGCCATACGCATAGAGGTCAACGCAGAGCTGAAGATTATAGAGGCGACTGTTAGAGACGCCGTAGACTGTTTAAACAGCGGCGGCAGAGTGGCGATAATCACGTTTCACTCGCTGGAAGACCGCATTGTTAAAGAAACGTTTAGAGACCTTGCCAAAGGCTGCATTTGCCCGCCGGAGTTTCCCGTGTGCATCTGCGACAACAAGCCCAAGGGCAAAGTTATTACGCGAAAACCGATTCTCCCAAGTGAAGCGGAACTGGAGGTCAATCCGAGATCCAGAAGCGCCAAGCTGAGGGTGTTCGAAAAACTATAGAAAAGGAGGTGTCCCATGTCTCAAGCGGCAAGACAGTACGATTGGGATGAACAGGATTTAAAGCAGTTCAACCAAAGTCAGACAGAAAAGATCATATCTATTCGCAAAGAGCGTTTGGCACGGGAACAGGTTAAGCGAGCCAACAGAAGCAAAATCAAAATGCATCTGTGTACACTAACCATTGTACTCGCATTCGCCTTTGTAGTGGGACACGTCATTTATCAGAATTCCATCATCAACGAAGCAAAATACGATATCTTTAATTTAAAATCAGAAATCAAAACATTGACGGCTAAGACCGAAGAACTTCAAGTCAAGATAGAGGAACAGACGGACCTCAGCACCATCGAGCAGATTGCGACTGAGAAATTAGGCATGCAGTACCCGACGAAGGAACAGACAGTCTATATTGACGAACAGTACCGCTATACGGTGAAAGAAATACCGGAGAGCGCGCCTGTCGCAGCACTTGAAGAAACAAAGTCTTCCGGCATCGCCGGCATCATCGGCGCCATTGTTTCTGGATTGTTTGACTAATAAACCTGCATTCAGCAGGTTTTTTTCATATAAGCACCCGTTAAAAAAGATTCACTCGTTCTTTTAAACCAAATGGGTTATAATAGTCTCTGTACTGAAAATCGTGGAGGTTTTTATGTTGAAGTTGAGAAACAGAGTCGTGGTTTTGTTTGTATTGCTCTGTGTGATGATGTCGGCAATGGTGGTGCGGCTCGGGTATATCCACATTATCTGGGCAGACGAACTCGCCGAACACGCTAAAAAGCAGCAGAACAAGGCAATTCCCATAAGGGCCAAGCGCGGAGACATCGTCGACCGAAACGGCAACAAACTGGCGTTTAGCGTCAGTACGTACACCGTGTGGGCGCATACAAAAGAAATCACTTTGCCACAGGAAACCGCTGAGCTCTTGGCGGCGACCATTGACGTGGACGCAACAGAAGTTGCGACTAAAATAAAAGAAAAGAAAACCAGCATCGTCAAAGTGGCGTCTGGTATTACCAAAACAGACGCCGACCTCGTTCGAGGCAAGGGCATCCGAGGCCTGTCCATAGAAGAAGAGACAAAGCGCATCTACCCGTACGGCGATTTGGCAGCTCATGTCATCGGGAACGTCTACGCCGACCAAAACGGCTTTTTGGGTCTAGAGTTCTTCTACAACGATATGTTGAGCGGCGTGCCTGGTGTCAACTACGTCACCACAGATGTCTACGGCCGTCAGCTGGCGCACGGTACTGAAGAAACCGTCCCACCGACCAACGGCACCGACTTGATGCTGACCATCGACAACACCATACAGTATTTTGTCGAGCAGCGGCTCAAAGAGGCGGCAGAAGTCTACGAACCCAAATCGGCGAGCGCCATCATTATGGATCCGAGAAACGGCGAAATCGTCGCCATGGCGTCTTACCCGTCGTTTAATCTCAACGACATCAGAACGCCGCGCGAAGGGGACGAGGCCGCATGGGAAAAGCTCACAGTGGACGAGCGCTCAGAGTACCTCAACAACATGTGGCGGAACCACATGATCAGCGACATCTACGAACCGGGTTCCGTCATGAAAGTTTTAACGGCGGCTATTGCCATAGAAGAAGGGCTCGTCGGCGTAAACGACCGCTTTTTCTGCAACGGCTACAAAGTCGTCGACGGCGTGAAGCTCAAGTGTTCCAGCTACGATAGAGGGGGGCATGGCGACCAGAACTTTATGGAGGCCTTTGCCAACTCCTGTAACCCGGCGTTTATAGAAATCGCCCAAAAAATCGGCCCTGAGACGTACTACGCTTATTACGACAAACTCGGAATTCCCGGAAAGACCGGCATCGATTTGCCGTCTGAAGGGGCAGGATTGCTCATTGATAAAGACGCCATCACCAACGTCGACTTCGCCACCATGTCCTATGGGCACGGGACGAGTTTGACCATGGTACAAGTGGCCAACTTGGTGTCCACGCTGGTGCACAACGGGGACATCATCGCACCGCATGTGGTGAAAGGGTATTACAAAGACGGCGCACCGCTGAGCACGTATCAGCCACAAGTTGTGAAAAGTGTCTTCTCTGGGGAGACCGTCAAATTGATTCGCACCTTTATGACGGCGGCAGTGGACAAAAGTTACAAACGCACCGTTAAAGTGCCGGGGCTCTCAGTAGGCGGCAAGACAGGGACCAGCACGAAAATCGTCGACGGAAAGTACAACAACGAGTACGTCATCGCTTCCTTTGCAGGGGCTTTTCCAATGGAAGACCCCGAATACGTTATCTACGTCACTGTGGACGAACCGAAAAAAGATTATTTTGGCTCTATTGTCGCCGCACCAATTGGCAGAAGTATTATCGACGATATTCTCAGGTACAAAAACATCGTGCCGGAGGTTTCCGATATAAAAACCGTTAAAGTACCGGATTTAAAAGGGCTGTCGCTGAAAGAAGCGGTGGCAAAACTCGAAGCGCTCGGCTTGAACTACGCCACAGACCCATTGATTGTGGAAGAGGGCGTCGCCTACAACGTTATCGACCAATATCCGAAGGCCGATATTGCCGTCGACAAGGGCACGAGCATCATTTTATCATTAGAAGAAGAATAAAGGGGAAGTTTTATGCAGTTAATTGCCGTATTTTTTGTCGTCAGTTTGTTATCGAGCCTGTTTTTAGGGCCTGTTGTCATACCGCGTTTAAGAAAGCTCAAAGTGGGGCAGAGCATACGAGAAGAGGGACCCAGCGCCCACCTCGCCAAAGGCGGTACGCCGATTATGGGCGGTTTTATCTTTGTTATCGCTTTTTTGGCGCCCATTTGCTTGACGCTGAATTTCGATCATTACGCGTTGATGCTCGTCGTCGCCGCCACACTGGGATACGGCGCCATCGGCTTTTCAGACGACTACATCAAAGTGGTTAAGAAGCACAACCTCGGTCTCAAGGCCAAACAAAAGTTTTTAATGCAGTTTGCCGTTAGCGCCGTCTTCGTCGCCTTGCTTTCCCGCCTGTCCACGGAAGTGTATATTCCCTTTGTGGAAGCGCCAGTGGATCTAGGGCTCTTGTTCTACCCGGTGATGTTTTTTATACTCGTCGGCGTGGACAACGCAGTGAACCTTACAGACGGCCTCGACGGCCTCGCCGCCAGTGTGACCATCTTTGTGGCACTGGGGTACGCACTCATTGCCTATATGCAGGAAAATACAGTGCTCGTCGCGGCAAATGTCGGGATGATCGGCGCCCTTATCGGCTATCTCAAATACAACTGGCATCCGGCCAAAGTCTTTATGGGAGATACGGGGTCGCTGGCGCTTGGCGGGTATGTGGTCATGATGGCCTGCGTTCTCCGGATTCCGTTTTACCTGCCGATTATCGGCTTCGTCTACTTTGTCGAAACCCTCTCCGTCATTATTCAAGTGGCGGTGTACAAGCGCACGAAAAAGCGCGTCTTTAAAATGGCGCCGCTTCACCACCACTTTGAACTGTGTGGATGGCGAGAAAAGAAAGTAGTTATCACATTTAGTGCCGTGACGCTTTTGCTCAGCATGGTGACGGTTTGGCTCTACAGTTAGGAGGACAGTGTGACATTAGAAAATAAACGCGTATTGGTCGTCGGCCTCGCAAGGTCCGGCGTCGCGGCGCTTAAAGTGCTAAAAGAAAAAGGGGCTTATGTTATCGCAAACGATTCAAAAGACGCAGAGGCACTGGGCGACATCTACGATGAGATCACCCTATACGCCGACGCGTTGCTTCTCGGGGAAGTGCCGACGGCGTGGCAGGACATCGACCTCGTGGTTCTCAGCCCGGGGGTGCCGACGGATTTGCCGTTTTTAAGAGAAGCTGCGCTTCAAGGCGTGTCCGTTATCGGCGAGGTTGAGTTGGCGTACCGATTGTCCACCGGTCGTTTTATAGGCATTACAGGAACCAACGGCAAAACCACCACAACGGCATTGGCCGGCGAGATCTTCAAGCGGGCTTCTGATGCGGTTGAGGTGGTGGGCAACATCGGCTTACCGGTGATTAGCAGAGTGACTGAAGTGCCTGAAGGTACTACATTTGTCACAGAACTCAGCAGTTTTCAGCTGGAAAGTGTCGAATCGTTCAGACCCGATGTGGCGGCGATTCTCAATATAACGCCGGATCATTTAAACCGGCACAAAACCATGACGGCTTATCAAAAAGCCAAATGCCAAATCTTTAAAAACCAACGGGTGAACGATGTGCTCGTTCTCAACTACGATGACGAACGCTGTTTGGAAATCGCCAAGACGGCGCCGTCGCGCATTCGATTTTTCAGCCGAAAAGAAGCGCTGGAAAACGGCGCCTTTATAGAAGGTGGGCAGCTCGTCTTGCGCGATGGAGAAAAGACCTACGCGCTCTGTGCGGTAGACGAACTGAACATCGTCGGCGAACACAACGTGGAAAACGCACTGGCTGCGGCGCTTATCGCTTACAGCGCCGGGATAGAAATCACGCATATTCGCGCCGGTCTCAAGGCGTTTAAAGGGGTCAGACACCGATTTGAGTACGTGGGCACCGTCGACGACCGCGTCTTTTACAACGATTCAAAAGCCACCAATCCGGACGCGGCGATTTGCGCCGTCAAAGCGACGCCAAAACGCACACATCTCATAGCAGGTGGTATGGATAAGGGCAGCAATTTCAGCACGTGGATACAAATGTTCGACGGAAAAATCAAGTCCCTAGTGGTGTTGGGCGAGACCAAGCACACCATAAAAGAAACGGCGGAAAAACTGGGCTTTGATGCGGTTTACCTCGTGGACGATATGGCGGGCGCCGTCCAGAAGGCCTATGAGCTTTCGGCACCGGGCGATACCATTCTGTTGTCGCCGGCGTGTGCAAGTTGGGACATGTACAAGGACTTTGAAGCGCGCGGCGACGATTTCGTCCATTGCGTCGAAGCACTGAGAGGCTAGCGATGAAAGCCGGCAGGATTGATTACGGGATTTTAATACTGACGCTGCTCCTCGTGTCCTTTGGGATTCTCATGGTGTTCAGTTCCAGCTACTACGCGGCACTTGACCTTATGCAAAACAAGATGCACTTTTTCGTGAGGGAAGTGCGTTGGGTGGCGGCGGGCATTGTGGTGATGCTCATCGCCTCGATGTTCCCCTATTGGTGGTATAAAAAACTGGCGGTGCCGCTGTTTGTCGTCAGCTTGGTTCTGCTGGTTTACGTTATTTTTAGGGGCACGGCCATCAAAGGCGCCAGTCGGTGGATTTACATCAACGGTCAGGGGTTTATGCCCGCCGAAATTTCCAAAGTGGCCTCTATTTTATTTTTCGCCTATGCGCTGGAAAAGAACCGAGACAGACTGAACAAACTCGGTGTTTTGGCGGTGTATTTCACCTTGATTGCGGTGCAATTTTTGTTAATTATGAAACAGCCCAACATGAGTACGGCGACGATTATCGTGGGCATTACAGCTGTGATGCTCTTTGTGGCGGGGCTGCAATGGCGCTATGTCTTCGGCGCACTTATAGGGGGGACGGGGGTTTTCTGGATTTTTGTCAAAAGCGAGGCCTACCGAATGCGGCGCTGGCTGTCGTTTATGGACCCCTTTGCCTACAAAACCGATGAGTCGTGGCAGGTCATCCAGTCGCTTTACGCACTGGGAAGCGGCGGCATCACCGGCGTCGGTGTCGGCTTGAGTACGCAGAACAAACTCTACATCCCGGAGCCGCAAAACGACTTTATTTTGGCGACTATTGGCGAAGAACTCGGTCTCATCGGCATGATCGGCCTGTTAATCGTCTTTTTGCTTTTGATATACAGATGTGTTAAAATCGCTCTAAACGCGCCGGATACCTTTAGTTTGCTCGTCGCCAGTGGCATTATCGCCATGGTGAGTTTGCAGACGCTAATGAATTACGCCGTTGCCACTTCGTCAATGCCGGCAACTGGCGTGACGTTGCCGTTTATCAGTTACGGCGGCACGAGTCTCATTATCCTCATGGGCGTTATGGGCATTATGCTCAATATTTCTAAATACACGATAAAGAACGAAGATGGAGATTAAGATGAAAGTACTGTTGACAGGTGGCGGCACCGGCGGGCACATATACCCGGCGCTCGCAATTGCAGAACGCTTGAAAAAAGAAAAAGGCAAGATGGCACTGCTGTACGTGGGGTCGAAAGACACGATGGAAAAGGATATCGTGCCGGCTAAGGGGCTGGACTACCGCGCTATTGATACGGCGCCTCTAAATAAGAAACTTAGTCTCAAAGTCTTTTCGAGTTTGATTCAAAACATCAAAGGCTTTTTCCAAATACGCAAGATTCTCAAAGAATTTGCGCCGGATGTCGTGGTGGGCACCGGCGGGTATATATCGGGAACCGTGGTTTTTGCCGCTGCACTCAAGGGCATTCCCACGTGTATACACGAGCAAAACGCCATTCCCGGAATGACGAACAAGTGGTTGAGCAAAGTGTGCGATTCTGTGATGCTGACGTTTAACGAGGCGGCGGCGCACTTTGGCAAACCGGAAAAGATGCTCTACACGGGGCTGCCCGTCCTGTCGGCGTTTTTCGACGCAGACAAACAGGCATCCAGAAAGAAACTGGGCATTTCGGAAGAGGTGTTTATGGTGCTCTCCGTAGGGGGGAGCAACGGCGCCCTTCACTTAAACGACTATTTGATTAACGCCTATTCGAAAATGGCGCCGGAAGACGACATGGTGTTTTACCATGTGACGGGTAAGCGCTACTATCCCTATGTCAAAGCGCATATAGAAAAGGGCGAGTGGCAGTGTGGTGCCAATACGACGGTACTGGATTACATCGACGACATGCCGGCGTATCTGGCGGCGGCGGACCTCGTCATCTCTAGAGCCGGTGCTTCCACACTTAACGAAATTATCGCTTCGGCGACGCCGTCGGTGATTATTCCGTCGCCAAATGTCGCCAACAACCACCAGTTTCACAACGCCAAAGTCATTGACAAATACGGTATGGGCGTCGTTATAGAGGAAAAGGATCTCTCTAATGAACTGATTGTCCACACCATTCAGGACCTTCATAAGTCGCCTTCAAAGCTTGAAATTATGCAGGAGAACTGCCACAGAATGGATATGCGGCAGTCGATAGAAGCCATTGCCCAAAACGTCGTCACACTGGGCAAACGCAAGAAAAAATAACAGAGGTGACCGATGCTTAAGTTTTTAAAAAGACTCATTCTCTTCGCGTGTATTGTGGCGCTGGGGTACGGCGCCTACGTGGTGTACACGCAGACCACTTTGTTTAAAATAACGAGCATCACTTTTACAGCACACGAAACCATGGATCTCAAAACGATTGAACAGTATGCTCAACTGAAGAAAGGGAACTACTACTTGACGGTCAACGCCGGTCTCATAGAAGAGAAATTGAGGGCGCATCCCTATGTTCAGGCCGTGGAAGTGAAAAAGACATTTCCCAACAAGGTACATCTCGACATCGCCTACAGGACGCACGATTTCAATCTGTACTATTCCGACATCGTTTTGTCGCTGGACGAACACCTCGTCGTCTTGGGGGTTTTGGACGAACCCAAAGACGGGTATACAGTGGAGGGCTTTTCGTTTGACAGCTATTCGGTGGGGATGCCGGTTCAAGTTGAGAAGCGCTACGTCCTGGAAAACATCGTCATGCTAATCGACCTGATGGAAGCGAGCAAGGTGGAGGCGGATAAGACGATTTTGTACAAGGACGACTCCATCGTCGTCACCATTGGCGAGATGAAAGTGCGGTTTGGCATCGGCGACAATCTCGAAAACAAGTACAATGCCTTTATCAACATCTTTGAAGCGCTGAAGCGCGACGGCATTACCAGTGGCACCATCGATGTCAGTAGCGATGGTCTGCCTGTGTTTAGACCGTTTGGAGAGTGATTATGATTAAAAAAGACTATTGGTGGATTGGCATCGCCTCTATTGTTCTAGGCGTGCTCATCGCCTTTCAGATGAAATTTGTACAGAGGACTTATCTCGACGGACAGACGCCTTCTCAAAAGACTGCGGCGCTGGTGACAGAACTCGGTGCCGTTAAGGCGGACCGAGAAGCGCTTCAGGAAGAACTGGATCACCTTAAGATGCAGTTGGATGAAATACAAGTATCTGCGTCTGAAGAGAGCATTATCGTCAAAAACCTCACTGATGAACTCAACCGGTACAAAGTCTTTGCCGGTATGACCAAAGTCGAGGGCGGCGGGGTACTCCTCAGTGTGGACAACCCGCCGGTGGACTTAAACCTCAGTCTCGAAAAGAACATCGCCTACGATTACAAGTTGCTCCTCGAAGTGATGAACGAGCTCAATTCGGCCGGGGCAGAGGCAATCAGTATCAATGAACAGCGCTTTGTGAACAGTTCAGAAGTGCGCCTCGCTGGCAATCAAGTCAATGTCAACGGTGTGCCGCTGTCACCGCCTTTTATCATCAAGGCCATCGGCGACGCGAAAACGTTAGAAGGGGCTCTAAACCTCCGGTTCGGCGTCGTGCAAACGGTGCGCGAACAGGGGTACTACATCGAGATGAAACAGGTGGACACACTGGAAATTCCCGCTTTTAACGGCAGCGTTAAAATGAGGTATGCCACACCGGTCAAGTAGGGGGAGACCTATGACAAAGAAACAGACCCAGACCGTGCTCGGCCTTTTGCTCGGGCTGTTTGTCGCCCTTCAAGTGAAAGCCGTCAATTCCGGTCAAAAATACCTTTCTATGAAAGATATGTACGCCTTGAGTGCAGAACTGGAGAGCACCAAGCGCGAACTCGAACAGTTGACGGAAAAGAAAGCGGATTTAACCGACGAAATCAGCGCCTACACCACGGCTAAAGAAGATGAGCGCGTGGACTACGAACAGTTCTTAAAGGACGAAATCCAATGGCTGAAAGCGGCTTCCGGCTTTGAACCCCTAGCGGGTCCCGGTGTGGTCGTCATCGTACAAGACGGCTCCCGAGCGCTTTCGGAGTTCGAGGACCCCAACAATTTAATCGTTCACGATTTGGACATTCGCTCAATGGTGGACGACCTCAGAAATGCCGGAGCGGAGGCGATTGCCATTAACGGCGAGCGGATTTTGTTCAACAAGACCAAAATCGTCTGCACGGGGCCGACGATTCAGATTAACGACAAGGCGTTTGCGCCGCCTTATGTGATTCAGGCCATTGGCGACAAAGACTTTTTAAGTGCTGCAGTCAATGCGCCGGGAAGCTTTGGTGACGACCTTAGAAAATGGGGCGTCTTCGTCGAAGTAAACACATCGGTGCACGTGGAAATTCCCGCTTATGAAGCGTCTATATTTTAAAGAGGAAGTGACTGTATGATTATTGCGATTCTCGGCATTGCCGTGGGCATTCTACTGGGCCTATACTTGCCTTTTGAACTGTCCACCATTTCATCGCTCTACCTTTCTGTAGGGCTTTTAGCGGCAATAGATTCCATTATCGGCGCGTTGAAGGCGACACTTCAAGACCGTTTCGATCCGGTGATCTTTATCAGCGGTTTCGTCGTCAACGCATTGCTCGCCATAGGCCTGTCGTATTTGGGCGATAAACTGGGGGTACCCATCTATTACGCGGCGATTTTTGTATTCGGTACGCGCCTGTTTAACAACATCGGGAGCATACGCCATTACACCATCGACCGATACCGTCAGAGACATTTGCACGAAAATGACACAAAAAAAGGTGAAAATCCGCAAAAAAAATGACTTTTCCTAAAAAAAATATTCCAAAATAATAGAAAAAAGTATATACTATATCTAGTAGAATTAGTGCTAGAATCAACAATACATGTTGCGAAATAGAGAAGCTATTACAGACAAATGCGTTGCGAACAGAAGATATTTCACCTGAAGCAAAATTTCGGGATAAGGAGGATTTAAATGTTAGAATTTGATGTTGCTGTAGAAGAATTTGCCCAGCTTAAAGTTATAGGTGTTGGGGGAGGCGGTAACAATGCTGTTAACCGTATGATTAAATCCAATTTAACAGGCGTCCAGTTTATAGCGCTCAATACAGATAAGCAGGCGCTTTACAGCTCTGCTGCAGAATACAAGTTGCAAATTGGCGAGAAGTTGACCAGAGGTCTCGGTGCCGGTGCCAATCCCGAAGTAGGTAAAAAAGCTGCTGAAGAGAGCAGAGACGACATCTTTCAGGCGTTGCAAGGCGCCGATATGGTGTTTATCACTGCCGGCATGGGCGGCGGTACGGGAACCGGTGCGGCACCTGTTGTGGCCGAAGTGGCGAAGGAAATGGGCATCTTGACAGTGGGTGTCGTGACCAAGCCGTTTTCATTTGAAGGCAAACGCCGTATGAAGCATGCCGAAGAGGGCATTGAAGAACTGAAAAAACGCGTGGATACGCTGATTACGATTCCAAACGACCGACTTCTCGAAATCGTGGAGAAGCGGACGTCTATTTTGGATGCGTTTACAATTGCCGACGACGTCCTCAGACAAGGGGTTCAAGGGATTTCCAACACCATTACGGAAACGGGTCTCATCAATGTGGACTTCGCCGACGTCAAGACGATTATGTTCGAACAGGGACTGGCGCACATGGGCATCGGCGCATCGAGCGGCGATGACAGAGCGATTGAAGCGACCAATCAGGCCATCCACAGTCCGCTTCTCGAAACGTCTATCAGAGGTTCAAAGGGGATTCTCCTCAATATCCGCGGCGGCAAATCGCTGGGGATGATGGAGATTCAACAAGCGGCTGACCTCGTCTACCAAGAGGCGGATCCAGAGGCGAACATCATTATGGGTGCGGTAATCGACGAGTCCCTTAAGGACGAAATCACCGTTACCGTTATCGCAACGGGCTTTGAATCCTACAAAGGGGAAATTCAAACGCCTGAAGAAAAGAAAGCGGTTAAGCCTGAAGAAAAACAAGCTGTTCAGCAAGTGGAAGCAGAGCAAATTGAAGAAGAGACGTTTGACATCCCGACGTTTTTGAGAAAGAAGAGATAGAGGCACTCGTGTTCTGTAGCGTTGAGATTTAATTAGATGAGCCGTTTTTTTAATGATGAACGCTACTACAGGACACTGGGGTTAAAGGTCACCCTATGAGCTCGCAAAGAGAGGTGAAGAGATGAAGTGTCCATATTGTAGCAGTCTCGAGTCGAAAGTTGTCGATTCGAGACCCACAGATGATGGTCATGTCATAAGACGAAGAAGAGAATGTATTATCTGCAAGCAACGCTTCACCACTTATGAAAAGGTGGAAGAAGTGCCGATTATTATCGTGAAAAAAGATGGCAATCGCGAGTCTTATAACCGCATGAAGATCTTAAACGGCATTATCAGGGCCTGTGAAAAACGCCCGGTGTCTATGGAGCAAATGGAAAAGCTCATCGATAAAATAGAAACACGGCTTCACAGCTCTATGGAAAAGGAAATACAGTCCGAGTGGATTGGCGAGTTGGTCATGGCCGGGCTCAAAGATTTGGACGAAGTCGCTTACGTCAGGTTTGCATCGGTGTACCGACAGTTCAAAGACATCAACACGTTTATTACAGAGTTGACGAAACTCTTAAATGAAAAATCACAAGAATCGTAAATCCAGGTGAGATTTTCTTTCCTGGATTCTTTTATAGGGAAAAGAGGTGTCCAGTGAATCAGTTTAAAGCCTTTTTAGAACACGGCGTTCCCCACGCGATGACCACGCGTCTCGGTGGGGTGAGCACCGGGTACTTCGGTGAAATGAACACGGGCTTTTTTGGAGAAGACCGCTACGAAACCGTTCTTGAAAACATGCGCCGCGTGGTGGACGCTTTAGGGCATCCCATTGCGGCGATTTTTGCAACGGTACAGGTGCACGGCACGCGTATCGCCTGTGTCGACGATAAGGCGCTCTGGGAGACGTACAAGCAGTTTCCCACACAGGGGACGGCACTTGACGGTATCGCGCTCTATGCCATCCCAGCGTGTGACGGCATGGTGACCACACGTGACGACGTCCTTTTAATGACGTTTTATGCCGATTGCGTCCCACTTATCGCTTACGATGTGAAAACAGGTGCTGTGGGAAACATGCACGCAGGTTGGCGCGGTACTGCAAACAAGGCGGCGGTGAAGTTGGTTGAACGCCTCACAGAACTCTACGGGACAGCGCCGAAGGACCTGCAGGTGGCTATTGGCCAAAGTGCCGGACCCTGCTGTTACGAAGTCGATCAAAAGGTCTACGAAGCCTTTTCAGTGCACTATGCACAGACGGCGCTGGACGCCGTGTTTAAGGCCGGTGCGCCGGGGCATTACGACTTAGATCTCAAATGGGCGCATCGCCTGTGCTTTTTAGAAGCCGGCGTGCCGGAAAAAGCCATCGACATCGAGCCGGACTGTACGATTTGTACGCAATCCGACGGCGTCTACCGTTACCATTCCCACAGGCGCAGCGGTGGAAAACGCGGTTCGATGAGCGCTTTTATCGGAACGGCGATTCACCGGTAAAAAAACGTTGCCAATTCGCCTGAACTGTAATATAATTGTGCATTGGTGAGAAAGATTAGAAAGGGTTCCAACATGAATCGAATCGTAAAAGTAGACGCGGGGTCCATCGCGGAAGAAATGGACATCGAAGTGGGCGACGAACTGTTGACCATCAACGAACGTCCCGTCGTCGACATCATCGACTACATGTATTTGACGCAGGACGATTACATTGTACTTGAAATCAAAAAGCCCTCAGGGGAACTGTGGGCCATTGAAATAGAAAAAGAGTTCGACGAAAATGTCGGCTTGACGTTTGAAAACCCCATTATGGACTGTGCCAAGAGTTGTTCCAACAAGTGTGTCTTCTGTTTTATCGATCAGCTGCCGCCGGGGATGCGGCCGTCGCTTTATTTTAAAGACGACGATTCGAGGTTGTCGTTTTTACAGGGGAACTTTGTGACGTTGACCAATCTAAAAGAAGCGGATATCGAGCGTATTATCGATTACCGCATCAGCCCCATTAACGTGTCGGTACACACCACCGATCCGACGCTGAGAAAAAAGATGCTGAACAACCGCTTCGCCGACCAAATTATGCCGAGGCTCAAGCGCCTAACAGAGAGCGGTATCACTGTAAACGCCCAAATTGTATTGTGTCCCGGCTATAACGACGGCGTCGCACTGGAGAGAACGCTCGATGATTTGCTGGCCCTCTATCCGGGGTTGAACAGCGTTGCCGTGGTGCCTATTGGGAAGACGAAGTTTCGAAAGGGCTTGGTAGACGTGCCGTCGGTATCCGGTATTTGTGCAAAAGACACCATCGCCCGAGTATCGGCATTTCAAGCGCGAGCGCTTCAAGAAGTGGGGACGCGTTTTGTATTTGCCGCAGATGAGTTCTATCTCAAAGCCGGCGAACCGTTTCCGGAAGACGCCGCTTACGAAGGGTACCTGCAGTTTGAAGACGGCATCGGTATGATTAGGCGCCTACAGACGCAATTTGAAGCAGCCCTCAAAGGGGCGAAGCAAACACCTTCTGTAAAGCGCGTTTCCATTGTCACAGGGGTTTCGGCGCACGGCGCCATGTGTGAAATGGTCGAGGGATTTGTCGCCGTTTATCCGGAAGTTGCCGTGGACGTCCACTGTGTGGTCAACGATTTCTTCGGCGAAGAGATTACAGTGGTCGGCTTGTTGACGGGAAGAGATATTAAGAAGACGATACTGCACGACGCCTCTGAGGCCGTGTTGCTTTCAGAAGCTGTCTTTAGAGCCGACGATGTGGTGTTGCTCGACGATGTGACGCGCGAAGAACTCGAGCGCCATTTCAACAGACCGGTTGTCAAAGTGAAAAATGAAGGGGCGGCGTTGTTAAGTGCCCTATTGTATGGAGGAAAACATGAATAACAAACCAATAGTTGCCGTTGTAGGGCGCCCAAATGTCGGAAAATCGACATTTTTCAACCGAATTGCCGGCAAGCGCATCTCGATTGTCGAAGATACGCCAGGTGTAACGCGCGACCGCGTTTACGCCGACTGCGAATGGCTCAGACACGAGTTCACCTTAATCGATACAGGCGGCATCGAGCCGTCGTCTTCAGATGTTATCATCAGCCAAATGCGCGATCAAGCGCAGATTGCCATCGATACAGCTGACGTCATAGTGTTTCTTTGCGACGGCAAACACAGCTACACCACAGCCGACGAAGAAATTGCCCATATGTTGAGAATTTCAAAGAAGCCGGTTGTTTTGGTCCTGAACAAGATCGACCAATACAAGAAGCCGGACCACTACTACGATTACTACACATTGGGGCTCGGCGACCCGGTGATGATTTCATCTGTAAACGCCATGGGTCTCGGCGATCTGCTCGACGACATCGTCGCCTTGTTTCCTGAAGACGCGGGCTTGGACACCGAAGATGAAGCCATTAAAATCTGTTTTATCGGCAAGCCAAATGTGGGGAAATCGTCCATGGTAAACAAAATCATCGGACAGAACCGCGTGATCGTCTCCGAAATTGCCGGTACGACGCGCGATGCCATTGACACGCCTTTTGAATACGACGGGCAGAAATACGTGCTCATTGACACCGCAGGACTGAGACGTAAGTCGAAAGTCAACGAAAACATCGAAAAGTTTAGTGTCATTCGAACACTCACGGCAATCGAGCGCGCCGATGTGTGCTTTATTATGATTGACGCACAAGAAGGCGTTACCGATCAGGATAAAAAAGTCGCCGGTTACGCGCACGAAGCGGGGAAGGCGTCGATTTTCGTCGTCAATAAATGGGACTTAATCGAAAAGGACAACTACACGTTTAACGACTTTAAACGCACGGTGAGAGAGGCGTTCGGTTATATGATGTACGCGCCGATACACTTCGTATCTGCGAAGACCGGTCAAAGAGTAATGGACTTGCTCAATCAAGCGGAGTACGTGTCCAACAACCACGCCCTTAGAATTTCCACCGGGGTGCTCAACGACATCATCAACGAGGCGATTGCCCTCAATCAAACGCCTTCGGATAAAGGCAAGCGTCTTAAAATTTATTACGCAACCCAAATCGATGTCAAACCGCCGACTTTTGTACTGTTTGTCAACGATAAGGAACTGGCGCACTTCTCGTACTTGCGCTATATTGAAAACCAATTGCGCAAGAACTTCAACTTCGAGGGGACGCCAATACAATTTAAAGTCAAACAACGTGGAGAATAATGCACGTTTGAGCAAAACACCGGTACCGATTGGCGCCGGTGTTTTTTTGTAAAAAAGTTGCCGCTTTTCAGGTACGGCGCATGTGGCTGTTGAAAAAGCTTTTATAAAATGTTAATATATAGACGCTGTGGAAAAGGTTATAAACTAATTCGTTAAAATATAAACAAATCGGGAGGCGAGATGGCGTATAAAAAATGGGTTCCTTTCGTTGTGGTTTTGTTCGGTCTGTTTACTTTGGCCAACACCCAACTGCAATTTCACAAAAAACAAATGCTGCTGGTACTGGAGAGCAACACCTTGCTGTCTCCCCAAGCCGTTTCAGCCAAGTCCTCGATGAATGCCTCGTGGCAAAGCTTTCAAACCCCCGAAGATGATTTTTCAGTTTACGGCGTTCTGGATCGGAAGGCGCAATACACCGCCTTGGGCTTTTACACCACCGACTACTCTAAAGTCCATCTCCCGATGAAAGAAGGGCGCTTTTTTACTGAGCCCGACAGTCGAGAGGCCATTGTCGGGGAAGCAGTCCCCACTTATCGCCACAACGGGCAGGTTTGCTTTGATTACGCCGGTAAGCGCTATATCGTTATCGGGACGCTGGGCCTTTCGAAAGACAGCCCTTTGAAACGATACGCCTTAGTTAACGATGCCTCTCATCTGAGTCGCGCAGATATCCCTCTCGTCTTCGACGGCAAACATGTTGACAAAATCCGTTGGCTGAAGGGGACGTTGATGGACAATAAAGGCGTCGAGCGTTGGCTGGGGGTACACACTTTTTTAAGTTGGCTTAAAATAACGACTTGGATTGTTCTCACTCTGGGTTCAGTAACCGCTTCTTATTTTTACGTCGCCGCCATGAGAGAGACGCGGCAGGTACGGTTTCAAATGGGCGAAAGCATTCGGTGCCTAATGAGACGGGCGTGTTGGCAACTGACCCTGTGGACACTGATTACAGCTGTCCTATCTCGGGCCGTTGTCTATCAGAGTTTACAGTGGCCAAACGCAGGGGCATTTGTTACGTATGTGGGGATTTACGCCGTGCTCTTAATCACATGGCTTGCCCTGTCGGCGAAAGAAAGGGGGCGCTATGCGCAGGAGAGCTGAAAAACTGGCATACGACATCCGCTATTTAATCAAAAGCTGCGGTGCGATGTATACGGTGAGTACCTTGGTGTTGTGCGCCTTTCTCATAAGTATCGGTGGGATGGTTCATATGCAGGTGCGCGTCGACCAAAAAGAAGCCCATCTTGACCGCGTGTACCAAGGGCGGACGTTTTACACACTGTGGGATGACTTGGATCCGGAACGCTTTTACGCCTTTAGACAAGATAGTGGGCGCATCGACCGAATCGGCGATTTTTACAACGCATTAAATTCGGCGACGTCTTTCGATTACAGCGCGGTGTTTAGCCAGCCGGTACCCATAGAAAACTTTAAGGGAGACAAAATGTTCTCTTACCATTCAGAGGCTTTTATTGAAGCGCATCCCGAGAAAATTGCTAATGTAAAATCGGTACAGATGAATCGCACGGCGTACAATCTGTATGAAGTGGCGGTGTCCTCAGGGCGTGGCGTAAACTGGGACGAAGTCGATTACGCTTCTGACGAAGTGCCTATTTTACTGGGGTCAGCCTACCAGGGCATCTACGAGGTGGGCGACAGGCTGCAGGGTGACTTCTACAATAGGCACTTTAAGTTTGCGGTGACGGGCTTTCTCGAGCCCAATACGTTTATCCATTACAAAGGCGATCCCGAGTTTTACTTGGACCGGTATCTGGTACTGCCGTATCCGGAGAGCTGTGCCCCGGTGGATCAAAGGGATTTTGTTTTTGAAGGGATTTTGTATTTTGCTATGGTGAACGGGGATTTGGTCAGTCGTGCACCAAAGGACGCGCTGCTTTATGAGCTCGAGCAAATTGCAGCGGTATCGGGTTTTTCCGAGTTTTCCGTGGTAGGTCTTCCGGAACTTTCGGCGCGCTACAGTGAATGGCAATCGGTTATTCAGGAGAACAGGACGTTGCTTTACGCTTGCATGGCCATGCTTTTTGCAATGTTGGCGTTTATACAGTACGGTATAGGACAGTGGCTTTTAAAGCAGAGAGAAGCTGTTTACAGCGCTTATTGGGCCATTGGTGCACCGGCGTATAGAACCTCATTTCGGCGCGAACTGTGTGTGCCGTTTGTCGTCGGCTTCCTTTTGGCGACAGGTGTTTTGAGGACATGCTTTGGCGGCGTAGGTGTTGTGACCCTCGGTGCAGTAGGGGGAAGTGCGGCGGCGCTGTTTATGGTGACATATGCCGCTTGTCAAAAATCGTGGCGACAAGCTGTGCTTAAAAAAAGGTAGGTGAATGAGATGGTTACATTATCCGGCGTGACAAAGCGCTTTAAGAATTCAGAACAAACGCTGTTTGAAAAAGCCGATTTCCATATGGCGGGACATCGGTCAGTGGCCATTCGCGGTAGGAGCGGTGCGGGAAAGTCGACTTTGCTGGGGATTTTAGCTGGCGTCGATGTGGCGTATGACGGACAGTATCTCTACAAGGGGGCGTCCTTGCCGAAAAACATAGAAGCCATGGCGCAGCATCGGCTAAAAAACATCGGTATCATCACTCAGCATTACAACCTGCTTTCCGACCGCTCGGTCTTTCACAACATCGCGTTGCCCCTTTGGTGCCAGAAAGTAGGGGCTGAAGAGGTGCGTGCACGCGTTGCGTCGGCAATGGCACTTTTAGAGTTATCGGCTCTAAAAAACCGGTATCCGCATCAACTTTCCGGTGGCCAGTGTCAACGGGTGGCCATTGCGAGGGCTATTGTGAAGAAGCCGGCGTTGATACTGGCGGATGAACCCACAGGCGCCTTAGATGAGACCTCTGAAAAGGAAGTGCTCCAGGTGTTGGGGCGCTTAATTGAAGGGGGACAGTCTATGGTCGTCGCCACACATAGCGACGTGGTGGCACAACAGTGCACCTGTGCTTATACGATAGAGAATCGGCAGTTGAAGCGCATTCGATAAGGCGCGGCAAAGACCTTCGTCAAGAAGGTCTTTTATAATGCCTCTTACACCGGTGGCTGGGCGAAAACCTCTCTACAACTGTCCACTGCAGAAAGAAAACGGGTATACGGCCCGTGGGGGCCTATTGCTGTGATACTTTAAGCGATGGAAAGCTTGTTGTTAAATTGACTTTACAAGGTGAAGCAGGCGTGTTAAACCCCTGTTAATTGTGGTATAATGAACTAAACTTTGATAGACATTTAGGAGGCAAAATTGAAAGTTACAGTTATCGCAGCAGGAAGCTGGGGGACGGCACTCGCACTGGTATTAAACGAAAATGGACACGACGTTTGCCTGTGGTCTAAAGACGCCGAACAAGTGGCGACCATTCGCAAGACCCGTTTAAACGATGCGTTTCTCAAAGGTGTTAAAATTCCGGAGTCCCTCTATGTGACTGCCGATTTAAAAGAGGCGCTGGCACATGCGGAGGTGTTCGTCTTTGCAATGCCTTCACAGTTTTTCTCTTCTGTTTTAGAAGCGTGCATTGCACTCGACGCTATAAAAGACGATACGGTGTTGATCAACGTTTCAAAAGGCATCGACATGAAACGCTTGATGACCCCTTCACAGATAAAATTCGAATTACTCGGCAACAAGGGCAAGTTTGTAACGCTTTCAGGCCCTTCACACGCAGAGGAAGTGGCACAGAAGCTGCCGACGGCTTTGGTGTCGGCGTCTACGTGTAAAAAGACCGCCGAGTTGGTACAGGACTTGTTTTCCAACGCCTATATGCGTATCTATACCAACCCGGACGTGCTCGGTGTGGAAGTCAGCGGCGCGCTGAAGAATATTATCGCGCTGGGTGCTGGCATTAGCGATGGCCTCGGCTACGGCGACAATGCAAAAGCGGCGCTCATTACGCGCGGCATCAATGAAATTGCTAAACTGGGCGTGGATTTAGGCGCCCATATGGAAACCTTTAGAGGCCTTGCCGGCGTCGGCGATATGATTGTCACCTGTACCAGCATGCACAGTCGAAACAGACGATGCGGCATTATGATTGGCGAAGGCAAGACGCTAGACGAAGCGATAGAAACCGTCGGAATGGTTGTCGAAGGCGCCTACACGGTGAAAGCCGCCTATGCGTTGATGCAACAGCGACACATTGAAATGCCCATTGTGTCGGCGCTATACAAAGTACTTTATGAAAATAAAAATGCGCGAGAGGCCGTTCAGGAGCTGATGATGCGTTCGCGTAAACACGAAATAGACGAACACGCAAAGCCCGTCGACGGCTGGTGCTAATCGTTAAGAGGGGCAAACATGCAAAAGAAGAAAAGGCGACCCAAATATTTTAGAATTTTCGTGAGTTTGGCGCTGTTTTTCTTAGTGCTTTACTATTTGGGCACCTGGGTGTACGGCTTTTTTACTGGAGAAGCCAGTACCTACACCGTGGATGTGGGGACTTTGCGCGTGGAGGAGAAGACCTCGGCGCTCATGGTTCGAAATGAGATGCTGGTGAATACAGCTCTCAAAGGCAAGCTCACATACTTTCCGGCTGAAGGTGAAACCGTTGAAAAAGGGCAGACCCTTGCAGAAGTGTTTAACGACGGCGCCGAGATAAGAGAAGAAGAAGCCACTGAAAAAGAGCTTTTAAAGAAACAAGCGGAGTTCGACTACAACTTACTGGGGTATGAAATAGAAGAGACGAAGAAAGACATTGCACGTGCCCTTGACAACGGGGCCTATACAGAGATTCCGGCACTTAAAAACGACCTCGTCACCAAACTCGACCGCCTGGAGAAACTCAAGGGCGACAACCGCTATTTGGCCAACCGTTCGGACACGTATTCCGAACAGACCGTGGGGTCCGGCATTTTGTCCGAAGGGCAGAAAAAAGCTATTGTCGCACCGGCAGACGGCATTGTATCTTATACATCAGACGGGCTGGAGTCTTTTTTGACCATTGACAACATCTACAACATCAAGTTTTCAGAACTGAAAAAACAGCCGGTTGAAAATCAATCGTTGCGCGGTGAATACGCGACGGGTAAGAAGCCGATTTTACGCATTGTGGACAAGGCGACGTACTACCTAGTGGGGATGTTGCCCAACGAGTCGGTTGAAAACTATAAAAAAGGGACGATGCTCTCGGTGGATACAGGTGTTTTAAAAGCCGAAGGCGATGTGGTCGACGTCTATGTAGAAGACGATTACGCCATAGTCATCGTTCGAATGAAAGAGACTTTTGACGGCTTTCACACCAAGCGGTGGCTCGATGCGTCGTTTATTAAGGAAGACTTTAAGGGACTAAAAATACCGGTAGATACCATCGTCAACGAAGACGGCGTTCTCCATGTCTTCGTCGTCGATGCCGACGGAAAGCTGAAGAAGGTGCCGGTTAAAATCCTCGGTTACGACGATGAGTTTGCAGTGGTCTACAACGAGCAGTTTTACGACGCCGCCAGCGGGGTCGTAAGAAGTATTAAAATTGGTCAGAAGATCGTTCGAAACGCACATATGTACAAAGAAGGCGAACGACTGGAATAAAGGAGGCACACGTGTACAGCTATATTGAAGAAAATCTCAAGGAGATACAAGCGGGAATTGCCCGCGCTTGTCAGGCGTCCGGCAGATCCCCTGAGTCGGTAACACTCGTCGGCGTCACTAAAACGTATGAAGCCGATGTTATCAACGCCGCTATTGGCTACGGCATAAACGCCATTGGCGAAAATCGCGTTCAAGAAATTACGCGAAAATACGATGCCGTCGAACTGGGCGTTCAGTGGCATCTGATTGGACAGTTGCAAACCAATAAGGTAAAATATATAATAGATAAAGTAAGTTTAATTCATTCTCTTGATAGTGTTAAACTCGCCGATGAGATACAAAAGAGAGCTTTGAAAGCCGACAAGATTCAAGAGGTCCTGCTACAGGTCAACATCGCAGGAGAAACTCAAAAGTCCGGCGTATCTGTCGAGGCGCTTCCGGCTTTAATCGAGCACGTTCTGGCGTGTCCGAACATTCGAATCAAAGGGCTTATGAACATCGCGCCCTTTGTAGACGATCCGGAAACACTGAGAGATGACTTTAAGAAAATGAAGGCACTGTTTGATGGCTTGAGTGCCTATCAATCGGAGAACATGTGTCCTGAATTTTTATCGATGGGCATGTCATCTGATTATGAAGTAGCTATTTCTGAGGGGGCTAACATGGTGCGTGTAGGCACTAAAATTTTTGGTAGCCGAAAATAGAACAGGAAAAGTCATCTCTTTCCTGAATGAATTAAAGGAGGAAGTGTATGGGCGATAACAAAATTATCGATAAGATTAAGTTTTTCTGGGGACTCGACACACAGGAGCCGGAAGACAGTACAGAAGATTTTTACGATGAACTCAAACGAAAAGATATAAACCCGGAGGAGACCATGTCCGCAATAAATGAAACCAGTGAAAAGTCTTTTAACACCATAAAGACATCCAATAAAGTGCTTAATATCCACTCGAATTCGCAGATGAGTGTTGTGCTCTTTCAGCCGAAGACCTTTGAAGAGTCGACGAGTATTATCGACACATTGAAAGCCAAGCGCCCGGTGGTTATGAACATCAGCGACATCGATAAAGATTTGGCGCGCAAGATATTTGATTTCTGCTCCGGTGCACTCTACGCTTTAGACGGGCATATTCAGCAAGTCTCCAAAGGCATTTTTGTGCTGGCGCCGACCAATGTGGACATTACCGGCGATGTGACCGGTAAGCCTGAAAATCCTGTCAGCAGCTGGCTGACAGAGTAGAAGGTGGTTAGATGATGATACAGTTGGTTATAGCGATTGTTAGATTTTTAGATTTAGTAGCGACTTTAATTGTGATAAGAGCCCTGCTCTCGTGGTTCATTCGAGACCCGAGAAACCAGATTATGTCCATTATGTTGTTTTTGACAGAACCGATATTGTCGCCGATACGCAGTTTGCTTATGAAACTCAATATCGGTGGGCACATGCTGGACTTTAGTCCGCTTGTCGCCATCTTATTGGTGCAGATTTTACGCGTCTTGATTCCGACGCTGTTGCTATGATGCATAAAGAAGCGATTTTAAAACGGTATCAGGCGTGTGTGGATAAGGACGGACAGTTTTTAAAAGCACTGGACCAACTCGCCGCGGCGGATACGTATTACGAAGCCGGCTGCACAGATTTTTTGTCGCCGGATTGTCACACGGCAATTTGTGAGATTGCGAAGTTCGAAACCGACGTCACTGTAACGACGTTCGGTGCTTTTAAGGCCTTTGAGCGCGCGCGTCTTTTTTTGACGCCGCCGTACCAAGAGCCCGATGTCGCCTCTGAGCACATTGCGCTAATTGAAATCGACTACCCTCAGAAGTTTGTGACTCTGGGGCATAAAGACGTTTTAGGCGCTTTGATGGGGCTGGGGATCAATCGGTCTAAGGTGGGTGACATCGTAAAGACGCCAAACGGTTTTCAAGTAGCGGTCAGCAAGGCACTCGCTCCGTACTTGGCACTGCATTTTGACCAAGTGGCCAGAGCCAGAGTCAAAGTGACTGAAGTGCCCTTAGAGGCGGCTTACGAAGTCATTATCGACTTTGAGACCGTCTCTGGCACAGTGGGGGCAATGCGGCTCGACAGTGTCCTCGCATTGGGGCATCGCTTGTCGAGAGGCGAGGCAAAGACGCTGATAGAAGCCGGACAGGTGAAGCGCAATCACCGCGTCGAAACCCAGGGGGCGAAAAGTGTCGATGTAGGTGATTTGATTTCCTGCAGGGGATACGGGCGCTTTATAGTGGCGGAGATATCCGGTGAAACAAAGAAAAAACGTCTGCACGTGACGTTGAACAAGTACCCGAAAAAGTAGAAAAGGAGGGAGCTGAGCCCACGGCTCAGCGGGGCATATGCTGACACCGGTAGATATACAAAACAAACAGTTTCCAAGAGCCATACGCGGTTACAACGAGACAGAAGTCGACGAGTACATGGGACTCATCGTCCGCAGTATGGAAGAATTGATACAGGTCAATATCGATACCACGGCTAAACTCCACGAGTTAGAGGAACAAGTGGAACGGTACAAGACGATGGAAAAAACCATCAACGACGCCATGGTATTGGCTCAGAAAACTTCTGACGATATGATTGAAAACGCCAAGCAAAAAGCGGCTTTGGTCGTAGAGCGCGCAGAAGAAGACGCCAAGAAAATCGTATCGAGCGCCAACAACGAGGTGCTTTCCGTCAAACAGAAACATGAAGAAGCCCGAGCCGCCCTCGAGGCATTCAAGACGAAGTTCCGAGTTCTTCTCGAAAGTCAACTCAAAGTCGTCGACGATGTGAAAGCCGAATAAAACGGTTGACGAATGAAGGGGACTCCGTTATAATAGGATGTAATTTAATCTGGTAAAGCAGAGATTGGGACGAGTAGTAAAGTCGGCGGTTGAAGAGAGCTTGTGGTTGGTGTGAACAAGTAAAAGTCGTTTTATGAATATCCCCCATAGTTGTAGACGCGAAAGTTTGAGTAGCGTTTGCCGGTTCGAAACCGTTATCATGGTAGAGTGATGTAGAATACATTATTTGGGTGGTACCGCGGTTAATTCGTCCCATAGCAGTTTGCTATGGGATTTTTTAATGGTTAAAATGGCGCCGCTTAGGCGTCTATACTTTTAAGCCGGATTCTAAAAAAATAATAAGAAAGGTGGAGCGTACAATGTGTTACAAAGAGCTGTGTCATCACACAACGTCGCAAAACGAACAAGAAATTCAAAAATACTGGTCTGAAATCGACCTTTTAAACCTCAGCCTTACTGAGCGAGAAGGCAGTGAGCCGTTCATCTTCTTCGAAGGTCCGCCGACGGCAAACGGACGTCCGGGCATTCACCACGTACTCGCCCGTGCGCTGAAAGATGCAGTATGCCGCTACAAGACGATGCAGGGGTACCAAGTTAAGAGAAAAGCGGGCTGGGACACACATGGCCTACCTGTAGAAATCGAAGTGGAAAAGCGCTTAAACCTAAAGGACAAGTCTGAAATTGAAGCGTACGGCCTCGAAAAGTTCAACAAGGCGTGTCGCGATTCCGTTTTTGAGTACGAAGACGCTTGGCGCCAAATGACCAACAAGATGGCGTATCTTATCGATTTGGACAATCCGTACATCACATTGGACAACAACTACATTGAGAGCGTCTGGTGGATTCTCAACAAGTTTTACAACGAAGACTACATCTACGAAGGCCACAAAATCTTACCGTACTGTCCGAGATGTGGTACGGGACTCGCTTCTCACGAAGTGGCGCAAGGCTACCAAGAAATCAAGACAGTGACGGTATACGTCAAGTTCAAACTCGTGGACGAAGACGCGTATTTCCTAGTCTGGACGACGACACCTTGGACACTGGCTTCCAATGTGGCGCTTACGGTCAACCCAAAAGAAACGTACCTCAAAGTCAAAAACAACGGCGAGGTGTATTACATTGAAAAGAATTTGGCGCCTCAAGTTCTCGATGGCGATTTTGAAGTTCTGGCGGAAATGAAGGGCAGCGACCTCGAGTACAAAGCGTATGAACCGATTATGCCGTTTATTAAGCCCGACAAGAAAGCGTTCTTTATCACTTGCGCAGACTACGTTACAGTAGAAGACGGTACGGGAATTGTTCACACGGCACCGGCGTTTGGCGAGGACGACTACAACACCGGCGTGCGCTACAATCTTCCGGTTGTACAGCCTGTGGACGAAGAGGGCAAGTACACGGAGACGCCGTGGAAAGGGCAGTTTGTAATCGATGCCGATCCTGAAATCGTCACTTGGCTGGGCGAAAACGGCAAGCTCTACAGAAAGCAGAAAATGGATCACAACTACCCGCACTGCTGGCGTTGTAGCACGCCGCTTCTCTACTATGCGAAGCCGAGTTGGTACATCGAGATGACCAAGCTGAAAGATCAGTTAATTGCCAACAACGACACTGTCAATTGGTTCCCGGACCACGTCGGTGAAAAGCGCTTTGGCAACTGGCTTGAAAACCTCAACGACTGGGCGATTTCAAGAAGTCGTTATTGGGGAACGCCGCTGAACATCTGGCGTTGTGATTGCGGCGAGACAGCTTCTGTAGGGTCTAGAAAAGAACTTGTAGAGCGCGCTGTTGAAGATATCGACGAGAGCATTGAACTCCATAGACCGTATGTAGACGACGTCCATTTGACATGTGACAAATGCGGCGGGACGATGACCCGTGTGAAAGATGTTATCGACTGTTGGTTTGACAGCGGTTCTATGCCATTTGCACAACACCACTACCCATTTGAAAACAAAGAGCAGTTTGAGACCCTTTACCCGGCGGACTTTATCTGTGAAGGCATCGACCAGACGCGGGGATGGTTCTATTCACTGATTGCCATCAGTACCTTCGTCATGGGGCAGTCCCCTTATAAAAATGTGTTGGTCAACGACCTCGTTCTCGACAAACACGGTAAGAAGATGTCGAAGTCCAAAGGCAATACCGTCGATGCGTTTAAGCTTCTTGAAGATTACGGCGCAGACATTGTCAGATGGTACCTCTACTACGTATCACCTGCTTGGACGCCGACGAAATTCGATGAAGACGGCCTCTCGGAAGTGGCCTCTAAGTTCTTCGGAACGTTTAAAAACGTCTACAACTTCTTTACACTGTACGCCAATACCGACGGCATCCAAGCATCGACATTTGACGTACCGGTATCAGAGAGACCGGAACTCGACCGATGGGTACTGTCAAAACTCAACGGGCTGATTGCATCGGTTACGGCAGATTTAGAAGTGTTTGACCTCACCAAAGCGGTGCGCAAAATCCAGGAGTTCGTCAGCGAAGACCTTTCCAACTGGTACATCAGACGTTCCAGAAGACGTTTCTGGGCCTCTGAAATGACTCTGGACAAACAGTCGGTTTACCGCACGACTTACGAAGTACTCGTCGCGGTTTCAAAACTCGCCGCACCTTTTGCGCCGCATTTGACGGAAGAAATCTATAGAAACCTCACTGGCGATGTCTCTGTACACGTCAGCGACTATCCGAAAGCAGATGATGCCTTAATTGTACCGCGTATCGAAGAGCGTATGGACTTGATTAGAGATTTGGTGACACTGGGTCGCGCTGCGAGAGAATCGGTTAAGATTAAAGTGCGTCAGCCGATTGGCGAAGTAATTGTCGACGGTAAGTACGAACCGCTTATTGCAGACCTCGTGCCGTTGATTCAAGAAGAGCTCAATGTCAAGCACGTGGAGTTTACAAAAGACTTGCCGAAGTACATGAACTTCGTCCTCAAGCCGAACTTTAAGGTGCTCGGGCCGATTATCGGCAAAAACATGGGCGCTTTCACAAAAGCCTTAAACGCCCTCGATCCACAAGAGTACGCTATGGCATTTGAAAACGGTGAAACAGTAACGCTTACAGTGGACGGTGTGCCGTTTGAAGCAACTTCTGAGCACGTAATGATTCAAATCAACGCCAAAGAAGGCTTTACCGTTAAGATGGAAAACAACTGCTTTATTATCTTGGACACACATCTCTCAGACGATTTAATTGAAGAGGGCTATGCGAGAGAAATGGTTTCCCGTGTTCAACAGATGCGTAAAAGTAACGATTACGAGATGATGGATCAAATCGAAATCTACTACAAAACAGATGAGGCATTTGCCGCAGCGGTTCAAAAATTTGAAGCGTACATTCTGTCTGAGACACTGGGTGTGTCGTTGACAGAAGGCGCGGACAAACCGTATGAAACACACCAACTCAACGGACACGACGTCTCTATTTACCTTGAAAAACACAAGGGATAACCTCTAAAAGCCGTGCAGAGCAGAAATGCTTTGCACGGCTTTTTTTATAGAAATTGATTGAAACCTTTTATTTTGACCATAAATACAGTAAGAGGTGATTCTAAGTCGCAGCAGGGAGGGAAGGTTATGAAGAGTAAAAACTTTATTGAAAATCGAGAACGCGTTATGGTTGAAGACCTTATCGAATTTATTAAAATTAAAAGTGTCGTCTCGGAACCGGAGCCGTTTAAACCCTTTGGAAGCGGTATTGACGATGCGCTGACATGGGCTCTTAATAAATGCGAGGCCCTAGGCATGAAGACTTTTAAAGACCCCGAGGGGTACTACGGCTACGCCGACATTGGGGAGGGCTCAGAGCTGCTCGGCATTTTAATGCACGTCGACGTTGTACCCAGTGGCGATGCCGCGAGCTGGACATTTGAGCCGTTTAACTCGGCGGTTTCCGGCGGGAAACTCTATGGTCGTGGTGCAATTGACGACAAGGGGCCTATTGTCAGTATTTTGTACGCGATAGAGGCACTTCTCGAAGTGGGAACAGTCTTCCGAAAAAAAGTAAGACTTATCTTTGGAACAGATGAAGAAACCCATTGGCGTGGGATTAAAAAGTATTTGAGCGCAGAGCAAGTGCCGCATTTTTCTTTTACGCCCGATGCTTCTTTTCCACTGATCTTCGCTGAAAAAGGGCTTCTGCAGTTGCATATAAAGTCGAAAAGCGCTTGGCGCGAACCGGAAGTCGAAGGGGGCTCGGCACTTAATGCCGTTCCCGAATCCGCCGCCTACAGAGGTCCCTACGCCGACAAACTGGAAAAGGTGCTCAAGCGGTTGGGCTTCGACTATGAGAAAAATGGTGAAGAAGTCATCGTCATCGGAAAGAGCGCTCACTCGGCGTCGCCGGGGACGGGCATTAACGCCATCACACGGTTGGCACATGCGCTTCACGAAGTCGGGGTCAAATCCAAAGCGATGGCGTTTATCAATGAGCGCATCGGCTTTGCCAACAACGGCAGTCTGCTGTTCGGCACCTGTTACGACCAGGTATCCGGTTACATGAGCATGAGTCTCAATCAAATTGCCCTAAGCGGCAAGAACGTCTCTATGGGGCTGGACATTCGAATTCCGGTGACCATGAGTTGTCGGTACGTCTTTGAAGCCGTCTCTAGGGTCAGTGAAAAATACGGTTTCGAGTGTGAAGTCATCGAGTGGCTGGAACCGATTTACACGTCGACAAACCACCCGCATATTGACCAAATGCTCAGGGTGTACACGGAAGAAACAGGGCTTGACAATACGCCGGTGGCGACAGGCGGTGCGACGTACGCGAGGGCATTGCCGCACTGTGTCGCCTTTGGACCCAATTTTCCGGGACAACAGAAAACGGCCCATAGAACCGACGAAAGCATCGACATTAAGAGCCTTATAAAAATGACGCAAATTTACGCTAAGACCATTGAAGCGTTGTTGTAAAACACGAAAAAAAGCCGCCTCCAGTTGAATTAGGAAGCGGCTTTTACTTTTTAGGTATACGTGTGATCAGTGTCCTGTATCGTTCACACTTAAAAAAACTGCTCATCTACTCTGCATCATTGCGGCGTTAAAATCTCTCGACAATGTCCCGCATTGTCGTCGATATTTTGCCTTGCACTGATACAGACTATCTGCCATTTTTAATTAAATCTCAACGAGACAGTACACTAGTGGAATGCGACGATTTTATCGGCGTTGATGTGGAGCTGGTTGTAGTGGAGGTTGTATTTAACGTTGTTTTCGTTTTCCACAAAAGGCGGGTTGAGCCTGTAGATGTTTTCGAGCACGATAATCTGTTCGTTATCGGGATGAACGGCGTATTTGGATTCAGAGTATTTGGTCGATGTGAACCAATTATCTGAAACGATTTCGATGTTCTCTTTTAGAAGAATCAACCACCCTAGACCATCGACGTAAAATTCGATATGGTTTTTAGGCGACTCTTTGATGAAACTTAAAAAAACGTGACTTGTTGCTTTCATATGAACCTCCTATAATCGTTTAGACACTTTAATAAGTTATCGTACAAATAGGGCTTTTTTCTTAGCGATTTTTGAATGTTTTTTTCAACACCTTCTCAATGGACGTTCGCGTCATGCGCACCAGCGACGTGGCGAGGACGACGCCACAGGCGATGGAAATGGCGATAAACATGGATTGAGCCCCTTCGGTGATCGCCCCTGAGAAGTTTTGAGTGACGATGTGGTACATGGTGTTGTAAATGCCGTACCCAGGGACGAATGGCGTAATGCCCGGAATTATAAAAAGCGTCGCAGGGTGTCGATTTTTAATGGCGAGAACTTCTCCGACGATACCGACCACAAAGGAACCGACAAATGCGGGAATGATGAAATTGGCGCCAAGTTGCTGGAGAATCACGTAGACAATCCAGCCGATAGCGCCGTTGACGCTGGTGATAATCAACACTTTCCTCGGCAAGTTGAAGATAATAGAAAATCCGGCCACGCAACAAAAGGAATAAAAACCTTGTAGTATCAAATTCATAAGAGCCTCCTTTAAATAAAGCGGACCATAACTTGGAGGACGACGCCGACGCCGAAGGCGAGGGCGATGGCAATAAACAGCGCTTCCATAATCTTAGCACTGCCGGCGAGCAGTTCGCCTGAGATGAGGTCGCGTATGCCGTTGGTCAGTGAGACGCCTGGGACGAGCGTCATCAGAGGCCCGACGAGCACGGTGTTTAAGCTGGTGGAAAAACCGATTTTTTGTGCGAGCATAACGCATAAAAAGCCGAACAAAGATCCCAAAAAACTGCCCATGATATTTTTAATGAAAAAGTTTAAGCGCCGTTTAGACAAATAGGACCAGCACATGAGAGTCCACATGGACGCGAAGTAAGCGATGACGAAATCGACGATATTGCCCCCGAAGAGAGGCACGAAAAAACCGCCGGCCATTGCGCCGAAGACGTAGTTGATGCGGTTTGAAAACTTGGGCATCTTTTCAAAGGTCTTCATTTTGTTCTCTGCTTCACTCAGGGAGATTTGGCCCGTTGTAAACGCTCTGGAGAAAGCGTTTGCGGCGTCGATGTATTCGAGGTCGATGCCGATGGGGGCGACGCGGACGAGTTTGGTGTGCGAGGCGTTGTCAAATGTGGAGCTGAGAATGATGCCCGTGGGAATAACGAAGACATTGACGTCCAAGATGTTTTTAGAGCGCACCATACGTGCGACGGTTTCTTCCACGCGGTAGGTTTCGGCACCATACAGCAACATGACGCGACCGGTATCGAGTGCGATATTGACAATTCGGTTGTACACGGTATAAGTCAAATCGAGCCTCCTTTCTATGCGATTTTAATGGTGAATCCAGTACTTTAAGATTATATCAAAAAGAACCTGACGAAAACCCTTTTTTTTAAAATAAAAGTCTGTTAAAATCGTAATGATAACGAAAATTCAGATTGGAGCAATGCATGGAGCGAGAAATAAAGCTGGTTAGCGATGTCGATGGCGAACGCATCGATGTTTTTTTAGCCAATGAAATAGAAGCGCTGTCGAGGAGTTACATTCAAAAACTCATCAAAGGCGATAAAGTAACCCTCAACGGCAAACCGCTGTTGTCAAAAAAAGTCGCTGTGAAAGCAGGCGACGAAATTCAGGTGTGTTTGCCGGAACCCGAACCCATTGACGTCTTACCGGAGGACTTGCCTCTGGACATCGTCTACGAAGACGACGACGTACTGGTGGTGAACAAACCTCAAGGCATGGTGGTGCATCCGGCACCGGGGCACTATACCGGGACTTTGGTCAACGCCTTAATGTACCGAGCAGACAAGTTGTCGTCCATCAACGGGGTGATTCGACCGGGCATAGTACACCGCATCGACAAGGACACGTCCGGACTGTTGATGGTGGCAAAGAACGACGTCGCTCACGAAGCGCTTGCGGCACAACTTAAGGCCAAAACATCGCTGAGAGTTTACTACGCGTTGGTCAACGGGGTACTCAAGAGAGAAAAGGGGACTGTAGACGCCCCTGTGGCCAGACATCCCAATGACAGGAAGCGCATGGCAATCGTCAAAGACGGCAGACAGGCGGTGACGCACTTTGAAGTGCTCGAAACCTACAGAATGCACACGCTGGTCAAGTTGCAGCTGGAGACCGGTCGCACCCATCAAATTCGGGTGCACATGGCGTCGATTGGGTACCCGCTTGTAGGCGATCCCGTCTACGGCAACGCCAATGAGAAAGTCAAGCACGACGGGCAGTTGCTCCACGCGAAACGGCTGGGCTTTGAACACCCTAGAACCAAAGAGTGGCTGGTGTTCGATTCGGAACTGCCGACGTATTTCGTCACCATACAAAACAAGTGTAAAGCACTATAATAGAGGGAGGATTAATATGGAGTTTAAAGCGACGTTATTGGATGAAAAGGCCATCGATCGGTCTTTGACGCGTCTGGCACATGAGATTATCGAGCGCAATAAGGGCGTCGACAACATTGTCATCGTAGGCATACGTTCGAGAGGAGTGCCCATTGCAAAACGCATCGCCGAGCGCATTAAGGCTATAGAGGGGGCTGTGGTGCCCGTAGGGGAGCTGGACATCACGCTTTACAGAGACGATCTAACGGAGAAAGAGCAGTTGCCCAATGTGAAGGGGCTAGAGTTGGCGTTTCAAATCGACGGCAAAGTCGTGGTGCTCGTAGACGATGTCATCTATACGGGGCGAACGGTCCGTGCCGCCATGGACGCCTTAATCGACTACGGTAGACCAAGTGCTATTCAGCTGGCCGTTCTCGTCGATAGGGGCCATAGGGAATTGCCGATTCGACCGGATTTTGTCGGCAAGAACGTTCCGACGTCGAGCAAGGAAGTGGTGAAAGTCAAAGTGAAAGAGCTCGATGGCGCAAGCGATGTGTCCATCTATCAGAAATAGTAAACTATCTGCACAAAGGTTGTCAAAAAGCCGCCCGACCCCGGGCGGCTTTTTGAGTGTAAAGAAAAAAGGGGGACGGTTCTTTTGTGTCGCCTAATCTCTCTGATTGAGTGTATCCGGCGCTTTAAGCGTGTCGTGCCTTCCAGCGGCGGCGTATTGCGCCCATAAGGCTGTCGTCGAGAAGACCCTCCTCTCTCACACGATAAGTCTGCAGTTTTCAATGGGTGTGAAACTTTTAAATGCCCATATATGTAAAATACTAGGTGAATCGAGCACAAAAGAACCGTCCCCCTTGGCGAAGCTCAAATGTAAAAAAGCGCTTTCCCGAGGGAAAACGCTTCTCACAAATACATTACAGTTCTTTGTAATCAACCTCTTCGACGTCATCCGATTGAATATTGATGACAATTCGATCTTTTTTCGGTGGGGTGTGGTCGTAGTCGGCGGTGTAGTAGTCGGTATACGTAAAGTTGTGCCGTGTGACCACTCTGAACTTATTGCCCACAAAGAAGACAATGAGCCCGATGCTGACGATGACAATCCCCAAGATGACCACCACTGTCCCCAGTGCTGCTTTAGAGTTGAGTGCCGCAAAGACGCCGAGCAATATCAGCAGACTCGCCGATATCACAGAGCGCTCGTCGAGATGATGTCGCTTTTTAAACAAAATATAAAAACTGTTGACGCCGCTAATCAAGCAGACGACACCGAGTAAAAAGAGCACGCTTTCGGGATTTGCAAAAGCGTAAAAACCCGAAAAGACAATGAGTGCACTGGAGAGAAGGGTTGCTCTGCTCCGAATCATGGCCCCAGCAATTAAACCGTAAAAGCCCATAATCAGAAAGAAGAACGTCATCAGCCTTAGAGCTAAAGTCCCAATTCCGGTTGGGAAGGCAATAAATAAAATGCCGATAGCCGCTAGGATGATACCTAGTATTTGTGCGCCATTGAGCTTGTTTTTAGAACGCATAAAATCACCAAACCTTTATATCATAAAATAAATCGTCTTTATAAACAGTATTATAGACCCAAATTATGAATAGAGTATTAACAAACGGCCAACAGTCTGCATCAATCTTTTTTAAGCTGCTCGATGACTTCGAGTTTTGGCGTGACAAAAACCGTTCGGTTCTTGACGTAGATGACCATGCCGGGCTTGGCACCACTCGGTTTTGAAACGTTCTTTACAAGCGTGTAGTCCACGGGGACGTTGCTTGAAAGACGCGCCTTTGAAAAATAGGCGGCGATAGTCGCCGCTTCTTCGATGGTCGTTTCCGGAGGCGTTTCCCCTTGCGTGCGCACGATGACATGAGAGCCCGGGATAATCTTTGTGTGGAGCCAAATGTCTTTGTTAGAAGCGAGTTTTAGCGTCAACTGGTCGTTTTGAACGTTGTTCTTTCCGACGAGTATTTCGTAGCCGTCGGAGGATTCAAACGTTCTAAAGTCATTTTTAACTGTTTTCTTGCCTTTTTTCTGTTGGTACCGACTCTTGATGATGCCCTGTTCGGCAAGTTCTTGCCTAATGGCATCCACTGTGGCGGCGTCCTCGCTGTTTTCCAAGTGGGTGAGCGCCTGTTCCAAGTAGTCGATTTCTGCTTGTGTCTCTTTTATTTGGACAGCTAGAGCCGTTTGTGCCGTCTTGAGCTTGTTGTATTTCTTAAAATAGCTCTGGGCGTTTTGAGACGGTTCGAGCCTGAGGTCTAGGAGAATGTCTTCTTCTTCAGGTGGGTCGAGGTAGTAGTTGAGGACGCGGACTTTGTTGTCTCCCCTCTGAATGTTGTGCAGATTGGCGAGAATCAGTTCGCCCTTTTCTTTAAAGGCGTCTGCGTTCTCAGATTCTGCGCGCTCGATGTTCATCTTTTTAATTTTGGTTTCGTAGCGCTCAATGCGCTGTTGCAACGTCTTTTTAAGATTTTGCGTGCGCTGGTGAATTTTGAGTTCTTGATTGACGCGGCTGTAGTAGAGGTCGAGAAGCGCACAGAGCGACGGCGTCTCCGTTACAGGGGTATCCAGCATTAAGTCCTTTAAAAAACTGAAGTTTTTCTTTTGCTCAGTGACGTGAAACAAGTACCCATTGGTCGTTTCTGACGCGAGCTTTTCAAGCAGTTTTGAAAGCGCAAAGCGCAGGTGGTGGCCCTCGGCTTCACTTAGCGCGCGTAGAGGCTGTGTATGAGGGATGTTGGCCTTTCTCAGCAAGTAGCGGCTGAGTTGCGGGCTCATGCCCTCATAGGTCATGTAAAGCGCCTTGAAAATAGGGGTGTCTCCTTCGAGTTTAGCAAAGTACGGCTTAAAATCGGCTTCAAGGGTACATTTATCCGAGGGGAGAAAGTCGAACGTCAGGCCGGGAAGCACCGTGCGTACACGGCTCATATCCGGCGTAATGCGTTTGAT
Organism: Fusibacter sp. JL298sf-3; assembly: GCF_053842995.1. Lineage (NCBI taxonomy): Bacteria > Bacillati > Bacillota > Clostridia > Eubacteriales > Fusibacteraceae > Fusibacter > Fusibacter sp. JL298sf-3. The sequence continues at coordinate 3,763,239 of NZ_CM132608.1, forward strand.
GCTGTCGATAATGGTCCCGTCTTCACGGGTGAGGACAATGTTAGAGTGTTTCCCCATGATTTCCACAATCAACTGCTTGGTTTCAATCTCCGAAAGTTCGTTCTTTGCCTCGATAGTAAAGACGACGACGCGTTCGTAGCCGCGTTGTTCGACGTCGAGTATTTTACCGCCGGCGATGTGTTTGCGCATGAGCATGCAAAACATTGGCGGCGCCGCCGGGTTTTCTTTTTTGTGTTTTGTCAGGGTGAAGTAGGGCATGCTGCTTTCCACAGACAGGAAGAGCGTCACATTGCCCTGTCTGCCTCTAATTTGTATGCTCAGTTCATCTTTTTCAGGTTGGTGAATTTTGTCGATGCGCGCACCGACGAGCTGGGGTTGGATTTCTTTTACCAGCTGATTTATAAAAATACCGTCAAACGACATAATGGCCTCCTTTGTAGGTCTTCTGCATAAGTGCTCTATTAAACAGTATAAATGAACAACGACGCCTTGTAAATGGCAAAGGCTTTGTGTTATAATTTAATGATTGGAAGTATAATGGAGGTAATAATGATCTATAGTATGACGGGCTTCGGTCGTGGTCAACATAGCAGCGAGGTCTTTGACGTCACAGTTGAAATAAAAACAGTGAACAACCGCTATTGTGACGTGATTGTAAAAATGCCTAAAAAGCTGACTGTATTTGAAGATAGAATTAAGAACAAGGTCAAGGGGAAGTTGTCCCGAGGCCGCGTTGAAATCTATATCAACTTTGAAGAAAAAGCCTTTGACAATTACGAGGTCGTCCCCAATTTCGACGTTCTCGACAAATACGTCAAAGCGTATTCCGAAATAAAGCGCCGCTATGAGTTAGAGAGTGACATCGATCTCAAAATGTTGGCGCGTCTTCAAGACGGCATCGATGTGTCCTATCTCGAAAGAGGTGAGGAAGAATACTGGGAAGCCCTTGAACCCGCTTTGGCCGAGGCGCTGGACAAGCTGGAGGCGATGCGCCGACACGAGGGCGAAAAGCTTAAAGTGGATATCGTAAGCAAAATTGCCAGCATCCAAAAAATTCTCGGAGAAATTGAAAAGCTGTCGCCGATTATTTTAGAAAGCTACAAAAACCGAGTAAAAGAACGTATATCTGACCTATTAGAGGCACTGGACACAGAGCTGGACATGTACCGTTTGGCCAATGAAGTCGCCGTTTATGCCGACAAGACCAATATCAACGAAGAGGTCGTGCGCATTCACTCGCACTTGGCACAACTGGAACACATTTTGTCTCTGGAGGAACCTGTGGGCAGAAAACTCGACTTCCTCATTCAAGAGCTCAACAGAGAAGTCAATACCATCGGTTCGAAGTCTCCCGATTACGATATATCAAATTATGTAATCGACTTGAAAAGCGAACTCGAGCAAATCAGAGAACAAGTTCAGAATGTGGAATAAGGAGATGTCATGAAACAAAAAGGGTTGTTAATTGTCGTTTCAGGACCTTCTGGAGCCGGCAAGGGTACCATATGTAAAGAGCTTATACAAAGAGATCCGAGTATTGTCGTCTCGGTTTCTGCGACGACGAGAAACCCACGTGCAGGAGAAGTCGACGGCGTAAGTTATCACTTTATGAACACGGGGGATTTTGAAACGTTAATCGATGAGAACGGCTTCTTAGAACACGCCTGTGTCTACGACAACTACTACGGCACGCCGAAGAAGTTTGTTATAGACAAGCTGGTCAACGGCGAGAACGTCCTCCTTGAAATCGATATTCAAGGAGCGCTTCAAGTTAAAAAGAAGTACCCGGAAGGCATCTTTGTTTTTATTTTGCCACCGTCTATGCGCACGCTGAGAGAGCGGATTGTAGGCAGGGGGTCGGAAACGCCGGCGTCATTAGAGAAGCGCTTATCCAGTGCTTATCAAGAAATAGATTACATTAAAAATTACGATTATTTTATCGTCAACGATGAAGTCGACCGAGCAACAGATATTTTGCAGTCGATTATCACCGCCGAAAAGTGTCGCGTCGACACGAGTATAGAAGACATTGTGCTGAAGTTTAAGGAGGAAAAATAAATGTTAAATCCATCTATTGATGAATTGGTAGACAAAATGGGCAACCGATACGCGCTGTGTATTGTCGCATCAAAGCGCGCGAGACATCTGCTCGAAAGCGAAGAAGACATGATGGTTTCAGATATTGACAAGCCGCTCTCAGTGGCAATTGACGAAATTGCCAACGACGAAGTCGACGTCATTATTCCGGAACCGCCTAAAGATAGAATCTAGAGGAGCGCGTTATGCTGAAGGGAAAAAACATTGTCATCGGCGTCACCGGCGGAATCGCCGTTTACAAAGTGGCCGACGTGGTGAGCCGATTGAAGAAAAAGGGCGCCAACGTCTATGTGATTATGACCCGACATGCGACGGAGTTTGTGGCACCGCTGACATTTCAGTCGCTTTCACAGAACTACGTCGTCGTGGATATGTTTGAAGATCCCAAGACGTGGGATGTGGAGCACATTGCCCTCGCCAAGCGTGCGGATTTGTTTCTCATTGCGCCGGCGACGGCCAATGTCGTGGGTAAATTGTCGCACGGTATTGCAGACGACATGCTGACCACCACAGTTATGGCGACGAAGGCGCCGGTGTACATTGCACTGGCCATGAACACCAACATGTATTTAAATCCGATTCTACAAGACAACGTCGCCAGATTGGAAGGCTACGGGTATCACTTTATTCAGCCCGATGCAGGCCGCCTTGCGTGTGGAGACATCGGTGCCGGCAAGCTGGCGAGTCCCGAGCGCATCGTGGACACGGTAGAGGCACATTTTGAGTCGGCGGGCGCTCTTCGTGGGAAAAAGGTACTGGTCACCGCCGGACCGACGCGAGAAATCGTCGACCCCGTGCGGTACATTTCCAATCGTTCAAGTGGAAAGATGGGCTACGCAGTAGCTGAAGCTGCTCGAGATTTGGGTGCAGAAGTCGTCCTTGTCACAGGGCCGACGCATTTGGACAAGCCGGAAGGCGTCGATGTCGTAGCTGTAGAGACGACGGCTGAAATGCACGAGGCGGTTTTAGCGCATCTCGATGCCGATGTGGTGGTGAAAGCCGCGGCACCTTCAGATTACAAGCCGGCGACGGCAAGTGAGACGAAGATAAAAAAAATTGGTGAGGAAATGGCTTTGACACTTGTGCGAAACGTGGATATCCTCAAGACGATTGGCGCTGAAAAAAGACCGAGACAAGTACTCGTGGGCTTTGCGGCTGAAACAAATGATGTAGAAGCCTATGCGCTGAAAAAACTGAGGGAGAAGAATCTCGACTTGATTGTCGCCAACGATGTCAGTAAAAAAGACGCCGGCTTCGATGTGGACACCAACCGCGTCGTCGTGTACGACAAGGCGGGCTGTAGAGAAGAACTGCCTTTGATGTCTAAAGCCGAAGTGGCCAAGGCGTTAATGAATAAAATACTTGAACAGATGAAAGAGTAGGCGCGCCTGCTCTTTTTTACACATGACGGAGTGACTATAAACGATGTTTGCCAATGTAGTGGTCTTGAGAAATCTAAAACAAATTGATAAATTTTTTACCTATAGCGTCCCTGAAGCACTTGATGCACGCGCCGGTGTCGGCGCGCGGTGTATTGTCCCCTTTGGCACGGAATGGGTTGAAGCCGTTGTATTCGAGCGTTTTTCAGAGTTTGAAACACCTTCGGCGTACGCCATTAAGCCAATTCAGCACGTCTTTGAAGACGGTATTTGTCTGAGACCGCAAGATGTCGAACTCGTGCGGTTTATCAAGGGGCAATACCTCTGTACGTATAGCGAGGCCTGTGCTTTGATACTGCCGTCGGGGATTATGACGGTACACGACACCGTTTACGAGCTCGCACTGCCCCTTTCAGAGGCACTGGAAAAAGCCGAAAAAAAGGCCGAACGGGTTATTTTGACGCACTTTGAAGACGACCTCTGTAAAAAGCCGTGTGATTTTGCGGCACTGTACGCCGACAGTACGGTGAAGAACACATTGAACAAACTGGTGGCCAAAGGCTGTGTGTCAAAACGTCTCATCTTTGAAACTGTGGTGAAAGACCGCTATGAAAGCTGGCTTGAACCCACTGAGAAGACCTTGGACATTCTGAAAGTGACCCCTAAGCGCAACACGGCGCAGATTAAAGTGATGACTTACTTACTCGACAAAGGGGCAACCTCTAAAAAGGTCTGTCTCGAATCACTGAAAACAAGTCCCGGAGTAATCGATGTCCTCGCCGAAAAAGGGGCGATTGCCCTTGTACAAAAAGAAGTTTTGCGCTTGCCGACCTTTTTTGAAGGCGACGGTGTCCTCAGAAAATCTGTTCTCAATGCGGCGCAGCAAACGGTGTTCGATGCCGTTTGTAGCGGGGGATGCGAAAAGCCCTTCCTGATTCACGGGGTGACGGGCAGCGGCAAAACAGAAGTGTACGCCGCGTTGATTGAACGGACGCTTGCAAGTGGAAAACGCGCCCTGTTACTCGTTCCCGAAATCGCCTTGACCCCACAAATCGTCGCGCGTTTTGTCTCGAGATTCGGAAAAGAGCGGATTGCGCTGATTCACAGTAAAATTTCCCGCGGCGAACGGTACGATCAATGGAAAGGGATTTTGAGCGGGCGCTACGACATCGTCATCGGGGCGCGTTCTGCGATTTTTACACCGGTTGAGAACTTGGGGCTCATCATTATAGACGAGGCACACGAAGCGTCTTACCGCTCTGAGAAGAGGCCTAAATACGATACCTTTGAACTCGCTCAGTTCAAAGCGATGCAAAGTGGTGCACAAGTGGTGCTCGGCTCTGCAACACCGTCTATCGGCGACTACCACAGCGCTCAAATGGGCGCAATCGCCTACCTGCCGCTAGACGTGCGCTACAATCAAAAACCGTTGCCTCAAACAGTGGTTGTCGACATGCGCGAGGAGTTGACAGAAGGCAACCGCAGCATGTTGAGCCGCCTGTTACACGAGAAAATTGAGGCGGCATTGTCCCGCCGCGAACAGGTGATGATTATGATGAACCGCAAAGGACATTCGACCTTTGTATCGTGTAGAACCTGTGGTTTTACCTTGGATTGCCCCAACTGCGATGTCACGTTGACGTACTTTAAGGGGGAAAAGTCGGTCAAATGCAACTATTGTGGGTACGAAACCTTTGTTCCGAAAACTTGTCCGGCTTGCAACAGCCACTACTTTAAGTATTTTGGTGCCGGGACTGAAAAAGTAGAAGAGCATTTGAAAAGCCTTTTTCCAGACGCCGTTATTGATCGAATGGATCGAACGACGACGACGAAAAAGGGCAGTGTCGAACGCATCATCGAAAACGTGTCTCACGAGCGAACGGACATATTAATTGGGACCCAGATGATTGCCAAGGGACTGGATTTTAAAAAAGTGTCGTTGGTGGGGATTCTCTCAGCGGATCTCATGTTGAACTTACCGCATTACAATGCGGCAGAGCGCGCGTATCAATTGTTTACGCAGGTTGCCGGAAGAGCAGGGAGAGCGGCTATTGAAGGCGAGGTGGTGTTGCAGACGTATACGCCGGACCACTACGCTCTGGCGCCGGAGAGCTATGAAGCGTTTTACAATGAGGAAATTCTCTACAGACAGGCAATGGGGTATCCGCCGTTTACGCAACTGGTCAATCTCGTCTTTACGAGCAAGCGCAGAGAAGAAGCTGAAGGGTACGCCAAACGCAGTGAAGCCTATTTGAAGAAAAAATTATTTAAAGACGGTTTACAATCCAAGGTAGAGAGTTACCCGGCGGCTATGGCATTATTAAAGAAAATTGACAATCGCTACCGTTACCAGCTTTTAATGAAGGTGGCACCGGAGGCCATGACACAAGTGCGCTTGATTGTAGGGCAACTGGAAGAAAAATTTATTTCGATAACAACGTGTCAAATTCATGTGGATTTAGACGCTGTTAATATATTATAATAGAGAGAGAGTAATAGAGGAAAGGACAAGGTGAAACCAATGGCTATTAGAATAATAAGAACGGACGACGATCCGATTTTAAGAAAGAAAGCGCGCGTCGTCGAAAAATTTGATGATAAATTAAAACTGCTTGCAGAAGATATGATTGAGACGATGCACAGTGCCGACGGCGTGGGGCTGGCAGCACCGCAAATCGGTTTGCTAAAGCGTCTGATTGTGGTGGACATCTACGATGAGACAGGGGCAAAAGTATTTGTCAACCCTGAAATCATCGACCCGAAAGGCTGTGTTATCGGCGAAGAAGGGTGTCTGAGTTTGCCTGGACAACACGGCTATGTCGAGCGTCCGGAAAAACTGACACTGCGTTATCAAGACCTCGAAGGGCAGGCGCATACCTTTGAAGCAGAAGAGTTTATCGCACGTGTGCTTTGCCACGAAGTCGACCACTTAGAAGGCATTTTGTACATCGACAAGGCGATTCCCGAAGAGGAATTGGAACTTGAAGAAGCGTAGAGGTGCGGGTATGAGAATTGTATTTATGGGAACCCCCGCATTTGCAGTGGCATCGCTTGAAGCTTGTGTGGCGCATCACGATGTCGTCGCGGTATACACGCAACCGGACAAACCGAAGGGACGCGGTAAAAAAATGGCGCCCCCTGAGGTGAAAGTCTGCGCAGAGGCACACGGCATAGAAGTGCACCAACCCCTTCGCGTGAAAACCGATGAGGTTGTGGCGACACTAAGCGCTTTAAAGCCCGATGTCATTGTCGTCGTCGCTTACGGCCAAATTCTGTCTAAGGCGATACTGGACATACCGACGTACGGCTGTGTCAATGTTCACGGTTCGCTCTTACCGAAGTACAGAGGCGCCGCACCGATTCACTGGGCCATTGCAGACGGCGAAAAAGAAACGGGCATTACGACAATGTTGATGGACGAGGGGCTGGATACAGGCGATATGCTGTTAAAACGCACTTGTCCCATTGGACCGGAGACGACGACGGCAACCCTCGAGCCGCAACTGGCTGAAATGGGAGCGGAGCTTCTCGTGGAAACGCTCGCCGGGCTCGAAGCGGGCACTATAAAACCTGAGAAGCAGGAAGAAGCGCTTTCGTGTTACGCAAAGCTCTTGAGTAAGCAGGTGGCGCGAATCGATTGGTCTCTGCCGGCTGTAGCGATTGAAAACCGCATTCGCGCTTTTAATCCGAGACCGGTGGCGCACACTTATTACAACGGTGAGACGTTGAAGATTTTTAAGGCGGAAGTGGTGAATGAGTGCCGCGATGCCGCTTGTGGAGAAGTTGTACAAGTCGACAAAAAACGCATTTGCGTTCAGACCGGTGACGGCTTGCTGTGTATAACAGAACTTCAGGTGGGCAGTCAAAAGCGCATGGCGACATCGGCCTATTTGCTCGGCCGTACAATAGAAGTCGGTACAGTGTTTACAAATTCCAAGGAGGCTTAGGGATGTTTTACTACAATGATCCTGCATTTTTTCTTTTAATTGCGTTGATGCTGCTGGCTTCAGTAGCGAGTGCACGCGTTAAAAGCACGTTTAAAAAGTATCACAATGTTCGCAATATGCGCGGACTCACCGGCGCGCAAGCAGCGGAGCAGATGCTTAGGAACAACGGCATATACGATGTTCAAATTGAACGCATCGGCGGTTTTTTGACCGATCATTACGATCCGAGAGCCAACACCATTAGATTGTCGGCGCCGGTATACGATAACCCATCGGTGGCGTCAGTGAGTGTCGCTTGTCACGAGGCCGGTCATGCGTTACAACACGCCAAAGGGTACGGGCCGTTAAAAATAAGAACGGCGATTTTACCTCTGGCACAACTGGGCTCTAAATCGTTGATGCCGCTTTTACTCGCAGGGATACTGTTTTCTATACCGGCATTGGTTCAAGTCGGCATTGTATTTTTTGCTTTTGCAGTATTCTTCCAATTGGCAACTTTGCCGGTGGAGTTTAACGCCAGTGCAAGGGCGCTTGCCAACATGAATGAAAACGGCATTTTGGTCGAAGGCGAAAACGACGACGCAAAGAAAGTGCTTACTGCGGCGGCTATGACTTATGTTGCAGCGGCGGCAATAGCGGTCGTACAACTCGTGCGTTTGATTTTACTGAACAACAGAAGAGACTAATGCAAAAAGCCGGTGGCAATACCGGCTTTTTATTATGGGCAAATGGCATCTCGGTGAGAGGCCTTTTGTCGTTTTTGGACGGTTTTTTAGAAATTATTTTGTATAAAAAACAAAAACAATTGTGACAAATTAGTAATGACTCCCTTGGCTATGATAAGTATATATGATATAATAGAGTACTGAGTTTAGTAACACTAATACTTATGGTGCTAAAGTATTAGGTTTCTCAAACTAAATGACTGTAAAGTCTGTGCAGTGGGGTGCGGCACCCGAGTTCTACTTGCCGCGTATAAAAATACAAAAGAAAGGGGTTTCTATGACCTGGAAAAATACTCTTAAGACAAATGTGAACACTGTAGACAAGCTGAAATCGTATGTGCCCATCGCCGAAGAAGATGTGGCGTCATACGATGCAATAGCGCGCGTTTTTCCAATTTCATCTACCACGTATTACCTCAACTTGATTGACTCGAGCGACCCTAATGACCCCATTAGAAAAATGTCGGTGCCCTCTATTGAAGAATTTGATTTAGAGGGGGATTTCGACACTAGTGGTGAAGGGCAAAACACCATTATGCAAGGGCTTCAGCACAAGTACAAGACGACGGCGCTTTTGCTGTCTACAAACAAATGTGCCATGTATTGTCGCCATTGCTTTAGGAAGCGACTCGTGGGCATCAAGAACAATGAAACTGTTTCTTTTATCAACGACGCGGTGGCGTATATTAAAGAACACGAGGAAATTAACAATGTCCTCATATCCGGCGGCGATTCGTTTATGCTGGACAACGATTTGATTAAGGCGTATCTTAAAGCGCTGACGGAAATTGAACATCTCGATTTTATACGATTTGGAACGCGTACGCCGGTTGTTTTTCCTGAGCGGATTTACGACGACGCCGAGTTGCTGGACATACTCGGTACTTTTACAAAGAAAAAGCGCATTTATGTGGTAACACAGTTTAATCATCCGAGAGAGTTAACTGATGAAGCGGTACGCGCAGTACACGCTTTACTCGATAAAAACATCATCGTCAACAACCAAACGGTCCTTTTAAAAGGAATCAACGACACCCCGGAGACGATGGCAGAGTTACAGAACGACTTGGTCAAGAAGGGCTTAGTGCCTTATTATATTTTCCAGTGCAGGCCGGTGAAAGGGGTCGTCAATCAGTTTCAATTGCCGCTTAAGAAAGCGGTGCAGATTGTCGAGGACGCCAAGAAGCTGATGAACGGGCACAGCAAGCGCGTTCGCTTTTGTATGAGTCATATGACCGGTAAAATAGAAATCGTAGGGCCTTTGGAAGATCAAATGGTCTTTAAATACCATCAAGCGAAGAACCCAGATGATTTCGGTAGAATTTTTACGAAAAAACTCGAAGACAATGAAGCGTGGTTAACGCTGTAAAGATTAAACCGCCTCGGCAACGACCGAAGGCGGTTTTTTGCGAGCCAAAAGGGACGGTTCTTTTGTGCCGGAAACGCCTAATAACTTACATATATCCCAACATCAAAACGAGGTGCCCGTTGGCGTGGGTGGTATCTGATATGCCGGTGGAACGCCGCGACACAAAAGGTGATGCGCTTCAGGAACGCCTGTCCATAGCGGCGTGAACAGGGGAAGGTCACTGGAGCAAACCGTGTAAAAATGCGACTATATGCCCCTATTTGAGCTGTAAACGGCACAAAAGAACCGTCCCTTTAAGTGCAAAACACTTCATCATTGACACAATATCTGATATAATAAACCAGATATTAAGGAGAGACAATCATGAAGACAATTAGAGAAACAGCCTGCGACATCTTGTTGCAGATCGAACAGGGCAAATGCTTTTCGCACCTCGCCCTACAGGTTTATTTTACAGAACACCCCGACGTCAAAGACGTCGACAAGCGTTTTTTACGCAAGTTGGTACTGGGCGTGCTGGAACACAAACTCTTACTGGATTTTTATATAAGAAAGTTATCAAAACAACGGTTTACACGTATAGAAAAGCGCACCGTTCAGATTCTCAGAGTCGGCTTGTACCAGTTGACGTTCTTAGACCGAGTGCCGGATTCGGCAGTGGTCAACGAAGCGGTTAATGCGGCCAAGCAAATTAGGAAATCAGAAGGGGCTTTTGTCAACGGCATTCTCAGGGCGTTTATACGGGCTGGGAAAACACTGCCTTTGCCAAATGCCAAACAGCATCCGGCGACGTATTTAAGCATTCGTTATTCGCACCCCGAATGGCTGGTAGCGCATTTTTTAAAAACACATGACGCCGATTTTGTCGAGGCGCTTTTAAAAGCAAACAACATGACGCCGCCGCTGTCTATTAGAGTTAACACGGCGCGCATTGGCGTAGACGCCTATAGAAAAAAACTCGAAGAGGCGGGGATCGCCTACAGCGTGAACGCCTATGTACCCGAAGTCTTGAGCCTTGAGGCGATGCCGGAGTACAACTTACGTCAGCTTCCCGGGTATGCGGAGGGGCATTTTCAAGTACAGGACGTGGCCTCTGCCCTCATAGGCCATATCGCCACTGTATCTGCAGGTGATGAAGTGGTAGACGTCTGTGCCGCACCTGGAGGAAAGGCGACGCACATCGCCCAGCGCCTCAATGGAACAGGGCGCGTATACGCGCGGGACATCAGTTTGGCCAAAACGGCGCTTATAGAAGAAAACGCTCAGCGCCTCGGCTTTGAGAACATCGAGACAGAAGTCTTCGACGCCACTGAATACTCGGCGTCAGATGCAGAAAAAATGGCGCTGGTTCTCGTGGATGCACCGTGTTCTGGACTCGGCATAATTCGACGCAAACCGGATATCAAGTACAACAAAGCGCCGGAGGATTTGGCGGCCCTTTGTGCACTTCAGACAGAGATATTAAATCAAGCAGCCAAGTATGTTAAAATAGAAGGGGAGCTGATTTACAGCACCTGTACACTCAATGCAGAAGAGAACGAGGCCGTTGTCAAGGCGTTTTTGGCAACGCATACAGAATTTACGGCAGCGCCTTTTGACTTTGGAAAAGAGCCTGTTTCAGGGGGGATGCTGACGTTGTATCCCCACATTCACGGTACCGACGGCTTTTTCATCGCTAAGTTAAAAAGGCGAGAATAGGAGTGACTCATGAAAGCAATAGGCGTATCAGATGTAGGCGTCACGCGTACAAACAACGAAGATTACTACTTGCTCTGTCAGAGCAACGATTTGTATGTCGTGGCAGACGGCATGGGCGGGCACAAAGCGGGAGAAGTGGCTTCAAAACTTGCCTGTGAATCGATTGTAAGCGGTTTAAAAGCACTCTCCACTGTGGAGGACACCGAGTTTTCAAGTGCGCTGGACAGCGTCCTCTTTACAGCCAATCAAACCTTGCTCGATTATGTAAAAGAAAACCCGAACTGCAAGGGGATGGGGACGACAGTTGTCGTGGTCTATAGAAAGCGCGATCACTTACATGTGCTCAACATCGGCGACAGCCGCTGTTATGGCCTTTCAAACGGCGAACTGATTCAATTGACTAAGGACCACTCGCTGGTGGCGGAACTCGTAAAAATGGGCAGCATTAGCCAAGAAGAGGCCTTAACTCATCCAGACCGCAACATCATCACCAGTGCGCTGGGGGTTTCGGAACAGTATGAGGTTCACAAAGCCCGCTACGACGTCAATCAATTTGAACAACTGTTAATCTGTACCGACGGGTTGACCAACATGGTCGATACGGATTCAATTTACAAAGTTTTAACCGACGAGACATTTGAAGCTGTACCGCAGACATTAGTGGATATGGCCAATGAGAATGGTGGCAAAGACAACATCACCGTCGTTTGTATCGAGGTTTAAGGAGGCGCAAATGACGCAATTAATAGGAAAAATATTAAGCAACAGGTATGAGGTTTTGAGTGTCGTAGGCACTGGCGGTATGGCCACTGTCTACGAGGGCAAAGACCTCCTATTAAATCGAATGGTGGCCATAAAGGTATTGAAACCGGAATTTGCTTCAGATGAAGAGTTTATTAAAAAGTTTCAACAGGAGTCGCAGGCGGCGGCCAAACTCATTCACCCGAACATCGTCAACGTCTTTGACGTCGGCTACAGCGACGACGTCCACTACATTATCATGGAGCTGGTCAAAGGCGGCACGTTGAAGGACTATTTGATGCAGCTCAAAACCCACATGCGAGAAGAAGCCGTAATTAGCATTGCGTTACAAATTGCTTCAGCGCTGGCGGAAGCCCACAGCAAAGATGTGGTGCACCGAGATATCAAGGCACAGAACATCCTCATCAACGAACAAGGGGACGTCAAAGTTGCCGATTTCGGCATAGCGCGGGCGACGACTACGACGACACTTGTGAATACCAAGGAAATCATCGGCTCTGTTCACTACGCATCGCCTGAGCAGGCCCGCGGCGGATTTGTAGATGCGCGCAGCGATATTTACTCCCTCGGGATATTGATGTTTGAACTGGTGACCAAAGTTCTGCCTTTTGAAGCGGAGTCGCCGGTGGCGGTGGCGCTGCAGCAGATAAAAGACGATTTGCCGGATATTAGAGATTACAATTCGGAAGTCGGTGATGGCCTTTGCCGCATTATCGAAAAAGCGACACAAAAGACACCGGCGGACCGATACCCGTCGGCGACGGCGTTAATCGAGGATTTAAAGCGCATTAAGGAAGACAGGGGCTTTGCGCCTGTCGTTCAAAACGGAAACCATGAAAACACGATGGTGATGCCGAAACTTTCCAAGGAGGAGATTATGGCCCATAAACCCAAAGAGAAACCAGGCCGTAAGAAGCTGAACAAAACCCATGTGCTCAACTCTGCACTGGTGATTGTAAGCGCCTTTGTCCTCGCGGTAATGTTGTTCGGAATCTTTGCCTTCGGTAAACTAAAGACTTTCTTTGAAGTGCCCACGGTGGAAGTGCCTTTGGTGGTCAACGCCAGTGTCGAGGACGCGCAGCGAATGCTGACGGAACTCGGGTTGGTCGTCGATGCCACCAACCGCGTCTACGATGCGCAAGTAAAAGCCGACCATGTGGTGGAGCAGTCGGTTAAAGAGGGTGAGGAAGTCAAAGAGGGCTATACCGTTGTGCTCACCATTAGCAATGGCCCGATTCAAAAAGAAATTCCCGATTTAAAGAATCAGACTTTGAACGATGCGCAATTGATGATACAAAACAACGGTTTTTCAAATGGAGAGGTCACAGAAGACTTTAGTGAATTGCCTGCGGGGATGATTATCAGCCAATCGCCTAGAAGTGGCACGATGCACGACGAAGGACGGAGAATTGACCTCGTCGTCAGCAAGGGCCCTAAAGAAATCAAGTACATCGTTCCCAAAGTGACGGGAATGACTATACGGGAAGCTGAAGTTACTTTAAATCAGCTGGGTTTCAAACTCGGCAAAATTGATAAAGAGTTTAGCGATAAAGAAAAAGGACAGATTATTACTCAAAGCAACTTGGGGGTTGAAATGCCGCAGGGATCGTTTATAGACGTCGTCGTCAGCGACGGCCCTGAGGCGAAACCGGAGCCACCAGTGGAAGAGACGCCTGACGAACCGGGCGAAGGTGGCGAAACCGGTGGAGAAGAAGATGGCGGCACTGTGCAAAAAACATTGGCATTTGTCATTGAAACCGCTAAGTTTGAGGCGGACGCCGCACTTGTAAAAATCGAGTTGGTTCAGGGCGATACGACAACCGTTGTGTACTCAAAGGAACACTTTAAAACAGAAGGTGCCGAAATCAATGTCGGTTTTACTGTGAAGGGTACTGGAGACGCTATGATTATGGTCTATTACGACGACAAAAAAGTAGATGAAGTCAGCATAACATTTTAATGGAAGGTGATCATGATAGAGGGGATTATATTTAAAGGCATAGGCGGTTTTTACTATGTAAAAACAGAAGAAGGGCTTTATGAGTGCAAGGCGAGAGGGCGGTTTAAAAACGAAAATATAACCCCCGTCGTCGGCGATCACGTCACGATTTCTGTTCAAAATAAGGCGGAAAAACTCGGCGTTATTGAAAGCATTCACGAAAGAAAAAATGAGCTGATCAGACCCAGTGTGTCCAATGTCGATCAGGCCATTATCGTCTTTGCTTTAAAGAATCCGGAACCCAATTGGATGCTTCTCGACAAGATGATTGTACTTGCCGAAGCGTCGCATTTGGAAATTGTCATTTGTTTAAATAAAGGCGATTTAGATGCAGACGGCTGTTTTGAAGAAGCGCATCGACGTTACCAATTGGCCGGGTACCCACTGATTAAAACCTGTGCTAAAACAGGCGAGGGCGTAGAGGGCCTAAAGGCAGTGTTGGCGGAAAAAGTCTCTGTGTTTTCCGGTCCGTCTGGCGTCGGCAAGTCGTCGTTGCTCAACGCCATTCAAGAAGGGCTTTCACTTCAAGTGGGCGCCATTAGTCAAAAAATCAAGCGGGGCAAGCACACGACGCGCCATTCTGAGCTTTTGGAGCTCGAGTGTAACGGCATCGTCGTCGATACGCCGGGGTTTACCTCGTTGTCATTACAGGCCATTGAACCCGAAGAACTCCGGGAGTTGTTCCCAGAATTCGCCAAGTTTTCTGAAGCGTGTCGCTTTGACAATTGCCTGCATGTGGACGAGCCCAACTGCGCCGTGAAATCTCAAGTCGCAGAGGGCGTCGTTCACCGCGCCCGGTACGATGCCTATTGTTATTTACTCGATGAAATCATAAAAAACGAAAGGAAGCATAAAAAATGGTAAAATTAGCACCGTCGATTCTGTCGGCAGATTTTTCGAACTTGTTGGAGGATGTAAAAGCGGTTGAAGCTGCAGGGGTGGAGTACCTGCACATCGATGTTATGGACGGTCACTTTGTACCGAACATTTCGTTTGGGGCGCCTATTTTAGCGGCACTCAAGGGGAAGACGTCTCTTTTTATGGACGTGCATTTGATGATAGAAAACCCCGATCGTTACATCGGCGATTTTGTTAAAGCAGGCGCTGATTTAATCAATGTGCACGTCGAAGCGTGTCCACACCTCCACAGAACGGTTCAAATGATAAAAGAGCACGGTGTTAAAGCAGCAGTGGCTTTAAACCCGGCGACGCCGTTGTCGGTATTAGATGAAATTCTGCCGATGCTGGACATGGTTCTTTTGATGTCGGTTAACCCGGGCTTTGGTGGCCAAAGCTACATCGATAGCGTCACAGATAAGATTGAGCGCCTGAAAGCTGAAATTGACCGTAGAGGGCTTTCGTGTGATATTCAAGTGGACGGTGGTATCAAGGCCTCTAATGTAAAGCAAGTGGTCGATGCGGGAGCCAATGTCATCGTCGCTGGGTCTGCCATCTTTGGACATGAGTCTATTGATACAGCTGTTAAAGCTTTTAGAGAAGCGCTATGAAGCGCGGGCTCATTGCGTTAAACGGCGTAGTGACCTGTTACGAGCAAATGGCGTCGATGTTGGAGGCGTTTGGTGAGGGCGAAGTGCCTTTGTGTGTCGTCGGCGTCGACGGCGGTGCTCGACACCTTGAAGTGCTAGGGGTTACGCCGGATGTCCTCGTCGGGGATTTCGACTCCATTGGCGACTTAAAGCGGTACTTGGAAAAGTGGCCGGATACTGATCGTCGAGTTTACCCGAGTGAAAAAGATTTTACAGACGCAGAACTGGCACTCGAGGTGGTTTTGAGCCGAGGGGTCGACGAAATTGTCTTTATCGGCGCCTTTGGTGGGCGACTGGATCATATGATGGCCAATGTCCTCCTCATGCGTCGTGTCCCTAAAGGCGTAAAAGTGTACGCTTTGGATGAAACCAATATTATGCGGTGGGTATCGGCGCCTTTCTTTGAAAGTGGTGTCGTACAGCCGTATATGGCGCATTATGTATCCTTGGTGCCTGTGGTCTCAGCCTTTGAGGGCATCGACCTCGAAGGGTTTAAATACCCACTTAAAAAAGCGACTATAGAAGTCGGGCAAAGCGTCGGCATCAGCAACGAATGTACCGGCGCAACTTACAGCATTAGAATTGCTTCAGGAGAGGGACTGCTTATCTTTTCGAAAGAGTGCGACTGTCCTGTAAACGTTAACTTATAACGAGAAAAAACGGCTGAAGGACAGGGTGTCCAACAGCCGTTTTTTGTCTTAGAGCATAGAAAAAAGTCGAGCATATCGGCTCGACTCCCTCAGACCACTACAGTTTAAATGCTCAGTTCCGCCAAAGAAGCCGCCTGAATTAAACCGCTCTTTCTACTTTGCCTGAACGCAAGCATCTGCTGCAAACTTTAATTCTCTTAGTTCCGCCGTTTACAGTAGCTTTTACGCTTCTAAGGTTAGGCGACCAAGTTCTTCTATTGTGGTTGTTCGCGTGGCTGACTGTGTTACCAGACATTTTGCCTTTTCCGCATACTTCACATACTCTTGCCATTTATGACACCTCCTTCGAGTGATTAAATCACAACATAACAAAAATATTGTATCAGAGAAGCGTTTTTTTTTCAAGCTTATTTTTGAGAGTCCTTCGATTTTTTTTACTTTAACTTGATATTCCCACGCCCATGCTATAAAATAGATATAAATTCAAAAGGCGGATGATTCGTTTTTTCAGTGCTTTAACGCAGTAGAATCGTACAGACGAAGGAGGAAAACATGTCCATTATCATAAACAATACATGTGGAGATATCATTATTAAAAATGATGTCGTCGCGACAATCGCAGCTTTATCTGCCATGGAGTGCTACGGCTTGGTCGGCATGACGTATAAGTCAGCTACCAGCGGTTTTGCAAAGCTTCTCAAAGGCGAGGCACTTTCTAAAGGCGTCGAAGTGGTGGCGCAGGCGGACGGCGTTAAAATTGATTTGTTTGTCATCGTCCAATTCGGGACGAAGATATCTGTCGTCGCCGAAAATATTATTGAAAAAGTAAAATACGCTGTTGAAACGCAAACGGGCTTAAAGGTTGTGGAAGTCAACCTCAACATCGAAGGCGTCAAAGTGCGTGAATAGCTAGGAGGAATAGAAGGTGGAAAACAAAACAGTAAACGCTGAATTGCTTGCGAAGATGTTTATGCAAGGCACGATTGAGCTCAATAATAACAAACACATTGTCGATGCACTCAACGTCTTTCCCGTTCCGGACGGCGATACGGGAACCAACATGTCGTTGACGATGAACGCTTCTGTAGAGGGGCTGTCAAAAGGGGCTTTTGTCACGGTGGAAGAAGTGGCGAAAGTGCTCTCCAAGGGCTCTCTCATGGGCGCACGCGGCAATTCCGGTGTTATTTTGTCACAAATTTTCAGAGGGTTTGCCAAAGGGTGTAAAGATAAAAATGCGTTGACGGCACAAGATTTATGTCATGCGTTCAAAGAAGCGGCTGACACCGCGTACAGCGCAGTGTTAAAGCCCGTTGAAGGCACGATCTTAACGGTTATTCGCAAAATAGCAGAGCGTGCAGAGGCGATTTCAGAAGAAGTGGAGACGGCAGAGGCGCTGTTTGAAGCGCTTTTAGAAGAGGGCGAACGCACACTGGAAAAGACGCCTGAACAATTGCCGGTTCTAAAACAAGCAGGTGTTGTAGACGCCGGTGGCAAAGGGCTTCTCTTCTTTTTACAGGGCTGTCAGAAAGCGCTCTTAGGTGTAGAGGTGGAGATGGATGCGCTGGTGAGCAAAACGCAATCGGCGCCGGCTCAATCGGTGATGTCCACTGAGGACATTCACTTTGCTTATTGTACGGAGTTCATTCTTCAGAACGTCGACACAGAAGCCGAAGGGCTAAAGACGTATATTGAAACACTTGGCGACAGCATGGTGTTCGTTCAAGACGAAGACCTCGTCAAAGTGCACGTGCATACAAACTCGCCGGGGCTTGCACTGGAAGAAGGCTTAAAGTACGGTGCGCTTAAAACGGTTAAAATAGAAAACATGAAAGACCAACACAGTTCTATTATCGAAGGGTGCGACGAGACCGCGCCGGTGGCTCAAGACATTTACGAAGAGGACTATGGGTTTATCGGTGTCGCCATGGGCGAGGGCTTCGTGAAGATTTTCAGTGAACTCGGCATTGCCGGAACGATTAAAGGCGGTCAAACAATGAACCCGAGCACAGAGGATTTCTTAAAAGAAATCGAAAAGTGTCCGTCGAAACACATTTTCTTGTTCCCGAACAATTCCAATATTATTATGGCGGCCAATCAGGCGAAAGCGCTTTCGGATAAGGACGTTTACGTGATTCCGACAAAGACTATGCCGCAGTGTATCTCGGCTATGCTGGCATTTGATCGAGAGGCGGAACCCGCTTCGAACTTCGACGCGATGGTTAAAAGTCTAGATGCCGTCGACACCATTCAAATCACCTATGCGGTTAGAGATACGGTATTCAACGATAAACCGATTCAAAAAGACGATTACCTCGCTGTTTCAGGCGGTGAAATTAAAGGGGTTGGCGCGGAACGCGACGCGGTAATCCTGAAATCTATTGAAGAAACCATGTCAGAGGACGCTGAAATTCTTTCGCTCTATTACGGTTCTGACGTGACGGAGGAAGAAGCGGATGCCGTTGTGGCACGCATCGAAGAAAAGTTTCCGGATTTAGAAGTCGATGTGTACTACGGTGGACAGCCGGTGTATTATTTTGTTATTTCAATAGAATAAAAAGCATGAATAAAAAGCGCTTCCTTGATAAAGGGGCGCTTTTTGGGTATGAAATCACTCAGGAGGCTATGTGTGCTGAACAAACCGTTGACTGTATTGCCGGGCGTCGGCGATAAAAAAGCAGAAAAACTGAAAAAAATTGGACTTGAGACATTTGGCGACTTGATTAGACACTATCCGATGCGCTATGAAGACCGTCGACAGGTTAAAGGCACTGCGGAAATCCCCCATGATGAAACCGGTGTCATCTGCGCGGAAGTCGTTTCCAAGCGCGTGTCTTTTCTATCTCGGAATAAAAAAGAACTCATGGTGCTGAAAGTCAAAGAGCACTATTTTGAAGGCGATATTTTATTTTTTAATCCGAAATACATTAAGAACGATTTTTTAGAGGGCGAGACGTATTTTTTCTATGGGAAGCTCGAGCGTCAGGGGGCCTTTTTTAAAATGGTTCAGCCGGAGTACGCCCATTCGAAGCAGACGGCTTTTCTAAAAATTGTCCCCGTTTACCCCTTGACACTTGGGGTAACCAATCGCGAAATGACGCGCTTGGTGGAGCTGGTTTTGGCGAGGGGGCTGCACGCTGTAGAAGATGCGCTGCCGGAAAGCCTGTTAAAGACTTTTGAGCTCTGCCGGCTCAAAGAAGCGTATCGCGATATCCATTTTCCCAAAGATGCCGAAGCGTATAAGCGGGCTCGAAAGCGTCTCGTGTTTAACGAACTCTTTGAGCTTCAATTGCGTCTGTTGCTGCTCAAGTCCGATGTGGACGATGTGTACAATGTGCCGTATGTACCGAAGGAAGCTTACGACCGGTGGGTAAAAACATTGCCTTTTGAACTGACTGAAGCACAGCAAGGCGTTCTTAAAGATATCCAAGAGGACGTTTACAGCGGGCGCAACATGAATCGACTGATTCAAGGCGATGTGGGGTCGGGAAAGACCATTGTGGCGTTTGCCGCCATTTACCTCACCGTTTTAAACGGTCATCAAGCGGTACTTATGGTACCGACGAGTTTGCTTGCTGAACAGCACTTTGAAGCATTTGAGAAGATGTTGCCTAAAGAAGTGCGTCCGGCGCTTTTAACGTCGGCTACAAAAGCAGCTGAAAAGCGGCGCATTAAAGCGGCTGTTCAAGAGGGGACGATTGATGTTCTCATTGGCACACATGCGGTGATACAAGACGATGTAGGCTTTTCGAGATTAGGGCTGGTGGTCACAGACGAACAGCATCGGTTTGGCATCAAGCAGCGCTTGCGCATTTCTGAGAAGGGGGCACGGCCGCATGTGCTCGTTATGTCTGCTACGCCGATTCCTCGAACGCTTTCTTTAATCCTCTATGGCGATATGAGTGTTTCCACCATCGATGTACTGCCAAGCGGTCGAAAGGCGATTAAAACGCATTTTGTGAGCACTTCTAAGGTCCGCGACATGTACGCATTTGTTAAAAAAGCGCTTTCAGAGGGGCGACAGGCTTATGTGGTCTGCCCGTTGGTTGAGGCCTCAGAAACAATGGATTTGCATAGTGCCACTGAGCACTACGAACAGCTTCAAAACACCTTTGACGGTTTTCGCATCGGTATGGTCCACGGTAAGATGAAAGCCAAAGAAAAAGACGCAGTGATGCACGCCTTTAAAGAGGGGGCAATTCAACTGTTGGTGTCGACTACGGTTATTGAAGTCGGTATCAATGTTCCCAATGCAACGGTAATGATGATTATGAATGTCGAGCGATTCGGTCTGGCGCAACTGCATCAATTGAGAGGACGTGTCGGCAGGGGCTCGGAGCAGTCTTACTGTTTCCTGCTCAGCGATAAGCTTAGCAAAACGGCGAAAGAGCGGGTTCAAACGCTGGTCAATTCAAGTGACGGTTTTGACATCGCGCAGAAAGATTTGGAGATCAGAGGCCCCGGCGAAGTCTTCGGTCTCAGGCAGCACGGCCTTCCAGAACTCAAACTCGCGAATCTGTCCCGTGACAAAAATCTGTTAGCACAGGCTCAAAAATGTGTTAAAATAGTTGTTACAGAGCATCAGATGGGCAATGCGGTGTTCCAACCGATTGTCGAACAAATGAAGCGTAAAAACACGGAAGGTTTTACATTGTAATAGAATTAAGGAAAAGGTGAGGTATTTGAGAGTAATTTCAGGTTCTGCACGGGGGATTCGCTTAAATACGATTGAGAGTATGGGTACCAGACCGACGACCGATCGTGTGAAAGAGGCGATTTTCAGCAGCGTGCAACCTTATATAAACGGTGCTAAGGGGCTCGATTTGTTTACGGGTTCAGGTGCGCTGGGAATCGAGTTGTTAAGTCGTGGGGCAGAAACAGTGTTGTTTGTCGAACGCAACAAGAAACTGGAGCGCATTATTAAAGAGAATTTAGAGAAAACGCGATTGACTGAACGCGCAACACTCTGCATTCAAGACGTGTACAGTGTACTGCAGCGTCTGGCGGGTGAGTGCTTTGATATCATTTTTATGGACCCGCCCTACTTAACGGGGGATGTTGAAAACGTCCTGTCGTCCATTGTGCGGCTCAAGCTGCTCGCTGAAGGCGGCATCATCGTCGTAGAACACGATATTGCCGACACATTTGGCGAGCGGTTGCCAGAAGGGCTTGTTGTTGAGAAGACGAAAAAATACGGGAAAATTGGCGTGAGCTATATAGTGGAGGCAGAATGAAAGTTGCAGTGTACCCAGGGAGTTTTGACCCGATTACCAAAGGGCATTTGGACGTTGTAGAAAGAGCGAGTAAAATATTTGACGAGGTGATTGTCACCGTCATGTACAATCGGAGTAAAAATCCGCTTTTTTCTAAAGAAGAACGCAAGGCGCTTATTGAATCGTGTACGGCGCATCTGGAAAATGTACGCGTCGATGTTCACGAAGGGCTTTTGGTGTCTTATTTAAAAGCGCACGATGTCAAGATACTCGTCAAAGGCCTACGGGCAATATCCGATTTTGAAGCGGAGTTTCAAATGGCCAGTGTCAATCAAAAGCTTTATGAGGACATGGAGACGGTGTTTATAATGACCCGAACGGCGTACATGTACTTGAGTTCGAGTATTGTAAAAGAGGTGGCACTTTTTGGTGGAGATATCAGCGGCTTTGTCACTGAGACGGTAAAAGAGGCCATAGATGCTAAAATGGAGGAATCGAGATGAGTTCAGGAGAAGTGACCTTAAAAGTCTTAGAACTTTTAGAGGAGTTTAAAGAGAAAATTGAATCGTGTCCAACTGTGCCGCTCACCGGGAAAGGGCTGATTGACCGGCAGGATTTTCTGGATATTATCCAAGATATTAAAACGCTTCTGCCGGACGAATACGATCATGTGCGTCATGTACACGCCCAAAAGAACCAGATTGTAGAAGAAGCGCACCGCGATGCGCGCGATATCTTAGAGACGGCGAGAGCAGAAGAACGGTCGATCTTAGAGGCGGCGCGACACCAAGAGGAACAAATTTTACGTGCAGCAGATGCGAGAGCCAACGACTTGATTAACGAGCACGAGATTGTGGAGTTGGCTAAGACGAAGGCCAAAGCCATTGTAAGTGAAGCGCAGGAAAAAGCAGAGGGCATGCGCGTCGGTTCTTATGAGTACGCCGAAGAAGTTCTCAAAAAGGTCGATATGAACCTTTCAAAAGTGTTGTCCACAGTTCGAGAGAATCTAGAAGAACTCGATGGGTACAAATAAAAGCAAATCCCCTTTGAACAGAGCAGGGCATCTGTTTTCAAAGGGGATTTTGATTTAGGTGACAAATGCTAATCGTCCAAAAGGGCTTTTAGTGCCACCGGGAATTTCTCGCGTGCAAGGGCGTCCACCGCCTTGGCGTAGCACTGGATTTCGTGTTGCGCGTGTGCGTCGGTACGCTGTTTGAGAAAATGAGCGAGTCCTTGAAGGCTGACTGTCCAATACCACCTGACCATCAAGCCGTAAGCACTTGGGATAAAAAGGCGCGCTTGTTCAGTGGCCACGCCGTTGGAAACGGCCCAGTCGTAGTTGGCCATGCCGGATTCGATCTGATCTAGAAGACGTGCAGTGGCCTCTGCACCGAGTTTCACATCGATGGGGGCGCCACTGCCCTGTTTGGTGTTTTCTGGCTTTGAACGCCAAGCGTCGTCGGCGGGAATATAGAACTCGATTTCTTCAGTGACGTAGCGCCGACTGGATTCGTTCCAAGCGGTGAAGGGGTCTTGGTGTGCTGAACCGATGATGTATTTCCACCACTGTCTGGCGACCATTAGCGGTGCGTAGAGTTCAAACTGTAGCGCCGCGTGTCTAAATGGACTGGTGTGATCGTGTTTTGCTAAAAAGTTGATCAATTTGGTATCTTCATCTCTCAAAGTGTCAGTTGCTTTGTTGTAGCTGACTCTTGCGGCATTGACGACTGAAAGATCGCTGCCCATTGCGTCGACGAGCCTTACATAGCCTTTATCCAATACGTGTTTCATAGGGGCCTCCTAGTTGTACTTTCTTACTATAATAGAATGAGTTGTCGGGTGTGGTCCAATCCGCCGACGACATTTGCCGCCGACGGTTGCCCTAAAACATAAAGATCCGTCGCTTTGATATCGAGAGTGAGCAAAGGGTTTGATTTAAGTGTTTCAGGCATTTTGTTGATGTTGGTGATAACCGGTCGCGTTGCGGTACTTTTCATCGCTCTAAGCATGTCTCTGCCCACGGCATCCATGCCGAGTACGCGTATATACCCATTGTCCCCAAAGGGGCGAGGGGTCTTATCGATGTCTAAAAAGGCATTTAAGAGCGTGCGCTGGATACGCGTCTGCGTGTAGCGTTTCGATTTAACGGCGTCGACCAATGCGTCATAGGAGCTGGCGCGTTGGGCTTCTCTCTTGATTTTGTACTCGAGGCCTTCGCCGACACCACGTAAGCCGGCGAGGCTATCGACAGTTGATGTGCGAAGTTTGTAGAGCAGTTGCCGTTCAAAGTTCTTCATCTGTACCGGGTGTAAGGCGCTGTTGAAAAGCACTTTAGCAGAGGCCTGCGGCATGTAGCGTTCGAAGTCCGTAGGCGTATCTGAAAAGTAGGCACTTCGCAGAGCGGTTGCGCTGGCGTATTGTGTTTCTAGACCCTTATCGTGATACCCACTTCCAATGCGCTTAACCACGAAAGGCATAATGGTACTGTTATTTTTTATTAACGATTTTAGGTATTCGATGCCCAAAATCAAATTGGATTGATTGAGGTCGACAGGGTGATCGAGCACCTGATTGAGGGCTTCGGCACGGGCTTTGGGAAAGGTATCGCCACGGTTAAGGGCTTCTTTTAAAGCGATTTTATACGCTTCCGGTTCTTTCACGAGGACGTCGGCGCAGTGCCATAGCGCCTCTAAGTCGGACGTTTCACTGCCGAAAGACAAATGCGTGACGATGCCCATGTGTTCAAGGCAATTGACAGCGCCCTCTGCAAAACCTTCAGCACTGGCCGTTGCGTAGTAAGTGGGCAGTTCTACGACGAGGTTGACGCCACTGGCAAGTGCGGCATGTGCTCGGGTCCACTTGTCTAAAAATGCGGGTTGCCCTCTTTGGACGAAGTTGCCGCTCATAACGGCGACGATGCCGTC
The DNA here is from genome assembly GCF_053842995.1 of Fusibacter sp. JL298sf-3. NCBI lineage: Bacteria > Bacillati > Bacillota > Clostridia > Eubacteriales > Fusibacteraceae > Fusibacter > Fusibacter sp. JL298sf-3. The sequence continues at coordinate 3,787,546 of NZ_CM132608.1, forward strand.
GGGTGAAAGGGCGCGTCGCGTCTCTTCCAGTTGGTGGTAGTGCCCGTTGTGAAAAGGGTTGTATTCTGCGACAATCCCAACTATTTTCATGAATCTCCTCCATTTGTCCTTGAAAATTGGCTCATTTACATTATAATATATATGTATGACTGAAAGCACTAAGAATTTATATTAATCTTTGTGATAGAATTGAGGAGGAAAAAATGAACATTTTGGTTATTAACTGTGGTAGTTCATCGTTAAAGTACCAGTTATTCAACATGAGCGATGAAAGCGTATTGGCAAAGGGACTCGTCGAGCGAATCGGCATCGAGGGTTCTAGATTAAAGCACGAAGTAGAGGGACAAGATAAAGTCGTAATCGAAGTGCCAATGAACGACCACAAAGATGCATTGACACAAGTCCTTAATGCACTCGTACACGAAGCACATGGTGCAGTGAAGTCATTAGATGAAATCCATTCTGTTGGACATAGAGTTGTACACGCAGGCGAAAAGTTCAGCGCATCTGTCGTTATTGACGACGCCGTTATCGCGGCTCTAGAAGAGTGTATTGAAATCGCACCGCTTCACAACCCACCGAACATCATCGGTATCAAAGCGATTCAAGAACTTTTACCAAGCGTTAAAAACGTCGGCGTATTCGATACGGCATTCCACCAAACTATGCCAAAATCTGCGTTTGTATACGCATTACCATATGAGTACTACGAAAAAGATCATGTTAGAAGATACGGTTTCCACGGTACGAGCCACAGATACGTATCGCAAAGAGCAGCAGATATGCTTGGAAAACCGGCTGAAGCGCTTAAAATCATCACTTGTCACTTGGGTAACGGCGCATCACTTGCTGCCATTGACGGCGGTAAGTCCGTAGATACTTCAATGGGTTTCACACCGCTTGAAGGTCTTGTAATGGGAACGCGTTGTGGCGATATCGACCCACAGATTATCCCTTACCTCATGGCAAAAGAAAACATGACATTAGATGAAATCAACACAGTGCTCAATAAGAAGTCAGGCGTTCTCGGCATCTCAGGTGTCAGCAGCGACTTTAGAGATATCGAGCAAGCGGCAGAGCAAGGCAACGAAAGAGCGACACTGGCACTTGATATCTACCATGGCAGCGTTAAGAAGTACATCGCGGCGTACGCAGCGGTACTCGGCGGCGTCGATGCCATCGTCTTCACAGCGGGCCTCGGTGAAAACAGTGCTGAGAGCAGAGCGGAGATTTGTAAAGGTCTCGAGTTCATGGGCGTAGAAATCGATTCTGCAAAGAACAACGTCCGCGGCAAAGAAGCGTTTGTAGAAACTGAAGCATCTAAAGTTAAAGTTATGGTAATCCCTACAAATGAAGAGTTAATGATTGCAAGAGACACACTTGAACTCGTAAAGTAAATTAAAATAATGATATTTGAGTCGAATGCCTTCTCGCGAATGTTCAGCGCGTGAAGGCATTGGCACAATAATGTGCGACCTCGTAGAGGAAGTTTATGTCGCTAAAAGACAACGTGTTTGTGCGAATCAAGTATTGACAAACTTCAATATACTCATTATAATATTAATGTTGCATTGAAGAGGTGATAGAATGAACCTTGATTTAACAAAATTAATAAGTGGGCTTCAAGATCAAATGGTATTTGACTTTGAGCTCGAATTAGACAAGTCTTTTATGGAGTCGATCGGAAGTGTTGATGCATCGGTTATTCGGGTATCTGGAGTTGTAAAAAAGCTTGAAAAACGCTATGTTTTAACCTTCACTTATTCTGGCGAAGCGACCTTTGAGTGTCACAGATGCTTGCAGCCTGTTACGATTACACTTGAGAATTCGGCTGAGCGTCTGCTGGTGCCAACCCGTGATTTCGATGAAGAGGAAGACTGGGTTGAACTCGTCGGTCGAGACTTGATGCTGGTGCCAATCCTCGAGGAAGATATAACTTTAAATTTACCGCTACAAGTTTTATGCACTGAAACCTGCAACGGACTTTGTCCGCAATGTGGGATTGATTTAAACAAAGAAACTTGTGTATGTAATGAATCAAAAATTGACCCTAGACTTGAAGCGCTAAAGCATTTATTCACTTAGATTAAGGAGGTGTTAAGATATGGCAGTACCTAAGCGTAAGATTAGTAAGCAAAGAAGAGACAAGAGAAGAGCGAGCAACATTAAAATGACTGCTCCAAACGTTATCGAATGTCCAAAGTGTAAAGCGGCAAACGTATCACACAGAGAATGTGCAGAATGTGGCTACTATCACAGCAGAGACTCAAAACAAGCAGAAGCATAGTTCTTCGAAACCAAAGGCAGTAGCGGATAGCTATTGCTTTTTTTTATAGGGGAAACTTTAGATGTGGCGTAATGTTTAGAAACTATCGTGATTGGTGAGGTGAACAGATGAAAATCGGAATAGACGCAATGGGCGGTGACAACGCCCCGCTAGAAGTGGTAAAAGGTGCCGTTGAAGCGCTTGCTGAAATGCCGGGAGAAGTGGTTTTGTACGGTGACTCGACGGCAATTAATCAAGTGCTTAGCACGCTGACATACGATGCCGGACGCGTGAGCGTGGTCCACACAACCGAGAAGATTGAAAACGACGACAAGCCCGTCAAGGCCATTCGCGCTAAAAAAGACGCGTCGATGGTCGTCGGACTCTCCGCCTTAAAAGAACGTGGTGTGGACGCCTTTGTTTCTGCCGGCAACACAGGGGCGCTTCTCGCCGGTGGCCTCTTTAAAGTCGGCCGTATTAAGGGAATCGACCGTCCGGCAATTTGTACGGTATACCCGACTATGAAAGGTGCCAGCGTGTTGGTGGATGCAGGGGCAAATGCGGAGTGTAAGGTGAACAACTTGTTGCAGTTTGCTTTAATGGGCGAACTGTACGCGAGGTCGATTTTGGGAATAGAAAAGCCGCGCGTCGGACTGGTGAACATCGGTGCCGAAGAGACAAAGGGAACGCCGCTCTATATTGAGACCCATGAAGCGCTCAAATCCCAGCCTATCAACTTTGTAGGGAATGTAGAAGGGCGAGATGTTCCCGGGGGTGTCGTCGACGTCATTGTCGCCGACGGCTTTACGGGCAACATTATTCTGAAATTAACTGAAGGCGTGGCGCTGTCGCTGGTCGATGGTCTAAAAGAGAGCATCATGTCCAACTTAAAGGGCAAGATTGGCGGTCTTATTTTAAAGGGCAATCTCAAAGGGTTTAAAAAGAAACTCGATTACACGGAATACGGTGGCGCGCCGCTGCTAGGGGTCGATGGTCTCGTCGTCAAAGCGCACGGCTCATCCAACGCCAAGGCTTTTAAGAATGCCATACTCTACGCCTATAAAGGGGTAGATGCCAAACTCGTCGACGGCATAAAGTCGCGTTTGGCCGATGCACAAGCCAAGGCTGAAACAGCAGCTGAATAACGAACAGAAAATACGTCTCCCAAGGGGCTCTCGGGAGACGTGTAAAATTTACACTTTGTTAAAGAAACGGAGTTGTTATTTTATCTATGGCATTATAAAATATAGATGGATGAGAGTCTAAAGGTTTTTTAAATGTGGTATCGTCAAATTGGCGATAGTATATTTAAAGGCCCTTTAATTTAGGAGGGAAATGATGAATACGGATACAAAATCACTTGAAACTGTGCTCGGCTATGTGTTTAAGGACAAAAATTATTTGATGCGCGCCTTGACGCACAGTTCCTATGTCAATGAGCAAAAGAGCAATCGCTTGTTGAGCAACGAGCGCCTTGAGTTTTTAGGCGACTCTGTGTTAAGCATTATTATCAGCGAGTTTTTGTACAGCGCCTACGGCCAATTGGAAGAAGGCCAGCTGACCAAAATTAGGGCGCGTATCGTTTGTGAAGCGTCATTGGGCGACGCCGCCAAGCAGATTGGATTGGGACGCTATATGTACTTCGGCCGCGGTGAAGAAATCACAGGCGGTAGAGAGCGCTTGTCCATTCTTTCGGATGCCTTTGAAGCCATTATAGCTGCGATATACTTAGACGGCGGGGTAGACTATGCGCGGGTCTTTGTATTGGAGAAACTTCAGGCGCAAATTGAGTCGGCGCGACAGGGCAGAATTCACAACGATTACAAAACGCAACTTCAGGAAATTATTCAAATTGATAAAAGCAATAAAATCAAGTACGAGATTTACAAAGAAGAGGGCCCGGATCACGCCAAAGTATTTTATACGCACGTGAAGCTCAATGACGAGATTATCGGCACCGGTGCCGGAAGAAGCAAAAAAGAATCTGAGCAAAAGGCCGCTGAAGAAGGGCTTTTGAGGCTCAAAAAATGATGAAACGGCACGCAATTGTACCGATTTTTATCGCTCACCTCGGGTGTCCAAACGACTGTGTATTCTGCAATCAGCGGCGTATCGCAAGGGCGGAGACATTCCGTCCGGAGGATTTTGAAGCCCATGTAGAGACCTACTTGGAGACGATGGCAGAGGAATGGGTTAAAGAAATCGCTTTTTTCGGCGGAAGTTTCACAGGGATAGAGCCGTCTTTACAGATGTCTTTTTTAGAAAAAGCATTGGCTTACAAACGGCGCGGCCGCATTCAGCGGATTCGCTTGTCGACGCGCCCCGATTATTTAACAGCTGCCGATGTGGCCCGTCTGGTGGCGTATCAAGTGGATATGGTGGAAATCGGCTGTCAATCTTTTGATGACGATGTATTAAAAAGCGCGGGTAGAGGGCATGACAGCGCTGTGATTGTAGAAGCTGTAGAACAGTTGAAGGCCGCCGGAATAGATGTTGGCGTTCAGTTGATGGTTGGCCTTCCCGGCGATTCGGAAAAAACCTTTAAGGCGTCTGTTGAAGCGGCAATTGCATTGTCGCCTCAAACGGCGCGGCTCTACCCGACACTTGTCGTCGAAGAGACGGCGCTGTGTGCGGCATATCAATTGGGAGACTATTTGCCCATGGCGCTTGAAGAAGCTGTGACTCTAGTGGCGTGGGCCTATCGGCGATTTAGTGAGGCCGGTGTCGAGGTCATTCGCATGGGGCTTCAAAAAACAGAGGCCATTGAAATGGGGCAAAGTGTCCTCGCCGGACCGTTTCACCCAGCTTTCGGTGAATTGGTTCGCGGCTTTATTTACAAGACTTTGGTTGTGGAAAATGCCGCTGAAGGCGACGTCGCTGTCGGTGTTCATCCTAAGTGTCTTTCTTGGTTGACGGGACACCGCGCATTTGATCCACCGGCGTATGCTGTTCTCAGGGCGGCGGAAAGACTTCGGTTTGTGTGCGATGAGACGTTGCCTCAAGGGGTTTTGTCGGTGAATAATGTGAGAGTTGAGTAAGGTGGGAACATGTATTTAAAAAAGATAGAAATGCGCGGCTTTAAGTCGTTTGCCGACAAAACAGAAGTCGTTTTTCAAAATGGAGTCACTTGTGTCGTCGGTCCCAACGGTAGCGGCAAGAGCAATATTACCGATGCGGTGAGGTGGGTGCTCGGTGAACAGCGTGTTAAAACCCTCAGGGGCTCAAAGATGGAAGATGTTATTTTTAACGGCACAAAGCATCGAAAGGCACTGGGACTCGCTGAGGTCACCTTGACCTTCGACAACTCAGAAGGCTTTTTCCCGCTGGATTTCAACGAAATTTCGGTGGTGCGCAAGGTGCACCGCTCGGGGGAAAGTGAATACTTAATCAATCAAATGCCCTGTCGACTGAAGGATATACGGGAGCTCTTTATGGACACCGGTATCGGTCGGGAAGGGTATTCCATTATCGGCCAAGGGCGTATTGACGAGGTCCTCAGCAACAACAAGGACGAGCGGCGCCTTTTATTTGAGGAAGCAGCTGGAATCGTCAAGTTCAAAGGCCGAAAGCAAGAGACGGAACGCAAGCTTAAAACCACAGCGGAAAACATGCTCAGGGTAAAAGACATTCTCTCGGAGATCGAAGACCGTGTGGAACCGTTGCGCAAGGAAAGCGAACGGGCGAAGACGTATTTGGATTTGACGGAACTGTTGAAACGTATCGAAGTCCACGCCTTTCAAAAGCGTTACACAGAGTGTGAACAAGGCTTGGTACAGTTTCTCGAAGGGAAGGAGAAGCTCGAAGACGAGTTGACGGCGATTCAGTCTAGGCGAAGCCGCCGGCAGGAAACCTACAATGAGAAAGATCGAAAGCTGTACGAGCAAAATGTCTCACTGAGACAGCTCGAAGAAAAGCGACACACTTTGTTGAATCAAGAAAGTCGATACGATGGTGAAAAGCAGGTCGTGCTAGAGAAAATGGCCAATGCCAAAGGCAACATTCAGCGGCTCGATGAAGAAATCCGTCAAGTAGATGGCGATAGGCGAGCGCTTGAAGAGGCGGTTGAAGCCATTCGCGAAGAGGAATCGGCTTGTGCGTCGGCACTTGCTGAACAGAAGACGGCGTATGAAGCGGCCTTGGCTGAAAAGGACACGGCGTTAAAAACGCTCAATGCGCTCAGGCAAAACAACGCTTCCGATCGCGAAGAGGCCAATCGATTGTCGGGGCTCATTGAAGTCAAGAGCAAGGAAATCGACACCATCAACGCTTTTTTGGTGCAGTATGAAAACCGAATGACACCGCTTAAAGAGGAGCTTGCATCGGCGCACCAGTTGCTTCAAGACAAAGAAGCTGTAAAATCGGAGCTTGCGGGACACATGGCACGCGAACGCGAAGCTCTGGACACCTCGAATCAAAAACTCAAGGGGTTGCTTGCTTCCAATGAACAATACGGTGAAAAGAAGCGGCACTTGACGGTATCACTTGAGAAGCAAACCTTGGAACAGGGGAAGGTATCCACTGAAATCGAGCTTTTAAAATCTCTCGAGGAAGATTACGAGGGGTATGACAAAGGGGTTAAAGAGGTGCTGAAATCCTTGGGAGATCAAAGCGGTATACACGGTATTCTCGCAAGTCTTATTCACGTAGAGGAAGCCTATGAAGTGGCCATAGAAGTCGCCTTGGGAAGAGCTGTTCAAAACATCGTGTGCGACACGGTGGCACAGGCGAAAACCTGTATTGAATTCTTGAGAAAGAAGAAGCTCGGACGCGTAACTTTTCAACCGCTAGAGCATTTTGAAGGCCGAAAGACAAAGCGCCACAAGTCGGAAGAGGCGTTTAAGCAGTCCAAAGGTTGGATTGGGTTCGGGACGGAACTCCTCGACTACGACGTGCAATACGAAGGCCTAATGGACAGTTTGCTCGGACGCATCGTCATTGTCGAAACTTTTGACGACGCCGCACAGTTGATTAAGCAAAAGGGGTTCCAGTACAAAGTTGTCACGCTTAAGGGCGATGTTTTGGTACCAAAGGGACCGATTACAGGGGGTTCTTTTAGATCCAAGGTGAGCAATCTCCTAGGGCGAAAACGGCAAATTGAGGCATTAGAAGAACGTGCGCGTGTCCTTGAAACTGAAGTGACCTCTTCCAAAATCGAGCTGGAGCAGACGACGCGCTTGCTCGAAGACAACTCAGAGGCGCTGAAAGCGATTCGTGCAGAACTCGACGGTTTGAGAATGGAAGTTCTGCGCTATGAAAACCGATTGGAAAACGAAGCCGCAGCCTATGAAAAAGAACAGGGGCGTGTCGAAAAGCTCGAAAGGGAAATCGAAGCACTGACTTCTGAGCGCGAGCAGGCACAAGGGCAGATTGAGGAAAAGCGCAAAGACATCGACTGTGCCAACGAAAAACTCAATGCGTTGCAGGAGCAGCTGGCAGCGGTCGTTGGCGATATAGAAGCGCTGGAAACGCGCATTGATACGGCGGGAGAACGCTCGACTTCTCTTCAAATACAAATGGCTTCTGCCGAACAAAACTTGACGTTTAAGAAACGGGAGCGCCTTCGCCTCGAAGACGATTTAAAACGCCTCGATGAAAAGCGGCTGTTGAGGTGTACGCAACTCGATGATTTGGAAAAGCAACAGGCGGCCTTTGACTCTAAGGCACAGGCTATAGAAGGGTCGATTCAAACACTAAAAGCTTCTATTGTCGACTTGGAAGGCGAACTCAACGATAAAATAAAAGAAAAGCAAAGTTTCTCGTCTGAAATCAAAGCCCTAACGCAGGAAATGACACAGTTGTCCTCTGCTTACGACGCCGCAAAAGAGCGTTTGCATAAGACGGAAGTCAAGTTGGCAAAGCTCGAAGTCGAAAAAGAAGCGGTGGTTTCCGAACTTTGGGACAAATATGAAATGAGCATGGGGGAGGCAATGCTTTCCGATGATGTACCGCCGAAAACTGATCTTAAAAAACTCAAATTGGACATTAAGCTCATGGGGACGGTCAACCTCAGTGCTATAGAAGAGTATGAGGACGTTTCAGAACGCCATCGCTTTTTAATTGAGCAGAAAGAAGACCTCTCGGCGTCAATTGAGCAACTTGAAAAGATTATCAGAGACCTCGATAAAAAAATGGAGGCGCTCTTTAAAACGCATTTTGAATCGATTAACGATCATTTTAAAGAGACGTTTAAGCTCCTCTTTAACGGCGGCGATGCAGAGCTCGTCCTAACGGATTACGACGACTTGCTCAACTGTGATGTCGATATTATCGCACAGCCGCCCGGGAAAAAACTTCAGAGCATCAACCTCCTGTCGGGAGGGGAAAAGGCTTTGACTGCTATTGCTTTGCTCTTTGCAATCTTAAAGACGAAGCCGTCGCCGTTTTGTATTCTCGATGAAATCGAAGCGGCACTGGACGATGTCAACGTCTACCGATTTGCAGAGTTTATCCAGCTTTACGCCCGCCACTCTCAGTTCGTGGTCATCACGCACCGAAAGGGGACGATGGAAGTCGCCGATACGCTGTACGGTGTCACGATGGAAGAGTACGGCGTCAGCAAAGTGCTGAGCGTTAAGTTGGAAGACATAGAAGATAAATTTAATTAGGAGGCACTATGGCATTTGGATTTTTATCAAAACTCAAAGAGGGACTGGACAAAACGCGTAAGGGGATTACCGATAAAATAGACGATCTCTTCAGCAATTACGGTGAGATAGACGACGATTTGTTTGACGAACTCGAAGAAATACTCATTATGGCAGACGTGGGCATGACGACGACGATGGACTTAATCGAGCGCCTCAGAGCTGCGCTGAAAGAGCGAAAAATTAAAGACAGCAGTCAGGTTAAAGACGTGTTAAAAGACGTTATTGAAGAAATGCTCCTGGAAAACAACGCAGAGCCATTTGCCGTGAACAAGACGCCTACCATTATCATGGTCATCGGCGTCAATGGCGTGGGCAAGACCACATCTATCGGGAAAATTGCTCACCGTTTGAAGAACGAAGGCAAGTCGGTGTTAATTGCCGCCGGCGATACGTTTAGAGCAGCCGCTATCGATCAGCTCAAAATATGGGGCGATAGAAGTGGCGTACCGGTTATCCACCAGTCGGAGGGATCGGACCCTGCGGCGGTTATCTACGATGCGGTGCAGTCGGCAAAGGCTAAAAATGTCGACGTGTTGATTTGCGATACGGCGGGACGTTTACACAACAAAGTCAATTTGATGAACGAACTGGCGAAGGTCTTTAGAGTTATTGAACGCGAGTACGGTGAAGCGCATAAAGAGGTGCTGCTCGTTCTCGACGCGACAACGGGACAAAACGCCATCCAACAGGCAAAAGTCTTCAATGAGGCGGCGGAGATTTCCGGTATTGTGTTGACCAAACTCGATGGCACAGCTAAAGGTGGCGTGGTAATGGCCATTAACTCCGAGCTCCAAATTCCGGTTAAGCTCATCGGTGTCGGCGAGGGCATGGAAGACCTTCAGCCTTTTGATGCACGTGAGTTTGTCAGTGCGCTTTTCAACCTCTAGCTCAAAGAAAAGAATGTAAAGCAAAAAAGCTTGACAGGGTGAAGAATATCCTTTATAATTTGTGAGGTAGTTATGTTTGAGAGAAAAGTACACATAGATGCTTTATTTGATCTCTACGGAAATCTTCTGACTGAGAAGCAAAGAGAGGTCATGGATTTGTACTGCAATATGGACTACTCCCTAGGTGAAATCTCCGAGTTGTTGACCATTAGTAGACAGGCGGTACACGACGCTATTAAAAAGGCGGAAAAAGCGCTCGAGAAATACGAATTGAATCTGGGTTTCAAATCCCGTATGGAGGAAAATAAAGCGCAGTTTAAACGCTTTATGACGTACATCGAACAGTTTGAAGCTTCAGGGGATACGCTGTATTTAAGCGAGCTCAAGAAGCTTATCGCCGAGGCAATAGCTTTCGATGAGACAAACTAAGGAGGGCGCAGAATGGTATTTGAAAGTTTAGCTGAAAAATTGCAAAACGCCTTTAGCGGCCTGAAGGGAAAGGGAAAGCTTTCTGAAAAAGATGTCAAACAGGCGATGCGCGAAGTTAAATTGGCGCTCCTCGAGGCAGACGTCAACTTCAAGGTGGTTAAGGATTTTATCAATAAAGTAACGGAACGCGCCATTGGCGAATCCGTTCTACAGAGTTTAACCCCGGGACAACAAGTGGTCAAAATCGTCAACGAAGAGTTGACGGCGTTGATGGGGGAGACACAAAGTAAAATCGAGTACGCTTCAAAGCCGCCGACAATTATTATGATGGCGGGTCTACAGGGGGCGGGTAAAACCACCACTTGTGGAAAGCTGAGCAGCTTGATGAAGAAAAACGGCAAGCGACCGCTTTTGGTTGCCTGCGACATCTACAGACCTGCGGCGATTAAGCAGCTTCAAGTCGTCGGTGAAAAAGTAGATGTGCCCGTGTTTGCCATGGGCGATAAAGTAAGCCCTGTGACCATTGCCAAAGAAGCACTTGCACATGCTGAAAAGTATAGTAACGACGTGGTCATCCTAGATACAGCGGGGCGTCTTCACATCGACGAAGCCCTGATGCAGGAGCTTAAAGATGTGCGCGAGGCAGTTCAGCCGCATGAGATTCTCCTCGTTCTGGACGCGATGACCGGTCAAGATGCCGTCAACGTCGCAGAGCACTTTAACAGTCAGCTGGAAATCAGCGGCGTCGTGCTGTCGAAACTCGATGGCGATACGCGCGGTGGTGCAGCGCTGTCCGTGCGTGCCGTAACCGATAAGCCGATTAAGTTCGCTTGTATCGGTGAAAAGCTTACAGATATTGAGCCGTTTCACCCGGAGCGTATGGCGTCGAGAATATTGGGGATGGGCGATGTGCTCACATTAATCGATAAAGCGCAAGAAGCCTTTGATCAGGAGAAAGCTCAAAAGCTCGAGAAGAAAATGAAGGACATGTCCTTTGATTTAGAGGATTTTCTCGACCAGTTGGAGCAGCTTCAGAACATGGGGCCGATTGGCGACTTGCTCGGCATGTTGCCGGGGATGAACAAAAAAGCCATGAAGGGGATTGAAGTCGACGATAAAGACCTCATTCGCACGAAGGCTATTATCCAGTCGATGACGCCGAAAGAACGTCAAAATCCCGATATTATCAACGGCAGTCGTAAAAAACGCATTGCCGGCGGATGTGGGATGCACGTTTCGGAAGTCAACAAACTGTTGAAGCAATTCGACCAGTCGAAGAAGATGATGAAACAGTTCGGCAATATGGATAAAAAAATGAAAAAAGGTGGCGGCGGGTTTAAATTTCCGTTCTTTTAAGCCACATTGAGACGATGGTATTCTAATGCAACACGTGTTGACTATAGAATAATAAAATGATAAGGAGGTGACACAAATGGCAGTTAAAATCAGATTGACAAGAATGGGTTCTAAGAAAAAACCTTTCTATAGAGTTGTTGTTGCTGATTCAAGAGCGCCGAGAGATGGTAAATTCATCGAGCAAATCGGTTACTTCAACCCACTTATTGAAGGTGAGCAAGTAAAGCTCGACGTTGAAAAAGCAAACAAATGGTTAAAAAATGGTGCGCAACCAACTGAAACTGTAAAAGCTCTTTTCAAGAAAAATGGTGTTTACGAAGCGAAGTAGAAATCAGACTGAGGTGATATAATGAGCGAACTTGTTAGAGTAATTGCAGCTTCCCTTGTAGATGATCCTGAAAGCGTCGAAGTTAGAGAAGTTGAGGGCTCGCAATCGATCATCATCGAGTTAAAAGTAGCGCCGGACGATATGGGTAAGGTTATCGGCAAACAAGGCCGTATTGCCAAGGCCATTCGTACCGTGGTAAAAGCCGCAGCAACTAAAGAAAACAAAAGAGTTGTTGTTGAAATCATTCAGTAAGCCGCAAAAGCTATTGCCCCGCAATAGCTTTTCGTTGTTTTAAACAGCATTTGATGCGCTGTAAGCAGATCAAATGCTGTTACTGTAGAGTGAAGAAAGCATGGAGGTTGGTGTTGGAAGGGTTCTTTAATATAGGAAAAATCGTCAATACGCACGGTATTAAAGGCGAAGTTAAAATCTATCCTTATAGCGATGATCTCGAACAATTTAAAACATACGACACCCTTTGGTTAGGGGAAGAAAAGGTAGCTGTAGAGACTGTTCGAATTCATAAGAACATGGTGCTCGTCAAGTTCAGCGGTTACAAAGATGCAAATGCCGTTCAACCGTTAATCAATCGATTGGTTTACATTGAAAGAAGTCGAAAGCCCGACGACGGCGAGGGACATTATATTGTCGACCTCATCGGATGCCGTGTGGAAACAGAAGACGGCGCGTGTGTCGGTGTGCTGAAAGACGTTATACAAAACACGTCGCAAGACCTCTACGAAATCGAACGACAAGACGGCAAGGGGACATTTATGTTGCCTGCGGTGGACGCGTTTGTTAGAGAAATCGACTTGGCCGAAAAGCGCATTGTCGTCCATTTAATCGAAGGGATTATGGCATGATTTTTAAAATTTTGACCTTGTTCCCTGAAATGTTTGAAGGGTTTATGACGACGAGTATTATCGGCAAGGCCATGGCATCGGATAAAATCGCCATTGAATGCATCAATATAAGAGATTATTCCACAAACAAGCACCGAAAAGTCGACGACTATCCCTTTGGTGGCGGCGCCGGTATGGTTATGGCGGTACAACCGCTAAAAGACGCTTTGGCGTCGTTGGAGCCCACTGAAAAGAGACGGGTCATCTACTTGTCCCCACGTGGCAAAACGTTGACGCAGAGTACCGTTAAAGCGCTTTCTGAGTACGACGAGCTCGTACTCGTTTGCGGGCATTATGAAGGTGTTGACCAGCGGTTTATCGACGCCTATGTAGATGAGGAAATTTCTATTGGCGACTACGTCCTCACCGGTGGTGAGCTCCCCGCGATGGTTTTGGTCGACAGCGTGAGTCGAATGGTCGACGACGTCCTTAAAAACGATGCTTCCGCTGAAGAAGAAAGCTTTTCGAGCGGTTTGCTGGAGTACCCGCATTACACGCGACCGCAACACCTTGATGAGGCGTCGGTACCGGATGTTTTGCTCAGTGGGAATCACGCTGCCATTGAGCAATGGCGCTTTGAAATGTCGCTAAAGACGACAAAAGCACGACGACCGGAACTCTACCGATGTTTTCTGGAGAAGGTGCACGATGAAAAAACTCAGAAAATGCTAAAAAAAGCGTTGAAGAACCTTTAGAATGATGATATAATATCATCTGTATGAAAAACGGGCGGTCCTCTGTTAGATGATGCTGATAAGAACGTCTTTGATAAGGAAGGAGAGGTAGTACAATGAATCAAAATATCATTAAAACTATCGAGAATGAGCAATTAAAGCAAGATGTTACACCGTTTAACGTTGGTGACACGGTAAAAGTTCACTTAAGAGTTATCGAGGGTAAGAGAGAAAGAATTCAGATTTTCGAAGGTACTGTTCTTAAGAGACAAAACGGTGGCGTCGCAGAAACGTTTACAGTTAGAAAAATTTCTTACGGCGTAGGCGTTGAAAAAACTTTACCACTTCACTCACCTAAGATTGAAAAAATCGAAGTTGTGAGACAAGGTCGCGTAAGAAGAGCAAGACTCAACTACTTAAGAGACAGAGTGGGTAAAGCTGCTAAAGTTAAAGAAAAGAAAAAATAAGATTTTTATTTTGTAAAGGGAGACTCGTTGGAGTCTCTTTTTATATGCCCGCAAGCGGTTCGACACTGGACAGACTGTGGTATAATAGAGAGAAGCTATTGGATAGGAAAAGGAGAACTTTAATGAGTATAAATTGGTATCCGGGTCACATGAAAAAGACGAAGGATTTAATTGCGCAAAATCTTAAACTCGTGGACGTCGTCGTCGAATTACTCGATGCACGCATCCCTCTCAGCAGTAGAAACCCGCAATTCGATGGGTTGATTGGGCACAAAAAACGTATTGTCCTTCTGAACAAGTACGATTTGTCCGATCCGGAAGTTACAAAGAAGTGGGTACAACACTACGAGGCGCAGGGCATAAAGGCGATACCGGTCAACGCGTTGACGGGTACGGGATTAAAAGAAGTGTTGGCGCAAGTGAGAAAGGAAGCGGCGTTTGTCTACGAAAAGGCAGAACGACAAGGGCGATTGGTGCGACCGATTCGTATGATGATCGTGGGGATTCCCAATGTGGGCAAATCATCCCTCATCAACAAACTTGCCGGTAGAAATGCTGCAAAGGCGGGGAACAAGCCCGGCGTGACGAAGGGGAAACAGTGGATTCGCCTCAACAAAGAGATTGAATTGTTCGATACCCCGGGAATTCTTTGGCCTAAAATCGAAGAGGATCTAACCGGCATTAAACTGGCGTGTTCAGGTGCAATTAAAGATGAAATACTGAACATTGAAGACATTGCCTATCACTTGGTGAACTTGCTCAGACCGCGGTACGCCGAAGCGGTTATGGCGCGTTACGATTTGGAGGCATACGATGAAGATGCCGTCGTCGTGATGGAGGCGATTGCCAAGCGCCGAGGGTGTATTCAGCGCGGCAATATGACCGATTATGAAAAGGTATCCAGATTGATTATAGACGAGTTCAGAAAAGGCACTATCGGCAATATTTCACTCGAGTTGCCGGAGGAGATTGTGGAGGTTGAACATGAGTAACCGTCTGAAAGTGCTCATCGAATCAAAAGCGCCTATTGCCGAGATAAAAGCTGAGGTAGCCGAAGTGGCGGTAATGGATATTCCGGATGCCGTCACCTATCTTAAAACCGATGTGCGAAAAGGGGTTCATAAACTGGCTGAGCAACTTGAAAAGCGGTTGGAGAAAATCGAGGCGGAGAAGGCGCGAATGGAGAATCTGTTCGCCTTTGAGCGCGCTGCTTGGTCGAAAGGCTTTACACGTGTCGCAGGTGTCGACGAGGTCGGCAGAGGACCACTGGTTGGACCGGTGGTTGCGGCGGCGGTGATTCTCGACGGCAGCGTGGATTGGTCGGGCATAGATGACTCCAAAAAGCTTTCGGAGGCTAAGCGGGAGTACTTCTATGAGAAGATAACCACCCATGCAGTCGCGTGGCACGTCGGCGTAGTGGCCCCTGACGTCATAGATACGGTAAACATTTTAAATGCCACCAAATTGGCTATGAAGCAGGCAATTGATCCCCTATCGACGGATTATCTGCTTATAGATGCCGTCCGATTAACCGATATACCTATTGAACAAGAAGCGATTGTAAAGGGCGATGCGCGAAGTGCTTCTATTGCAGCGGCTTCTATTGTGGCTAAGGTGACGAGAGACCGCTACATGAAGGCGCTTCACTTGGAGCATCCCCAATACGACTTTGAAAACAATAAGGGCTACGGGACGCCTGCGCACTATGCGGCTATTCGAAGCTATGGGCTCATAGAGGAGCACAGGCGATCTTTCTTGAAAAATATGAGGATGGATGAATGAAAATCACATTGCAGATGCCGTCGATAAAGGGCATGGTTAAAAGTGAACTCGAACTGATGGCGTTGCTTAAAGCGACGCCGCTGAAAGGACAGCTGAGCTCTATTGTAGGCAATCGCCTACAGGTGGAGATAAAAGGCATGTCCTTTTTTTTAAATGCAACTGAATCGGTACCGCTTGAAAAGGGCGACACTGTTCAGCTGTCTTTGACGCCTGAAGGCGAGGTGCAAATTGAAAAAGTGCCTCGAGAAGGGGCGGGCGAACCTAAGTTGCCGCTTGAAGAGGCGAAGGTGTCACCCGACGCACCGAAAGCGGTTCAGCGCGTTGCGCAAGAGACGCCGGAAGCTTTTGTTCGCCGGAATGCGCTTCCGAACGATAAAATGACTGCCGCTATAGTCAAGGGGTTTATGACCAAAGGAATGCCTATAAAACACGCTGCAGTGGAAGAGGTTCGACAAACGTGGCGCGCAGTTGGAAAAATAGCGTCGGCACTGACACCTGAAAATTTAGGACGTGTTCTCGCCGAATCCGACAAACCCGTTACTGAAGTGGCAAAATTACTGGCTAAAAGTGAAACACAGCCGCTGTACAGTGAGAAAAGTCCTCAATCCCCCATAGTGTCGACAAATGTAGAAGAACGCATTACGGAGGATTTAAAGCCTATATTGAGAGCGGTTCAAGCACGTGGTGGTTTTAAAGCCCTTGCAAATGATTTTAAAACCTTCGTAAAGGGGCTCGATGTCTCAGAGTTTACGGCACTTTACAAAGAGGGGGGCATACAACTCAAATCAGTTTTTCACTTGTTGAATGCGACTTTCAGTTACAAAACGCTGCAGGAGGGATTTGACTCTGTCTCCGCCCGTCTGAAGCACACCGCGCTCTCCCCTGTTGAACTGGCAAATTTCGTAGAAGTCTTAACAGCGCCAGAGGTCTCAGAAGAGCGGTTGAATCGTCTCGAAAAATGGGTGGCTGCACTTGAAGTGGAAGACAAGGCGGCGTTAAAAGAAGATGTTCAGTTTGTAAAAGCGCAGTTGCCTTTGCAACCGAAGGTGCAGACGCCTCCTGTGATGATGCAACTGCCACTGGTGATTGAACACGAACAGCGACTAGTGGACTTTTACGTTAAGAAAAATAAGAGAAAAAGTGTCTCAAAGGCGCGTTTTGAAATGCTTATAGCTTTAGATACGCAACGTTTTGAACAGGTGCGGTGTCACATCGTACGGCACGAAAACAAGTTGGAAGTGAATTTTGGACTGGCAAACAAAGCGGTCCAAGGGATTTTTGAAGCGCATGGTGAGCAGATTGACCAACGACTTTCGGCAGTTAGCGAACGCCCTGTATTTGTGACGTTTACAAGCCTTGAAGCAACATCGGAAGCCTTTTTCCAGACGACAGCTCCCGAGCGCGTCACGCAAATTGATTTTAGAGTCTAGTGTCCTGTAGCGTTCATAATTAAAAAAACTGCTCATCTACTCTGCATCATTGCGGCGTTTAAATCTCTCGACAATGTCCCGCATTGTCGTCGATATTTTGCCTTGCACTGATACAGACTATCTGACATTTTTAATTAAATCTCAACGCTACAGGACACTAGTGCCCTATAGCGTTCATACTTAAAAAAACTGCTCATCTACTTTGCATCATTGCAGCGTTAAAGTCTCTCGACACTATCCCGCATTCTACGAAGGTGAACAAGCGGTTGTTTTAATGAGCTCTCAACAATGTACTATTCCAGTGAGGAGGTGTGTATGGAACGAAAAAAAGCCGCGGCACTGCGCTTTAAGGCAAACGAAGACGTTGCGCCGGTAGTGGTCGCAAAGGGGATGGGGGTTGTGGCGGAAAACATTTTAAAAACCGCCGAAGGCGCAGAGGTGCCCGTTTATCAAGATGAAAAGTTGGTAGACCAACTGAATCGACTGCAGCTTGGTGACGCCATTCCCTACGATCTATACGATGTTGTGGCGCAGGTGCTGCTCTTTATCGGACACCTCGACAAAGGGGGCGCAGATGGCGAATAAACAAGTGGGCACGTGTGCTGAACAGGCTGCGCGCCATTACCTGAAGGTGCAAGGCTACACGTTTAAAAAGGCCAACTACAGATGCCGATTTGGAGAAATGGACCTCATCGTCGTCAAAGACGAGGTCCATTATTTTGTCGAAGTCAAATATAGGCGGACGCGTCGATTCGGTTCTCCGAGAGAGGCGATAACCTCTGAAAAAATCAGGCGCCTCGAGCGAATTGCCGTCTGCTACATGAGAGAACATCGATTGGAAGGCCTTTTTAAACTTTCTTTTATAGGTGTAGAACCGGAGGGCGACACATGGGTCTACGATTTTATGGAAGATATCTTATAACGCCCGATAGGAATAATTTGACAAATTAAACAAAATAATAATATAATGTACGTAAAACAGGTGGAGGAGGTTTTATGTACAGCAGAATACACACCGCCGTGCTCGACGGGTTAGACGGCCGAAAAATCGAAATAGAGTCGCAAGTAACTAATGGGCTCCCCTATTACACGTTGGTAGGGCTCCCCAACCAAGTGATTAAGGAATCAAAAGAACGGGTGCGCTCGGCTTTGAGAGCCTCGGGACTTCCCTATCCCGATAGGCGACTGACTCAGAATCTATACCCCGCTCATCTTAAAAAGGAAGGGGCGCATCTGGATCTCCCGTTAGCCGTTGGTATTTTAGCCACTGTCGCCGATTTTCGCTGTGGCTTAGAAACCATCGGGTTTTTAGGGGCATTATCCCTCGACGGTTCTATTCGGCGCATTAACGGTGTTTTGGGCTTGGTAGAGGGCTTAAGAGCAGGTGGCATTAAGCAGGTGGTCATCCCCGAAGGCAACTTAGAGGAAGTGGCTTCAGAAAGGGACATGACTTTTTTCACATGCGCATCAATTGCGGAACTTTACAGATGTCTACAAAGTGATACGCTACACCCTGTGTCAGTTGAGGGGAGAGACACCACCCTAAGCGTCCCCATTTGTCCGGACTTTTCAGATGTGATAGGACAGCCCCATGCTGTGAAAGGTGCAATGCTCTCGGCGTTAGGTGGGCATCATCTGTTGCTGATAGGACCGCCTGGGTGCGGAAAGAGTATGTTGGCAGAGCGGTTACCGGCACTGCTGCCGTTGCCGGATGACGCGCTGTCGAAGGCGATTCGGAAAGTAAACAGCTTTTTAGGCGGCGAGTCCGGGGTGCTCCGGCGACCGGTGGTGCACGTGCACCAGTCGGTGAGCAAATCGGGATTAATCGGCGGGCACAACACCTTAGCCCCTGGATTAATTACCAGAGCACATGGCGGCGTGCTCCTGCTAGACGAGGTGAATCGCTTTAAATCCGACGTTCTAGAGGCACTGCGCGAACCGATGAGCAATCGTAACATCGTGTTGACGCGGCGCCATCGAACCGTACGATACCCGGCGGATTTTTTACTTGTGGGAACGATGAATCCGTGTCATTGCGGTTATCATCTTTCTGCACAAAAAGCTTGTATCTGCCCGGCGCATGTACTGGACCGATACAAGATGAAACTGTCGGGGCCCTTAGTCGACCGCATACATTTGGTTGTATACATGGACGTCTCTGAAGAAGGTGGGTCTCAGTCTACGGCGGCGCTATTAGAAAAACTCCACAAAGCCCGCGCGTTTAAAAGTGCACATCCCATTCTGAAATGGTCTGAAGAAGCCGAAAATCGGCTGCAAAGATACCACAGTCGAGGACGCTTGTCTGCGCGGCGTCTAAAAGCTGTTAAGGCCGTTGCCGAGAGTCTTGCGTATCTTGCTTTGTCTGAGTGCGTCGAAGTGCTCCACTTGTTGGAAGCCATTTCTTATCAAGATGTCGATCGGCTGAGGAGGTGAGCACGTGGACAAGTATTTGTTTAACTGGCTGAGTCTCAGATGTTCAGGCGCGTTTACCGCTGCGCAGCAACGGGCCTTACTGGCGCGATACAAGACTGTAGGTGACATAAACTGGCGGGAAGTGAATGCCAATCGCGTGTGCTACGGTCTTTCGCCGACGGCGGTGTTACCTCTACAGCGAACGGCTTGCACGTTTGTTAAGAAGTACCGTGAAACCGTAGCCCGTTATAAAGGCGCGGGTATCGACTATCTGTCTCCGAAAGACAAGCGCTACCCGCTGGGGTTAAAAATGCCTGAACCCCTTTCGGAGTTGCTTCACGTAAAAGGCGATGTGACACTGCTGAACTGCGCTAAGAAAGTCGCGATTGTCGGGAGTCGAAAGCCGACCTCCTATGGCAGACGCGTCGCCGCGGGCCTTTCGACTTTTTTAGCCTCGCGCGGCGTATGTGTGGTTAGCGGCATGGCCATCGGCGTAGATGCCATTGCGCACAACGCCGCCATACAGGCCGGTGGTCGAACGATAGCTGTTTTGGCATCTGGCATAGAAGCGCCTTATCCGAAGACCAACCGCTATTTATTCGATAAAATCCTTCAAACAGGCGGCTGCGTTTTTTCAGAGCGCGGTGACGACGCACCACCTATGAAGCATCACTTTCCGCTTCGAAACCGATTGATCAGTGCCGTATCGGACTTAGTGGTCGTTATTGAAGCGGCAGAAAAAAGCGGCTCGCTCACCACGGCGCAACACGGTATCGACCAGGGGCGTTCTATTTTCGCCTTGCCGGGAAGTATTTTTTCAGAACAGTCCAGGGGAAGCAACCAGTTGATTGCAGACGGTGCCTATCCGCTAATTAATTATGAAGATATTTTAGTGTGTTTGGGCATTGACTCTAAAGAGGAAAGAACAGCAGAATGCTTGCCGGCCGCATTTGAGGCGCTTTCCAATGGGGCGAAACGCATTTACATGCGGCTTCTTAGGGAGTCTCCTGCTTCTGTGGCGGCAATTGAAATAGAGGAGGGCATTGAAAATTCAGACGTTGTAGCGGCCTTTACAGAGTTGGTTTGTGAAGAGTTGTGTCACTTTATTTCCTTAAATGAAATAGAGATTCTTTAAAAAGGGGTTGACAAGTTCAATATTTAACTATAAATTTAATTAGGTCAGGAGTTGACAATTGATTGATTATTTCGTTAATTTTACATCTGTGAAAACGAAAAGCGTTCAACTTCTAGTAATAATGCTGCATGAGGGTTTGGACAAATTATTTGACCATACCCTTAAATAATTAATGGAGAGTCTGTATGTCATACCAACTTGTTATTGTAGAATCGCCTGCAAAGGCAAAAACGATAGAAAAATTTTTGGGAAAGAAATACAAAGTGATCGCATCGGTCGGACATGTCAGGGATTTGCCTAAGAGTACAATGGGCGTTGATATTGAAAACAACTTTGAACCCAAATACATCAACATTCGCGGGAAAGGCGATACGATTAAAGCGTTGAGAGCGGCTGCCAAAAAAGCCGACCGCGTTTTACTCGCAACTGACCCCGATAGAGAAGGGGAAGCAATTGCTTGGCACCTGTCGACACTTTTAAAGCTCGACCCCGAGGCCCCTTGCCGCGTGTTGTTTCATGAAATAACCAAGCAGTCGGTTGTCAGTGCTGTTAAGGCACCGCGCACCATCGATCTCAATCTGGTCGATGCGCAACAAGCGCGCCGAATATTGGACCGGCTTGTGGGGTATACCATCAGTCCGATTCTTTGGCGCAAAGTGAAGAAGGGGCTGAGTGCCGGCCGTGTTCAATCGGTAGCAACTAAACTGATTTGTCAGCGCGAACGCGAAATTATCGCCTTCCAACCAGAAGAATACTGGAAAATCGCTGCGACGACAAAACTTGAGCGACTCAATGAGAAAATTGACCTCGATTTTTTTGGAGATAAAAAAGGAAAAATTGTCTTGCCTTCTCAGCAAGATGTTGATAAAATACTTGCTGACATAAGTGGTGTAAACGGTGTCGTCACACGCGTAGAGAAAAAGAAAAAGTTTCGAAACCCGCCACTGCCTTTTATTACGAGTTCTTTGCAGCAAGAAGCGTCTAATCGATTCAGTTACAGCACGAAGAAGACGATGATGATTGCTCAGCAGCTCTACGAAGGGATTCAAATCAAGGGCAAAGGCACTGTCGGTCTCATTACCTACATGAGAACGGATTCTACGCGTATTTCTGAAGTGGCGAAAGAGGGCGTGCGACACTATATTGAAGAAACCCTCGGTAAAGAGTGGCTTGGAGGCGCTTCTAAAAAAGAGAAAAAGTCTAAGAACGCACAGGACGCCCACGAGGCCATTCGTCCGACCTACGTCGAATTGACGCCGGAGTCGATTGAAGCGGCGCTTAGCAAAGACCAGTTTAAACTCTACAGTTTGATTTGGGCGCGCTTTGTGGCAAGCCAAATGGCCAGTGCAACTTTTGAAAGTATTTCGGTAGATGTGGATGCCAATGGGTATATCTTTAGAACCAACGGCAACAAATTGGATTTCGAAGGGTTCTTGCGCATATACGCCTACAGCAAATCCGCTGATAAGATCATACCGGAACTCTTTGAAGGGGATGTTTTGGAGTTTACTGCTCTCGAACCGACACAACACTTTACCCAACCGCCTTCGCGTTATTCTGAGGCGTCGTTTGTAAAAGAAATGGAAGACCTCGGTATCGGCAGACCGAGTACGTATGTGCCGACAATTGCAACGATTTTAAGCCGTGGGTATGTTGAAAAAGAGAAAAAACTTCTCAAGCCAACAGAACTCGGGTTTATTATAGATGAAATTATGAACGATTATTTTGACAGCATCGTGGACGTGGACTTTACGGCGGCGATGGAAGAAAAATTTGATGAAATTGAAGAGGGCAATCGCTTTTGGAAAACTTCTATCTCAGAGTTCTACGAGCCGTTTAAGGCGATGGTAGAAAAGGCAGATGAAGCTATAGAGAAGGTTGATTTAACTGAAGAAACGGACATTCCCTGCGAGAAATGCGGGAATATGATGTTGATTCGACACGGTCGATACGGTAAGTTTTTAGCGTGTTCGAACTACCCAGAGTGCAACAACACGAAACCGATTCTGAAAAAACTCGGCATCAAGTGTCCCGATTGTGAGAACGGTGAAATCGTCGAACGCAAGACGAAGAAGCTCAAAGTATTTTACGGGTGTTCCGAGTTCCCCGATTGTCGATTTGTCTCTTGGGATGAGCCGATAGATGAAAAGTGTCCGAAATGTGGTAGTATTTTGACCCACAAGAAAACGAAGAAAAAAGAATTCATCAAGTGCCATAACGCATCTTGTGATTATAAGGAAGAAAAATAGGAGGAATTGAAGTTGGAAAGTAATATTTTGATGAAAATGCGTAAGCTGAACAGAATTCTACAGACATCAGGCGCAACACAACTTTCTTTTAAAGATTTGTGCTTTACCATGATGAATATATTGGATTCAAATGTCTATGTGGTGAGCAAAAAAGGCAAAATCTTGGGGTCGAGTCTTTACGACCACGAAGACAGTGCCGTTGTTCAAGCAGACGGCGAAGAGCAGTTCTTTACTTTTGAAGAACAGCAAAAGCTATTAAAAATTAACGAGACGCAATTTAACGTTACAGAGGACAAACTGCTCGAATTTTTCGGAAACGATATTCAAAGTTACAGCAAGTTTGCTACAATTATTCCGATTATCGGCAACGCTCAACGCCTCGGAACTTTTATCATCGCCAGAAGAGAAAGTTGCTATCAGGAAGACGATTTAATTTTAGCAGAGTATGCGGCGACAATTATCGGTCTTGAAATCATTCGCGCCAAGAGCGAAGAACACGAAGAAGATGTGAGAAAGAAAGCCATCGTTCAAATGGCGGTGAGCACCCTCTCTTACTCGGAATTTGAAGCCATTGTTCACATCTTTGATGAACTCAACGGCGAGGAAGGGCTTTTGGTTGCCAGTAAAATCGCAGACAAAGCAGGCATTACGCGTTCGGTTATCGTCAACGCCCTCAGAAAGTTTGAAAGCGCCGGCGTTATTGAAACCCGTTCGTTAGGAATGAAGGGAACGCACATCAAAATTCTCAACGAAAAGTTAATGGAAGAACTCGAGCGCATTAAGTAACAATGCATCTTTCATTAATATAACTTTAATTATATAGTTATATAGACTCAGATGACAAATGCTTAATAGTCCCGTACACTGTAGTGTACGGGACTATTTTATCATTATTCCAATAAAAGCTTTATTTTATACAACCTATAGTATAAAATATACTATGTTGAGTGTAAAAGTAATAGATATAGGGTATAAGAAACATGGCATTGTGTGCCGATAGACCTTATAAACATAGAGAGTTAAACGGAGGGGGCGTTATGAGCTTTTTTAATTCGATTAATATTAGTGCAACCGGACTGACAGCAGAGAGGCTACGCATGGACCTCATTTCGGAGAACATCGCAAATGCCAATACGACGCGAACGCCAGGGGGCGGTCCATACAGAAGAAAAGTTGCCATCTTTAGAACACAAGAGGGCAATTCGTTTGAAACGGTTTTAAATGCTGCGAAAGGCGCCGGAATTTCCGGTAATGGCGTTGAAGTTGCCGGTATCGCAGAGGACCAAAGCGCATTTAAGAAAGAATACAACCCGTCGCACCCGGATGCAGACGCCGAGGGGTATGTCAGCCTTCCGAATGTAGAAGTAGTGAATGAAATGATTAACATGATCTCAGCGTCTAGAGCGTATGAAGCCAATGTGACGTCTGTCAATACGACAAAAGCCATGGCGATGAAGGCCCTTGAAATTGGAAAATAATAAACAGACGATGAGGTGTTCTAATGAATGAAGTGTTAAATCGCATTAAAGAAAAAGTATCAGGATTTTACAAAGGTCTTAATAAAAACAAAAAAATAATGCTCATTTTGGGCATCGTGGCGTCTGTTCTGCTTGTTACGTTCGGACTGCTCCGTTTGACACGTCCTGTTTATGTCCCAATTGCACAAGGTTTAACACCGGTCGAAGCTCAAGCTGTAACCTCTAAACTCGATGAATTGGGCATCTCTTGGGAGAGTTCAGCCAACACATCGGTGGTTATGGTAAAAGAAGGGGATGCCTCTAGAGCGCGGATGCAAATTGCAGCCGATATGGCAGTGGCCAATTTTAGTTGGACAGATGTATTCGGTAGCGAATCCATTACCATGACATCCCAAACGAGAGAACAAATGTATATTCAGGCGACCAAGTCGGACTTGGAAGCTTCTATTAAAACACTGGATTCCGTCAACGACGCCAAAGTCATTTTGATGATTCCGAAAGAGAGCAACTATTTCATCAAAGATGAAATCAAGTCGAAGGCGTCTGTCGTCTTGTCTTTAAAAAACGGCTACACGCTTTCAGAAGATCAAGTGAACGGTATCGTCAATTTGGTCGCCAGTTCTGTAAAGGATCTGACACAAGAGAACATTACAATTCTCGATACGGCGACAGGGGTACAGCTCAATAACCCAAACAACGAGTCCGGCGGTTTTACGGCCAATACTCAGTACGATCTTCAGTACAGAGTTCAACAGCAAATGCAACTGGATTTAACGGCATTTCTCGAGAAGATATACGGTCCGGGCAACGTAGAGGTGCAGCCTAATATCGTTCTCGACTTTAATAAAGAATCTGAAACGCAAAAGATTTTCAGCCCGCCTATTGAAGGTGAAGTCACCGGTATGGCGAGAAGCATCACGACGATTAAAGAAAATGTCGTGAACGGCAATACGGCAACAGGCGCACCGGGTACGGATTCCAACACTGGGGAAGCCACAAACTTCGTCGAAGGCGATGACACCGGCTCAAGCTATGAAAAAGCCAGTGAAACGCTCAACTATGAACTCAATGAAATCAAGCGTGAACTGGTTAAATCCCAAGGGGATATTAAAGAAATGTCCATTGGAATCTTGGTTAACTCAAAAGTACTCGTCGACGAGACGATGACAGAAGAAACGAAAAATCAGCTCGTCGATTTAATAGCTCAATCGGCGGGAACGCAGACGGAAAATATCACGGTAATGGTGAGTTCATTTGCGGATCCAATGGCACTCTACGACGTGTATTCAACAGATGCAGCCAAGGGCACGTTGTTTGGCATTCCAGTCTTTGCACTGGTACTCGCAGTCTTCGTTACTTTAGCGGTGATTTTAGCTATCGTTCTCCTGAGCAAGCGTAAGAAGGATCGTGCACAAGCAGAAGCTGAAGCGGTTGCCAGAGAAGAAGAGGAAGACAGACTTAGAGAAAAAGCGGAACTCGATGCCATTGAATCTGCTGAAGACGATAAAGGCAGTCCTAAATACCACATTGAGATATTTGTCGACAAAAATCCGGAAGCAGCTGCCACGCTCTTACGTGCATGGCTCAATGACCAATAGGAGGAATCATGGCTACAAAAAAAGGCAAAATGTCTGGAAAAACCAAAGCGGCGATTTTGCTCATCGCCCTTGGTCCCGAACGGTCGGCGCTGTTGTTTAACCACATGCACGATGACGAGATAGAAGAACTGACGCTTGAAATTGCCAATGTCAATCGCATCACCCCTGAAGAGCGCGCCGAAGTGCTTGAGGAGTTTTACCAAGTGTGCTTGGCACAAGAGTTTATTTCTGAAGGCGGAATCAATTATGCCAAAGAAGTGCTCGAGAAGGCGATGGGCTCTCAAAAAGCACTTGAAATTATCAACAAGCTGACATCTTCTCTGCAAGTCAAACCGTTTGACTTCGTCAAAAAGACAGATGCCAACCAGTTGCTTAACTTTATACAAAACGAACACCCTCAGACCCTTGCACTTATTCTGTCGTATCTCAATTCGACACAGGCGGCGCAAGTGCTTTCTGCTCTACCACAGGAGAAGCAGGCCGACGTCGCACAGCGTATTGCCACTATGGAAAGTACCTCGCCGGAGGTTATCAAGGAAGTGGAAATGGTCTTGGAGCGAAAGCTGTCTTCAATGGTAACGCAAGATTACTCTGCTACAGGGGGGATTCAGTGTATTGTCGATATCCTCAATTCTGTGGACAGGGGAACAGAGAAATACATCCTCGAAACGCTGGAAATTCAGAATGCGGAACTCGTGGAAGAAATCAGAAAGAAAATGTTCGTATTCGAAGATATTGTCAACTTGGACAGCGTCGGTATTCAGCGTTTTATCCGAGAGGTGGACAACACGGAACTCGCCGTTGCGCTTAAAGGTGCTACTGACGAGGTGAAGGAAATGATCTTTGCCAATATGTCCAAACGTATGGCGGAAATGCTCAGAGAAGATATGGACTTCATGGGACCTGTGCGTTTGCGCGATGTTGAAGAAGCGCAGCAGAAGATTGTCAATATCATTAGAAAGCTCGAAGATGCTAATGAAATCATCATAGCAAGAGGCGGAGGAGATGAACTCATTGTCTAAGATATTCAAATCGTCCAGGGTCGTTTTAGACGACAAGACTTTTGTACTCGCATCTAAAGACCCGGTGCCACCGGTAGTGGAAAGTCCGCCTGTCGATGCCATCGATGCTATTGAAGATGCGAGAGAGCAGGTGACGCAGCTTCTCGAAGATGCCGATCGAGAGGCCGATGAAAAAATAAAAAATGCGCATAAGAGCAGCGAGGCCATTATCGCAGACGCCTATGATAAGGCGAAGGAGATTATGGCTTCCGCACGAGACGATGGCTACAAGGATGGGTACAACCAAGGGTATGAAGAAGGGCGTGTAGAAAGCGGCGGCATCATCGACGAAGCCCTCTCTATAAAAGACCAGTGGTTGGCAGAGAAAGCGCGTGTCGTAGAAGATGCTGAACGCGATGTCATAGAACTCGTCTTAGACACCGTTGAGCGCATTTTAGAAACGCGTCTGGAAGAGGACCCCACTGTCGTGGAAACCCTTATCCGTAAGGGTCTCGAGCGGATTACCAAAACGGAGAAGCTCACGGTGCGCGTCTCGACAGAAGATTACAATCAGGCGGTTGCCGTTCGACCGATGATTCAATCCATGTGCGACAAAATCGACGACATTGAAATCATTCGAGACCCGGTACTGACCAACGGCAGTTGTGTTATCGACGGCGATTCAGGAACCGTTGACAGCGGCATCTGGACGCAGTTTGAACAGGTTAAGACAATGTTTTTAAATATGCTTCAAAGCGAAGAGGCGATGGATGAATTTTGATAAATACCAAAAACGGATTCATACGGCCAACTTAATAAAACTTATGGGGCGGGTGTCTAAAATCATCGGTCTCATGATTGAGTCGAGCGGTCCAGCAGTTGAAATCGGAGAAGTTTGCGATATTTATCCGATTAAAGACGGACCGCCTTTACTCGGTGAAGTGGTGGGGTTTAACCAAGACAAGGTGTTGCTTATGCCACTGGGCGATATGACGGGCGTCGGTCCGGGCAGTCGCGTCGTGGCGAAAGGACATGCCCTTGAAGTCGAAGTGAGCACCGACTTGCTGGGGAGGGTTCTAGACGGACTGGGGAACCCCATAGACGATCAGTACAAACCGGCACCTCAAGACCGGTATCCGGCGAACAACGACCCGCCAAATCCCCTTTACCGAGACAAGATAGACAAGCCGTTGCAACTGGGGATTCGCGCCATCGACGGTCTCTTAACCTGTGGTCAAGGACAGCGTATGGGCATTTTTGCAGGTTCCGGCGTCGGTAAGAGTACCCTTCTCGGGATGATTGCCAAGTACACCCGCGCGGACATTAACGTCATTGCGCTGGTAGGCGAGCGTGGTCGAGAGGTGCGCGAATTTATTGAAAACGAACTGGGTGAAGAGGGGCTCAAACGCTCCGTAGTCGTTGTAGCTACTTCGGACAAACCGGCGCTCGTCCGCGTTAAGGCGGCACTTATCGCCACTTCCATTGCGGAGTACTTCAGAGACCTCGGTAAAAACGTCATTTTGATGATGGATTCCGTTACCCGATTTTCTATGGCCCAACGTGAAATAGGGCTCGCCATTGGAGAGCCTCCGGTTACCAGAGGGTATACGCCTTCGGTATTTTCGGTTTTACCGCGATTGCTCGAACGCGCGGGAAACTCTTCTGAAGGTTCTATAACCGGGCTTTATACGGTACTCGTAGACGGCGATGATTTCAATGAACCGATTTCAGATGCCGTAAGGGGGATTCTAGACGGTCACATTATGTTGTCGAGACATATGGCGGCGCTCGGGCATTATCCGGCAATAGACATCTTGGAGAGTACGAGCCGCGTTATGCCGAATATTGTCGACCAAGAACACATCGACGCATCCATACGGTTTAAAGAAGTCTTTGCGACATATAAAAATGCAGAGGACTTAATTAACATTGGGGCTTATGCCAAGGGCAGCAACCCGTTAATAGACCGCTCAATTGATAAAATAGACGCGTTCAATACCTTTCTAAAGCAGAGGACGCATGAGTTCTCCAGCTATGATGAAACCGTAGAAAAACTCAAGGAAATTTCCTTATGAAGAAGTTTAAATTTCGATATGAAAGTTTATTGAAGATGCGCATTGAGCGCGAAGATGCTGTAAAGCACGAACTCGCAGATCTCTTTGCTGAAAAGAAAGCGCGTGAAGAAACGCTCGTAGCGCTCAACGACCGCGCACAGAGTTATGATCTGTGGATACAAGAGGCGTTAGAGAGTGGCAATGCCGCTGTAGACAGACACGCTTTTTTCGACGGCAAGCAGTTCTACAAGCAAAAAAAACAAGCACTGACGCAGGAGATACAGCGCGTCGATGAGCGCATAGAAGCGACCAGAGAGGCTTTGGCAGAAGCGATGAAAGAGCGCAAAGTGATGGAAAAGTTAAAAGAAAAGGCCCACCGTGCGTTTGTAGAAGCGGTAAATGCCGCAGAAGTCAAGGTCATAGAAGAAATTGTAAACTACAACAATACGAAAAAAAATGGAGAGGATTATGGCAGATAATCAGAAGGCGGAACAATCGAAAGAAGGCAAGAAAAAATCGGGCGGTTGTTTGATTGTACTTTTGGCATTTTTTTTGACGCCGATTCTCGTACTGGTGTCGATTTACTTTTTAAACGAGGATTTTAAGCTCAATGTCAACAGCGTTATGTCCAATGTACCGGGTTTTGTCGGTAATTTTTTTGAGAAATTTCCGACGAAGGAAGAGCAGCAGGCGCAAATTCGAATGATTTCCGAAAACTTGATTAAGCTCGACAACGAGCGTGCAGTAGACAAGCTTTTGGTGTTGAAAAGCGAAGATGCCGGGATT
Source organism: Fusibacter sp. JL298sf-3 (assembly GCF_053842995.1). Classification (NCBI taxonomy): domain Bacteria; kingdom Bacillati; phylum Bacillota; class Clostridia; order Eubacteriales; family Fusibacteraceae; genus Fusibacter; species Fusibacter sp. JL298sf-3. Next base: position 3,817,427 of record NZ_CM132608.1, read on the forward strand.
TATGACAAGGTCATTGAAGATATGCTGAGACTGAATCCCAATAAGACGCGCCAAGTCCTCGAAGCCATACGTTCTTCAACAATTAGCGACAGTGTTTTAAGCAATACGGTCAAACGTATTGAAGACGAAACCAATCAGGCCTATACCGACCAAGCGAAGGTCATCGAGGGGATGGCGCTTGACAGCGCTATTGAAGAGGTGCATAAAATCGTCGATGCGAGTATCAACGGGTACGATCAAATGGCGCAAATTATGGAGCAAATGAATGTCGATGCCGCTAAAAACATCCTGTATAAATTAGATGCTGTCGACCGGGATAAAATATTCTCGTACATGTCGACAGAACAAAAGACGGCGATTAAAAACAGTCATAACGCCATGGTGGACAGAGAAGACGAGCTGATTCAACTGGCAAAGGTGTACCAATCGGAACCTGCGGAAAACTTAGCTGAAACACTGGGCAATACGACGACGTATACATTGGATGAGCTCGCTATCGTCTACAAAAATCTCGGTGCTAAAAAAGCGGGTGAGGTTCTCTCCAAAGTTGGGGATGAACAGTTGGTTCTCGACATCGTTTCGCGTATTAAGGGCAATGAAATCGCAGGCAAAGGCAGTGATAATTTAACGCCGGATATATTGAAATCCCTTAAGATTTACAAAGAATTTGACGATAACATTAAAGAGTTGAACGGCGTATATTCCAAAATGCCGAATGATAAAGTGGTCGAAGTCATTAAAGATATGATGCTAAACGCATCGCCGTCTGAAGTATACGACCTCGATAACGGCGATCTCATTACTTTATCCGACGAAGATCTGGTCATAGCGATTTTGAGATCCTTCCCGGAAAAGAAACTCAGTGAGATTTTGACGCTATTGGACAAGACGCTGTCAACTGAACTTACAAGGCAACTTGCGTTGCCTGAAAATTAAGGAGGTGTCAATGAATCAGGTCAGTTGGATTGATAAGCCAGCACTGGACAATTCAACGCTTCTGAAAAAAAGCGACAATCGACCAAAAGGCTCTTTCGCCGAGGTGCTCAATGTCAAAAAGAGTGCCGAAAAGCCGAAAGAAGCACAGACGCCGGTCAAGGTGGAAAAGAAAGACGTAGAGAAGTCAGAGACGCAGAAGCGCCAGGCGAAGACAGAGACAGAAGCAACGACGAAGGTGAAGAGCGCTAAACCCGAAGCTGTCGATAAGACAGAAAAACTCACCCCTGAAGCTCTAGAAGCTTTAAAGGAAAAGTTGCTCAAGAAAACGGGGCTCAGCGAAGAGCAACTGATGTATTTGCTGGATGCGCTACAAATTGACCTTCAGTCGCCGGAGTCTTTGAAATTGTTGACAGAAGACCCCGTTCTCATGGCGGCACTTGAAAACTTTGTGAGTGCGTCAATCGATTTTTCCCTCGAACAAGTGGGAACTGATGAGGCCGTAGAGGAAAGTGTCGACACGGTGTTTAAAGCTTTTGTAGACGTCTACGCAGATGTGTCTAAAGCGCCGCCTGAGACGAAAGCGTCGACGCCGGTGGATGCCGAAGTGTTTGTCGAAATGATGCAGGAAGTGTTGAAAGAAGTAAAAGTAAAACCCGATGAGGTGACGAGGGCTGTGCCGGAGAAGGCATCTGTTTCAACCGAGCCCCTTCAATCGATGGTTAAAGAAGACGGTGTGAAAGTCGATGCCAAGACGATTTTAGAAGCCCCTAAGTTGGTAAACAGCGGTGGTGAAAAAATGCAAGCTAAAGGCGAGCAGACGACGAAAGTCACCGTAGACGAGAACGCAGCGGCAGCTAAAAGCGATGTTGCGACGACGTTCCAGCAGTTGCTGACCAAGCAGCCGGTTGGCGTTATCGCCGGAAAAGAAGCTGTGGCCATGCCGAAAGACCCAGTGGTACAACAAGTAGTGGAATGGATGAAAGGTCCGATTCGAATCTCAGAAGCGGGGACGACGATGAAAATGACGTTGAAGCCGGATACTTTAGGTGAGGTCGAGTTGAAGCTCAACTTGCACAAGGGGACGGTACTCGCGGAGATTAAGGTCGAAAACGAAATGGTCAAGGCGGCTATAGAAGCGAACCTCGATCAACTGAAGCACAATTTGTCCAACAAAGGGTATCAAGTTGGTCAAATGAGCGTTTCAGTCGATTTGACCAACAAGGAACAGGCCGAGTCACACACCCATGGCGAAAGTGGGCGTCAGTCTCAGCAAAAGCCTTTTGACTTAGAAGAAATTGTCGAAGAGGGCGTGGTTATGACGCAGGCTTCAGAAAGCGGCCTCGGGTCACATATTGACTTTGCAGGATAGGAGGTAGAGATGTCATTTCCAATTAAGGGGTCTTTTACCGAAGACCAAATTAAGTATCTCGACGCGGTGTCACAAGACAGCGTCAACAATCAAAAACGTAAATCACAGGTGCTCGATAAAGACGCGTTCTTAAAGTTAATGCTGACACAGCTTCAACATCAGAACCCGCTGGAGCCTCTGGACAACTCCGAGCAGATTGCTCAAATGGCACAGTTTTCATCAGTGGAGCAGTTGGCAAACATCGCGACTTACCAAGAACAGAGTCTCCAAATGAACGCTTTGATATCGGCACAACTCGATGAGCTGAAAGAAGTGATTGCCCCTTCTGAAGAAGACGGTGAAGCGGGTGAAGACGGCGAAGATAAAGTCGGAACCGATCAGATGATTTTAGAAGAACTCGTCAAGCTCAATAAAATGCTGGAAACGTATTTTGCAGGTGATGGCGATAAAGGCGATGTCGAAGCGGCCATGAAAGCGCTCTTGTCCTCTTAAAAGGAGTTTACAATGAGTCCTATTAAAAACATGAACACAGAATATGTGTTAAACCGATCGAAAATACAACATCAGAAAGCACCAAACAAAGCTTCTCAAAAGACGCCGTCGTTTGATGCGGTACTGAATAGGATTCAGACGCAGGATGCGGTTAAATTTTCTAAGCACGCGTTGCAGCGGCTGAACAACAGGGAAGTTGCACTTTCTGATCAGGAAGTGGCACGGTTGAACGAAGGGGTACACAAAGCCAAGCGCAAAGGTGTACGCGAAGCGCTGATTATGATGGACAATAAAGTGTTTGTCGCCAGCGTATGCAACAACACGATTATCACTGCGGCTGTGGACGAACAGCTTAAGGAAGGTGTATTTACGAATATAGATGGTGCCGTAATCGTATAGCTGGACCTTTTGAGGAAGCTAAGGCTCTCTGACTGACAGATGAGAGCGCGGCCCATATACGGGAGGTTAATGAACTATGATGAGATCAATGTACTCTGGTGTGTCTTCTCTTAGAGCGCATCAGTTGAGAATGGACGTTATCGGCAACAATATTGCCAACGTCAATACTGTCGGCTATAAAGCGTCACGTGTGACGTTTGCAGAAACGTTTAGCCAGATGCTTCAAGGCGCGAGTTCCTCGTCGGCTGCCAGAGGGGGAACGAACCCGATGCAAGTCGGCCTCGGAACAACCGTGTCTTCCATTGCCGTGAACCATACGCGTGGATCAATTGAAAGAACCAATGTTGCAACGGATTTGATGATCGACGGCAACGGGTTCTTTATGGTGACCAACGACGCCAGTGCACAAAACAAATTCTACACGAGAGCCGGCAACTTCCAGATGGACGAACAGGGCTTTCTCGTTACAACAGACGGTCTAAAGGTACTGGACAGCAATTTCAAACCGATTCAAGTCAATATGTCGGATACAGTTAAAGCACAGCAGACGCATCACATGGTGTTAAACGGCAATCTCAGATTCGAGGACACGAGTTATAATACCACAGTTGACCTGTACGATTCTTTGGGGTCCGTACACACCATTAACGTCAAGTTTGATGAGAACATGACGGCAAACAAAGCGCCGGATCCACTGGACCCTAAGTTTATTGCTGACCCAGCATTGACCAGCTTAAATTATTCTTATAGACCGATGGCTATTACGGATGCTTCTGGCAACAACATCGCCTTTGATGCAGGTGGTGCACCGCTTACGAACATCTTTGCGAAACTCAATGAGTCCGGTGAAATCGTAGACCTCGTCACTCTGGCAGACCCTGCCGACCCAACGTCAGCAGAGACGCCGGTTACAGGGGCTACTGTGAGCATGGCGGTGCCCGGTGCTTCTAACATCACTGTACCGCTGGATCGGTCGATTTTCTTTGCTAATGGCGATGTCAACGACAGCCGAATCTTTTCACAGTATTCACAAGAGTCGGACGCAAAAGGCGTTCAACTCGGCGGTGTTTCCGCTGGAACCATTGACACGTTCAACATTTCGTCTAAAGGTGAAATCGTAGGGATTTTTACAAATGGCGAGCGAAAAGTACTCACCACCATCGGCCTCGTGGATTTTGACAACCCGCCGGGCTTGATGAAAGTGGGCAACAACCTGTTCCAAGATACGCCGAACTCGGGGACGCCGAAGTACGGTACGCCTGCAGCAGGTAGTTTTGGCGCTATAGCAGCGGGTGCTCTTGAAATGAGTAATGTGGATATCGCACAGCAGTTTACAGATATGATAACCACTCAAAGAGGCTTCCAGGCGAATTCTAGGGTCATTACCACAAGTGATGAAATCCTTCAAGAGCTCGTCAACATGAAGCGTTAATAAGTCGGTCGGCGACTAAGGGCAGTTTACAGTCGCATCAATTTTGGGGGGCGAGGGGGTCCTCGCCCATCCCATCAGCTTAATTTGGAGTCGTAGATGATAAAAGTGACGCGATTAAACGGCGATTTGATCTATATCAATGACATACTTATTGAATTTATTGAAGAAACACCTGATACGATGATTACCTTGACAACCGGTAAGAAAATTATTGTTAAGGAAAACACGGAAGTGGTTATAAATAAGATAATTGAGTATCAGAGACAGCTGAACAATCATACTCGATAAGAAGACAAGGCGTACTAAATTTAATCAAACGAGGTGTTTATTTTGGATATTACAACGATTATAGGTATTGTTCTGGGATTCGTTCTCGTAGCATGGGCAATCTTAACAGACAGTGATTTGGGCAGCTACATCAATGTGCCCTCGCTTATCATTGTTGTGGGAGGGATGTTCTCTGGCTATTTGGTCGGCTATCCTTTGAAAGACGTTTTAAATGTCGGAAAAGTTTTCGGCAAGACCATGAAGAACAACGAACTGGATGTCAATCAAATCATCACAAAAATCATAGAACTCGCCAATGTCGCCAGACGCGAGGGGCTTTTGGCACTTGAAGAAGCGGTTTCAGAAATTAAAGACGACTTTCTTCAAAAGGGCGTTATGCTCATCGTAGACGGTACAGATCCGGAACTGGTTAAGAACATTATGGAGACAGAAGTCGAGAACTTGCAAGACCGCCATGCCAAGAATCGATCGATGATCGATATGATGGGCTCACTTTGCCCGGCGTTCGGGATGGTCGGTACACTGGTCGGTCTCGTAGCCATGCTCCAGAGCTTGGATGACCCGTCGGCAATCGGTCCTAAAATGGCCGTTGCCTTACTGACGACGTTCTACGGGTCGCTGTTTGCCAACCTCATCTTTATACCGATGGTGAACAAACTCAGTTTAAAGAGCAATGAGGAAGTGCTGGTGAGAAGTGTTATGATTGAAGGCCTGTTGTCTATTCAAGCCGGTGAAAACCCTCGTATTATAGAAGAAAAGCTCAAAGTGTTCTTACCACCTTCCGTAAGGGCAACTGTCGGCACACAGGAGGCGAATTCAGACAATGGCTAAAAAACAGCAGGAATGTAAAAAGGGTGCACCGGAGTGGATGAATACGTATGGGGACATGGTAACCTTGCTCATGTGTTTCTTTGTTTTGCTGTTTGCTTTTTCATCGATAGATGCTCAAAAGTTTGAAGCTGTTATGAAGTCCTTTCAAGGTTCAGCTGGTGTTCTGTCCGGCGGTAAATCGCTGTCGGAAGCGCCGATGGTCTTTGACGCCATGCCTGAAAACCAGACGTCTAACAACGAAGTCATCGAGCAAAACCAACTGGAAAATCTAAAGGAAAAGTTGGAAGAGTACCTCAATGAAAACGACATGGAGTCCGAGGTGACGCTGGAACTTGAAAGCAAAGGTCTCATTATCCGATTTAAGGACAATGTGTTGTTCGACCCCGGTCGCGCCACCATCAAGCCCGCATCGATGGACATTATCGATTTTCTCGGAGATTTGCTAATGTCTGAAGAACTGGTCGATGAGGAAATTCGCGTAGAAGGGCATACGGACAATGTGCCGAACATTTCGGCGCTCTATCCGACGAACTGGGAACTTTCAACAGGGCGTGCCACTAATGTCGTCAAGTACTTTGTTGAAGAAATCGGCATGACGCCGATGCGTATATCGGCGGCGGGGTACAGTGAGTACCGGCCGATTGATACCAACGATACAGCAGCGGGCAGGGCAGCCAACAGACGCGTCGATATCGTCGTCATCAAGAAAGAGCAGGCTGTCGACAGTGAGACAAACGAATAAGCAGGAGGCATTGAATGAATAAGAAGCTAATTATTATAATCGCGGCAGTTCTTCTACTTGTCGTCGTCGGCGTTGTCGTCGTAGTAGTTGTACTCGGCGGCGAACCGAAAGAAGAACCCATCGTCTATTACGAGTTCGCATTGGAAGAGGAATACTCAAATCTAGCCGATGTGGAGAACCCCAAAATCGTTAAATACCTCGTTACCATCGAGTATACCAATACAGAGATAGAAGCAGAGCTTACGACGAACAAAACACAAATACGCAACAACATCGACGAAATCATGCGTATGACGAATTCTGAAGATTTGTCAAAGCCAAATGGCAAACAGCGTCTGCGCGAGCGCATTCGAGATATGGTTATAGAAGTCCTCGAAAGTGACGAAGACGTGATTTCCAATATTTATATACAGCCTTTTGTCATTCAGGGCTAAAACCGTGTTATCAGAAAAGGAGGTGAGGTCATGGCTGATGTAATGTCTCAAAATGAGATAGATGATCTACTGGCCGCGCTGAGTACCGGTGAAGTCGATGTGAAAGACATCGAAGAGGAGAAGAAAGAGAAAAAAGTACGCAAGTACGATTTTAGCCGTCCCGATAAATTTGCAAAAGATCAGCTGAGGACCTTAGAAATCATTCACGAAAACTACTCGAGACTGATGAACAACTTCCTTTCCGGCTATTTGAGGACGTATATTGAGGTCGATGTTATTTCGGTTCAAAGTTTGATTTATACGGAGTTTAGCAACTCCATAGCCAACCCGGCTATTTTAGGTATTGTGGATTTCTCCCCGTTTGAGGGTCAGATTATCGTCGATGTATCTTCCGATATCGCTTATGCAATGATCGAGAGGGTCTTGGGCGGCACCAACAACAAAGGGGCGGCGACTAAAGAAACTCGGTCGCTGACAGAAATTGAAATGACCCTTTTGAGAAGTATTTTAATTAAGTTTATCAACTTGCTCAAAGAGCCGTGGGGCAATATCGTCGAACTTAGACCGAAACTCGAAAACATAGAGACGAACTCTCAGTTCGCTCAAATTGTATCCCCTGCTGAATCGGTTGCACTGATTACGTTTAGCATACACATCGGTGAAATCGAAGGGATGATCAATCTCTGTATACCGCATTTTGTCATCGAGCCCATTCTACCGAGTTTGAGTTCGAGACTTTGGTTTGCCACCAGCAACAAGCGCGAAGCCACACAAGATGAACGCAGCGCGCTTGAAGTCGGACTCGGGCTCAGCAAAATCGACTTGTCCGCCGTTGTCGGACAGTCTTTGATATCGGTATCGGAGTTGCTCAATCTGCAAAGAGGCGATATCATATTGCTCGACAAATCGGTGGAAGACGATTTCGATATTTTCGTCGAAAACAAGTTGAAATACAAAGCAAAACCGGGCGTCAAGAAAAAAAATGTCGCCGTTATGATCACTGAAGTTGTAGAGGGAGGAGAGGATTCTGATGACTGATATGTTGTCTCAAGAAGAAATAGATGCTTTGCTAGGTGGAGGTCCCTCGACAAGCACAAGTGAAGCCGAGAAATTAACAGATGAAGAAGCCGATGCCATAGGCGAAATCGGCAATATAAGCATGGGAACCGCGGCGACGACGTTGTTTACGCTGCTCAATAAAAAAGTAACCATTACCACGCCTCAAGTGTCTGAAACGACCATGGAGGGACTCGCTGAGGAGTTTGTCGACCCATCGGTTCTCATCAACATTACGTACCGCGTCGGTATTGAAGGTGTCAACTTTTTGATTTTGCATGAAAAAGATGTTAAAATTATAACTGATTTAATGATGGGTGGCGATGGTACAAATGTATCAGGAGAGTTAAATGATCTTCATCTGAGTGCCATAAGTGAAGCCATGAATCAAATGATCGGTTCATCGTCGACATCTCTTTCGGAAATGCTGGGTAAAAAGATTGATATTTCACCACCAGAAGCGTACAACGACCGCATTTCTGAACTCGATTACACGCAGTTTGGCGTCACAGCAACTGACAAAGTCGTCAAAATTGCGTTTAGAATGACTGTCGGCGATTTAATTGACAGTGAGATTATGCAAGTTCTGCCGCTTCAAGTGGCGAAACAGATGGTATCCACAATCGTATCGGGTTCAAAAGAACAGATGGACAAACCGGTTGAGTCGGCGCCGGCACCAGCACCAGAGGCAAAAGCCCCTGCTGGAGAAAGCGCACGAGCACCGCAACAAACCTACGAAGAAGAGACTCGGCGACCGAACGTCACAAGCGAAAAAGTCAATGCCGTTCCTCTAGAATTTGAAACTTTTGATAGTAATTCCGCCCAAATGTATTATAATAATGATATAGGCCTTATTAGGGATGTACCATTGGAAATCACCGTTGAACTCGGCAGGACGAGTAAAAAAATCAACGAAGTATTGGATTTTGGCGTAGGTACTGTTTTAGAGTTGGAACGCTTGGTAGGCGAGCCACTGGATATACTGGCCAACGGCAAGCGCATCGCAAAAGGTGAGGTCGTGGTTGTGGACGAAAACTATGGTATCAGAATCACGGATATCGTTATTCCTAAAAAAATGAGAGAAGTGTAATAAGGAGGAACATAATGGCAAACACAGTTTTAGTTGTTGATGACGCAGCTTTTATGAGAATGATGATTAAGGACGTTTTAACGAAGAACGGTTACGACGTTGTCGGCGAGGCGGAAAACGGTCAAAAGGCGATTGAAAAATACAAAGAGCTCAAGCCGGAACTCGTCATAATGGATATTACAATGCCCGAAGTGGACGGTATTCAAGCCGTTAAAGAGATCAAAGCCTTTGATCCTGATTCTAAAGTGATTATGTGTTCGGCAATGGGGCAGCAGGCGATGGTTATCGAATCTATTCAAGCCGGTGCAAGAGACTTTATTGTTAAGCCGTTCCAAGCGGATCGCGTAATCGAAGCGGTTAAAAAAGTATTGGGCTAGGTGAAAATAGATGACTATTTTCACCGCCCTTATAGGCAATGAAAGTCAAACAGATAATATGTGGTTTACAATAAAATACCTTGTTGTAGCCACTTTATTTTTATTACTCTTATGGCGTTTGTCCAAGTGGCTCATCCGCCGAAACGGCTTTAAGCCAACGCGAATCGTTAAAGTGCATCAAACGACGCCGTTTACACAGGGCAAGTGGGTCACTATTATGGAAATCGACGGTGTGTTCTACATAGTCGCATCTGACAAGAACGGTATGGTGTTGCTTGACAAGAGGGAGACGCTCGATTTGACGATTGCCGAAGACGAAGGTGAAAAGCGATTTACGGAGTTGTTTAAAAAGCAACTGGTCAATCAACAAATAAAGCGCGGGGATAATCAAAATGAACATGAAGACGAGCAGTAAGATTTTAGTGCTGGCTCTGGTGCTTATGATGGGGCAACTCCTCTTTGTACAGCAGGGGGCCTTTGCTGCGACAATAGACGTACCAGATATCAACATATCCATCGATACACCTGAGGGAGAAGTTCCCGTGGCAACAAGTATACAAGTCCTGTTACTTTTGACGGTGTTGACACTTGCACCGTCGATTCTAATTATGATGACGTGTTTTGCCAGATTCATTATCGTTTTGGGGTTCGTTAGACGTGCGCTGTCACTTCAGTCGACGCCGCCGAATCAAGTGCTGATTGGCCTAGCGCTCTTCTTGACTTTTTTCGTAATGGCACCGGTGTTCAGTGAGGCTTACAACGAGGCCTATGTGCCCTTACAAGAGGGAACAATTAGTGTCGAGGAGGCCATAGACGAGGGCTCGGCGCCTTTTAAAGCGTTTATGCTCAAGCACGTGCGCTCTAAGGACTTGGCGCTGTTCCTGAATATCGCAGATATTGACAGCATAGGCTCTGAAAGCGATATTCCCATGCGCGTCGTCGTTCCTGCTTTTATTATCAGTGAACTGAAACTCAGCTTCGAAATCGGCTTTTTAATATTTGTCCCCTTTATTGTCGTCGACATGATTGTCGCGTCGACACTGATGGCACTGGGGATGATGATGTTGCCGCCGGTAATGATCTCATTGCCGATTAAGTTGCTTTTATTTATTATGTTGGACGGCTGGCATCTCATTGTCGAAAAATTAATACTCAGTATTAGGTAACGGGGGGACGTAAAATGACTGAAGGGATGATTATCGATCTTTTCACAGAAGCCATAAAGGTCATATTGATGTTAGCTGCCCCAATGCTGCTAAGCGGTTTGCTTATCGGCCTTCTCATAGCGATTTTTCAAGCCACAACGCAAATACAAGAGGCGACGTTAGCTTTTGTGCCCAAAATCGTTGTGGTTTTTTTGGTGCTCATACTGACGGGAAGCTGGATTATCAATTCTTTGGTGGCTTTTTCAACAGAAGTCATCAACATGATTGATTTGCTGATTTATTAGGGAGCAGTTAAATGGTGAGCATACCGTTTTTACAATTGATTTTAATAGGGGCGCGCATAGGGGGAACGATTGTTACAGCGCCGATTTTCGGCAGTCGAAATTTTCCTGTTCAGCTTAAAATCGCGTTGACGTTTTTTTTATCGCTCATTGTGTACCCACTGATTCAAACCACTGTGCGCATTGACCCTACCACATTTTTGGATTTTGGCTTTTACTTGATTAACGAACTTGTGATTGGCCTATTTATCGGGCTTATCTTGACGGTGTTTTTCAATTTCATCTACTTGGCAGGCGGTATTATCGATAGAGAAATAGGTTTCGCCATGGTCAACGTGGTGAGTCCCATGGACGAATCTGAAATGCCGATTTCGTCAAACTTGTTTTATGTGTTTTGTATTTTGATTTTTTTGCAGTTGAACTTGCACCATCAATTGATTACGGGAATTGTCGTTTCTTTTTCTGAAATTCCCATTGGCTCGGGGTTTCTGTCAGTCAACGGGACTTCGGTGCTCTTAGATGTTTTCGTTATGTCATTTATCGTTGGCTTTAAAATTGCATCGCCTTTTGTGATTATTATTTTAATTGCCAACATTATTTTAGGGCTGCTCGCCAAAGCGATGCCGGGGATGAATGTGTTTATTTTGGGCTTGCCGTTTAAGATTTTCTTCGGTTTGCTCCTGTTTATCGTCATCATGCCTTATTTTTATCAGGCGTTTGCCAACGCCCTCAAGGGGAGTTTTTATTACATTGAGCTGTTCTTTGAGTTGTTTTAAGGAAGGCGCGTAACATGCTGCTATTTGATCTGCAATTGTTTTCAGAAGAAAAGACAGAGCAACCCACGTCCAAGAAAATTAGGGACTCTCGACAAAAAGGACAGGTGGCGCAGTCCAAAGACCTCAACGGTGTTTTGGCATTGCTGGCTGTTTTTGCGGCACTTGCCGTGTTGGGGCAGTACTACGCCACGTCGCTTTTCGGTTTTTTTCACTACACGATGGCGCAGACAGAGGGCATTGACGCCTTCTATCAAGACGGTAATATCCACAAGTATATGACGCAAGTCTGCCTCTTGATTTTAAAACTCTCATTGCCCACCTTACTGGTGGCAATGGTCATAGGGGTATTGGTTTCCTATATGCAAGTGGGTTTTCTATTTACGACGGAGACGCTTAAGCCCAAGCTGGAGAAAATCAATCCTTTAAAAGGGGCAAAGAACTTGTTTTCGACGCGTTCTTTGGTGGAGTTGGCCAAATCTCTGGCGAAGGCGACCTTAATTGTGTTTGCATCCTATGATTATTTAAAAGACAGGCTGATTGAACTGCTTGTTGCCATGGAACTCGACATCGGGCAAATCATAGCGGTTATGTGGGACCTCGTCGTCGGCGTCGTCGTGAGAAGTGCTTTAATTCTGTTGGTTATCGCTGTGTTCGACTACGCTTACAAACGCTGGAAGAACAACAAAGACATGATGATGACCAAGCAGGAGATAAAGGACGAGTACAAACAAAGTGAGGGCGACCCGATGCTCAAGTCCAAGATTAAAGAAAAGCAACGGGCAATGGCCATGAGCCGTATGATGCAAGATGTGCCGACAGCCGATGTCGTTATTACCAATCCGACGCATTATGCCGTCGCGGTCAAATACGATCCCCAAACGAGTGATGCGCCGAAAGTCGTCGCCAAGGGGCAGGACCTCATTGCTCAAAACATCAAAAAAATCGCCGGGGAGGCTGAAGTTCCGATTGTGGAGAACAAGCCGCTGGCAAGGGCGCTTTACGCGTCGTCCGAGGTGGGTGATTTCATCCCCATCGAACTGTACGAAGCAGTGGCCGAAGTGCTCGCTTACGTCTATACGCTTAAAAAAGACGCCTAGGAGGTTTACATGCGTTTTCGTTTCAGTGATACCATCGTTGCGATTCTCGTAATTGTCATTATATTATTAATCATTATACCTGTCAGATTGGGACTCTTAGATGTCTTTCTCGCTATGAACATCTCGTTGGCATTAACGATTTTGGTACTGTCCATGTTCGTTAAGGAGCCACTGGAGTTCAGTGTCTTTCCATCGATACTCCTTATTACGACACTGTTTAGACTGGCGCTGAACATTTCTACGACGCGTTACATTTTGACGAAAGGCGAGGCGGGAAATGTCATTGCCGCGTTCGGTGATTTCGTTATCGGCGGTAACGCCATCGTCGGTTTTATCATCTTTACCATTATCGTCATTATTCAGTTTCTCGTCATTACCAAGGGGTCAGAGCGGGTGTCGGAAGTTGCCGCACGCTTTACGCTCGATGCGATGCCGGGAAAACAAATGGCCATAGATGCCGACTTGAACTCGGGACTTATTACCGAGACAGAAGCCAAGACAAGGCGTAAAAAAATTCAAAGAGAAGCCGATTTCTACGGCGCCATGGACGGTGCCAGTAAGTTTGTCAAAGGCGATGCCATTGCCGGTATTCTCATTACAATTATCAATATTTTGGCGGGCTTCCTCCTGGGAGCCACCACTATGGGGCTCACACTTGGTGAGTCGATGCAGCGCTTTACCCTTTTAACGGTTGGCGACGGTCTTGTGAGCCAGTTGCCGGCGTTGATGATTTCCGTTGCAACGGGTATCGTCGTTACGCGAGCGGCGTCAGAATCCAATTTGGGAACCGACGTGGCGAGTCAAATATTCGCCAAGGCCGAAGTGCTGTACCTCGTCGGCACCATTATCATTTTACTCGGCGCAGTGACACCGCTGCCGAACTTTGCGTTTGTGTCTATCGGTACAGCGATTTTGTTGGCAGGCTACTTTTCAAAATCTCGGAATGCAAAAGCCAGTGCGGAACGCGCTGAAGAAGAGGCGGCTGCAGAGGATGTTGAAGAGGCCGATATGCGAAGTCCCGAAAATATCATGCCGCTTTTGCAAGTCGATCCTATTGAGCTGGAATTTGGTTATGGTATAATACCGTTAGCAGACCCCAATCAAGGGGGCGATTTGTTCGACCGATTGGTTATGATTAGAAGGCAGGTCGCTTTGGAACTGGGACTTGTGGTGCCTATTATCCGGTTGCGCGACAACATACAGCTAGACGCCAATCAGTACCTCATTAAAATTAAGGGCAACGACATCGCCATGGGCAATATCGTCTTCGACCACTACTTGGCCATGAGTCCGGGAAGTGTCGAGGGGGATATTGAAGGCATTGACACGGTGGAACCTGCATTTGGCCTACCCGCCAAGTGGATTAAAGCGGACTTGAGAGAGAAGGCCGAGTTGCTCGGTTATACTGTCGTCGACCCGTCTTCTGTCATTTCGACACATTTGACTGAAATTGTGAAGAAGTTCAGTTTCGAGCTGTTGAGCAGAGAAGATGTCAAGCAATTAATCGACAACACCAGAGAAAGTCACCCGGCACTTGTGGACGAGCTGATGCCGAACCTGCTGAGCCTCGGCGAGATTCAAAAGGTCCTCGCCAACTTGCTGAAAGAAAATGTCTCTATTCGTAACTTAGTGACCATACTTGAGACACTGGCGGATTACGCCAGAACAACACGGGATGTCAACGTTCTCACAGAATATGTGCGACAAAAGCTCTCACGACAGTTGTCACGCCAGTTTTTCCCTTATGGAGAGGCCAAGGTGGTGACCCTCGACCAAGAGCTTGAGAACTATTTGATGGACGCCATCGATCAGAACGAAAACGGCACTTTTTTATCAGTGGATCCGATGACGACACAGACTATTATTACCAGCTTAAGTGAAGAAGTTAAAAAGCTTATGAACATGGGGGAACAGGCGATTGTGGTAACAGCGCCAATCGTCAGGTTTTATTTTAAGAGAATCACAGAACAAGCGATACCCGATTTAATCGTTTTATCTTACAACGAGATCGAATCGGATGTACAGCTTCAATCTTCGGGGATGGTGAGCATTTAAATGAAAGTGAAACGCTACATGGTTCAAGATATGAACGAAGCCATGATACGAATTAAAAATGAGCTCGGCATGGATGCCATTATTCTCAATACGAGAAAAGTCAAGCGAAACGGTCTCATGCGTTTTTTTAAAAAACCGATGCTGGAGGTTGTGGCCGCTGTGGATGAACCGCTGGTCAAGCGGGCATCTGTAGCGACGCCTCAGCCACAGCCACAGAAAGCGCCAGAGAACACGTACACAAAAGAGATAGAAGGACTTAGAGAAGTGGTCGAAAAGCTGACGCAAAAAGTGGCGGCCATTTCACAGGAGACGCCTTCAGAAGCCGCAGGTGTTGAAACGGATGTCGACGCGGTTGCCGAAGCGGCTCAAACGTACATCGATATGCTGAAGGGGTTTGACGTTCAAGAGTCAATTGCCAAGAAAATCATTGAGATTGTACAACGTCAAATTTCAATTGACAGTAAAAACAAAGAGACTGTCGTCAGCGCGATGAAGGTCATTGCCAGAGAGTACCTCGGCGATATTAAGACCATCGATAAAGACGTACACAACGCGCCGAATATCTATATTTTCTTAGGGCCGACAGGTGTCGGCAAGACGACGACACTTGCGAAAATTGCGGCGAAACTCTCACTTATCGACGGGAAGTCCGTCGGTTTGATTACGGCGGACACATATAGAATTGCCGCAGTTGAGCAACTTAAAACATACAGTGAGATTTTAGGACTGCCACTTGAAGTGGTCTACGAGTCCGGCGAACTCGACGATGCGCTTCACAAATACCGCGACAAGGACTACATTCTCATTGATACGGCGGGGAGAAGCCATAAGAGCAAGGCGCTTAAGGACGATTTTGACGAACTGGTCAAAAGTATTGGCGATTACACAGTTTTCTTAGTAATGAGTTTAACAACGGGGTATAAAGAAATGCGAAGCATGATCGAGTCGTATCACTTTTTAGACGACTACCGCCTTTTGTTTACAAAGCTCGACGAAGCTTCCAGTTACGGTAATATTCTGAATATGAAGGTGTTGACCGGGAAACCGCTGTCCTATTTCACAATAGGGCAGAGTGTACCAGACGACATAGAAGACGCCGATAAGGAAAAGATTATCAATTACGTTTTCGGGGATGTCAACCATTAGATTAGGTGAGGGATGCAATGGACCAAGCACAGAAGCTTAGAGAATTAACTGAATTAATAGAAGCGCATGGTGACGACGAAACAGTGGTTGGTGACGCTAAAGTGGTGACGATTTCCAGTGGGAAAGGCGGCGTGGGGAAGACCAACTTCACAGTGAACTTGGCTATCGCCCTTGCTAAAATGGGCAAGCGGGTTTCGATTATCGATGCCGATTTGGGGCTCGCCAACGTCGACGTGCTCTTTGGAATCGTTCCGAAATACAACATCTCACATGCGATTAAGGGAGAAGTTGACATTAAAGAGTGCCTTTCAAAGGCGCCTCATGATATCAACATATTGTCCAGCGGTTCGGGGATTATCGACATGGTAGATATGGCGCCTGTACAGCTCGAAAAACTGATTAAGTCCTTTGGTTTTCTCAATCAGATTTCAGACTACATTCTCATCGATACCGGTGCCGGGTTGAGCAAATCCGTACTGAGTTTCATAGATGCCGCTTCAGACGTTATCTTGATTATCACGCCTGACCCGACGAGTATTACCGATGCTTACGCGCTCATTAAAAACATCGACAAAGAGGACGATTTTAAAATCAAGTTGATTATCAACCGAGTAGAGAGCAATGAAGAAGGTGAAGAGGTTTTTCATAAACTCCAGCAGGCGGTTCAAAAGTTTCTGTCGAAGGATGTGGAAAACTTCGGCTACATCTATGAAGATGAGAATTTGAGAAAAGCCATACGCAAACAAGTGCCGATGTTGGAGCTCTACCCGAGAACACTGGCGAGCAAATGTATCGAACACATTGCGTACAACTATGACAACAATTGTAAATTCAAAGCAGAAACAGGACGGTTTAAAACTTTTTTAAGCCGGCTCATCGCAAAACTTTAAGGTGGTATTGATGGAGGGGTTTAACAAGTATCTAAAGATTTCGGATGGGATAGATGTGATGATCTTCAAGACCGACGGCGATTCGATTACGCTGCCGGCTTTTGTATACGAAGTCGTAGACGATACGCGTCTAATTGTATCACATCCACTGCATCAGGGGGCGCTCTATCCGATGTCTAGAAACAGCGAGTACTATTTTAGATTTTTTATAGAAAACCAGGGGATGTACCTTTTTAAAGGGCATGTACAGGGACGCATGATGTACGATAATTTGCCAAGTGTCGTTGTTCAGTTGACGTCGCCAATAAAAAAAATACAGCGGCGCAAGTTTTTCAGAGTACATTTTCATTCTGACGGGTATTTTGTCATTCGAACTGAATTGACAGAGGAAATGCTTGAAGCGCGTCGGAAAGCACTGGAAAACAAATACAAAAACAGTCGCGATATTATCATTGAGGAAATTGAAGAAGAGAAAATTAAATTTCAGGCAATGGACCTTAGCGGCGGCGGGATAAAAGTCCTGACAAGCAAGGCGTTTACGAATGGAGACTTTGTCGAGGGAGCGTTTAAAATATCTTCCGTATGGGTAGATTTTAAAGGAGAAGTTATTCGGGTTGAAAAAAAGGATTCTAAGACGTTTGAGACCAGCATAAAATTCGTCGATTTAGACGCTTCTACCCAATCGAAAATTGTATCGTATGTATTCGAAGTCGAACGAAATTTAATTAAAAAGGGATTGATGTGATATGAGGAAAAAAGTACTTGTGGTTGACGACTCCGCCTTTATGCGCAAAGTCATAATGGACATGATCAATTCGAGCGATGCTCTGACTGTCGTCGACACTGCAAAAAATGGTGAGGAGGCCATAGAAAAAATACGGGCGCTTAAACCGGATTTGGTCACTATGGATATTGAAATGCCCAAAATGGACGGCCTGACAGCACTAAAGAAGATAATGACGGATATGCCTCTTCCGGTCATTATGTTGAGTTCACTCACAAAACACGGTGCGCAGGAGACTTTGAAAGCACTTGACTTAGGTGCCATGGACTTTATCACCAAACCTTCGTCGCTCATCAAAGTGTCTGCACCGGAGATAAAGGAGGAACTCATCGCCAAGTTAGAGGCTGCTAGCAAAGCCAAATTATCAGTTGCGCAAGATATGATGTCACACTTACCAAAGAGCGCAAAAAACGCCAGCTACACCCCCTATCAACGGGTAGAGGGGAAGACCAATTTTAGGAAACTTATCGCCATAGGAACCTCTACAGGCGGACCTAGGGCATTACAGGATGTCATTCCCTTTATCCCAAAAGATATCGACGCAGGCATCCTCATCGTTCAGCACATGCCGCCGGGCTTCACAAAATCCCTCGCCGACAGATTGAACAGCATGAGCCAAATCGGCGTTAAGGAGGCAGAAGACGGAGATGTAATGAGAGCGGGGTGGGCTTATCTCGCACCTGGTGATAGTCATATAAAAGTTTCTAAACAATCAGGAAAATTTGTGATAAAATTAGATAAAGGCGAACGCGTCTCGGGGCACAGACCCTCTGTGGACGCAATGATGTATTCTATCGCCGATCTCAATGAACGCAATGTAATCGGCGTTATTATGACCGGAATGGGTGCAGACGGTGCAGATGGCATGAAGACGATTAAACAAGGCAACAACTTTGTCATCGCCCAAGATGAAGACAGCTGCGTGGTGTTCGGTATGCCAAAATCCACGATTAAGCTGGGAGTTGTTGATAAGGTCGTCAGCCTTTCAAATATAGCGAATGAAATTGTGAAAGCCATGGAGGTGTAGTGCATATGGATATGAGTCAATACCTAGAAATATTTATCGATGAATCAAAAGAACATTTGCAAACTATGAACGAGATTTTACTTGTTCTAGAGGGCGATTCCGAGAACATTTCACACATAGGTGAAATTTTTAGAATCGCACATACTTTGAAAGGTATGTCAGGTACCATGGGGTTCACAAAAGTCGCTGACTTGACACATAAAATGGAAAACCTACTCGACTTGGTTAGAAACGGCAACCTCAAAGTAACAGGGGCTATTATCGACGCGTTGTTCGAATGCTTCGATGCACTTGAAGCTTATATCGATCACCTTGAAAAAGAGGGTACTGAAGGCGATTTGGATTCTTCGAGCCTCGTTAAAAAACTGGAGCGCATCGCCAACGGCGATGAAGCGCCTGAAGCACCAAAGGCCTCGCAAGAAGCGCCTGCTGCCGAAACCGGTGGAACGATTATCGCCGCTGGAGATACAGAGTTCCACATCGGTCTCGAAGACATCGATACCATTATCCAAAAAGCGTTTGAAATGGGCGTTAAGCCGTATTTGATTAAAGTCACACTCGACCCAGGGTGTATGTTAAAGGCCGCACGTGCGTTTATTGTGTTCAACACCCTCGAGCGCTTTGGCGAAGTGGTGAAGTCCTACCCGCTCGCTGAGGAAATAGAGGATGAAAAATTCGAAGACGCTTTTGAAGTCCTGTACTTTACAAAGCTGGATCCGGATTACTGCAAAACGGAGCTTATGAACATCTCGGAAGTCAAGTTGGCAGAAGTGAGAGAGCTTGAAGAGACGGAGTTTGTGAAGAAAGAAAAACCGCAAGACAAAGAAGTCGATTTGACAAAAGTCGATGACGTAAAACCGACTTCAGTGGCTCAAGCACCTGAACAAGCAAAGAAATCGACCAAGCCGGAGAAAGCTAAAACCGCTAAGACCGTTCGCGTTGAAATCGGCCGCTTGGACAACCTTATGAACCTCGTCAGCGAGCTCATCATCATCAAGACGCGACTTGAAGATTTAGATACGACGACGAGCAAAAGCGAGCAGAGCAACAAGAACAATATGAACGAAGCCATAGAATACTTAGAGCGTATTACCACGAGTCTCCACGACGCCGTTATGAAAGTTAGAATGGTGCCGGTTGAGAGAACGTTTAACCGCTTCCCAAGACTGGTTAGAGACCTGTCAAAAGACCTGGGCAAAAACATCAAGTTGTACATGTCCGGTGAAGATACAGAAGTCGACAGAACCGTTATCGACGAAATTGGCGATCCGTTGATTCACTTAATACGCAACTCTCTCGACCACGGTGTCGAGTCGCCTGAGGATAGAGAACGCGCCGGCAAAAAGGAAATGGGTACCGTTGCACTTAGGGCTTATCCAGACGGCAATACGGTCGTCATTGAAGTTGAAGACGACGGCAAGGGCATCGATCCTGAGATCATTAAACGCAAAGCGATTGAAAAGAGCGTTGTAAAGGCGTCTGATGCTGAAATGATGAGTGATAAGGAAATCATCAACCTCTTGTTTGAAGCTGGCTTTAGCACAGCAGATCAAGTAACGGATATTTCCGGTAGAGGTGTCGGCCTCGATGTGGTCAAGTCGAAAATCGAAGCCATCAACGGTACTGTAGAAGTGGTTTCCACACTTGGTCAAGGCAGTAAGTTCATTATTAGATTGCCGTTGACACTTGCGATTATTCAGGCGTTAATGGTTAACTTAAACGATGAGAAGTTTGCAATACCGCTAAACAACATCAAAGAGATTACCAATATCGCGACACAGGACATCACCATGGTCCAAAATCAAGAAGTGGTTCTTTACAGAAACAAAACGTTGCCGATTATCCGCATGAAAGACGTGCTCGAAATCGAGTACGATCAGTCGGAAGAGCCGGATGATTTAATTGTCGTCATCGTTAAAAAAGGCGACGTTGAGGCCGGCCTTGTGGTGGACAGCTTAATCGGTCAACAGGAAATCGTCATCAAGTCTCTCGGCAAATACCTCACCGGCATCAAAGCGATTGCAGGTGCTACGATACTCGGTAACGGTAGTGTCGCGTTGATTGTCGATCCGAATCAATTGTTTTAGTTAGGGGGCCAATATGAGTGCATTTAAAGAATATGTGACGTTTCGTCTCAATCAAGAATACTACGGTATTGATATCAACAACGTCGAGAATATAGAAAAAGTTTTACCCATAACGCGGATTCCTTATACGCAAAAGCATATTAAAGGTGTTATCAATCTCAGAGGGATTATCGTTCCCGTTGTGGACCTTAGAAAACGTTTTAACTTAGAGTCCGTCGCACTAGGAGATGAAGCGCGCATTATTATCATCAATTTGGAGGAGATGAAAATCGGCATGCTCGTCGACTCTTCCTCTGAGGTGCTTCAAATTTACGACGAAGAAATTGATGCGGCGCCAAATGTGCGCAAGGATTACGACAGCGAGTTTATCAAAAGCATCGGAAAAAAAGACGGGCGCATCATTATGTTGATCGACCTCAACAAAGTTTTAAATATCGGTGAAGCGAGCGAATAGGAGTAGACGATGGGTATTGATTTTAATGCGATGAACAACAATTTAATTATTGATGTCTTAAGAGAAATTGGCAATATCGGAGCAGGGAATGCAGCGACTTCACTGGCAAAGATGATAGATAAAAAGATCGATATGAAAGTACCTGTTGTAAAACTTCTCGGATTTGATGAGGTGCCGGAACTCCTAGGGGGCGCTGAGAACGTGGTTAGTGGTATCTTCTTTAAGATAGAAGGCGATATCACCGGCAGCATTATGTTTGTTCTCGATCAGAAATCGGCTATTAATTTAGTCGATTTATTGATGCCGAGAGACAATGCGGATTTCGATGAGTTCACGGTGTCGGCGCTGAAAGAAATTGGCAACATTTTGGCCGGTTCTTATATTGCGTCTCTTTCGGGACTGACCAACCTAAAAATAAAAATTTCCATCCCAGCTATTGCCATTGATATGGCGGGGGCGATTTTAAGTGTACCCGCCATCCACTTCGGCCAAATGAGCGATAGTGTCATGATTATACAAAATGAATTCATTGAAACAGAAGGTGGAAAGAGCGTTGACGGTTACTTTTTCTTAATACCGGATATGGACTCTTATGAGGTACTGCTGGGGAGCTTAGGAGTGTCACTATGAGCACGATGATAAAAGTTGGAATGGCCGATTTGAAGGTCGTCGAATACCCGGATGCACTCACGACCCTTGGATTGGGGTCGTGTGTGGGCATCTGCATACACGACGCATCGAGTAAAGTCACCGGTATGGCACATATTATGTTGCCTTCCAGTAAGGCCATTAGAAAAAATGAAAATGTCGCGAAGTTTGCCGACACTGCCATTGTCGAGTTGCTTAAGCAAATGGAGAAGAAGGGGGCGCGAAAAAGTCGATGCTTTGCAAAAATTGCAGGCGGCGCGCAGATGTTCTCTTTTTCTTCTGCCAGTGATACGATGAAGATAGGTGAGCGTAACGCCGAGGCGGTAAGAGCGCTTTTAAAGGAGCTCAAGATTCCTATTAAAGCCGACGAGACAGGTGGCAACTTTGGTCGGACTATAGAGTTTTACAGTGAAGACGGTAAATTGATTATCAAGACGGCAGGTAAAGGCATAAAAGAATTATAGGATATAGAAGGTGCGATGATGACAAATGAAATGCTTTGGATCGAATACAAAGAAAAAAATAGCCAGAAAGCCAAAGACGATTTAATAGTCCATTATGTTTCGCTTGTCAAGATTATAGCCGGTAGACTTTATACAAATTACAACGCGCACGTGGAGTACGACGATTTGATTGGCTATGGTATTATCGGTTTGATTGATGCCATAGAAAAGTTTGACTATAAAAAGGATGTCAAATTTGAAACGTATGCAAATATTCGAATCCGCGGCGCTATTATTGATCAAATTAGACATCTAGACTGGGTGCCTAGGAGCACAAGACAAAAATACAAAAAAATAGAAGAAGCTATTTCGCGTTTACAGATGCTGTACGGCAATGAGATTTCTGATGAACAAGTGGCAGATGTCCTCGGCATCTCATTAGAAGACTATCAAAAGCTTTTAGGTGAAGTCACCACCTATTCGATTTTATCACTTGAAGAAAAAATAGAAGAAAATACGAGTTTTGACGTCGTATCTGAACATAGAGAATACAATCCCGAAGACCATTATATACACGAGGAAATGAAAGACATTTTGGTACAAACTGTTGAATCGCTTCCTGAGAAGGAAAAGAAAGTGATGCAACTGTACTATTATTCGGAGCTTACCTATAAAGAGATATCTGAAATTTTAAAAGTTTCTGAATCGAGAATTTCTCAAATTCATACAAAGGCCATTGCAAAGCTAAAATACGCATTGAACGATTTGTATGGAAGTAGCCATTCCAAATAAACTAAGTAGAGAGAAGACTTTTTAGTTGATAGGTGATAGAGGTATTAAACACAGTTAGTTTTAGGGGGAGACTATGACAGACCAAAAGTACGAACTAGATGTGAAAATTTCAGATGACTATTATGCCGCACGTGCCTCCATTGAGTTTGCAGCCGACGGCGAAACCGTGGCGCCTGAAGAGATTATTACGGCTTTAAAAGCCAAGAATGTCGTTTACGGTATAAAGGAAGCGTTTATACAGGAAATCTGCAAAGAAAAAAGAACGGTAATCAATGAAGTAATCGCCGAGGGTGTACCGCATACACATGGTGAAAATGCTGAAATCACGTATAATTTCAAGAAGGACGCCAAATCCAAACCCGCGGTGCTGGACGACGGACGCGTCGATTTTAAGAACCTCGGTTTAATTGAAATGGTGCGTAAAGGCGATGTCTTAGCCGAAAAAAAGCCACCGACATCCGGTACTGAAGGGACGACGGTTACTGGGAAAACGATTAAAGGTAAAGACGGCAAAGATGCCAAGTTTAAAATAGGAAAAAACGTTCATGTCTCCAATGACGGCTTACAAGTTATTGCAGACAGTGAAGGCAAAATAGATTTCTCCGGCGAAAAGATAAGCATTATCAACTTACTGGAGCTCAGAACAGATGTCGGTGTAGAGACCGGCAATATTAAGTTTCAAGGGCAGGTTGTCGTAGGCGGCAATGTGACAAGTGGTTATGAAGTCGACTGCGACGGCGATTTGATTATCAACGGCGTCGTGGAGGGGGCAAAAATAAAAGTCACCGGTGATTTGACGATTTCAAGAGGCATTCAAGGCCACGAAGTGGCAGAAATCTTCTGTGGCGGCCAGCTCACAGTGAACTTTATCAACAGTGCCAATGTCGTGGTAAAAGGCGATATTGAGACGGGGACAATTATGAACGCCAACGTCAAATGCGACGGTCAAGTCGTGGTCAAGGGGAAGAAAGGCGTTATTGTCGGCGGCGAAGTCATTTCCAAAAAAGGCGTAGAAGCTGTAACTGTCGGTTCTGAACTGGGTATTATGACCGTGGTGAAGCTCGGCGTCGATGTGGAAATTATCGAAGAGCTGAAAGCGCTTTCTATAGAAGTAAAAGACCTAATCGATATGCACGACAAGCTTGAAAAATCCGTCAAGTTGCTAAAAGTTAAGCTTGAGCAAAATCCGGGGGATTTGAAAACAAAGGCGATGTATGAAAAGTATAGTGGCAATTTTGTTACTTTAGATCAATCCCTGACGGAAAAGAGACAGCGTTTGCTCATGCTCAACGAACTGATTAACAACATCAGGGGGGCGCAGCTGAAAGCGGAGAATATCCACCCCGGTACACGTGTAAAGATCGGTAGTGCCAATTATTATGTGAAGCAAATTTTGTCGCACGCCATTATCACAAAAGATAGGGGCGAGATTGTGGCAATCGGTTATTAGAAGGGCGGTAGGCTGATGAGTATTAGGCCCGCTGATATGCAAATCGTTGTACACAAGACGCAAGATATACATCCAGCGAAGCAGAGTGTGGTCAATAAAACGGATAATGAGCTTTTAATGGCGCAGGAGAAGGGAAAGACCTTAGCTGAGCAAAATCAGAAGCGCGTCGCTAAATCTGAGCGCTCTGAACTTAAAAAAGTCAAAAACGACGACCGAAAAAAGCACTCTAAATCGAAAAAGAAAAAGCAGAGCGAAGACGATGAGGATGCAAGTGATGCACAAAAGAAAAAAAAGAAATACGTGGAACCGAGAGGGTCCAAGTTCGATATGAAGGTGTGACATGTTTATAGTAAGTATTCTTTTTGGCGTTTTGATTGTTGCAAGCGCCATTTTGCTTTTAAAAAGAGAATTTGTCAAGGCGCTTAGGCAACAAGAGCGCTTTCAAAAACAAGCGCAACTTTACGATGCTGGTGAGCTCAATGACATCTTATTGAATCTTAAAATGGCCATCGATGACATGAATCAGGCGTTTTATAGCATATCCGGCGATTTGGAGGGCAAGTACAGCGTGCACGAAAAACAGTTGGCCGATTTAGAAGCGGCACTGGAAAAACTCACGTCAGAAATGCCGGCTGTGGTGGCGCACCTGCCTGTGGAGAAAAAAGAAGAGAGGGCAGTGAAAGAACACATCCATTTGTCGGCAAGGGAGAAACCCGACTGGATGAAGCCGCCTGTTCAGAAAACACCTGAGGAAGCGCTTTTAGAAAAGGCCCTTGAGTTGGAAGCACAGGGCGTAGATAAACGCCAAATCGCTAAAACCTTGGGGATTGGACAGGGCGCTTTGGACTTGATGATGCACATAAAAAAGTAAATTTAACATGTCAATCACTTTTGAAAATGTCCCAAAATAAATGAAACATGAGCACCAGTAAAAAGCTGGTGCTTTGTTAATTAGCGGAGAAAAAGTTTTCTTGAGTGTTAATGATGTCCTCAAAAGTATAATTGTGTTGAGCATAGTGTGTTTTGATAAATTTCTTGATGGCGCTCTTCCGCCATGGATGTATCATAGAAGGGATATTGCGTTTTTTAGGCAGAGCCTCGAACTCGTCCTGAAAATCAAAGTTCTTAGATTTCCTTAGATGAGAAGGGATAAGTTCGAGTTCATAAACGTTCTCGTTTACAGAGGCCATCAAACAGCCGTTAAAAGCCTTAATAATGACAGCCGGAGTGCCTTTGTGGTAATAAATAGGGAGGCCTCTGTCGTCCATGAGTTTAAAATATTGATTTTCAAATTTAATGCAATGGCCTGTATCAATTTTGCGCTCAGCAATTACCGCAAGCGTTAGATTGATTTTTTCATCAGACGGTTGCGTTTCAAACACAGATTTGTTATTATCAAAAGGCAGAGCAAACTTGTCATTGAATTTCTTTATGTAGGAGTTCAGAAATTCGTTGGCATGCTCTACGCTTGATACGCCTGCGTTTCTTAAGTCGATCGGCAGTCGTGATTGTAGTGTTTGGAATAAGCGTTCTACGCGTCCTTTGGCCTGTGGAACGCTTGTTACTTTTATATCTACCCCCAGTTGATGGCAAGCGTAAGAAAACTGAGTGAAGGTATCCTTTTCAAGTGAAGGGGCCTTTTTTTGTTTGTATTCAAAAACAGTCCTTCTGTCCGTGTAAAACATGTGTGGGATACCATAGGTTGTTAAAATTTGATGAAAGACATTGTAATAGCCTTTAAGTGTTTCTTGGTGGTCGAAGTAAGCCCCCACGATTCGCCCTGTGGCATCGTCTATAGCAGCGTGTAAGTGGGTTTTGACGCCGCCAAACCAGATGTGAACCGAAGCGTCCATCTGAAGCATTTCTCCAAAGTAGGCGGATCTAGGTCTTCTAGGGTGGCTTTCATCGAGTTCAACGATCTTGTGCTGAATAATCGCCATGTCCCTTTTAGAAGTAGCCTTTTTCTTTTGGGCTTCTAATTTTTTACGAAGGGCTTTCTTTGTTGACCTGTGAGCCTTGGGAGATAAAACATCTTGTTCCATAAGGATATTTTTTACAGTAGTTGGAGAAAGAAAAAGGTGTTCTTGCTCTGCTAGGATTTCAGTAAAATGAGCGAAATTCGCATCGGGATACTTGGTCCTGTAAAGTCCTAAAATCAACGTTTTAGTTTCGCTAGACAGGGCGTGAACGGGTTTCTTTCCACGGTTTCCATGGACAAAGAAGTCTTTCCCTTCTGACCGATAGCCCTGGATTAATCGATTAACCGTTCTAATACTACAGCCTAGCTTAAGTGAAGCTGTTTTTTTATTGCCATTCGTATCGACGAGCTTTTTAATGATTTCATATTTTAGATTTTCATTCATACGTAATTCTACCTTTGTCATTTAATTTACCTCGATGCTTTCATTCATTGAGGTATTATTATAGCATTATATCTTTTGGGACAAAATCACGTTTGATTACTTAAGACATTATCACATGTGAATCATAT